>CBDBEC010000002.1:0-912500 GCA_965204275.1 Longimicrobiales bacterium
CTACGTGCGTTTCGCCCTGGAGGTCCTGGGCTCCCAGAGGAGCAAGAACCAGCACTGCGCGCAGTCCGTGATGGTCGAGGACCACGCCGGCGAGGAGGTGGACGCGCGCGCCGACGGGGACGACGACGTGTGCAGCGGCACCCGCTACCGGCTGCAGCGCAGGTCGTCGGACAGCGAAAGCAGCTACACGGTCAACGTCAACTCCGAGGACGGCAGGGCGAAGGAGTACCACCTGGCCGTCGTCAGGCCGGGGCACGCGGGCGACGCCAGGCTGAGGAGTCTGTCTCTGAGTCCCAGGGGGGCCCTGGACCCCGACTTCGATTCGGATCACACGAGCTATGATGCCGAGGTGAACAACGACACCTCCGAGGTCACGGTCAGGGCGTTGCCGTTGAACAGCGACGCGGAGGTGGAGATCACCCCCGCCGACGCGGACGCCGACGCCGCCGGCCACCAGGTCGACCTGGATGTGGGTGAAAACGATATCACGATCGAGGTCACCTCCGAGGACGAGACGGACACGGAGACGTACACCGTCACCGTGACGAGGAAGGCTCCCCCGGCAAGCGACGACGCCACGCTGAAGAGCCTGGTTCCGGACGAGGGGAAGCTGGCTCCGGCCTTTGATCCGGAGACGGATGACTACACGGTCGGCGTGGAATACGATGTCGAAGAGGTCGAGTTCACGTTCGCACCCAGCAGCAGCGAAGCGTCCATGGACCGCACCTCCCCCCACACGCTCGAACTGGGGGACGCGGGCAGTTCGACGGACTTCGAGGTCACCGTCACCGCCGAGGACGACGAGACGGAGAAGACCTACACCGTCACGGTGAACCGGGCGGAAGCGCCGGCGGAGGACGACGCCACGCTGAAGAGCCTGGTTCCGGGCGAGGGGAAGCTGGCTCCGGCCTTTGATCCCGGGACGGAGGAGTACACGGTCGACGTGGGCCACGGTGTCGGCGAGGTCGAGTTCACGTTCGCGCCCGCCAGCAACGAAGCGACCACGGACCGCACCTCCCCCGACACGCTTGATCTGGGCAAGGCGGGCAGCTCGACGGACTTCGAGGTCACCGTCACCGCCGAGGACGGGGATACGGAGAAGACCTACACCGTCACGGTGAGGCGGGCGAGAGTACCGGCCGAGGTCAGGCTGGACAGCCTGAAACTGAACCCGGGGACCCTGGCGCCCGCGTTCGACTACAACACGCTGGACTATACGGCCAGCGTGGGCAGACAGGCCGCCCGAACCACGGTCAGGGCGGTACCGAGGGACGACGGCGCGACCGTGGTGATCGAGCCCCGCGACGTGGACGACCAGGAGGACGGCCACCAGGTCTATCTGAGGGTGGGCGAAACCGAGATCACGGCCACCGTCACGGAGAGCGGGGAGGAGGCGGTCTACACCGTCACGGTGACGAGGCCGGCGGCCGGGACCGACGCCACGCTGAAGAGTCTGGCCGAGGATGCTTCGGGGACGCTGAGCCCGGCCTTCGCTTCGGCGACGACGGCGTACGCGCTCGACGCGGCCCACGATGACGCCGAGGTCGTGTTCACGTTCGCGACGACCGACGACAACGCGAGCGCGAGCCCCGCAAGCCCGCACACGGCCTCCCTCGGAGCGGCGGGATCGGAGACCGAGGTCGAAATCACCGTCACCGCCGAGGACGGGGATACGGAGAAGACGTACACCGTCACGGTGTCGCGGGCGAGCGCGCCCGTGGCCGGGATCGTGCTGAAGGACAAGGACGACAACGACATCGAGACGCTCTCGGTCGAGGAAAACGACACGGTGGACTACGAGGTGTCGTTGGCGACAAAGCCGGACATGACCGGGACGATTACGGTAACTCTGGCCGCCAGCCCTGCCGACAGCGTTTCGCTACTCGACACTCTCGATGTCGCTCTTGCATCTTTGGATTTCGACTCGACGAACTGGGATGAGGCGCAGATAGTAAGGGTGGTCGCCGTTAGGGATGCAGACGCGGAGCCCAACACTCCGGTGAAGATCGCGCATACGACGGGCGATGTGGACGACGACGACTACGACGATTTGGGCGACACCCTCGAGGTGACGATCCCGGAGATCGACAACAAGGGCGTGGTCCTGTCCGCGACGGCGGTCGAGGTTGCGGAGGGCCGGGGGCGCTTTTACTCCATGCGATTGACTTCGGCACCGCGGGGCGCCGAGACCGTGACGATTTCCGTGGAGGGAGCTCCGACAAGCGTGACGGTAAGTCCGTCCACGCTGTCGTTCGCCACCACCAATTGGGCTGATACACAGCTGGTGACGGTTACGCCCGATGACGACACTGAAGAAAACGAGCCCGACGAGACGTTCGATCTGACCCACGACGCGGCGGGCGGGGGCTACAACGCCGTGGACCCGGGCGACGTGAGCGTGGTCGTCATGGATGTCGACGGCGACGAGTCCGCCGCGGTCGTGATCGGCACGACGGAGGTGACGCTGGCCAAGGACTCGTCGTTCACGTACTTCATCGCCCTGACCCAGGCGCCGGACGACGACGAGACCGTGACGGTGACCCTGATCTACAACTCGAGGAACTTCTCCGTCACCGACAACGGAGAGGTGGCACTGACCGCTACCAACTTTGAGGCTGGACTGCCCCTCACGGTCACGGCGAAGCGGGCCGGGACGTTCACGCTCGTGCACGATGTCGCCAGTGCGGATGTCGACGGCGAGGACGCGGTGTACGACGACGTGAGCAGCGCCTCGAGCATCGGCGTGACGGTGAACGACAACAACTGACCCCAACCCCTCCCGCATCCCGCGAGAGCGGCCCCAGGCCCGCCCCCGTCCGGTTCCGCCGGGCGGGGGCGGTGCCTGCTTTCCCGAAGACGTTCCGCCGCGTGAAAGGAACCCCGGTGTCCCGCACTGTTCACCCGCTGGCGACGGTTCACCCCACCGCGAACATCGATCCCACCGCCCAGGTCGGCGAGGACGCGATGATCGGTCCCGGGGCGGTCGTCGGCGGCCGGGCGACGATCGGCGGACGGGCGATCCTCTGGCGGGGCGCGAAGGTCGGCGAGTACGCGGCCGTCGGAGAGGAGGCCGTGCTCCGTGTGGACTCGGAAGCCGGACCGGGCTCGACGGTCGGAAGGCGCGTCGTCATCGGGACCGGGACGAGAGTCGGCGTCCGGGCCGAAGTCGGCGACAGGGCCATCCTGGGCGACGGCGTGCGCATCGGGGAACGCGCGAAGGTCGGCGGGCGGGCGACGCTCAGACGCGCGGTGCTCGTCGAGGGGGAGGCCCGGGTGGGCGGCCGGACGGCCATCGGCCGGCTCGCCCGCATCGGCGCCGGAGCGAGCGTCGGCCACCGCTCGGGCATCGCGTCGGAAAGCGTGATCGGCCCCGGAGCGGAACTCGGTCACAGAGTGGTGGTCGGCCGGCGGGCGAAGGTGACGAAGAACGCGGTCGTGCCGGCGAGAACGGTGGTGCCCGACGGGGCGGTGGTGCGATAGAAACCAGGCAGCGGCGGACGGCGGGGGTCAAAGGCGGCCTCGTCCCGAAGCCGGACCCCGCCGTCGGCGAGCCTCGATGGAAATTCACACCTCGCCCCCCCGCCCTCCAGGGGTCGCTCCCCGAACCGGCGATCCGTCCCGGAAGGGTGTTCAGCGCCGCGTCGAAGGCGGCGGATCAGCCGCTTGCCGACCGCCTGGTCGTCACGCTGCCGGGCAAGGGCAGGGAGCCCCGATGGCGCGGGTCGCATCGTGGCCCCGGTGGTAGGACTATGGTTGGCGAACGGTCTCCAACGGCTCTTCTCTTCCGACACGCCACAGGCTCGGTCCACCCGGCTGCGGAGGTGTCTCGAGGGGTTGAACACCGGCACATCGCGCGGCGGAACCTCGACCAGCTCGCCGGTCCTGGGGTTGCGGCCCGTGCGGGCCCTGCGGTACAGCACCAGTGTCAACCAACACCGGCTGTCCCGTAAGGGGGAGCCGCCACCCGGACGCTCAACCTCCCTCCTCCTTTGGGGAGGGACGGACACGCACGCGAGGCCAAGAGGGGACTGGACGATACGGGGGACCGCAGAGGACGGCCTGGAGTTTGTTCTCCGCGAGCTTCGACATGGGGGAGATCATGTGGACGGGGGGGCAGGGGCCGGGGGGTTCGCCTTCGTCCTACCCCTGGACCCCCTCCAGGGTCTCCGGGATCGCCGTTGTGACCCCTTTTTTCCGGCCCCGGGGGTTTAAATTAAACTCGCTGCGAGAACCGTCCCTCTGCCCTTGTGCGCGATCCCACGACGGGCCAGGTCCGAGCCCTCCTCCTGGACCTCCCCCCGTCTGTCCGAACCCTGGGGGGAGGCCCGTACCTTCATGTGCACCGGCGAGTTCCACGTTCTCCGGTTCAGCCGGGGGCTTTCCTCTACGGGAAAACAGGTCCGTTTCCCCACGGAGAAAAGGAGTATCGGATGAGCTTGACCGAACGAGACCTCGAAGGGATCGAGGAGAGGCTGGAGAGGAGGGGAGACGGGCTGGAGGACGCTATCATCCTGATGAGCCAGTACCTCCCCGGCTCGACTCCGGCCAGGAAGTCCCATGTGACCCGGAGGGTTCGGAAGGTCCTGGGCCGTGAGGGGGTGGCCGGATGAATGCGAAGGACCGGTTACGGGTTACCGCACTCGTGGCACAGGCCGGACAAGTCACGGAGACGCGTCGTATTCTGAAGGAGATGGTCGAGAAGACCGACTACTGGGACCTTCACCTTGCAGCCCTGCAATATTCTCGGCGGGTCAGCCGGGGCGAAGGAGATCGGGCAGGTCCTTGAGGAATGGGGCCATGATTTCGGGGCGTCGGAGTACCCGAGTGCTTCGGGGGGCCAGACGATGAGGAATCTGCGTGATACGAGGGAGGGCGTCTACAAGGCGGAGGGCGGCTGGCATCTCGCGGAGGATCCGGGTTGAGTAGGGAGCCGAAGGACCGGCGGAAGGAACCCCCGGCGCTACCCGTCCGTCAGGGAACAGGACCCGGACGCCACCCCGGCAGGACGTGGCGGATGCCCTCCTCCGCCCGGTGAAGCCCGTCCGGAAGCCCCCGGGGAGGGGGAGACCGTGAAGGAGTCGCTGGCGATCTTCCAGGCCACGGGCCGGGCTTGCTGCTTCCAGGAGGACGGGGGAGGAGGGGAGGCCGACAGCACCTTCACAGCCGACTGGGACGGCACTGATCCATGGATATCGTGGATCCGGTCCAGGAAGCTGATGATCGGGTTGCAGGAGCAGCGAGGGGAAGGGTACGGAGTTTCTGGGGGTCCCCCGGCGAGTAGGGGGAGCCGAAGGACCGGAAGCCGCTTGACGTGGAGGCGGTGAGAACCCGCGCTACCGAGGAGTAAGGATGAGTGATATGGCGCGGGCGTCGATTCGGCCCGGGAACCCGGCCGCCCGGGCGGCACTGGACAGGCTGCAGGGCCGGTCTGTCACACACCTGAGAAAGGTAGCCGAAGACCCCGCACGGGGTCCTGCATGGATAGATGGCCTTGTAATCCCTCTGATAGGGTTCGTCAAGCATGTGGATCATGATGTTCCCGGGCATCCCGACCGAACAGGGTGCTCACGGTGGTGTACGGCATTTCATTCGAACGCTCCCATACCATGCTGGCGGCCTTCTCGTCCATCGGACCGCCGACGACCCAGAGGTGCCGGGCCCACCTCTGCGCACGCGGCCGAGCCGCACCTGGACGCCCTCGGACTCGAGAAGAAACGCCTGCCAGGTCGCCGTCCGGCCTCCGGTCTTGATCCGGCCGGACCGGTCCACCACCCGCCGCCACCACGGCACCTTCGTGTTGATCGGCAGCTCGTTGAGCGCTTTGCCGACAGCCAGTCCGGCCCCGGGACTGCCAGCCATCGCGGCGAGGTGGCCGTAGGTGGTCACACCGCCCTCGGGCACCTTCCCAGAGCCTCGTGGACCCTGCAGTCGAAATCGGTGAGTTCCATTCCACATCCCCACATGGTCGCGAACAGCACCGAGATTCTCGCTGATGATCGTCAACTCTTCCATCTGTCTCTCAATCCGGCCCACAGCCTCACCGAGTCCCTGGAGGTCCCCACCTCGCGGACGGTTCTTCAGCTCTTCGTTCAGCTGGCCGGCCTGGCGGCCGACGTTGACGATCCGCTTCTCCGAGGCGGCAGCCTCCTCCCGAAGCTCCGGTAGCGTCACGCTCATTCCATGTTCCCAACGTGCCTCAGGGACGCATTTCCCTATCCAAAGACCATGGACCGTACCAGTTTCCAACCTCGGTCAGCAGGGCGGTGTCATGGGGAATTATAGGGGGGCCGAAAGGCACGCGTGCGGCCTGCGGAATCCTGGTACGCGCTGGGGCAGGCCTCGGTTCCGGAAGCGAGGAAATTCAGGGGGCGGCTCCGCGCAACAAATACAGCCTTCGGGGTGGGGGGGGTTGGCGTTCCCGCTCGGCGCGCGCTAACGTGAAGACCGCACCGTTGCGGCGACTGCCAGTCCAGCAAGACCCAAACGAGGAGGGTTCCCCGTTGAAAGCCATGAAGCCAGATCTGGCCTGTCTCGCGGCGCTCGTGACCCTGTCGATGGGCGTGGCCGCTCCTCCCGCCGCACCCCAGGTCAACGGGGAGGCGACCCCCTACGCCGGCCTGCTGTTCACGCAGCGGGAGGCACGGCTGCCGGCTTCCGCGCTCCTGGGGGCCAGTGCCGTTTTCCAGTTGGAGCCAAGCCGGATGTTTCAGGGTGGGGTCCAGCCGTTCATAGGGGCGGATGTGTTTCTCGCAGCGGTCGAGTCGGAGTCGGAAGCCGGCGCCGGCGAACTGCACCTCGACTACTACGTGGCGGCGCGGGCCGGTTTTTCGATCGAATCCCCGGGCCGCCCCCGGCTCTTCGGTCTCGTGGGACGCGCGCTTCCCAGACCCGAAGCCGAGTGGGACCGCGAAACCAGGGAATGGACAGGCTCGCAATCGAACGTCTTCGGCGGGGGGTTCAACATTTCCGCGATCGGCATGATGGTCGAGGTGCGCGTGATGCGTGACCAACGATGGGGGCTCAACGGAACTTCCGTCGCCCTTGTCGTCGGGTACGCCAGGACATCCTCGAAGCGGCGGAAGCACTAACGGCCAACCGCCGTCCAGAAAACTGGAACAGGCTGGCAGGAACGGACCGGGCAGAGGGTACACAGTGCGCGTCTTCCTGGGTAACTTTGACAGGTGTGGCCGCCCGGCGCGGAGGATACGGGACTGAGGGCTGTAAGGTCTTTTGCGCGTGGGTCGGCAGCCTTCCCGCCCCCAACACAGGAGTTTCCCGGTGCGACGCCTCGTTTCCTTCTTTGTGGCATCCCTGCTTCTCCTTCTCGCGGTCGGGGCTCGGGCTGAAGCGCGTGTGTCCGGCGGCGAGGCGAGTCCCGGTTCCGCCTCCCGGGGAGGTCTCCCCCGCGACCGGGCCGGGCCGGCCAAGCCGACGGTGACGATGGACACCGTGCATCAGGGGGAGTTGGATGCGAAGTTCCGGATCGAAATCACGTTTTCGGAGAACGTCACCGGTTTGACCGTGGAAGAGATCGAAGTGGACAGGGCCACGATCGTTTCGGAACTGGCGGGGTCGGGTGCGGACTACTGGATCGAAATCAGGACGGAGAGGGATCATGAGGGGAAGGTCGCCGTAACGATACCCGGGGACGCGGCGGTGAACGAAAGCGATGAGGGGAACGTCGAAAAGACCCTGGCCTTCGAGGTGGACAACAAGGCGCCGAAGCTCAGGGAGGGAGGAGCTGCGGCGAGCAGGGACACGATCGCTCTGCAGTACGACGAGGGTCTAGACGAGGATCACGAACCGGGTTTGAATGCGTACATCGTAAGGGCGTGGGAACACGACGGCACCCAAAAGGGGACCCGCAGGGTCAGGGACGTAAGGGTCCGGGCCGACAAGGTGTTCGTGCTGCTGGAACAGGACGATGCGATCGACCCCGGGGACAGCGTCGAGATCGACTATGACCCTCCGGGAAACGACCCGGTCCAAGACGCACGAGGCAATGAGGCGGGAGCCCTCGAAGACCATGTGGTCGAAAACCTCAGGAAGATCCGCCGACCCGGATCAGTCCGCAACCTGACCGCCACGGCGCTCGATTCCGCCACCATCAAGCTGGATTGGATCGTACCTTCGGACACCGGCGGCACGCCGGTCACCAGCTACCGGATCGAGGCGTCGGACGACGGGGAGGCCTCCTGGCAGATCCTGCAGGACGGTGAAGAGAGGGACACCACAACCGAATACACACACGGGGGCCTCGAGTCCGGTGAGACCTGGCACTACCGGGTGTGGGCGATCAACAAGGTGGGCCAGGGTCCAGGCTCGGGGGTTGTCAGCGCGACCACGAAAGCCGGTGAACCCGGCCCTCCCACCGGCCTCGAAGCGGCGGCCGCCGGCAAGACGGCCATCGATCTGTCGTGGACGGCACCCGCCGACACCGGGACCAGCAAGGTCACGGGCTACCGGATCGAGGTGTCGAGCGACTCCGCCTCGACCTGGACCGTCCGGGTGGCCGACACCCAGGACACTGCGGCCGCCTACAGGCACTCGGGACTTGATCCCGGGACGACCCGCCACTATCGGGTCTTCGCCATCAACGGCGCGGGCGCCGGGCCCCCGTCCAACATCGTGAGCGCAACCACCGAGGGGGATGTGCCCGGCCCTCCGACCGGGCTCACTGCGGCCGCCCGGGACACGTCGGAGATCTACCTTTCCTGGACGGTTCCGTCTCATCACGGCGGCTCCGCCATCACGGGGTACAGGATGGAGGTGTCGACCGACGGGAGTTCGTGGGACGATCTGGTGGCCAACACGAAAAACACCAGGACCAACTACTCCCATACCGAACTGGACCCCGGTTCCGAGCGACATTACAGGGTTTCCGCGATCAATTCGACTGGCGTCGGCTCCCCTTCGAGCGTGGCTGGCGCGACGACCTTCGATGTCCCGTCCCGTCCCACCGATCTGATCGCCACCCCGAACGGCGAGGCGCAGATCGACCTTTCCTGGACGGAGCCGTCCGACGATGGCGGTTCGCCGATCACGGGCTACCGGATCGAGGTGTCGGAGAATGCGGACTCCGACTGGAGCGTGCTCGAGGAGAACACGAGGTCAAAGGCGGCCAGCTATCGGCACACGGGCCTGAGCGCCGGCGAGACAAGGCACTATCGAGCTTTCGCGATCAACGAGTGGGGGAGGAGTGTGTCGTCCAATGTCGCCCAAGCCACCACGGACGCGGACGAACCGGGTCCGCCCACGGACCTGGCGGCCGAAGCGAGCGGCAAGACCCGGATCGATCTCGACTGGTCGCCGCCCGATGACGATGGCGGTGCCGCGGTTACCGGCTACCGGATACAGTTTTCGACGAACGGGGGTGCCGCGTGGTCCACGCTGAGGTCCAACACGGGTTCGACACGCACCCGATACGCCGACACGGGTCTGGATCCGGGCACGACCCGGCACTACCGGGTTGCCGCGATCAACTCGGTCGGGGTGGGTGAGCATTCGAACGTGGACAGCGCAACCACCGCCCCCGCGGTTCCGGATGCGCCGACGGCGTTGACCGCGGTGGCGAACGGGACATCGCGGATCGACCTGTCCTGGACCGCCCCGGCTGACGATGGCGGCACCGACATCACCGGCTACAGGATCGAGGTCTCCGGCAACGGCACCACGTGGCGGGATCTGAGGAGCGACACCAACTCCGACGCCACCGAGTATTCGCACACCGGGCTGGAGCCCGGCACCACTCGGCACTACCGCGTATCGGCGATCAGCGCGGCGGGAACCGGGGAGCCGTCCGACGAGGCTTCGGCCACCACCGACCCGACCGTTCCGGATGCGCCGACCGGCCTGGCCGCGGCGGCCGACGGCCAGACACGCATCGACCTGTCGTGGACGGCTCCCGTCTATGACGGTGGCGCGCAGGTGACCGGCTACAGGATCGAGGTTTCGGCCGACAGCGCGGCCACATGGACCGTGCTGTCCTCCAACACCGGGAACGCCGGGACCACCTACACGCAAGCTGGCCTCAAGCCGGGCACCGCCAGGCACTACCGGGTCTTCGCGATCAACGTGGCGGGCGTGAGCGTGGATCATTCGAATGTCGCGCACGCGACGACCGATGCCGCCGTCCCCGGCGCACCCACCGGCCTGGCGGCGACGGCCAACGGAGTCTCCCGGATCGACCTGGCCTGGACGGAACCGGACGAAGACGGGGGTGCTCCGGTCACCGGCTACCGCATCGAGGTCTCCACGACCGGGGGAGTGACCTGGACGGCTCTGGTCGACGACACGAAGACGACATCGGCGGCGTACTCCCATACGGGCCTTCCCCCGGCCACGCGCCGGCACTACCGGGTCTCCGCGATCAACAGGGTGGGCCCCGGCGGAGCATCCAACGCGGCCTATGCCACCACGGATCCGGATCTGCCCGATCCGCCTACGGATCTGACCGCCGACGCCCGCGGAGCCAGGGCGATCGGGCTGTCCTGGAACCCGCCCGACTACACCGGAGGGGTCGAGATCACGGGTTATCGGATCGAGGTCTCCGACGACGCCGGCAGCAACTGGACCGTGCTTGTGGCGAACACGGACTCCGACGATACCGACTACACGCACACCGGCCTGGCTCCGGCCAGCACGCGGCACTACCGGGTCTTCGCGATCAACGTGGCGGGCATGAGCGAGGATCATTCGAATGTCGCCCGCGCGACCACGGATCCGGTCGTTCCCGACGCGCCCACCGGCCTGGTGGCCACCGCGAACGGAACGTCCCGGATCGACCTGGCCTGGACCGCGCCGGACTACGACGGCGGTGCCGACGTCACGGGCTACCGGATCGAGGTATCGGTCGACGCGGGCATCGTCTGGCGGGATCTGGTCGAGAACACGGGTTCCACCGCAACCGCCTACGCCCACACGGGCCTGGCTCCGGCGAGCACGCGCCACTACCGCGTCTCGGCGATCAACCGGGCCGGCGTCGGCGCGGCTTCGAACGAGGCCGGCGCCACCACCGACGCCACGGTGCCGGATGCGCCCACGCGATTGAACGCGACGGCGGACGGAACCGCGCAGATCGACCTCTCATGGACGGCCCCGGGGTTCGACGGCGGCACCGCGATCACCGGATACCGCATCGAGGTATCGCTGGACGCGGGGGCCAACTGGACGGATCTGGTCGCCGACACGCGGTCCACCGACACCGAGTACCCGCACACGGGCCTGGATCCGGCGAGCACACGCCACTACAGGGTCTCGGCGATCAACGAGATCGGGACGGGCGACCCGTCGAACGTGGCGAACGCGACCACCGACGCGACCGTGCCGGACCCGCCCACGAGCCTCGTGGCGGTCGCGAACTCCCCCACGCAGATCGACCTGGCCTGGAAGGCGCCCGCGTACGACGGCGGCGCGCCCGTGACCAGCTACAGGATCGAGGTCTCCGAGGACGGCGGGACCTGGACCGATCTCGCCCGCTCGACCGGCTCGGCGGCGACGGGCTTCTCGCACGTCGGGTTGCGGCCGGGCAGCACGCGGCACTACCGCGTCTCGGCCATCAACGTCGCGGGCACGGGCCGGCCTTCGGCGGTCGCCACCGCCTCCACCGACGACCCCGTCGAACGCGCGGGACGCGTCAACGAGGCCATACTTCCGCACTTCGCGGCGGCGGCCACCAGCAGCACGCTGGGGGCGATCTCGGCGAGGATCGAGGCGGTTGCCGCGCGCAACCCGCTGCCGAGCCAGCTCAGGGCGGCGGGGTTCGCCTCGCTCGTCGGCAACCTGCGCGGGGGCCGCGGCTTGAACACGGCCCAGCTGCTGAACGGAGCGTCCTTCGCGATGCCGCTCGGAGACGGTGCGCAGGAGCAGCAGGCCACCGAGGGATTCGGGGCGGCCGCATGGGGCAGCGCCGCGTACCTGAGCATGGGTGAGCCGGGTGGGGAAGAGGTCGAATGGGAAGGCGGGATGCTCAGCCTCCACCTGGGCGCCGACATGCGCGTGCACCGCGACTTCCTCGCGGGGCTGTCCGCGAGCCGTTCGGCGGGCGACTACGACTTCACCGACGTCACCGGCGCGCGCAGGGTCGAGGGGACGTATGAGGCGCACATGAACAGCGTGAACCCCTACCTCGCGTGGCTGCCGGGACGGACCGGGGTGGCCCTGTGGGCGGCGGGAAGCTTCGGCTGGGGTGACGTGGCGGTCGAGGACGGGTTCGCGGGCAGGCGCGCGAGTGGTGCGCGGAGCACGACGGGAGCGGTGGGCGGCAGCCGCATCCTGATGACGAACGGCGCCTCGGCGCTGTGGGTACGCGCCGAGGGCTGGCTGTCGCGGGTCGAGGTGGATGAGGCGGAGGGGATGGAGTCGCTGACCCTGGACATGGAGCGGGGGCGGTTCGCGCTGGAGTGGTCGCAGACGCACAAGTTCCGGTCGGGAGACGAGGTGACCGTCCTGCTGGAAGGCGGGGCGCGCTTCGGAGACGGCGAGGGAACCGACGGCGCCGGAATGGAGTTCGGGGGCGGGCTGCGGTACACCCGCCCGTCATCCGGACTCACCATGGAGGGCCACGGCAGGCTGCTGGCGACGGGTGGCAGCGGCTACGAGGAGTGGGGCGTGAGAGGCCTGATCCAGATTGATCCGCAAGCAGGGACCGGACTCTCCATGAAGCTCGTCCCGGCCTGGGGCGAGACGGCGAGCGGCGTGCAGGAGCTGTGGGAGCGCGGCCTGAGCGGCAGGCGCGACATGGCGGCCATGCAGAGAGGGCGGCTGAACGCGGAGGTCGAGTACGGTCTGGCCGAGTTCCACGGGACTCCCTACGGGCGCGTCTGCCTCGTGAGCGCTGGCACGCGGGCCTTCGGGACCGGCATGCGCTACGAAATCTCCGGCGGGCTCGGCCTGCGTCTCGAGGGCACACGGACCCGGAGTGTCGACGCTCCGGCACGGCACGGACTCGCCCTGAGGGGCCACTGGCGGTTCTGATGCCGCAGCGTTCCATCGGGGGGCCGCCGGTCGCACCCGGCGCAACCCGACCCGCCACGGACCCTGCTTCCAAACGATGAGCGGCGGTGACCGGGACGGCCGGTGCGGGTCGCTGACCGTGGAACAGGTTTTCCAGAAGGCTCTGGAAGGGAACACTCACGCCTCGATTGCCCGGGAGGCCGGCGTGAGCCGTCCGCGCGTCTCACAGGTCCTCCGCAGGTTTCGGCCCGAGGTGAAGGCCGCGCAGGAGGACAGGGCGAAGCGTATCGCGCGCGTCGTCAAGACCGACTGGATGCGACGCAAGAGCCTGCCGCACACGGCAAAGAAGCTCGGCGTCCCCCCGAGTCGCGTCGCGACCGTACGCCGATCCCTGGGACTTTCCGGGCGAGCGGAGCCCAACCTGCACCTTCCGGTCAGGCATCCGGATTTCCCCTACAGGCTCCTGCAGCGCAGATCGAGGCCCGGGGAGTGGCTGTGCTGGAGCCCGTTCTCGCACCGCTGCGTGCGCGTGGCCCGGTTCCTGGCCGAACGCCGGCTCGAACGGGCGCTACGCCGTGACGAGTGGGCGATCCTCAAGGACGGTGACAACGACAACCTCACCGACGAGAACATCCTGGTCTGCTCTCCCGATGCGGCGAATCGGTTCATCAGGGAACGAAACAGGAAGAACGGCCACCGGAAGGACAAGGACGGCAAGCGCGAACGGTGACAGGGACCGGAGCGGAGTACCGTAGCGTCCTTTCAAGGGGAGTCGGGGACTGCGATCCGGGTACCAGTGGATGACGGGTTCGGTGAGCGGCCGAGTGGGCAATGCGCGACCGGCCACAAGGCCGCCCTCCTGCCGACGAACGATCGTCACGGTGCGCTCGGTGACAGCACGACCGGCGGCGGAAACGGTGCTGCCTACGGCTTCACCGGCCTCCAGGACGGCGAGCGCGCGGTCACGGCCCCAGGGACCGCCGCTTACAAGGTGGATGGCGAGCCCACGCAGTCGGTCTGAGTCTGCCACGACGAAACGACCGGCGTCGCGGGTGCGGCCAGGACCCGGTGGACGGCCACGAGGATCGGGCTGAAGATCATGGGCTACATGGGGGAACGATGCCAACGGCGACAAACGGATGCGCGGCGACGAAGCTCTGGCGGGAGTAGCGGTCGTTCGCCTCACCAGGGGTCCCGAGACGGTTGCGACCGTCGAGACCGATGATCGAGGACTCTATGTCTTCGAGAATCTGGAGAGGCGGACTTGGCAACACTCTGCCGGGTTGCGGGCAGGCGCATGGCGGCAGCGCCGGGCAAGGGAAGCGGTTCGCCGGAGTTGGATTGAACGGTGCCCGCGCTTCGACCTACTGCCGCACCGGAGTGCGAAAACGACGCGGGGGCTCGATTCACACTTTGGCCTGCTCGCGATCCACACCTGCGGTCCTGTTGATCCTGCGGTGCGGCAACGTCTTGCGGCTCAGCGGCCGGGTTGCCCGTGGCGCACCGGCGGCTCGGGCCGTGGCGGGAGCGACCCCCCAGTCCGAGGGCCTGGTACGGGTTCGGGGCGAGGTGGAAATTCACACCTCGCCCCCCGCCCTCCAGAGGGTCGCTCCCGCAGCACCGATCCCTCCGGGAAGGGGGTTCAGCGCCGCTTCGAGTCGGCGGACCAGCCGCTTGCCGGCCGTGCCGGCCGTCACGCTGTCGGGCATCGTCGGGCAAGCCGGAAAGTCCCCTTGGCACGAGCCGCTCCGTGGCCCCAGCGGTCGGTCTATCGTTCGCGGATGGCCTTCAGCGGCTCTTTCATTCCGGACACGCCGGAGGCTCGGTCCACCTGGCAGCGCAGGTGCAACGAAGGTTTGAAGACCGGCACATCCCGGGGCGGAACCTCGACCGGCTCGCCGGTCCTGGGGTTGCGGCCCGTGCGGGCCTTGCGGTGCCGCACCTTGAAGGTGCCGAAGCCCCGGAGCTCGATGCGGTCGCCTCGCGCCAGCGCGTCCGTCAAGGCATCGAGGAAGGCGTCAACCATCAGCCCGCATTCCCTCTTGGTGACTCGCGGCCCCGCCGCATCGGCGGCCTGCTCAACGAGGCCGGCTTTGGTCATGCTCTTCTCCTCGCGCGAAGTGTGGCCGAGTCCTGCCGCTTCACTATGGATAACGTAGAGGAGGCTGATCCCCGGCGTCACGTCCCGCACAGGCTGGGCCGAGCCGAGCGGTGTCCCGATGGCATTGGCCACGGCAGAAACCTTTGGGCTCGGGACGGACGCGTCCTTCCCGGATGTACCAATGGCCTTCCCGCACGGGATTGCTGGCCCGGAGCGACCCCCGAGGGAGGGTGGGGATGGAAGTGCACATCCCAACCCTCCCCGATGCCACGGCAGGCATCGAAGAAGGGGGGTCGCTCCGGCCACGGCCTCCGGTTCCCGCGCGGCGCAGCCGCCCCGGAGGCCGTGGTGCAACCGAAAGCCGGACAACGACATGCGCAGTCACGGAGTTGCACGTCCGAACTGCGATTTCGCGCACATGCTCGTGGGTTTCACATGTGCGGTCCCCGCACGGCCCCGGACGGGTCCGGCAACGGCTTCCCGAAGCCGTGCTGCGCGCCACGCTCCCAGCGACCCCCGATCATGCGCTTGAACCGCTTCCTTCGGGACTGGCCGGACCGCTCCGACGACCTGCCACTGGTCAAACACCCCTTCCTCGGCGACATTTCGTTCGCGCAGATCGTGCAGTCCATCGTCGAAAGGAATCGAATGATGGCACGCACGAGAAGAAGTCGGCGCTCCTACGGCGCTGGCGAATGGGGCCGGAACCGGGTGAGGGTGTTCCCCGACGCCAAGACCGGCCTGTACCAGATTGAGTGGCGAGAGAACGGGCGCAGGCTCACCCGGTCGCTCAAACACCGCGATTGGAGGCGCGCGAAGCGGCAGGCAGACGAGTTCGCCGCCGGGTTCGCCGGACCCGAGATCGGGGGCGGGGCCGAAGCCAAGCCCGAGCCGCTCACGCTGGAGAAGCTGTTTGACACCTACGGTGAGGAGGTGACGCCCACCAAGGGCGCGCATTCGCGGGGGCACGACCGGGCGGCCATGCACATGTTCCTCGGCTTCTTCGGACGGAACCGCGACCCGGCCACCCTGTCGCAAAGGGACTGGGACCGGTTCATCCGGGCGCGGCGAGCGGGCAGGACCGGACCGAGCGGACGGCCCGTATCCGACCGGACGGTCGAATACGACCTGAAGTTCCTGATCGCCGTCCTGAACTGGGCGGCAAGGTCGCGAGACGAGCGGGGCCGCCTGCTCCTCGACAGGAACCCGCTGAGGGGTCTGAGGACACCCACGGAGAAGAACCCCAACCGTGTGGTGCTCACCGAGGACGATTACCGGGCGCTCCTGAAGGTGGCGTGCCGGGTGGACTGGAGGTTCCGCGTGGCGCTCGTGCTCGCACACGAGACCGGACACCGGATCGGAGCCATACGCCAGCTTCGGTGGAGCGATATCGACTTCGAGGGCAAGACGATCCTCTGGTGCGCCGAGCACGACAAGTCGGGCCACGAACACGTCACGCCCGCCACCGCCGAAGCGCTCGCTGCTCTCGACGAGGCGCGGAGAAGGAACCCCGGAACCGGCGACACTCCGGTGCTGCCCGCGCCCAGGAATCCGCTGGCGAGTCTCGGGGCCGCTCGGTTGCACGCTTGGTGGAGCAAGGCCCAGATTCTTGCGGGGCTGGATCCGATGCCCGGTAGAGGCTGGCATTCGCTGAGGCGGAAGTTCGCGAGCGACCTGATGGACCAGCCGCTCAAGGTGCTTTGCGCCTTGGGAGGCTGGAAGACTGCCAAGACGGTGCTCGAATGCTACCAGCGCCCCGACGATGGACAGCTTCGGAAGGCACTGGAAGCTCGTCGGCGGTCTCACGCCTGAGGTCGCCAATCGGCGGGAGTCAATTGGCGGGAATCGGGCCTGTCAGACTCCCAAGTTCAATACCCGCAACGGATTGCGAGCATGCGACCACCTGCCGGGCTGGCAAGGCGCGACGAAAGGGCGGTAGCAGCGCTACGGCCCCGAGGAGCAACGCAGAGCGGAGCGGTCCAGCGCGGATGCACCGCCGGTCGAATGCCGGTCGGGCTTCATCCGCGGGCTGCCTGGTCCGCGGATGAACCCGCACGAGCACCGAGACCGGGGAGGCGCCGGGCTGGCAAGGCGCGACGAAAGGGCGGTAGCAGCGCTACGGCCCCGAGGAGCAACGCAGAGCGGAGCGGGCACTGATCGCATCGTGCTCTCAATGACTGAGGCCGGAGCGGAAGATTTTCAATTGGGGAAGATGGCGTTGAGGTGTGTGACAACGCCAGAGGACTAGTTCTGATGTTCGGTGTACTAAGCTATCTTGCGGGCCGTGTCTGCGGGGCCGTGTCGGCAGTGAACACGGCGAGGCAGGCCAACACTTTGGTCAGGGAACAAACTGGGCGTAACGACGCGGAAGTCGATCTCTCGGTCTCGCAAGTAGGCCAGATTGCGATTGGAATGGCGGTGCGCTTTTGAACCCGCTTCATGCCCCCCCTCGATGCGTCCCGCTGCGTGTCCAGGTGACTACGTTTGGTCGCTTTCTGCTGGTAGCGCTCCTCTGTGCTGTGGCCGCTTGCGGGACCGATCCCGAACCGTTGAACCTGGCTGGACGGTGGCATGGGGCAACCAATGACAGCAGCACGGAAGTGACCCTGACCCTGACCCATGATCTATCCACGAACCGGCTGTCTGGATCGTGGACGGTGAAGCTCGGAGCATCCGGAACCTTCTCGGGTACGGTGGAGGGCCGCCTGTCGAACAACTCATTCGCCTTGACGCTACACCACGAGGACGTGCCATCGTTGTACTGATACACCGGTACCGTCGTAGGCGATGGGACATTGATGGGTGGAGATTTGAGGGATGCCGACGGGAGGACGGTCCGCCTAGAGCTCGCCAAGGAGTGAGTGCAGCCAGCTTCTGGCCACACCTCCCCCCCTTACTTCCTACGCGATTCTTGGGGCTTCGCCCAGGAAACGGGGTGCCCTCGGCGCAGCCAGGTCGCATTATTGACGGAGGTGGGTGAGATCAGACGGAAGGCAGAGTGCTGATGGGGGGGAGGACTCCCGCTAATCAATCCCGGTTTTCCCGCTTCGGAGACACGACGAAGTCAGAGGCAATCGAACGCGGGAAAGGCAGATCGTGCAGTCCTGATTGAACTTAGGCTAACACCCAGTCCGCCAGAGGCCCGCCTACGGGCGGACAGTCCTCAAGCCCTCGCCGGTCGCGACCAAGCTCCCGGCTGGCCGATCCGTCGATGATCATGTCCGGCCGGGCCATCGGCCATGACGGGGCAGCGCTCGGCCGCGGCCACGGCGACGCGGCTCCGGGGGTGGATCGTCCCGCAGCCCGCCGCTCCTCCGGCGGGCCGGAAACCCTAGGGGTCAGAGGGGGCACGGCCCCCCGCCAGCCTCTGCAGGGGACTCACGGAGTGTGGCCCCAAGGAGTAGCTGGCTCAACCCGGATGGCGTCCGTCCCAACAGCGCCCCCACCACCGCGCGGCATCCGCCGACAGCCCCGGCACCTCCGGCGGGTCGTAGGGCGCATCGAGAGAAAAGCCTTTTGCCCCCATCGCCTTGCTCACCTCCGGGCCGTGCAGGGCCTCTCCCGCCATGCACCATGCCGTTTCGCGCGGTCTCCGTTCGCAACGGGGCCGGTGGTTTGGGTCGCCGACCGGATAGGGGATCATGTCCAGTTCGCCCCGGTCGCAGAGCGCCGGGGGCTCCAGCGCCTCGAACACCCGTTCCAATGCCTCGTACGAGGCGCGGTGAACGACTTCCCCGGAAAAAGCCGGTGCCAAAGGACCCACCACCCTGCGAAGGGCCGCTGTGGCCAGCGCCGCCGCCGCGAAATAGCGGACCTCCGCTCCCTCCTCCGCCGTGTCGGCTACGATCAGGTCGGCGATCCCGTGGGCGATTGCGTCGCGGGCGGCCTTCGGATGGTCTTCGTTCCGCAGGTATGCACTGACCTTCCGCATCCCGTCGGACGATGTTGCGCCCTCGATCAGTTGCCACGCGTCGGCGGCGGTGGACGGGTTCTCCCGGAGCCCCCAGTAGTCGTTCCAGTCAACCACCTGCGCGCCCGCCGGTGCGGCGGCGATCACCAACGCAGCCGCCAGCGCGGCCAATGTTCTGGTCGTCATGTCGAAAATCCTTCCCTTTCTTGGAGGCCCTAACGCCTCCCGGTATTTGGGTTTTCAGGGGCAGCCGTCCGTGCCGTTGTGCCGCCAGTGCCACATCCCCTCCGGCACCGTCCAGGTCTGGGTGGTCTCCTTGGCTTGGTCGAGCACGTACCAAAGGTCATAAAACAGCACGTTGTCCGCCTCCGCCCGCACGTCCTGCGCGACCACCGCCTCAAGCTTGGCGACGGCGTCCGCCGCCCGCGCGCCCGACACGACGCAAGTGTTGTAGCTGGCCTGGTGTCTCCGCTCGTGGGGCTCCACCAGGGTCCGCCATGTCGTCAGCTGCCCGGATGTGCCGCAGTCCGCGTTGACGGAGTGGACATTGCCCAGGCTCCCTGGGATCGACGTGGTACTGTCCCCACCTGGTGCGCCTCCGGATCGTGCTGGCGTCCGCCGAGGGAGAGAGCGACATGGGCGTGGCGGCCCGGCTGGGCACGACGCGCAGGACGGTGGGCAAGTGGCGCCGACGGTTCATCGAGAAGGTGCGCGACATCGTGGGGCTCTACATGGCCCCGCCGGAGCGCGCGGTGGTGCTCTGCGTGGACGAGAAGTCGCAGATCCAGGCGCTCGACCGCACCCAGCCGATGCTTCCGCTGCGTACGGGGACCCCGGCCCGCCGGACCCACGACTACAAGCGCAACGGCACCACCTCGCTCTTCGCCGCACTCGACATCGCCACGGGCGAGGTCATCGGAAGATGCTGCCCGCGCCACCGGTCCGTAGAGTTCAGGAAGTTCCTCACCGTCATCGAAAAGAGGGTTCCCAGGGAGCTGGACGTCCATCTGGTCCTCGACAACTACGGCACCCACAGGACCGCGATGATCCACAAGTGGCTTCTCAGGCATCCGCGCTTCCATCTGCACTTCACCCCGACGAGCGCGTCATGGCTCAACCAGGTCGAACGCTGGTTCGCCGAGATCACGAACAGGCGGATACGGCGCGGAAGCTACCGCAGCACCCGGGAACTGGTGCAGGCCATCGAGGACTACCTGGCCGTCCACAACGAGGACCCCAAGCCCTTCGTCTGGACGAAATCCGCGGACGACATCCTGGAATCCCTCAAGAGCTACTGTGAAAGAATTGTCGAGACAGGACACTAGCCGCAGGATTCGGCAGGAAACCAACGGAAAGTTCCCCGCCTATTCACCCCGGAACCTGTTCGGGAGCTACCCGGCCAAGCCCGTGTATTGGGCTGTTGTATTCAGCAGGTAACCCGACATGGGGCCTGCCGTCCTGTCAGCTAATGGACACCGGAAAGGTTGGGGCCGATCCGCCCCGGCGCAAGGGGAAACCCGCCGCCTACAGGTTCCCAAGCCCGAACCGCCCGAGCCCAGCCAGCGGGTCCGCCTCCGCTTTCTCCGCCTCCGTCTTTACCTCGAAGCGCGGCGACAGCGCCGGGGCCGCCCGTACGCACGGTTCAGTAGCTCCGTCGCCGCCTTCACCCGCGGCGATGCCGGAGCCGCCGAATCCCCCATGACTTCGGCCAGCACCTCGAACGCCCGGCCCGCGTACGCCCGCGCCGCCTCCACCGCGTCCGGCAACCCGGCCTCCCGCGCCAACGTCGCCTTGTTCCTCGATCCCTTCGGACGGCCAGCGCCCCTCCGCCGTCCGCCGTGTCCGTTCGCCTCCGCCATGAATCGCCCCCTTGACAGCTTGATTGTTTACTCCGAATCGCAGGAGCCCGCCGCCACGGCCTCCCCCGAAGGGGGATCGGGACAGTTTTCGGCCACGGTTGCCGAACCTCGCCCGCACGCCGTGAGTGAAGAGCCCCCGCCGTCTAACAGCTTTCCCCAGCCCCGCCTACCGTTGTGCACCGGCAAGCCGCAATCTCCAAAAGATCGCGGATCGGAATTACTGCGAGGAAGAGAAAGCGGGGACCTCACAGCACGCGCCACGCCGGGTCGCTTGACCCTCCCCCCCGTCCGTAACGCCGGAAACGTCATAACGATTATGAGGTTTCGAGGGGTCAGGAACCCGCCGAAAAGGTGCTAACGATTAGCAGGTTTCGGGAGCGCCAGGGAAGCCACGGGCCCTCCGTCCAACAGGTGGGGCCGCCGGGGTTTGTCAGGTTAGCATCGGAAGCGAAAGCGAGGAGGTCGGGCCGGACCGTCGCGCCCCCAGCGCGACCGGGCCGCGCCCGTCCCCCACCCCTCCCTCTGTCGGAGTCGGGGTCGGGGTGGACCGAAACCCGCTTGCATACAGGGGTTTTCGGGGGTGCGCTCCCCCAAGCTGTGCGTTCGATTCCCCCGAGCTGTGCGTTCCCCTACTCGGGGCCAACGCCTTCCGGCGTATTCCGCCACCCGCGTTGTCCGTCCGAGGTGTCTGCCGCACGGTCCAGAATCTGGATACCGGACAGGTCTTCCCATGCCGCGTCCTTCACGCCGCGCGAATGCACCCGTCGCTCACCTTCGGACGCGAACGCGAGGTTGGCAACCCAAGAAGTCAGTCTGCGATGCGCTCGGACGACATCGCTCTTCGGACGGAGCGAGCAGGGGCGTCCGGGAACTCCGGCTAGGTGGCGGCGCGCGCGCGAGTCCCGCAATCAAGACCGTTTTTCCCGCTTTCGCGGCACGGTCCAGCAATGTCCAGTCCAACGGCAGGAAAGGCAGATCGTGCAGTCCCAGTTGACTTTACGTGACTTCCTGCGTGCGCCGTGGAAAGGCGCGCCTTCCTAGCGGGTGCGAATCCCGCCCGGCAACTGTCGCTCCAGCCGGTAGCAGCCAGAGCGGCGCATGGAGGTAACGACATGAGTTGAAGCACTCTGGCACGGGCCGCGCACGATATGCGACTCCCTAAACGGGCACGGAACCGGAAACGGTGGATACGGCCAAGGGAGGAGCTAAGTCGGAAGGCGGCTTGGCGACCACGCGGGCCGAAACGAGAGTGAACGCCGAGCAGGCCCCGAAACCGTCATTGCGAAAGCCGACCCTGCGTAGGAAAGGGGAAGGCCGCCGGCTGGCCGGGAGGCGAGCGACGCGAGCACCGGCTGGTTTTCGCCGGGGTAGTGGCGCCGGCACGTGTGGAAGAGGGAAGGCGTAGCAACACGGGAAGCCCTGCCCGGTGCCGTGCATGAGGCAACCGGGACCCCGCGAGGGGCAGGCCGGGCCGGCAGGGTGGCGGATGGGCCCGTAGTACCGGAGACGCGGGGTAATGCCCTGCGCGGCGACAATCAAGATGAGAGCGTTGCGACAATCAAGGTGAGAATAAGAGGCCGCGACGCTTCGAGTGTGGAGATGATGAGGGGTTTGGGGGGCTGGGGCAAGGGAGGGGGGGGTGGTGGTGGGGTGGTGGGGACGTGGGGAGGGGTGCGCTGCGGGGGGTTGGTGGGTGGCTCGGCCGACGCTCCGGCGCGGGGAGCGTAGCGAGCCGGGCCGGAGCGTCGGCTGGCCTTCTTCCGAGGGGTAACGGTAGGCCGAGTGCGTCAAAGCGCCCTCGACGGGCGCATTTCCCGCCCCCTGTTCGCCCCGATGCTCCGGATTCGGGCCGTCCGGCCCCGGGATTCGGGTTGTCAGAGGCTCCGAGGGGTTCGTCGGTGACCCTTCCGGCGGCTCCACGGGCCTCTCAGGGCCATCTCTGCCGCCTCTTCGGTCCCGTTCGGGGGAGGGACCCGCGTTGTGGAGCGCTTCAGCCCGCCTCCGCCGGGTCCGGGCCTTCAGCGGCCGGCTCCTTCGCAAGAGCCGCCTGGGCCGCGTAGGCGGCGCGCTTGCGGTAGCTCTCGGCGTTGACTTCGAAGATGTGGGAGCGGTGGACGAGGCGGTCGACTGCGGCCAGCGTCATGGCGTCACTGCCGAAAATCCTGCCCCAGGTGCTGAAGGGCTCGTTGGCGATCACCAGAACCGACCGGTTCTCGTAGCGGGCCCCGATCAGCTCGAAGAGCACGCTGGTCTCCGCCTGCTCGTGCGTGACGTAGGAGAAGTCGTCGAGGATCAGGAGGTGATACTTGTAGAGCTTGCGGATGGCCGCTTCGAGGGCGAGGTCCCGGCGGGCGGTCTGAAGCCTCTGGACCAGGTTCGTAGTGCGCTGGTAGAGGACCCGGAACCCGTTCTCGACGAGCTTCAGCCCGAGACCCGCCGCCAAGTGACTTTTTCCCGTGCCGGGCGGTCCGAAAAACAACACGTTGGCGCCCTCCGCGAGCCAGGTGTCACCGGTCGCCAGCACGCCGACGCGTGCCTTCGAGACCGCCGGGACGAGGGTGAAGTCGAAGTTGTCGAGCGTCTTGCCGGGCGGCAGCTTCGCCTCGGCCCGGTGCCGCTCGAAGCGCCGCCGCTCGCGGTCGGTGACCTCGTGGCTGCACAGCGTGGCGAGCAGGCGCGCCGAGGGCCAGCCCTCCCGGTCGGCGCGCTCGGTGAAGCTGCGCCACTGTGCCCGCATGGTCGGCAGGCGCAGCTGCTTGAGCAGCAGGTCCATCTCGGGGGGATCAACGATGAAGGGGGCGTTCATGCGAGTCCTCCGGGGGGCGAAGCCGGCGAGGCGTGGGCGTCCGGTGCGAGGCCGTCGTAGACCGACATCGGCGGCAGGGGCGTGTCAACGTCCGGCACGGGGTCCGGCTTTGGCAGGAAGCGCTCGCGCAGCGCGGCGGGATCGGGCAGTTGTCCCGCGTCGAGCAGTGCGTCCAGTTCGGCCGCCAGCCCGGCCTCGCAGCAGTGGTCGTGGGCCAGGCCCAGCAGATCCACCATCCGGTGGCAGGCCTCGCGGCCGTCCAGGTCTTCGACCAGTGCCTCGAAGGCGCGCCGGTAGGCGTCGCGGGGGAACAGGCCATCGCGCCAGATCCAGTTCAGGAGCGCCATCGGCTTGCGGCGCAACGACGGCAGCACGTGGCGGAAGTCGACGACCCGCCCGCGCCGCCCTCCCGGGCCCGCGTGGCCCCGCGGCAGCGTCATGAGTTCGTCGGTGCCCGCGAACAGCACCAGGCGGTCGTCGTAGAGCCGCACCCGCAGCCGGTGTCCCACCAGCCGCGAAGGCACCGTGTAGAACACCCGGCGCAGCGAGAATCCGCCCGTCCTCGTCACCCGCACCAGCGTCTCCTCGAAGCCGTCGCTGCGCCGCTTCGGCAGCGACTGGAGCACCTGCCGCTCCGCGTCGATCCGCTCCCGGTTGCGGGCGTTGCGCCGGCTCACCACCGTCGCCAGGAATGCCCGGTAGTCCTCGATCGTCTCGAAGTCCCGCGAACCTCTCAACAGCAGCGCGTCCCCGAGCGCCCGCTTCAGGTGCCCGTGCGGCCCCTCGACCGACCCGTTCTCGTGCGCCAGGCCCCGGTTGTTGCGGCTCGCCTCCATCCCGTAGTCCGCCATCAGCATCTCATAGCGCCGCGTCACGTCGTCGCGCACGTCGAACTTCAGGTTCCGGAACGCCGCCGACAGGCTGTCCGTCCGATGCTCCCTCGGACATCCGCCCAGCGCCCAGAGCGCATCCTGCAGCCCCTCGGCAAGTGCCACGAAGCTCTCCCCGCCCAACACCACCGCGGCGTGGCAGAAGCCCGAGTACTCGAGCCGGAAGTGATACAGCTTGTGCGCCAACGGCTTCCCGGCAACCGTCACGCCCAGGCCCGTCGCGTCCGTGAAGTCCGACAGGCCGCGGCGTCCCGGCTTGTGCTTCTGCAGGAAGATGATCTCCTGGTCCGGCCCATGCTTCGCCTTCCACGCCCGCACCCGCCGCTCGAGCGTGCGGCGAACCCCCGCATGCAACTCCGGGTGCCGCCGCATCATCTCCTCGTACAGCGCCACCGCCCGCAGCCCGGGGTTGGCCCGCAGCAGCGGCACGATCTCCTCCTCGAAGATCCCCGCCAGCGGATCCGGCCTCCTGCGTCCCCTCCGCTTCCGCTTCTGCGACGGCGGCCGCGGATCAGACTCGATCCGGTACCCCGTCGACGTGCTGAATCCCGCCTTCGCCGAAGCCAGCGCCGGGCGGTCCTCCTTCCGGTACGTCATGTAGAGCTCCATCTGGTGGTCCGTGATGTGTCGGCCCGGCACCTGGCATCTCTCCGCTCTCGGGAAAAACACCAAATCTCGGGCAGCTCGCGACCACCCCCCGCTCTCTCATCCTGATTGTCGCTGGCTTCTCATCCTGATTGTCGCGCTACAATGCCCGCCGAGGGAAGGGGCCCTGAGTTGGGAACGGTACGGAAAGGAGGCAGGGACATGACCACTGGCGAGAGTCTAAGAGGGTCGGCGAGCGTTCGGAAACTCCAGACCGTGCTACATGCGAAAGCGAAGGAAGAACCCGGACAGCGGTTTCACGCCCTTGCCGACAAGGTCTGGCGGGAGGGCTTCCTGCTGGAGGCGTGGGGGATGGTCCGGCGCAACGGCGGAGCGGCAGGCGTGGATGGTGTCACGGTCGCGGATGTCGAGGCGCACGGAGTGGAGCGCTGGCTCGGGGAACTGTCGCGGAAACCGAGGGATGGCACCTACAAGCCGAGTCCGGTGCGACAGGTGCTCATCCCGAAGAAGCAGCCGGGGAAGTTCCGACCCTTGGGCATCCCCTGCCTTGGGGACCGGGTCGCGCAGACGTCGGCGATGCTGGTGCTGATGCCGATATTCGAGGCGGACCTGGAGCCGGAGCAGTACGGATACCGGCCGGGACGAAGCGCCAAGGACGCGGTCAGGCGGGTCCACCGCCTGCTGCACCAGGGCCGCAACGAAGTGGTCGATGCGGACCTCTCGAAGGGAATTACATACGGTCCTTGAGAACCCCGTTGTCCGGGCGCGGCTTGAGCGGTTCCCGGGGCTGTAGCAACGCCTTGGCCACCGCCTCGGGGGTCGCCCCTTTCAGTATCTCGCTCCAGTCCTGGTCCGTGCCGTTTCGCGGCGCCTTCGGCAGCTTCCGAGGCTTGCTCATACCCTCAACCCCCTCTCTTTTCCTATTGGGACGCTCCTTACGGGCCGTCCCGCTCTTTACTTTTACAGCAACTCCCATTGAAGCTGGCACGCCCGCGCTACGGGGAGCACGTTACCGCCTTTCCCGCCGCCCAGCTTCGGTCCCATGGCTACTTCTTGATCCAGAAGGGGTTTTTCACGAAAAGGCTGTAGGCGATCATGAGGACTACCAGTCCCGAGATGACCAGCCAGAAGTTCGCTGGGTGCAGAATGGAATCGTCCAAGAGCCTCTCCGCTGCAATGATTTCCGTGCTATCTTGTGGTGGATCGTTCGGCATGGGTGCCTCCATGTCGGATGGTCGGGGCCGCTCCCGGTGGTCGAGACCGGGGCGGCCCGCTTTGTTTCAAGGTAGCACTTGGTCAGTCGAGCCGGTAGCGTGTGAAGTCCACCGAGTAGACCCGCTCGCCTTCATCCCCGCAGCGGAGGTCGGCGTGCCACCAGGTATCGTACTCGTCGTCGGTGAGCACGCGACCGGCGATGCTGCACGCACCGAGTTCAGGCAGCGCGAAGCCGGCGGCGTGAATGTGCTCGCGGAACGCGTTGTGGGTCCGCAGCCCCTCGCCGGACACCATGACCCGGCACGGCCAGCCGTCATCAGGCAGAAAGTCGATGTCACAGCCGTCGTCGCTGCTGGTGTCGGTATCCCCGATCCACAGCGTCATCCGGAACGCCTTGTCCCGGTACGGATCGTCGTACCCGGTGCTGTACTCCAACACCGCCGAGAACCTGAGATCGTCCGTGTCGGCCGCTGCCGCAGCGAGTGGGGCGCCGTCCGCCACGACAGTCCCGATCCACTCCTCGGTACGGGGGGTATCGGGTTCGATGCCGCAGCCTGCGGCCAGCATGGCGAGGACGGGGGTGAGTCGGCGGGTCATGGCTGCCCTTTCGGTGGGTGAAGGTGAGCGGCCCGGAACCACCGGACGTGGTGCCGGGCCTTGGTCACTCACCAGCGGGAAAGCCGTACGGAGCCCCGCCTATTCGCCGGGTCCGCAGGAGCTACCCGCTCGCCCATTCCAACGGCTGTTGTATTCGGCGGGAAGCCCGACATGGGTTCCCGCAGGTGAAGTGACCGGCACGGACCGTAGCGGCTTCGGCGTGTGATAGCAAGAAGGCTGGAAATAGTGCCCGTTTTCTGATACCTTGCGGAAACTGGCCCGGGCTTTTCGGCCCGGTGAACCCCAAGGGTCCTCCACTGAACCAAGGAGCGAAAACGCTATGAGAGGCCATGGGCTCCCAGCAGTCAACACGTACTGCGAAGCGATTCGCGATCTTGCTGAGGCGGCCAACCGCTTCCTAGAAGCAGGCTGCTACGACGGTCGCGATGAGGCAGTGCGAATAGCTATCGCCATAGGGAAGCACCTCGTCCCGCCCGAGCAGCTGAAGAGCCAGCAGCCCTGAAAATGACCACTCGCGGTCGCGTGTCCACAGCACTTGGCGGTATTGCTGCGTGCGTCGCGATTCTGGCCAACTTTCAGGGGGCGGCAGAGGCTCTCACGGGAATGGCACCATGGCTGCGAGCGTTTCTCCCCATCGGGGCTGTGGGCGGTATTGCGGGGGGCACAGCATGGCTGGGGGCTGTCGTCTGGCAGCGGCGGGGACCCAGCGCTGCCATCAGGTTCAAGAGGATGGAGCGTCGTATAGGGAGCGCAGCCACATCAGTCGAGCTGGGGCTTTACGACCAGTCAGTCGCCAAGCTGCTGTTCGTTGACCTCGGACAGCTCGGTATTTCGCATCCGCAATCAGCTTTCAGCAATGGTACGCCGAGGCTTGAGGCGCTACACAGCTTTTTGTCAGCAATAGAGCTGCTGGCCAGAGCTGGCGCGCTCAAGGAAGCTCGCAAGCTAGCCGAGAACATTGACCGGCAGGTCACGTCGTCGTAGGGGGAGACCAAAAAAGGGGGCGCCGTTTCGGTGTTTCAGCCCGCGTTTCCTACTTCGCCCCCCCCCTCCTGTCATGCCCAGATCGTCCACCCTCGACAGAGAGACGCCGCTGGGCACCCGATGCCGTGTGGGCCAGCTCCGCTGGCGAAACCAACAGGGGGGCGGGTAGCTTGGGGACCCCCGTCCCCCCCAGGTCACTATCCCCGAAAACAGGAGTTAGCCCCCAATGAGCCAAGCCGAAATGGCTCTGATTCCCCACGAGGTCGAGAACCGGATCGTCCAGCAACGGGCAAGTGATGGATATATCAATGCGACAGCCCTTTGTAAAGCAGCAGGAAAACAGTTCCATGGATACGCCAGAACGGGACCCACACAGAGGTTTCTTCAAGCCTTGGAAGCCGAAACGCACAGAAGCGTTTCGGAACTGGTACAATCAGTTAGGGGCGGTCCGCCGGACCAGCAGGGCACCTGGGTCCATCCCTACGTCGCCATCAATCTGGCACAATGGCTATCGCCTCAGTTCGCTGTTCAGGTCAGCATATGGGTCCATGAATGGATGAGTGGCAAGGGGGCCCGTGAGGCGCGGATTCCCGACCACATCCGCCGCTATCTGGTCAACCGCCCGAAGTTACTGGAATGGCCTACCCACTTCTCGATGCTGGACCAGATGACACTCCGCCTCCTCGCCCCACTGGAAGCGGAGGGGTACACCCTACCCGCCAAGCTGATGCCAGACATCGCGCTCGGGCTGATGTTCTCGAAGTGGCTCCGAACAAAAGGGGAGGACCCAAACAGCTTCCCGACCTATAACCACGAGTTTCTGGACCACCGGCCCACCGTCAAGGCGCGGCTCTATCCGAACCGGCTAATCACAGCATTCAACAGACAGTTGGACAAGTGGCTCAGTGATGGACGGGCGCGAAAGTACTTCGGATCGCGTGACGAGGAAGCGATCACACCGCTGGATCGCGTTCTCGCTGCGCTGCCCCCTGCAAGCCCCTAGCCCGCCACCGCCGACCGTCCGTTGTCGGCCACGAGGTCCCGGTACATGAGCCGCCGACCGACCAGCCCGGCCACCACGTCCTCCATCTGGTCGATGGTGTCCCGGTCCCGGATGTTGTGCCGCCCCGCGAACTCGCTCACGTACCGCTGGAGGTGCTTCGGGCTGAGCCGGTGGAACGTACCCTTGTGGGCCCGCTTGAGCATGGACCAGAAGCTCTCCACGCCGTTGGTGTGGATCTTCCCCTCCGCCAGATACCGGACGTACTCACCGGCGCTGTGGGCCACGCTCCGGTGGTTCGGCCGCCCCTTGTAGGCACTGGAACCGTCGGTGTACACGCTGGCATCGGAGTCGGTGTGGCCGTCCACGAAGGCGTTCAGCGTAGCGCCGTCCACCGCGTCCACCACCCGCGCCGCAACCCGGTTCGTCTTCCGGTCCTTGGCCCCCACGACCGCCGTCTTTCCCACTGGGCCCCGTCCCGTCCCCGCCAGTTCCTTCCGCTTGGCCGTGCTCATGTTCTTCCGCTTGCCGCCCATGTAGGTCTCGTCCACCTCGACCGGGCCGGCGAACGCCGCGCCGTCACCCCCGCCCCACGTCTCCCGGATCCGGTGGAGCATGAACCACGCCGTCTTCTGCGTCACGCCCAGATCCCGGTGCAGCTTCATGCTGCTCACGCTCTTGAGGTTCGTCACCACCAGGTAGATGCCGTATGCCCACTGCCGGAGCGTCAGGTTGCTCCCGGCCAGCGCCGTGTTGGTCTTGAGGCTGAAGTACGACCGGCAGTCCCGGCACCGGTAGGGCTGGGGCTTCCCCGACTTCACCCGGTAGGCGTTCGCGCTGCCGCACTTGAGGCAGGCCATCTCGCCGTCCGGCCACGCGATGGACTCGAACCACTCCCGCGCCGCGTCCTCTGTCGGGAACCGGTTCGCCAGCTCCATCAGGCTGATTCCCTTCCGGTGGCTCTTTCCCGGGCCGCTCGCCATGCTGCCATCCTCCGTTGCGTGGGGTCTGTTTACCGCGCATCGAAGTCAACGCTGTTTCTGCGAGAAGTCAAGGATTGTATATAAGCCCCCTCTCGAACTACTTCGGCGAGATACCGCATGCCGAGCTGATGAAGAGCATCGCACGGCGCGTGAGCGACGGGCGGATGCTCGGACTCGTCAAGGCGTGGCTGGAGATGCCGGTGGTCGAGGAGGACGGGGAGGGCGGCACGCGCCGCACGAACCGGGCGCGGAAGGAACGGAAGGCTGAAGCTACCGGTCAACGCCCGGAAGACCCGATGCCTCCGATGCCCCGAGGAGCCCCTTGAGTTCCCTGGGCGACCAAGAACCTTCCGTGGGCGAAGGCATGATCCCGACTGAGAGCCGGATGCGGGAGATCCGCACGTCCGGTTCGACGAGCAGGGGCTGGAAACGGACCTACGGGTGACGAACCATGCACCGCCGCGAAAGCGTGCGGAGGATGCCGCGTCACCCTAAGGGCACCGCGCCAGCCCCTGACTCTACCGGGATTCGGACCTCAGGTGCTCTGCCGGGCCGGCAAGGCGCGACGAAAGGGCGGTAGCGCGCTACGGCCCCGAGGAGCAACGCAGAGCGAAGCGGTCCAGCGCGGATGCGCCCGGGTGTCGACGATGGCCTGGATCATTCCATGAACATGCGTCGCACCTCGGCCTTCTGCACCTTGTTCATCGTGCTGCGCGGCAGCGTGGGCGCGGCCAGAAACCTGTGCGGCACCTTGTAGGGGGCGAGCCGCTCCTTGCCCCAGGCACGCAGCTCCACCCCCGGCGGCCTCCTCCGGCCGTCCTCGGGCACCCAGAGTGCGTGAAGCTGTTCCCCCCATTCGCGGTGCGGCACGCCCACCACGGCCACGTCGCGGACCGCGGGATGGGTGCGGTACACCTCCTCCACCTCCAGCGCGGACACCCTGTACCCGCCCGTGTTGACGATATCGACGCTTCTTCGTCCCAGGATGCGGAGGTAGCCCCCCTCGCCCACGCACCCCTCGTCACCGGTGCGGAACCACCCGTCGCGGAAGGCGGCCGCGGTGTCGCCGGGCCGGTTCAAGTACGCGCCGAAGACTTGGGGGCCGCGCACCTCGATCTCGCCGCCGCCGCCGGGGGGAACCGGGTGTCCGCGATCGTCCACGATGCGGGCCTCGACCCCGGGAAGGGGCAAACCGACGTGACCGGGCCTGCGCTCGCCCGCCAGGGGGTTGGAAAACGCCATGCCGATCTCGGTCATCCCGTACCGTTCGAGAAGGGTGTGGCCGGTGATCTCACGCCACCGCCCGAGGATGCGGGCCGGCAGCGCCGCCGAACCGGAAACCGTGAGGCGCAGGCCCGCGACGCCCTCCGACCAACGCCGCCGCACCGGTTCGGGTGCCTCTTCCCAGGCGCGGATGAGGCGCCCGTAGGCGGTGGGAACCGCCATGAAGAGGGTGATCTCGCCCGACGCGAGGCGGTCCCAGGTGGCGGTCGGCGCGCCGGTGCCGAACTCGCAGGCAGCGCCGGACCAGAGCGCGCAGGCCAGGGCGTTGATCAGGCCGTGGATATGATGCAGCGGCAGCGTGTGCAGGATGCGGTCGGAGGCAGTCCAGCCCCAGGCGGCGGTGAGCACGGTGATCCGGGCCGCGAGGTTGCCGTGGGTGGTGAGGACCCCCTTGGGCCGGCCGGTCGTGCCGCTGGTGTAGACGAGCAGGGCGGGATCGGTGGGGCGGGGCCGGGTGGGAAGCGGGTCCGTGCGCAGATGGTGGACGGCCGGGGCCGGGGTGGGGATGGTGACCACGGCGGCGCCTCGCGCCCGGGCCGAGGCCGTGAGACGGGGGGCCTGGGGGAGGGCGGGGTCGATGACCACAACGCGGGGCCCGGCGTCGTCCAGGACGTGCTCCAGTTCCGGCAGAGGATGGGAGACGGCAAGCGGGACGGCGACCGCCCCCCGCGCCCACACTCCCAGCTGAACCGCGACGTGGATGCGGCCCGGGGGGACGAGGTAGGCGATGCGGTCCCCGGCCTCCGCCGGGGCCAACCTGTCGCACCATGCCGTGGCCTCGCCCAGGAGCCGGGCGTAGGTCCACTGCACGAGGTCCTCCACCAGGGCGGTTCGCCGGGCCGGAAATGCGCCGGCGATCCGGCCGGGGAGCGTGACGTCGGTAGCGTGGTTGGGTGGCTGCATGTCGGTTTGCCGGGGTTGCGACGGCGACGGACCCGGCGAAAGATGTCGCCGGTGCGCGGCAGGGGACAGGACGGAAGTGGCGTCCGCCGGGGCCCCGGCGCATCTTTCAGGGTGCCGGTGCGTAATCGAGCCCAACCATGGAGTCACCCATGAGCGACGAGGTTGAACGCGGTCTGCCGGCCAGGATGTGGGGTGTCGTTGCCCTCAGGTCGGCCGTTTTCGGCGAGATCGCGGAGGACCGCAAGGCACTCGCGCAGGCCGTTGTCGTGGTCTTGCTGGCGTCGCTGGCCGCGGGCACCCAGGACTACGGACTGGGGTGGGGAGCGATGGCCTGGGTAGCCGCGGTGAGCGTGCTCCAATGGCTCTTCTGGGTCCTGGTCAGCTACGAAGTCGGTTGCGACCTGCTCGGCGGAGAAGCGACCCTCGCCGCACTTCTGCGCACGCTGGGATTCGCGCGCGCGCCCGGCGTCCTGGTGGTGCTGGGGCCCGTGGTGGGCGGGATTCACTTCCTGGCGCACGCCTGGACCTTTCTCGCCGGGGTGATTGCTATCCGCGAGGCTTGCGGATTCGGGACGGTGCGGGCCGTGATCACGGCAATGTGCGGGATCGTGCCGTACTGGGCGCTCAACTTCCTGGTCCTCAATTGAGGGGAGTGCCGCTGCTCGGCACGGTTGCGGCTGCCGGGCTGGTTGCCTGGCCGGGCGGACCCCGGGCGACACCCGACGGGCGCGAGCTGGTGGAGGCTCTCGGGTGCGGAGCTTGCCACGCGGGCGTACCGGGCGGCGAAGGGATCCGCTCGGTGGCTCCCCCGTTCGGCGAAGGAGCCCCGGAGATGGCCCCCGCCTACGTCTACCATTACTTGGCCGATCCCCGCACGGTGCGGCCGAACATCGCTCCGGCCAGGATGCCCGGCTACGACCTGGACGAGCGCCAGCGGGTTGCGCTGGCGCTCTTCGTCACCAACGACCGTGAGATGCGCGGCGTGGACGATGCCTTCCGGTCGGCGATGCGCCGTCACCCCGACGCGGATCGCGCGGATGGGCAGGCCCTCTTCGAGGCGCTGGGCTGTGCCGGGTGCCATCTGCACCCCGAAGCCACCGCGCGGGTCACGGCGCCCGACCTGGGCGTGACCGCGCTGCGAGTGCGGCCGGATTGGCTCGCAGGCTACCTGGCCGATCCGGTCACCGTTCGCCCGGCGGGACCCGAGCCCGGACGCGGAGGCCAGATGCCCGACTTCCGCCTCGACCCGGCGGAGGTGACCGCGATCGCGGGCTTTCTCCTGGAGCGGGGTGGGTCCACCCCCCCCTCCCGCGACGCGGTCCCGCCCCCGTGGGAACCCCTCAGCCTCTCCGCCTTCGCCATGCAAAAGGCGGAGACCCTGCTGCGGGATCGCTGGAGCTGCCTGGGTTGCCACCAGCTCGGCGACGAAGGGGGCCGCGTCGGTCCGCGTCTGGACGGAATCGCGGAGCGGCTGCGGCCGGAGTACGTGCGGGCCCTTGTTCACGATCCCGCGAGTCTCGCACCCGGCACCGTCATGCCGGCCTCGCTGGAGCAGCCGGACCGACTCGACCTGGTTGCCTCCTTCCTGCTGCTGCACGACGCTCCATGGACCGGCAGCGACCGTGTCGCCGGCCTCCGGGAGCCGCTCCCCCCCGACACCGCCCCCGGAGCCGCGAACTACCTGGCCCGCTGCGCCCCCTGCCACGGTGTCCGGGGGGACGGCGACGGCTTCAACGCCCCGTTCCTGCCGGTCCCTCCCACCGCGCACAGCGATTCGGCGGCCATGTCGCTCCGGCCCGACGACACGCTCTACGACGGCATCCACGCGGGGGGATGGATCCTGGGCAGGAGCCATTACATGCCCGCGTTCGGGGCTTCCCTGGGAGACCGCGAAACACGGGAGCTGGTGGGGTACATCCGCACCCTCTGCCGGTGCCGGGGTCCAGCCTGGTCCCGGGACGGCCGCGGCGGCCGATGACTCCCCGGCGGCGCCCCGGCCGCGCGTGCCCTCCCGTGCTGGTCGCGGTCGTGCCGCTGCTCGCATCCTGCGGCGACGCTCCGGACGCCGCGGACCGGCCCGCGATCCGGATTGCCGCCGAGGATTTCGCCGGCTCGGCGGCCTGCGCCGGATGCCATGCGGACCAGTACCGGAGTTGGGCCGGCTCCACGCACGGGCGCGCCGGCGGCGAGCCCGGTCCCGAGACGGTCATCGCGCCTTTCGACGGCACGCCCATCACCTTCAGGGACGGCATCGTCCTGCCGGTCGTCGATTCCGGGGGACGGTATCTGTTCATTGTCCGGCAGGACGGGCGCCCGGAGGTCACTGTTACCGTGGACGGAGTGATAGGTGGCGGCCACATGCTGGGCGGCGGCACGCAGGGGTTCGCGACCCGCATGGGTGACGGAACCGTGCGCTTCCTCCCCTTCGACTACTCGCGGCAGCTGGACTCCTGGTTCTGCAACACCCTTGCCCGAATGGGAGACGGATGGGAACCCGTCACCGCGGAGACGGCGCTGGCCGATTGCGGCGACTGGCCTCCGGCGCGCGTGCTGGGAACGCTGCCGGGCTTCACGAACTGCCAGGCCTGCCACGGCAGCCAGATCACCGCGCGCCTCGAGCCGGGGACGGGAATCGAAACGCATTGGACGGCGCTGAACATCAACTGCGAGTCCTGCCACGGTCCCGCGCGGCGTCACGTGGAACTGATGTCATCCGCGGAGACCGGTGCCGACATCGGGCTGCCCAGCCGCGTGACCGACGGCGTGGAAGAGTCGCTGGACGTCTGTTTCCAGTGCCATGCCGTCAAGGACGTCGTGCAGGACGGTCACCTGTCCGGTGCACGGCTCACCGAGTACTACGCCCTCAAGTTGCCCATCCTAGGCAGCGATCCCTATCTGCCGGACGGGCGTGTACGCGTCTTCGCCTATCAGGGGACCCACCTGTTCTCCTCCTGCTACGTGGACGGCAGCATGACCTGCGTCAGCTGTCACGAGCCCCACGGACTCGGCTACTGGGACGTCAACCGCGCGCCGCTGGCCGACGAGACCGACGATCGCCAGTGCACCTCGTGCCACGCCGCGAAGGCCGCGGCACCGGAGACGCACACCTTCCACCCCCCGGATTCGCCCGGTGCCCGCTGCGTGAACTGCCACATGCCGTATCTGCAGCACCCCGGAGTCGGCCCGGCGGTGCCCTTCGCGCGCTCGGACCACACCATCCCGGTGCCTCGCCCCCGGCTGGACGCGCGCCTCGGACTGGTGAGCGCGTGCAGGGGTTGCCACTCGGATCGGAGCGAACTGCTGCTCCAGGCGCAGGTGGACGAGTGGTGGGGTGCGACGAAGCCGCTGGATGCGGTGGCGGCGGGTCAGCTCGCGGTGACCGGCGCCACCGGGCCGGAACTGGCCGCACGCCTGTTGCTGCATCCGGACGAACCCGGTGTCATGCCGCGGTTCCAGGGCCTGGCCAACTTCCTGACGGGATGGGTGCGGCCGGGTGGGGGCCTGGGCCGGAACGCGGCCGCGCGGGTGAACCGGCTGGCCGCATCGCCCGACCCGGACCTCCGGGCGCTGGCGCTGGCGACTCGGCATGTGGCGGACTCGGCCGGGACCGCGCATGCCGCAGCCTCCGGCGAGGCTCCCGCGGTGAGGCGCCGCTGGGCGCTGATCCTCAGCCTCCTTGCCGAGGACGCGATGCTGGGGGGTGACGCGGAGGCTGCCGAGAGCCTGCTGCTGCGGGCGCTTGCCGTGGTTCCCGGCGACGCCGGCCTGCTGCACGCTCTGGGGTCTCTCTACCACGAGAACGGCGACCACTCCCGCGCGATCACCGCCTATACCGAGAGTTTGGCCGCCGACCCCGTCCAGCCTTCCGTCCATGTCAACCTGGGAATCACGCGGGCCGCCGCCGGGGACGCGGCCGGGGCGATGCGGGAGTACGAGCGTGCGCTGAGCCTGAATCCCAACGAGACGCTGGCCTATCTGAACATCGGCAACCTGCAGTTGCGCGCCGGCGACCGGGCTGCGGCCATCCGGTCCTACGAGCGCGCGGTGGCGGCCGGTCCGGAGTTCGCACGCGCCCACCTGCACCTCGCCATCGCCCTGGCCCAGGCGGGGCGGATCGAGGAGGCGCTGCCGCATGGGCGGCTGGCCGTTGAATACGCTCCCGTCGACGAGGCCGCGCGCGGCACGCTCGCACAGCTGGAGGCGGCGGCCCGGAACCAACCGCGATAAAGGGACGGAATCGATGAGCGAAATGAAGCGCGTACTGCGGATTCGCGACGGGCTGGCGATCACGGTCGGGATCGTGATCGGTGCGGGGATTCTGCGCACGCCCGGTTTGATCGCGGAATACCTGGCCAACGGGTGGCTGATCCTGTCGGTGTGGGTGCTGGGAGGGGTGGTTGCGGCGCTGAGTACGCTGGTGCTGGCCGAGATGGCCGCCGCGCTGCCGAAGGCGGGGGGGAAATACGTGTACGCGCGCGAGGCGTTCGGCCCCGTCGCGGGGTTCGTGGCGGGGTGGTCGGAGCTGTTGGTGAGCCGGGCGTTTTCGGGAGCGATCAAGGCGGTGGCGATCGCGGAGTACATCATCATCCTGGTGGGGAGCGGGTCGGTGCGCCTTCTCGCGGTGGGCGTCGTGGCCGGGTACGTAATCCTTCACCTGGGCGGCCTCAAGGTCGGCACGACGTTCCAGAACATCACGACGGCGATCAAGGTGGCGGTGTTGCTGGCCATCGCGGCGGCCGGGATCGCGGCGGGTGACGGAAGCGGCCTGATCGCGCCACCCACCGTGGAGCACGCGTCGCTGCTGGGCTTCGCGCTGGCGTACCAATCTGTGGCCTTCGCCTACTACGGGTGGGAGGACGCGGCCAAGATGGCCGAGGAGATCCGCGACCCGGGACGGTCGCTGCCCAGGATCCTGATCGGGGGCGCGGTCGCGGTGGCGGTCCTCTACCTGCTGGTCAACACGGCCTACCTGGCGGCGCTCACCCCGCAGGAGATGGCGGGTTCGGAGCTGGTCGCGCGCGACGCGGTGCAGGGGGTGTTCGGGAATACCGCCGCGACCTTCGTGGTCGTGGCCAGCCTGCTCATCCTGATCAGCTCGGGGAACGTCAACTTCCTGGGCATGCCGAGGGTGGCCTTCGGGCTGGCGCGGTCGGGGCTGGCGCCGAAGATCTTCCAGTACATTTCGCCGCGGGGGACGCCGGTCGCGGGTCTGTTCCTGATCGGGACCGTGATCCTCGTGCTGGCCTCGACTGGCGCGCTGGAGTTCCTGATCCAGTTCATGATGCTGGTGGCGATCTCGGTGGACCTGATGGTGCTGTCGGCCTTTCTCCGCCTGCGCCGGACGCGTCCCGACCTGGAGCGGCCGTTGCGGGTGCCGGGTGGGGTCTGGACGGCGGGGGCGACGATCGTGCTGTACCTGCTGATCCTGGGGATCATCGTGGGGACGCAGCCGCGCCTGGCGGTGGGTGGGGCGGTGATTCTGGGGGGGTTGGGGGTGGCGGGGGTGGTGACGGCGAGGATGTCGAGGGCTTAGAAAGGAGATTGATCGGTGATCCCACTTCTATTCGTATTCCTGGGGATTTCGGGCTTCGTGGTCGCCTCGGGCGCACTCTTGTGGCTGGTGTTTTCCAGAAGGGGATTGAGAGGCGTGGGGGACTGGACGAAACGGTTTGAACGGCTCGAAGCCGAGGTGGAGAGGCTTAAGGACCAGGAGACGCGACAGTATCTCGAAGACGAAGTGCACCGCCTCGACGAGAAGGTCGCGTTCCTGGAGAACCTGTTGGCCGACCGCCCTCAGACCGGTGCGCTTCCGTCGTCCGGCCGGGAAGGCTCCCGCGACCCGGATCGATAGTCCGCACCCGTGTGACTCAGGGGATGCTGTAGACCAGCCCTCCCCGCAGGCTCAGGACACGGAGATGGTCGACCCCGCCCGTGAACCCTCTCAGGCTGAGCCCGTAGAGGAATCCCACCGTGGCACCGAGTCTCTCGTTCAGTCGAGCGTCCACCCCGGCTCCTCCGGACAGCAGGACGTTGAACCTGGACGAGGTTGGCCGGCAATCTCCCAGCGGTTGGGCGGCCTTTCGCCCCGTCCGGCATGCGAGCGGCAACGCGATGGCGGGTCCGGCAAGCACATGCAGGCCCAGCTGCTTCGATTCGTGCGGAATGTCCAACCTGCCAAGCACGCCCAACTCCAGGTAGTCCACCTCCCGGCGCTCCTCGATCAGCGGACCCTGCAAAAAGCTCTCGAGATAGCTCGATATCTCGCCCGTCTGTGAGTAGACGGCGCCGAACTGGAGCGCGAATCGTCGCCGCAACGGCATTTTGACCTCGGCGCCCGCCCGCATCCGTACCACGGGAGCCGAGCCTCCTCCGTCCGCCACGCGCATGAACGGTGGCGGGGCGGTCCACGATCGGCTGACGCCAGCGGTAAAGGCGACCGTGGAGGGCCTGGACACGGGGAATTGCGTGGCCGACACGCCCGAGAGCAACAATAGGAAGATGCCGAGGTGGTTCATGAGAGACCTCTGCTCTCTTCGTGTGGAAGAAACCACTGGCGACTATGCGGTATTCTACACCCCTCGGACCAGGGATGTTTCCCCGCCGCTACCGCGAAAAACAGGGCTCCGCCTGCGCCACCGCCTCGGGGTGGACGATCCGCTGCGCCAGTCCGCCCCGCCCGTCGTCCTGCCACTGAACCTGCAATCCCTTGAGCGCGCGTTGAGCTCCGGCCTGTCCGTCCCCCAGCGGGTAGACGGCGAATGGCCCCAGGACGGTCTCCGTCGAGGCGGTGAAGAGGTGGTCGCGAATCGCGGCCCGGTCCGTCCATCCGGAGGGCGAAATCGTCGCATCGATCGCCTCGGCCATCAGCTCGACCGCCCCGAACCCCGCCGCCGCGTGGAATCCCGGCGGTCTGTCGAACGCGGCCTCGTACATTTCGACGAACCGAGCGCTTTCCGCGATGAATCCGGAGGTGCCGATCGTGTTGATCCAGGGGGCGTTGCCCGTCACGCAGCGGGCCAGGTCGCCCACGTCAGTCGCGAACCGGGGATCGCCCGGCCCCAGGGACAGGCTGATCAGCAGTGGTTCGTAGCCGACTTCGGCCACGGCCCTGGTCAGGCCGATCGCATCTTCGTAGTACCCGCCGCCGATTAACAGGTCGCCGCCGGCGTCGCGGGCCGCGCTGGCGAGCGCCGCGTAGTCCGCCTCGCCTTCGGGGTAGGCCCGGTCCAGCACGATCTCCAGCCCGTGCGTGCCGGCGGCCTCGCGCACTCCGCCTGCCAGCGACGCCGGGTACTGGGTGTCCTCGTATACGAGCGCGACGGTTCGGGCCCCGCCCTGTGCGGCGAGCTCCACCGACCCCTGCAGGTAGACCGGGGCGGGGGGGAGCATCTGCACGCTCCATTGCCGTCCCTTGCCGGCCCAGATGGTGGGCGTGCCGGCCAGCGGCGCGACCAGGGGAATCCCGGCCGCTTCGGTCACATCCAGCACGGGCGCGGTGACCGGGCTGCTGTACGGACCCAGCAACACGTCGAAGCGCTCGACGAAAGCGTGGTAGTGGCGCACGGCCACGTCGGGGTCGCTCCCGTCGTTGACGGTCACCAGCTCCACCTCGCGCCCTTGAATTCCGCCCCGGTTGTTCAATACCTCGACCGCCGTCCGGTAGCCGCGCTCCATTTCGATGGCGGAGGTGGCGCGCAGCCCGGTCTCGGAGATCGTGGCCGCCATGTAGATCGGCTCCCGGTTCCGGGTCTCGGTGCAGGCGGCGGTCGCGAGGACCAGTCCCAGCGCGAGCCACGCCGCCGTCATCTTTCGTTTCATGGTCATGATCAGAACCCCCATACCACCAGCAATTGAATCACGCTCTCATCCACCTCCGTCCCCAGCTTGTTTCTCCAGTAATGGTATTCGATCCCGGCGTACAAGCCGTTCGCCGAGCCGCCCAGCACCTGCCCGACATCCAGCCGGAGCTGCGGCTGGGCCAGGATCGAGGCGGGCACGTCATTGCCGAACTCGTCCGTGGTGGCGCCGGCGTACTCCGCGTGGCCGGTGATCGAGAACGAAAGGCTGCCCAGGTTGAAGGGGAGCAGGCCGTTCACATCCAGGACGAAGCGTCCGTCCAGCTCGGGGGGACTTCCGCCGCCCATCCCCTTGCCACCGTCGATCCCGTACATGAAGTCCGTGTTCAGGAAGATGAAGCGGGGCAGGTTCCACGCGATCCGTGCGCCGGGAAGCCACTGCCGGAAGTTGGCGTCGGTCCCGAGGGCCACGCCCCCGAACACGCCGAAGTCCGCGATGGGCCCGAACCCGAGATCCTTCCCGATGATCTTTCCCAGGCTGAGGTTCGAGTACCATTCCCCGTAGGCGTCCTTCTCGTTGAACCCGTCGTCGCCGCCGTCGTCGAGGAAGTCCACGAAGAAGAAGTTGTCCCCGAACTTCCACATCGACGCGTGCTGCATCGTGAGGATGACGGTGCCGCTGGTTGTCCCTGTGAACGGGTTGGTGTGGCTTCCGTACTGGAAGTGGGCCTCGGTCTGGGCCATGGCCGGATCGGGCGCGGCCAACAGGGCTGCGACCACCCCTCCCCCCGCCACCCACGCCGCGGCCGCGCGGCGCAAATCTGGTGCGAATCCCATGGGGGTCCTCCCTACCCGGTTCCTCCGGGGACGCGAATGCGGTCGACAAGTTCGCGCACGCTCGCCGGCGGCGCGGAAGTGAACTTCGACACGGCCAGCGCGACGGCGAAGTTGATCAGCATTCCCACGGTCCCGATGCCTTCGGGTGAAATGCCGAACCACCAGTTCTCCGGCGAGTCCGCGGCGGGGTTCACGAAACGGAAGTAGATGATGTACGCGGCCGTGAAGGTGATTCCGGAGAGCATCCCGGCGATCGCCCCCTCGCGGTTCATTGAACGCGTGAAGGTGCCGAGGATGATCACGGGGAAGAACGACGAGGCGGCGAGACCGAAGGCGAAGGCCACCGTCTGCGCGACGAAGCCCGGGGGGTTGATTCCGAGCAGCCCCGCCACCACCACCGCGAAGGCCGCGCTGATCCGCGCCGCCAGCAGTTCCCCCTTCTCCGAAATGCCGGGTTTGAGCGCCCGTTTCAGCAGGTCGTGACTGATCGCCGACGAGATCACCAGCAGGAGCCCGGCCGCCGTGGACAGCGCGGCGGCGAGTCCCCCCGCCGCCACCAGCCCCACCACCCAGTTCGGCAGCCGCGAGATCTCCGGGTTGGCGAGCACCATGATGTCCCGGTCGATCGTCAGCTCGTTCTCGGCGGCGTCGCCAACGTACCGGATGTGCCCGTCCCCGTCCTTGTCCTCGAAGCTGATCAGCCCCGTGTCCTCCCACTTGCTGAACCACTCCGGCATCGCCTCGTACGGCTGCCCGGCCACCGTGTCGAGCAGGTTGGTGCGCGCGAATACGGCCACCGCGGGCGCCGTCGTGTAGAGGATCGCGATGAAGAGCAGCGCCCACCCCACCGAGACGCGCGCGTCCCGCACCCTGGGCACCGTGTAGAAGCGGATGATGACGTGCGGCAGCCCGGCCGTGCCCACCATGAGCGCCGCCGTGATGAAGAAGACGTCGATCATCGACTTGGTGCCGTCGGTGTAGGCGGTGAAGCCGAGCTCCCGGTGCAGCCCGTCCAGCTTGTCGAGCAAGAAGACGCCGCTCTCCGGGTCGGCACCGCCGAAGCCGAGCTGCGGGATCGGCGTGCCCGACAGCATGACCGCCAGGAAGAGCGCGGGCACCATGTAGGCGAAGATGAGCACGCAGTACTGCGCGACCTGGGTGTAGGTGATCCCCTTCATCCCGCCCAGCACGGCGTAGAAGAAGACGATTCCCATCCCGATGATCACGCCGACCGTCACGTCCACCTCGAGGAAGCGGCTGAAGACGATGCCGACGCCCCGCATCTGCCCGCTCACGTAGGTGAACGACACGAAGATGGCGCACGCCACGGCGACCACCCGCGCCACCTGCGAGTAGTACCGCTCGCCCACGAACTCGGGCACGGTGTACGCGCCGAACTTGCGCAGGTAGGGCGCGAGCAGCATGGCCAGCAACACGTACCCGCCCGTCCACCCCATCAGGTACACGGACCCGTCGTACCCCATGAACGAGATCAGCCCCGCCATCGAGATGAAGGACGCCGCCGACATCCAGTCCGCCGCGGTGGCCATCCCGTTCGCGAGGGGGGACACGCCCGTGCCGGCCACGTAGAAGTCCTTCGTGGAGCCGGCCCGCGACCGGATCGCGACGCCGATGTAAAGGGCGAAGGAGAGGCCGACCAGGACGAACGTCCAGAGGCGTACGTCCATGGGTTAGAGGCGGAGACGCGCCTGGGTCGGCCGCGGGGCCTCGATGACCGAACGCGAAGCCGGCGTCCAACCCCTCATTCCTCGGCCATCCCGTATTCCCGGTCCAGGCGGTTCATCAGGCGTGCGTAGACGAAGATCAGCGCCACGAAGACGTAGATGGACCCCTGCTGGGCGAACCAGAATCCGAGCTTGAAGCCGGTGCCGGGGATGCGGATCGCGTTTAGGGCGTCGGCGAAGAGGATGCCGCAGCCGAAGGAGACCGTGAACCAGATCGCCAGCAGGATGGTGAGGTAGCGGAGGTTGCGGGCCCAGTAGGCGGTGGGGTCGGGCATGGGGGAGGGGGGGGCATCGAGGGGTGGCGGAATCGGTGCGGTCGCAAAAGATGGGCCGGGCCGGGGCGGTTCGCCAGCGGGAGCGGTCGCGGGGCCCCGCAGCACGGTGGGGCCGTTCTACGGGCCGTGGTGTTCCTGTGCGGTGGTGGAGTGGGGTGGGGGGTAGGACGGCGGGGGCCACGAGGACGATGGCTGCTGTCGCGGAATCGGCATTGTCATGCCGTTGCGCCTGCGGGATGCCGTGCATCCGGGACTCGGGGAACGCGACGGTCGCCCGGCGACGGCCAGTCGCGGTGGCGCCTCGTCCACTCGGAACGGGACGCCGGGATTGCGACCGGCATCGGAAATGCCGTGGCGATTGCGGCGCCGATGACGGCTGCGCCGACGGCGGTGAGGATGCGTCGCATGATGCAAGCCTTTCGCCTCCTGCGGGGGCCATGCAGGTGGATGGACCGAGCGAATCGACGGCCCGAGGCTCTGCCTTCGTCACATGGATCCCTACCGCAAGCCCACCAGCGTCCGCAGGCGGCGCATAGCGGTTCCGAGGTCGCCGCCGAAGTCATCCATCCAGGGATGCACGTCGTCCGGCGACACGCTGAGCCACGCGGTGTCGCGGCCCTCTGCGCCGCCGTGCTGATGGGACAGTACGGCGAGTGCACCGGTGCCGGACAATAGGAACTCCTTCTCGAAGACCCAAGCGTGCGCGGCAAATTGGAGAAACACCGAGGCAAACCAGGAGCTGATAGTCCTGATCTCGGATCTGCTGGAACTTGTAGGTTCCGTTGGCCCACAGGGTGGAGATCTTGATCTCCGTTCGGAACCCCTCGAAGATCCTGTCTGCCTCAGCGTCGGGAGATCGCAGGACATCGATTCCCGAGTCGCGCACCAGCCGGGCGACCAGTGGCGTGCCGCCGCCTCGCCCGTTGTACCGCTTCCGGCGAAGAAGTCCAGCACGGTGTCGCCGGGCCTGGAGTGGACCGACGATGCGTTCCAGTATCCCGAGCGGCTTCTGGGTGGGGTAGCCCGTCTTCTCGCGTCCGGTCGGGCTCACGATGGTGTGCCACCACACGTCGGTGGGCGTCTTGCCGAGGGCGGCCTTCTCCCTGCCGACCAGGCCCGGGGCCATGTATGGAATCCGGTCCATCTCGCCGAAGTTGAAGGTGTACGCCGTCGGATTCCTGGCGTACCAGAAGATCGTGTCGTGCTTGGCCGGCCAGGATGATGCGGCCGCCGGCCGAAGGGGAGGTCATCTCTCCACGATAAGCCGGCGCGAGCCGCTGAGCCAAACGCGACTTGACCGCGCGCGATTGAGCCTGTTGATTCCTGGAATCCGGGAGCAGATGGGCCGGGGGCGGGAGCGGACCACCGAACCGCCATCGCATGACCGGACGGAGAATCGGATGAAATTCACCTTCGGTGGGCAGCTGTTGCGCGGCCTTGCTGCAGCACCGCTCCTCACGGTGTCGGCGTGCGGCGGCAACGTCGAAGAGGTCTCCGACGTCGTGCTCGCGCGACACGTCCACACCGACCTCTACGACGCCTACCCGGGCATCCCGTCGCCTGCCGGCGACCGGGTCGTGTTCGCCGACTATGCTGCGGACGGCAGGTCACTGACGGTCTACGACGTGGGGACCCGGGCCGTCCTCGCGATGACGAGCACCCCGGCGGGACGGTCGCGTGTGACCTGGTCGCCCGACGGTTCGCGCGTCGTGTACGTCGACCGCTGGTCCGAAAGTCACGGGGCTTGGACCCTGGACCCGGCCACCGGCCAGGAGTCGCGCATCGTGGATCCCGGGGACGCACGCATCGACTATCCGCGATTGCTTCCCGACGGGACCGTGACCGCGCTTCAATACGCGGGTGCCGATACCGCGTGGGTCGCGTATGCGCCGGGACCCGGCCACGCGAGCGTGCTCGTCGACCGCGCCGGGGGATGGACCGCGCCTGTGCGGTCTCCCGACGGGCGCTCGGTCGCGTACCTTCACGCCGCGAACGGAGGCGCGGCCCTGGCCGTGACGGAGATCGCGACGGGCGAGACGCGCACGCTCGCCGCCGGCCTCCGGCTCGGATGGGACCGCCGCGTGGAGTGGTCCCCCACGGGCGGAGCGCTCTATCTCGCGGCAGCCGGGGTTGACGACTCGCTCTTCGCCGGATGGCGCGTGCCACTGGACGGAGCCCCGGCCGAACGGCTGGCGCGGGGCGGCCGCGACGTGCTCGCGGCCACTCCGCTCGCCGACGGTCGCATCGCTCTCAGCGTATACCACACGCGTACGGCGGTCGGCCTCGTGCCGATTACCGGAGGGGAACCCGCCGATGTGACGACGTCGGGCTCCACGAGCGCCTTCCTGCCCTCCTGGCACCCCTCCGGAAGGGCGCTGGGTTTCATCACCTTATCCTGGCGACGCGTCCGCATGCCCGTCGACTTCGACCTTGGGGTCCTTGACCTCCATGCGGACGGTGCCCCGGCCGGCACTGTCCGGACGCTCCTCTCGGAAGAGGGCGAGGACTACGGAGCCGCGTGGTCGCCCGACGGCCGGTGGCTCGCCTTCCACGGGCACCTGGAGCGGAGCGACGACATATGGCTCGTCCGGGTTGGCGGGAGCGAGAGACCGACACGGCTCACGCGGTTCGGACCGGGCGCGGACACCGGCGAGCCGGACTGGAGCCCGGACGGGAGGGCGCTCGCCTTCAGCAGTTACGGCCCGCCGGTCGAGGGGAACCCGGGGTCCGTGTACACTATCGCCGTCGATCCCGCCGCGGGGGTGGCCGTCGGCGACCCGGTCCGGGTCCCGCTCGACGGGTTCCGGGGCTCCGCCATGGGCGCCCGCTTCTCTCCGGACGGCGAGCGGCTGGCCTTCTACGGACGCTCGTTCGAGGACGGACGCGTCACCGTCTACACGGTGCCGGCAGCGGGGGGAACCCCCACGGCCGTCATCTCCTTCGCCAACGGCGAACCCTACAGCGCGCCCGAGTGGAGCGCCGACGGCGCGTCGCTCTTCTACTCGCGCAACGACGGCGTCGGGCCCTTCCAGGTGTGGCGGGCGGACATCGTCACCGGCGCGACGGAACAGGTGACGACCGGCGTGCTCGGAGCGCTCCAGCCCAGCGTGAGCCCCGACGGACGGTCGCTCGCGGTCACGATGCGCGAGGCCGCCATCGAGGTCGTCGCGCTCGCCGCCGGGGGCACGGGTGCCGAAGGGGATTGAACCGGCACGAGCGACCGGTTTCCGCAGGCATTATGACTGCATTTCAAATACATTATGCATTCCTCATTCGAACACGGAGGCAGGAGCACCGATGGGCGTACTCACCATAAGGAACGTCGATGACGAGGTCATCGCGAGGCTCAAGGCGCGGGCCAAGGCGAATCACCGCTCGCTGGAGGGGGAACTGCGCCACATCCTGAGCCGCCATGCGGTCCCGAACCTGGACCTCGGACTGGTGCGCGAGCGGGCCCGCGCCGCCTACGGCCCGTCTCCGGCGGTCCGGGACGACACGACCGACTCCCGGTCCGAGGCGAACGATCCGTGTCCTGACGCCGAGGCCGAACCGGTGGAGTGGCTGGGGGCGATGCGAGATGTCACCGTGATCACGGGCGACATCATTTCGCCTATATCGGAGCTGTCCGACTGGGATGTCTACCGCTCGGACGCGATGTCCGGCGAAGATGATGGCGAGGCGCCTTGAACCTGCTGCTGGACACCCACGTCTGGATCTGGAGCGTAGGGAGCCCGGACCGCGTCTCGACCAGGGCCCGCGCCGCTCTGTCCAAGGCTGGAAACACCGTGGCTCTTTCCCCCGTGAGCATCTGGGAGGCGCTGCTTCTCGCGGAGAAGGGCCGGGTTGAACTCGCTCCCGATCCCTGGTGGTGGATCCGCTCGGCCCTCGCGACCATGCCGATGCGGGAGCTCCCCCTGACCCACGAGGTTGCGCTCCGAAGCCGCACCGTCCGCCTTCCCCATGACGATCCGGCCGACCGCTTCATCGCCGCGACCGCCATGGTTCACGGGCTTACGCTGGTGACGGCGGACCGGACGCTGATCGAATGTCCCGACATCGCGGTGCTGCCGGGGGCGTGACGTTACGTTCACCGAACTTCCACCTGATTCCCGCATCCATTGGAAAGGTACACAAGCATGCCTTTGAATCCCCAAAAAGCGGAGGTCGCTCATCGCTGGCGACCCATCGAGGATCTGCCGGAGGACTGGAAGCGTCTGGCTGACGGGGATCTGCGCCACTTGGCCGAGTTCTGGAACGAGAATCGTCAAGAGATGGCAGCCCACGGGGCCGTCAGGGCCTTCAACGAGCGACTCGGACGGGAGTGGGCGATCGAGACGGGCCTGATCGAGCGGATCTACACCCTTGATCGGGGAACCACCGAAATCCTGCTGGAAAGGGGCATCCACGAGAACCTCATTGCGCAGACTGCCACGAACCGTGATCCGGCGCTCGTTAGCGACATCATCCGAGATCACGAAATGGCGCTCGACGGGCTCTTTCAGTTCGTCAAGCGCGAAAGAGAGCTCTCCACAAGCTTCGTCAAGGAGCTGCACGTGGTTCTCCTGGCGCATCAGGACACCGCCTCCGCTCGGAACACCTTCGGGCGCAGCGTCGAGATGCCGCTCGTCAAGGGCGAATACAAGAAGCGGCCGAACAGCCCCGTGCGACCGGACGGTCGGATTCACGAGTACTGTCCGCCCGAACAGGTGGCTTCGGAGATGGACCGGTTGGTGGAGATGCACGCCAGCCACCAGAAAGCAGGCGTCTTTCCCGAGGTCGAAGCGGCATGGCTGCATCACCGGTTCGCCCAGATCCATCCCTTTCGGGACGGGAACGGGCGCGTCGCGCGGGCGCTCGCGACGCTGGTCATGATTCGTGCGGGATTGCTCACCCTCGTCGTCACCGATGCCAAGCGGAGCGATTACATCGAGGCGTTGGAAGCTGCCGACGGTGGACACCTCGCTCCCCTCGTGAAGCTTTTTGCGGACATTCAGCGGCGTGCGATATACGGGGCCATCGGAAAAGCACGGCACGTCATCGCGGAAAGCCGTCACCGTACGGCCGTAATCCAATCGGTGGCCGACAAACTCGACAGGCGTCGGCAACGCAGTCAGGACGAATGGGAGAGGGCGAAGGACATCGGTCGGGCCTTGGGCACAGCGGCCCACGACCAGCTGGGGATGGCGAAAACCGAACTGAAGACGGTTCTCGCCTCTCAGCTTGGGACAAGCGGAGACTTCTGGGTCACCTCAAGCCCCGACGACGATCCTGACCGGAGGTCGTACTACGGCTACCAGGTGGTCGAGACCGCCAAGGCGATGCGATACTTCGCCAACACCCGGATCTTCCACTGCTGGGCCGCCCTGAACCTGAAGACCGACGGCCGCCACGAGATCCTGGTCTCGATCCATGGCATTGGCCATGAGTTCGCGGGTCTCCTGGTTGCCACTGCGTGCCTGGCGACGAAAGAGCGAAGCGGCGATGTCGAAGAGTCGGGCGGTACTCTGGTCACGAAGGTCCAGCCGGTTTGCAAGCGCCCGTTCCAGATCAGCTACAGGGAGGATCCGGCCGATGCGCGGACCCGCTTCGACCGGTGGATCAATGACGCCGTTGTTGATGGCCTTCTGGCGTGGCAGGAGGAGATCTGACGTGGGCAGCCCGACATCGTCGGTCTGAGACGCTGACGCGCCTTTCTAGGTCCGAAATAAGCTCGCGTTCCCGGAAGCCGCCTGCGACGAGGTGTACGCGACGGAAGGCTACGAGGACAGCGTGCGGATCATGCGGCGCGTCTCGCTGGAGAGGGACGGCGTGTTCCGGGACGGAGTGTCGCGCCAGATGGCCGGGATGACGGGGGACGTGTCGGCGGGGTTCGAGGCGCGGCTGACGGTGGCGGTATAGGGGGACTCGACCTCACGACGGCTCTCCCGCGCGCTCCAGCAAGTCCGAGAAGTCGTACATGACGCCGGTCGCCCCGAAATCCGGCTCCCGGCGGAACGGCCGTCGCAGGTAGTGAACCCGGTGTCCGCCGTCGTGCAGGAACTCCACGATGGCCAGGATGAAGTCGTCCGGCTTGTTGAGCGAGAACAGGATCTCGTTTCGGGTGACGGTGATCGAGGGTGCGCCTTCGACGCGCCCCTTCACCTCGATGAACCGTAGCTTGCCGGACTCGGGGACCCGGCTCTCGACATCATAACCGAGCTTCTCGAACTCCCTGTCGGTGGGGTCGAATCCCAATCCGCGCTCCACATCCATCACGATGGCGCGGGCGCGCGCCGCGATGGCCTGGGTGTCCGTCGTCACCGGGTCTTTCTTCTCACGCAACCCGGCGATCCTGTCCAGAAGTCCCTTGGGCACGACCAGTATTCCTCCCAGCACGCGGGGCGCCCCGGCCGAGATACTCCGCTCCAGAGCCAACTCGTCGAGCCGCTCCGAGAGTCTGGCCTGCAGCTGGTCCGCCCGCTTGACGGCCTCCCGAGAATTCAGTCGGGCGTTCGGGCGCCCGGCCTTTTCCCGGAGTTTCAGATCCTCGGCGCGGTGGTCCCAGTAGGAGATCTCCTTCGTGAGACGGTCCTTGACCGCGGCCTCGGTCCTGTCGAGGACAGCCGTCCGCGCTTCCCGGACTTCGGTCAGATGGCGGGGCACCACCTCGGCCGTGGCGTAGGTCTCCGCCTTGTCTTCGAGATCGTCGGCAATCCACATGCACTCCGGGCGGCTCAGGATCTCCGTCGGCGCGGGTTCATCCGGGTTGAGCGGCCGAAGATCCAGGTAGGGTGCGTAACGCACGTGACCGCGTGGTCCGTCCGGGCCGAAGTCCACGTAGATCATCCGCTTCGAGATGACGCGTGCTTTCCCGTCCCGCGTCGGCCGTGCGTCGCTGATCGCGTGTTCCAGGTAGAGAAGAACATGCGGCTCGACGCCGTGGTCACGTTCGTCCACCAGCACGGCCCCACGCTTCAGGAGCGTGCGGTTCCGTTCGAGCGTCAGATCGAGGACCGCATCCAGTAGCGGGTGCCCCGGACACACGAAGGCCGCGCGGGGCCGCCCCTTGGGAGCCACCAGCGTCTTCTCGAACACGATGCGCTCGTATCGGCGATGAACCGGATCCCGCGTGCCCATCTCGCCCGCCCGCCTGCGTACCGCCGCGGGCACGCTGGAGATCTCGTAGCGCCGCGACTCTCGCTGCCTTGCCGAACCACCGAGCTTCCTGAACGCTTCCAGAAAGAACGCCTCGATGAAGTGGGGCTGGAGACGCCGGGCCTCCGCGCGCTCCATCTCCTCCCGCACAGAGTGCAGCCGACTGGTGTCCATCATGTCCTGCGCCAGGGCGTGCCGGTGCATGAGGCCGGTCAGGCGATCACGGTCGAGAGCCTCCCCGACCACCGTCGTCAGATGGGCGCGGACCTCGGGCCGCTCTCCGAACCGGACGGCCTTGACCAGCAGGTCCTTCAGGGATCGGCCCTCGAACTGGACCTGGCCCAATACGTCGAAGACCTGCCCGCCCAGGGCCTCCCGCTCGGTCTCCAGTTTGTCCAGAAGCGTCTGGTAGACGTTGCCCTCGCGCGTGTCCTCGGCGACTAGGTTCCAAAGGTGGCAGACTTCGGTCTGGCCGATGCGGTGAATGCGGCCGAAGCGCTGTTCGAGGCGGTTCGGATTCCAGGGCAGGTCGTAGTTCACCATCAGATGGGCTCGCTGCAGGTTGATTCCCTCGCCCGCCGCGTCGGTGGCCGGCAGGACGCGCACGTCGGCGTCGTGGCGGAACGCCTCCTGCGCCTTCAGCCGGTCGCGGCGATTCATGCCGCCGTGGATCACCACCACTGCTTCGGGCCGCCCGATCAGCGTCCTGATGCGGTCGTGCAGGTAGTTGAGCGTGTCCTTGTGTTCGGTGAAGATCACGAGTTTCTGACCCGGGGAGGGTCGCGGCGGCGGAACCTCCTCCGCTTCGTAGGCAGTGCCGGGCTCCGTGACCCGGCCGGTGAGCGCGGCAGGGGTGAAGATCTTGCGCAGCAGACCCGCCAGCTCCCGCCATTTGGTGTCGTCGCTCCGGTTCAGCACCTCCCGGGCGCACCGCTCGAGCTCGCGCAGCGTTTCGATCTCCGCCCGCAGCTCCGCGCTCGACCGCGCGGCCGTGGCCCGGTCGAGAATCTCCACTTCGACCGCCTCGGCTTCCGCCTCGGGAATGTCCTCCAGGTCCTCGATATCCTCGGCGTCCAGATCGGCTCCGGTGAACAGGTACGGCGCGCCGACAGAGCCGCTCTGAAGAATCTCCTCCATCTCCTTCAGCCGGTCCCGGAGCCGTTGCCGCCGCCTGCGCAGGGACCTGTGGATCGCCGCGGGCGAAGACGCGAGACGACGTTGCAGGATGGTCAGCGCGAAGCCGACGGTCGTTCGCTTCCCGCCCTCCAGCCGCTCGGCGCGATCGAACTCCCGCCGCACGTAGTGGGTGACCGCGTCGTACAGGGAAGCCTCGGCCGCGGAGAGCCTGTAGGGCACCGTGTAGGCCCGGCGCACCGGGAAGAGCGGAGTACCGTCGAACTTGAGGAGCTTCTCCTTGACCATGCGCCGCATCAGGTCCGAGGTGTCGGCGCGGTGGACGGTAGGGCGGAAGCGACCTTCGAACCGGTCTCCGTCGAGGAGCGCCATGAAGAGCTGGAAGTCGTCCTCCTTGCCGTTGTGGGGCGTCGCCGTCATGAGCAGGAAGTGACGGGTGAGGCGACCGAGGAGCTGTCCCAGCCGGTAGCGTTTCGTGTACTTGATCGTCCGGCCGAAGTACGCCGCCGACATCTTGTGGGCTTCGTCGCACACCACCAGATCCCAGCGGCAATCGGGTGCCTTGAGCAATTCCTGCACCTCTTCGTTGCGGGAGAGCATGTCGAGACGCGCGATCACGAGGTCGTTCTTCTCGAACCAGTTGTCCGGCCGTGCCGTCTGAAGCCCTTCGCTGGAATAGACGGTGAATGGGAGTTGGAAGCGGCGTTCCAGCTCATCCTGCCACTGTTCGGCAAGGCTGCCGGGACAGACCACGAGACAGCGCTCGAGGTCGCCGCGGGCGATCAGCTCCTTCATGAGCAAACCCGCCATGATGGTCTTTCCGCTGCCCGGGTCGTCGGCGAGGAGGAAGCGGAGGGGCTGGCGGGGCAGCATGGACTCGTAGACCGCGGTGATCTGGTGCGGAAGGGGCTCCACCAGGGAGGTGTGCACCGCGAGAAGGGGATCGAAGAGGTGGGCGAGACGGATGCGCTGGGCTTCGGAGACGAGGCGGAAGAGGGCGCCGTCGGCGTCGAAGGTCCAGGGGCGGGGCTGGGCGATGGGCTCGAGCGTGGGTTCGTCGGCCCGGTAGAGGATACTGGTACGCACGCCGCCCTTTGGGATCCGGTAGTTGACTTCGATCGCGTGCGATCCCAGCCACTTGGTGGCGACGATCGTGACCGGTCCTTCGGGGGCGATGCCTCCCACCCGGGCGTGGGGGTGAAGGTGTTCGAGCTTCATTGATTGGGTTCGGGTCCGGGTGGCGACCGGTGTGGAGGCGGTGATTGACGGGCTTACGGGACACTAACGAAGATAGAGGCGGCGGAAGCTCGGGGGATTTCGGTGCCGGTTGCCATATCACCATATGGGCTGTATTGTCATCCGTATGAAGACGACTCTGAACATAGACGACACCGTCATGCGGCGCTTGCGGGAGGAGGCCGCCCGGCGTCGGACGACGATGTCCGCCTTGGTGGAGGCGGGGCTGAGGAGGGTGCTCGCCGACCCGGGTGCGGAGGAGGAGGACGCGAAGCCCCTGCCGCCGCTGCCGTCTTGGAGGAGTGGTGGCCAGAGGGTGGACGTCTCGAACCGGGAAGAACTGTACGGCGTGATGGAGGGCAAGTAGGTGCTGGTATTCGACACGAACGTGCTCCTCTACGCGGCTGACGAGGACTCGGAGCATCACGGGCCCTGCCGTCGCCGGATCGAGGACGCCCGGCGCTCCCCGTCACCGGCGTTTCTGACCTGGACCACCTGCTATGAGTTCCTGCGGGCCAGTACGCACCGGTGGGTGTTCCGGTCTCCGTGGACATCGGCGGAGGCGCGCGGGTTTGTCGCGGCGCTGGTGGAGTCGCCGGGGATCGCGCTGCTGCTTCCGACCCGTCGGCATGCGGCGGTGTTGGGGCAGACGGTGGGGGAGCTGCCGGATGTCCGGGGCAATCAAATGTACGATCTGCATACGGCCGTTCTCATGCGGGAGCATGGCGTGAGCAGGATCTGCACGCGGGACACCGGTTTCCACCGGTTTCCGTTTCTGACCGTGGTGGATCCGCTGAGGTAGGGGGGGTGAGGATGAGCGGTGCTTCACTCCAGGATTCCCAATGGCCGTACCCGGGCGCGCGTTGGTGGAAGTTCGACTTTCATACGCATACTCCGGCGTCGGTGGACTATGGGGTGGGATCGCAACAGGATTCGATCACGCCTTTGGAATGGCTGCTTCGGTTCATGGGTGCCGAGATCGACTGCGTGGCCGTCACGGACCACAATTCAGGTGTCTGGATTGACCGGCTGAAGTTGGCTCTCGCGGCAATGGAGGCGGATCCACCGGAGGGATTCCGACCGTTACATTTGTTCCCGGGTGTGGAACTATCTGTCAACGGAGGATTCCACCTGTTGGCGATCTTCGCCCCGGACACGACCACGGACGCCATCGACACTTTGCTGGGTGCGGTGGGCTATCGCGGAACGAAAGGTCACAGCGACGGTGTCACACAGAAGTCGGGAATCGAGGTCGTGCGGATCGTGATCGAGCATGGAGGTATTCCGATTCCAGCGCATGCGGATCGCGACAAGGGACTGTTTCGACTAGCCACGGGCGACGACGGATCGCGACGCGGTACCGCACTCGATTCGAGCACAACCGCTCAGGTGCTCGATTGCGACGGGATCTTGGCCATGGAGATTGTCGATCGCAATGCGCCCAAGCCGCGGATATACAGTCAACGCAAGCTCGGATGGACGGAGGTCATCGGAACGGACGATCACGGCGTCCCCGGCCGCGACCGGTCGCCCGGTTCCCACTACACTTGGGTCAAGATGGCCGAGCCGTCGTTGGAGGGATTGCGTCTGGCCCTGCTGGACGGCGATGCGTCTTCGATCCTCCGTAGCGACGAGGAAGGACGCGGCAATGCCAACTTGACGCCGGAGTTCTTCGTGGAGTCAGTTGAGATCCGCGATGCCCGCTACATGGGACGGGGAGAGCCCGCGAAGTTCCGATTCAGTCCGTGGCTGAACGCCTTGGTGGGAGGGAGGGGCACGGGCAAGTCCACCGTGATTCACTCGCTACGCCTGGCCCTGCGTATGGAGGACGAACTGAGTCGGCTGGAAGATGGAAGCAATACACGCAAGGTGTTCGAGCGGTTCAACCGAACTCCCCAACATCGCTCCGACGACGGTGGCCTCACGAGAGACACGGAAATAGTCGTCGTCGTGAGGCGGAAGGGCGTGCGGCATCGGTTGACTTGGAAGCAGGATGCCGGTGCGCTGCTGGTGAAGGACGAGGGCATGGGCGAATGGCTCACATCAGCGTCTCAATCGGTAACTCGCACACGGTTTCCGGCACGGATCTTCAGCCAGGGGCAGATCGCGGAATTGGCGGGCGAGGACCAGAGTGCTCTACTGCACGAGATCGACAGATCTTCCGGTGCGGATGAGCGATGGCACGACGTGAGGAAGGCGCGTGATGCATTCCTTGCAACGAGAGCACGAATTCGAGCGCTTGACACCGAGATATCCAAAGATCTCGACGATCTCTTGGTCAGCCTAGAGGACGCGGAGCGACAACTCGAAGGTTACGAGAAGGCTGGACATGCCCGGATTCTGAAGGAGTACCGTAGTCGAAGTCGCCAACAGGCTGAACTCGAACGGCACTTTGAGACCACCGAGGAGGCGGCGCGGCGAATCGATCAAACCGCTTCGGAATTCCTTCCAGATGACTTTCGGGCCGGGCTCTTTGAGGAGACAGCGCCGGAAGACCGAGAGGCGCTGGACGTGGTGGCGGCCCTGGATCGGGCTGTGCTCGCAGTGGCCGTGAATCTTCGGAACGAAGCAGACCGACTGCGCCGGGCAGTAGCGCGTCAGCGTAGTGTTCTGGAGGAGAGTGGGTGGCGCCGCACATGTAGCCGGGCCCACTCCGAATATAGCTCTTTTGTAGATGACGTCCAGGAAGGGGTTGAGGATCCAGACAAATATGGCCGCCTAGTGCAGGAGCGCACGCGCCTGCGCGCTAAGCAGCGTCGTCTGGAGTCGAAGGAGGAGGAGCGCGATCGGCTGACTGTCGTTGCGGATGGGCAATTTGGCGAAATCCTGCGCGCACGTCGCTCGGTGACCGATTGCCGGGTAGAGTTCCTGACATCAGCGCTGGGGACGAACACATTCGTCAGGATCCAAGTGTGCCCGTACGGAGTGGCACCGATCTTTGTTGAGCGATCCTGGCGGAAAGCACTGGGGGTTGAAGACGACCGGTTCACCGACGATATCCTTAGGATGGAAGACGGACGGCCAATAAAGGGCATTGTGGCCAAACTCCTTGCCGAGCTACCGGGCAATCTGGAGGACCGGCGGCGAGCAGTTGAGGATCGGCTGGACACCCTCAAAAGGGATTTGGTCGCCGCCAGCGACGGACAGCCCAGATTCGGCGGTCACTTCAACAAGCACCTCGTGCGGAGGAACAACGAGGATTCCGCGTTTCTCGACGGATTGATGACCTGGTTCCCCGAGGACGGATTGATCGTGGAGTACAGTCGGTCGGGCAGGGGAACGGACTTTCACCCGATCGGGCAGGCGTCCGCCGGTCAGCGGGCGTCGGCGATGTTGGCTTTTCTGCTGGCTCACGGCGAGGAACCGCTGGTGCTGGACCAGCCGGAGGACGACCTTGACAACCATCTGATCTACGACCTGGTAGTGCAGCAGATGCGGCAAAACAAGATGCGGTGCCAACTAATCGTTGTAACCCATAATCCCAACATCGTCGTGAACGGGGACGCCGAGATGTTGCACGCACTCGTTTTCAGGGCAGGACAGTGCATCGTGCATCAGTCCGGATCGCTGCTGCATAACACTATGCGCGAGGAGGTTTGCCGCGTCATGGAAGGCGGCCGGGAAGCGTTCAAGCGCCGTTATCGCAGGTTGGGGCGGGAGGTTTCCGGTGTTTGATGGTCGGTCGGAGCTGCTGGAGGCAATTCGGCTGAGCGAGACGACCTTTCTAGAGCTCAAGGAGGTCCGCTTCGCGGGCGGAAAGGTACGCGGCCCGGATCGGCGTGACCTGGCCGACGAGATGGCGGCGTTCGCCAACGGACGGGGGGGAGTGTGCGTACTTGGCGTGAACGACAAGTCTCGCGAGATCGTGGGGATTCCCGACGATCGTGTTCCGCAGGTGGTCACGCTGGTTCGTGACGTATGTACTGACTCGATTGAGCCTCCGCTCGCTCCCGTGATCGACGCGCTTCGCCTGCCTTCGGACACGGGCGAGGAGCTGGCCGTGGTCAAGGTGGAGATCGAGCGCAGCCTGTTCGTGCACCGAAGCCCTAGTGGACATCTGCATCGGGTCGGCGATTCCAAGCGGGCGATGTCGCAAGACTATCTCGCGCGACTGTTTCAGCAGCGAAGCCAGACGCGCATCATTCGGTTTGACGAACAGATCGTGCACCGAGCTCGCCTTGATGCGTTGTCGCCTGAGCTGTGGGAGAGGTTCCGGACTTCCCGAACTGGTGATGACCGCGACGGCCTTCTGTCGAAGCTTCACATGGCTCGGAGAGACGATGGCGGAGTGCTCAGACCCACTGTTTCGGGAGTCTTGATGGCGTCGCGGAATCCGCGCGATTGGCTGCCCAACGCTTTCGTTCAGGCGGTCGCGTACCGGGGCCGCCGAGTTCGCCCACGCGGGTGGGGTAGACCTTACCAGATGGACGCACTGGACATAACGGGACCGTTGGACCACCAAGTGGAGCAGTCATGCCGGTTCGTCGCGAGAAACATGAAGGTGCTCGGCTTCAAGGACATGGGGCGCGTCGACCGCCCACAGTTCGACATGGCTGCCGTCTTCGAAGCTCTCGTCAACGCCGTGGCCCACCGCGACTACTCGATTCATGGCTCAAAGATACGGTTGCGCCTCTTCGATGACCGTCTGGAGGTGTCCTCGCCGGGTGCCATCATGAATTCAATGACCGCCGAGAGTCTCGTACACCTCCAGGCGTCCAGGAACGATGTGGTGACGAGCCTGCTGGCCAAGTGCCCTGTTCCCGGGGACATACCGTGGCTGGAAACGGACCGCGAGACTTTGATGGACAGACGAGGCGAGGGCGTCCGCATCATTCTGGAGAATAGCCTGCGGTTGTCGGGGCGGGATGCTGAGTACCGGCTAATCGACGACGCGGAACTACTGCTTACGATTCACGCGGCTAGCGCCAATTCGGAGGACGAGTAGGGTCCGATGCGTACTGGGTGGCCAAGGCCTGTGCGCTTGCCCCGGCGGGCCCTGAGGATTGAGACGTGGATCCGTATGAAGAACGTCCCGTGGCGGGTGTATACCGCCATGCCGGGGCCGATGGCGGCCTGGGCGAGGTCTACGGGGGCGATGTTGCCGGACTGGAGGAGGTGGAGGGCCTGGGGGAGTTCGGAGCGGAGGGCGGTGAGGAATTCGCGGCGGGTGGCGAGGGGAGCGGTGGTGGGGCGGCGGCGGCAGACGAGGACGATGGAGGAGGCGAGGGCGTTGGTGCCTCGACTGATCATCCGGTTAGCGAGTTCGGTGCGCATCGGCCAAGTGCCCGTGATCGTAAACCCCGAGCGGATCGCCGCGTCCAGAAAGGTCTCCCAGCCCGTGCTAGACGTTCCACTGTCCCCCCTCGTCTCAGACTGTTTGAAGGCGTAGTAGACGGTGACAGGAAATGCGGGATGGGCCTGCTCAGCGAGTCGGCGGAGCGCCTGTGTCATCCCTTTCAAGAAGAAGGCCTCTGCTGCGTGCTTGTTACCGTGTCGGTAGGGGGTGGCGACTAGTTCTTCGCCCTTCGGGACAGCCAATGTCGCAAAGAGGCTCGGATAGACTGCCTTCTGGGAACGGCGCAACCATGCGTAGAAGTAGTCCGATAGATCGGCGTACCCGATGTTGTCGTAGTACGGCGGATCGGTAGAGACCATCTTGTTAGTGGATACCGTTGTTGACGAAGCGTCACCCTGAACTCCGAACCCTTGAGTGCTGGCCGGAACGATCATTGTGCTCTTGCAGATCCAATTCACCATAGCAATCCAATTGCCCGTTGATTCACCCAGCGGGTTGGCTTCAGCATAATCCCACGTCATGGGAATCGCCTGTCTGCCAAATGTATTTCGAATTAACTGTTTGGATGCGTGCCACGTACAAATGCTGCTCCAATAATCTGCACACTTGTCCACCCCAAGCCCCAAATACAGTCCGACAGCCTCGGCATACGCCCGCGCGCCGGTGCCGCCGTCTCGGAGGGGGCGGTCGTCGTCGGGGAGGCCCGCGGCGATGGCGTCCCCTTCGATCCGCTGGGTCGCCTCGCCGACGAGGTCCGAGAACGTGGTGAGTGCGACCAGTTGGCGGGGGGTGAAGTAGTCGCCGAAGGTCTGGAAACCATATCGCCGTCCTTGCGCGTTGCTAGCCCACGTCCCTCGACTTGGAAGACTTGGCTTCCACGTTGGTCTCGCACTTCGTGCCAACCTCTCCATCACGGTCGTCGGCGCGAGGTATACGCGTTCGCGAACGCCTTGGGCGACGACCGCCAGCATGCGATCACGCATCCGCCCGTCGTTGGCTTCGTCGTCGATATACGTATATGGCATCGGTGTTCCAGACATCAGGCATCGGAATGCACCGCGGGATATCTTCGTCCCCACCTTCGCCGCTACAGGGTCAAGAGGTGACCCAGCCCTGACCCGGAACCGATACCCCCTCCCCTCGATCACCGGCTCCACGTACGCCTGCTTCCCCTTTTTGGTCGACAGCATCCACGTGGACGCCAGCGGAACCTCAACGTCGGCGAACGCCGGGTTGGGACTCCGTACCGTTCGCGCCCAGAGCCACGCGATCACGGTCAGCTTCCTCCCTTGGTACGGCTTCAGATCCGGCCGCTCCCGCACCATCGCCGCCGTCACCTCGACCTGCGGGTACAGATGCCCGATCCGTCGGTGAGCCTCGTTCCGCATCCACTGCCCGTAGTACCGCACGTCCTCCGCCACCCCACGTGCGCCCGTCCACTCACGTTCGACCACCTCGCGTGCCGCTCGGACATCCGCGTTGACCGGAGGACGGCCCGCGAACTTCGGCGGAATCTCGATCATCGCCTTGTTGATCAGGACCGCCACGGGATTCAGGTCGCTGGCGTACGACTCCAGTCCGAGGCGCTGTGCCTCCAAGGGGAGGGCTCCCCCGCCGGCGAACGGGTCGTGGAAGGCGGGCAAGCGATCCGCGTCGAACAGCTCCGTCGCTCGGGGATGGCTCGCGTTGTCCGCGCAGGTCCGCCGCCAACTCCGTAGAATCTCCGCTCGCGCTTCCCGGAGGAGGTCCTCGTTTGTCGTGTTTTCCCACTTGACCAGTCGCTCCAGGATCCCGAAGAGCCTCTCCCGCTCACGCTCCTGAGCCTCTCTGGTCGGAAACTGCTCGGGATTCGCGGACGGATCGTCCACCATCTGCGCGAAGATTACGGCGCGTGCCGCCGCCAGCGGGCGTCTAGCCCACCAGAGGTGTAGCGTGCTCGGGTGACCGTGTCGGATGGACTTCTCCCGTCTCGACGCGGCGTTGATCGCGTCAAGGGGCAGAGCCACCTCGATGAGCTTCTTGCGGGCCTTCGCTCCGGTTGCGCTCATGCTTCGAACACCTTGCCGAGCGCTTCCCCGCACATCACCAATCGGATTGGTTCCAGCCGACCCCTAAAGGCTACCCTTTCACGCAGCTTTCGCCGTGCCGTCTTCGGGCTGAATCGGTGTAGCGCGACGACAGGCCGGAATGTGGCGGCGGGTGTCACCGGGACGTGTCGGTTCGCCTCATCCGCCCCCGCCTGAAGCTGCTTCACAACCTTCTCGCGCCATTTCGTCTTGAACTCCACCGGCGTCACCAGTAACCGACGCTTCCCATCGCTGGCGAACACCAGGTAGTCACACCGAACCGATCGGTCGTCCAGGGGCGATCCCGGAAGATCCAGATCGATCAGCAGGTGCGGCTCAGGGACCCCGGCCAGACTCACCGAGCACTCTCGGCGCCTCAAGCTGGTGACGATGCATGTGTTGCTGAAGCTCCGCCGAATCTTCTCGACCTCACCCATCAATCGGTCAGGCCAACCCGGCTGTCGAGTTCCGCCCACCGGTTGTGAAGACCCACCGCGACTTCGTCGAATCCCGAAGGGTACATCCCCTCGTCATCGATCTCGATTTCCTCGACGACCACGCCGCGTGCGGCCGTGGCGGGCAAGAAGCGCCACGCGCCTACCTCGCGCGGACGGAGCACAGGCTCGTGGTCGCCAGTCGGATCAGCAGGCTCGGCAACTCGCGAAGCGTTCACGATGTTGGCCAGTCCGTCCAGGACCCACTCACTGTGTGTGGTTACGATAACGCGCACGCCAGCACGCACGATTCTCGCAACCCAACCGATCACTTCGACCTGCATGGCGGGATGAAGGTGCGACTCCGGCTCCTCGATGATGAGCACATCTCCCCGCCCCAGGACATGGCGCAGGTAGAGGACGAGGGGGGCAAGTTCAGAAACCATCGAAGACGACCTCATTAGCGCCAGATCGCTGCTCCATCCTTCTGGCCGGTAAAGGAACTGAGGATAGTTGCTGTCCGAGGACTCCACCCGCACTGTACCCCCTAGGACGGCATCTTCGAGCCGCGAGGCTACTCGCCTGCCGATCCGGCGCCCTCGCCTTGGCCCGTTTCCGTCACCCATCCCGATGAGTTCCTCCAGGAAGTCCGTCAGTACCCCGGACAGCGTCGGTACATCCGGCGATTGCCTCAGTCCGGCCCTGGCGGCGCTCTGCACTAGCGCGGCAACCACCATCTTGTGGCTATGCATAATTCCTGTCCTGTCAGCGGGAAGGTAGTACGCCAGCCGCTTCAGCGGGGCGACCGAGGTTTGGCGCCCCGCCTCGACCAGCTGGCGGAAAACCCGGTTGAGATGCAGCGTCCGGCTCCGCGGCTCGGCCGAATCGTCTGACTCCAACATCTGATACCGTAGGGCCTCGCGTCGCAACAGGTGCGTCCAGCGATTCGCCTCTGGCGACCGACTAATGCCAGCAAGCGGATCGATTGATGGCACGGCGCGTCCCTCCACATCGATCCGGTCTCCCTCCATTCCGATGCGATAGCCAAGCAGTCCCATCTCCACCGGCCGACACGGAGTCATTACGACCTCCGCGGCGCCCGACCCCGACTGGCGGATCAGCTCGTCAATGCCCTCGGTGCCGAACGACCGGACGATTTCCGCTCGAAGCGGACCGGCTACGCGGCTGCCTCTCTCGATTTCGCCCGACACCGCCTCGGCCACCGCGCCGGGAAGACGGGGTAGATCATCGTCCTCGGTGATGCTTGAAGTCCACGACGCCAGTTCGGCGGGAAGCTCCGACGCCGACGTCTCACCCGGCCCGCGATGGAAGACACGAGCGCCTAGGCCCGGAGCCAACTCCCGGAAACCCCACCGATACGGACTGGCTTCGGCCGCGAAATACCGGTGCAACGCGTAACTCAGCGTGGCCAGGTACGACTTCCCCGTATTGCTCGGCCCCACAAAGACCGTCAGGGGGCGGAAATCGACATCGGCGCGTTCGATGGCACCGAAATCCCTGATTCCGAGCCGGTAGTCGCCGCCGTCCGTGCGACCCGGCCCGTAGTACGATGATCTGACGTTCATTCGGCCGACTTCTCCGACTCTGCTTCGTGACGCGGGAATGCCCCGTAAGGTACCGTCACGCTCCGAAGCTGGCCACGACGAAGCCCGAGCCCGCCCCCGGACCCCAGCATCCCCACCCAGTCGTAACAGGAGGTCCAGCATGACGACGACCCCACTGGCAGCACATTCAACTACCCAAGTCACGGCCCCAGTCCCATTCGAGACCGTCGCCAGCGAGGTCTTCCGAAGGTACGGGCGCGTCTGGAAGCCCGCCACACTCCGAGTCAACCGGGTCTATCTGCGAAACCAGATCATGCCCTGGTTCCGGGGGCGGCCCGTAGCCGACATCACTCGCGCCGAAGTCCGGCAGTGGTTCGGAACCCTACACGCCACGCCAGCCGCGGCCAATCGCTCGCTTCCGATTCTCTCGGTTATCATGCGGCAGGCGGAGATCTACGGCCATCGACCGGACGGAAGTAATCCCTGCAAGCGGATCCGGCGCTACCGGGAGCTACGGAGAGAGCGCTTCCTCACGGCAGCCGAGATTAGCCGCCTTGGGTGCGCGCTGAGGGATGCGCTGCCGAAAGCGCACCTCCAAATCGCCATTGTCCGGCTGCTCATGCTGACGGGATGCAGGCAGAGCGAGATCCGAACACTGCGCTGGAGGGACTATCGCGAAGGACACCTCCACCTGCCCGACAGCAAGACCGGCCCCAGAACGGTGTGGCTGTGCTCGTCCGCCCGTCGCGTGCTCGACGGCATGCCTCGGACGGCCAGCTTCGTCTTCCCCGCCGCCGGCCGTGCCGGCCCCATGTCCACGGAGACGCTCTACGGACTGTGGCGACGGGTTCGGACCAAGACCGGACTCGACGGACTCCGGCTGCATGACCTGCGCCATACCTACGCGAGCGTCGCACTCCGGGGCGGCGAGTCCGTGGTCGTGATCGGTCGATTGCTGGGGCACCGGGACCCGGACACCACGCTCAGGTACACGCACTTCGGGGAGGAGATGATGAGGGAGGCCGTCGAGAGGGTTGCCGGGTCACTGGGAGGCTGAACGATGGCGATGCCCACCTTGGAGGGGTTCGTGAACGGATCGTGGAGAACCGCATGTTTCCAGCGCTGCAAGCCATCGACCCAGCAGCGCATGGACAGCGCGCTTCGGACGCAGTTGCTTCCCGCATTTGGACCGCAGCGGCTGGATGAGATCGGATCCCCGGGCGTTCACGCGTGGTTCGACCACTACAGCCGGTCGGCGCCCGCCGGGGCAAACAGGGTCCTCGACATTCTGAAGCAGATCTTCAGCTACGCCGTCGAGTGCGGGCATCTGGACTCGAATCCGGCGGTCGGTGTGAGACACAATCCGCGCCCCAAGGTCACCCGCTTCCTGTCCCGGGATGAGGTGGCGCGGGTCCACGCCGCGTTGGATGCCCACAGAGGTAGGGGGTCCGGCCAACAGCAGGCGGCCATCATTCGCCTCCTTCTCCTGACCGGATGTCGCAAGGGCGAAATCGTGGGTTTGCGCTGGAGGGAGGTCGACGGAGGCGTGTTGCGCCTGGCCGATAGCAAGACGGGGCCCCGTACGGTCTTCCTGAGTCGGACGGCCCAAGCGGTGATCGCCCGGCAGCCGCGGACAGGCAGCGCCTACGTCTTCCCGTCGCTGGAGGATGGCTCCAAGCCCCGCTCCAGCGAACTATCTCTTTGGCGGAAGGTGCAGCGGGAGACGGGACTCAAGGACGTACGTCTTCACGACTTGCGTCACACGTTCGCGAGCCACGCGGTCATGCGACGCGTCCCGCTCCCCGTCCTGTCCCGGCTTCTGGGACACAGCCGAGACCGGATGGCCATGAGGTACGCTCATGTCGGCGACCGGGAGGCGGAGGAGGCCGCGGAGAGGATCGGCGCCGCGATCGCGTCCCTGTTGGGCGACCTCGGCTGAGGTGCTGCCCGCGTCGGAGGCTCCAAGGGTTGCGCGCGACGTGAGGGCCGGGCACACTGGTCAGCGGTCGTTCAACCACTCGGCATCGCTACCATACTACCATATCTGTAATATGCCTCCCCATACGAACATCTTCCTTCCGTGAAGCCGCGCAAGAAGCTCATCGAGGTTGCGCTACCCCTCGACGCGATCAACGCTGCGTCCAGGCGCGAGAAGTCCATCCGCCACGGTCACCCCAGCACCCTCCATCTCTGGTGGGCGCGTCGTCCCCTTGCTGCCGCCCGAGCCGTCATCTTCGCCCAGATGGTGGACGATCCGTCCGAGGATCTGGAGCGATTCCCGACCGACGAGGCGCGAAGGCGAGAACGGGCGCGGTTGTTCCGACTGGTCGAGGAACTGGTGACTTGGGAGAACACGACGAACCAAGCGGTCCTGGAGCGCGCGAGGAAGGAAATCCTGCGAAGCTGGCGGACGACCTGCGCTGACAACTCAAACCACCCGCGCGCCGCTGACCTCTTCGATCCAGGGAAGCTGCCTGCGTTCCACGACCCGTTCGCTGGGGGCGGTGCGCTACCGCTGGAGGCTCAGCGCCTCGGACTGGAAGCGCACGCGAGTGATCTCAACCCGGTGGCGGTTCTGATCAACAAGGCGATGATCGAGATTCCTCCGAAGTTCGCGGGTCGGGCGCCGGTTCATCCCACCGGTACCTCCGATGGCGCGTCGAAGTCGGGATCCCTGCTCGATCGTGGATGGCGAGGAGCCCACGGTCTGGCGGAGGATGTCAGGTATTACGGCGAATGGATGCGGGATGAGGCGGAGAGACGAATTGGAGATCTCTATCCGCCGGTTACCGTAAATCCAAGAATGGCGCGCGCGCGTCCCGACCTGAAACGGTATGTGGGCCGGGAGCTCACTGTGATCGCTTGGCTGTGGGCGAGGACGGTTCCGAGTCCGAATCCAGCGTTCGGGCAGGTGCAAGTACCGCTGGCGTCAACCTTCATGCTGTCGACCAAGAAAGGGAAAGAGGCCTACGTCGAGCCCGTGGTCAGCGGTGGGGATTACCGTTTCGAGGTTCGCGTTGGTGCGCCGCAGGACCGTGTGGCAGTACGGAGAGGTACGAAGACGTCTCGGGGAGCGCACTTTCGCTGTCTCCTGTCTGATGCACCGTTGGCGCCTGACTACATCAAGTCCGAGGGTCGGGCTGGTCGGATGGGTGCGCGCCTGATGGCGATCGTGGTGGAGGGGGACCGTGAGCGGGTCTATCTCGATCCGATGGCGGAACACGCGGCGGTGGCGCGGCGGGCACGACCGAATTGGCGGCCGGAGCTGCCACTACCCGCGAACCCACGTTGGTTTTCCCCACCGGACTACGGTTTTCCTACCTTCGGCGACCTCTTCACGCCCCGCCAACTGGTTGCTCTGACCACGTTCTCCGACCTCGTCGGCGAGGCGACCCACCAGATCCAACTGGACGCGGTCGCCGCTGGCCTCCCCGACGACGACCGCTCCCTGCGCGGCGGCGGCACCGGCGCGCGGGCGTATGCCGAGGCTGTCGGACTGTATCTGGCGTTCGCGGTGGATCGTTGCGCAAATACTCTGTGCACGATAGCTCGGTGGACACCCGGGCGAGCCCAAACTGTGACTGCCTTCGCACGTCAGGCAATCCCCATGACTTGGGACTATCCCGAAGTGAATCCGTTTTCGGGAGCGGCCGGAGATTATGGCGTTTCGGTTACCGGTGTGGTGAAGGGGATGACAGGACGACCTCTGACTTGTGGACATGCGTCACAAGAAGACGGCCGCACGCAGTCCACCAGCCTCTACAAACTCGTGTCCACCGATCCGCCGTATTACGATAACGTCGGTTACGCCGACCTATCGGACTTCTTCTACGTATGGCTCCGACGCTCGCTACGGCCGGTCTTCCCGGAATTGTTCGGCACCTTAGCCGTCCCAAAATCTGAAGAACTAGTCGCCACCCCCTACCGACACGGTAACAAGCACGCAGCAGAGGCCTTCTTCTTGAAAGGGATGACACAGGCGCTCCGCCGACTCGCTGAGCAGGCCCATCCCGCATTTCCTGTCACCGTCTACTACGCCTTCAAACAGTCTGAGACGAGGGGGGACAGTGGAACGTCTAGCACGGGCTGGGAGACCTTTCTGGACGCGGCGATCCGCTCGGGGTTTACGATCACGGGCACTTGGCCGATGCGCACCGAACTCGCTAACCGGATGATCAGTCGAGGCACCAACGCCCTCGCCTCCTCCATCGTCCTCGTCTGCCGCCGCCGCCCCACCACCGCCCCCCTCGCCACCCGCCGCGAATTCCTCACCGCCCTCCGCTCCGAACTCCCCCAGGCCCTCCACCTCCTCCAGTCCGGCAACATCGCCCCCGTAGACCTCGCCCAGGCCGCCATCGGCCCCGGCATGGCGGTATACACCCGCCACGGGAAGGTACTCGACGCCAGCGGAAAGCCGATGAAGGTCCGCGAAGCGCTGGCCATGATCAACCAGATCCTCGACGAATGCCTCGCCGAGCAGGAAGGCGACTTTGACGCGGACACCCGTTGGGCATTGGCCTGGTTCGAAGAGCACGGGTTCGCGGAGGGAGAATTCGGTGTGGCGGAAACCCTTTCGAAGGCCAAGAACACCAGCGTGACCGGGTTGGTGGAAGCGGGAATCCTCGAGTCGCGCGGGGGCAAGGTCCGCTTGCTGAGACCTTCCGAGCTGCCTTCCGAGTGGGACCCCGCTTCCGATACCCGGCTCACGACCTGGGAGATGGTCCACCACCTGATTCGACTCCTTGATATCGGCGAGCAGCCGGCGGCCGCCCTTCTCCGGCACCTCGGCGGCGTCGCCGACGTCGCCCGCGACCTCGCCTACCGGCTCTACTCGATCTCCGAACGGAAGAAGCGAGCCGCGGAGGCGCTCCAGTACAACAGCCTGGTCGGGAGCTGGGGAGAGATCAGGCGGATGGCCAGCGCGGAGGCCCCGGCCCAGCAGACGGAGCTGTTGTGAACCGTCGATTGGTGGCAGAATCCGAGTCCAAGTCCCGCCACCCCGAGGGCTGACCAATGCGCATCGAGAACCTCAAGATTCGGAACTACCGACTGTTCCGCCGGGCGGAGCTGCGCGCCCTGCCGCAGCTCACCATCGTGGTGGGCGCGAACGGATCCGGAAAGTCCACGCTCTTCGACGTCTTCACCTTCCTGAAGGACGCGCTGACCCACAACGTCGCGTCGGCGGTGACGCGTCGCGGCGGCTTCGGCGAGTTGGTCTCGCGGGGCAGTGACGGCCCCATCGGGATCACGGTCCAGTTCCGGGAGAGCGGCGGTCGGCTCGCGACGTACGTCCTCGAGGTCGCCAGCGAGAGGGAACGGATCATCGTGGCCCGCGAGGCCCTTCGGTACCGGCGGGGCAGGTACGGAGAGCCCTGGCATTTCGTGGACTTCAGGAGCGGCGAAGGCTACGCCATCACGAACGAGTCGGTGTACGGGCAGGAGGGCGTCGAGGAGGAGCGGGAGGAGTTCAAGCTGGAGGACCCGAGTGTTCTGGCCATCAAGGGTCTGGGACAGTTCCAGCGGTTCAGGGTCGTATCGGAGTTCCGGAGCCTGATCGAGAACTGGCACATCTCGGACTTCCACATCGCGGACGCGCGGCCGAGCGTCGAGGCGGGGTACGCGGAGCACCTGTCCACCAGAGGCGACAACGTGGCCCAGGTCGCCCAATACCTCTTTCAGAACCACCCGGAGTGCTTCGACCGGGTCCTGAAAGCCATGAGCGCGCGAGTACCCGGCGTGAGCGGGGTCGAGGCGAAGCCGACGGAGGACGGCCGGCTGGTCCTCCGCTTTCAGGACCATGCGTTCCGCGATCCGTTCATCGCGCGCTTCGTGAGCGACGGGACGATCAAGATGTTCGCCTATCTCATCCTCCTCCATGATCCGAAGCCGCATCCGTTGCTCGCCGTCGAGGAGCCCGAGAACCAGTTGTACCCCGATCTGCTTCTGGAGCTGATCGAGGAATTCCGGGACTACGCGCGGCGTGGCGGCCAGGTCTTCGTCTCCACGCACTCCCCGTTCTTCCTCAACGGTGCCGGGTTGGATGAGGTGTACTGGCTCGCCAAGGAGGACGGCTTCACCGAGGTCCGGCGAGCGTCGGCCGACGAGCTGCTGAAATCGCTGGTGGACGAGGGCGACAAGCTGGGCACGCTGTGGAGGCAGGGTCTCTTCAGGGGCGCGGGCCCAAAACCGGAGCATCCATCCCTGATCACCGGCAGCGAACGATTCGCCTCGCGGCCGCCCCTCGCAACCCAACCCTGAGCCATGGCAACCAATCACGAACGCGTCGGCAAGGCGATGGAGCTGCTCCAGCGGGGACTCGGCCCCTTCGTGGAGCGTGAGATCACTTCCGCGATCGGCGAAATCCCACCGCAGGAGATGCACCGCTACACACAGGACACCCGCCAGGCCCACAGACCGTTGGCCCGCTGGGATATCCATGGGCTACTGAAGCTGATGTGGGGTGAGTGGAACCGGGTCTTTCGGCGCGTGCTGGGCCACGCCGAGCGCAACTACGTGTCGGAACTCCGCGATGCCAGGAACCGGTGGGCCCACCAGAGCACCTTCTCCACGGAGGATGCTCAGCGCATTCTCGACTCGACCCACCGCCTGCTGTCGGCCATTTCGGCGCCGGAGGAGGCCACCGAAGCCGACAAGTTGAGAAACGAGCTGCTCCGGCGGCGGTTCAACGAACAGGCGCGCCAGGAGCGCCGGCGCAGCGCGCAAACGGCCCTCAAGATCGGCGCGAAATCGTCACTTCCCGCCTGGCGGGACGTCGTCAACCCGCACCCGGATGTGGCCAGCGGCCGGTACAACCAGGCCGAGTTCGCCGCCGACCTCTGGCAGGTCTACAAGGGCGAGGGCACCAGCGAGTACCGCGACCCCGAGGAGTTCTTCCGGCGCACCTACCTGACCGAGAGCCTGCGCGGCATGCTGACGGGGGCGGTCAGGCGCGTCACCTCCGGCGGGGGCGACCCCGTCATCCAACTGCAGACGAACTTCGGCGGGGGCAAGACCCACTCGATGCTCGCCCTGTACCATCTGTTCTCGGGGACTCCGACGACCGGCCTCGCCGGGGTGGACGAGCTCATGGCCAAGGCGAAGGTGGCCGGGCTCCCGTCGGTGAACCGGGTCGTCCTGGTCGGCAACAAGATCTCTCCGGCGCGACCGGATCGGAAACCCGACGGGACGAAGGTCCGCACCCTTTGGGGCGAGCTCGCGTGGCAGCTCGGCGGCAGGGACGCCTACCGCCGGATCGCGGCCGACGACGAAAAGGGAACCAGCCCCGGGGACGCCATTCGCGGCCTGCTCAACGACTTCGGTCCGTGCGTCGTCCTCATCGACGAGTGGGTGGCCTACGCGAGGATGCTGCACGACCGCAGCGACCTCCCGGCGGGCAGCTTCGAGACGCAGTTCACCTTCGCCCAGACGCTGACCGAGTCGGCCAAGGCCGCGTCCAAATGTCTGCTCGTCATCAGCTTGCCGGCATCCGACACGGGCCGCTCGCCACACACCCGCGCCGACGATGTGGAAGTAGGGGGTGTCCGCGGCCGCGAAGCTCTGGAACGGCTCAACAACGTTGTCGGCCGACTCGAGTCCGCGTGGCATCCCGCCACGGCCGAGGAGGGCTTCGCGATCGTCAGGCGACGGCTTTTCGCGCCCATGGACCAGGAGGCTTACAAACAGCGCGACGCGGTGGCCCGCACCTTCGTGGACCTCTACCAGCGACAGCACCAGGAATTCCCGATCGAGTGCCGCGACGCGGAGTATGAGCGGAGGCTGAAAGAAGCGTATCCGATCCATCCGGAGGTCTTCGACCGGCTCTACGAGGACTGGTCCACGCTGCTCAGGTTCCAGCGCACGCGGGGCGTGCTGCGGCTCATGGCCTCCGTCATTCACAGCCTGTGGGAGAGGGGAGACAAGAGCCCTCTCATCATGCCCTCGCTGGTCCCGATCGACGACGCGCGCGTGCGGTCCGAACTCACGAGCTACCTGCCCGACCGCTGGGTGCCTATCATCGAGTCGGATGTGGACGGCCCGCACTCGCTGCCCTTACGTATGGATGGTGAGTATGGGAATCTGGGTAAGCTGAACGCCTGTCGGCGGGTCGCCCGGACAATCTACCTTGGGTCCGCCCCGCTGAAGGACGCCGCCCGCAAGGGCATGGACGACCGGCGCGTGAAGCTCGGTTGCGTACTGCCCGGCGAGTCGCCCGCGATCTTCGGCGACGCTCTGCGCCGTCTGGCCGGAGCGGCCACCTATTTGTACCAGGACGGCAACCGTGCCTGGTACGACACCCAGCCCACCGTGACCAAGCTCGCGCGGGACCGCGCGGCCCAGCTGGAACGCGATCCCGACAAGGTCGCCGACGAGATCAGGCGACGAGTACTGAAGGACGCCGGGAAACGGGGCGATTTCCATGGCGTCCACTGCTTCCCGCGCGAGGCGGCGGATGTTCCGGATGATCCGGCCGTACGGCTGGTGATCCTCGGCACCGACGCTTTCTACATCAAGGGCGGCAAGAGTCCCGCGGAAGCGGCGGCCCGCCAGCTGCTCGATTCCAGGGGGACGGCTCCCCGGCTCTGCCGGAACGCGGTCGTCTTCCTCGCGCCGGACAAGACCCGGCTCCAGGACCTGGAAGGCGCGGTTCGGATGTACCTGGCGTGGGATTCGATCGTTCGGGAAAAGGAGACCCTGAATCTCGACCCGCTACAGGTCAACCAGGCCGAGACCCGCCTCAAGGAAGAGGACGGCCGGGTGAAAGGCCAGATCCCGGAAGTGTTCCAGTGGTTGCTGGCTCCGGTGCAGGACAAGCCATCGGACGAGGTGAGCTTGGAGGCCCTTCGCTTGATCGGAGCGGGTGAGCTGGCCGTCCGGGCGAGCACGAGGCTGAGACGCGAGGAGCTGCTGGTGACGAGCTACGGGAGCACGCGCCTGCGGATGGATCTCGACCGTATTCCTTTATGGCAGGATCATATGGCAATACGGAAGCTGGCGGATCATTACTCGCGGTACACGTATCTGCAGCGCGTGGAGGATCCCTCGGTGATTGCCGAATCGGTGCGGGAGGGGGTGGGGCTGTTGACGTGGGAGAGCGACACGTTCGCGTACGCGGAGGGGTTCGACGAGGAGAAGGGGCGGTATCTGGGGCTACGGGCGGGAGAGGCGCTTCAGCAGCCGTTGACGGCGGATAGTTCGGGGTTGGTGGTGCGGCCGGAGGTGGCGCGGAGGCAGATGGAGGCGGAGGTGCCGCCGGGGCCGCAGCCAAGGCCGGAGGTGGAACCGGAGCCGGGAATCGAACCGAAACCGGAGCAGGAATCTGAAATCCCACCGTCCACGGGCCCCAAGCGCTTCCACGGAAGCGTCGGGATCGATCCCGTCCGGGCGGGCAAGGTGGTGGGGCAGATTGCGGAGGAGGTCGTTTCCCACCTGACCGGCCTGGTGGGCTCGAAGGTGGAGCTGACGCTGGAAATCGAGGCGGAGATTCCGGATGGGGCGCCGGAGCACGTCGTGCGGACGGTGACCGAGAACGCGAGGACGCTACGGTTCGGAAGCCAGGGGTTCGAGGAGGAGTAAGGTGAGCACGGACCCTGACCGTTCGCGATTATCCACTAGGTTCGGACAAGCTTGGAACCGTCTGGGACCTTGGAATCCCATTCTCCTAGCATTTCTGGTTCTTCTGGCCATAGCGTTCGTCGTCACGGCTCTTGGCTGGAACGGTGTCCCTTGGTTCTTGGGACAATCCGACAAGAAAGATACCTTGAGCTTCATCGGCGTTGCTATGGGAGGCACTCTGCTCGCCCTGAACGCGGCAGCATCCCACAGAAGAGCCAAGGCGATGGAAGATGCTGCAGCGGCCCAAGCGAACGCAATGCACGCCCAAGCCGACGCCAACAAGCAGACGGAACACGGACGACGGCAGGAGCGCTTCAAGAGTGCCATCGAGCATTTGGGCCACGAGTCGGCTGCGGTTCGACTCGGCGGTAGGTACGAGCTTTACAATCTCGCTAAGGAAACCCCAGAGCTCCGTCAAACCGTCTTGAGTATTTTCTGTTCGTATATTCGCCAGACAACTTCTGAGAGTGACTACCGTAGGCTGTACGACTTCAAGCCATCGCTGGAGGTTCAGGACCTCTTGACCCTAGTCTTTGTACGACAACCCGACGTCTTCCAGGGTTGTCGTATAGACTTGGAAGAGAGTTGGCTCAACGGGGCTGACCTTCGGAGAGCGCGACTTTGGAACGCGAACCTGCGCGGGGTGCGGCTATTCAAAGGACAGCTAGACAACGCGCGATTGCAACGTGCAACACTTTGCGAGGCAGACCTGCGAGGAGCCTCTCTTAGTCATGCTTCGCTGCAGGAGTCCAATCTGTTCGGGGTGCATATGGAGGCGTCCTATCTGCTGCACGCGGAACTGCAAGGTGCCACCGTCGCTGCTGGAAAGCTAACGGGCGCCTACCTGGCTGGTGCTCGAATGCAGGGGGTGGATCTTTCTAGTGCCAGTATGTATGGGGTTAACCTTACAAACGCGGAATTGCAGGGGGCCGCGTGTGCGTTCTCATATGCTCAGGGTGCGGTCTTCAAAGATGCCGATATGAGGGGAATGACGGCGACGGAATTGCATCCATCGATCGGATTCGCTGATCGAATCACTGGCTTGATTGGTGTAGATGGGGATTACTCTGGAATAGCCTATTTTGGCATCACCGGCAATGCGGCTCGAAAACTGGTCGAGAGCGTTAATGCAGTTGACAAACAGAAAGCAGAGATCCTCGAGGCTCAGCTGTCGCCCCACATTGATCATGACTATCGTCGGGGGCTACCTGACGACGCTGAAATTGTGACCGGTGCCTTCGGAAAAGATGAAGCTAAGCGGTGGATAGCACGGCACGAGCAAGCGATGTCTCAGGTTCCCCCCGTCATCTGAGTCTGAGGAAGAACCGGATGTCACTCACAGATGATTCCGATAGCGACTCCAGAGTCGCAGAGGCGGGTTAATCTCGCATTTGGGTGGTTGAGGTGGATGGCAAGCACCCACTATCCCACGCCGGTCCCGTGCTCTTCCGAACGCCTGCCGCGGATTCCGAGTCGCAATGCTCGGGTGTCGGTCGATGGCCAACCCCAACAGGCGGTCCGGGCGAGCGCGTAACTCCTCGGCCCCCTTCCGAACACGACCCGCTTTTACCCGCTCACGCGCCCCACACGGTGATGGCGATGCCCTTCCAGACGCGCCGCTCCCGGTACACCCTGTCCGCCCAGCTCCTCCCCTCGCGCATGTCGAAGACGACCAGGTGCCCGGCGTCCGCGCGGCTGATGTCCATGTACGCCGCCGTCTGCTCGAGTCCCTTCTCGACGGTTCGCTCCCGGGAGCGGCCCTCGCGGACCAGCTTGCACTCGACCACGAACCGGCGCTCGCCGCCGTCCTCGGCGGGCCAGATGAGCAGCAGGTCCACGCGGCGGCTCCCAAGCGCGTACTCCCGCTCGATCCGGCCGCGGCCGTTCACCACCCGGTGCAGGAACGCCTGCAACACCAGCTGGGGTCCCGCCTCCTTGTACCGCGCTCGCTCGATCCAGTGCTCCGAGTTCTGCCGGAAGAAGTCCTGGAAGGCCGCGAGCAGCTTGGCCAGGTCGAGGCCGCCGGCCGCGTCGACGTACCATGCCACGCGCTGCTCCGGCATCTCGTCCTCGAGCACCGACGTGAGCATGCGGGGCAGCACCTCGGCGTAGATGGGGTTGGCGATGCGCAACGGCGGCTTCGGCGCCACCAGCCCGAGGTCGCGCACATACTCGGCGTCGAAGGCGGAATGCGTTCCGTCGCCACCGCTCAGCAGCGGTTCGATCACTCGCCTCACCCCGGGCTCGCGCAGCTTGTCGGTCAACTGGTCCAGGTGGGTCTCGCGGCGCAGGATGAGCGCCTCGCGGGCCTCGAACACGTCGCCCTTGGAAATCACTCCCCCGCGGTCGCGGACGGCCCCGAACGAGAAGCACATCTCCCGGGCGAGCGCGTTGACCAGCCAGGGCTGCCCTCGCGTCTGCTCCCACACCGCCTCCACCGCCGCCGGCTCGAACGCCTGGCCGGTGGCGGACGTGTGCTGGCCCAGCAGCGCCTCCACCTCGACCCGTGTGAAGTCACCCATGCGCAGCGACCTGGCCTTGATGTTGAAGGCGCTGCCCCCGGTGATCACCTCCTTTTCGGAGCTCGCGTGGATCCGGTAGTCGCGCACGTCACGGACCCCGCACAGGACCACGCTCTGTGGAAACCCGGAGGGGCGGTGGACGTAGCCCGCCCTCAGCTGTCGCAGCACCGACACCAGCGAGTCGCCCACCATGGCGTCGATCTCGTCGATCAGCAGAACCAGCGGCGATGGCTTGGCCCGTGCCCAGACATCCAGCACAGTTCCCAGCGCGGCGTGGGGACGGGAGGACGTGTCGAGCCGGTCCGCCGCCGCCGCCGTCGCCGCGTCGCCGAGCGTGTTCCTGGCCTCCCGGGCAATCTCGGAGGCGATCGTCCCCATCGCCTGCCCCACGTCCTCGCGCGCCGTCTGGGCGGGCTCGACGTTGATGTAGGCGCAACGGTAGTCGCCCGCGCTCCCGCCGTTCAGCAGGTCGCGGAGCGCCAGCAGGGCCGATGTCTTGCCGGTCTGGCGGGGCGCGTGCAGCACGAAGTAGCGCTTCCCGCGCACCAGGGACAGGACTTCGCCCAGGTTCACCCGGTCGAGAGGCGGCACGCAGTAGTGGTCTTCCGGCCTTACCGGGCCGGCAGTGTTGAAGTCGCGCATGAGGAGAAAGGTGGGTCAACTCGCACTTCTCGGACAAGCACCGTGGAGTCTCGGTCGACGAAGGAGATCGGGCCCGGATGACGCGCTCCGTCACGACTTGGATCCCCTGCATGAAGCCGGCGTCCGGATCCGGTCTGCCGTCGATCTCGGTCAGCTCGTCCAGCAGAGTCCGCAGAAAACGCGTTCCCTGGCCGTGCCTTGCCCCGGGATCGAGCAGGTCGCCGATGATTCTCGACAGCGCGACCTCGTCGGTGCTCAAGTAGTCGAAGACGTTGAAGCGCCGGGCGAGGTGGCGGTCAAGCTCCCGTTCGAGGGCTCTCGCGGACTCCAGGCGTGGCGACAGCTGGGCGAAGAAGTGGAGGCGCCGGCGGCGGTCGGCTCGTAGCATGTCGTCCAGGCTGGCGCCGAGCTCGTTGAAGAACCGGGGAGGCCGGCGTCGGCCGTGGTCCAGGCTCGCGTCGAGTTCGCCGAAGAAGGGCGCGTATCGGCGTCTTGGCGCCAACGCCGACGGGTGGGTGCTCAGGTCGTCCCGTCCCGTCCCCACCCTACATCAAACCCCCGATCACCCCGTCCCCGTCGATCGTCATGTTCAGCGCGGCCGGCTTCGCCGCCAGCCCCGGCATCGTCATGATCGACCCGGTCTTCACCACCACGAACCCCGCGCCCGCCGACGGCGTGACCTCCCGGACCGTGATCCGGAAGCCTCGCGGCCGCCCCAGCAGCTCCGGATTGTCCGAGAACGAGTACTGGGTCTTGGCGATGCACACGGGCGCGTTGGCCAGCCCGAAGGACTCGAGGCGTTCCAGCTCGGCGGTCACCCCCGGCTGGAAGTCCACACCGGCCGCACCGTAGATCTCCGTCGCCACCGTCTCGATCTTCCTGCTCAGCGGCATGTGGTCCGGGTAGAGCGGACGGAAGCTGGCCTTGCCGCTGTTCGCGATCTCCCAGACGGCGTCGGCGAGGTCGACGCACCCCGGTCCGCCCCCGCCGTGGGGATCGGCCTCGACCGCGCGGATCCCGCGGGTCGCACAGCCGTCCAGCACCATCGCAACCTCGGCCTCCGTGTCGCTCGCGAACCGGTTCAGCGCCACCACCGCCGGCACCCCGAACTTCGCCACGTTCTCGACGTGCCCGTACAGGTTCTCCAACCCCGCCCCCAGCGCTTCCAGGTCCTCGTCCACAAGCGAGTCCTTCGCCGCCCCCCCGTTCATCTTGAGCGCGCGGATCGTCGACACGATCGCGACCGCGTCGGGGCTGAGCCCGCCCAGCCGGCACTTGATGTCGAAGAACTTCTCGGCCCCCAGGTCGGCGCCGAACCCCGCCTCGGTCACCACGATGTCGCCCAGCTTGAGCCCGGCCCGGGTCGCGATGAGCGAGTTGCAGCCGTGCGCGATGTTGGCGAACGGTCCGCCGTGGATGAAGGCCGGGGTCCCGCCCAGCGTCTGCACCAGGTTGGGGTCGAGCGCGTCCCGCATCAGGAGGGTCATCGCCTCGTGGGCGCCGATGTCGCGGCAGCGCACCGGATCGCGCGTCCGCGTGTACCCGATGATGATGTTGCCGAGCCGCCGCTTCAGATCGGGCAGGTCCTTCGCCAGGCAGAAGATCGCCATGACCTCCGACGCGGCCGTGATCATGAAGCCGTCCTCGCGCGGGATCCCCCCGAAGGGCCCGCCCAGCCCGACGATCACGTTGCGCAGCGCCCGGTCGTTCATGTCCACCGCGCGGCCCCACGTGATGCGCCGGTGGTCCAGACCCGTGCTGTTCGGCCGGAAGAGATGGTTGTCGAGCATGGCCGACAGGAGCGCGTGCGCGGAGGTGATCGCGTGGAAGTCGCCGGTGAAGTGGAGGTTGATGTCCTCCATCGGGACGACCTGCGAATAGCCCCCGCCGGCCGCTCCGCCCTTGATCCCGAAAACGGGTCCCAGAGACGCCTCGCGGATGCAGAGCACGGGGTTGCGTGCCCGCAGGTTGAGCGCGTCGGCGAGTCCCACCGAGGTGGTCGACTTGCCCTCGCCGGCGGCCGTGGGGCTGCACCCGGTGACCAGCACCAGCTTGGCGTCCCGGTCCGGCCGGGCCTGGACCAGTTTGAGGGGGACCTTCGCCTTGTAGTGTCCGTACTGCAGGATCTCGTCCTCGCCGAGACCGGCCGTGGCGGCGATCTCGGCGATCGGCTTCATGGTGTGGGCTTGCGCGATTTCGATGTCGGAGAGCATGGGTGTCCGGGGTGGGAGCGGGGTTGGGGAAGGGGCGGGAGGGAGAAAAGGCCTGCGAAGTCTGGCGCGGAAGCGGGGCGCCGGGCAAGTCGCGGGGGTTCGGGGGAAAGCCCACGGCAACGCGCCGGGCAGCCGCGTGGGGCGCGGTCACCGGCCCGGAGTGATCACGCGGAGGCTCGCCACCCGGCCGAGGAGAGCCGGGCAGGCCGCGCGGCTCACGGGATGGTGTAGACCAACCCTCCACGCAGGCTCAGGACACGGAGATGGTCGAACCCGGTGACGCCCGTGAAGCCTCTCACGCTGATTCCGTAGAGGAATCCCAACGTGGCGCCGAGTCGCTCGTTCAGCCGGGCGTCCACTCCGGCTCCTCCGTAGAGCAGGACGTTGAACCCGACCGAGTCCGGCTCGCAACCCTCCAGCCGCTCCGCGGCCGTCCTCCCCGTCCGGCAGGCGACCGGCAAAGCGAGGGCGGGACCGGCGAGCACGTGAAGGCCCATCTGCTTCGATTCGAACGGAACCCGCATCCTTCCCAGCGCGCTGACCTCCAGGTAGTCCACCTCCCACCGTTCCTCGATCAGCGGACCCTCCAGGAAGTTCTCGAGATAGCTCGCGATCTCGCCTGTCTGCGAGTATGTGGCGCCGTACTGGAGCGCGAACCACGGCCGCACCGGCATGATCAGCTCGGCGCCGGTCCGCATCCGCGCCAAGGGAGACGAGGCTCCTCCGTCCGTTACGTAGCCGAACGGGGGCGGTGCCGTCCATGATCGGTTGACGCCGCCGGTCAGGGCGATCGTGGTCGGTTCGACCGTGAAAGGGCCGGACGCGGGGACCTGCGTGGCAAGCGCGCCCGAGAGCACGAACAGGAAGATGCCGAGCTGGTTTATGACGGACCTCTGCTCATTTCGGTGCGGAAGAAGCCGCTGACGGCGATGCTGTCGTCTACGCTTGCGGGCCCGGGTTGTTTCCGGGCGGGGAGAGAAGACGGCTTGGGGAAGCCTAGCGCGGAGCCGGCCCGCGGGACAAGACTCCAACGGGTGCCGGGAAGTCCACCACAACGAGGAAGGCGGCCATGTGGGGCGCGATCATCGGCGACATCGTCGGTTCCGTGTACGAGCGGAACCGGATCAGGACGAAGGACTTCGAGTTCTTCAGCCCGAAGGGCCACTTCACGGACGACTCCGTCTGCACGGCCGCGGTGGCCGACATCCTGCTGCACGACCTCTCCGTAGCGGCGACGCTGCAGACCTGGTGTCGCCGCTACCCCCGCAAGTCCTACGGCAGCATGTTCTGCGATTGGATGTGGCACGAGTCCCCCGAGCCCTACGACAGCTTCGGCAACGGCGCCGCCATGCGGGTCTCGCCCGCCGCGTTCCTCAACCGGGACGACCTCGCCGCCGCCCTCGCCGCCTCCGACCTGGTCACCGCCGTCACCCACGATCACCCCGAGGGGATGAAGGGCGCGCGGGCCACGGTCCACGCGACCTGGCTGGCCCTGAACGGCGAGGACCCCGCCGCCATTCGCGCGACCATCGCCGCCGAGTACCGCTACGACCTCTCCGGCACCGTCGACGAGATCCGGCCCGGCTACGAATACAACGAGACCTGCCAGCGTTGCGTCCCCGAGTCGATCACCTGCGCGCTCGAGTCGGCCTCGTTCGAGGACGCGATCCGGAACGCGGTGTCGCTCGGCGGCGATGCGGACACGCTCGCAGCCATCGCGGGCCCGATCGCGGAGGCGCTGCACGGAATTCCGGGCGAGATGAAGGCGGCTGCGCGGAAGCGGTACCTGGCGGGTGCGCCCGACATCGTGGCGGTGATCGAGGAGATGTACGGAGGTGGATGACTCTTCACCCAACAGTCATCGGGCCGTGGGAACTGCGAGTAGCGCCACCTTCGGACGGAGGCGCACAGGTCTCGCAGGGACAGACTTCAGGAGGCGAACATGCGTTGCAGCACACCGAGCACCTCGTCCATGGTGCCGGTTGGCAGCTTTCCCACGCGCCGCACCATCCGCACCCGGTCGACGGTCCGCAGCTGATCCGCGACCACGTATCCAGCCTTGCCTCCGAATCGGCAGGTGATCCGGAACGGATAGGGGTGACCCCCGGTGGTCATTGGGGCGACGAGAAAGGTGCCCAGGTGATCGTTGAGCTCGTCGGGCGACACCACGACACACGGCCGGGTCTTCCGGATCTCGGCGCCGCGGGCGGGATCCAGTGAGACCAGGTAGATGTCCCCGCGCCGGGGCGGGCCTACTTCCATTCCCACTCCGACTCGTCGAAGACGGTCGGGACCGGATCGTCCAGCAGGCCGCCCTCGTCCCGATCCTTCATCGCCATGGCCGCCTCGGACCATCCGGCCCTCGGGTCCTCCGCCCGCTCCAGCAGGAGACCTCCCTCCACGACCCGCATCCGCAGCGGGACATCGAGCCCCGCGGCCTCGACCAGCGCCTTGGGGATACGGATGCCGCGTGAGTTGCCGATCCTGATGAGTCGTGTTCGCACCTGTGGTTTCCCGCGTTGTGGACGAAGATTGTAATTACAACGTAATTCCGCGGGTGGCGTCCGGACAAGGCCGATGCCCTGGGGAGCCCGTGGATGAGCCCCGCGAGCACCGAGAGCTGCGAGGCGCCGGGCTGGCAGGGCGCGAGCGGGCTCCCACGCCCCTCCCAGAATGAAATACCCGTCAAGAAAACAAGTCGTTGCCATTCAATGACTTACGGGATTTCAACGCGATTCCGCGGGTTTCCGGTCAAATAAACTCGGGCAGAATCGCGGCGTGCCGAGGTGCCAATCCGATCACGCGCGTGCCCAGAACGGCAGGTACCGTCGCAGGCGGGGACCCGCCGCCGGATCCGCCACCACGATCAGCTCCTCGTCCACGGCGTCGGCGAGGATGCGCGACACGGTCGAGGCGTTTCTGTCCGCGATCTTGAAACGCGCCCGCAGGGAGGAGTTCGTCATGGGCTGCTGGGTCACGTGGCGAAGGCAGGCGTGCATGTAGCAGGCGTGGAGGCGCTCCCGGCGGTCCATGTCGCGGAACGGCTTGTGGGCGAACAGCGAGGCCCGCGTGAATCCTCGGGGCTTCTCGAATACCGGTGCCGGGAGCCCGTGGGCCTCGACGGCGTCAACGACCTTGTCGATCCCGGTGCCGCGCTCCTCGCAGATGTTCAGGCGGCGCATGAGCGACGCCAGCGCTTCGTTCCGGGAACGGGGCTGCGAGTCCAGGAAACGCTCGGTGTCGATCAGCGGCTCTCCGGGGTTGCTGACCTCCAGGCGGCGGTCGAAAACCTCGATCATCGGGCCCGCACCGGTGATCGCGAAGTCCTGGTGGATCAGGGCGTTTGCGGCGAGTTCGCGGATCGCGACCGCCGGGAACATCGGCACTTCGCGGCGAAGTGCGGGCCCGAGCACCTCGTTGGACGGAGTCCAGGCCCGAATGTGGCCGACGAGGCCCTCGAAGCCGCTCGCGTAGCCCTTGCCGCCCACCTGCTCGCGCTCCGCCTCCATGCGCCCGGAGCCCCGGTAGCGGATCAGGCGCACGGCCTTCCTCTCCAGGTGGGGGAATTCCGCCAGTCGACGGGCGAAGAGAATGGCGCCCAGATTGGTGACGTCGTAGCCGTCGGCCTGGTTCCGCCTGATCAGCCGGTCGTGGGCGAGAGCTTCCAGAACGGCGTCGCGTCCATCCGCGGGTGGGACTCCGAGCAGGTGGAAATAGGCCGGATAGTCCAAGGCCTGGAGTACATCCAGGCCGGTAAGGTGCTCGGCGGCGATGTCCTCTTCGAAGGAATGCTCCAGCAGGAGGCGCCAAAGCTGCCGTTCCTTGGCGGGGTGGTCTCTCAGCTTTCTTGTGGAGCTGCCGACGCGGATGGACTCGGTCTGCTGGAAGGCCACCGGCCGGCTTGTCGCGCGTTCGACCTCGAGCAGGACCAACCGCGATCCATCCACCGTGATCTCATGGAACCGGAAGCCGACCTGCGGGTCGAGAAACCGCGCCAGCCACGGTTCGATGAGCTCGTTCCCCTTTCTTGTGGTACCCGGAACGAAGTTCGTTCCCACGAGGTCATGGGTGCTGTTCCTGACCCCCCAGAGGACGTAGCCGTGCGGCTGGCCATGCATGGCGGCCGAATTGGCCAGGGCGGACAGGTAACTGCCGACCAGGTGGGGATGCCTGTAGTTCTCCTTGAATTCCACCCACTCCGTCTCGTGCGGCAGGGCGCGGAGCCGGCGCACCAGATCGGCGAGATAGCGGGATGAGCGAGGAGGCGTCACCGCGGCCGTCCGTGAATGGGGTGGTCGGGGAGTTCGGGGTATTCTCCACACTAGCGAGAACCGGGACGGTTCGGCCAGATGCCGAATCTGGCGAGCCAAGGCCATCTGCGCGCCGCTCCAGCCTACCACGCGGAAGCCGCTCCCGGGGGCGTCCGCCGGGCTGGCTCCGCGACCAGTCGCCCGACGGGCAGATCGGCGTGGCCCGGAGGATCATGTCGCAGCCGTTAGGGCGGCGGGCCCTTGAAGCTGCGACCAGCCGTCCACCGCACCAGTTCGATGGCAAAGTTGGGAAAGGTGCTGGGCACCACCCAGACATGACCGGAATCCCAGAATAGGCCAGTGGGCACACTACGACCTCGGGGCGTCATTTCGTACTTGAGGTTCCGCACGGCGTTCTGGTTCCACCGCAGGGCCTCATCCAGATTCGCCATATCGACCATGAACGCTTGGGGGCCGTGCTGCCGCTTGCCGGCACGTACGGCAGCCTCGTACTCCCTGCAACAGGTGTGGTACAGAGCCTCGACATCGCGTTGAGTCTGCGGATTCAGCTCGTGGAACAGTCCATGCACGTTGTGAATGTACGGGGCCTCGTCCTCGCCCCCGCGCTCTTCCTCCCAGATGTGCTTTACGAGTATCGGTGAATCATGGAGCGGGGTGGTGGGCGTTCGCAACAGCGAAGCGGGGTTGCCAGGCACGAGTTCCTGCCTTGATTCAGACCTCAGGTGCTTTGCTGGGCCGACAAGGCGCGAATGGAGGGGAATGGCGGAGCCGTTCGCTTGAGAAGCAGCGCAGACATCCCCGAGCTGTTGGAGCTGGCGGGTGATCGGTTCCAGACGGGTGTCCCATCGTCGCGGAGGGCGACAATGAAATACCCGTCAAGAAAACAAGTCGTTGTTATTCAATGACTTACGGGATTCCGACACGATTCTGCGGGTTTCCAGTCAAATAAACTCGGGGTGAAATTGCGGCGTGGCGAGGTGGGCGATGGGCGGTCGCTCGTCGTCCCGGCGGAAGGTCCGGGCGCCGTACGACGGGCCCCTTTGATGCCCGGCTCCCATGTGCCACTTGTGGTTCTCTCGGATGCTGGTATATTGATACATTACCCATCCGATAGACCGTTATGGTACAGAAAGTGCTTTTTCATGACCACTTCGGATCCGAAGCAGGACATGACGCCCGACCGGATCCGGGCGATCCGCGAGCGGCTGGGGCTCACCCAGGAGGAGGCAGGAGTGCTCCTCGGGGGTGGGCCGCGAGCGTTCACCAAGTACGAGTCCGGGAGCATGAGGCCGAGGGCAGCCGCGATCAGCCTGCTGCGCGTGTTGGAGGCTGATCCCGAGATGCTTGCGGTGCTGAGCGGCAAGGAATCTCCCCCAAGGCCCTCGCGGGCTCCCTCCCCGTTCGAGGTGCAGGGCAGGGAGCTTGAGAATCTCCGCCCCGAGCAGCTTCACGAGCTCCTCCGCCGGCTCCTGAGCGTCGAAGCCCAGGCGAACGGCATCCCTCTCGACGGCATCCATGTGTCCGGCAACGTCGCCGCGCCCGACGGCGGCGAGGATGGACGCATCTCCTGGCGGGACGGGCCGGAGCGCACGGGGTTCCTGCCCTCGCGCCTCTGCCAGTTTCAACTGAAGGCCGGCGGGATCGCGCCGAAGCGGGCGCGGCGGGAGGTGCTTGCGCGCGGCGGGGTAAAGCGGATGGTCCGGTCGGTCCTTGGGCAGGGTGGTCACTACATCCTGCTGTGCGCGCGCCGGTACACGCGTCAAGAGATCGAGAGGCGCGAAACGGCCATCCACGAGGCACTGCGCGAGGCCGGGCTGCCCGTGCCCGCAGAGCGGATCTCATTCCGGGACGCTGACATGATCGCCCAGTGGGTCAATGCGCATCCGTCGGTGGCTCTATGGGTTCGGGAGAAGGTCGGACTGCCGCGTGTAGGCCGGTTCGCTTCCTGGCACCATTGGAGAAGCCGGAGCAAGCATGCGGTTCCCTGGGTCGAGGATCCGCGATTGCGGGAGCTGCGGAGCGCGATCCGGGAACGGGTGACCCGGTCCGGGAGGTCGCTCCGTGTCGTGGGACTGTCGGGCGTGGGCAAGTCGCGGCTCTGTCTGGAGGCCTTGGGCGGGGTCGGCGACGACCCGGCGGCCAGGCGCCCGTTGCGCGACTTGGTGATGTACGCAGTGCAGTCCGAAGTTCCCGATGGGACCCTGCCCGGAATCGTCGAGCGGCTGGCCGACTCGGGTGCACGTGCCGTCGTCGTGGTGGACGATTGCGATCCGGAGAGCCATGACGCCTTGGTCGGGTTGGTGCGGCGCGCCGGCAGCGAGGTCTCCCTGCTCACCATTGACGATGAGGTGCCTTCGGAGTTCGCCGTCGGCACCGTGAGGATCGACGAGGCGCCCGCGAGCGTCGTCGAAACGATCGTGGAGCACGTTGCCGGGACGCTTTCGCCGCTGGACCGGCACCGGCTCGCCCGCATGTCGGCGGGGTTCCCGGCAATCGCGGTCCAAATCGGAGGAGAAACGGGTGCCGCCCAACTCGTCGACCCGCGCCGGGGCCAACTCGTCGACCGCTTCGTTGTGGGGAGGGCGCAGCGAGACGTGGATGTCCTTCTCCGGTCCGCGATGCTGCTCTCCGCCTTCCGCCTCGTGCGGGTGGACCCCATGGGCACCGGGTGGCTCAACCCCTCCCAGGCGGAGACCACCGAAGACCGACTGGCGCCGATCGCGGCCATCGGTCGGAATCTCACCTGGGAGGACCTGTATGCGGCGACGCAACAGCTCGCGCAGCGGGGCGTCTTCAAGCGCCGCGGCGGACTCGGGGCCATTCAGCCCCGGCCGATCGCCGTTCGGCTTGCCAAGCGGCAGTGGAGGGAGTGGGACCCCGGGAAATGGGACCGGGTGCTGACGGGCGATCTCGGGCCCGGCCTGGCCCCGTTGGCTGCCGCACGCCTGGCCCACCTGGGCGGGACCGGGATCGCGACCGAGGTCGTGAAGCATGTTTGCAGGGAGGGCGGCCCCCTCGATGCCGGCACCATCGACGGCAACCGGGCCGAGATTCTCGCCTACCTGGCCGAAGTGGACGCGCGAGTGGTGGCCGAATGCATCGAACACCTTCTCGATTGCCATCTGGACCCGTTGCACCTTGACGGTAACGTGCGCCACAGCCTCCTGCGCGCCCTCTCGATAATCGCCTTCCCCTCGTCCACATTCCCGGTTGGTGCCCGTCTGATGCTACGGCTGTTGGGCGCAGGGGACGGGACGGACGACGAGCATGTTGCCCGCCCCTTCACCGCACTCTTTCCCGCGATGGCGGGAGCCACGGAGGCCGACGGGAAACGCCGTCTACGCGTCCTGGACGAGGTATCCGCGACAAGCGACGCGACCCGGACCATGCAAGTTGTGCGCGCACTGGCGGCGGGCTGCGACCCGGTCGGTCAGTCGAGCGCGATCGGCCCGGAGGTGCAGGGCTCCCGCAAGACCCTGAACCGGTGGCATCCGGCCACGACGACCGACCTGACCGAATACGTCGGCGGATGCATCTCCCGCCTCGCCGGACTCGCTTCGAGAAACGACGAAGTCGGCGTCATGTGCCGCGAGGAACTCGGCGGGTCCATCGCCAGTCTGATTCACCGCGGGTTCATCGGTCCGGTCGAGGACGCGATCCGCCGAGTCGCCGGCACGGGCCAGCGGTGGACGCTTGCGTTGCGGCAGCTCCATGGGGTCCTCGTCCATTTTCCCGGGTCAATCGACGAGGTGACGACCGCACGCGTGCGATCCTTGATCGATCGGCTTTCGCCAACTGACCTCTATGATCGGTTACGCGCACTGGTGACCGAGCCTCCGATGCCCCATCAATGGATGACCGAATCGCCATCGGAGCATCTCGCGGAGGTTGGCGCCGAGATCGACGCGTTGTCCGACGAACTCCTGCGGGCACCGGAGGCTCTGCACGAGCTTCTCCCCGGACTCAGCCGCGGGAAGCACCTCCACGTGGGCGAGCTGGGAGAATCCATCGCGCGGCGGGCAGCGTGTCCACTGGATTGGCTGGACCCGATCATCGAGGCCGTCGGGCACGCGCCCGAAGCCCGGCGCAACCATGCCCTCTTCGTGGGATTCGTTGCGGGTTTGGCAGATCGACATCGCGCCGAGGCGGAAGCGGTCAAGCTGAGGGTCATCGAGTCTCCGGCGCTCGCTCCGGCCTTCCCGGACGTCTGTCGGCGAATTGGGTTGACACCCGAGGATGTTGAGGGGGGCGTCGCGGGATTGGTCCGAGGGGCGATTCCGTCCTCCGCGCTGCTTTCCTGGGTGCACCCCGAAACGCTGCATCCGCTGCCGCGCACGGCGGTGGCCCGCCTGCTCGACGCGCTTCTCCACCATGACGCGACATCGTTCGCGATCGGCGTCAACACCCTGTGGCTGATCTTGGACAGCGAAGATCGAGAGGGGAGGGACACCCGGGAGACCGGGCTCCGGCTCGCGGATCTTCGAGACCAGGTACTCACGATGGCGCGTAACGCTGGCCGCTGGAGCGCGCGCGACTTCAAGGCCGCGACCGGGACAACGGATCCCCGCGTCGGCTCTCAAATGACCGAATGGAAGCTCACCCAAGTCGTATTGAGCATGCTGCGAAGGGGTCGCGACGATGAGCTGGCGCGAGAGTCGGCCCTCGCCATCTCAACGGCGCTGGTCCACCGGCATCGGGACGGCTGGCTCGATCTGTACGGCAGGACGTTGCGGCCAGTTCTTCGGAAGCTGTTGTCGGGGTTTCCAGGAATCGCGTGGCAGCTCATCGGCGGCGCCATCGTGTCGAGCCCCGGCTTCGCACGCCAGATGGCGCTCAGCCTGGGCGAAAGGCCAGTGCATGATCGCGAAGCCGACCCTCCGATCCTCGCGCTCTCCGAGGAGACGCTGCTGGCGTGGTGCCACGCACATCCCGATCAGGCGCCGGCGTTCGCCGCGAGGTGCCTGCCCATCCTGTCGGCGGCGGGTGGCGACCGGGGCGACCGCCGCCTTCATCCCGTCATGTCACGGCTCATTGACGATTTCGGAGAGCGTGCCGATGTACGGGAGGCGTTCGAGACGAATCTGTACACGACGGGGCCCGTCAGTTCAATGGCGGATCACGATGCCCGCCACGAGGCGGCCCTGGAGCCGCTGCGGGGGCACAAGACGCCCGAGGTCCGCCGGTGGGCGAGGAGGTTGAGCCGCAAGCTGCGTCGGCTCATCGCTCACCAGCGGACGTACGAGGAGGAGCATGTGGGTGGGTTGGGGTGAACGCGATTGGCGCTTCGCCGAGTGGCGGAGCGGGACTGTGGCGGCTGCGCGGCGCTGGATGGATTGCCCACATCCGGGGCTGTTCCCATCTTATTCTTCCGGTTCCTTGACCCTCCGAGAGTCGTCCTGACAGGTGCCATTCCCCGATCCGCTCGATTCCCAGCCACCGCAGGTCCTACGTCTTCGCCGCCGACAGTGGGTCGTCGGCGAACAGGTGGGGTCCGGGGGCTTTGGCCGAGTCCACGTGGTGGAGTCCGACGGTGTCGGTCCCCATGTCGCCAAGTTCATCCCCAAGGATCCGGGCGCTGATCGAGAGCTCCTGTTCCCCGGACTGTCTGGTGTCCAGAATGTGGTACCGGTTGTGGACAAGGGAGATTCGGACGCCCACTGGATCATCGTCATGCCGCAGGCCGAGAGGTCTTTGGCGGACCTCCTATCCGAAGCGGGAGGCCCGGTGCCCGAAGTCCAGGCGACGCCGATCCTTCTCGACGTTGCGACGGCCTTGGCGTCGATGAAGGACCGCGTCGTGCACCGTGACGTCAAGCCGGCCAACATCGTCGCGGGGAGCACGAACGCCATGCGTCCCCCGAAGTCCAAAGCCTCGTCCGCGAGCACGACGAAGGCCGACCCCAGCCCTGCGTAGAGACTGGCCGCCGTGCCGTCCAGCGCCTTCCGCAGCGCCTTCTTCATCCTCTCCGCGTCTCGCTTGTCCAGGAGCGACCCGAAGATCGGATTCCAGCGCGTGTTCTTCTCGTCTCCGGGCCCGCCTGCGCGGGTGTAAGGCGGGTTGGCGATCACGAGGTGGCACTTGGCCGGCATGGTTACCCGGCTGTCCTCCACCTCGCCCGTACCGGTCACGCGCCGGATCGACGGCTTCTCGTCGCCAAAGAGGCCGAGCGGCGCCGCATTGCCGTGGCTGGGCGATGTGGACAGGAAGTCGAGGCTGCCCAGGCGCGCGACGCCGTCGGTCACGTCGTGCCGCACGCGCCACAGGTTCATGTCCTTGACGACCTGACGCGCTTCGGCCATGCAGAGCGTCGAGGCGGCCAAGTGTATTGCTGCGGGGACCACGTCGAAGCCATCTAAGGGCACCGCGCCAGCCCCTGACTCTACCGTGATTCAGGCCCTTACTATCCCGCCGAGGCGGCTGGTCGAAATGACGAGGCGGCGCGGGCCGAACCGGGACTCCGGGCCGAGCCGGTGACGGGCTCTCGGTGGCGGGATCGGCTCGGGCGCCTCGCTTCTTGCAGCAGGCCCGTCCCCCGGTGATGCGCTCCCCGCATAGCTGTGGCTACCGCCGGTCGGACTCCACACCCCGATCCTCACCCAAGCATGCCCGCCTACCCCGTGACGGCTATGTTTCCAATGTCGGGCGGGCACCCTACACCAAATGCCTTCTGCGGCGGGGCGAAGCGGCTCCGCGCTCGGCAGGCCATGCGCAACATCATCGAAAGGACTGCTCCAATAATGGCCAAACTGGATCTGCCCACGGGACCCGCTGAGATGCTTGAAGCGGTCCGAAAGCCACTCGGACACCATCTCGGTGGCGAACACAAGATGCGCCTCGGCGGGGGCACGGCGCTCGCCGCCCGGTGGCGGCATCGGCAAAGCACCGACATCGACCTCTTCGTGGATGCTGCGGATTACGAGGGGTTGTTCAAGAGCGAAGAACGGTTTCGCGCCGATCTGGAACTTCAAGCCCGCAGTGTCCGGAACATCGTCATCGAGCCGGGGTTTGCGCGCGTCGTCCTCACCGACGGCGGAGAGATCAGCGTTTCGACCAGCCCCTCGCTTACCGATCATCCCGTGTCCGCCGATACGGTTCGCGGCACTAGCGTGCCGCTCGAAACCACGGCGGAGATCCTGGCGAAGAAGCTTCGCTACCGCATGATCCAAAACGCGCAGATCGTCCCACGCGACCTCTACGACATCGCCTTCGCCCGGTGGAATGACTCCACCGCGCTTGAGACTGCGCTCTCGACGCTCAAGGTAGAGCACCTCCAGGACATCGACACCGAACTGGGCTACCTCGCCCCCGGTTGGATGAAGCGGCATCACCAGCCCCTCATCGCGCCGATCAGTCGGCCCGACGCAGAGAGTGCCGTCAGCTTCGTTCGCAGAGTGCTTCAGGAGCACATCCGTTCGAGGACGCCCGATAGCGACCGCGGGTTCACGTGGGGGCGCTGAGCTGACCCATGCTCGATCTTGCGAAGGTGCGCAACGCTTACTTCAATCCGCCGCCGGATGATCCGGAGCGGGTCCTCACCCGCGAGGAGCTTCACGCGCGCTACGAGCGACGGCGGGTCGATGGGTGTCTGCGCCGCGGGGGAGACCCGCGCCGGGAAGGCCTCGGGGAACACGGTTCCCTGATCGGCGGTCCTGACAAACCGCTTACCGTATTCGGCGTCCGGCCGGAGCGCGCCGGACGTCTTCAACCCCTGCCGCTCGCGTGGTTCGACTATCCCCGCGCACGATGCGCCGCTCCTCCGCGCGGCGGCACAGAGGAGGCGCACGACTTCTTTGCCGCGCTCGCCGCCGATCACCTGGCGGGCATGCCGAAGCGTCCCAGCGGCGCGCGGCTCGCGCGCGCGTTTTGCGCCACGGAGCTCAAGGGACGCGAGTGGTCGCAGGTGTGGCACGTCTTCGCGTGCATCCGCACCTGGGATCTCAAACGGCTTCTTTCCCGAGGCGGACTCTCGGTCTACGAAGTCGCCCAAGCCATCCACCGCTCCGATACCTGCCGCGCCGACGTCGTGACATGGATCAACCAGTTCGCGGTTCCTCCCAGCCAACAGGAGGACCCCGGCCTACCGCCGGAAGAAGCCGCGCCGCCCGTTGCCCACGACGTTTTGCACCCTACCCATACCCCTCGGGAACCCGGGATCGTTGATCCTGGGCGATCCCACGGCCCGTATGTTCCCCGAAATGTCCCTTGAACGTCCGGGAATTGTGTCGGCGGCCGGTTGCGGCGTCAGATCAGCTCTCGGCGCTCGCTGACCCGGTCGGCCGCTCTCCAGAGTGCTATCGGGGGGTGCTCGAAGCCGGGTCCACCGGTTCCGGGCCCGTATCATTTGTCGGAGGACGGTCTTTGCGCCAGCGGACGGACAGCCATAAGAACACCACCCATGGGGCCGCAATCACCGCGAGCGCGTACGGTTCACCGTCAGCCCACGTCCCCGGGAACCACGTTACCGGATTCGCCGCCGCAAATGCCGCATACAGCCGCCAACAGTAGAACCACGCCCAACGAAGCCGGCGACGGGTGAAGAGCGATGCCACCGAGAGAATCCCCAACACGAGCATTCCGACAAACAGCGCGACCGCTACCGTATTCCCGATACCAACCAAGAGCCCCATGGCCGTCATAGTGAGCCCTCGTCACAGTCGGCGTTCCGTCGCAGATAATCGACCAGAAACGCATCCATCTGCCTCCGACCCGCCCCGAAACGGCCTATCTATGAGTCCGGTCGCGGGGCCGGGCACCGCCACCGCAGCCACCACCCACACCGTCATGGCCATCATTTCGCACCTCGCTTCCGCCAAGCCGCCCAACTCGCGGCACTGCTCAAGCCGGGATCGAAGCAGTCCCACCGCCGCCCGCCCGTGGCGGCTACCTCGCTACACCGGCGGCGCGGTGCTCCGTTGTCAGCCGATGCAATGGTACGTCCGATTCGTTGAGTGCGAGGCTCCCCGACCCTACGCCCTTGGCGTCGGTCATTTCAGTTCAGTCGTTACCATGATACGCCGGGGGCGCGGCACCGCACACCTCCGTTACTCCCCGACAGCGCCCCGGCATTCCGCGATCCGCTCGCGGAGCGGTGAGCGCCGAAATGGTCGGCGTAGGCGCGGTGCCGAAGCAGCGCCACATGTTCGGACAGCCGCGCGGTCACGACGTCCCGCCGTGGCCATAGTCAAGTCAAGTAGCGGCCTGCAGCAGCGCCTCGACATCACGCCACAGCTTGTCGAACGATGGAGCGGACCGGGCGTCGTGAAGATCGAAGACGGCCGCCAGCGCCGCCTGGTCCCGGCTGGGCCGGTACGACCTGTTGTCGGGCATCCAGGAGCTGATCACGCCCTTGGCGTCGCGGATCGCCTCGGGATCCGCCGGAGGCGCAACGGACTCTGCGATGCCGCGTCGGCCCGCGATTGAAGCGGCCGCCGCGAGGAACCAGGACTCGAATTCCGTCTTGGCGAGCACGACGCGAACCATGCCGTCCGGTTGTACCGCCTCAGCGCGGATCGCGAGCGCGCGGGCCAACTTTGCTGGGCAATCCATGTCGGCGTCCAGCAGGACCAGGATCAATCCTGCTTCCCCGGCGTCGCGGGATGCGAGTTCCACCGCTCTCTCAAGCTCACCAGCCCGGTCCACGCGGTTGCGCCGGATGCGCACAGGCCTCGGCACTTGTACACCGTGGCCCAGCTCCGTCGCGATCCTGCGCACCAGCACCGGTGCGGCCTGCACCTCGCCATGTCCCTCCACAACCATCGCAACCGTCTTCATTGCGAGCCGCCGAACAGATCGCTCTGGCGGATCGTCGGCTTGGACAGCCTGGCGTCCGGCTCCAACTTGTCCATTCGCAGCAGCTCGCCGACCGTGTACAAGCGGTCCCGCAGCACGGAGGCCCCCACCTCGTCCAGCGGCCCGATCCGGGTGATCCCGTCGTCGGATACGACGGCCAGGACGCAAACGCCTCCGATTTCCTCCTCGTCCAACAGGTCGGCACTGTGACTCGTCACGAGCACCTGCTTCCTTTCCGCCGCGTCGCCCAGGGCGTCCACGATGATCCCCGCCGCGGCCGGGTGGAGCGCCACCTCCGGCTCCTCGACTCCGACAAGCGACCGTCCCTCGCTGCCGCTGCCGTTCGTCTGGAACAGGGCCACGAGCAGGCCGACCGTCCGCAACGTGCCGTCGGACATGCTGCTGGCATAGAAGCGCCAAGGGTGCTGTGCCCCGGTGACACGCTGCTTGAACTCCAGGGTCTCGACGGGACCGACCGACTTCCGATCCACCCCTGTGATGCCGGGCACGACCTTGCCCAGGTACTCCTCGATCATCGTCTTCGCTTCCGGAGACTGCTGCCCGATTCGGTCTAGCACGCTTGCGACGTTGCCGCCGTCACGATTCATGAGATCTCCGGGGTCGGGCGACTGCATGGTCCGGATGGCGGTGGGGTTCAGGTTGTAGAACCCTGATCGGGAAAATGCGTCGTATACCGGACGGAACGCGGGCATTCCCGAAGCGCTCACGAGGGCGAGGCGACGGGATGAAGTCGCGGGGAAGGGCGATTCGCTGCTCCTGACCTGGCCGGAGGACACCCGGTAGTAGTGCGCCGGGGCGTCGTCCCTCGGCAGAACGACGCACTCCTCTTCCTTCAGCCTGTAGCCGCCCCCCCGCTTCGCGGCTACGGTGAAGGTGAAGTGCCCGGTGGCCGCGCCGATGTCGAACTCGACTCGAATGCCGAAATGTGTCGGGTGACCGCTGGACCGGCGCCGGACCTCGTTGATTCCGCCCCTGTCCCGCAGCGCGTGATCCAGCGAGTGCCGGAGCGAGTCGGACACGAACCGGAGCGCGTCAAGGAAATTGCTTTTGCCCGAACCGTTCGGGCCGACGAGGAACGTCAGCTGAGCCGGAGCGACATCGCACGCGGCGATGCTCTTGTAGTTGCGCAGGACGACGCGGGTGATGAGCCGCCGATCGTCCTCCATGCGGCTAGCCCGCGACCCCGCTTGAGCCGAATGACGACCCCAAGCCGCCATGGGACTTCGAACCGGCTCGGCACCCTGCGACGGTCTCGTCGGCCCCGGGATCATCCCTTGTCGGCCAGACCGACACGAGGAGCCGCGCCATTATCGCACCGTTGTCTCGGTTATGATCCATACCGGATTCTTCCCCGGAGGCGCGTAAGGCTTCAGCGAGACCAGAACCTTGTGGCCTTCGCGAATCGGCGTCGCTCTCGCCGCAGACCTGAACGCGTGGACCTCCGGCACGATGGTCTGACCGGCTTGCTTGTCATGGCGAATGCGAATCCCGTGCCACCGCCCACGCCCCAGCGGGCCGAGGAACTTCAGCGACATAGGCTTCGACTCCAGCCCGAACTGCCTGGGCATGTTGATGTTACGGTCGATGCTCATGACCGTACCAGGAAAATCCCGAGGCTCGTCCGGCAGGATTTCCCGGTAGAGCGTCCGTCTTGGGCTCCTGAGACTTGACCGGCGAGTCTTCTCCACCTTCGTGTCTCGCTCCATGGACTCGGAGACATGGTCCGGGATGCTGCGTCCATGGTAGCTCGCGTCAGTCAATACTTGGAACATGGCAGCTTGGGCGGACTGCCCGCGGTCGCGCAGATCCAGGTATCGGCGCTCGCCCCAGGTACAGTCATGTTCGGGCCAGGGGTGCCCCAGGCTGTCGAAGAAGACAGCGCTCTGGCACGAACACGCGAAGAAAAAGACATGCTTGCGACACTGGGAGCACCTGGTCTTGTAGGTCCGGGTCTCGCAGTCCGGGCCGTGGGTCGGCACGTAGCCGCTCATCACTACAACCGCCCAACCCCCACCTCAGGCCCCGCCCCCCCCAACGCCGGCGGCGGCCCCACCGCCTTCAGCGCCACCGGACAAGCCTTCAACGCCGCCGTCTGCGTCACCGGATCGTACCCGCCCCCGGTCAGCACGTTGACCGGCACGTCCTCGAACGCGAACGACGCGAACACGGTCCCCTTCGGCGACTTCGTCGTGCCCCGCACCTTGACGTGCAGGCACCCGCGCGGGTTGCTCATCTCGGCCCAGTCCCCGTCCTCCAATCCCAGCCGCGCCATGTCCTCGGGGTGCACTTCGAGCGTCTCCTCCGAGAGAAGGTAGTCGATCCCCGTGGCCCGTCCCGTCTGCGTGCGCGTGTGGTACTGCGGCAGCCGGCGCCCGGTGGTCAGCCACATCGGGTATTCCTCCGACACCGTCTCCTCCGGATCCCGGTATTCCAGCATCCTGAAGATCCCGCGCCCGTTCTCGAAACGTTCCTCGTGCAGCCTGGGCGTGCCCGGGTGCCCCTCCTCCGGCACCGGCCACTGGTACTCGCCCCGGTCGATCCGGTCCCAGTCCAGTCCCGCGTAGATGGGTGACAGCGAGCAGAGTTCGTTGAAGACCTCCTTCGCGGACTCGAACTCGAAGCCATTCCAGCCCATCCGCCGGGCGAGCCGCGACACGATCCACCAGTCCGGCTTCGCGTCGCCCGGAGGGGGCACGGCCGCACGCAACCGCTGCACGCGCCGCTCGGTGTTCGTGCAGACGCCGTCGGTCTCGGCCCAGGCGGTGGCCGGGAGGACCACGTCGGCCACCCGCGCCGTGTCGGTCATGAAGATGTCGATGACGATGAGGCAGTCGAGGCTCTTCAGCGCGTGCTCGCAGTGGTGCCGGTCGGGATCGGTGACCAGGGTGTTCTCGCCGTTGATGATCATGGCGTGGATGCCGTCGCCGCACAGGTCCAGCGCGGTGACCTTGGTCATGCCGGTCTCGAGGTCGACCTTCCGCCCGTACGCCTTGTGGAACTTCTCCTGGTGGGCCGGATCGGTGACGGTCTGGAAGCCGGGGTAGTTGTTCGGCAGCGCCCCGGCGTCGCCCGCGCCCTGGATGTTGTTCTGGCCGCGCATGGGGTTCACGCCGGTGCCCTCGCGGCCCAGGTTGCCGGTCAGGAGCGCCAGGTTGCAGAGGCTCTGGACGTTGTCGACGCCGCAGATGTGCTCGGTGACGCCCACGGTGTAGTAGATCGCGCCCCGGTCGGCCCCGCCGTAGAGCAGCGCCGCCTTCTCGATGTCCGCCGGGTCGCACTCGCAGATTTCGGATGCCCATTCGGGGGTGTATTGCTCGACGTGCTTCAGGAAGTCATCGCCGTGGGCGGTGCGCCGGGCCATGAACCCCTCGTCCACCAGCCCCTCCCGCGCGATCACATGCGCCATCGCGAGCAGCAGCGAGACGTCCGACCCGACCCTCAGCGGCAGGTGGACGTCCGCGATCTCCGCCAGCCCGATCCGCCTGGGGTCCGCCACGATCATCTTCGCGCCGCGCGCCAGCGCCCGCTTGAGCCGCGTGGCCGCGACGGGGTGGCACTCGGTCATGTTGGTGCCGATGCAGAAGATCACATCGGGCTTGTCCATGTCCGCGAGCGGGTTCGACATCGCCCCTCTTCCGATTGTTGCCGCCAGACCGGCGACTGTGGGAGCGTGTCAGGCACGGCTGCAGTTGTCGATGTGATTCGTCCCCAGTCCCGCCCGGATGAAGCGCTGCATCATGTAGGCGGCCTCGTGGGGCGCGCGTCCGGAGGCGATTCCGTAGACGGCGCGGCGCCCGTGGTCCTTCACCACCTTCTTGAGCTTCCCGGCGGCGAAGTCCAGCGCCTCGTCCCACGACGCGGGGCGCAGCCGGCCGGACTTCTCGTCGCGAATGAAGGGGGTGGAGAGGCGTTCGGGGTGGCCAACGAAGTCGAAGGCGAACTGTCCCTTCACGCAGAGCGACCCCTCGTTGGCGGGACCGTCCATGGCGGGGAGGATGCCGACGATCCTATCCTCGCGCGTCATGACGTCGACCGCGCAGCCCACGCCGCAGTACGGGCAGATCGTGCGCGTCTTCTTCGTCTCGCCGGGGACGTCCTTGTTGGCCAGCGCCTTGAGGTCGCCCAGCGCGCCGGTGGGGCAGGTCTGGATGCACTGCCCGCAGAAGGTGCACGCCGAGTCCTTGAGCAGGCCGCCGAACTCCGTGGTGATCCGGGTGTGGAAGCCCCGGTTCATGACCGAGATCGCGTAGTCGCCCTCCTGTTCGGCACAGACCCGCACGCAGCGGTAGCAGGAGATGCAGTTGTCGTAGTCGCGCTTGATGAAGGGATTGTCGTCGTCGTCGCGGCTTGCGCCCGACCGGGCGCCCTCGAAGCGGCCGGTGCGGGCGTCGTAGCGGTCGAGCAGCTCGGCCATCTCCTGCGACGCGTAGCCGTGCATGGGGTCGACGTCGGTGTCGCGGTTCTCCGAGGCCACCATCTCCATGAGGATGCGGCGCTGGACCTCGAGGGCTGCCGTGCGGGTGCGCACCACCATGCCCGGCCGGGCCTCCATCGTGCACGAGGCCACCGGATTGCGCGCGCCCTCCAGCTCCACCACGCAGAGCCGGCAGCCCCCGAAGGGCTCCAGCCGGGCGTCGTAGCACAGGGTCGGGATCTCCTTCCGGTGCCGCTCCGCGACCTCGTAGATCGTCTCGCCGCGGGTGAACGCGACCTTCTCTCCGTCCAGCGTCATCGTGAGCCGGACGCCCCTCCCGTTCGTCGACGGGGTGCCGTTCCGCTTCATCTTCATCGGCCTTTCGTTGCAGGCGCGGGGCCGGCGCCACCTTGCGCCACATGTTTCCGAATGCGGCCGGGAAAGTACCGGATCAGACTCTCGGTCAACAGGGGGGCCGCCTGGCCCAGCCCGCAGGCGCTCGTCTTCTTCATGACCTCGTTGAGGTCGATCACCTCGTCCACCCACCCGTCGACCGTGCCCGGTCCCTTCCCCTCCAGCCGCTCCACCAGCCGCTGGGTTCCGATCCGGCAGGGGAAGCACTTCCCGCACGACTCCTCGGCGAAGAACTCCATCGCTTCGCGGGTGACCCGGATCATGTCGCGCGAGTCGTCGAAGACCATGATCCCGCCCGCGCCCAGGAAGCTGTCCTTCGACCGGATGGAGGGCTCGTCGAGCGTGACGTCCAGGTCGGGGCCGGCAAGGAAGCCGCCGGAGAGGCCCGCCATGGTGACGGCCTGGACGGTGCGTCCGGGGGGTGGGCCGCCGGCCCAGTCGTGGAGCAGGTCGCGCAGTGGCAGCCCGATGGGGACTTCGTAGTTGCCGGGCCGCGCGATGTCGCCGGAGAGGCTGATCACCTTGGTGCCGGCGTGGTCGCCGCGGCCCAGTCCCCGGTACCAGTCGGCGCCGTGCACCAGGATCGGGGGCGCGGAGGCCAGCGTCTCGACGTTGTTGACGACGGTGGGGAGATTCTCGTAGCCGTGCGTGACGGGGAAGGGGGGGCGGTTGCGGGGGAACGGATGTTTGCCCTCCAGGGAGTTCAGCAGTGAAGTCTCCTCGCCGCAGATGTAGGCGCCGGCGCCGCGCCGCACCATGAGGCGGAAGGAGAAGTCCGTGCCCCGGATTCCGTCCCCCAGCAGCCCCGCCGCCTCCGCCTCCGCGATCGCGCCTTCGAGGATGTCGAACGTCTCCGGGTACTCGTAGCGCAGGTAGATGAACCCGCGCACCGCCCCCGTCGCGTACGCCGCCAGCGCCATCCCCTCGATCGTCCCGTGGGGGTCGTGGTCCATCAGCACCCGGTCCTTGAAGCAGCCGGGTTCCCCCTCGTCGGCGTTGCAAACGATCGTCTTCGGCTCCCCCGCCGCCTCGGCCACCGCCCGCCACTTCCGCCCCGTCGGGAACCCCGCCCCCCCACGTCCCGCCAGCCCGCTCGCGTCGATCACGTCGATCACGTCGCCCGGAGTCATCCCCGTCACGGCCTGCTCCAGCGCATCGTAGCCACCATGATGGCGGTACCCCTCCAGCGTCGCCCGCCCGGGACGCCGGATCCCCGCGAAAACGCACTCCTCCGCGCCATCCGGGGCTGTCGGCGGCAGCGGCGACGGCCCGCTCATCAGCGTGCTCGCCGTCCGGCCGGTCAGCACCGTGCCGCGGTGGATCACCGGGACCGGCTGGTCGCAGCGGCCGGGGCAGGGCATGGCCTGGGGGTCGTGCCCGGCGGCGCGCAGGCTCGCCATGAGCACTTCGGCGCCGCGCATGCTGCAGACGGGGCCGTCGCAGACGCGCGGCCGGTCGAGGCCGTCGGCTTCCCGCGAGAAGTGGTGGTAGAAGGTGACGGTGCCGAAAAGGTCGGCGATGGGGATGCGGAGTCCCTTCGCGACGGCCCGCAACGCTTCCTCCGAGAGGTATCCGTCGCGTTCGTGCAGGGCGTGGAGGAGGGGGAGGAGGGGGGCGGGCTCGTCCTTCCAGCGCTCCAGGAGCCCGCGGACAAGACCCTCCCGGCGTTCGGGCGGCGGTGCATCCGGTCCGGACCGCGGAGCCGACCCGCTCACGCTGTAAACTCCAGTTTCCAAGATGTCATGTTTACCATACTCTCTATCGTTTCGTGGCTCCGCTCTGCGTTGCTCCCTGGACGAATGGCGGCGCTATTGTTCTTAGGCCGCTGCCTGTCGCCGCCGACCCGCGCACGCACCCGCCGGGTTCCGGCGGACAGGCGTCCGGGTCTTGTCCGGCGGGCCCGCACGCCGCCTTGTTCCGGCCACCGCCGCTTCGCCGCGGGGGCGTAGGGGGTGCATTATACGGGTTGTGATCATCCGCCGACACATAGCACGAGGAGAACTTCATGACCATGGCGGGTCGGCGGCGGGCGGCCCGGGTCCGCGTGGGGCGCCTGCGGCAGGGGCGGTTCGCGGCCCGGGGCGACAGCGTCGCGGTCGAGGAACCGCTGGAAGTGCGCCTCGAGGTGCCCGATGGGAGAGACGTACGCGAGCATCCGGTGTCGGTCACGATGCGCACCCCGGGCGACGACTTCGAACTGGCCGCCGGGTTTCTCTTCACCGAAGGCGTGGTCAGCGATCCCGCGGCGTTGGCCGGTGTCAGGTACTGCCGTTCGGTGGAGCCCCAGGAGTACAATGTGGTGACCGCGTCGCTGCGCGATCCGGCCGCCTTCGACCCCTCCAGCCTCGCCCGCAACTTCTACGTCACCTCTTCCTGCGGGGTGTGCGGCAAGGCCTCGCTCGAGGCGGTGGAGGTCATGGGGTGCCGGCCGGTCGCGCCGGGGACGCTCTCCATCGGCGAGGCGGCGGTGCGGGCGCTGCCGGGGAGGTTGCGCGAGGCCCAGCGGGTCTTCGACCGCACCGGCGGCATCCACGCGGCGGGGCTCTTCGACGCCTCCGGACGCGTTACCGCAGTGCGCGAGGACGTGGGCCGCCACAACGCGGTCGACAAGGTCGTCGGGTTCCTGGTTCTCTCACGGGAGCTGCCGGGATCGGACCGCGGGCTGGTCGTCTCGGGCCGTTCGTCCTTCGAGATCCTGCAGAAGGCCGCCATGGCCGGGTTTCCCATGGTCGTGGCCGTGGGAGCGCCCTCGAGTCTGGCCGTGGACTTCGCCCGCCGGTTCGACATGACCCTTGTCGGTTTCGCAAGCCGGGGCGGCTACAACGTGTATTCCGGGGGTGAACGGATCAGCGGCCTGCCGGGGGCTCCGGCAGCGGACGCCGGATGAGCCTGCTCGGAGCGATCCTGGCCGGGGGCGGGAGCCGTCGCTTCGGTTCGCCGAAGACGCTTGCCCGGCTGCACGGCAAGCCGCTGTGGAGGGTGGCGGCGGAGCGGCTCGAGACGGTTTGCGACGATGTGGTGGCGGTCGTGAACCATCCCGGCGTGGCGGAAGCGGTGAAGGTGGAGACGCTGCCGGACCGGCGCCCCCTTCTGGGTCCCCTGGGAGGAATCGATGCGGCGCTCTACCGGGCGCGCCGCGATGGGCACAGGGCGGTGCTGGTGGTCGCCGTGGACATGCCCTGGGTCGGGACCGCCGCGCTCCGGCACCTCGCCGACGCCTGGCGGAAGCACCGCCGCGTCTGCCTGCCGCGGGCGGGGCCGCCCTTCGGCTTCCACCCGCTCTGCGGGGTCTACCCGACTACGAGCCTCGCCCGCCTGGCCCGGGCGCTGGCCGCCCGGAGCCTCGAGGCCGGAGCCTTCGCGCAGTCGCTGGATCCGGTCCTGGTGGACACGGGCCTGCCCGCCGGCGCTCTGCGCAGCGTGAACCGGCCCGGCGACCTGCCGCCACCCGCCTTCTCGATCATCGGCAACAAGAAGTCGGGGAAGACGACGCTCGCAGTCGCGGTGATCGGCGAGCTGGCGCGGCGCGGTCGCCGCGTGATGTCGGTCAAGCACGGCCACCACTTCCGTCTGGACACCCGAGGCTCGGATTCCTGGCGCCACCGGCACGAGGGCCGCGCCGAACGCGTGCTCCTCGCGGGGCCCGACGAGTTCGCGCTCATGGGCGACTGGGGGCCGGAAGGCGAACCGTCGCTCGACCTTCTGCTGGCACGGCACCTGCCGGAAGCCGAGATCGTGGTGGTGGAGGGATTCCGCCGGGCCCGCGTGCCCAAGGTCGAGATCTACCGTTCGGCGGCGCAGCCGGAGCCGGTCCTGAATCCCGAGAGGGCGGAGGCGATGGGGGCGCTGGCCGTCGTGACTGATCGTCCCGGGCTCCCCTGGTCCGTCCCGGTCCTGGATGCCGACGCCCCGGATCTGGCCGCCCGCGTCTCGGACCTTGCGGAGGCGGCTCTGCTGTGACGCGGCAGCCCGCGCACCGCGCGCGCCCGTTGCCCGCAAGACGACGCCGAGGCTGGCCAAACGCACTTCCGGACACCATCTTGGAGCCTGTTTGCCCCGTGCGCGGGTAGTCCCGCGCCGGCATTTGGAACCACTTCGCATGAACCAGGACGGAGAAGAGAGAAACATGACAAGTTGGCCACGCATCGGGACTTTCGGGGCCGGAGCACTGACGTTGCTGTTCGCGATTCTGTCGCCTGCGCAGGCGAGTGGGCAGGTGAGCGAGAGGTTCAACGTCCTGGTGACCAATCTGGTGCCCCTGAACGGTGCCGATGACGACTTCGGCAAGGATCTCGGGAAGGTGCTGCGAAGGCTGATCGGCGACCTGGCGACCCACCGGGCGGTGGAGGAAAAGGATGTCCGGGCCGTCCTCAAACAGCACGACCTCAAGATGGAGGACCTGAACTGCGCCGTGTCGCTTCAGCTTGCCACGCACGGCCTGGCCCGAATCGTCTTCTGCGGATCCTACACCGAGAACCGCCAGGACCGGACATTCTCCCTGACGGGTGTCCAGTTCGCCTCGCCCGGAAGCTCGCCCCTCAAGGTTCCGGACAAGACCTGGCACCGGCAGGAGGTCGAGGCGGCCGCCCAGGACATCGCCGCTTCCTTCGAGGCCTATGTCACCCAGCTCCGGAACGCGCAGTTCTGCGCCGACTTCTACACCTCCCGAGACTACGACAGTGCCGAGAGGACCTGCAGAATGGCGCTCCGGATCGCACCGGACGACCCTCAGGTCCTGCTGGTCCTGGCCCAGGTTCTGCGCCAGACCGATCGTCTGGATGACGCGTACGGCGAGGTTCGCAGGGTCCTCGAGCTGGATCCCCTGAACGAGACCGCGCTGCAGTTGGCGGGTTTTCTGGCCACATCCCTGGGCCGTGACGAGGAAGAGGCCCGGGGGTACTATGACAAGTTCCTGCAGTTGAAGCCGGGCAACGTGCCGGTGCGCCTGAAGATCGCCTATGAGCTGGCGCAGGCGGGAGATCCCGAGGGCGCGATGCTGTTCGTGGAAGAGGGTCTGGCCATCGAGTCCGACAACACCGACCTGCTGGAGCAGCACGCTTCGTTCGCGATCGAGGCCGGACGGCGTCTTCAGGAGGAGGGCGAGCCGCTTTCGCCCGAAGCCGCGGAACTGTTTCGCAAGGGATCGGAGTCCTACGGACGGGCCTACGATGCGAACGGTTCGGAGATGGCCGTCAGCCACCTCTACCAGATGATGGCCGCCCTGGTCCGGCTCGATCACCTGGACCGGGCCCTCGCGGTGGTCGAGGATATCCTGGAGACTCATGGTCAGGAAGCCAGAATGTGGGTGATCAAGGGCGACATTCTCAAGAAGCTCGACCGGCTGGAGGAGGCCCTGATCGCCCTGGACGCGGCAGAGGAGCGCGACCCCGTCTACCCGAACATCAGAGCCAAGCGGGGGCAGTGGTTGCTGGAAGCGGGCCGTGAGGAGGAGGCCCTGCCGGTGCTGAAGGAAGCGGTTGACAGGGGCGAGCAGCCCGCCGACGTCATTGCCTCCATGCTTTTCGGGGCGGCGGTGCGCAAAGGCATCGATGTCGACGACTGGGACTACGCGCTGAAGATGATCGCGATGGCCAAGGCGTTCGAACCCCAGCTCTCGGAGGCGAGGCGAGGCCAGCTGGATTTCTACAGAGCCTACGCCTTGTACAGTCAGGCCGTAGCCCAGCAGGAGCCCCAGAACCGGCAGAGCGCCGAGTTGACGCTGCCCAAGTTCCAGGAGGTCGCGCGGCTGCTGGCACTCCCCCACGTGGCCGACTACGGCGGGGAGAAGCAGTCGGGGCTGTTCAAGCAGCTCACCGGCAACAACCAGGAGTACATCAAGATACAGGAGGCGGTTCTCTCCAGATAGGGCTCTGACCGGTTGCCGGGACCGGGTGCCCATAAGCAGCCCGTGGACAAATTCCCCCGGCATTCGACCGGCGATGCATCCGGCCTGGACGGATCTTCCGGGGTGCGTCGGGGGCTTGCCGCCGGACCTTTCGGACCGATCCCGTGGTAGCATACCGAAAGGAATACAATCCCGTCCCGCACCCGACCCGTTCTCAGGGGCGGTGGGGGTGCCCCGTTTCGGCGCAGCCGCCGTCCGGCAAACGGCCCGGTTTCCACGAAGAGCTTTGCGGCCACGTGGTGGTCCGGCGTATTCGGTCCGGCACCACGGCCGCTTACGGTCCGACGCCGTGATTCGGCGCGGGCCGCGGGACCGCGCGGTTGACCCTGACCGAAAGGGAACCGTACATTACGGAGTCTCCCAACAAATTCGTGGATACTGGCATTCCTGCGGTGACGGCCCTAATGTTGGCGTCTGTCCGCCCCGGCGCGCCGGGGCGAGTCTGTGGGCGGTACCTTCGACAGTGCAGGGACCTAGAATGGAGATAGGCAATATGAGGAGTCGGTTACGGATTGGGATCGTCGGAGTCTGGGCGTTCGCATTGTTGCTCGGACCCCTGGTGCCGGTGCCGGCGAGCGGGCAGGCGAGCGAACGGCTCAAGGTGATGGTGACCAACCTGGTTCCGCTGGACGGCGCGGATGACGACTTCGGCAAGGATCTCGCCAAGGCCTTGCGGGAGCTGATCAACGACTTCGCGCGCCACCAGGCGGTCGAGGAGAAGGAGATCCGCGACGCAGCCAAGAAGTTCGACCTCAAGATGGAGGAACTGGACTGCGTTCGGTCACTGCAGATGGTCGGCCAGGGAATAGCCCGCATCACCTTCTGCGGATCCTACACCGAGAACCGGGACGCGAAGACGTTCACCCTCAAGGGTGTTCAGTTCGTGGCTTCGGGGGCGGCGCCGCTGGAAATCCCCGACAAGACCTGGCACCGCGACGACTACCGCTCGGCTGCCCAGGAGATCGCCGCCAAGTTCGATGAGTTCGTGACCCAGCTCACCAACGCCCGGTTCTGCGCCGAAGACTACGAAATGGAGAACTGGGACGCCGCGGAGTCGCGCTGCGTCGTCGCGCTCCGCATTTCACCGAATGACGCCCAGGTAAGGCTGATCTACGCCCAGGTGCTGCGGCGGACCGAACGCCCCGAGCTGGCATACGAGGAGGTTCTCAAGGTCCTGGAAATCGAGCCCATGGACAACACCGCGCTCCAGTTGGCCGGCTTCCTGGCCGCGATACTGGACCATCCGGAGGAGGCGCGGGAACACTTCAACCGGTTGCTGCAGCTGGATCCGGGCAACGTGCCCGTGCGGTTGAAGATCGCCTACGAGGTGGCTCAGGAAGGACAGCCCCGCGTGGCGATGCTCATCGCCGAGGAGGGTCTCGCACTCGAGCCCGACAACATCGAGCTTCTCAAGCACCACGCCTCGTTCGCGATCCGGTCGGGCCAGGATCTGCAGGTCGAGGGCCAACCGCTGCCGCTTGAGACCGCCGAGTTCTTCAAGAAGGGTCTGGAGTCCTACAATCGGGTGTACGAGATGCTGGGCTCCGAGATGGACTCCGGCCACCTCTCGCTGATGATCGGCGCGCTCAACGCTCTGGAGAGACTTGATCAGGCGCTCGATCTCGCCGACAAGGCACTGGAAACCCATGGCGACGAGGCCAAGTTCTGGTCCACCAGGGGCGACATCCTCAACAAGCTCGGGCGCGTGGACGATGCCCTGGCCTCCCTGGACGAGGCGGAAATCCGCGATCCCACCTATCCGAACATCAGGGCCAGGCAGGGAAGCTGGCTACTGCGCGACGGGCGCGAGGAGGCGGCGTTCCCCCTCCTGATGGAGGCGGTGGAAAGGGGCGAACAGCCGGCCACCAGCATCGCAAGCCTCTTCTTCGGTGCGGCGGTCAGCAAGGGGATACAGCCCAAGGAAGGGCCCAAGAACCCCCAGTTCGCGCTCCGCATGCTCGAGATGGCCAAGACCTTCGAGTCCGAACTCCCCGACAGGATGCGGGGGCAGCTGGACTACTTCCAGGCCTTTTCCCTCTACCTGATTGCGGAGCAGGAGCAGAAGCCGGAAACCGTGCAGAGCGCCCAGCGCACCCTCCCCAAGTTCCGGGAGGTGGCGCGCCTGTTGGGGCTGCCTCATGTGGTCGGCTACGCCAGGGCCAGTCAGGCGAAGCACTTCCAGCAGCTGAGCGACAACACCCAGCAGTTCATCGAGATCCAGAAGGCGGTCATCCAGAAGGGGTAGTGACCTCCGGCCGCTAACGGCCCACCGGTTTTTCGGGGGCGTCGCGGGACGGAATCCCGCGGCGCCCCTTTTCTGTTGAAGCCGGCCCGTGGCGTTCGGCCGGCCTGTCCGGGCCCCGGCCCCGTATCCGCATCTCCAACCCCTTTCTCCGGCTTCCCGCCAGCCGCCCCGTTCCCGCGCCCCACGGGGGGAACGTACCCCCCTACACCGAACCCACCCCGGGGTTCCCAGTGGGCACCCCGGCTTGCGATGTGGGGCAAAGTGCGTTAAAATGGGACAAAATGGGATGAAATGGGATACTGAAACATGTCTGGACTCCTCGGCCGCCACGAATACCAGATCGATGCGAAGGGCCGCGTCAGCCTGCCCTCCGCATTTCGCAGGGCTGTGTCCGGAAGACCGCTTGTTCTCCTTCAGTGGCAGGAGGGCCACCTGGACCTCTTTCCCGAACGGACCTGGTCGGAGATCAGGAAGAACCTGCTGAGCCACCGCAGAGCGCAGAGGGACGGGGGCGCCTACCTCAGGCGGATCACCTCCAGCGCCGTCGAGGTGGAGCCCGACAAGCACGGTCGCATCCGCATTCCGCTGTGGCTGCTGGAACGGGCCGAACTGGGATCGACGGTGCTGTTCGTCGGAGCGCTGGACCGTATCGAACTCTGGAACCCGGCACGCTTCGACGAGCACCTGCGCGAGCCGGACGCGGAAGAAGACCGCTTCGCAGCCCAGATCTTCGGTTAGCAGAGGGTTCCGATGCGCTTCCCCGAATACCACCGGCCCGTCCTTGTCGCCGAGGTCATGCAGTATCTGCTGGGGAAGTGCGGCCTGTACCTGGACGGCACCGTCGGGGCCGGAGGCCACGCTGCCGCGCTGCTCGCACGCTGCCCCGAGTGCCGTCTTCTCGCCGTCGACCGTGACCTCGAGGCGCTCGCGGCCGCACGGACACGCCTCGCTCCCTTCGGGAATCGCGTTCGCTTCGCTCACATCTCCTTCCGGGATGCGGGAAACGATCGGGAAGTGCGGGCCGAGGGGCTCGCGGGAGCGCTGCTCGACCTCGGCGTCAGCTCGCACCAGCTGGATCGCGATGCGCGCGGGTTCACCTTCCGGCCGGGCGCCGCCCTGGACATGAGGATGGACGCGGAGGCCGGCCCTTCCGCGGCCGAATTCCTATCCTCCGCGACCAGAGCCGAGCTGTCGGGAGCGCTGCGCGCGGGAGAAGCGCCCCGCGCGTCGGCCATCGCCGCGCGCATCGTGCGGCGCAGACAGGCCGGATCCCTGCGGGTCAGCGACGACCTCGTGGCGGTACTCGAGTCGGTCCTTGGCCGCCGCGCCAGCCATGCGGAGAAGGCACGGCTCTTCCAGGCGATCCGCATCCGCGTGAACCGTGAGATGGAGGCGATGCGGGACGGACTCCCGGCGATCCGCGACGCGCTGCGGCCCGGCGCCGCCTTCGTGATCGTCTCCTATCACTCGGTCGAGGACCGGGTGGTCAAGAGGGCCTTCCGGGAATGGAGCGATCCCCTCCGCGGGCTGCCGCCGGGGCTGCCCGTGCGCGCCGCGGAGTCCCGTGCCCTGGGCTCGCTGCTTACCGGGAAGCCGGTCAGGCCGGGGCGCAAGGAGATCGCCGCCAACCCGAGGGCGCGGCAGGCGAGGCTCAGGGCCTGGAGGCGCGCCGCGTGACCCGCAAGGCCGGGCCGGGTCGGGTGATCGTCGCCCTGGTGGCGTACGCGATCGCGTTGACGGCCGTTGCCTGGCGCCAGTCCACGACCCGGGAGACAATGGCGGAGATCGACCGGCTCTCCCGTGAACTGGTGGTCGCCGCCGACGAGCGGGAGGAGCTGGCCCGTGAGCTGGCGGGGCTCGAAGCGCGCCGTTGGGTCGTCGAGGCTGCCGGCCGGCGCCTCGGCCTTCGTCCTCCGAGCGAGGCGGAAGTGGTGATCGCCTCGGGGAGCTTGCGGTGAACGGCCGCCACAAACCGCCCGACGCGAGCCGGACCCTGCGCGTGCGGCGGCGGCTCACGCTGCTGTGCTGGGTCGTCGCCGCGGCGGTCATGGTCGCGCGGTCTGCCGAGGTTCAGGTGGTGGAGCGGGCCGAGTGGACGGCGGAGGCGCTGGCCCAGCACGAGAAGAGCAGGGTCGTCCCGGCCGCGCGCGGCCGCGTTCTGGACCGCAACGGGGGTGAACTCGCCGTGAGCCGCTGGAGGGCCGTGGTGGGGGTGTCGCCGCGCGAGATCCGGAACCGGGACGAGGTTGCCGCCGCGCTGGTGGAGCATCTCGGCGTATCGGCCCGTACGGCGAAGGCCGTGTCCGCCGGGACAGAAACGTGGAAGGTCGTCCCGGGCCGCTACTCGATGACGGAGGCCGAGGGGTTGCGGGGGCTGAGGGGCGTGTACGTGGAGCGCGAGCTGCGACGGTTGTACCCCCGTGAAGGATTGGCCCGGGGATTGCTTGGAGTGGTGCAGGAAGGCGTTGGCCGGGGAGGAATCGAGCAGTCCATGGATTCGGTGTTGGCCGGACAGGCGGGCCGGGAGATCATCGTGCGCGACAACCGTGGCCGGGAAATCCCCGGTCAGGTCCTGGTCGTGACGCCGCCCGTCGCCGGCCGGGACGTGATGCTGACCATCGACCAGGACCTGCAGGCGATCGCCGAGGAGAAGCTCGCCGACGCCATCGACTCCGCCGGGGCGGAGGGAGGAGACCTCGTGATCACCGATCCGGGGACCGGCGAGATCCTCGCCATGACATCGGTGGTCCACGGATCGAATGCGGCCCTGTCGGCGGTCAACACGACGTATGAGCCGGGGTCCACGATGAAGCCGTTTACCACGGCCGCGCTGCTGCATCACCGCATCGCCGCGCTGTCGGATTCCGTAGACACCGGGGACGGGTCGTGGTCGGTGCACGGACGCACCATCACCGATGTCGGCAATGGCGGCTGGCTTACGCTGCACGAGGTGATGAAGCAGTCGTCGAACGTGGGGATCGCCAAGTTCGCCACCCTTCTCTCGCGCGGCCAGCAGTACACGACCCTCCGGGACTTCGGCTTCGGGACCCTGACGGGGGTGCCGCTCCCCGGTGAGGCGTCCGGTGTCCTGCGGAGGCCCGAAGAGTGGAGTCTGCTTTCGAACCACTCGCTCGCGTACGGCTACGAACTCTCGGCCACCGCGCTGCAGATGGCGATGGCCTTCGGAGCACTGGCCAACGGCGGCTGGCTCATGGAGCCGCAACTCGTCCGGGAGGTGCACCGCCGGGACGGAGGGGCGGTCCGCCTTGGCAGACCCAGGGCGATCCGGCAGGCGGTGCCCTCGCCGGTTGCCGAGGCCCTGACGACCGTGCTGGTGGATGTGGTGGAGGGTGGAACCGGGGCCCGCGCCCGCATGACCACCTTCCGCGTGGCCGGAAAGAGCGGAACGACGCACGCCATCGGAGGGAACGGTCGCTATGAGGAGGACGCCCATCACGCCTCCTTCGGGGCCTACTTCCCCGCGGAGAATCCCCAGCTGCTCTTCTTCGTGAGGCTGGACCGCCCGCGCGAAGCCTACTTCGGGGGCGAGGCCGCGGCCCCGGTGACCCTCGCCACACTCGAGACCCTCCTGTCGGCGCGGCAGACCCCCATGGACCGGCAGGCCCTCGCACTGGCGTCACGGCAAGCCGTCCCGGCTCCGCGCGCCACTCCCGTCGTGCGCTTCGCCGTCGCGGCCGACGACGGTGCGATGGACGCCTGGCCCGTGGCCGCAAGCGCTTCGCCCACCCCGGGCCGGCCGACGCTCATGATGGTCCCGGCGCTGGAAGGCGCATCGGTGAGGGTGGCCCTGCGCAGACTGCACAAGCTGGGCTTGCGGATCCGCCTGGAGGGAAGCGGGGTCGTCCGGACCACCGTCCCGGGAGCGGGCCGGCCGGTGGGTGCGGGTGACACCATCCGCGTCCTCGCGCGTGATCACGCCCGCGGCGGGGCCCGGGCCATGCCGGAACAGGGAGGGTGACCGTGCCCGTTCATCGGATCGTGGCTGCGCTGGAGGGCGCCGGCGTCGCCGTGGGTCCCGTCGTGCCGGCTGACGATGCGGTGGCCGGATTGAGGGTCCGGCGGGTGCAGCAGGATTCACGCCGGGTCGGGCCGGGCGACCTCTTCGTGGCCTGGTCCGGCGCGATGCACGACGCGCACGACCATCTGGCCGCCGCGGCCGCCTCCGGCGCCGCCGCCGCGATCGTGGAGCGCCCCGTCCCCGGTGCGGCAGTCCCCCAGATCCAGGTGGACAATGCCCGCCTCGCCGCCGCCGTTGCCGCCGGGCTGGTGGCGGGCCCCGCCTGTCGCTCGCTGCGCACGGCCGGGGTCACCGGAACCAACGGCAAGACCACCACGACCGCCCTGCTGCGCGGCCTGATGGGCCGGCAGGCGCCTGCCGCGGCGATCGGCTCGCTGGGGGTTGTCGGGCCGGACGGACGGGTCCGGGAGGGCACGGCGGGACTAACGACCCCGGGTCCCGTGCAGTTGACCGCCTGGCTGACGTCGCTGGCGCACGCGGGCGTGGACGGGGTCGTCATCGAGAGTTCCTCGCACGCCCTGGACCAGTTCCGGCTCGACGGGATCCGCTTCGATGTCACCGCCTTCACCAACCTCACCCGCGAGCACCTGGACTACCACGGAAGCTACGAGCGCTACCTGGCCGCGAAGGCCCGCCTGCTCGAGCTGGGCAGGGAAGGGGCGTCCGCCGTAATCAACGCCGACGACCCAGCCTGGAGCGCCCTGCGCCCGCGGGGCCCGGTAGTCACCTACGGACTGGGCCCGGACTCATCGCTGCGGGCCGCACGGGTGCGGCGCACCTCCCTGGGATCCAGCTTCGACCTTGTCTGGAGGGGGCAACGCGAGCACGTCGCGCTGCCGCTGCCGGGCGGCTTCAACGTCTCCAACGCCCTCTGCGCCGCCGGGTGCGCGCTGGTCCTGGGCCAATCCCTCGGCAATGTCGCGTCGGGACTGGAGGCCGCGGCCCCCGTCCCGGGCCGGATGGAGCTCGTGGCGCGGGAGCCCTTCCAGGTGCTGATCGACTTCGCGCACACTCCCGACGCCCTGAGACAGGTGCTCGCGGCAATGCGCCCCCTGGTATCCGGACGGCTGATCGTGGTCTTCGGGGCCGGGGGAGACCGCGACCCGGCCAAACGCCCCGCGATGGGCGCCGCGGTGGCCCGGCATGCCGACCTCGCCGTCGTGACCTCCGACAACCCGCGCAGCGAGGACCCGGCGGAGATCGTGGCGCAGGTGGTCGCGGGCGTCTCTGGTTGCGAGACGGTCGAGATCGTGGACCGGCGCGAGGCCATCCACCGTGCCCTCGACCTCGCCGCGCCCGGCGACACCGTGCTTCTCGCCGGCAAGGGCCACGAGACCTGCCAGGTCGTCGGCACGGAGCGGCGGCCCTTCGACGAGCGCCGCATCGTTCTCGACCGCCTCGCGGAGGGAGGGAGCGCATGACCGGATCCCCGTTCCGCTGGAGCGACGCTTCGGTGCGGCGCGCGCTGGGCCTCCCCGGCGGGGACCCCACGCGCCTCTACGAGGACATCTCCACCGATACCCGGACCCTCGGGCCCGGCGACGCCTTCGTCGCCCTCGAAGGAGCCCGCTTCGACGGCCACGCCTTCGTCGCGCAGGCCGTGGCCCGGGGTTGCCGGGCAGTGGTCGCGCACCGCGAGCCCGGGGACTGTGCCGTACCCGTCTACCGGGTCCCCGACACGCTCACGGCCCTCGGCGACCTCGCGCTGCACCGGCGGGACCGGGCGAACGTCCCCGTGGTCGGAATCACCGGTTCCTCGGGCAAGACGACCGTCAAGGACATGACGGTGCGCGCCCTCTCGGAGAGCTACGACGTGCACGGCACGAGGGGCAACGAGAACAACCGGGTGGGCGTTCCCCTCACGATCCTGTCGATGCCGGAGCTCACCACCGCGCTGGTGCTGGAGATGGGGACCAGCGAACCCGGCGAGATCGCGGAACTGGCGCGGATCGCGCGCCCCACGATCGGTGTGGTCACGACCGTCTCGGAGGCGCACACCGAGCGGCTGGGGGACCTGCGCGGCGTGCTCGCCGAAAAGCTCGACCTGATCCGCGCGCTTGGCCCGGCGGACACGGCCATCGTGGGCGACGAGCCGGAGGAGCTGGTCGGCGAGGCCCATGCGCTCCGCCCCGATGTCGCGGTCTGCGGCCAAACGCCCCAGGCGGATCGCGCGCTGCGGCCCGTTGCGGCGTACGGGAACGAGGACGGCACCTACGGCTTCAGCTGGCGCGGGTATCCCGTCAGGCTCCGGGTCCCGGGCATGCACAACGTGAACAACGCGTTGCTGGCGCTTGCCGTCGCCCACACGCTCAGGGTTCCCCCCGAACAGGCCGCCGCGGGCATCTCGGCCGTGTGGCCGGGCGCCTTGCGCGGAGAGGTCCGCACGCTGGGCGGGCTGACGCTCCTGGTCGACTGCTACAACGCCAACCCGGCGGGGGTCAGGGCCGCCTCCCTGGCCCTGTTGATGATCGGCGGCGAGGGCCGCCGGGTCGTCGTGCTCGGCACGATGCTGGAGCTCGGCGAGCGATCCGCGGAGATCCACCGGGACACGCTCGCGGCGATCCTGCAGCTCGACCTGGACCTGTACATCCTGACCGGTGCCTTCGCGCGGGCCGCAAGGGACTTCGCGGACGACAGGATCGCGGTGGCGGAGGATCTGGCGGAACTGGCCTGGCGGCTGCCCCGCATGGTCGGCCCGGGCGACAAGGTGCTGCTCAAGGCGTCGCGCGGCATCCGTCTCGAACGGGTCATCCCGGCGCTCGAGCACCGCTTCGGAAGGGCGAGGGTCCGATGCAGCCCGTGAACGGAATCCTGCCGGCCCGGCGCCTGACCGCTCCCGGTGCGCGCGCCGGCCTGCCCGGGGACTGCTGATGCTCTACCACCTGCTCCCCCGCCTCGAAGACCTCCACATCGTCTTCAACCTCTTCAACTACATCACCGTGCGCTCGGCCGGGGCGATGGCGACCTCGCTGGTGCTCACGCTGTTGCTGGGCCGCCGGGTCATCGTCCGGCTCAAGGGTCGCGGCATCGTGGATGTCCCCGGCAGGAACGGGTATGGCGACGGTAGCCGGGGCGGCGTCAAGGCCAACATGGGCGGGCTCCTCATCGTCTCGGTGGCCACCCTTTCGACGCTGCTCTGGGCCGAGCTGGCGAACAGCTACACGGTCATCGCCCTGGTGGTCATGCTGTGGATGGGGTCGCTGGGCTTCCTGGACGACTACCTCAAGGTGGTGCGCCGCACCCCGAAGGGCCTGGTCGAGCGCTACAAGTGGGCCGGGTCGATCGGGCTCGGGCTGGCGCTGGGACTGTTTCTGGTGCTCGGGGCCCCCGAGTCGGCGGTGGGCGCCACGACCACGAACCTGCCCCTCTTCGACGAGTGGCAGCTGGTCTTCACGGCGCCGGCCTACCTGTTGTGGGTCACGGTGGTGATCAACGGCGCCACCCACTCGGTCAACATGACCGACGGCCTCGACGGCCTCGCGCCCGGGCTCGCCGCGATCGCCACGGGCACATTCGGGGTCTTCGCCTACGTGATCGGGCGCGTGGACACCTCGGCGTACCTGGGACTTTTCTATCTGCCGGGCGCCGGGGAGCTGGCCGTCTTCGCCGCCGCGATCACGGGAGCCGCGCTGGGGTTCCTGTGGTTCAACGCGCAACCCGCCCAGGTCATCATGGGCGACACGGGGTCGCTGGCCCTCGGCGGGGCGCTCGGCGCCATGGCCGTGCTTCTCAAGGCGGAGCTGCTGCTCTTCACCGTCGGAGGCGTATTCGTTGCCGAGGCGGCCTCGGTGATCATCCAGCGGGAGTACTTCAAGTACACGAAACGGCGCTACGGCGAAGGCCGGCGCGTCTTCAGATGTGCCCCCATCCACCACCACTTCCAGATGGCCGGGTGGAAGGACGAGCAGGTCGTGGTCCGGTTCTGGATCCTGGGAATCCTCTGCGCGATGGTCGGCTTCGCCACGCTCAAGCTCCGATGAGGGAGCAGCGCGTGCCGTCCTCCGCCGTCCCCGGATCCGGGAGCGAAAGGGAGTGAAGGAAGAAAGAGAACGAGAACAGGTCGCCGTGATCGGGTTGGGCGCCAGCGGAGACGCCGCGGCCCGGCTGGCCCTTCGGAAAGGAGCGAAAGTTCATGTCACGGATACGAGCAGCGAGGACGCGGTTGCAGCTCGTGGAGCCGTCCTCCGGGACCTCGGCGCCGAGGTCCGGCTGGGCGGACACGACATCGGGAGAATCGCCTCGGCGGACACCGTCGTCGTCAGTCCGGGAATCCCGCCCGGCGCGCCGGTGCTCGCCGCCCTACGCGCGCGGGGTGTCGCTTGGGTATCGGAGCCTGAGTTCGCCTGCCGGTTCATCCAGGGTCCACTGACGATCGTGACCGGCACGAACGGGAAGACGACCACCGCGGCGCTCTGCGCCCACCTCCTGCGCGAGGCGGGCGTGGACGTGGCTCTCGGGGGGAACATCGGGGGCGGCCTGGGGCCTCCCGCGTCGACCCTCGCGGCCGCGCACCCCGCGGCGGACCGCATCGTGCTGGAGCTGTCGTCGTTCCAGCTGGCGGACATCCGGGACCTGGCGCCCGACGTGGGCGTCATGACAAACCTGGGCGTGGACCACATGGACCGCTACGCCACGGTGGCCGAATACCACCGCGACAAGCGCCGCCTCTTCGAAGCGGGTGACGGGAACACCACGTGGGTGGTCAACGGCGACGACCCCGCCGTCCTGGCGATGGCCGAGGGCGTGCCGGGCACGCATCTCGCCTTCTCGCTGGAGACGGCCCCGTCGCCGGGGGCGTATCTCTCGGGCGGCGACCTGGTGCTGGACGCGGGGGGCTCGGACGGCACGGCGGACCCACCGCGACCGCGCCGGGTCGGGGCCGTCTCGGACGTGCGGCTCCTGGGGCGCCACAACCTGGCGAATGCGCTGGCCGCACTGCTCGCCGCGACCGCCTCGGGTGCCTCTCCCGGGTCGGTGCGGGGGGCGCTGCGGTCGTTCGCACCGCTTCCCCACCGGCTCGAACCGGTCGGGACCTTCCGGGAGACGCGCTGGGTGAACGACTCGAAGGCGACCAACGTGGCCGCCGCGGCGAGCGCGCTCGCCAGCGTGGACGGCCCGGTGGTGCTCCTGCTGGGCGGCAGCGACGGGGGGCAGGACTTCGGCGTCCTCGTGCCGGCGATGCGGGGGAAGGTGCGGGCCGTGGTGGCCTACGGGGCCGCGGGCGCGAGGGCTGCGGCGGAGGTGGCCGGGAGCGACATCGCGGTGCAGCGGGTCGGCGGCCGCTTCCGGGAGGTGGTCGCCGCGGCCCGCGCGGCGGCGAGGCCGGGCGACACCGTGCTGCTCGCGCCGGCGTGTTCCAGCTTCGACATGTTCGCGAACTACCAGGTCCGGGGGGACGCCTTCCGGGCCCTGGCCCCGGATGTCCCCCGGTGACCGGGGGGCGGCGGTTTCCGCGTGGCGGCCCGGGCGGCCGCTACCCATGGCGTGCGGGCAGCTCGGTGGCGTGGGCCCTCGACGTGGCCCCGAAGACGCGGCCCTCGCTCCCCGTCTCCGGACTCGGCCGGGGCTGGGAGCCGGCTGTCATCGTCGGGCTCGTCGGCGTCCTGCTCCTCTTCGGCCTCCTCACCCTTCACGGCGCGAGTTCGGTCATGGCGCAGCGGAGCGATCTCCCGCACTACCACTACGTCGCCCGGCAGGCGACCGGAGTTGCCATCGGCATCGTGGCCATGCTGGTCTGCGCGCGTGTCCCCACGGTGTGGTGGCGGCGCTTCGCTCCCCACATGATGCTCGTCTCCGTGGCCCTGCTCGTCGTCGTCATTCTCCCATTCACGCACGCGATCGCGCCGGAGGTGAACGGGGCGCGCAGGTGGCTCAGGGTGGGCGTGACCCTGCAACCGTCGGATTTGGCCAAGCTTGCGGCGGTGGTCTGGACGGCTGCGCTGCTGGTGCGCAAGCGGGAACACCTGAGGAACCTGCTGCGGGGACTGGCCCCGTTCCTGGTGGGGTGGGCCTGCATAGTCGTGCCGATCGCCATGGAACCGGACTTCTCGACCGCGTGCCTGATCGCGGCCAGCGGGGTGATCGTCATCTTCGTCGGCGGGGCCCGCATCGGCCACTTCATTCTGCTCGGTCTGGTCCTCCTGCCGTTGGCGGCGCCCGTGCTGGTATCGGGATACCGCGCGGCCCGGTGGGAGTCCCTCTTCCTCGACCCCGGGGTCCCCGCCGCCGGTTCGGCCTTCCAGAGCTACCAGAGCCTCGTGGCCATCGGCTCGGGCGGCGTCACCGGGGTCGGCTTCGGAGAGGGACGCCAGAAGTTCGGGTTCCTGCCCGAGGCCCACAACGACTTCATCTTCGCGATGATCGGAGAGGAGTGGGGGTTCGCCGGGTCGCTGGTCGTCATCCTGTGCTTCCTGACTCTCGTCTTCATGGGGTTCCGGGTAGCGCGCCAGGCCCGCGACCTCTTCGGCGAACTCCTTGCGGTCGGCATCGCTTCACTGATCGGCCTGCAGGCGTTCCTCCACATCGGCGTGGGTCTGGGGGTCCTTCCCGCGACGGGCCTGTCCCTGCCGTTCATCTCGTTCGGGCGCACCAACCTGGTGGTGATGCTCGCCGCCGTGGGCATGCTTCTGGCCATTGCGCGCGAGGCCCCGGACGACCATCCGGATCGTTCCGGCGACGCCTGGGAGAACCTGGTGCTCGCACACGACGGGGGGCGGGAATGATGGTGGTGTTTTCCGGAGGGGGCACCGCCGGGCACTTCCATCCGGCCCGCAACATCGCGGAGGCGCTCAAGGGCGAAGTGCCCGGCGTGCAAGCCTACTTCGTGGGGACGGAAGGGCGCATCGAAGCCGCGGAGTTGCCGGGCCTCGGCCATCCGTACCGGCTGATCCCGGTGGAGGGGCTGCGGAGCCCGCCGGGGGCGCTCCCCGGTTCCGGCGGCGTCGCGAGGCTGATCGGCCTCGTGTCGGCGGCCGCCGCGAATGCGCTGGCCCTGTGGCTCATGGCCAGGGCCGTGGCCCGCCTGGTGCCGGACTTTCGCAGACGCGGGGCGGCCGGGGTCGTGGTCACCGGGGGCTACGTATCGGCGCCCGCCGGGATCGCCGGGTGGCTGCTGGGACTTCCGGTCGTGGTGCAGGAGCAGAACCGCAACCCGGGCAGGACCACCCGGCTTGTGGCCCGCTGGGCTCGCCAGATTCACCTCGCCCATCCGGAGGCGGCCGCAGGCCTCCCCGGCCGCGCCCGCCACCGGGTCGTCCACTCCGGCAACCCCATCCGTCCCCTCCCGCCGGCGGAAGAGCGGGACCGCGAAACCGCCCGCCGGGCGCTCGGCCTGCCCGTCTCCGGTTCGGTGATCCTGGTGGTGGGAGGCAGCCAGGGGGCCCGCAAGATGAATCAGGCAACGAACGAAATTCTGCAAGACGACATGCCGAACGAACGGGAATTCGTCTTGTGGGTGACCGGGCGGGGCCACTTCGCAGCCGCCGAAGCGGCGCTGGCCGGCCGGACGCGCGACCGGTTCGCGATCGTCCCCTACCTGGAGCCCGAGAGGATGTACCGGGCGCTGGCCGCGGCCGACCTGGCGGTTTCGCGCGCCGGAGCGATGGCCACCTCGGAGTTCCTGGCCTGGGGTCTCCCGGCGATCCTGGTCCCCCTCCCCACCGCCGCCGCCGACCACCAGACCGCGAACGCACGCGCCCTGGAAGAGGCGGGTGCGGCGGTGCACCTCCCCGAACGGGACCCCTCCGGCGCCGAACTGCGGGGCGCGCGGCTCTGGAGAGAGGTGCGGCGTCTCCTCGACACCCCCGGCCTCCTTTCCGCGATGTCGGAGGCGGCCCGGTCGCGCGCGCGGCCCGACGCCGCCCGCGATGTCGCCGCCGCCATCGCCGATCTGCTCCGCCGCCACGCCGCGGAGGCGCCGTCATGAGCGCCGCCGCCGGTCTCCGGGCCCTCGCCGCACGCGGTCCGGTGCACTTCGTGGGCGTATCCGGCGCCGGGATGTCGCCGCTGGCCGAGCTCGTGCTCGTCGGCGGAGGCACGGTATCCGGGTGCGATCTGGTGGCCGGACCCGCTCTCGCCCGGCTCACCCGCCTCGGCATGGAGTTCAGCGAGGGCCACGACCCGGCCCACATCGAGGGCGCCGCGGCGGTGGTCGTCACCCCGGCGGTGCCTTCCGGCCACCCCGAGCTGGCGGCGGCGCGGGCGCGCGGCATCCCCGTCATCAAGCGGGCCCGGGCGCTGGGCGAGTGGGTGGCCGGGGGACGCGTGGTCGGCGTGGCCGGAACCCACGGCAAGACGACCACGACCGCCATGGCCACGCACGTCCTGGAGCATGCGGGCCTGGACCCGAACGGGGTGGTCGGGGGCGAGGTGGCGGGCTGGGGCGGGAACCTTCGGGCCGGCGGGTCGGACGTCTTCGTGGTCGAGGCCGACGAGTACGACCGCTCCTTCCACGAACTGGCACCCGAGGTGGCGGTCGTAACGAACGTGGAGGCCGACCACCTCGACATCTACGGCGACCTGGACGGGGTGCGCGACTCCTTCTCGGAGTTCCTGGAAGGGCTCGAGGCCCGGGGAACGCTGTGGATCTGCGGCGACGACCCCGGGGCCGCGCGGCTGGGCGTTCGGGCCGGGGACCGCCTGCGGAGCTACGGAATGGCGGCGGGTGCCCGCCTGCGCGCGACCCGGGTGCGCGTCGGCCCGTCCGGGAGCGCCTTTTCGGTGACCGAGGACGGGGCCCGCGCGGGTGACTTCGCAGTGCGGGCCCCGGGCCGCCACAACGTGCTGAATGCGCTGGCGGCGGCGGGGGTGGGGCGGTCCTTCGGTGCGGGGTGGGACGACATCCGCGCCGGCCTCGCGGCATTCCGCGGCGTCGGGCGGCGCTACGAGGTGCTGGGGAGCGCCGCGGGGGTGCAGGTGGTCGACGACTACGCGCACCACCCCACCGAGATCGCGGCCACGCTGGCCGCCGCCCGCAGGGCCAACCCCGGGCGGCGTCTGGCGGCGGTCTTTCAGCCGCACCTCTTCACCCGCACCCGGGACTTCCACCGCGAATTCGGGCGGGCCCTGGGCGCGGCGGACGCGGTGTGGGTGACGGACGTGTACCCGGCACGCGAAGCGGCGCTTCCGGACGTCGACGGCACGATGGTGGCCGGCGCCGTGCCGGCCCCGCCCGCAAGTGTCACGTACCACGCGGAGTTCGCGACCCTGGCGGCGGCGGTCGCGGAAGGGCTCGTGCCCGGCGACGTCTGCGTGATCATGGGGGCCGGTTCCATCGGCGAGGCCGCCCGCGAAATCCTGGCGCTTCTGGAGCTTCGCGCCCGGGGCGGGGAGGAGGCGGCATGAGGCGTCCCCCCGTCAGCCGGCGTTTCGCCCTTCGCCGCCTGGCGCGCCGGGCCGGCATCATGGCTGCGGTCGCCGCCGGCCTGTCGCTGGCCGCACCGGCCGGCCTCCACCTCGTCCGGCGGCTGCCCGTCTTCCACGTCGAGCGCGTGGAGGTCACGGGGATCGGCTACCTGACCCGGGACGGCGTGCGGGCCGCGGCCGGCGTGGATTCCACCACCTCGGTCTGGGAGAGCACGGCCCGGATGGCGGCACGCCTCCGGTCACACCCCATGATCACGGCGGCGACGGTCGAGCGAGCGCTGCCGTCGACCCTGGTCGTCACCGTCGAGGAGACCGTCCCGGTGGCGCTGGTCGCCCTGCCGCTGGTCGAGCCGGTGGACCGGAGCGGCAACCTGCTCCCGGTGGACCCCACCGCGCCCATGCTGGACCTGCCTGTCCTGCGCACCGTCACGCGGCACGCGGCAGTCTCGTGGGGCATGCGCATCCTGGCGCGCGACATGGGGTACCTGCTCGAGTTGGCTCCGGAGGTCTTCGCGATCGTCTCGGAGGCGCGCCTGGACGACCGCGAAGCGACCCTGATGCTCGGCGACGAGGGACTCAGGGTCCGGTATCACCCCCCGATCTCCGAGCAGCGCGTGCGCGACGCCGTCGTCGCCCTCAACGACGCGCACGAGCGTTTTCCGGAGCGAGTCACTCACGAGATCGACCTCCGCTTCGCGGACCAGGTTATCGTGAGGACCACGCCGGCGCCGCCACCGCCCGAACCGGCCGCGGAAACGGAGGTGGGAGGATGAAGTCGATGCTCATGACCGGCCTGGACATCGGTTCCACGTACACGCGCGCGGTCATCGGCGAATACGTGCGCGAGTTCCACCGCCCCGAGGTACGCGTGCTCGGCGTGGGCCGCACTCCCACCAACGGGGTTCGCAAGGACGCGGTCACCGACCTCGACGGGGCGACCGAGACGGTCCGCCGGGCCCTCCAGGAAGCCGAACTGATGGCGGGAATGCGCGTCGACCGGGTCTACGCGGGCGTCTCCGGCGATCACATCGACGTGAACCGCTCCGTGGGGGTGGTGGCGGTCGCCACCGACGAGATCGTGCCGCGGGACGTGAGGCGGGTGCAGGCGGTGGCGCGGGCGGTGCCCGTGGTGCGGGACCGGGAGCTGCTGCATGCCATTCCCCAGAACTACTTCGTCGACAACCAGGGAGGCATCAAGGACCCCATCGGCATGTCGGGCACCAGGCTGGAGACGGAACTCTTCCTGGTGACCGGGTGCTCGGCGGTCCTGGCCAACGTCGTGCGCGCCGTGGAGCGCGCCGGATACCGGGTGCAGGAGACGGTCCTGGAGCCGATCGCGGCGTCGCGCGCCGTACTGGCCGAGGACGAGCGGGAACTGGGTGTGGCCATGGTGGACCTCGGCGGCGCCACCACCGGCTTCTCGGTTCACTACGAGGGCAGGATCCGGCACCTGGAGGTGTTGCCCTTCGGCGGGAACACCATCACCAGCGACCTGATCCGGGGGTTGTCGATCCCGTTCGCCGCGGCGCGCAGGATCAAGGAACTGCACGGATCCGCGCGGGCCCGCGCACTGAAGCCCGACGACATGATTCAGGTCCCCGGCCCGAACGGGGGCAGTCGCAAGGTGGCCCGGGCCATGGTCGCGGGGCTCGTCGAAGAGCGGCTGCAGAGCATCTTCCGCGAGGTCGACAGAAGGCTCCATGACGTCTTTCCGCAGGTGTCGCTGGGCGCGGGGGTCGTGATCACGGGTGGGGTGGCCGTAACACCGGGAATCGTCGAGGTCGCCAGGCAGTGCCTCTCGGCCCCCGTGCGCATCGGGGCCCCGGGAGAGGGCCTTTCGGGGCTGCTGGACGTGGTCTCGGGTCCGGGTTTCGCAACGGCGGCCGGGCTGGCCCTGCACGGGGCGGACTGCTTCATGGATACCGGGCGCGGCGTTTCGACGCCGGCCTCCGGGGTGGTCACAAGGGTGGGCGCCTGGCTCAAGGAGTTCTTCTGATGCGGACATATCGGTACGGAAACAGGCAGGACCACACCAACGGGACACGGGTCCCGAGCAAGGAGATGAGACGATGATTTTCGAACTCGACGAAGCCCCGCGGAACCGCGCGCTCATGCGCGTCATCGGAGTCGGGGGAGCCGGGGGCAACGCGGTCAACCGGATGATCGACGAGCAGCTGGAAGGCGTCGAGTTCATCTCGGCCAACACCGACGCCCAGGCCCTTGCCGCCTCGAAGGCACCGTGCACGATCCAGCTCGGCAAGCGCCTCACCCAGGGGCTGGGAGCGGGAGCCAGGCCGGGCATCGGCCGCCAGGCCATCGCCGAGGACGCCGACGAGGTTCGCGCCGCTCTCGAGGGGGCCGACCTCGTCTTCATCACGGCCGGCATGGGGGGCGGCACGGGGACCGGCGCCGCCCCCGTGATCGGCGAGATGGCGAGGGAGCTGGGGGCCCTCGTGATCGCCGTCGTGACCCGCCCGTTCCGCTTCGAGGGCAGGAAGCGGCTGCGCCAGGCCGAAGGGGGCCTAACCGAGCTGAGCCGCACCGTCGACACCATGATCGTGGTGCCGAACGAGCACCTGCTCTCCGTCGTGGGCAAGGGCACCGCCTTCCGGGACGCCCTCAAGAAGGCCGACGAGGTTCTTCTCCAGGCCACCCAGGGGATCAGCGACCTCATCCGCGTCAGCGGCGAGGTCAACGTCGACTTCGCCGATGTGCGCACGATCATGTCCTCGTGCGGCGCCGCACTCATGGGCACCGGGGTCGGCCGCGGCGAGAACCGCGCCCTCAAGGCGGCCAGCGACGCCGTCACCTCCCCGCTCCTGGACAACGTGTCGATCCGCGGCGCGCAGGGAGTCCTCATCAACATCACCGGCGGCGCGGACCTCACCATCGACGAGGTGACCGGAATCTCGATGATGATCCAGGACGAGGTGGGCGACGACGCCGAGATCATCTTCGGCGCCGTTCACGATTCGTCGATGGACGGGGAGCTCAGGGTTACGCTCATCGCCACCGGCTTCGAGGAGGGCCAGGAGGCGGAGGAGGCCGAACCCGTCATCCAGCGGCGCTTCGGCGCCATGCGGTCGCAGCAGGTGGGCGTGCGGGCCGCCGGAGCGTCGGGATCCCGAAGCGACGTGGTGCAGCCTCCGGCCATCGTGCGGCGCGAGGCGGTGGGCGGCGCCCGCCTGCCCCGGGCGGCGCATGCAACGCCGGCGCCCTTCTACGGATCGAACCCGGGAGGCGGACGCGGGTCCGGGGACGACGGCCGCACCCTGTTGGAGGCGGCCCGCCCGGCCACGGACGCGGTTCGCCCCTCGCGGTTGGCGGGGAGGAACGTGGCGCGCCCCTCCCTGGGTGGCGCCAACCGGGCGAAGACCGATGCGCTGGGCCCGAGAGAGCTGGAGTTGCCCACGTTCATACGGAGGATGGAAGCCTGAGAAACCGATCCCGCGCGAGAGGCCCGTGGCGACCCGGTGCGTACCTCTCGTCACGCCTTGCCAGCCCGGCGCCTCGCCGCTCTCGGTGCTCGCGGGGCTTTATCCACGGACTGCTCGCCGTCGCGACCCTGGGCGCCTGCGACCGGGTCCGGGAAGCGGGCACGCTGGATGCGGTGTATGCCCGGGCCCCGGAACGGCTCGAAGTGCGTCACATCTCCCCCGGGGTCACCTTCGGACAGATCCTGTGGGGGGCCGGGCTCGACGCCAACGAACACGACAACCTTCTCCTCGCCTTCGACGAACAGGCGAATCCGAGACGGATGCGGTCCGGCACGGAGGTCCGGATCCGCTGGCGCGGAAGACCCGAACGCCTGGCAGCGGTGGAGGTCGGCCTGGACCGCGACCGCACCGTTCTCCTCGAGCGCGCCGGCAGCGGCTGGATGTCGTCCATGGTCAGGTTGCCCGTCACGACCGACACGATCCGCGCCACGGGCGAAATCGCGAGCAGCCTCTGGTCGGCCGTCGTGGACCTCGCCGAGCTGCGGGAGATGCCGGAGACCGACCGGGACAGGCTGGTCGCATGGCTTGACCGGGTCTTCCAGTGGCAGATCGACTTTTCGCGGCAGCTACGGGTCGGGGACACCTTCCGCTTCGCGTTCGAGCGGCAGAAGCGGCCCGACGGGAGCATGCGTTCGGGGCGGCTTCTGGCGGCCGAACTCGTCAACGACGGACGCCCTCTGCATGCCGTCTGGTTCGTACCGGACCGGGAGGAGCCGGGCGACTGGTTCGACCTGGAGGGACAGTCCGTACGCCGCGCCTTCCTGAAGAAGCCGTTGCGGCTGGCCCATATCTCCTCGGGGTTCACGAACCGGCGTTTCCACCCTGTCCTGCGCACCTGGCGGCCGCACCGGGGCGTCGACTACGCGGCGAGGCCGGGATCCCCGGTGGAGGCGACGGGGCGGGGTGTCGTGGCCCGCCGGGAGTGGAGCGACAGCTACGGGAGGGTGATCGACATCCGCCACGCCAACGGCTTTCTGACGCGCTACGCCCACCTGAGCCGATGGGCGGGGGGCACGGCGGTGGGGTCGAGCGTGGAGCAGGGGCAGTTGATCGGTTATGTGGGGATGACGGGAATGGCGACCGGCCCGCACCTCCACTACGAAATGCACCGAAGCGGCCGGCCGGTCAATCCGCTGGTGATCGACGTGCCCTCCGGCGAGCCGGTTCCGGAAGCCGCACGGGAGCGCTGGGAGCGGGAGAGGGACGAGCGCCTGGACATGTTGCCCGGTTTCCGGGGTATCGAGACATTGCGGGTGCGACAGGCGTCCGCCGGCGCGACCGACGGCGGTCGCTGAGAGGCACCGGCGACCGGGTCCCGGCACCGGCCCGCACTTCCGGCGTTCACTCCCACCCTCCCATGTCCCTGGCAGCCGTCCTCCCACTCCTCCTCCTGGTTGTGCTCGGCGCATTCTGCGGCTGGGTCTACTACCGGCGCGAGTTCGCGGTACGTGGCCGAACCCTGCTTCTGGGCGCGCGGCTGGTTGCGCTGGCCGGGGTGCTGGCGCTGCTCTGGAACCCGGTCGTACCGGCAGGGGCTGGTGGAACCCCGCCGTCCCGATTCGTCATCCTGGACGCCAGCGCTTCCATGACCGCGCTCACCGCGGAGGGTGCCCCGCTCTGGGCGGAGGCGGTGGAGCGGGCCCGTACGCTGGCCCGCCGCGGCGCCCGCCTGCTGCTGGCCGGCACCACGGTTGCCGCGTGGGACCCGGACTCGCTCGACTCTGCGGTGCCGGCCGGGACGGAGTCGCTGCTCGCGGGCGCGGTCGGGATTGCGGCCGAGGCCGGCGCGCGGGAACTCACCCTGGTGACCGACCGCAGGTTGGGCGACCCCGTCGCGGCCACCGCGGTCGCGCGGCGTCTGGGCGTGAGCCTCACGGTCGACTCGCCCGCCGCCGCCGGCGAGAATCTGGGACTGGCCCGCCTCGTCCTTCCGGCCACGGCCGAGCCCGGCGAGACGCTCGGCGGATCGGTCGAGGTGGAGGGCTCGGCCGGCGTCGATTCGGTGACCGTGACCGTCTCGGTCGACGGCCGCCCGCACACCTCGCTGCGGCTGGCCGCTCCCGCGGCGGGGGGCGTGACCGCGGCGAGGTTCTCGCTGGGTGCCGCGGAGGCGCTCGGCGCGGGACCGCACCGGGTGACGGCGCGGCTCGACCACCCGGATGCCTTTCCCCACGACGACGAGCGCACGGCGGTGGTGCGGGTCGACCCGGAGGAGACCGGCGTGCTTCTCGTCTCGTTCGCTCCGGACTGGGAACCCCGCTTCCTGCTGCCCGTCCTGGACCAGGTCACCGGACTGCCGGTGCGGGGCTTTCTGCGCACGGGACCCGACCGCTTCCACCCCATGGCCGCCCCGGCCGCGCTCCGCCCCGAGCCGGTCGACACGGCGACCCTGGCCCGCCTGCTGCGGCGTGCCGGGATGGTGGCGGCCCTGGGCGTGGACGCCGCCGCCCTGGACCTCCTGGAGGGAGCGACGGTGCGGACGCGGAGGCTGCTCCTCTTCCCGCGTGACGGGGCCGGGGCGGCGGCGGGGGGCGTCGCCGCGGCCGATCCGCTGCCCGGGCAGTGGTACCTGGACGAGGCCCCGCCATCGCCGATCGCGGGCGAGGCGGGCCGGTTCGTTGCCGGTGGGCTGCCGCCCCTTTCCGACATCCTTCCGGTCGTCGACGACGGTGGCGGAGTGGCGCTCGCCGTCCGGCTCGGCGGCGCCGGGGACCCCGAGGCCGCGCTGGTGCTGCGGCAGGAGGGCCGGCGCCGGACCGCGACGGTGCTGGCCCGCGGTTTCTGGCGCTGGGCGTTCCGCGACGGCGCCCCCCGCGATCACTACCGGCGGCTGTGGGCGGCCGTCGGCGGCTGGCTCATGGCCGACGAGCCGCTGGCGGCGGGTCCGGGGGTCGGACCGGTCCGGGCGGTTGCCCCCCGGGGCGTTCCCGTGCGCTGGCGCGGCCCCGGCCACGAGGGGGAGGAAGTCTCGCTGACGGTCACGGATGCGGCCGGCGCCACGGTCCTGGATTCCGCCGTATGGATGCCGCCGGGCGGTTTCTTCGCGACCCCGCCGCTTCCCCCCGGGCGCTACGCGTACACGGCGGTCGCCGCGGACACCGCCACCGGCGAATTCGAGGTGGAGCCGTTCACGGGCGAGATGCTGCGGCGCGCGGTCGACCCCGCCGAACTGACCGTGCGCGCGGGCCCGGCGGGCGTTTCGCCGGAGGGCGGCCGGCCGCTGCGCACCTCGCCGCTGCCCTATCTCGCGATCCTGGCGGCGCTGTGCTCGGAGTGGGTGGGACGGCGGCGGGCGGGACTGCGTTGACGCCGCGGCTCTGGAGGCGCGCCCTCGCTCGGGCTGTTCCCCGGGTCTTCCGCCGGATCGACGCGGAGGCGCTGGAGGACCTGGAGGAGCGCCTGATCATGGCCGACTTCGGGGTCGAAGCGAGCATGCGCCTGGTGGAGGCCGTCCGCGAGGCGGCCCGCGACGGTGGGGTGGGCGACCGGGAGGCCTTGCGGGGCGTTCTCGCAGGCGCGATTCGGGCGGTCTTCGCGGGTGACGCCGAGGAGGGGCTGGCCGTGGCCGCCGGTGCGCCGACCGTGTATCTGGTGGTGGGCGTCAACGGGGTGGGGAAGACGACGACGGTCGGGAAGATGGCGCACCGGCTGGTGGCGGAGGGGAAGAGCGTGATCGTGGCCGCGGCCGACACCTACCGCGCCGGTGCGATCCGGCAGCTCGCGCGCTGGACGGAGAGGGCGGGGGCCGGGTTCGTGAGGGGGCAGCCGGGCGGGGATCCCGCGGCGGTGGCCTACGATGCGCTCGGCGCGGCGCTGGCCCGCGGCAGCGACGTGGTGCTGGTCGACACGGCAGGGAGGCTCCACACGCACAAGGGCCTCATGGAGCAGCTCGCCAAGGTGGAACGGGTGATACGCGCGCGGCAGGAGGGCGCTCCCCACGAAACCCTGCTGGTCCTCGACGCCACGGTGGGGCAGAACGGTCTGGTGCAGGCGCGTGAATTCTCGAAGTTCGTGACCGTGACCGGGATCGTGGTCGCCAAGATGGATTCGACGGCCCGGGGCGGGATCTTGGTGGCGCTGCGCGAGGAGCTGGGGATTCCGGTGCGCCTGGTCGGAGTGGGGGAAGCGCTCACCGATCTCGAGCCCTTCGATCCGGACGACTTCGTCCGGGGGGTGCTGGACGCGCCGTGAGCCTCACTCCACTGGACAAGCCCGTCCAGTTCCTGAAGGGCGTCGGTCCCCGCCGGGCGGAGTCTCTGGCCCGCATGGGCATCCTGACCGCGCGCGACCTGCTCTACCACGTGCCCCGCCGCTACGACGACGCCTCGACGATCACGCCGCTCTCGCGGCTCGAGGTGGGCATGGACGTGACCGCCGTGGGCGTCGTGCGCAACAAGGGGGTCGTCCCCACGCGGTCGGGGCTGCGCATCTTCCAGGCGGTGATCAGGGACGACACCGGGATCATCACCTGCTCGTGGCCGGGACAGCCCTGGCTCGACCGGACGCTGCGGGTGGGGGACCGGATCCTGGTCACCGGTCCCGTGAAGTTCTTCCACGGCCGCCAGATCCAGCCGCGCGAGCACACGCTCCTCGCGAGGGCGCCGGCCGAACGCCGTACCCATACAGCCATATCCGACAACCCCGCGGCCACATCCACCCCCCTCCCGGCCCCACTCGGCACGATCTTCGTGTCCTATCCCGCGTCCGAGCACGTTCCCCAGTGGATCTTCCGGCGCCTCATCGCACGGAATCTCGGCTGGCTGCTGCGGCAGGTCCGCGGCGACGAATACCTCCCGGCGGCCGCCCGCGACGCCCTGGGGCTCCCGGAACTCTCCGCGGCGCTCGACACCCTCCACCGCCCCGCCTCCGTCGACCACACCGACGCGGCCAGGCGCCGCCTCGCCTTCGACGAACTCTTCCTGCTCCAGCTCCTGCAGGCGCGGGTTCGCCACCGCGCGACGCGGGAGCGCCCCGGGATCGTCTTCGAGCGTTCCAACCGCCTCATCCGGGCGCTGCACGAAAGCCTGCCGTTCACGCTCACGGGGGCGCAGGTGCGGGTGCTGCGCGAGATCTACGCCGACATGGCCTCGCCCCGCCGCATGAACCGGATGCTGCAGGGCGATGTGGGGTCGGGGAAGACTCCGGTGGCGCTCTTCGCGATGCTGCTGGCCGTGGAGGGCGGCTACCAGGCCGCGCTGATGGCGCCGACCGAGATCCTCGCCGAGCAGCACGCCCGGCGCATCCGCGAGTTCCTGGCGGGTCTGCCCGTGGGCGTGGAACTCCTGGTGGGCTCGGCCACGGGACGGCGCCGCGCGGAGGCGCGGGCGCGGGTGGCCGGCGGCGAGGCCCGCCTGGCCGTGGGAACCCACGCGCTGATCCAGGAGGACGTGGAGTTCGCCGCCCTGGGCCTGGCGGTGATCGACGAGCAGCAGCGCTTCGGCGTGCGGCAGCGTCTGGCTCTCGCCGAGCGCGATCCCGCCCCCGACGTGCTGGTGATGTCGGCCACGCCGATCCCGCGCTCGCTGGCCATGGCGCTGCACGGCGACCTCGACCTGTCCGTGCTGGACGAGCTGCCCCCCGGCCGGCGCCCCGTCACCACCCGGCTGGCCGGTCCCAAGGACAGGGCGGAGGTGTTCCGGGAGGTGGCGGACCGTCTCGCCCGGGGGGAGCAGGCGTACGTGGTCTACCCGGTCATCGAGGAGTCGGAGGAGGCGCGGCTGCGCTCCGCCGAGACCGAGTACGAGCGGCTGCGGGACGAGGACTTCGCGGGCCACGAGGTGGCGCTCCTGCACGGGCGCGTGGCCGCCGACGAGAAGGACCGCATCATGCGCGCCTTCCTGGCGGGCGAGATCCGGGTGCTCGTGGCCACTACGGTGATCGAGGTGGGGATCGATGTCCCGGGGGCGACGGTCATGGTGATCGAGAACGCCGAGCGCTTCGGGCTCTCCCAGCTGCACCAGCTGCGGGGCAGGGTGGGGCGGGGGGACCGGGGGGGGCTCTGCGTGGTCATCTCGGACGGTGCCGCCGAGAGCGAGCGGCTGCGCGTCTTCGCCCGCACCGCGGACGGCTTCGAGATCGCGGCGGCGGACCTCAGGATCCGGGGGCAGGGGGACTTCTTCGGCGCGAAGCAGCACGGCCACCGGACCGGCCTCCGCTTCGCCGACATACTCGCGCACGGGGACCTGGTGGGGCCGGCCCGCGACCGCGCCCGGAGCCTGGTCGACGCCGACCCCGAGCTGGGCCGCGACGAGAACGCGCTGGTCCGCCGGCTGCTCGGGCAACGCTACGGGGACCGGGCCGGGCTGTTCGGGGTGGGGTGAGGGGGGACCGGGTCTCGCTCGCCCGGGACAACCCGGCGTCCTTGCCGCCCCCGCCAGTTCGAATAGCTTCCGAGTCCCATGTCCCACCTGGTCCGAGACCTCCCCCGCCACGCGGACGAGACCGTCACAGTCACCGGCTGGATCGCCGCCGTCCGCGTCCACGCGCGCGTCGCCTTTCTGGTGCTGCGGGACGGCACCGGCACGGTCCAGGGCGTGCTCGTCAGGTCGCGGCTCCCGGCCGACATCTGGGAACTCGCCACCTCGTTCACCCGGGAGAGCTGCGTGGCGATGACCGGCGTCGTCCGACCCGACCCCCGCGCGCCCGGCGGACACGAGCTGACGGTGTCGGGAGTCGAGCTGATCGGCGCCGGCGAGGAGTTCCCGATCCAGCCCAAGGAGCACGGCGTGGAGTTCCTCCTGGACCACCGCCACCTGTGGCTGCGGTCCAACCTGCAGCGCGCGGGACTCAGGGTGCGCGCCGAGGTCGAGCAGGCGATCCACGACTTCTTCTACGAGCGCGACTTCGTGCGCATCGACACGCCCATCCTGACCGGCTCGATCGGCGAGTCGGCGGGCACCCTCTTCGAGACCGACTACTTCGGCGAACGCGCCTTCCTGGCGCAGACCGGCCAGCTCTACGCCGAGTGCGCCTGCCCGGCCTTCCGCAAGGTCTACTGCTTCGGGCCGACCTTCCGGGCCGAGAAGTCGAAGACGCGCCGCCACCTGACCGAGTTCTGGATGATCGAGCCCGAGGTGGCGTTCGCCGATTCGAACGACAACATGGACCTGCAGGAGGAGTTCGTCTGCTCTCTCGTGGCACGGGCGCTGGAGCGCTGCGGGCCCGAACTGGAGGTGCTGGAACGCGACCCGGGCCGCCTGGAAGCGGTCAGGCCGCCCTTCCCCCGCATCAGCTACGGCGAGGTCGTCGAGCGGCTCAACGCCGAGGGGCGCGGCTTCGAATGGGGCCGCGATCTGGGCGCGATCGAGGAGACGACCGTCTCGAGCTGGTTCGACCGGCCGGTCTTCGTCTACAACTATCCGAAGGAAGCGAAGGCCTTCTACATGAAGGAGAACCCGGACGACGCGCGCACCGTGCTGTGCAACGACCTGCTGGCGCCCGAAGGCTACGGCGAGATCATCGGCGGCAGCCAGCGGGAAGACGACCTGGACCGCCTCCTGGCGCGCATTCGCGAGGAGGAGCTTCCCGAGGAGGCGTACGACTGGTACCTGGACCTGCGCCGCTACGGGACCTTCCCGCACTCCGGCTTCGGCCTCGGTCTCGAACGGACGGTCGCGTGGATCACGGGACGGCCCCACATCCGCGAACTGGTCCCCTTCCCGCGCCTGATCAACCGCCTCAGGCCGTGAGCTGAACGGCCCCTCCCCCCGATGGCCACCCTCGTCATCGACCTCATGGACCGGCGGCCCATCTGGGCGCTGCCCGAGCGCTCCCGTGCGGCCATTGCGGCCGCGGTCCCCTCCGGCTGGACGGTGAGGTTCATGGAGACGCCCGCCGACGGTTCGGGCGACGGCGTGCAGCGCGCGCCGCCGGAACTCCTCGAAGCGGTGGCCGACGCGCGGGTCTACATGGGCTACGGCATCCCGGCCGAGGTGCCGGAGGCGGCGCCGGGGCTCGAGTGGGTGCACTCTGGGGCCGCCGGCGTGGGTGGTTCGCTGGGCCCCGCCATGCTCGAACGGGACGTTCTCTTCACCAACTCGGCGGGGATCCACGCCGTGCCCATCTCCGAGACGGTGCTGGCGATGATTCTGCACTTCGCGCGGGGCCTCGACCTGGCCGTGCGGGCGCAGGCGGAGGGGCGGTGGAGCGCGCCGGCGTACTGGGCGGCGGACGCGCCGGTCACCGAGCTGGCGGGGTCGACGGTGGGGATCGTGGGATACGGCGGCATCGGCGGGGAGGTGGCCCGCAGGGTGGCCGCGCTGGGGTGCCGGGTGGTGGCGGCGCGGCGGGGCGGGGGCGGGGCGGGCGAGGCCGGGCCGGTCGAGGTGGTCGCGGGGGAGGGGGGGGTAGAGCGGGTGGTCGAGCAGTCGGACTATCTGGTCCTGGCGGTCCCCGAGACGCCCCTGACCCGCGGCCTGATGAACCGTCGCCGACTCGCCGCGATGAAGCCCGGATCGGTCCTCGTCAATGTGGCGCGCGGCCGCCTGGTGGACGAAGAGGCGCTGCTCGAGGCGCTGGGTTCCGGTCACCTGCGCGGCGCGGGGCTCGACGTCTTCCACCGCGAGCCGCTGCCCGCCGGCCACCCCTTCTACGCGCACCCGAAGGTGCTGATGACGCCGCACGTCTCCGCGACCACGCGACGGTTCTGGGAGCGGGAGACGAAGCTGATCGTCGACAACCTGCGGCGGTTCGCGCGGGGCCGGCCGCTGCGCAACCTGGTCGACAAGGAGGCGGGCTACTAGGGCCGTGTCACACGTGATATGTCGTAAGACGGTGCGATCACAGGCCGATTTGACCATGTACGGTTTCGGACTCGCGCTCTCGCGGCGCCGGGGACCGTTTCCGCGATGGTCACGGTGCGAACATGATAGTTGGCCAAGTGGACATGAAAACCACACAAGATCGGCGCCACACCGTCAAGATACCGTCTCTGGTTGCTCACAATTCCATCGGCTGTCTCGACATGAACACAGTGACGGCTACAATGGACGGAACAAATCGGATGTCATGGGTTACCCTTTCGAGGCGGCCATCGAGCCCCGGCATCGCCCGCCGCGGGTCGGCCGCCCTTCCAGAGATGCCGTTGCAACCGGAAGGCCGGGGGCAAACGGAGAGACACCCGCGAGAGGAGGTACACGATGTTCGAGAGACGGCAGTTTCCCAGGTTCGCCCTGTTCGGCGTCCTCGCCTGTCCGGTGGTGGCAGGCTGCGACGACGACCAACCGGCCGTGTTCACCAGGACCGAGGCCATGACGGTCGCCAACGCGGTCGTGGGGGTGTCCACCGCTCCCACGGTCGGCAAGGTGATGGCCGGTTCGGATGATTCCTACGAGTTCGAGGTCGACTGCTCGGAAGGCGGGAAGGCCAGGATTTCGGTGACCGTGAAGGAGGACGGTACCACCCACACGATCACCGGGGTCACCGAGTTCATCGACTGCGCCGAGGAAATCGACGATGTCGTCATCACCCTGAACGGCGACGTCAACTCGACGACGACGCTGTCCTTCACCGTTTCGGACGGCAGGAGCGACATCGACATCGACGGGACGGTGGCCGGCGAGGTCGACTGGGAGGACGACGATGGCGGCGAGGGCACCTGCGAACTGGACCTGGAGACCGACGCCGACTTCGACATCACCCACAAGCCCTGGGCGGTCGAACAGTCCGGGGGCATGAAGGGGACGGTCTGCGGGATCACCGTCGACGACCGGAACTTGGACTGGCGGCACTGGTTCAGGGAGGGGCTTTCGTAGGGGCCCATCCTGCCGAGCACGACCTCCGGACAACCGGCGGCGGCCCCCGGGAACGGTTCCGGGGGCCGCCCTTTCAACACCCGGGGTTCCGGGACAGGGGACCCTATTCGATTATTCGATTCAAGGGAGAAGCGAAGATGAAAACGAAGGAAGCAGTACGTGCGGCACTCATGGCGACCGGGTTCACCGTCCTCCTGGCGGGATGCCGGGACGACCCCGTGAAGCCGGCGGCCACGCTTACGGAGGCCGAGGCCGAGGCCCTGTTCAAGGCCCTGGGAACCCTGGGGGTCCTCGACGACGACGCCGAACCCGGCGCTTCGGTGGACACCACGTTCGCGTGTCCGGGGGGTGGCGAGGCCAGGATCGCCGGGTCCGCGAAGGACCGGACCGCCGGCGACACGCTCCGGCTGGACATCGTCACCGTGGTCACTCCGGCCGGGTGCGTGGTGACGGGCGACGGGAAGCAGTTCACCGTGGATGGGGATCCGTCGATCCGAATCGAGACGAACATCGAAGTCGTGGCACTTCGGAACAGCACCCTCACCGGGGGGGTGGAAGGCGACGTCGAATGGACGCTGGCCGACCGCTCCGGCACCTGCGCGATCGACCTGGAGCTGGACGCGGCCGTCGATCTCTCCGACCCCGCCAGTCCCGCCGTGACCGGGGGGTGGAAGGGGAAGCTGTGCGGCCACGATGTGGAACTCGCCCTCACCGCGGTTTCCGGCGCCTGAGTCCGGCACCGGGTGCTCCTCCACGGGCTGCTGGCAGTCCGAGTCGCTGGTCCCTGCCTCTGACACTGCCCCGGCGTCAAGGGAAGGCAAGGGTTTCTTGCGGACTATACTGTCGGCATGCGGTAGCCGACCCCGCGTTCGGTGAAGATGTAGGTCGGCTTCCTGGCCTGGTCGCCGAGCTTGCGGCGGAGCTTCTTCACGGCGGTGCGCACCGGCTGCGCACTGCCGGAGGCGTGCTCTCCCCAGACCTGGCGCAGGAGGGCGTCGTAGGTCGTCACGCCCCCCGCGTTGAGCGATAGGGCGCGCAGCAGCCCGTACTCGGTGGCGGTCAGGCGCACGGGTCGGTCGGCCACGGTGACGCGGCGCTTCTCGTAGTCGATGGCGAGGTCGCCCAGCCGGAAGGGCTCGCGTCCGGGTCCGGCCCGCCTGCGCAGCGCCAGCTTGACGCGCGCCACGAGTTCGGCCGGCGAGAACGGCTTGACGATGTAGTCGGCGGCGCCGGCCTCCAGCGCCTTCGCGACGGTGTCGCCGCGTCCGTAGGCGGAGATGAGTATCACCGGCAGTCCTGCGAGAGCCGGGAGCGTTTCCAGCAGCGTGATGCCGTCGCTGCCGGGCAGTATGAGGTCCAGCAGGACCAGGCGCGGCCTGTGGGTCTCGACCAGGCGGGACACCTCGCCCGGCTCGGCGGTGACGACGGGGGCGTAGCCCGCCGCGGCGAGCGCGCCGCGCACCTGCCGCAGCGAATTGGGATCGTCGTCCACGACCAGGATGGGTGTCCGCTCCCGAGACGGGCGCGCCGGCGGAGAACCGCTCCGGGAAGGCTCGGGCTCCGCTTCCGCCACCGGCAGCGTGAACACCACGCGCGTGCCCCGCCCCGGCCCGCCGCTCTCGGCCCGGATGCGCCCGCCGTGCGCCTCCACCAGCCCCTTGCAGATGACGAGTCCCAGGCCGGACCCCCGGCCCCGGGGGTCGGCGCCCGCGTGCCGGCTGAACAGGTGGGCGAGCACGTCCGGCGCCACGCCCTCTCCTTCGTCGGCGACCGAGACCGCGACATGTTCTCCGTCGTGCGCCGCCGCCACCTGGATGGGAGAGGTCTCCGGCGAGTGGCGCGCGGCGTTGGCGATCAGGTTGTCGAGCACCTGGACGACGCGCCGGCCGTCGGCCATCACCGGGGGCAGGTCCGGCGGCAGGTCGGCGACGATGGTGTGCCTCCCGCCCCCGCCCGCGAACGCCGTGCGCGCCCGCTCGACGAGGCCGCCGACCTCCTCGGGCGCGGCGTCCACCGGCAGAGTGCCCGCGCCGATGCGTCCCGCGTCCATCAGGTCGGCGATGAGCCCGTCCATGCGGTCGGCCTGCTCCTCGACAATGCGCAGGAACTGGCGCAGTTCCGCCCGGCCGGGGTCCCGCGAATCCCCCAGCGCCGTCGCCGCCGAGCCCTTGATGGCGGCGAGCGGCGCCCGGAGCTCGTGGCTCACCAGCTCCAGGAACTCGGCCCGCGAGCGCTCCAGCGCCTCGAACGGGGCCAGGTCCTGGATGGTCACCACCAACGTCTCGACCGAGCCCTCCGCGGAGACTATCGGGGTCGCGTTGAGCAGCGTTCGGACGCTCCGCCCGCCGGACACCGAGAGCTCCACCTCCTCGGCGCGCACCCGCTCGGCGTTGCCGAGATCGGCGAGAGTGGTCTCGCGCCCGTCGCCGCGCCGGCAGGTCACCACCTCCGCAAGCCGCTCGATGGAGCGGCCCGGCGTGCGCAGCCCGGCCACGATGCGCTTCGCCTCCCGGTTGATGGACACCGGCGCGGCGGTCGCGGCGTCGAACACCACGACGCCGACGGGCGAGGTCTCGAGCAGCGCCTCCAGGTCGGCCCGGGCGCGCCGCTCGTCGCTGTGCGCGCGGGCGTGGGCGATGGCCGCCGCCGTCTGCTGTGCGAACAGCGCCAGCACCGCCTCGTCCCGGTCCGTGAACCCGCCCTCCTTCTCCGCGAGGAAGAACCCGCCCACCGGCGTGTCCCGGTGACGCATCGGCGTGGCCAGCAGGGCCCCGCAGGGGAGCGGGAGCGGCGAGCATCCGAGCGAGCGGGTGAAGTCCTCCAGGTCCGGCAGCCTTCGCGGCACCGTGAGGTTGCGCAGGTGTTGGAAGAGCTGGATCCCGTCGGGCCACGCGGCCAGCGTTCCGTGTTCCTCCGGCGTGAGGCCGGAGGTCACGAAGTCGAAGGGGCTGTCCGGAACGGCCGGGGAGTATATGGCGCCGTAGCGGGCTCCGGTGAGCGCGCGGGCCCCCTCGACGGCCTCGCGCAGCACGGTGTCGAGGTCGAGGCTCGCGCCGATGCGCAGGATCGCCGCGATCACGGCCCAGTCGCCCCCGCCCAGGTGCCGAGCCTCCTGTACCGCTTCGTGGAAGTCGTTCACGGGTTCATCCTCCTAGTCAAGTGGTCACGATCAATACACGATAACGAGGCAAATGGACATATGCAAGGCATACCATTCTCGGCGGATGGACACGGCAGGGTTGTCAATGGGACCCGTAACCCCTCCATGATGCCGAATTGGTCCGTTGCGAGATGGACACGTCACAAATACAATGAGTGGTCCGCAGGGCGACCGGACGGAGAATCGAGAGGAGCAGACTGGCGATGTTGAAGACCTCGGGCGGGCACACCGGGCGGCGGCTACAGGCAGGTCAAGCGCCACGTGCGCGAGGTCCGGCCGCGACCGCCACAGGAGCCGGTGCGGCGGCTCGAGGAATCGGCACGATATCCGCGGCCAGATCACCGGCCTGGTGGCCGGTCCTCCTCGCCGGGCTGCTGCTCGAGGCCTGTCAGGAAGACAACCCGGTTGCGCCAGGCGACGAGGGCGCCCCGGGCGTGGCCGCCGTGATGGCCGACGACAGCACGAAGATCGTGGTCGAGCCCCACTGGCTGACGCTCGACACGACCGGAGTCAGCGACACGCTGACCGCCACGGTGATCGACGCCGAGGGGGACACGATCGACGACGCGAAGGTGACGTGGGAGAGCGCCGATACCGCGATTGCGACCGTCGATACCGCGGGGGTGGTCACTTCGGTCGACTTCGGCAGGACCAGGGTCACGGCGACTTACGACTCCGCAACCGCCTGGGCCACGGTGGAGGTTGCGCTGCCGCTCACCGACCGGGAGATCCTCGAGATTCTCTACGAGGCGACGGGCGGTGACGACTGGACCGACAACACCAACTGGTTGAGCGACGAGGAGCTGTCGCAGTGGTACGGGGTGCACACCTACGGAGACGGGAGGGTCAGGGACCTGGATCTCTACGCGAACGAATTGACCGGTGAGATCCCGGCGGAGATCGGCGGACTGGGCCGGCTGGAATCGCTGAGGCTGAACTACAACGGCGTCTCCGGCGAGATACCGGCGGAACTGGGGAAGTTGACCCGGCTCGGGCGGCTCGAACTGAACAACAACCGACTAGAAGGCGCGGTGCCTCCGGAGATGGGCGGCCTGAAGAACCTCGAGTACCTCGACGTTGCCATCAACAAGGACGTTGGGGGGATGGTGCCGCACACATTCGCAGGACTCGAATTGGAGACGTTCTATTCCAGCGAAACCGGATTGTGCACGCCTCCGTCGCTGAAAGGCTGGTTCGATGAGATTGAGAATACCGACAATCCGACGCTATGCACGGCCCGAATCGCCCTCGACCCCCCGTCGCTGTACTTCGAGTCCCTCGGCGACACTGCCACCCTGTCGGCCACGGCGGTGGGCGCCGAAGGGGACACCCTGGATGTGACGACGGTGACCTGGGCGAGCGGCGACACCGCGGTCGCCACCGTCGCTGCCACGGGGCTCGTGACCACCGTCGGCTACGGTACCACCCAGATCACGGCCAATGCCGATTCGCTCACCGGGACCGCTGCGGTGGAGATCGTCTTCACGCTCAGCGACCGGGACATCCTCGAGATCCTCTACGAGGCCACGGCCGGCGGGAACTGGAAGGACACGACCAACTGGCTGAGCGATGAACCGCTGTCGGAGTGGTTCGGGGTGTACACCAGCGACGAAGGGAGGGTCGACAGCCTGATACTCCGGAGTAACGACCTGGGCGGCTCCATTCCATCCGAGCTCTCGGAGCTGGACGACCTCCTGCACCTGAACCTGAGCCGGAACGAAATCGGCGGGCCGATTCCCGATGCACTGGGGGCGCTGAAGCAACTTGTGTATCTGCGCCTCACCGACAACGCTCTCGATGGTCCTCTGCCTGCGGAACTCGGGGACCTGACCGCGCTCCGTCATCTGCGCATCTACGGCAACGACATGGAGGGAGTCGTGCCGGGCTCCTTCGCCGATCTCGAGCTGAAGACGTTCAGGGCCGGCGGCTCGGGGGTGTGCCTGCCCCCCTCGCTGGACGAATGGTTCGAGGGGATCGACAACACCGATGACCTCGTCCGGTGCGCCGACAAGCTTGTCATCGCCTCTCCCTCCGTCTTCTACGCCATCGGAGAAACACAGGTTCTCTCGGCATCGTTCGTGGACGCCGAGGGGGACACGACTCACGCCGTGGCGGCCGCCTGGACAAGCGCGGACACGGCCATCGCCACAGTGGATACGGACGGACTGGTGACGGCGACCGGGGACGGCACGACGGAGGTGACGGCGACCTACGATTCGTCGAGCGCGAGCGTCGAAGTGGAGGTGGCCCTGCCGGAGGACGACCGTGACGTTCTCGAGATCCTCTACAACCGGGTGGGCGGAGACGCCTGGACGGTTGCGACGAACTGGCTGAGCGACGAGCCGCTCTCCGAATGGTTCGGGGTGGAGACCGACGACAGTGGCCGGGTCGTAGGCCTGTCGCTGGCGAGCAACAACCTGAGGGGGCGGATCCACTCGTCCATCGGCCAACTGGACCGGCTGGCGACCCTCGACCTCGACCGGAACTGGATCTCCGGATCGATTCCAGTCGAATTGGCGGATCTGACACTGCTTCGCCGCGTCGCGCTGAGCGTCAACGGGCTTGTCGGCGAGCTTCCGCCGGAGCTGGGGACGCTGGACAGCCTTCGGACCCTCAAGCTGTCCGCCACGACCGTTTCCGGCCGGGTCCCGGCGTCCTTCGCCGACCTGGAGCTGGACACCCTCCACACCAACGGCACCACGGTGTGCGTGCCTCCGTCGCTCTCCGGGTGGCTGGATTCGATCGCGGTGACCGACGATCCTCCCGAGTGCGCCGCCCGCGTGGTGGTCGACCCTTCGACTCTTACGTTTCGCGCCAGGGACGATACCGCCCGGCTCTCGGCGACGGTGTTCGATGCGGAGGGGATCGTCGTGGACGATGCGCAGGTGACCTGGAAGAGTGCCGACACCAAAGTCGCGAGGGTCGACACGACCGGGCTGGTGACGGCCCGAGCCAGCGGGGTGACGACCGTCACGGCCACGTACGATTCGGCGGCGGCCGACTCGGCCGATGTGGCGGTCCGCCTGCCGGGAAGCGACCGGGACGCGCTCGAGGCGTTCTACCGCGCGATGAGCGGGGACGACTGGGCGGACAACACCAACTGGATGAGCGACGAGCCGCTCGGCGCGTGGTATGGGGTGGATACGACCGAAGATGGACGGGTCAACGACCTCTCCCTCCCAAATAACAACCTCACGGGCCGGTTGCCGACTGCCATCGGACTTCTGGGCACCCTGACCACCCTTGACTTGAAGGAAAACGAACTCACCGGACCGATCCCGCCGGCGATGGCACGACTGCGACATCTGAAGAATCTGTTCCTGAGGGACAACGAGGATTTGAGCGGCCCACCGCCCCCCGAGATGGGCAACATGGCGGGACTCGAGTTCCTCAACCTAACCAACACCGGGTTATCGGGACCGCTGCCCCAGACGTTCGCCAAGCTCACCCTCGATCGGTTCTACCTCGAAGAAACCGGGTTGTGCGTACCGCGATCCCTGGCGAAGTGGTACGAGTCGATCGGAAACGACGAGTGGCCGCCCTGCATCCCGGAGACGGCGGACCGGGATGCGCTCGTCGCCTTGTACAACGCGACCGGGGGACCGAACTGGGAGGGCAACTGGAACTGGCTGAAACCCTGGAGCGTCAACACGTGGGAAGGCATCACCACCGACGGGGAGGGCTTCGTGACCAGCATATTCCTGCCCGAAAACAACCTTGCCGGTCCCATTCCTCCGGAACTAAGTTATTATGTGTAACATGCTATATATCAACATGTTACAGGACATACTGCTATCGATGTATCACTTACGATATGCAGAAATGAGCTGGATTCCATGGGACTCAATCGGATGTTGGCGGATCGGATTCTGGTGATTGTCGCTGGCCAAATGGTACTGCCGGGCTCAGGATCGGCGGTCACCGTCCTCCGACTGGCAGCCTCCGCACCACCACCCTGGGAACGTCGAATTCGTCACGCTCGATGAACGCCGCCAACCCATCCGGACCGAAGCCATCGGGCATTTCGGTCGAGCCAGCAGCGTAGGTCCCGATGTAGCCGCCATCCGGGGTCAGTAGGTCGATCGGACCATCGCTGGCTGGCTCGTCGCCGCGCCGCTGCACCCAGATCGTCCCCTCCCAACTCGTGCGCAGGGTGCGTACGACCGGGACCTCATGGTAGAACTCCATGGACCGGATGCGTTCACGCGCCATTTCAGCCAGTTGGACGCGGAAGGCGGCCATCCGGCTGCCGCTCTGCGCGGATTCGGTGGCTCGCTCCTCGTTCTCCTCCAACTGGCGTTCAATCTCATCGTCTCTGATGCGGTCGGTGACGGGCTCAGGCGAAAACGGCCGCGTGAGCACCCGTGTAAGGTCTCCGTTCCGGGTGGCCACCTTGATCGCATAGGCGGACGAGTCGGTGTACACCAAGCCACCGTCCGGTAGTGCTCTAGCGACCAAGACAGGTCCGAAGCCGCCGGGATCTCCCGATGGCCGCCACGCTTCGATCACCGTGTCTTGCACAGCGTCGTCGCCGGTCAGGACCAAACGGTAGACGGGCCGGTGCGGTGGCTCGGGGTCGTCGGAGGAGCCTCCCATGTCGAAGGCGGCCACGCTTGTCGTGATGACGTTCCGACCATCCCTCGCGGGCGCGAGGCTCCGAATGATCAAGGACATCGAGCTACCGGGCATGCGGACCGATCTCTCGAACTCTCCATCCGATCCAAACAATTGGAACGCTCTGTGACCGGGGTCGAATACCACCGTGCGCCCATCGCGGAGCACGGTGAATCCGACCGCTGTGTTGCTGCTCGCGGAGAACTCACCCGGCCCATCGCCGAGCCGCCCGAACTCGCGGACGAACTCGCCCGCCGGGTTCACCATCACGATCCGTCCGCCTTGGTCGTCCATCACGTACAGGTCGCCGGACTGGCTGAAGCCGACCGCGCTGACCCGGCTGAACACCTCCCACTCCGCACCATCGATGGACCCCACCCGGTATACTTCCTCGAACTCGGGTTCGATGCGGGTGTCCCGGCTTGGAAGCTCAATGACCTCTTGGGCTTGGAGAGCCGGTGAGCCGAGGCCGAAGACGATCCCGATGGCCAGCCAAGGAATGCGTGGAGTCGTCATGCAGGAGGTCTCCTGAACTGGACTGAAACAAGCGACATCGCTAAGCATTGGATGCACTATCTCAATCTATGGTTGTTTTCCTCGCACTCTCCAGCCAGCGCTCTCAAGTCAAGGGCCGCCGCTTTACCGGCCGTCAGTCCCGACCGTTCTCAGCGGCTCGGCCCGGCATCGCGGTCCGGCCCGCGCGGCGGCGGTATCACCAGCCGCGGCCGCGCGGTCTCACGGCGGCGGATGTCCCGTAATACTCCGTCAAGCGAGTCACTTGCTCGTCGAGCCGCTCGATTCGCCGCCTCAAGGTGTCGTTCTCCCCGCTCAGCCGCTCGATGTGCCGCCGCAAGGCTTCGACCTGTTCGGATTGCCGCCGCCGTTCCCTCTCGTACTGCCCGGACAACCTCTTCAAGGCCGCCGTCAACTGCCCCTCCAACTCGGTCATACAGCTTCCTCACTCTCTTGACTGCTTTGCGGCAGGCCGCTCGCGCCAAGTCCAGCGCGGTTTGTCCGGCGTCCCCGCCGACAGCGCCACGGCCTGCTCTTCCTCGATCTTCGGCAGCGCGGTCCTCCAAGCGTCCGCCTCCGTCCGTGCGAGCGTCCGCCGGGTCTCCCCGATGTCGAAGTCCAGTTCCGCCACCGTCTCGGTCTGCCTCTGGATACCCGTCCACGGCCACCGCATCGTCGCCAAGCTCTCGGCGCAGGTGCCGAGCGAGAGGCTCAGGCCGCCCGCCAGCGACCGGAGCCAAGCCCTCGGCGGCAGCGCGCGCATCCGCCCGGTCGCCACCTCCGTATCGCGCCCGATGGTACGCGGCGCGTTCCTCACGGCGCGCCGCGAGTTCCCGGCGGGCCGCGCGGGCTCGCTCGCGGTCAACTCCCCGATCTCTCGTCGCTCGCTCCCCCGCCGCCTCCGCGCCCGCTCGGTCAAGTCGTTCGGGCTGGAAGTCAAAGGCGTACAGCCGTCCCTTCAGCCGCCAGCGGTCCCCGGTCTCGGGGTCCATCGCGGTCAGGTAGTCCTTGCCTTGGCGCGGCACCTCAAGGCCCGCTTCCCGGAGCGCGGCGACGACATCGAAGCGGTCCCGCACCGCGCCGTGCTCGACGCGCTGGAGCAGGTAGTCGCGGATGAGATCGCGCGGCGAGGATTCGAGCCGGAGTCCGGCCCGCAGCTGGGCGGCCTCGACGTAGGCGCGGTGTCCGGGCTGTTCGACCCTGGCCCGGGCCGGATCGTCCGGACGGCCCCAGCCGTGTTCGTGGTTGAAGGCGTCCCGAAGCGGATCGAACGTCCTCCGCCAGCCCGGAGGGGCGATGTTGAGGCTTCGTCCGCTCTCAAGGTCGCATCGCGCCGCGAGGACGTGGACGTGGGCGCCGCCGCCCTCTTCACGGTGGAGCACTGCCGCCCAAGCGTAGCGGTCGGGTTCGAGCCCGGCCCAGGCCGTCTCCTCGAAGGCGTCCAGAACCTCGCGGATCTGTTCGCCGGTCGGCTCGTCCTCCGGCGCCCACGCGATCACGCCGGAGGTGTACCTGTGCTCGAACCCCAGAGTGTCCGCCACCGACGCCACCCGGTGAGGATCGCCCCGAACGACCTCGACGCCTTCGCGCGGCTTCCCGGTGGAGTCCCGCTCGCCGAGGAGGTATTTGGCCGCAGCCCGCGCCGATCCGGTTCCGCGCGCCAGAAACTTAATGTGCATCCGCGTCCGGGTTCTCGGCGGGATCCAAGGCGCTGAGCGCCCGGTCGATGGCGACCAGGTGGGCGATCACCTCGACGGCCTCGATGGCCTCCCCGTGTGTATTGGCCCAGCGAGCGATCTGGTTCAGGTTGTTCCCGACGCGCGCCAGTTCGCGGGTGCGCTCGCGCTCGACCCCGGCGTGCGCCACGGTCCAGGTGCGGACCCGGCCGATGGACCGGCGCACCAGATCCGACAGCGTCAGGCCCGCCGAGCGCGCCTTGGCGTGCCACTCGGCACGCTCCGCCTCGCTGGCGCGGATCTTCACCCAGACGGCGCGTCCGGCGCTCACGGCGCGCCGTTTCCGCCGCGGGGGTCAGAGGGGGCACGGCCCCCCGCCAGCCCCTGCCGGGGACTCGCGAAGCGTGGCCCCAAAGGGTGGGCTGGCTCTCCCGCATTAGCGGGCAAGACCGTCCGCCGAGGGGCGCAATCGAAGGCCGTCGGAATCACCATGATTCTACACGGAGAGGCCCGATTCCGGCCGTGTCAACCGCCCGAATCGAGGCGGTTTCCCAAGGCGTCCAGCGCCGTCCCGGAGCCGCATCGGCCGTCGCCAGCGGCTCCCCCGTCGCCTCCCGGAGCTACCTACCGCCGCGTGACGTACTCGCTCCACTCCTGCATGACTTCGGCGCGCCTCTCAAGCAGGTCGGAGCGCTGGTACGCCTGCACGACCTGACTCCGGGGCACATGGGCGAGGCAGGCCTCGGCGACCTCGGCAGGGACGCCCGCCTCGGCCATCCACGACCGCGCGCTCGACCGGAACCCGTGCGGCGTCGAGGCCACTCCGGCTCTCCTCAGCAAGCTCCCCGGCCCCTTGGTCGGCAGCGGGCCGCCGGTCCTCGACGGGAACACATACGACGACTTGCCGGACAGCGCTCGCGCCCGTTCGAGCGCATCGAGCGCGCCCGTGCTCAGAGGCACGACGAACTCCCGGCCCGCCTTCATCCTCGCCGCCGGAATCGTCCACCTCGCCGCCTCCACGTCGATCTCGTCCCACCGCGCGCCCCTCGCCTCGCCGGGCCGAACGGCGGTGAGCGCGATCAGTTCCACGCACAGGGCTGCCGCACTCTCACCCCCGATCCGGCGAACCGCCCGTAGCGCCCCCGCGATCTCCCGGTGCGCGAGCGCCCGGTGGTGCTTCGGCCCGTTGCCGTTCGCCTTCGGCAGCGCGGCCACGGCCCGGTCCACCGGGTTGTCCGGGCGGTAGTTGCGACCGATACACCAGCGGAAGACGGCGGCGATCCGGTGACGGGCCTTGCGCGCGGCTGCGGGCTTCGAGCTCCAGATCGGCGAGAGACACCGGAGCACGTCCGCGCTCGTGATCCGGTCCACGGGTTTGTCGAGCAAGGATGCGGCATGGAGGCGGAACGTGGACTCCCACTGTTCGGGAAGCGGGCTCCCGGCCTTCCAGGACTCCCGGTGAAGCCGGATCGTCCGTTCGGCGGCCTCGGCGAACGTCGGGACGCCGCGCCCGCGCGGGTCCTGGCCTTGGCGGACCATGCGGCTGTTGTCCAGCGCCTTCCTCCGTGCCTCGGCAAGCGTCACCTCGGGATACGGTCCGAGGCCGATCGAGGTCAGGCGGCCCTCGATCCTGACGCGCTGCCGCCATGTCTTGGTGATGCGGCCGTCCAGCGTCCGGTGGACCCGGAGGCTCAGGCCGCGCCCGCCGCGACCGTCCCCGTACACGCCCGGACGGCCCACCGTCCGCACGAACGCGGCGGTGAGGGTTCGGGGTCGCTTCGTCATGCGTTCCTTCCTTGTGGTGTATCACTTATTGCAACACTACATGGGAAAGAATACACCGGATGTCACTGGACCGCAAGAGACGGTTGGCGTCAGGCTACCGCCTTGAAATCGTTGTACTACAGGATGTTATGGGACTGCTGATAGACTACGGTGGACGGCTTCGGATTATGTTATCCTAGTTCCTCCGGAACTCGGCAGCCTCAAGCGACTCGAACGGCTCTGGCTATACACCAACGAGCTGACCGGCACAATCCCCCCGCAGCTCGGCAACCTGGCGGCCCTCCGGGAACTCGAACTGTCAAGCAACAAACTTGAGGGACCAATACCCATCGAACTCGGCAACCTGTCCAACCTCGAGATCCTGTCCCTGTCCTGGAACGCGAATCTGACGGGGTCGATCCCGCCCGAACTCGGCAATCTCGGGAGCCTTGAGCACTTCCATGCCTACTGGTGCGCGCTGAGTGGCCCGATCCCGCCCGAACTCGGCACACCTCTTCCCGTGTAGTCCACCAAGGTCCATAGAGTAGGCCATAACACGTTACTGAACAACGTGTTTCGTGGGACACTCAGCGTCTCATCGTCCCTTGCCGTCCATCGCCATCCGGTGTATTCTTCCCTATGTAGTGCTGCAATAAGTGATACACTACAAGGAAGGAGACCCCATGACCAAGCGACCGAAAACGCTTTCCGCCGCGTTCGTGCGGACGGTCGGCAGGCCCGGCGTCTACGGTGACGGGCGAGGCGGTCGCGGACTGAGCCTCCGGGTTCACCGGACCGTGGACGGCCGGATCACCAAGACGTGGCGGCAGCGCGTTCGGATCGATGGACGGCTCACCTCGATCGGGCTCGGGCCATACCCCGAGGTGACGCTTGCCGAGGCGCGCCAGAAGGCGCTGGACAACAGCAGGGGCGTCCGCTTGGGCCGGGATCCGCGCGGGCGCGGGATTCCGACGTTCGGCGAGGCCGCCAAGCGAACCATCGAGGTTCACCGCGAGGCGTGGAAGGCTGGGAGCCCCCTGCCCGAGCAGTGGGAGTCCACGTTCCGTCTGCATGCCGCCCCTCTCCTCGACAAGCCGGTGGACCGGATCACGAGCGCGGATGTGCTGCGCTGCCTCACTCCGATCTGGAACTCGAAACCCGCAGCCGCGCGGAAGGCCAAGCACCGGATCACCGCCGTGTTCCGCTGGTGCATTGGTCGGAACTACCGCCCGGACAACCCGGTGGACCGCGCGGTCGAGGCGCTGCCGAAGGCGAACGGCCACACGACGGCCCACCACCGCGCGCTGCCGCACCGAGAGGTCGCGGCCGCGCTCCGGGCGGTCCGCCGGACCACCGACACGCACCCTTCGGCGGTTCCGTGCGTCGAACTGATCGTCCTCACCGCCGTGCGTCCCGGCGAGGCGCGGGGCGCACGTTGGGACGAGATCGACATGGACGCGGCGAGGTGGACGATTCCCGCTTCAAGGATGAAGGCGGGGCGCGAGTTCGCCGTCCCGCTCAGCACGGGCGCGCTCGACGTGCTCGACCGGGCGCGCAAGCTCGCGCCCGGGTCTCCGCTGGTGTTCCCGTCCCGCAATGGCGGTCCGCTGCCGCCGAAGGCACCGCTCAGGGTGCTCAAGCGCGCCGGGGTTGACTCGACATTGCACGGATTCCGTTCGAGTGCGCGGTCTTGGATGGCCGAGTCCGGAGTTCCGGCCGAGGTCGCGGAGGCCTGCCTCGCCCATGTGCCGAGGAGCAAGGTCGTTCAGGCGTATCAGCGCTCCGACCTGCTTGAGAGGCGCGCCGAAGTCATGCAGGCGTGGAGCAACCACCTCTTGTAGCCACACCCCTCCCTCCACCGCGGCGGCGACAGGCTTCACCGTTCCGTAGCGCGACCTGCGGGCAACCCCCGTCTCGTTGCCGCCATCCACTGCGGGAACCGGCTCGGACCGGCCTCGCCGGGACGTGCCTGCAACCACCGCACACGACCTCGTCCCGCGCGCCGATGGGGGTGTCTTGACGTGCCGCTGGCGAAGACGTGGCACGGGCTGGAGGCGCTGCGGAACGTCCTGAAACGTTGTCGGACTGTGGGCAATTTTCCACAGGTTGACTGCCTTGCGGGAGGGTCTTCAGCGTTCGGGCATGATGACGCTGGAAGATCAGTTCATTTCGCGGGTGAGCGCGTTTCTCGGACGCTCGGACTTGAGCCCGACCGCGTTCGGCCAAAAGGCCGTGGGCGACCCGAACCTGATGCGCCAGATCGCCCGAGGGCGCTCGCCGTCGCTGAGGACGGCGGACCGGATTCTCGCGTTCAGCTCGGAGCGCGGCGGCGAGCGCCGCAGCGCGCGGGATCCACCCTGCGCAACAGCGACACCGGAAACCGACCAGCAAGCAGAGCACAACGAGGAGGAGCAGTACGATGACCGAGAAACCGAGGAATGACAGAACGAACCCGCCGATCCGCTTCCTGCGGCTGCCCGAGGTGATGAAGCGCACGGGCCTGTCGCGGAGCACGATCTATGTCCGGCTGGCCGAGGGGCGCTTCCCCCGGCCCGTCGCCCTGGGCGGGCGCGCGGTGGGCTGGATCGAGGCCGAGATCGACGAGTGGGTCGCCGAGCGGATCGCCGAGAGCCGATCCATGGACGAGCGGGCCGGTGAGCGCGTCGAGGCCGCGCACCGGATCCCCGAGGCCGGTTGGCGGGCGGCGGAGGCCCGCCCGGTCCGATGATGCGGCACGCTCGAAGCGGCCGGGGAACGGCGTCTTGGGCTTGCCTTGGGAAGGCAAGCCAGAGTACCCCGTGTAGGACACGGGGCCTGGCGAGGGGATGGCGCTGCCCCCCTTCGAACCCCACCAATATCCGCGCGCCGCTGGAGCGCGCGGGCGGGGGCTCCGCCCCCCGTCCCCCGTGTCGGCCGGCCGTCCGATGAGCGACCGCCGCCCTGCAACCGTCTCCGCCCGCGTGTCGGCGGCCGAACTCGCCGACTGGCGGGCCAAGGCCGCAGCCGCCGGCGTCCCGCTCTCGGCGCTTGTCCGGGAGGCCATGGCCCGCACGCGGACATGGACCGCCCCGGCGGCCGAGGTCGAGCGCGAGCGCACGAAGCAGGTCGCGCGCATCGGCAACAACCTGAACCAGATCGCCCGGTGGGTGAACACCCACAAGGCGGCCATCGAGGCCGTCGAGGTGATCGTCCACCTGATCGCCATCGAGCGGGCGCTCCGGGCGCTGGCCATCCCCCGGTGTCCTGAAACCGATGCTGGTTAAGTTCCTCGCGCACGGAACCGGATCGGCCCGCAAGGCGGCCAAATACCTCCTCGGCGAGCTTGATGCGGCCGGGAAGGAGCGCGAAGGCGTCGAGGTGCTCAGGGGAGATCCCCACCAAGTGGCCGCCGTGGCCGACACCCTCTCGTTCGACCACAGGTACACCTCCGGCGTGATCGCGTGGGCGCCGGAGGACGAGCCGACCGACGAACAGATCGAAGCCGTCCTCGACGAGTTCGAGAAGACGGCGTGGGCCGGGCTCGAACCCGACCGCTACGCGTGGGCGGCGGTGCTCCACCGGGAGGAGGGCGGCGGCGCGCATGTCCACGTCCTCGCCGCCCGATGCGACCTCGAGACCGACCGTAGCCTCAACATCGCCCCTCCCGGCTGGGAAAAGACCTTCGGCGCGCTCCAAGACGCCTTCAACCACGAACGCGGCTGGAGCCGACCGGACGATCCGGCCCGCGCTCGGGTGCAGCAGCCCGGACACCGCGCCTACGTCGAGGCGGCCCAGCTGCGGGCCGGGCTCCGGATCGAGTCCTCACCCCGCGACCTGATCCGGGACTACCTGCTTCAGCGCGTCGAGCACGGCGCGGTGAAAGACCGCTTCGATGTCGTCGCCGCGCTCCGGGAGGCGGGCCTCGAAGTGCCGCGCCAGGGCAAGAACTACCTGACCGCGATGGACCCCGAGACCGGGAAACGGTGGCGGCTGAAAGGAGAACTGTACGCATTTGACTTCGACCGGAAACGACTTGACCGAGCGGCTGCGGAAGCGGCTGGAGAACGAACGCAGGGAGATCGAGGAGTTGACCGCGAGCGAGCTCGAACGGCTCGGCAAGAACTCGCGGCGCGCCGCGAGGAGCGCGCTGCGTACCATCGAGCGCGATACGGAGGAGGCGGTCGGGCGGATACGCGAGTTGCTCCTCAAGGCTTGGCTCAGGCCGCTGGTCGTCGGCCTGGGTCTCTGGCTCGGCATCTTCGGCGGAAGCTGGGCGACGACGCGCTGGCTGTCGAGGACCATCGACGCCCGGTTCGAGACCCTCGGGGAGGTGAACGTGCGGATTCACCGGGCGCGCGAGACCATGGCGGAGATGGCGGAGACGACTTGGGGCGTCGAGTTCCGGGAGATCAGCGGGGAGCGGTACGTGCTGCTGCCTGCCGACACGCCGGGCCGACCGGCCTTCACCATGGACGGGCGGCCCTACATGAAGCTGTCGAGAGAGTGAGGAAGCTGTATGACCGGATTGGAACGGCAGTTGACGGAGGCCTTGAAGAGGTTGTCCGTGCAGTACGAGAGGGAACGGCGGCGGCAATCCGAACAGGTCGAAGCCTTGCGGCGGCGTGTCGAGCGGCAGACCGAGGAGAACGACACCTTGAGGCGGCGAATCGAGCGGCTGAGCGCGCAGGTGACGCGCTTGACCGACGGCTCCGGGACGCACGGCGTGACGTTGCGCGGCGACGGTTGGAGATAACCCCGCCGCGAGGGCCAGAGCGCGATTCCGGACCAAGTCGCTGACGGCTCCATCCCGCCAGCGGCTCTCATCCCGACACGCGACCGGTACTTGACGGATTGACCGACCGCCGCTAACCGTTTCCAAGTTGGTTCCACGCGCTGGTGCTTGCCTGACCGTTGGCACGAGTTCGCCGATGTCCCCTCACACCAAACTGGGAAGGTTGTCCCGACATGAGATTTACCCGGAGGTTTTCCGTAGCTATCCTGATAGCCCTGATTGCGGCCGCTGCTGGGCCAGCAATCCCTACCGTCCCGCCATTCCCCGCGTCGGGAACACGCGACGGGGAGAGAATCCGCACCGAGATCGCATCGGGAAGCGTGCTCGCCATCCTACGTGAATGCGCCGCGCCTCGGCGAACGGCTGGCAGTCTCATGGCCCAGGAACCTCCTCCAGGCAACCCGACCTTGGCCGGATGCATAGCCGGGTGCGTGTATGCGGGTGAGGCTGCGGAAGAGGCTGAGATAGATCCCGCCACCATATGGGAGATCGTGAAGGCCTGCAAGGCGAATTGCGTCGAGGCCCACGGGCCGCAATGATCAGTATGCCCGACCGACCCGTTCGAGCATGCGTCCCGTTGTTGACGGTCTGTCTTGCGCTCGTTCTCGCTTCGTGTGCGGACGATGGAGCGTTGCTTGCCCCGGTGCCCGAACCCGACGCCATTCAGACCGCGCGCGACCTATCGTCCGAGAAAGTTGATGGGAGTCTTCGCCCGGCAGACAGTCTCGCCGCCTGCATCGCCTTGGCCGTCGCCGAGGGTGAGCGACTGGAGGAGGACGGCGGCACATCGGGCGGGGAGACGTGGCAGAGCGTGACTGATGACGTGGCTCGCTGTCGCGACCAATGGGGTTCTGGGCAGCGGGGAACCTGAAGACCCAGGTTTAGTTCCCCTCTGGCGACACCCACGCAAGCGGCGGGGAGTCGGTCGGTCAGCCAGTCCAGTCCAATGTCCAGTCCTTGACAGCTCGCCTGGACGGTGTCGATATTCGGATTACCCGTGCGCTCTTGTCTTGACTGGCGAGTAGACCGGGCTCGCTGGATTACTCACCTCACACCAGACTGGGAAGGAACGCCCCCACCATGAGACTGACCCCAAGATTCTCCGTAGCCACCCTGATCGCCTTGGTTGCGGCTGCTGCATGGCCTGCAATCCCGACATTCCCATCGTCGTCGCCGCTCGACGGAGAGGGTATCGTCAGCGAGATCGGATCGACCGACTTGCTCGCCAGCCTCCGTGGATGCGCCGTGCCCTTGCGGACAACTGGAAGCCTCGCGGCTCAGGAGCCTCCTCCAGGCAACCCGACCTTGGCCGGATGCATTGCTGGGTGCGTGTATGCGGGTGAGATCGCGGATGAGGCTGGCGTAGATCCGGCCATCGTATGGGAAGCGGTGAAACGCTGCAAGGCGGTGTGCGTCGAGAACCACGGAACGCAGTGATCAGGATGCCTGACCGATCCGTTCGAGCATGCGTCCCGTTGTTGACGGTCTGTCTTGCGCTCGTTCTCTCTTCGTGTTCGGACGATGGAGCGTTGCTTGCCCCGGTGCCCGAACCCGACGCCATTCAGACGGCGCGCGGCGTATCGTCCGAGAACGCTGATGGGAGTATTCGCCCGGCAGACAGTCTCGCCGCCTGCATCGCCCTGGCCGTCGCCGAGGGTGAGCGATTGGAGGAGGACGGCGGCACATCGGGCGGGGAGACGTGGCAGAGCGTGACCGATGACGTGGCTCGCTGTCGCGACCAATGGGGTTCTGGGCAGCGGGCAACTTGACGACCCCGGTTGCTTCCGCCGCCTTCTTAGCCGTGGGCGCACTACTCGCATGTAGCGAACTGGAGCCTGAGTTGGACCAGAGTGGTTCGCTGTTCGCTCCAACGCCGATTGGGAGCGGCACAGTTCCATATAGCGAGAACGGGACTGTAGCGCTTCTGCCCGGAAGCGAATTGGCGTGTGTCGTCGAATCCTATGAGTTTCGGATTCATTGCGTTGACTCGGCCGGGCGGGTTGCCGGGGTCTTCGGCAACGAAGGAGCGGGTCCGGGGGAGCTTGGCTCGAATCTCGCCAGTCTCATAGGTGGGCGAGATGGAACCGTCGGTGTTATAGACAATGCACTGAAACGGATTACGGTCTTCATCCCTTCGGGGCAGCTGGTGACTACCGCGCCGTTGCCGAGCGCGTCCGTAGGTCTCAATGCCACCGGGGTCTTCGGAGACACCCTGACTGCGGTCGCGCTGACGACCGCAGATCCGATGAGGATCGCCGGGGGGGCGGGGCCGGGTGGACTTTACACCGTGTTCGACATTGAAGTCTCAACAGGACGCATCCTGCGTCAACAAGAACTGCCGCCGGTATCGGCCGGAGTTGAGTGCGGCACTGTACACTCGGGCTTTCCCAACCGCTTGGGTGGCTGGCTCTACATCGCGTGTGAGGGTCACTTGGTGCTGCTCTCGGAGAACGGGGAGACGAAAGTCATTCAGGCTCCAACGTACACTGGTGAGCTGCCGACGGATGCTGATGTCTCGCTACGGATCGAAGAGATGGAGCACATGGACCGCCTCGATATCATCCCCTTTAGCGATGAGCGACTGGAGAGGTATCGCAGTAGGCCAAAGAACTACCATCTGCAACTGGGCAGCGAGCGCTTTGACGAGGCAGGGAACGTCTGGATAGCAACGCAACGGGATCGGCACGCGTTCTCCTATCTGGATGTCTACTCCGTCGAGGAGCTTCAATACCTGGGCAGTATCAGGATTAGGGACCGGTTGATCGGCTTCGACTTGGTGGGCTCGACGCTCGTGACCCTCGTGGAACGGCGGGATACGCAGAGCGACGAGAATGCCCTTTTGCCGACGAGGCGCTTGGATTGGTACGACGTAGCCGACTTTGGTGACGTGGTCGGAGCGGTCCGCTAGCCAAGAGTTGGCGTGCCGAGGTAGGTATCAGCCGACCAAGAGGGCGATCTGGGGAGAGTTCACGAAGGACGCGGGTTCCCAGTTGGCAGGCCCGTTGCTAACCGGGGCGGAGGAGCCGCTTTGTCTCAACCCCTACTGTCTAGAGAGCTCCGAACGGGGTTGCTCGCTTACCCTGCCTCCGCGAATCCCGACACTCCGACGGCTCCGAGGAAATCCAATGCAGTCGCGTTTATTCCGCAGCAGCCCTGCGTATCCCAAGTGGTACACCGATCCTGTTAGTGCGTATAAGTGATTGTCATATAACAAGTTGTCGCCACGCGCTAACACTCCCGCCCGAACTCGGCAACCTGAACATGCTGAGACAACTGTCGTTGGGTGCCAATCAGCTTGTGGGGCCCATTCCGGCGGAGCTCGGCAACCTGGATTCCCTGGACTACCTGAGCATGCACGGCAACCGGTTCGACAGCCCGCTGCCGCCGGAGCTGGGGAACTTGAAGAAGCTGGAAGCCCTGTGGCTGGAGCTGAGCCGAATCAAGGGTCCGCTTCCCCCGGAACTCGGCCAACTCTCGTCTCTGAAGACGCTGGAATTGCAGAACAACCAGATCTCCGGGAGCATTCCGCCGGAACTCGGCCAACTCTCCACGTTGGTCGAGTTGAACCTTTCAAAGAACAGCCTGTCCGGGAGCATTCCGTCCGAACTTGGCGGTATGTCCAGCCTCGAACGCCTCGTTCTCTGGGACAACGACCTGACGGGGCCGCTGCCTTCGGAACTCGGAAAACTCTCCACATTGGTCGAGTTGAACCTCTCGCGGAACAGCCTGTCCGGGAGCATTCCGTCCGAACTTGGCGGTATGTCCAGCCTCGAACGCCTCGTTCTCTGGGACAACGACCTGACGGGGCCGCTGCCTTCGGAACTCGGCCAACTGTCCTCTCTTGAATCGCTGGACCTGTACAACAACCGGTTCTCCGGGAGCATTCCGCCCGAGGTGGGCAACCTCTCCAACCTGGTGAATCTCATCCTCTACGGGAACCGGCTGACCGGAACGATCCCTCCCGAGCTCGGGAATCTGTCCAGCCTGGTCAATTTCTGGCTCAGCGACAATCAGCTTACCGGAAACATACCGGCCGAACTCGCAAACCTGTCCACCGTCGAGGACTTCGGTGTCCAGAACAACAGGTTGAGCGGTGCCATCCCCCCGGAGTTCGGCCGGATGTCCTCGCTCGTCCAATTGGCACTCCACAACAACGACCTGTCGGGACCGCTTCCGCCCGAAATCGGGGACCTCAACGCACTGACGGACCTGCGCTTGCAGGACAATCCGGATCTCGAGGGCCTGCTGCCGAGAACCATGCTGAACCTCGGGCTCGCTCACCTCGACATAGGCGGCACCGACCTGTGCCCGCAACTGGACGACGAATTCTACGAGTGGGTGGACCGGATCGAAAAGGCATACGGCCTGGAATGCCCGGCCACCCGGATTGAGCGTCTCGCACTGTTGGCGCTCTACGACAGCGCCGGGGGGGATTCCTGGACGAACAACGATGGCTGGGACAGCGATTCCGATGTGGGCGACTGGTACGGCGTGACCGTGGGAGACGACTCGCTTGTGCAGGAACTCCGGCTCCCCGACAACGGGTTGGAGGGAACGCTATCTCCCGAAATAGGTAGCCTGCTCGCCATGGAGACGATCGACCTCGCCGACAACGAACTCGCCGGAGGGGTCGTCGCGGCCGCGTCCGGCGACATGCTGGACACCATCAGGGTCAGCGGCAACGCGGACATGGAAGGCCCGCTCCCATTCCGGATGATCCATCTGGAGAACCTGAGAGCACTGCAGTATGCCGACACGGACCTTTGCGCGTCTCCATCGAACACCTTTCAGGAATGGATCGACTCGCTCGACATCGCCGACGGCGCGACCTGCGACAACCCGGACTCGGTCAAGCTGTCCCTGCCGGTGGTCTACCTCACGCAGGCGATCCAGAGGCCGGAGGGAGACATTCCCCTCCTCGCGGACCGGGAGGCGCTGCTCAGAGTGTTCCTGGTCGGCGACCAGGAGAACGCCTTCTTCGAGCCGGAGGTCGTCGCGACCTTCACGCGCGAAGGCGGGGAAGAGCTCCGGGTGGTGATGCAGAGTAAACGGGACCGGCTGCCCACCTTCGTGGACGAGAGCGATCTCATCAAGTCCTACAACGCCGTGATCCCGGCGAAGTACTTCGAGGACGGCACCGAGTTCGTCGTCGTGGCCGACTCCGCGGAGGTCATACCGCGTGCGGCGGGCAGCCAGACGCGCTTCCCGGAGACCGGATCGGCGGCACTGGACGTCATCGCGGTTCCGCCGCTGGAGCTGACGGTGGTGCCGGTGCTCTACGCCGACGATCCCGACTCGTCGATCTTCGAGTGGACCGACAGCATCGACGACGACAGCGAGAACGTGGGCCTCTTCAAGTACTCGTTCCCGTTTTCGGAGTTCAGCGCGAGCTCATGGGACACCGGCTACGTCACCAGTCTCGACCCGACGGAGAGTGGGTGGGAAATCCTTCTCGATCTGGAAACGGTGTACAGGTCCGCGAAGGCCACGGGCTACTGGTACGCCGTGGCGGACAGCAAGGAAGGCTACGTGCGCGGCATCGCGCGCCTGAACGGTCTGGTGAGCTACGGCAAGCCATGGGACACCGAGCTCGCACACGAGGTGGGGCACAACCTGGACCTGCCGCACGCGCCGTGCGGCGGGCCGGCCGGCGTCGACCCGGACTTCCCCTACGACAACGGCAGCATCGGGATGTGGGGGTGGGACTCTCGCGACAGCTCGCTGGTCTCTCCCAAACACCGCCGCGACATCATGGGGTACTGCTACGACCAAGGCTGGCTGAGCGACTACTACTACGAGAAGGTCATCGATTTGCGGGAGGACAAGGAGGAGGGGAATCCGCAGGAGGGAAGGGCCGGAGCCGGGCAGAAGGGCGAGATGCTGGTGCTGCGGGGCGGGGTGCTGGACGGCCAGCTGCGCATCGAGCCCGTGCATCGGATGTACACGACGGCGACGCTGCCCCGGGAGACCGGTCCCTACCGTCTGGAGGGGATCAACCGCGACGGCAACGTCGAATTCTCCCTGTCGTTCACCCCCGGCGAGGACGTCGACGGCAACAAGTACTTCCTCTTCTGGATCCCAATCGAGGAGGACTGGGAGGACACGTTGGACCGGATCACGCTCACGGGGCCCGAGGGCGAGGTGGCGTTGGACGACGACGACCCACGGTCGCTCACCGTCGTCACCGATCCCGCCACCGGGCTGATCCGGGCGATCCTGCACGACTGGGACCGGGCGCTGCCGGGCGCGTTGGGTGACACGAGCGGGCTCGAGGTTGTGACGACACGCGGGATCCGGGATGCGGTGCGGCTCCGCTGAGGTGACGCGGGAATCGGCGTTCATCTCGCGCTCCCATAGGAGCCCACGGGTACAACCATCGTACCGGGATGGCGATTCTTGCGCGATGTCCGAACCGGCCGGGTGCGCGCGTTTCGGAGAGGCTTGCGGGCGCCTCCTCCCGTGCGTCCCGGATTGGAGATCCTCTGGAGCCGGGGCATCCCGTGATGTGGGATCGGAGGCGCCGGTTCGTGTGATTCGTTCAACGTACGTCCTCCCTTGAAGATTCAATGGTCACAGGGAGAACATGATAAACGTATCAATGGACATGTATCAGGCATATATCACCCCCCAATCCAGCCAGTACACCGGGCAATCCTCTTCACAAATCATGATCCGCCATTGCGTGTTGGACACGTCGGGGGTACAATTAGCCGCTCCGCAGGGCGACCCGACTACGCATGATCGAAAAGGAGCAGGCTGGCGATGTGGAAAGGACCCGGGCAGGCGAACCATGGGGCGGGGACGGTGGGTTGGAAGGTCGGGCCGGTGCTGGGAGCCGTCGCCGTGTGGGCGTCGGCGTGCGGCGAGGATCCGGCGCCGATGGAACCGGGACCGGTTGACGCGGACACCCTCGAAACAGCGAACGCGGATCCCGAGTTCGCGGTGCTGGGCAACTTCTACTTCTCAACCAACGGCGACGACTGGACGAACAACGACGGCTGGAACGTCTGCTGCGACCTGGGCAGCTGGCACGGGGTCGAAGTGGACGACAGTGGGAGAGTCGTCAAGATCGACCTCCGGGACAACAACCTGGCGGGCCGGATAGGGCCGGGGCTCAGCGACCTGGGGTTCCTGGAGTACCTGTATCTCAGCGACAACGAGCTACGGGGATCGATCCCGAGTGACTTCGGCGACATCGAATCCCTGCGCGGCCTGGACCTTCACAACAACGACTTCGCGGATTCGATCCCGAGCGAGCTCGGCGACCTCGAATTCCTGGAGATTCTGAACCTCGGCCACAACGAGTTGACCGGGCCGATCCCGAGTGAGTTCGGCGACATCGACTCCCTGCGCTCCCTGGACCTTCACAACAACGGGTTGACGGGTTCGATCCCGAGTGAGCTGGGCGACCTCGGGAACCTGACGTACCTGAGCCTCCACCACAACGATCTGACGGGGTCGATCCCGAGTGAACTCGGCGACATCGACTCGCTGACCGTGCTGAGCCTCTACAACAACGACCTGACGGGGTCGATCCCGAGTGGGCTCGGCGACCTCCGATACCTGACGTGGCTGGACCTCAGCGCCAACGATGTGAGCGGGCCGATCCCGCCGGGGCTGGGCGACCTCGGATATCTGGAGATGCTGTTACTCCAGCACAACGAGTTGACGGGGTCGATTCCCCCGGAGCTCGGCGGCCTCGAATCCCTGGAGGGCCTGTGGGTCAGCCACAACCGCTTGAGCGGGCGCGTTCCGGCGGAGTTCGGGCGGTTGGAGTTGCTGGAGTGGTTGATGGTCGGCGGCAACGACGGACTGACCGGGCCGCTTCCGTTGGACCTGGCGGATACACAGCTTGAAGTGCTCGGCTACGGCAACACAGGCGTGTGCGTTCCGCTCGATCCGGACTTCCGCGAGTGGCTCGACGGTCTTCCCGTACACCAGGGGACGGGGATCGATTGCGCCCCTGGCGACCTCGACCGAAGCATCCTGGAGGTGTTCTATCGCGCCACCGGTGGCCCGGAGTGGACCAACGCCGCCAATTGGCTCGGCGATGGGGACCTGGACGATTGGCACGGGGTCGAGGTCGACAACGCGGGACGCGTGGTGCAGCTGAACCTCCCCAAGAACAACCTGGCGGGAGATTTGCCGCCGGAGCTCGGCGACATCGACTCCCTGGTGGTCCTGGACCTCAGCGGAAACAGTCTGACGGGAGAGATCCCGAGCGAGCTCGGCGACATCGAAAACCTGACGCACCTGCGACTCTACAACAACGATCTGACGGGTTCGATCCCCCGGCAACTCGGCGGCCTCGGATACCTGACATCTCTGTACCTTGACGAAAACCAGTTGACGGGTTCGATCCCGGCCGAGCTCGGCGACCTCGGGAACCTGACGTGGCTGGATCTCGGCGGCAACGAGTTGACGGGTTCGATTCCCGGGGAGCTCGGCAACCTCGAATACCTGAGGTACCTGGCCCTCTACTTCAACGAGTTGACGGGTTCGATCCCGACCGAGCTGGGCGACCTCGACTCCCTGAGGTACCTGTACCTCTACAACAACAGTCTGACGGGGTCGATCCCGAGTGAGCTCGGCAACCTCGACTCCCTGAGGTGGCTGGGCCTCTTCGACAACGAGTTGACGGGTTCGATTCCGGCCGAGCTCGGCGGCCTCGAATCTCTGAGGTGGCTGGGCCTCTTCGGCAACGAGTTGACGGGTTCGATCCCCCGGGAACTCGGCGGCCTCGGATACCTGACATATCTGTACCTTGACGAAAATCAGTTGACGGGTTCGATCCCGACCGAGCTCGGGGACCTCGGATCCCTGCGCGGCCTGGACCTTGACGCCAACCGGTTGACGGGTTCGATCCCGACCGAGCTCGGCAACCTCGACTCCCTGAATTTTCTGGCCCTCGGCCGCAACGAGTTGACGGGTCCGATCCCGACCGAGCTCGGCGACCTCGACTCCCTGACGTGGCTGGGCCTCTACAACAACGATCTGACGGGTTCGATCCCGAGTGGGCTCGGCAACCTCGACCTGGAGCTGCTGGGCCTCTACGACAACGATCTGACGGGTTCGATCCCGAGCGAGCTCGGCGACCTCGCATCGCTGACGTGGCTGGGCCTCTACGACAACGATCTGAGCGGGCCGGTGCCACCGGAGCTGGGCGACATCGGGTCATCGCTACAGCACCTCTACATCTACGGCAACGATCTGAGCGACTCGATTCCCGAGGAGTGGATGGACCTCGACGGCCTCTCCGCGTTCTGGTGGCTGTACAACAACGAGGACGACCCGCTGTGCGTTCCGGAAGGGGACGATTGGGACGACTGGCTGGACGGAATCGAAAGCACGAACGGTCCGCGGTGCTCCGCTGCCGGCCCCGCGCCGCCCGGTGGCGGCTTCGGAGTGGGATCGGATCGGCGGGGGAGCACGGATCACGAGATGCGTCGTGGGATTCGCGCGAAGAAGGTCACGGAGCAGGACCGGAATGCGTGGAGAGGCGGGAAGAGCCGCCGCCCGGACCCCCGCGGGGACCCGGCCACGCTTCGCGCGAGGAGAAGAGGATGACCAAGGCCGATCTGGTTGAGCGGGTGGCCGATGCGGTCCGGCCGCAGGTCACCAAGAGGGAATGCGGGCTGGTGGTCGACGCCTTGCTCGACGCCGTGAAGGACGCGCTCGCGCGGGGCGACCGCATCGAACTCCGGGGGTTCGGCATCTTCAAGGTGCACCGCCGCAAGGCCCGGAAGGCCTTCAATCCCCGGACCGGAGACCCGGTCGAGGTTCCGCCCCGCGACGTGCCGGTCTTCAAGCCGTCGACGCACCTTCGCAGCCGGGTGGATCAAGGCCGCGCCGCGTGCGCGCACCGGGACCGCCTCGCCCCCGGTCCCTCCCGAACGATCCTGCGCGAAGGAGCCCGCCCGGAAAGAGGAGGCATGACATGACTCCGCTGGAAGCCGTGCTCATCGGAGGCACGGTCATGCTCGTTTGGCTGATCTGTGTGCTCTACGATGCAGGGAGGAGGAGCAAGAGTGATGGAGGAGATTAGTGTCGCCGGTGCAACGAAATTCAGCGAAGCGCTGGAGCTGCGGGACCCGTGGTACGTCGAGCGCAGCGAGTTCGACGCCGGGGAGCGCAGCCTGATCCTCGACCTGGGTTTCAATGCCGGCGGCTCTTTCGCCTGCGGCGCCTGCGGCGAGAGGGGGTGCAAGGCGTACGACACGGCCAGGAAGGAAAGGCGGCACCTGGACTTTCTCCAATACAGGACGTACGTCCGCGCGCCGCATCCCCGGGTGGAGTGCCCCCGGTGCGGGGTGCGGCAGGCGGGGGTGCCGTGGGCACGGCCGAGGAGTGCGTACACCCTGGCGTTCGAGTTCAGGGTCTCGGAGCTGCTTGCCCTGAATTCGAGGACCGTGAAGTGCAAGGACGTGGCGGAGTTCCTCGAGGAGCCCGCGAGTCGGCTGGCGAGCGTTGTGCGCCACTATTCCAAACCCGGGCAGGCGGGGTGAGGTCGGGACCCCGATTCACCCACACAGACATTCCCATTCAACCCACACGAAAATCCCGCAGGCCGCTTTTGTGTGGGTAATTCGCACGGTCCCGCCTTGGTTTAGGCGTGATTCGCGTTTGGCCCGGTTCTTGCCGATGGAACGGTTTCAGTGCGAACGCACTCCGTCCCCGGATGTCGGGGGCCCAACGGCTAACCCTCCCAGAGAGAGAGGACGTGGTATGAGCAGAATCACGAAGTTGGTGGCAGCGGCGGCGTTGCTGGCCGTTCCCCTGATCCAGGCGTGCGGAGAGGATCCGATTCCGCCGCCGGCCACCGGCACCATCACGGGTAAGGTGGCGATCGAGGGTGACGGGGCCGACGGGGTGACCGTCACCCTGAGCAGCGGCGTCACCGCCACCACGGCAAACGGAGGCGGTTTCACCTTCGCGGATGTCGAAGAGGGAACCTACACGGTCACCATCAGCAACTACCCGGAGGACGCCAGCTTCGCGCAGACGTCCGCTCCGGCGACACTCTCGGAAGACGGCGAGACCGTCACCGTCAACTTCAACGGCTCCTACATCCGTACGTCGGCCATTATGGGGACGGTGATGGTGGAAGACGAAGGACTCTCCAACGTTACCGTCAAGATCACGGGCATGTCCGAGTCCGAGACGCTGACCGGCGCGACCGGCCAGTACGCCTTCACCGGACTGCGCGCGGGCAACTACACCATCGAGATCTCCGGCTTCGACACGGACGACATCGCCTTCGGCGCGACCTCGTCGACGGCCCAGGTTTCAGTTGGCGAATCGAAGGTCGTGAGCTTCGACGGCACCTACCTGCGCGCCTCCGGCGTCTCGGGCCAGGTGAGCGTCGAGGGCGTCGGACTGGCCGGCGTGACCGTCAGCCTGCAGGGCAGGGGCGAGGACTTCACCGAGCGGACCAACGCCGCCGGGCAGTTCATGTTCGACAAGCTGCGCAAGGGCGAGTACGCGGTCGCCATCTCCGGCTACGACGACGACGAGTACGGCTTCGACGTGACCTCCAAGACGGTCACCGTCGCCCGCGGCGAGACCGGCAGCGTCCCCTTCGAGGGGATCGCGCTGAGGACCGCCGGCATCAAGGGCACCGTCTCCGTCGCGGGCCACGGCCCGCTCGACGGCGTCACGGTGAGCCTGAGCGGCAAGGGCGAGGACATGTCCGTCGTGACCAACGCGGCCGGGCAGTGGTCCTTCGACCGCCTGCACGCCGGCGACTACTCGGTCGCCATCACGGGCTACGACAGGGACGATTTCGGCTTCGACGTGACGTCGGAGAACGTGACGGTCGCGCTGAAGGAGACGGCGACGGTCGAGTTCGAGGGCATCCTGCTGCGCACGGCGGCGATCGAGGGCGAGGTCACGGTCAAGGGCGACGCGCTTCCGGGCGTGACGGTCACCGTGTCCGGCGGCCCGAAGAACGAGGAGTTCGAAGCCAAGACCAACACTGCCGGCATGTACGAGGTCGACGGCCTGCACGCCGGCGACTACTCGGTGACGATCTCCGGGTACGACACCGACGAGTACGGCTTCGAGGTGACCACCAAGTCGGTCTCGGTGGGGCTTCGCCAGACGGCCGAGGTGGCCTTCGACGGCATCCTGCTCAGGACCGCCGGCGTGAGCGGCCGCGTCACCATCGACGGCGAGCCGATGAGCGGCCTGACGGTCAAGCTGGGCGGTGAAGAGGACCGCAGCGACATGACCGACAGCAACGGCCAGTACGCGTTTTCGGGCCTGGCGGCGGGCGACTACACGCTCACGCTCTCGGGCTACGATACCGACGAGTACAAGTTCGATCCGTCGATGATGGACATCGAGCTGGAGCTCGACGAGGCGGCGATCCACAACTTCATGGGCCGGTCGCTCCGGACCGTCGCGGTCATGGGTACCGTGTCGGCCGAGGGCGACGCCCTCATGAACGTCGGCGTGACGCTGATCAAGGTGCTGGGCGCCACCACGGGCCAGGTCCTGGGCGCGACGATGACCGACGAGGACGGCGGCTACATGTTCGACGAGCTGCTCGCGGGCGTCTACCGCATCGAGCTCGGCGAGACCGACGACGAGTACGACTTCGCCACGAAGAGCCGGCAGGGCTCGGTGGCGACCGACGATACGGCGACGTGGAATTTCGACGCCGACATCATCCGCACGGCGAGCGTGGGCGGCGAGGTCACGGTGGACGGCGAGGGGATGGGCGGCGTGATGGTGATGCTCACCGGCGACCACGACACCGACGAGGAGATGGAGACGGGCTCGGACGGAATGTACATGTTCGACGGGCTGCGCAAGGGCAGCTACACCGTCACGATCGAGAATCCGGACGACGACACCTACGACTTCCCGACCACCTCACGCTCGGTGAGCCTCTCGGTCGCGCAGGAGCAGGACGACGTGTCGTTCGCGGGTTCCATGCTCCGCCGGGCCAGCATCAGCGGCCAGGTGTACGTCGTGGACCCGGACATGAGCCTCGAGGGCGTGACGGTCACGCTCGACGGCGACGCGGAAGATGAAGTGATGACCGACGCCAACGGGGAGTACAACTTCCCCGGCCTGGCGGGCGGCGACTACGAGGTCGAGATCGAGAACCCGGATGAGGACGCCTACGTCTTCGACATGACGGAGATCGAGGTCAAGGATCTGGGCGACGAAGAGGCCAAGATCGTGGACTTCGCGGGCGAGCACACCACGACCGCGTCGATCAGCGGCATGATGTTCCTGGACGAGGTCATGAACGACAGCGCCCACACGGAGGGCGAGCCGGCCTTCGAGGCCAAGATCCCGCTGCTCCTGCAGGCGCCGGACCAGTCCGTAATCCTCGGGGCGGCCGACTCGACCGGAATGTACACCTTCGCGGGCCTGAAGGCGGGCCGGTACCGCGTGGCGGTCGCCCAGAGCGACACACTGACCAGGATGCTTGCCATTGCCGGCTACAGGTTCACGGGCCCGACCCTCGGCGTGGTGGTTGATGTGCCCGCCGCGACCGAAATGAACGTCAACTTCCCCTTCCGGATCACGAAGCAGACGATCCAGGCCGGCGCGGTGCTGGCCACCACCAAGCAGGTAAGTTACCCGATCAACGGCGTGCGCATGGTTCTGTACCCGACCGTCGAGGACGCCGCCGACGGCACCAACAGCCTCGGCACGGCCACGACCCGCACGATCGCCAAGGTCCCCGGAGTCGCGACGTTCGACTTCGACCGCGCCGACGACAAGGGCCCCGGCGGAGGGGACATCGACTACCTGGTCTACGCGCTGGTGGTCTCCACCCCCACCGGCATCGTCGCCCACGACGACAGGGTCATCGAGATCGAGTACGAGGCGGTCGACCGCGTGAGCCACGCCCCGACGGCGGCGAAGCTCATCAACACCCGCGTGAACTTCCAGTGGTGGGTGAAGAGCAACGAGACGGCCAAGGACGGCAACCGGTTCCTCGGCGGCTGGGTGGCGAAGAACGGAACGACGGTTCTCGACACGACCAACGCCGACGGCAGGGGCCGCTACACGGGCGCGGTCAGCGCGAGCCAGATGGCCGCCATGATCAGCGGCGCCCCGGCGCGCTTCTCGGTGGCGCTGGGCGACACCCAGGCCGACTCGGTGGACATGAACGAGCTATGGACGCAGTCGCGTTCGCTCACCCACGTGCACACCGGCCTGGAGCATCCCGACTCCAACCGCTTCGACAACAACGACCTCGGCCCCATCTACGTCACCTGGCACACCCACGCGATCGTGCTCGGCGTCTACCGCGAGACCGACGACGTGGAAGGCTTCACCAACTACCAGAGCAGGGTGCCCGGCGGCGACCATCGGCCCGCGTCGAGCGTCCAGAGGGAGATGATGCTCGAGTTCCTGGCGGACGACGACCGCGGCAGGCTGAAGCCGTACAAGTACAACCACGACCGGTGCACCAACAAGCGCAACCACCACAAGACCGAGGACAGGGAAGTCTCCGTCTCGTTCAGGAACGGGCTGGCCAGGGTCAGCTGCCTGCCGAGGAACGACGAGTTCACCGTCAGGTTCACGGTTGACACGGCGTCCGCCCCCAACCGCGTCGAAGTGGGCATCGTAGCGGAGAAGCTGCGCGGCTACATCGAGCCCTACAACAAGCGCGATATGACCGTCGGCGGCAGCACCGTCGGCGCCTTCGGCGACGGCAGCGGCGGTGTGCCCGAGGTCCGGGTCTGCCTTTCGTCCGCGGGAACGAAGGACGACGAATGCGCGACATGGGGCTACCAGTGGAAGACCGGCTCGGTCATCGGCGCGGTGAAGGATACTCGTCGCAACCGTGTGAGCGGCCACAGGATCTTCATCGAGCCCGTGACCGACGGGCACGGTGCCGACACCACCTCCACGAGGAGCAGCAGCGCGAGAGACTACGAGCTCGATCGTCTCCAGGACGGCGTGTACGAGATCACCGCCTACAGCACCAGGACGCACAGGATCCGGGGCGACTCCGTCCACGAGGTGGTCGTCTACCACGACGAGACCGACGACAACGACGACGAGGACCTCAAGTACTACGGCATCGCAGCCCAGGACACCGCCGACTGGAGCGTACAGAAGCTCGGCCTGAAGCTCATGGGCTACATCGGCCACGACGAGAACCGCGACTCGAAGTTCCGGGGCGCCGAAGCCGTCGCGGGCATCTCGGTCAGGCTCAGCGGAGGTGGTCTGAGCAAGTCGACCGCGACCGACGAGCGCGGCTTCTACAAGTTCGAGGACCTGCCGGAGGGAAGCTACAGGATCACGCCGAGCACGAGCAGCTACCTGGTCGTTCGCGGGTACAGGACGAACTCTGTCACCGGCACGAAGACCGCCGAAACCAGCTGGAGCGCCAGTGCGCAGACGTACCCGTCCTCGATCGAGGAGGGGGATGTGCGCCTGCCCCGCTGGAACAGCTACACGAGCAGGAGCCTTTCGAACCCCAGCCACCGGGTCTGCGACGACAGGGATCCGCCGACATGCGGCACGTTCTACAACTTCGGCCTGCTCTACATGGACGGCGAGATCGAGGGCACGGTGAACAACCTCAGCGGCAGCTCATATGACATCGATCTGCGTTGGGTGGACCGATTCACCAACGACACCAGCGAGATCACAATCAGTAACCCCAGGGGCACGTTCGGGCACACCCGTCTGACCGAGGGCGACTTCACCGTGTCGCTCGAGGACCTGGGCTGGGGGATTCCAAGGTTGAACAGCAGGGGCGAGCCGGACGATGACGGAACCACACCGGGGCCGAGCACGGTAACGGCGAGGCTCAGGGGCGAGGACGACTTCGAGACCATGCCCACCCTGCACGTCTACGACGAAAGTGCGTCGTCCGACGACAACGCGAGGAGCGCCAGCGTCCGAGCGAATATTCATGGCACGACCTCCCAGAACTTCGACAGCGCCGTCACCTGGCGCAGCTTCTGGACCCGCCGCACGGGCACCGAGGAGACATCGGCCACGACCAACCTCGGCACCATCAGCTGGAAGTCGGAGAGCGTGAGGCTTACCTTCAGGCGGGCCACGGGTGCGACCTACGAACTCAAGAACGGCTCTACGGAGTGCTCGGGTACGACCTGCGAGCTGCGGTACAACGCAACAGGCAGCCGCGACAGCCTGGAGGTCAGGGAGAACACCCTCAACTTGACGGTGACCGCCCCGAACGGCTACGACGACCACGAGTACTCTCTGATCGTCGGTCGCGCCGCCCCGGTCGGGCGCCACCTGGCATCCTCGGATGTCATAGCGCTCAAGTCCGACGGCACGGACAGCACCGCAACCGCGAGCGGCGGCGAGGGCACGAAGATCAACACGGCCTGGACTCTCGAGACCAAGAGCTCGAGCAGCAGCTCCGCCACCGTACGGTTCGACTTGGAAACGCTCGGCGACCCGGACGAGGACAACGCATACTGCCCGCAGTCGATCGTCGTACAGGAGTACAACGACACCGACACGGTCAAGGCCATGACGGCCTCGGATGACGACATTTGCACGAACGCGCGCTACCGCCTCAGTGCGACCAGCGACGGGACCCTGTACGAGGTCGAGGTCTCCTCCGAAGACGGCGTCAAGGAGGTGTACTACCTCGAGGTGCTCCGGGCACCGCCTGCCAAGAGCGACGACGCATCGCTGAAGAGCCTCGCCCTGAAGGACGACGACGAGAACCCCGTGAACCTGAACGAGAGCTTCAGGCGGAACGTGCTGGAGTACACGGCCGACGTGGACCACGACGTCGATGAACTGGAGGTTTCCTGGGAAACCAGCAACGAAGACGCGACCACGGACAGAGATCCTTCTCCGTATACGCTCGACCTGGAAGCGGCGGGCGAGGACACCGAACTCACGATCACCGTCACCCCTGAGAACGGGGAAGAAGACGATGAGATTACGTACACCCTCACGGTGACGCGGGCGCCGGTACCGAGCGGAGAGGCCGATCTGAGCAGCCTCGCAATGGAGGACCTCGACGATAACCCTCTGCCACTGGATCAGGAGGAGTTCGACCCGGACGTTCTGGAGTACACCGCCGAGGTGGCTCCCTCCGTTGATAAGGTCGATGTGGAGTGGGAAACGGCGTCGGATGCGGCGACCACGGCCCCCGAGTCTCCGCACAGGCTCACATTGGATGACCAGGGGGAATCGGAGACGCTCACGATCACCGTCACCGCCGAGGACGAGACGACGAAGGAATACACCCTCGAGGTGGAGCGGGCGGAAGAGACCGACGACGCCAAGCTGAAGAGCCTCACGCTGAAGGAGAGCGGGGAGGGCGGGAAGGCCGTGGCCCTGAACGAGACCTTCGATCCGGCGACGCTGGCCTACACGGCTGGCGTGGACAACGATGTCGAGGAAGTCGATGTCGCGTGGGTGACGAGCGACAAGTGGGCGACAACCAACCACAAGAGTCCCTACACGTTCGAGCTGGACGACGAGGGAGAATCGGAGACGCTCACGATCACCGTCACCGCCTCGGACGAGGAAACCGAGAAGACGTACACCCTCACGGTGACGCGCGGAGCACCGGGCGACGACGCCACGCTGAAGACGCTCGAAATGAAGGGCCTCGAGGATGGTGAGGAGCTTACTCATCCTGAGACTCTGGCTCCGGCCTTCGACCCGGACGCGGACCCCCCCGTGTTTAAATACACGGCCACCGTGGACGATGACATCGCCCAAGTCAAAGTCTATTGGACAACGGCCGACGGCGCGACCACCACCGACGAGGGCGGCGACGCGATCAGCACTGGCCATACGTTCGACCTGAACGATGCGGGGGGAGATCCGAAAGATCTCGTGATCATCGTCATCCCCGAGAACGGGGAAGAAGATGATAAGAATACGTACACCATCAAGGTGACGCGGGAGGCCCCCGGCACCGACGCCAGGCTGGCTACCCTGACGCTGGCGAAGAAGGACGGGAAGCCCGTGAATCTGAACGAGGAGTGGAACCCGGAGGCGAAACCCCTCGTGGATGAGTACACGGCCACCGTCCGGGCCAGCGTCTCGGAATTGAACGTCGAGTGGACGACGATGGACGATGACGCGACAGTCGCCACCGACCCGGACGCCGACCCCCTCGTCCTGGACGTCGCGGGAGAGACGACCGATCTCACGATCACCGTCACCGCCGATGACGGGACCACGACGCAGGTCTACACCCTCACGGTGACGCGGTTGGAAGCCAGCGACGACGCCGACTTGAAGAGCCTCACAATGAAGGACGGCGACGGGAATGCTCTGCCACTGAATGAGCAATTCGCCAAGACGACGACGAGATACACGGCCTACGTGCACGAAGACATCGAGGAAGTCAAGGTCGTGTGGGAGACGAATGACGACGAGGCGGAAACCAGGCCCACAGAGCCCGACGACGATAATCCCTACTCGTTCGATCTGGATGACGAGGTGGGAGAACCGGAGACGCTCGATATCACCGTCACCGCCGAGGACGACGAAACGACGAAGCGGTACACCCTCACGGTGACGCGGCAAGAACCCAGCGCCGACGCCGACTTGAAGACCCTGACGCTGCCCAGCGGGATGACCCTGACCCCGCCTTTGGATGAGACCGAGACGGAATACGCGACCGAGACGACGAGCCACAGCGTCAATAAAGTCGACCTCAGCTGGACAACGCACTCTCAAGCGAAGACCAGCCCCGGTTCCCCCTACGCGTTTACCGGCCTTGTGACAGGAAAGAACGAGCTGGATATCGTGGTCACCCCCGGGACTGGAAATGATGAGGATAAGAAGGAGTACAAGCTCGAGGTGTGGCGGCCCGGTATCCTGCTGACGAAGGACGACGCGTCCATTTCCACGATCGAGGTCGACGAAGGCTCGACTGGCAACACGTACATGGTGGGCTTGGCGACCCGTCTGGCCGCCGACGACGCCGCCGTGGTCGTGGAGTTGACCTTGCCAGAAGGGAACACCGACATTACGTTCACCAGCAGCAGCACACTGACATTCAGCCCTCCCTCGGGAGGGGGTATTCCAGACGCACTGCCAGTGACGTTCAGTACCAGTGAAGACGACGACACCGAAACCGAAGTGGTGCAGATCACGCACACGGCGACAGACGCTGGTGCTAACCAGTACGACGGCGCCACGACAACTCTCGCGGTGACGATTCTGGATAAGAACGTAGTCGTGTCGCCGACGGGCAAGGAAATCCGCGCGGGCAAGAGCGGCACCTACACGGTTGTGCTGACTTCGCCGCCGACCGGTAATGTGATAGTTGAAATCAGTGAAGCACCGGCGAACGTGTCGGTGCCATCGCAGGTGGACTTCACGCCCAGTAACTGGGATGTAGAACAGACTGTTACGATCGACGCCAGCAACGCCGGGGACTACCCCGATGAAAACGACGTGATCTTCACGCTGACGCACGATGCATCTGGCGGAGGCTACGGAGAGGTGGCAGCCGCGAACCTAGATGCGGTGGTCAAGGACACGTCGGTTGCCCAGGTGGTGATCACCACCACGGCGTTGACGGTGGACGAAGGCGGCAGTTTCAGTTACGACATCGTCTTGACGAAGGCGCCGGCTTCGGGTGAAAAGGTGACCGTAGACCTCGTATACACCAGCACGCACTTCGATGCCATCCCTGATAGCAAGACGTTCACGAGCAGTGACTGGGATGTTCCGTTCGAAATCACGGTCACCGCGAAGAACGTCGCGGCGGGCGTCGCTACAAGGACCATCAGACACAGCGTCAGTGTCGAGGATAAGACGGACGACGATACCCAGCCGGTCTACAGTGCAAGCACTACTGCCTCGGACGTCAGTGTCAGAGTGAGAGACGTCCCCGAGTAATGAACTAACCCCAACCCACTCTCGCATCCCACGAGAGCGGCCCCAGGTCGCCCCCGCCCGGTTCGCCGGGCGGGGGCGATTCACACCCGCCCCTCAGGCCAACACCGTGGACCGGGACATGAAGAGAACCACCCTTGAAGAGGACCACCTTTCTGGAACGGACGCTGGGGATCGAACGGCCCTGGTATGTGGAGAGCGCGGAGCTCGAGCGGGAGGAAGGGGTCTTCTCGGTCCACCTGAACTTCGACAGGGGCGGCACCTTCACCTGCTCGGCCTGCGGCCGGCGGGGCTGCAAGGCGTACGACACGCGTTGGAAGCGGGTGGCGGCATGTGGATTTCTTCAGGTACCGCACCGTTCTGCACGCGCCGTCGCCGCGGGTGGTCTGTACCGGGTGCGGCATCAGGCAGGCCCGGCTGCCGTGGGCCCGGCGCTGGAGCAGGTTCACCCGGGACTTCGAGTCCCTCGTGGCCGATCTGGCGGAGGACCTTCCGGTCACCTCGATCGCCCGCTTCCTGGGCGAGCACGACACGCGGCTGGGCCACCTGCTCAGGAACCACCTGAGGTAGCCGCACCGGCTCGCAGAGCCGCGCCACCGCCCTCCGCCAGGCCGGGAGAACCGCAGGGTGTCTGACATGACTGTTCCGGAAGCGGCACCGGTGAGCGGCACCTTTCTTCATCCCCTCGCCACGGTACATCCCTCGGCGACCGTGGGCCGCGCAGCCATCGTGAAGGCGGGGGCCATGATCGGGCCGGGCGTCACCGTCGGTTCCCGGGCGACCATCGAGGAGGGCGCGATCATCCGGTCGGGGTCGCGGGTCGGCGAGTACGCGACGGTCGATGCCTACGCCACCATCGGCCTGAGGGCGGAGATCGGCGCCGGCGCCGTGCTCGGCAAATACTCGACCATGGGAACCGGGGCGAAGCTGGGTGCCCAGGCGCGCGTTGCGGAACGAGCCCGGGTGCGACGGGGAGCCCATGTCGGGGACCGGGCCGTGGTGGGGAACCGCGCGACTCTCGGCCGCGGGGTCCTGCTCGAGCACGGTGCGATCGTCGGCAACCGGGCGACGCTCGGAAACCTGGCCCGGCTGGGTGTCGAAGCGGAAGTGGAACTGCGCGCCCAGGTCGGCGGCTCGACCACCATCGGGTCCGGAGCGCGGATCGGCAAGAGGGCCCGGGTCGGCCAGCGGGCCCGGATCGGAAGACACGCGGTTGTGGCCTCCCGGGCGGTGGTTCGGGACGGGGATGTGGTGCGGTGAGGCGCAAACGGTGGAAGTCGCGACTCTGAGTAGGGAGAGATCGGCAGGACAAGGGTCACGGCGACCTGCGACTCCACAACCGCCTGGACCATCGCTGAAGGCGTGGTTCGACGAGATTCCCGAAACCGACAATCCGACCGTTTGCACGGCTTGGATCGCCCTCGACCCCCCGTTCTTCGGGCCATCTTTCCGACAGGCAGGGCTGTCCTCATGTCGGGCCGCCCTGTCCCATCGCGATCCCGAAGATGGGGCGGTGGCAACCAACAGTGGGTTGCGCATTCGAAGCTCGGCCGTTACACTTTTAACCCGGCAGGATCCGAGATCCTCCGACCGGTACCGGCGGGGCATGCGGCACCACCGCTACAAGAAGCGTTGGGATATCGGGCGATGCCTCTTCGGCCCCATCGCCAGCCGGGATGGCGACTCGCGGGGGGCGGTGCGCCAAGGGCGCAGACGGCGAGAAGCCCCAACCCGCACCGAAAAGCCTCCGACACACCCCAGGAGTTCCCATGAGCCTTCTCTCTTCTCCCCTCTCCCGGATCAAGACCCATTACGACGTCATCGTCATCGGCTCCGGCTACGGAGGCTCCATTGCCGCTGCCCGGCTTGCCCGGGCGGCGAAGGCCGACGGATCGAAGGTCAGCGTATGTCTGTTCGAGCGTGGCCGGGAGATTCCCGTCGGCCATTTCCCCGACACGCTTCTGAAAGCCGCGGGGGAATTCCAGGTCGACGCCAGGGCAGGCCGTCTGGGGAACCGCAAGGCGCTGTTCGACATGCGGCAGAACGACGAGATCAATGTGCTGCAAGGCTGCGGACTCGGAGGGACCTCGCTGATCAACGCCAACGTCTCGCTGCGTGCTGACGACTGGGTCTGGCAGGATGAGGCTTGGCCCGAGGCCCTTCGCGAGGATCGCTCCGGCCGTTTGGAGGCCGGGTACCGGCGGGCTCAATCCATGCTTCAGCCGAATCCGTATCCAGACGAGCCGAGGCTCGCCAAGAACGAAATGCACCGGAAGTCCGCCGAGCATCTCGGCCACGCCGACTGTTTCTACAATCCGCCGATCAACGTGACCTTCGAGTCCGGAGTGAACAATGCGGGCGTCTATCAGGAAGCCTGCAACGGCTGCGGCGATTGCGTCTCCGGCTGCAACATCGGCGCCAAGAACACACTGATGCGAAACTACCTGCCGTACGCCAGGAACTCGGGGGCCGAGATCTTCTGCGGTGTGCAGGTCCGGCGTTTGGCCCGAGAAGGCGGGAGGAACATCGTCTACTACGAACCGGTGGGTGCCGGTCGCCGCAGGTTCGGCGGCGCGGACCTGTTCGTCTCGGCGGACATCGTCGTCGTGTCGGCCGGTACTCTGGGCACTGCCGAGATTCTCCTCCGGTCCAAGGAGAACGGCTTGGCGTGTTCGGACGAACTCGGGGCGCGTTTCACGGGTAACGGCGACGTGCTCGGCTTCGGCTACAACACGGACCACGAGATCAACGGGGTCGGCGCGGGCGACGAGCCGGTCGATCCGGCGGCGCCGGTCGGACCCTGCATCACCAGCGTCATCGATCTGCGCAAGGTCTTCCCGGATCCGGCGGAAGGCTTCGTAATCGAGGAGGGCAGCCTCCCCGGAGCGCTTTCGCCCGTGTTGGCCAGCGCGCTCTGGGCGGCGGCGGCCGTGGCGGGCGAAGACACGGATCGCGGTGCCTGGGACAGCGCCAGGGAAATGGCTCGCATGTGGCAGAGTGCCGCTCCGGGCGGTGCGTATCGCGGAGCCGTGCGGAATACCCAGACCTACCTCATCATGGCGCACGACGACGGGGCGGGCAGGCTGAAGCTGAAGGGCGACAGGGTACGTGTCGACTGGCCGGGTCTGGGCAAGCAGGAGGTCTTTCAGCGGACGAGCGACATGCTGTTTTCCGCAACCGAGGCGTTGGGCGGCACCTACACGCCGAGTCCCATGTTCACCAAGGCGTTCGGGTACGACCTCGTTACCGTTCACCCGCTCGGAGGCGCCTGCATGGGCGAGCACGCCGGCTCGGGTGTCGTCAATCACAAGGGCCAGCTCTTCGCCGGCATCGAGGGCGATGCCGTGTATGAGGACATCTATGTTTCCGACGGCTCCGTGATTCCGCGTCCGCTCGGGGTGAATCCGTTGCTCACGATCTCCGCGTTGGCGGAGCGCAATGCCTACCTGCTGGCGGCGGATCGCGGTTGGACCATCGATGAATCTCGCTCCAACGGCCGAGCCAGGGTGGATGGCAGCTGGACGCCCGACGAGAAACTGACCCTGCAGTTCACGGAACGGATGGCCGGGCACTGCTCGACGTCGGTACTGGGCGACCATCGGGCCGCCGCGGAGGACGGCAGGGCCAAGCGTCAGGAGTGCTCCTTCCTGCTCACTATCCAATCGGACGACCTCGAACGGATGATCGCCGACGACAACCACGAAGCGTCGATCATCGGCACCGTCCACTGTCCGGCGCTGTCGCGCGCGGCACTCACCGTGTCCGACGGACGATTCAATCTGTTCAAGGAAGACGAATCCGACGAACGACTGAAGCGGATGATCTATCGTCTGAATCTCGTGAGCGTGGAAGGGACCAGGTACTTCTTCGACGGATTCAAGCTGATAAGGGACGACAGGGGCGCCGACCTCTGGAGTGATACCACGACGCTCTACATCACGATCCATCGGGGCCGGGACGATCGGGGGCCTGTCGCTGCGAAGGGCATGCTCCACATCGCCAAAGAGGACTTCGCGACTCAGATGACGACGGTGGAATCGCGACGGAGCGACGGAAGGCGGTCACTCGAAGGAGCGGCCAGGCTCGGCGCTTTCTTTTTCCGTGAACTGTGGGACACGTACGGCGTCGAATCCCTCGGCGCCGACCGTGCCGGGTGAGGAGGCCCGTAATTCTCGATTCGGATCATGACAACCTACGACAAGCGCTACACGGATCGCGTCGTGCCTTTCACGGCCCGCGATGGCCGGTTGCTGACCCTGGTTCACGCCAGGGGCGAATATGAGCCGACCCGCGGACCGGTGTTGCTGGTTCACGGCGCCGGTGTGCGGTCGAACATATTTCGAGCTCCCGTCAGGACGGACTTCGTCGAAGCGTTGCTCGATCACGGCTACGACGTATGGCTGGAAGACTGGCGGGCGAGCATCGAGTTTCCCGCGAACCAATGGACCTTGGACAAGGCCGCGATCAACGACCACCCCGCCGCCGTCGACAAGGTGCTGGTGGAGACCGGAGCGGACGAAATGAAGGCCGTGATTCACTGCCAGGGCGCCACCACCTTTACGATGTCCGCGATGGCGGGTCTGGTTCCCCGCGTGCGGACGATCGTCGCCAATGGCGTGTCCCTGCACACGATGGTTCCCCGCTGGTCGGTGACCAAGCTCAACTACGCGTCCCCGATCCTGTCCCTGTTCTCGGAATACTTGAATCCCCATTGGGGCGTCGAGGCGCCGGGACTCTTCCCCAAGCTTGTCAGGCTGTTCGTGAACTTGACGCACCGTGAATGCGACAACGCGGTGTGCAAGGGCGTCAGCTTCACCTTTGGGGCCGGACGCCCCGCCTTGTGGCGGCACGAGAACCTCAATCAGGCATGAATCAGCTCCCTCTTCCGTTGCTCGATATCCTTGTGGTACTTCTGGCTAGCATCCTCGGCATCTTCCAATACCTTCCCGTCGACCATCTCGTTTGTGAAGTCGTGTAATCTGCTGACATTACGGAAAGACTCGTACTCGGCCTGAGGACGGTACCCTCCACCCGTCTCCCACAGGAGTCTCATCTTGTCGTATTCCCGATTGGTCCCCATCAGGATATAGCGAGCCTCGGACACCCGCTCGGGAATTCGGAGGACATCCCGAAGCGTCGTCATGGCAGCCGCAACGATAATCCCCCCAACCGACAGTTCGATGGGAACACTCGTCCAGATTGCAAGGACGGAGGCGACCAATGAGGTTCCCCATGCCGCGATCACCATCCGGGTGTTCACTCGGCGAAGCCGGTCACATACCGTCCCGTAGTAGCGTCTGTGGACATCGGCCTCGTACATCGCCTTCCAAGCGAGGCCCTCCGAAAACTCTTCCGGGGTGTCTGGCTTTTCGCTCATCAGATCCTCCTCGTGGGGTACACTCCTACATTCTCGCCGAAACCCTTGACACCCGCAAGGTCGAGTCCCACTTTTCTGGTGACATGGTTCGCAGCCTGAGTCGGGCTGCCGCCGAATACGACAGCCGAAAAACATGAGCGGCTGGGTAGCTCCCGACCGCTCCGGCAAATAAGCGGAACCTGCTTCGCTTTCTGCGTTCCATGTCAAACGGCCCGGCACCCGTGGGTGTCGGGCCTCGGACGGTTTCCCAGGCAGGGTCGCTCCACTATAGCCGGTTGCGGCCAAGTATGCACGTTGCCCGTCGAGCGGTCACGGTGAGAACACGATGACCGGGATGGGTGGACACGTGTGAGTCATACGGTTTTCGGCCGGGAGGCTCATGGAGTCGCCCTGGAACCCCCCACCCTTCACGATTCCGCTCCGCTGTTGCGAGATGGACACGTGGCGGCTACAATGCACGGCTCCGCAGGGCGAACGTACATTGCGCGCACGATGGGGCGCTGAAAGGAGCAGGCTGGCCGATGTCGAAGACGTTCGGTCCGGATTCGCTGGTCTTCAAGTCCGACCGGCCGTGGCCCAATCCGCGGCTTCGCGTCGGCACGATCATCGGGCACGCGACGCCCACGTCCGTGCGGATGTGGCTCCGCACGGGCGGCCCGGGTCGGTTCACGCTCCTCCTCTACGACTGTGGCGAGGCAGTCGGATCGGCGGAGCTGCGGGCCTCGCTCCGTGCCCGTCTCGGCGTGGTGCCGATTTCGGCGGAGGAGACCGGGGGAGTACTTCGGCCCTCGCGGTCGGTGGCCTTCGAGATTCGGGACTACGCGACCGACACGACCCATGTTCTTGACATCCCGGAACTCGATCCGGACACCCGCTATGGGTACGCGCTGCATTCGGAGGCGGACGGGGGCAAGGTGATTCTGGGGCACAACCGTCTGCGGAGCTTTCGGACGCCGCCCGGCGAGGAGGAGAAGCGCCCGTTCCAGATCGCGCTCTTCTCGTGCCACATGCCGTACCGGGTGAGCGGCCTGTTCCGCAAGCGGACCGAAGTCGGGGAGGTCGATACCTGGGACTTCCTCGCCGCCACGCTCCGGCGGCACGAGGCGGATGTGGACGTCGTCATCGCGGGGGGCGATCAGTGCTACACCGATGGCGTGGCGACGCTCGACATCTGGAAGCTGCTCAACCGCAGCATGCGGCGGGAAGCGGACCGGCTGCTCCCGGACGAGTCGTCGATGCGGAGCTGGTATCGCGACATCTACCGGGGATACTGGGGATTCGAGGGCGTGCGCCGCGTGTTCGATTCCTATCCCACGTACATGATCTGGGACGATCACGAGATCGGCGACGGCTGGGGATCCCACTACCTCGCCGACGGCGGACCCGACGACGGCCTTGCGCGCATCCTGCCGGACCTCGCGGAACGGGGGCTTACGCGCGCCGACGGCCGCAGACTCGTGCGGCGCATGTTCCGGGCCGGGTGCCGAGTGTACCGGGAGTACCAGCACGCCCACAACCCGCCGACGGCCGACGGCGTGTGGGACTATTCGTTCCGCCGGGGCGGCGCGGCGTTCTACGTGCTCGACGGCCGGGGACACCGCAACATCGAGCGCGAGGATTATCGCATCCTGGGCGAGCCGCAGTTCCGACGCTTCGAGGCTTGGGCGGACGCGCTGGACCCCGGGGAGACGCCGTTCCTGTTCGTGGTCTCGGCCGTGCCCGTGCTCCACGCGAAAACCGCGTTGGTGGACGCCGACCTCCGGTTTCCGCTGCGCGAGGCCGGACTCGGCGACGACCTGCGCGACTCCTGGGAGCACGAACTCCACGACGAGGAGCGCGGCGCGCTCATGGACGTGCTGTTTCGGGCGGCCCGGCGCGGGTTGCGGCCGTGCATCCTGAGCGGCGACGTGCACGTGTCGGCCGTGTTCAGCGTCGATGACGACGACGGAGGCCGCGTCTGGCAGCTCACGTCCAGCGCCGTGACCTACCATGTGTCCCGCGCGCTGGGTTGGGCGCTGCGCCTGGGCGCGGCCGACGACGGGACAACGGAAGAGGGCCACAGGTTCCGGCGGCTCGCCCTTTACACGGGCACGTCCTACGCCCTCGTCGAGGTGGACCCGGGTTCGGGCGAGGCGTGGTTCAAGCTCTACGGCAGACAGACGATCGAGGAACCGGCCCGGGAACCGGGCGGGCAGCGGGTGCCTCTCAGCCATTCGGTCGCCAAGATCCGACTCTTCCGAGCCGGGTCCCACGCGAATGGAGGTGTGATTCGTGCAAATCGACCTTGACGCGGGCGCTCGCCGGAATCGACTTGTCGTCGCTCGGCCCGGTCGGCCTGTTCAACCAGGTACGGACAAGGGATCATGAGTAGATGCTTGCCGGCGGCGGCGCTCGCGCTGGTGCTTTTGGTGCTTCCCGGCCGAGTGCGGGCGCAGGCCGGCTGGTACATGGGAATGCAGTTGGGAGCCGCGGCCGCGCCGGGAATGGACGTGAGGACCGGTGGGCTGGACGACTGGTCATCGTCGGACGTGTCATCGGTCCGGTGCGACGTGACCCTGAACCCCGACCGCGTTCAGGTCGACCCGGGAGCGTGCAGCGATGTCCCGCTGCCCTGGGGGCCGCTGGAGGAATCGTTCGACGGAGGCGCGGGGATCCTGGCCGGAATGGTCCTGGGGTATCGCATGCGGAGCTTCAGGGTCGAAGGGGAGTACGTCTACCGCGGCACCACCCACGACGCCACCGCCGTGCCCCATGATCCCGCGACGAACTACGATCCCACCACGGATCCATCGTTCGACATGGTCCGGGATGCCGTTGACGACGTAACGTCGCACAGCGCCTTCGCCAACCTGTACTACCACTTCCGCTCCGGCTCGAAGGCCGTCCCGTACCTGGGGATGGGAGTCGGCTTCTCAAAAGTATCGGTCGAGTACCGGACGCTGTGGCACCGGACCAAGACTCTCGAAGACATCAAGGTCTTCGATCCCGCGGGCGAGCGGGGGGAGGAGCTGAACCGGAGGCTCCTGGGCACGAACACCATCGACCGGGCGAGACTGTCGGACTCGCTGCTCGGCTATCAGGCCGTCGCCGGCGTGGACTATCGGCTCGGCGCTCGGGTCACCCTCGGCTTCAAGCTCCGATGGGTGGGTTTCGGCGAATTCGATGACGAATCGGAGTACGATTCCCTTCGCGGCCACGCGTCCGTGGCCGGCAACCCGCCGGTGCCCGTTACCTACTATGTGAGGACGGGCGACACCGGATTCCTCGCCTTCGGCCTCGGCTTGAAGTCTAGCTTCTGACCGGTAGCAGGAGCCCGGCCACGATGCGCTTCGGCTCCAGGTCGAAGGCCATTCTTCCCGTCCAAGTGGTCACGATGAATACACGATATACTGTTCAATGAACATGTATTAGCCACAATATTTCGTCGTAGGCCTAGCCAAAGCGAATTGGTTTGGACCCGTAGCACCACCGCTATTGCGTAGTGGACATGTGGCAGATACGTTGGGGGCTTCCCTCCACCGAGTGCGGACCTTGGCCGACACGGCTTCGCGGTCCGGTCCTGGTCCTGCCGTGGTGGGGAAACGACGAGTTCCCCGTTACCCCCAAAGTAAGGAGCTGTCCGAGTGAAACGCTTCGCCATTCTCTCCCTGCTCGCCGTCGCCGCCTGTGGCGAGGATCCGGCGGCACCGGTCCCGTGCGGCTCGCTCCCCCAGGTGACGGTCAACACGGGCGAGACGACCACCGCCACCGCGTGCTTCACCGACGCGAACGGGGACATGCTGAGCTACACGGCAACGTCTTCCGCGCCCGCGGTGGCCACGGCCTCGATTTCCGGCACATCGGTCACCGTCCGGGGCGTGGCGCCCGGAAGCGCGTCGGTAACGGTCACCGCAAGAGACCCGGGCGGGCTGGAGGCCCAGCAGAGCTTTCAGGTCATGGTGCCGAACCGGGCTCCGCAGCCGAGAGGCACCATGCCCCCGGTCACGGTTCCCGCCGGCCAGTCGAACCCGGTCGATGCCTCCTCGTACTTCACCGAGCCGGACGGAGAGACGCTGGCCTACTCCGCCACCTCGTCCCCCCCGTCCGTGGCCTCGGTCTCGGTGGCGGGCAGCACGGTGACGGTCACGGCGCTGGCCAAGGGCACGGCCAACGTGACGGTCACAGCCACGGACCCAGGCGGATTGTCCGCAACGCAGACGTTCCAGGCCACGGTCCCGAACCGGGCTCCGGAGGCGGGGGACCCGATCCCGGACATGGAGGTGTTCGTCGGGGACTCGGAGGAGGTGGACGCCTCGGACCACTTCACGGACCCGGACGGGGACCGGCTCACATACGAGGCCCGCTCGTCGCGATCCGGGGTGGCCACGGTGTCGGTGTCGGGAAGCACGGTGATAGTCGAGGCGGTGGCCCAGGGTTCGGCCAGGGTGACCGTGACGGCGAGCGATCCGGAGGGGCTTGATGCCCGGCAGACCTTCGAGGTGACCGTCCCCAACCGGGCTCCGGTGTCCGTGGGGACGATCCCGGACATGGAGGTGGACCCGGACAGCGAGGAGGCCGTGGACGTTTCCGTCTACTTCACGGACCCCGACGGGGACCGGCTCACCTACGGAGCTTCGTCTTCGAGATCGTCCACCGCGCGGGCGAGCGTTTCTGGTAACACGGTCACGGTGACGGGCGTGGCGAAGGGTACCGCCACGGTGACGGTCACGGCCCGCGACCCGGCGGGGAGCACGGCCCGCCAGACCTTCGAGGTGACCGTCCGCAACCGGGCGCCGAAGCCCGTGGGGACGATCGCGGACCGGGAGGTGGAGGCGGAGGACACGGAGGTCGTGAACGTCGCCGCGTACTTCACGGACCCCGATGGGGACCGGCTGACCTACACCGCGGAGTCGTCGAGGCCGGCCACCGCGCAGGTGAGCGCGTCGGGAAGCGTGGTCACGGTGACGGGCGTGGCGAGGGGCATCGCCACGGTGACGGTGACGGCCCGCGACCCGGAGGGGCTTGGCGCGACGCAGGTCTTCCTCGTGACCGTCCCCAACCGGGCGCCGGTGGCCGTGGGACGAATCCCGGACCGGACGGTGCAGGCGGACGACGAGGAGGACGTGGACGTTGCCGCCTACTTCAGGGACCCCGACGGGGACCGGCTGGCCTTTACGGCCGAGTCGTCGAGCCGGGACAACGCGCGGGTGAGCATGTCGGGAAGCGTGGTCACGGTGAGGGGCGTGGCGAAGGGCAGCGCCACGGTGACGGTGACGGCCCGCGACCCGAGAGGTCTCGAAGCCACGCAGACCTTCCGGGTGACCGTCCCCAACCGGGCGCCGGAGGCCGTGGGAACGATCCCGGACCGGACGGTGGGGGTGGACGAGCCGGAGGTCGTGGACGTTCTCGCCTACTTCAGGGACCCCGACGGGGACCGGCTCACCTTTACGGCCGAGTCGTCGAGCCGGGCCACCGTGCGGGTGAGAGTGTCGGGAAGCACGGTCACGATCACGGCGGTGGCCCAGGGAACGGCCGACATCACGGTGACGGCCCGCGATCCGGAGGGGGCGTCGGCGGTGCAGACCTTCGAGGTGGAGGTCGCCAACCGGGCACCGGTGCCAGTGGGGAGGATCGCGGACCGGGAGTTGAGTGCGGACGAAGAGGAGGACGTTGACGTTGCCGCCTACTTCAGGGACCCCGACGGGGACCGGCTCGCCTTTACGGCCCAGTCGTCGAGCACGGACAAGGTGCGCGTGAGCGTGTCGGGAAGCGTGGTCACGGTGAGGGGTGTGGCGAAGGGCAGCGCCACGGTGACGGTGACGGCCACCGACCCGGGCGGCCTCTCGGCCACGCAGACGTTCCAGGTTACCGTCGCCAACCGGTCGCCGGTGCCCGTGGGGACGATCCCGGACCGCAAGGTGGTGGAGAACGACGCGGAGGTCGTGGACGTTGACACCTCATTCACGGACCCCGACGGCGACCGGCTCACCTATGAGGCCTCGTCGTCGAGGCCGGCCACCGCGCGCGTTAGCGTGTCGGGCAGCAGGGTCACGATCACGGCAGTGGCCAAGGGAACGGCCGAGATCACGGTGACAGCCCGCGATCCCAGCCAGGCGTCGGCGGATCAGACCTTCGAGGTGAGGGTCGTGACCGTGGACCAGGCGGTGCTGGAGGAGTTGTACGACTCACTGGGCGGAAGCAACTGGACCACGAATACGAACTGGAAGACGGATGCTCGTTTGAACACGTGGCACGGGGTCACGACGAATGCGGCCGAACGGGTCGTCCGGCTGGAACTGCAAGCAAACGGTCTCACCGGCTCGATCCCGGCCAGTATCGGACGACTGCGGACCTTGGAATACCTCAATCTCTCCGAGAACCGGGTAGCTTCGAGTCCTTCGGAAGCTCCGCTACTGGGCGATGCCCGGGTCTCGCTCGACGACGACGCCGGTTTCATGCGTCACGCGCTCCCGGACCCACCCGAACGGCGGCGGCGCGGCGGGCCACAGAGATCCGGATCGGCTGTCGGTGGAGCTTCGATGTCGTTTCGGTCGACCGGGATCTCCGGGGCGATTCCACGCGAACTGGGCAGCCTGTCCAACCTCGAATACCTGAATCTCCGCCAAAACTCTCTGACCGGTGGGATTCCAGGCACTCTGGCGGAACTGAAGCGCCTTGAGGTCCTGGATCTCGCCCTGAACTTTCTGGACGGACCGATTCCGAGCGGACTGGGCAACCTGCCCGACCTCGACTTCCTCCAGCTCTGCTGCAATAGGCTGACCGGATCGATTCCGAGCGAACTGGGCAACCTGTCCAGCCTCCAATACCTGTCGCTTGGCAGAAACGGACTGACCGGGATTATTCCGCCTCGGCTGGGCAACCTGTCAAGGAACCTCTCCCAGGGGCTGTGGCTTTCCGAAAACTCGCTGACCGGGGAGATTCCGCCACAACTGGGCAACCTGAACAGCCTCGAACGTCTGGGGCTCGACAACAACGAGTTGACCGGGCCGATTCCAAGCGGACTGGGCAACCTGTCCAGCCTCCTGTCCCTCTTCGTGCACGCCAACGATAGCCTTTCCGGCCCGTTGCCGTCGGCGCTCGACGGTCTGTCGCTGGAGCATTTCTACTATTCCACCACGAACCTGTGCGTGCCGGCGGACCCCGCTCTCCGGGCATGGCTGAATGGCATCAATGACCATCGGGGAACGGGCGTGGACTGCCTCAAACGGCTGACGAACAACCCGGCCAACGATAACCGGCCCGTCTGGTCTCTTCCAGACGGGAGCAGGATCGCTTTCGAGTCCTATCGCGACCGCAACTGGGAGATCTACGCGATGGACGCCGATGACGGAGGCAACCAGAAGCGCCTGACGAACAACAACAACTTCAACGATTTGCGGCCCGAGTGGAACGACGACGGGAGCCAGATCGCTTTCTGGTCCGATCGCGACGGCAACCGGGAAGTCTACACGATGAACGCGGGTGGCAGCGACCCGAGGAACCGCACGAACAACGTGGCCAACGATTACCGGCCCAAGTGGTCTCCAGACGGGAGCAGGATCGCGTTCCAGTCCAACCGCGGCGGCAACTGGGAGATCTACGCGATGGACGATGACGGAGGCAACCTGGAAAACCTGACGAAAGACGGCGACACCGATTTCAGGCCCACGTGGTCTCCAAACGGGAGGAGGATCGCCTTCCAGTCCAACCGCGAAGGCAACCGGGAGATCTACGCGATGGACGCCGATGACGGAGGCAACCTGGTGCGCCTGACGGACAACGTCGCCGACGATCGCCGGCCCGTGTGGTCTCCGGACGGGAGCAGGATCGCCTTCCAGTCCAACCGCGACGGCAACTGGGAGATCTACGCGATGGACGCCGATCGCAGAGGCAACCTGGTGCGCCTGACGGACAACGTCGCCATTGATCAGCGGCCCGAGTGGTCTCCGGACGGGACCAGGATCGCTTTCGAGTCCAACCGCGGCGGCAACTGGGAGATCTACGCGATGGACGCCGATCGCAGAGGCAACCTGGTGCCCCTGACGTACAACGTCGCCGAAGATCGCCGGCCCAAGTGGTCTCCGGACGGGAGCAGGATCGCTTTCGAGTCCTATCGCTACGGCAGCAACTGGAACATCTACGTGGTTCAGGTCAAGTAGATCAAGTGAATTGAATGTATGAAGGGCCCACCCTGAAGCCGGGAGCGGTTCCGAGGGTGAAACGCTTCGCCGTTCTCTCCGTGCTCGCCGTCGCCGCCTGTGGCGAGGATCCGGCGGCACCGGTCCCGTGCGGCTCGCTCACCCAGGTGACGGTCAACACGGGCGAGACGACCACCGCCACCGCGTGCTTCACCGACGCGAACGGGGACATGCTGAGCTACACGGCAACGTCTTCCGTGCCCGCGGTGGCCACGGCCTCGATTTCGGGCACCTTGATCACCGTCCGGGGCGTGGCGCCGGGCAACACCTCGGTGACGGTCACGGCCACCGATCCCGGGGGGCTCCAGGCCCAGCAGAGCTTTCAGGTCATGGTGCCGAACCGGGCTCCGCAGCCGAGAGGCACCATGCCCCCGGTCACGGTTCCCGCCGGCCGGTCGAACCCGGTCGATGCCGCCTCGTACTTCACCGAGCCGGACGGGGAGACGCTGGCCTACTCCGCCACCTCGTCCCCCCCGTCCGTGGCCTCGGTCTCGGTGGCGGGCAGCACGGTGACGGTCACGGCGCTGGCCAAGGGCACGGCCAACGTGACGGTCACAGCCACGGACCCAGGCGGATTGTCCGCAACGCAGACGTTCCAGGCCACGGTCCCGAACCGGGCTCCGGAGGCGGGGGACCCGATCCCGGACATGGAGGTGTTCGTCGGGGACTCGGAGGAGGTGGACGCCTCGGACCACTTCACGGACCCGGACGGGGACCGGCTCACATACGAGGCCCGCTCGTCGCGATCCGGGGTGGCCACGGTGTCGGTGTCGGGAAGCACGGTGACAGTCGAGGCGGTGGCCCAGGGTTCGGCCGAGGTGACCGTGACGGCGAGCGATCCGGAGGGGCTTGATGCCCGGCAGACCTTCGAGGTGACCGTCCCCAACCGGGCCCCGGTGTCCGTGGGGACGATCCCGGAGATGGAGGTGGACCCGGACAGCGAGGAGGCCGTGGACGTTTCCGTCTACTTCACGGACCCCGACGGGGACCGGCTCACCTACGGAGCTTCGTCTTCGAGATCGTCCACCGCACGGGTGAGCGTTTCGGGCAGCACGGTCACGGTGACGGGCGTGGCGAAGGGTACCGCCACGGTGACGGTCACGGCCCGCGACCCGGCGGGGAGCACGGCCCGCCAGACCTTCGAGGTGACCGTCCGCAACCGGGCGCCGAAGCCCGTGGGGACGATCGCGGACCGGGAGGTGGAGGCGGAGGACACGGAGGTCGTGAACGTCGCCGCGTACTTCACGGACCCCGACGGGGACCGGCTGACCTACACCGCGGAGTCGTCGAGGCCGGCCACCGCGCGGGTGAGCGTGTCGGGAAGCGTGGTCACGGTGACGGGCGTGGTGAGGGGCATCGCCACGGTGACGGTGACGGCCCGCGACCCGGAGGGGCTTGGCGCGACGCAGGTCTTCCTCGTGACCGTCCCCAACCGGGCGCCGGTGGCCGTGGGACGAATCCCGGACCGGACGGTGCAGGCGGACGACGAGGAGGACGTGGACGTTGCCGCCTACTTCAGGGACCCCGACGGGGACCGGCTGGCCTTTACGGCCGAGTCGTCGAGCCGGGACAACGCGTGGGTGAGCATGTCGGGAAGCGTGGTCACGGTGAGGGGCGTGGCGAAGGGCAGCGCCACGGTGACGGTGACGGCCCGCGACCCGAGGGGTCTTGAAGCCACGCAGACCTTCCGGGTGACCGTCCCCAACCGGGCGCCGGAGTCCGTGGCAACGATCCCGGACCGGACGGTGGGGGTGGACGAGCCGGAGGATGTGGACGTTGACGCCTACTTCAGGGACCCCGACGGGGACCGGCTCACCTACTCGGCCGAGTCGTCGAGCCGGGCCACCGTGCGGGTGAGAGCGGTGGGAAGCACGGTCACGATCACGGCGGTGGCGCAGGGAACGGCCGACATCACGGTGACGGCCCGCGATCCGGAGGGGCTTACGGCCCGGCAGACCTTCGAGGTGACCGTCGCCAACCGGGCACCGGTGCCAGTGGGGACGATCCCGGACCGGGAGTTGAGTGCGGACGAAGAGGAGGACGTTGACGTTGACGCCTACTTCACGGACCCCGACGGGGACCGGCTGACCTACACCGCAGAGTCTTCGAGGCCGTCCACCGCGCGGGTGAGCGTGTCGGGAAGCGTGGTCACGGTGAGGGGTGTGGCGAAGGGTGCCGCCACGGTGACGGTGACGGCCCGCGACCCCGGGGGGCTTACGGCCCGGCAGACCTTCGAGGTGACCGTCACGGTCACGAGCCCGGACCGGGCGGTGCTGGAGGAGTTGTACGACTCACTGGGCGGAAGCGGCTGGACCACGAATGCGCACTGGAAGACGGATGCTGATCTGGACAGGTGGTTCGGGGTCACGACGAACGGGAATGAGCGGGTCGTCCGGCTGGAACTGCCGGACAACGGCCTCTCCGGCTTGATCCCGGCCAGTATCGGACGAATGGGGGCCCTCGAAACGCTTGATCTCGATTCGAATCGACTGGCCGGAGCCCTCACGGAGCCGATGACCGCCCTGACGAACCTTCGGGAGCTGTGGGCCGGCGGCACGGGGCTGTGCGCGCCGGCCGACAATCCGAAGATCCGCGCGTGGCTGGACCGGATACCCCGCAAGCGGATCGATTCGTGCGATCCCGGAGCCGTCTATCTGACCCAGGCGGTCCAGCTCCGGGACGAACGGGACACGGTCCCCCTGGTCGCGGCGGAGAAGGCGATGCTCCGGGTCTTCCTGGTGGCCGCGAGGAATACGAACGAGCACATCCCGGACGTGCGGGCCAGGTTCTACGTGGGCGGCCGCCAGGTCAGGGTGATCGACGTCCGGGGGAAGGCCACGGCCATCCCCACCGAGATCGACGAGGGAAGCCTGTCGAAGTCCGCCAATGCGGAGGTGCCCGGGGCGACCGTTCAGCCGGGACTCGAAGTGGTCATCGAGGTCGATTCGGTCGACGCCTCGCTGGGCGTGCCCAGACGCATACCGGCCACGGGACGGATGAAGGTCCCGGTGGACTCCGTGCCGGCCTTCGAACTGACGCTGGTCCCGTTCCTGAACACCAGCAAGCCCGACTCCTCGATCATCGATACGGTCGATGACATGGCCGACGATCCCGAAGACCACGATCTGCTCGACGAGACGCGAACCCTGCTCCCGGTCGAGTCGCTCGATGTCACGGCCCACGCGCCGGTGGAGATCGACAGCGAGAGCGGCTTTGCCGTCCTCCGTGCCACCGCCGCGCTCAGGGTCGCCGAGGGAGGCGACGGCTACTACAAGGGCATGATGCCGGAGTTCAGCGACGTGGGCGGCGTGGCCTACGTGTCCGCCTGGTCCAGCGCCTCCATGGCGCACGGCAGGGTCATCGCGCACGAACTCGGGCACAACTTGAGTCTGTGGCACGCGCCGTGCGGCAACCCCGCCAACGTGGACCCCAACTATCCCCACAAGGACGGGAGCATAGGCTCCTGGGGGTATGACTTCGCACGCGAGCGAGTCGTGTCTCCGCGCACGCCGGACGTCATGTCCTATTGCTGGAACGGCTGGTGGGTCAGCGGATACCACTTCGACAAGGCGTTCGACCACCGCGTGAACGACGAAGGCAGCAAAAAGGGGTCATCTCCGCGTCCACCCGTCCGGTCGCTCCTCCTGTGGGGCGGCACCGGCCCGGACGGACGCCCGGACCTGGAGCCTGTATTCGTCGTGGACGCACCGCCCACACTCCCGGCCGGCAGCGGCGACCACCGGCTGCGCGGGCTCGATGCCGCCGGCGGGGAGCTGTTCGCCGTGCGGTTCGACATGCCCGAGATCGCGGACGGCGACGGGAGGTCCTCCTTCGCGTTCGCCCTGCCCGCCGATCCCGGATGGGCCGATGCTCTCGCAAGCGTCACGCTCTCCGGACCCGGCGGGGCGTTCACGCTCGATGGCGACAGCGACCGGCCCACGGCCATCCTCCTGGATCCCCGCACCGGACAGGTCCGGGCCATTCTGCGGGACCAGGCGCGGGCGCAAGCCCTCGCCGCAACGCTGAACGCCGATATCCTCTTCAGCCGCGGCGTCCCGGATGCGGACGCATGGCGGCGCTGAGGGGAGGCGGCCCCTGCGGAGAGTCGGTGAAGGCTGCCGCCACTTCACGTCCTCGGAGCTCGCCACGAAGGTCGCCCGGCTCCTCAAGGGCGACCGGTACTCGCGGAGCCGCGCCGCCTACGACCTCAGGAAGTTCCGCTGCAAGGGGGTTGGCCTCCGGGTCTCGGAGAAGGCGCGGGCCGTTCGGCAGAGCAGATCAACGGTCAATTCACGTTTGCTCAGAATCGGTTTGGGGCGCTGATGCGGCTTCGAGATCACTCAGTCACCGCCCTCGTCAGAATCGTCCGCAGACATCCCGACATAAAGCCGGATGATATTGTCAGATTCGGGGTTCATGGCGATGTATTCTATCGCCTCCACGGTAACATTGAATCCAATTTTAGTTCCGTGTTCAGTCAGCTTCGAAGGGGGCGACTTCGTTTGCTCCCACTCGTTTCGATCTCTCAGGTCTGCGAGCACTGCATTCCTGTCCTCCTCCGGCATCCTTGAAATGATACCCCCGATTGCGTGTACCAGAGCATTGAGGGTACCCGAAAAGTCATCGGAAGTTACCAGTGCCATGGTTGAATCTCCTTTTCCGCTAGCGATTAGTTTCCGGTAGCCAGTTTCCGTAACCCCTGACCGCTTCTTTTCTCTGTCCGCTCTGCGATTACTCGCGTACCACGCGGCCAAGGGAGTCGTTTATGGGCTAGATGGTTAGTCAAATGAGTCTCGTACTCTTCTTTTGCTAGGGGGCAATCGACAAGATCACAGAAGTCCGATAAACTCAGCGCACACTGTTCGGCCATTCTTTTCAGAAGCCCGGTTCCAACGTCCTTACCTCCACGACCATGTGACAGCTTTGTCCAGATATGGGTCGGTTTTCCTGAAGGTGTGAAACGGAGACGTCTGTGATCGACATGGTCGAGGACGAAGCCCTTCCTGATCAGCCCTCGTTCAACCTCAGAGCGGGAATACACTCTAGCCATTGTCAGGAAGGTATCTCATGACAGAATCCCGCATCTTCCGGGCCTCGTAGGTGAGTTCGTCGGGTGCATCGGCTTGCATGCTCAAGGCGAGTTCCGCTGCTTCATGCCTGAAGTTCGAGATTGCCGAATCGAGATTGTGGCCGGTACCCAAGAGGCTCCATGGTTCCCGTTTGACGACCACCCCCAGATCGTCGTCTTCTCGCCAGGCGCACCATTCACCATCAATTATGACATATGGTCCTAAAGCGTACGGCAGATTCACACGAAGTACTTGGGTTTCAACAGGAACGTCGCTGTCATCGGTATTACTGAGTCCACGGACGATTTCGACAACAAGGTTCCTGGGATCAAGCGTCAAAGTCAAGGTCTGAACTGCCTCCCTGATTGTCAGGGTACCCTCACGGAAAACCTGCAACGAAAAGCGATCAGCAATGGGCGCAGCACGAAGGAGGTTCGCCCACACGTCCTTGCCGCTCATCTCTATACTATCTGACATGTTACGCTCGCCTTCCTTCTCTTGTGGTGGCGAATGTCATCCCTTCCACTCCCCTATGGGTTTCCAAACGGTGAACTCGGTCGGCAAGATCCGAATCGTTGACGGCGGTGGAACCCGGGCAGATTGCCGCGTCAGCAGTTTCCAGCAGTGCTCTCCCCTCACCTCCTCGCGGGAACGCTTCTGTGAAGGCCTCGCCAACACCGGGCGGATCACTTCGAGCGGCTCCGGCGTCGGGTCGGTGCTCCTCTCTCTCCTCCGGGTGGGTGTGGGATCCTTCCAGCAAATCGTCGAACTTTCCGTACAGTCCATTCTCGGGCTGTGGGTCTCTCTCGGCTGGTCTGCTCACGGTGCTCCCCTCAGGTGGAATCTCACGCTTCCGAAGGTAATCCAGCTCACAGCATCCCGCAAAACCGGGCCGTACTTTCGAATGCACGGCCCGCACGGTCAACCCCTAGCACTCCCGGCCGCCCGTATCGGCGACCACCGGCTTCGCGGGCTCGACGCCGCCGGCGAGGAGCTGTTCGCCCTGCGGTTCGACATGCCCGAGACCGCGGACGGCGACGGGTCGTCCCCGTTCGCGTTCGCCCTGCCCGCCGATCCCGGCTGGGCCGATGCCCTCGCAAGCGTCACGCTCTCCGGACCCGGCGGCTCGGCCACGCTCGATGGAGAGAGCGACCGGCCCATGGCCGTCCTCCTGGATCCCCGCACCGGACAGGTCCGGGCCATTCTGCGGGACCAGGCGGGGGCGCAAGCCCTCGCCGTAACGCTGAACGCCGACGCCCTCTTCAGCTGCGGCGTCCCTGACGCGGGCGCATGGCGGCGCTAACTTATGACCAACCCGACACCCTCATCCCAAGGAACTCCAACCAACGGAGACGAGCACCCATGAGGTATGCGCATCTGCTCGTGGAGAGGCCGGTGCGATGAAGCGGACCCGTCGGAGCCCCATCCGCCGATGAGCGGAGACCCATGGCGAAACCCCTCCTCGTCCCCGGGACCCAGGCGACAACGCTCATCGACCTCGCGGACAACGGAAGAGAGATATACAACGCCGTACGCATGGGGCTTCCGCTCGTCCCGAAGAGCCTCGGCGGCCTCCCCAAGGACGAATGGGTCGCGGTGATGTCGATGGAGCACGCGGCGGGTCGGCTGGCCCCGACCCGAACGTCTCTCCAACCGGATCGGGATCTCCGGTTCGGAGAGGTTTCGCAGGTCCCGTACGCTCTGCTGGACTACGACGGGTGGGGATACGACTGGCGCGCCGATGTACGCTGGAACGCCGAGCGGTTGGCCGTCGAGCTGGACGCCCGATTCGGCGAGGAGGGAGAGCGCGCGCAGCTCATCGGGCACTCCCAGGGTGGTCTGATCATCGTCCTCGCGAGCAAGCACACGGGCGCGGCCGAGTGGGAGCGGCTCGTTTCGAAGGTCGTGCTCGTCGGGAGCCCGCTTGCCGGGACCCTGAACGCCTTGGAAGCGCTCCTGCCGGGATCGCGCTCGCTCGGTGACGAGAATCGCCTGCTGGCACGCGACATGGCCCGAACCTGGCCCTCGCTGTATCAGATGCTCCCGGCCTGGCCGTGCGTGGAGGAGTCGGACGGGGACCCGAGGTCCCCCGAGGACCAGGTCCTTTCCGAGACGGGGTGGCCGGGGCAGACCGGGATCCCGGCGGACCTGCTGGTCCGGGCGCGGGAGACTCAGGACTTGCTCCGCAATCCCTTCGCGGAGTTCGGCGCGGTCGAGATACGGTCCTTCCTCGGCACGAATCACAAGACGCCGCAGGCGCTCATCCGCGACGCGGACGAGGAGGGTCGTTTCGTGCTGAAACAACATTCCGGAGACTCCTTGGTGCCCCATGCGCGCACGATGGCGTGGGGCGATACCGCGTACAACAACTCCGTGAGGCTCTTCGGCAGGAGAACGCAGGACCACTCACGGCTCTGCGCGGACGTTCGCGTCGCGACCCGGATCCGCAGATTCCTGGACGATTGATGAGCGCCCGAGCCTCCGGACGCCTCTGCACCGGCTTCGCGATCGCCCTCGTGTCGCTGACGCCTCCGGGTACGGCGGACGCGCAGGTCTTCAGGCACCCCTACGTGGGCGTGGGGTACGCCGACGGGTTTGCAGCCCTGGTCGGCGTCAACTTCCTGAAGGACCTGGGCCCCGGGGACGACGACGCGCGGTATGACGAGGCCCGACCCGTGCTGCACGCCTTCGCCGCCGCGGGAGTGCGCGCGAGTGACACGCGGGCGACCGGCGCGCTGGGGCTCGGCGTGTTGTTCCCGACCGGTCTCGGGTACGTCGGCCCGGTGGGGACAGGCGCCGTCCGGCCCTGGGGCGGCGGGGGTGGTGTCCGTCTGGCGGCAGGCTTTGGTGCCGGTCCCGCCTGGCTCACCGCGGGTGTCATCAGGCTCGAGGAGCGCGGCGGGGCAGGAGCGCTGGTCACCCTCGATCTTTCCCTGGCCCTTGTCTGTAACGCGACGCCCGTGTGCTGAGCAGGGTCCGGACGCCCTCGTCGATCTGTTCCGTTCGCCGGCCCGGAGGATACCCGACGACGGCGGACACTCGCCGCGGCCACCTGCAATTCAATCAATCGGACGCGGGGCTCTCAACGCTCAGTTCGAGTTGGGCGAACCCGAACACGGCCCAGGGCTCCCGGTCGGGATCGTTGTGGACGGCCCGCGAGACGAACACGACGAAGTACTCGCCGTTGTGGCTGAAGACCTTGAAGCTCTTCGTGATGAGCACGTCCTCGACGATGACGGTGTCGTCGTCCCGGTCCAGGATGGCGTAGCCGTTGTAATTGTTCCGGAAGTCGGTGGCACGGATCCGGAACGGGTACGGGGGGAAGAGATCGGCTTCCGTTCCACGCGCCAGCTCGCCCGTGAACTGAATGGCCCGCCCGTCCGGCATCCGTACCTGGTTGAACAGGCCGATCAGGCCGAGCGACGACAAGTCTATCTTGGCGAGCGCCCTGTCCCCGGCCGCCGCGCGGATCGCTCCGCCGACGTTCCTGACGCTCCAGACGGCGTCTTCGAGCAACGACGGATCCGGGACTACGGAATCCTGGCCGATCCGGATACCGACCGGCGCACCACTCCTGTCCATCGCCGTCCATTCCGCCGGTGGCGGCTGGACCGTGGGTCTGAGCGCCACGAGCTGCCCGGTCACATACCACAGCGCGGCGCCGAACACCGCCGCGCTCCCGCCCGCCTTGAACGATGCGACCGCCAGACGGCTGCCCTCGACTCCTCCGAGAAACCGGTACAGGCAAGCCGTGATCACCAGAGAGAAGGCGATACCCGTCACCACGGGCGGCTGGTCGAGCCAGAGGCAGACCGCGCCCGCGGCCGAGAAGAAGACGATCATGCCGAGGAGAATCCTGGTCTCCACCTTCGCGTCAAAGTCGATTTGCACGAATCATACCTCCGTCCGCATGGGACTCGAAGTCCCCACGGCGGACGCGCGGGAGCGCTCTATCGCGGCGACCCGCCGGGAACATTTCCATCACTATATCTGTCACGTGTCCATGTCGCAACATCAGATCGCGAATTGTGACGGGTATTGCGGACTTTACGGCCGGTGCCGGTCTTCATGTATGCCTTGTACATGTCCAGCCGCTTGTTTATCATGTCTTCGACGTGATCATAGAGCCCGAGGGGACCTTCCGGTCGAACAAGCTGACTGGTACGCACGACGAGTTTCAGGAGTGGCTCGACGCAATCCCGGTGCACAGAGACGGTGACGACTGCGATGATGACCAGTGCGGCGGAGGCTAAGTCCTACGCGTCCTCCCCCGACCGGTGGCGGCGGATGAAGCGCCTCGCACTCTTCGGCACCAGGAGGTTGTCCGCGATCTCCGCGATCTCCTCCGCCTCGCGCCACGCCCGCTCCAGAACCCACAGTTCGCCCTCCACGGCTCGCCGCTCCCGCTCTTCGTGGAGCGCCATCTCCAGCGCAAGCCGCGTCGACTTCGGCATCTTCGCCACGTAGCCGGGCTCGCCGCGCCAGCCGCCGCGGAATCGACTATCCTCGGCGACGTTCTGCAGGAAGCGCTCGGGATGGCCGGAGGCTTCGAGTGTGTCAACCGCCCGCCGCACATTTGCCGGATCGCCGCCCATGGCGTTCACCTTGGGAACGATGGCGGAGGCCAGACGGCGTGCCTCCTCGCCGGTATACCAGGTAGTATCCCTGCCGAATCCCAACTTTGTGTCCCTCGTCACGCCGAGTTCGAATCCGTAGGAGTCGTCGGCGGGCCGAACGCGGGTGCGCCGCACTTCCTGACCCTCAAGCTTCAGCACGTCTCCCGCATCCGGACGCACCTTCACCGACCGATTGACCACGAGGTTCCACACGGTGCCGACCTGGCTGCCGAGGATCCCGGCCCCGAAGCCCGCGGCGGCCCCCGCCACCATGACGCCCGTGGCCGCCGCCAGCACTCCGGCCCCGTACATGATTGCGCGGCGTCTCCGCCGCCCGAACCGGTCTCCGTACCGCCAGGCCGCGAACTCGTGCCGCAACGGTTCGCCGATTCGGACCAGCACCAGTCCTTCCGGGTGCCGCGCCAACCCGATGTTCTCGCTGGAAACCCGGATCCGGGTCCCGCGAAACAACCGCTCGCAGTCCTCGACGGCCTCCCAGCGCTCCTCGAGCGGCGTCAGGTTCCAGCGCTCGCACTTCAGGCACACCACCCAGAGCCGCCCCCTGGCACTGTCGAAGGCCAGACGCCGCCCGGCAGGGAACGATTCGAGCACCTGGTTGGTCCCCAGGGCCTTCTGGCAGAACATGCAGGTGGTGTACATGGGTTTCGGGCTTGCTCAGGTCGCCAGGTCCAAGGCAAGACTGCGGATTCACGGCCACCCCGTCAACGTCGGGCTCGGCGCGTGTCCGGTCGTGACGCCGGCGGAGGCCCGGGAGAGGGCATTGAAGAACCGCCGCACGGTTGCTCGGGGACGTCGGCTGAACGCGGACGCGGGCCGTCGGCGGCACCCGCCTTCGCCTCGTCCCAGAGCCGGTCCAGCGGCTCCAGCGGGGTCCCCGGCATGGGCAGGCCCCGCTTCCCCGCCAGGCGCACCACCTCCCGGAAGCGCTCCGTGAACTTGCGGGCCGCCAGGTCGAGCGCGACGCCCGGGTCCACCCCGGCCAGCCGGGCCACGTTCACGACCGCGAAGAGGAGGTCGCCCACCTCCTCCTGCAGCTTCGACCGGGTGGCCTCGTCCGGTGCCGGGGCCAGCAGTGCGGCCACCTCGGCGGTTTCCTCGCGCACCTTGGCGAGAGCTTCCCGGGGGTCGTCCCAGTCGAAGCCGAGCAGGCTGGCCCGGTGCTGGGTGGAGCAGGCCCGGGCCAGGGTGTCGCCGTCACCGGCCGGGATGGCCGGATGATCCTCCCGCACCGTGGTCGCTCCCTCGGCGCCGGGCCCATCGGTTGCGCGGCCGTGTCGCATTGGCGATGCCTTCCTGCGGTGGTCAGACGCCAAGATACCCAAGCCGGACGCGGAGTCCAAGCCAGGAGTCCAAGCCAAATGGCAAGACGGGACGAACCCGGCCGCTCGACGCGGCCCACCCCACCCCACCCCCGCCGCCGCGCCTGGGTCGAGGTGGACACCGGCGCGATCCGCCGCAACCTGGAGCGCATCCGGCGGCTCGCCGGGCGCGGCGTCGGGGCGATCCCCATCGTGAAGTGCGACGGCTACGGCCTCGGCGTTGAGAACGTCGTCGCCGCGCTCGCCCCGGCGCGGCCGTTCGGCTACGGGGTGGCCACGGTCGACGAGGGGCTGGAACTGCGGCGGCTCGGGGTCCGCGAGCCCGTCATGGTGATCTGCCCCCTCCCCCCCCGCGACCTCCCCCGCGCCGTCGCGGCCGCCCTCGTGCCCACCATCTCCGACCGCGCGAGCCTGACCGCGCTCACCCGCCTGGCGGCGGCCACCCCGGCCCCGGCCCTCCCGCTCCCCTTCCAGGTGGAGATCGACACGGGAATGGGGCGGGCGGGCTTCCCCGTCCCGGACACGGCCGGCGCCCCCTCCGGCTTCCCCCTCGGCGACCCCGCCACCGGCTGGTGGTCCGACATCCTGCGCGCCGCCGCCTCCGGTCTCCACCTCTTCGGCGTCTTCACCCACCTGCACTCGGCCGACGCCCCCGACCCCGCCTCCGCCCGCCGCCAGATCGAGCGCTTCGACGACTTCGTGCGCGACGCGGAGGGCATCGGCCCCGGTACGCTCCTGCACTGCGCCAACAGCGCCGGCACGCTGCGCTTCACCTCCCGCACCGCCAACGCGGTTCGTCCGGGGGTCTTTCTGTACGGGGGCGCGGCGGGCCCGGGCACGGTGCGGCCGGAAACGGCGGTGGCGGTACGCGCCCGGGTCGTTCTCGTTCGCGACGTACCCCCCGGCACGACCCTCGGGTACGGCGCGGCCTACCGCTCCCGGAGGAAGGAGCGCTGGGCGGTCGCCGGCATCGGCTACGGCGACGGGCTGCCGGCCGCGCCGGGCACCGGGGGTTGGGGGATCGCAGGCGGCCGCAGGGTTCCGGTCGTGGGGCGGAACTCGATGGACACCACCGTGGTGCGCGTCTCCGGCAAGACGGCGCCGGGCGATGTGGTTACCTTTCTCGGACTCGATGACGGAACCGAACTGACGCTGGAGGAGGTCGCGGAGCTGGCGGGTACGATCGGGCACCGGGTCCTCACCGGACTCTCGTCCCGGCTGCCCAGAATCCGGGTGTAGCCCCATGAAGTCCCACCCGCCCGAGCGGCTGGTCACGCTGGCCAGAGAGGTGCGCGCCCGCGCCTATGCGCCTTACTCCCGGTTCAGGGTCGGGGCCGCCCTCGAAGCGGAAACGGGCGAGGTGTTCACGGGATGCAACGTCGAGAACGCCTCCTACGGTCTGACGATGTGCGCCGAGCAGGCGGCGGTGGCTTCGGCGGTCGCGCGGGGCCGAAGACGGTTTCGCCGTCTCGTGGTGGCCACCGGTGGAGAGCGGGCGGTCGCCCCCTGCGGGCGGTGCCGCCAGCTGCTGGCGGAATTCGGGACCGGCCTGGAGGTGTACGGCGTGACCAGCACCGAACAGGTGCGCTGGCTGCTCCCGGACTTGATTCCCGACCCGTTCGCGGGAGACCTTTTGAACCCGGTCCCGGGAGGCGGCGGTGCGGCCGCGTCACCGGGAGATCCCGATTCGCAGTGAGCTGCCGATGAAAAAGCACCAAGCACCCTCAGCAAGCCGCGGGGTTCCGGCGGTCCTCGTCCTGTTCGGGCTGTGCGGCTGCCAGGAGCTCCTCCCGGTGGTCGAGAGCCCGGACCTGGTCAAGTCCGGGTTCGCCATCGAACTGGTCCTGCCCTTCGACGAATTCGCCACCGGCGCCCGGGTGTACGGAGGCTACGGACGGGCGTCCGACCTGGTCGGGGGCTTCGTCGCGCACGAGTTCGGGGCACAGCGCGAAGGCGGACAGGGCCTCGAGGCCGCGACGCTGATGCGCTTCGGCCGCTATCCCCGGGTGGTGCAGGTGCTCGACACCACCGGCACGCTGCGGCCCGACTCCTCGCTGACCTTCCTCGGGGGTCACATCCTGGCCCGCTTCGACACCATCGGGAGCGTCCACGACGGCCCGGTCGAGATAGTCGCGCACGCGCTCACCGAACCCTGGGACGGTATCAGCGCCACCTGGGAGTACGCGGTGGACACGATCGGCCACCGGGTGGCCTGGTCGCGGCTCGGGGGCGGTGTCGTCGAGGACATCGGGAGCGTGGAGTGGGATCCGGAGACCGGAGACAGCATCAGGATCCAGGTGGATTCCGCGCGCATCGCGGCCTGGGCGGACACGACCGACATGGGCAGGGGGGTCCGCCTGACCACCACGACGCCGGGCGTCCGTCTCCGGATCGCGTCCTCCTTCATCCGCCTCGACACGAGGCCCAGCCTCAACCCGGACACCATTCTCCAGGTGCCGTCCGGATCGGAGCTGACGACCTTCATCTACGCCCCGGTCCCCTCCCAGCCCCGCAAGACGCTGCGCGTCGGGGGCGCGCCGGCCTGGCGGACCGTCCTGGAGCTCGACGTCCCCAGCGTCCTCGGGGGGCCCGAGGAACTCTGCGACGCGGTGGGTTGTCCGGCCGAGATCACCGAGGAGCACGTGTCCTTCGCGGCGTTGCGCCTCACCACGCGGGTGGGGGCGCGGGCCTTCGCTCCTTCGGACACCCTCTCGATCGACCTGCGCTCCGTATTGGCCCCGGATTTCCTTCCCAAGTCGCCGCTCGGCCCCTCCCGGCTGGGGTTTGCGGGCAAACTCGTGCCCCACGAGCTGTTCGAGCCTCCGGCCGGCGAGGTGCTGGAGCTCGTGGTCACCAGTCTGGTGCGCGACCTGCTGCGCGGAGAGACGGAGGGCGGAGGTCCGATCGCCAATTCGGTGGCCCTCCTCTCGACCATCGAGCCGATCTCCGTGGAACACCTGACCTTCGAGGGGGCGGCGTCGCCGGATGCCCCCGCGCTCCGCCTGATCCTCAACTTCTCGCGGGACGACGAGGAATGACCGTCCGGCCACCCGTGGCGCGGGCCGCCGCGGTCCTGGCGCTGGTCCTCCCCGGCCAGGCCTCCGCCCAGTCGTTCCTGGGTTCCCGGGGCCTGGGCGTTCCCGTGGGCGCCGTGGACGCGCGCGCGGCCGCGCTCGGCAATCTCGGGATAGGCCTGGGGGGGGCCGAGGTGTCGGCCGGCGATCCGGCGGCGTGGGCAAGGCTGGTCCTGCCCACCGTGAGCATCTCCATGCAGCCCACCTGGGGCGAGTACGATCTGGAGGAACAGGCCGGCACCTCGCGCGCCACCCGCTTTCCGCTGCTGGGAATAGGCTATCCCGTGCCGCGCGCGGAGGGCGTGGTGACCCTCAGTCTGGCCGGCCATCTGGAGCAGCGCTGGGTGGCCGAGAGCCGGTCGACCGTCGTTCTGGACGAGAGGGAGGTCGAGGTGGAAGATCGCTTCACGTCCGACGGAAGCACCTCGGTGGTCCGGCTGGGGTGGGCGCAGCGGCTCGGCCCGCGTCTCGCCGTCGGGGTCGCGGCGGGCACCTACGTCGGACGGCTGAACGAGGTGTTCGACCGCGAGCTGGACTCCCTCGCCATCGGCGGCGAGGTGTATTCCTTCCTGGAAGAGAACAGCTGGCAGTACAGCGGGTACACCGTGACCGCGGGATTCAGCGCGGATCCCGCCGACCTGCTCCACCTCGCCGGGGCGGTGGAATGGTCCCGGGACCTCAAGGAGGCCCCGGAGGGCGACACCACGGGCGAGAACATGTACTCGATTCCACCGCGCTTCTCCGCCGGCGCGACCGGGCGCCTTTCGCCCCGGCTTCATCTCAACGCCTCGGCGGTGTACCAGGACTGGTCGGCGGCCGAGGGATTCGCCGACGGGGTCGTCAGCCGGCGCAAGTGGAACTTCGGTGTCGGGCTCGAATGGCTGATGGCCGACGGCGAGACCCGGAGTCTGCCGGTCCGCTTCGGGTACCGGCGGCTCGCGGCGCCGTTCCGCTACAGGATGGAGGACCCGGTGGAGTCGGTCTGGTCGCTGGGCGTGGGCTTCAATCTTCTCAAGAGGGATGACCTGCGCTTCGGGTGGATGGACGTGGCCCTCGAACGGGGCACCCGCACGAGCGAACCTCTGGCCGAGCGCTTCTGGAGGGCGACCGTCACACTCGGCGTCGCGCGATTCTGACGGGACTGCCGGTGATGAACCCCCGCGTCCGCGAGACGCCGGCCCGCGGCACGCTGCGCGTCCACTACAAGACCTTCGGCTGCAAGGCCAACCAGTACGACACCGAGCGCATGCGCCAACGCCTGGAGTCGCGCCTGGCGCCGGGGCCGCCGGTGCCGCTGGAGGCGGCGGACCTGTTCGTGATCAACACCTGCACGGTCACCAACCAGGCCGACGCGGGGGCCCGCCGCTACATCCGGCGGGCGGCGCGGCTGAACCCCGGGGCGGCGGTGGTGGTGGCGGGCTGCTCGGCGGCCCTGCGGGCGCGCGAATACCGTCGCATGGACGAGGTCTCCGGCGTGGTGGAGGGGCACGAACCGGGGCGGGTGCTGGCCGCCGCGGCCCGCGCGCTGGGCCGGAGGCGGCTGGTGCAGCTGGGGGCCCGCACCGCACTGGAGCGGACCCACATGGAGGGTGTCGGAGCGGAGGTGCTGCGCCGCCGGGCCGGAGCCACCCGCGGCTGGCTCAAGGTCCAGGACGGCTGCGATCGCAAGTGCGCCTTCTGCGCCACGCGCCTCGCCCGGGGGCCGAGCCGCAGCCGCCGGCCCGGCCGCATCGTCGCCGAAGCCCGCGCCCTGGCGGCCTGCCATCCCGAGCTGGTCGTCACGGGCGTCCACATCGGCCACTACGGCCGCGATCTCGAGCCGCGCGGCACCCTCACCGCGCTCGTCCGCCGCCTCCTCGACGAGGTCCCGGGGCCGCGCCTGCGGCTGGGCAGCATCGAGGCCACCGAGATCGACGACGGCATGGTCCGCCTCCTGGCCACCTCGGGCGGGCGGCTCGCGCCCCACCTGCACATGCCGCTGCAGAGCGGCTCCGACCCGGTGCTCGGCCGCATGCGGCGCTGGCACACCCGCGAACACTACCGGCGCCGCGCCCACGAGATCGCCGAGGCGGTCGACCCGGTCGGTCTCGGCGCCGACATCATCACCGGCTTCCCGGGCGAGACCGACGCCGACCATGCCCGCACGGTCGCGCTCGTCGAAGAGCTTCCCTTCACCTACCTCCACGTCTTCCCCTACTCGCGGCGCGACGGCACGGCGGCCGCGGACCTTCCCGGCCCCGTCCCCGAGCGCGTCTCCCGTGAGCGCGGACGGGAACTCAGGGCCCTGGCCGAGGCGAAGGGCGCGCGCCACGCCCGCCGGCGCGGGGGCAGGGGGGTGGAGGTGGTGATGGAGGGAACCGGAGGGACCGCGCTGACCGGCGACTACCTGCGGGTGTCGGTCGATTCCCACGGCCAACCCGATCCGCTGCTCCTGCACCGCGGCCGCCTTTCGCCGGACGGGTCCCGGGTCCGCGTCGGCGAAGCCGCTTCGCGGACCCGGAACCGGGAGCCGTGGACGCAATGGGGGCGGCGACCGTGAAGACCGCGGCACCCCTGAAGGCAGCGCCCGGGATGCCGGCGGCCCCCGAACCCGGCGGCGGCGGCCACGGCAACAGCGTCTACGTCGAGACCTACGGTTGCCAGATGAACATCGCCGACGGCGAACTCATGGAGGGAGTGCTGGAGAAGGAAGGGTACGGCGTCGTCGACGCTCCCGAGGACGCCGACGTGATCGTGGTCAACACCTGCGCGATCCGCGAGCACGCGGAGACGCGGGTGCTGGGGCGGGTCGGCCAGCTGAGCGGCCTCAAGCGCAGGCGCCCCTGGCTGGTGATCGCGGTCACGGGCTGCATGGCCCAGCGCATGGGCGACGACCTGCTCGCCAAGGTGCCCAGCGTGGACCTCGTCATGGGGCCCGACGGCTACCGCGGCCTCGGCGGCGCGCTGAGGTCGATCCTCCCGCCCGGCGGGCGCACGAACAGGCGCCTCTCGGTTCTGCAGCTGTCCCTCGACGAGAACTACCTGGGCCTGGAGCAGCGCCGGCGCTCGGTTGTCACCGCCTGGATCCCGGTCCAGCGCGGCTGCAACCACCGCTGCACCTTCTGCATCGTCCCGTATGTGCGGGGTCCGGAGAAGAACCGCGACCCCGGGGACGTGGTGCGCGAGGTCCGGCGCGTGGCCGGCGACGGCATCACCGAAGTCACGCTGCTCGGGCAGACGGTCAACTCCTACCGGCACGGCGACTGGTCGTTCGCGCGCCTCGTGCGGGCCGTGGCCCGCGTCCCCGGCATCCGCCGCGTGCGCTTCACCTCGCCCCACCCCAACGACGTGACGGAGGAACTGGTCGAGGTGATGAGGGCCGAGCCGGCCGTCTGCGAGCAGTTCCACCTGCCCGTGCAATCCGGGAGCAACCGCATCCTCAAGCGCATGGTGCGGCGCTACACCCGGGAGTCCTTCCTGGAGAAGGTCGACCTCCTCCGTGCGGGAGTGCCCGACGTGGCGCTGTCCACCGACGTTATCGCCGGCTTTCCCGGCGAGACCGACCGGGACTTCGAGGAAACGCTGAGCCTCCTCGCGGAGGTCCGCTTCGACGAGGCCTTCACCTACTGCTACAGTCCCCGGCCCGGGACGCCCGCAACCCGCTTCCGCAAGGAGGACTTCGTCCCCCGGCCGGTCGCCCGGCGCCGTCTGGAACGGCTCATCGGCGCGACCCGGTCCGTGCAGGCCGAGATCAATTACGGCGAGCTCGGGCGCGTGGAGGACATTCTGATCGAGCGGACGGCCAGGAAGCCGCGCATGGTGCTGGGGCGGACCCGGCGGAACAAGGCGGTGGTGATGCCCGGGACCGGGAAGGACGTCGGCAGCTACCGAAGCGTGCGCCTGGTCGACACCACGGGGGTGACCTTCATCGCGGAGGCGGTTGCGCAAGCCAACGGGTCCGGCCTCGCCGGCGCGGACGCCTGATCCGATGAGGAGGTTTGCGGGCTGGCTGGCTCTGGCCGCCGTCATGGTCCTGGGTGCGGCATTCGCCGTCTGGAACGCCGGCCGCGTCGTCAGCATCGACCTGGGCGTCGTGACGCTCAGCCGCGTGCCGGTGACCTACGTGGCCTTCGGGGGCATGGTGGTGGGAATGGGCGTCGTGCTGGCGGCCGGGATCAACGCCGACCTCAAGGTGCGGCGCCTGCTGCGGGAGAGGCACCTCCGGGAAGGCCTGGCCGCGGGATCGGGCGACCCGGCCCACGATGAACGCGAACAGGGAGACATGCGACTGGAGTGAGGGGCGCGCCCCCGATTCTGTGGACGGCCACCGGTTTCGCCGCCGGGGCGGCGGCCGGCACGGCCCTCGGGTTCGACCGGACCCTCCTCCCGCTCCTGATCCTCACCCTTCCCATCGCGCTATGGCGCGGCCCGCTCAGCCGTGCCGTCCTGGTGCTCCTCTGTTTCGCGGCCGGACTGGCGTGGGGGACCGCCGACCGACGCGTCCGCGACGCCTGCACCGCCGCCGTCCGCGACGGGGCCGAGGCCACCGTGACGGGGTACTTCATCCGAGCCGGCGCCGAGGGGGCGTCGACGCTGCGGGTGAACGCAGGCGCCCGGGGCGGATGCGGCGGACCCGTCCGGGTCTACACCCGCGGCGAAGAGCCCCCCGAGGCCCGTCCGGTGACCGTCGCGGGCCGCTGGTTCCGGTCCGAGCGTCCCGACGGCTCCGTCGCGGTCTACCTGAGCGCGTCGTCGGTCAGGGAGCTGAAGGGCCCCCACCCCCCCGTCCCCTGGACCGACCGCGTGCGCTCAGCCATCCGGGGGCGCGCGGCCGAGGCGCTCGAGCGCAGGCTGGGCGCCCAGGCCGGGGTGGCTTCGGCGCTCGTGCTCGCGGAGCGCGACGGCATCCCGCGCGAACTCTGGGACGCCTTCGCGCGCTCGGGAAGCGCCCACCTCCTCTCCATCTCGGGGTTTCACGTCGGGGTGATCGCCGCGCTCCTGGGCGGCCTGATCGCAATGACGGGCCGCCCCCCCCGCACCCGCGCGGCCGGCATGGCCATCGGCGTCTGGGCCTACGTGCTGCTCATCGGCGCCCCCACCTCCGCCACCCGCGCCGCCTGGATGACCACCGCCTTCGTGCTGGGGCGCCTGCGCCAGACGCCCGCCCGCGCCCTGGGCGCTCTCGGCCTCTCCATGCTGATGATCGCGCTGGTGCGCCCCTCGGTCGTCGCCGGAGCGGGCTTCCAGCTCACCGTGGCGGGCACGGCCGGCATCCTCATGATGACCCGCTGGATCCTGCGGCACTGGCCGGCCCACCGCGGCCGCGGCTGGATCGCCTCGCCCGTGGCGGCCGGACTCGGCGCTTCCGTCTTCACCGCGCCCGTGCTGGCGTACCACTTCGGCCAGGTCCCGCTCCTCTCGCTGCCCTCCTCGATCGCGCTCACCCCGCTGGTGGCGGCCGCCGTGCCGGGAGTCATCGTCACGATCGTGATGGACGTGCTGCACCTGCCCGGCGCCGCGCTGGCCGGGGCCGGTTCGGAGGGGCTGCTGCACATGGTCACCGCCGCCGCCGCCGCCCTGGGCGCCATCCCCGGCACGGTCGCGCCGGTCACGCCCCGCGAAGCGGCGCTCCTCACGGCGGGGGCGCTGCTGCCGCTCCTGCTCGCGGGCGGGGCGCAGTGGAGCATTCGCCCGGCCGTGCGGGCCGCGGTCGCGGCGCTCTCGGCGTTGGCCGTGCTGTGGGCCGGCCAGGCCGCGCTCTCGCTCGCCGGGCGGGGGACGCTGCGGATCGTGGCCATCGACGTGGGACAGGGCGACGCCATCGCGCTCCGCACCCCGCGCGGCCGCTGGCTCCTCGTGGACGCGGGGCCGCGCGGCTTCGGCGGCTCCGACGCGGGCCTCACCCGGGTCGTGCCCTACCTGCACGGCCAGGGGGCCCGCCGCCTGGAGGCCGTCGTGCTCACCCACCCCGACGAGGATCACGCGGGGGGACTCGCGTCGGTGCTGCGCCACGTCCCGGCGGGCGCCGTGCTGGGGCCCGGCTTCAGCGGCGGCCAGAGCGGCCACATGGACGGCGCGGCCGAGGCCCGCCGGGCGCGGATCCCCTGGCGCCGCGCGGCCGCAGGCGACGCGTGGACCGTCGACGGGGTCGGCTTCGAGGTGCTCAGCCCCGCCCCCGGCGGCCCATCCGGCCATTCCGCCGCCGCCTCGCCCAACGACTGGTCGGTCGTCCTGCGCGTGAGCTACGGCGCCTTCTCGGCCCTGCTCATGGGCGACGCCGACGCCGCCGTCGAGTCCCGCCTCCTCGACCAGGGCCCCGTGACCCTCCTCAAGGTCGGCCACCACGGCAGCCGCACATCGACCTCGGAGGACTTCGTGCGCGCGGTCTCGCCCGGCTACGCCCTCATCCCGGTCGGCGCCCGCAACCGCTACGGCCACCCCGACCCCGCCGTCCTCGCCCGGCTGGCCCGCGCGGGCGCGCACGTATACAGAACGGACCGCGACGGCACGGTCACGCTCACGGCCCGCGGCGACGGGTCGGTCACTGTGAGGGGATCGCGCCGCCGGCACCGTGGTCCGGCCGCCGGCCCCGGATGATCTCGGCGCCAGCGCCTCGCGCTTCGACGACGATGCGCCCCGCCCCGCCTTGCCCCCCCTCCACCCCGCGCCCATCTTCCCGGCCATGCGAAGCAAGGTCGTCACCATCGATCGCCACATCATCGACCAGGAGCGCGCCCACCCCGCCGCCTCGGGGCGGTTCTCGGCGCTGCTCTACGACATCGCGCTGGCCGCGAAGATCATCTCCCGCGAGGTGAACATGGCCGGCCTCATCGACATCCTGGGCGCGACCGGCGACACCAACGTGCAGGGCGAGCGGGTCCAGAAGCTCGACGCCTTCGCCCACGAGGTGATGGTCAAGGCGATGGACCACGCCGGCCACCTCTGCTGCATGGCCTCGGAGGAGTGCGACGACATCATCCCGATCCCGGAGCGGTTCGAGATCGGCAACTACGTCCTCCTCTTCGACCCGCTCGACGGCTCGTCGAACATCAACGTCAACGTCTCGATCGGCACGATCTTCTCGGTCCACCAGCGGGTGTCGCCGCGGGGCACCCCGGGAACGCTCGCCGACTGCCTCCAGCCCGGGCTGCGCCAGGTGGCGGCCGGGTACGTCATCTACGGGTCGTCCACCATGATGGTCTACACGACCGGCGTGGAGGGAGGCGTTCACGGCTTCACCCTCGACCCGTCGCTCGGCGAATTCCTGCTCAGCCACCCCGCCATCCGCATCCCGGACCCGCCGGCCAGGATCTACTCGGTCAACGAGGCCTACTACGCGCGCTGGGGGCGGGGAGAGCAGCGCCTGGTGGACCGTTTTCGCGGCGTGAACGGGGAGGACGGCGGCGGCTACAAGTCGCGCTACATAGGTTCCATGGTCTCCGACGTGCACCGCACCCTGCTCCAGGGCGGGATCTTCATGTACCCGCGCGACACCAGGGCCCCGGCGGGCAAGCTGCGGATCCTCTACGAAGCCGCCCCGCTGGCGCTGGTGTGTGCGGCGGCGGGAGGAAGGGCGTCGGACGGGAGGTGCGACATTCTGGACATCGTTCCGGAGGGGCTCCACGACCGGACGCCCCTCTTTCTGGGCTCGGCGGAATTGGTGAACCTGGCCGAGCGGTACCTCCGGAAGCGATGAGGCGGGCGGGAAACCGGATGCCTCCCCGGACGGGCAGGGGCCCGGAGTCCCGCCGGATTGTCGACGGAGGGGGTTCGAAAGCTGACCAACGGACGGTTTTCGTACACCCGGGCAGCGGCTCACGAATACCTATGTCGTTGATATAAAAGGACATAGGACGATGGGCCATTGTGGCACCACTCTTGCAATGGAGTTGGCCGTCCGCACAGGCGCGGACAATTGACAACCCCTGAACACCGTCCATCGGAGGTGCCGGACACGGTCCTTCGGAGACGCTAACCATAGATTCGGCTCGCCCGGATCCCCCGGCACGAGGCCGGCGGGGACGACCGGCAGCGAGAACCTTCCATCCAAAGGGAATGGACGACGAGATGAACAGACTCAAGCTACTGGCGATGGCGATGTTGCTTGCAGTCCCCGTGATCAGCGCGTGCGGAGAGGATCCGATTCCGCCGCCGGCCACCGGTACCATAATGGGTAAGGTGGCGATCGAGGGTGACGGGGCCGACGGGGCGACCGTCACCCTGAGCAGCGGCGTCACAGCCACCACGGCGAACGGAGGTACGTTCAGCTTCGCGGACGTCGAAGTGGGAACGTACACGGTCACCATCAGCAACTACCCGGAGGACGCCAGCTTCGCGCAGACGTCCGCTCCGGCGACGCTTTCGGAAGACGGCGAGACCGTCACCGTCAACTTCAATGGCTCCTACATCCGTACATCGGCCATTATGGGGACGGTGATGGTGGAAAACGAAGGGCTAAGCGGTGTTAAGGTTGCGCTTTCCGGTGTTTCCGACTCGGAAACGCTGACCAGCGCAAACGGCCAGTATGCCTTCACCGGGCTTCGCGCGGGTAACTACACCATCGAGATCTCAGGGTTCGACAGCGACGACATCGCCTTCGGCGCGACTTCGTCCACGGCCCAGGTTTCAGTTGGCGAATCGAAGGTCGTGAGCTTCGACGGCACCTACCTGCGCGCCTCCGGCGTCTCGGGCCAGGTGAGCGTCGAGGGCGTCGGACTGGCCGGCGTGACCGTCAGCCTGCAGGGCCGGGGCGAGGACTTCACGGAGCGGACCAACGCCGCCGGGCAGTTCATGTTCGACAAGCTGCGCAAGGGCGAGTACGCGGTCGCCATCTCCGGCTACGACGACGACGAGTACGGCTTCGAGACCACCTCGAAGACCGTCACCGTCGCCCGCGGCGAGACCGGCAGCGTCCCCTTCGAGGGGATCGCGCTGAGGACCGCGGGCATCAAGGGCACCGTCTCCGTCGCGGGCCACGGCCCGCTCGACGGCGTCACGGTGAGCCTGAGCGGCAAGGGCGAGGACATGGCCGTAGTGACCAACGCGGCCGGGCAGTGGTCCTTCGACCGGCTGCACGCCGGCGACTACTCGGTCGCCATCACGGGCTACGACAGGGACGAGTTCGGCTTCGACGTGACGTCGGAGAACGTGACGGTCGCGCTGAAGGAGACGGCGACGGTCGAGTTCGAGGGCATCCTGCTGCGCACGGCGGCGATCGAGGGCGAGGTCACGGTCAAGGGCGACGCGCTTCCGGGCGTGACGGTCACCGTGTCCGGCGGCCCGAAGGACGAGGAGTTCGAAGAGACGACGAACGGCGCGGGCATGTACGAGGTCGGCGACCTGCACGCCGGCGACTACTCGGTGACGATCTCCGGGTACGACACCGACGAGTACGGCTTCGAGGTGACCACCAAGTCGGTCTCGGTGGGGCTTCGCGAGACGGCCGAGGTGGCCTTCGACGGCATCCTGCTCAGGACCGCCGGCGTGAGCGGCCGCGTCACCATCGACGACGAGCCGATGAGCGGCCTGACGGTCACGCTGGCCGGCGAAGAGGACCGCAGCGGCATGACCGACGGCGACGGCCAGTACGCGTTTTCGGGCTTGGCGGCGGGCGACTACACGCTCACGCTCTCGGGCTACGACACCGACGAGTACGAGTTCGACCCGTCGATGATGAGCATCGAGCTGGAGCTCGACGAGGCGGCGATCCACAACTTCATGGGCCGGTCGCTCCGGACCGTGGTGATCATGGGGACCGTCTCCGCCGAGGGCGACGCCCTCATGAACGTCGGCGTGACGCTGATCAAGGTGCTCGGCGCCACCACGGGCGAGGTCCTGGGCGCCATGATGACCGACGAGGACGGCGGCTACATGTTCGACGAGCTGCTCGCGGGCGTCTACCGCATCGAGCTCGGCGAGACCGACGACGAGTACGACTTCGCCACGAAGAGCCGGATGGGCGCGGTGGCGACGGACGAGACGGCGATGTGGAGCTTCGACGCCGACATCGTCCGCACGGCGAGCGTGGGCGGCGAGGTCACGTTGGACGGCGACCCGATGGGCGACGTGATGGTGATGCTCACCGGCGACCACGACACGGACATGGAGATGGAGACCGATTCGGACGGCGAGTACATGTTCGACGGGCTGCGCAAGGGCAGCTACACCGTCTCCATCGAGAACCCGGACGAGGACACCTACGACTTCCCGACCACCTCGCGCTCGGTGAGCCTCTCGGTCGGGCAGGAGCAGGACGACGTCTCGTTCGCGGGTTCGATGCTCCGCCGGGCCAGCATCAGCGGCCAGGTGTTCGTGACGGATCCGGACATGAGCCTCGAGGGCGTGATGGTCACGCTCGACGGCGACATGGAGGACGAGGTGATGACCGACGCCAACGGGGAGTACAACTTCCCCGGCCTGGCGGGCGGCGACTACGAGGTCGAGATCGAGAACCCGGACGAGGACGCGTACATCTTCGAGGTCATGGAGATCGAGGTCGAGGAACTGGGCGACGAAGAGGCCAGGATCGTGGACTTCGAGGGCGAGCACACCACGACCGCTTCGGTCAGCGGCATGCTGTTTGCGGACGAGGTCAAGGTCGACAGCATGCACACCGAGGGCGAGCCGGTGCTGGCGTTCGGCGAGTTCCCGCTGCTCCTTCAGGGACCCGGGGTCAACGATTCCCGGATCGGGGCGACGGACTCGGCCGGCATGTACTCCTTCGACGGCCTGAAGGCCGGAACGTACAACGTGGTCATCAACATGACCGCGAAACTGAGGGCCGCCCTGGCCCACGAGGGCTACGCGTTCTCGGGCAATGAGCTCAACATCGGGATCAACGTTCCCGCGGCTACGGACGTGGACCTCAACCTCCCCTTCCGGATCGTCACGCAGACGATCAACGTCGGAGCGGCGATGGGGACCCGCACCAGGGCGACCGAGACCATGGTCCCGGGCGTGACCATGAAGATGTACCCGACCGCCGAGGACGCCGATGACGGCACCAACATCCTCGGCACCAGGACGACCGGGGCGGACGGCATGGCGAGCTTCAGCTTCCCGCGCAGCAAGAACACGGGCCCGGGCGGCGAGGGGCACGACAACCTGGTCTTCGTCAAGGTGACGTCCCAGCCCACCGATCTGGTGGTATCGGACAACGACCACATCGAGATCGAGTACGAGTCGGTCGACCGCGAGAGCGACGCCCCGACGGGGGCGCGGCTGCTCAACACCCGTGCGAACTTCCAGTGGTGGGTGAAGAGCAACGAGGACGCCAAGGACGGCAACGAGTTCCTGCCGGGCTGGAAGGCGAACGTCAAGAGAGGTGCGGCCACGGTCGGATCGAGCACGACGGGCAGCGACGGAAAGGCCACCTTTACGACCACCCTCACGACCGCCCAGATCCCGGCGAGCTTCACCATCGAGTTGGCCGACGACCAGGCGGACTCGGTGGACATGAAGGAGAAGTGGGGCGACTCTCCGGGCAGGCTGACCTTCAGCTTCGACGGGCTCAAGCTGCCGAAGGACAGCAAGTCCGACAGCCCCGGCCACGACAGGGGCGCCATCTACGTCACCTGGACGACCCAAACGCTCGTGCTCGGCCTCTACCGCGAGACCGACGACGTGGAAGGGTTCACCAACTACCAGAGCAAGGTGCCCGAGGGCGACCAGCGGCCTGCTTCGAGCGTCGCCCGCGAGATGGAGTTCACCCTGCTCACCCGCGACGACCGCAACCGCCTGGTGCCGTACAAGTACAACCACGACTTCTGCTCCAACCCCAGGGGCCACGCGAGGACCGATGACCGTGAGGCCAGGTTCTTGACCAGGAATCGCGTGACCGGCCTGTTCGAGGCCACCTGCCTGCCGGCTGACGCCGAGTTCACCATCCGCCTGGACCTGGGCGGCGACCGCGTCGAGGTCGGAGCCGCGGCCGACGCTGGACTGCGCGGCGACATCGAGGCCTTCAACGAGGACGATCTGTCCGTGGGCGGCACCGTGCTCGGCACCTTCGGCGACGGGAACGGCGGCGTGCCCGAGGTCAAGATATGCCTGTCGTCGGATGAACAGGACCCGGAGGAAGCGACGAGCGACGAAAACTGCGCCACCTGGGGCTACCAGTGGATGACCGGCTCGATCGTCGGCAACGTGGGCGACCAGAGAGGCCACAAGGTCCACCTCGAGCCCACGACCGACAATCACGGCGCCGAGGTGGACTCCGCGACGAGCGGCACGAACGGCGCCTACAAGATCGACGGGCTCCAGGACGGCGTGTACGACATCACCGCCTACAGCACCAGCCGGTACAAGGTGACCGACGACCCGCCGACCAAGTCGGTCTACGTCTACCACGACGAAGACACCGACGACAAGGACACCCTGACCAAGTACGTCGGCACCGCGGATCAGGACACCGCCAGGTGGAGCACCCGGCGGCTGGGCCTGAAGATCATGGGCTACATCGGCAACGACGTGAACCGCGACCAGAAGTTCCGCGGCGACGAGGCGGTAGCGGGCATTACGGTGAGGCTGACGCGGACGGGCTTACCGACGATGACCGACACGACCGACGAACGCGGGTTCTACGAGTTCACGGGCGTGGAGGGAGGAAGCGGGTACACGATCAGGCCGAGCACGAACGACCACCTGATCGTCCGCTGGTACCAGACGCTCAGCACCGGCTCCAAACGACTCCATAGCACCTGGAGCGCCAGCGCCCAGGAATACCCGAGTTCGTCGTACCTGGAGGAAGGCGACTTCCGTCTGCCCTACGTGAGCAGCTACACGAGCAGGAGCGTCTCGAACACGAGCGTCAGGGTCTGCGACGACAACGATCCGCCGAACCAGAAGTGCGGAACGCTCTACAACTTCGGCCTGTTCTACAAGGACGGCGAAGTCGAGGGCGAGGTGAACAACCTGAGCGGCAGCGCCAATAGCGTCGACCTGATATTCACCGACCTGTTCCTCAACAGCTACACCAACGGCGAACAGGAAGTGGAAGCCAACTTCAGTGGCCAGTACGGCCGCGAGGACCTCACGGAGGGCGACTACACCGCCAGGATCGCCGACGCCGGCTGGGCGGTTCCCTGCATGACGACCTCCTCGGCTTCATCCGCGAAACCGGACGACGACGGGCCGAGGAACAGCGACGGCACCTGCAGGTACCCGGCCCCCGAGACGGTCAGGGCCAGCATCCGAGGCAAGGACGACTTCGAGAACATGCCCATGCTGCACGTCTACAACGAGCGTGCGTCGTCGGGTGACTTCGTGAGTACCAGCCTCAAAGTGCGCGGCAGGACGCAGGGCGACACCCCCCAGAGCTTCGACACCGCGGTCTCGTGGCCGACGGGCTGGGAGCGCGACACGGGCACGGAGGAAACGGACGGGGGCAACAGGGGCACGATCAGCTGGAAGTCGGCGTCCGTCAGCTTCTACTTCGGGTTCCGCAACAGCCTCCTTTCCGCCGACGCCAGCGTCGAGGTCAAGATGGGCACCACGGTGTGCAGGTTCCACAGGTGCACGCTGGACTGGAACAGGACCAACACCACCAGCACCAGAGACGGTTTCAGAGAGGGTGAGGACAGGGAGAACACGATCACCGTGACCGTCACCGCCGAGAACGGCTACGACGACCACGAGTACAGCCTGATGGTCAGCCGTGCGGCGCCGATCGACGACGAATTGACGAGGGAGGAGTTCCTCCGGGTCGACCTGGTCGACGGCGAGGAGGAGGAGACCCCGGCTGTCGGTACCGGTGACGGGAAGACCGTGGCGCGCGCCTTCACGTTGGAGACGAAGAACCCGACGGGCAGTTCCATGAACATGCGGATCGACCTGGTGGAGCTCGGTGACGTGGAAGAGGGCAACGAGTACTGCGCGCAGCGGGTCGTGATGGTGAAGGAGTACAACGACGACGACGAGGACGCACTCGACGCGTTGAACCCGTCGGACGACGAGGACAGGTACGAGGACGACGTCTGCAGGGACACCCGCTACCGTCTCAGCGTGAACAAGCTGTACGAGATCGAGATGGAGTCCGAGGACAGCGTCTCCGAGACGTACTACCTGAACACCCGGAACCGCGACAGGAGCGCCGACGACGAGCTCGAATCCCTGGAGGTCGAAGGCGACGCCGTAACGCTCACCCACCCTGGCAACAACGTCGATACGATGTTCATGAGTGTCGTCGAGGTCCCCGACACGGTTACGGTCGAGTGGGAGACGGTGGACGCCAACGCGTCCGTGACGGTCAGCGACCGCGATACCGACTCGGACGAAGACGGCCACCAGTTTGCGCTGGGAGATCCGAATGAAGTGGACACCCTGACGATCAGGGTGGTCTCCGAGAGCAGGGAGGATACGGCCCACTACGGCCTGGTGATACAGCGCGCGAACAACGTCGCGACGCTGGCGAGCCTGAGCGGTGTGACTCTCGAGCCGGCCTTCGACTCGGAGACGACGTCGTACACGGCCGAGGTAGAACACGACGTTGCGACCGCCACGTTCACCTACACGCAGACCGACACCGACGGGTCCACCGCTCAAACTCCGGCCAACCCGGTCGCGCTCACGGCGGGATCGACCACGACGGTCAATATCGTCTCGACCGCCGAGGACGGCTCGACGTCCATGACGTACACCGTCGCGGTGACGCGGGCGTCGCCGCCGGCGGATCCGACGGCCGGGGTCGTGCTGATGGAGGTAGACTCGGTGACCCCCTTCTCGGAAGAGATGACGGAAGGGGCGACGGACACGATTCAGGTGACGTTGGCGACTGAGCCGACCGCGGACTCGACCGTGATCGTCACCGTGACCGCCGGCACCGGTCTGACCATAGATGCAGGCAGTAGCCTGAGCTTCACCGCCGCCGATTGGGAGGACGAGCAGGAGCTGATTGTGACGGCCGCGACCGACGACGACGCCGAGCCGAACGACGCCGATCTCGAGTTCACCTTCGCCGGCGACACCCTTACGGGCTACCACGGCGGTCTGGGGGACACGATCAACGTGGCGTTCACCGAGACCGACACCAAGGGCGTCAACCTGACCGCCACGGGCATGGAGGTAAACGAGGCCGTGGCCGGGAGCTACAGCATAGTGCTGAATTCGCAGCCGGTGGGCGGCAACGTGAACATCGAGATCAGCGGAGATCCCTCGGACGTGGCGTTGGGCACGAACCAGGTGACCTTCACCGCCGACAACTGGAGTACCGCACAGCCTGTGTCGATCACTCCCACCGACGACGCGGACACGGCGTCCCACAGCGCGTTCACCCTGAGTCACGGCGTGCTGGGCGGAGGCTACACCGGCATGAACGTCGACGACGTGACGGTCCAGGTCCTGGACGACGAAGCCTCCCAGGTGGTGGTCGGCACCACCGGGGTGACGGTGAATGAAGGCGGCTCGTTCACGTACACCATCTCCCTGACGGACGAGCCGTCAGCGGACGAGACCGTGACGGTTGACCTCAACTTCAACACGGGCGACTTCACGTCTACCGAGACGACCGTGACGTTCACGGCCGGCGACACCTCGGAAGAGATCACGATCACGGCCAGGAACGTCACCGCCGACGCCGTGAGGACGATCTCCTACACGGTCACCGTTACGGACACGTCCGAGGACGACCAGGTCTACGAAGAACCCGTGACCGCCACGTCCACCACGGTCACCGTGAAGAACGTGCCCGAGTGATGAGCTAACCCCAACCCCTCTCGCATCCCGCGGGAGCTGCCCGGGATCGCCCCCGTCCGGTTCGCCGGGCGGGGGCGATTCACAAAACACCCCTCCGCACGCATATTGGATGGCAGGCAAATGGAGAGAATGGACTTGCTGGAACGGACGCTGGGCATCCGAAGGCCCTGGTACGTGGACAGCGCGGAGCTGGAGCCGGAAATCGGGGTGCTGTCCGTCCTGCTGAACTTCGAGAGCGGCGGGACCTTCGCCTGTTCGGGCTGTGGCCGGCGGAACTGCAAGGCGTACGACACGCACTGGAAGGAGTGGCGTCACCTGGACTTCTTCGAGTACCGCACCGTGCTGCACGCGCCCTCGCCGCGGATCGTCTGTCCCGCGTGCGGAATCAGGCAGGCCCGGATACCCTGGGCCCGGCTGCGGGCCGGGTTCACCCGGGGCCTGGAGGCCTTCGTGGCCGATATGGCGGAGGAGGTCCCGGTGACCGCGGTCGCCCGCTTCCTGGGCGAGCACGACACGCGGCTGGGATACCTCCTCAGGAACCACCTGTGGTAGCCGACCCGCCAGAGGCGGTCATGGACCCCGAGGACAACCAGTACCGGCCGACTGCGAGATGGACATCGTCAGCGACACGCTGACCCTGAACGGCAAACCCGACGTCAGACTCGGCTCGGATTATTGGGCGGTTTTCGACGACAATTTCGAATTCGTCAAGGGCGCAGCCAGGCTTACGGCGTCGGGCGCCATGACGTGGCGGAGGCGGAACGGAGATACGGACACCTGCTCGCTCGATCTGACATTCGAGAGCACCGAATGGGATGATGACCTGGGATTCACGGGGGATATGAAGGGCCGCATGTGTGGCTTGGATATCGCGATCGACGTCTCCGAGTTGGACTCTTGAGGAGATGCGGGCTACACCAACTCCTCCGTAGACCTCGTACCGTCAAGGCTCGGCAGGCCCGCACAGCGGCAGTCCATCCTCTCCGTTCCCGCTCGAATTCACCCATACCTGCCTTCGCGTCGCGGTCGCGAAGACACCCGTCCCGCCGCCGAATACCGACGGGATCCGAACCCAGCCCGAGGGGTTCAGAGCGCCACGGGCCCAAGTCCAATTCACCCAGTTTCGGTCGGCGGCGGCGATCGCCACGGTTGCGCTGGACCCGTCCGGAAGCCCCTTCCGCAACTCGCGGATGATCTTGCGCGTCTCGCTGCGGCGGCTGAAGAAGTCATTGACGACGCCGAAGTCCCGGGAGAAGGCTATAGCCGTATCCTGCCTGCCCGTCGCGAGTCCCAGAAGATACACCGTATCGGGCGCTGAAATCCCGCGTCGCGCCAGGGGTCCCGCGATGCCTTCGAAGCGGGCGCCCGCCACGTGGATCCAGACGTTCCCGGCCTGGGTCCAACGGAAGCGGTAGTTCGTGCCGGGATCGAGCCGGCAGCGGCCGCCTTCGTGCTCGAGGCCGACGAGGGTGAAGACGCCGGGCAACCGGCTGACCCCGGTGAGAACCCGGCCGTCGGGCGCGGTGATTTTCAAGGAGAGCTTCTCCCCGGCGGTGAACGGTGCCGGTGTGACCTCAACCCGGTAACAAACCGCATAGCGGGTATGTCTGGTGACCACATGAGGGCTGAGCGGGTCTCGGGCGATGCAACGCGCGAGGTTCTCCTGCTTCCACAGGCGAACCACCCGTCTCTGCCCTGCCGACACCTCGACCACGGCACCCGAGAGGCTCGGCGCTCCTTCGGGATGGCGGGTCCGGTGCAGGAGCGCCAATGCGGTCAGGGTCACCTCGTCCGTGTCCGGCGCGAGGGTCAGTACCACCTGCACCTCGGCCACGATCAAGTCGTCGGGCACTGCGACCGCCACTTCGGTGAGCGCGCACCCCGCAAGCAGGCACGTCGCGGCGGCCAGGCAAGCGCTCGCAGACAATGCGCCACGCATCAGAAGGACACGTCGACGCCCAGCGTCGGGAGGAAGGGGATCATCGACACGCCGGAGCGCGTCGGGGGTTGGGAGCCGTAGTCGAAGGAATACAGGAGGACGTTCTTCCGGTTGTAGAGATTGTGGATGCTCAGGTATGGGGTCATCCGTCCCCACCGCTTTTGGATCGGCTTCCTGAAGGAAATGTCGCAACGATGTCGTGCCGGATAGCGCTCCCCATTGCGCGGACCCAGCACCACGGCGGCGCGGTCGCCCAGGAAGAGCTCCTCTCGCACCGGGTGCCAGCCGTACACGTCGAACTGATCCGCCACCCGCGTGTACGGTACCCCCGTCCCGAAGTTCGCGCGCAGGCCCGCCTCCAGCCCCCACCAGCCGAGTGCGCGGCGCAGCACCAGGTCGATGTCGACCCGGCGGTCGAAGACGGGCGGATATGTCAGGTCGGGCGGCGGTTCCAGGCCGGATCGGGTGTCCGGGAAGGTTCGCTCCGTCTTGAGGAAGGAGACCGCGACCCACCCCGTGGTCGCTCCGCGATCCCGCTTCACGAAGAGGTCGGCGCCGTAGGCCCACCCGTCACCGGATACGAAGTCGTCCAGGTGGTCGTCCGGGTCCTCGGCGGCGTTGAACATGATCACCCCGTCGAAGGTCCGGAAGTACCCTTCCAACGAGGCGAACCACTCGTCCCCTCCGAGGAAGCCCTCCACCCCCAGTTGCAGCTGGTCCGACACGACGGGCGGCGCGTTTGCGCCCGCCAGTACCCACAGGTCGATCCCCAGGGGCATCTCCTCGTCGCGAACCGAATGCCGGAACTGCGAGTAGCGCCCCACTGCCAGGTGCACGGCCGCGTTCCCGTCCCCGATGAGGCGCTTGGCCGCAAAGCGGGGAGACAGGGTGGCCCCCGGTCCGCCCGGATCCGGACGCCAGTAGTCCAGCCGCAGTCCCGCTTCGAGCATCCAGTGCGGGTTCGGCTTCCAGTCGGTCTGCGTGTAGACCGCAAATTCCCGGCCGCTTCCGCCGTTCTCGCCCAGGACTGTGCCGGTTGCCCGAGCGCTGTTCTTGAATTCGAGCCACTTCACCGCGACACCCGACTTCCACCGGGTGTGTCCCGTCGGACGGAGCTCCAGATCGGCACGCACGGCAGTCTCCTGGATGGACGTGCGGAATTGCAGGCCGGTCTCCACGAACTCGAAGTCGCCGGCGTAACGCGAGTGCGAGGCCCGGACATCCACCGACCGGCCCCCTCTGATCGGATGCGTCCATGAACCGCCGGCAGCATCGTTCCCCCACGACCAGCGCAACGGAAGCGGAGTGTCACGCACGCCAGAGAGGTCGTAGACATCGCCGCCCGAGTACGCGGTTAACCGGAGGCGGTTGCCCCCACCGGTCCACGCCTCGAGCGCCCCTTGCAGGTCCAATAGCCGGTATGGGAACTCACTCCAGGGCTTGACCAGCATGTCGTAGTAGGATCGCCGTCCGGAAAGGCGCCAGCGCGAGTTGGCCAGGCCCAGCGCATCCGACGCATAGCGCGGCAGTGATCCGTCCACGGCCACGCGCAACGCGAGCATGCTCATCCCCGCCTCCACGCCGGTCACCCCGTCGCCCATATCCGTCTCGACCGTCAGCACCGAGGATACGTGGCCACCGAACTCGGCCGGGAACCCGCCCGCCCGCAACTCGACGCGCTCGATCATGTCCGCGTTGAAGGCCGAGAACATGCCCCCCGAGTGGAAGGGACTGAAGATGGGGACGCCGTCAAGGAGGATCAGGTTCTGGTCGGCCGATCCCCCTCGCACATTGAAGGCTGCCGACAAGTCCGACACCGTGCTCACACCCGGGAGCACTTCCACCGCCCGGATCGGGTCGGTCTCCGCCAGCCCCGGGAGCGCCTTCATCGCCTCGCCGCTGATTTCCCGCAAGGTCTCGCCGGCGGATTGCTCGAAGGTGACACGGGCTCGGCTTCGATCCCCTTCGACCTCGAGCACATCGAGCTCGATCGCCTGCGGCACCAACTCGATGTCGCGATCGACGGGCGTCCCGGCGGTGACATCAAGCTCCTCGCTGTGTCGGGCAAAGCCGATCCGGGTCACCGTGAGGACGTAGGCGCCGGGCAGCACGCCACTGAAGGCGAAGAAGCCGAGTCGGTCGGTGCCAACCACGCGCCGATGAGTCGAATCGGCGGCGGCAACGAGGCGCACGGTGGCGCCGCCCAGCAGGACCCCGTCGGCGGACCAGACGCGACCGCTTATCATCTGGCTCTGCGCGCTTGCGTTGAACGGAAGCGCGAGAAGGGCGGCGGCAAGACCGGTGGAAGGGTGAAGTCGCCGTCCAGGGTAGCAGGGTGACATGTTGCGTTACATGTGAACTGGGGTAGCCGACTCTGCCCGCGTCTACGTTGTGTAGTGTGTATATGCACACCGGGCCGCCCCATCACGGCCGCGCCGTGACCGCCGCACGGAACGCAGCCGCGCGCTGCTGCGAGGCCGGATGAGGGCGGCGGAGTGCGGGCGGGCGGGGTGGGCGCCTGCCGGGCCCGGCGCCGTGTAGGCAGCCGCGAAGTCGGGCGGGGGCGGCGGGCGGCTGTCCTCGATCTCTACGGTGTTGTCCGCCCGGCGGAGCGTGCGCACGGTGTCTTCCGGATCGTCTTCGTCCAGCCACACGCTCGCCTCGCCCACGAAGCGGTAGGTGCCGGGCTCGTCCTCGATGTCGTCGTAGGGGCAGACCTGGAGTTCCACGTATGTGCCCGGCACCTGCACCCAGCCGGTCCCCCTCTGCACCTGCCACTCCGACCAGTGCACGGTGTAGACCGTGTCGCCCCATACCCACTCGTCGAGGTCGAAGCAGTCGCCCAGCTCCAGCAACGCCGCGGCCTTGATCTTGCCCTCGTCCGTGATCTCGATCAGCTCCCACGCCTCGTAGTCCCCCGGCGCCACCCTCACCATCGCCTCCTGCGTGACCGCCAGCCCGTGGTCGTCGGTCGCGGTCACCGACACCGTGGTGGTGTCGAAGAGCACCTTGTCGGTGATCACGGCGGTGTCAACCTCGAGGGGCTCGACGGTGACCTCCGTCTCGTCCACGGACTCGATCTCCGCCACGTCGTCGCGGCCGATCTCCGCCTCGTAGTCGAAGACGCTGTCGGTGTCGCCGAAGTACCCGGCCATGTCCAGGGTGACGCTCGACAGGGTGTCAACGTCACCGGCCGTGTCCACCTCGATGAAGAGGTCGTGCACGGGGAGCGGGCGCGCGATCCCGGCCCGGAACTCCTGCGTGGCCTTGAGATCGTCAGGGTCGGTGGCCGTGACGGTCAGGGTGGCCCTGCCCGGGGCTCGGGCCACGATCGTGGCCGTGGAGCCCGAAACGCTCGGCCTGGCGACGCTCCTCCTGGAACTCTCGACCGTGTAGGTGAGCTCGTCGTCGTCGGGGTCCTCGAAGTACTCCGAGACGTCGATCTTCACGGTGTCGCCCTCGGTCATGGCCCGATCGGGGATCTCGCCGACCGCCCTGGGGGCGTTCACCCCGACCGGGATCTCCTGCGTGGCCGTGAGGCCCTCCGGATCGGTGGCGGTGACGGTTACGGTGGCCCGGCCCTTGCCCGCGCCCACGATCGTCACCGTATCGCCGTCGGCGTCCGTGTCCGCGACCGTCTCGTCCGATGAGGAGGCCGTGTAGGTGAGCGTGTCGCCGTCGGGGTCCTCGAAGTACTCGGAGACGTCCAGCTTGACTGTGTCGTCGCGCTCGATGCTCTGCGCGGGGATCTCGCCGACCGCCTTGGGGGCATTGTTGGGCTCCCTCACCGTGAACTCGGTGGTCTGTGTGGCCGACAGGCCGCCGGGATCGGTCGCGGTCACCGTGATCGTCGCGGTCCCCTCCTTCACAGCCGTCACGACTATCGAGTCGCCCGAAGCCCAGGCCAGCGCCACCGCATCGTCCGAAGACTCGGCCTTGTAGGTGAGGTCGTCCGCGTCCGGGTCGGAGAAGTACGGCGACACGTCCCCCTTGAACTGCTCCTTCTCGACCAGGGTGTCCGGCGGGATCTCGCCCACCGCCACCGGCGCGCGGTTGATCACCGTCACTCTGGCCGGCTGAATGGCGGACAGTCCCCCGGGATCGGTGGCCGTGACCGTGATCGAGGTGATTCCCTGGGTCACCGCCGTCACGGTGAGCGTGTCGCCCGAGACCGAGGCGGTGGCCACGGTCGTGTCCTCCAACACGGCCGTGTAGGCGAGTTCGTCGCCGTCCGGGTCGGTGAAGTACTGCGACACGGTCCCGGTGAACGGATCGTTCACGTGGAGGTCCACGTCGGGCATCTTGCCTACCGGCCTGGGCGGGTTGTTGGGCCTTCGCACCGAGGCGTCGAACGCCTGCGTGACCGAGAGCCCCTCCGGGTCGGTGGCCGTCACCGAAACGGTTGACGATCCCACCTCCAGCCCCATGATCGCGACATCGGACCCGTCGACCGCGACCGCGGCCACCGTCGTATCGTCGCTCTCGGCGGTGTAGGTGAGCGAGTCGCCGTCGGGGTCGCTGAAGTAGTTCGAGACGTTCAGGACCAGGGTGTCGTCCTCGGTGACCGTCTGGTCCGGGATCGTGTCGGCGATCACCGGCGCCCGGTTGGGCTTCTCCACCGTGAACTCGGCGGTCTGGCTGGCCGACAGCCCCTCGGGATCGGTCGCGGTGACGGTGATCGTCGCCGTTCCGGCACCCGCCGCCGTCACCGTGATCGTGTCGTTCGACATCGAGGGGGTCACCACGCCGGTGTCCGACGACTCGGCCGTGTAGGTGAGCTCGTCGCCGTCCGGGTCGGAGAAGAACTGCGACACCGTCGCGGTGAACTCCTCTCCCTCGACCAGGGTCGTGTCCGGGATGGAGCCCACCGTGACGGGGGCCCGGTTGCGCCTCTCCACCGTGGCCGCAAAGGTGTCCGCCACCGAAAGCCCCTCCGGGTCGCTGGCCGTCACCACGATCTCCGCAGCCCCGGGCGCGACCCCCACCACGATGACCTCGCTGCCGTCCACGGTGGCCGTGGCCGTACCCGGCGCGTCGCTCGAAGCCGCGTAGGCGAGCGGATCGCCGTCCGGATCGCTGAAGGTGAGCGAGACGTCCACGCGGATGGTATCGTCCTCCGTCAGGGTCAGGTCCGGGATCGCCGTCGCCACCACCGGAGGCTGGTTCGGCCTCTCGACCGTGACATCGAAGCTCTGCGTGGCCGACAGTCCGCCCCCGTCCACTGCGGTGACGGTAACCCTCGCGGTCCCCTCGGCCACCGCGCGCACGGTCATCGTTTCGCCCGATACCGACGCGGTCGCCACCGCGGAGTTCGCCGAGAGCGCCGAGTAGTTGAGGTCGTCGTCGTCGGGATCGTTGAAGAACTCCGCGACGTTGCGCGTGTACACATCTCCCTCGACCAGGGTCGTGTCCGGGATCGAGCCCACCGCCACCGGCGGCCGGTTCTCCTGCACGGGGTCTTTCCCGCAGGCGAATCCGCCGAAAACAACGGCCAGTATCCCGGCCCTGACCGCCACACCGCCGCGACGATCGATCATGGTACCCTCCTCCGGGCTATGTAGGCTATGTAGACCTTGGGCCTCCGGCAGCCCGTGGATGAATCGACGCAACGAATGCCGCGGCGAAGCCCCGGATGGGTCCCCTTAGGAACCCTCCTCGACCGTGAGCACGAACGTATCCGAGACCGAGAGCCCGCCCGGGTCGGTGGCCGTGACCGTGATGTTCGCCGTTCCGGCGTCGATCCCGGTGACCGTGACGATGAACGCGTCGACCGAGACGGTGGCCACACCGACGTCGTCGCTCTCCGCCGTAATGGTCAGCCTGTCGCCATCGGGGTCGACGAAGACGAACGAGACATCGATATCGAGCGATTCACCCTCCTCGATGGGCAGGTCCGGGATCGGCGACTGCACCACCGGTGGCCGGTTGGGCGGCGTAACGGTTACCTCGCCCTCCAACTCGGCCGACAGCCCGTCCGGATCCGTCGCGGTAAGGGTTATCGTCGACTCGCCCTCGCCCACCGCCTCGAGCGTGAGTCGAGAGCCGTTGATCGTGGCCGCCACCACGTCGGTGTCCGAAGAATCCACCGTGTACTTGAGGGTGTCGCCGTCGGGGTCCGTGAAGAAAGGATCGACGCTCCCCGTCCATGATTCTCCCTCGACCACGTCAAGATCCGGGAATTCGCCCACCGCCTCCGGCGGCCGGTTCTCCTCAACCTCGGTCCCACCACACGCGAATCCCGCAAAGACGACCGCCAACGCCGCCAGTCCAACGAGTCCGCTCTTACGACAATCGACCACTGTGACCTCCTCGCTACGTGAGATGATGGTCCGGCATCACCCGGGTGTGAAGCACGGTTGACAACGGCGGAACGCCCGGCGGGTACCCGCGCGGCCCCGCCGGAAACACTGACAAGATAGGGCTTGCGGGGTTGCCCGTCCAGCGGCGAGGACCTCGAGCGGGGGGAGGTGGCGCGGTTCCACGGGGGCGGCGCGGTCAGGTCAGGTGGTTCCTGAGCAGGTAGCCCAGCCGCGTGTCGTGCTCGCCGAGCATGCGGGCGACCGAGGTGACCGGAAGGTCCTTCGCCAGATCGAGCACAAGGGCCTCGAAATCCCGGGTGAACCTGCTCTTGAGCCGGGCCCACGGCAGCTGGGCCTGCCTGATCCCGCAGTCGGGACAGTTCACGCGCGGGGACGGCGCGTGCAGCACGGTGCGGTACTCGAAGAAGTCCAGGTGCCGCCACCGCTTCCATTGCGTGTCGTACGCCTTGCAGTTCCGTCGGCCGCAGGGCCTGCAGGTGAAGGTGCCGCCCCTCTCGAAATTCAATTGGACGGCCAGGACCCCTTTCCCCCGGTCGAGCTCGGCGGTCTCCACGAACCAGGGCCGTTCGAGTTCCAGCGTCTTTTGCAGGAAGGTGCGCGGCCGTCACAATCAGCTCCTGGGGATCTTCCCAATCGGCGGCCGGGAAGGCCCGACAGCCGCGACGGCCACCACGGTGATCTCGTGGCCGCTTCTCCGAAGCAGTCGAACTTCAGCCCGGAGGTCAGGAGCCGATGGACTGGCGCCACTACATCACCGTCGATCCGGAGGTCTGCCACGGCAGGGCCTGTATCTCCGGCACCCGAGTCCTCGTGACCACGATCCTGGACAACCTGGCGGCCGGGCCTGATGCGGAAGCAATCGGCAGGAGCTACCCGTCCGTCACTCCCGAATCGGTACAGGCGGCGATGTGGTACGCCGCCGAACTGGCGAAGGAACGAGTCTTCTCGTTGACCAGCTAGTCTGCACCATGTTCTGAGGGTCGGGCGGCGATTCCTCCGAGTGTTGCGGGAGGCCGCAATCGAAGGTCGGCCATGGATCGTGGAAGAAACCAGGATTCGGGTGCGGGGCTGACTGATCCGGAAGTCTGCCTCGCTCGGCCCGCGCGGTTCCTGAGCATGTATGGCCCGGCGCCTCCGCCATTGCGGGACACGACACTAGATTCCCCCATGATCTCCGCCAGCGGCCTGGGCAAGTCCTTCGGCGAACGGACCCTCTTCGCGGGGGCCTCCTTCCGCCTGAATCCCGGGGAGCGCCACGGGCTGGTCGGAGCCAACGGTTCGGGCAAGACCACGCTGCTCAACATCCTCGCGGGCGACGCGCACCCGACCGAGGGCTCCGTCTCGATCCCGCGGCGCACCCGGCTGGGAGTGCTGCGCCAGGACAGGTTCGTATACGAGGACGAACAGGTCCGGCAGGTCGCGCTGATGGGCAACGAGGAGCTGTGGGAGGCCATGGCCGCACGGGACGCGCTCCTGGCCCGATCCGCGGAACACTTCGACGCGGCCCGCTTCTCCGAGCTGGAGGAGGTCTTCGAGCGCCACGACGGCTACACGGCCGAGTCGCGCGCGGCCGCGATCCTGGAGGGGCTCGGCCTCCCGGCCCGGGTCCACCACGACCCCCTCTCCACGCTCTCGGGCGGTTTTCGCCTGCGGGTGCTGCTGGCGCAGGTTCTGGCCGGCGCCCCCGACGCCCTGCTCCTCGACGAGCCCACCAACCACCTCGACATCCTCTCGATCCGCTGGCTGGAGAAGTTCCTGCGCGGCTTCCGCGGACCCGTCGTCGTGATCAGCCACGACCACCGCTTCCTCGAAAACGTGGCCACGCACATCCTGGACATCGACTACGAGACCGTGACCGGCTACCCGGGCAGCTACACCGGCTTCCTGGCGGCCAAGGCGGCCGAGAGGGAGCGCCGCGAGAAGGAGATCGCCCTGCGCGAGCGCGAGATCGCGCACCACCAGCGCTTCGTCGACCGCTTTCGCGCCAAGGCGTCCAAGGCGCGGCAGGCGCAGAGCCGGGTGCGCATGATCGAGAAGAAGGCCGAGGGGCTGGTCGAGCTGCCGAAGAGCTCGCGCCGCTACCCGGTCTTCCGCTTCGAGCAGCGGCGGCCGAGCGGGAAGGAGGTCGTGAAGGTGGCGGGCGTGACGAAGTCGTTCGGGGACAACCTCGTGCTCGACGGGGTCGACCTGCGGGTGGCCCGGGGCGACCGCCTGGCGATCGTGGGCCCGAACGGGATCGGCAAGTCGACGCTGCTCAAGGTCATCACCGGCCGGCTGGAGGCGGACGCCGGGGCGGTGGAATGGGGGTACGAGACGTATCCCGGCTACTTCGCGCAGGATCCGAGGGACCACCTGGGGCTGGGGGGAGGGGACGGCGGGGGCGGGCGCGATGCGGCGGGAGGCTCGCGCGGGACCGCGCCCCGGGCGGGATCGGCCGGCGCGGCGGCCCGGAGGACCGCCCAGGAGTGGATCGGGGGGTACTGCACGGGGAAGGGGATCGGATTCGCGCGGGGCCGGCTGGGGCGGGTGCTGCTGGGCGGTGAAGACGCGGAGAAGCCGCTGCGCGCTCTCTCCGGGGGCGAGACCGCGCGCCTCGTGCTCTGCAGCCTCATGATCCGGATGCCGAACGTGCTGGTCCTCGACGAGCCGACCAACCACCTGGACCTGGAGTCGATCGAGGCGCTGGTCGGGGGACTGCAGGGATTTGCGGGGACTCTGGTCTTCGTGTCGCACGACCGCTGGTTCGTGGAGCGGCTGGCCAACCGGATCGTCGAGATCACGCCGGAGGGGGTGCGCGACTATCGCGGGACCTACGAGGAGTACGTGCGGCACTGCGGCGACGACCACCTTGATGTGGAGAGGGTGGTGGCGGCGGGGCGGGGCGGCGGCGAGGGAAGCCGCGGGAAGGGGCGGCGGCGGCGCCGCCGGCCGGGACGGAACGCGTGGCGGCGGCGGCAGCTCGAAGTGCGCGCCGACGAGGTGGCCGGGCGGATCGAGGCGGCGGAGGGGCGGGTGGGGGAGATCGACGCCGTCTTCGCCGACGCGTCGTTCTACCGGGGTGCCGGCAGGGAGGAGGTGGCGGCGCTGGAGGCCGAGCGGCGCGAGCTGGTGACCGAGATCGAGCGGCTGACGGGGGTGTGGGAGGGGCTGGTGGGGTAGTCCCGGCTACTTCGGCTCGTCCAGCTTCTCCACCCACCACGACGTCAGCACCTCGGCGAGCTCCTCGGTGTCCCGGCTGCGGAAGAAATAGCTGCGGCCCGTCGCGGGTTTGATGTAGATGCCGGGACGCACCAGCCCGAAGGCGAGCGGGGGGCCCCGGAGCACCTCGCGGGTGAGCCAGATGCTCCGGAAACGGCGGATCGAGATCTCGGCGATCTCGCCGGGCTCGAGAATCCGCGAGCGCCAGGCGCGCGACTTGATGCGGGCGTGGTCGTCGAAGAGGAGGATCCGGCGCGGAGCCGACGCGACGATGAGGCCGGATGCCGCCAGGAGAAGGACGAAGAGGACGACGTTGCACGCAGCTTGAAACCAGTAGCTGTGGAAGCTCTGGATCCAGCCGCTCACCACCCAGTCGTGGGCGGCGAAGCTGAGGCGGGCCAGCACCAGAACGACCGCCATGGTGGCGAGCGTGTACGCCGCGCGCAGGACGGCGGGGAGGCGGAAGCGACCGATGTAGCGGAGTCCCTTCATTCGGATGGGCCTGGTGAGCAGGTGCCCGAGGACGCGCAGTGTAATCCACGCCAGCGCCACCAGCGCGACCGCCAGGACTCCCTGGCCGACCGGCCGGGAGCGGGTCACCGTTAGCACCTGTCGCGACGGGTCGAAGAGGTGGTCGGCGAACGCGGCCACCCGCTCCTGCGTGAGGTCGCGGTAGAAGGAGAGAACATCGGGGAAATCGGCGAAGACGTCGGGTTCGTAGAAGAATCTCGCCGTCCACAGGTTCAGCGACTCGGCCGTCTGATTGGAGGCGCGCAGGCGCTCCACCACCGCCCCCCGGTCCGCCTCGAAGCGCGCGGGATCGAGGGAGGCCTGCCGCAGGAAGTCCTTTTCCTCGTCGATCACCCAGGTCGCGAACCCGTAGTCGTCCCGGTCGATGCGGCTGTTGAACTCCAGATAGGCGGCCGCACCGCGCATGACGAGGACGGTCCTTACTCCGTAGACCGCCTTGCGCTCGCCGAAGCGGAGGCGCTGGTTCAGGCGGCGGTTCAGGAGGTCGCGCACGAAGAGGGCGGTGAGCAGGTTCTCGGCGGAGGCGCTGAAGAGCTTGTGCCGGGACACATACCGCACATTGGGCCGGAAAGCCCAGGGATAGGTCGCCTTGCGGCGCCCGGGATCCTCGACGGATGCCTGCCGGCGGTTCACGGGCCGGGGCGGCAGCGCCCCGAAGGTGCGTTCGGCGACGCCGACCGCACGGTCGCGATCGAGGTCCCCGACGATGGTCACGGTCATGGCGCCGGGGGCGTAGTAGCGGTCGTAGAAGCCGCGCAGGTCCTCGCGGGTTATGCGCCGCAGACTCTTCCAGAAATCGGGGAAGGGCTGCCGGTCGTTCTCGATCCCGAACTCGCGCTCCCAGAAGTCCGGCGGGACCAGCCAGGAGGGATTCAGGGCGGTCCGCAGGTGGTCGAAGAGCTGGCGGGGACGGGCCTCCACTTCGTTCTCGACCGGCTGCCGTCCCCGCTCCACCAGCTCCGGATCCATGGGGTGCGGCGCCAGGATGCCGGCCAGCCACTCGATGGCGAAGAGGCCGTGCTCCCGGGCGATGTTGACGTAGTACCAGGTGTGGTCCGCGAAGGTGAGTCCGTTCCGTTCTCCGCCGAGCCCCTCGATGGCGTCCTTGATCTCCTGCTCGGTACGCCCGTCGCGGTCGGAGAAGAGCATGTGCTCGGTGAAGTGCGCGAGCTGCTCCTTGCCGGGCGGATCCGCATCGGCGCCGACCGGGACGCCGGCGCTCACCGAGACGTTGGGCGCGCCGGGGAGACGCTTGAACCAGACCTTGACCCCGTTGCCGAGCCGGTGGGTCTCGAAGCCCGCGAAGGGGTTGGGGGCGAGCGAATCCTGCGGTGCGCCGGCCGGGTCGACGGGCTCCTGCCCCGTGGCGGAGGCGGCCGGGGGAAGGGCGGTGGCCAGGAAGGCGACAGCGGGCGTAGCCGCCCGTGCGAGCGTGTGTTGCGACATCGGCCGAAGGTAGTGCGCGGCTGCCGGTTGTGCGAACAGGCGGCCCCGGCGCCCGTCAGAACGGGACGCGGAGCGCCCCGCAGAGCCACCGCTGAAACGGCGCCGCGTCGCGGCACAGTTCGGCGAAGACCGTCATGAAGTCCCCGGAGACGACCGCGTCTTCGTCGAGGGGAGCGACGGCGATGAAGTCCTTGCGCCGCAGGTCCGCGATGAGCGGATGGCCGGGGCTGAACCCCCTGGGCGCGCGGATGAGCGAGTCCCCCGCGAGCTCGAACGAGGCCCGCAGCCGCGGATCACCCGAGGCCCGCAGCCAGCCGTCGGCGTCCTTGTGAATCTCTTCACGAATGGCGCCGAGCGCGGGCCCCGCGGGCCGCCAGGTGCCGGCGCCGGCGAACACCCGGCCCGGCTCGAGGTGCAGGTAGAAGCCGGGGGCGTGGGCGTCCTTCGCGGCCTCGTGGCGGAAGTGGATGCCGGTGTGCGTCTTGTACGGCCGCTTGTCCTTCGAGAAGCGTGTGTCGCGGTAGATGCGGAAGAGCGAGCCGCCGGTGGTGCGGGGAACCGCGCGGAAGTGCGGGCTGATCCGGGCCAGGTGGGGGGCGAAGCCGGCGATGAAGCGGAGCGCGGGCTCCTTGACGTCGGTCTCGTAGCGGTGCTTGTTGGCCCGGAACCACTCGCGGTCGTTGTTGGCGCCCAGTTCGGCGAGGAAGGTGAAGAGGGCGGGGGTGAAGTGGGGATCCATGCGCTGCCCGGGGGGGTGGAGAGTCGATGTCGCCGTGCAAGATAGCGGGCGTCGTCGTCTGCGGGCACCGCCCGGGCGGGGAACGCGAACCGTGGGGGGTGTATCGGCGGGTTATCCGCCGGCTGCCAGGCGTACCATCCTGGCCGTCAATTCGACGGTTTGAACCTTCGAGCACCTACCGGACTCGCGGACCACCACGTTCTCGCGTCTCCACACCTGGTATCCGTCGGCCCGAACCTCGACATCGTAGGTGTCGGCGTGGATGGGGCCCCCGGACAGGACGTGGTTCCGGGAGGCGTACAGGGTGTCCTGACCCTCTCCGTATGTCACAATCCCGATTGGGGTTGAGGTGATCTGTCCACCCGTTGCCGAATCCTCCACCCGGACTCTGATGGCGAATATCCCTTCGGCCGTGCACACAATCTCGCCGCAACTCACTGTGAAGAGACCGAGGAGCCAGACGCCGACCAGACCTCTGATCCATTGTTTCCCTGCCATCTCCCGCCTCCTGTCGTGTTGAATTGAAATGTCCGCGGCCGCGGGACTCCGCCCCCGGGGCCGGCCGGCTTGCCATGCGCGTTTGCGGCCGGAGCGCCTACCCCATAAGCGCGCACCCCGCCCGGAGCTACCATTCACGCATGTCACACTGCCTCGCTTGCGAGAGCCTTCCAGCCCGCGCCCTATGATTCAGCTTCGGGTGCTCCTCATCCGCCACGACAGTGAAGAGCCTCGTAGAGTGACCCTTGAACAACTCCCCCCCGGCATTCCGGCGAACGGAGGCGCAGCAGATGAGCGAGGGCCCGAGGGCGGGGGGTTGTGGTGACGCCTCGTGCAGGCGGTCCGGATGACCGCCCGAGGGCAACCGCCCCGGTGGATGTACAGGTTCGAGAGCTTCTCGAGGGCATGTTCGCGGCTTCGGGAAGCTGCGAAGAACGACCCGCACGAGCTGAGCGACCTGGAGCGCGAGGGCCTCATCCAGCGCTTCGAGTACACATTCGAGTTGGTCATGCTGCTGGCGCGGGAGCGGTAGCGGGCGTGAGGACGGCGGCGCCATCGGCTAGGGAGGTCGACGCCCGGCTCCTGCGGTGTCTGACGAGCGTGTTTTCCGGCCACTCCGACCTCAAGTCCGTCATCCTGTTCGGCTCCCGGGCGATGGGAACGCATTCCCCCCGGTCCGACGTCGACCTGGCCACGACCGGTCTTCTCAGCCGCCACGCCCTCGGCCGCCTCAAGCTGGACCTCGATGAGCTGGACATTCCGCAGCGCTGCGACGTGGTCGCCCTCGAGAAGATCCGCCACGAGCCGCTGCTGCGACACATCGAGGCCGTGGGCGTGACCATCTCCCGGCTCGCCGACAAGGGAACCCCGGAGACCGGCCGGCCCTGATCCGGCGGTCGAAACCCCGAGCCCGCGCCGTAGGACAATCGCCCTGATGCCGGATGTCCTACCTCCGGAACCGCACCCACTTGGTGATCCGCCGCTGGGACACCTCGGCGCCGTACACGTTGCCGTCGCGGTCGACCACCACGCCTTCGGGTCCGCTGAACCCCATCACGTTGGCGCGGTCGTCCGGCAGGAAATGGTGCACCCACCCCATGCGCGCGTCGCCGATGCGGATGCCCTTCTCCCACCCCGCGTTGCGCTGCCCCATGAACTCGTTGGGCGCGGGACTCGACTCGGAGTCGGCCACGTAGATGTTGTCGTCTGCGTCGATGTGGAGCCCGCTCGGGCGGCCGAACTGCGTCCAGATGGCCACGAAGTTGCCGTCCTGGTCGAAGATCTGGATGCGGTTGTTCCAGCGGTCGCCCACGAAGATGCGTCCCTGCGAGTCCATCGCCAGCGCGTGCGGGTCGCGGAACTGCTTCGGCCCGTAGCCGAGCTCGCCCCACGTCTCCACGTGCGTCCCGTCGGCGGCGTAGCGGATGACGCGGCCCTTCGTGCGGTCGTGCGCGTCCACGACGTAGATCTGCCCGCTGGGCGCGACGACCACGTCGGAGGGGCGGGTGAGGTGGGTGGGGGGGTCGCCGGCCTCCCCGGGAGTCCCGATGGTCATGAGCAGTTCGCCCTCCGGCGAGAACTTGAGCACGGCGTGGCCGGTGGCGGTGGCGCCGTTCGTCCAGGCGTCGGTGATCCAGACGTTGCCCTCGTGGTCCACGTCAATGCCGTGCGGCCACGCGAGGAGGCCCGCGCCGAAGCTCCCGAGCAGGTTGCCGTCGGTGTCGAAGAGGAGGACGGGGTCCAGCTCCGAGCCGACGCAGGAGTTGCGCCCGCACCGCTCGGCCACCCAGATGTTGCCGTCGGGCGCGATCTCGATGGCACTGACCGAGCCCCACTCGCGGCCTTCTGGCAGAGTGCCCCAGCCGTAGACGGGGCGGAAGGGGTTGGTCGTGTGGTGCTGGGCGCCGAGGGGCGGAGCGGTGGCCAGGACGGCGAGGGCCAGGAGTCCGTGGACAAGGCCACGCGAGCACCGAGAGCGGCGAGGCGCCGGGCCGGCAAGGCGCGACGAAAGGTGAATGGCGGAGCTGTTCGCCCGAGGAGCAACGCAGAGCGGAGCTTTGGAGAGAAGGAATGTATACTGTAGTTGACCAAATGTAATGTTAACATTACGTTCGAGACAGTCCAAGCGAAGCGTTCCAGCGCGGATGCATCGCCGCTCGAATGCCGTGAGGGTTTTTCCACGGGCTGCCGGGGTGGCGAGGGCGAGCGACGCGGCGGTGCGGGTGGTGGGGGGTGGGGTGGTGGGGGCGGGTGTCCGCGGGTGCGGGGCTGGAGACCGTCGGCTCATCGGCTCGTTCTTCAGAAGGGTGGGGATCGCTGGACGCGGTGGAGACGGTAGGGAGCGCGGACGCGGCGGACAAGGTGTTGGTGTTTCGAATATGCTGTAGGTTGCGAACAGTCGTGGAACTGACACCCGCCTCATCAAGGAGCAAGGACCATGAGGAAACGCTACTACCTGCCCGCCCTCGCCCTGCTGGCACCGACGCTCATGGTATCGAGCGCGTGTGACGCCGATCCGGTGGAACCGGAGCCTGTGGGCCAGCGCGCGGTGCTGGAGACGATCTACGGGAAGATGAACGGGGACAGCTGGTACCGAAGGGCACCTCGAAAAATGCCATCCAGCGGGCCGGCTGAGCCATTTGTTGCGACCATGTAGATTCGCTGGTCAGAGGAAGAGAATGAAAGGGTCGAACGCTATCCGGGAACTTGTGTTCCAGAGCTTACGACGGACGGTTGCAAAGGCGGCACCTGATCTGGTCAGGCACCGGGTCCTGAGCGCTGGCGCTTAGCGCCACAGGCCCATCTTGAAGCGAATGACTACGCGGTAGCCCCGGCCGCGTTCTCCAGGTACGTGAGCCTGCGCATGTTGTAGGCCAGGTTCCTCAGTCCGATTTGGGCCCGTGCCCGCATGGCCCCGATGCTGCGCACCAGCGTTCCGCCCATGTCGTTCGCCTGCGACCCGAAGACATGCTCGACCCGCGCCCGCACCTTCGCCTTCGTCCCGTTTCCCTGCTTCTCGCGCCGGGTCAGCTTCTTCGCCGCCGACCCCTTCCTCATGATCCTGCTCTCGTACCCCATCTCCTCCAACAACGCCTCGACCTCCTCCGAGCGGTATGCCTTGTCGGCCCACACCATGTCGCCCGTGTTGTCCGGGTCCAGAACCTGTCCGATCACCTGGCTGTCGTGCGTGGCCGCGTCCGTTACCGCGTAGCGGCGCACCAGCTTGTGGTGCCGGTCCGTCGAGACGTGGTTCTTGTAGCCGTAGTGGCTCACGCCGTTCCTCTTCGTCCACCGCGCGTCCAAGTCCTTTTGGGCCAGCTTGTCAGCGGAACCTTCCACCCACCCCTCCGGGATCTCGCCCGCCTTGATCCCGGCGTTCTCCTCCTTGCTGTTACGCTGCGTCGGCACCGGCACGATCGAGGCGTCGATGATCTGTCCCCCCATCGCCTGGTAGCCCCGCTCCCGCAGGAAGGCGTCGAACATCTTGAACAGCTTCTCCACGATCCCCGCCTTCGCCAGCCGCTCCCGGTAGAGCCACACGGTCGTCGCGTCCGGAATCCGGTCCTCCAGTCCCAGGTCCAGGAACTGCATGAAGGTCAGCCGGTCCCCCATCTCGTGCTCGAGCGCCTCGTCCGACAGATTGTACAGCGCGCCCAGGACGATCGCCTTGAACATCAGCACGGCGTCCCACGGCTTGCGGCCCGCCGCCGACTTGCGCTCGTCATCGGCCTTCCGCCAAACCGCCTCGAGCACGGGCCGAAAGTCCTCCCATGGGACCAGTTCGCCGATCATCGCCAGATGCCTGCCCCGCTTCTCCCCCAGCTTCCGCCGCCGGCCTTCGGTCGCCACATCCGCAAAACTCAGTTGCCTGCCATCGCGCGCTTGTGCCACTTGTCCTCTCCCGGTTTCGATGTCGTTTCCGGCTGTCAAAACACTTATGCAATATCGCACCGGAAGCCGGTCCTGTAAACCCTCCCCGGGTTGTCTCCACACATGCTCAACAAGCTATTTTTCGAGGTGCCCCGAAAGGACAACTGGAAGACGGACGCACCGCTCGGCGCGTGGTATGGTGTAGGCACCGACGCCAGGGGAAATGTCATCTCGCTGGAAATGAAAGACAATGGGGTGACCGGTGTGCTGGCTCCCGAGCTCGCGATGCTTCGGAACCTGAAGTCATTGGTTCTCAACGACAACGGCCTGACGGGTTCCGTCCCGCCCGAACTCGGCGATCTCTCGAAACTGACCCGGTTGTTCCTGAGCGACAACGGCCTGACGGGTGCGATCCCGCCCGAACTCGGCGATCTCTCGAAACTGGTGGGTTTGCACCTGTTCTCCAACGATCTGACGGGCGAGATCCCAAACAGTTTCCTGACACTGAACAATCTGGGCTCGCTGTACTTCTACGGTAACGATGGCCTGTGCGCGCCGGGGACGGCCGCCTTCACCAGATGGCTGAACCAGATTGACGATTGGCGCGGCCCGAGGTGTGATTCCTTCGACTTCGACATGCGATTCACCGGCGCGGTCTCCAGCACCGTTCGTTCTCGCCTGGGGGAGGCGAGGGACGAATGGGAGCTGGTTCTGAGGGACACGGAATTGAGCGACATCAGGGTCAACAGGACGCTCCGTTGCCTCGGTATTTCGGGCTACGTCGGCACCGTGGACGACCACATGCTGTTCGCTCACGTCGACAGCATCGACGGCGAGGGGGGCATTCTGGCCGTGGCGACCTACTGTTATCGCCGAACGTCGGACGGGTCCCCCCTGCTGTCCGCGACGGTGATCGACGAGGACGACATCGAGGAGCTGGCGGACGAGGACGCCCTGGTCCCGGTGGCGTTCCATGAGATGGGCCACGCCCTCGGCTTCCCCGGGTATTGGTTCTATAACGATCTGGTCGACACCCTCGATGCCGACGACCCGCATTTCGAGGGCGAGCTGGCCATCGAGGCCTTCGATGACGCGGGAGGCGACGACTACGACGGCGAGAAGGTGCCGATCCAGCTGAGGGTCTACGGCCATTGGCGGGAGTCCGTCTTCGGAGACGAGATCATGTCTCCCCGCGTGAGGGTGGGAACCGACAAGTTGCCCGTCAGCGCGATCACCCTGCAGTCGTTCGCCGATGTCGGCTACGAGGTGGACGTGTCGCGTGCGGACGACTACGAGCTGCCCGGCGGCACGGAAAAGCGGCCGGGCGGCGAAGCGGTCTTCGACCTGGGCAACGATGTCGTGTGGGGACCGGTGGTCGTCCTCGATACCGATGGCCGGGTCGTCCGCGTGATACCGCCGCCGCGGGGAGCGGTCGGTCCGTCCCTGCCCCGGCGCGACGTGCGCATCGAGCCCCGGCGCCCGCCCGGACCCGGAAGCGCCGCTTCGGACTCTGTCCGCCCGCCACTGTCCCGGCCCGAGAAGGAGGAGATCATCAAGCCCCGGCGCCCGCCCGGATCGGGAAACACCCCTCCGGGCTCCGGATCGGGGTCGGGATGAGCCCCATGCGGAGCGACGCGTCCAGGCGACGATGCGGGACGACCGCGACGCGTGGTGTCCGCATCCCCCCGGTCCAGGCAGCCTCTCACTCGCTTTCAATGAAAGGAAACGATCCCGTGACACGCACCCTGAATCCGCGCGCCGTCCCTATTGGTGCGCTCCCCCTGCTGCTCGGCATCCCAACCGCTGGTTTCGCTCAGGCACCGCTGCTTCGCTGGCTCACCGGCCCCGCCGCAGCCGCGCTGTCGGGCGGCGAGGCCGAGGGGCTCCAAACATCCGAACTCGGCTTCTCACGTGGCCAGTCGCCGCTCCTTCAACCGCTCTCCCCCCAAGTCCAGGAGAGAAAGAGCCGGATGGAGGCGTTCCGCCTTGAACTCCTCCTCCCCGTATTGGGCCACGGGTACGCAGGAAACGCCCAGCGGGGCGTCCTGCCAGCGGTGGTTCACGTCGGGGGTCTTGTCGCCCTGTTCGCTCTGGCACCTGATCCCTTACCGACCATCGGTCCTGACCTTGATGCCGCCTACAACGATCCCCGCATCATCAACGACCCCCGCTGCGAGCGGACGCGAATCGTCCGCCCCGGCTATCGACACATAAGCGTTAGCTGCAACCAGGAAACCAGCGCGGCCGCGTGGGTGGCGGTCGGAGCGGTCTTGGGCGGTAAGATATGGGGCCTCGTCTCGGCGGTCCGGACCGTCAACGAGCACAACCGGTCCGTTGCGTCTGGCAGCACGGCAACCCTCGGCCTCCTTCCCACCCCGGACGGGCGGCTCGGCGTCGGAATGGCCCTGCGCTTTTGAGGGGTGAGAGTGGAGATGTCCCCGCAATTCTCGCCGCCGAAGAGCGGCGGCGTCCACGTCACGTGACAAGGAGAAGTCCCATGAGTATGAGAGCCCTGGTCCCGGTTGCGATCCTCGCCTTCACCGCGTGCGAGAGCCCCACGGAGGAGGTGGACACTCATCCCTCGCTTCCGAGCGTTTCGGAGCAGCGGTACAAGGTGGGTGAGGCGGTTCGCACGGTGTTGCCGGAGGCGTCCCTCGGCAACCCGCCGCTGACGTACGCTCTGACGCCGGTTCCGGCCGGCTTGGTGTTCGACGAGGCGTCCCGGACGATCTCCGGAAGGCCGGCATCGGCGCAGATCTACGAGGAGCACGGGTATTCCGTGACGGACACGGACGGGGACACTGACGAGGTCTCCTTCGACATCTCGGTGCTCCCTCGCGGCAGTGGCCCCTGCCAGGCCGACCAGGTGCTGAGCCCCGGGGATGCCTGTACGCTCGCGTCGGATACTCACTGGGCCTTCTGGGTGCTCGACAACGGCGGCGGCCAACTCGGCTGCTGCATGCGGGCGGGCCAGGGCTTCTCGTTGAATTTTAGCAACTTCTACTTCGTCGCGACGAGGATCTCCGGCACGAACAACTGGCGCATCGTGGGTGTGTGAGCGGCCCCGTCCCGGGATCCCCGCTTGTCCTCCTGCACCGCACTCCCCTTGGCCCACCGAGGCTCGCGCTGTTCGCGAGTCCCGCTTGTTTCGCCCCGAGACAGGAGCAGTTCCAAGATGAAACGCCTCGCCATTCTCCCCCTTCTCGCCCTCGCCGCCTGCGAGAGCCCGCAGCCCCCCGCCGCTTGCGGTCCCCTCCCGCAGGTGACCGTGAACGCGGGCGAGACGGCCACCGCTACCGCTTGCTTCAACGATCCCAACGGGGACGCGCTCGTCTACTCCGCCACCTCGTCCAATCCCGCCGTGGCCACGGTCTCGGTGTCGGGAACCGTGGTGACGGTCGCGGCCGTGGCCAAGGGTGGGGCCGTCGTGATCGTCACGGCCACAGACCCCGGCGGGCTGGGAGCAACGCAGAGTTTCCAGGTGACGGTCCCCAACCGGGCTCCGGTGTCGGGCGACCCGATTCCGGACATCGAGATGTTCGTGGGGGACGCGGGGGAAGGAGACGTCTCAGGTTTTTTCACCGACCCGGACGGCGACGCGCTGTCCTACACGGCCTCCACGTCCGACGCCGGGGTGGCGGTGGTATCGGTGTCGGGGAGCACGCTGAGTGTGACGGCTGTGTCTCCGGGTTCGGCGACCGTGACGGTGTCGGCCACGGACCCGGATGGGCTCGCGGCCACGCAAACCTTCGACGTTGCGGTCGACTACGGTTACATCGTTGGCCAAGTGTCGGTCGAGGGGACGGGGATCGACGGTGTGACCGTGACCGTCAGACTGTGGAACGAGGACACCACCACCACTTCGGGTGGCGGCAGCTTCCGCTTCGAAGTTGTGGAGGTCGGTCGGTACGTCGTCACCATCAGCGATTATCCATCGGACGTCTCATTCCAACAAACCTCAACTGCTGCGAACATCTCGTCGGTCGGCGACTCTACCCAGGTCGTCTTCAGAGGCTCCTACATTCGCACCTCCCGCATCGTCGGTCGTGTGAGCGTCGACGACGACGGCCTAGCGGGCGTGACGGTGAGCGTGAGCGGCCCGAGCGACGCGACCATGACGACTAGCGCGAACGGGCAGTTTGGGTTCACGGGGCTGCGGGCGGGCGACTACACCGTGAGCATCTCGGGCTACGATACTGACGATTACGAGTTCGAGATCACGTCCAAGGATGTGACGGTCGGGGTTACTGAGTCCGCCACCGTCAATTTTGAGGGCCACGAGGGATGAAGCGGAAGGCACCCCTTAAGGCCGATTGGGTGCTCAGCGACGCCAGGGCTTTGGCTTTGCACACAGCCGTCCGAGCCACCACGACCCCCCGTTCCGTTTGGAGGCGGATTTGGGAACCGACTGGGCAGCGGCAGAGCGCGGGGGCCGCACAGGGCAGTTGACGGTGCCCGCGCCTCTACCTATAGCCGCACTGGAGCGTGAAAACGACATGGGGGGTCGTTTCACAGTTTGGCCCTCGGGCGATACACAACGCCCTTCCTGCGTATCCGCAGGCGCAGCAACGTCTTGTGGCCCGGATGCTCGGTAGCCCGTGGCACACGAGCGGCTCGGGCCGTGGCGGGAGCGACCCCCCAGCCCGAGGGCTTGGTGCGGTTCCGGCGCACGGTGTGTTTTCACACCCCTGCCCCCGTCCCCTTTGGGTCGCTCCCGAACCAGCGGTCCGTGCCGGAAGGCCATTGGCCCGCCGCGACGGACACGTCCTGAAGCCAAGAAAGGACGTCTGCTGCGGCCAACGCCATCGGGGCACGGCTTCGCCTTGGCGCGGTCGGTGGGACCAGCCGCCGTGGGTCGCGCCGCAGGTTATCATACTGAAGCGGCAGGACTCGGCCACGCTTCGCGCGAGGAGAACAGGATGACCAAAGCCCAACTCGTTGAGCAGGTCGCCGACGCGGTCGGACCGAGCGTCACCAAGAGGGAATGCGGGCTGATGGTCGACGCCTTCCTCGATGCCTTGACGGAGGCGCTCGCCCGAGGCGACGGCATCGAGCTCCGGGGCTTCGGCACCTTCAAGGTGAGGCACCGCAAGGCCCGCACGGGTCGCAATCCCCGGACCGGAGAGCCGGTCGAGGTTCCGGCCCGGGATGTGCCGGTGTTCAAACCGTCAAGGCACCTCCGCAGCCGGGTGGAGCGAGGCTCCGGCGTGTCAGTCACGGGTGAACCCTTGGGGCCATTGGCAGGCCATGGACTGGCCACTTCCCGTCGCTCGCGACGCGACGTATTGCAGTTGGGTCACAGGGGGCTTAGTGTCCGCCGTGAGCGGGATGGTGGTGGCGATTCCTGCGTGTCCGCTTCACTTCGAGGGTCGCCGGACACGGGATGGCCGTTCGACCGGACACGGCCCCCGGCCGTACAAATCGCTGTTGCAGTTGCAGTTGTGCCATGGCAAGCGGGGCGGCGATGCCGATCCGCACTCCTCGGACGTGGCTGGGAGTGACCCCCCATTTCGGCACGCCTCAATCGGCGGCGGGGAGGATGGAGCCGGACAGCCCCACCCTCCCCGCCGCTACGGGTCACTCCCAGCCAGCAGTCCGTCCCGGAAAGGGGTTGAGCGCCGCTTCTCAGCGGCATAGCAGCCGTTGGCCGACCGGCTGGCCGTCGTTGGGCTGTTCGGGATCGCCGACCGAGACCGGGGCAAACCGAACCGGCTCGCCCATTGGCCTTCCCGCAAGGGATCGCTGCTTCGGAGCGACCCCCGCGGAGGGTTGGTTGGCTGTGCACATCCCAACCCTCCCCGATGCCACACCAGGCATCGAAAAAGGGGGGTCGCTCCGGTCACGGTCTCCGGTTCCGGCGCGGCGCAGCCGCCCCTGAGGCCGTGATGCAACCGAAAGCCGGACAACGACATACGCAGTCGCGGAGGTGCACGTCTGAACCGCGATTTCGCGCACATGCACGTCCGTTTCACATGTGCGGCTCCCGCGCGGCCCCGACCACGCCTGACTGGGTCCGACAACGGCCTACCGAAGCCCGCGTGCGCCGCCACGTTCCCAGCGACTCCCGATCACGAGCTCCAACCGCCACCCGCCGCTGGTCAAACACCCCCTCTTCCGCGACATTTCGTTCGCGCAGATCGTGCAGTCCATCAAGAGAGGAATCGAATGATGGCACGCACGAAACGAAGTCGGCGCTCCTACGGTGCCGGCGAATGGGGCCGCAACCGGGTCAGGGTGTTCCCGGATCCGAAGACCGGCCTGTTCCAAGTCGAGTGGCGCGAGAACGGGCGAAGGCTGACCCGGTCGCTCGGGCACCGGGACTGGACCCGAGCCAAGAGGCAGGCTCTATGAGATTCACATATTGTTGTGAACGTTGAGCTTACGAGATTGGTCGGGCGTTTTCCCGCTGTTTGATTCCCGCCGAGTCGACTGGGATCAGGTGCGGACCCGCGGGCGGCTCTCCAGAGCCTTCCTGAGTTGTACCGTGTCGGCCTGCTGGTAGCAGCGCAGTACGGTCTGGGCCTCCTTCCAGCCACCGAGTTCGCAGAGCACCTTCAGCGGAAGGTCCATGAGGTCGGACGCGAATTTCCGCCTCAGCGAGTGCCAGCCGCGCCCGCGCTGGCGTCCCAGCCCCGCAAGGTCTTCGGCCCTGTTCCACCAGTAGCGGACCGGCGACTTGCCCATGCACTTCGAGGCATCCCTGGATGCGGGCAGCACCGGAGCGTCTCCGGTTCCGGAATTCCTGCGTTGCGCCTCTTCCAAGGCGGCGATGGCCTCGGCGGTCACGGGCGTGCGGTGTTCGTATCCGGTCTTCTCGTGCTCGGCGCGCCACAGGATGGTCCTGTCCTCGAAGTCGATGTCCGCCCACCGCAGCTTCCGGATGGCACCGATACGGTGCCCGGTCTCGTGGGCGAGCACGAGGGCGACGTGGAACCGCCAGTCCACCCGGCGCGACACCTTCAGCATCGCTTGGTATTCGTCGTCGGAAAGCACGATCCGTGTGGGATTCTTCTCCTTGGGCGTCTTGAGCCCTCGCAACGGATTCGAATTCAGCAGCAGACGGCCCTGCTCGTCCCTCGATTTGGAAGCCCAGTTGAGGACCGCGTTCAGGAACTTCAGGTCGTTCTCGATCGTTCGATTCAACACCGGCTGGCCGTTACGTCCGATCCTGCCCGCCCGGCGTTCCCGGATGAACCGGTCCCAGTCCCGCTTCGACAGCGTCTCGGGTCTTCGGTTCGGCCCGAGGAAGCCGAGGAAGATCCGCATCGCGGCCCGGTCGTGCTGCCGCGACTTTTCGGCCTTGGTGGGCGTCACCTCCTCACCGTAGATTTCAAAAAGCGCTCCCAGGGTGAGCGGCTCGGGCTCGGCTGCGGCCTTGCTGCTGGGCTCATGAACCGCGAGGCCCGCGGCGGCCTCGTCGGCCTGCCGCTTCGCGCGAGCCCAATCGCGGTGCTTGAGCGACCTCGTGAGCCTACGCCCGTTCTCTCGCCACTCTATCTGGTAGAGGCCAGTCTTGGGATCGGCGAACACCCTCACCCGGTTCCGGCCCCACTCGCCGGCGCTGTAGCTGCGCCGGTCCCGCTTCGTGCGTGCCATCATTCGATTCCTCTCGCGATGGACCGCACGATCTGCGCGGTTGGAACTTCGCGCCGGGACGGCGTCTCCGCCAGACCGGCGACTGGCGGCGCGCCGGACGCCGCGGCGTTCGGGTGGCAAGCGACTGGACGCCATCGTCAGCGGCTCGGACCCTGATCGCGATCCGGTCCCGGGCGGGGAATCAGATACGAAGGCCTCTCGGTCTCGCGGCGGCGGATGTCCCGAAATACTCGGCCAAGCGTGTCACTTGCCCGTCGAGCCGCTCGATTTGCCGCCGCAAGGCTTCGTTCTCCGCGCTCAGCCGCTCGACGCGCTGCCGCAAGGCTTCGACCTGCTCGGACTGCCGCCGCCGTTCCGTCCCGGACTGCGCGGACAACGTCTTCAAGGCCTCCGTCAACTGCCTCTCCAATTCGGTCATGCAGCCTCCTCACCTTCTCGACAGCTCTACGTAAGGCCGCCCGTCCACGGTGAAGGCCGTCAGGACCGGCGTGCCACGCGGCAGCGTCACGTACCGCACCCCGTTGACTTCCCGCAGCCCCACGCCCCACGTCGTCTCCTCGATCTCGGCGATCATCTCGCGCCCGCCCTCGATCTCGATGTTCGCCAGTTCGATGTCCTCGATCCGGTCCTGAATGCTCCTCGACAACCACTGCATCGTCGCCCAGCTCCCGACGAAGATGCCGAGCCAGAGAGCCACGCCGACGATCAGCGGCCGGAGCCACGCCTTGACCAGCAACTCGCGCATGTTCCCGACCGCCACCTCCGTATCGCGCTCGATGGAACGCAGCGCGCGCCTCGCGACGCGCCGCGAGTTCTCGCCGAGCCGCTCCAGCTCGTTCGCGGTCAACTCCTCGATCTCCCTGCGTTCGGTCTCCAGCCGTCTCCCCAGCCGGGCGGTCAAATCGTTCGCGTTGAAATCCAATTCCGTACAGTTCTCCTTTCAGCCGCCACCGGTCCCCCGTCTCCGGGTCCAGCGCGGTGACGTAGTCCATGCCCTGGCGCGGCACTTCGAGGCCGGCCTCGCGAAGCGCGTCTACGACCTCGTGACGGTTCCGCACGGTCCCGTGCTCGACGCGCTGAAGCAGGTAGTCGCGGATCAGGTCGCGGGGTGAGGATTCGAGCCGGAGGCCCGCCCGCAGCCGGGTCGCCTCGATGTAGGCGCGGTGGCCCGGTTGCTGCACCCTGGCCCGCGCCGGATCGTCCGGACGAGCCCAGCCGTGCTCGTGGTTGAAGGCGTCCCGTAGCGGGCCAAACGTCTTCTCCCAGCCCGGAGGCGCGATGTTCAGGCTGCGCCCGGTCTCCAGGTCGCACCGCGCGGCGAGGACGTGGACGTGGGCGCCGCCGCCGCGCTCACGGTGCAGCACCGCCGTCCATGCGTATCGGTCGAAATCCAGCCCCGCCCATGCAGTCTTCTCGAAGGCGTCCACGACCGCCTCGATCTGCTTGTCGGTCGGTTCGTCGTCCGGCGCCCACGCGATCACGCCGGACGTGTATCTGTGCTCGAAGGGAAGCGCATCGGCCACGGCGGCCACTTGGTGGGGATCGCCCCTGAGCACCTCGACGCCTTCGCGCGGCTTCCCGGCCGCGTCAAGCTCGCCGAGCAGGTATTTGGCCGCCTTGCGGGCCGATCCGGTTCCGTGCGCCAGGAACTTAAGGTGCATCGGCGTCCGGGTCTTCGGCGGGCTCCAAGGCGCTGAGCGCCCGCCTGATGGCGATCAGGTGGCCGATCACCTCGACGGCCTCGATGCCCTCCTTGTGGGCATTCGCCCAGCGGACTGTAGGTAGCCCAAATCACGGCAGGAGATCACGTAAGTCAAACTAGGACTGCACGATCTGCGTTTCCTGCCATTGGACTGGACCCTGCTGGACAGTGCCGGAAAAGCGGGAAAACCGGACTCGAATGGCGGGAGTTCCACACGCGCCCTCTTCGCCGCCAGAGGGGTGGAAGGACGAGCCTCGCCCACGCCCGGACGCGCGGACAGTCCATCTGCATCCGAGCCACCGTGACTTGAAGCGACCGGGGGGGAGACTACACTTTACAGCCTGCCCCACGAGTGGCTGCGGTAGATCGCGCCTCGTAGTTTCCCAGACTCCAACCTCGATCCCCGTTAGGAAAGACAATCCATGTTCGGTTTCGGCAGGAAGCGATCCCGCCAACGAGCCCTCGCGCTCATGGACCCTTTCCGGGAGGAATTCGCGAAGGCGTTACGCGACGAGCGAGAATCAGGCGGCGCGACCGACGAGAACGTGAGAGTTGTTAGGGCCGCATTGCGGGTCGCGGAGAGTGCACTTGACGATGCGGTACCGAATCTCCAACCGATTCGGTCGACTCCCAAGCCTCTAGTTGTTCGGGGTATGCTGGAGGACTTCAGAGCGCGGGCCGCGGCGACTGCGCGAAGCACGGCGGCAATGAAAGCGGCCCAGGAGGTCGCTCGTCGGCTCGGACTTACAGACAGTCTGAGTCGGCTACACGACGAGGTCTTGGAGGAGAGGATGCTGCGCGCCGCCCACAAGGACGCCGAGGCCGACGATTCAAACCGTTCTTTCGCACATCGGCTGCTGGTGGCCGCGCAGTCGCGGGCGGTCTATTTCCAAGACGTGGTCAAGTCCGCGCACGCTCCCGAATCTTCCGTCCCTGTGGTGCCAGCGGCAGCGCGAGCGAACGCGGCTATCAATGTCGCCCGCCGCTTGGAAGACGAGATACTTGGACCCGCGTGAGACGATTGACCTGATCTGATTCAACCCTCGACAGGGAGCTGGAATGCTCCATCTCCGCAAGGGTGGTACCGACTGGACCCTGCCCGGCCTTCTGGCAGTGGGCTACTGTACGCTCCTGGGGCTCGGAGGGACTTGGCTCGCCGTCCTCGTCTATCCCGTGATCCACCATGTCGGCTTGATGGCAGCGACCCTTGCCAACACGGCCGTGTACCCGACCGCGCGAATCGGCGGGATGCCGTGGTTAGCGATGAGTATCGCGGCCAACTTGGTCCCGGCCGCAGTCGCCTGCACAGTTCATGCCTCCGCCGGGTTCGGATGGGCTCTCGCGGCTTGGGTGGTGACCCAGCGGGTGGCGAGATTCGTCGGGGAGAGGGCTTTTGCGGCCGTATGTCCTCAGCGTTTCAATGCCACGGCAGAGTATTTCCGACGCGGGCGGGAGATGGTGGAGCAGATGGAGCGGCGACTTCCAGATTCGCGGACGCGAGACCCTCTCTCCTGAACCCCGACTCGGCACGCCGCTCCGGCTGCCGACGGTGGCTATCCACGTCGTAGCGGCGAGAGCATCCGGTTCACCAAGTCGACAAGGACACTCCCGGTGAACACGCCAATTGGGAACGCCAGTAAACCCCACACTGGCTTCGGTCCACCGATAGCATCGCCGATAACGTCCGCGCCTACGGGTGCCGCCGCGATTCCGATTACGAACGGAGTCCACGCCGGCCACGACTCCCACGACCAAGCTGGCCGGTGGAGTCCGCAGTCCGAACAAACGGACGCGTCGGATGTAGACGGACTTCCACAATAGATGCACCACCAAGACCCGTCCTGCCGGTGCCGGGGTGAAGGCCGTCTGCGGCGGGCCAGCGCCGACAGAATCCGGTCTAGCGTAGAACCCACCACACCTCCGGCGAACCAGCCAAGAGGTAGTGTCACCAATGCCCACGCCAACCACCAACCGCGGAAGACTTCTCCGAGAACGTCCGCCCCGACGAGTCCCGAAGCAATCCCGATTATGGATCCGGCCCATTCGGGCCACGCGCCCCGAGACCAAGCGGGACGCCTGACATTGCAACTGGGACAGTGTATCACTTCCGACTGATTCGGGCCTTGGATGGGATGCCCGCAGTAGATGCACCACCAACGGCCATGACGCAGCCGGTTCAAGCGTCTAGGGGCGCGGGGCTCTTTGGTGGCCTTAGCTTGCGACGGGCGTCGGTTCTGACCCCTCGCCCGTCGGACCCCGCTCGCCAACAGATCGGCTAGCCGGGCGGAGTCTGTGCTGGCTCCACCCTCCCGCCCCAACCGCCGCAACCTTCGGTTTCGTCTCCGCTGCTCCTCTCGCGGCTTTTGCTTCTTCACCCAGCCCTCAACAAGGGCCGTTCGATCATACTCCATCCACACGACAGGGGGATCCGAGCAGGTGCCCGAGAGCACTAACTGATCCCCCGCTCCCCGTGCCGCCGAATCTGCCCCAACCCATCCCTGTGCTCCGTACAACCAACTTGCAACGTCCGCTACGAGCAGCGGTGTCACCTCGCCCACACCCCGCTGCCTTACCAGGAGCACTAGCGTACCCAATACGCCCACCGCCCCCTCTGACACCATGCGTGCGGCCGACGCATCGTCGACCCTTGCCAAGAGAGCAGCGATGTCCAGCACGGTGTCAGCAAGGTCTGCCAACGCGGTCAGGCGCTCAAGATCCGCAGGAGTTGTCGCTTCGTAGGCGAGCGGTCCTAGGGCAAACGCGAACTCCTCCACCAAGTCGATCACAACTTTGTTCACGTCCCAAAGCGATGTGGCACACTGAAGCGAGGCCGCAGAATCTTCCGCCACAGCCAAGAGGACTTCCGCCATCTGTTTGTGAGTGTGAGCGGTCATGTTGCCCGCCATGTCAAGAACGGATGCTGCTCCGGTGTCATCTTTCGAACCGGCGGGTGCGGTTGCCGTTTCGGGCTCGCAGCCGAGCGGGGGACGGTTCCCGGAGGTAGCCGCTCAAGTCGAACCCCGGTCGCCGAAGGCTCCTGTTGAAGTCCGCCACCCATCGACCGGCCAGTAGTTGGAGGCTGTGCCGTTCCCGACGTATGAACGAGTAGCCAACCTGTTCCTTCGTGGGAGGTCTCGTGGCGAGGTCGGTAATCGCGTTCAGCAGGGCATAGGCGGTCTCTCCGAGCCGTTGGAGATACGCGTCGATCGTCTTGTCGAGGATCTGTTCCAAGGCCGACCACGACGCTTGGCGGTCGTCGGGCAGGCCCACGGGTCTGTGAATCTCCAGTACAGACTGGATGATCGGTCGAAATCGGTCCCTCGGGATTCGTGTGTCACCCAGAGCACTCACGTGTCTCTCGAACCGGCCCGCCACTTTCTGGAACTTGGCTTCGTTGATCTCGTTCTCGATCCTGCGTTCGATGTCCTTCGTGTGGGCGAGCGACACCCTGACGGACTCTTCGGCGATCACGCTGTTCATGCACCGGATGCGCGTGAAGCCGAAGTGGATCGAGAAGACGCGGCTGGCATTGTAGCTGTTGGTGACGCGTAGGAACGGATGGTAGTGATCCTGCACGGCTTCCGGGAAGGACCAGTCGTAGGCCAAGACGTCACCATCGTACCGGAGGTCTATTCGGCAGTGTCCCCCGGTGACCGGTGCCTCGATGTCGTCCACGAACCAGCCTGCGGGCGCGGTGTTTGGAAAAGCGGCGATGCAGCACTTCTTGGCCAGTTCCAGCGCTCTGCGGTTTTCCAGCAGACCGTATTGGCGGCCCACCACGGACAGCACCGCGCGGGTGTCCATGTTGATGATGGCCTTCTTGGCGGCTATTCGGTCGCGGCGGCCCGGCTCCGTTTCGGCGAATACGTCAACCTCCTCGACCGGGAACATGATGGCGGCCAGCCCTTCTTCGGCGGAGTAGATCATGGCTTCCCTCTCTCGGTCCCTTCCTCGTGCACCGTGATCGCTTCGCCCCGCCGCACCGTCTCAGCCACACTCCTGAGCCCGGCCAGCTGTTCGGCTCCGGCCAGCACCTCGCGGTCCTTGTCGTAGTAGAGGAACCACGGCAACCCGGCTTTCGCGTATTCCCGTACCGTAGGCGGCTGGGTCGGCACACGCTCACCCGTGATGGCCATCCACTGGTGGGAATTGGCCATTGTCACGAAGCACCGGCTGCCGTGATCCTGATCCCATGCATCGATCCCGAATTCGTCCTCGTAGATCTCCTGGCTCATGCGACCGCCCGCCGCCAGACCCATCCCGCGCCAGCGGGGTGCTTCCTCACGGACGCCGAAGAAAGGCTCCGGCAGTCGCAGTTCCTCGTACACCTCACTCTTCATGGGGTACACCGCAGTTTGCAGGCCACCGTGGAAGCCCTGTCCCGTCAACTGCTCCTCAACCGTGTGGCCATCGCCGAGGGGCGTCGCCACGAACTGTCGGATCGTTCCCTTCGCCACGCAGTAGCCGTCCAGCCATGGCTGGGCGGGAACGACCACGTAATTCTGCGGATCCTCGGTCAGGCCCTCTTGCCACGGCTCTCCACTAATCGCGCAGACCTTGCCCGTGGCGACCTTGATTGCGCACGGGTAAGGTGAGCCCCAGCCCTCGAACTTGATCCACAGCGCTTCCGCCTGGTGGATGGGCATGACCACGCCACCGCGCCGGACGCTTTCTCGCGGCAGACGGTCCGCGAAGTCGTCAAGGTGTCGAAGCGGAAACCGTCCGAGCCCGGGCGGCAGAGGGTAGGTCCGGTCGTCGTCAGGGATACGCAGGGTTCGCTGGAATTCGATCCCGCATTCCGCGAACCGATGGACCTCGGGGAAGCGGAAGGTCAACTGGTCGCCGACGATAGTGATCATCGTGCTTCGCTCTCTCCATAGTGACGTGACACTACCAGTCCCCGTCCCGCACCACCCGCACTACCGTGAAGATGGCCTCGTCCGGGGCGTCGCGAAGCTGTCGGATCAGGTCCGCGAAAAGCTTCGGTCTCTTGCGAATGATCTCCTGCAGATCGCTCGAAACCTTGCCGGCCATTGCGAGGAAGACATCCGGATCCTCACCCAATTCCGCCGCCAACCGAAGCGTCGTCGCCTCCGAGGGAGGAGCGGCGACCCCACGCTCGATCTTACTGAGGTAGGCCGGTTCCACGCCGATGCGCTGAGCGACTTGGCGCAAGGAGTAGCGGCGGTCGGTCTTGCGAAGGCGTTGTCTGATCTGGCGCGTTCTGGTTCCGAAACGACTCATTGATTTTCTCGGTCGGGTTGTGTGTCATACACAGTACACATATCTTCAGGGTGTGTCAACCTGATCCCTGACCCTGCCTTGGACCGCGATACTCACCATGATGAACCATCGAACTGTCTGGCACCGACGCCTCGGCATGGCCCGGACCCTGTTCGTTCACCGGTGGCACGCGGCACAGACCGCCGGCGAGTGGTTCGGCAACGAGTCGGTGGGGGAGCGCTTCGAACACATCAATCACGTCCGGTCGTTGGCGCAGTATGTCTGGCGCTGCGGCGCGTTCTGCGAGAACGCGGAACGGACTGGCCGGATCGCGGTGCCGGACGCAGCGCGCAGCCTCCGCGCTATCGTGAAGCCGGTCGCCGCCAGAGGGCGCGGCCACTTCGAGCGCGCCGTCCGGTATGCGGCGTGGTCCGGAGGCCGAGGGCCAGCCGCGTCCGTGGTCCAAGCGGATCCCGATCTTGCGGCGCTGCTGAGATACGCCGCCGAGCGCGCGGACATCGAGGTTTTCACCAGAGAGTTGGCCGGACTGCACCGCGCCATGCTGCGCTACTACGTGCAGATGCGCTACTTGACGCCGACCGAGGCCGAGACGTTCAGGCGCGGGCGAATTCCGCTACTGACTCCCCTGAGGGTGACCCGGCGTCATCCAGCGGAACAGGTCGATGGCCCGCTGTACACGGGTCCGCTGCCCGGCGACCTGGCCGGGGCGCTCCTGAACACCTTTGCCCGCAACATCCACCATGCCCTCGCCTGCCGGGCTCGCACCGAGTTATTTCAGACGCTGTCGGCCCACCCCCAAGGAAGTGAGGTTGCTACGGAGACGCGTGGGCACCGATCACGACCGGCAACCACGGTCGGGGTCCTTCTGAACCGGCGGCGGACACGTTTCGTGGTCCATGACCGGGCACTCGCATCCATGCTGGCGAGCATTCACGAGCCCCCGATGCCTCCTGTGATCCAGTGGCTGGCCCTGTTCAAGACGGCGGTGTCTACGATGATCACCGCCATGCCCGTGTTCATCGTCAAGAACTTCTTTCGAGACACGCTTGCGGGGTTCGTAGCTGGACGGTATCCGCAGGTGCCCTTCGGCGGAACGTTGGCCGGGGGAACTCAAGCCGTTCGCGATCTCACGACCGGTCGCTCCAAGCCGATGCGGGAGTATCTCTTGCAGGGAGGCTTCTATTCGGGGCTGGTAGAGTCCGAGACGCACCTCGCCGACATCCGCGGAGAGGACGGGAGGGTGCGGAAGGGACTCGCGACAAGGCGGACGTGGTCACGGCTGGTCTACGCGCTTACGCGACCGGCGTGGATCGCGGAAGCCGGAACCCGGGTCAACCAGTTCATGCGCGCGCGCCGGGCCGGTGCCACCAAGTATGCCGCGGCCCGGGCGGCGCGAATGGTGTCCTCCGATTTCGCGAACATCGGCTCGTCGCGGGGCTGGCGGATGTACGTCCACACCGTTCCGTTCCTGAACGCCGCGATACAGGGGCTCGACCAACTCTATCAAGTCTTCCGCAAACCCCGACGGGGCGACCCCGCCGCTCCGCCGCGCACCGCCGACCAACGTGCCCACATCCGCAAGGTGATCTGGTCGGGTGCGTGCTTGGCCGCCCTGTCGTGCGTCGCCTGGACGTTCAACGGGTCCTCCCGAGCGCGGGAACTGGCCTACCAAGGGGAGACCGAATACGACAAGGCGTCCTGGGTGACGCTCTACGATGTCGCCGGAGACGCCGACCTTCGGATCCCTGTCCCGTTTCAGATCGGGGCGGCGTTCATCAAGCTCCCCGAAGTGGCACTGGACCTCGTCGCCGGAAGGGAAACGCTGGCGGGGCCGAAGTTCGTCTGGTCGCTGGTCCACGGGAACCTCGCCGTCGGCTGGATCCCGGCCGTCGCCCAGCCGATCGTCGAGATTCGGACCAACCGCAACTTCTTCGGCGACGAGATCATCCCCCCCTATATGGCCAACTGGCCTGCGGAACGCCAGTACTTCGACCGCTCCACTCCCTTGCCGTATCGCGGCGTGGGTGCGGTGCTCAACGTCTCCCCGCTGCATGTCCAGACCGTCGTGAGGGGCTGGACCGGGCATCTCGGCAACGCGGCGGTTGTCGCGCTGGACGAGGCGATGTGGAACGAGCGGACGAACGGGCCGAAACCCTTCCCCAAGACGGTCCGGCTTCTCACGGGCGTGTACAGCTTGCAGCCTCCTCGGCCGCGCACCTACACCCGGTTCGGAAACGAGTTCTACGCCATTTCCGACTGGGCTGAGGGGTATGCCCGCTCAGGGGCGTGTTCCGGATTGGGAAATGCGAGGCAGGTCCCGGCAGTCTGCCGCGCGCGCACCCTGGCCGGGCGCACCGCCCGGGAGGCCTCCGAGCTTCGCCGTCAGGGTGACGATGTTCGCACGGACCGTGGCAAGACCCGTCGCACGAAGGAGCGTGACCTGGAAGTCCTGTACGCCCAGATCGACGGGATGTTCCGGCTGGCGTTGCCCGAGCTGCGCGAACTCCGGGGACTCGGGTTCGACATGGTTCAGGCACCGACTTCCGCTACCCGATCCCCGGGCATCCAAAGGATGCGGACCCAGCGGGAACCCCGGCGGCCAACGCGCCCCACCCGACGGCGCCGGTGAGAGGAGAACCGATGACCTCGGGTAGTCAAAGTGCGCCATCCCAGCTATTGGACCACAGGCGCGTCGCGACGGGGAGACTCACGGTTTGCTTGCCTTGGTTCGTGGTGGTTACGATGGGCTGAACACCGAGCCAAGAGCGGAGACGGAATGAGAAGACCGGAAGATGATCCGTACGAAATCCTCGGCCTAGAGCCAGGAGCAACTTGGGAAGAGATCAAGGAGGCGTATCGGCGCGAGCTACGGAAATACCATCCGGATCACAATCCTGGCGACCAAGCTTCCGGGTGGATCACGAAGCGGATTATCGAAGCCTATGAGTATCTTCACGGCACGCTTGGCCACGCTGGAGAGCGCATGCCGCCGGAACGCGATCCCAGCGAGGAGAATGATCGCGGGCACCGCGACCGGCACGCCGGGGAACAGCAGGAACGCGCACGCACCCAATTGGCCCAAGACGATACACGGGCTATGCGGGGCGTCACGAGCGAACGACGCAAGCCCTGGGGCTTACTCGTCACAGCACTTGGCGGATTGATCTTGGTCGCGCTACTAGCATCGGAGGGAACCCACGACCGACCGGACGAGGCCTTTCCTGACTCGACCGTCTCCGATTGGCGTGCCCGATTACGCGCCGACCTTGACGCCGGCGTATTCGAGAGTACGCAATCGACAGTCACGGAGGAGAGAACCGAGGCTGCGGCTGCGCAGCCCCCGAACACCAACGCGGTTGATGCGGTGTCTTCTACCGCGAATCGTGTTTCTACGCCCGCCAACACGCCACCACCGACACCGCTCGCCAGTTCGGAGTTCTTCTCGCGTGGCTCGCACGAGGACGACGTGCTGCGGATTCAAGGAACCCCGACGGAGATTCGTCGATACGCCGCGCTCGGATACGAGGATTGGTACTACGGCCTGAACGAGGTGACCATCTCGACAGCCACGCGGCGGGTGACCCAGTGGTCGAATTCCAGCGGCGCACTCAAGGTCCGGCTGCCCCCCGGAGCGAACGTCACCGGCTCGGAGTTCTTCTCGCGTGGCTCGCACGAGGACGACGTGCTGCGGATTCAAGGAACCCCGACGGAGATTCGCCGATACGCCGCGCTCGGATACGAGGATTGGTACTACGGCCTGAACGAGGTGACCATCTCGACAGCCACGCGGCGGGTGACCCAGTGGTCGAATTCCAGCGGCACACTCAAGGTCCGGCTGCCCCCCGGAGCGAACGTTACCGGCTCGGAGTTCTTCTCGCGTGGCTCGCACGAGGACGACGTGCTGCGGATTCAAGGAACCCCGACGGAGATTCGCCGATACGCCGCGCTCGGATACGAGGATTGGTACTACGGCCTGAACGAGGTGACCATCTCGACGGCCACGCGGCGAGTGACTGGGTGGTCGAATTCCAGCGGCACACTCAAGGTCCGAATGTCCCCCGGCGGGAACAAGGACAGCAGCAAAGAGGCGTCGGCTACGGCTGGGACGCTCGTCCTGATGCGCGCCGCGCGGGCGTCTCGCCCCTCGCCCGACTGAGCGTTTGGACTGCCCCTGATCAGCGCAGCCGGAGCTGGAGATACGTGGGCCTCGTGTGCGGCTTCGGCGTGGCGAGGGAGGTGCCGCTGGCGGAGGCCGATCAGGCTCCGGGACGATGCTGGAACCCCCAGGACATCACCGATTCTTGCGTAGTTGACACGGCCGGAATCGGCCCCCTGACTATAGGGCATGGCGATTCTGACGGCAGGGCTCCACGCATCGGCAGGTGGACTTGCCCGCCAAGGTGGGAGAGCCAAGACGAAACCAACTGCGGACGAAATACGTAAGATGCCGCCCCCTCGGGTCACCGGAAGGGAAGCACGACCAAGCGAGCCGAAACACCGGAGGAAACGCGTAGCTCAGTTTGATCCACCCACGGCGGAATTGATGGCCCGTGCCTCCCGCACAACGGCGCTGGCGGGGATCAGTCGCCGATCCGGTTTCCCGGATACATGGACGGCCCGGCATTGCGAGCCTCCATCCCGCCGCCGGTCGGACTTCGCAAGCCCGTTGCACGGGTTCCCCGGAGCGCTCGCGGGGATGGTCCGCCGCCGGGTGGGCGGCGGCCAGCGACGACCTTGGGACAGGTCGCCGCAGGGCTTGTCTGACGCCACTAAGGTGGGTCAGTATCCATCTCACAAGCGGACGCCCGTTTGTCACGAAGCAACTTGCCTCGCAGCGCCCCTTTGCGACGCTTCCGCTTCGGCGCCCGTTCTTGCCCGGTTCGATCATCCGTGAACGCTCCCCGCCGGGCTGGGCGTCGGGAAGGCCGGGCAGGAGTACTCGCGCGGCGGCTGCGCCGTCCAAGTGCGGTCCTGCTGCACCAGGGCGTTGGCGAGGACGAGGAGCTTCCGCATCACGGCCGTCAGGGCGACCTTGCGCGGCTTCCCCTTGGCGAGGAGCGCCTCGTACTTCCGCTTGAGGTCGGGATTGTGATGGGCCGCAACCAGAGCGGGCATGAAGAGCAGCCGGCGGACCCGGTGCCTGCCGCCCTGGATGAAGCTCCGTCCCTTCCAGTTTCCGGACTCCCGGGTGACCGGGGCGAGTCCGGCGAGGCTGGCGGCTCCCGACCGAGTGAGCATACCCAGTTCCGGCAAGTGGACGATCAGTCCCGCGGCGGTGATGTCCGAGATGCCCGGGATCGAGGTCAGGATCTCGGCCCGGCGCTCCATCTCCTTCTCCTCCCCGATCCGCTGCCGGATCTCGGCATCGATGAGCTTCAGCTGGCGGTCGATCTGCCGCAGCCTCTGCCTGGTGACCCGCTTGCCCACGGAAGTGCGCAAGTTCCTGGCCCGGTTGGTGATTGCGGTCCGATCCCTGACCAGCGCGTCGCGGATCTGCTGGAGCTCGGCAAGCTCGCGCTGCCCCTCCGACCGCGCCTCGGTCGGGCGCAGGTCCTCGATGGCCGAAGCCATGATGGACAGCATCCGGGCGTCCACCGCGTCGGTCTTGGCGCGCCGCCCGATGGAGCGGGCGAAGGACCGGACCTGGAAGGGGTTGATCGCGTACAGGGGGAGCCCGGCCTTCAGGAGGGTGTCCTCGAAGTCGCGGTGGAAGGCTCCGGTGGGTTCGTACGCGATCCGGTCGATCCCGGAGCCGATCCAGACGATCAGCTTCCGGAAGCCGGCGCTGTCGTTGGGGAACCGGGATACTCTCCCCTCGGGCGCGGCGAAGGCGTCGAGCCAGTCCTTGGAGATGTCGATCCCGACGGTGCGGAGGATGCTCCTCATGAGTTCTTCCCTTCTCCTGTGCTTGTTATGCGAGCCTCGATGCTCGTGTATCCATTCAGGACATTGGGAAGGACGGTGGCGATCACACTTACCACGGCCCCTTTACGGCCTGCCAGCCTATCGATCCGACCACCGTCCCTGTTGAGCGCCCGCTCCGGCTCGCTGCGCTCGCCTCCACGGGCGCTCAACAGCCCGGGCCTTCCCCGTGACCCGGTCATGCAAATCACGCGGGAATCTGCATGATTATGGGAAACAAGCCAGCCTACCCTCCGTGGCCACACTCCGTGTGTCTCCCGGAGGGGCTGGCGGGGGGCCTTGCCCCCTCTGACCCCCGCAGTTGCAACGGCGCACCGTGAGTGCCGGACGCGCCGTTTGGGTGAAGGTCCGCGCCAGCGACGCGGAGCGTGCCGAGTGGCACGCCAAGGCGCGCTCCGCAGGCTTGACGCTGTCGGCTCTGGTGCGCCGGTCGCTCGGCCGGGCGCGCACCTGGACCGTGCCGCATGCCGAGGTCGAGCGGGAGCGTACGCGGGAGGTGGCGCGCATCGGGAACAACGTTAACCAGATCGCTCGGTGGGCAAGCATTCACCATCAGGCGCGGATACTGTTGTGAGCGTTGAAGTTATGGAATCCGCTGGCGCGATTCCCGCCAATCGGTTCCCGCCGATTGGGTTCAGCCCCGAGTCTGCGGCCTGCGGCGGCTCCGGATCGCCTGCCTGAGTTGCGCCTCATCCGGCTGCTGATAGCAGCGCAGCACGGTCTTGGCCGCCTTCCAGCCTCCGAGTTCGCAGAGCACCTTGAGCGGCAGGTCCATGAGATCGCTGGCGAACTTCCGCCGCAACGAGTGCCAGCCCCTGCCCCGCTTCGGTGCCAGCCCCGCGAGCGTCTGGGCTCTCTGCCACCAGAAACTCGGCAGCGACCGGCCCACGCACCGAGAGGCATCCGTCGGCGCGGGCAGTACCGGCCCGTCCCCGGTTCCGGCGCTCATCGCCCGTGCCTCCTCCAAGGCGGCCAGCGCCTCGTCGGTCAGGGGCGTGGTGTGCTCGTAGCCCGTCTTCTCGTGCTTCGCGCGCCACCGCACCGCTTCGCCCTCGAAGTCGATATCAGACCACCGAAGCTGGCGAATCGCTCCGATCCGGTGCCCCGTCTCGTGCGCGAGCACGAGCGCGACATGGAACCGCCAGTCCACCTGTCGGGAGACCCCGAGCAGCGCCCGGTACTCGTCCTCGGTGAGGACGACCCGGGTGGGGTTCTTCTCCTTGGGCTTCCTGAGGCCCTTCAGCGGGTTGGAGTCGAGCAGCAGGCGGCCCTCCTCGTCCCTCGACCTCGCCGCCCAGTTCAGAACCGCCATCAGGAACGTCAGGTCCCAAGCGATCGTCCGATTGGAAACGGGCCTGCCCGAGATGCCGACCCGTCCCGCGCGGCGCTCCCGGATGAACCGGTCCCAGTCCCGCTGGGATAGGGTCTCGGGCCTTCGGTCCCTGCCGAAGAACTGGAGGAACATCGCCGTCGTGGTCCTGTCGCCCTGCTGAGTCTCCTCCGCCTTCGTGGGCGTCACCTCCTCGCCGTAGATTTCAAAAAGCCGTTCCAGGGTGAGCGGCTCGGGCTCGGCTTCCGCCTTGCCGTTGGGCGCGTCGATGAAGCCTGCGGCGAACCGATCCGCCTGCCTCTTCGCGCGTGCCCAGTCGCGGTGTTTGAGGGACCGGGTGAGCCTGCGCCCGTTCTCCCGCCACTCAATCTGGAAGATGCCGGTCTTCGGGTCGGGAAAGATCCTGACCCGGTTCCGGCCCCATTCGCCAGCGCCGTAGGAGCGCCGGCTTCGTTTCGTGCGTGCCATCGTTCGATTCCTCTCGATTGATGGACTGCACGATCTGCGCACCGGAAACTTCGCGGAGGCAACGCGTTTCCGCCAGACTGTTGCTCGAAGGCGGTTTCCGTCCCGGAAATCCGGTCACCGGGGCCGGCCGGCGAGCGCACATCGACATCGGGGTCCATGTGCGCGGACCCGCGTTCCGGATGTGCACTCCAGCGACGGCGCATGCCGTTTGCAGGATTACAGTTACACCACGGCCTCCGGGGCGGCTGCGCCGCGCCGGAATCGGAGGCCGTGGCCGGAGCGACCCCCCTCCCTGGACGCTTGGCGTGCCACGGGGGAGGGTTGGGATGTGCACGCCATCCCAACCCTCTGCGGGAGGTCGCTCCGGGTCCAGCGGTCCCTTGCGGGAAGGCGAAACGGCAAGCCGAGATGGGTCCCGTCTCGACTGCGGTTGGCGATGCCGTACAGCCCACCGGCCAGCCGGGTTGGCCAACAGGCCCGCCACCTCCTCGAAGCGGCGCTCGACACCCTTCCGGACGGACCGCTGGCTGGGAGCGACCCCGCGGCGGCCGGGGGGAGATGGCGCTGTCCGGCTCCATCCGCCCCGGCGCGGATCTGACGCCGTGGGTCGCCCGGCAAGTTATCATGGTGAAGCGGCAGGACTTGGCCAGACTTCGGGCGAGAAGAAGAGAATGACCAAAGCGGACCTCGTTGAGAAGGTCGCCGATGTGATTGGACCACGAGTCACCAAGAAGGATTGCGGACTGATGGTCGAGGCCTTCCTCGACGCCGTGAAGGACGCGCTCGCGCAGGGCGACCGCATCGAGCTCCGGGGATTCGGCGTCTTCAAGGTGCGGCACCGCAAGGCCCGGACGGGCCGCAATCCCAGGACCGGCGAGCCGGTCGAGGTGCCGTCCCGCGATGTGCCGGTCTTCGAGCCTTCGAGGCACCTCCGCAGCCGGGTGGACCGCAGCTGGAGGGTTCTTGGGAAGGAAGCGCACCGGGAGGCCGTCCGCGAGCCATGAGCCTCGCCGTCGATGCCACGATGCGGCCCGGCGGTCGTTCCGCCGTCGAGACGGCGTTTCCGCTGGCTTGAGCCACTGTTATGTGGTCGAGGCGCGAAACAGCCCCGGCGCTCGACCCCGGCGGAGGGACGGGCGGAGGCCGTCCCGGAGGCCGGGGGGACCGGCGCCACAGCGGTGGCAACGCCGACCACGCCGCCCGCCGGTCACGCCGCAGACTCACCCGCGAACCGACGGCCTCGATCGGAGGGGATCGGTGGTCGGGCGGACTCCCCACCCGCGAACGCTGCCGGAGCGGAGGTTTTCCGGGGGGATCGAAGGGGGGCGGCAGCACCCCCTCGCCAGCCCCGGTGTATGACACGGGGTAGGCTGGCTGAACCATGAAACGGGCGTCAGAGAAGCCCGTCGCCGCCGTGTCCTCGACCCGCGAACTGCGGCTGACATGATGGCTGAGCACCCCCGCGGAACACTCCGGCGAACCCGTTCAACGGGCCTCGCGAAGCCCTGTCGGCGGTGGGACGGAGGGCGAATCGATTCAACGCTCGCCCAGAGTTGGACGCGACCGGGACGTCCGGCTCAACCTTGCCGCGCCGAATGACTCCGCCCAGGTTTCCGCTCCGAGATTCGCCGATTCACTATCCCTGACCCATCCACATCCACCCTCGAAGGGGTCTTCATGCCCTCCGACATCAAGATCCGGTTCGGGAAAACCCGAGGAAGACCCGAGCACTACTTTCGCGTCCAGGCCAGCTGGGATGGGGGGCGGAGTTTCACGGACGCTCTGGTCATGAAGAGGGATGATCGGGACGGGCGCCCAGGTACGAACAGCACGCCCTACAACGTGGTGTGGGCGGCGACCGGGGAGCTTGAGGGGGAAGCGGAAGCGGTACTCGGCCGGCTGGAGAAGAGGTTCTCGGCCAAGCACAACAAGAACGAATTGAGGAGGTTCCTGAAGGACGTGCCGCGTCATTACGTCCCATCTGACGCCGAGGTTCCGGACGACTTGGGTGTCCGCATTGCCAAGTCGCCATTTCGATTCGAAAGTCAGTATGGACCCTTGGAGACATGGGAGCAACGAGCCGATGCCGCCGCCCTACGCCGCGCCGGGATTGGAGATCGGGCTGGCGATGAGGGAGGTGCGCGAACGATGGGGCTATTCCAATGGGTGCCGTGGTTCGGGGAATTGGCCAAGGCGGTGGGGGAGGGTCGGCGGGAGGGCCTCGTGGCGAGGGCGAAGGAGGTGGATTGGGCGGGGGCTAAGTGTGCCGTGCTCGATCAAGGGGAGGACCTGGCCGACCCGCTGACGTTCTTCTACCATCTCGCGTCGATCGCGGGTGGCACGGCCAAAAAGAGGGAGAAGGTCTACGCGAGTGTCGCGGAGGTGTTCGGGATCGAGAGCGAACTCGACTACAGCGTTGATGAGCGGTTCATCTTTCCGATTCCGCCCGGGCTTGCCGTGATGTTCAACAACACCGGAGCCGATCCGCAGCTTCTTTGGGAGATGTTCGATCAGGCGCGCGCCTTCGACGGCACACCGAGTGCCGCCATCAATGCCGATGCCTTCGAGATGACGTTGCAAATCAAGGGAGTCCGCGTCCCGAAGCTCACGCAAGTCCTCTTTCTGATCAATCCGAAAGCGTTTCTTCCCTTCGACACGAGAGCCGTATTGCCGCTGGGGCTCGGGGAGTTCGAGGAGCCACCAGCCAGGATGTCCTGGGACGAGTACTTCGACGAAATGGGCAGGATTCGGGCCACGTTCCGCGGTTGCCAGCCGTACGAGATCAACGTGATCTGTTTCCTGTGGACGAGCGGGCACCTGCCACGCAAGGTGAATCGCTGGCACCAGATCGGCACAGGTGATGACGAGTGGCGCGATTTCCGCGAGAACCACTGGATCCACACAGGTGGACTGGGAGACCTGCACCCAGCTGGGGACGGAGTGACCCCCGCGGCGAAGCCCGGAGCGCACGGGCGCCCGCGCGCGGGAATGGGTGCCCGTGCCTGGGAGATGCTCGACACCGGGCGCTATGAGCGCAAGAAGGAGTGGCTGGCGGCGGCTGCGGAGGAGGACATCACCGCGTCCACCGCCGCCCGCCATTGGGTTCGCTGGAACCGCTGGCGGGCGAAGCAACAAGAACCCGGACCCGGCGATGTCGTTCTTGTCCGGTCGGGGACACAGACGGGACGCGGGATCGGGATCGTGTACCGCAAAGATCATGGCGGACAGTCACATCGGAACGCCCGGATACACGTGCTGTGGGTGAACAAGAAGCAGGCGCCCTTGGCCGCCAACATTCCGGCCACCCGTTTTTCGAGAGCCGACCGTAGCACCTACGAGGCCTTCGCCAAGGCCGCCGCATATTCGGAGACCCTGCGTATTCTACGACCGCCCCCGCCTCCTCCGACTGAGGTCCGCCACGCCCTCAACACCATCCTCTACGGCCCCCCAGGCACCGGCAAGACTTGGCACACAGTCACCCGTGCGGTCGCAATCGTCGAAGGCCGGGAAGTCTCCGAGATAGAGCGGGAAGACCGCTCCGCCGTCAAACACCGATTCGAAGAGCACCGGGAGACCGGGCGGATCGAGATGGTCACTTTCCACCAGAACACCACCTACGAGGACTTCGTCGAAGGGATCAGGCCCGTCTTGGCAGGACCGCGCGAGCACGACGCTCAGCCTACGCCCGAACGCAGAGAATCCGGAGAGGTCCAGTACGAGATGTCCCGCGGCGTGTTCCGACGTATCGCGGAGCGCGCCGCAGACGAGGCCGACGACGAGCGCTGCGTGCTCATCATCGACGAGATCAACCGGGGCAACATCGCCCGCATCTTCGGTGAGTTGATCACCCTGATCGAGGACTCCAAGCGAATCGGTCGGCACGACGAGGCGCGCGTGACGCTGCCCGGCTCGCAGACGGTGTTCGGTGTCCCGGCAAACCTGCATGTCCTCGGGACGATGAACACTGCGGACAGGTCCATCGCCTTGCTGGACACGGCGCTGCGGCGGCGGTTCGTGTTCAAGGAGATGATGCCGGATCCGTCCCACTCCGGCATCGCCAGGGACCTCGACGGCATCGATTGCGGAAAGCTCCTCGACGCCATGAATCGGCGCATCGCCGTTCTGTTGGACCGGGAGCACCAGATCGGGCACACGTACTTGCTGCGCGTAGACACCTTGGAGACGCTCTCCAGCACGTTCCGGAACCGAATCATACCGCTGCTGCAGGAGTACTTCTACGACGACTGGGAGAAGATCCGGGCGGTTCTGAACAACAACGGATTCGTCCAGAAATCGGATCCGCCGGAGGAACTGGTCCGACTGGATCTGGTGGATGCAGACCGGAGCGTATGCGACTTGGCGCCCGAAGACGACGATCTGTGGACCGACACGAACGCTTACCGGAGTATCTACGGGAAGGCGAACCCGGATGACGGCGACTTGGCGCAGGCCGACTGACCGTGCCGGCTAACGCGCTGGCGGACATTCCACGCCGCACCGCACCCGGCGCGGTGGTCTTTCGCGAGTACGAGCGGCTCACCGGACTGCATGAGAACGATGAGCGTGACCTGATGAGATTCGCGCTCGCGCAACCGGACGGCGAGTGGGGCCAACGGCCACCGGTCTTGGTGATCAGGAACGGCCACCTTCATGCGCAGAACTACGTCGGGATCATCGAAACGCGCCGGGGAACCGTGATCGAAATCCTGCCGAAGATCGATCTTTCACCCGACAGGGAAGAGGACACGCGGGGCGTATTCCTGACCATGCTCCGCGATTGGCGCGGTCTCGGGCAAGCGCAGCTTGACGATGCCAGCATCCGTGCAATCCGCCGGTTCGACATGTTCGAGGCATTCGTCCATCTGTTTCTGACGAGTGTCGTCCTGCTGACCCGCCGTGGCCTCGCCCGGGCGTACCGGACGCGAGAGGCGAACCTGCCCCGGCTCCGGGGTCGGATCCTGTTCCCGCATCACGTCCGCGAGAATCTCGTCGACCGCTCGCGGTTCTACGTCGGCTACGACGAATTCACTGCGGACCGGCCCGCGAACCGGCTGATCCACCTCGCTTTGCGGCGGCTCACGGCCATCGTGCGTCATCCCAGTAACCGGCAGCGGGTTCACCAGTTGCGCATCGTCTTCTCCGACGTACCGACGTCGACGAGCGTAGACGACGACTGGGCGCGTCATCGCGTGGACCGATCGATGCGGCACTACGACGCCGTGATGCCGTGGGTCGGGTTGTTCCTCTTCGGCTACGGCCTCGTCACCTTCTCCGGCCCGTATGTCAGCCGCGCCATGCTGTTTCCGATGGAAGAGGTGTTCGAGGACTTCGTCACTGCCGCAGTCCGCCGACACCAGCACCGTTTCGCCGTGCACTCCCAGGGGCCGATGCGGCCTCTGGCCACGGACGGGGCGGACAAGCGCGCTTTCTGGCTGAAGCCCGATATCGTTCTGATGGAACGCGGTCGGGTTCGGTTCATCTTGGATGCCAAGTGGAAGCGCCTTGACCCGAGCGCGCGGAACTACGGCGTGAGCCAGGGCGATGCGTACCAGCTCTTCGCCTATGGGAGGACGTACGGCTGCCGACGTGTTGTTCTCGTTTACCCGAGAACGACAGGCTTTCGTGAGACAGTCTGGTTCCGATTCGCCGCGCATAGTGATCTGGAGATGGATTGCTTCCCGTTCGACGTGTCCGATGCGGTGGGGAGTGTTCGCGCTATAACGCGGACAGTTCTCGACCGGCGACAATAAGTGAGGCCTGAGATGCGGTGGTCAAGTGGTCGGCGGGAGGCTGCGGAACCGGCTGTACCGAACGGCCCACGGCGTAGGGCTTCAACAGCTCGCGATTCAGCAGCTTGGACCGGGCTCCGGGCCGCAACGCGGACAAGCTCCTCGGCCTCCCGTTCGCCACCCGATGGACGACGAGGGCGACCCGGCCCTTCTTCGTCGTGCGGTGGCATTCCGCCCTACCCCCGCCGTACGCCTCGGAGACCGGCGATAGTCGATCTGGGGCGATTCTGCGGCCCGTATCGACCCCGAACTGTGGGTGGGCCGTCCAAGAACGGCTTCCCAGCCCCTCGTCCATGGGCCAACGCCTAATAGTTGCGACCAACGGCGGCCATGTAGTCGCAGAACCTTCGGTGCGACGCTCCAGCAGGTCGGTCCGTTGATCCGCCCGGGACGACCAGGCTTCCGGGGGAACTTGGCGAGAGGTCGCTTTCTGGGGACTGCGGAAAAAGAGGACGCGCGGGCGTGGAGTTCCCGCCATTAGAGTCCGGTTTTCCCGCTTTCCCGGTACGGTCCAGTAGGGTCCAGCACAACGGCAGGAAACGCAGATCGTGCAGTCCTGTAAGTAGTTAGACGATTTCCTGCCGGGATTCGGCGCTCAGGCGATCCGCTGGGCAAATTCCCACAAGGAGGCGGTCGAGGCCGTCGAGGTGATCGGCCACCTGATCGCCATCGAGCGGACGCTCGCGGCGCTGGTTCGCTTCGAGAGCTCGGACCGCGATGCATCTTAAGTTTCTCTCTTCTTCAGAAATATCGTAACCTATATATATGACAACATCTTATGGTAACATAGGTGATTGTTATCCCCATTTTACATCCCTATTACTGAACGGGATTCTGTGCGACCTTGGCGGACGCCGGTGGACGTAACTGTTCGGCCAAGCCGTGGTGAGCGACCGGTTGTGCGGATCGTGGGGGGGTGGGCTTACCGAGGGTGCGCCTCCAGTGCAACGGGACGCCCGCTCAGGGAGTCTAATAGGTGTGGTGATGTCCCGAAACTCCAGGAGTTCCGACCGATGAACGAACCTTCCCGCGCTACCGCCTCCACGTCCATTCCCGTGATGCTGGCGCTCTGCTTCGGTGCGGGCTGCGCGGAGGGAGGCATTGAACGCTCACCGGGTGATGTCCCGACCTTCCATGGCGAGGTCGACCTGGAGTTCGGGGAGATCGAGGGTGAAGATCCCTATCTCTTCACGAGGATCGAGTCGATTGTCGAGGACACGCGCGGGCGGCTGATCGTCGCCGACCTACAGTCGCACGAGGTGCGGGTCTTCGGCTCCGAGGGCGACTTCCAGTTCCGCTTCGGTGGTCAGGGAGAGGGACCCGGCGAACTGACGCAACCCTGTTGTCTCGCGTTCGGGCCGGAAGGTAAGCTGTGGGTGCGCGAGAGTACCCGATACAGTGTGTTCCGGCTGGATGGCGCGAGTGCGGAGTACGACGGTGGAGCCAGGATCGCTCATGTGGGTATCGGCATGGTTGCCCCGATCACCTTCGACGCGCAAGGTCGGCTTGTCGACATCGGATCACTGATGACGGACGACGGAGGTGCCACCGCACGTTTCCATCATGGTTCCGGCGGAGCCGTGGACACGGTCATCATGTCCAGTCCGGAGACGTTCGCGACGGGCTCGACCACGGTTGAACGCATGTTCGGCGACACCCCGGTAGCCTTCTTCGTCTACCAACCGTTCGGCCCGCTGTGGGTTCACGCGCACAGCCTTGGCGGGGCGTGGGCCGAAGCGGTCACTTCGGAGTACTCGGTGACGCTCCACCACCCGGATGGGACTGTTTCGCGAGTCGAGGAGCCGCAGCTGCTTGGCCCTCCCCTCAGCCCATCCGAACGCGAGGGCGCTCAGGCCGCTATCGACCGCGACCTCCAGCGGTTCGACCTGCGCGACCACCCTTTCGGGATTCCCGACCGCAAACCGCCGCTCGCCGACATCTTCTTTGATCAGTCCGGTCGCTTGTGGGTCGAGAAGACGGTCGCAGAAGGGGAGGAGATGCGTGAAGCCGATGTCTACGATGGGTCCGCGCTGGTGGCCCGATATCGCTGGCCGCGGCGCGTGAGCGTTGGAGATGTCCCCTGGGTCACCGAGTCCAAGCTGTACGGCACGACAAGGGACTCGCTCGATGTACGGCGCGTCGCGCGAGTGCGGTTCGAGCCCGGTTCCTGACGGCGAGGGACGGGCGGCCTCCCAAGGGCGGCCTCCGGCGCCTCTCGGCGAGATGAAGGATCGGTTGTGGTGTTCGAGCCGTCGCGCTGGGGACGGGACTTGACCGCGCCGTGTGGCGGGGGCCGGATGCCGATTCGGAAGCGCACATGTGAATTCGGGGTGCATGTGCGCTGAAACGCGATTCGGACGTGCATGTCCTCGACTTCGCATGTCGTTGTACGGATTTGGGTTGCACCACGGCCTCCGGGGCGGCTGCGCCGCGCCGGAAACGGAGGCCGTGGTCGGAGCGACCCCCCTTTTTCGATGCCTGGCGTGGCATCGGGAAGGGTTGGGATGTGCACTTCCATCCCACCCTCCCGCAGGGGTCGCTCCGGGCCAGCAATCCCTCGCGGGAAGGCCAATCGGCAAACCGGGACAAGCATGCCGGGACCTCTCGCCCTGGCCCGCGGCGCGCCGGCCGTGGGGGTACTGGGTTGCTCGGGAAGGTCGTGGGGGTCTACAGTACCGCGTCCGTGCGGCATCGGATCAAACTGGGGGCGGGTCTATTACCGTGAGCGACAGCGGAATCAATCGGGCAGGCATACGGGCGGAAGATACGCGCCAGTGAAGTGGTCGCCATCGACGAAGCCGGGGACGGGTTGTGCTGGGTCCGCCTGACCCGGTTCGGCGACGATTGGCTCCTGATCCGCTCCGATGCCCGCGACGTGTCGCGCGCGGTGCGGAAGCTCCGCCAGATTCCGGCGGGCGAGCAGTCGGACCGGTTCCCGGAGGTCGGGCCGTGAGTCTGCTCCTCTACCTTGCCATCGGGGCGCTGGCCGTTGTCGGCATCCTCGGACTGTCCACCGACGTGCGGGCCGCCGCCCGCCGGCTGTTTCCTCCGCGCCGCCGGTAACCCGCGAGCCCTCCCCCACGCTTCGCGCTTCGGACCCTCGGGGGCCGCTTGCGCGCCGCCCATGCTCAACGGGAGGACGGGGTCAAAGTGCGGGGGCGGCGAACCAGCCGCGCGCGATCTTGCGCGCATCGGCGCGTGCGTTTCCGGGGGGATCGAAGGGGGGGCGGACGCCACCCCTCGCCAGCCCTTTGTACCCACAAAGGGTAGGCTGGCTGAGCGACCTAACAGTCGCTCAAGCCAGCCCTGCGGCCGCCCGCGAAACCCTCCCCGCGCGCCGCCCGAGACGGCGTTGGCCCGACCGTCTCGGGCGAATTCCTCGACCTCTTGGTCACCAGCCTCACCGACGGCGAGGGCGAACACGCCGACCCGTCACTCCTTGCCGTCGGCGGCGCTCTCCCGCGCGACCCGGTTTCCACCCTACCCGTACCCCTCGGGGACCGGCGAACGTCGCTCTCAGGCGATCCCACAGCCCGTAGGTTACCCGAAATGCCCCCGGAATGCCCGTAAACGGCCTACTGGCCCGGTCGCGGGGTCGGTTCAGGTCTCGGTGCCCGCTTCCCGGCCCGCGAGATACGCGGCCCAGTCGTCCATGAGCCGACGCCTCCGCTCGAACAGGTCGGTGCGCCGGTACGCGGCCTCGACCTTGTTCCGGACAACGTGCGCGAGCGCCGCCTCGATGACCTCGCGGGGATGGTCCGTCTTTTCGGCCGCCCAGTCCCGGAACGACGACCGGAACCCGTGCGGCACCGCCGCGATGCCGAGCCGCTTCAACAGCCGTCCTACCCTCTCGGCACGTAGCGCCTGGCCGCGCTCCATGGCGAACACGAACGGACTCTCGCCCCCGGCCAGCTTCCGCGCCTCATCGAGAATCTCAAGCGCCCGGTCGCACAGCGGGACGCGGTGCTGGCGCCCCGCCTTCATCCGGCTTCCGGGAACCGTCCATACCGCCTGCCCCCGGTCGATCTCGCTCCACACCGCCCCGCGCACCTCTCCACCCCGCGCCGCCGTCAGGACGAGGAACTCGAACGCGAGCGTGTCCACCTTTCCCGGATCCGCCGCCCGCGCCTTCTCGATGGCCCCCGCGACCTCCCGGTGAGGCAGGGCCTGATGATGCTTGACAACATCGTGCTGGGGACCCAGCAGGTGCAGGAGCCGGTCGCAGGGGTTGTCCGTCCGCCAGTCCATGGCGATGGCCCATTCCATCACCGCGCGGATCCGCATGTGAACGAGCCGGGCCGTGGGACCCTTGGTGTGCCAGAGCGGGGTGAGGATATCAAGCACGTCGGCGCTCGTCACCTCCGAGACGGCCACCTGCCCGATTCGCGGGAAGGCGTGGAGTTCGAGACTGCGGGGCCAGCTCCTCACATGCTCCGCACTGCGCCAACCGGCGCGCTTCTGCTCTAACACCCGCTTGGCGGCTTCGGCGAAGGTCGGAATGCCCGCGGAGCGGCGCTTCTCGGCCAGCGGGTCTCCGCCGTCGCGGGCGAGCTTCCGGTTGGCCAACGCCTTGTCGCGCGCCTCGGCGAGCGGGACCAGGGCGACGCTTCCGAGCCCGAGTTCGCGCTTGCGGCCCCGGATCACGAGCCGCTGGATCCAACTCCGCGTGCCGGTCTTCTGGACGTAGAGGTAGAGTCCGTTCCCGTCGCAGTACCGGCCGGGCGGTGCGGAGCGCACGAAGGCGGCCGACAGCCGCTTGTGGGGATGTCGGCCCTTGGGCTTGCCCGGTGGGCGTCTGGTGCGCGAAATCATTACGTTATCCATCCCCTAATCGTAACTGGGATGGAGCGGGATTGCAAGGAACATCTCTGGCGTCCCGAGATGGGACATATCCCACCTAACCGATTGCTATTACAGACAGTTATGAATCTCTCTGGACAACCTCGGATGCCATCGGATTCTAGATGCACGTTTAGTTTCTCGCGCACGGAACCGGATCGGCGCGAAACGCGGCCAAGTACCTCCTCGGAGAGCGGGACGCGACCGGGAAGCCGCGCGAGGGCGTCGAGGTGCTGCGGGGCGACCCGGACATGGTGGCCGCGGTCGCCGACTCGCTCGACTTCGAGCACAGGTACACCTCCGGGGTGATCGCGTGGGCACCGGACGACGAACCCACCGACGAGCAGATCGAAGCGGTGCTCGACGCCTTCGAGAAGACGGCCTGGGCAGGACTGGAGCCGGACCGATACGCCTGGGCGGCCGTGCTGCACCGCGAGCATGGCGGCGGCGCTCACGTCCATGTCCTCGCCGCACGGTGCGATCTGGAGACCGGGCGGAGCCTCAACATTGCCCCTCCGGGATGGCGGAGGACATTCGATCCGCTCCGCGACGCCTTCAACCACGAGCAAGGTTGGAGCCGCCCGGACGATCCGGCGCGGGCCAGGGTGGAGCAACCCGGCCACCGCGCCTATGTCGAGGCGACGCGGCTGCGGGCGGGGCTCCGGCTCGAAGCGTCACCCCGCGACCTGATCCGGGACTACCTGCTCCAGCGCGTCGAGCACGGCATGGTGCGGAATCGTGCCGATGTCGTCTCCGCACTGCGGGAGGCGGGCCTCGAAGTGCCGCGCCGGGGCAAGGACTACCTCACCGCGCTGGACCCCGACACCGGGGACCGGTGGCGGCTGAAAGGAGAGCTGTATGGAGCGAACTTCGAGCGCGAACGATTTGACCGAACGGCTCCGGAGGCGGCTGGAGAGCGAACGACGGGAGATCGAGGAGTTGACCGCGAGCGAGCTCGGGCAGCTCGGCGAGAACTCGCGGCGCGTCGCAAGGAACGCGCTGCGTACAATCGAGAGCGATACGGAGGAGGCGACCGGGCGGATGCGCGAGTTGCTGCTGAAGGCTTGGGTCCGACCTCTGATCGTCGGCCTGGGTCTCTGGCTCGGCATCTTCGGAGGAAGCTGGGCGACGATGCGGTGGTTGTCGGGGAGCATTCAGGACCGGATCGAGAGGCTCGCCGAACTGGACTACGACATCTACGACGCACGGCAGACGCTCGCGCAGCTGGAGGTGGACACCTGGGGCGTCGCGCTGCTGGAGATCGAGGGAGAACGGGTCGTGGTGCTGCCGGCCGGGACGCTGGAGGATCCGCGCTGGACTTGGCGCGATCGGCCTGTCGTGAAGCTGTCGAACAAGTAAAGGAGCTGTATGAGCGAGCTGGAGAGGCAGTTGACGGAGGCATTGAAGAGGCTCTCCGCGCAGTACGAGACGGAACAGAGGCGGCACTCCGGGCAGGTCGAAGCCTTGAGGCAGCGCGTCGAAGCCTTGCGAGGGCGCGTCGAGCGGCAAAGCGAGGAGAACGAAGCCTTGCGGCAGCACGTCGAGCGGCAGAGCGGGGAGAACGAAGCCTTGAGGACGCGAATCGAGTGGCTGGACGGGCAAGTTACACGCTTGGCCGAGTCGTACGGCACGCTCGCCGCAACCTTGTGATGATGATCGCGGCGTTGCAGGGGCGCGGACCGGACCGCGACCGCGATCATGGGTGGAGCCGTTGATGAACGCGAAGACTGAATCTGGCGCGGACGGCGTCCCGCAGCGAGCTTTCAGGCGCGCAGATCGTGCAGTCCATCGAGAGAGGAATCGAACGATGGCACGCACGAAACGAAGTCGGCGCTCGTACGGCGCTGGCGAGTGGGGCCGGAACCGGGTCAGGGTGTTCCCTGATCCGAAGACCGGCATGTACCAGATGGAGTGGCGCGAGAACGGGCAAAGGCTCACGAGGTCGCTCAGACACCGCGACTGGAACCGGGCAAAGAAGCAGGCGGACGAAGCCGCCGCGGGCTTCGCGACGCTTCGGCCCAACGGCAAGCCCGAAGCCGAGCCCGAGCCGCTCACGCTCGGACGGCTTTTTGAAATCTACGGCGAAGAGGTGACGCCCACCAAGGCGGAGGATACGCGGCAGGGCGACAGGACTGCGATCGCGATGTTCCTCCAGTTCTTCGGGTGGGACCGGGACCCGGCAACGCTTTCGCAGCGCGACTGGGACCGGTTCATCCGGGAGCGCCGCGCGGGAAGGATCGGAATCTCGGGCAGGCCCGTGTCGAACCGGACGATCGCATGCGACCTGACGTTCCTGATGGCCGTGCTCAACTGGGCGGCGAGGTCGAGGGACGAGCGGGGCCACCTGCTCCTCGAATCCAACCCGCTCAAGGGTCTCAGGAAGCCCGTCGAGAAGAACCCCACCCGAGTCGTACTCACCGAACAGGAGTACGAGGCGCTGCTGAAGGTGTCCCGGCAGGTGGACTGGCGGTTCCATGTCGCGCTCGTGCTCGCGCACGAGACCGGCCACAGGATCGGAGCGATCCGCCAGCTTCAGTGGCCTGATATCGACTTCAAGGGCGGGACGGTGCGGTGGCGCGCGAAGCACGAAAAGACGAGCTACGGGCACACCACCCCCGTGACCGACGAGGCGTTGGCCGCCTTGGAGGAGGCGCAAGCGATGAGCGCCGGGACCGGGGACGGGCCGGTGCTGCCCGCGCCGACGGATGCCGCGCGGTGCGTGGGACGGTCGCTGCCGAGCTTCTGGTGGCAGAGAGCCCAGACGCTCGCGGCGCTGGAACCCAAGCGGGGCCGGGGCTGGCACTCGCTAAGGCGGAAATTCGCGTCCGACCTCATGGATCAGCCGCTCAAGGTGCTGTGCGAACTCGGAGGCTGGAAGACGGCCAAGACCGTCCTTCAGTGCTATCAGAGAGCGGACGAGGGACAACTCAGGAAGGCGCTGGACGCCCGCAGAAGGTTGCGCGACGGGAAGTCGAAGTAGCGGGAATCAATCAGCGGGAACTCGCCTGCGAAATCCCGTAAGTTCAACGATCACAACCGATCCGCGCGGGAATTGTGCATGCTCGCCCAGCGAGCGATCTGGTTGAGGTTGTTCCCGACGCGCGCCACCTGCTGGGTGCGCTCGCGCTCGACCTCGGCGTGCGCCAAGGTCCAAGTGTGCGTCCGGCCGACCGCCCGGCGCACCAGATCCGACAGCGTCAGGCCTGCCGAGCGCGCCTTGGCGTGCCACTCGGCACGCTCCGCCTCGCTGGCGCGAACCTTCACCCAAACGGCGCGTCCAGGCCTCATGGCGCGCCGTTTCCGGTTCGGGGGTCAGAGGGGGCACAGCCCCCCGCCAGCCTCCGCAGGGGTCGCACGGAGTGTGGCCCCAAGGAGTAAGCTGGCTGAACCACGAAACGGGCGTCAGAGAAGCCCGTGGGGGCCGCGTCCGGGACCCGGCGGCGACCGCCGCCGATGCGATGGCGGCGCACCTCCGCGAGCGCTTCGGGGAACCCGTTCAGACAGACCTCGAGAAGCGCGGCTGGCGGTGAAACGGAGGCCAGCGGTGCTGGGCCGTCCATGCACTCCGGAAGCCCGAGCGGCGAGTGATCCCGCCAGCGCCGATGCCGATCGGCACCGGCACCGCTTCGGCCTTGGGGTGGATCAGTCTGGCTACTTGCGACTCCTCCGGTTCTTCGGCTCGATGTCTGGTCGTGCCCCCCTTCACCCTTCGGTGACCCGAAGGGCGGCATTATACGAGTCTCATCCGTCATGGGTTTCAAACCAGCCTCGGAGCCGAAGGCAACGGAGGCCGATCCCGGTCCATGCCGCGAGCTTCCGGGGGCCGTACCGTCCGCACAGTTCGGATCGGGAGCTTCACCGCGAACGCCGTGGAAGACGGTGCGGAGGTGTCCATCGGGGATGTGCAGACCCCGCGTGTCGAACTGGTGTTTCGGCGTCTCCATGCTTGGACGCTGACGGACCGCTCGCGGGGAAGTCAACCAGTCGAAAACGTCCTATTGTGTCAGGGCGTTTCAGGACGTGTCAGAAGGTGTTCGGGCTGTAGGGTGCGGCTGCCAACGGCTCGTCAGAACGCCCCCGTGGGAGCGCTCGTCCGGGGTCAGATGAGGGGAGATGAGATCGCCCGCCGCAGCCTGCGCGCCGGTCACGGAGACACTAGGTTTGAAGGGTGTCCGTCCGTTCGGGCGGACCGCCAACGATGCTTTCGAGCGCGCAACGGGAGGGCTTCTTGCCACGGCTGCACTTCAAGGGGAAGGTCTTCGTCGAGAACCACCACCTTGCCGTGCCGTTCCACGAACTTCTTCCGGTACGAGAGAAGGGCCTGAGCGAGAAGGCGAGCCTGCGCGACAACCTGATCGTCCACGGCGACAACCTAGCCGCCCTGAAGTCCCTGCTTCCGACCTACCACGGCAAGGTGAAGTGCGTCTACATCGACCCGCCCTACAACACGGGCAACGAGGGCTGGGCCTACAACGACAACGTGAATTCGCCCCTCATGCGGGACTGGCTGGGCCGTGTGGTGGACCGCGACGACCTGACCCGCCACGACAAGTGGTGCTGCATGATGATGCCGCGCCTGAAGGTGCTGCGCGAGCTGCTCCGCGAGGACGGGGCGATCTTCGTGTCCATCGACGACAACGAGGTACATCATCTGCGCGCTCTGATGGACGAGGTGTTCGGGGAGGAGAACTTCGTGGCGACCGTCATTTGGGAGAAGGTGTATTCGCCCAAGAGCAGCGCGAAGTACTTCTCGGAAAACCACGATTTCGTGGTGGCGTACGCGAAGCGGAAGGAGTCGTTCAAGCGGAACCTGCTTCCGCGCACGGCAGAGGCCGACGCGCGCTATCGGAATCCCGATGACGATCCCCGCGGACCTTGGAAGCCGAGTGACCTATCTGCGCGCAACCCGTACAGCAAGGGCACCTATTCGATCAGGTGTCCCGGCGGTCGGCAGATCGACGGGCCACCGCCCGGGAACTACTGGCGGTACTCCGAGGAGAAGTTCTGGGAACTGGACAGAGACAACCGCATCTGGTGGGGAAGCGACGACAACCAGGTCCCCGCAATCAAGCGTTTCCTTGCCGAGGTGCAGCCGGGACTGGTCCCCGAGACGATCTGGACCTACAAGGAGGTCAATCACACTCAAGGTGCCAAGAAGACCCTTCTACAGCTCTTTTCCGACGACCTGCCGGACTTCACGACCAAGCCGTTCGAGCTAGTCCAGCGGATGGTCCTCCTGTCCACCGACCCCGACTCCATCGTCCTCGATTCCTTCGCGGGTTCCGGTACCACGGCCCACGCCGTCCTCGCGCAGAACCGGGAGGACGGCGGCAACCGGCGCTTCATCCTCGTCGAGTGTGAGGACTACGCCGATAGCATCACCGCCGAGCGCGTCCGGCGCGTCATTCAAGGGGTTCCGAGCGCCAAGGACGACGCCCTCAAGGCTGGCCTCGGGAGCACGTTCAGCTACTTCGAGCTTGGCCGTCCCATGCAGCAAGAGTCGCTCCTCGACGGCTCCCACCTGCCTTCCTGGGAGAAGCTCGCGGGATACATCTTTTTCACCGCGACCGGGCAGGAGTTCGACCCAGCCGAGACCAACCCGGACACCGGGTTCGTCGGGCGCACCGCGTCCCACGATGTCTTCCTCTTCTACCAGCCGGATGTCGAGACGCTCAAGAGTCTCGCGCTCTCGCTGGCCGAGGCCCGCGCCCTGCCGGAAGGGGGATCGCGAAGGAGGCTCGTCTTCGCGCCCACCAAGTACCTCGACCGCGATTTCCTTCACCAGTACCGGATCGATTTCCAGCAGTTGCCCTTCCAGATCTACGAAGCGATCGACAGGCTGGAACGATGATCCTGAAGGAATACCAGAAGCGTACGGTCGCGACGGTCCGCGGCTTCGTCGCGGAGTTGGCGAAGTGGCGAGCGGAGGACGAAGCGGCGAGGAAACACAACCCGCACTGGGGTTCGGACTGGGTGGAACGGGCATGGGACAGAACCGTGGCCGGCCGGCGCTACCAACCCCGCCGAAACGGGCTCGGCGAGCATCTTCCCGCCTTCTGCCTCAAGATTCCGACCGGCGGCGGCAAGACACTGCTCGCGACGCGGGTGATCGACCTCGTGAACGCGCACTTCCGGCAGAGTCGGCGTGGATTGGTGCTGTGGATCGTCCCCACGACGCAGATCTACAACCAGACGCTCAAGGCCCTCAAGGACCGCGACCACCCCTACCGCCAGCAACTCGACCTCTCGTCCGGCCAGCGCACGCGCATCTTCGAGAAGACCACGGCGTTCGGCCCGCGCGATGTCGCCGAGAACCTCTGCGTTCTTCTGCTCATGCTCCCGTCCGCCAACCGGAAGACGAAGGACACCCTCCGGATGTTCCGAGACAGCGGAGGCTTCGACCGATTCTTCCCCCCGGACGACGATCCGGCCGCGCACGCCAAGATGCTGGAGGACCACCCCAACCTCGACACCTTCGAGCAAACGGCGGGCTTCTGGGGCCGCTACATCAAGACATCCCTCGGGAACACGGTGCGGTTGCTGCGGCCGCTGATCATCCTCGACGAGGGCCACAAGGCGTACAGCGCCAACGCGAAGGCGACGCTCGAAGGATTCAATCCCTGCATGATCGTCGAGCTCTCGGCCACCCCGGCCAAGGGCGCGAACGTGCTTGTCGAGATCCTGGGCCGGGAACTCAACGCCGAGGAGATGATCAAGCTCGACCTTCACATCCTGAACAAGGCGGGCGGCGACTGGCGGGGCACGCTGCTGGAGTCGGTCGAACACCGCGAGGCCCTTGAGGCGGAGGCACGGCTCCACGAAGCCGAGTCCGGCACCTACATCCGGCCCATCTGCGTGATCCAGGTCGAGAGAACCGGGAAGCAGCAGAGGAAGCCGGCGTACGTTCACACCGACGACGTGCGCGAGTACTTGCTCCAACACCCGGGAATCGCACCGGAGCACATCGCGGTGAAGACCAGCTCGAAGGACGAACTGAAAGAGGTGGACGACGTTGGCGGCCTGCTGTCCCGCGACTGCCCGATCCGCTTCATCATCACCAAACAGGCGCTTCAGGAGGGTTGGGACTGCCCGTTCGCCTACGTCCTTACGATCCTCACCAACCCGATGTCGAGGACGGGGATAACCCAGCTTGTCGGCCGGATCCTGCGTCAGCCCTACGCGAGCAAGACAGGGGTGGCGCTGCTGGACGAGAGCTACGTGTTCTGCTTCAGCCGACGCGGGAACGAGTTGCTGAAGGAGGTCAGAAAGGGATTCGGGCTGGAGGGGTTGCAGGGCCTAGAGGGGCGAGTGGTCTCCGACGATGGTCCTTTCCGCCCGCCGGAGAAGCTCACAACACGGCAGCGGGCGCGGTATCGGACAGCGGCGCGGGATCTCGTCTTGCCCGCCTTCATGATTCGGGACTTGGACGGGTGGCGTCTGGTGCACTACGAGGCGGACATCCTCTCGCGGGTGCGATGGGACGACATCGACCTGTCGGCCTTGGATGATCTGACGTTGGGCGAGAGGGGCGCCGGGGACGCCGTACTGGTGACCAACGTCGCCGGCGACGCATCCGTTTCGGGCGCGCAGGTGGCAGGCTCCGGCGATCCGGGAACTGCGGACACTCCGGGCGATGCAGACTCGGGCAACGGCGGCGATCCGGTGGACTACTTCTTCGCGGCCAGCCATCTGCTGGACTTGGTTCCCAACCCGTGGCAGGGACGCGATCTGGCCCGGCGCACCTTCGAAGCCTTGCTCGAACGCTACCCGGCGGAGCGAGTGGCGGCGAATCACGTGTTCGTGCTCGAAGAGTTGCGGCGACGGATCGAGAGGGAACGCGACCGTTTGTCGCGAGAGGTCTTCCACGGCCTGTTGGAGTCGGGGAGGATGCGCTTTTTGGTGGTCGCGGAGGAATTCACTCGGCTGCCCGAAAAGATCGAGGTTCCGACGGCGAAACGGGCGAACCGAGAGGACGGCAGCCCCTACCAGCGCAACCTCTTCGACATCACTACGGAAGACGATCTCAACCAGTTCGAGAACAAGGTGGCGACGTACCTGGACCAGCAGGCGCGGCTTTTCTTCTGGTACCGCAACCGCTCCCGCAAGGACTACTACGTGCAGGGGTGGAAGCCGCGCCGGATCTACGCCGATTTCATCGTGACGCTGCGGGATGACCAGCCCGGCGGGGGCGACGGATTCCGGCGAGTCTTCGTCGTCGAAACCAAGGGAGTCCACCTGAAGGAATCGGAGGACACCGAGTACAAGCGATCCGTCTTCGACATCTGCGGCGAGCACGCCCGTAAGACCGACTGGGCCGAGTTCGTCCCCGCGATGCGAACCAAAGTGGTGCGCTTCGAGGTCGTGGACGAGGACGAGTGGCAGGCGCGGCTGAACGGGATGCTGTTTCGAGGGAACGCGTGAAAGACTGGGCGAGGCACACGGAGGCATGACGGAATTCACGAAGATCACACTGACCGCGGTGTTCTCAGTTCTGGGCGGGTTGATTCTCGCTGGGATTATCGCGTCGTCCACAGGGCTGTTTCGCAAGTGGCGCATCTATCGCGACCGCAAGAGGTATGCAGCGATCCGAGGCAGAGGTCTGCGGATGGTCGGGTTCAACGTGCACATCACGGACCATGACCCAGCACAAGGTCGTTTCATAGGATTTCCTGAGAATTGGATAGAAGGGGACTCTCAGGAATGGAGACGAGATTTGGCCCACGACCTTCGCGTGATAGCGGATGATCTGCAAGAGGATTGGGAGAAAAGACAGCGAGATAGGAAACGACCGTGAACATCGAACTCCGAGAAGTCACTCTGTGGTGCTCAAGCCAACCTGTTGCTGCCGGGGACCCTTGCACGAGCAGGCAAACGCGGTGGTGGAGCGTGCCGCGTGAATCGACCCGAACAGGTTGACCCATTTGGAGGAGGTGGAATCATGAGATGCATCGTAGTCGCCGCATTAGTGGCGGCTCTCGCCGGGCCGCTTCACGCTCAGGAGGACACGGTGATGATCGCGGTCATCACCATCAAGTCCGACGGAGAAATAGTCCTCCAGAACCGCCTGGGATACGATCTGGAGGGAGAGCATCTGGCCGGTGTGTCCCTGGATTTCATGGGACGCCTTGTGGATACGACCCTTGGCCTGTGTTCGGGCACCGGCCCCAACGCCGGGTGTCCCGTTATCCGCAACGGGGAATCGCACACTGTGGGACACCTCCAGGTGGCCCCCGGCAACGTCCGCAGTGTTGACTTCAATTGGGGGCGTCGGTCCACGAGATTCGATGACGACCTGTGGTGCACTGAGGTGGCGGCGGACCTTGGGCGACGGTGGAACTGTTTCGAGAAACACGCGAAGGGGATCCGCGACCTCGATTCGGCCGTCGTCTATCCGTGAGGCCCATCCCGTCTAGGACGCTGGCGCTGGAGAAGGAGTAGGTCCCTTCATCCTGGGCCGGGACGCTCGGGCATGGTGGCCCGAGGGGTGCTTCATCGCTCGGTTCGTGCGCGCGAGACGCCGTGTGAAATGCCCTTTAGCAAAGCGTCGGCCTGTTCTCGGTCCAGACGCTCCTCGTTCGGCGTGAAGACCGACCACAACTCGCGGTATAGGGATTGAAGGCGATCTTGGATCGGGCGCGTTAGCCCACGCTTGCCGGCCGTCAGCGCGAGCAGCTTCAGGGAGAGAATGGTGTGGCCGCGGGCACGGAGGTTTGCCGGGAATGCGAGAATCGCGAGCGCGGCCCGCTCGGCCTCGTCCGGGCCGCCCAGCGCCAACCATAGGCGTCCCCAGTATTCGAGGACATCGAGGCGACATCGCCTTCCATCTCCCAAACGATCCGACGCGATGGAGGCAAGCTCCGTTAGGAACATCTCGCCCAGGAACGTCGCTGCTCCACTATCCCCTCCATCCCTTTTTCTGTCGAGTTTGCGCCTACCCTGGTCGATAACGGCCCACAAGACTCGCGCTCCTGCCGCTGGGTGCTTAGCCAGATCAAGGAGCCACCGCTCGCTTGGATCTCCGAACTCGACTGCGCAACGAGCCGAAAGCTCGGCCGCGACTGAGGACGCGGGATGTCCGACGACGTACGGTTGCGCGTAGTGGCAATGGTCCAGGAACGTCTCGGCTAGGGAGAGAACCGCCGCCGGCTCGACCGTCCTACCAAGTTCCCCAAGCCGTGGAATGGCGTGGAACGCTACGAGAAACCAGTGTCGAGCCAGTCGTTCAGCCGTGATGAACGTTAGACGGTCTTCTTCCGCATCAGCATCCCAGACGCTCAGAGGCAGCTTTTGGCATTGGTCCACGACCCATTCCCGAAGATCGAGTGTCCGGTCGGCTACGGCCAGGCAGGTGCCCAAACTGTCGATCCATTCGCGGTGATCCCAGTAGCGCCAATCCAGCATCGGCAGCTTGTGCTCCAGCACGTGTTCGACGTGGCCCTCGTGACCAAGGAGAGCGGCCCGAGCGACTTCAGAGGCACGCCTGGGTGCCGACTCGCGCAGAGCCCAGGCTAGGTTCCCTAGGTGGCGAGCCCATGTAGCGCGAGGGTCGTTGCGTAACTCCGCACTCAGAATCTCCAGCAAATCGCCGGACCAGGATTGGTGAACCACGCGCACGAGAGCCCCGGTGCAGGCCGTTTCAAGCTGGTGGACCCGAAGCGACTTGTCGTCACCATGCGAATGGAGCGAGCGGCTTGCTGCGCCGAGCAGTTCACCGATCCACCGGACGCAGACCGGCGGCTCCAACGCCAACAACCGGTCAGGCAATCCAGCCAGGAGACTCGCGGCCGCCGCGTCGAGATCGTCGTGCCCAGGACGGAGTTCGGTGGCCCACGTGCGTGCGTGCGTGTCCCCAGGCGCTGTGGACCGCAGGTCGTGGTCCAGGGCGTTGACGGTTTCGAGCGAATGCACGAGCGCCAACGCAATCTGTGCGGGACATGCGTCTGCTCGGATCCAATCCAAGGTCGCTCGATGATTCGAGCGCCGGGTAATCTCGACCGCGCATCGAGCCGCCCTGGCTTGCACCACCGGATGATCAAGTTTCTCGACGAGGAGGCTGAAGAGAACTGGACGCAGGGCCACCGACAGCTCTATCAGGTTGTCGATGGCACGGTGCAAGCCGCCCACAACGAAGCGAAGGCCCTGATTCGCGAGATTCTGATAGGTCTCGATCCTCCCTTGTCGTGCAAACGCATCGGCTGGGATCTCTGCACCGGCAGAATCGAGATCCAACCCAAAACCCCGGCTCGGATCGAGAACCCTGTTCCGGTCACACGCTTTCTTGAGGATTCGGAGCGTCGCGTGTATGAAGGCGTCGATTGCGGAGGCGGACCATTGGGAACGAATCCGGCCGGTGGCAAGTTCAGAGTCGATGGACCCAATCGCCCACACAGCCGTCTCCGACTGGTTCGACGGTCCGATTCCATTCAGGATCGCCTCCGCCACCCGTTCCTGCATTTCCGGGCGAAGCCAATGTCGATCCCCTTGCGACTCGAACCATCCCTCGATCTCGATTATCACCCCGTGCCGGTCCGCGACGGCGACATGACGCGTGACGATCGGACGAATCAGTTGGTAGGACGACCGACCATTGAGCGGCGACTCGCCGGCACCGAAGATGCGCCAGGCAACTTCTGCGGCCGGATCGGAAAGCGGCGCACCGACACCGGGGCCGGGCGACATCAGCTCAACTCCTCGACGTTGGCTGACGCGGTGCTGCTCTGGAGATCCATCGACCAAAACCGCTCCGCTTCGGCACGGTAGACGCCATAGGGTAGGCTCGCGAACGTCACTCCGTCGCGCGCCCATCCGTTGACCGAATGCGTGATCAGGACCTCCCGCTTCGATGTAATCAGGTAACGATCGTGAAACGCCGGTCTCCCGTCGCTGTGCCTTGTCACGACCCGAGCCCGCACATGAGAAATCAGCGGCTTGGGGGCGCTCGACCACCATCGCGGCAGGCCGCCAACCTGTCGGCCCTTGCCGCAAAGAACGAGAAAGGGGGCGTCCATCGTCGCCGCGAACACGTCGAGCCACAGCTTGATCTCGTCGGGCTGCTTCGCGGAATCCATGAAGTAGGGATCGGCGAGATAGACAGGCAATTGCGGATCGCGATCCGCGGCGAGTATTCCACGAAAGTGAGCGATCGCGTCATTCCACTTGCCGGGCCCGAAGCGGACGAGATCGCCCTTCCTCCGAGCGGTAGATTCGCGCTGGTGGCTAAGGTAGCCGAACCGCTGCTGGCGGATTCCCCGGTCTAGTTCGGGGCTATTCTGATCGGCCCGCACTCTTATTCCGGAGGAACGGTTGAACGGGTTGACATCGTGAGCGATCCTGCGCCCACGGTTCTGCCGGAGCCGCATCGTCGGCCCCGTTTGTACGTCGAGGCGTCCGGCCACCTCCATCAAAAGGTGATGGCTCATCAGGTCGACGCACTGGCCGTCGGCGACCCGGAAAACGGCAAACCCGACGCTGTCTACATCCGAATCGAGGGGGATCTCTGTCTCGCCGGGAGTGATCGCAACCTGCCGTCGGAGCACCTCGTCGCCGCTGTGGCTAGCCCACACCGTTCCACGATGCGAACCAAGTGCGTAGCCCTCGGCTTCCACGAGGAGGGTGAGCGTCTGGTCGTGAGGCCCGTGGAGATCGCACACGACGCCATCCTCCGCACGTGCGATCATGAGGTTTCCGACTCTGTCCGAGCGATGGATCAGTGGAAATCCAAGGCGTGCGAACAGCGACCGCCTTGGGCTCAAGGACGATTCCAATTCCTCCCGCCAGTCCTTTCGAGGTTGGTCCTCGAAGCTCCAGTACTCGATGATCTCCGCGCTGTGTCTCGCGAACGGCGAGCGCAGGCAGCGGTCGAGCGGCCTCCGGTGGTCGCGATACGCCCAGTGGCGCCGAGGGACGGATTCCAAGGCGTACTCGACCTCCAAGTCCCCGGCGTGCAGGGTTCCAGAATCCAAGACGCCATCGATAGTGGGTTCGCAACGTTCCATTGCCGCGTCCAAGGAGAGCAGGAGGAGTCCACCCGTGAGTTCCTCGATCCGCCAATCCTCGTCTGGCTCGTTCCGCCAGGGTCCCAAACCATCCTTGCAGCGGTGGCGCACCAGCGTGAATAGATTCCGAAGCTGGCTGTTAGGTGCCTTCCAAGCCAGCACAGTCATCCGCGCCGCCCGATCCCACAAGGGCGTCATTGCCGTCGCGGCGCGAACCGCCAACCGGAACGAGAGTCCTCGCTCCTCGGCCCAACGCCGCGCCTCATCGATCTCGACGTAAACACGACGCCCCTGCCTGATCACGGCTAGGTGCTTCCTGTGAATGTGTTGGCGGATGTACGTCTCGCTCCGTTCCACAGCAACGGCCAACTCCGCGATCGTTAGATTCATGGCTGACAAGTCTCCAGAGGCCTACTTGAGTGGGCAACGAGGGGTCGTAATGACTGTATATTACGGCGTAATGTTACGCAACTGCGTGGCGACGCGCGGGCGGGGAGCCAAAGGGCCAGTTTTCAAGGGTGCCTAAACGATCCGTCGGTCCATATCCCGAAGTGACGGCGGAGCCGTCTTCCCGCACGGATGTCGCCCTCGGTGCGACGTATCGTGACGACCCTCGCTCTTAGCTTGCTTGCCCCGAATGTCAGCGGACGGCCCGCCAATTCCCGCAAATCGATGCGGGTTTTCCCGCTCTCGCGGTACGGTCCAGCAGGGTCCGGTCAAACGGCAGGAAGCGCAGATCGTGCAGTCCCGTTTGACTTTAGACGATTCCCTGCCGTGATTCACACCACCGCGATCCTGCCCAAGAAGCAGGCGGACGAGTTCGCCGCCGGGTTCGCAAGCCCGGACCTGAACGGCAAGGCGGAGGCCGAGCCCGAGCCGCTCACCCTGGAGACGCTTCTTGAAACCTACGGTGAGGAGGTGACGCCGAGCAAGGGAAGGTGTTCGCGGGCGCACGACCGGGCCGCGACGAAGATGTTCCTTCGCCTGTTCGGACGGAACCGCGATCCGGCCACCCTGTCCCGAAGAGACTGGGACCGGTTCATCCGCGAACGGCGCGCGGGCCGAATCGGACCGAGCGGTAGGCCCGTGAGCGACCGGATGGTCGAACACGACCTCAAGTTCCTGATCGCGGTGCTCAATTGGGCCGCGAGGTCGAGGGACGACCAAGGCCGCCCGCTCCTCGACAGGAACCCGCTCAAGGGCCTGAGGAAGCCCACGGAGAAGAACCCGACCCGGGTGGTGCTCACGGAGGACGAGTACCGGGCGCTCCGGAAGGTGTCGCGCCGGATGGGCTGGCGGTTCCGCGTCGCGCTCGTGCTGGCGCACGAACCGGGCACCGCATCGGGGCCATCCGCAAGCTCCTTTGGGCGGACATCGACTTCGAGGCCCGTGAGGTGCGGTGGCGGGCGGAACACGAGAAAACGGGTTACGAGCACGTCACGCCGCTGACCGACGAGGCGGTCACCGCGTTGAAGGAGGCACGCAGGATGAGCGCCGGAACCGGCGACGCGCCGGTGCTTCCCTCGTCGAGGGATGCCACGCGGTGCATGAGCCGCATGGCCGCCCACAAGTGGTGGAAGAAGGCCGAGGCCCTCGCGGCACTGGAGCCGAAACCGCGGCGAGGTTGGCACTCGCTCAGGCGGAAGTTCGCCAGCGACCTGATGGACATGCCGCTCAAGGTGCTCTGTGAGCTTGGCGGCTGGAAGGATGCCCAGACGGTGCTCACGTGCTACCAGAGGCCCGACGCGGGACAACTCAGGACGGCGCTGGAAGGTCGCCGGAGGGCTCGCGGCTGAAACCGCAAACAGCGGGAATCATTCGGCGGGAATCCGTTCCACGAAACTTCTAAGTTCATCGGATGCAAGCAGTTGTAGATTCAATGCAACTTGTCCACCGAGCGATCTGGTTGAGGTTGTTGCCGACGCGCGCCAGTTCGCGGGTGCGCTCGCGCTCGACCCCGGCGTGCGCCACGGTCCAGGTGCGGACCCGGCCAATGGACCGGCGCACCAGATCCGACAGGGTCAGGCCCGCCGAGCGCGCCTTGGCGTGCCACGCGGCACGCTCCGCCTCGCTGGCGCGGATCTTCACCCAGACGGCGCGTCCGGCGCTCACGGCGCGCCGTTTCCGTCGCGGGGGTCAGAGGGGGCACGGCCCCCCGCCAGCCCCTGCCGGGGACTCGCGAAGCGTGGCCCCAAAGGGTGGGCTGGCTCTCCCGCATTAGCGGGCGAAACCGTCCGCCGAGGGGCGCAATCGAAGGCCGTCGGAATCACCATGACGTACAGTCAGGGGACCGTTTCGGGCGGTGTCAACAGCCGCCGAAACGGCGATGTCCAACGGGTTCCAGGGCCGTCCCGGAGGCGGACTAGCCACCGCCAACGCGTGGTTGAGGCACCCCCGCGAACGGCTTTTGGATCAAGCGGGCATGTCGGTCGTTACTTTTGGATGGCCCACCCGACAGCGAGAGGCTCGAGAAGCGATGGCAACCATGGAAGCATCGAAGAAGCGATTCCTGATGCTCGTGAAGTTCTTCAGCAAGAAGCGGTACGCCGACAAGATGCTGGCCGGCGAGTTGCGCGCCGGCAGGCTCAAGAGTTTCAGGGACACGGAGGACCAAGCACGGCTTGACGATTTCGAGGGGACCATGCTCTGGGAAGGGGGGACTCTCACGCTCCGGACCGGTGAAGGCGAGTCCTTGACGGTGTCGCCCGACGACCTCGCCAGTCCCATTGAGAGGCGGTCGCACCTGCTTGACAATCTGAACGTGTTCTGCATGACGGCCTTCCGGTCGGACCTTGGCCCGTGGCCTTCTTGGCAGTTGGTTGATCAGGTCACGCAGCAGGTCGCGGAGTCCCTGCCGACCTGTAGCAAGTTCGGCGGGCACGCCGTGGTCATCACGGATGCCAAGGAGTTTCTGAGGCGTGTTTCTCGGGCTGCCGACCGCGAAAACTGGCAGGTGCACTGGTCGCGCGTAACGTACTACGATTCGTACCCGCCCGATGTCGCTTTCGGGAACGGGCGCTCATTCGCACCGGCGTTCTTGAAACCCAAGGGATTCCGGCTGGAAAGGGAGTTTCGCGTCGCCATGAACACGGGTACGCTGGGCGATAACCCGGCTACCCTCGACATTGGGGACATCCGAGACATAGGCTGGTATACCGAAACACGGGAGCTTGGCAAGCTGCAATCTCACATGAGGGGGATCTGCCCCCTGTGCGGGGATAATCCGTGTGACAGCTACAGGATGCGGCAGGACGAGCATTTCAAGGACGCGAGCAGTGAATTCCACGAGCTTCACGATTTCTCGTGCGAGGGATGCGGAAGCTTCTCTGTGACCACGACGGCGGGGGAATTGCTGGAGCAACTCGGTGCCGATGGGATTACCACCCTTGGGCTGGTTCCCCGGTGGCATTCGCTAGTTGAGAGACACGTCGTGGACCGCACTCTCGTCGAGAACGCCATGAGCCGTCGTACGACGGTCAAGTGACCCTTCGACCTAGAAGCGCCCCTTCCGATCCGCATACACGGTGGCCTATCGCTGCGTGACGTAGTCTCCCCACGCTTGGAGAACCTCGGCGCGCCTCTCCAGCAGGTCGGATCGCTGGTACGCTTGAACGACCCGGCGCTTCGGGACTTGGGCAAGGCAGGCCTCCGCGACGTCGGGGACACCGGACTCGGGCATCCACGACCGCGCGCTGACCGGAATCCGTGCGGCGTCGCGTCCACAATGGCGAGCCGGAGCAGCACGCTCGACACCGTCTTCGGCGCATCGTTCCGGTTTGCGACGGGAACACCAGCGGCAACCTGTCCGATAGCTTGCGCGCCCTTACCGGCAGGTCCAGCACGCCCCCGAGCGCGCGGGGGTAGGCGGTCGCGGGATGCGTTTCCGAACGCGATTCGTTCCGCCTGTCGGCAGGGGACAGTCAGGGAGGAAGCCTCTCGTTGGCCGAAGCTGCGGCCGATTGGTCTTACGCTCGCCCGGCGGCGCACGCGGGCAAGTCGTTCGTGAACCGTCGGCGACGCGCTTCGCGTGTCCCGCAGCGAATCACGGAGCCAACGGTGTTAGGTTCACGACCTCCGCCGTGATGATCGAACCCCACCGGTGCCACGGAGACGCCTGTGTCTCAAGAACAACGCGAACGCTCAGCCAATGACGCGGACCGCTTCGTCGACTTGGTGAAGAACGCCGGGTACTGGAGGTCCATCGATCTACGCATCTGTGCCATCCGTGTCGGTCGCGGTTGGGTGAACCTCGTCACCCGCGGTTTCCTGGACCACCGCGCCGTTGGGTCGGTTCCCGCATTTTCTCCGGTCGAGCGGTCGGACTTCCGCGCCTGGCAGGCGGTTCTAACGATCGCGGACCTGCCAGGACTGGTGCATGGGATCGTCAGCGGCAAGGCGAAACCGGGTCAGTCGTCCGTCCAATACGTCGACGGGTCGGACCAGCCCGCCTCGGATACGAGATACGTCTTCAGCAACCTGGCCGAATCGTACCGGAGTGCCAAGTACGATCCCTGGAGTTGTCACGCCCTCCTGAGCCATGGTTCCTCGATGTGGGAAGTCGTGAGGCAGGCGATTCCAAATCCCTTGGATCTGGACAACCTGATTCGCAGTGGGGCGAACGCCTACGATGGCCTCTCGGACTTGGTGCGGAGCTTCTGCGCGCGGCCCGGGGCGCTGGAGATCCGAACCACCGCTACCATCTGCGAGTTGATCGCGCCGATGGCCGTGCGCTTTGATCGCGGGGAAGTCGCCTCTTCGCCCGAACGCGTGAGCGTCGCTCTTCGGGCTGCGGCGAAGGTCTTTGTCTCAAAGGCCGAACTGGTCTGGACCGTGGGCTCTGCCGGTGAGCCTCCCCGTCACCGATCGGCCAAGCTCGGCCAGCGCGAATGGGCACCGGAGGGGAGTGCTCTCCGCTCGCGGATGGAGATACCGATTCGGAAGGGTGACGCGACCGCCACCCTCTTCCTTCTCATCGGAGGCAGGTGCGTGGACTGCGTGTCCCGGCCCTTGGCCGAAGCGGGCTCCAACGTCCGGGTGAGGACGCACAACGTCGTGGACCCGGACCTTCGCCGGTTCGTCGAGCGCCTGCGGCCCGAGAGTTGGAACAAGGGGAAGGAGTTCGAGGAGGCCGTGGGCCTGCTGTTCCTCTTCCTCGGCTTTCAAGTGGACCCGCTCTACGCGCAGAGCGGGCTCGGGGACGCGGTCGACAGTCTGGCCCACGATCCGGCCTCGTCCGTCATCTTGGCCATCGAATGCACGGTCGGGCCGCCGGACGCGAAGGCTAAGCTAAGCAAGCTCATAGCTCGGTCGGCGGACATGCGCAGGAAACTCCCCGACAGCGAAGTGATCCCGGTTCTCGCGACGGCCACACCGCGTGCGGCTCTGTCGAAGGCCGAGGTGGACAAGGCCGAGGGTGACGACATTGCGCTTCTGGCCCGGGAGGACCTCGATGGTCTCTGGGCCGTGGCACAGGCTGGTGGAACGACCGCCCACGCGGTCAGCCGGCTACGGACCCAGATCACCGATGCAAGACTCCGACGAGCCAGGGGCCGAACAGATCATTCGTCGAAAACCGTGCCCCCGAGGTCGTTGGCGTGGTAGCACCGCCCAACGGCTACGCGACGTAGTTGCTCCACGCTTGGAGAACCTCGGCGCGCCTCTCCAGCAGGTCGGATCGCTGATACGCCTGAACGACCCGGCTCTTTGGGACGTGGGCGAGGCAGGCCTCCGCGACCTCGGCAGGGACGCCGGACTCGGCCATCCACGACCGCGCGCTCGACCGGAATCCGTGCAGCGTCGAGTCCACACCTGCGAGCCGGAGCACGCTCGACACCGTCTTCGGCGCAAGCATCCTTCCGGTCCGTGACAGGAACACCAGCGGCAACCCGTCCGACAGCTTGCGCGCCCTTTCCAGCACGTCCAGCGCGCCCGTGCTCAGCGGGACGGTGAACTCGCGGCCCGCCTTCATCCTCGACGCCGGGATCGTCCACCTGGCCGCGTCCATGTCGATCTCGTCCCAGCGCGCGCCGCGCGCCTCACCGGGACGCACCGCCGTCAGCGCGATCAGTTCTACGCACAACGCGGCCGCACTCCCGTTCCCAACCCGGCGGATCGCCCGGATCGCCGCCGCGATCTCGCCGTTCGGCAACGCGCGGTGGTGGCCCCCGGCGTTGCCGTTCTGCCTCGGCAGCGGATCGCCTGAGCGCCGGATCACGGCAGGAAATCGTCTAACTACTTACAGGGCTGCACGATCTGCGTTTCCTGCCGTTAGACTGGACACTACTGGACCGTGTTGCTAGAGCGGGAGAATCGCCCATTTTGGCGGGAAGCGCGAGCGCTCCGACGACGCGACCGGGAAGCGTCGCTCGGCACCCGCCGTAAGGCGGTTGACCCGCGTGATGGCAAACGAATGGGGTTCATTGGTCTTCCGGTACGGCTTGCGGTGTGCTCGCCGCAGATTGGGCGTCCTCGCTGTCCCTGGACAGCGCGTACTCCACCGTCATGCTGCCTTCGCGGAGTCGGAGATGCTGATCGGAACCTGGATCGAACGGGTTGGGGAGCCAGTCGCACTCGGGCTGCTTGGACCAGGCAAGCCTTACGCGGAGGATATGCCACGCTTCGTCCTCGCTGGAGGCGATACGCCTAGCCGCCGCGATCTGCCCCGACGCGAGTTCGAAGCTCGTGCCGTTATCCGTCGTTGCCTTTACCTCTACGCACCACGTCATGCCATCGCGCTCGAACCGGAAGTCGTAGCCGAAGCTGTCGCTAGTCTTGTCTTCCTCCCCCTGCCTCAAAGGCTTGACCTTGGTTCTGAACTGGGATACCCAAGCGTCTTCACTGATGTCGAACTTGGATTGCAGGTAGTGGAAGGCGTGGATTTCACCGACGATCCCCACCAGTTCAGGGATGTGAGCCGGGGCATGTGCGATCTTGGGACCCCTGACGTCCACCTCGGGCGCAACGGGGACGGGGCTGGGCGTCGGTCCGGGAGTCACCGGCTTGGGTTGTAGCGGCCCCACCGGCCGTCCCGTCGGTGTGCACCGCTCCTCAAGCCAGAAGAAGAGGTCTTGATAACTGTCACGGCCAACGATTTCCATTTCCTCGCCGTCGATAACGACCTTCGGTGGTGGGCGTTTCCCGCCTTTGCCCTTGGGAGGTTCGGGAAGGTCCAGCTTTTTCCGCACTTCCGTGATAGTCTCGCAACCCGCGCAGGCGTCTAGGAACTCAGGATCGGCGATGACCTCCAGCGCCCGCCTGAGCAACTCGGCTCTTCCCGACCATTCGCGCAAGTGCATCGACGAGTCCATGCTAACCTCAGGTGCTTCTGAAAACCGTTCCGAGTCGGCCTTCACGGCCATTCGCCAAGTCTGGTAGAGCTGCCACATCGAACGGACGGCGCCACGGAGTCGGTGTTGGTTTCGGCGCGCTAGGTCGAGCGGGTCTACCTTTAGGTCCACGTCTTTTCTGCTGAGCACCGATTTCAACTCATCAACGGTTCTGACGCCTCTGAGAGCTTCCAGATACGGCTCCACCGCCGCAATCCCCTCATACTCGTCACACAGGACATCCAGCACCGCGCCGAACGGCACTCGCCAGTAGCGGCGGGACCAATCCTCGCAACATCGCTGCCACTTGGCGCGCGTCCCAATGCGTTCGTGCACAGCTTCGATTTCGGAAAAGAGTGCCGCCTGCCAATCACCGGCCCCCGATCCCCTGCGGTCCTTCTTAGCGACGTGCCGCGCGAAGGCGCGAAGCCAACGCGCCGCTTCCAGCAAGCGTCGCCTTCCCTGCAATGGGGCACGGTCGTTCTCAACCTCGGCGTACTTGCCGCCGAGTCGTCGCAGTGCCCTGTTCCACTTCGGAAGCTCTGCATCATCACCGAGCTTTCGCCAAGCCGCGAACCCCATCTCGAAGTCATCGTGACACTCTCTGGCGGTCGCTAGGAGGTCCTCGCTCGGCCACTGGGGTATCCTTTGTGACAGCCATTTGGCCAACCGGTCGGTGTCAACCGCGGCGTCATCGAAATCGCCGTCAAGCACACCGAAGAGTTCGGCAACCGGCGGTATTCGGTCGAGAAAAACCCGTTTCAACACATACCAACGGTCTCGAATGTCCCCGACGAGCTCGGTGTCGATCTCCGCTCGATCCAAGGCCGCGTCGATCATGCCACGTGTCGGGAGCCGCGTTCCGCTCAGGTAGCCCAAGACCAAGCGAAGGTCCTTGAGAAGATCTTGACGCCGGAGAATTGCTTGTGACGCCGCGGCGACCTCCTCGTACGAACACGATCGAGCCACATTCCGGTTCAACAAGAGAACGCCTTCGCGCGACAGCCAGTGTGCAGATCTTGGAACCCTGGGTGCGACAGTACTCCCAGCATGCCGCAGTTCGACTTCGATGGAATCGCACCGGCGGACACGGCTACGAACGAGTCGTTCGGCAGTTCGCTGCCAAGCGTCGGTTGCAGGTCCTCTCGGGTTGTTGCCACCGTGCGCGGCCAAGGTGAGGAGGACGACGGGAAGCCAGCTCAGTCTGCCCTCTTCGAGTGTTTGCGCCCCGTCCATTGGTGCAGCTAACTGGTGGCCGTCGACCAGGCAGTTTTCTTCAAGTTCGGATGCCCGTCTCGCTCCCAGTTCGTGTAGGCGGATGCCGATTCGGTCACGCGCTTCTTCGGGGCGCATTTCGAGAATCGGCTGCTCGTGTTCTCGGAGCGAGCGGGTGCGCGCACGGTCATCCGGAAGGTACACGTCCCTAAGTTCACTGGCGGTACGGACGGTGAACGTCCGTGGCTTTGACAGCACGAGGAAGCGCTCGGGAAGCTCGCGATCTGGACCGAAACGTCTCCAGGCATGGCGGACTTGGCCAAGGAATACGTCGAATCCTCCGGCGGGCATGGCCATCTGGCGCATCACAACGTCGGCTAGCGCGTCGAGGAGATCCGGTCCGGTTTGGGCGTCCTCGGTAGGGTAGATGTTGAGGCCGAGACTCCCCAAAGCCTCAAGCAGTCCCTCGTCTTGCGCCAGCCGGTGAGCCAACGGGAGGGATAGCGGCGCGAGGTGGCGAAAGCGGCCTTTTTGCCCTCGCACGAGAGACTCGGGCACCAGCCATCGTTTCCTCAGCGGTCGCGGCTCCCGCGGCGGCATGTGCGTTTCGCCAGACCCCTCGTGCAGCCAAAGCAGAGTCGAGAGCCAGTGTTTGAGTGGGGACGTGATTTGTTGTGACCACCAACTCCTTCTGATCGTGACTTTCTCCCAGCCGTTCTTCCAGTGCGCGAGCGAGGCGAGGATCAGGTTTGATAAGGCCGTTCGGGCGGGATCGCCGAGATGCTCGCGGTGAAGTATCGGAAGTACCGTCACGTCCTGAAGCTTGTACTCGAACCACGACTTCCACTCGGGCTTGACCTTCCCTAACACGGCCTGCTTCCAATTGTCCCACGCGGCTTGCGGAATGCCGGCAGGGGCCTTGTCCGCGAGTCGCGGATGATCGCGGCTCATCCCGAAACGGATCGGTTTGCAGGCCTCGAGCCGCAGCCCGTCCACCACTCCCGCGCGGGCGAACAGGTCGGCGCGACCCGCGAGTTCGATACCACGCGGATCGCTGACGCCCCCGTGCTGGCTCCCCCGCGGAAGCCATCGTTCGTCGCTTGGAGGCAGAAGCGCGCTTCGCAGCAGCTCTTCGCCTTCCTCTCTGGAAAGGCCATCGGCCAGCGTCATGAGGTGATCGCCGCAACGCCCGGCCCAGCCTGGGCCAAATACCGCCTCCCGCATTGCCAACCAACCTCGGGTGCAGGCGACGGGCAGGCGGGCGAGTAGCGGCAACAGGCCCTCCGGTTCCTCTAAGCCGATCACCTCCAGTGTCCATGCCAGCGCATCGGCGCAGTCCGACGCATCGGGGCTGCCATGCGCGGCTGGAAGCTCCGGCAAGGACGGGATGATCACCTCGCGGAGAAGGTCCTCTCTCCGGAAGCTCTGCACGAATCGCCCGTCGAGGAACTTCTGGACTTCGGTGCGTCGGCGCTGTCGTCCTTCGTGGGTCTTGATGTCGTGGTGGAGGAAGGCGATCCGCTGTCTAAGAGAGACCGGAACGGAGCCGACGAAGTCCGCTGCGTCATCGCTGCGGCGAGGCTGGAAGAAGATCCGAACTGCGTCGGACGCCGACCGTAGCTGTCCGGTCTCGGTGGGTAGGAATCGTGCCTTGACGAGAGAATCGGCGTCGGAATCGGTCGGCTCGGCGATCAGCTCTCGGGGGAGAATGGCAATCGCGCTACGCAGGAAGTCATTCCAATTTACTGCCGCCTGGCGTCCGCCGATCCACTTGGCCATGCCCGACAAAGTGTCCACCCACTCCCCCACCCTCGGATTCGGCGAGCCGTCAAGCGCTCGCAGAAGGGCCTCAAGGGCTTCGCGCCGCTCATCGAGTGCGGAGGACGCCACGGCGAATCCAACCTGTGCCCTCCACTCCGCTTCACCGAAGGGATCGTCGTACGGAATGGCCGGCATCGTTCGCACGACTCCGGGCAGCCGCCAGCCATCGTCGCATAGGACGAGAGCTTCATCATCGAGAATGCGTTCATCGGCGAATCCGAGTTCACGGAGAGCACCTGTGAGCGGCGGTCCCTTCTTGGCCTCGGACGAGTCGGGGACCGGAGCCAATAGGTCCATCACCGCTCGTCCCCGCCAGGGCTCAGGATCACTCGCCACGAGTGCTTCGACGGCATCCCGCATCAGCTTCTTCACGAAGTCAAGCAGCAGCTTGTTATACGGGTCCTGGAAATCGATTTGCTGCCGGTCCAGTGAGGCGTAGAACGGCGCATTGATGTGTGCGCCGACGGTGGTCTTCATCTTCGTAGGCAGAAAAACGACATAGACGCCTTTCCGTGTTTCCGTCGTCTCCTCCACCGAAACGGCGACCTCGACTTTCCGCACCTCCGGCCACCGATTCGGCAGGTGGAGGACGGCGTCCTTGATCTGCTCTGTCTCGTCCGGCTGTTCGCCTCCGCCGACAGTGCGGCTCCAGACGTGGAACGAGCGCTCGGTTGCATCGGGTGCCTCCGACCCCGCCCTGGCGACCCGTACCCGCTCCCGCCGCGCGGCCAGCGCCGGAAAAGGGAGTTGGGGATCGACCGACCGCAGGAACTCGTCGCACTCTCCGTCAATGGTGATGGAAACCACCGACAGGTGATGCAGGAAGACCATCGCGGCTTCGTCCAAAGCTCGAAGTTGGTTGCGAACCGACTCTACGGCGTTCTCCTTGGCATCGTCGTCCAGTGTGCCCGCCTTCCCTCCGTCCAAGGGAAGGCGTATGACCGTCACATGTCCGTCTGCGAGCAGCTCGGCAACCTCGCGCGGTGGATCACCGAGAAAGTGGGGCAGCACATAGGGTGACAGGTACTTCGTGACCTCTGCCACCGGTTTGATACCGTTTCGGGACAACCTGCCCCGGTATTCCTCGATCTGTCTATCTGACCAGTCCACGACCGGCTCCGCGCCGAACTTCGGGACGGTCGACACGTCATCGTCGAAAAGCCGTTTGGCCACCCGGGCTATCGGATCAAGCACATCCGGGTCGAAACCGAACGTGAACGCTGCGTCGGCTCCCGCCGGGGCCGTCGACCACACCTCTGGGCGGGTGGTGAGTTCGAGCACGCTCCGAAAGCCGAGTCCCTTGTTGCCGACGCTCTCGTTCGGATCCTTGGGGCTCTGCCCAAGCTGGCAGATTCCGCTGAAGTCTTCACGGCGAAAGGGGCGGCCGCTGTTGGCGATCAGCAGTTCGGGGTGCTCGGGAGACGAGTTCAGCACGAAGGAGATTCGCCGCGGATCGTCGCTGGATGCGAACGCGAGGACATCGTGGGCATTCTGCAGCAACTCCAAGACGGCCCGTCCCCGGTACTCCTGCGCCACCTGATCGCCCAGGCTAGCGACCGTTCGGTAGTTCGTGGTGCCGTTCTTCAACTCATCTAGGAAGCTCCGGACTTGGCTCCGGGCCTGCTCCTCGATGATTCGCTTGCCCACAAGCCTGCGCTGGCGAATCGGCTGGATACTCTCGACTCTAGGCATGGAGTCTCAGGGGTCTCGGGACATGGGAGTGGCGGCAGGCATGAGAGTTGGGCAGCGCCAAGATGAGAGCTTCGCTGCATCTCAGTCAATGGACCGCCGCCGCTGTCGTGGCCTCGGCAGCAGCGTAGCGATGGCCGGGAAGGCAAGGCTCATCGCTCGAACCCTCCCCCACCCCGCTCGGGGCCTCTGGGCCGGGGGGGAATGGGGATGATGATGCTTGGGCCGCTCTCCCGCTCTCCCGTCTCTTGGCGCTCCCTCATCGTCTCCCGCACTGCCCATGCGCGCCGCTCCGCGTCCACCAGCCTACTTCGATAGAACTTGCTCCAACCGCGCTCGATCTCCCGGGCGCGCTCGCCGTGTGCCTTGCCCAACTCGGCCCGCTCGTCCCTGTGAGCCCGGGCGAGATCCTCGCGCCAGCCCTCGACCAGGTCCTCCCGGCCCCGGATCGCCCCGGCCAGTTCCCTGAGCGAGCGATCGCGCCGCCAGATCCGGAGCCGCCCGAGCACGGTGCGGCTCTCCCGGTCGAGCCTCTGCCGCATCTCCTCCTGCCGCTTGTGCAACTCCGCCCATTCCTTCTGCGCCCGCTTCTCAAGGTGCCGGAAGCTCGACTGGCGCCCGTCCGCGACCGTGTCCCAAGCCTCCGCCTCGCCATGCCGCCATGCCGCCACGTCGATTTGATCCTCGCGGCGCGGCTTCCTCGTCCGCCGCGCCCGCCCGGGCTGCATCCCCTCGCGGCGGACGCGCGCCCAGTGGCGCGGCCGGTTCGACGGACCTCGAACCACCTCCTGGCCAGCCCGCCGCCGCTCGTTGTTCTCGACCCGCCTCTCGCACCGGATCCGGCCCTGCTCCCGCTCGTAGCCCTCGGCCCAGCGCGACAGCCGGAGCTTGCTGTTGCCCAGCGTCGCCGCCTTCCCGGTCTCCGGATCGACCCTGTTGGCGATGACGTGGACGTGCGGGTGCCGGGTGTCCTCGTGCGCGACGATCAGCGCCTCGTGGCCCTCCAGCCCCAGCGCCTCCAGACTCCGGTCCACCGCCCGGCTCATCTCCCGCTTGTCGGGCGTCTCGTCCTGCGCCCAGCTGAGCGAGTAGTGCAGGACCGGTTTCGCCAGCTTCCGGCCCCCCGGCGCACCGCCCGACAGCCGCTTGAGGTCGGGGGCCGCCCTCGCCGTCGCGGCCATCAGGCGCGCGGCCCGCTCCGGTCGAAACGTCGCGAGGTTGCGGGTGTCGGCCCACCCGACCCGCTCCGATGTCCTCGGACGGCGGTCGTCCGGCTCCGGGGCATCGTGGAGGCAGTACGCCGCGACTCCGGCGAACGAGCGCCCCAGTCCGTTGATCTTCGGGATCAACGGTCCAGCGCCTCGCCGCTCAGCAGGCCAGCCGCGAGATCGCCCACCCGCTCGACGGCCTCCAGCGTCCCGTCCGGCGCCGAGGCCCCGGAGTTGAGAGCGCGGGCGATTTGGTTCAGGTTCACCCCGATCCGGTGGAGTTCGACCCGCTCCCTGGCGCCGAGACGGTGAACGGCCGCCTCGCGGACCGGCTGCCCCAGCGCCCTGCGGCGCATGTAGCCGCCCGTCGTCATGCGGGCAGCTCCGGCCCGCTCGGCGATCTCCGCGGCTTCCGCGGTGGTGACGCGCACGCCGATCGTGCGGCTCCTGCGTTCGGCCTCGGGCTTCCGGGGACGGGCCATGTCGGGCGACCTCCTTTGGTGGCGCGCGGAGATGTCGTTTCGGGGGTCCGGGGGCATCCCCCGGCCAGAGGTTTTCGTGAAGCGAAAACACATCTGGCTCCTCCACAAACCGCAGAAACCAGCGCCCCCGTGGCGCGCCCGCGCCAGAGTCCGGCCGGACCGCCAACTCTGGACGACGAACGCACCCTGCGCGAGGTTTCAAGCGCGCAGATCGTGCAGTCCATCGAATCGAGGAGGAATCGAACGATGGCACGCACGAAACGAAGCCGCCGGAGCTACGGCGCCGGCGAGTGGGGCCGGAACAGAGTCAGGGTGTTCCCTGACCCGAAAACCGGCCTGTTCCAGGTGGAGTGGCGCGAGAACGGGCGGAGGCTCACCCGGTCGCTCGGACATCGCGAATGGGCGAGGGCGAAAAAGCAAGCGGACGAGTTCGCCGCCGGTTTCGCCGACCCGGACCTGAACGGCAAGGCGGAAGCCGAGCCCGAGCCGCTCACGCTGGGCACGCTTTTTGACAGCTACGGCGAGGAGGTGACGCCGACCAAGGGCGAACGGTCGCGCCGTCACGACAGGACTTCAACGGAGATGTTCCTCCGGTTCTTCGGACGGGACCGCGAAGCGGCGACGCTCTCACAGCGTGACTGGGACCGGTTCATCGGGGCGCGGCGGACGGGAAGGATCGGCATCTCGGGCAGGCCGGTGTCCAACCGGACGATCCAATACGACTTGGCGTTCCTGATGGCGGTGCTCAACTGGGCCGCGAGGTCGAAGGACGAGCGGGGCCGCCCGATGCTCGACAGGAATCCGCTCAAGGGCCTCAGAAAGCCCATCGAGAAGAATCCCACCCGGGTCGTGCTCACCGAAGAGGAGTACCGCGCGCTGTTGGGGGTGTCCATGGAGGTGGGCTGGCAGTTCCGCACCGCCCTCGTGCTTGCGCACGAGACCGGACACCGCATCGGCGCTATCCGCAAGCTCAGGTGGACGGATATCGACTTCGAGGGCAAAGCGGTGCGGTGGCGCGCGAAGCACGAGAAGACGGGCTACGAGCACACCACGCCCGTGACCGCCGAGGCGTTGGCCGCTTTGGAGGAGGCGCGAGCGTTGAGAACCGGGACCGGCGACGGGCCGGTCCTCCCCGCACCGAGGGATCCCTCGGAGTGCGCGGGCCGGACGCTCGTGGGGTACTGGTGGAGGAAGGCCCAGAGGCTCGCCGCGCTGGAACCCAAGCGCGGTCGCGGCTGGCACTCGCTGAGGCGGAAGTTCGCTTCCGACCTCATGAACGTGCCGCTCAAGGTGCTCTGCGAGCTCGGCGGTTGGAAGGAGGCACAGACCATCCTCCGCTGCTACCAGCAGGCCGACGAAGTACAACTCAGGACGGCTCTGGACAGCCGCCGCTGCGAGGTTGACGCCCGATGACTTAAACGGCGGGAACCAAACAGCGGTAACGGGATCGCCTAATCCCGTAAGTCACATGTTCACAGTAGGATGCGTGACCGTGTGCAAATGCCTCGGCAGCGCCGCGACCGCCCGGTCGACCGGATTATCTCGGCGGTAGTTCCGACCGATGGACCAGCGGAAGACGGCGGCGATCCGGTGCTTGGCCTTCCTGGCGGCTGTGGGCATGGTGTTCCAGATCGGCGAGAGGCACCCGAGCACGTCCGCGCTCGTGATCCGGTCCACGGGTTTGTCCATGAGCGGGGCGGCGTGGAGCCGGAACGTCGATTCCCACTGCTGGGGGAGAGGACTCCCCTCCTTCCAAGAGTCGCGGTGAAGCTCGATGGTCCGCCGGGCGGCCTTGGCGAACGTCGGGACTCCGCGCCCGCGCGGGTCCCGGCCCTGCCGGACCATGCGGCTGTTGTCCAGCGCCATCCGGCGGGCCTCCGCGAGCGTCACCTCGGGATAGGGGCCGAGCCCGATCGAGGTGAGCCGCCCGTCGATCCTGACGCGCTGCCGCCACGTCTTGGTGATCCGTCCATCGACCGTCCGATATACGCGGAGGCTCAACCCCCGCCCGCCCCGTCCGTCGCCGTACACCCCGGTTCGACCGACCGTGCGCACGAACGCGGCGGTGAGTGTCCTGGGTCGTTTTGTCATAGGTGCTCCTTCCCGTTGTGTATCACATAATAAATCACTACACAGGGAAGAATACATCGGAATACGCTGGACTTCAAGGGACGCCGCGCGTCCGCGTCATCCATGTAACCTGCTGTTCAATAGCGTCTTGCAGGACTACTGGTGGATCTCCGTGGAACACAATGGACTCATGGGAGCTAGTTCCGCCCGAACTCGGGAACCTGCAGAACCTCGAGAAGCTCCTTCTGTCCGAAAACCACTTGACGGGGGCCATCCCACCCGACATCCACCGGCTCGGTAGGCTCACTTTGCTGGCGATCTACGGAAACGAGATGGTGGGGCCGATCTCCCCCGAACTGTCGAAACTCACGGCCCTCGAGGAGCTGCACCTCGGCGGCAACGGCTTCCGTGGGCGAGTCCCGCCGGAGATCGCCGAGCTGACCCGCCTCAATGTACTGGGCCTGCAATTCAACGGGTCGCTGACCGGTCCGCTCCCCCTCGAGTTCACTCGCCTTACCCTGGATGTGTTCCGTTGGAACGTCACGGGGCTCTGTGCGCCCGATGAGGAGGAGTTTCGCCAATGGTTGGCCGCGATCCCTGACATGCAAGGCAGTAGGGTGTGTTCGGGCGGCTAATTCGGTTTTTCGTCCGTGAACCCGTAAGGGAACGGGTCCGGTCCCCTTGACGCCGCCCGCCCCTGGCACTAGCATCTCTGCACGACAACTCATCGAGACCGGCTGAGGGACAGGCCCTGTGAAGCCGGGGCAACCTGCGGGAAGTGGCATTCCCGCAACGGTGCCAACTCCTGCGGTGGAATTCACCGTAAAGATGAGACGCCCGCCGCCCCCCGGGGCGGCCGCCGGAAGTAGCAGGGTGTCGAGTTCTCCGGAGTCCGGTGAGGCCACCTTGAGACCCGGAGAGGTCGAAATGACTCCTTCCGCCCCGGTCCCTGCCAGGACCGCACCCACCCCCCCCGCCCGCGGCCGCATCCGCGCGCCCGTCGCCTTCGATCACCTGGGCCGCCGCGAGGCCGCGATCCGCTTCGAGGTGCACGGTACCGTCTCGCGCTCCCGCCACCCGGCCGTCGTGCTGGGTGGCATCTCCGCAGGCCGGCACCTGGCGCCCGCACCGTTCGACCCGTCGCCGGGCTGGTGGCCCGGGGTGGTGGGTCCCGGCGAGGCCCTGGACCCGGACCGCCGCCTGCTGGTCGGGCTCGACTACCTGGGAGGGGCCGGCCGGCCGGGTAGGGCGGCCCGGACGGATCCGGCGCGTACCCGCGTCGCGGCCCGCCGCCGCCTCCGCCCCGTCACCACCCACGACCAGGCCCGCGCGGTGGCGGCGGTCCTCGACCACCTGGGCATCGCGGCCGCCTCGTTCGTGGGCGCCTCGTACGGGGGGATGGTCGCGCTGGCCTTCGCCGAGCTCTTTCCGGCGCGGGTCCGGCGGCTCGTCGTCCTGTGCGCGGCCCACCGCACGCATCCCATGGCCACGGCGGTGCGTTCGGTGCAGCGGGCGGCGGTGTCGCTCGGGGCCGATGCCGGCGACCCGGCGCGGGGGCTGGCCCTGGCCCGCGCCCTCGCCATGACCACCTACCGGAGCGCGCGCGAGTTCGAGGAGCGCTTTTCGCCCTTCGCGCTCCGCGCCGACACCCCGGACGCAGCCCCCGGCGTCACCCCCGGCGCCGCGCGGGCCCGCTTTCCCGTCGAGGAGTACCTCGATGCCCGGGGGACGGCCTTCGTGCTCGCCTGCGGGGCCGAACGGTTCCTCGCCCTCTCGGAGTCGATCGACCTGCACGGCACCCGTCCCGGGTCGCTCCCCGCGCACGCCCTCCTGGTCTCCTTCGACAGCGACGTGCTGGTGCCGCCCTGGCTGATCGAGGAGCTGGCCGCGCGGCAGGGGCGGTCTCGGGCGCGGCACCTGACGATCGCGACGCGGTACGGCCACGACGCCTTCCTCAAGGAGGCCGAGGCCGTGTCGGGGTGCCTGCGCCGCGAGCTGGCCGGAGAGGAGGTGGCCCGATGAACCGGGAATCCCTGACGAACGGCAGTGGTCCCGCCGCCGGTGACCACCGCACGGAGGAGTCCGGCCGGCCCGCCCGGTCGCGCGTCACCCGCACGGTGCGGGCGGGGCTCCACGCCGATCCCGCACACCGGGCGGTCATGCCCCCCATCCACCTCTCGTCCAACTTCCACTTCGAGGCGCCGGGCGTCTTCGGCAGGTACGACTACACGCGTTCCGGCAACCCCACCCGCGACCTCGCGGCGGACGCGGTCGCCGGGCTGGAGGGCGGCTGCGGGGCGGTGGTCACCTCTTCGGGGATGTCGGCGGTATCGGTGGTGGCGCGGCTCCTCTCGGCCGGCGAGCTGCTGCTTGCGCCCCACGACTGCTACGGGGGTTGCCACCGCCTCTTCTCGGCCGAGGCGGCGCGCGGTTCGTACCGGGTGCGCTTCGTCGACCAGACCGCGCCGGGAGCGCTGGAACGGGCGCGGGCGCTCGGTCCCCGGCTGATCTGGATCGAGACGCCGAGCAACCCGCTGCTCCGGATCACGGACATCGGCGCGTGGGCCGCGCTGGCGGGGGAGATCGGTGCGATCTGCGCGGTCGACAACACCTTTCTGTCGCCCGTCAGCCAGCAGCCGCTCGACCACGGCGCCGACCTCGTGGTGCACTCCACGACGAAGTTCCTCAACGGGCACAGCGACGTGGTCGGGGGCGCGGTGGTCGCGGCCGATCCAGGGTTGCTGGAGGAGGTGGCGTGGTGGACGAACGCGGCGGGTGTGGCCGGGGCGCCCTTCGACGCCTACCTGACGCTGCGCGGCATGCGCACGCTCCACGCGCGCACGCGGGTGCATGAGGAGAACGCGCTCGCGGTCGTGTCGGCGCTGGCCCGGCACGAGGTCGTGCGGCGCGTGTACCACCCGAGTCTTCCCGGCCATCCGGGACACGAGACCGCCAGGCGTCAGCAGACGGGCTGGGGCAGCCTGGTCTCCTTCGAGGTGCGGGGCGGGCGCGAGGCCGTGGGGGCGTTTGCCGGCGCGCTCGAGCACTTCGCGCTCGCCGAATCTCTGGGCGGGGTGGAGAGCCTCGTTGCCCATCCCGCCACAATGACCCATGCTTCAATGGACGAGCAGGCACAGGCGGCGGCGGGGATCGACAAGGGACTTCTCCGGCTGTCGGTCGGGATAGAGGCGGGCACGGACCTCGTGGCCGACCTGGAACGGGCGCTCAGCCGGGCGGAGGAGGCGGCATGTCAACTGGTGTGAAAGCGCTTCGCGTGCTGAAGTTCGGGTCCTCGGTGCTGGCGCGCCCCGAGGACTACGGACGGGCTGCGGAGGAGGTGCGTGCCGAAGTCGCCGGCGGCTGCAAGGTGGTGGCGGTGGTGTCGGCCATGGGGAGGACGACCGATCAGCTCATCGCCGCGGTCCGAAGGGTGACCGAGGCGCCCGCCGACGCCCTCGTCGCCGCGGTTCTCGGCACGGGAGAGGAGGCGTCGGTCGCGCTCCTCGCCATGGCGCTGGACGCGCGGGAAGTGTCGGTCGGCGCGTTCACGCGAACGACCATCCCCATCCGGACGCGGGGGCCCCTGCAGGACGCGGATCCGGTCGACGTGGACGCCGAGCGCATCCTGTCGGTCCTCGAGTCGGTGGACGTCGTGGTCTTCCCCGGCTTCGTCGGGGTGGACGCCGCGGGAACTCCTTCTCTGCTGGGCCGCGGGGGAACCGACCTGACCGCCCTGTTCCTGGGACACGCGCTGGGCGCGGCCGAAACCCGGCTGGTGAAGGACGTCGACGGGATCTTCCCGGGTGACCCGGGTGAGAAGCCCGAGACCGCGCCGTTCGCGTACCTGAGCTGGGAGGGGGCGCGGCGGATCGGCGGCGGCGTGGTCCAGGAGAAGGCGCTCGCCTTCGCGGCCCGGCACGGACTCGGGTTCCGGGTGGCCGCGCCGGGGGGGCGGGGGACGTGGGTGGGGGCCCTTGCCGAGGCGCCGCCCGGTTCGGCTACGCGGGCGGGTTAGCGGCTCGTTACCGGTGGACTTGGTGATGGCGGCCGCGGCTCACCCCTTCTCCTTGCGCCGCCCTCTCTCGTACAACGCCTACTCCCCCCAGGGGCGGAGGCGGTGAGGAGAACATGAGCGATATCGCACTGAGAAAGCGGGGGGACCCCAACCGGATGCGACCCGATGACCACCCGGTCCACGATTGGTATCGATTCGTCCTCTCCTTCCCGCCTCATCTGGTGCGGGAGTACCTCGATCGTCTCGGTGTACGGACCGGCGATACCGTCCTGGACCCGTTTTGTGGCACGGGGACGACACTGGTCGAATGCAAGAAGATGGGAATCGACAGCGTGGGACTCGAGAGGAATCCGATGGCCCATTTCGCGAGTTCGGTCAAGGTCGATTGGTCGGTGGACCCCGCGCGGCTGGCCGAGTATTCGGAGGAAGTGGCACGGACTGCCAGATCAACCCTCATTGACCAGGGAGTGGACGACTGGGGAGATCTGCCACTGTTGGCCCGCAACGGGCCTCTCTCGTCCGAGCTCCGTACTCTTGACCCGAGCCGATCCAAGCTGCTGCTCAAGAACTCCATCAGTCCCATTCCACTGCATAAGACTCTGGTGATCCTGGATGCAATCGACCGCGCCGGTGATCCTCAGTTGCGGGCGTACGGTCGCCTTGCTTTGGCCACCGGGCTGGTACGGAGCATCGGCAACCTGAAGTTCGGACCGGAGGTCGGCGTCGGGCGCATCAAGTCCGATGCTTCGGTTGTGGACATCTGGTATGCCCATATGCAGACCATGATCAGCGACATGCGCGACCTCCCCGCGCGGACTGCGGATGCCAGTGTCCTGTGCGCCGATGCCCGCGATGCTGAAGGCGTACTCCCCAGGGAGTCGATCGACGCTGTGATCACCTCTCCGCCCTATCCCAACGAGAAGGACTACACAAGAACGACTCGCCTCGAATCAGTCATACTGGGGCTGATACGGCATCCCAAGGAGCTCAGAGCGCTCAAGAAAGGCATGGTTCGGTCCAACACCAGAGGTGTCTACAAGGTCGACGACGACGACGTTGCGGTGAAGACACACGCTGAGATCGCGAGCATTGCCGACGAAATCGAGCGTCGGAGGGTCGCCCTCGGAAAGACATCGGGATTCGAGCGCATGTACGCCCGCGTGGTCAAGCTGTATTTCGGCGGCATGGCGAGACACTTCGACTCCCTGCGGACAGTCCTGCGGCCGGGAGCCAGGCTGGCCTACGTGGTCGGCGACCAGGCCTCCTACCTGAGAGTCATGATCAGAACCGGTAAGCTGCTCGCCGAACTCGCCCAATCCCTTGGCTACGAGGTCATCGACATCGATCTGTTCCGAACTCGGTTGGCCACCGCTACCCGCGCGCAACTACGGGAAGAGGTGCTCCTGCTGCGCTGGCCGGGCGCTGCGTCAACCGGAGCGAAAAATGGCACCTAAGAACCGCTACTCCGCGATCATCGAGGCGATCTTTCACGGTCGATACGGGGCGGGGGACAACTCGGTCGGATTCCATCGCGATCAGATTACGGCCGTTGCGCTCAGTCTGGGAGTCGCTCCACCAAGGAACCTCGGGGACGTCATCTACACCTTCAGGTACCGGCAGCCTCTGCCGACCAGCATACGGGCTACTGCTCCAGAGGGGAAGACCTGGATCATCCGGGCCGCTGGACGGGCGCGCTACAGGTTTGATCTGGTAAGCGACATTTCCCTGACTCCCAACCCGAGCCTCGCGGTTACCAAGATTCCGGACGCGACACCCGGCATGGTTGCCAAGTACGCATTCAACGACGAGCAGGCTGTCCTGGCGCGTGTCCGGTACAACCGTTTGATCGACGTGTTTCTCGGAATCGCCTGCTACTCACTCCAGAATCACCTGCGAACCTCGGTGCGCGGGATGGGGCAGGTCGAAACGGATGAACTGTACGTTGGGGTGGACAAGAGGGGTGTCCAATACGTGATTCCAGTTCAAGCCAGAGTGGCACGAACAACATTCGGGTTGCCAACGAGAGGCGGTACCGGCTCGTATCGCCGGAGGGAGTGACTGCCGAAGATCTGGCTCGTTATCAGCGCCGAATTCCAGCTGGACCAGATTGAAGCCGAAGGACTCGATCGGGGGCTGCGGGCTCGGGGTCGGCCTTGTTCGGCGTTCGCGCTTATGCCGAACCCCGGAAGGGGTTGCGTCCTCGAAAACTCGCGAAGAGTGGCGGAACCTGGACGCCCGGGTCTGCCAAACGCAGCAGGCCTACGCCCCCTCGGCGTTCCCGCGAGGCCCTTTACGGCGGACTTACGTCCAGCACAGTCACCGGGACCTTCCGTTGAGCCTCGGACGGCAACTGCTGCGTCAAGCGATCTTGTAGCTCGCCTGGAGTTTGCGGCGGCTTCCCCGTCGGCGTTGGGCGTTTCGCGTGTTCCGGGCCGTGCCAGAACACGACGTAGATCCCGTAGCCGTCGGATCCCGGGTCGCGAGTGTCCAGCCGTTCCCGCAACAGCGGGTCGCCGAGGAACATGCCCGTGGCCAGCCACCGTATGCGATGATGAGCCGCCGCCGCCCGCTCTCCGTGAGGAGCTTCACAAGACGTTGGACATGGGCTCGGCGGAAGGTTCTCATACCGGAAAGACATTCCTTGGAGTGAAAATACTCAATAGCATGACCGAACGGTTTGAGGCCAGCTGTAGCGCGACAATCAGGATGAGAAGCCAGCGACAATCAGGATGAGAGAGCGGGGGGTGGTCGCGAGCTGCCCGAGATTTGGTGTTTTTCCCGAGAGCGGAGAGATGCCAGGTGCCGGGCCGACACATCACGGACCACCAGATGGAGCTCTACATGACGTACCGGAAGGAGGACCGCCCGGCGCTGGCTTCGGCGAAGGCGGGATTCAGCACGTCGACGGGGTACCGGATCGAGTCTGATCCGCGGCCGCCGTCGCAGAAGCGGAAGCGGAGGGGACGCAGGAGGCCGGATCCGCTGGCGGGGATCTTCGAGGAGGAGATCGTGCCGCTGCTGCGGGCCAACCCCGGGCTGCGGGCGGTGGCGCTGTACGAGGAGATGATGCGGCGGCACCCGGAGTTGCATGCGGGGGTTCGCCGCACGCTCGAGCGGCGGGTGCGGGCGTGGAAGGCGAAGCATGGGCCGGACCAGGAGATCATCTTCCTGCAGAAGCACAAGCCGGGACGCCGCGGCCTGTCGGACTTCACGGACGCGACGGGCCTGGGCGTGACGGTTGCCGGGAAGCCGTTGGCGCACAAGCTGTATCACTTCCGGCTCGAGTACTCGGGCTTCTGCCACGCCGCGGTGGTGTTGGGCGGGGAGAGCTTCGTGGCACTTGCCGAGGGGCTGCAGGATGCGCTCTGGGCGCTGGGCGGATGTCCGAGGGAGCATCGGACGGACAGCCTGTCGGCGGCGTTCCGGAACCTGAAGTTCGACGTGCGCGACGACGTGACGCGGCGCTATGAGATGCTGATGGCGGACTACGGGATGGAGGCGAGCCGCAACAACCGGGGCCTGGCGCACGAGAACGGGTCGGTCGAGGGGCCGCACGGGCACCTGAAGCGGGCGCTCGGGGACGCGCTGCTGTTGAGAGGTTCGCGGGACTTCGAGACGATCGAGGACTACCGGGCATTCCTGGCGACGGTGGTGAGCCGGCGCAACGCCCGCAACCGGGAGCGGATCGACGCGGAGCGGCAGGTGCTCCAGTCGCTGCCGAAGCGGCGCAGCGACGGCTTCGAGGAGACGCTGGTGCGGGTGACGAGGACGGGCGGATTCTCGCTGCGCCGGGTGTTCTACACGGTGCCTTCGCGGCTGGTGGGACACCGGCTGCGGGTGCGGCTCTACGACGACCGCCTGGTGCTGTTCGCGGGCACCGACGAACTCATGACGCTGCCGCGGGGCCACGCGGGCCCGGGAGGGCGGCGCGGGCGGGTCGTCGACTTCCGCCACGTGCTGCCGTCGTTGCGCCGCAAGCCGATGGCGCTCCTGAACTGGATCTGGCGCGATGGCCTGTTCCCCCGCGACGCCTACCGGCGCGCCTTCGAGGCACTGGTCGAAGACCTGGACGGCCGCGAGGCCTGCCACCGGATGGTGGATCTGCTGGGCCTGGCCCACGACCACTGCTGCGAGGCCGGGCTGGCGGCCGAACTGGACGCACTGCTCGACGCGGGACAACTGCCCGATCCCGCCGCGCTGCGCGAGCGCTTCTTGCCAAAGCCGGACCCCGTGCCGGACGTTGACACGCCCCTGCCGCCGATGTCGGTCTACGACGGCCTCGCACCGGACGCCCACGCCTCGCCGGCTTCGCCCCCCGGAGGACTCGCATGAACGCCCCCTTCATCGTTGATCCCCCCGAGATGGACCTGCTGCTCAAGCAGCTGCGCCTGCCGACCATGCGGGCACAGTGGCGCAGCTTCACCGAGCGCGCCGACCGGGAGGGCTGGCCCTCGGCGCGCCTGCTCGCCACGCTGTGCAGCCACGAGGTCACCGACCGCGAGCGGCGGCGCTTCGAGCGGCACCGGGCCGAGGCGAAGCTGCCGCCCGGCAAGACGCTCGACAACTTCGACTTCACCCTCGTCCCGGCGGTCTCGAAGGCACGCGTCGGCGTGCTGGCGACCGGTGACACCTGGCTCGCGGAGGGCGCCAACGTGTTGTTTTTCGGACCGCCCGGCACGGGAAAAAGTCACTTGGCGGCGGGTCTCGGGCTGAAGCTCGTCGAGAACGGGTTCCGGGTCCTCTACCAGCGCACTACGAACCTGGTCCAGAGGCTTCAGACCGCCCGCCGGGACCTCGCCCTCGAAGCGGCCATCCGCAAGCTCTACAAGTATCACCTCCTGATCCTCGACGACTTCTCCTACGTCACGCACGAGCAGGCGGAGACCAGCGTGCTCTTCGAGCTGATCGGGGCCCGCTACGAGAACCGGTCGGTTCTGGTGATCGCCAACGAGCCCTTCAGCACCTGGGGCAGGATTTTCGGCAGTGACGCCATGACGCTGGCCGCAGTCGACCGCCTCGTCCACCGCTCCCACATCTTCGAAGTCAACGCCGAGAGCTACCGCAAGCGCGCCGCCTACGCGGCCCAGGCGGCTCTTGCGAAGGAGCCGGCCGCTGAAGGCCCGGACCCGGCGGAGGCGGGCTGAAGCGCTCCACAACGCGGGTCCCTCCCCCGAACGGGACCGAAGAGGCGGCAGAGATGGCCCTGAGAGGCCCGTGGAGCCGCCGGAAGGGTCACCGACGAACCCCTCGGAGCCTCTGACAACCCGAATCCCGGGGCCGGACGGCCCGAATCCGGAGCATCGGGGCGAACAGGGGGCGGGAAATGCGCCCGTCGAGGGCGCTTTGACGCACTCGGCCTACCGTTACCCCTCGGAAGAAGGCCAGCCGACGCTCCGGCCCGGCTCGCTACGCTCCCCGCGCCGGAGCGTCGGCCGAGCCACCCACCAACCCCCCGCAGCGCACCCCTCCCCACGTCCCCACCACCCCACCACCACCCCCCCCTCCCTTGCCCCAGCCCCCCAAACCCCTCATCATCTCCACACTCGAAGCGTCGCGGCCTCTTATTCTCACCTTGATTGTCGCAACGCTCTCATCTTGATTGTCGCCGCGCAGCCAGCGCAGATACGCTCCCGGCCCGGCGCCTCGCCACTCTCGGCGCCGGAATCTAGCCAGGTAATCTGACTAGTTCGGTTCAGCTGATCACCCGCATCCGCGGCCGCGCCCGGTACTTCTCGTAGAGGGACTTGTGCCTGTTGTCGAGGCTGACGCCGCGGCCGAGGATGAACAGGTCGGTGACCTGCGTCCGGATCTCGAGCGGATCGCCGTCGGTGATCATGAGGTTGGCGATCTTGCCCTCCTCGATGGTGCCGATGCGGTCGCCGAAGCCCAGCATGTCCGCCGCGTTCCGGGTCACCGCCGCCAGCGCCGCCTCGTGGGGGAGTCCGTATGGAACCGCCTGGGCGGCCTCGTAGGGCAGCGTCCGCGACGAGGACGAGTTGAAGGTGGCGAACGCGATCTTCACACCCGCGGCGTGCAGCTTGCCGGGGTTGGCGTACGCCTCGTCGTAGGAGACGTCCGCGCCCGACGGCATCGCCTGCGTCCCCGAGAGGATGACGCCGACCTCGTTCTCGGCCAGGAAGTCGGCGACCTTCCATGCCTCCCTCCCGCCGGTGATGACAAAGCGGATGTTCCGCTCCTGCGCCCATTCGACGGCGTTCCTGATGTTGCGCTCGCCGTTGGCCGAGAGCAGGACCGGCATCTCCCGGTTCACCACTTTCGCCATCGCCTCGTTCTTGAGGTCGCGCGGCAGGTCGACGCCGGCCTTGACCGCCTGGTCGTAGCGCCGGGCCGCGTCGAACCACTCGTCCAGCCGGTCGACCGCTTCGCGGTAGCGTTCCTGCGCGGCCGTCCAGCCCCCCCCGCCCCCGCCCCCGCGCCGCCCGAAGCGGAAGCCGCCGCCACCGCCCAGGCCCGGGTAGTTGATCACCATGGCGGCGCCGGGCTCGATCCACATCTCCTCGACTGTCCAGCCGTCGAGCCCGATCAGCGAAGCCTGCCCCGCGACGGTGCCGCCCTGCGGCGCGGCCATGGTGAGGGTGATGCCGTTGGCGCGCGCCACGGGGATGTGCTCGGTGGCGGGGTGGATCGCGGTGGCGGCCTGGAGGTGCGGCTTGAAACCGCCCTGCTCGCGCGCGTCGTTGGTCACGCCGACGGCGCCGATCTCGGTGAGGCCGAGCCGGCTCACGGCGTCGAACATGCCGGGATAGACGTGCCTGCCGGTGGCGTCGACCACCTCGGCGCCCTGCGGGGCCTGCACGTCCGGGCCGACGGCGGTGATGCGGCCGCCCTCGATCACCACCGTGCCCGTGAAGGTCTCGCCGGCCAGGGTGTGGACGGTGCCGCCGGTGATGGCGTACGTCTGGGCGGCGGCGGGGGCGGGGAGGCCGAGGGCCAGCGCCACGAGGGCGGTGAGGGAAAGTGCATTGCGCGTCATTATCGGTTCGCTCCCAAGTGCTTCTCGATGAGCGCTTCCTTCTCGGCCTCGATCGCGGCCTGGCGCTCACGGTCCATGTCGATGTCGAAGTAGAGCTTCCCGTCCACGTACGTCCGGACGGCCTTGCCGTACATGCTCAGAGGATGGCCATCCCAGATGACCAGGTCGGCGTCCTTGCCCTCGTCGATTGAGCCGGTGCGGTCGTCGATGCCGAACTGGATGGCGGCGTTGAGGGTGACGAGTCGCAACGCCTGTTCCTCGTCGAGGCCGCCCCACTTGATGGCCTTGGCGGCCTCCTGGTTCAGGTGGCGGATCTCCTCGCCCGAGTCGGAGTTGATGGTCACGAGCACGCCGCGCTCGGTCATCAGCGCGGCGTTGTGCGGGATCGCGTCGTAGGCCTCGACCTTGTACGCCCACCAGTCCGAGAAGGTGGAGGCGCCGGCGCCGTGGGCGGCGATCTCGTCGGCGATCCTGTAGCCCTCGAGGACGTGCTGGAGGGTGCGGACGGTGAAGCCGAACTCCTCGGCGAGGCGCAGAAGCTGCAGGATCTCGTCGGCGCGGTAGCAGTGCGAGTGCACCCAGCGCTCGCCCTTCAGGATCTGCATGAGGGCTTCCAGCTTGAGGTCGCGGCGCGGCGCCACCCCTCGCCGCCCACCGGCTTCGTAGGCGTCCCATTCCGCCATGGGAGCGGACAACTGGAATCCACTATCGTCCATAGGCGTCCATAGGGTTCCGTAACATCCAGTATATCAACGTCTTAGGTTGGATTTCTTCTACTCTCGTCCACCGGCCGCGTCCCTTGCAATCCACTGCCATCCCGGCTACGATTAGGGAATGAATAATGTTACCAACGCCCGCACTCAGCGCCCCCGAGGTAAGCCGAAGGGCCGTCATCCCCACAACCGGCTGTCCGCCGCCTTCGTGCGCTCCGCCGCGCCGGGAAGACACTGCGACGGAAACGGGCTGTACCTCTACGTCAAGAAGACCGGAACCCGCAGCTGGATCCAGCGGCTCGTCGTCCGGGGCCGCAAACGTGAGATCGGTCTCGGCAGCGTCCAATTGGTCTCGCTCGCGGAGGCCCGCGACCATGCGTTGGCCAACCGGAAGCTGGCCCGCGCGGGCGGCGATCCGCTGGCCGAGAAGCGCCGGTCCCTCGGCGTGCCGACCTTCGCCGAGGCCGCCGGGCGCGTCATCGAGCAGAAGCGGGCCGGGTGGCGCAGCCCGAAGACCGCGAGGTTGTGGATTCGCTCGCTGGAGATGTACGCCTTCCCGCGCCTCGGCAACGTGCCGGTCTCGGAGATCACCAGCGGCGACGTGCTGGAGACGCTGTCCCCGATCTGGCACGCGAGGCCGAAGGTCGCCCGCGCCGTCCGTCTTCGCGTCCGCGCCGTGCTGGAGTGGGCCGTCGCCATGGACTGGCGGACCGACAACCCCTGCGACCGGCTCCTGCCGGTGCTCGGCCCCCAGCACGATGTCGTCACGCACCGCAAGGCCCTGCCTCACGGCGAGGTGGCGGCTGCCATCGCCAAGGTGCGGGCGGCGAAGCCGGGGAAAGTGGACACGTTGGCGTTCGAGTTTCTGGTCCTGACGGCGGCGCGGGGCGGCGAGGTTCGGGGGGCGGTGTGGGCGGAGATCGACCAAGGTGCGGGCGTGTGGACGATTCCGGCAAGCCGGACGAAGACTGCCCGCGAGCACCGGGTGCCGCTGTCCGGCCGGGCGTTGGAGATCCTCGACGCGGCCCGCAAGCTGTGGAACGGGGAGAGTCCGATCGTGTTCGTCAACGAGCGCGGGAAGCCGTTGACCAGAAAGCGGCCGGGCCGGTTGCTCCTGAGTTGCGGGGTCTCGGCGGTGCCTCATGGGTTCCGGTCGTCGTTCCGGGACTGGGCGGCCGAGAGGACCGACCATCCCCGGGAGGTCGTCGAGGCGGCGCTGGCGCATGTCGTGCAGAACAAGGTTGAGGCGGCGTACCTGCGGACGGATCTGTTCGAGCGTCGTCGTCGGCTCATGGAGGATTGGGCCGACTATCTGGAGGGCGGGAGAGCGAGTACCGGGACCTAACCTCAACGTCCACGACCCGGCAGTCACCAGCCCCCGAGGCAAACCGTGTCTGCAACTCCAGATCCGGCGCAAGTATCGGACGAACCCCAGTTCCCTCGCGTTGATGGGGCTTGGCCCAGAACGGCATCTTCAGCGGCCGCACTATCGAGACCACTCCGTCGCGGCCGCCAGCCCGGACCGCCCGCAGTAACGGAAGGATTGCGGGAGCGGTCGACGGAAGACGAAGTTGACGTACCGTACGTGCGGCTGCACGGAATTGAGAAGTAAGCCGGGTCCGGCAGGATTCGCGAGCGAACGCAGCGCCGCAGGGAAGCAGACATGAAGCCAACCACGATTCTGGCCGCCCTCATCGCCCTTGCCTGTCAGCCCGGCGATGCCCCGGTCCGGCAATCCGGCACCCAGGTGCGCGACAGCGCCGGCATCCGCATCATCGAAAACCCGCGTCCGCCGGTGGGGTCGCGGTTGGGGTGGAGGGTTGGCGCCGCGCCAGCCGTGACGATCGGCGCCACGGATGGCGATGAGCCCTACCTGTTCCAGCATGCCATCGGCGCGACGAGACTGGGCGACGGGAGAATCGTCGTGGCGGACTACGGCTCGATGGAGTTGAGGATCTTCGACGGCGCGTCGGGCACGCATCTGGCCACCGTGGGGGGAGTGGGCGAGGGACCGGGCGAGTTCGGGGACCTCATGGACGTCGAGCGGCTGCCGGGCGACTCGATCATGGCCTGGGGGTTCCCGTTGAGGCTGAGCGTCTTCGATCCGGCCGGCAGCTTCGTCCGCGGTTTTCGCCTGGAGCGGCAGGCGGAGACCACCGTCGGGCTGAGGCCGATTACGCCGGTGGCGGCCATGGAGGACGGTTCGATTCTGGCCAGCGTGAGTCCGCTGCACATCGACACGCTGGTCGTCGAGTTGTGGGACGCGGAAGGGAATCTGCGCGCCCCTCTGGGGTCCCATCTCGCCCATGAACCGCGCACCCGGGTTGGAGGCTTCAATAGAACGCAGACCTTCGGCTGGGACCTGAAGCTGGCACCGTGGGGGGAACTGGCGGTCGTCACCCCGAGCAAGCGCTACGAGATCAGGGCATTCGCGACGGACGGCACATTGGCCCGGATCGTACGCCTGGAGCATGTGCCGCGCGCGCCGACGGAGGCCGATATCGAAGCGTACATCGAGGTGGAGGTCCAGTACCGGGTCCCGGACTCCTTTGGGGAGAACGTGGAGGCAGCGCGCGCGCAGGCCCGCCGTGACATAATGGCCACGCCGGTCGCCGAGCACTTCCCGGCTTTCGCTGCCATCATGTCGGACCGCACGGGCCACCTGTGGGTCGAGGAGTACGAGGTCATCGGCGAGGAGTCGGACGGCGTGCTCTGGACGGTCTTCGATCCGAATGGCCACGTGCTCGGCTTCGTCGAGACGCCGGAGGGACTCGCGATCTACGAAATCGGAGAGGACTACATCCTCGGGCGGGTGCAGGACGAACTGGGGGTGGAGTCCGTCCAGTTGCGGCCGCTGGAGCGGGTGGAGCGATAGAGGTTGAGTCCCCCTAGATGCGCTGTGGCCCTGTCCGAGCGCCGGTGGTGATGGAGGATTGGGCGGCTTATCTGGAGGGTCGGAGAGCGGAGCACCGAGACCTGATCCGACCTCGCGACCGGGCTCAGAGCCTCTCCCTCTCCTGAAGCAGGTAGATCGCTTTGGAGTACCCATCGCCGCTGTCACTGTCGTACGTGCAGAACAGCAGCCCATCGATTCGGCTCCCGTCTAGCCTTCCGTAGAGCGAGCAATCTTGAACCCTCCCATGCTCCCACCGAAGCTGGAACCGCCAGTCAAGCTCGTCATAAGTACGGCAGTGCGTACTGAACGAACCGCGTAGCGTGTCGGCCACCCAATGGGCCACATTCGTGTGAGCAGGCCGATCCGTGACGAACGTACCATTCATCTCACCTAGCTCCATCGTGAACCGCCACCACGGCGACGAGTCAATGAACGGCGCTTCCCGTCCTTCCCATGAACCAGCCAATGTTGGCGGCGGTGCTGACGATTCCGTCAACCTACCAGTGTCGTAGCCACAGTCGTCAGGCTTTTCCTGACAGCCGACGGCGAGAACCGCCAGCGGCAGTACATAGCGTCTGATCCTCATGGATTCCTCACCGTGCGATCAACGACTTCCCGTTCGGGGCCGTCAGGTCTTTGTACAACCGTCGCGGCCCAATGGCAGCCCGGAACTCGCGTACCGTCACGGCATTGAAACCCGCGTTCGCGAGGACGACCCATCCCATTAGGTCGCCTCCATCAATTGAGACGCGCTTCTGGTTATTTTAGCTGATCGTCCGCGAATTCCGAAACCGACGAGGATCGCAAGCGGCTCAAAGGCGTAGAGACCCGATGTGGGCATCGTTTCCGGCGGGGCGCCATGTGATCAAGAACAAGGTGCAGGCTGCGTATCGGCGCACGGACCTCGTCGCCGTCGGCTCATGGAGGATTGGGCCGCCTCGCTCGCGGGCCGGTGAGCAGGCGGCGAGACCAGATCTGACCTCGCGACCGGGCTCAGAGGCCATTTCGGGGCGACTCGGAGGCATTTCGGGTAATCTGCGGGCGCTGGAATCGCCTCAGATCGACGATCTCGGGTTCCCGAGGGGTAGGGGTAGGGGGAAAACGGCGGTCGGCAGAGAGCCGCCGCTATCGCCAGGGAGGTGACTGGGTCGCCCGTTGCCCTCGCCGTCCGTGAGACCGGCGACCGAGAGGCCGGCGAGCTTGCCAGCGACGGCCCGGTGGACGCTGCTCCGGACCGCCGCCTGAGAGGCGTTTTCGGCGGCTCCGCCGAGGGCTGGCTGTACGCTCTTAAGGTCGGTCAGCCAGCCGACGCGATGTAAAACATTCGCGCTCTGGCGAGGGGTGCTGCCGCCCCCCTTCGATCCCCCCGGAAATGCACGCGCCGATGCGCGCAGGATGGCGCGCGACAGGTTCGCCGCGATGGCCATGTCTGCCGAGAGTGCGGCCGCGGGGCCGTACTGCGCGTTGACCACGTCGTCCCGTTGAGTGCGGGCGGGGGGAAGCGCAAGCGGCCGCCGAGGGGTCCGAAGCGCGGCGTGTGGCGAACGTTCGCGGGCCACCGACGCCGAAACAGGCGGCGGGCGGCGGCCCGCACGTCGGTGGACAGTCCGCAGATGACGGCGGCGGCCAGCGCCCCGACGGCAAGGTAGAGGAGCAGGTTCACGGCCCGACCTCCGGGAACCGATCCGACTGCTCGCCCGCCGGAATCTGCCGGAGCTTCCGAACCGCGCGCGACACATCACGGGCATCGGAGCGGATCAGGAGCCACTCGTCGCCGAACCGGGTCAGGCGGACCCAACACAAGCCGTCCCCGGCTTCGTCGATGGCGACCACCTCGCGGGCGTGTATCTTCCGCCCGTAGGCTTGCCCGATGATTCCGCTGTCGCTCACGGTATAGACCCGTCCCCAGTTCGATCCGATGCTGCACGGACGCGGTACTGTAGACCCCCACGACCTTCCCGAGCAACCTAGTACCCCCCAACCATCCTGACCGAAATACGCACTTGTCAGGGCCGCCTCGAAGCGGTGTAGCACCGTTCCCCGCCCGAGGCGAGTGGTTCCACCGGCGCGGGGCTGCGGGCCAGGGCGAGAAATCCCGACATGCTCGTTCCTGTTCGCCGATGGGCCTTCCCGCAAGGGATTGCTGGTTCGGAGCGACCCCCGAGGGAGGTGGGATGGCGTGCACATCCCAACCTCCCTGATGCCACGCCAGGCATCGAAAAAGGTGGGTCGCTCCAGCCACGGCACCAGTCGCCGGTGCGCCACCGCGCACCCGGCGGCGGTGCCGCAAGACGTTGACAGCCCTGCGGAGAGGCGGGAACGCCGGTGTGAATCCGCCGTCGGGTCGAAGTGTGAATCGCCCCCCCTCGTCGTTTTCACACCGCGGTGCGGCATTGTGGGGAGCGCGGGGCCTTGTGTCGAACGGGCTCCGGCCCCGCAGTCCGCCGACCGGAGGATCCGGCAACCGGGTGGAAACCGCCTCCACCTCTTCGCCGTTGGCGACGACCGGGTTTCGGCAGGCCTGAGGGTCCAAGCCTCTGATATAGCCATCCCCGGCGACCGTCCGCCCGGCTCGTTCGGCGTCCGTTTCGGGAGCGTCCGCCGGGCTGGCGGGGGGCGGTTGCCCGCCCCGTCGACCCCCTGGTTTCCCGGCGGTCCAGAAGCCGTCCGCATCACCAGCTCGGCCGCGACGATGCCCCACATCATGAGGTTGGCGGCGACGCCGTTGCTCGCCGTGTAGGCGATCGGTCCGGGCCGTTCGCCTCGGTCGCCTTCGTTCGGAGTCATGGTGTCGGGCAGCTTCGGTCTCATCTCGGGTGTGCCTGCACACAACAACCCGCCAGAGTAAGTTTGACCTCTGGAGCTGTCCACGAACCGAAACGGCAGATCGCCGAGGGAGACGGGGAAGCTGGTCGGATGACCGAAGCCAAATCTCCAGCGCCCACCACCGGTCGACGATCCGGCCGCATGCGGTCCCTTGCCCTGGCGGCGCTCGCCATCCTGTCCCCTCTCGCGTTGAACCTCTATCTGCCGGCCTTGCCGGAAATCGGCGCGTGGTTCGGCGTGGACATTCAGAGGATCGAGCTCTCCGTCGGCCTGTTCCTGATCGGGCTGGGAGCGGGGCAGCTGATCGGCGCCCCCGTTTCCGACCGCTACGGGCGAAGGCCCTCGACGATGCTGGGGCTGGCGTTCTTCGCCGCGCCGACGATCTTCATCCTGTCGTCCCAGTCGGCCGATCAGTTCGTTCTGTTTCGGTGCGTCCAGGGCATCGGTCTCGGCATCGCCACCGTGAACATCGCGGCGGTGATCGCGGATCTGGCCGACACGCAGGGCGCGGCGCGTTCGCTGACCCTGATCCAAGTGGCGCAGGCGGTCGGGCACATCGCCACGCCCGTCGCCGGGGCGGCCCTGGTTGTCGTGTTCGACTGGCGATCCGCCTTTGTGATTCTCCTGCTCTACTGCTGCGTCCTGGCGGCGGTCCTGTGGATCCACCTTCCTGAAACGGTTTCCCGTACGGAGGAACGGGGGCGGGCGGTATTGCGACAGGTGACGGGCGGATACCTGCGGGTGCTCGGCCGCCCCCGGGCGCTGGCATACGCGATCTGCCTGAGCTTTGCGGCGGGTGGCAGCTTCGTCTACCTGACCGACTCGGCCTTTCTGTACTTGGAATGGTTCGGTTTGGATCCCACTCGGTTCGGCTTGCTGTTGGCCCTGAACACCGTGGCCTTCGGGGTCGGTACCGCGTTCAACATGCGTCTTCTCCGCCGGCACCGGGCGGACCGGATCGTCCCGCTTGCGTGCGGCGGTCAGTGTCTTTCGGCCCTCCTGCTCCTGGCGCATGTTGGGCTAATGGAACCCTCCCTTCCCGTCGTGGTCGTGCTTCTCATGCCCACGACCGGGGTGCTGGGGTTGATCGCCGGGAATGCAGGCGCGTGCTTCCTGGCCTACTTCCCCGGTCTTCGTGCCACGGCGTCGGCCATCGTCGGCAGCCTCCCCTACCTCGTGGGCGGCGTTGTCGGGAGCGGGCTGAGCATGGTGCACGGCGGTACGCCCGTCGCAACCGCCACCGGCATCGCGGGCTGTGCGGTCGTGGCGGTGGTGGCGAGCCGGGTCGCCAGACCTGTCGAGACGAGTGCGGACCACCCAGGGTTGGAGGGGAATCGATGACCCGACCGCACATGCCCGCCTCTCGCGGCGCAATCGCCGCCTCGTGGACGCGTCAGGCCCTCGTCGTGGGCGGCCTCACAGATTGCCCGCCGGTGAGGGGGCTGGCAATCGAGGACATGAAAGCCAGCGACAAGGGAGCCATGAGCGATACCTGTCGCGTCCGAATGACCTGCCGGGACGGGCCTCGCGAAGCACGGCCGGCGGTGGAATGGAAACCGGCCTTGATGTCGTGTTCCCCTCGCCATGGCGAGGGAAGGTCGGCTATTCTGCGACATATGCCGCAAGCGTCACCGGGCGGAAGATCACGACCGCCGACACTGCCCCCGACAGCCGCGACCCCGACCGATCCGACATGAATCGTAGCCTGCAATCCGGCGCAGAGACGGAAGGACGGCGAAGACCCGCCCCTTGGCTCCCGGCGCTGGAGTCGGAGGCCGTGGAGATCATTCGGGAGGGCGTCGCGGCCGCCGTCCGGCCCGTCATGCTCTACTCGATCGGCAAGGATTCGTGCGTACTCCTGCACCTTGCGCGCAAGGCTTTCTGGCCCGCGCCGCCGCCCATGCCCCTGCTGCATGTCGACACCACATGGAAGTTTCGCGACATGATCGCCTTTCGCGACAAAGTCGCGGCCCAGACCGGCGTCAGGCTGGTGGTCCACACCAACCGGGAGGGCGTGAGGGCGGGGATCAGTCCGTTCACGCATGGCTCGGAGCACTACACGGAGGTGATGAAGACGGTTGCGTTGCGCCAGGCGCTCGATGCCGGACGCTACGACATGATCTTCGTGGGCGCCCGCCGGGACGAGGAGAAGTCGCGCGCCAAGGAACGCGTTTTTTCGCTTCGCGATGCCGCCCATCAGTGGGATCCCAAGGCCCAGCGCCCGGAGCTGTGGAATCTCTACAACACGCGTCTCCGGGCAGGCGAATCGCTCCGCGTGTCCCCGCTCTCGAACTGGACGGAGGCCGATGTCTGGCGCTACATCGCGGAAGAGGAGATTCCCATAGTGCCGCTGTACCACGCGGCGGAACGTCCGGTCGTCCGGCGCGGCGGGCAGTGGATCGTGGTGGACGATGAGCGCATGCCGCTCGACCCAGGCGAGGAGCCCGAATGGCGCCGGGTCCGCTTTCGCACGCTCGGATGTTACCCGCTGACGGCGGCGGCCGAGAGCGACGCGGACACGCTGGACGCGATCATCGCCGAGACGGCGGCGGCCCGGCGGTCCGAACGCGAGGGGCGCCTCATCGACCACGACGGCGACGCTTCGATGGAGCGGAAGAAACGGGAGGGCTACTTCTGATGCCACCGACCCTGCGATTCATCCTGTGCGGCAGCGTGGACGACGGCAAGAGCACGCTCATCGGCCGGCTCCTCTACGACAGTCGGCAGGTGTTCGACGACGAGATGCGGAGAGTGGCGGAGGATTCCCCCCGCCACGGCACCCAGGGCGACGCGGCCGATCTGGCCCTGCTGGTGGACGGGCTTGAGGACGAGCGGCAGCAGGGCATCACGATCGATGTCGCGTACCGGTCTTTCGAGACGGCGCGCCGGCGTTTCGTCGTCGCCGACGCGCCGGGCCACGAGCAGTACACCCGCAACATGGCGACCGGGGCTTCCACCGCCGACGTGGCGGTCGTCATTGCGGATGCCCGAAAGGGCATCCCGCCCCAGACCGCGCGGCACACCCGTATCGCCGCCATGTTCGGCGTGCGCCAGATAGTGCTCGCGGTCAACAAGATGGATCTCGTCGGCTGGAGCCCCGAGGCCTTCGAGGCGATCAGCTCGGCATACGGCACCGTAGCGGACGCGACGGGAATCGAAAATGTAACGGCCATTCCGGTTTCCGCCCTGACCGGGGACAACCTGACCCGGCGCTCGGACAAGACGCCGTGGTACGACGGGCCGACGGTGCTCGGCCACCTGGAGACGGTCGATGTGGGGAAGCGGGACGCCGAGGAGGCGTTCCGGATGCCGGTTCAGTATGTGAACCGGCCGAACCCGGACTTTCGCGGGTACTGCGGCAGGGTGGCCGCCGGGACGGTTTCGCCGGGAGACCGCGTGCGCGTCGAGCCTTCCGGGGTCGAGACCCGGGTGGAATCGATCGTGGTCTGGCGGGGCACGCGCGAGCGGGCGCGGCGCGGCGACTCGGTCACGCTCACGCTTGAGCGCGATGTGGACGTGTCACGGGGCGACGTGATCGTGGACGCCGAACACCCGCTGGAGGTCGCGGATCAGTTCCAGGCGCGGATCGTGTGGATGGCCGACGAGCCGCTTACCGTGGGCCGCTCCTACCTGATGAAGCTGCATTCGCGCGAGGTGCGTGCGACTGTCACGCGGATCAGGCACTCGGTGGACGTGAGGGACGGGCGCAGGCTGGCGGCCGCCACGCTGGGGCTGAACGAACTCGGCGTGGTCAACCTGGCGACGAGCCGGGCCGTGCCCTTCGCGCCGTTCGACCGGTGCAGGGCTTTGGGGGGGTTCATCCTCATCGACCGCGCGACGAACGCGACGGTTGGCGCCGGCACGATCACCTATCCGCTCATGCGGGCGTCGAATCTGAAGTGGCAGGAGTTCGACGTTACGGGCGAGGTGCGCGCCACCCTGAAGCACCAGCACTCGCAGTGCCTGTGGCTGACCGGCCTGTCGGCTTCAGGGAAGTCGACGGTGGCGAACCTGCTGGAAAAGCGCCTCGTCTCGGAGGGCCGCCACACCTACCTGCTGGACGGCGACAACGTTCGCCACGGTCTCAACCGGGATTTGGGGTTCACGGAAGCGGACCGCGTGGAGAACATCCGCAGGGTGGCCGAGGTGTCGCGTCTGATGGTCGATGCGGGACTGATCGTGATCGTGTCCTTCATTAGCCCCTTCCGGTCCGAGCGCGACTTTGCCCGCGGTCTCTTCGAGCCCGGCGACTTCCGCGAGATCTTCGTGGACGCGCCGCTGGAGGTTTGTGCGGCGCGCGACCCGAAGGGCCTTTACGCCAAGGCGAGGAGAGGCGAGATCAGGAACTTCACAGGCGTCGACAGCCCCTATGAGAGACCGGAGCGGCCGGATCTGCGCCTGGACACCGGGAAGCTGTCCCCAGAGGAATGCGTCGAGCTCGTGGTGCGGAGCCTGGGGTGAGCGAAACGGTGACGGGCGTCCCACGCGAGAGCCAGCGAGCGAAGCGGGCGCGGGGTCGCCCGCAGCGCGGGACCGGGTTCGTCCCACAGCTGCTCGTGCGGCGGTGGCCAGCCAGCTGAGGAACTCTGAGACGCCGAGCATGTGCGGGTGCAGGCGAACCGTTGCGGACAGCTGCGTCGATGCGCGCCGCCCGGTGCTGGACGCCAAAAAACTGGATTGAGCGCCGCCTGCCTATGACCGTCCTTTCGGCGTCATCCTCCCGCCGGAACCTCAGGGCCGTCCGCCAGTGTGGGGGGCTCGTAGCCCCACTTCTCGACTGCGAAGCCCCAGTTGCGATTGACGAGGTTGATGATGGAACGGTCGATGCGGTGGCGGTTCTTGCGGTAGCCCGACAGCGTCCCGAGATACTCGGCGATGGGCCGCCGCGCCTGGTCCCAACCCGGCAGACTCAACGTCGAGTAGATGCGGGCCAATACGCCCATGGGGTCGGCTTCGATGTCCTCGAAGCGTACCTCGATCAGGTTGCCCTTCGGAATCGCTTCCCGGTCGCGCAGGTATCGCCGGGTCAAGTCAACGTAGTTGTGAAGCACCCAGTTCCGAAGCTCGTCCCAGTCCACTTCCTGCAGCTGGTGCAGGGGAAGCATGGTGCGGTAGAGCTTCATGTTCGAAGCGAACACGTCGTACGGATCGCGCACGATGAACACGAACTTCGCTTCGGGAAACAGCCGCAGCAGTACGGAGGTGCGGCCCAGATTGGCCGGAGTCTTGAGCACCAGCCGCCGTCCCTCGAAGGCGAGCGTGGCCTTGCGAAGCACCTCCAGATACTTGCGTTCCCAATCGGCCATGTCGGCCTCGCTGAGGCGCATGGACCCCAACCGCTCCGTCATCGCCCGCGCGCGGCCGGGGAAGGTCAGCAGGTGTGCGCTCGACAGGGAAGTCAGAGCGGCCAGGGCGACCTCCTCCTCCTGCGGAAGACCAAGTGCGACGGCCACGTCGTCCACCGGACGCCTTGATGGCAGCCTCTTGGCGATAATCCGCTCCAGCCACCCGCGCGAAGTCAGGAAGAAGGGCGACGCGATCGCCTGCAGGGTGGAAACGTAGCCGAGGCCCGGATCGTGCCCCATGAGGTTGTGGAGGTGCGTGGTGCCACTGCGGGCGAAGCCTTGAATGAAAACGGGGGGTTGGTCGATAGCCGTCCTCGCCACAAGCCGACCATAGCGCAACCGCTCCGCGGCGCGAAGCGGCGCCGTGGCGACACTTGTCGCCAGGATCCCCGCCAACCGGCCCCAATAGCGGGGCGGCACGCCGCCGTGCTCCCGAATCAGGCGTGTCCAGACGCCCAGCGTCGAGGTAGCGAACAGATGCGGTGTCTTCTTGGTAGAGCCGCTCAAGCGTGGATCCTCCCTTCAGCGCCGGTTGCCATCTTGAATCTGAACCGGGAGTCCGGCGTCGACACTCTGGAATAATCCAGCTTCAATTCGTGTCCGGGCGGGTGCATAACGATTTCGGCGCCATGCATTCTCAGCCCCTCCGCCTGATCCTGATCTTGAACGCATTGCCCGGCGAAGAGACCGGGAAATGCCTGGGTTTCAATTCGAAGTCCGGCGGATCGAGCGCGATGTCAACGCGATGCAGCACAACCGCTATGGTCAACGCGATCTGCACCTCGGCGAAGCGGTTGCCGAGGCAGCGGTGCGTGCCGAGACCGAACGGTGCATACACACCGGGTGCCCGGTGCTCGTTTCGGTCGGGCAGGTAGCGGTCGATGTCGAAACGCAGGGGATCGGGATAGTGCTCGGCGCACAAATGGGGGACGGCGAAGGCGAACATGATCCGGCTTCCGACGGGCATCTCGTAACCCGCGAACTCGAAGGAGTTGACGACCTCTCGCAAAGTCACCGGTGCCACTGGGTGCAGACGCAACGTCTCCATCGCAAACCGGTGTGTGACGTCCATCATCCGCACCTTTTCGGGTGTCGGGCCTTCCCCGGCGAACAAACGGTCCGCCTCGATTCGCATGGCGGTCTGCCCCTTGCGATCCTTGATCAGCGCATGGAGCATGAAGGCGGCGACGTTCGCGGCCGTGTGGAGACCCGCGAGGAAGGGTCCGAGGCTGGCCCAACGCAGATCGTTCTCGGGCAGAAACTGGGGATCGGCGCGATGTAGCCGCAGGAGATCGTCGATCAGGTCCGGATCCATCCCGGCGCGACGTTCCGGGTCATGAGCGTTGAGGATCGTAGTGGCCAGTCGGTCCGCCCGATCGCGCGCGCGCCGAAACCGTGGTGTGCGCAGGAGGAACTCGGGGATGCTGTTGCCGCAGCGGCCCAGCACTCTGTCGAGGTAGTACGTGAGATCGTCGACCCATTCCATCGCGCTGGTGCCGGTGCAGAGCTGCGATGTTTGCTCGGCCATTATGGACCGCAACGCGGGAAGGACCGAGAACGCCTTCCCCTGTGGCCACGCCGATACCGCCCGGTCGGCGATGCGCGCGGCGTCTTCAAGACGCGTGAGAATGACCTTCTGCGAATACCCGTTGCTCAAGGCCTTGCGGACGCGAAAATGTTCACTGCCATCCATGTTGACCACGATCCGGTGGGCACCGAGCCGCCGAGCCAGGGGGCGAAACGGACCGAAGGAGCGCAGATACAGCCGACCTTCCCGGCGCAGGAAGTTGTTGGCTTCGGTGCCCGCCAGCACCGTGTAGGCGTCAAACGGCGTACGGATGCGAAAGACGGGACCGAGCAACCGGTACTGTCGGGTGAGAAAGGGCAGAAAGTCCTTGGCGAGGCTCAACGCGTTCCCTATGACCGGCAGGCCGGAGGCCATCGGGATTCGGGCGAGCGCCTCAGCGCGCGCTTCACGTGTCGAGATGGGTTTCGCGCGCTCGGGCGGCGGGGCCGGACCCCGGACCCCCGCGCTGCGAATCGCGTCGGAGAGCGCGCGGCCGATCAGATCGAGACGCCCAAGCAGATCGATCCGGCCCGCCACCTCGGCCCGCTCCTCGCGGGAAAGTAAGCGATCGAAGATGCCGCAGGCGTCGATGAGGGCGATCAGCATCGCGTCGCGCGGCTCCGGAACATCTTCGGCGAAGAGGATCCCCATAATCCGCTCTTCGACCTCGCGGCCTGCCGGGCCGCTCACCCTCGGATATCGTCCGGCTCTCGTCACCCAGCGCGTCAGGGACAGGAATCCGCCCGTTTCCCGCTCCAGAATGCGCCGCTCGATCAGGCGGTTGATCGCCCCTTCCCGGACGTTCCCGACGATCTCGGATGTGGCGATTCGCTCAACCCATTGCGCCGCATCCTGGGCTTCACCGTCCTCGGCGATCATGGCGAGCGACGGATCGAGCAGGTCATCGCCCACGGGCGTCGGATCGACCAGCAGGAGACGCTCCATGTCCGTGTCGATGCGGTCCTCGAGCGCCAGATCCATCAGCACGGCCCCCGCAAGCACGCAACGCAGGGTTCGGTCGGGAACGGGAGCCAAGTGACCGATCTGCTTGTCGAGCAGGAAGACGAGGACCTCCTCGGCGAATCTCGGCCCCGGAAGCTCCCTCACGCCGGTATCGTGCTCGCGGGTCGGGCGGTCCATCCCGACGCTCCCGGGGATCGCTCCGTCTGGGCCGGACAACGTCGGGGTACCGGTGAGCTTGGGACACCCGGCTCGCCCTGGACAAGAAGCCGATAGCTTTGCGTCCGCTGGAGTGACGGTGAATGCCGTGGGTGAGGGGCAGGGTCTGCCTCGAAGCGTAGGACGAGAGCGGAAAGGAGCCGGGAGAGGCGGGCGCGGGAACGCTTGGATCGGGCGTCAGGCCCTAGCCAACTCCGCGAAAACGACGGACGATGTGCGCCGGTCCATCCGCCGCCGCGCCACGAGCCGAGCCTCATAGCTTCGGCTCGGCTCGGCTTAGCGGTCGGGCTGTAGCGCGATATCATCATTTGTCAACCCCCTGTGCGGTGTCCGGTCTGGTGATCGTTTGCCCCTCGCTCCAGATCTCTCACGCGCCCTGGGAAGCGCAATCATTTAATCTAGCGCATTTTCCATGGACGAAACGTGTATATTGGTGTTATTTTCATGCTTATACGATGTAATCGCGGCGACCGGCGGATTCCGCCACGAAAACGGGGAGCGGACCCTTGAATGATCTCGGCGAACTGAGGCGTGAGATCCGGTCGGTCAGGGACCGATTCTCGCGGCTGAGCGGCACGGTGCTGCGCGTCAACTCGAGCCTGGACCTGGACACGGTCCTCCGGGAGGTGGTAGACAGCGCGCGCGCGCTGACCGGCGCGAGCCAGGGCGTGATCACGACGGTCGACGCGGGCGGCGGGGTGGCGGACTTCGTGACCTCCGGGCTTTCCGACGAGGAGGAGGCGGCGGTGGTGGCGTGGCCCGATGGCCCGCAGCTCTTCGAGCACTTGAGGGACATCGAGCAGCCGTTCCAGCTGGACGATCTGCCCGGCTACTTCGCCTCGCTCGGCCTTTCGCCGCACCCGTGGCTCACGCACGAACTGCTGGGCACCCCGATGTGGCACCGGGGCGAGCATGTCGGCACCTTCTTCGTGGGCGACAAGGAGAGCGGCGAGGCGTTCACGCCGGAGGACCGGGAGGTCCTGGTGCTCTTCGCCTCGCTGGCGGCCGCCGCGATCGCGAACGCGCGCACGCACGGCGAAGTCGAGCGGGCGCGGGCCAACCTCGAGGCGCTGATCGAGACCTCGCCGGTGGGCGTTGTGGTGTTCCAGGCCGGGGCCGGGCGAGTAGCGTCGGTGAACCGGGAGGCGCACCGCATCGTCGAGGGGATCCGCACGCCGGGCTCCCCGCCCGAACAACTGCTGGAGGTGGTGACGTGCCGTCTGCCGGACGGGCGGAAGGTGTCGCTCGCGGATCTGCCGTTGAGCCGAGTGCTCGATGACACGGCTCGAACGCGGGCCGAGGAGGTCGAGCTGTCGGTGCCGGACGGGCGGAGCGTGCGGACGCTGGTCAACGTGACGCCGATCCGGGCGGGGGACGAGGGAACGCTCGTCTCGGTCGTCGTGACGCTGCAGGACCTGGAGCCGTTCGAGGAGCTCGAGCGCCAGCGGGCGGACTTCCTGAGGCTGGTGAGCCACGAGCTGCGCGCACCGCTCACGTCGATCAAGGGCTCGGCCGGGACCGTGCTCGCGGCCTCGCCGGCCGCGTCCCGGGCCGAGATGATCGAGTTCTTCCGCATCATCGATGGGCAGGCGAACCACATGCGGGGCCTGATTGCGAACCTGCTGGACGCGGGCAGCATCGAGGCGGGCACGCTCACCGTGGCGCCCGAGCCCATGAGCGTGGTCTCGCTCGTGGACCGGGCCAGGACCACGTTCCTGAGCGGCGGGAGCCGGCACCCCGTGCTCGTGGAACTCCCGCCCGGCCTGCCCTCCGTAATGGCCGACCGCGAGCGCGTCGTCCAGGTGCTGAGCAACCTGTTCTCGAACGCCGCGCGGCACGCGCCGGAGTCCTCACCCATCCGGGTCGAGGCGGCGCGCGACGGCGCGCACGTGGCGATCTCCGTCTCCGACGAGGGGGGCGGCATCCCGCCCGAGGAGCTTCCGCGCCTGTTCCGCAGGGCGCGCCCCGGCCCCGGGGCCGGCACGGGGCTCGGGCTCGCAATCTCGAAGGGGCTCGTCGAGGCGCATGGCGGCCGCATCCGCGCCGAGAGCGCCGGACCGGGCCTCGGCGCTCGCTTCACGTTCACTCTCCCGGCGGCCGCCGGGGACGAGGCGGCGGCACTTCACACCCGCGGCCCGGAGCGGGCGGAGCCTCGCGGGCGCGAGCGCAGGCGCGTGCTCGTCTTGGACGACGACCCGCTGATGCTGCGCTTCGTGCGCGACGCGCTCGCCTCGGAGGGCTGGAGGGCGCTGCCGACGGGAGATCCGCGGAAGCTGGGGCGCCTGATCGAGGCCGAACGGCCCGACCTCGTCCTGCTCGACCTGGTCCTGCCGGGCACCGACGGCATCGACCTCATGAAGCGGATCCCTGAACTCGCAGAACTGCCGGTGATCTTCATTTCGGGCTACGGCAACGACGAGACCGTCGCGAGGGCCCTCGAACTCGGGGCCGCCGACTACATCGTCAAGCCGTTCTCGCCCACCGAGCTCGTGGCGCGGATCCGCGCCGCGCTCAGGCGGCGCGCCCGGCCCGAAGCCTTCGCGCTCGGCGACCTCCGCATCCGCTACGACGAGCGCCGAGTGACCGTCGCGGGCCGCGATCTCGAACTGACCGCCACCGAGTACGAACTGCTGCGCGTGCTCTCGGAGAACGCCGGACGCGTGCTCACCTACCCGGCGCTGCTGCACGCGGTGTGGGGCAAGCGCGGCGCCGACCACCCGGGGCCCGTGCGCACGTACGTCAAGAAGCTCCGCCATAAGCTCGGCGATGACGCGGCCAGCCCCGTCTACATCCGCACCGAGCGCGGCGTGGGATACCGCATGCCCCAGCCGGGCAGCGGTGGGGGGGGGTGACGCGGGGACTCCGGTTCTCGCACCTGCTCGACCGCGTCCCGGAGGCTGACTCCGCCCGGCCTCCCGAGCGCGGAACGTGACCTCCGGTCGCGCGGGGTCCGATAGTAGTCGGCGCATGCAACCGGTCCCATCGTTGTCAATCCCTCTGTGCGCCGTCCCTGGCGATCGCTTCAACCCTAGCACCGGGACCCACGCGTCCCGGACGCGGATCCTGTAGGCATAGGCGCATAGTCCATGTACAGAACGTGTACAAATGTGTTGATATCATGGTCGCACAGTGTATTCACGGCGCTTGCGCGGATTTCCGGACACGAACCCACAACCCGGGATGGGTTGCGCCCTCGCGGTTCTCCTTCGATTGTTGAAGATGGCCGCACCCGAGCACACCCCGGCGGGCGGAGGTTTCTCGCTGGAAGATCGCCGCCGCCCCGCGCACGGATGGCGGTACCCTCTACCGATGGCGACTTTGCCCCTACTGGAAGTGCGGACCGAGAGTATCCGGATCGACGCGCCGGTCGGTTTCGTTTGGGACGTTCTGACCGATGTTGAGAAGTACGGCGCGTGGAATCCACTCACACCAGAGGTGCGGACGGATTTCAAGATCGGCTCCCCCGTCCACTTGCTGTTCACCCTGGGTCGAAGCACGAGACTCACCGTAACCCTTCGCGCGTTGGAACCCTCCCGGCTCATTGCCTGGGGGAGGGCTTTCGGGGGCCGCTGGCTTTTTGAGTTTGTGCGAGAACAGCACTTGGAACCCGTGGGCAAGCGAAGCTGCCGCTACCACAACACGGAGCGACTCGCCGGCGTGCTCGCCCCGTTGATGTTCCTGTTCGTCCGCCGCAAGTCGCACCGCCTCTTGACTGCGGTGGGCGCGGCTCTGAAGCGCTATTCGGAAGCGGAGCACGGCAGGATCGGACGAGGCTCGTCCGCTGCCAAACTGCCGTCAGGAAGGGCTACGCCTTCGTGAGGCACGACGGTTCGGCCGCGCCGCCCCTTCCGCCCGGTCCCAAGGGGCGCAAGCTGTACAACGTTCGGCACCGGCTCGCGCGGCATTCCGAGTTCATGGACGAACTCCACGCCGAATACGGGGACATCGTCTTCTTCGAGATTCCGGCCCAGAGGTGCTGCGCGGTCTTCAGCGCGGAATTGATCCACGAAGTCCTCGTCGAGCAGGAGCCGTGGTTCCAGCCGTACTATCCGACGACATCCTTCAACCTCATTCCGTCCCCCTGCCTGGCCACGTCCCGTTTCGAGGTGCACGCGCAGCTCGAGGAATTGATGAGCGCGGCGTTCGCGCCCGAGCGCATGCCGGCCTACCGGGAAGCCATCCTGGACAACGCCCTCACGTTCCACGACCGGGTCGCCTCGGAGCGCGCCGTCGACTTCAAGTACGAAGCCGAGCGGTATACCTGGGGGGCTCTGCTGGACGCGGTGATCGGCGTCGAGTCCAAGGTCGAGCCCGAGCTGGGGAAGTTCGTCCTTGACGCGATGAAGAAGGACATGCTGCTCGCCCTGCTGCCGTTCGGCCTGTTCCTGAAGCGGTTGCCGCTGCCGCACAACATTAGGACGGCGCGCCGGGTCAAGGCCCTCGACGACCAAACCTACCGGTCCATCGAGCGGGCTCGCGATCCCCGCCATCGCGGCGATGACGTGATCTCCCACTTCGTCCGGGCCCGCGACCGGGGCATCGTCGACTGGAGTTTCCCGGACGATTCGGAGATCCGGGACGAGGCATACACGCTGATGTTCGGGGCCGTGGACGCACCGACCGGCACGTTGACGCACGGCATACACTTCCTGGCGCGAAACGCTGCGGCCCGCAAGCGGCTCGAGCGCGAAGTGGACGATATGCTCGGCGACGCCCCGATCACGGCGGCCGATCTGGACCGGCTGGCCTACGTCCAGGCCGTGTTCAGGGAAACGCTGCGTCTGGAGCCGCCCGCGTACGTCATGATACCGAGGGAAACGCTCGAAGATCGCGTGGTCGGCGGGTACGTGGTGCCGAAGGGCACGTTGATGAGCGTGTGCGTTCGAACGATGCAGCGGCGGAGCGACTACTGGCACGACGCGGAGGACTTCCGGCCCGAACGCTGGCTCGACGACGCCGAGCGGGGCGGCTCGCGGTGCCCTGCCCGTTCCTACCTACCCTTCAGCACCAAGCCGAGAATCTGTCCGGGCCAGGACTTCGCGGAGGCTCTCTTCGTCGCAGGTCTGGCGGGTCTGGTTCAGAAGCTGCGAATCGAGCCTGACTCCGACCAGCCGCCCGCCAAGACGAATATCGGCGTCGGGATCACGGGTACGTACCCGGTGCAAGTCACCGGGCGGGCACGGTGACCGGCCACGCGAACGGCCGGCCGGCGCTTCCACCGGGACGGCGGGGCCGAAGACTCCGGACCCTGCGGCGGTTGATGACCGATCCCACGGGGTTCTTCGAGGAACTTCACAGGGACTACGGGGACCTCGCCTGGTACGAAGTGCCCGGCGCGAAGTGCTGCGCGCTCTTCTCCTCCGAACTGCTCGAGGAGCTTGCGGAGAAGGAAGCGATCTTTCCGCCACGGTATCCGAGAAGCCGCTACGACGTTGTCAAATCACCCGGTCTCGCCCGCATGCGGGGAGACGACCACCATCGGCTCGCTCGGCTTGTCGCCAGTGCGTTTTCCCCTGATCGCATGCGGATCCACGCCGAGATCGTGGCGGAGCAGGTGGAAGCACATTGCCGAAGGCTCCGAGCGCGGGAGAATGTCGACATCAGGTACTTTGCCGAATGCCTGGCATGGGAGGCCACGTTCGGCGCGGTGTTCGGACGTGACATGCGCGCGGCGCCGGAGGTCGCCAGAGTCCTGGTCCGCGCGGTCAAGCTGAGTTACCTGCTCGGCGCGTTCCCCGGGGGCGCATGGCTGGCGCGGCTGCCGCTGCCCCACATGCTGCGCGCGCTGCGTGCGTCAAGAGAGTTGGACGCGCTCGCCTACAAGGCGATAAGGCGGGCGCGGGACCCCGGACATCCAGGGCACGACATCGTGTCCCACATCGTCCGCGCCGCCGAACAGGGGCTCTGCGACTGGCGTTTCGAGAACGACACCAGAGTTCGCGACGAGGGGTTCTCGCTCGTGTTCATCTCGTATGAGACGACGATCATTCCACTGGTCTACGGCGCCTACTACCTGTCAAGGAACCGGGGCGCCAGAAGGCGCCTCGAGCAGGAGGCGGAGGAGGTACTGGGCGATCGTCCGCCCGCGGGGACGGATTTGCCCAGACTCCGCTACGCCCGCGCGGTGTTCAACGAACTGATACGGGTCCAGTCGCCGGCGCAGACGCTGGTGCCGCGGCCCGCGCTCGAGGACAGTACGCTCGGCGGCCACTTCATCCCGCGGGGCACCGTGGTCCAGGTTCCCCTGCCCGTGCTCCATGCGCGCGCGGACTACTGGGACCGCGCGGACGAGTTCCTGCCCGAACGCTGGCTGTCCGAACGGCGTGACGGGACCGCAGCCCACTGCGAGGCCGCGTTCGCGCCGTTCGGGCGGGCGCCACGCGCCTGCCTCGGAGCACCTTTCGCCACGGCACTCGCCGTCCTCACGCTCGCCAGCCTGGCGCGGAGATTCCGACTCGAGCCGCTCGAGGAGGAAATACCGAAACGGATGAGCGCCGATGTCGCCTTCTTCGCCGGACCCATTCTCGTGAACGTCGTCGCGCGTGATCGCGAGCCGGCCCGACAGAGCGGTCCGCGAGCGCGTCCCGACGCGGGGAAAGGAGACATCGGGTGGGGCTGAGCGAGAACGGCTCCTTTCCCCTGCCGCCCGGTCCGAAGGGACGGGCGTTCCAGAACATGCGCCGCCTGGCGGGCGATCTCGACGCGTTCATCGACTCACTCCACGCCGACTACGGCGACATCGTCTACTACCGGCTTCCGGGAGCGAAGTGCTGCGCGGTTTTCTCCGCCGAGTTGATGAAGGAAGTCATGGTGGACAAGGAACCCGTCCTCCCTCCGGCCTACCCGTGGATGCACTTCGACATCGTCAAGTCTCCGGGCCTGGCGAGGTGGCGGGGCGCGGACCACCGGCGGCTCACCAAGGTCATCGTCGATGCTTTCAACGACGACCACATGCTGCACTACTCCCAGATGCTCGCCGAGCAGACCGAGGCTCACTGTGAGCGCTTTCGTCCGGGCGACACGGTCGATGTTCGAGACGAGTTCGAACGGCTCGCCTGGAACGAAACGCTGACGGCACTCTTCGGTACCCACGGAAATGTGGACCGTAAGATCGGGCGACCGCTGCTGAAGTCCGTGAAGATGGGCTTCATCATCGAAGCGCTCCCGGCCAGGCGGCTCATCGAACGCCTACCCCTGCCTTTCGTCACTCGGGCGCGCAAGGCGGCGAGGGAACTGGATGTCCTGGCGTACGGTGCGATCGGCAGGGCGAGGGATCCGAACCATTCCGGCCACGATGTCGCATCCCACCTCGTGCGCGCCACCGAAGCGGGCCGAGCCGACTGGACCTACAACAATGACCGGGAGATTCGCGACGAGACGTACGCCCTGCTGTTCGGAGCCTACGAGCCGCCAGCCACGGTGCTCGTCTACGCGCTCCACCACCTGGCGCGCGAACCGGCCGCCCGCGACCGCTTGGAGCGGGAGGCCGACGCTGTGCTCGGCGAGCGCCCGATCAAGGGCGCGGACCTGGCGAGGCTCGGTTACGCGCGGGCGGTGGCCCTCGAGACGCTCCGCCTGCATCCGGTCGCCGAGCCGCTGGTCGGGCGGGTCGCGCTGGAGGACACGACGCTCGGCGGCTACTCCATTGCCAGGGGCACCCGGGTGCAGGTCTCGCCGCGTGTGCTCCACCGCAGGTCCGAGTATTGGGAAGACCCCAACGAGTTCAAGCCAGAGCGGTGGCTCACCGATCCGCACAGGAGCGAACTCGGACGTCCGACCCACCCGTTCCTCGCCTTCTGCAAGGAGCCACGCCATTGCCGAGGCTCCCGCTTCGCCACCGCGCTGATGGTTTGCGCCCTGGCGAGCATCGCTCGACGTTTCCGGTTCGAGCCGGTCAGACCCGGCCTGCCGAAGCGTGAGGGTATGGAGTTCGGCGCCTTCGCCGGTCCGATCATGATGAAGGTGAAGGAGCGCGTGCGGGGACAGGGCACTTAAAGGGGATCGTGGCCCCGGAGTGGTGCCGCTAGCCGTCGCGCGTCTTGTCGCAGGCAGCGGCTTGATCCGTACGCGTCGCCGCCACGCCCTCGATCACCAAGGCTGCGAATCTTCGTCGAACACCGAGGTCGGCAGGGAATACGAGTGTTCCACGCGGCCGAGGTCGGAGACCTTGAGCATTTCGGAGAATCTGGCGATCGCCCTCCGCGCGCCCCACACGGGGACGAGCTTCCCGCGCGTGCGGTCCCAGATCTTCTTCAGCCGCAGGAAAGGAAGCTCGCGGATCGTCCGGGGGGGCGGATATCTGAACTGATCCGCCAGATCGTCGCCGATGAGCTCGCGTGACACCTGGTACATGTAGGCCGCCATCGAGCGCCTCGCCTCGGGCTCGGTCATGCCGAGGACAATCGGCGCGCTGTTGATGATGCTGTTGGCCATGATGATCGCATCGTCGTCGGGAGGAGGCTCGCACAAGCTGCCGATTTCGAACGCGCGCACCGCCGACGCGTAGTCGCGGAACAGGATCTCCTCCGGTATGCCCATGAGCCACGCGGTGTACCTCCAGACATGCACGTAGCCCTCGCGCTCCTCCACGCTGAAGTCGCCGCCCAGGGTCTGCACGTGTTGCATCAGCCGCCCGGAAAAGGCCGATGCTCCCAGCAACATGTGGGCGGTGCTGAGCGGCAGCCCGTGCGCCGACCGGTCCCATTCGGACGCCTGTCGGATCAGCCGCCGCGCCTGGGCGTGAACCAGGCGGATTCTGATGCTCAGCTTCCAGCCGTCGCCGCCCGGGAGGATGCCGCCGGGCAGGTACTGCTCCAGAAGCTGGAGAAGGTTCTGCTTCAGCCGGCGAACCCCGTTGTCCACGATCCGGCCCCTGATGCGGAACGACTTGCTGATCAGCGTCGAGAATCCCTCGACGATGGCACCCCCGATCAGCGCCCCGAGAACCATGTCGGAGTTGCGCAGGAATCCTCTCGAGGCCGCCCGGGCAAGATCCCCGTCAAACCACTCCGGTTCCTCCGCGACCCCCCTGATCAGACCGCGAAGACATTCCGGCACGTCCTCCGGCGGATGCCGGTGGTTCTCGACGGCCCTTGCGATGGTACCGTGGACTTCGGCGGGCGTGCACGCCTCCGCCAGTTCCGCGACCGCGTCGTCCGCGGCGGGATCGCCGATGAGCGTATGGCGGACGTAGCAATCGGCAAGCTCGGGGTCCACTCGGCGGGCGACCTCGTAACCGGCAACGAAGCTGGCAGGCACGAACATTGACGTTCCGTCTTCTGCGGTGTCACCCGACGATCACTCCGCGTTCGCTGCGGATCCATTAAACCTAGCACATTTATCATGTACGATCCGTGTATAATAGGGTTGTCGGCATGTCAATAAGGTGTATTTCCGGGGTTTACGTGAACCCATCCGCGGAACGGGGAGAGAACCTTTGAACGGCCCGCGCATCGTCGGCGGCGATGTTCGCCGTGTTCGGATCCGCCTTGACAGCGGTTGACGAGACCGGTTGATTCGATCACCAGCGTCATCCATCCGAAAACGAAGACACCGGTTCGGGCCCCGGCGGCACCCCGCCAACGCGCGTTCGCGAACCTGCGCGCCTCCGGTGCGGGTGCTCCTCCCCTGGTCTGGAACCCGCATCGGCCGGGTCCCGGCAAGGAAGAAGGCGACAATGGCGAACGAGGCGTCCGCAATCGAGGAAGCAAGGTCCATCTTTGGGCGCCAGCAATCGAGTTCTTCCCGGTCCGCCGTTCCATCCTATGACGTGAGGGTGGACCGGCTCGAGAGAATCGACACGATGTGCAGGGGTCACGTCGACGAATTCACGGAGGCGCTCCACGCGGATTTCGGGTGCAGAAGCCCGGACCAGACGTTCATCGCGGATGTCTATCCCCAGCTCGCCCACGTGAAGCATGTCAGGCGGAATCTGAGAAGGTGGATGAGGAAGCAGAGAACCTCATCGGGACTGTTCTCGCTGACTGGACAGCGCACATACATCGTCCATGAGCCGCTCGGCGTCGTCGGAATCATGTCCCCGTTCAATGTGCCGGTCGGTCTGGCGCTGGTGCCCGCCATCGAAGCCCTGGCGGCCGGAAACAGCGTAATGATCAAGATCTCGGAGAATACGCCGCGCACCTCTGAACTCCTGAGGTCGCTGGTGGCCCGATACTTCAAGCCGGAAGAGATCGCCGTGATCGAGGGAGGCCCGGACGTCTCACGGGCTTTTGCGGCGCTGCCGTGGGACCTCCTCCTCTTCACGGGCGGCACCGAGGTCGGGAGGGAAATCCTGGCGGCGGCAGCCGCGAATCTGACGCCGGTCATACTCGAACTGGGAGGCAAGTGTCCTTGTGTGCTCCTCGAGGACGCCGATATCGGAGAGGCTGCACGGAAGATCGGCAGGGTGCGCCAACTGAACGCTGGCCAAGTCTGCGTGGCCGGCGATTACGTCTTTCTTCCAACGCGGCATCTCGAGGCGTTCATCGAAGCCGTCGTGCGGGGCGACAAGGAGGCGTACGGCTCCATTCTTGACAATCCGCAATTCACTTCCGTCATCCACGACGGCGCCTACGACAGGCTCGTCGGCTACCTCGAGGAGGCCAAGTCCGCCGGATGCAGGATCGTTCAGTGCAATCCCAGGAACGAAGCCGTTCCCGATCGGAAGACGAGGAAAATTCCGCTTACGCTCGTCGTCAACCCGGCGAACGACCTAATGGTCTGCCGAGAGGAGATCTTCGGCCCGATTCTCCCGATCCACACCTATGAGGAACTGGACGATGCGATAGCCCATATCAACGGCAACGAGAAACCGCTCGCGCTCTACATCTTTGGGAGGAATCGGCGTCAAATCGACAGGATCGTGAACTCCACGTCCAGCGGCGGCGTCACGGTCAACGACCTCCTCGTCCATGTGCTTTCCAACACCATGGGATTTGGCGGGGTGGGCTCCAGCGGGATGGGTCGCTATAGGGGAGGACATGTAGGGTACAAGGCGTTCTCGAATCCGAAGTCCGTATTCGAACAGGGGCTAATGAGGAAGTTCACAGGGATCCTCTTGCCCCCATTCAAGAGTGATCGTGTGAGGAACGTGGCGAGACGCCAAGTCGGGGTGGACTGAGGAACGAGCGCCGGGGCCCTGGCGACGCCAAGGGTGGCGAACGGCGAGGGGATGTCGCGTCCCGGCGGGCCAAATCGCGCACGGGTCCCGTCTCCGAGTTTCCGGTGCCCGAGGCCTCGAGGTCGCGGGAGAAGACCAAGGGCTCCTTGATCCAGCCGACTTCCGGGCCGCCGTCGTCAACAGATTCCGTCGAGCGGGCCGGGGCCGGAATCGGGGGGGCGAGGAGGGCCGGCAACCGCTCACCCCATGGCGGTGTGGGAAGGCGCGCCGGGTAGGTCCGACGGTCGAAACACCCGGACGACTTGGCTTCCCAAGGGGCGGTCGAGGTGGGCTTCCGCCTCACGCCAACCGCAGGCTCGCTGGAGATCCTCCTGCTTCTCCGCCGTCCCCCGGCTCGCCGGTTGCCTCTCTCCCTTGTTCAACGAGACAATGATACTCCTTCAACCGTCACCTGCCCCGGGCTCGGGCTTCACCCCTCCCGGGTTCAGGCTCATCTCCCTGTTGAAAAAGACTGGTGGGCCACAGCGATGAATTCACGCGTTTTCGGCCGATTTTCTACGGCGGCACTGTTGATCGCGGCGGCGTCCTTCTCGGCGGCCCCGGCTCTCTCCGTTTCGGGTGTCTCCGGCCTCACTGCCGCGTGGAGCACCCCACGCCCGGCCATACACCCACAAGATACTCTGCCGCGCCCGGACACCGTAGTCGCGCTCGAAGAGATCGTCGTTACCGCCCGGAACCGGGCCGAGCCGGTGCAGGATGTCCCGGTCGCCATTTCGGCGTTCTCTGGCAGGGACCTTGAGAATCGGCACATCGGCTCGACCGACCAACTCACGTACATCACCCCCAACCTCACCTTCAACTCCTCCGGTGCGTTCGCGGGCACCAGGTCGGCGGCGCAGATCTTCATCCGCGGCATGGGGCAGACGGACTACCTTCCCGTGACGGATCCCGGAGTCGCGGTCTACGTGGACGGGATCTACATGGCGCGTTCGGTCGGAGCGGTCATTGAACTCCTCGACGTCGAGCGCGTGGAAGTGCTGCGCGGGCCGCAGGGTACGCTGTTCGGACGCAACGCGATGGGAGGCGCCGTGTCGCTGCACTCCAGACGGCCCGGAGAGGTGCCGCACAGGAGCGTCCGCGCGACCTTCGGCAACGACCGCATGGCAAACGTGACGACCGCCCTGAGCGGCCGATTGGCGGATCGGCTGTCAGCGGGCGCCAGCGTGTCCTACCGCCGCCGGGACGGCTATGTGACGCGCATCCACGACGGCCTCGACATGGGCGACGACAACGCGCGGGCCACGCGGGTCTCGCTGGCGTGGCGGCCCCGGGACGGCGTGGAAGTGTTCGCGGCGGCGGATTACACCCGGCAGAGGGAGAACGGAGCACCGACGGTTTCGGGCGGAGTCAACGACCGGATGGCGTTCGGGACCTTTGGCAACGCGCTGCTCAGCGGATGTACCGCCGTGCGGATCAATCCCGATTTCCCCAGGGCAGGACCGCCTTCGTTCCCTCCCCCGGGAAACGGCTCCGGCGGAGCCGACGGCTGCTACGGGCCGGACAGCTTCGCCGGGGAATACCTCGCCGGAGGGACGTTTCCCGCCTTCGCCGATCTCGATTCATGGGGTGGAAGCATCGAGTTGACCTGGACGCTGGGCGAGTGGGGCACCCTGAAATCGCTCACGGGCTATCGGGGGATGCGGTTGGAGGCATCCCGGGACGCCGACAACACTCCCGCGAACATCCTGTCCACCCAGGAGCTGCTGGACCACGCGCAGCTCAGCGAGGAACTCCAGCTTGGCGGGATCACCGGCGGCGGGAGGGTGCACTGGCAGACCGGCCTCTACCTCTTCCGGGAATCCGGGTATCAGCGGACCGATGTCATCGTGCCGCCCGGGGCCCTCAGCAGCGGGGGCGACTACGACAACTCTTCCGTTGCCGGCTTCGCACAGGTTACGGGTGACCTGACCGACCGATTGTCGCTGACGGTCGGCGGCCGTTACACGATGGACCGGAAGGGGCTCCGCCCCGACAACTATGCCCGGGGCGACGCCTCGCAGGGCGCCGGCAGCATCTTCGGTCCCACTTGGCCGCTGCTGGCGGGCGTCTATTTCTCGCCCACCGGTCCCATGCGCCCTGGTGACCGCATGCTTCCGCAGAGGCACTTCCAAGAGGATTTCCGCGCACTGACCGTCACCGCCAAGCTTGGGTACGACTTCACACCCGCTGTGATGGGCTATGCGGGCTTCTCCGAGGGGTCAAGAGCGGAGGATACGACGTGCGCTATCTTGGCAGCGAACCCAACTCCGCGGCCGCAGCCCCCGGCATGTTCATGCCGGAGACGGTCCATAGCTGGGAGGTCGGCCTCAAGTCGCTCCTGGCCGGCGGCCGGGCGCGGATCAACCTCGCGCTCTTCCACGCCGACTACGAGGACCTCCAGATCATCGTGCGCGAATCGTTCAACCCGATCACCTTCAACGGAGGGTCCGCCGACATCCGGGGCGCCGAAGTGGAGGCCGCGTGGGTGCCGGGCGGCGGCTGGGACGTTCGGGCCAGCCTGGGTGCGATGCGTGCCGGCTACGACAGCCTCAGTCCGAGTGTGTTGAACAACGCGACCCCCGTGCTTCCCGGCTACCGGCTCGCCAAGACACCGAATCGGAGCCACTCGGTGACTGTCGCGAAGGAGATCGGCGCTCCCCGCGGCGTGGTCGTGACACCCCGCATGAGTTGGCTGTTCACTGGATCGCAGCACCATGACGCGATCAACACGCCCCAGCTCTTTCAGAACGACTACCACCTGCTGAACGCGTCCGTGGTCGTCGGAACCGGCGATGGCCGGTGGACGATCGTGGCGGCGACCCGGAATCTGACGGACGAGCGATACCTGGTAACCGGCAACTCCGCGTTCGCGACTTCCGCGGCTTACATCGAGCTTGTCTTCGGGCGCCCGCGGGAACTGTCCGTGGCGGTGGAATACAGTTGGTGACGGAGTTGCAAATCTTACGCACGCCAGGGGCGCCAGCCAGCCGACGACCGCAGGGAATCCCAGGGATGCGGAGAACGGAGGAGGAGAAACCGGGAATGGCTAGAAAGACCGGCGGCGTGACGGGCGACGGGCTCGCGACGCCGCAGCTTGACGTTTACACGCTGGGGGACGGGGCGGTCGACAGACGCCGGCTGGACCGCGTCACCGAGGTTTTCCGCCCCACGACACTGGCCCTGCTCGACCGTGTCGGCGTCCGGCCCGGCATGGCCTGCCTGGACGTGGGCTGCGGAACGGGAGGCGTGGCCTTCGACCTCGCCCGTCGGGTTGGTCCCGAAGGCCGGGTCGTCGGGCTGGACATGGACGACCTCAGAATCGAGGAGGGCCGAAGAGGCGCGGCGGCGGCGAAGGTGCCGAACGTCGAGTTCCAGCTGGCCGACATCCGGACCGTGTCGGATCCGGCGCCGGAGTTCGACCTGGTGTACTCGCGACTGCTGCTGGACCATGTTGCCCATCCCGCCGAGGTGCTGAGCACGATGTGCGGAATGCTCAAGCCGGACGGCAAGCTGGTGGCGGAGTGCGCCGACTACAGCGGCTGGTACTGCTATCCCGCCCTCGCCGCCTTCGACAGGGCCGTGGAACTTCTTTCGGAGGAGCGGAGGCGCACCGGCGGGTTCCCGGACATCGGGGCCAGGTTGCCCGTCTTCTTCCTGGACGCGGGACTCGCCGATGTGCGGATGCGCATTTTCCAGCACATGGAGCTTGCCGGGGTGTTCAAGTCGTGGATGCTGTCGGCGCTGACGCCGGATCGCGTCCAGTGGATCGCCACCCTCGGAATCGCGGACGAAGCCGAGGTCGAGCAGGTCCTGGCCGAGGTCACGAGGCACATCGAGAATCCCAGGACGACGATGGGGACGCCGCGCTTCGTACAGTGCTGGGGTTCCAAGCCGAAACCGTCTGATGATTCGGGACGACAGGGCTCCGCGGGATGAAAGCGGAATCCCGGCCGCCGCTCCGGCAGCGGGCGCCATCAGGCGGGGATCTCCAAGAATGGGAGAGACAAGCCAGCCCTGCGGGCACCCTCGATGACGCCCCACCGTCGCCGCCCGAGACGGCGGTCACCCGCTCGACGCGGGCAAGCTCCTCCTTGTCGAGGGGCGTCCCGACCGGCGAGGCGGCAAGCGACCACCTCACCCCCGGCGACGAAGACGGCGCCCCTCGCCCGCCGCCGCATTTTGTCCTACCCATACCGCTCGGGAACCCGAGGTCGTCGATCCTGGGCGATCTCACGGCCCGGCGGATCGAGCTCAGAGGGTGGTAGGCGACGATTGCCAACCGATTAGGCTATTCTAGGCTCCATGGATCGCGACAGCTTCCTAAGAAAGACCGCGAGGCATCCGCATGTATCAAGACCATCCGCTGCTTAGTCCTCCGCCAGACGACGCAGTCCGGGCCAGGGCGAGAGATCCCGACCTGCTCGTCCCGGTTTGCCGATTGGCCTTCCCGCAAGGGATTGCTGGCTCGGAGCGACCCCCGAGGGAGGTGGGATGGCGTGCACATCCCAACTCTCCCCGATGCCACGCGAGGCATCGAAAAAGGTGGGTCGCTTGTCTCTTCCATTCTTGGGGATCCCCGCTTGATTTGCGGGGCCGGGTCAGGGGGAAGGCCTGGACTTTCGACCGCCCGCAGAGGCGAGCGTAGCGAGCCGGAGCGGGCGGTCGAAAGGGGACGGTGGTCGGATCGCGAGGTCGCTGGCCGTAAGGGGCCGTGCCGGAGTTTGGTCGCCACCGTCCTTCCCCAAGTCCTGAATGGATACTTGAGCATCGAGGCTCGCACGACAAGCACAGGAGAAGGGAAGAACACATGAGCGGCACCCTTCGCACCGTCGGGATCGACATCTCCAAGGACTGGCTCGACGCCTTCGCGGCGCCCGAGGAGAGAGCATCCCGGTTCGCGAACGACAAGACCGGCTTCCGGAAGCTGATCGCCTGGATCGGCTCCGGGGTCGACCGAATCGCGTACGAACCGTCCGGACCCTTCCACCGCGACCTTGAGGAGACTCTCCTGAAGGCCGGACTCCCCCTCTACGCGATCAACCCCTTCCAGGTCCGATCCTTCGCCCGCTCTCTCGGGCGGCTCGCCAAGACCGATGCCGTGGACGCCCGGATGCTGGCCACGATGGCGGCCGCCATCGAGAACCTGCGCCCGACCGAGGCAAGATCGGAGGAGCAGCGCGACCTCGCGGAACTCCAGCAGATCCGCGACGGGCTGTCCAAGGACCGGACCGCCACCCTCAACCGCGGCAAGCACTTGCGCACGCCCGTGGGCAAGCGGCTCACCGAGCAGAGGCTGAGGCAGATCGAGGAGCAGTTGGAGATCATCGACGCCGAGATCCGCCAGCGACTCGAAGAGGAGAAGGCCTTGGAGCGCCGGGCCGAGATCCTGACCTCCATCCCGGGCATCTCCGACGTCACCGCTGCGGGCCTGATCGTCCACTTGCCGGAGCTGGGTACGCTCACCGGAGCCCGTGCCGCCAGCCTCGCCGGGCTGGCCCCGGTGACCCGGGAGTCCGGCTACTGGAAGGGACGCAGCTTCATCCAGGGCGGCAGGCATCGGGTGCGCAGGCTGCTCTACATGCCCGCGATGGTTGCCGTCCGCCACAATCCCGACCTCAAGCGGAAGTACGAGGCGCTCGTGGCCCGGGGGAAGCCGCCCAAGGTTGCCCTGACAGCCGTGATGCGGAAGCTTCTCATCCTTGCCAACGCTCTCGTGCAGCAAGACCGCACTTGGACAGAGCATCCGCCACGAGAGCACTCTCGTCCCATCTTCCCGACGCCCTGTCACGCGGGGAGCGCTCACGGATGATCGCGCCGGGCCAAAGCGAGCATCGAAGCCGAGGCGTCGCGAAGGACGCTGTGAGACGGCTCGTCTCGGGAAAAAAGAGCATCCGCTTGACATGGATACTCCGGCCACGGCCTCCGGTTCCCGCGCGGCGCAGCCGCCCCGGAGGCCGTGGCGCAACCGAAAGCTGCACAACGACATGCGAAATTGCAGATCTGCACGTCCGAATCGTTTTTCCGCGCACATGCACCCCGGTTTCACACGTGCGCCTCTGGATCGGCATCGGGAGCCTGCCGCCGACCCGGTAGCGGGTGCCCCGAGCTGACGGATGACCCGAGCGGGCGGGGGACGGCTGGCGGAGATGCGCCCGACGGAGCGAGCTTCATCCATCGATACCTGTGTCTGCACCCATGAATGACGGCGAGGCGAATGATGGTCAGACTCCCGATCCCCGTGTTGTTCTGCTGTGTGATGGGCTGCGATAGTGCCGGCGGCGGCCCCGCGCCCGATCTTCCCGACGCGACTTCGGATCCGGACATTCCTCTGGTCGCGGTGACGGAGGAGCTCTTCCTCCTTGGTGGAGGGCTTTCGGAAGAGGAATGGCAAGCCTTCACGGAGATCTCGAAGGTTCACTTCGACCACGACGGCAACTTGGTGATTCTGGACCGACGACAGAACCGGGTTGTGGTCGTGGGTTCGGATGGGGAGTTTCGCCGCCATATTTCGCGGACTGGGCAGGGACCGGGGGAGTTCCGTATGGCTATCGGGGTCGGCGTCCTCCACGACAACCGGATCGTCGTGCGCGATGTCGGCCATGACGCCCTGCTCCTGTTCGGACCCGACGGCACCTTCCTTGAGCAGCATGTCGCGATTCGCGAGCCTCCCCAGCCGGTACGGTCCCCGGGCATCGTCACTTCGTCTCAGTCCGTGCCCATCCTGCTTGGCGTCTTCCCTGATGGCCGGTTGCTCACCGCTCGGCGACAGGGAGACCGTGCCGTGGACATCCACACGATCGGACAGGGCAGCAGGGAGGTTTATCGGGCACACACCCCTCCTCCGCCCGATGCCGCCGAGGGTGCGGCCGTCTCGATCCGCATAGGCGAGATGGAAGTACCGCTGCCCTCCGGGATACTGCCCCGCAGAACGGTATTCGGTCCCCCTCTGTTGGCAGCGGTTCTGGCCGACGGGGAGATAGCTGTCGTCGATTCCGTGGGGTACCAGGTCAAGATAGTGCGGCCGGACGACGGCTCGGTGCGTACCGTGCTGGAAAGGCCCATCGACCCCATGCCGGTGACGGCGGAGATGCAGGAGGCGGCGAGGGAGCGTGAGAGGGGTGGAGGGGGCGCACAGGTGATCGCCACGGGGCCGGGCATATCGGGCGAAGCGGGCCGTGAACTGTCATCGGCGCTCGCACAGTCGCTGGTCGCCGAGATGGACTTCGGCTCCGAGGTGCCCGTCATCAGTGAGATGGGCGTCGACCACGAGAATCGGATCTGGATTGTGCGATCGGGGGAGGATGGCGTATCGCCGGGTCCAGTGGATGTCCTCGCCCCGTCCGGCGTCTACCTGGGCACCCTGTCTGAGGATTCCTTCCGCATCCCGGACGCGTTCGGGCCTGACGGCTTGATGGCGTATGTCGAGTTGGACGAGTTCGATGTGCCCGTCCTGAGAGTGGTTCGGCTTGTGAGTCTCACGGTCGCTGGGGGCTGACAAGACGAGAGGCGCCCAAGCGATAACTGGGAGAATCCCGGCAGCCCGCTGAACGGCAGCGCGGACGCTGACACGTCCGGGAGTAACTGTTCGGTGAAGCCGTGGTCTCGAACTCCTGACGGGTTCGCCTTGATGGCGCCCGAGCAACCGACGAGCGCCCCTACTTCCACCTCCATCGGGACAGCGGGCAGAGCGAAGACCGAGATCCATGGTGTCGGAACGATGTGGTCGGTTTGCCAGCACCGCAAAGGGATTTCGCGGTCCGGTGAGCACCCTCGGCTGGCCTGTCCGGGGGTGGTCCAGCCGCGGCGCTGGTGGATCAGCGGCAACACCGACGCAGTATGGCTTGCGCTGGAGGGAGGATGCCGACCGACCGTTCTTCCACGGGCTGACCGAACGGTTACGTCCGGGAGCGTTCGAGAGCGTCGATCTACATCCCGTTCAGTAAACACGAACTGATAAGGGAACAGGAATCATAAGAACCGACGTAACTATATGAATAATAACATGTTATAATTATCTTTCCCATCGAGCCATGTACTCGCGCGCGTCGAGGAAGGCCTGCCGGATCACGTCCTGCACCCCCATGCGCGAGGCGGGGTAGCGGTCGGGGTCGCGGTCGCGCTTGGTGTTCTCGCCCAGCGCGAACTTGATGCCCGGATGCGCCCCGACCAGGAGGTCGTCCGCGTCGGCGCCCCAGCGCAGCTTGATGACCGCGTTGCCGCCGCCGATCGGGTTGGCCGAGCCGTGCAGGATGTTGATCGTGGTCACGCCGCCCGCCAGCGCCCGGTACATGCCGATGTCCTCGGGCCGGATCACGTCCTCGATCGTCACCATCGACGAAACGTTCACCGTGCCCTCGTTGATGCTCATGGCGGCCATGTGGGAGTGCGCGTCGACGATTCCGGGGGTGACGTACCGGCCCGACGCGTCGACCACGGTGGCGCCCCGGGGGGCGCTCAGCCCGGTGCCGATCCCGGCGATCCTGCCGTCGCGGATCAGTATGTCGGTGTCTTCGAGGGTGCCGTGCGATGCGGTCAGCACGGTGGCCCCGGCGATGAGGGTGACGGGGTCGTCGCGGTAGGGTCCGGTGTTGGCGCTCATCGGCACCGGGGGGGCCGCCGGATCGGGACCGGAGGCGCTTCCCCGGCCACCTCGGCCCGGAGGTCCGCCGCGCCCGCGTCCCCGGCGGGGCCCGGCCTCGGTCTCCTCGTCCTCCTCCTCGTCCTCCGCGACCTCCTCGTCACCGGGTTGGCCTTCCTCTTCCTCCCCCTCGTCCGCTTCCTCATCCCCGCCCATCTCGAACATCTCGCCGTCCACGAAGACCACCTCGACGCGCATTTCCTCGTCCAGGATGCCGCCCTCGGTCACCACCAGGTTGGCGATCTTGCCCACGTCGACGGAGCCGAGCCGGTCGGCGACGCCGAAGATCTCGGCCGGCGCGAGGGTGAGTGCGCGCACGGCGACGTCCTCGGCGAGTCCCTGGGCCACCGCGCGGCGCACCGCCGGCAGCACCTCGTCCGGGCCGCCCAGCCCGCCCGAGTAGAAGGCGAACCGGACGCCGGCCTCGGCGAGGGTGGCGGGGGTGGTGGGGGCGCGGTCGTAGCGGCGGAGCTGCGACAGACTCGGGACGGCTTCGGGGTCGCCGCCGGTGGGCGGCTCGGGCCAGTCGAGGTTCACGAGCGCGGGGACGCCGTCTGCGGCCAGCAGATCGGCGGCCGCCCAGGCCTGCTGCGCGCCGTACACGATGGGCCGCACACCCATCTCGCGAGTCGTGGCCAGGGCCCGTCCGATGTCGGAACGGGTGTCGGCGGGGAAGAGCGCGGGCCACGCTTCGGCGAACTGCATGCGGATCGGCTCGAGCGCCAGGTCCCACTCGGGGCGGCGCTTGCCGCGCGGATCGGCCTCGTACGCCGCCCACGCGTCCTGGTAGTGCATGGCGTCGTAGTAGAGCTGCTTGAGATAGGCGAAGACGCCCATTGAACTGCCCGGGTAGCCGGAGAAGGTGCGGGCGCGGTCCTGCAGGTTGACGCGCATGGCCACCGGCGTCGCGACCACCATCTGACGCGGGCGGTCGAAGGAGCGCAGGTTGAGGACCGCCGCCTGGCCGGGGACCAGCCCGGCGTGCAGGGTGCTGAGCACCGTGGTGAAGCCGGCGCGGCGCCACTCCTCGAAGCGGTCGTCGCCGCCGTCGATGTCGTCGGCGGCGGTGAGCCAGGTGGAGGTCCCCGGGCGGTCCTCGGGGCCCCAGGAATGGGGCGGATCGTCCTGCGCGCCGCCGCTTCCCGGACCGCCGAAGCCGCCGAAGCCCCCGCCTGCCGGCGCGGAGCCGTGCCCGAGGGTGGTGAAGGCGTCGAAGAGCCCGGGATAGACGGACTTGCCGGTGCCGTCGATGACCCATGCGCCGGCGGGGGGGTCGCCGCCGCCGACCGCCGTGATGATGCCGTTGTCGACGACCACGGTGGCGTCGTCCAGGGTGGCGCCCGACACGGTCACGACGCGTGCGTTCTCGATGGCGAAGAGGCGCACGCCGTCGGGCCGGGTGGGGCGCGGCTGGGCTTCGAGCGCCGCCGGTGCCGCCGCGGCGAAGAGGACTAGGAGGGCTGCGAGCCCGGGGGGGACCGCGGGTGCCCGGGGGGGGCGTGACTGCATGGAAATGCTTCTCCGGATGGGGTGGTGCGTGATCGGGCGCGAACATGGTAAGCTGTCAGCCACACGAAAGACAGCCCGCCCATGACCCCGCCCCCATTCCAGCCCTTCGGCACGCCCCACATCGTCGCGGTGGCCGCGATGGCGGCCGTGCCGGCCGCGCTGTCCCTGGCGGTGCGGCGCCTCGACTCGCAGCGGGTGACCCGGGCCGTGTGCGTCTCGCTGGCGATGGTGATCCTGGCGAACCAGGTCGTGTACTGGATCTTCCGCTTCGTGACCCTGGGGGGCGCGACCTTTCTGCGGGAGCACCTGCCGCTTCATGTCTGCGGAGTGAGTGTGCTGCTCTCGGTGGCCACGCTGCTCTTTCGCCGCCGCTTCACCTACGAGCTCGTCTACTTCTGGGGCCTCGCGGGCGCGGGCAACGCGATGATCACCCCGGAGCTGGCCGACGGCTTCCCGTCCTATCACTTCCTCCAGTACTTCATCTCGCATGCCGGAATCGTCGCCGCGGCGATCTTCGCCACGTGGGGCCTGGGGATGCGGCCGACCCCCGGGTCGCTGCTGCGGGCCTTTGTGGCGCTGAACGTCATGGCCGTGGTCCTGACGCCCGTGAACATCGCGCTGGACGCCAACTACATGTACCTGCGCGCGGCCCCGGACACGGCCTCGCCCTTCCTGTTCCTCCCCTGGCCTTGGTACATTCCATGGCTCGAAGTGCTGGCGCTGGCGTTCTTCGGGGCGCTGTATCTGCCGGTATACCTGGGGAAGAGGGCGCACGCCCGCGATCAGGACTGATCGGGACCGTCGAGAATGGGCAGGAAGAGACACATGGGCCGGGCCGCGGGCCTGCTGCTGCTCCCGGCCATATCCGGGTGCGGGGATCCGGAGGTCAAACCGGTGGATCCCGTCCCAACGAGCGTGGTAGTCGCGCCTCCGGAGATCACGCTCACCCATCTGGGCGAGGAATATCCGTTCGGTGCACAGGTGCTGGATCAGAACGGCTCGCCGATGGACACCTTTCCGGAGTGGTCCACCGCGGACACCGCGATCTTCGCGCTGGACAGCGACCCGCTCGGGGCTACGGTGACGGCAGTGGCGAACGGCCAGGGAAGGCTGGAGGCCACGATCGGGCAGGTCACGGGCTCGGCGGAGGTCACGGTTGCGCAGAGCGCTTCCAGCATGGAGATCACGTCTGGCAACCGGCAGGGGGGGATCCGGGGGCGGACGCTGTCCGAGCCGCTGGCCGTGTACGTGGAAGATCCGGGCGGCAGCCCCGCCGCCCTTGTCGACGTCACCTTCACACCGGACGAGGGAAGCGGCGCGGTGGGCGACAGCGTCGTGAAGACCGACGCGGACGGGCGGGCGGCGACGGAGTGGACTCTCGGGTCCCGGCGGCTGCAGTCCGTGAAGGTGTCCGCGGGGGAGCTGGAGGACATGTTCACGGCCACGGCCTACGCCGACCCGCCCGAGCCGGACTACGCCCTGGCCGGTGACCTGCAAACCGCCCGCCCCGACCCGCTCGACAGCGAGATCGTCGAGATCCGGGCCCCGATCGCCAACCTGGGCGACGGGGCGGGCCCCGCGGTCTTCCCGGTGGGGATAACCGTGGACAGCGTGCCGATGCAGCCCGCCCCGGTCGACCGGATCGCACCCGGGGACACGGCGGTCGCGGTTCTCTTCGCCGGTCCGCTTCAGCCGGGCAGGCGGCACCTCGACGTGGTGATCGATCCGGAGGGCGAGATCGAGGAGTGGGACGAGGGGAACAACACCGACAGCCTGACCCTGAACGTGGTGAGCCAGCGTGAAATCAGGCTGGGAGAGGCCGTCACGGTGGAGTCTTCGGAGTTGAACGAGGTGCTGCTCTTCCGGGTCGAGATCACGGAGGCTTCGGACGAGGCCATCAACGTGGAGCTCACCGGGGGCGCCGGCGACGCCGACCTGTTCGGCCACTACGGGGAGCGCCCCGGCTACCGCTACCGGTACCGCTGTTTCAGCATCGGGGGGGATACCGAGGAACAGTGCCAGATGATGCCGACCCGCGTGGGCACCTACCACTTCGCCGTGCACGCCTTCACGCCCTTCGGCCCGTCCACCCTGACGGTCACGGTGGGCGGAAAGCCGGTCGAACCCTTCGACATCGAACTGGTGTTCCTGGAAAACGGCACGGCGGAACAGGACGAAGCCGTCACGGACGCCGCCGCGCGGTGGGAGTCGGCGATCGCGCGGGACGTGTTCGACTGGGACCACGACGCCTTCAACCGGGTTCCGGCGGGCGCGTGCGGACCGGGGTCGCCGGCGGTGTCCGACGTGGTGGACGACATTCGCATCTTCGTCACGATCGACTCGATCGACGGATCCGGTGGTGTCATGGCCCGGTCCGGCCCGTGCTGGGTGCGGCCCTTTCCGCTTGAGGGAGGGGAGGGCATATGGCTGCAGCCCACCCTGGCCGCGCTCATCCTCGACGAGGACGACGTCGCCGACCTCGAAGAGGACGATCTGCTGGAGGCGTTCGTAACGCACGAGATGGCGCACGCCCTGGGGTTCGTGCCGGGGCTCTGGGATCGCCACCGCCGCCTCCGCGATCCCTCCCTGCCCGACGATCCGGGGGCCGATACCCACTTCGACGGGCCCCTGGCGATCGCGGCCTTCGACGCGGCCGGCGGTGCGGGCTACGCGCTGGCGAAGGTTCCGGTCGAGAGCGGCGCGCAGGCCGGGGTCTCCGACTCGCACTGGAGGGCGAGCGTCTTCGGGGACGAGCTGATGACGCCCCGGCTGACCGGTGATTCGCAGCCGCTGAGCCTGATCACCCTCGAATCCCTCTACGACCTCGGCTACGAAGTCGACCTGGCGGAGGCCGACTCGTTCAACCTCTCCGTCGAGGAAAAGTGGGAGACGCGGCCGGGCCGGGGCCGGGTCTTCGATCTCGGCAACGACGTCCTGGCGATTCCGATCCGGTTGCTGCGGGCGGACCCGCGCCGCGTCAAGAAATGAGGTGGCGGGGGTCCGGGTTCCGCCCCCGGAGGCCGCCTGCCGGCTGTCAGAGACCTCCCCGAACCGGTTCACATGGCAGGACCGGTCGGGGGACGATACGCGGCGGTTGAAGAGAACGACGTAGTTGGGTCCGCTTCCCCGCGGCTCCGATGCCGTGTTTGTCCACGGGCTGCCAGGGGAGCTGAACGCAGGCCACGGTTGCCGCGGCCGCCAGGGAGGCCACCGAGATTCCGGCAGTGCGGGAAACCATGGGGACCCTGGCGGAGGAGTTGGGAGGGCGGGACATCATGGCCGGCCTGTCGCTGATGTCGATCCTGCCGGTACGTTGGGCATGAAGGGGCGCTTAGCTCAGCCTGGTTCAGAGCGCCTGCCTTACAAGCAGGAGGTCGGCGGTTCGAATCCGTCAGCGCCCATTAGACTTACAGGACTTGGGGTCTCGATTCCCGCTGTTCGGTTCCCGCTATTCGGGGTAGGAAAGAGCCCGGCGGCGGCCTTCAAGGGCTTCCCGGAGTCGGTCTTCGTCAGCGCGCTGGTAACACTGGAGCACCGTCTGGGCGGTCTTCCAGCCACCCAGTTCGCAGAGCACCTTGAGCGGTTGATCCATGAGGTCGGAGGCGAATTTCCGCCTAAGTGAGTGCCAGCCGCGGAGCCGCTTGGGCTTCAGCCCTGCGAGCACCTCGGCTCGTTTCCACCAGTCGCGCGCCAGCGAACGCCTGATGCACACTGATGGGTTCTTGGGTGCCGGCAGAAGCGGAACATCTCCGGTCGCGGGGTTCCGTTTCCGGGCGTCCTCCAGCACTGCGAGCACCTCGGCTGTGACCGGTGTGCGGTGCTCGTATCCGGTCTTTTCGTGCTCCGCGCGCCACCGGATGGTTTTTCGCTCCGTATCGACGTCCGACCAGCGGAGCTGGCGGACGGCGCCGATGCGGTGTCCGGTCTCATGCGCGATCACCAGCGCCACGCGGAACCGCCAGTCAACCTGCGGCGACACCTTGAGCAGCGCCTCGTACTCCTCTTGCGTGAGGAGCACGCGGGTCGGGTTCTTCTCCTTGGGCGCCTTGAGGCCCCTGAGAGGGTTGGATTCGAGCAGGAGCTGTCCCTCCTCATCCCTCGATTTCGCGGCCCAGTTGAAGACCGCGATCAGAAACTTCAGGTCGTATTCGACGGTTCGATCCGACACGGGCCTGCCGCTCGGACCGACGCTGCCCGCTCGCCGGGCACGGATGAACCTGTCCCAGTCCCGTTGGGAGAGCGCACCGGGCTTCCGGTGCCTCCCGAAGAACCGGAGGAACATCCGCATTGCGGCCCGGTCATACCTCCGGGATCGCTCGCTCTTGGTGGGCGTGACCTCTTCACCGTACATGTCAAAAAGCCTTCCCAGGGTGAGCGGCTCGGGCTTGGCCTTCGCCGTGCCCGCAGCCACCGACTCGGCGAGTCCGGCGGCGATCCTGTCCGCCTGCCGCTTGGCCTGCGCCCAGTCACGGTGCTTGAGCGACCGGCTCAGCCTGCGCCCGTTCTCGCGCCACTCGATCTGGTAAAAGCCGGTCTTGCGATCCGGGAAGACCCGGACCCGGTTCCGGCCCCGTTCGCCGGCGCTATAACTCCGCCGGCCACGTTTCGTGCGTGCCATCATTCGATTCCTTTCTCGATGATGGACTGCACGATCTGCCTGTTGGAAAGCTCGCGGCGCGGGGGCGTGTGCGCCAGTCGCGGCTCGGTTGGCGTGTGGGCCTTCCGGGGGAGGTCCTTGAGGGCGATCCTGGGCGCGCCTGGCCTGCCGGCGTTGGGGATCTTGCCATCACGGACGAGCCTTCCGAGATGGTCGGCGGAGTATCCGCTCTCGCGGGCAGCCTCGACCAACGAGAACGTGGTGTCGTCCCTTTCGACGAGCGTGGCTTCGAGGTCGTCGGCGCAACGCTCGATGGCCGTGGCCGGGGTGTCGCCCCCGAAGCGGCGGAGCGCCTTGGCCTGCTTCCGCCAGTTCGCGGGCAGACGCTCGACGGATGCGGGTTTGGTACTCCGTCCCGCCTTCCGGGTCATTTCCAGTCTCCTTCGTCGTCCTGGCGGAGCGAGTCCGCGAGGCCGGGATCGCCATCGCCTCGCCGGACCGACCGTTCGGCGAGATCGACGCGCTGGCCGAGGTCGGCCAGTCCCGTGGTGCGGGCAATGGCGTAGATGGCGGCACCGACCGTGACGAGCGCGAGCGCCAGGTGGAGCGTGAGCGCGACTCCGTACCCGGCGAGGATCGCCGGCCAATGGGGCGCGAGGTATTCGAGGCGGGATCCGCCGAGCAGGATCGCCGATCCGGCGAGTGCGGCGGTGAGTCCCGCGCTGATCTTCCATGGCTGCAACGTGTTTCTCCTTCCGGGTCAGAGTTCGACGGAGGCGGAATCACGGTCGGCCGGCCCCCTGAGCCAGGAGCCCTTCTCGCTTCCTCCCAGCCCGAGCTTGCGGAGCAGGCCCGCCGCGGCCGTTCCGTTGGCGTGCATTGCGAACCCGGCGGCCGCCTTCGCGCGCAGTGCCGGTTCGCGGTAGTTGCCGGACGCGACCTCGACGTTGACGCGGCCGGTCCGCCCTTCGGCGTCCGCGTACTCGATCTGCGCGTCCGGGTAGAGCACCTTGCCGGTGTCGTCGAGGGGAAGTCCGAGTTCGCGGGCGATGCGATGGCGTTCGGCGTCGGCGGCCTGTTTGCCGTGCTTGAGCCGGGCGGCCTCGCTCCCGCGCGCGACGGCGCTCTTGAGTTCGGCGTCGAGGCGGACGCGCTTGACGGTGGCGCCCCGTTCGGCGAGGCGCTGCCATTCCTTGCGGCAGGCGCGGTAGATGGCTGTGTCGTGCCCGGCCTCTGCGGGCTTCATGCGCTGGGTCCGGATCCGCTGTGCGGGATCCATCCCGCGCCGGGCGGCTTTCTTCCGGGCCTCGACGATCCCCTCGCGGGTGAGCGAGAGGACCTTGAACGGATTGCCCTTCGGTCCGGTGGCCCGTTGCTCTTGGACCCATCCCTTGCGGATCCAGGCGTTGACGGCCCGCCGGGTGGTGTGGGGGTGGCCGCCGAAGCGCGTCTCGGCGAGGTCGCGGTAGGAGACCGCGCCGAAGACGCCGATGTCGGTCAGCGCTCCGTCGCAGCGTTCGGAGAAGGAGATGGACCCGCGCGCCCGGCTCGCGGCGTATTCTCGGCGGTGGCCGTCCCGCAAGCGTTGGCTGTTGCGGCTGGGTGGCGCGGCGGGGCGCGGGTCCGGTTCGGCCTGACGGCCGAACGTCTCCCTCCCTCTCACGGGTCAGCGGCTCGGCCCGAAGCCGCGCTCGGGGACGGGGATCCGGGGCACCGGAACGACGAGCCTCTGGGGTCCCTGCGCGGGCGTGCGGACCGCAGCCACGGCGACGGGATCGCGCGTGGCGACGCGCTCGCGGTGCCGAGAGAGAACGAAGTCGGAGATCTTCTGCGCGTCCGCGGCGGCGCGCCGGATCTCGCGCGGGTCCTCTTCGAGCGCCTGAATCCAGCCCTCGACGTAGGCCGCGCCCCGGCTCGGGTCATGGCCGACGCCGACGCGTTCCCCGGTCATCATCGCGCTGATCTCCGCGCGGAGTTCCTCCCTCGCGTACTGCGGCGACCCGAACCCAGTCTTGATCCCCTCGATGAGCGTCTCGCGCTTCATCCGGTCCTCGTGGCCGGTGCTGTGGCCCAGCTCGTGGAGCGCGGTCTGGTAGTAGTGGTTGGCCGACGGGAACTGTCCGCGCTCGGGCAGCACGATCTCGTCGCGCTTCATGTGGTAGTAGGCGCGGTCGCCCGCGACGTGGCGGATGGGCACCCCGCCGTCCTCCATGACCCGCTCGGCCTCCTGGTGGGCCTTCCAGAGCGGCTCGGGAGTGGGGTTCGCGCGCTCGGGCAGCCCGTCGGACTGCTCGGCGTTGAACACCGTGTACTGGCGGACGAACGGCGCCTTGAGCTTCTCGTAGCGGTAGACGCGCTTGCCCTCGGCGTCCCGCCTGGGCCGTCCCTGCTCGTCGGTGACGGCGATCCGCTTCTTGTCCTGGAAGGAGAGGATGCGGGTGCCGCGCTCGCCCTTCCTAACCTGTCCGCCGCGGGCCTGGATCTGGCGGTAGGTGCCCCAGCGCACGTCGCCGTAGCCCTGCTCCTGCTGGACGGCGGCCAGATGCAGGCTGTTGCCGCCCCGGTAGGAACGGTCGGTGTCCACATTCATGGGCAGCACCCGCTCGCCCGGTGCCCAGGGCTTCTGCCAAGGGGCGGTGCCCTTCCTGATCTGTTCGATGATCGCGTCGGCGAACTTGCGGTGATACTCGTCGTGGTTCATCCGTCCACCTCCTCGCCGTGCGGGTCGTCCCAGGCGGCCGCGATGTCTTCCTCGGTCCCGACATCCTCGGGGAAGAGGCCGTACTCCTCGGCCAGGTAGGCCTCGACTTCGAGCGTCTCGCCGCCGTCGCGGGCGAGTTCGCGGTCGAAGTCTTCGAACGTGTTGATGGGGATGGTTTCGCCGTTCCACGTCATCGGTTCACCTCCTTCGGTGGGTGGTATGGGTTCTGCTCTCCGGTTGCGCCCCGGGCTCCTCTCCAGGCGGCGCGGTGATCCAGTGGCCGGTGGGCGCGTCGTAGCCGCATACTTCGAGTGCGTCCTCGACGAACCGCTGGCCTCCGCGGCGGGCCACGTGCAGGACGAGCGCGATCCCGTCGACGACGCCCCGGCACGTGACCTCCCAGGGAAGCGCGTCGCCGGCCTGCATGGCGCAGCTCGCGAGCCGCGAGAGCGCGGAACGCGCGTTGTTCGCGTGGATGGTGGTGAGCGAGCCGCCGTGTCCGGTGTTGAGCGCCTGCAGCAGGTCGGCGGCCTCGCCGCCCCGGATCTCGCCGACGACGATGTGGTCGGGCCGGTGCCGGAGCGCGTGGCGCACCAGGTCGCGGATCTCGACGGGCGTCTCGGAGAGGGTGGCTCCGGCCTCGAAGCGGAGGCAGTTGGGCCGGTCGATCCTGAGTTCGAGCGTGTCCTCGATGGCGACGATCCGCTCGTCTTCCGGCAGGAGTTCGATCAGCGCGTTCAGCAGCGTGGTCTTGCCCGACCCCGTGCCGCCGGCGACCAGGATGTTCTGGCGGGCCGCAAGCGTGCTCCGAGCCGCTTCGAGGATGTCTTCGGGCAGCGAGCCCAGGCGCACCAGGTCCTCGGCCGAGAACGCGCGGCCGCCGAACCGGCGGATCGTGATCGCGACCACGGGACTCGCGGGCGGGGTGCAGATGGCGACCCGCGAGCCGTCCTCGAGGCGTGCGTCGAGGATCGGCCTCGCGGCGGGATCGAGCCCGAGCGGCCGGGCGATGTGGATGGCGGCGCGGTGGAGCCACGCGGCGGTGAGTTCGGGCGCGTCGTGCGCCTCCAGCCTCCCCGCTCGCTCGACCCAGACGTTGCCGGGTCCGTTGATCATGATCTCGGAGACCTCGGGGTCTTCGAGCAGGGCTTCCAGTCCCGGAAGGAACGGGGTAAGGTGGCCGACGCCGCTCGCGCGCTTCATATCCGGCCCTCCTCGCGGAGCCGCCAGTAGCCCGTCTCCTTGGGCAGGTAGTGCGGCTTCAGGTAGACACGCCGGGCGGGGAGCGACTCGACGCCGTCATAGGGCAGGCAGATGGCCTGGTAGTTGGCGAGCAGAGTGAACTCGCGGGGCGTGAACACCGGCTCGCGGGACCGCCGGAACGACTTGCTCGCGCCGATGGTGCCGCGGCCGCCTCCGGCCCGGCCGGAGAGCAGCGAGAACTCGGGCCTGCCGGTGTTCTCGGTGAAGGTGTAGGAGGCTTGCGTCTTCATGACGGAGCCGCACATCTCGGACGCGACTTTGGCCGACGCCTCGTCGGAGAGCGACAGGAAGATCCGGGTGCGGAGCGTCTGGACGAGCGTGCGCCATGCCTCGCCCGAGGGCAGCACGGAGCGGAGCGATGAGATCGACTGCGTGGCGACGATGGGGATACAGCGGCACTGCCGCGTGAGCGCGAACGCCTTCTCGTCGCCGGAGGGATCGTCCTGGCCCACGGTCGCGAACGCCTGATACTCGTCGCAGATGAACACTGCGGGCCGCATGTAGCGATCCGGGCGGCGCGCGGCCTCGGCGGGCCGCCGGAGCAGCGCCTGCATCCACGCACTCTTGAGCAGGACGCCGATGGCGCGGGCGAGCGCGGGGTTGGCCCCGGCGGGCATGTTGAGCGCCAGCACTTTGCCGCCTTCGATCAAATCGGAGAGCGGGGGCAGGCGGCGCCGGAGCCCCGGTAGGGGATGGCTGGGGGCGTCGGCATCGCCGTTCTCGACGGGCTTCGCTTCCTCCGGCGGCGGCGGGCAGAACACGCCCGCCACGTCCGGCTGGTCAAAGAGCGAAAGGAAGACACTGATGCCCTCGACGATCGAGGTGCGGAGCTTCGCATCGAGCGCCGTCCAGTCCTTGTCATACCACCGCTCGATGGCCTCGACCCGCTCCCGGTACTCTCCGCCCGCGCCTCCGCGGCCGCCTCCACCGCGTACGTGACTTCAAGCTTCGCCAACTTTGCCCGCAGCTTGGCGTCCAGCCGGGAGCGGACCCGGTCGGTGCCGACCGGCTCCCAGTCCCACTTCTTGAGCGCGTCGGCGTGGGAGATCATGTCCTCGTCGGAGATCGAGGCGTCCATCGGGGAGATCCGGTCCGCCAACTTCTGGGCCTCATCGATCTTCCGGGCCAGAAGGTCCGCATCCACCGTGCAGCGGTAGATGTCCTGGAGCGTGACCCACCTTCCCGGCAGGAGCCGGTGGAGTTCGACGATCCATCGGACGAGGTTCGTGTACGCCTGTTGCCAGAACGGTTCGCGGGATTTGCCGAAGAGCTGGTTGATGAGGGACGCGACGCCGTAGGCGAGCGAGTAGGAGTCGAGCAGCGGATCGTCGAGCGGGTTCCACTGGAGCGACCCGCCGAGCCCGATTTCGAGGTAGTCGTCCGCGCGCCCGGCGTCATCGAGGATGCTGCGGACCTGGTGGCAGAAGTCTCCCTTGACTTCGAGCACGAGCGCGCCCGCGCGGCGGCCGGGATCGTCGGCCCGCCAGGAGAGGATCTGGCGGGCGAAGGGGTACATGCAGCCGCTGGTCTTGCCGGTGCCGACGGCGCCCACGATGAGCGTGCCGGTGTAGAGCCCCTTCTCGGGGATTACGAGCCAGGACGGCCGCTCGCTCTCGCGTGCCGCTGTCGGATGGTGCAGCTCGCCGATCACGAGCGAGGGCGCCTCGTCCTCTGGCGAAGCGGGCCACTCGGGCAGCCTGCCCCGCCGCCTGGGCCGGAAGAGCGGCTGGAACCACACGCGCCAGACCGACAGCGCGAACGAGCCCGCGAGCACGACGAGGATTGCGGGCCACGCATGGTGCCAGGCGTGGAGCGCGTCGTGCAGGCCTGGATCGTGCCGGCCGATCAGGTCGAGGTACGGGTTCGCGCCCAGGGGCGGGAACGGCGCCTTGAGCGCTTGGGCACCGGCTGCCCCAATGGCCGCACCGATGATGGCGAGGGTACCCGACTTCATCGGCTGGACACCCTTCCCGGAGGGAATGCTGACAACAGACCGCCCAGCCGTCCAGTAGAGTTCCGTAAGGACCATAAACGTCTACTCTATATCGTGTTACAGCAGTGACCGGAAACATCGCATGTCTCAAGCGGATCAGGGATATCCCCTTGCATCCGCTAACGGGTGGTGTATATAATGGTGGGTATGACGCTCCCCAGACGACCTCCGAAACGCAAGCCGCGCGGCCAGCATCCACACAACGCGCTCACGCCCGCCTTCGTCCGCACCGTGAGCCGTGCCGGACGCTACTGCGACGGGAACGGGCTCTATCTCGATGTCCGGCCCACGGGCAGCCGGGGATGGATTCAGCGCCTCACGATCCGGGGCCGCCGAACCGAACTCGGGCTCGGCGGCTTCCCCCTGGTCTCCCTGAAGGAGGCCCGCGAGAAGGCGTTCGCCAACAGGAAGCTGGCCCGCGAAGGGGGCGACCCTCTGGCCGACAGGCGGCGGGCCGAGTCCACACCCACCTTCGAGGAGGCGGGCCGCCGGGTCTGGAATCAGCTGCGGCCGGGATGGCGCTCGCCCCAGCACGCACAACTCTGGATGGGCAGCCTGGAGCGCCACGTCTTCCCCCGCATCGGGGAGATGCCGGTTTCGGAGGTGACCAGCGCCGACGTGGTGGGGATTCTCGCCCCGATCTGGCACGACAAGCCGCCCACGGCCCGGAAGCTGCGCCAGCGCATCCGGGCGGTCATGGAATGGGCCGTGGCGATGGACTACAGGCCCGACAACCCGTGCGACCGGATCGGTCCGGTCCTCGGGGTGCAGGGGAAGGCCGTGCGGCACATGCGGGCGCTGCCGCACGGCGAGGTGGCGAGCGCCGTCCGGAATGTGCGGGCCTCGAACGCGCGGCCGGTCGTGAAGCTGGCCTTCGAGTTCCTGGTGCTGACGGCGACGCGCTCCCGAGAGGTGCGCGGGGCGGTATGGTCGGAGATCGACGGGGACGAAGGCGTGTGGATCATCCCGGCCCCGCGAACGAAGGGTAACCGCGAGCACCGCGTCCCGCTTTGCCGTCGTGCGTTGAAGATCCTCGAAGAGGCGCGGACGCTCCGTCGCGGCAGTTCCCTCGTGTTTCCGAGCGTGGGCGGCAAGCCGCTCGGGAGCACGGCGATGTCGCAACTGCTCAGGGGGCTGGAGATCGCCGCCGTGCCGCACGGGTTCCGCTCGTCGTTCCGGGATTGGGCCGCCGAGGAGACGGATCATCCCCGCGAGGTGGCGGAGGCGGCGCTGGCGCACAAGGTCCGCAACCCCATCGAGGCCGCATACCGGCGGACGGACCTGTTGGAGCGGCGGCGGCGGCTCATGGACGATTGGGCGCGGTATCTGGAGGGTCGGGAAGCGGGCGGCGAGACCTGACGTTGCGTGCCGAAGCGCTCCGCGACGGGCTCAGAGGCCGTTTCCGGGCTCTTTCGAGGAGTTTCGGGTATTGTACGGGCCGTGGGATCGTATGTGGACGCCCCTAAGTGGGCAAGCGCGGATTCAGAACCGAGTTGGTGGCAGTTGGCCAAGTACTGTCGTATGTCCGGCCTCTTGATGCAGCGCTGTTTGGCTGCGGGCCCGTATGGTGTTCGTGAGATCGGATCCAATTCGCCTGAGCGGGCTCAAAAGCCCTTGATCCTACGCTGGTTTTTCCGACCCCGTCTTGTCGACCGTTTGCCCTTACGCGTTCCTGCGTCCTGCTAACCAACACCTCCCGACAGCTTCTTCGCTCTTCGCTTCTCTCCTTTCACCGTCCGGTCAGGCGGCAGTGCGAACCCGGTAGGTCTCCTGCTTCGTCGTCAGTGCCCAGACCTTCCGCGCCGTCCTGTTGGCGAGCGCCACCGCGACCAGCATCCTCGGCTTGCGTGCCAACATTCCGGCCAGCCACGGATCCGTGGCTTCGCCGCGCCGGAAGCTCTCCATCGGCGGCGCGAAAGCCTGGATGGCGATCGCGGTGACCGGTCCCACTCCGGGGATCGTCATCAGCCGCGCTGTCTCTTCGCACTCCCGGGCGCTCGTCCGGAGTTCGCGGTCGAGCCCGTCGATCTTCTCATCGAGCTCGTCGATCCGCCCGAGCAGCAGCCAGCCCAGTTCGGCGACCGCCTCCGGCAGGCCACAGTCCCCGTCTTCGAGCACTGCGGCCAGCTGCCCGATTCGCGCCCTGCCCTGGGGAGCGACAACGCCGTACTCGGCGAGGTGGCCCCGAAGCGCGTTGATCGTCTGCGTGCGCTGGCGCACCAGCAGGTCGCGCGTGTGAAAGAGCATCGCCTGCGCCTGCTGCGCCTCGGTCTTGACCGCCACGAAGTGCATGGTCGGCCGCTGCGCCGCTTCCGTGATCGCCTCGGCGTCCGCCGTGTCGTTCTTGCTCCTCTTGACGAAGGGCTTCACGTAGATCGGCGGAACCAGCCTCACTTCGTGGCCGAGCGCCGCGATCTCACGGCCCCAGTAGTGGGCGCTGGCGCACGCCTCCATCGCCACCGTACACCCCGGTTGCGAGGCGAGAAACCTCAGCAGCCTCCCGCGGCTCAGCTTCCGGCGGAAGGCCACCGACCCGTCCGCTCTCGCCCCGTGCACCTGAAAGCTGCGCTTTGCCAGATCGATCCCGATGATGCTAACCTCTTCCATGTGGATGTCTCCTCCCTGTGATGGTCAGACCTCTCAAGGTCGCAAATCCCTTCAGTACCATCATGGCACATCGCGATGCCGCCGGGAGGGGGCGTCCACTCCATCGCCTGAGAGCGACGACCGCCGGTCCCCGAGGGGTACGGGTAGGGTGGAAACCGGGCCGAGCGGGAGAGCGCCGCCGCCGCCAAGGAGTGACGGGTCGGCTATTCGCCCTCGCCATCGGTGAGGCAGGCGGCAAAGGAGGCCGAGGAGCTTGCCCGAGACGGTCCGGCCAACGCCGTCTCAGGTGGCGCGCGGGGAGGGGTTTTCACGGGCATCCGCGGGCTGGCTTGAACCACTGTTAGGTGGTTCAGCCAGCCTACCCTTTGTGGGTACAAAGGGCTGGCGAGGGGTGGCGCTTGCGCCCCCCCTTCGATCCCCCCCGAAGAAACCGCGCCTGGAGGTCGCGGGGACCGGGCATTCGCTCACACAGCCCGGTCCCATCCGGCTTTCTCAGGACGGCCCTCGTCCGGCTGGCGCGATTCGAGCACGGACGACGTATGGCACGTCCAACTCGTCCGTCACGACCAGCCATGCCAAGTCGCCCCGCACAACCGGGTCGACCTGATCCGAGAAGCTGAGACCCAGTCCCCAACTAGCCGTTCCGAGATAGGTGCCGTCCGCCGCGTAGACATCGAAAAGGACTCCGCCGTCCGGTGACGGCGTTCGGACCCATAGGTTGCCCTCGACCGACTCGAAGATGGCCTCGACGGCGGCTTTGACGTTGGGGATTCGGGACCAGTCGAACTGGCGATCCACACCCATGTCCGAGAGCATTTGCCGCATCGCATCGATCACCGAGTCCCGCTCGACCTCGGGCACGGGGACGGCGGGTCGGCGGGTTTCAACCATGAGAGTCGTTCCCCCACCCGGCTCTCGTTGCGTCATGCGGTATTCGGGATCGCCGCCCCGCGTGGACCACACAGCGCCTCGCGAATCGATGAAACTGACTGTGAACGCGAAGAACGGGATCCCGTACATCGAGTAGCCGCCATCCTGCTCCAGGTAGAACACGCCGGACTGACTCTCGGGATCGAACCCTTCATCTTCCGGACCTTCGTCTGAGAGCGGCAGCGAGTCCACCACCGTCATCGTCAAGTCGTAGACGCGAATCAACTGCCGGTTCCCGTCCGACCACGGTCGGTAGATGCGGCTACCCTCCACCATCGCGCCATCCCACACCCAGCCGTAGTTCCCGTCGGCGAACGGAAAGGACTCGATGAAGCCGTCTTCTGGATCGAAGACCGACACGCGACCGTTGCGCGCATCCGGGACCCAGAGACGCCCGCTGGGGCCAAGCATGAGGCCGTTCGCGTCCACGAACTCGCCGGGTCCCTGCCCCTTCCGTCCATGAGTCGCGACATGGGCGCCGTCGCTGTCGAAGACGCGCAGTTCCTGTGCTTGGGAATCCAGGACGGCGAAGCCTCCATCCTCCAGCGCCACGAGGCCCTTCAGATAGGCGAAAGCGTCCGGTCCGGCACCATCCATGGAGCCGACGCGGAGTTCCTCCACCAACGTCCAAGTAGGGGATGCGTTCGCCACCGGGATGTTCGTAACGTGGACCGTACCGGAAGGCAACGTGTCTCGTAGCGTGGTCCAGCCGCTCCCTGACTCCGGGTCGCCGCAACCGGCCAAGATCACGCACGCCACGGCGAGCACCGTCGTTTGCGTTCGTTCGTACATCGTCCGACTCCCTTCTCTTCAATCAGCGCCAACGGCGGGCCACTGCTGGTTCCTCGCCGCACTACGCCCCGTCCCACCCACCACTCCATCCAAGGTCGCACCCTTCATGCGTTCTCGCCAACGACGGCGGCGAAGGTCGCGAGCGTCAGCGTGCCCGTCGAGTTCCTGGCGGGTGCCAAGGGAGATCTGTCCACGCCTCGCACCGGACGAACACGACCCATCCGCCGCACGGATCCGTCGCGGGGAGGTGTGGCGAAAATCCGGGTGTCTCTCGTCAGAGCGTCCGGTGACGGCCAAGAGGGGCCGAGAGAATCCGGTTCATCGCGGCGGAAAAAATGGTAGGGAGCGCATGCTCCAAAACCTCGTAACTCATTTATAGTAAGTGAGTTACATTTTTTTCGATACTATTCCGGAGGGACTGCTGGCTGGGAGCGACCCCGCCGCTGAGGGGAGGATGGGGATGTACATCGCCATCCTGCCCGATGCCGATCGAGGCATGCCGAGATGGGGGGTCGCTCCCAGCCACGGTCGAGGAGCGCGGATCGGCATCGGCGCTCCGCTGACCGTGGTGCAACCGCAAGCGCGCCAGCGGCGTATGGAACCGGAGGCATGTCCATCGCAGACGCGATTTCGTGTCCGGCGACCCCCGAAGTGCCATGTACACTCGCAGACCGGCATCGGGACGGGCGTCCGGCGCTCAAAACGAGTCTCCCGAGAGCCGTGTCGACCGCCATACCGTGAAGCCGTTGATGATCGCCTCCGAGGGGGCGGTCGGAAGCGCGGCCCGGAGTTCGGCGAGCCGCGCCAGGCAGCCCCGGAGGCTGCCGTGGTCTTCGATCACGCTCTCGTCCCTGCTGCGGATGCCTTGTTCGATCCGTTCGATCTCGCGGCGGATCTCACGCCCGGTCGCGGACGCCCGCGAGCGGCTGGGGGACCGGGCCGGATCGGTCCAGTTGCCGAGGACCTTCTCCGCCCGGTCGAACTCGCGGTCGGTGCGAACGACGGCGATGGCCTCGACCGGCCGGCCCCGCTCGTTGAGCTCTTGCCAGAGTTGCCGGTGGGCGCGGCCCCAGGAATGGAGGCCCGTCGCCGTGTCGTGGCCCGGATCGGCGTAGACGAACACCGCGCCCCCGGCGTCGAGCGCGACGGGCAGCTTGAGGGGGAAGTAGCGCCGGGTATCGCCCGCGGCGCCCCGGTACACGCGCACGGGCAGGATCTGGCAATCCAGCCCAAGGGCCTCGAACGCGCCGACTTTCTCGGGCTCGGTCGGGAGCCATGCCTGACTGGTGCGGCCGATCACGTAGTCGAGCGAGAGCAGACGGCGCATCAGCACCTCGGGCGACGCGATCCGGCGGTGGCGGATGTCTTCGGCGCCGAGCGCCCGGTAGACGGCGCGTGCGGAGATCCGGCAGACCCGCCGGCCTTCAAGCGTGTCCTCGGCTCCCAGTCTCTGGTCCAGGATGTCCAGGACGAAGCGGCGCGCGGTGTGGCGGTGGATCCCGAGCCAGTCGGAGACCTGGTCCCGGGTGAACACGCCGCTATGGAGGCAGACCAGCGCGATCCACTCGGCCCTGCGGCCCGTCCAGCCGAACGCTTCGAGGGCCTTCTCGCGGCCCTTCAGGTGGGCGATCACGGCGACTCCCCGGTCACGAGCGCCAGGTCGGCTCGCATGTAGGTGAGGAGGAGCCCCATCGGGTTGTGGACGACCAGCTCCGGCGGGACCGAGTCGAGGAACTCGAACCGGAGCGTCAGCGACCAGCGCTCGCGCCGGATCTCATGTTCGCCCCTCAGGTGCACGAGGTCGAAGTCGGCCGTCGCGCCGTGCGGTGGCTCGGGCGCGGGATGGATGCGGAGCACGACCTGCTCGACTTCGAGTTCGGTCTCGGCGGTTCCGGCGGCCGTGGCCGCGACCTCCGCTCCGTCCCTCTGGAACGCGGCGTTCGCGAGGTCGGTGCTCAGGAACCGGAGGCTGCGGGTCCAGTGCTCCTGCGCCGTCGCCCGGCGCCGCGAGTGGAAATCGTGCACGAACCGGTTCAGGAAGTACTTCGTCGTCGGATCGAGCGGATCGGCCTGGGCGGTCGCGGCCTCGTAGGCCAGCGCCTCGGCGCGGCCCACGTCGTCGACCCGTATCACGATGGGCTTGGGCGGTTCGGCGCCCGCGATCCGCAGCAGGACGAAGACGCCGAGCACGCAGCTTGCCGAGAGGAAGATCAGGATCGTCCTGAGCTTCCGGTTCGCCTGCACGGCCTCGCCCCATATCTCGGCGTACTCGCGGCCGGCATCGCGGTCTCGTTTCATCATCGGTTACTCCTTCGGACTCAGACGGGGGGCTTGGCGGGAGCGGCGGCCTTGCTGGCTCCCTGCATGACGAGCGCGACGAACCCGGACCCGGCGGAGCCGGAGCCGGACACGAGCATCGAGGCGAGCTCGCCGACCTTGAGCCCGGCCATGAGGCCGGAGACCACGAGCGGGAGAAGAACGACGGCCCAGAGCCAGAGTTCGGCGGGATCGGCGGTGCCGGTACCCATCAGCGCATCGGCGTAGGTCGTGATGTAGCCCATGCCGACGCCCATGAAGACCCGCAGGATGGCCCCGGCCACGACGCCGTAGAGCGTGTAGACCATCAGCGTGCGGAACCATCCCCAGAACAGGAACGAGAGCGGCTCGAAGAGCAGGAACGCGATGAACACGGGACCGAGAAGGATCACGATGGCGATGGCGACCTGCGCCCAGATCACCTGCGCGTAGGTGATGCAGAAGAGCAGTAGCAGGCAGAACACGAGCGAGGCGCCCATCACGAGCGTGACCAGCGAGGAGAAGATTACGGTCACCCCGGCCGTCACGATGGACAGCAGATTGCCGGTGGACCATGCGGCGCTCAGGTGCGCGGAGTACGCCTGCACCAGCGCAGCCATCTCGGTGTACCCGGCCGACACCACGTCGGATAGGAACAGGTTCTGGAGCCAGATCCCGCCTCCGGCGACCATGGCCGGGAACGTGAGCCCGACGCCCGGGATCGGGACGACATAGTAGTGAAGCAGCGTGCGGGGGATCGCGATCCCGATCACGAGCTTGATGATCTCCCAGGGCTGGAACGTGCCGCTGAACGCGATCTTGAGTCCGGTCCAGGCGACCATCACGGCGGCGAGGCCGCCCCAGAGCTGGAGCCCGAGCGTGTGCACGCCGGGCGCGGCCCCGCCCACCACCGTGTCGAGCACCACGTCCAGGAAGCTCTTGAAGTCCTGGAGTTGGTCGCCCGGGATCTGCGTTGGGACGTTCGGGTCGATGGACTGCGGAGGAAGTTGCATGACCGGCGCGCCCCTACCGGTAGAACGACGGGATGCGGAAGAGGAGGCCGTCGCGGAGCGCGGCCCGGTTCCGGGAGGCGGCGTCGCGGAGCGTCAAGGCCATCGCGTTCGCGCGCGCCCGGTCGTCATGCCAACGGCCAAGCCATTCGAGCCGGGCGAGTTCAGCCTGCTGTGCGCGGCTCGCCTCCAGCGCGGCTTGGTGGGCGAGAACCTGGCCTGCCGCCGCGTTGATGCGCCCCTGGCTCAGGGCCGCCGCGACTCCGGCTTGCTGGAGGGCGGTGTTGGAAAGGTTGCCGTTTTCTGTCGATTGACGTTCAGGGACGTTCTCTGTAATCCCAATAAGTGTTGTAAGCAATGGGTTTACGGGACACCTAGCCTCCAGAGCGATCCGCTCCGACTCCTTGACATCCCGGTGATTATTGGGGCATCATTTAGGGGCATATCTCCGTAGCGCTTACAGGATGCCCCAACATGCCACTGACAGCCACCGCCATCCGCAAGGCCAAGCCACGCGAGAAGCCCCGCAAGCTCTACGACAGCCGCGGCCTCTACCTCGAAGTCGCCCCGCGCGGCACCAAGGCTTGGCGCTTCAAGTACCGCTTCGCGGGCAAGGAGAAGCGGATCTCGATGGGGATCTATCCCGAGGTCTCGCTGAAGCTCGCCCGGCAGCGCAGGGACGAGGCCCGCAAGCTGCTGGCGCGGGACATCGACCCGAGCGCCTACCGGAAGGCCCGGAAGCGGTCCCAGCGGCAAGGGGCCAACAACAGTTTCGAGGCGGTGGCAACCGAGTGGCTGACCAAGCACTCGCCCAACTGGTCCACGGGTTGGGTTCGGCGGCTTGAGCGCGAGCTAGAGCGGGAGGCCTTCCCCTACATCGGCGCGAGTCCGGTCGGGGAAATCACCGCGCCGGACCTGCTGGCCGTGGTCCGTCGCGTCGAGGCGCGCGGCCACCTGAGGAAGGCGCACACCGTCTTCCAGGTCTGCGGGCGGGTGCTACGCTACGCCGTGGCGACCGGACGGGCGGAGCGGGACGTGTCGGCGGATCTGCGCGGGGCGCTGCCGCCCGTCAAGACAAAGCACTTCGCGGCGATCACCGACCCGAGGGAGGTCGGCCCGTTGCTCCGGCAGTTGGACACCTATTCTGGAACGCTTCCCGTTCGTTGCGCGCTCCGTCTCGCGCCGCTGGTGTTCGTGCGCCTCGGCGAGTTGGTCACTGCGGAGTGGGACGGCATCGACCTTGAGGGGGCCGAGTGGCGCTACACGGTGACGAAGACCGGCAGGCCGCATGTGGTGCCCTTGGCGCGTCAGGCGGTCGCGATCCTGTGCGAGGTCCGTCCCATGACGGGGCACCACCGCTACGTCTTCCCGAACGCGCGTTTTCCGTACCGCGAACTGCCGATGAGCCGGGGCACGCTCTGGAGCGCGTTCCGGGCGTTGGACATCCCGAAGGAGCGGATGACGATGCACGGGTTCCGGGCGATGGCGCGCACGATTCTGGACGAGGTGCTGGGCTTCCGGCCCGACTTCATCGAGCACCAGTTGGCCCACGCAGTCAGGGATCCCAACGGGCGGGCCTACAACCGGACCGCGTTCCTGCCCGAGCGGCGCGTGATGATGCAGGCTTGGGCCGACTATCTGGACCGGCTCCGGGCCGGGAAGATCGAGCCCGGAATCCTGAGCCGTTCACGGTAATCGTAGCGTCAGCCGGGCGTTTTCGGCGGCTAAGTTACTCGGGTCCGTCGAGGGGGTGATACCCTCCATCCCGCCTGGAATCTTGCGGGACAGTCTTACATCATGTAAGATAGGTGCATGGACGATATGCCGAAGTTGTCGACGAAGGAGGCGGTCATCCTCGACCTCCTTGTGAACCAGGGCAGCATGTATGGCCTGGAGATGATCCGTGCGAGCGACGAATTGAAGCGCGGCACGGTCTACGTGACGCTGGGCCGGATGGCGGAGAAGGGCTACGTCAAGTCCTACCTGGAGAACGCACCCGAGGGCGGAGTCGCGCGGCGAGTCTATCAGGCCACCGGGCACGGCAAGCGCGTCCTTACCTTTTGGGAGCGGATGCGGGAGGTCGCCGCCCTCACCTGGAGCACGGCATGAACGGCTTCCACGACCCCTCCGAGCTTCGGCGCCAGATCGAGGCGGCGAGCACCGCGATGGAGAGCATTCGAGGGGTGCAGAAGGCGCTCGTCCATCCTCCCGCACTGGAAGGGCTCCGAAGAACGGTGGAGGAGTATCGCCGGATGCAGAAGGCGCTCGTCCATCCTCCCGCGCTGGAAGGGCTCCGAAGAACGGTGGAGGAGTATCGCCGGATGCAGAAGGCGCTCGTCCATCCTCCCGCGTTGGAAGGGCTCCGAAGAACGGTGGAGGAGTATCGCCGGATGCAGAAGGCGCTCGTCCATCCTCCCGCGCTGGAAGGGCTCCGAAGAACGGTGGAGGAGTATCGCCGGATGCAGAAGGCGCTCGTCCATCCTCCCGCGTTGGAAGGGCTCCGAAGAACGGTGGAGGAGTATCGCCGGATGCAGAAGGCGCTCGTCCATCCTCCCGCGTTGGAAGGGCTCCGAAGAACGGTGGAGGAGTATCGCCGGATGCAGAAGGCGCTCGTCCGTCCTCCCGCGCTGGAAGGGCTCCGAAGAGCGGTGGAGGAGTATCGCCGGATGCAGAAGGCGCTCGTCCATCCTCCCGCGCTGGAAGGGCTCCGAAGAGTGGTGGAGGCCTGGAACGCCTCAAGCTTGGCCCTTCATAGAACCATCCAAGCGATCAGAGTAGACGCTCTGGACGTCCGCGTGGGATATGGGGACCGCTTGGTTGCTGACGCTGAAGAGGCGCGGGGGCGCGATCAGCGTGGGCGGCGACTAAGAAAAGCCGGGCAAACCGCTACGAACTGGCTCGGGCGGTTAGCGAGTCGCCGCAAAGTCCGACCGCCGGTAGGTTCGTCACTGCGCGGCTTCGCCGAGTTCGTGTTCTCCAAGAAGTCCAACGAGCAAATCTACGACCCGCTACTCAGTGACTTGCATATCGAGTATTGCGAGGCCCTGGATGAGAATCGTAGGGGTAAGGCACGGTGGGTGCGCGTGCGGGGATACGGGAGCTTCTTGGCAGCGTTGTTAGTCCACGGTGCTTCGTCGGGCGGTCGGGTGTGGCGAATCTTCCAGAGCAATCGCGATTAGCCGCCGAGGCCGTCAGCGGCTCGGACCCTGATCGCGATCCGGTCCCGGACGGCGCATCAGATGCGGAGGCCGCGCGGTCTCGCGGCGGCGGATGTCCCGGAATACTCGGCCAAGCGTGTCGCCAGCACGTCGAGCCGCTCGATTCGCTGCTGCAAGACTTCGTTCTCCGCGCTCAGCCGCTCGACGCGCTGCCGCAAGGCTTCGTTCTCCCCGCCTTGCCGCTCGACGCGCCGCCGCAAGGCTTCGACCTGCCCGGATTGCCGCCGCTGTTCCGTCTCGTACTGCGCGGACAACCTCCGCAAGGCCCTCGTCAACTGCTCCTCTAACGCGGTCATAGACCTCCTTCACTCGTTCGACAGCTTCAAGGCCGGCCGGTCGTCCACCTTCCAAGGCGGATCGTCCAACGCCCCGTCCGGCACCACCACGAACCGCTCGCCTTCGATCTCGTGGAACACGAGGCCCCAGGTGTCCACCTCCAGTTGGGCCAGCGTCCGCCGGGCGTCCTCGATGTCCCGGCCCAGTCCGGCGCGGGTCTCGATCCGGGCTTGGATGCTCCCCGCCAACCAGCGCATCGTCGCCCAGCTTCCGCCGAAGAAACCGATCCAGAGGCTCAGGCCGACGATCAGGGGCCGCTGCCAAGCCTTTGCCAGCAACTCGCGCATCCGCCCGGTAGCCTCCTCCGTATCGCGCTCGATTGTACGCAGCGCGTTCCGCGCGACGCGCCGCGAGTTCTCGGCGAGCCGCCCGAGCTCGCTCGCGGTCACTTCCTCGATCTCCCTGCGTTCGGTCTCCAGCCGCTTCCGCAGCCGGTCGGTCAAATCGTGCGCGCTCGAAGTTCTCTCCATACAGTTCTCCTTTCAGCCGCCAGCGGTCCCCGGTCTCTGGGTCCAGCGCGGTCAGGTAGTCCTTGCCCTGGCGCGGCACTTCGAGGCCAGCCTCCCGCAGTGCGGAGACGACCTCGTGGCGGTTCCGCACCGTTCCGTGCTCGACGCGCTGGAGCAGGTAGTCCCGGATCAGGTCGCGGGGGGAGGATTCGAGCCGGAGCCCGGCCCGCAGCCGCGCCGCCTCGATGTACGCGCGGTGGCCGGGCTGCTCCACCCTGGCCCGCGTCGGATCGTCGGGCCGACTCCAGCCGTGTTCGTGGTTGAAGGCGTCGCGGAGGGGGCCGAAGGTCTTCTCCCATCCGGGCGGCGCGATGTTAAGGCTCCGCCCGGTCTCGAGGTCGCACCGCGCGGCGAGGATGTGGACGTGCGCGCCGCCGCCACGTTCGCGGTGCAGCACAGCCGCCCAGACGTAGCGATCGGGTTCGAGTCCTGCCCAAGCCGTCCGCTCGAACTCATCGAGCACCGCACTGATCTGCTCGTCGGTGGGATGGTCGTCGGGTGCCCACGCGATCACGCCCGAGGAGTATTTGTGCTTGAACTCCAGTGCGTCGGCCATCGCAGCCACTTGGTGGGGATCTCCCCGTAACAACTCGACGTCCTCGCGCGGCTCCCCGGCAGCGTCCCGCTCGCCGAGGAGGTAGTCGGCCGCCGCCGCTGCCGAGCCGGTCCCGCGGGCGAGGAACTTAACGAGCATCGGTGTCGGGGCTCTCGGTCGGATCCAGCGCCCGGAGCGCCCGCTCGATGGCGACCAGCCGGGCGACGATCTCGACGGCTTCAGCCGCCCCCTTATGGGTATTCGCCCAGCGGATCTCGGAGGGCGTGAATCACGGCAGGAAATCGTCTAAAGTCATACAGGACTGTACGATCTGCGTTTCCTTCCGTTGAACCGTGTCCAATCCGACCCTCCGCCGGTGGCGGGAATCCCGCCATCAAGTGGCGGGAATGCCGATCATCGCTGTCTACGTCAGGGGGAGTGAGCGGGGGAGGTTCACCGGTGCCCGCGCCAAGGATCATGCGGATTGCCCTCGGTGGATCCGTGTTCTCCTTGAGGGAGGTGTTGGCTGTGAGGCAGGTCGAGGCGGAGGCCCCCCGAAGTCGGGGGAAACACGCCGCTGCCTTCCTGGACTCAGGAATCGGAGCATGTCTCCACCTCCGCGAACTCCAGACCGTCAAGCCACTTTCGGGAAACCCTCGTCCGAAGGTGCGCAAAAATCCGTCCTGATGGCTTCGGAACTTGAGTTTCTGGAGTTGCGTCATTTCACCGGGGAGAGCACCGGCCAGCGCGGGATTGTTGGCGAGTATCAGCCTCACCGAGTTCTCCAGCTTCCCAATGTCCGGGGGGATCGCCTAAGCGTCAGCGACTTCAAGTTGGCCAGCTTCCCGATCTCTGGCGGAATCGAGTCCTTCAATTCAAGCCGTTGTAGGCGAGATCCAAGGAATCCACCACGCCCCGTCTCATCGACCGACACGCCATGCCATTCCTTGATCGGCGCGTCCGTCAGCCATCCGTCGTTGTTTCTCCAGTGCGGCCCGCCAATAGCTTCGTAAAGTGCTTCGAGCACCGCCCGGTCGTCTAAAGAGCGCACGCCAAAAGGAGTTTGCGCCGAAAGACCGCCTGGGTCGGTCGCCGTCACCGTCACGATCGCCGTCCCCGCCCCCACCGCCGCCACTCTCACGACGCTGCCCGACACCGCCGCGTCCGACGTGGAAGCGGCGAAGGTCAGCGTCTCGCCGTCCGGGTCCGTGAAGTACTCCGAACCGTCCACCGCCGCCGTGTCACCGACGAACACATCCATGTCTGGGATGGGGTGCCCCGCCTCTGGAGCCCGGTTCGGAACCGTGACCTCGAAGCTCAGTTGCGCCGACAGGCCGTCTGGATCGCTGGCCGTCACGGTTACCGTGGCAGCCCCGACAGCCAGCAGCCAGAAGCGTTGCCGCCACGGCAACTGCGAGTTGGACCGGCCTCTCGGTCGGCTCTCCTCAGAACGGAATGCGGAAGGCGAGTGCGAGCGCGGGCAGGTGTCCCGCGGTCCGTGCCGGGCCGAATCCCACCTGCGATATCGGGATGGTCTGCCACTTCTCGGTCTTGATCAGATACCCGACCACGAGGCCGCCGACAACTCCCGCGCCCACAAGAGTGGCTCCCACGCCATCGTCCATGCATTCGGATTCCGGGTCAACCGTCCAGCCCACGCCCTCCCGCTGGCCGCATACGATGCCTGCCGAGGCAAAGCCGAGACCGGTTCCGGCCAGAAGCCCCGACAGCCAGCGGGACCCGGACCTCGGCCCAAGGCTTCGCTCCAGTTTCGAAATGCCGCGGCGGGGCGTGATCTCTTCACGGCGCGAGTCGCTGACGGCTAAAATGAACCCGGCGTCGGTCAGCTCGACGACCTGGCCGACCAACGTCGAGTCGGCGAGGGTCGTCACCCGGACCCGCTCGCCGACTCGTTGTCCGTGAAGCGCGGTCGGGGCCACGAGGGCGACCAAGGCGACGGCAGGAAGAGCGTTGAGGATACGCATTGTTGGTGTCCTTTCCAAAGCGAAGGGTGGCTGGGGGCGGGCGCTACGCCGCGAATCGGCAGGAACGCCCGGCGAGCGCCCCGAGCGAGCCCTGGATCGGACACGGGAGACGCGCAAGAGCACCGGACTCGCGTTCATCGAGCAGCCGGATCCCGTCATTCGCCCCCGTCCCTACCTGCGGGCAGGCCGTATTTCGACGCTATATTCTCGCGCACGAACCGAGCATCGTATGCGGCGACTTCGGCGGCTGGATCGTCAACGCACGAGATGGTGATGAACGCGGTCGGCGTGGCTGCGTCGCCCATCGGCCGGCCGGTGCGGTCGCGACCGGCAAGCTGGTCGGACTGCGGTTCCTCTGAAGTCTCGGGCGCCGGCGGGGTTGGCGCTTCCTCGTCAACGGAGACCACGTTCGTTGCGACGACGGCGAAGTGGCGACACTCGTTATCGAGCGCCACGGAGGCGGCGCGCAACAGGGCGAAATCGGTTGCGCGCTCCAGGCTCGTCGGCGTGTTGCCCCTGAAGGTCACTAGGAACGTGTCGTCGGCGATCTGTGTCTCGGAGTAGCCGAAATGTACGAAGGCCGTGGCGGGACCATAGCTGGTGGGGACTGGGGCACGGCCCGAGCCGCAACCGTTCATGAGCAGGATGGCTGCCGCCAGCGCTGGTAGTGCAACTGGACGATGGTTCCAGTCGCGGCGGTGCTCGCGGCCGGAACTGTCGCCTCCGTCAGCAAGGCTGGCGTGCGACGGCGCGCCGCGGACGAATCGAGTCATTGCTCCGGTCTCCTTCGGAAATGGGTCAGGTGGCGAGTGGCGCTCCAACTCTCTTTCGGTCGGCCAGGCAGGCAGGCGGGAGTGAAGCGGGCCAGCCAAGACAGTGCGAGTGTGCCCAGGGCCGTGCTATCGCGATACATCATGCTTCTCGGTCAAGTCGTCGTAGACCGCTTGAGCGTCATGCGCGGTCCCAATGTCCTCCGGGGCTCCCGCGAGCACCTGGATCAGCATCATTGCGGTTAGCCGATCCGATTGAGACCTGCCTTGGAAGCTGAAGCTTAGCCCGCCACCCTCGGTGGCCGGAACATTGACACCCTCACCGCGGTCGCTGCCCTCCACGTACATGGATTCGGACAGAACGTCGAAGTGTGAAGACCCCTGTTCGAGCGTCAGTTCCGCCGCTCGCAACATCCCCAGGTCCCAGACGCGCTCCTCGTCGGACCACGTGCCCATGAAGAAAACCAGATACCGGTCGGGGGCGACTTGAGTCTGCGACCATCCTCCGCGGTTGCCAGCTGGCTCGTACGGATTCGGCGCACCGGCACCGGTCAAGGCTCGGCCCATGGCCGCGCATCCGGCCAAGAAAAAGACCAGGAGGAGCCCTGCGGGCAGCCATGCCGGTCGGTTCCGGGGAGCCTCAGATCTCGAATTCATGGTTCATCTCCTTATTGCCGCGCGCGCCGTCCGGGGGCTCCTTGCCGCTCACGTGTCACGGTTCGCGGTGAACGTGTCGCTGGCGACTCCCGTACACGCGAGATTCCCGGTCCCCGTCAACGTTATCGACCCCGTTACGGAGTCGCCGACGAATTCACCTTCGACCCTGATAGTCAAGCTGGCACCGGCGAACTCGTCTTCGTCCGATGCTGAAAAGCTGCCGTCCGAAATCGGAATGTTGCCCTCGAACGTGACTTCTGTCAGCTCGCAAATCCCGACCGTCAGCGACATGTCGCTGACCTCGAACGCCGAGATTCGGCTTCCGCCCACCTCGATGCGGACCGCTCCCCCGGACGCTGTAGTGCCCACATAGGTGCCGGTGTAGGTCGTCGCAGGGTCAGTCATCTCGCAGCTCATGGTGAGCAGGCATCCGACGACTACGAGCAACCGCATAGCCATCTTCTTCTTAGCTGCGTGCATTGCCAACCTCCTTGGGTTTCCCAATAGACTCGTGACCCGGACGCACCAGGACAGTCCCAACTGGCGGGTCGTTTCATTTCGTTGGTTGACGGCTAGAAGACGCGCACGCTCATGCCAACCGACACACCGTTCGGGGTCGGCCAGACCGCGAGATCCATGTTCGCGAGTCCACCACCTTCGCGAAGTCGGGCGTTGTGTCTGTTTGCCGTACTCACCGCAGATACAGTTCCCCAGATCGTACCTGCCGCCGTCGCGAGGAGCCCGCCCACTATGAGCCCGCCCCCCCCACTGTCGTCGCCGCCTTCCGCAATGTCCGCAGCGAACAGCCCGGCGCCGACGACCATCATCGCGAACCCACCAACCCTCACGGCCCCTGGTAGCAGGCCGGCACGCACGTCACCGGCATAGGCATGACCAACCAGGGGGATGAACCATTCCAGAGCCCCGGCCGCGAACGCGCTCTTCCGGCCTGCGGGGGTCTGCGTGGGATCAAAGCGCCGGAGCGCATCCCCGTAGGGCCTACTCGTAGAGAGCTTCGGTTGCGAGAGAGCGAGAAGACCGAGAGGGGAGTGGTCTCGGATACCGTTGCGTTCGAGGTCCCCGCTGTCCTTCTCGATGGTGAAGCCGTTCTCGTCGGCTCTCGTGACCTCGCCGATGGTTTGGGCGCGGGCTACGGTGGGACCGAGGGCCAGGAGCAACAGCGTCACTTGAAGCGACAGGACGAAAACTGGCGGCGGGAACGTGGCGCGCGAGGGGCGGCGGACTGAGCGATTCTCATTCATCACTCATCTTCCTTTCTTGCCAAGGGTGTGGTAGAGCCCCACCATGGGGCGGCTAGACCTGAAACTGATGTCTTCTGTCGACGGACGATTGTCGTCTCCGTATCTCTGTCGTTGGCCAGTTTCCATCGCACCATCGCGACCGGCTCGATGGAAACTGGCCGCCGTTCGTGGCAACCAACCGCGACGTTATCGCTGGAAGTTGGCGGAGGCGCGAATCGCGTTCTTGAGCACGGGTGCGATGCCGCCGGTCCTTCCGCTTCGCAGGCGGTCGGGTCGGGGGCGGCTCCCAGCAAAGAGGGCTGGCAGGCCGTCCGGTAAGGTGGGAACCCTCGTAGCTGGTCGGGGCCAAGCCACCCCGGAGTACTGCTAGGTCGTTGCCCTGAAAGGCGGGTGCCCCGGAAAGCGCAAGTGGGATCTTGGCCCGGAGGAGGAGTCTGAACCGGGTGACGACCTCGAATCGTCCCTGCAACTACTTGCGCCACAAGATGTAAAGTGATATGCGGGGGGGGGGGGGGGGGGGCGAAAAGACCGTGCGGGCCGGCGTCGCCCGGCCAAGGCTGCCCCGTTCGTGCGAACCGCAGATCCATGGTCTCCCCAAAGAAGAAGTGTCAAGTCCAGTGAAATCTGGATGCTACCCAGAGCAAACATCGTTAACGCCGTTGGCGAGGTCCGTCAACGTGAGGAATGCCGACCGTCGGTAGATGGACTTATGCTGGTAACTACTGATATGGTAGCTACTTACGATGACCGGGAACTTTGTCTGTTCCTCTGGCCCGCCCTTTTCCTCGCGGGGGATCGGGTGCAGGCATAGAGGGTGTTGAGCGGCGACTCGGTGCCCGGGTTGAGAATCGAGCGGACGCAGTCGTATCTTGCGAGGCATTGGGAGCGTAAGACGCCAAGGCGAATGGTGCGATGACGAGCGAAGAGAACCCCATGTCGACAGACCACGAAGCGGAGGCGGAGGCGCGGACCACGGAACTCGCGCCTCTGGACGCCTCGTGGCTGTTGCGGCACAAGGTGGAGTTGCCCGATCCCATCGAGGGCTACCTCCGGCGTCCTGAAGTGGACGAACGGTGCGCGCTCACGCGCCACCGCGTCACCGTGCTGCACGCGCCCGCCGGCTTCGGCAAGACGGCCCTGCTCGCCCGCCGCTGCCGTGCACTGCGCGAGCGGGGCCTCGCTGTCGCATGGCTCTCGCTCGACGAGGAGGACGGGCCGGAGTCGGTGGCGAGGCTCCTTGCCCTGGCCTTCGAGCGGACCGGCGTCGCGACCTTCGATCCGGCCGGGGAGCGGGGCGGCGCCTCGCCCCCCCGGGCGCCGGAACCCGAAGCGGCTAGCCGGGCCGAGTACCGGATCGGTCTGCTCATCCGGGCGCTGGAGCGCCACGGCGAGCCGTGCGTCCTCGCGCTGGACGAGGTAGAACGGCTGCGGAGCCCCGAGGCGGTCCGGCTGATCAACGCGCTGGTTCTACGCGCCCCGCCAACCCTGCACGTGGGGATGGCGTTTCGGGAACGGCCGCCCGGGCTCGCGATCGACATGTACCCGATCGAGGGACGGGGCGTGACGGTGACGGCGGAGCACCTGCGCTTCTCGAAGTCCGACATCTCGCGCTTCTTCGGTGGGAGCCTCTCGCGGCGGAAACTTGCCGCGGTGGTCCGCGACACGGCGGGATGGCCCCTTGCACTTCGCATCCACCACGATGCCACCGAGGCGGGCTTGCCCCACGCCGCTGGCGGCGAAGACGCGCTCGCCGGGTGGATCGAGAGCAGACTATGGCGCGGCCTTTCCGCCGAAGATCGTGACTTCGTTCTGGATATCGCCCTTTTCGACCGGCTGGAGACGAACCTGATCGACGAGGTGACGGATACGCGGAACACGGGGCGGCGGGTCGCGTCGATGGGGGCTTTGGCCGGACTGTTATCAACCACGGGCCGCGGGTCGACGATGCGGCTGCATCCGCTGATCAAGCGCCACTGCGAGCAGCGGCGGTTCGAGGAGGCACCGGATCGTTTCCGCGCCATTCACGGCGGCATCGCCAAGGCACTGGCGCGCCGCGGTCGGACGATCGAGGCGCTGCGCCACGCGGCGGAGGCAGCCGACGCGGCGCTGCTCGGCCCGATTGCGGAACGCGCCGGTGGCATCCGGCTGTGGTTCGAGGAGGGGTTCGAAGCGGTATGCGCACTCGACGGGACCCTGACCGAGGCAGTCGTGTCGGACCACCCGCGCCTAGCGCTGGTGCGCTGCGGCGTGCTCGCGGCGTCGGGCGACATCGAAGGGGCGAAGCATCTGTACGGGGCGACCGCCCAGGAGACGGCCGGCTACACTCGGGACCGGGAGGGTGGCGATGACCGGGCGTTGCGGACCGACAATCTCTTCATCCAGGGCCTGCTCTACACATTGGGCTGCATCCGGTACGACGACGCCCTTATGGAAGGGGCCGCAGCGGTTGAGGCCTTGGCGGGCGCGCAGGACACCGACCCGCTGCTTCGTGGCATGTTCAGTCTCGGGATGTGCCTCGCCCACAATCAAATGACGGAGTTCAACGCGGCCGTCGAATGGGCGGGGCGCGCGCGGGCGTCGCTGGGACGGGCGTCGCCGTACCTGGCCCACGTCGACCTCCAAGCCGGGTCGGTGGCGATGGCAAGGGGCCACGTGCGCCAAGCCCGGGAGTGCTACGACCGTGCGCTTCAGTTGGCGCGGTCGAGCCATTTGCGCGATGCGGGTGCGGTGATGCTCGCCGACGTGCTGGCGGCGGAACTTGACTTCGAACGCACGGCGGGCGCGCCGCGGTCGAACGGGCCTCGGGTGTCGCCGCGCTTGCTCGGCCAGTGCGGCGCCTGGCTCGACGTCTACGCGGCGGGCATTGGCGTTGCGGCCGAGACGACCTTGCTACGCGCCGGTCCGGAGGCCGCGCTCGCGCTGGTGGAGGGCGCCCATGACTACGCACGGAGCACTGAGCGGCCGCAGTTGGCCCGTTTCCTGTCGGCGCTGCGCGTCTCGGTGCTGCTCGATGGCGGCAAAGTGGACGAGGCGGCGGGTGCGTGGCGGTTCGACCGTCTTCCCGACGGCGGGGCCGAATGCTTGGAACTCACGGGCCAAAGCTGGCGGGAAATGGAGATGGTGGCGTGCGCGCGCCTTCGGCTTTTCATATCTGGCGGGGAGTTCGACGCGGCCCGCGAGTTCGCCGACGCGCTGCTGGCGGTCGCCTCGGAACGCGCTCTAGTGCGGACCCGAATGCGGGCGCTGGGGCTTGCGATTGTACTGGAGCACCGGGCCGGGGTGGCCGACCGGGCGGCGACCCATCTTGTGGACTACCTGCGTCTTTACGCCGAAGCGGACTACGCCCAACCGCTCGCACGCGACCACAAGGTCACCCTCGCGCTGCTCGACGATGCCGCATTCTCTGACGAGGCCGATGCGGCCGTCACGGCGTCGTCGGGGGCGTTACGGAAGGCCTTGTACGGGGATGTGGGGGCCAAGGGGCATCCGTCAAACCAGGCACTGACGGAGGGCGAACTCGAAGTACTGGCGCGTCTGGAGCACTGGCAAGACAAGGACATCGCTCGGACCTTGGGACTCTCCTACGACGGTGTGCGCTACCGCGTCCGCCGCATCTTCGCGAAGCTCGGGGCGCGAAGCAGGCTCGACGCGGTACATCAGGCCCGGGAACGCGGATTCCTGCCGGACGGAGGGCGGCCGAACCAATAGTCCATCACGGCCACCAGTCCGGCGGGCTGGCCATCAAAGTTGGCGCGTGCACTTACCGACTACGGCCACGACGCCCCCACGGCTCCTGTCGTCGAACCCGGCCCCGCGCAAACGCCAACTGCTCACCAGGGAATGGATACGCCGACCAGCACGGGGGAACTCCTACTAGCGTACCCCGCCGCAGGACCGATTCCCACGAAAAAGCCCCAGCCCCGCTGCGCCGAGCGACCAAGTTGCACGGTCTGCCAGATATCGTACTTGCCTAGGAAGTACCCCGCAGCGTAACCGGCACCACCCATCCAGATCGCGTTGACCACTCCAAGATAGGCGACTGTCGCCAACTGGTTTCCTCCTTCCCCCCGACCCCACCACGTCAGACCGGAAAGCACCCCGATGCCGCCGCCTGCGATCGCACCATAGGTGCCCCATTTCCGTCCGTGATGCCCCTGTCCGATCGAGCGCTCCAGCCCTTGAATCTCCGCGAGAGCCAGGTTCACGGGCACAGTGCCCTCATCGGGTCGGAGGCGCAGAGACTCCGTGTCGATCCCGCTCACGACGCCTACGAATTGGACACCGTCGGTCGTCAACGCTCGAACACGCTCGCCTTGGCGAACGGGCCCCTGTGCATCCAGCGGTGCGGCAACTGTCACCAACAGGACCACAACAGGGATGGTCAGTCGGGCTGCCGCGCGGATCCGCCCAGCCGGAGAAGCGAACTCCAGGATAGGTCCAATGGCGGCGAGATGGGTGAGATACTTGGTTGACATGGAGAGATCTCCTTCAGAAGAAGTGAGTGTGAGAAGGTGTAGATTTCCTTGGCCAGCGAGAGAGAACGCCCGCACAGGCCCATGGGGGCGGCTTCGGCTTTCGGCGATTCTACCTGACCATAAGCTGTGTTGGCAGGACGCGTGTCAACGGTGGGGACTATCGGATTAGGTAGTCGGAATACGATTGGTAACTACCGATCTGGCAGACACTTACAACAATCGATCACCTTTGGCGTCCGATTGCCCGCCTATCCTTGGGGCCACACTCCGTGCGTCCCCTGCGGAGGCTGGCGGGGGGCCGCGCCCCCTCTGACCCCTGTACCATTCTTGAATGCTTTGCAGTAGATCGAAAAGACGTTCAAGCAGCAACGGGCGACCTGGCCGGGAGTAACCACAGCATACCCGTGCCACCGAGCACCTACCGGGGACTTGTACCCCGGTCCGGAAGCCGCGATGGATGCCCAGTGGGGAGTTTGCGCCATCGAGCGCCAGTACAAGGGATTGGCGAGCATCGCGGCACCGCCTCGGCTGTCCAGCGACACCTTCACACGGGAGGGAGCATGATGAGACATGAGGCCTGGTTCGCCGGCGTGGACTGGGCATCGGAAGCGCACCACGTCTGCGTGGTCGGCGGCGACGGCTCGAAGCGGGAGGAACGCATCTTCCGCCACGGAGGCGCGGGACTCGCCGAGATGGCCGATTGGATCGCAGCCAGGTGCGGAGGAGCCGCCCTGGAGGACATTCCGGTGGCGATCGAGATCCCGCACGGGCCGGTCGTCGAGAGCCTCATGGACCACGGGTTCGCGGTCTACTCGATCAACCCGAAGCAGCTCGACCGGTTCCGCGACCGCTACTCGCCCGCCGGCGCCAAGGACGACAGCCTCGACGCCCGCGTCCTCGCCGACGCGCTGAGGACCGATCTTCACCACTTCCGGAGGATCGACCCCGTCGACCCGGTCGTCATCGAGCTCAGGGCGTGGTCGCGGATCGACGAGGAACTCACGCGGGACCGCACGCGCCTGTCGAACCGCGTGCGGGAGCAGCTGTGGCGCTACTATCCGCAGATCCTCGATGCGGTCGGAAGTGTGGTCGAGCCCTGGGTCCTCGACCTCTGGGCCAAGGTTCCGACGCCCGCGAAGGCCCGGCGGGTCCAGCGCCGGACCCTTGAAAGCCTTCTCAAGCGCAACAGGATCCGGCGGATCACCGCCGACCAGCTCTTCGACATCCTTCGCGCCCCGGCCGTTGCCGTCGCGCCCGGTACCACCGAGGCCGCGGTCGCCCACATCCGAAGCGTCTCCGAACGCCTCCGCCTCGTACACCGCCAACTCGCCGACGCCAAGCGGGAGATCGCCCGCCTGATCGACGTCCTGGCCGACAGCGAGGACTCCGGCTCCGACCAACCCGGCGCCCCAAGCGCTGGCGCGCCGGGACTGCAAGGCGTTGCGGTGTCTCACAGGCGTAGCGCCCGTCACACGGCGATCCGGCAAGTACAAGCTCGTCGTGCGCCGCATGGCCGCCCACGCCCGCCTTCGCGACGCAGTCTACCACTGGGCACGGGTCGCGGTCCAGCGCGATCCCGTCAGCAAGGCCAAGTACGCCGCCCTTCGCGGACGCGGCGATCTCCATGGGGGTCAGAGGGGGCATGGCCCCCCGCCAGCCTCGCTCGGGGACCCGCGAAGCGTGGCCCCAGGGGGTATGCTGGCTTGTCTCCCATAACCCTTCTGGCTTGTCTCCCATAACCCTTCTGGAGCCAGCTCCGGAAGGGGACCGACCGTGGCTCCGAGCGCCTTCTCGCGCCCGCCTGTGCGAGGCGAGGCCAAACGCCCACCAGGACGCTTGGCGAAACGCCGCCGAGTCTCTCCGCATCCCCGAGGCGGGGTTGCAACCCCGCCTTCAACACCGTTGACAAATGGTGGGGAGTCCCCGGTATAACCGCGGGCTGGCGAGGGGTGCTGCCGCCCCCCTTCGATCCCCCCAGGAAAACCTCCGCTCCGGCAGCGTTCGCGGTTGGGGAGTCCGCCCGGCCATCCGCTTGGCCGAACGTTGCCGCCGCTCGGGCTCGGGATCTTCTCCCGCCGACCACCGATCCCCTCCCATCGAGGCCGTCGGTTCGCGGGTGAGTCTGCGGCGTGACCGGCGGGCGGCGTGGTCGGCGTTGCCACCGCTGCGGCGCCGGTCCCCCCGGCCTCCGGGACGGACTCCGCCCGTCCCTCCGCCGGGGTCGCCTCTGGGGCTGTTTCGCACATCGGCCACATAACAGTGGCTCAAGCCAGCGGAAACGCCGTCTCGACCGCGGACGACCGCCGGGCCGCATCGTGGCATCGACGGCGAGGCTCATGGCTCGCGGATGGCCTCCCGGTGCGCTTCCTTCCCAAGAACCCCCCAGCCGAGGTCCACCCGGCTGCGGAGGTGCCTCGAAGGCTCGAAGACCGGCACATCGCGGGACGGCACCTCGACCGCCGCGCCGGTCCTGGGATTGCGTGCCGTCGGGGCCTTGCGGTGCCGCACCTTGAAGACGCCGAATCCCCGAAGCTCGATGCGGTCGCCTTGCGCGAGCGCGTCCATCACGGCGTCGAGGAAGGCTTCGACCATCAGTCCGCATTCCCTCTTGGTGACTCGTGGTCCAATCACATCGGCGACCTTCTCAACGAGGTCCGCTTTGGTCATTCTCTTCTCCGCGCGCGAAGTCTGGCCAAATCCTGCCGCTTCACCATGATAACTTGCAGGGCGACCCACGGCGTCAGATCCGCGCCGGAGCGGATGTTGGTGGCAAGTCCTGCGTGTCCGGTTCACTTTGGGGGTCGCCGGACACGAAATCGCCGTTCGACCGGGCACGGATTCGGTCATGCAAGTCGCTGACGAGTATGCCGTTGCGCCACGGTCGGCGGAGCGCCGATGCCGATCCGCGTTCCTTTGACGTGGATGGGAGAGACCCCCCTCTCGGCCATGCCTCGCTTGGCATCGGAGAGGATGGAGCCGGACAGCCCCATCCTCCCCGCCGCTGCGGGGTCTCTCCCATCCAGCAGTCCCGTGCGGGAAGGCCACGGCGAGCCGGTGACGGCCGCGTCCCAAGCTTGCGCGGCGATGCAGGACTGCTCGTCAGCCTGCCGGTCGGCGAACGGGTTGTCCGCCGCCTCGAAGTGGCGCTCGAACCGCCTTCCCGCGAAGGGATCGCTGGTCTGGGAGCGACCCGAGGGGACGGGGCCGGGGTGTGCAAAGCCACCCGGTCCCGAACCCGTAGCAGGCCCTCGGACTGCCGGGTCGCTCCCAGCCCCGCCCAAACGAGCGCTGCGGCCCCGGCCACCGCGGTCGGGAGGGCGCAGATCATTGGTGCGAAGCGGCTTTCCGGTCTGAGCGGGTGTGCACGGCCCGGGCGCCGAAGTGTGCATTGGTACCCCATGTCGTTTGCACATGCAGGTACGGCCATGAGCCGGGGCAGGACGGGAGGCGGCTGGCGGTTCTGGAGGGCTGGCCGAAGGCCCTGGCCGACCTCGGCCATGGTCGCCGAGGACGCGGCGTTCAGGAACGCACGGGAGAACTCGGACAAGGGAGAACGCCCCCGGTCGAGGCCGAGAACGCGATCCAACGGGCCTTGGTGGCCATCATGAACGACGACACCCGGCGCTTCGGGCAATTCAGCGGCGATTCGGACTCTAAGCGGTGGTTGACGAACGCGGCGTTCCGGCCCGCCCACGAAGCTACGGACTGAGGAGTGCGAACGGTCTGCGGAGACCTTGCCGGGGCGTGTTTCCCACCCCGTTGGCGACGGGCGGCGCCAGCTACCGGACGCTATTCGACCTCCTCGACGTTATCGAACAATTGCCGATTCCGGGCGGGTTGACTGTCTTGCGGGCGACCTCTCAGCGTTCCTTGCATGAATACGCCGAAGCACCCGTTCACCACGCAACCAAGCACGACCCCTCGGGACACCGACAAGCCGCCCCCGGCGCCTGCCGCGACGAATCCCGGGAGCGTCCGGGACCGCTGGGATCTGGCGCGGACGGCCTCCCGCGGCGACATTCCGGGCGCGCAGATCGTGCGGTCCATCGAGAGAGGAATCGAATGATGGCACGCACGAAACGAAGTCGGCGCTCGTACGGCGCTGGCGAGTGGGGCCGGAACCGGGTCAGGGTCTTCCCTGATCCGAAGACCGGCATGTACCAGATGGAGTGGCGCGAGAACGGGCGAAGGCTCACGAGGTCGCTCAGACACCGCGACTGGAACCGGGCAAAGAAGCAGGCGGACGAAGCCGCCGCGGGCTTCGCGACACTTCGGCCCAACGGCAAGCCCGAAGCCGAGCCCGAGCCGCTCACGCTGGGACGGCTTTTTGAAATCTACGGCGAAGAGGTGACGCCCACCAAGGCCGAGGATACGCAGCAGGGCGACAGGACCGCGATCGCGATGTTCCTCCAGTTCTTCGGGTGGGACCGGGACCCGGCAACGCTTTCGCAGCGCGACTGGGACCGGTTCATCCGGGAGCGCCGCGCGGGAAGGATCGGCATCTCGGGCAGGCCCGTGTCGAACCGGACGATCGCATGCGACCTGACGTTCCTGATGGCCGTGCTCAACTGGGCGGCGAGGTCGAGGGACGAGCGGGGCCACCTGCTCCTCGAATCCAACCCGCTCAAGGGTCTCAGGAAGCCCGTCGAGAAGAACCCCACCCGGGTCGTCCTCACCGAACAGGAGTACGAGGCGCTGCTGAAGGTGTCCCGCCAGGTGGACTGGCGGTTCCATGTAGCGCTCGTACTCGCGCACGAGACCGGCCACCGGATCGGAGCGATCCGCCAGCTTCAGTGGCCTGATATCGACTTCAAGGGCGGGACGGTTCGGTGGCGCGCGAAGCACGAAAAGACGGGCTACGGGCACACCACGCCCGTGACCGACGAGGCGTTGGCCGCTTTGGAGGAGGCGCAAGCGATGAGTGCCGGGACCGGGGACGGGCCGGTGCTGCCCGCGCCGACGGATGCCGCGCGGTGCGTGGGACGGTCGCTGCCGAGCTTCTGGTGGCAGAGAGCCCAGACGCTCGCGGCGCTGGAACCCAAGCGGGGCCGGGGCTGGCACTCGCTAAGGCGGAAATTCGCGTCCGACCTCATGGATCAGCCGCTCAAGGTGCTGTGCGAACTCGGAGGCTGGAAGACGGCCAAGACCGTCCTTCAGTGTTACCAGAGAGCGGACGAGGGACAACTCAGGAAGGCGCTGGACGCCCGCAGAAGGTTGCGCGACGGGAAGTCGAAGTAGCGGGAATCAATCAGCGGGAACTCGCCTGAGGAATCCCGTAAGTTCAACGATCACAACAGATCCGCGCGGGAATGTGCATGCTCGCCCACCGGGCGATCTGGTTGAGGTTGTTCCCGATGCGTGAGACCTGCCGGGTACGCTCGCGCTCGATTGCGGCCGCCGGGGCGGTCCATGTCCGGGTGCGCGCCATTGCCCGCCGCAGTAGCGCCGACAGCGGCACGCCGGCAGCCGCCGCCTTGGCCCGCCAGTCGGCGGACTCCTCCGGCGTGAGGCGGACGGCGACGATGACCGGGCGGCGTCTAGCCATCAGGCTGCGCCGCCACGGGGGGACGGGGGGCGACGCCCCCGCCCGCGCAATCCACCGGAGCGCGGGTCTGTTGGGGATCGAAGGGGCAAAGCCCCTCGCCAGCCCCGCGGTTATACCGGGGGTATGCTGGCTCACGGACCTTAAGGCCGTGGGCCAGCCCTGGGGCCAGCGCGCCAGACGGCTTGTGGCGCTGAGAATCTCGGGTCGCCAGCGTCTCCATACCGTACACGGAGAGGCCCGATTCCGACCGTGTCAACCGCCCGAATCGAGGCGGTTTCCCAAGACTTCCAGCGCCGTCCCGGAGACGGATCGGCCTCCGCCAGCGGCTCCCCCATCGTCCGCGCTTCGGCGGAGTTCGGCGACGGCCTCTTGGCGTTGACACCGTTGACTTCCAGCGCTCAGCATTCAGCCAGTTCGATGGATCGCTAGCCAACTGGAACACCTCACAAATCAATCTCGGCACGATGCTCCACAAGAAGACCTTTGGGTTCTATCCCGATCCCCTGCGAATCGAAGCGGGACCGGTCACCATCAGTCCGCGGCCGGATCTTGAACGAGTCGTCAGCGATGTGCTCACGTCCGATACCGTGGAAGACGGCTGGATCTACGCCCCAGCCCAACAGGTCCGGGACATCACGAGCGGCCGTGCGCGGCGACAATCAAGATGAGAGCGTTGCGACAATCAAGGTGAGAATAAGAGGCCGCGACGCTTCGAGTGTGGAGATGATGAGGGGTTTGGGGGGCTGGGGCAAGGGAGGGGGGGGTGGTGGTGGGGTGGTGGGGACGTGGGGAGGGGTGCGCTGCGGGGGGTTGGTGGGTGGCTCGGCCGACGCTCCGGCGCGGGGAGCGTAGCGAGCCGGGCCGGAGCGTCGGCTGGCCTTCTTCCGAGGGGTAACGGTAGGCCGAGTGCGTCAAAGCGCCCTCGACGGGCGCATTTCCCGCCCCCTGTTCGCCCCGATGCTCCGGATTCGGGCCGTCCGGCCCCGGGATTCGGGTTGTCAGAGGCTCCGAGGGGTTCGTCGGTGACCCTTCCGGCGGCTCCACGGGCCTCTCAGGGCCATCTCTGCCGCCTCTTCGGTCCCGTTCGGGGGAGGGACCCGCGTTGTGGAGCGCTTCAGCCCGCCTCCGCCGGGTCCGGGCCTTCAGCGGCCGGCTCCTTCGCAAGAGCCGCCTGGGCCGCGTAGGCGGCGCGCTTGCGGTAGCTCTCGGCGTTGACTTCGAAGATGTGGGAGCGGTGGACGAGGCGGTCGACTGCGGCCAGCGTCATGGCGTCACTGCCGAAAATCCTGCCCCAGGTGCTGAAGGGCTCGTTGGCGATCACCAGAACCGACCGGTTCTCGTAGCGGGCCCCGATCAGCTCGAAGAGCACGCTGGTCTCCGCCTGCTCGTGCGTGACGTAGGAGAAGTCGTCGAGGATCAGGAGGTGATACTTGTAGAGCTTGCGGATGGCCGCTTCGAGGGCGAGGTCCCGGCGGGCGGTCTGAAGCCTCTGGACCAGGTTCGTAGTGCGCTGGTAGAGGACCCGGAACCCGTTCTCGACGAGCTTCAGCCCGAGACCCGCCGCCAAGTGACTTTTTCCCGTGCCGGGCGGTCCGAAAAACAACACGTTGGCGCCCTCCGCGAGCCAGGTGTCACCGGTCGCCAGCACGCCGACGCGTGCCTTCGAGACCGCCGGGACGAGGGTGAAGTCGAAGTTGTCGAGCGTCTTGCCGGGCGGCAGCTTCGCCTCGGCCCGGTGCCGCTCGAAGCGCCGCCGCTCGCGGTCGGTGACCTCGTGGCTGCACAGCGTGGCGAGCAGGCGCGCCGAGGGCCAGCCCTCCCGGTCGGCGCGCTCGGTGAAGCTGCGCCACTGTGCCCGCATGGTCGGCAGGCGCAGCTGCTTGAGCAGCAGGTCCATCTCGGGGGGATCAACGATGAAGGGGGCGTTCATGCGAGTCCTCCGGGGGGCGAAGCCGGCGAGGCGTGGGCGTCCGGTGCGAGGCCGTCGTAGACCGACATCGGCGGCAGGGGCGTGTCAACGTCCGGCACGGGGTCCGGCTTTGGCAGGAAGCGCTCGCGCAGCGCGGCGGGATCGGGCAGTTGTCCCGCGTCGAGCAGTGCGTCCAGTTCGGCCGCCAGCCCGGCCTCGCAGCAGTGGTCGTGGGCCAGGCCCAGCAGATCCACCATCCGGTGGCAGGCCTCGCGGCCGTCCAGGTCTTCGACCAGTGCCTCGAAGGCGCGCCGGTAGGCGTCGCGGGGGAACAGGCCATCGCGCCAGATCCAGTTCAGGAGCGCCATCGGCTTGCGGCGCAACGACGGCAGCACGTGGCGGAAGTCGACGACCCGCCCGCGCCGCCCTCCCGGGCCCGCGTGGCCCCGCGGCAGCGTCATGAGTTCGTCGGTGCCCGCGAACAGCACCAGGCGGTCGTCGTAGAGCCGCACCCGCAGCCGGTGTCCCACCAGCCGCGAAGGCACCGTGTAGAACACCCGGCGCAGCGAGAATCCGCCCGTCCTCGTCACCCGCACCAGCGTCTCCTCGAAGCCGTCGCTGCGCCGCTTCGGCAGCGACTGGAGCACCTGCCGCTCCGCGTCGATCCGCTCCCGGTTGCGGGCGTTGCGCCGGCTCACCACCGTCGCCAGGAATGCCCGGTAGTCCTCGATCGTCTCGAAGTCCCGCGAACCTCTCAACAGCAGCGCGTCCCCGAGCGCCCGCTTCAGGTGCCCGTGCGGCCCCTCGACCGACCCGTTCTCGTGCGCCAGGCCCCGGTTGTTGCGGCTCGCCTCCATCCCGTAGTCCGCCATCAGCATCTCATAGCGCCGCGTCACGTCGTCGCGCACGTCGAACTTCAGGTTCCGGAACGCCGCCGACAGGCTGTCCGTCCGATGCTCCCTCGGACATCCGCCCAGCGCCCAGAGCGCATCCTGCAGCCCCTCGGCAAGTGCCACGAAGCTCTCCCCGCCCAACACCACCGCGGCGTGGCAGAAGCCCGAGTACTCGAGCCGGAAGTGATACAGCTTGTGCGCCAACGGCTTCCCGGCAACCGTCACGCCCAGGCCCGTCGCGTCCGTGAAGTCCGACAGGCCGCGGCGTCCCGGCTTGTGCTTCTGCAGGAAGATGATCTCCTGGTCCGGCCCATGCTTCGCCTTCCACGCCCGCACCCGCCGCTCGAGCGTGCGGCGAACCCCCGCATGCAACTCCGGGTGCCGCCGCATCATCTCCTCGTACAGCGCCACCGCCCGCAGCCCGGGGTTGGCCCGCAGCAGCGGCACGATCTCCTCCTCGAAGATCCCCGCCAGCGGATCCGGCCTCCTGCGTCCCCTCCGCTTCCGCTTCTGCGACGGCGGCCGCGGATCAGACTCGATCCGGTACCCCGTCGACGTGCTGAATCCCGCCTTCGCCGAAGCCAGCGCCGGGCGGTCCTCCTTCCGGTACGTCATGTAGAGCTCCATCTGGTGGTCCGTGATGTGTCGGCCCGGCACCTGGCATCTCTCCGCTCTCGGGAAAAACACCAAATCTCGGGCAGCTCGCGACCACCCCCCGCTCTCTCATCCTGATTGTCGCTGGCTTCTCATCCTGATTGTCGCGCTACACGGCCGGGTTCGGGAGTTGCCCTACGCCTCTCGGGTCTTCGGATTGCCACACACACACATGATCGAGCACACGGACGGCAGCGACGACCACCTCGATTTCCATATCTGGGCGCTGTCGTTCTTCGTCGGTATGCGGCTGACGGCCACGGAGGCGGGGTTTCTCGACACTACCCCGCTCAAGCCGGGCAAGCTCGTCGACTTCATCCTGCCCGGCGCGCATCTCACCCGTGCGGTTGAGTTGGCTGACGACTTCTGGAAGAAAAACCTCGCCGAGCCGGGCCGGGCAAAGCTCTACGCGGCGGCTGTCCACGCCCTGTTCCTTGGCCAGCGCCCGCAGAATCTGGAGTTCGAGAGATTTGTGTACTTCTATGCAGCGATGGATGCCTGCTACAGGCTGACGACCGGCGTTCGGGGCCGTGCTCCAGGTGACCTACCTCAGGCTCGTCGGATCAAGTCGATGTGCTGCAAGTTCGGCGCTGAAACGCCCACGTGGGCAGACCCCAGAGCTTCTGGACCAGAAGTGGTAGCAATCCGGAACGACACCCTCCACGAGGCGCTGTTCATGGACGCTCCCCTCGGTTTCCGCGCACGGCAAGAAGGCAGCAACGGGAACCTCACGCTTGAGATGCGGGCTCTGATCTGTCGATTGCTGGTGGCACTGATCGGGGGCGATGGCGCTGCCTATGTCCGCTCACCGGTGAATACACGGGGGACACACCGCCTGGATCTGAGTACACGACGATCCCATTAGACCCGGATTCGCGTACCCTTGCCTCCGTGTACGCTCGGCTCCGCACACCATTGATTGCGAAGGAGCCGAAGGGAATCCTCGATCCCTTCGGACAGGCCCAGGAGGCGCACGAGCACGGCTCGATCAAGATCCGCCCGAACCGGATCCCGATACGCCTCGTTGGCCGGCAGAAGGGGACGGTGCCGGAATTCCGCGAAGATCTCGTGGGCTTGGTGGATCTGTCCCTCACCGAGTTGTCGGGGGTCTAGGACTGGCAACTCGGGCAAGCGGCTCAACGTCATCGATGCTCGACCTTGATGCTGTCTGGACCCCTTCCACCAAAAGGACATGAGGCCGAGGGTCGTGTTGGCCCACAGAATGACGGGCATCTCCCACTCCGAGCGATCCAGAAGGAAGCTGGGCCACGCCCTGCCTCCTATCGCCGGTTCCCGTGTCAGACAGGCTGCCAAGCTCTGAGAGTTGATCCTGAAATCCCGATTGAAGTGAAGTTGGCTGGCCGCCGATTTCCACCTCTCAACCGCAGCGTCGTGGCAACCCTCCCGAACACGACCGGCACGATCCGGTTCGACCACTAGACACCGCTCCCGTGGGGCGTGATGTGCCCATAGGGCGGGGTAGGTTGGTGGCGTCTCAGCTTCGGTGTAGCCTACCATGTCCCATGGCCCCCGAGGCGAGCCTTGCGAGCCGCGGCCCACCAAGTCACGGTCGATCGGTCCACGGTTCCCGAGTTCGGACAGCGTGGCGATGGGAACGTCGAGAGTGTCCTTCCGCCGAGGCAGTTGAAGGCTCCCCGCGCCAAGCGCTAGCATCGTGACGGCAAGGTCAGGGTTTCCGATCCCGACCGCCCCGGTGGAGGACAGTCTGTCGCGCACGTAGCTGCCTGCTACTGCACTGTCTCCCACCAACAACCAGCCTGCCCTCTCGCCATCGCGCGGAGTTTCGCGAATCGCGCGCGCCACGTCAGTGGCTTCGAGTAGGCTCTTCGGCCGCCGCTTCAGGTTCGCGAACAGGGTGGAACGGCTCGCCAAGTCCCCAACCCTTCTCTTCCTCCCCACCAAGAGCACCTCGGCCATTCCCGTGTCAGCGGAAAACGCTAGGTCAGTGCTGCCCGTTGCCGCAATCGACACGACAACAATGTCCTCGTATTCGGTTTCGATCAGTGAGCGTGCGGCCTCCCACGACCCTCCTTGGGCGAACGATGCAGGGAGCACCAGAGCGATCAGTCCACCCGGACGGGTCTTCGCGTGCGCGAGGTCCACGAAGTGCGAGGCCAGCCCAGCGTTGCCATTGCCGACACGCGACCCCATGTAGCGACCGATCTCGTTCAGCCGCCTCGACATGTCACGCTGTTCGTCCGCGCTCGTGTCGAAACCCGCGAACGACGGGACGGGCACAGTAGTCGATTCATGGTTGGTAGGACGGGTAAACGGCGGATTCATGATGGCCAAGTCAAGGCACTCGGGCGGGATCTCCACGCGGGCGTCGACATTCCCCTCGTCTTCCCTGTCCCCGCGCGCCTGCCGTTGCCCAGTGCCAAACAGCGCCATCGACGCATGGCCCTCGTCCAAGAGGTCCAGAGACCCGATGGCGATTGGTAGTTCCCGCTCCTGAGGCTGTCGGCCGTACGGCATGGTGTACACGCACGTACGCTCAAATGTGATCCCAGGGTGGGTGCCGGAGAGATTCGAGGCTGTCAGGTGCGTGGCTGCGGGCATGATGTCAGCAGCCACCAAGCCTCGCTCCATCATCCGAGCGTGTAGCTCTGCGTCATCGCCCCCGGCATGTCGGTGCCGCGAAAGCACGCCTTGATAGGCTGCCAGCAGAAGCGTGCCGGTCCCACAAGCGAGGTCGCCCATCCGCAGCTTCTGGACTGCGGATGCGTCTCCCCAGTCCACGTCAAGATCCGGGACCGCAAGTTCAGCCAGCAGCGTTGCCGAATTGGGGAGCGTGTAGAACGTGGCGAGGAACTTGCGATCCACGATCAGCCGCTGAAACATCCGCCCGGAGAGATCATTGAGGCTGGTTGCCCCGATCCTTGCAAGCTCGTGGGCGACATCGGCGAGCCGGTCCATGATGGTCAAGGCCGGGGCGTCCCGAATGGTCAGCAGGAGATCGATCGCGATCTTGAAAATAGGCCAGTAGTTGATTCGCAGGATATCCCGCCAGCACTGGAGGAGTCGTGGCCGAAGGATGCTACCGGACGCCCCGCGCAGGCTGTCGAGATGGGGGATTCCATGCAGGCCCGCCAGTGTGGTGTGAAAGGTCATCGCATTCGCGATGATTGCCATCGCCATACGCGATGTCTGTTCGCTGTCTTCCTGGTGCAGAAGCCGAGCGGTCGCTTCCAACCCCGTCCGAGAGGTCTCGGCCGCATCGGCGCGGAGGATATGGGCAGCCTGCCGCACACCCTGCTCTAGAATCGTGAGACCTTCCGCGACCAAACGTTCCGAAAGGGAAACCTCTTCGATCGCACGGGCGAGGTCGTCGATCCCGCCGCCGAGCCAACCTCGGTCGGGCCACCGGAGGGAGTCGCCGCGATGGCCCGAGAGAACACACCACTCGACCCGCGACGCCTCGACTGCGGCCGGGAGATCACTGGCGCGACGGAGGGCAGCGTCCAAACGGATCGCGACAACCTGTTCGATCTCGAAGCCGGAGTCCTTCGTGGTCTTGCCCAACCGAGCGCGGGCATCCTCCTCGACGGTGGTCGCCGGTGCGAATTCCGTCTCCAAGATGATGGGTGGAGTGCCGCCGAGCCTAACGACGACATCGGGTCGCAGTCCCCGGTGGCCGAAGACATCAGTTTGCTCGGCGGTCACGCGCCATCTCGGGTGCCTACGGTCCAGAGCACCGGCCAAGACGGCGTTCACCAACGGTTCCGTGTGTCGGGCCATCCGCTGCTCTCAACTCAAGTAGGGGCAAGGCATCCAATCTAACCTTCTCGGACGGGCTCCGTCGCGACAGGTCGACCGAGGGGTGCGATGGCGAGGCTGGAACCTGAATCGGCCCTCAAGCCGCACCTCAAGAAGCCGTAGTGGCTTGCTTTGCAGGCATCCCTGCCCCCCGGCTCTCCTCGATCCGCTCCCGGATCCACTCGTTGACCTCTGCCTCGATCCAGCCGACCGCGCGACCGCCCAGCGAGACCGGTCGGGGGAAGCGCCCTTCGTCCAGCCGGACATAGATCGTGCTCCGCGACAGGCCGGTGCGGGCTATTACCTCCGGCAGCCGCAGAAAGCGTCGCGGCGCTCGCGTTTTCTTTTCGATCACACTCGTCATCGCTTCTGTCCTCCGTCTTTCAATGGTGAGTCCCGGAATCATCCGGGCGTTGGTGCCGTAGTGCTTGGAGTGGGCACGAGAACCCGGTTGGCCGTCGCCAGCCTCGGCGACGCGCTCCGCGCACGCGCCCAGCACTGGAAGGGCAACGAGGCGTCGCTGACGGGTGCCGGGGGCAACTGCACGTTTGGGGCAACTCTGGGGGCATCTCGGAGGCCTGCGAGCCAATCAGCTAATAGACACAACGACTTACGTGCTCTCTTGACGGGTTGCCGTTCGCCGTGAGGTCCCCAAACGAGCCCTGCGCGCTCTCGATGGTCCCGGCGAGCGCGGCAGCCGCGTCGAGCGCCGCGTAATCGAGCACCCGGTGACGGTCCGCGGCCACGCGGGCGCGGCGGTAATCCTCGACCGCTTGCGTCGCCGCTTGGGGCGAAAGGCTCCGGTAGAGGTCGAGGATGTCGGCCTCCGTCACCCGGTCGGCAGTCCCGTGGGCAGTGCGCCAGAGTCCGGTGAACGAACGTCCGTTGCCGAAGTCCCGGACCGCATCGACGGTCCCGCGGGCCGCGCCCGTGAAGTCGGAGCGCCAGGCAAGTCCGTTCCTCACCAATCCGACGGGGTCGGCGGCCAGGTCGGAGAACGGTCGGAGCAGCGCGTCGATCTCGCCTTTGGCGGCGCGCTCCATGTGGTCGAGCTGGTCTTCGAGTTCCGTAAGCTGGCGGGCCAGCGCGCGGATCTGGCTGACCTGGTGCGAGATCTGCGTGATCTGATTCGCGATGATCGTGGCCCGCTGGAACCAGCTGCCGAGGTCGATCTGCGCGCTCGCGGGAGCGGGTGCCACGAGCGTCAGCAGCGGGGCGAGAAGTGCGGCGATGAGGATGCGGTGATGCATGGGGGAGTCCTTTCGTGTCAGCGGTTTGCGGTCTTACGGGGGATCAGGACATCGGAGGTGAGCCAGACGCGGATCCGGTGGCCCGCGCGGATCGTGATCTCCGGCATCCGGTTCAGATACCGGTCCAGCATCGAGGTGGCGCTGCCTCCGAGCCCCTGGCCGACGCCCGCCCGGAGTCCGTATGGCGATGCTCCGGCGAGCGTGAGACCGCTCAGCGCGCCGACCGCTCCGGCGGCGGCGAAGGTCGAGAGGTAACGACGGTTCACCTGGTCGCGCAGCGCGCTCTCGCCCACCTGGTTCAGGCCGGTGAACTCAAGGTCCACCCAGCTCCCGTCGGGAAACAGCAGCCGGTGGAACGCGACGGCGAGACGGGTCTGGTCCCGGTCCTGGACGGCGCGGGCCGTGCCCACGACGCGCGCGCCGCGCGGAACCAGCACGCGCTGGCGGTCGGCCGAATACAGCGGCACCGACACCATCGCGAGCACCGGGCCGGGGAACTCGCCCGACAACTGGGTGACCAGGACCGCCTCCAGGAACGTGCCCTCGTGGATGCGTTCCCAGCCCGGCGGGTCATGCGGCCGGACCAAACGGCCGGGCTCGGACGCGCCGGACGCGGGGAGACCTGTCTGCGGCACCTGGCCGCCCGCGCCGGGTGCGAACTCGCCAGCAGCCAGCTCAGCCGCCATCTCGGCCTCAAGGGTGGCGAGGGATTGCCCGAGGGACGCGAGCGCGCCGTCGAGTGCCGCATCGGGAGACTCGGGCGGCAATGGGGACGCCGTCGCATCGGAGGATTGGTTCGGATCCCGGTGCGAGTGCGCGACGGGAAACGAGCGGAGCGAGCGCGTCCTGCGCTCGACCTCCTCCAGCCGGAGCGCCTCACGCAACTCGAACTCGGCGCGGCCCATGCCTGGGGCTCGGCCGCCTCCGCCGGCATCCGTACCTGCGGACCCCACCCCGGCCGACGCCGCGCCGGAGGGGGCTCCGGCTTGCCGGTCCGGCGGGGCGGCGCGGTCCCGGGCGGCGGCCCGCTGCGTCTCGCGCTCCGTCTCGTCGCGGAGGCCCTCCTCGAACGACCGGCCCTCGCGGTCGTTCACCGCCCGCGGCTGTGCCGGCGCTCCGGTGGTGGCCTCGTCGTCACCGGGACCGGCGAGCGACGACGAGAACAGCAGTCCGGCGACCAGCAAGGCGATCAGGACGATCCCTGCTTTCGTGACGAGGCCGCCCGGCAGCGCGCCCTTCGGCTCCTTCACCCACTGCTTCCAGCGGCTCATCGGGAGCCCTCCCGGGGCTCGAACCGCCAGCGCACCCGCTTGTCGCCGATCTGGAGCCACCCGTCGCCGAGGACGCGGTGCACGATGTAGAGGCCGTCCTCGGTGAGGTCGTAGGCGACCATGCTCGGCTCGCCGTCCTTCATCTCGTAGAGCGCAGGCGACTCCTGCGCGCGCGAGCGGATGTAGGTGAACCGTCCGTCGTGCCACATCGCCTCGACCAAGAACGGTCGCCCCGACGCTCCCCGGTCCAGCCGGTACTCGAACGCGAGCCGTGCGGGATAGGCGGCGCGGAACGCCTCGATCTCACTCGCGGCCCGCTCGCGAGCCTCGATGATCCCGGCCTCGGCCCGTTCCTGTGCGCGGCGGGCGGCTTCGGCCGCCTCGGCCGCCATCTCCCGGTAGGCGGCGACTTCGCTCCGGGCAACGAACGGGGGTCCGCCCGCGCCACCGGACATGCCCGCCGCCTCCGCGCCCGCCTCGACGCGAAAGACGAGGTGGGTCGGGTCCTCGGCGTGCTCGGAAACGAGGAACGAGTAGATGCGCCCGGATTCGCAGACGAGCACGACGTTGGTCGCGGCGTCCTCGGCCAGGGGCTTCAGGTATGCGACGTTCGCCGCCCCGGTCAGATGCCAGTACTCGGAGTCGCCTACGACGAAATCGAGGATCCGCTCTCCGGCCGGAAGCACGATCAGGGTTGTATGGCGCACGCGCGCTCGGAGCCGGTGGATGCGGTCCGCACCCTCGCCGGGCGCCGGAAGAACGGTGGCGCCGCCGTCCGTTTGCTGCGCGGCGGCATCGCAGGGGAGCGCCGTCAGGAGCAGCGTCAGCAGCACGACGACGATCCCGAGCAGGATCGCCGCGGTTGGAGATGCTTTCATGGTGTTCACGTCCTCTCGGTTGATGGGGTGGGGTGGGTTCGGCCGGCCAGCGCTTCGAGCGCCCGGGCCAGGCCGTGCCTCGCCACGGCTTCGGCGCGCTTCTCGGCGTCCAGCGGCGAGGAGGTGTAGAGCCAGTAGCTCTCGGGATCGACTTCCAGGCGGAGCACCGCCGCCTCGTCCGGGCGGCGGAGATACAGTTCGCGCTTGGGCGTCAGCGCCCGGATCCGGTCGACCTCCGACTCGTTCAGCCGGAACAGCGCCCCGGCCTCCGCGGGCAGTTCGGCGTTGGCGAGGAACAGCTTGGTCGGGATCGATTCGAGCAGGGCCGAGGCGCCCGGCGTCCCGGTCACGTCCACGGCGGACTGGGTCGCGAGCACGAGCGCGGCGTTCTTCTTCCGCCACGTCTTGGCCGCCTCGGCCAGGTAGTTCAGCACGGCGGGGTCCTGCATGTACCGCCACGCCTCGTCCACGACCATCAGCTTGAGCCGCGCCGTCTCGGCCGTGTCCTCGATTTCCAGGCGCATCCGCTCCAGCAGGTAGGCGAGCGCCGCCTCGCAGAGGTCCGCGTGCTCGGCCGCACCCGCCAGGTCGATCACCTGCCAGTCCCGGAACTCGATGTCCGCCGCGCCCGCCGGGGCGTTGTCGAAGAACGCGCCCCACGCTCCGCCCTCCGTCCAGCGGCTCAGCGCGGGCCACATCGCGGAGGGGAGCGAACCGGCCAGCACACTCAGCGTCCGGCGTTCGGCCCCAAGCGCATACAGGTCCTCGATCCGCGCGCGGATCTCGCTCGTGTCCGCGCCGCTCGCCTCGAAGCCGCCCAGCTTCAGCAGCCGGAGGATCCAGCCGGTGAGGAACTGGAACGTGCGCGTGGTGGCGGGCAGCGCGAAGGGTGTAAGCCGGAGCGTCGGCTCCGCCTCGCCGGGCGCGAGCTCCAGGTAGCGGCCGCCGAGGAACCGGGTCAGCCAGCGGTAGGAGCCGCCCAGGTCCAGGATGAGGATGCGCGGATCGTACTTGAGCGCCTCGACCAGCAGGAAGTTCAAGGTGAAGCTCTTGCCCGATCCCGTCGCGCCCAGGATCAGCGTGTGGCCCACGTCGCCCGCAAACAGGTCGTAGCGGTACGCCGTCCGCCACGGCGTCTCGAACACCGCCAGCGGCTCGCGGTCCAGATGCCGGCTCTTCTTCTCTCCCCTCGGCGGCCCGAACACGGGCGCGAGGCAAGCCGCGAGGCCAGCCGATGCGAACACCTTCCGCACCTGACGGCTTCGCGGCTGGGCCGGGAGCCGCGAGAACCATGCGGGAAGCTGGCCGTAGCCCTCCCGGATCACCTTCGCATCGTGCGCGGCGAACAGGCGGCGCACGTCGCCGTCTAGGCGTTCGATTTCGTTCAAGTCGCCGTGGAGTGCGACGGTGAGCGACGCCTCGCCGTAGGCCACGCCATCGGCTTCGAGTTCGACGAGTGCCGCTCCCAGACGGTCGGACTCGGCGGCCGCAGCGGAATCCACCATCGCCGCCGCCGTGCCCTGGGCGTCCTGCGCGTGCGCCATCATCGAGTAGCGCCGCGAGAAATAGTGGCGTTGTGCGCTTCGGATCCGGCGCCGCGCCGCCTCAGTAGTCCACGGCCGCCATTCGAGCGAGACGGTCGTCACCGCGTCCAGGCAATACAGCTCGCGAAGGAGGTTCGCGTGCGCCTGGCCGGGCGGCGACAGGAGCGAGTAGAGGATCACGGGCTCGCCGTCGAGCCTCAGGTGCGAGCGTTCGGCTTCGAGTTCGGACAGCGCGAGCCGCCAGTTCATGCCGCTGCCCGTCGCGCCGTCCCAGAACGTGCCGGGCTTGTTCGTCAAATCGGAGAGAAGCACGGATGCGTCGTGCGCCCCGAGCAACTCGACGGGCGTGTGCTCCGCGACGAGCGAGCGGCCCGCGTCGATCATGGCGCGGAATCGGTCCGCCGCCGCCTCGATCTCCGAGGCGAGGTAGGTCGGCGCGCCTTTTCGGGGCTTCCTCCATCTGGCGAGCCGGGCGAGCTTTCCCGCTCTGGAGCCCCGGGCGGCCGTGCGCAGGCCGGAGGCGAAGGACCAGACGATGTAGGCGTCAAGCCTCTGGACGCGCTCAGACAGGAACGCCCGACGCTTCCGGGACGAAAGGGACACGACACTCGACCCGCTCCCTACGGTCGTCTCGGGGCTGCGCGGCGGACGGCGGAGCATGTGGAAGTACAGGCGCGCATCGGGACCGAGCCCGGACAGCAGACGCTGCCACAGGCCCAACACCCGGTCGATCTGCTCCGGCGTGCGGCCGTCCGTGACCGCTGGTGTGATCCGGCCCGCCGCGATCAGCTCGCCCGAACGGGTCAGGCAGGTGCGGCCGTCGTCGAGCCAGCCCCAGTAGGGCAGCTCCTCGGCCAGCGACCCCGCCGCCTCGTAGGCCCGAAGCTCGTCGTCGACCCTCACTCGCCGCGCCCCCGGATCTTCAGGTGCCACGGCTCGTCCGCGCACTTGCCGGGATCGTACCGGGCCGGGTAACGCGCGGCCGCGCGGAGCACAGCGAGCATGGCCGGATCCCTGCGGCCCGCGAGCCAGCCCGAGCCGTAGCAGCCGGCGAAGACCGCGCCGCCCGCCACGAGCGAGGCCGTCGCGTTCCACACCGCGACGGCGAGCGTCGCGCCCAGCAGGAACAGCCGCCGCTCCACGCCCAGCACCGTCAGCGGACGGTTCAGCGCGCCGTAGCCAGCCCAGCGCCTGAGGCCCCGCATCAGAACAGCCAGGCCAGGAAGTTGACCGCGCCCACGGCCATCCCGATCCCGAAGATGATCCCGGCCAGCGTGCGCTTGCTCCCGCCCTCGCCGAACGCGAACATCAGCCCGCCCACCACGATCGCGATCAGCGACAGCCCGCGCGCGATCGGTCCCGTGAACTGCGTCTGAAGCTCGTTCACCGCCTCCACCCACGGGCTCGTGCCCTGGGCAAGGAGCCGGGTGGGCACCAGCAGCCACAGCGCAGCCCACATCGTCGTCAGCAACGTTCTCATCGTTTCCTTCCTTCCTTTGGTGGGGTCAGTGGGCGAAGGACTTTCCGCCGCCCCGGTTCGTTTTCGAATCCCGCGAGCCATCCGGTCCGCGCGCATGCTCGTAAGCCTCCATGAACGCCAGGACCCGGTCCGCCGTCGCCAGGCTCGGCGAACGTCCCCGGCGCACATCGCCCACGAACTTCCGGTCGCCGACCGCGCGCTCCCCGAATTCCGATGCCGACAGCCGCGTCCTCCGCAGGAACGCCGTCACGCGCCGCTCGAACTCCTTCGTCAGGTTCTCCATCGCCCGAAAACCAGAACATGGTATCGGTAACGTGCGCAAGATGGTGGGAAATAGCCTATTTCCCACATCGTTGATAGACAACGAGATACGGAATCGGGGGTCCGGCACCCCTCCGCCAGCGGGGCGGAGAACGCCCCCATTTGCCCTTATCGAGTGCTCCTGCGTGGAATTAGGGGACGTTATCCAACGCAGTGCGCTTCAGGACTCCCGCGAAGGGAATCGTGTGGGGTGTTGGCCTCAGGCTACCCTAACGCTAAGGGTAGTCGGATGCCTCAGTCGGGAACATCCCATTGCGTAGATGGCGTATCGTGGGTAATTTCCCACCTATGGGACGAAGAAAGAAGGACGCCGATCAACTGGACCCGGTGCGCCGGAGGCTGCTCAGGCTGGTGGCCGATAGCAGCACGAACCTGCGCACCGCCTCGCTCGCCATCGAGCGCAACGCCTCCTACCTGCACCAGTTCATCCACCGGGGCACGCCCAAGGTGCTGGCCGAGGACGACCGCGAGGCCCTGGCCGAGCATCTCGGGTGCAGTCCCGACTTGCTCAGGCACGACCGGAGGTCCACGCGCCGGGCGCATCCGAAGCCAGCACCGCCGAGCCCCTACGCGGCTCCGAGGGGCTACAGCGCGGTGCCGGAGATCGACGCGCGCGCGTCGGCGGGTCCGGGTGCTTGGAACGACGCCTTCGAGGAGGCCAAGCAAACGTGGCTGTTCGCCGATCCGCTCATCCGCCATGAGTTCCGGGCGAAGCCGGAGGACCTGCGGATGATCACCGTGGACGGGGACTCCATGGAGCCGCTGCTCTCAAGCGGCGACCGCATCCTCATCGACGTAAGCCGTCAGGTTCCGGTCCCGCCCGGCATCTTCGTCATCTGGGACGGGATGGGGCTCGTCGCCAAGCGGATCGAGCACGTGCCCCACTCCGAGCCGCCCAGGGTCGTGCTCAAGTCCCTCAATCCCGAGTACGACAGCTACGAACGCCTCGCCGAGGAGATCCGCGTCGTCGGGCGCGCCGTCTGGGTTTCCAGAAGGCTCTAAGGCCAAGGATAGGGACGCCTGTCGGATGGTTGCGGCGCGGCGGTGAGATGTGAACCTCAGGCTCCAGCGGGGCGATGATCGACCGTCCCAGCCGCCGTGATCAACGACGCTCCATCGCGCGGCCCACAGTGCCGAAACGGATTCGCTTCCTGGGCGGAGGCGCTATATTCGGTAGCTTGATTCTGAGAACGAGGAGAGAGAGGCTGGAAGAGTCTGCATGAAGCGAAGCGTCGAGCGCGCCGAACCCAAAGGGATCCGTTTGGCTGTCGCATTCCGCCTCCGAACGGGGTCGGCAGTCTGGCAGACGCACTCTCCCGTCGCCCTTTCTGGTGCGCACGTACCGGTCCGCGTGGACGCCTACTTCCACTTCGGCCAAAGGCCTGGGAGGAGGCTTGGTGTCAATCCGAGCATCGGACCGAGCGGGGCCGCCGTTACCGAGAACGGGGAGACGAGCCGAGGTGGACCAGATGTCGCAGTTCCCCGCTGGGAGACCGCACACCAACCGGCGCCTGCGCCCAAGTGAGGGAGAGGGGATCCATGGAGAAGATTGCTGCCCGTGACCCAGAGACTCGCTCAGCGGACCTCGTCGCCGCCAATGTGGCGCGGCTGGGGACCCTGTTCCCCGAGGCATTCACCGAAGGGAGAATGGATTTCGAGGTCCTTAGGCACCTCCTCGGCGACGCCGTTGACGAACGCCCGGAAAAGTACGGCCTCAATTGGAACGGCAAGCGGCACGCGCGGCAGCTCGCGCTCACTCCATCGACCGGAACTCTGCGTCCATGTCCAGAGGAGAGTGTCAACTGGGCTGTGACGCAGAATCTCATGATTGAGGGAGACAACCTTGAAGTGTTGAAGCTCCTCCAGAAGAGCTACACAGGTAGCGTGAAGCTGATCTACATCGACCCTCCCTACAATACCGGCAAAGACTTCATCTACCCGGATGACTACCGTGACAGCATCCGAAACTACCTTCAGCTTACTGGTCAGGTGGACGGCAAAGGACGTAAACTCTCATCTAACACAGAAGCTTCTGGACGGTTTCATACTGCCTGGCTGAACATGATGTATCCACGCCTAAAACTGGCGAGGAATCTCCTTTCACATGATGGCGTATTGCTAGTCTCAATCAACGATATGGAAGTCGCTTCTTTGCGATTCCTACTTGCCGAGGTCTTTGGTGAGAAGAACTTCCTTTGTCAATTCGTTTGGAACAATGAAGGGAACGTCGACCAACAGAGCAAGATCAAGGGGGTCCACGAGTACATCGTTGCATTCGCAAAGAGAATTGAGGAGGTCGCAAAGCCATCGGTGATAGATCCTAACATCGAAGAGACAAGCAAGCTATTCAATGAGGAAATCGAGAATTCGATAACCAAGAATGGTCCCAAGAATCCTCCATCTAAGGTCACCCTTCCGTCAGGATTTCCGGCAGCCTTCACTGAAGGTGTGATTCCCGTACGCACAGACCAGTGGCCGCACGTATTGGATGAAGTCGTCGTGCGAGAGGGCCAGCTGCAGCAAGCCGCTACCGTCAAGAGTGGATGGAGCTCCAGGAACCTGCTTGAACTGTATATTGCCAATGGATGTATACCGATTCAAGACAACGATGGCAAGCAGACGCGTTTTGCGTTGACGGAAACTGGAGCCATCTACGGTTACAAGGCTCGATCGGAGTTGCAGGGCCATGTGCTGTCCGTAATACGGAATGTGGGAACGACAAAACAGAATAGCAATATGCTAAAGAAATGGGGCATCAGGTTCTCGTATCCCAAGCCCGTCTTGTTGCTCAGATACCTTGCTCAAGTGTTTACCTCTCCCGGCGGTGACGATTTGGTACTCGATTTGTTCGCCGGGTCGGGAACAATGGGACACGCAGTTCTGGATCTCAATGCGAAAGATGGTGGACACCGCCGATTTGTCTTGGTTCAGTTTCCCGAACCGACGGGGGACGTGTCCGGAGAGCTCCGAACCTTATTCGACGTCTGTCGAAAACGAGTAGAGTGCGCCGTGAAGGAGCACGCGGCAAGCGAATCGGGGTCGACGGGATTTCGTGTGCTTCGACTGGACAGTTCCAACATTGAAGCGTGGGATCCGGATCCAGCCCAACTAGAGGAGTCACTGCAAACGGCGCTCACGCATGTCAAACTAGATCGCACCGAGCAGGACATTTTCCACGAACTCTTGCTCAAACTGGGCCTTGATCTGTGTGTTGTCATCGAGACGCGAACCATCACGGGCAAGTCTGTCCACGCTGCGGGTGCCGGAGCACTGATCGCGTGCCTCGACCAGATCATCTCGCGCGACGACGTAGAGGAGTTGGGACTCGGTATCGCTGACTGGCACGACGCGCTTGTGGCCGGTGGTCAGTCGACAGTCGTTTTTCGGGATAGCGCATTCATCGACGATGTCGCCAAGACGAACCTAGCCGCGATCCTCAAACAACGAGGCGTGGGAGACATCCGAAGCCTGTGATCGCCCGGTATGTGGGAGTCTGACCCATGAGTTGCGTAGGGCCGTGGCCCAGACGATGCTCCTGGAAAGGTCGGGGACTGAACAGTCGCGTGAATGCAAGCTGCAACATGCGGAAGAGGGAGGCGAGCGGTCCACGATGAAGCTCCGGTTTGAGCCCAACCTCGACTTCCAGCTCGAGGCAGTGAAAGCCGTCTGCGACCTGTTCCGCGGGCAGGAGACCTGCCGGACGGAATTCACGGTAACCCGGAATCGGATGGACCCGCAGAGGAGCGTGGACTTCGCCCAAGGTGATCTCGGTGTTGGAAACCGGCTGGCCCTCACGGACGATAGGATTCTCGCTAACCTGCAGGAAGTCCAGCTTCGCAACGGGCTGCCCCCATCTGAAGCTCTGCCCTCCGGCGACTTCACCGTCGAAATGGAGACTGGGACCGGGAAGACCTAAGTCTATCTGCGTACGATCTTCGAGCTGAACAAGCGGTACGGGTTCAGCAAGTTCGTCATCGTGGTCCCGTCGATCGCGATCAAGGAAGGCGTCTATAAGTCTATCCAGATCACCGACGACCACTTTCGGGCGCTCTACTCGGGCACACCGTTCGAGTACTTTCTCTACGACTCGGGGAAACTCGGCCAAGTCCTGAACTTCGCGACCAGTTCGGAGATCCAGATCATGGTTGTGACGGTCGGTGCCATCAACAAGCAGAAAGTCAACAACCTCTACAAGGACAGCGAGAAGACGGGCGGCGAGAGGCCCATTGATCTGATTAGGGCGACGCGGCCGATTCTGATCGTTGACGAGCCGCAAAGCGTAGATGGCGGTTTGATGGGTCGTGGTAAGGCGGCGCTCGACGCGATGAACCCACTCTGTACGCTCCGTTACTCGGCAACGCATGCGGACACACATCACATGGTTTACCGACTCAATGCCGTTGATGCCTACGACCGCAAGCTGGTCAAGCAGATCGAAGTGGCTGCAGCCACCGTGGAAGACGCTCATAACCGGCCCTACATCCGTCTGATGTCGACAAGGAACAGACGCGGTGTCATCAGCGCGCGAGTGGAGCTCGATGCCGAAACGCCTGGGGGCGTGAGACGCCGAGAGAGAACGGTTCAGGACGGCGACAATCTCGAGGAGGAGACCGGACGTGCCGTCTATCGCGACTGCTGTATCGGTGAGATAGGGGTAGGCAAGGGCAGCGCGTTCGTGGAGGTTCGCGTGCCCGGCGGCGAGCGTTTCCTTCGGGTGGGCCAGGCGTGGGGCGATGTGGACGCTAGCGCCGTCCAGCGCGAGATGATAAAACGGACCATCTGCGAGCACCTCGACAAGGAAAGACGCCTGCGCCCACGGGGGATCAAGGTTCTTAGCCTCTTCTTCATCGATGCCGTGGCACGCTACCGGAGCTATGACAAGGAAGGCAATCCGATCAAGGGTGACTATGCCCGAATGTTCGAGCACGAGTACCAGCGCCTCGCGCATCATCCAGCGTACGAGTCGCTGTTCCAGGAAATGAACTTCACTGCGGCTGCTGACGAAGTCCATGACGGGTACTTCTCGATCGATAAAAAGCGCCGCTGGACGGATACTGCAGAGAACAACCAGGTCAACCGCGACAATGCCGAGCGCGCGTATAGCCTGATCATGAAGGAGAAGGAGAAGCTGCTGAGTCTCGATGAGCCGCTCAGGTTCATCTTCTCCCATTCCGCCCTACGCGAGGGATGGGACAACCCCAATGTCTTCCAGATTTGTGCGCTACGCGACATCCAGACGGAGCGAGAACGGCGGCAGACGATCGGGCGCGGGCTTCGTCTCTGCGTCAACGAAGAGGGAAAGCGCGTGCGCGGTTTCGAAGTGAATACCCTGACTGTGATTGCCAGGGAGAGCTACGAGGAGTTCGCGGAGAACTTACAGCGGGAAATCGAGAAGGACACGGGAATCCGCTTCGGCGTCGTTGACCAACACCAATTTGCACAGATTCCCGTTGTCGGCGACGACGAAGTGCCGACGGTCTTGGGGTCCGACAAATCGCGGATACTGTACCACTACCTCCTGACTCACGGCTATGTCGACGGAAAGGGGCGAATTCAAGATTCGCTCCGCCGGACGATCAAGGACGACAGTATCGTCCTGCCTCCAGAGTTCGCGGGCCAACGGGCCGAAATCCTTGCGGTGTTACGAAGACTCGCCGGCCGTCTCGAAGTCCAGAATGCCGACGAGCGCCAAACCGTGCGCCCGCGCCAAGCCATCCTCGACAGCCGGGAATTCAAGGAGCTGTGGGATCGTATCAAACACAGGACCACCTATCGAGTTGCTTTCGACAACGAAGTCCTAGTTGAGAAATGCGTAGGTGGATTGCGGAGGGCTCCACCAATCCCGAGGACCCGACTTCAATGGCGCACCGCCGACATCGCCATCGGACAAGCGGGTGTGGAGGCAACCGAGACTGCGGCGGCAGCACCTGTTCCGCTGGCCGAGGCTGACATCGAACTGCCCGACATCCTCACCGAGCTTCAGGACCGGACGCAGCTGACACGGCACAGTATCTACCGGGTGCTGGCCGGTAGTGAGCGACTCAAGGACTTCAAGCGCAATCCGCAGCAGTTCATCGAGCTTGCTGCGCAGGCCATCAATCGCTCGAAGCGACAGGCGCTGGTGGATGGTATCAAGTATCAGCGAATCGGGGACGATGTATACTACGGGCAGGAGCTCTTTGAGCAGAAGGAACTTACCGGCTACCTCAGGAAGATGATCAAGGCTCGAAAGTCGGTTTACGAAAAGGTCGTCTGGGAATCTAATACTGAGCGCGTTTTTGCGGACCAACTCGAAAAGAACGCCGCAGTTCGGGTGTACGCCAAGCTCCCCGGCTGGTTCACCGTGCCGACGCCCCTTGGAAACTACAACCCCGACTGGGCTGTTCTTATAGAATCGGAGTCGATTGAGCGACTATACCTGGTAGTCGAGACGAAAGCGAGTACGGCGCTGGAGGATCTCCGCTTGACGGAGGCAGCCAAGATCGAGTGTGGTAAGGCCCACTTCAAGGCGCTCGAAGTTGACCAAAACCCAGCCCGATACAGAGTTGCCGTCACCGTTGACCAATTGCTTGCGGAGTTGGTGGAGGTTAGGAAGTGAGCCTTATGGAAGGAATCTCGGAATACCGCTCCAGGGTGAAGGAGGCTTATCGTCACTTCTTTTACAGAATGAACATCAACCCGGATAGCGGCGAACTGCCTCGGTCGTTCTCGCAAACTCAGAAGTTTGCGTGCTATCCGTACATCGGATCTTTTTACGGATGGCGGGGGTTGCTGGTTGTCGGCCTTGAGGTCGCGCATGACGATCCGGCTGAGGACGGCATCCAGTCGTTCGAGGGCAGACGCCGGGCGATCGAGGACAAGCCCCTGAACAAGCACAACCCGCATATTGCAGGGACGTATTTCACGGCTCTCAGATATGCTCACCCGAGGTTGGGGTGGGATCGGTTTGCGGATTCAGACCTGAGCTGCGAAAGACTCCTGAAAGCCGCAGACGGTCTACCGAAAACCAACCCGTTGTCGCTCATTGCGCTGACTAATTTCTACAAATGGGTCACGAAGGGTGCGAGAAAGACGGCAGGCACCCGAGACCGGGTGAACTTCGTCCGGGAGTTGGAAGAGGAGCTGTTGCTGGAGGAGGTGCACATCCTGGAGCCCGAGGTCGTAATCTTCCAAGGTCGGGAATACGCCGAGCCGCGGTTCAGACGGATGCGAGAGCGGGTCAGACGCACGGTGGGAGAGTGTCATGTTGTGTATCACCCTTCCAATCGGATGCGAAATGGAAGGCTGCCGAGGAGTGTTGTGCACCCGATCACGTGGTGCGAGTATTCGCGACGAGTCAGATTCGCAGAATTGGATCCGTTGACTCGTAGCGGCATCAAGTAGAGGTACTCGGTCTACAAAGTGCGTATGATTCAAGGAGAATCGTCACCGGCATCGACGAGCACGACTACGGGTGACCCGCTACCGGATCGCCAGCGAAGCGAACTCATGAGCCGGATCCGCGGGAAGGACACCAACTGCCCCATGGGTGGCTGCCGATCAAGAGAGAAGGCTGACCGGGGGACGTTCCGACGCTGACATGCCCATGGTGCCGCCGGCGCCGGTAACGGCATCGAAGATCGTATCCCCCCAGCCAAGGCGATCCGCGGTCTCCTCCGGCGTTTCCCGGGTGATCTGCCGGTATCTGGTGAATGCCCGGGCCAGCAATTCGGGCTCCAGGGGTTCGGGTTCCGCCGGTTCGGGGGTGCCACTGCGCCAGCCCCGTATCGACGCCTTCTTCATGAATCGGCGGAATTCGGCTTCCCCGATCAGGTCCAACTGGCGTGCCCGGAAGACGATGGCCTGGATGCTCACCCGCCAGCGTCTCTTCAGTTCAACCAGTCGAGATTCGGATAGTCCGAGCCGGTATGCCGACCAGAACTCTCGGGGAAACGTCCTTCTCGGGAGCAGGAACGCACCGGCGAATCGTCTTGCCTGGGATTCCTTCACCTTCCGGGCCGCCCCGGCGTCGCGATGCAGGACCGCGTGGCCCAGCTCGTGCGCGCAATCCTGTATCGAGCGCGAACTGGACCCCTTGGCCGTATTGAGGACGACAAGGCCGTAGTCCGCGGTGCAGACCCCGAACGCGTCCAGCCCACGCTCGTCGGTCACCAGCGCGGAAACCACGATTCCGGCGTTCTCCAATACGCGGGTGACGTTGTGGATCGGGCCGAACCCCAGTCGCCAGTGCCTGCGACATTCCTCCGCCGCCTGCTCCACGTCGTCGTCGTTCGCGGCGGACAGGGACGGAACGTCAAGAGGGGGAAACCGAACCGTTCGGCGGAGGTAGTGGATCCACTCAAGGACAAATGATCCGAAGGCCATGAACCGCTCACGTACCTTCTTGGAGACGCGCGAGAGGCTGCGGTAGTCGACCGCGTCGGCGGTAACGGGGTGGAGGAGCGGTGGCCCGTAGAAGTAGCGCCGGCGCATGTCCAGCACCTCGCACATGGCTTGCACCACCGCATCGCTTATCGGGATCACACGTGCGTTCTCGTAGCGACAGATGCTCGCCGGCGATACGGCGATCAGGTTAGCCAACTCCGTCTGCGTCAACTGCTGAAAGTGCCGGACGGTCCTCAAGCGGAGGCCAGAGAACTGGGCTCCCCTCATTTCCCTTCGGCCGACCGCCGCGGATCATCGCCGTGCCGGCGCACGTCATCGCCGACCGGGGGCGGTGGCAACGGGACGGCCTCCTCACGCACATGGGCGATGTCGGGAATGGACTCCGCCGGGCGAGATGGGATTCGCCACGGGTTCTGGATCTCCCCGCGCGCGTTGACCTGGGTGAGGCTGACGCGGACCGGGAATCCCTTCGGGTCGGTCGTGACCACGAGCCGGAAGTAGGCGTCGGGCGTTGGCGTGTCGAACAGTGCGAAAGCCTCCTGGAGACTCGCCAGTTCCACTTCGGTGGCAGCTGCGTACCGCTCCGGGGCGACGCCGGTCTCGGGGTCGCCCCGGTAGAAGCGCACCGGAACACCGCCAACCCTGAACACGAACTGGCGGTGCGACCTCGGTGACACGGACAGCCAGTCCAGGGACATCGAGGAGACGACGAGCGCGTGGCGAGTTCGCACGTAGGCACGGCAGCCGATGTCCCAGAGGCCGTCGCCCTCCGTCCACTTGGCGTCTCGGGCCGCACTTGCGCGCGCATCCCAGACGATCCGCGCGACATCGCGAAGTCGTTCCTCGGAAAGCGCCGGGTGAATCTCCCACGGGGCCAGGGCTGGTTGTCGCATCACTCCTCCGCGTGCAAAAACTTCTTCGCGTGAAAAATTTTCACGCTCACCTGAATCTAGCGCCGGCGCCGCCCTCACGCGATCCCCCTTCCGGTGTGGGCAGCCGGGAGCGGAATCGCGGCGTCGCCATGTGGTGGCGGGCGCTGCGGCGTGGGAGACCCCCGCCGTCTCTTCCCCAAGCTGCCGTCAACCCCGGGGCTTACGAGGGGGGTGCGCTGCTCCAGCGGTAGATCGTCTGGCGGCTGATTCCCAGTTTCGGAGGGGCATCTCCGTCACGGTCAGACATGCGCGCTAGACGCTCGCGTGGCCTATCCGGACGTGACTCTGGCAGACCTCTACGACCCCGATCTGATGCCGTCCGGTCTCCGATGCGACCATCGTGCGTCCGACCATACGGTCGACCGGCTCTGGCGTCGAACGGGGTTCACGCCCGACGGAGAGCATGGCCCGGTCGAGGCAACCCAATTGACCTGCGCGGCTCTACACTGCGCTGTAGCCGCACCAGATCCGGCCTCGTCGAGGCTTGGGAGACCCCTCCGCCAGCGTTGGCGCGCACTCGCCATGTTCTCTCGCGACATCCACGACTGGGACTCATCGAACTGCCTGGAGCGCTCCCGTGACTCGCGCCGTATGGGAGACCTGGCATACTTCACGTCGCCACCCTGAAACCCCACTCTACCCAGGTCTCTAAGTGCTTGTCGTAGTGCCCCTTCGGCAACCCGACGACGAGCAAGTGGCGAGCACGCGTCATGGCTACATACGCCAGCCGTCGCTCTTCCGTGTTGGCACCCTCTCGTACCGCTGCAACCACGGAGTTCCAAAATCTTGTACCGGCGATGACTAGCACCGCATCGATACTCTCGCCCTTCACCTGGTGAATCGTGTCCTGTCGCACTCTAGGAAACTCATGGACAGCTTCGAAGAGCGGCAGGCCCTTTTGGGCGGTGGAGAGCCCGGTTGTCCTGATCTTGTGGCCGAGGTTCCCATCATATTGCAAGCCGATTTCGTCCATCAGCTCCGCCAACCGCTTGCGGATGGAAGGAACCCATCTGTGACCAAGCTGAGATACCGGTGCCAGTCGGTCCGGGCTCTTGACGAACTTCCAGATTGCCAATGCCACAGCCATCCCCTCAGGCGACCTGGGGTCGCTATCGATACGCTCCCACAGAGGATCGTCGCCCGTGAGTTCGCGTACGACGCTCTCGACGGTCTGCGATGCCCCACGGTAATCGTGTCGGGAATCACGACGGAACGCGGCCTCCGCCAGTCGCTTTGTCCTGCCCTGGAGCTTTCTGTAGTTTACCGTACCGCGCACTGATTCCAGTTGCCCATGCCCTCGGCACACAACGGCAGCGCGGTCGACGCTCACTCCCGCTTGGCCTGCCAGAGATTGAAATGCGGCCAGGCAATCGGAGAATGTCTTCGATGATTCTCTAGCTACAAACCCTCGGCGCCAGTCGGTCGCTCCATCACCAGCGCCGGTGAACAACGCGTTCCCCCCCACGTTGCGGACGGCCTCGGCAATCTGGTTGTTGCAACGAAACGACCGGCTCAGGGGCTTTTCCGGAATTGACCACTTTGTCTTCAGGTCGGGCAACGAAGTCGCATCTGCCATGCTGAACTCATAGATGCACTGGTCGGGGTCACCCACGAGTGTGATCCGTGCGCCCTTCTTGCGCAGAAAGTTCAGGAGGAACAGCAACCATGCATTCGAATCCTGCGCTTCATCAACGATGATCTCGGGGAAGCGCCTGGCGAGTAGCTCTGCGATGTGAGGTCTCTTGAACAGGAGGTCGCAGGCCCAGAACACCCGCTGGGGATGTGTATAGAAGCCCAGGGACAGCAGTTCATGGACGGCATCATGGGGAGCAGCGAGAGGCTGGTTCCCGAAGGTGCGTGACGCCTTGAAGCGGCGCTTCGTGCCATCCGGATAGGGTATGACTTCCCATGCCGGAACAGGGATTCTGCTGCCGGGCCTCCACACTTTCAGCTTATTGTTGTTCCTGTCGCCCGGTCGTGGACCTGGAAACAGCTTGGGCCGCTTGTCGGCGCCCGTGAGCAGGTGACCAAACGGCGTGAGAATGTAGCGCTCAACGAATGCGTCAAACGTGCCGACGTAGTTGGGATCGGCGAGGAGCCCTCTTCGCCCCAGCGTAATCGTGGCCGCCTTGAACTCGCGGATGGCAGCGTTTGTGAACGACATGAGGGCCAGTCCACCGACGGGATGGGGCCAGTTGGCCGCTCTCCAGACAAAGCGTCGACATGATGTCCAGGTCTTTCCGCTTCCTGGAGCCGCGCGCAAGAGAAACTCTAGCTCCTTAGCGAAGATGGCCTCCTTCTGCTGGTCTGTCGGCTTCTCCGCAAGTATCGCGTCCCGGAGCTGATCAGCCAGGGCCATCGGCCGCCGCCTCGCCGAGAACTCCCAAGTGCCTCAGGGCCTGTTGTATGTAGGTGGGGACAGCGTCGCGCCCAAGGTCGCATCCGTCAATCGCACCTGCCAGTTCCTGAGCGAACTGGCCCTTCGACACCCTGGACGCCAAAAAGCCTCTCAGGAATGCACTCGCTCGGTCATCTGCGGAGTCCAGCGCCCCGAGAGCAGATTCCAGTGATGCTCCCTTCCTGGGACGAAGCGCCTTGAAGGCCTCGATCATGTGCGGCAGCATTTCATCGGAACGAGCAAGTTCGTGCTCGAAGGTGATCTCCGACATTTCGACACTAAGGTTGGGCACGTCAGACTCAAGTGCCTTCAGGCCCGCTGCGGTTGCCGACATCTCTCCGCCGATCTCCTTGGCGTCGCCGTCTGTTAAAATGACCACCAGCAGACCAAGCCGCCCCACTCCGAACAGTGGAATGAATGCGTCGAAGTTGATCCCATCCGCGTTCAGGACCGTCACGGACGACTTCTTCAGATTGCCGCCCGCTATCCTGGCCAGCACGGGGAGCAGCAGCGCTTCCGAGATGCCTTCCACCATCAAGATGCGTCGAGCGAAAAACAACTCCCCGCGAGTCGCGTCGAGATACCGCTGGAGCTTCTTCTTGATCTTGTCGTCGATCGCGATGGAACAGACCGAGACCGTGCTGACCTTGCCATCGAGCTCATGAACGGATACGACAGAGTCGATCGGGGCCTGGCTCGCCAGGATAGGCGAGTGGCTGCTCGCGATGACCTGCACTTCGCTGCCTTCGTGATTGCTGGCGACACGAGATAAATGCCTGAGAAGGAGCATCTGCAACTGTGGGTGCAGGTGCGCTTCAGGCTCCTCAACCAAGATTGAACGGAATGAGAACTGTGGACTCCGCCGGAGTGTGCCCAAAGTCGCGGATGTGAAGAGCAAGTTGTTGTAGCCAAGCCCATTGAGGGCAAACGGCAGTCCCTCGATCCTAGGTTGGAGGCCCGCGATGATGCGACGGAATGTTGGGTCGGTGAAAATCAGCTCTGTCCGCTGGGTCAGTTCGCTGCCTGCGATAGCTAGCATCTGCGCATTGATGTCACCCCTTGCATCGTCGACTGGCGGTAGTGCTCGGATCTTCTCATTTGCATCGCTAGCAATGGCTTCAAAGTCTGCGCGCTGATTCTCCTGGGTCAGGCGGTCGATAAGGCGGGACACTTGGGAATGCTGGCCAGGCCGGAGGCCGCGCTCGGGATCACGCAGAGGCTGCAAGTAGATCGTCGAGAGTTGGTCGTAGTGGTTCGACGGAAGCCGACCGCCTTCGGTCTCTCCACCCCACATCCTCACGTTGCAACGATTCGTCGCCTCGTTGAATTCAACGCGGGCATTGACCTGCATCTCGAACTGGCCATCGCCGGTATCGACGAGGCATTCTTGGAAGTGGACTTCGTCCTCATCCTCAAGTCCGGTGAATATGCAGGATATCTCTATCGGTGCGTGGTCGGTTCCGGCTCGGAAGTCATCCTCCGTCAGCCGGAGGGAACCAAAATCACGGCTCGGGAACAACATGAGGCGCAACGCGTCGATGATAGTCGTCTTACCCGAGTTGTTCTCTCCGACCAACACCGTCAGACCGCGCGGAAAACTCACTGTGAGTGTGTCGATCTTTCGGAAGTCGCGGATCTGTAGTTCACGGAGCCACATCTGCATGACCTCTGTTTCTGGTGCAGCTACTCATGTCGTGACCCTCTACGGGAGCGCCAACAGGAATTCCCGGCACTCTTGTACCGACGTGAACAGGTGATCGGGATTCGATGCTCTGAGAAGCCCGACATCTACCGATCCCCACCCCGCCCCTATAGCCACGATGCCAGCCCGGCGGGAGGCTTCCGTGTCCTCCGGCTGATCCCCGATATGGAAAGTCTCCGCCCTCTCGGCGCTGGCCTCGCGCATGGCCAGATCCAGCGCCTCCGGGTCCGGCTTTCGCTTGGTCACTTGGTGGTAACCGATCACGATGCTGATCGGCCAACGGTGGCGCCGCACGAAGTACCGGGGGACCATGTCCGGGCTCTTGGTGACAATCGCGAGCGTCTGGCCGTTGGCATGGAGGTCGAAGAGGAGCTCGTGCACGCCGTCATATACCTCCAGTTCCGGAGCCCGAGCCATGACCGATCTCCATTCTCTCGCCGCCCGAAGTGCCTCAATGGGCTTCGTGTTGACGAGTGTGAGATCGAAATCGAAGATGATCACGCTAGAATCCGAGCGACATCTGCGTCTCGCGGATGGCGAGCCCGGGCGTTGAAGCAGGCTGAGTAGCATTCGGAAGGTGGAGGTTGTTCAGGAAGCCGATGAGCGCGGCGCGATCCCCGATCGGCTGCGCGTCCCCCTGCTCGACGAGTTTCCGGTTGCCCCGGGTCGTCACTTCCGAATGAAAGCGCTCCAGGTGGTCGAGGTGGATGCACGCGAGCGCACGTTTCTGTTCGAGGGCGAAGCGCACAGTGTGCATCGTCCCGCCTCTGATGTCCGTCTCGATGACGAGGACCCCATCGGACAGTCCGCTTTGGATGCGGTCACGCTGGGCGAACGCCGAGCGCGTCGGCGTCATTCCCACCGGGTACTCGCTTGTCAGGCAGCCTCCGGTACCCAGAAGACGGTCCGCCAGATCGCGATTTGCTGCTGGGTAGACTCTGTCCAGTCCGTGGGCCAGAACCGCTACGCCGATGCCTCCCGCCTGGAGGCACCCCTCGTGCGCAGACGTGTCGCATCCAAGAGCGAGGCCGCTGATGATCGCATAGCCGCTCTCGACGGCTATGCGTCCGGATCGCAGAGCCAACGCCTCTCCGTTCGGCGTGGGCTTCCGTGTTCCCACCACCGCCAAGGCCCTCGGCGCGTGCAGGCCCTGCATGTCCCCCTTCACGAACAGCAGGGCCGGTGGATCGGAGATCTTCCGGAGACGGGCTGGATACTCGTCATCGTGGAATGAGATGGCGTGTACGCCGCATTCGGAGCCTCGGTTCAGCTGTTCCTCGCTCCTCGCCCAAGCGTCCGAGATCGTTGTGGACTGAACGCGGGGCAGCCGCCCGCGGATGCGGTCCAGCAGGGCTTCGCGGCAACTCTCGGGCTCTGTTTCGTTGATCGGCCCATCGACGATGGCCAAGGCACTCGCGCGTCCCATGCGTTTCAGCTTCATGACCGCGAGGATCGAGACTGCGGTCAGCGAAGCGCCGGCGACATCACCTTGCATTTTGCCAGCTCCTCTCCCACGCAGGCGGCACATGCTCGTTCGAGATGTCCACGCCGTGCCTCTCGCGCCAGTAGCGAACTCGCTCCGTCTTTCCGAGCGCGACGGCGAAGACTCTGAGCCCGGGGCTCCGTCTCAGGATGGCTCCTGCGAGGTGCGACATCGTGTTACCGCTCGTGATGAAGTCGTCGAGAATCAGGACGTTGTCGGCATGTATCTCTTTCGACGCGAAATCGGCGGCGGCCAGAATGGCCTTCCTGCTGGTGGCCTCGGAGTGCATGTGGAGTTTCTCGTGCGGCTTCTTCGTGATCCGGTCCCCCGCGAATCCCACCGCGGCACATCGGGCGCAGTACCGTGTCAAGCGCCACAGGACGCCGCCGGAGGACGCGACCGTCTCCCCTGATGATAACGCCGGTACGAAGACGGTCTTCGAGGTATCGAGTCCAAGATCCCCGACGAGACCTCCGACGAGACGGGGGACGGCGTCCCGCATCATCGCGGCTCCGCCGCGGAGGGCCGTACGCTCCTTCGCCTTGAACGCATTGAAGCGGGCCGTCCAGGGGTCCTCGCGATCGTCGGTCAAGCGGTAGCCGATCGTGAACGCGCGTGTCAAGCCGTCGTCCTCGGACAGCTCGTCGAATGCCATCCAGCCGTGAAACTCACTCCAGCTAGGCATTCGGATCTCCCCGGTTCCTGCCGCGGACGTAGACATCGAGGCGCACGTCGTCTGCGGCGCCCCGGATGTAACCCGCGATCTGGTGTAGGTCAGGTCCATTGCTCATAGGGTAACGATAGCAGGAAACCGCCCAGTAGTAGTAGGGCCGCGCGGAGACGGTAGAGGGGGGTCCTGACGGGTAGGGCGCGGAGTCGTCCAGGAGCCGATTCGCTCTCTCGGGTAGTGCTCCGACGGCGCAGAAACAGCCCCCAAGTCCCTGCCCGGTTGCCGGCGCGCCTAGAAGACACCATGGAGTGAGCGCTAGAGCCGCTAGCCAAGCAGGCGGCCCATGCCGTCGGCTCGCCGCAGCGGGTGTTCACGCTGGCAGTGATGGATTGATGATCGGACCGTCACACGTTGGGGAGACCAATTGCTACCCTCTTCCCCCAAGGATCTCCCTCATGACAAGCATCGATAAGCTCCGCACCCTTGGCCGTGAGCTCGCTGGCGAAGCTTGGGACTATGAGCGTCGCCAGCTAGCTGCTCAGGCGCATGTGCGCCGCAAAGCGGCCGAGGTGCTGATGACCCAAGCCGAGATCATCCAACGTGAAGATGCCATGTTCGAAGATCCAGAGGCCCCGCTCGAATGATGCGACCAGCTCTGGCGGGTCATGAGCCGCGCCCGTGCAGTGGGAAGACCGCGGAAGGCAGAGACACGACCGGTTCACCGGGTGCCGGTCCGTCCAAATGCCATCCATTTGGTGCGGTTTTCCGGCTATCTTAGTCCGGCGGATCCAGACATCATCTAACGGCAGGAACGGCAGATCGTGCAGTCCTAGTTGAACTTAGACGATTTCTTGCTGGGATTCACGCCCTCCGTTAGGTTGGCTTACAAGCAGGAGGTCGGCGGTTCGAATCCGTCAGCGCCCATTGGACATTCTCGGGACAGGTAGGCCCGCAGACGCTCCACCTGCTCGTCGTCGCCCAGGACGATCACGTCGTCCCCGGCTTCGAGGCGGGTCGACGCGTCCGGGTTGAACTTCGCGTCCTCGTAGGGCTGGCCGTGCTTGTGGATGGCGATCACGAGCAGCCCGGTGTTGTTGAGGATGCCCGCCTCGGAGAGGGTGAGGCCCTCCACCTTCGAACCCGGTGCCACGGTGGCCTGGTCGATGTGGCGGGAGAGGTGGCGGCCCTTCTCGGTCAGGTCCATGAACGACGCCACGGAGGGGCGCACGAGCAGCGAGGCCACCCACACGGCGCCGGTCTTGTTCGGGCTGACCACGTGGTCCGCTCCCGCCCGGTACATCTTCGCCGTCGTCGACTTGCCCTCGGCCCGCGCCACGATGACCAGGCGATCGTTGAGGTCGCGGGCGGAGAGGCACACGAAGAGGTTGTCGGTGTCCCCCGAAAGGCAGGAGACGAGCGCCTTCGCCCGCCCGATCCCGGCCTCGCGCAGTACCCGGTCGCGCGTCGCGTCCTCCTCGATGACGGCCGCGTCAGGGTTGACTTCGCGCAGCGACTCGATCGCGTCCCGATTGTGCTCGATGACCACGCACGCCTTCTTCACCCCGTCGAGCTCCCGCATGATCTGCTGCCCCATGTTCCCCCCGCCGCAGATGATCACGTGGTCCTTCATGCGTCTCACTCGCTTCATGGTTCTGCGCCTCCTGTAGGTGTTGCCGAGGTCCATCCTGACCAGCGATGCGGTGATCAGGGCGAACCACGCCCCCAGCGCGCTCAGACCTCCGACGAGCATGAACACGGTGAAGACACGGCCGGTCTCGCTGAGGGGGTGGACCTCGTGGTACCCGACGGCGGTGATCGTGATGATCGTCATGTAGAACGAGTCCGCCCAGTTCCAGTCCTCGATCCAGACGTAGCCGATCGTTCCCACTACGACGAGAGCGACGACGAAGGTGACCACGAGGGCCAGCTGCGAACCCCGGAAGATCATGCCGAGAAGGCTCCCCGCGGCCTTGCCGGCCCTGTCGCAGGCCTCACCGGGCGTTCGCGCGGACCTGTCCACGGACCCGGAGCCCGCGGGACGCGGATCGCCGGTCGTGCCCGGAGTTGGGGCTTGTTGGTGCCGTTCATGTCCTGGTCCCCGTGGGAGAGGCCGCTGGCGAGACGGAGAGGGAACTCCAACCCTTCGGGTCGCGGCTTCGGCAAGCCAATATCCCGTGGCGTGTTGCGTCTGTCCACTCCGGGCGCGGCCCTGTTGCGTCGCGCCCGCTTGGTCCCCCCCGCGCGTTGCCCGTCCGCTCCCGCGCTGCCCATAATGAAGGGAGCCCGACACCGTTCCTCCGACACCGGGAATCCCCATGCCCAGACTGGTCCGCACGCTCCTGGAACGGCGCGTTCCCCACGTCCTGGCCATCTATGCCGGGGCCTCCTGGGGCGTGGTCGAATTCGTCGACTTTGCGGTCGGGGAATTCCTCCTCTCGCCGCACTGGACCCGGGTGTTGCTGGTCGCGCTGCTGCTGCTGCTCCCCACCGCCCTCATGCTCGCCTGGTTTCACGGCAAACCGGGTCGGGAGACGGACGGGCTGGTGCGGACCGAGAAGATCGGTATTCCGGCCAATATCGTCCTCTGCGGGGCCGTGCTGTGGATGCTCTTCGGCGGCGAGGACCTGGGTGCCGCGACGACCTCGGTCACGGTCGAGACGGAGGACGGCGAGGTCGTCGAGCGCGAGGTGGCGAAGGCGGAGTTCCGCAAGCGCACCGTCCTCTTCCCCCTGGATCCCGGCGCCGGCCTGGACGAGGACGATTCCTGGCTCGCCTACGCGGTCCCGTCGGCGCTCGAGTACGACCTGAGCCCGGACGAGTTCTTCGACCCGGTTCCCTATGCCCTGTTCCGCGAGCGCCTCTCCGGCCTGGGGTTTCCCGACCTGCTCGGCATCCCGTCGGCGCTGAAGCGCGAGCTGGCCGAGGAGCGCTACGCGGAGTTCTTCGGGGCGGGAGAGATCGAGCGCACAGACGCGGGTTACCGGGTGGCGCTGCGCCTGCACGAGGTCGACGACGGGTCGGTCGTGGCCGAGACCCTCCACGAAGGGCCCGACCTCCTGGCGCTGATCGACGAACTGTCCCCCCGGGTCAAGGACGCCCTGGGGATCCCCGCACGGGATGGCATCGAGGACGTCCCGGTCCGGGACTGGCTGTCGGACGACTCCGCCGCGGTCGTGGAGTACTTCAGGGGCTCGGCGGCATTCATGGTCGCCAACGACCTGGACGGCGCGATCGGGCACATGGCCGCCGCGGCGGGCCTCGACCCCACATTCACGGGAGCGCAGTTCTCGCTGTACCTGTTTCTGATCAGCAACGGCCGCACCGAAGAAGCCCTGGTCGCGCTGCAGGCGGCCATGGCCCACCTCTACCGGATCCCGGAGCGGCACCGTTTCATCGTCAAGGCCGAGTACTATTTCGTGGCGCAGGACGTCGCCAGGGCGGCCGCGGTGATCGACATGTGGGCCGAACTCCATCCGGAGGACGCTCAGGCGCTCAGATACCGGCTGATCGTCCACCGGATCACGGGCGACTCGGAGGCGATGCTGGCGACGCTCACCAGGCTTCAGCGCCTCGACCCCCGGGACGGCGGCGTTCTCAAGGAGATCGCGGCGGCGCAGGAAGAGCTGGGCGACGACGGTGAGGCACTCGAGGCACTCACCGAATACGTGGAGAGATTCCCGGACGACGAGACGGGCTACGCCAGCCTGGCGGGCCTGCAGCGGCGTGGCGGGGAGCAGGACCGGGCCCGCGCGAACCTGGAGCGGGCGATACTCATCGAGCCGCTGGCGCCGGGACTCGTGGGCGCCCTCGCGTCGCTCGACCTCCACACCGGGAACTTCGACGACGCGCGCGCCGGTTTCGAGCGCGCGATCGAGCTGGCGCGGACCCCTGCCGAGAGGGCCGATGCACTGGCCGGGCTGAAGCGCTTTCACCGCTTCCGGGGAGAGACCGGAGAGGCGATCCGGGTCGCGGACGCATGGCTCGAGGAGGCTTCCAGCGCGATCGCTCCCATGGTGCTCTCCCAGATGCGGGCCGCCGACCTCGACATCTACCTCGATGCGGGGTGGATCGCCGATGCGGCCGACTTCCTGGACGAATCGAAGGCGCGGATCCCGCCGCCCTTCGACAGCTACCTGGTCCCGTACCTGGAGAGCCGGCTTGCCCTGGCGTCAGGGGATCTCGGAGCGGCCCGCGAGGCGCACGACGCGACCCGCCAGGTGGCGCAGGCCATGGGACACGGGAAGTTGCTCCAGAGCCTCCGACGGCTTCAGGGAGAGATCGACGAAGCCGCCGGCGACTACGAGTCGGCCATCACCGGTTACCGCGAAGTCATGGCGACGGAGAATCCCGGTCCCGGCCTGCACCGCGACCTGGGACGGGCGCTGCGCAAGGCGGGGCGGCTGGACGAGGCGGAAGCCGAGTTGCGGGAAGCCCTTCGTCCCATCCCGGCCCACCCGCGCACGCACTTCGAGATCGCGCTGGTGCTGGAGGCGCGGGGGGATGTGGCGGGGGCCGCCGAACATCTGAAGGCGGCACTGCTGGCGTGGGAGACGGCTGACGAGACGCATGAACCCGCCCGGGAGGCCCGCGGCAAGATGGCGGAGCTGGAGGGCTAGCGTTATGTCAAGTCAACATTACATTATGTAATGTAAAGGTTACAACGGGATCCACAAAAGCGGCTACCCGTCCTTCACCAACCGATAGCGAACCATGTACTGGACATCGAGTTCGTCGCGCTCGATGCCCCAGACCGCGTCGGCGCTGATCACCCTGATGCTCAGACCGACGGGCGTAAGCGCCCGGGCCAGGGGGGCGCCCTGCGCATCGAGTATCCACCACTCGTTCATCCGGTCTCCTGTCTCCGATTCGACCGGGTCGTAGCGCCGCAGCCATATTGTGCCGTCGTCGGCCTGGAACATGCCGCCTATCGCGGGGAGATGCGACGGCCGGTACATCGCTTCGCGGATCTGCGATTCGGTGGCGCTGAACGGACCGGGATCGCCGAGCTCCCGCTCGACCCTTGCCGCGACCGCCGAGTCGAAGCGTTCGGACGGAAGCGGGACGGGATCGTAGGGCACGGCGGCGGTCAGGAGGGTGTCCCCGTCCAGGTTGATCTTCGTGACCGTGACCACGGCTTCCCCGTCGCCGGTCCAGGACCGCTGGTCCACTACAACAAACCCATGCTCGTCCATGGACATCATGGGGCCGTCCCCGAAGGGCTGGCCCGCGAATGATGCTCCGCCGTCGAACAGGAGCGCGAAGACATCGCGCGGTTCCCAGCGCCTCGTCCAGATCCGGGCCAGCCTGTTGCCGTCGGCGTCCATGCGCTCATACGGCGACTCCGTGAGCGTACCCCGCGCGATCCCCTCCGACCACGCCGGGGAGCTGCCGACGAAGGTGCCGTCGCGCAACGGCCGGTCGGGCCGTGCGGGGTTTTCGTCCCTCCCGCCCAGGTCGACCTTGGGCGACACCGACCCCAGGAACTCGCCGTCCAGGCCGAAGTAGCTGACGCGATAGTGTTCCGAGTCCCAGACCCACAGGGAATCCCCGAAGAACCCCATGCCGGACGGCCGCTCGAACTCGCCGGGGCCCTCGCCCTTCCTTCCGATCGAGCCGGCGGGCGCGCCATCCTGGGTCCACCGGCGGATCGTGCCCTCTCGCCAGTGCATCGTATACAGCAGTCCGTCCGGGCCCACGGCCAGGCCGACGATGAACCCGAAGATGTAGTCGGGGTCGTCCATCGAACCGATCCTAGGGTCGGGGCCGGACAGGGTCCAGGGGTCGGCGGCGAACGGGTCCGCCGAAGAGCCTGCGTCGCCCTGGCAGCCCAGGGCGATGAGCGTGGCGGCGGACAATACTGCGAGTCGTGGCGGCAGGGTCGGCATTCAGTCCTCCTTCACCAGCCGGTAGCGAACGATGTATTCGACATCGAGTTCGTCGCGCTCGGTGCCCCAGATCACTTCCTCCCCGACGTACATGACCCTGAGGTCCGGCGGGAGGTGTGCCCGGGCCTTGGGCTCGCCGTCGATGTCGAGGATCCACCACTCCTTCAACCACTCGCCCGTGCCGGACCGGACGGGCGAATAACGTTCCAGCCAGATGTTCCCGTCTCCCATCACGCGTGCTACGCCCACTGCCGGCAGGTAGGCCGGCTTGTAGGTGGCCTCGCGGATACGGGCTTCCAGGGCGTCCTTCGTCACCCCCGATTCATCCCGGTGCCACGCGTCGGTGGTCGCACGGATCGCGGAGTCGAGGCGCTCGCCGGGCAGCGGCTCGGGCGTGTAGGGTATGGCGCGCCGGAAAAGGGTGTCCCCGGCCAGATCGATCCTGGTGAGAGTGACGACCGGCTCACCCTCGCCGGTCCAGGCGCGGCGCTCCACGACGATCAGTCCGGCTTCGAATACCGTGTGCCTCACGCCGTCGCCGAAGGGTTGGCGGCCGAAACTGCCCGTGACCCCGTTGTCGTCCATGAGTGCAAGTCCGTCGCGGGGCTCGTGCGGCTCATTCCACAGGAGCGTGTGGTTCCCGCCGTCGGCATCCATGCGCACGACGGAGGTCTCGGTCAGCTCGCCCGTCGCCACGAGGTGGGACCAGGCCGGCTGCCTGCCCAGGAACGTGCCGTCGCGAAAGGGCCGCGAGGGACGCGGCGGCGACTCTTCCAGGCTCCCGAATGCGACCGGGGGCGAGGCCGATCCCACGAACTCCCCGCCGAGGTCGAAATAGCTGGCGCGATATGCGCCCATGTCCCACACCCACAGGGAGTCGCCGAAGAATCCCATGTCAACGGGGCGCTCGAACTCGCCGGGACCCTCGCCCGCCCGCCCCACGGATCCCGCCGGCAGTCCCTCCGGGGTCCAGCGCCGGACCGTGGCCTCCTGGAAGTGAAGGGAATACAGCATCCCGTCCGGCCCCGGTTCCAGCGCGAATACCGGTCCGAAGATGTAGTCGGGGTCGCCTTCAACCGTGCCGATTCGCAACTCGGGTCCGGCCGCGGTCCAGGGTGTGTGCGAGAACGGATCCGCGACGGAGCCGGAATCGTCCGTGCAGGCTGCCGCCAAAGTCACCGCCATCGCGACCGACGGCACACTCGGGCCGGGTCTGTTCGGGCTATTTCTGGTGATCGCCGGAATCTGCTTGCGCTCCCTTGGCGTTAGGTAGATCGATCGCGAGTCGCCGTTCCGCCAGGTGACGATGCCTTGTGACAAACGAAAGCGGTGGACAGTATATGAGCACCAATCGTCGGATGCAACCCGGTTCCAGACCGTTGACCACCCGGCGAAAGACACTCCCCGCGAGTCGGTGTCGACAGTTGCCGGCCCGCGACCCTCCCGGCGAATGGCAGGGGCCGAAACGGAGAACAGTACGATGCCGTCACGCAGTGCCTTGCGCATGGTTATTCTTCTTGCCATCCCCCACGCCGCCGCCGCCCAGGGCCACCTCGAAGGGACCGTGCGCAGTGCGGTCACCGGGGAGGCGCTGGCGGGCGCGCAGGCCGACATCCCCGCGCTGAACCTGGCCGGACTCGCCGGCCCCGGCGGCCACTACGAAATCACCGACATACCCGCCGGCACCCACACCGTCGAGTTTTCGCTGATCGGCTACGCCACCGCGGTCCGCGAAGTCACCATCTCCGACGGCCGGACCGCGCGCCTCGACGCGGAACTGCGCGAAACCGCCCTTGCCCTGGCGGGACTCGTCGCGGTCGGCAGCCGCTCCCGCCCCCGCACCACCACCCGGTCCGCGGTCCCCATCGACGCCATCGCGGCGCGGGACTTCGTGGAGCAGGGCGACACCGACCTGAACGACCTGCTCCGCACCGTCATCCCGTCCTTCAACGTGAACCCCCAGGCGGTGGGCGACGCGGCCCGCATCATACGGCCCGCCAGCCTGCGCGGCCTGGCCCCCGACCACACCCTCGTGCTCGTCAACGGCAAGCGCCGCCACCGGGCCTCCATCATCATGTGGATCGGGGGCGGTTTCGCGGACGGCGCCCAGGGGCCCGACATCTCGGCGATCCCCGCCATCGCGGTCCGCCAGGTCGAGATCCTGCGCGACGGCGCGTCGGCCCAGTACGGCTCCGACGCCATCGCCGGCGTCATGAACCTCACCCTCAAGGACGCTTCGTCCGGCGGCAGCTTCGAGGTCCGGACCGGCGCGTACGGGGAGGGCGACGGCGAGTCGTACACGCTGTCCGGCAACATCGGGCTGCCGCTGGGCAAGGACGGCTTCGCCAACCTGAGCGCCGAGTACGGGGCCTCGAACCCCACCAGCCGCAGCGTGCAGCGCGACGACGCGGCCGCACTCATCGCGGCGGGAAACACCCACGTGCGCGACCCGGCCCAGATCTGGGGCGCACCCACCGTCGACCACGACTTCAAGCTGTGGGGCAACTTCGGCCGCTTCTTCGGCGACGGACTGCAGCTCTACGGGCACGCCAACCATGCGAGCGAAACGGTCACGGGGGGGTTCTTCTACCGCAACCCCAACACTCGGGCCGGAGTGTACAGCCTGGACGGGGGCGAGACCCTGCTCGTCGGCGACGTCCTGGACGCGCGCGACGGGGTGCTCGACGGGTCCGCCGGCTGCCCGGTCGTGAAGATCACGAACCATGTCCCCGACCCGGCCGCCCTCAAGCGCGTCTTCGACGACCCGAACTGCTTCACCTTCCAGGAGATGTTCCCGGGCGGCTTCACGCCCCAGTTCGGCGGCGATGCGCGGGATGCGTCTCTGGTGGCGGGCCTGCGCGGCCACACCCGCGGCGGCCTGCAGTGGGACGTGAGCGCCGCTCTGGGCCGCCACGCGGTCGACTTCTTCATACGCAACACCGTGAACGCCTCGCTGGGGCCCCGGTCGCCCGACGAATTCGACCCGGGGGTCTACAGCCAGACCGATGTCAACGTCAACGTCGACGTCAGCTACCCCCTGGGCGAAGTGGTGAACGTGGCCGCCGGCGCCGAGTTCCGGGACGAGCACTTCGAGATCGGGATCGGCGACAGCACGTCCTGGGTGATCGGCCCCTTCGCGGCGCAGGGGTTCAGCGCGGGATCGAACGGGTTCCCGGGCTTCAGCGACATCGCCGCCGGGGGTTGGCACCGGGTCAACCTCGCCGCATACACCGACGTCGAAGCACGCGCGCCGGACGACCGCTGGACGCTGGGCGCCGCTCAGCGGGTGGAGCGCTTCGAGGACTTCGGAACGACCGCGAACTGGAAGGTGGCCGCCCGCTACGGCCTCACCGGCGCGTTGGCGGTCCGGGGCAGCGCCAGCACCGGCTTCCGGGCCCCCACGCCGGGGCAGCAGAACGCCTTCAACGTGTCGACCCAGTTCGACCGCACTCTGCGCGAGCTGGTCAACAACGGGACCATCCCCTCCAACAACCCGGTCGCCGAGGTCAAGGGGGGAGAGGCGCTGGACGCCGAGAGGTCGGTCAACGCCGGCGCGGGCCTGGTGGTGGACGTGGGAACGTTTTCGGTGTCGGCCGACTACTTCCGCGTCGCCGTTTCGGACCGCCTGGCGCTGAGCCGGGTCTTCGCCCTGACGCCCGCCGAGGCCGAGAAGCTGATCTCCGAGGGGATCACCAGCGCGAAGAACCTGAAGAACTTCCGCTTCTTCACCAACGAGTTCGACACCCGCACCCAGGGGGTCGACGTGGTGGCGTCGTTCGTTCCCGCGGGGATGGAGGGCGACGCGGAGTTCAGCCTGGCCCTGAACCACACCGGCACCCGGGTTACGCGCTACAACCCGGAAGTACTCGACTCGATCCGCGTCCAGCAGCTCGAGGACGCGCTTCCGGCGACGCGCTGGACCGCCGCGGCACGGCGGGGCGGGGGCGGATTGTCGTTCCTGGGCCGGCTCAGCTACTACTCCGGGTGGTTCGATTCCCGGGACGACCGCTCCTATCCCGGCGAATACCTGGTGGACCTGGAGGCGTCGTACAGGGTGGGCGAGTCGGCGATCGTGACCGTGGGCGCCCAGAACGCCCTGAACCAGTACCCCGAGGAGAACCCCAACGCGAGGGCGGTGGCGGGGAATCTATACAGCCCGGCCACGCCCTTCGGCGCGAGCGGGGGGTTCTACTATGTGAAGGCGGGGTTCAGCTGGTAGAACGGCCGCCGGGAGGGGATGCGGACCCGCCTCCGTGTCCGCGGATGAACTCGCCGGCCCCTTCGGGAAGGAACAGGTTGTCGGAGATTTCCGCGATCTCCTCCGCTTCCTTCCAAGCCTGCTCCAGCATCCGGAACTCGCCCTCCAGGGCCCGGCGCTCCTGCTCTTCGTGGAGCGCCATCTCGAGAGCCGGCTTCGTCGGCTTCGGCATCTTGTTGACGTAGCCGGGGACGCCCTTCCTGTCCCGGTAGCCGTCGTGGCGGGCGATGTCCGCCAGGAACCGCTTGGGGATGGGGTGGCGGTGAGTCAGCCGACTAGAGCCTCCAATCCTCAGGCCCCGGGATTCCCCGGCTGAAGAAGACCTCCAACCCGGTCTCGGACGCCAGCGCGATCGCGGCCTCTCTTCCCTCGGGCCCGGGCGGCAGTCCACGCACGATTTCCCGCACATGTCCTGTCGCCGGGTCACGCAGGATCGCCACCGGCCGGTCGGTGTCCCGATCGATGGTGTGGGACCGCCCGCCGCTGTCGAACGTGATGCCGGCGAGCGTCCCGGCCCACGCATCCGGTGCCGGGACCGCGAAGGTGAAGAAGGAACTTCCGTCGCCGTCCGCGATGTCAGGCATGTCGAACAGCAGGGAGAACAGTTCCTCGCCGTCGGCGGCGCGACCGGCGATCCGGTGGCGGCCGCCGTACCGGGGAAGTGACGGCGCCGCATCGATCACGATGGCGGGCTCGAGGAACGGGTTGCCCTGGGCGTCGACCCCGCCGGAAAGCAGTAGCACCCGCGTAGCCGGTCTCGTTCCGGCCGCCAGGGTGTCCCCCTCATCTTCGACACGGAAACGCAACGCGTTGGCGAAGTGATAGTCGCCAATCCAGTGGTTCTCGCAGTAGGTCATCAGGTCGGGCACCTCCGGGTCGACCAGCTCGCCGACACCGAAATCGTATCCCCACGCATTGATTGCACCGGTGCCGGAAGGATAGTTCAGGTCCCCTTTTCCCGAGCCGCAACGGTTGGCGTGCAGGAGATCGAAGTTGTGACCCAGTTCGTGAGCAATCGTCGTACTCCGGGGGATCGAAAAACTGACGCGCCCGGGCGCCTCGGCAAGCCCGATCGCGCTACCGTGCAGGCTCGCCTCGGCCATCATTCCCAGGTAGTGGCCCGTGCCGCGTTCCACGGTCCGGATCAGTTTAACCTCGGCCAACAGCTTGCCGGCCGTGGAGTAAGGGGTGATGACGCGCTTGCGGACCGTCAACTCCATGTCGCCCACCGGCAGCAGATCTCGCACCCTCCATAGCAGGGTGTCCTCTTTCGTCATGTATTTGGTGAGCGGCACGATCGATGAATCCTTGGATTCCCTTAGGACAAAGGGAACGATGGTCAGGTCCAGCGTGGGCATTTCCACCACATCCAGTTGCAGACGACCTTCGGCGGGAATGCGCTTTCTGACCCCCGGATCCGGATCGAGTTCATCGTGCGGGTCGACCTCGATGACCATTTGCAGCCCGGGCTCGACTACGGATGCCGGGATGACGGCGTTGGAAGATGTCTCCAGATCGCCCTCGTCGACCTCCGTGGGGATCGTGCGCTCGAGCCCGGGGATGTCCACGGCCCGGATTCGCGACCCCGAAGCATCGTAGAACGTGGCCCTCACGGGTGGAATCCGGGCCGAGTCGTCCTTCTCCGCCGTGACGAACACCCTCAGCAGCGCCGAGTCCCCCGCGACCAGAGGGACCGGATAGGGGATCGACTGAACGGCCTGGGTCAGGTATGCGTCTCCTTCGCGCCCGCAGGTCTTCACGCGTCGCTTGAGAATCCCGTCCAGCCAGTTGGCGAAAGCGGGGTTGGCGGGTGCACAGATCCCCGTCTCGCCGGCGATGAACTCGTCCAGCGACCGAAGCGCGGTCAGTTCGCGCGGAAGCTCTCCCTTCAGTTGGGGGTTTTGCGACAGGTGCAGCCGGCCCAAGCCCGTCAGTTTCCCCAGCGCCGGGGGGATTCCTCCGCTGAGTTCGTTGTCGCGCAGAGAGAGGCTCCAAAGTCGTCCGAGGTTGCCGAGTTCCGGAGGAATGGGCCCGGTGAGGCTGTTCTCTCCCAGGTCGAGGTAGGTCAGCTTCACCAGCCTACCCAGTTCGCCGGGGATCGAGCCGGTCAGGCCGGGCTCCTCTCCCCGCCCGGTCTGGAAGAGGTGGAGTTCCACGAGGTCGGCCAGGTTGCCGAGGCTGGCGGGAATGGGCCCCGTCATCCGGACCGAACTCAGCCTCAGGATCCTGAGTCGGGAGAGATCACCGATCCGGGCGGGGATCGAACCGGTCAGGTCGGACCGGGAAAAATCCAGCTCGGTAAGTCCGGAGAGTCGGCCGATCTCATCCGGTATGGGGCCGGAGACGTCGTTCCAGCGTATCATGAATCTCTCCAGCTCGGAGAGGTCGCCGATGTCCGGCGGCAACTTTCCGGACAGTCGGTTGAAGCCCAGGTCAAGGACGCTGACCCGGCCATCCTCGTTCGTATCGACTCCGTACCATTCGCCGAGAGGGGCCGTCGTGAGCCAGTTCCTGTTCGCACGCCATCCGTCTCCCTCCGTGGCCTCGTAGAAGGTGGACAGGGCACCTCGATCATCGCCGGGGGGCTCGACCACTACGGGGGGCGTCTCCTCGCAGCAGGTCAGCACGATGGCGACCGCCACGGTCCAGCCCCGAAGTCCGGTGCCGGTGGCCCGCGGACAGAATCCCCCCGGCATTCGACCGGCGGTACATCCGCGCCGGACCGCTTCGCTCAGCGTTGCTCCTCGGGCCGGTAGCGCCGCTGCTGCTCTCTCGTCGTGCCTTGCCAGCGCGGCGCCTCGCAGCTCCCGCTGCTCGGGCGGCCTTGTCCACGGACTGCGAGGCATGCAGCGAGCGTCCATTTCCGGCGAGTCTCTCCAACGGTATAGGCCAAAGCTCATCCGAACCTACAGTCTATTCTGTTGACTGCCCCCGTGCCAAGACGGATTGCCACTCGACGTCACGACCCGGATTCCAACCCACAACGGGTCTGCGCCGGCTTCCGGCGGCAGCAGTCGCTCCGAATGCAGTCGGCGTACCGGTTGACGCGGTACGGTGCGACAGCTTACCAAGGAAGGGTACGAAGTTGGGCGGATGTCATTTCTCCGGCCGGCCCTCCCCCACGCACCGACCGAAGCGGAGGCACAATGGAATCACAAGCGACCGCACTCATCAACGACCCAATGGCGGTCTTCGCCTTCCTGGCCGGCCTGGTGGCCCTGGTCTTCTGGCTCTCGGAGTTGCCCGCTCTGCGCAAACTCTTCGAGGTCGTCCCCCCGGTCATCTACGTCTACTTCCTCCCCATGCTCGCGACCACCGCCGGGATCACGCCGGCGGCCTCGCCGCTCTACGACTGGACGGTCCCGTACCTGCTTCTCTTCGCGCTGTTGCTGCTCATGGTCTCGGTGGACGTCCGCAGCATCTTGAGGTTGGGCAGAATGGCGCTTTTCATGGTTGCGGCGGGTACGCTCGGGATCATCGTCGGAGGGCCGGTGTCGCTGCTGGTCTTCCAGAGCTGGCTGCCCGCCGACGCGTGGACGGGGTTCGCCGCGCTCTCGGGTAGCTGGATCGGGGGGACCGCCAACATGGTCGCGATCGCCGAGAGCGTGGGGACATCGCCCGGCGCGATGGGACCCGTGATCGTGGTCGACACGGTCGTGGGGTACGGGTGGATGGGGGTGCTGATCGCGTTGGCCGGATTTCAGCACCGCTACGACCGGCGCACCAGGGCCACAACCGAGGCGGTCGAAGAGACGAACCGCCGTCTCGAGACGCAGGCGGGGGAGCGGCGGGCCATGACGCTGCGCGACGCGATCCTGATGATCGGCACGGGAATGGCTTGCGCGGTCGTCGCCGCGTGGGCCGGAACGAATCTGCCCGCCCTGGGCGATCCCACGATCATCAGCAGCACGACCTGGGCGGTCCTCATCGTCGTCACGGGAGGCCTGCTCCTGTCGTTTACCCCGGTGAGACGGCTGGAAAGGGCAGGTGCGTCGAACCTCGGCTACACGGCCCTGTACCTGCTCCTGGCCGGCATAGGGGCACAGGCGGACCTCCGGGCCGTGCTCGACGCGCCCGTCTACCTCGCGGCCGGGGCGGTGTGGATCGCGATCCATGTGGCCGTGCTGCTGCTCGCCGCCCGGCTGGTGCGCGCGCCCCTCTTCTTCGTCGCGACGGGGAGCATGGCCAACATCGGCGGGGCGGTCTCCGCGCCGGTGGTCGCGGGAGTGTACCACCGGGCGATGGCCCCGGTAGGGCTCCTCATGGCCGTTGCGGGGTATGTTCTCGGGATCTACGGGGCGCTGGCCTGCGCGTGGCTTCTGGGCCTGGTTGGCGGGTGAGGGCGCCGTGGCCCCTCGGAGCCAAGTGGACGGAACCGGGGCTGTCATGTAAACTGGAAGACGAACGTACGTAGACTGGAAGGCGAAGGACGGCCTGAAACTCAAGCAACGGGAGAGGCGCCCGCGGCGTGTTACCCACCGGGCGGGCACCCGCCTCTCAGTGCTTCGGGCGACTGACCCCGAATCGAAAGGACCTTACCATGCTGGAACCGATCGAACACCCGCGTTCCCGGAGTCCGCTGGGCACTTTGGCCGTCGTGGCCGTGGCGCTGCTGGGCGGATGTAGCGAGCCACCCGAGGTACTGATACCGTCGAGCATCACCGTCTCGCCCAATGTGGCGACGCTGGAGGACATAGGGGATACCGTGCACCTCAGCGCCACTGTGATGGATCAGCACGGGGAGGTCATGACGGACGTCGCGGTCAAATGGCTGGCGAGCGACCCCAAAATCGCAGTGGTCGTCGGCAACGGTCTCGTGAGGGCCGTACGCCACGGGACTTCAAGCGTGTGGGCCTTCGTGGAGTCGGTTCTGGATACTACCGTCGTCACGGTCGAATTCGGGCCGCGGGGGTGGTTGGTGTCGATCTACGAAGCGTTGGACGGGTCGAATTGGACCAACGATACCAACTGGGGGACGACGCAGCCGCTCGATTCCTGGCACGGCGTTTCCACGGACGCCGCCGGAAACGTCGTCCGGCTTCTCCTCTCCAACAATGGGGCGGGAGGTGCCATTCCTCCTGAAATCGGCTTGCTGGAGCATCTCCAGTACCTGGATCTCAGCTCAAATCCCATCGGTGACGAGGTCCCGCCGGAAATCGGGGACCTCCGCAACCTGAGAAGGCTCAATCTCTCGAGCACCTCGTTGCGGGGCTCGCTTCCACCCGAAATCGGCAACCTGCAGAACCTCGAGGCCCTCAACTTCGTGGGCACGTCGCTGACAGACCCGCTCCCGCCCGAAATCGGCAACCTCCGGAACCTGACGTCGCTCGATTTCGCGGGGACGGGGCTAGCCGGCGGCGCGATTTCCGGCCCGATCCCGCCCGAATTCGGGAACCTCGAGAACCTCACGTCGTTGAACCTCAGCGCCAACCGGTTTTCGGGCTCGATCCCGCCCGAAATCGGCAACCTCCGGAACCTGTCTTCGCTGTCCCTCGGTTCCAACCGGTTTTCGGGCTCGATCCCGCCCGAAATCGGCAACCTCCAGAACCTCTCGTCGCTGTCGGCTGCGGCCAATCAGCTGACGGGCTCGATCCCGCCCGAAATCGGAAACCTCCGGAACCTCAGGTCGATCGATCTCTCCAGCAATCAGCTGACGGGCTCGCTCCCGCCCGAGATCGGAGGCCTCCGGAATCTCCGGAACCTCGACCTCATCGCGAACCGGTTGACGGGCTCGCTCCCGCCCGAAATCGGAGACCTCCGGAATCTCCGGCAGCTCCGGCTCAACTACAACGAATTGTCCGGGGTGCCGCCAGAAATCGGCAACCTCTCGAGCCTCACCAACTTCTGGATCAGTCACAACAAGTGGACAGGCTCCCTCCCGCCTGAGCTGGGGAAACTCGAGAATCTGAGCTCGCTGTGGGTGTTTTCCAACCCGTTGAGCGGCCGTCTTCCGCGAGAATTGACCGCGTTGACACTCTCCGCGTTCTACTGGAGCGAAACAGATCTTTGTGCGCCCACCGACGACGAGTTCCAGAAGTGGCTGGCGTCGATCGGCGACAATCTGGCCGGGGAGAATTGCGAGGACGGCTAGCAGTCCGTGGAATCCTGGCGGTCCGAGGAAGAAAAGGCTTCGCCACCCCCGGGATTAAGGCTCGGGGTCACCTGCCTTGCTCCGCCTGGATCATCGCCGCCACCTCCTGCACCTCGTCGAGGACGCGCAGCAGGTTCCCGCTCCACAGCATGCCGATCTGTTCCTCTGTGTAGCCACGGCGCACGAGCTCGAGGGTGACGTTGAAGGTCTCCGACGCGTCGTCCCAGCCGTCCACGCCGCCGCCGCCGTCGAAATCGGAGCTGATCCCGACGTGCTCGATGCCGATCAGGTCGACCATGTAGTCGATGTGGTCGACGAAGTCCGCGACGGTGACATCGGGGGGACCGGATTCGGCGAGCCGCCCGGCTGCCGCCGCGCGTATCCGGCGCATCCTGGCCGCGTAGCCGTCGCGCCGGTCGTCGGGGAGCTCCGCCACCGCCTCGCGGTCGAGGATCTCGAACCCCCTCTCGGCGGCGATCTCGGCCTGGGCGGCGTTCATTGCCGCCCACCAGGCCGCCCCCTTCTCGGCGTCGACGAAGCCGCGCAGCGCCACCGCGTGGACGACGCCCCCGTTTTCTGCCACCGCGTGGAGCGCCTCGTCGTCGAGGTTGCGGCTCCTGTCGCTCAGCGCCCTTGCCGAGGAGTGCGAAGCGATGACCGGCGCGCGGCTGAGCTCGAGCGTCTGCATGATCGACTCCTTCGACGGATGAGAGATGTCGACGATGATCCCGAGGCGGTTCATCTCGGCGATCGCCTGGCGGCCCATCTCGCTGAGCCCGTTGTGGAGCCAGTTGCCGTCCTGCTCGCCCGAGTGCGCGTCGGAGAGCTGGCTGGGGCCGGTGTGGGCGAGCGACATGTAGCGGGCGCCGCGGTCGTAGAACTCCTCGATGCGCCCGATGTCGGTGCCCAGCGGGTAGGCGTTCTCGACCCCGATCATGGCGACCAACTTGCCCGAAGCGGCGATCCGGCGCACATCGCCGGAGGTGAGCGCCAGCTCGATGCGGCCGGGGGCGAACTCGTTCACGAGGCGGTGGATGGCGTCGAACTTGTCGATCGCGTTGGCGTAGGCGGCCGCGTAGCCCTCTTCGTCGAGGGGACCCTGGCGGGTGTAGACGATCAGCCAGCCCACGTCGAGCCCGCCCGCCTCCATCTTGGGGAGCGTGGCCTGCGTGGGCAGATCCATGGTGTAGTTGCGGTCGTCGGTGAAGTTGTCCGTGGTGAAATCGATGTGGGTGTCGAGGGTGATGATGCGGTCGTGGATCCCCTGGGCGCGGGCGACCAGCTCCTCCTCCGTTTCCTGGGCGGGAGTGGTCTCGGCTAGAGTGGTCGCGAGGACGAGCGGGACGATGGCAACGAGGGATCGGTGGGTTCTCATGCGGGACTCCGGGGGTGTGGGTGAGGGGCTCGTGCGGCGTTCAAGATAGCGGACGGGGGCTGTGGGCGGCATCCGCGTCGGCCCCTGCCTTTGCCGGACGGTGACCGCCGCCGCCACGGGTCTGGCTGTGGGTGGACCTGCGGAGCCAGCCAGGCCTCCGCCAAGGCCGAGTGCGCCCATCGGAGGCGGCTGCGCGGCCCACTTCCGGCGGGTCAGGCGTCCCGGCGCTCCCCCACCCGAATCGCCAGAATATCGATATCGTGGTACTGCTGGTGCCGTATCGACGACGCATGGTGCCGTAGCAGCCGAAGGGGCGTCTCGACCTCGTCGGGCACCTTCGCGGCCCCCTCGCCGAGCATCGCGAGCTGGTCCTCAAGATTCGTCTCGTCGGTGGTCGCGATGAACTCCAGGTCCGCCGCGCCGCCGTCGCCGTGTGCCAGCAGCAGCAGGCGCCGCCCGGCTTGCCCCGCGCCTCCCCTCTCCCCGCGCGTCAGGATCTGCATCGTCTCCTCGCCCACCGCGCGCAGTCGCATCTCCATCTTGCCGCCCCACCCCCTGCGCGCGGCGAACTTCACCAGGAAAGCGTCCACCTCCGCCCACGTCTCCGCGGTCAGGCGGGTCTTCAGGCGCGACCGCCGCCCCCCGGTCAGCTCCCCGAACAGCGTCAGCAGGATGACGGTGATGCCGCCGACCGTCATGCCGTTCCCGAGCAGTTCGCCCCACGCGCCCTGCCAGTACTCCGGGTAGATCCAGTCGAGCTGGAAGGCGAAGCCGATCCAGAACGCCACGCCCACGATGAGGCCCTTCCGGTGGTCCAGGCCGTCCTGAAGCAGGATCTTCATCCCGAAGACGAAGATCAGCGCGACGATCACGACGAAATAGGCCGCGACAACCGGCCCCGGCATCGCCACGATCAGGGTCACGAACTTCGGGAGGAAGGCGAGCGCCACGAAGACGACCCCGACGGCGATCCCGATCGCCCGCGACGCGACCCCTGTGAGCTCGGCGACGCTGATGCTCATGCCGTAGGTGGTGTTGGGGACCGTCCCCGCGAGGCCGGAGAGCAGATTGCCGGCGCCGTCGGCGGAGATCGCGCCCTGAATGGAGCGGAAGTCGATCGCGCGCGGACGCCGCCACGAGACCCGCTGGATGGCGATGCTGTCGCCGAGGGTGTCCATGGCGCCCACCAGCGTTACGATGACGAACGAGGGCAGCAGGGCCCAGAACTCGGGCCTGAAGCTCAGGTCGATCCCCGGATGGGCGATCGCCGGCAGACCGATCCAGGCGGCTTCGCGCACCGCGGCCAGGTCGTAGATGCCGAAGCCGAGACCCGCCGTCAGGCCGCCCGCGACGATGCCGATGGCCGGCGCCCAGAGCCTTGGCGCACCCGTGAAGCGAAGCGGGATCAGGACCATGACGAGCAGGGTGACCAGGGCCGTGACCGGGCCCGCCAGCGGGGAGGCGTCCACGGGCACCTCGGCAAGCTTGCGCACGATCATCGGAGCCAGCGTGACCGGAATCAGAATCAGCACGGTTCCGGCGACCGTGGGGGTGAAGATGCGCCTCAGGAGCGCCATCCTCGCCCCCAGCACGAACTGGACGAGCGCCGAGGCGATGATGAGCGTCGCGAGCATCGCGGGCCCGCCCTGCTCGATCGCGGAGACGCTGACCGCGAGAAACGCGCTCGTGCTCCCCATCACGAGGATGTAGCCCGCGCCGATGCGGCCCACGCGCCGGGCCTGGATCGCCGTGGTGAGCCCACTCACCACCAGCGCGGCGAAAACGGCCCAGGACAGGTATTCCTCGCTGCCGCCCGCGACGGTGATCATGACCGTCGGCGTCAGGATGATGCTGGCAATGCAGATGAGCGCGTACTGGATCCCGAGCCCCGCGGTCATCGGGAGCGGCGGGCGCTCGCCGGCCTCGTAGCGGACGTCCCGGCGTTGGCGTGACGGGTTGGGGTCGGGCATCAAGCCGGGCGGCCGGTGGAGTCGGGCCGGCGGGACGCTGCGCAGACCGGAAAGGGAATCGGGTGCAATTCCTTGACTCCGCGTAGTTTGGGGCGGTGCGGGGAAGCGGGCCGCGGTCGGGCGGCAATATGTGGGTGAATTGACCGGGCCGCTACTCCCATGGACCGGGTGGTGGACCGGGTGGAGTTCCACGGACGCGTTGGCCGGCCGGGCTCGAAGTCGCCCCAGGTTGACAATCATGCATCGTTGAACCGACCGTGCACGATCGTATGGCACCGTGCCGGAGCGGTAGCGGCAGGTTCCATTGATCCCGCCGGCTGCCCAGGACTGAACGGACCCCGATGAGCAATCCGGTCTTCTACCACATGCTCGACGCCCTCTTCGTCGCCCTCCACACGCTGCTGGTGGGCTTCAACCTCCTCGGCTGGGCGTGGAGACGCACGAGGCGCCTGCACCTCATCGCCATAAGCGCGACGCTGCTCTCCTGGTTCGGGCTCGGGGCGGTCTACGGGTGGGGATACTGCCCGCTCACCGATTGGCATTGGGACGTCAAGCGCGCGCTTGGCGAGACGATGCTGCCGGCGTCGTGCGTGGAGTACTACCTCGACCGGATCACGGGTTTCGATTGGAGGCGGGCCACCGTTGACGCCCTCGTGGTTGGGTCGGCCCTCGCCGCCCTGTTGCTGTCCGCGGGCCTGAATCTTCGTGACAGGTCGGTGAAACGGGCGCGATCCGGGGGACGGCCGTGACGGCTCCCCGGTGAATCCGCGTCATCCGCGCTCGGGTGGCGCGCCGGCCCGCGATGCCCCGGTGCGCGGTGGGGCTCCGACCGCCGTCTCAGGTGACGCTCTCGAGGTTGCGGCGTTTCACGACCGCGGTGCTTGCGGGGGTGCTTCACCCCTCCCCCGGATCACAATCCCGGTTCCTTGTGTGCCTTTCGATCGACGCCAGCCATTCCTGGAATTCCGAGTCCGTCGGGGCACAGAGGTCGGTGGAGTGCCAATGAAAGCCCGTAAGGGAGAGGCCGAGCATTTCCCGCGGCAACGGGCCGCTGAGGTCGGTTCGGTCCACATACAGGTGGCCAAGGCTCTCGAGGTTGCCGATTCCGGATGGCATCGGCCCGGTCAACCTGTTGTTGGAAAGCACTATCGAGTTCGACTTCACGAGGTTGCCGATCTCGAGCGGGAGTGGACCGGAGAGCAAGTTGTCGGAAAGTACCATGTACTGGAGCTTCCGCAGGTTGCCGATTTCGGGCGGGATCGGGCCGGACAGCCAGTTCTGCTCCAGACGCAGAATTGTGAGCGTCTCCAGGTTGCCGATTTCGGGCGGGATCGTGCCGGACAGCCGGTTCTGCTCCAGCTCCAGCTCGACGAGCTTCCGCAGGTTGCCGATTTCGGGCGGGATCGGGCCGGTCAGAATGTTGTCGGACAGGATCAGGAATTCGAGGTTCTCGAGTCTGCCGATTTCAGGAGGGATCGGGCCGGACAGTTTGTTCGTCGCCAGACTCAATTCCGCCAGTTTCTCGAGGTTGCCGATTTCAGCGGGAACCGGGCCGGCCAGATCATTCCTGTGAGCCCACAGCGTATGCAGGTTCCGGAGGTTGCCGACTTCGGGAGGGATCGGGCCGGACAAATCGTTTGCGTGCAGAGCCAGGACTTCGAGGTTCCGGAGGTTGCCGATTTCAGCCGGGATCGGGCCGGACAGATGGAGATTCGAGTGGAGCGACAGCGTCCGGAGGGTTCGCAGGTTGCCGATTTCGGGCGGGATCCGGCCGGACACCCTGTTCTCTTGGAGCCGGAGGTCCCTGAGTTTCGGGAGGTTGCCGATTTCGGGCGGGATGGACCCCTCCAGGCCGTTGTCCCACAGAAGGAGTCCGGTGACCTCCCCGTCCTGGTCGGTGGTCACGCCGTACCACTGGTCGAGTGGTGCGTCGGTCGCCCAGTTTTGGTTTTGAACCCAACCGCCCCCTTTGAGCGCACGGTAGAAAGTGGTCAGTATGTCGCGCGACGTCGGTTCGGCCGGTGGCTCGACGGGGGCGTCGCACCCGCCTGCCAGGGCCGTGACGGCGAGCGCCAGGGCGCACTCGAAGTGTCGTGAGGGTTTTCCGGTCGGCTTCATGTCCTGTCTCCTCGTTCGGGTACCGATGGCTCCGGCCGACGCCTGGCGCGCCCGAACCGCATCCGAACCCTGGTCGGATCAACGCCCCGGCCGAGCCGGGGGCACGCATGAGCCCCTGCAAGACATACGCCGCTGAACCGCCGATCTTGCGTACGGTCCGGCAGAAAGGTTCTTCCCCGTGTACCACCGCATCGTCTGCCTGACCGAGGAGCCCACCGAGATCCTCTACCGCCTGGGCGAGGACGCCCGCATAGTGGGCATCTCGGGCTTCACCGTGCGTCCCACCCGCGCCCGCAGGGAGAAGCCGAAGGTATCCGCCTTCACCTCCGCGAAGATCGACCGCATCCTGGAGCTGAAGCCCGATCTGGCGCTGGGTTTCTCGGACATCCAGGCCGGTATCGCGGCCGAGCTGATCCGCCGCGGCGTCGAGGTCCACATCTTCAACCACCGTTCGGTGGCCGGAATCCTGCGCACGGTGAAGGCGGTGGCTGCGCTGGCCGGCCGCGTGGGGAGGGGCGAGCGGCTCGCGGCCGAGCTGGAGGCGGGGCTGGACCGGGTTCGCGAGCGCGCCGCAGCGCTCCCCCGCAGGCCCCGCATCTACTTCGAGGAGTGGTACGACCCGCTCATATCGGGGATTCGCTGGGTCTCGGAGCTTGTCGAACTCGCCGGGGGCGACGATTGTTTCCCGGAGCACCGGGGCGCTTCGCTGGCGAAGGATCGCATCATCCCGGACCCCGCCGAGGTGGTGCGCCGCGCCCCCGACGTGATCATCGGATCGTGGTGCGGGCGCAAGTTCCGCCCCGAGCGGGTGGCCGCCCGCGAAGGCTGGTCGGAGATCCCCGCGGTGGCAGCAGGACACATCCACGAGGTCAAGTCGGCGCTGATCCTCCAGCCCGGTCCCGCCGCCCTCACCGACGGGGTCGAGGCCCTGCAGCGGATCATCCTGGACTGGGCGGACGCCTCCGCGCGCTAGCGCCGGCCACCTCCGGGCAGAAGCGCGCTCTCCGCGAGAATCCCGTCGAGGGTTTCCACGAGCAGCTCCGCGTCGTCCTCGCTGAAGACCATCGGCGGCTTGACCTTGAGCACATTGTGGGCGGGCCCGTCCGCGCTCATCAGCACGCCGGTCTCGCGCGCGCGGTTCACGATGTAGGCACAGGCCTCCGGATACGGCTGCCGGGTCTCGCCGTCCCTCACGATCTCGATGCCCAGGAAGAGCCCCCGCCCCCGCACGTCCCCCACCAGCGGCTGCCGCGCGGCCAGCTCCCGGAGTGCCCCGAGGAGCCCGCCTCCGACCCGGCGCGCATGCTCCACCAGGCCGCGCTCCCGGATCTCGGCCAGCACGGCCCGCGCCGCCGCGCACGAGACCGGGTTGCCGCCGAAGGTGCTGAAGTACTCCATGCCGTTGGCGAAGGAGTCGGCGATCGCACGGGTGGTCACCACGGCGGCCACCGGGTGGCCGTTCCCCATCGGCTTGCCGAGCGTCACGATGTCGGGCACGACGCCCTGCAGCTCGAAGGCCCAGAAGGCGTCGCCCACCCGCCCGAACCCCACCTGAACCTCGTCGGCGATGCACACGCCGCCGGCCGAGCGGATGTGGTCGAAGGCGGCGGACAGGTAGCCCGGCGGGGGCTCGATCTGGCCCCCGCAGCCCAGGATGGGTTCGGCGATGAAGGCCGCGACGCCGTGGCCACGATCGCGGAGCAGCCGGGCGCAGCGCGCGACATCGTCCGCGTAGCGGTCCGGAAGCACTTCGTCGGCGATCCCCCCGGCCCGGCGATAGCTGCCCCCGTAGGTGTCGGGCATGGCGGCCGCCGCCACCCGTCCGGAGGCGCCCGCCCCGCCGGGTCCCGCGAACTTGTAGTGGCTGACCTCGATCAGCCCCCCGGTGTTGCCGTGGTAGCCGCCCTCCAGGCAGACCACGCCTTCGCGCCCGGTGTGGCGGCGCGCCATGCGCAGCGCCAGTTCATTGGCCTCGCTTCCCGAACAGACCGGGAACACCACCTCGAGCGGGGCGGGGAAGTGAGCCAGCAGCTCCCCGGCCAGCGCCACGATCTCGCCGTGCAGATACCGGGTGTTGGTGTTGAGAACGCGGCTCTGGCGCGCTATGGCCTCGGCGACGCGGCGGTTGCCGTGCCCCACGTGCGGCACGTTGTTGACGGTGTCGAGGAAGCGGCGCCCGGTATCGTCGTAAAGGTACGCGCCCATCCCCCGCACCACGTGTATGGGGTCGGCGTAGGACAGACTCAGGGACGAACCCAGAACCGTCGCGCGTCTTGCCGTCAGATCACGCTTTCGCGAGACGGAATGAGCGTGGGCCGGGACCGCGGTGGCGGTTTCCGGGGGGAGGCCGGCCAGGGGCGTGGGATCGGGCAGCACCGACTCCCAGACGGCGCGGAGCCGGTAGAGCGCCACGCCCGGGAAGTTACCGCGGTCTTCGGGGGACGTGCCCTCGCCGTGGAGGGGGTCCAGGGCGATGACCTGGAGGTGCAGGTGGGGCGGCCAGCCGCCGTTGGCGTCGTCGTCGCCGAGCCAGCCGATGATGTCGCCGGGCCGGACCCGCCGGCCGGGGGTGAGATGGTCGAGGGTGGCTGGGTCGAGGTGGCCGTAGAGGGTGTGGAAGCCGAGGCCGTTCGGGGTGGTGTGGCGCAGGATGACGGTGGGGCCGAAGTCGAGGGGACGGTCGTTGTCGGTGACGGCGAGAACGGTGCCGGAGAGCGGGGCGTGCACCGGGGTGCCCGCCGGGGCGAAGAGGTCGAGCGCGAGGTGCAGGGTACGGGACTCGGGTCCGCTCTCGCCGCGCGTCTGGAATGCGGGGGTGTCGTAGAGGAGCCGGGGCTCGCCGTAGCGTCCAACCGCCACCGTGCCTCCGGCGGCCGCGGTCATCCGTTCGATCCAGGCCCGGGATGCCCGGGGGTCGGCGAGGGTGTCGAGGTGAGGCAGGTCCAGGCTGCCCACCGAGAGGTCGAGGACATGGGGGCGCGCAAGCACCGCGGGCGGCAGGACCGGCGCGCGGGACGCGGCTTCGCGAATCCGGGAGGCGATCACCGCCGCGGCGGGGTTCGGGTCCAGGCCGCACGCCTCGCGGATCCGGAACTCCGCGATCCGCCAGTCCGTGCCCGCAAGCCGGCGGAGCAGGCTCCACGCGGGCTCCTGGCTGACCGCGAGGTACTCGTTCCGGGGCTGTTCGCGCATCCGGCGGGCCTGCACCGTAACCGAGAGACAGAGCCGGAGCGCCACCAGGGGAAGGATCGCGCGGCACTCCTCCTCGCGGAGCGGCGTCACCGACGCGTACCCGCCGGCGACCCGGCACGCCGCCTCGACCGGATCCGCCCTGTCCAGCATGGCGTAGGCCGCCGCCACCGCCACCTCCGCGGCGCGCCAGCTGCGCACCATGTCGCCGAAATCGATCAGGCCGGCGAGGCGCGCGCCCGCGGGCGAAGGCCGCACGATCACGTTGTGGTCGTTGGCGTCGTTGTGGATCACCCCGGCCGGGAGCGCGTCCGCAACGGGGTCGAGGCGGGTGGCGGCGCGGTCAAGGGTGGCCGCCACGAGATCCTCGCCGCCGGCGAGGTGTTGGAGGTGGGTGCGGATCGTGGTCTGCGCCGTGTCCATGCGCCACGCGAAGTCGCGGTCGAGTTCGGGGTGGTCGAACCCGGCCAGCGCGTCGCCGAGGCGGGCCAGGAAGGCGCCGAGGGCTTCCAGCACGGCGGGAGCACGGGGGCGCAGTTCGGCCAGCGGGATGCCGGGCAGCCAGGTGAGGGCGCAGGCCAGGTGGGGAGCGCCGGCAAGCGTGACGGGGACGATGCGCCGGGTGCGGGATGCGGAAGTGGCGGGGGGGACGGGGCGCGGAACCGGAGCCGGGAGGTCCGCGGCCGCGAGGCGGTCCAGACAGGCTGCGACGAGGTCCAGGACGGGCCGCCGGGGCGGGGCGCAGAGCTTGAGGACGAAGTCGCCGGAGGGTCCCGAGAGGTGGTAGTTGCGGTCGAGTTCGCCGGGCAGCGGGCGGATGTCGCCGTCGATCGCAAATACGTCGCGGGCGATGGCGGCGGCCCGCATGGTGCGGTCGTTCACGGGTGTGGGGTTGGGGGGATGGGGTGGAACGCGGTGGGGGCGCAATGGCCCGGCGGCGCGAATGTGCCCGGAGGCCGTCGCCGGGGCAAGGGATGCGGCGGACCCGGCCGAGGGCCGGCACCGGGCCCTGGTGCTTCAGGCTGTATACATGGCGGTATACCGTGCCCTCACTTCCCGGGGCGCGGCAGGCCGGGCAGGTGTCGCAGGAGGCGGTCACCGGCCCCGGCCATCGGGGCTTCCGGTAATCCCCCTTGCGCTTTGGCGTATGGTCTTCAATAATGTAGCCAATCACACAACGGCGGATTGGTGACGGATCGGTCGAATGACCGGTCGTCCGGGCATCGGCTCACAGCGTCCGGCGGGTTCCACCGGGCAGCGGAAGGCCGTGGGCCTTGACCCATCCGCCCTTGCCATAGGAGGTAAGCATGAATGGAACGCTACCGTTCAGGTTCCGCGCGATCGGGATTGCCGCGGGAAGGGGGTTGCCGCTCGTTACGGCGGTGGTTCTCGCGTGCCTGCTCGCCGTCAGTCCGGCGGCGAGCCAGCAGACCGGCACGATCGTCGGCGTCGTAACGGACGTCGCGACCGGGCAACCGCTCGAGTCCGCGAACATCAGGCTCGACGACGCGCCGGGCGGTGTGCTCACGAACGAGGCCGGAAGCTACCTGATGGTCAACGTTCCGGCGGGCCCGCACACTCTGACCTTCCAGATCCTCGGATACGAGGACCTCTCGGTGGAGGTCGAAGTGGTGGCCGGAGAGACCCTCGTTCGCAACGCCGAACTCACCCAGGGGGCGCTGGAGCTGCAGGAACTCGTCGTTACCGGGTTGTCGCGCGCCACCCCCAAGGTGAAGCTGCCCTTCACCGTCGAGAAGATCGACGTCGCCTCCGTTCCGGTGCCGGCGATCTCGCCGGAGTCCTTCCTGGTCGGGAAGGCGCCCGGCATCAAGGTGGTGCGGGGTGGTGGCCAGCCCGGGAGCACGGGAGACATAATGCTCCGCGGGGCCACATCGATTTCCGGCGGCCAGGCTCCGCTGATCGTCGTCGACGGCGTGATCACGGGCAACGCCATGAACGACCTCGCGTCGCTCGACATCGAGTCGATGGAGGTCATCAAGGGAGCGGCCGGAGCCTCCCTGTACGGCTCGCGCGCCGCCAACGGCGTCATCGTCATCCGCACCAAGCGCGGCGGCGGGTTCCTGGGCCAGGACTACAGCCGGTTGATCGCGCGCAACGAGGTCGGCGGCGACCAGATGCCGGGGACCATCCAGCTGTCGCAATACCACCCCTGGAAGGTCGACGAGCTCACCGGGGAGTTGGTCGATCCCGACGGCAACGTCATCCCTTCCTCGGATTTCGCCAATCCCGGCGTATGGGACGTCACTCCGCGCCTTCCGGATCTCAACGGCCTCTCTCCCGCCACGGCCTTCCAGACCAACAGTTGGCCCGACAATCTGGAGCTCTACGACCATATCGACCGTATCTACACCACCGGGCCCTTCATGAACAACTACTTCGCGACCGAGGGGCGCACCGGCGAGACCAACTACCGGGCTTCCGTCGAGCGGAGCAGGCAGGGCGGCGTTCTGCCGCAGTGGGACGACGGCTTCGTGCGCAGGGGCTTCCGGCTCAACCTGGACCACAAGGTGCGGGACTACCTCAGCGTGCAGGTGAGCACTTCCTACAACCACCTCGACCGGGAGAATTTCGGTGCCAGCCCGTTCTTCGACCTGACCTTCATGGGCCCCTACGCGGACCTGCTCAGGCGCGACTCCTCCACGATCGGCGACCCACACTGCCCGGACGAAGGCTGCCTCTTCCTGAACCCGGATCCACTCTCGAACCAGTTCAATCCGCTGTTCAACTTCGAGTTGCGGGACTACCGGAACAAGCAGGAGAACGCGCTGGCCAGCGCGAACGTGCTGTGGCGCCCCTACGCCTGGCTGGATCTGGAGGGCAACTTCGGGTTCGACAAGAACGCCTCCCGCAACACCAACCTGATACCGTGGAGGCCGGAGAGTTCAGGTCAGGGACTGGAGGAACTCGGCGGCCTGACCAAGAACCAGTCGCACCGGTCCAGGGTCAACGCCGAAGTGACCGCCTCGGTGAACAGGGCGTTCGGCGACTTCGCGACCCGGATACAGGGCCGGTACCTGCAGCAGACCTCCCACTATGAGTTTGTGAGCGCCAGCGGGAGCGAATTCATAGCCCAGGACGTGCCCAGTCTGGGCAACCTCAATCCCGACCTCTATAGAGCCAGCTCCACGACGACGGACGTGCGCGCCGAGGGCTACTACCTCATATCGATGCTCGAGTATCAGGGCAAGTACATTGCGGACGCCGTGGTGCGCCGGGACGGCTCCAGCCTCTTCGGCGAGAACGAACGCTGGCACACCTACTACCGCACCGCGCTGGCCTGGCGGCTTTCCCAGGAACCGTGGTGGCCGTTCGCCTCGATCAACGAATTCAAGTTGCACGGGGCGACGGGGACCGCGGGCCGGCGACCCGGCTTCTCCGCCCAGTACGAGACCTACAGCGTCGGCGGCGGCGTGATCACCCCGGTGAGTCTGGGGAACAAGAACCTGAAGCCCCAGCGCTCGAACGAAACCGAGGTCGGCGTGAGCATGGTGCTGTTCAACCGCGTGGAGACCGGGCTCACGTACGCCAAGACCATCTCGACAGACCAGATCGTCACGGTGCCTCTTCCCGCGCCGGGTGGATTCACCTCCCAGGTGCAGAATGCCGGCACTCTGGACAACAACACCTGGGAATTCCACGTCGAGCTGCCCGTGCTCAACTCTCCCGAACTGGGTTGGAACCTGCGGCTGAATCTGGACCGGACCCGGCAGAGCATCTCCGGGCTGGACCGGCCCGCCTGGCGGAGCGGCTTCTTCTACTACAGGGCGGGCGAGACCTTCGGCGCCTTCTACGGAACCAAGTGGGTGACCAGCTGCGAGGAACTCCCCGAGGGCGTGCCGTGCGACCAGTTCCAGGTCAACGACGACGGTCTGCTGGTGTGGACGGGCCTTGCCGACTACACGCAGGGGAAACAGGAGGGCGGCGATCTCCTGTGGGGGACGACCAGCGATGACGAGCCCACTTTCGTGGACGCCGAAGGAAACCCCATTGCGGACGTCTTCGAGTGGGGGATGCCCATCGAGGCGTGGGGGTGGAACCACAAGCACAAGGACGGGTGCCCGTCACGGCGCGAGGGAGATCCCGGCTGTACCAAGTTCCTCTACATGGGGAACACCACGCCCGACTTCAACGTGAGTCTGGTCAGCAACTTCCGCTGGCGGGGGTTCACCCTGTACGCGCTGCTGGACGGCGAGTTCGGGGGCTCCATCTACAACCGGACGCGGCAGTGGGCCTTCCGCGAGAACCGCTCCGCCGACCAGGATCAGGCCGAGAAACCCGCGGAGCTCCAGAAGCCGGTCCAATACTACCAGTACATGTACAACGCCAACGCGATGAGTTCGTGGTTCGTGGAGAGCGGGAACTTCGTCAAGCTCCGCGAGCTGGCGCTCCGGTATTCGCTCGACGCCCAGATGGTGGACGCCGTCTTCGGCGGCCGCGTCACCGGCGTCGAAATCAACCTGATCGGGCGCAACCTGCTGACGTTCACCAACTACTCGGGCTACGATCCTGAAGTAGGTACGAGTGGCGACAACAACCAGAACGGTGGATCCGATGTGATCGGACGCATCGACACCTACCAGTACCCCAACTTCAGGACGGTCAGCGCCAGCCTGCAGTTCATCTTCTAGGGAGCACACACAGATGAGGAGACGACAGACAATGAAGAACAGAACGATGGAACGGGGCCGGAAGTTGGGGCTCTGCGCCGCGGTGGTGATCGCCTCGGGCGCGTGCCTCGACCTGAACGTCACGAATCCGAACGCGCCCGACCGGGAGCGTGCGATCACCAGCGCCTCGGACATCCAGGCCCTCATTTCCGGATCCTTCCGGGGCTGGTTCGATATCGAAGCCTACTTCTACCCGGGGTCGGCGATGCTGGTCGCGGCGGACGGGCCGAGTTCCTCGTGGGCCAACTTCGGAATGCGCGACGCGAGTCAGGAGCCGCGCAAGGCCTACGACAACGATCCGGCCTATACCTACGACGAGGTCAATCGCCTTCCATGGATATGGGCCTACCGTGCGCTGGCGGGCGCGAGGGACGGTCTGGCGGCGATCAAGGCTAACCCGGAGAAGCTTGCCGAAGAACTGGGCGGCCAGGCCGATCTCGACAGACTCGTAGCCTTCGGAAAGCTGGTCCAGGGACTGTCGCTGTCCACGTTGGCGCTGAACTTCGACCGGGCCTTCGTCGTCGATGAAGAGACCGATCTCGACGATCTCGAACTCCTGGAATACCCCGAGGTCTGGGACGCGGCTGCGGCCAAGCTGGGCGAGGCCATACAGCTGTCGCAGGGTGCGGCCTGGACGATCCCGCGGCTCTGGATAGGATGCAACGAGGACTGGAGCGCCAGCCGCATGGTGGAGATCGCACGGGCGTACCGGGCGCGCTATACGTCACAGATGCCGCGTACCCCGGCTGAACGGGAGAGCCTGGACTGGGGGGCGATCAAGTCGGATGCGACCGCCGGATTCTCCAAGAGCTTCGCAGGACTCTATAACGCCTGCCAATGGGGTTGGGACGGTATCAAGTGGCCCGTGCTCATCAACCCTGGCTGGGGGCGCACCGACTATCGCACCATCGGACCCGCGGACGCTTCGGGCGAGTGGGAGAAGTGGATCAACGCCCCGCCGGAGGGCAAGAGGCCGTTCAACATCGACACCGACGACCGCAGGATCACCGGCGGCAACTACAACGACGACGGGATGTACATGCGGTACTACGGTACCAGCCCCTTTCCCCCGGACCGGGGGCTCTACCACTACTCGCACTACAAGGACTACCGTTGGGACTACATCTGGGTGGATCAGGGCTTTATCGGCGAGTGGATCAAGTTTGACGAGAAGGAACTCGAATTTCTCGCCGCCGAGGCCGACTACCGGCTGGGCAACAGGACCGGCACGATGAACCTGGTCAACGACTACCGCCGTGAGCACGGGAAGTTGCCCCCCTTCGCTACAGTGGACGACCTGGCTCCGGGCGGCAACCGCTGCGTACCCCAGAACCCCGACGGATCCTGCGGGAACCTGTGGGAAGCCTACAAGTACGAGAAGCGGATCGAGGTCTACGGGTACGGATACGGCACGGAGTTCTTTGACGACCGGGGTTGGGGCGACCTCGTCGAGTATACGTGGCCGCAGGTGCCGATTCCGGGCTCCGAACTCGAGATCCTGCTGATGGACATCTATACCTTCGGCGGCCCGGGCGGCGAGAGTTCGGCGTACCTCGGGACCCCTCAGGACCTCAGCAAGGTGATGGACTTCAGGAAGCAGACGCCGGAGGCGCTGCGGATGAAGCGGAAGATGCTCGAGGCGTGGAACGAATTGAACCTGGTGACCCCCGATGACATTTCAATCAAGAGATAGGGTCGCCGCCCGCGCGCGGGCGCGGCGGCGATCGGCCATCGGCCGGTCGCTCGCCGTGCTCGCGGTGCTCACCGCCGCCGGATGTGCAAGCACCGGCGGCGCGGCGCGGAGTACCGTGTGGCGCGAGGATCTCGGGCGCATGACCAAGGCGACCATCTCCGCAGGCGTTGAAAAGATCGTGCAGAAGCACGACCTCGTCATAAACCGCCGGGAGGACCGGCCTCGGCAGGTCTACTACGAGACGGAATGGATCACCCGGGCGGTCACGGCCGAAGAGGAACTCCGCGGCGTTACGGCTGCACGGAACCGCATCTTGGTGCGGGGACGGATGCTGGAATCCGGATTCGGCGCCGGAGGTGAAGCCTTCAGGGTCACGTGGGAAGTCGAGAACGAGGTCACGAGTGCGACGACCACGGGCTGGAACCCCGACGCGATGCCGGAGGAGGCGATCAAGGCGCTCCGCCCGATCTTCACGGAACTGTCGATGGAGACCCGTACGCAGGTGCGGCGGTAGAATTTCGGCAAGGTCCGTGGACGGACACTCTCCCGGCGTCCCGGGTTGGGTCCGTCCACGGACTCCCGCTCAAACGGCGGACCAAGCCGCGGCGCCTCAGAAGACCACGACGCCGACCGAGAGGTTGGCGTGTACTTCGTGGTACCACTGGCCCTCGCTGTTCCCAGCGCCGCCGGTATACCGGCCGGTGCTCGCGCCGGCTGCCAGTTCGGCCAGCAGGCGGCGGCCCAGGTGTGCCCGGAAACCGCCACCCATCCGCAGTATCACGTTGGGTTTCGCGTCACGATAGATGTCGGTGATCGCTTCACAGACCAGTTTGCCGGTCTGTGACAGCCCGTTGCAGTCGGGGACCGAGAATTCGTACCACCTCAGCCCTAGCCCGAGCGCCAGCACCGGTGCGATTCTCCGCTGCGGACCGGCGCGGGAGCTGCGTGCGTCGAACGTGACGCTGCGCATGCGTGTGGGAGCCACTTCCTCGCGACACAAGTTCGCGTCCACAATCTCGCATATGCTGATGTGGCCCATTGCCTCCCCTCCGGAGGTGGTCTCCCATCCGAGGCGGAAGCTGAAATCGCTGGCCGGCAGGGCGAGCTCCACCCCTCCGCCGAGCTTCCGAGCTCCACTGAACTCGGCGATGGCGTCGAGCAGGCCGAGTTCGGGGATATCGTATGGCGAGTTCGTGGCAAAACGTCCCATGGAGTGCTGGTAGCCGGCCTGTGTCCACAGCGCCAACTGCCAGGAGCGGGTGGGTGTAGTCGCCTGGGCGGAGGCGCCCGGGGTCGTTACGGGGGCGAGCGACCCGGCGGCGAGTGCCGCAAGTGCGATGCTGGATCGGATGGGAATCATATCGGTCCTCGTAGCCTGAGGGCGTTTCAGTTCTCCAGAAGGGTGACGGGGGCGGTCCGGAAGCGGGTGGCCCCGGTTTCGGGGTCGGTGGCCCGGATGACCACCCAGAGCAGGCCGGCGGGTTCGTTGCGAAGGTCCAGGTCGAAGAAGTGCGCATCGTCCGGGGCCCGGGACTGGAGGCTCACGCCGATCGACGCGAGTTCTCCGGCGGCGATGGTTGCCGGTGTGGGAGGATCCAGCGTGCCGAGTCGCCCGCCGGGAACGATGGTGATCTGCAGTTCGAGGTTCCTCAGGGTGTCGGCGGGAGCGTTCGCCGGATGGTAGATCTCGAAGTGGACGCGGAGCGGGTCGTCCCTCCAGAAGCGGGTGCCGGGAAGGAGCGGCCACTCCCAATCCCCGGTGTCGTAGCCTTCCGGCGGGGGTAGTCCGACCAGCAGATCGCCGACCTCGAATTCACTGGCACCGCGCCACAGCGGCTCCCCGATGCGAAAGTGCTGTTGTCCGGGCAGGACCCTGCGCGCGGAATCCGCCTCGCCGCCCGCGCCGGCGTGCTCCACTGCAACGGACAGGTGTCTCATGGCCCCTATGTGGCGCACGACCAGCTTGAAGAGGTCCCCCTCGTTGTTCGCTCCGATCATGCCGGCCCGAAGCAGTTCGTTGAGGTCCCGGTCGCGCACGATGGCCGTGCTGCGAGTGGTGTACGCGGCCAGATCGAGCTTCCCGCCGGTCACCGCCGGAGTCATGCTCGGGGTCCAGCGCGGGGACGAAACCGCCAGGGCCAGCAGCCTCGGTTCCGCTCCATCCAGGATACGTACCAGCTGGCCCGAAAGCACGCTCGTGGGCGAATCGTCGTAGTCCGAGCGCGCGGGTGGCCGGGGGCGCCGGGCTTCCCGGACGTCAGCCGTGGAGAACCGGCTCGTCGCTGCGTCGAACGCGCCGGTGGCGGGTCCCCTGCCTGACGCCAGCCAGAGCCGGTCCAGCTCCTGGTACCGGAGAGCGAACGGGCCTCCCGCCTCGGCCAGGTCGGCGTAGTAGAACAGCTGCAGAACGTCACTCGTACGGATGCGCCTGTTTCCCGACCTGGTCCACGAGTTGGACGGGAGCATCCGGTGGAGACCCTCGACATGTCGGAACGGCCCCGCTCCATCGGTGTTGCCGAAGAGGAAATAGGTGGCCTCGCGGGGGCGAACAGCCTCGTAACGCCAGATTTCGAACTGGGGCGAGCGGTCGACGGCCATCCTGAGGTATCCGGGAATATCGTAGAGCGCCTCCTCGTACGCGTCGACCGACGCGTGTCCCCTGGTGATATCGTCGGGTTCTCCGTACTTCACATGGAAGGTGCCGCGGTCATCGGTCCGGTACGGCGACTCGTGGTTGTACACGAATTTCTCCCGGGCGTGTGCCACCCGCCGCCAATGTTCGAGCAGGCGCTCGTTGACCGGGGTGGCGGGCGTGGGATCCCGTTCGATCCAGAACTGCTTGATCGCCAGCGCCAGCGATGCCGGATCCTCGCGTCCTACCTCCCCCCAGTGCTCGGCCACCAGGGAGTCGGCAAGGGCGAAGGTCCGCCGCCCCTCGGCTCGGATCTCCTCGCCGGAGTGGGCACCGGGCGGTCCCGGGCCACCCGAGAATCCCCAGTAGAAGACGTCCGTGGCGATCTCTCCGTAGTCCTCCAGACCGTACCTGGCCACAGCCTCGACGAAGGCCCTGCCGATGCGCGGATCGTCGATTCCGGCGGCCGCGAGGTTCACGCGCGCCTCGATCCACAGCGCCAGCGCGCCCTCGACATCGCCGGCGTCGATGAGGGCCAGACCCTTGTCGTACGGCTGGTTCCCCATATCCCGGGATTGTGGACCGGAGGCCGGTGCCCCGGGTGCCGGGTGCCAGGCGGCGAGCACCACCAGGCAGAGACGAAAGAACCGGCGATGCACGGTCAGTTCTCGAGCATATACAGCGGTGCGGTGCGGATGCGGTGGGCGCCGGTCAGCCGGTCGGTGACCTGAAGGACGATCTGCAATGCCCCGGACTGCTCGTTGCGCAGGTCGAGGTCGAAGAAGTGTGCTGCCGTGGGCGCCTGTGACTCGAGGCTCACCTCGACCGCCGCCGTGCCACGCACGCGCTCCTCGACGGGCACCGGGACGACGTCCATCGGGACGAGGCGCACCCGGACATCGAAATTCCGCAACTCGCCTTCCGCGGCCGACCGCGGGTGGTAGATCTCGAAGTACACCCGCAGCAGGTCGTTCCTCCAGAGGCGGGTGGCGGGGTGGAGGGGCACCGGCATGTCGCCGAGGTCGATGTCCGGCTGCGGAACGATGCCCACGATGAGGTCGCTGACCTCGCTCCCGTCGGCGGAGGCTTCCAGAGGGGGTCCGGGACGGAAGTGGGCGTGTCCGGGAAGGACGCCGATTTCGTCCTCCACCTCCGGAACGTCCTCCTGTTCCACCACCTCCTGCTCCTCGTCCTCCTCAATCCGGTGCTCCGCGGTGACGGTGAGATGGCCCACCGCCGGGACGTGGCGCAGCAGCAGCGAAGAGGTGCTGCTCTCGTCGTTCAGCGGCAACATTCCCGCGCGGACCAGTTCCTCGAATCCCCGGTCGCGGGCGATCAGCGTATGCCGGGCCACGTACGCGTTCAATACGATGCTATCGCCCGTCTCGCCGGACTCGACCTGCGGAATCCAGAGCGGAGACGACACCGCCAGGACCAGGATCCTGGGCTCGTCGCCATCCAGGATCCGCGCGGCCTGGGCGGAGAGCGCGCTCTTGCGGGAGTCGTCGTAGTCGGAGAGCACCGCCGGACGGGGTGCCCGCAGCGCCAAGCGGTCTTCGTCCATGAAACGGAACGAGGTGGCCTGCATGGTACCCTCCCGGGGGGTGGACTGCGCGAGCCACTGCCTCTGGAGTTCGTCGGCGCGGAGCCCGAAGGGCCCGCCCATGCCCGCCACGTCGTTGTAGTAGGCGAACTCGAGGTAGTGGTGGGCCCGCCGCCCCCTCACCCTGCTGCCCAGGGGCGCGTTCGCGCCGCGGTAGTCGACGGTGAAGGTCCTGGCACCGGCCGGGATGAGCTTGTGGATACCCTCCACGTGCTCGAACGGACCCGAGCCCTCGAAGTTTCCGAACACGAAGTAGGTGAACTCGGGGGTGTGCAGGTTCGCGTACCGCCATATCTCGTACTGCGGCATCTTGTCGTATCGCTCGATGACCTCCTGGGGCACGCCGATCAGGTCCTGCTCCCAGCGGCTGACCGACAGCTTACCCCTCGCGATCCGGTCGGGACTGCCGAACTTGACGAAGAAGGTCCCTCGGTCGTCGGTGCGGAAGGGGGAGTTGCGGTTGCGCGCAAATAGCACGCGAGCGTCGGTGATGCGCGTCCAGTGTTCCAGCAGCCGCTCGTTCACGAGAGTCGTCGGGGTGGGGTCGCGCTCCAGCCAGAAGCGCTTGATCTCCAGGGCCAGCGCAACGGGGTCCTCCCGTCCCCGTTCGGCCCAGTACTCGGCCAGCAGCGAGTCCACGAGCATGAAGGTGCGCCGTCCCTCTTCGATAACCTCGGTCCGGTAGGGTTCGGTGCCGGCGGTGTTCGCGGAAAACCCCCAATAGAACATCTGGGTGGCCATCTCCTCGTACGTTTCCAGCCCCGCGTCCGCCACCGCCTCGATGAAGGCCCGGCCGATGCGTGGATCCTCGGACCCCGTGCTCGAGAGGCTGTCACGCAACGAGGCCCAGAGCACGAGGGCCTGTTCGATGTTCCCCGCCTCGATCAGTGACCGGCCCCGGTCGTAGGGGTCGTCGGGTTCCCCGCCGGGGAGGGATGCCGCCGGTGATGCGCACAGGCCCGGGGGAGACCCGAGGGCCAGGATGAGGAGTCCAGGGGCTGAGAGGATCGGACTGCGCATATTTCAGTTCATCGGCCGGTTTGCCGCACCGATCGTGTAGTCCGGGGGCTCGACCCCCAGCAGGTGCCGCACGAAATAGTCCCACCGCCGTCGCATCATATACGGCTCGTTGGCGAAACCGTGACCGCGGTTGGGGAGCAGGACCAGGTCGAAGTCCCGGTCGGCGGCTATCAGCGCGTCCACCACCAACAGAGTGTTGTACAGGGGCACGTTGGTGTCCATGGTTCCGTGAGCCAGCAGCAGCCTGCCCTGGAGGTTCTCCGCGATGAGCTGGTTGGCCTGGTTGTCGTAGTTGGTGGTGCCGTCCGGGTAGGTCTCGAGCAGGCCCTGCCACTTTTCGCCCCAGTCGTCCTCGTAGTTGCGGTTGTCGTGATTGCCCGCCTGCGAGACGGCCACCTTGTAGAAGTCGGGGTAGCGCAGGATCCCCGCCGTGCTGGCGAAGCCGCCGCCCGAGTGACCCCAGATGCCGACCCGGCCGAGGTCCATCCAGGGGTGCCGCTCGCCGAGCTGCCGCACCATCCCGACCTGATCCGGGAGGCCGTTGTCGCCCATGTTGCCGTAGTACGCGTCGTGGAACTCCTTGGACCGTTCCGGGGTGCCCATCGCATCGACCTCGACAACGATGAAACCCAGTTCGGCGATAGCCTGCTTGTCGCGCCGTGACGCCCGGAAGGAGCGTGATCCCACGCTCCCCGACTGCGGCCCGGGATAGAGGTAGTTGACCACCGGGTAGGAGCGTGACGAATCAAAGTCGGTGGGTCTGTACATGAGCCCGTAGAGGTCCGTCTCGCCGTCGCGGGCCTTCACGGTGAAGGGCTCGGGGGGGCACCAGCCGCTCTCGGCCAGCCGGGAGATGTCGGCCCGCTCGAGCTCCATAACGACCTCGCCGTCCATGTCGCGCAACACGGTGACCGGCGGGACGGTCGGCGTAGAGTAGCTGTCCACGAAATAGTCGCCCGCGGGAGAGAGCGTCACGGTGTGGTTGGCGCTGTCGGGGGTAAGGAGTTGGAGCCCGGTGCCGTCCATGCCGATCCGGTACAGGTACTGGAAATACGGGTCGCCGGGTTCACGCCCGGTACCTGTAAAATAGAGACTGCGCCTGTCTTCATCCACCCGCAGCAGTTGCCGGGTGTTCCAGTTCCCCGTGGTAGTCCGTCCGAGGAGTTCCCCGCTCGAGAGGTCGTAGCGGTAGAGGTGCCCCCAGTTGTCCCGCCTGGAGAACCAGATGACCTCGTTCGACTCCGTGAGCACCCGCCAGTTGGCGGTGACGGAACCCGACTCGAAGAAGGTCTCCTCGGTCTCCTTGAGCACTTCGCGCACCTCGCCGGTCGCGGGATCGGCCAACCGCAGCCATGCGCGCTTGTGGTCCCGCGAACTCGACACGAAGGCCAGCTGCGAGCCGTCGCGGCTCCACTCGACGTCGAGGAAGACCCCGCCCGGGCCGGCCACGTGGTCGGTGATCGAGGAGCGGTGCGGGTCGGGGGGCATCCGCAGCCGCACCACCCGGGGTCCGTCCAGGTGGATCACCACCCGGCTGATGCGGAAGATCAGGCTGTCGCCCGGGAGCGGGTACCGCCACGACGCCGGTTCGGGGTGGCCCACGTTCGTGGTGGCCATGTGCATCATGCCCACGCCGCGGGCGTCGTGCTGGAAGGTCGCGATCATCCTCGAGTCGGGCGACCAGAGCAGGACGGGCGAGTCGCGCCTGATCCAGCCCGCGTTGTTGGTCGCGTAGCCGTAGTCTTCGACGCCGTCGGTGGTGAGGGGGGACTCGGCGCCGCTCTCGAGGTCGTGCAGCCAGAGGTTGTGGTCGCGGATGAAGGCGGCCTTCGTGCCGTCTGGGGAGGGAATCGCGTTGGGGTCGTGCGCGGGGGCGGGTGGGGCGGGGGCGCAGCTGTATGTGCGCAGGTCACAGCGGAGGCGCCCGTCGCCGACGCGGGCCGTGAGGGCGTCGCCGGACGGATCGAGTTCGAAGGTGCGGAAGGGGAGTTCCAGCGCGGCGTAGGTGGTGTCGGTGGCCGTGCCCAGAGCCGCGGCCAACCGGCCGTGGTCGAAGAGGCGGGCGCGGGTGGCGGCGGCGGGGTCGGCCAGGATGAACTCCGCGCCGCCCGGCACGGTGCTGCGGTACCAGAGACGCCCGCCGGGCAGCCAGTTGGGCTGGACAGAGGCGCCGAAGACGAGCCGGGAGGTGGCGGTGGCCAGGAACGACTCCGCCCGCGCGTAGTCGTCCGCCGTGACGGTCACGGGAGGCGGCTGGGCGGGGAGGGGGGTGGCGGCGGGGAGGGTCGCCGCGGCGATGACCAGGGCGGTGAAAGCGCGGATTGGGTGTCGCATGGTCGGCCGGGTGGGGTGGGGGCGTCGTCCTGCATTGTAGGGTACCCTGATGGGTGGAGACGTGGCAATCGCGCACCGCCGTCGGGTGCGGCGGCGTTCCGGTCGCCGACGGCGTGTCCGCGTGCCCGAAGGCGAGCGATGGAACGGCACCGGCGAGGTGCCGGAAGACGTTGCGGGCTCGGCTCGTCATGGCGTATCGTGGTGCGCTCCCCCGCCGACACGCACCTGAACAGGAAGCCCGCTCGACATGCGACAACTCCATCCTCTGCGCCGCCTTCCCGTCTTCGCCACCGCGGTTTTCGCCCTCGCCGCGGCAGCCACTCCGGCTCCCCGAACCGGTCTCTCGGCCCAGGGATTCGGGGGCAGCCTGGCCGTAAGCGGCGGCCTGGTGCTGGTCGGCGAACCCTCGAACAACCGGCTGCCCGGCATCGTCTACGTGTACGGTCACGGCACCGATGGCTGGACCGAGACCGCGCGGATCACCCTGTCGCCGGTGACCGCCCCGCCCGACGGCTTCGGCCGGGCCCTGGCCGCCGACGGCGATCTGGTTCTCGTCGGCGCGCCCACCCTGGACGCCGCCCTTTTCTACGAGCGCGACGCGCGGGGCGAGTGGCGGGAAACCGGGCGCCTGGGTCCCGGCGGCTCGATGGAGGAAGCCGGGTTCGGGAGTGCCCTGGCCCTGGACGGGGACGTGGCCGTGGTGGCCGCCCCGGGTGAGAACGAGGGCGCGGGAGCCGTCTACGTCTTCACCCGCAGCGGGGATGACTGGATCCGGCGCGGCCGCTACGCACCCGAAGAGGATGCCGGCGGTTTCGGGAGCGGAATCGCGCTCGACGGCGGTTCGCTGCTGGTGAGTACCGCGCCGTCTCGCGAGAGGCCCGACATTCGGGTCCACGCCCTTCGTCTGGACCGCGCATCCGGAACCCTGGAGCCGCTGGGCCGCCTGGAGCCGGACGGAGACCTCGGCGAGGGCACCGGGTTCGGGTCGACCCTGGCGCTCAGGGGGTCCCTGGCGCTGGCGGGGGCGCCCGCGGCGAACAACACCGGGAGAGTGATCGTCTTCGAGAGCGACGACCTCACGGGAGCCTGGAGGCAGGCAGGCACGCTCGCACCCTTCGACGGCGAGAACCGTGACCGCTTCGGTTCGGCGATCGTCCTCGACGGCGACGACGTATGGATCGGAGCGCCGGGCGCGCAGGAGGGGTCGGGACGCCTCTACCACTTCCTGAGCGACGGGGACGGCGGCTGGAGCCGGGTGACCGGGTCCGGCCGGCCCGGGATCGGCGAGCGTGCCTCCTTCGGCAGCTCGCTGGCGCTGGCGGACGACATAGCGGCGGTCGGCGCGGGCGGGATCGACCGCCGGGCGGGGGGCGCCGTGCTCAGGAAGCGGGGCGCGGATGGCTCCTGGACCAGCGGCGACCTGGTCATCGGTGACCACCGCGGGCTGCCGGCGATCACGGGGCGTGAAGAGGAGATCGAGTGCACGGACAACCGGGCCGCCGGCTTCGAGTGCGACCACATCAACGTCATCTCCTTCCTGCCGGTCAAGGACCTCGCCGGGGGCCGGGGCGCGATGGTGAACGACATCTGGGGCTGGACGGACCCCGAGACGGGACACGAGATCGCCATCGTGGGTCGCAGCGACGGGACAGCCTTCGTGGACCTGACCGACCCGCACAACCCGGTCGTGCTGGGCGACCTGCCCATGACTCCCGGTTCCCGGAGCAGCGTCTGGCGCGACATGAAGGTCCACGCCGACCACGTGTACATCGTGGCCGACGGCGCCGAGCAGCACGGGGTCCAGGTCTTCGACCTCCGGCGGCTCCGCGACGTCGAGGGCGAATCCGCCACCTTCGAGCCCGACTTTCTCTACGAGGGCGTCGCCAGCGCGCACAACATCGTCATCAACGAACAGACCGGGTTCGCGTACGTGGTGGGGGCCAGCGGCGGGGGCGAGACCTGCGGCGGCGGCCTGCACATGCTGGACCTGAGCGAGCCGCGCAACCCCGCCTTCGCCGGGTGCTTCGCCGACACCCGCACCGGCCGCAGGGGCACCGGCTATTCCCACGATGCGCAGTGCGTGACCTACCACGGCCCGGACGAGGACCACCAGGGCCGCGAGATCTGCATCGGCTCGAACGAGAATGCGCTCTCGATCGCGGATGTGAGCGACAAGGACAAACCCGCGGCGATCGCGACGGCGAGCTATGCCGGTGTCGCATACGCGCACCAGGGCTGGCTGACCGAGGACCACCGCTTCTTCTACATGAACGACGAGGGGGACGAGGGGAGCGGCACGGTGGACGGCACCCGCACGCTGATCTGGGATGTGGAGGACCTCGACGACCCGCTGCTCGCGGCCGAGTACATCGCCGAGACGCCGGATACCGACCACAACCTCTACATCCGCGGCAACCTGATGTACCAGTCGAACTACGGCGCGGGGCTCAGGATCCTGGACATCACCAACCGTACGGAGCCCGTCGAGATCGCCTCGTTCAGCATCTCGCCGTTCTCCTCCTCCTGGAGCAACTATCCCTACTTCGAAAGCGGCGTGGTGGTGTTGACGGGCATGAGCGACGGCATCTTCGTCGTGAGGAACACCGGCCGGCGGAACCTTATTCCCTAGCGGTCGGTGGAGAGATCAGCGCGGGCACCGGGAGCGGCGGGCGACCGGGGGCCGGCCGGGCGCCCGGCCGCACCGCTCCCGGATGCGCCCGGCCGAAACCCTGCCGGGCCGGGGCTCGTCCTCTTCACATATTCGACGGACAGACAAACCACGGAGGACAGGAAACGTGCAACTCATCATCCATACGCTCCTGAGCGCAGTGCTCCTGATGGTCGTCGGCAGGGTGGTCAAGGGCATCGAGGTCCGCGACCTGAAGGCGGCGGTGATCGGCACGCTGGTGTTCGGGTTCGCGAACTGGCTCATCTGGGCGGCCCTGGGAGGGCTCGGGCCCATGCTGCTGCTGCTCACCCTGTGGTTCTTTGCGCTGGTGGTGAACGCGGTTGCGCTGATGATCACCGGCGCTCTGGTCCGCGGCCTCAGGGTGGAGAGCTTTCCCGCCGCGCTGATGGGTGCGGTGGTGTTCGGCTTGATGAACCTTCTTCTGGGAGTTCTTTTCAGGATCTTCTAGCGGTCCGTGGAGAAGCCCCTCCGCAGGCCGCACATCCCCGGTGCCGAGAGGTCGCCGTGACATGAGCTGGGAGGCATGGCTGACGCTGGCGGTTGTTGCGGTGGCCGTCCTGGTCCTCACACGGGATCTGATTTCGCCCGCCGTCGCGTTCATGGCGGCCGTCGTGGTGCTGTTGGTCGCGGGAGTGGTGAACCCGGCGGAGGCGTTCCAGGGCTTTTCCAACCCGGCCCCGATCACGGTGGCCGCCCTCTACGTGCTGGCGCGCGCGGTGGAGAAGAGCGGGGCGCTCCAGCCGATGGTGCAGGCGACCCTGGGTGCCGGAAGGAGCGTCCGCCTGGCGCTCGTCCGCCTCACCGTCCCGGTCGCCGCCGCTTCCGCCTTCCTCAACAACACGCCGATCATCGCCATGCTGGCGCCCCAGGTCGAGAACTGGGCCGACCAGCGGGGGGACTCGGCCTCGCGCTACCTGATGCCGCTCTCGTTTGCCGCGATCCTGGGGGGAATGACCACCCTGATCGGCACCTCCACCAATCTCGTGGTCTCGGACCTGCTGAAGGAGGAGGGATACGATCCCTTCACCATGTTCGAACTCACCGGCATCGCGGTGCCGATCGCGCTGGTCTGCCTGGCCGTCAACGTGCTGGCCGCGCCCAGGCTCCTGCCGGACCGGCTTCCGCCCCGCCGGGAAGCGCGTTCCGGGGGGCGCGGCTTCTCAGTGCGCATGATAGTCGAGCCGGGCGGCCCGCTGGACGGTCTCGCCGCGGCCGAAGTCCAGAGGGTTCTCCCCGAATCCGCGAGAATCGTGTACTTCGAGCGCGGCGGCCAGGGCGCGGGCCAGATCGCTCCGGACAAGGTCCTCGGCGGAGGCGATTTCCTGACGCTCATCGGGGACACCGATGCCGTCCTGGACCTGCACGAGGTTTCGGGGCTGGCGTCGTCGCAGCAGCCGCACCTGCCGTACGAGTTCCGCAGCGCCCGCCACGCCTACTTCGAGGCGGTGATCGCTCCGGAGTCCCCCCTGGTGGGAAGGTCGCTGGTGGACGTGAGCTTCCTCGCCCGCTACCAGGCGACCGTCGTCGCGATCCACCGCGCCGGCGAGCCGATCCGTGGCCACCTGGCCCGGGAGCCGCTCAAGCCCGGGGACACCCTGCTGGTGATCTCCGACCGCGGATTCGCCGACCGCTGGCGGGACCGCAACGACTTCCTCCTCATTTCACGCCTCGGCGGGCCTTCGCCGGTACCCACCCGCCAGGCCGCGATCGTGGTTGCGGTGGGGGCGGCCGTCGTGATCGGGGCGGGCCTCGACATCCTGCCGATCCTGCACCTGTCGCTGCTCGGCGCTCTCGCCCTGGTCCTGCTGGGAATCCTCACGCCGAACGAGGCCAGGGACGCAATCGACTTCGACGTGATCGTAGTGATCGGGGCCGCCTTCGGGCTCGCGGCGGCAGTCGAGAGTTCGACCCTGGACCTCGCGGTGGCGAGCCTGGTCGAGGATACGCTGGGGGGCTTCGGCGCACATGGGGCCATGGTGGGCATCATCGTTGTCACAATCACTCTCAGTTCCATCATCACCAACAACGCGGCGGCGGCCCTCATCCTTCCGATCGCGATCACCACCGCGTCCGACTTCGGCGTCGACGCCCGCGCGGCGGCCATCGCCGTAGCGCTCTCGGCGTCGGCGTCCTTCATGACCCCCATCGCCTATCAGACCAACCTGATGGTCTACGGCCCCGGCGGGTATCGGTTCGGCGACTACGCCCGGCTGGGGACGCCGCTCACGCTGGTGGTGCTGGTGGGGCTGCTTGCCATGACCACCGTCGGCTGAGGTCGTGTCCGCCATGCGGATCAGCCCCGGCTTCTTCAAGGCCCACTGCCACGGCAACGACTATCTGGTCTTCGAGGAGGGAGACGGTCCCGGGCTCACGCCGGAGCTCGTGCGGAGGATCTGCTACCGCGGGCGCGGTCCGGGGGCGGATGGGATCGTGGTGGTGGAGGCCGGGCGGCCGGGTGCGGAGACGCGGCTGCGGATGTTCAACCCGGATGGCGGGGAGTTCGAGCGCAGCGGAAACGGGCTCCGCATCGCGGGCGTGTACCTGCGTCTGCGCGGCGCGGCCCCCGAGGGGTGGTTTCCGGTCACAGTCGGCGGGGACCGTGTACGCCTGCGGGTGTCGGGCCGCCACCGCAACGGCGCCTGGGATGCGCTCGCGGATATGGGAAGGGTCGGATTCCCGGCCGGCCCGCCCTTCATCGCACCGGGGCGAGCCGGTGAAAACGGCGTAGTCGTGCTGGAACTCCCGCAACCGGCCGGTGTGGACCCGTGCCGGATTGAAACGGTGCCCGTGTCGGTGGGAAACCCGCACGCGGTGGCCTTTCGGCGGACTTGGTCCCGCGCCGAGGCCGATCACTACGGGCCGCTGATCGCAACGGACGCCGCCTTCCCGCGGGGCACCAACGTCCAGTTCGCCGACCTGCCGGCCGGGCGCAAGGTGAGTGTCCGCATCTGGGAGCGGGGTGTGGGCCGCACCACTGCTTCGGGAACGTCCGCGTGCGCGGCGGCCGCCGCGGCGGTGAAGTGGGGACTCATGCCGCCCGGGCCCGCAGAGGTGCTGATGGAAGGGGGTCCCGTGCGGGTGGAGGTGGCCGAGGACTGGTCGGTCCGCCTGCGGGGACCCGTGGAGGAGGTGTGTTCCGGGGAGTTGGCTGCAGGGTTCGGGAGCCGTCCCGGCGGGGAGTGACCGCCGTCAGGTACGGACCCGCGCGAGGAGGACGACCCCGACCAGCAGGAACATGAGATTGGGGGTCCAGGCGGCCCAGACGGGAGGGAGCCCGCCGGTGATCCCGATGGCTCCGAAGAGTCTCAGGAGCAGGATGTACACCAGGGTGGAGCCGAGTGAGACCCCCACCCCGAATGCCGCGCCTCCCTTCTTCACGGTCGTGGCGAGCGGCGCGCCGAATAGCATGATCACGAGGGTGGCCGCCGGGATCGCCAGCTTCTGTTCGCGTCCCACGAGGAGTTTCTTCGGGTCGCCCCCGGAGCGGTGCACCGCCGCCGCCTGGCGTCCCAGTTCCTCGTACGTCATCTCCTCATCGTCGGGAGGATCCTGAGCCAGGTCCTCCGGAGTCGGGGTCAATCCCGGACGGCGGTGGCTGTCGAAGCGAAAGGAGGCCTCCCGGCCGTCCGGTCGAATCACGCGCAGGTACCCGTCGCGCAGCGTCCATCCCTCCTCCGTGGTGTACACGCCTTCGTTGGCCCACACGTGGCGCAGCGACCCGTCTTCGTCGAGGCTCTCGAGAAGCACGCCTCCCATCGTTGCCTTGCTGACGGAAAGCTGCTGGACACCGAGGGTCTCGTCGTGCTCGGTCTGGAAGACGAAAGCGTTCCGCCAGTCCCGGGGTTGACCCCACTCCTTTTCGCCGGCGAAGACTTCCGCCGCCTTGCGGTTGGTGACCGTGACGACCATGCCCAGCAGGAAGGCCGCGACGGTGAGCGCCGCACCGATGGGCCATAGCGGCACGATGAGCCGGTGAAAGGAAATGCCTCCCGCCTTGGCCGCCTGGATCTCCCGGTTGACGGTCATGGAGTGGATCGTGAAGACCGTTCCCACGAGCGCAGCGACCGGAAAGGACCAGAGCACGAACTTCGGGTACTCCAAAAAATAGCCCAGGACGATGTCCGACATGGTCAGGTCCCGGTCCATGTAGAGGCCCTGTTTCGCGGACTGGTCCGCCAGGATGAACATGATGGGTACGCTCAGCACGAAGATCGAGAAGATCCGGACGAAGGTCGCAGCGACCATGCGGTCCAGGGTGCGAATCACGGGGCCGGCCTCCTCCGGGCGCCGAGGCGGCGCACGGAGGTTCGGAGTTCCAGCCACAGTTCCCGCCAGCCGCTGTCGCGGGCCGAAGCCGTCCAGCGGCCGATCCGCGTGGCGAGGAACATTCCGATCACGATGCACACCAGGCTCGGGGACCACATCGACCAGAAGGGGGTGGCCAGGTTCCGGTCCGCCCAGTCCTCGCCGGTGGACAGGCCGTACTGATAGATGCTGATCACAACGGCCGAAACCACGATGACCATGCTGATGCCTCCCCGCGGGAAGCGCACGCCGACGGGCATCCCGATGAGGACGAATATCATGCAGGCGCTCGCGATGACAAGCTTCTTGTGGATCTCGACGCCGTATCGGTTGGCCTGGCTTCGCAACGTCCTGGAGCGGCTCGCGCGGGAGTCGGCGTCGACGGTCACCATGCGGGTGATGTCGTCGGGCGGCAACCGGGGCTCGAGCCGGAGCGGCGTCTTCGAGAACATGCCCGGGTTGCCGCCGGCCGGGACGTGTCCCAGGGCCCGCTGGACGGCGTCGAGAGTGCCGTGCCTGGACTCCGCGCGGATGGAGTCCAGCTGCACCGTGCGGTAGCTTGCGGAGTCCCAGAGCATCGCGACCGACATTTCCCGGTCGCTCCGGTGGTCGAGGTCGGTGTCCTCGAAGACATCGGAGACCCCGCGCAGCATGTAGACCTGCTGGTCGAAGGCCGTCCGCTGGAATGCGCCGAACTCGTTGTTCCTCACTTCGTACACGCGCCCGTCGTAGAGGCGCAGCTGGAGGTCGGTGAAGGAGTCGTTCATCCGCATCCGGCCCCGGTCGGCATAGGTGGTGCGCCTGATCCCCTGTCGGCTCATATCATAGATGACCACATCGGTCAGTTCGCTGGATACCGGATCGATGGCGTCCGCCCGGAGATACAGGCCACCTTTCCCCTCGATCACATTGACTACGCGTTCACGGAGCTGAAACGTGGGACTCTTGTGCCGGATAGCGATCTGGATGTTCTTGAGCCGGTGGTTGGCTTCGGGAAGGACGCGGTCGTTGAAGAAAAAGGTGATTCCCGTCAGAACGACTCCCACGAACATGGCGGGCATGAACAGCTTGCGGGGCCGCACACCGCCTCCGGACATCGCGACGATCTCGCTGTTCGCCGCAAGCTCGCTGAAGGTGTACAGGACGGCCGGGAGAACGGCCATGGGAAGGGTCAGGGCGATGGTATGTGGCAGGTGGAGGATGAGGACTTCGAAGATGACTTCCTTGGGAAGCCCCTTGCCCGCCAGGTCGTCCAGGCGCTGCGCGACCGCGTTCACGAACAGCAGCCCGGTGAGGAGGCTGAAGGTGAACAGGAACGGCCCCAGGTGCGAGCGGATGATGTAGCGGGTAAGTATGGTCATGGTGAAATGTAACCGCTCCCGGTGCCTGTTCGTGGTCCCGCCCACCGCGGACCGGGTGTGCGGCGCACTGTCCGCGCGGGTTGCCCGGGCGCTGCTCCCGGCTGCGGTGGCCCTTCTGTCCGCTCCGGCGGGCGACCGGGTCGCCGCGCAGGAGCGGACACCGCCGGCGGGGGACACCATCCTTCGGATCGTTCCCGGGCCCTGGGGGTTGCCGTGGCTTCTGCCGGGCACTGCCGCGACCGACGTACCGTTCGTCCGCCTGGGGCGGGCCCGCATCCCCGTCACCCGCCTCGGCCTCCGGTCCGTTCTCCCGGCCGGGGGCCGGCCGAGCGACCCCCGGCCGCCCCTGGCGAGCACCGACTGGACGCGGGACCGGCTGCTGCGCTTCGGTGTCCTGGGCCGCACCGTAGGCTTCCGTGCGGTACCGGAGCCGAGCGATCGGACCGCCCGGGGACGGGAGCGGGAGCAGGCGGCGCCGGCGCGGTTTCGGAACGAATTCGTCGACCTCGGCTTCTCCGTGCGCGGGACCGGCCAGTTCGGCGGGGACTGGACGGAGTTTCGTCCCTGTGACGAGGCCGTCGAGACCTGCGAAGTGTCGCTGGTGCCCCGGATCACCCCCGACATCGAATTCGCCGCCACCGCCGACGGTACCATCACCGACAGAATGGTCGTGGACGTCGACTACGACCAGGCCCGCGAGTACGAGGGTACCAACCGGGTCAACGTCAGCTACCGGGGTCTCCCCGGGGAGGTGTTCCAGCGCTTCGACATCGGAGACGTGCGCTTCGATCTTCCGCAGTCGCGGTTCCTGCGGGAGGGTGTCCCGACGGGCAACTTCGGCTTCCAGGCCGCTCTGGAGGCGGGTCCCGTCGAGGTCCAGTCGGTGTGGGCCCAGCAGGCGGGCGAGGTGACGACCCGGACCTTCCGGCTGGGAGGGTCGGGGCAGGGCTTCTCCCGGAGCGACACTCTGGTTCTCGATGACGCCGACTACATCGAAGGCCAGTTCTTCTTCCTCTTCGACCCCGGGAACTTCTACGACCATCCCCACATCGACGTTCTCGCCCTCACGCCTTCCGACGCCCGCCCGGCCGTCACGCCCGGCGAGAGCCCGATTCAGCTCTACAGCTCCGAGATAGACCTCTACTCCCAACAGCAGGTGGAGGGCTACATCCAGGCCGACGCGATCGCCGCGGCGGCTGCCGACACCGTTGTCGAATCGGCCTGGTTCCGCTACCTGGAGCCGGGGCGGGACTACATGGTCCACCCGAGCGGGCTCTGGATCGCGCTCAGGTCGCCCCTTCTGCGGGACCAGATGCTGGCCGTGACCTACGTGACCGCGACGGGGGATACTGTGGGCACCTACAATCCCGAACAGGTCTACCGCAGCGGCGGGAGACCGCGGCTGAGGCTGCTCAGGGCCTCCACCGCGCAGCACCAGCCGGGCCGGCCCACCTGGCGGACCGAGATGCACCAGATCTATCGCGTTTCGTCCTCCGGGGAGGTCGATCCGGCTACCGTGGAGCTGACCATATCCCTGGGGGAAGAGAGCGCGGGACGCACCTTCGCCCGCCGTCCCAACGGCGACGACGTGACCTATCTGCGTCTCTTCGGACTGGACGAGGAATCGCCCAGGGACCGTCTCGACGAGTCGCAACTCTACCGGCCCGAGCTCGATTCCTTCGAGGATCTTCCCCCGGTATCGGGGACCTTCATCGTTTTTCCCACACTTGAGCCGTTTGCGAGTCCCCCGCCGCTGCGGAATCTGGAGATCGACTCGACGGAAGTGCGAGGAATACTGGGTGCGAACCGCAACGAACGCATCTACCGGGCGCCCGATCCCTTCGAGCGGGAGTACGGCGGGGTCTTCCGCCTGAACATCTCGTTCGAGGCGCGGGGCGAGGGCGTCATGTCCTCGTTTGCCCTCGGAGCGGCCGGTATTCGTGAACGCACGGAGCGGGTGACCCTGGATGACCGGCCGCTGGTACGGGGTGTCCACTACACCATCGAGTACGACGCCGGGGTGCTGCGCCTGATCGATCCGGACGCCCTGCTGGCCGCCAACCCCGGGCGCGACCTCGAAGTGACCTGGGAACAGAGGAGCTTCCTGCAGCTGGCGCCGTCGTCGGTGTTCGGCCTCAACGCCCACTACGATCTGGGCGACTACGGGGCGCTCAACCTGGTCGGCCTCTACCAGACCGAGGATCGGCTGGTGCGGAGGCCGCGCCTGGGGGTGGAGGCAAGCGCCGTGGGGCTCGGAGGGATCAACGGTGAACTGAACTTCGACGCACCCCTGCTGACCAGGGTGCTGAAGGCCATACCGGGGCTGCGCGCGGGAGAGCAGTCCTCGTTCCACGTGTCCGGTGAAGCGGCGGTGTCGCTGCCGAATCCCAACACCCAGGGCGCGGTGTACCTCGACGACTTCGACGGCATCAACGCACGCCCGCTCTCGGTCATGAGCTTTCAGTGGCGCCTGGGGAGCCTGCCCGCCCACAGGGACGGGGCCGAGGACGTGCTGCCGCCCGAGTTGTCCGTATCCACGGTCGCCGCAATGACCTGGCAGCATACGTGGATCGAGAAGGATGTGGGCGGGGACAGCCTTGGCGTCTTCGAGGGATTCTACCCCGATACCGACATCGACCAGCAGATCCGCATCACGGGCAGCCCGGTACGTGAGCCGGGACTGTACGTACGGTTCGAACCCGAAAGCGGTGACACGGAGGGGCCGGGCGCGTGGTCGTCGATCACCACGGTGCTGAGCCCCACCGGGACCGACCTCACCAAGAGCGACTTCGTCGAGTTCTACGTCCGGGACGGTGATTTCCTGTCGCTCGTGCTCGACGTGGGCGTCGTGAGCGAGGACGCCTTCTTCGTGGATTCGACCGGCGCCGTGAACGGTCTCAAAGGGGTCGGTTCGGTCCAATGGGGCCAGGGGATCCTCGACCAGGAAGCCGATCCGCGCCGCGGCGAGGTGTGGGGCAAGGAGGCTGACGAGCGGGGCGTCTGGTTCGAGAGCTGCGTCGCCGAACGGGGCCGCGTGTACAGTCTCGGCGACCCGAATGCAAACTGTACGCGAGGCAACGGCCGGGAGGACAGCGAGGACCTGGACGAAGACGGAAACCTGGACACGCGGGAGCACTATCGCCGCTTCGTGATCCGGCTGGACGGCTCCTCCCCGTTCCTCGTCCGCGACCGCGATGAGACCGGCACGCGGTTTCGCCTCTACCGGGTGCCGCTGCGGGGCCAATCAGGCATCGACGTGGGCGGCACGATCACCGATGCCGACTTGCGCGCCGTACGACACCTTCGCCTCACCGTGGCGGGCAACCGCCGCGACCATCTGGTGCTGGCGCGCATGTCGATCGTGGGATCCACCTGGATCAAGCGCTCCGAAACGGGTGTGCTCACGGGCTTCGGCGGCGATACCGCATCCGTGCACGGGCGGGTCGAGGTAGGCCCGGTCTCCAGGCTCACCGTAGGCGACGCATACACCTCTCCTCCGGGGGTCATCGAGGAGCTCGACGACCCGACGGAGGGCTTCGGCGGACAGGGGATCGAGTTCAACGAGCGCTCCCTCTCAATCGGCTTCGGCGACATCCGGCCCGGCGACCGGGTCGAGGTCTACAACCGGTTCCCCCAGTATCCGCGGGACTTTCTCTCCTACCGGGAAGCCCGGTTGTGGGTGGTCGCGCCCCGGGGAGACTTCGTTCCCGAGGTCCCCGCGTTCTTCTTTGTCAAGATCGGGACCGACGACCGGAACTTCTATCTCTACCGCAAGCGGCTGAGCCGGACCGCGACTCCGGGAAGGGTCGGCGAGGAAGACTGGCTCCCGGAGACCGTGATCCGGTTCGACCAGTGGCTCAGGCTCAGGCGGGAGGCTGAGATCGAGCTGATCGTGGAACCCAGAACCGGTGCGGATCCGCCGCTTGTGCTGTGGTCCGCCGACAGCACCTACGCTGTGGTCATGCAGGACCGGGGACGCGCGCCCAACCTGGCCGCCGTTAGAGAGATGAGCATGGGGGTGATCAACGGTACGGGCGCTCCCATTTCCGGGGAGGTGTGGGTGGATGAACTGCGCCTGTCCCGGGGAATCCGCGACGCGGGGATGGTTGCCGCGCTGGACGCCGAACTGCGAGGCGGGGCGTTCCTTCAGTCCTGGGCGTCCCTGCGCAGCCGCAGCGGCTATTTCCGTCAGCTGCGGGCCTCCCCGACCTTCCAGGACGATCGCAGCCTGGATGCCCAGGCCACGCTGCAGCTCGGCCGCTTCGCCCCGGATTCCTGGGGTCTCCAGGTTCCGTTGTCGGTGACGTACGGGAGCGAGGACCAATCCCCTATCTTTCTGGGCCGGAGCGACGTGCAGGCCGACCGGCTTCAGTGGCTGCGCCGGCCGGGGTTCGACCAGACCCGCGTCGACCTGGCCTTCTGGCGAAGTGGTCCGGAAAGGCAAGGGTTCTGGAACGCGGTACTCGACGGCGTTGATGTGCGGGTCGGAATGGCCCGCTCGTCGCTGAAGACGATCACCACCGAAAGCGACGGAAGGAGTGTGGACGCCCTGGTGGGGTACGGGGTCCGTCCGGCTCTCCGGGATTTTCCGCTCTTCCCGGGGTGGGCGGGCTCGGCGCTGCGGCGGATCCTGCCTGCCTTTCTCGATGAGCGCATAGCGGGCGCCCGGTTGCGGTGGACGCCCGAGAGAGTCGCGTTCCAAGGCGAAGTTCTGGACCGTGAACTGAGCACCTCCCGCTTCGACAGGATCATCCGGACTGCAGGGGATTCCCTCGTGACGCCGACGGAAGCTCCCCGCCGCCAGCTCACGGCGTCCGCGGAGATCGTCCTGCGGCCGCTGACATCCTTCACCGCCGAAGCGGACGTGCTGAGCGTACGCGATCTGCTGGCCGTCGCGGAGCTGGCGGAGGATCCTGGCAGCCGGGACCTGTTGAGGGCCGCAAGGAAGCGAATGGCCGGCGTCGACCTCGGATGGGAAGTCGACCGCCATCTGCGCACCAGGCTGGTCTACGAACCCCGCCTTGCCGAATGGGCAGGAACGAGGGTCGAAATGAACACGATCTACCTTTCAGAGCGGAATTCGGATCTGATCGAAACCCGCCACACACCGGTGGACTCGGCGCTCGTGCTGCTTCGCAACGTCGACGGGCAGCGAAAGCTGGTCGCGAGGCTGCTGCTGGAACCGTCCGAGATGGTCGCGGGACCGGGCGAATCGGGCATGACCGGCGCCAGCTGGCTCCGAGCCCTCGACTCGGTGTCGTTCCACTACGAGAATGGCCTGATCTCCCGGTTCAATCGCGAGCCCGTCGCGCCGGGCGTCGTCTACGAGCTGGGATGGGGCGGCCGCGACGATTTCCTGGTGATCGGCCGCGATTCCGCCTCGACCCTCAGCGACCGGGAGGTCGTCAGGGTCGGGGGCGGCCTGCTGTTGCCCGGTTCCTCCTCCCTCGCGCTCGGATACGAACACCGCCGGCACCAGACACTCGACACGCGCTCCGACCGCCGCGACCGGCGCGAGGTCTGGCCGAATGTGGTCGCGTCCGTGACCGATATGGCGCCTCCAGGCTTCCTGGCGGCAGTCGTCGAGCGATTTTCGCTGAGTGCTGGATACCGAAGGGGGACGCGAACGACGCAGTTCGGCGTCGGCGCGCGGCAGAACCGCTTCCGCGAGGACCGGGCGGTGCCGGTATTCCTTGCCCTGGTCGTCCCCGGGGGCGTCTCGCTCAGGTACCGCGGGAGCCGTGACAACATCGAAATCCGCGACCCCACGGGTAACACGAGTAGTGAGAAGGACAACCACACGATCTCGGCGTCGGGCACATTCCGCTCGCCGCTCGCGGCGTTCCGGCAGCGGGGCGCTCCGATGCGGGTCGAACTGCGCCTCTCGTACTCCGACGAGGTGCGGTGCCGCATCCAGAGTGGCACCAGCGCGTGCGTGGCGTTCATCGACCAGCTGGATCGCAATGCCTCGGTTTCGGTGGAATCGACGGTACGGGAATACGAAGTGGGGGCGCGCCTCAACTACCTGGACCAGCGTTCGTTCGTCGGCCAGCGGGCCGGTCAGACCCGGTGGCAACTCGAGATCTACGGTCATTTTCTGCTCACCCCGGATGTGCTTGGCAGCTAGCGGCCCGTTGATGGAATCCCCACGGCTTGCGTGCGGGATTCATCCGCGGACCCCCGGGAGTCGGGAGCCCGGGAACGGGTCGCTCGCAGAGTTGTCCCATTCTGTCATGGGAGCGGACACTTGGAATCCACTATCGTCCATAGGCGTCCGTAGAGTTCCATAACAACCTGTATATCAACAGGTTACGTCCGTACCCTCTTGCTTCTTTCCACCGGCTGCGTCCCTTGCGATCCACTGTCATCCCGATTACGATTAGGGAATGAATAATGTCACCAGTTCCCGCAAGCGCCGCCGAGGCAAGCCGAAGGGCCGCCATCCCAACAATCGGCTGTCCGCCGCCTTCGTGCGCTCGGCTCCGCCCGGAAGACACTGCGACGGAAACGGGCTCTACCTCTACGTCAAGAAGACCGGAACCCGCAGCTGGATCCAGAGGCTCGTCGTCCGGGGCCGCAAGCGCGAGATCGGTCTGGGCAGCGTCGTCCTCGTCTCGCTGGCCGAGGCCCGCGAGCAGGCGCTGGCGAACCGGAAGCTGGCCCGCGCGGGCGGCGATCCGTTGGCCGAGAAGCGCCGGTCCCACGGCGTTCCGACCTTCGCCGAGGCCGCCGGGCGCGTCATCGAGCAGAAGCGCGCCGGGTGGCGCAGCCCAAAGACCGCGAGGCTGTGGATTCGTTCGCTGGAGATGTACGCCTTCCCGCGCCTCGGCAACCTGCCGGTCTCGGAGATCACCAGCGGCGACGTGCTGGAAACGCTGTCCCCGATCTGGCACGCGAGGCCGAAGGTCGCCCGCGCCATCCGTCTTCGCGTCCGCGCCGTGCTGGAGTGGGCCGTCGCCATGGACTGGCGGACCGACAACCCGTGCGACCGGCTCCTGCCGGTGCTCGGCCCCCAGCACGATGTCGTCACCCACCGTAAGGCCCTGCCTCACGGCGAGGTCGCCGCGGCCATCGCGAAGGTGCGGGCGGCGAAGCCGGGGAAAGTGGACACGTTGGCCTTTGAGTTCCTGGTCCTGACGGCGGTGCGTGGCGGCGAGGTCCGGGGGGCGGTGTGGAGCGAGATCGATCAGGATGCGGGCGTGTGGACGATTCCGGCAAGCCGGACGAAGACCGCCCGCGACCACCGGGTGCCGCTGTCCGGCCGGGCGTTGGAGATCCTCGACGCGGCCCGCAAGCTGTGGAACGGGGAGAGTCGGATCGTGTTCGTCAACGAGCGCGGGAAGCCGTTGACCCGGAAGCGGCCGGGGCGGTTGCTTCAGAGTTGCGGAGTCTCGGCGGTGCCTCACGGGTTCCGGTCGTCGTTCCGGGATTGGGCGGCCGAGAGGACCGACCATCCCCGCGAGGTCGTCGAGGCCGCGCTTGCTCATGTCGTGCAGAACAAGGTCGAGGCGGCGTACCTGCGGACCGACCTGTTCGAGCGGCGGCGTCGGCTCATGGAGGATTGGGCCGAGTATCTGGCGGGCCAGAGAGCAGGCACCGATACCTGATCCGACCCCCGCGAGGGGCTCGGAAGCCGTTTTCGGGGCGGATCGGAGCCATTTCGGGGCATCTACGGGTCACAGGATCGCCCAGGATCGACGATCTCGGGTTCCCGAGGGGTAGAGGTAGGGCGAAAACCGGCGGTCGGCAGAGAGCGCCGCTATCGCCCAGGGAGGTGACGGCGTCGCTCGTCGCCCTCGCCGTCCTTGAGACCGGCAATCGAGAGGCCGCGGAGCTTGACCGCGACGGCCCGGTGGACGCTGCTCCGGACCGTGCTCTGAGAGGCGGTTTCGGCGGCTCCGCCGAGGGCTGGCTTTCGACTGTTAAGGTCGGTCAGCCAGCCTACGCGATGTAAAACATTCGCGCTCTGGCGAGGGGTGCTGCCGCCCCCCTTCGATCCCCCCGGAAATGCGCCGTTGCGCGCAGGATGGCGCGCGACAGGTTCGCCGCGATGGCCATGTCTGCCGAGAGTGCGGCCGCGGGGCCGTACTGCACGTTGACCACGTCGTACCGTTGAGTGCGGGCGGCGGGAAGCGCAAGCGGCCACCGAGGGTCCGAAGCGCGACGTGTGGCGAGTGTTCGCGGGCTACCGACGCCGACGACGAAACAGGCGGCGGGCGGCGGCCCGCACGTCGGTGGACAGTCCGAAGATGACGGCGGCAGCCAGCCCCCCGAGGGCAAGGTAGGAGAGGAGGCTCACGGCCCGACCTCCGGGAACCGGTCCGACTGCTCGCCCGCTGGAATCTGGCGGAGCTTCCGCACCGCGCGCGACACGTCACGGGCATCGGAGCGGATCAGGAGCCAATCGTCGCCGAACCGGGTCAGGCGGACCCAACACAACCCGTCCCCGGCCTCGTCAATGGCGACGACTTCGCGGGCGTGTATCTTCCGCCCGTAGGCTTGCCCGATGATTCCGCTGTCGCTCACGCTAATAGACCCGCCCCCAGTTTGATCCGATGCCGCACGGACGCGGTACTGTAGACCCCCACGACCTTCCCGAGCAACTCAGTAACCCCACGGTCCTGACCGAAATTCGCACTTGTCAGGGCCGCCTCGAAGCGGTGTAGCACCGTTCCCCGCCCGAGGCGAGTGTTCCGCCGGCGCGCCGCGGGCCAGGGCGAGAAATCCCGACATGCTCGTTCCTGTTCGCCGATGGGCCTTCCCGCAAGGGATTGCTGGTTCGGAGCGACCCCCGAGGGAGGTGGGATGGCGTGCACATCCCAACCTCCCCGATGCCACGCCAGGCATCGAAAAAGGTGGGTCGCTCCGGTCACGGCCTCCGTTTCCCGTGCGGCGCAGCCGCCCCGGAGGCCGTGGCGCAACCGAAAGCCGGACAACGACATGCGAAGTCGCCGACGTGCACGTCCGAATCGCGTTTCCGCACACATGCACCCCGATTTCACATGTGCGCTTCCGCATCGGCATCGGGCACGTCGAAAAACAGGCTCCTGATCACGGCTCCCACGCAACGGGTTATGAGGACTGTCAATCCATAGCGTCCCGCGATCCATCCCACACTGCTCATCCCGCCGTCCAGCAGTCCCGAGGCCGCCAGCAGCCCATTTACGGGGACGCCCCCGGGTGCAAGGACGTCCCCAGATCCCGGATGGCGCTGGCGCGATGGCCGTCCGGCCTTCGTAGAGCGCCGTCACTCCCCGATGGCGAAACGAAGCGGACCTTTTCGGAACCGAATGGGCGGTCTCTGTGTATCACCATTGTCCCCGCAAGGGGATTCCACCCCATGACCGCGCATGCCGGAGGGAAGCGGCGAAGGCGAGGAACGATCCATGAGCAAATGTACGGCCATGGCGATCCTGGCGTGTGCGCTCGGCATTGCCGCGTGCGATGTGTTCGGCCCGCCGGATCCAGAGGTCTGCGACGGCTACGCCTGCAAGGGCATCGAACTCGTGTCCCGTCTATCGTCCGATCAGCTCGGTCTGACCGAAGGGGTCGTGATCGACATGTGGGGCTGGACCGATCCCGTGACGGGCACGGAGTGGGCGCTCGTGGGCCATTCCCAGGGGACCGCGTTCGTGAACCTCGAGGATCCCGAGCGTCCGGTGCATGCCGCGCTCCTCCCCTTCACCCAGGGCGCGCTTTCGAGCGGCTGGCGAGACATCAAGGTCTACAACGACCACGCCTTCATCGTGTCCGATCAAGCCAAGCGCCACGGAATGCAGGTCGTGGATCTGGCGCGACTCCGGGGGATCGCCGAGACGCCCTCGCGGATCGAGCCGCTCACGGTCTACGACCGGATTCACAGCGCCCACAACATCGCCGTCAACGAGGAGACGGGCTTCGCCTATGTGGTCGGCGCCAACGGTGGCGGGGACACCTGCGGCGGCGGGCTGCACATGATCGACATCCGGACCCCCGCCACCCCGGCCTTCGCCGGCTGCTTCGCCGACGACTCGGCGGGTTTCACCCAGCCGGGATACACCCACGACGCCGCGTGCGTCGTGTACCGGGGACCCGACGCCGAGCATCGGGGAAGGGAGATCTGCTTCCTCTCGAACGAGGAAGTGCTCAGCATTGCGGACGTGTCCCGCAAGCACGCGCCCGTCGTGCTGTCCCGCGCCACGTACCCGATGGTCGCATACGCCCACCAGGCGTGGCTCGATGAGAGCCAGGAGTACCTCTACATGAACGACGAGCTCGACGAGATCCACCACCTCGTCGAGGCCTCGCGCACCATCGTGTGGGACGTGAAGGATCTGGACGACCCCGTGGTGGTGCGCGAGTTCCCGGGCACCACCACGGCCACCGACCACAACCTGTACATCGTCGGCGACTTGATGTACCAGTCCAACTACCGCGCCGGCCTGCGCGTGCTGAGCATCGCGGACCGGGAGAACCCGGTGGAGGTGGCCTTTTTCGACCCCACGCCGGATGACTCGAACGAGCCCGGGATCGATGGCTCGTGGAGCAACTATCCGTTCTTCGGCAGCGGCATCATCGGCCTCACGTCCATGGGACTGGAGTCGGCGTCCGGGGGCGTGTTCTTCGTCAGGCTGTCGGATCGATAGGGGACCCTCGGGTCTCCGAGACGCCCAGGGTGCCGTCGGCGCCCGAAAGGGCGGCCCTCACGCCCGTTGCCGCACCCGGCGGTCCCGGTCGTGCCGCTGGGAGAAAGGTATCAAGCCCCGGTCCCTTACCGAGCTCGACCTCGGACAGCGTCCGGGGCAGGCGTCCAGCGGACCAAAGGGGGAGTTCTGGTCACGGTCGTGGCCACTTGCGACGAGGGGATCCCGCCGGGTGGTCTCCACGGGTGGACAGGTGTTTCTGACTTGGCCGCAGACCCTGACACGTCCGAGAGCGTTCGAGAGCGTCGATCTACATCCCGTTCAGGAAACACGAACTGATAAGGGAACAGAAATCGTGATAGGTAACGAAACTATAGTAATAGCAACAAGTTACAGAATCAATGCCCATCGCGTCATGGAAGAGCCCATCCGAGCGGGCGATACTGCTCTTCGCCGCTGACTCGGGGGGCGACATCCGCCGCTTCCGGTGCCGCGCGCAGGCAAGCGAACAGCCTGAGCGCGGCAATCCGGCGCGGAGGTACCGCCGCTCACCGACCGGCAGGGATTTCCACGGGTTGCCAGGAAGGGTTCCATGACGGATCGGGAGCGAAAAAGCGTGTTGCGCGCCGCGCTGATTCTGGGAGGGGCGGCGCTCGTACGGTTTCTGGTGTTCTCGCCCGGGCCCGCCGAACCGGTTCTCGAAGGCCGTCCCTCGATCGCCGACAGCCTGCTCGCCGCGGGCGACTCCGCGGTGGAGGAGCGAGAGCGCCGGAGCCGTCCCCTGGCCGCGGGCGAAACCATCGATCCGAACGTGGCGGCGGCCGAAGAGCTGGACCGATTGCCGGGGGTGGGGCCGTCCAGGGCGCTGCGGATCGTGCGAGAGCGGGAGGAGAACGGTCCCTTCGCCAGCGTGGAGGATCTGACGCGCGTGTCGGGGATCGGTCCCGCTTCGGTGGAGCGGTTGAGGCCGCATCTGAGGGTGGAGGGAGGGCGCGCGCATGTCCTCGCCGCGGGGTCCGGCGGGAGGGTGGAGGGGACGGGTAGTCCCGCGAGGGCGTCACGGAACGGACCGGCCGGTGCGCCGGGAAGGCTCGTCGATCTGAACCGGGCCACGGTGGAGGAGTTGCTCACGCTCCCCGGGATCGGACCTGTGATAGCCGAGCGCATCGTGGCATTCAGGAATGAGCACGGCGGATTTGTCCGTCCCGAGGACCTTAAGCAGGTGACGGGTGTGGGGGTGAAGACCTTTGAGCGGATCGCGCCGCTGGTGAAGACCCGGTGAAGGGCGCCGGATCCGCCCGAGGGGCTCCCGAACTCGACGCCCTGCTCCGCGAGATGGTGCGGAGCGGTGCGTCCGACCTTCACCTCACGGCCGGGCAACCGCCCAGGCTGCGGATCGACGGGTCGCTGGCGGATAGCGGCGAAGGCGGGGTGCTCGAGGCCACGGACACCCTGCGGCTGGCCCATTCGGTGCTGGGCGGAACTCAGAGGCGCCGCTTCGAAGAGGACGACGAGCTGGACTTCTCCTTCGAGGTCCCGGCGCTGGCTCGCTTCCGTGGAAACTGCTTCCGGCAGCGAGGCCGCGTGACGCTCTCGATCCGCCACATCCCGCGGGATGTGGCACCCCTCGACGAGCTGGGGCTGCCGCCCGTCCTGAACCGTTTCACGGAGCGGCCGCGGGGGCTGGTGCTGGTGACCGGCCCGACGGGCTCGGGCAAGTCCACCACCCTGGCGGCGATGGTCGATCTGGTCAACCGGCGCCGACGGGGCCACATCCTCACGGTGGAGGACCCAGTCGAGTTCGTACACCGGCCCCGGCGGTGCATCGTGAACCAGCGCGAGGTCGGCACCGACACGCGCAGCTTTGCATCGGCCCTCAAGCACGCTCTCCGCCAGGACCCGGATGTGATCCTGATCGGCGAGATGAGGGACCCGGAGACGATCGGCGCCGCGCTGACGATCGCGGAGACGGGGCACCTGGTCCTTTCCACCCTGCACACCAACTCTGCCGCCGACTCGGTGAACCGCATCGTGGATGCCTTTCCGTCGCGCCGGCAGGCCCAGGTGCGCAGCCAGCTCGCGTCGGTGCTGGAGGGCGTGGCGACCCAGATCCTGGTGCCTCGCGCCGCCGGACCGGGACGGGTCGTGGCGGCCGAAGTAATGGTCTGCACCGCGGCCATCAGGGCTGTGATTCGTGACGACAAGGTGCACCAGATCCGTGCGCTGATGCAGGCCGGACGCAAGCACGGCATGCAGACTCTGAACGACGCGCTTGCCCGTCTCTACCAGAGCGGGGAGATCGCCTTGGAGGCGGCGCTGACGCGCAGCCCCGATCCGGCCGACCTTCTGCGGGGTGTGGGGGAGCCGGCGCCGGAAGGCGGGGGCGGGGAGCGGGGATGGCGGTGACTCGCCGGGTGTCCGCACGCGATGTCGTCGTCTTCACACGCCTCTTCGCTACGATGATCGGCGCGGGATTGCCACTTGTACAATCCCTGAGTCTATTGTCGAAGCAGCAGGAAAACAGACGTTTCCGCAAGGTGATACGGCAGATGGCCCGGGATGTCGAGGCCGGGGATACGCTTGCCGGAGCGATGGGACGACACCCCGGGGTCTTCTCGGAGTTGAGCGTCAACCTCGTGTCTGCCGGAGAGGCCGCGGGCGCACTGGACACGATCCTCGCTCGGCTCTCGGATTTTCTGGAGAAGCACAACGCCGTGGCGCGGAAGATGAGGGCGTCGCTGATCTACCCCGCGATGATCCTGGGTGTCACCGTCCCGGCGGTGGCCATCCTGCTGGTCTTCGTCATCCCCACCTTCGAGAGCCTGTTCACCACCGCGGGCGTGCCTCTGCCCTTGCCAACCCGCATGGTCATCGCGGCCTCGGATGCGGTGCAGAAATGGTGGTGGGCGCTGCTTGGCTCCCTGGCGGTCTTCGTAGCGCTGCTGCGTCACCTGTTCGGCACGGGCCGGGGACGCCTCACGATCGACCGTCTGCTGCTGGCCATCCCGCTCGTGGGCGACCTCCTGCGCAAGGCGGCCGTCTCCCGCGTCACGCACACGCTGGGCACCCTGATCGCATCCGGAGTCTCGATCCTGCACGGCCTCGAGGTCACGGCGAAGACGGCGGGCAACCGGGTGATTCACGATGCCCTGATGCGGTCGCGGGCGTCGATCGCGGGAGGGGCCACCATCGCCCAGCCGCTCGCGGAGTCGGGAGCCTTCGCCCCGACGGTCGTGCGCATGGTCGAGGTCGGAGAGCAGACGGGGGCCCTCGACGACATGCTGGCGAGGATCGCGGACTTCTACGAGCAGGAGGTGGACACCGCGCTGGAAGCCGTTGTCGCGATGGTGGAGCCGGTGATGATCGTGGTGCTCGGGGTGGTGGTGGGGGGGATGATCCTGGCAATGTACCTGCCGATCTTCGAGATGATCTCCGCAGTGGGGTGAGGTTTGCATCGCCCCCGCCGGCCAAGCCCGTGGACAAGATCCCCCCGGCATTCGACCGGCGATGCATCCGGCCTGGACGCTTCGCCCCACTTTCCCACAACGTAAAGACAACATTACATCCTGGTAGGGTCAGGGTGACGCAAATCACGGCAAGGAATCACGTAAGTTCAAATGGGACTGCGCGATCTGCGCGTCTTGCCACCTAGAGTATGGTCTGATTCTGGCCCTCGGAAATGGCGGGTAAGAAGGGATCGATTGGCGGGAATCCAACGGGAACCGGCTGGGCGTCTGCCATGCGTTTTCGGCAGAGACCGTAACCGGAAACTGGCGGGTGTAGCTGCCGTGCTGCCGTGCCAACTAGAACCTATCTCAAAAACCCCTTGGGGCTTGTGCACGGTATCGTCGGGGGTTAGTTTTGGTGCATGCTGAAGCTCACGGACGACCAGTGGAACCGGATCCGGCATCATTTCCCCGAGGAGAATCGGCCGAAGGGGCAGCGGGGACGCCCGCCGGTGCCGGCGCGGCAGGTCCTGGAAGCCGTGCTTTGGATTCTGAAGACGGGGGCCCAGTGGCACATGCTGCCGCAGTGCTATCCGAACTGCAAGACGGTGCACCGGCGATTCCAGACGTGGTGCCGCGACGAGGTGCTGGCGGACGTGCTCGAGGATCTGGCGTCCGAACTCCGGGAAGTCCGGGTGATCGACGGGTCGGAGGCGTTCATTGACGCGTCGTTCGCCCGCGCCAAGGGCGGAGGGGACGGCGTGGGGCTCACGAAGGCCGGAAAAGGCGTGAAGATCATGGCGATCGTGGACCGTTGCGGCCTTCCACTGTCCGTCGGGACGCACTCGGCCCAGCGGCACGAGGCCAGGCTCGTCCAGCTGAGCCTCGATCTGGTCTTCGTGGACGACCTCCCGGAGAATCTGGTCGGCGACAAGGCGTATGACAGCGATCCGCTGGACGGGGATCTCAGGAAGCAGGGAGTCGAGATGATCGCGCCCCACCGGAAGAACCGGACGCGGGCGAAGACGCAGGACGGACGCCGCCTGCGCAGGTACAAGCGGCGGTGGATCGTGGAGCGGTTCTTCGCCTGGATCCAGTGGAACCGCCGCGTCCTCATCCGGTGGGAGTATCACGCCGAGAACTTCCTCGGGTTCGTCCAGCTGGCCGCGCTATGCCTCTTGCTCAAGCCGCTTTATTATTGAGATAGGTTCTAAACATTGGGCTGGCTAGCGCGACGCGCCACGCTGGGACTCAACGGTCACATCCAGCGCGACAATGGCGTCGTCAATCCATGCTAGGTACCTGCCATCCACTCCGGTCGGGGTGATGAGTCGATAGGAGACGGAGAATCGGGTCTTCGCCAAGATGTCTCCACTCGGTGCCACGACCACCCAGAGCCCTTGTCCGGAGCGCCGCCGGGGCGGGTAGTATCGGATGACGGTCAGGATGTTCCCATCGTGCATTTGGTCTATGAATACCGGTCGGTTCCATTGGATCCCTCGGGCGTTCCCGTTCGGCAGCGCCCTTTCAAGCTCGTCCCGTGGGACGATGGTCTCGTCCTCGACGACTACCATCGCGCTGTCCCCCCGTCCGCCGAGATAGCGAACAATCCGAAAAGGAGGAGCTTTCTCCGCCAGGAGGAGGTCTCCCTTCGGTGTCGTCGTGATCGGACCCCCGGTCATCTCCGTCACCACCTTCCACTCGTCTGCCGGAAAGGCGGGATGCCAGCTCTTCACGTGGCCATCGAGCGAGTACAGGTGTATCCCGAACGCTACGTAAGGGTCGTCTGGATACTGGCCATAGCTCAGCACGTATTGGTCGTTCTGAAGAGCCGCAATGCCGGCCACGCTATTCCGGTACATGGCCGAGTACAGTCCTGCGGTCCCGTCCTTTCGGGGAAAGAGCGTGGTGCCGTTTCGGCTCACAAGCACGACGCTGCGACGATCGGGCATTGCAAGCAATGCGAGGGCGTTACCTCTGCCCGTGGCTGTAGCGGGTTCCGGGATCGCCCGCAGGGACTCCCCCTGCGGGCTCATCTCCCAGATCCTCTCCCTGCTCCCGATCCAGATCGTACCGTCCTCCCAAACCGCCATTCCTCCGCGGGCGTCAACCTCCTCATCCAACTCCCGGCGCCACACTTCGTGGATCTGGACGGACATGGGACCGGCGTCCTCCAGCGGATCGACCTGGCGGCCTCCGGTAACAGGGGACCGGGCCTGCGATTCGCAACCGGAAGGGACGGTTCCTAGAGCGAACACACCGACTACCAGTGTTGGGATTCGTGCTCGACCGGTCATGGCGCGACCTTCCCAAACTGCGGGATTCTTGATCCGCCCTCGACCCACTGCCTGATTCCAGACAGCCCGTGGCGACGAACCCGCAGCCGCTCGTTGCGAACCGCCCTGTGTCCCGCCTCCACAACCACGCTCCGAGCGAGCACCAGCACCTGCGGTGTGGCGGCAGATCCATATCCCTCATCGTGCAGGTACTTCATCAGGCCGATGTTTCGCCACCCCATTCCCGTCACGATCTGGTCGAATCCGCCAAACCGCCCCAAATGCTCAACGCCGCTCTCCGGTACGACATCGCTGGTGAGGCCGACCGCGGCGAAGCCCATGGACGCCTCCTGAGCCCGAGCGATCACCGCTGTCCGGGCTTGCTTGACCAGGGACGGCAGCTGCGGGTCATTCGACCATCGGCAGCGCGACGAACCGATGAAGACGAACACCAGTTCATCACCGGAGTCTTGTCGCGCCATTGACACATACGGATCCTCCGCGAGCAGCGGGACGCTCCACCGAACCTCCACCGGCCTCGGAAAAACGCCAAACAGCCCGACCATCGCACCTCCCGCTACGGCCAGCCATGCCCATCGCGTTCCGACGCGTTTCATGATTCTACTTCTCCTTCACTTGTTGCTGGGTGCCAGGCTACGGACTTCCACTCTTGGAATCCCCGTGACCCAATACCCTAGGATGTGGGTGTCGGTGATGTCCGACACGATAGGAAGGTTGGTGGAAATCAACGCTCCGTTGCCGCTCGTTGCGTCCACCAGGTAGCTGCGGACTTCGGCCTCCTCCGGTGCGGCTTTTTCTCCCCGGACGGTATGGTACAGGATGTAGCCTTCGCCAACCCCCGTAACCGACACGGCCAAGTCCTTGAGTCCCGATCCGTAGGCGATGGAACCCGTGGCGCGGTCCTCGACAATCTGCCCCTGCACGTAGTCCGCGACTCGTGCCGTCCACGCCTCGGAACCGTCGTCCGCGTCGTAGGCCCGCAGCACGGGCAATGCGTTGAGCGCGTGGACAATCCGTGGCGGATCGCCCACGCATCCGATCGGTCCGTCGGACAGGAGTTGCCGCGCGAGCGCGTAGGAAGCCTTGTAGCCCTGTCCAAAGGTCCTTCCCGTATGGGTCGGCAGCGGCACCTCGTGTACCACCGCGTTGCTCTCGCCGTGCCAGACCGACAGGAACAGGCGGTCGCCAGCTTGGCACAGACCCTCACGCATATGGAGGTCGGCAGGAAAAGGGTGCCGGCTGGCGTACAGGTACCCGCCGTCCTTTTCCGCGAAGATCTCCAAGTGGCGGCGGCTGTCGGCCACCGCGATGCGACCGCCCGACAAGATGGCGAGAGCGATAGCGTCGCCGAATTCGCCGGGTCCTTCGCCGCCCCGCCCGAACTTGGTCAGGAAACGTCCGGCCGGGTCGAACACCGTGACTAGCCGCGCTAGTCGATCCAGGACGACCACATTCCCGCCGGCGTCGAACTTGGCGTCCGCAACCCACCCGAAGACCTCTTCGTCGTTATCGCCGACCTCACCCAGTTTACCGATGGTGACCACGACTTCGGATCGGCGGAGCGCATCTCGCGCCCCGAGCCATTCGTCGAGTCTCTCCCCCACAAGTCCTGCGGGGACTTCCGACGCGCCGACCACCGGACCGTCAAAGGGAATATTGTCTGGCGTCGGGTGGTTGATCTCCATCGAATCCGCTTGGCAGCCAACAGTCCCGAGACTGGCCACAGTGTACGCCAGAACGGCCCCGCGCCGACCGCGAACAGACGCGGCAAATCGCCGGAGGCCCCGTGGCCGGGAGGACGGGCAGCGCCCGTCCTCCCGGCCTACGATGGTGGCACCGTCCGCGCCGGGTGAAGGCGCGGATGCCCCGAAACGAGCGTTCGGCTTCGCCATCATCTTTTTTCTGGACCGTCATCGTGTCCGCACGGCGTCGTCACGCAGTCCACGTTCGGGACATCAAGGTCGCAGAACGTGGCGGCACTGGTCTCGCTGCTGCACCAGTCGATCCACAAGAAGTTCTTGCAGGTGTCGTACTGGCACGGATGCGGAAGGGCGTTCGCCCGGACGGCAGTACTGCTCACGGCCGTGCCGACGGCGAGGGCGCTGACGACGAACATCATCGTCCGCCTGAGCAACTTCTTCATCGCGTTGTCCATTTGATCTCTCCTTGATCTTGGAGTGCCGGTCGCGACCCAGTCAACTTCCGTGGTTCGGGCGATCCCCGCTTGGGATCGTCCCTCGCCTAATAGACAGCGCCGGGAAGAGAATCGATTCACCGGCCATATCGGGCCGATCGACCGTATTTCGGCGCTCGAATGGCCGTAATGGGCCTCAAATGGGCTCAATCGGGAAGTTCTTGGCACGTTTTCTGCAAATGTCGGGAACTTCTTCCCTACCCGCCGGGGAGTTTTTCCCATGGCGCCGGGTACTTTTGGGAACCAAAGTCGTGGAAAAACTCCCCTGTCGCCTGGCAGCTCCCAAGGCGCATCTTGGCTGTGGAGCTCCGGCAAGCGCACCGCGGACCCGGCCAGAGAGGGAGAGGCGGATCGGCAGCGGCGATCCGGGGGCCGTGGCCCAACTCCAAGCCGTCCGGCGACTTGCGGCGTTCCAAGTTCGCACGCCCGAGCGCGATTTCCCTGCACAAGCCCCCCGATGTCAAATGCGCACCTCCGGATCGGCAACGGGCTCCGCCGAACGGAGCTCGAATCCGGGCTCCGGGATGCGGTTCCATTGAGGCCGTCCGGTTCCTCGACGACCGCGTCGTTCATGTCCCCGATGGCGTTCTCGAAGCGCTCGATCTCGCGCCGAGAGGGCTTCGAGGGCCACAGACGTGTCGCCGGGTCATGGAGGCGGAGTAAGCCTTGCCCGACTTGTTGGAGTGCCGCCGTGTCCTGATGGAGCAGGGGACAGAGTATCCTGGCGGGCCGGGGAGCCCACACCGTCGCCTGTTCCCGGTACGCGCCTTCCGTTTTCGGTGCGAGGCGCTCGGAGGCCCGTTTCCGGGCGACCACGGAGGCATTTCGGGGCATCTACGGGCCGTGGAATCGCCTCAGATCGACGATCTCGGGCCTCTGAGGGGTATGGGGAGGGGAAATTGGGGTGCGGCATTATAGCGCCGCCGTCACCGAAAGCGTGGTCGGCGGTCAGTCGCTTCCTCCCGTTCGCATGGCTGGCGGCCAAGAGGCCGGGGAGATTGCCCGCGGCGGCCCGGTCGAGGCTGTTCCGGACGGTGCCCGGAGAGGCGTTTCCGAGGCGTCCGCTGGGGCTGGCTGACCATCGTTAGTCCGAAGTTCTACCCCTGTGAATCGGGCAAGTGATTGCGGTGCGGTGACATAGTGCGAATCCGGGAGTGTACGCTACTGGGTACGGGTCATGGGCGGACGCGCAGGAGGCGGAAGGCCTTGGCCTGGAGCGGCGTGGGGCGGGCGAGCAGGTCGGCGGTCGTGGCGCCGGGGACGGCGGGCCTCACGCGGTTGCGGGTGAGGGTGGCGAGATCGGCGAGCAAGGTCCGGAAGCTGTGGACGGGCAGGCCGTCGGGCGTGCGCTTGCCGGCCGCCTTGTCGCGTGCGGCCTGCGAGCGCCGGGCGGGCGCGACGGGCGAGGCGCGGGCGGCTTCGGCCGCGGCCGGGTCGTCGTCTTGGAAGAGCATGGGCGCCAGCGCGCGCCGCATGTGCCACTCGACGTAGTAGGCGAGCATGCAGAGGAAGACGTGGGCGCGGACGCGGCCTTCGAGACGGTGGTGGACGGGCCGCACCTTGAGGTCCACCCCCTTGAAGCTGCGGAACGCGCGCTCGACGCGGCTGAGGCCCTTGTAGGCCCTCACCGCGTCCTCGGCCGCGATCTCGCCGTCGCTCACGTTGGTGCGGATCACGTAGACGCCGTCGAGCGCGGCCTCGGCGGCGATCTTCTCCTCGTCGCGCTCGTGCGAGAAGCCGTCCTCGGTCACGGTCGTCGCGAAGTGCTTGCCCACCTTGTGGGAGCGCAGCGCCCGGTCGGCGCGCACGGCGATGTTCCTCTCGCCCCGCAGCGGCCGGTTCTCGCGCTTCGTGGCCCGCACGACCAGGTCGAGCTTGGCCTCGGTGGCCTGCAGCAGCGCCTCGCGCTTGCGGGCGCGCTCGGCGGCCAGCAGCGGGTTGCGGCAGACGACGAGCCGCTCGCCGGGGTAGAGCTCGGGCGCGGAGATCTCGGCGAGGTCCCGTTCGTCGAAGAGCGACAACTGCAAGTCGCCGCCTTCCACCAGCTTGCGGATCTTAGGGGCCCTGAGCGCGGTGATCCACCGCAGCCCCGCCGGAGAGAGGTCCTCGCGGATGCGCGCGTCGGTCAGCAGGCCGCGGTCCCCCACGAGCACGATGCGCGACAGCGAGAAGCGCCGGCGCAGCTTCTCGACCTGGGCGGCCACGGAGCCGGGATCGGCGGTGTTGCCACGGAAGACCTCGGCGGCCACCGGACGGCCGTCGCGGTCGCAGAGCAGTGCGAAGACGATCTGCAGCTTGCCGCGCCTGCCGTCGCGGGAGTAGCCGCGCCTGGCCAGCGGGCACTTCGAGCCTTCGAAGTACACCGAGGTCAGGTCGCAGAGCACGAGCGAGCCGTCGGTGACGTGCTTCGCCGCCAGGGTCCGCTCGATGCGCTTCCGGCGCCGCAGCAGCCAGTCCATCGCCTCGTAGAGCTCTTCGGCCGTCGCGTCCGCCGCGCCCGTCTCCTCGCCCAGCGTGTCGGCCCGGGTCTCGGAGCCGAGGCCGCGGGCGGTGGCGAGCTTCGAGCGGGGGTCGAGCACGCGTCCGGCGATCATCGCCAGCGCCAGCGACCGCATCCGCGACGGACGGCGGTCGAGCAGTCTCTCGAGGCCGAGCTTGCGGGCCGTGCCCAGCACGGCGGCGACATGGCCGTGGGGACGCGAGCGCAGGATCTCGAAGGCGTCGTCGGAGGACTGGAGCGCGACGCCGCCCTTGAGGAGGATGCGCAGCCCCTCGACGACTTCGAAGGGCAGCTTCGACAGGTTGGCCAGCGTTCGCTTCCTGACCTTGCCGCCTTCGCGGTAGGACTCGCGAAGCAGGACCGCGGGCGGGGATTTCCGGTTGGGCACGCGTTCGATGTACATGTCTTCAACAGTAACAGCCAACCAACTGTAGGTCAAGAATATGACATGTCGATTACATGGCTACACATAGACCAAACCCGAACCCGTGTCAAGTCCCTTCCGCACAAAGGGTTACGGGCCGAAATCAGCCCTGTTCGGAGCAGAACTTCAGCTTAGTGTTGGTCAGCCAGCATACTCGCCGCGGCCACACTCCGCATGTCCTTGGCGAGGCTGACGAGGGGCCCTGCCCCCTCGACCCCCGTGAAACCCCCGCGCTGACGCGCGCACAGATCGCGGGCGACGGGTCCGGCGCAATGGCTGATCGAACATTGCCGGTGCTCCGAGAAGCAGACCCGGCAATCCGTGACGGGAAACCCACTCCACGGCCGTGTCGGAGCCGCTTCGGCCTCGGGGCACAGAGCCACCTATGCGGCGGCTTCTCGCACGCCCTCCCGCAGATCGAATGGACGTGCGATCGGGCTCACGCCAACCGCTGCCAGCACCTTCCCGTAGGACGACCAAGCGGTCGCCCGGTGGTGGTGATTCCGGACGTTCGCGTAATGCCGTGCCGTGGCGGCAAGCTCTGCCAACACCTCACTCATGGTCGCCATCTCGGCCAGCCGCACATATTCGTCCTTGCCGCCTTGTTGTGACGGCCGGACCCTGATTGTCACAATCATCTCAGACCTCCTGTCCGCTGCGAGACGGGTTTCCTCATTCGAGAGATCCGTTTCGATTGGGCGGACCAGCGCCTCCGATTCGGCTGCTTGAAAGCAGCGGAATCACCGGTCGCCAAAGCGGAGGGAGCCACCGTGCCTCAGATCAGCCCACTCCGCCGGAGCCGGTCGAGCGGGTTGTCGTTCGGCCCTACTACCCCTGAGTCCAGCAGTAGGTCCCGGTGCGGCAACCGTGGACCGGCGCTTCTCGGCTCGTCGTGTGACTTCCATCCTTCGGGCGCGGGTCGTTGGTCGTTACGGACGGCCGCGGAAGTGGCGTAGTGGGCCACCGTGGCCGCGATGGCCACGACCGGAAGAAGGTGAATCCAGCGTTTCATGATGCTCCTCCGCAGTCTCGGATGGTCTCCCAACCGGAGGCGATTGTCCCGGTTGGAATCCAATATCGACAACGCGTGTGAGCGCGTCTGCGAGGGAAAACCCGGTAATTTGTAGGGGAAATCCATGCATGCGGATGCCGGGAAAACCCCCGCACCTCGCGTGTCAACGTCCGATGATGGTCGCCTGCTGGTTCGCACTCGGGCGGGAGAACCGGCGCGAGCTGTTAGCGTGTCCGCAGCCGAGGAGGATCGCTTAATCCTCGGCCACGCCGTCCCACGCGCCGTCAATGGCGGCGGAAACCTAGCCAGGGGGTCGAAGGGGGAGCGCAGCACCCCCTTGCCAGCCGCCACGTTCAACGTGGCGTGTGCTGGCTGAGCCACCTTATTGAGGTGCTCCGAGCCAGCGCTGTAGACGCTTCAGAGACAATCCCGCGAGGGCGTGTCCACTCCACCACAACCGGCTCCCTCACCGAGACGACAAGTCCGGTCCCGTGTGCGCCACTCCCTCGGCACGGTGCGGTCTTGCAGCCCCGGATAGGACCGGATAGACTCACCCGCGATGAGGACATTTGCTATCCTGCTCGGCTCGAACCCATTACGGCGGATCGGAGAGAGGTGCACCTTTGAATTTGGAGAATCCCCTCGTTCGTCGTGGACGCCAGGAACGATGGGATTGTCCCCGCATCCGCGCCCTGACAGGCGATGTCACGCTGGAGCCAGACGCAAGGTAGCTGGGCCAGTGGGTGTCAACCTGCGAAGCCTGACCGACCTCTTCGTGGGACGAGGAAGCGATCCACGCCAGGGCCGACGCGGGCCCCATGGGACATTCGTCAACGCATGGCCCGCACTTCCCCGACTAGCTGATCGAGCGGCAGGAGGTTGCCGCGCGTGGAGTATGGAGGTCATGTCATGCCTTCATGAGCGTGCTTGACGAGGAAGCCGGAATCGTCATCGGGCTCTTCAGGGATCTGTTTGAGTGCCACGGGCAGCGATTCGGCAGTACTTCGCTTGGCGTCTGGGGGATTTCGGATGGCGCGGAAGGCGTACAATGGAATGCCGGGTACTACCGGCCCGATGGGACAGCTTGGTGGTCAACCTTGAGGGCAAGGAATACGACGACTGGCCCGTCGCTCGACTCATCGAGCGGGAGCTCTCCCATCCACTCCTCCTGAGCGAGTACCGCCACAGGGTCGCGAGACCCGAGAAGGTTACGGTCGGCTTGACGCGGGACGCGTGGCAGGTCTCCAGCCGCGTCCCAATCAAGGAGGCAGATCTTGCCCCTACTCCGGTCGCGCTGAATCAGCTTGATGGCGACGGCTGGGCGCTCGCACTGCGACACGCGAGGGAATGCTTGGACGCCAAGCGACAACATAGAGGCCGCCGCTGGGTCAAGGTCACGTTGCGACGCTCGGGTCGCATCGTTGAACGGTGGGTGAGCCCTCACCTCCGGTTCAAGACTCGCCTCACCGCAAACTCACCTTGGTCACTCCAACGGGCGAAGGAGAACCTTGAAGCGCTTCACGACTTCGCCACTCACCAAGCACGCCCCACCAAGTGGCGAGGGGATTCATGACGTGCGACCGGCGTGCGAAACGGCAAGGGGTGCGGGCCGCATGCCAGCGCGGCGGTGGGCTCCGTGGCGCGACCGCCCTCAGACCGGCTCGCCGTTTGACCTTCCCGCAAGGGACTGCTGGCCGGGAGCGACCCCCCGGCGGAGGGGAGGATGGCGATGTACGTCGCCATCCTCCCCGATGCTGATCGAGGCATGCCGAGATGGGGGGTCGCTCGCAGCCACGGCCTCGACGGCCGGATCGGCATCGTCGCTCCGGCGGCCGTGGCGCAACCAAAAGCACGGCAACGACATGCGGAATCGGCGTCGTGTACATCAGGAGCGCGATTTCCGTGCACAAGCACCCCGATGTGGGATGTACACTCGCGGATCGGCAACGGGCACGTCGAAAAACCGCCTCCAAGTTACCGCTTCTCCCCTGAAGATCGCGAAGGTCCGGCACGGTCGACAGAAGGCGCGCTTCCGGCCCGGTTTCAGGGTGGATACGATCCGCCGCATGCACCTCCTCTGGCCGAGGGGGCTCCGCGATATTTCGTTCGCGCAGATCGTGCAGCCCATCGAGAGAGGATCGAACGATGGCACGCACGAAACGAAGTCGGCGCAGCTACGGCGCCGGTCGAATGGGGCCGGAACCGGGTCCGGGTGTTCCCGGATCCGAAGACCGGCCTGTACCAGATGGAGTGGCGCGAGAACGGGCGCAGGCTCACCCGGTCGCTGGGGCACCGCGAATGGGTGAGGGCGAAACGGCAGGCGGACGAGTTCGCCGCCGGGTTCGTTGGCCCGGACCTGAACGCAAGGCGCGAGCCGAGCCCGAGCCGCTCACGCTGGGAGGGCTTCTTGACATCTACGGTGAGGAGGTGACGCCCGCCAAGGGCGAGGGGACCCGGAAATACGACCGGGTCACGCTGGAGATGTTCGGTCGCTTCTTCGGAAGGGACCGGAGGCCCGCAACGCTTTCCCAGCGCGACAGGGACCGGTTCATCCGGGCGCGGCGAGCAGGCAAGGTCGGACCGAGCGGCAGGCCCGTGTCCGACAGGACGATCGAACGGGACTTGCGATTCCTACTGGCGGTCCTCAACTGGGCCACGCGGTCGAGGGACGAGGCGGGAGCGCGTATCCTCGACTCGAACCCTCTGAAGGGCTTGAGGGTGCCGCGGGACAAGAACCCAATCCGGGTGGTACTCTCTCAGGCGAATACGACGCCCTGCTCCGGGTGTCCGCCGAGATCGATTGGCGTTTTCGCGTGGCGCTCGTGCTCGCGCACGAGACCGAGGCACCGGATCGGCGCCATCCGCCAACTCCGGTGGTCCGACGTGAACATGGGAGCCGTGGTCATTCGGTGGCGCGCGGCGCACGAGAAGACAGGCTTCGAGCATCGGACGCCTGTGACCGCCGAGGCACTCGGCGTCCTCGAAGAGGCGCGCAGGGAGAACCGGCGGACCGGGGACGCCCCTGTGTTGCCTGCGCCCAGGGACCCCGACAGGAGCATGAGCCACGGGGTGGCGCGCTAATGGTGGAAAAGGGCCGAGGCGCTTGCCGGGCTGGAGCGCAAGCGGGGCAGGGGCTGGCATTCGCTGAGGCGCAAGTTTGCCTCCGACCTCATGGACCAGCCCCTCAAGGTGCTCTGCGAACTCGGAGGCTGGAGGACGGCACAGACGGTGCTCCAGTGTTACCAGAGGGCCGACGAAGAGCGGCTCAAGAAGGCGCTCGACGAGCGGCCGCGGGTCGCCTCCCCCTTATTAGCGGGAGTCAAACGGCGGGAATCGCGCCCGCGAATCACGTAACTTCAACCGGGGCAAGCGATAGCGATCCCGTGACCTCCTGCCATTATGGCATGTGTAGTATGCTTTGATGACTCCAAGGCTTCGGTCTGCGTTGCTCCTCTGCCCAATATCGCTGCTATTGGGCCCTCGTCGCGCCTTGCCAGCCCGCGCCTCGCCGCTCTCGGTGCGCGCGGGGCTTTTCCGTGAAACTCAGCCCCTGTTTCAGCTCCGCGGGGTGGCCACCCCAACCGGCGTGGCCATGACCGTTATCCACGGACTGCTTGGCGTTCCGCCGCTCCCGGTTCGCGTGCGGATTCATCCGCCGTCCGCTAGTTTGCCCGGCGCCATTGCCGCGTCCGCGACGGGACCGGTCGCCAGTCACCGCAAGGAGCCCACGCCCCCATGGATTTCCTCCAGCAGATCATCGATTTCCTGACCCGGTACTTCGTCACGGCCGGTATCTCGGTCGGCGGCGAGAACATCCCCTTCATGGTGATCATCCTGCTGGGAATAGGGATGTACCTCACGTTGCGGCTGGGCTTCATTCAGGTCACCCGGCTGCGGCACGGGGCCACGGTCGCGTCGGGCAGGTACGATGACCCGGACGATGAGGGAGACGTCACCCACTTCCAGGCGCTCACGACCGCGCTGTCGGCAACGGTCGGGATCGGGAACATCGCCGGGGTGGCGCTGGCGATTCACTGGGGCGGGCCCGGCGCTCTCTTCTGGATGTGGGTCACGGCGGCGCTGGGGATGGCGACCAAGTACTCCGAAGTCACCCTGGCCCAGAAGTACCGGGTCCACGAGCACGAGGGCGAATGGGCGGGTACCGTCTCCGGCGGGCCCATGTACTACATCGAGCGGGGGCTGGGGCCGAACTGGAAGTGGATGGCGGTCTTCTTCGCCTTCCTCCTGGGAATCACCGCCTTCCTGACGGGGAACGGGATTCAGGCCAACACCGTCGCCGACAACCTGGAGACCCAGTTCAGCATTCCCACCTGGGTGAGCGGACTGGTGACTTCGGGGGTCGTAGCGGCGGTGATCCTGGGCGGCATCACCCGGATCGGCAGGGTGACATCGGTGCTCGCCCCCATGATGGCGGTCGTCTACGTCTTCGGGGCGTTGATCGTGATCGTGATCAACATCGGCGACGTGGGGCCGACCTTCTCCTTGATCTTCCGCGAGGCCTTCAACCCGAGCGCGGGGGTTGCGGGGACGGGCGTGGGGGCCTTCCTGGTGACCCTGATGTGGGGAGTCCGGCGCGGACTCTTCTCGAACGAGGCGGGACAGGGGTCGGCACCGATCGCGCACTCCGCCGCCAAGACCGATGAGCCGGTCTCGGAGGGGGTCGTGGCGCTGCTGGAACCCTTCATCGACACGATCATCATCTGCACCATGACCGGGTTGCTGGTGATCATGACCGGGGTCTGGAACGACCGCTTCGAGACCGAGATCACCCTGAGCGGCGGTGACCTCTCCTACCGGGCGGTACAGGTGGACGGCGGCTACGAGGACCTGTCGCCCGACGCCCCGATCCGGATCGAGGGCGGGGAGCACGCTGCAACCGGGCCCGACGACCCGCAGATTTCCTGGCACGAGGTCCCCGTGCAGATGCTATACGTGGACGAGGCGCAGACGCATCCGTTCAGCGGCGTGATCGATCCCGCGACGGGGACGGCGACCGGCGACGATGGGCGGACCTACACCTCGCTCCACGGCATGGCGGTCGAGAGCGGGGCGCCGCTCACAATGGCGGCCTTCCGGCGCGGACTGTCCCCGCTGGGTGACTGGGGGCACTACATCGTGGTGCTGTCGGTGCTGCTCTTCGCCATCTCGACGGCGATCGCGTGGAGCTACTACGGCGACCGCTGCGCCAACTACCTCTTCGGCGCCAAGGCGGTGATCCCGTACAAGGTCATCTTCGTGATGCTGCACTTCGTCGGGGCGGTCCTGCCGCTCAGCGTGATCTGGGACATCGGCGACGTGTTCCTCTCGATCGTGATCTGGCCCAACCTGATCGCGCTGGGGATCCTGGCGCCGCAGGTGGTGGAGATGACGCGGGACTACTTCGAACGCAAGCCGTGGCTGGACAAGTAAGTAGGGCGCCACCGGGGGGACTGCTCCGACCATACGTCCTCCGGCCGGCGAGGCTGCCAGGCTGGCAAGTTGCGACGAGAGGGGAATAGCAGGGCTATTCGCCCGGCCCATCCAGCACCCGTCCCGGCCGGAGTGCCTCGCGCCCGTAACGGTCGCGGATCCGGTCAACCGCCCTGGCGATGGTCCGGTCCCGCTCCGTCTCCAGCTTCTCCTCTCCCGCGAGAAACTCCAGCTGCTCGGCGGACACCTGCCGGACCAGGTTGGACACGCCCACTCCAAGGAGCCGGGCCGGGGTCCTGCGGCGGTGACGGAGGCTGTGCAGCAGCGAAGCGGCCACCCTGAAGATCGCGTGGTCCGTCTCCACCCCCTCCGGCTGGGTGCTGCCCGCCTGCCGCGTCCTGTAGTCATGGTCCCGCAGCCTGACGGTCACGGTGCGGGCCCGCAGCTGCTTCGCGCGTAGCTGTCCGCCCACCGAGCAACTCAGCTGCAGCAACCGCCGCTCCAGCTCGTCATCGTCGTCGATGTCGGCGAAGAAGGTCCGCTCCGAGCTGATCGACTTGCGACGCTCGCGGGCGTCGACCTCGCTGGCGTCCATTCCCCGCACCCGCTCCCAGAGCCACGCGCCGCGGTGGGGGCCGAACCACCGGGCCAGCCACTCCCGCTCCACCGCCGCGGCCTCGGCACAGGTTGCGAGTCCCTTCTGCTTCAGCCGCTCCAGGAAGGCGGGTCCGATCCCCGGGAGCTGTTCCAGTTGGAACTGCGCCATGAAGGCCGCCTCCCCTCCCGGCGGCACCACATGCACACCGTCCGGCTTGGCCAGACGCGTCGCCACCTTGGCCACGACCCGCTGCGTCCCCCCGCCCAGCGACACTGCGACCTCCGTACGCTCCCTCACCACCCGGCGGATGCGGTCCGCCGTCACGGCCAGTTCCTCGCCCTTGAACAGGCGCTCGGTCCCGGTGAGGTCCAGGTAGAACTCGTCTATGGAGGCGGCCTGCACCACCGGCGACAGCTCGTCAAGGACCGTCCGCACAGCCCGGCTCCGCTCCACGCACGCACCCCGCGGCACCGGCACCACCGCCGCATCCGGACACAGCCGGCGCGCACGACGGGTGGGCATCCCGGATCGCACCCCGTACTCCCGCGCGGCGTACGATGCCGAGGTGATCACCCCTCGGTCGCTGCGGCCGCCTACCAGTAGCAGGGGTTCCTTTCCCACGCCCTCCGGGTCCGCCAGGCGCGCCACCTGCACGAAGAAGCTGTCGCAGTCCACCAGGAGGATCCTCCTGAGACCTTGCGGGGCCGTCCTGTTTCTGGACACGTTCTACCTTCCGCGCGCGGCCGCGGAGGCTCCGCGCACCGCCGGCGCACAGCAGGGACCATCACCCACCCAACCGCCAACATCATAACCCCACCGAGGAGACGCCGACGATGGCCTACCCCTTCGAACTTCCCGATCTGGGATACCCCCACGACGCCCTGGAACCGCACATCGACGCCCGCACCATGGAGATCCACCACGGGCGGCACCACGCGGCATATGCGGCCAACCTGAACGCCGCCCTGAAGGGGCACCCGGAACTGCACGGCAGGTCGGCCAACGAACTCGTCGCCGACCTGGCGGCGCTGCCGGAGGGGATCCGCACGGCGGTGCGGAACAACGGGGGCGGGTACGTCAACCACAATCTCTTCTGGCAGCTCATGTCCCCTGGCGGTGCAAGCGCCCCCGGCGGGGGCCTCGCCTCGGGCATCGACGCCGCCTTCGGGAGCCTCGACGACTTCAAGGCGCGCTTCGCGGCGGCCGCAATCGGGCGCTTCGGCTCGGGTTGGGCGTGGCTGACGGCGGACGGCGGGGGCGGGCTGGAGGTCGTCTCCACCGCGAACCAGGACACTCCCGTCATGGACGGCAAGGTGCCACTCCTTGGCTGCGATGTCTGGGAGCACGCGTACTACCTGAATTACCGGAACCGCCGCCCGGACTACGTGGCCGCCTTCTGGAACGTCGTGAACTGGACGGTGGTCGGGGAGCGGTACGCTGCGGTTTGAGTTTGCGGCAGCCCGGTCCTCCGGTGCGCCGCCGGGCCCTGACGCCTGACCAGAGTCGAAATGAACGACAACCTGACCTTCGGAATCGTCGCGTTCACGCAGCTGCTGGTGGTGTACAACCCCCTCAGCGCGATGCCGATGTTCGCCTCGCTCACGATGGAGGACTCGAGACGCGAGCGGTTGCGTACGGCGCTGGTGGGGGTGGCGACGTCCGTCATCGTGATGGTCGTGTTCACCTTTGCGGGACACGCGATCCTGGACTTCTTCGCGATCACCACCGAGGCGTTTCAGATCGCGGCGGGGGTGATCTTCTTCGGCATCGGCTCCGACATGCTCGCGGCCAGGCGTTCGCGCGTGAAGACGACCCGCAGGGAGCAGGACGAGGCGGCGAGCCGCGACTCCCTGGCGATCATCCCTCTGGGGTTGCCTACGCTGGCGGGGCCCGGCACGATCGTGACCGTGATCGCGCTGGCGGGGCTCGCCGACGGCGGGCTGCAACTGTTCTCGGTCTACCTGGCGTCCTTCATGGTAGGGGCCGTGGCCTTGCCGTGCCTGATCCTTGCCCCGGCTCTTCTGAACGCGCTCGGAAGAACGGGGCTGAATGTGGGGACGCGCATCATGGGGCTGCTGGTCATGGTGATCGGTGTGCAGTTCCTGATCAACGGGATCGGGATCGTCGTTGCGTCGTGGGGGCTGGGGGGGTAGCCCGGCGCCTTGCCGCCCGCGAGGATGCTCCGCCGACGGCGGGACCGGAGAGTGGACGGAACCTTCTTCTTGCCATATGTTTACTTGAGGAAGGACCGGGAAATGGAAAACGGAACCGGGCAGAGAGAGGGGGCGCATCCGGTGGCTCGGCAACTACGTAAGCCCAGGCAAAGGGGTGTAGTGCGGTCGATGATCCTCTATCCGTCGGCCGTTCTGTTCGGGCTGTCTGGGTGGCCCGGCGACGCAGCGTCCCAGAGCCTCAGGGGCGGTTCGGGAGCGATGGAGGCACAGAACCGGCGGGCCCGCCAGTACGACTACAGTTTCATGAGGGACGCTGCCCACGTCCGGCACCTCGTCAACCTGAATCTGCTGGTGCCGCTCAGGGGCAACGGGGACTACCGCCTCGACGACGAAGTCTCTTTCGCCTACGCGCGCCCGGAGGTCCGGACCTTCATCGAGCGCCTGAGCCGCCAGTACCGGTCCGCCTGTGGCGAGCAGCTCGTCGTGACCAGCCTGACCCGCCCCCTGACCCACCAACCCGGGAATTCCTCGGACCTGTCGGTGCACCCTACGGGCATGGCGGTGGACCTGCGGCGGAGCAACAGGCGCGCCTGCCGCAGGTGGATCGAAGACGTGCTGCTGCACCTGGAGGGAATCGGGACGGTCGAAGCTACCTACGAACGGCGCCCGCCCCACTACCACATTGCCGTGTACACCCGCGAATACGCTCAGTACGTCGCCTCGCTCCAGGCGGCCGAGCGGGTCGCGGCCGAGGCGGACGATGTGATGGGGGCGCGGACGGAGGCACGGGCCCGGGGCGCCGCGCCGGAGACGGTCGTGAGGTACCGGGTCCGTTCCGGGGACACTCTCTGGGCGATTGCGCGGGCCTACGGTACGACGGTAAGCGTGCTCAAGTCGGCCAACAACCTGGGCAGCAGCCGCATCTACACGGGCCAGATGCTGGAAGTGCCGGTCAGCTCGCGGTAGCCCGCGGCGAGAGTTCCGGTCCCGGGTGAGCGCGGAGGCTCGGGGAGTGGCAACGGATCCGGGATCCCGGTGAGAATAACTGCCATGATCGAGCACGGGCGACCTCCGGGGCCGAAGACGCTCCGCCGCATCGGGCGCATGACCGTTTCGGTGATCGTACCGGCCTACAATGAGGCAGGCACCGTCGAGAGGCTGCTCCGGCGGGTGGCCGCCGTGCCGATGGCCAAGCAGGTGATCGTCGTCGACGACGGCTCCACGGACGGTACTAGGCCGCTGCTGGCGGAACTCGAGGAGGGCGGCCTGATCGACACGCTCCTGCTCCATGAGCGCAACCGGGGGAAGGGAGCGGCGCTACGAACGGGTTTCTCACATGCGACGGGTGATGTGGTGGTGGTCCAGGATGCCGACCTGGAGTACGACCCGGGGGCGATCCCCACGCTGCTGGGTCCCATCGCCGACGGCAGGGCCGACGCGGTCTACGGCTCCCGCTTCATGGGTGGCCCGCGCCGCGTCCTCTTCTTCTGGCACACCTTGGGCAACCGCTTTCTCACGCTCCTGAGCAACGCCTTCACCAATCTCAACCTGACGGACATGGAGACCTGCCAGAAGGTGATCCGCACCGAACTGCTGCAATCCCTGCCGCTCACGGCGGACCGATTCGGGATCGAGCCCGAGATCACCGCGCGGCTGGCGCAGGCCCGGGCGCGCATCTACGAGCTGCCGATCAGCTACGATGGGCGCTCCTACGCCGAGGGGAAGAAGATCGGGTGGAGGGACGGGGTGGCGGCGATCTGGTTCATCCTGCGCAGCAACCTGCTGGGGCCGAAGGCGCGGGTCTGGCAGGGCGGGGTGGCGGGATGGCTGGAGGGGGAGGGGTAGCCGGCCGGGGGGCGGACGCCACCTGAGAGCGGGGGACCTCCGGGTTCCGGCACGACCCGGAAATCGCTGTCGCAAGAGCTCGATTCGTCGTTTCCGATGAATCTGTCCCGTTTCACCATCCTTGCGCCCGTGATCCGCCCCCAACCTGCGGTCGTCGTCCATTTCCGCCCAATTCAACGGATTGCCAGGGGCTTCCGCAGTCCGGCAACCGTGGGGAGCGAGCCGTGAGAAATGAAGCATGGGGGATCGCGCGGGGTCAGCCTGCGGGTCGCAGCCTGGATTGCGGCCTTCACCGCGACCGCGGGCTTCGCCAATACCATCGGCAACGACTTTGCCTACGACGACCTGTTGATTGTCGCCGGCAACGGGGCCATACAGAGCCTGGAGACGCTCCCCGGCACCTTCACCGAGCCGTACTGGCCCGACGGCAATGGAAGGGAGCTGGGGCTCTGGCGGCCGGTCGCGACATGGGTCTACGGACTGCAGTGGGCCCTGTGGAACGGGCACCCGGCCGGCTTCCACATGGTCAACGTGCTGCTGAACGGTCTCGCCGCCGCACTCGTGGTCCTTCTCCTCGGACGGCTTATGCCGGTCTCGGCGGCGCTGCCGGGAGGACTGCTCTTCGCGGTACACCCCGTTCATGCGGAGGCCGTCGCCAACGTGGTGGGAATGTCGGAACTGTTGTCCGCGGTCCTGTACCTGGGGGGGTGTCTGGTGGCCGCTCATTGTCCCGGGAGGATGGGGGCGGGACAACTGGCGACCATGGCCGGGCTCTTCCTGACGGCTGTGCTGGTCAAGGAGAGCGCCGTCACGCTTCCCGGGGCGGTGCTCCTGATCGACGCGGCGCGAAGCGGTCTGCGCCCAGGCCAGCTCCGAGGATACCTGGCGGAGCGGTGGCCGGTCCATCTGGTACTGGCCGCGATCATCCTGCTCCTGCTGGCGGGGCGAATCGCCGTTCTGGGGGCCGTCGCCGATCCCTATCCGCCGTTGGGTGCGGAGATCCTGGCGCAGGGCGAGGTGCCTCGCATCTGGACCGTCCTGAGCACATGGCCGGAGGTCTTCCGGCTGCTCTTCCTTCCCGCGGACCTCTCCGCCGACTACAGCCCGGGTGTCATCCCGGTCGCCTACGGTTGGACAGCCCGCAATCTCTGCGGGCTGGCGATTGGCCTCACAGTCCTCGCAGTGGCTTGGTGGAGCTCCCGGAGAGGACCGCTGACACCGGGACGTCTGGAGCCTGCGGCGCTCGGATTCGGCATTCTCTGGTTCGTCATCACCATGCTGCCGGCATCCAACCTGTTCTTTCAGACCGGTGTTCTGCTGGCAGAGCGAACACTGTTCCTGCCGTCGGTGGGTCTGGCAGGCGGCCTGGGGTGGATGCTGGCCCGGCTACGGTGGGAGCGACCCCGCGCGGGGACATTCGTGACCTTTGCGGTTCTGTCCCTCCTGCTCTGTCGGACCATCTCCCGAAACCCCACATGGAAGGACAACACCACGGTCTTCATGACGCTGCTGCGGGAGCATCCGGAGTCGGGGCGCGCCCAGTGGGTTGCCGGCGACTTGTACTTCGCAAGAGGCGACCATGCGCGAGGTCTCGCGGCCTACCGGCGAGCGATCGGCCTGGTGGGAGGCAGTTACACGCTGCTCACGGAAATCGGACGCCGACTGGTTGCCGCGGGGCTGGATCGGCCAGCCGAACACGTGTTGTACCGGGCGTGGCGGGAGCGTCCCGAGAGTGGCGCGGCTCCGTCGCTGCTGGCTGTCCTGCTCGATCGCCAGGGTCGCTGGAAGCCGGCGGAAGAGGCGGCTCGGGCCGCGCTCGCCGCGGAACCGGGGAGTGCGGTCCAAATGCATCTGCTCGCTCGCTCGCTCACCGCCCAGGGCAGGATCGGGGAAGCGATCGAAGCGCGCCGGCAGGTCATTCGCATCGGAGAGAACAGTCCCCGGCAGTGGCATTGGCTGGCCGAGCTGGTGCTTCGGCGGAGAGACGCCGTCCGGGCGATGGCAGACCCGGAATCCGCCGGGAAATGACCGGGCTGAGGGACGGAGCCGGCCAGCGCCGAAGGGCCGGGCGGGCCCCGTCCCGGCTGTCCCGGGCGGCAGGTCGACAAGAGATCTGTTCATGAACCGGGAAAACCGAAAACTACCGGACAACAATTGAAAGGAGGAATGTGAATGTTTGATACAAAAGGATTTACACTTATAGAGCTGCTGATTGTTCTCGTAATCATCGGCATCCTCGCGGCGATTGCCGTACCCCAGTTCTCGAAGGTTCGGGAAAAAGCGTACTTCGCGGCGATGAAGGCGGATATGAGGAACCTGTCGGCGCAGCAGGAGCTCTACTACGCCACGAGTTACAGCTACTCCAGCTCCTTTGTCGACCTGGGTTTCGTCTCCTCCGAGGCCGTGAACGTGACGGCCGCGGCGTCGACCTCCGGGTGGTCCGCCACGGCGACCCACAATGCACTGGGAGCAGCCGAAGGTTGTGCCATCTACTACGGAAACAGCACGGCGCCCACGATCGGCTCCGTGACCCCCACTGCTGAAGGGCAAGTCGTGTGCACCAATTGACCCGCGGGTTTGGAACAAGGGGGTCGGAGCGTCGAACCCCCGGGAAGTCGGGCCACTCCCTCATCGAAGTCGCTGCGGTTCTGGCGATCCTCGCGGCGCTCGCGCCCCCCATCCTCGGCGTGGCCGGCGGGCTGCGGACATCGTTCCTGCTGAGACGCGCGCAGGAGGAGGCAGCGAGCCTCTTTGCGGATGCGCGCTGGATCGCGGTGGGGGCGGGAGGGGCGACCGTGGTCCTGACTTCCGACCCGCCGGGAGGGGTGGTGGTGACCCGGGCGGGGGACACGGTGAGAACGGCGCGGCTGAGCGCGGGAGGGGTGTCGATGACACTGTCCCGGGGCCGCGCTCGGAGCCGGGTGCGGTTTGGGCCTCTGGGACTGGGTTTGGTCTCCAGCCAGACGCTGACGTTCCACCTGGCCGGCGAGCAACGTCGGTTGGTGATCTCATCGTTAGGGCGGGTAGCGCGGCGATGAAGTGCCGTGAGCCTCGCACGGCGCGCTACAACGCGGCCGGCCGGTCGGACGGCTGGAGAGGAAGGTGCATGAACAGGGCCGGGACTTCGCTGGTCGAACTGATTGTCGCCGTCGTCATTCTTGGGGTCGGTATCGCCGGGGTGGCCTCACTCACGGCCGCGGCCGCGGGTACCCTGGTCCGAGCCAGGTCGATCGACGAAGCCCGTGTGCTCCTGCAGAGCTTCGTGGATTCGACCGTTGCGGATTCGGTAAGAGGTCCCGAGTCCGGGCAGCATGTGCACCAGGCTGGAGTGTTGAACTGGAGAGTTCCACCCACGCCCGGCTCCGTCGCCTGGGCCCGCTTCGACCATGTGGCGCTCACCGCGCCGATCCGGGTCGATTTCGTGGTCCCGGCCTCCCCGACCCGGCCCTGACAGCCCGTGGACAGAATCCCCCCGGCATTCGACCGTCGATGCATCCGGCCTGGACGCTTCGCTTTACCTTCTCACAACGTAAAGACAACTTTACATTATGTCATGTGCCGTTTACATTCAACGCTTCCAAGGCTGCGCTCTGCGTTGCTCCTCAGCCCAATGGCGCCGCTATTGGCCCCTCGTCGCGCCTTGCCAGCCCGGCGCCTCGCCGCTCTCGGTGCTCGGGCGGCCTTATCCACGGACTGCTGAGCATGGCACCCACGATGAGGGGACCCGTTCGCCGACCCTACGGATTCACGCTGACCGAGTTGATCGTGGCCGGAACGTTGCTGCTCGTGGTCGTCCAGGCGGTCTGGTGGGTGACGGCGGTGCAGGGCAGGGTGGCGACCCGCGTCGTCACGGGCGCGCGCATGCTGGACGAGGCGCGCCTCATCCATCATCTGCTCTCGGTGGAGGTGGGCAACGGAGAAGGCAGCGATGATTGGCGCGTCACCACCGAACGCGAACTGCACCTGCGCGCGTTTCGGGGAGCAGGCTTCGGCTGCCGCAGCCAACCGGCCAATGGATGGGGCGTCGCCGCAGCTGGGTACCGTCTTCCCGACAGTGGCAAGGACTCGGTGCTCGTCCTTTCCGGCGACGGCAGCTGGCAGCCCTCCGCACTGGTGCGCAGATCACGTGCCGGGAGGCTCGATTGCCAGGAGCTCGACGGGTTTTCCACCGAGATCTGGTTTCTCGATCCACCCCGGCCCGGCGCCATTGCCGCCCTCTATTTCGAGAACGGGGCCTACAGGTTCTCGAACAGTGCTTTTCGTTACCGAACAGGTAATCGTTGGCAGCCGCTGACCGATACCGGGATCGACGTGGACTCCTCGGGAGTTGTTCAACTGGGCGCGGACGCCGTGGAAGTCGGTGTGACGCGAGAGCGTCCGGGCCCCTTTCTTCCGTCGACGCGGTGGAAAATCCGGGCGCGCCGATGACGAAACGCACGAACGCTTGCGAGGGTCCCCGCCGCCGCGGGGAGGGTTTTGCCCTGGTCGCGGTGCTGCTCGCCCTGATGGTACTCTCGGGGCTCGCCACCGCGGCGATCCTGGCGGCGGTGGGGCAGCTTCGCGCGGCGGCAACGGCTGGAAGGGTGATGGCCGGGCGCGCTGCCGTGCGAGGTGGAATCGAACGCGTCCTGGCGGAGACCCGGGACTGGCCGGCGGCTTCAGTCGGGGATTCCGCCGTGGAATTGCTGGCCGGCACCCTGGGCCCGAGCGTTTCATGGCGGGTCCATGATCTTCGCATCGCCCGAGAATTCCACGTCCTTGTCGCAGTCGCGGCACTCGGAGGCACACTTCGCGTCCGGGATGCGCGAACAGTCTGGTGGCTCGAACCCCAATCGCGCATCGCGACGCATCGGGCGGTTGTGGAGGGCGCCTCGGTAGTGGTCGGCACCAACGCGCGCGTGCTCGCCGATTCCCTGCTTGCCGGTCGGAGCGGCGTGCCGGCATGCGACAGCTTCCCTCTCCTCGCGGCGGCGCTGGGTGGGGCGGTCGTACCATCGGTGGGCGGGCTACCGCATCCGCCCGATTGGGGTGCCGGCGGCGACGGCGCCGATTTTGCGGGCCTGCGGCTTGGGTGGCTGGGCCGCTCGGCCCTCGCCGCGCTGGCCGACCACCACCTGTCGGGAGGTGGAGTCCTGGCACCGGGATGCCCGGGATGCTGGGCGGGGCTCGTCTTCGGAGCGGGCGGCGTACGATGGACGGGATCGGGGGCGGGGGTCCTCGCGGTCGATGGCGACCTCGTCCTTGCAAGCGGCTCGTCCTGGACCGGCCTGCTGATCGTATCCGGAAACGTAACGCTGGAACCCGCTTCCACGGTGCTCGGACTGGTACGCAGTGGAGGCGTGACCACCCTGGCCGGGACTTCTGCCGTGGACGGGTCGGCCTGTGCGGCCTTCGAAGCCCTGAATGCCGCGAGTTCGCTGGCGCGTCCGATCCCGACGCCCGCGCGCTCCTGGCTGGGACCTCTTCCCCCGGGAACCGACTAGCGCGATGGCCCTGTTTTCCCGGAGACGGACCACCGTGGGTCTCGACATCGGCAGCGGCTTTGTCAAGCTCACCCTGGTCGACCATGGGGGAGACGTGCCCGAAGTCGGCGGTGTGGCGGTGCGTCGCACGCCCGCCGGGGCGATCGTCGACGGTGAGGTCGTGGAGCGGAAGCCGATTGCCGACACGGTGCGGGAGTTGATGCGGGAGGCCGGCGCCGGATCGCGTGAAGTGGTTGTTGCGATGAGCGGCCATGATGTGTTCATCAGGAGGGTGGACATTCCGCGAATGAAGGAGGTGGAGGCACTCAGGATGATGCGGCGTGAGGCCGGGAGGCACATTCCCTTCGACCTCGAAGGTGTTCATCTCGATTGCCAGATTCTGCGACCGCGCAACGAGGATGCCCGGATGGAAGTACTGCTGACGGCTGCCCGGCGCGAGTGTGTGGAAGACCGGACTTCGCTGCTCGCGGAGGCGGGAGTGAGGATTGCGGTGATGGACGTCGAAGCGTTCGCCCTGCACAACGCCTTCACCCACAACTACCCTGAGTCCAGCGATGGCATAGTGGCCCTCGTCGACGTCGGCCACCGCTCTACGAACCTCAACGTCATCGAAGGCGGCATACCAGTGCTCACCAAGGAACTTCCATTGGGGTCGCGCAACGTGGCGGAATCGCTGCAACGCGAATACGGCCTTTCCGGGGGCGAGGCCGAACGCGTGCTGAAGGGGCGCCAGCCCATGGAGGGCATCCAGCGTGTTGTGGCCGACGGCGTCGCGACCGGAATAAAACGAGCCTCGGCGTACCTCGGCGGGCGCAAGTCGGGTGCCGGAATCGGGAGGATCTTCCTGAGCGGGGGTGGGGCCTGCATGCCGGGAATGGCCGAGGCGCTCGCCCAGCGCGCGAAGATCGAGACGCGGCTGGTGAATCCCTTCGAGCGCGTTCCCCTCCGGGCCGGCGTCAGGGAGCGGGGGGTACTCGGGCGGGCGGCCCCGATGCTGCTTCTGCCGGTGGGTCTCGCCCTGCGGTCCTCCTGACCGTTGACGGAACCGTCGCACCGTGCTTGAAGTCGATCTGCTACGAGGTGGAGGCAAGCCGCAAGACCGGAGACCCCGGCTGACCCTGTCGCGGACTTCCGTTGAGCGTTTCGCCCTGGATCCCTGGACGATCGGATCGGGCCTGACGATCCTTGCCTCTCTCGCCCTTGCCCTCTACCTGTTCCTCTCGGTGCGCGGGCGCGAGTCCGCCGTGAAGGAGGCGCTGGACGCGGCACTGGCCGACTCCGTGCGCAACGCCGCGCTGACCGAGAAGATGCGCGCGCTGGAGACCCGCCGCGATTCCATTGCGGCGAGGGTCGCCGCGATCCGGGAGATCGATGCCCGGCGCTACCTGTGGCCCCGCATAATGGACGAAGCGGCCGGTGTCCTGCCCGGTGAAGCGTGGCTCACAGGCCTGTACCAGGTAGCGCCGTCCGATGGCGGAATGCGGTTCCAGGTGGAGGGCATGACGCGGGGCAACGTGTCCCTCACCCGGTTGTGGGACGGCCTGGAGGCTTCCCCCTTCATCCGCGACGTCCAGCTCGTCAGCACCGAACACGTGGCGGTGGGATCAGGCGGCGACGGGTCCGGTGACCTCTACCATTTCGTGCTGCGGGCGGAGCCGGAGGATCCTCCACCAGCGATGCTGAACCTGGTGTCCTTTCCGCCCGGGGCAAGACAATGAACCCGTTGCCCACCGATCCTGTGCGCAGAAGCGCGGTTCTCCTCGCCTTCCTGGCTCTTTCGGGCCTGTACTTCACCCGCACCTACGTCTACTCACCAGCGGCGAAGCGGGTGGAATCCACACACCTCCGGCTCGCACGGCTGGACGAGGGCAACCGGCGTGCGGGGACGGGTGCGGCAATGGGAGAGGTGGAGCTCGAAGAGCGTCTGCAGCTCTACCAGGAGCACATTGGCCGTCTCGAGAAACTCATCCCCGCGGACGGGGAAGTGGCGGCGCTTCTCAAGGCCGTTTCGGACGAGGAGCGCAAGGCAGGGGTGGAGATGACGATGATGCGTCCCGAGCCGATCGAGCCGGGGGACCTGTACGACCGGCTGAGCTACGAGCTGGCTGTCCGGGGCAGCTACCATGCGGTCGGATCCTTCATCACGGCAATCGCTTCGCTGGAGCGGATCGTCGAGCCCGGGGACCTCGCGATCACCCCGAGCGGCAGCGCCGGCCCGGATGGTGGCGCATACGACGGCACCGTGACGGCCAGCTTCCGCATTCGCACCTACGTGGCCACGCGGCCCCAACCCTCCGTCCCCGCCAAGTCACCCCCGGACATCGGAGTTCCGCCTTCATGACAAGGACCAGCACAGTGATTACGCTTGCGCCGTTCACTCTTCTGGCGTTCGCCACGCCGGAGCCCGGTGCGAGCCAGAGCCCGGGCGACATCCCGAGCGCATCACCCGACAGCGCGCCCGACGCATCCCGGCGAACCATGGTGTTCGAACGTGAGGTGTTCGTCTATCCGGCGGGAGGGCGCAGGAACCCCTTCCTACCAGTGGGGGTCTCCGCGGCCGTGCCAGGGGCCGGGGACGTGAGACTCATGGGCATCATCCACCATCCGGATGCGGCGTACCGCCTGGCGGTCCTGGGCATTTCGGGTGGAGTCGGCGGCGGCAACGGCGCCACCGATGCCGGGCCTCTCCCGCAGGGCGGCTGGACCACCAGGCGTCTGCGCTCAGGGGGTGTGTTGGGACGAATGCGGATTGCGGAGATCCACGAGGATCACATCGTGGTCGAAACGGAGGCACCGGACGGCATCGCCAGCCAGGTGCTGGCCCTGCGGCAGCCGTTGGCCGGGAGGGGATCATGAAGCAGCGCCTCCCGGGGTTGCGCAGGACATTGTCGCTGGCGGCGGTAGTGGTCCTTGTCCCTTGGGGAGGCGAGGCCGCGGCCCAGGGAGTACCATCCACGGGAGTCGCTGCCGATCAGGAGGTCGGTCGCCCCATAACGGCCTCCTTTGTCGACACACCTGTCAGGGACGTGCTCTTCGCCTTTGCCGACTTCGCGGGCCGCTCCATCGTGGCGGGCCCAACGGTGGACGGCCTGGTCTCCGCCGAGATCCGCAGCCAGCCCTGGGATCTGGCGCTCCGTGCGATCCTGGCGGCTCACGGCCTGGTAGTCCATGAACAGGCGGACGGGATAATTCGTGTCGACGATGCCCGCAGTCTCTTCGACCGGGAGGCGGTGCATCCCATGGTGACGCGTCCCTTCCGGGTGAACTACGCGGACGTCACCGAGTTGACCGAGCTGGTCGCGGGACTGTTGAGCGAGCGTGGACGAGTCTCCGCCGGTCTCGGGACGAACACGCTGGTGGTAACCGACGTCCCGCGGGTGCTTGATGCGGCGCACGAACTCATCAGGGAACTCGACACGCAGGCGCCTCAGGTGGACATCACGGCCAAGATCATCTTCATCAACCGTTCGGCGCTCATGGGATTCGGGATCACCTACGACCTGAAGGACATCGGCGGAAATCAGCTGAATCTCCTGAGTCCGGGCGTCGCCGACCTGAACGGAGACGGTGAGATCACCCTGCCCGACGAACAGGTCCCCCTGGGCACCAACGCCGTGTCGCTCACAGGAAACTCAATCGCGGCGCTGGGAAACGCCACCTACCGGGTAGTGAACCCGACACTCGCGCTCCTCACCTCTCTGGTCATGGGACGCAACACCCTGGTCGCCTTCATCGACGCCCTGGAGTCCGTCCAGCTGACGGATGTCGAGGCACACCCATCGGTTCGCGTCATGGACAACCGTACAGCCAGGATCGTCGTGGGTGAGGAGACGCCGGTTCGGGTGATCGACGCGGGCGCACAACTCCAGGGACGGCAGGGAGAGGACAGCAGGAGCACCCTGCCGGTCGCCACGGTTGACTACAAGGAGACCGGAGTGATCCTCGAGGTTACCCCCAGGATCGCCGACGGTCGCGAAGTCCTGCTCGAACTGACGGCCGAACGGTCGTCCGCGGACCTGGCTCCGTCGGACGTGGGCGTGATCTTCCGCAGGCAGAGGGCCGAGTCGCGGGTTATGGTCGGAGACGGCGAAACGGTTGTGATCGGGGGTCTGACGGTCACCGAGAAGGGGGAGGTGCGGTCCGGGATTCCCCTGCTAATGCATCTGCCGCTGGTCGGAAGGTTGTTTCGGTCCCGCACGGAGACCTCGGTCCAGCGGGACCTGGTAATCATGGTGACGCCGACCATCGTGCCTCTCCGGTCGCCTTGACGGTGGGTTTGCGGCCCCCCGACCGGCCTTCCGCTTCCCCCCGGGCGGGCCCTTCGCTATCTATGGACAGGATCGGCCATCCGCTCCGAGGCCCCGGCCTCCGACCCATCCACGACAGTCCCCATGCCGCTCGACCACCTGTCCTTCCACACCGCCGGCGAGTCCCACGGACGCGGCCTTGTCGCCGTGCTGGAGGGCGTTCCGGCTGGAATGCCACTCGACCCCGCCGCCGATATCGACCCGGATCTGCACCGTCGCATGGGCGGGTACGGCAGGGGGCGCAGGATGCTCATCGAGTCGGACCGGGCGGAGATCATCTCGGGTTTGCGATTGGGGGTGACGCTGGGCTCGCCGGTGTCGATGGTGATATGGAACCGGGACTGGAAGAACTGGACCACGGCGATGGCGCATGCGCCGCCGGATCCCGAAGGTAATCCGAAGGCGCTACGGCCGGTCTACCTGCCCCGGCCGGGACACGCCGATCTGGCAGGGGTTCTCAAGTACGACCACAGGGATGCGCGCGATGTCCTGGAACGCGCCTCCGCACGGGAGACCGCCGCCCGGGTCGCCTGTGGCGCCGTGGCCCGCACCCTGCTCAGGGAGGTCGGCGCGGCGGTCGGCAGTCATGTCACGAGGATCGGCGACGTGGAGGCCCAGCGCCCGGAGGAACTGCCGGCGGACCTCAACGCAGCCTCCGATCCCTCGGCGGTGCGCACGCTCGACCCCGGTGCCGAGGGCAGGATGATCGCCGCCATAGACGAGGCCCGCGAGGAAGGGGACACGCTGGGCGGCTGCTTCGAGGTCGTCGTGCGGGGTCTCCCGGTGGGGCTTGGCAGCTATGTGTCGTGGGACCGCAAGCTGGACGGCCGCCTGGCCCAGGCGGTGATGTCGGTCCACGCGATCAAGGGCGTTGAGATCGGCCCCGCCTTCGTCAACGCCGGCAGGCCCGGATCGAAGGTGCATGACGCCATCCTGCGCGACGAAACGCGGCGGCGGGCCGGCGGATTCGGCAGGGTTGGAAACCGGGCGGGCGGCCTCGAGGGAGGCGTCACCACCGGATCGCCGCTGGTCGTGCGCGGCGCCATGAAGCCCATCTCGACGCTGCTCCGGAACCGTCTGCCCAGCGTGGACCTGCGGGACGGCTCCACCAGGGTCGCGACCGTGGAACGGAGCGACGTGTGCGCCGTACCCGCGGCCGCTGTCGTCGCGGAGGCGATGGTCGCGCTGGTAGCCGCCGATGCCCTGCTGGAGAAGTTCGGAGGCGATTCGCTCTCCGAGCTGCGGCGGAACCTGGACGCCTACGTGGAACGTCTCAACGCCCGTGGCTTTCGGGGCCGGGGGCCGGAGGCCAGGTGACGTTGGCGGCAAGACCGAAGCCCGAGACCGCGCCCGGCGGGCGCACCGCGCCGGTTCGCCTGGTGCTGGTCGGATTCATGGGGGCCGGCAAGTCCACCGTGGGGGCGATGGTCGCCCGGACACTGGGCTGGGAATTCGTCGACCTGGACGACGAGATCGCTCGCCGCGAGGGGAGCCCGCCGGACGAGATCATCCGCGAGCATGGGATCGCCCGCTTCCGCCGGGTGGAGTCGCGAGCGGGACGGGACGTCCTCGGGAGGGGCCGCGTGGTTGTCGCGGTGGGGGGCGGATGGGCCGCGCAACCGGGGCACATGGCCTCGCTCGGCCACCACAGCATTTCCGTGTGGTTACGGGTCACAGCAGAAACCGCATTGGCCCGAATCGAGGGTTCGTCCACCCGGAGGCCGCTGCTCCAGGGTTCCGATCCGCGTGCGGCGGCAGAAGGGCTGCTGCGAGGCCGGACTGCACACTACGGCCAGAGTGACATTACAATCGAAACGGAGGGCCGGTCGCCCGCGGAGGTCGCCCGCGCCATCCTGGAGCATCCTCTAGTCGCGCAAGATGAACAGGGAGGCATGTGAGTGAAGCTGGTGATCGTGGAATCGCCCGCCAAGGCCAAGACGATCGAGCGGTTTCTGGGCCCGGAATACCGGGTTGCGGCGTCGTACGGGCATATACGTGATCTGCCGCGGTCGGCGAGCGAAACGCCGCCGTCCGTGAGGGACAAGTCGTGGGGCCGCCTGGCGGTCGATACCGAGAACGGGTTCAGGCCGGTCTACATCGTCCCCGAGGAAAGCCTGAGGCATGTGCGCGAACTCAGGAAGCTGCTGCGCAGGGCCGACGAAGTCCTGCTCGCGACCGATGAGGACCGTGAGGGTGAGTCGATCAGTTGGCACCTGGTGGAGGTGCTGAAGCCAACCGTGCCCGTGCGCCGGATCGCCTTCCATGAGATCACCCGTTCCGCCATCCGCGACGCGCTGGCCAACCCGCGGCGGGTGAACAGGCGGCTGGTCCAGGCACAGGAGGCCCGGCGCGTTCTCGATCGGCTCTATGGGTACAGTCTGTCTCCCGTCCTGTGGAAGAAGGTGCGGACGAAACTCAGTGCGGGCCGGGTGCAGAGCGTCGCTCTGCGGCTGATCGTGGACCGCGAGGAGGAGCGGCTGCGCTTCCGGGTTTCGGAGTACTGGCGCGCCCGCGCGGTGCTGGCGGCAGGGGATCTGGAGTTCGCGGCGGTCCTCATCCGGGTGGGTGGACGCCGGGTCGCAACGAGCAAGGACTTCGACGCCGCCACCGGAGGACTGCTGGCGTCGTCGCGCGCCCTGGCGGTGGGTGAAGAGACCGCGCGGGAGATCGCGGCGGGGGCCCTCGCGGCCGTTCCCTGGCGCGTGGACACGGTAGACCGCAAGTCCACGCGACAACGCCCCGCGCCCCCCTTCACCACCTCGACGCTGCAGCAGGCGGCGAGCCGGCGGCTACGGATGTCGCCCCGCCGGACGATGAGCACGGCCCAGCGGCTCTACGAAGGGGTTGACCTCGGCGGCGGCGACCGCGAAGGACTCATCACCTACATGCGAACCGACTCGGTGACGCTCTCGGAGAAGGCGGTGAGCGAGGCCGAGGGCTACATCAAGCGCACCTTCGGGGCCGACTACCATCAGGGTCCCAGGCGCTACCGGACAAAGTCCAGGATGGCGCAGGAGGCGCACGAGGCCATTCGGCCAACCAGGATCGCGCGCACGCCCGACAGCGTCGCCAGCCTCCTCAGACCCGACGAGCTTGCCCTCTACCGCCTGATCTGGAACCGGACCGTGGCCTGCCAGATGGCCGATGCCCGCGTGGACCGCACCACGGTCGACCTGTTGGTCGGCATCGACGGCATGGACCACATCTTTCGCAGTTCCGGATCCGTCCTCCGCTTTCCGGGCTTCCTCAAGGTCTACGGGGACACACGCAAGGACCAGCTGCTGCCGCCGCTCGCCTCCGGGGACGAGATCCACGGTGACGGGAGCGAAACGGACGCTCCGCCGCCGTCCCGCGCCGACAACCATCCCGCCACCGTGCTCCGCTCGGTCGAGCCCGAACGGGGGGAAACCAGGCCGCCCGCGCGCTACACCGAGGCGTCACTCGTCAAGAAGCTGGAAGACGAGGGGATCGGCCGCCCTTCCACCTACACGCCCACCATCTCCACGATCCAGGACCGGGACTATGTGCGCAAGCGCGACGGAGCCCTGGTACCCACCTACGTCGGGATGGCGGTCACGCACCTGCTGCGCGACCATTTCGGCCGGTACATAGACTTGGACTTCACGGCGCGCATGGAGGACTCGCTGGACGACATCGCCACGGGCGAAGAGGAGTCCCAACGATTCCTGGATGTCTTCTTCAACGGGGAGAAGGACAGCCCCGGGCTGGTGCGTCGGATCGAGGAGGCCCTGCCCGGTATCGACTTCCCCGCCGTGCCCCTCGGCACCGACCCGGAGACGGACCAGGCCATCCGGGTGCGCATCGGCAGGAACTCGGTCTTCGCCGAACGGGGCGGAGGGGACGGGCGCGAGACCGCCACCATCCCCGACGAACTGCTGATCGACGAACTCACCGTTGAACGCGCGTGCGAGCTGCTCAGCTCGCGGGCGCGCGGCGAAGAACCTCTTGGCATCGACCCCGACACGGGTTTGCCTGTCTTCCTCCGGTCCGGCCGTTTCGGCCCCTATGTCCAGCTGGGCGAAGCGCGGAAGGGGGGAGACAAACCGCGCTGGGTGGGTCTTCCAAAGGGGATGGAACCGTCCGACGTCGACCTGGACTACGCGCTCCGGCTTCTCTCGCTGCCGCGGACACTGGGCAGGGATCCGGAGAGCGGCGAAGAGGTGAAGGCGGGCCTCGGCAGGTACGGGCCCTATGTTGCAAGAGGGCGCGAGTACCGGAACCTGCCGTCCGCGGACAGGCTGTTCTCAGTATCCCTTGACGAAGCCCTCGTCCTGCTGGCCCGCGAAAAGAGGCCCGCACGCGGGGCCACGGCGCTGAAGGTGGTCGGAACGCACCCCGCCGACGGTTCCGAGATCCGGCTGCTCAAGGGACGCTACGGGCCCTACGTGACCGACGGGAAGGTGAACGCGAGCATCCCCAGGGGACACGACCCGATGGCCACGACCGTCGAGGAGGCGGTGGAACTGCTGGCGCGGGCCGCCGAACGGAAAAAGAACCGGCCTTCTCGCGGTCGTCGCCGGGCCCGGGCGCGGAAGAGGTGAACCCAGGTGAGCGCGGTCACTGTCGTCGGTGGCGGTCTGGCCGGCTGTGAGGCCGCGCTGGCGCTGGCCGCCAGGGACCGGATCGTACGACTGGTCGAGATGCGTCCGGTCAAGGAGACGCCCGCGCACCAGACCGCCGGGCTGGGCGAACTCGTCTGCACCAATTCCTTCAAGAGCGAGCGCCTGACGACGGCGCACGGCCAGCTGAAGCGGGAGATGAGACTCCTGGGGTCCGCGCTCCTGGCGGCGGCCGCGGAGAGCAGGGTCCCGGCGGGGGCGGCGCTGGCCGTCGACCGCCTTCTCTTCTCGAAAGCCCTGACCCTCCGTGTCGAAGGCCACCCCGGCATCGAGATAGTACGCGAAGAGGCAAGGTCGATTCCCGCAGGGCCCGCCGTGGTCGCCACCGGCCCCCTCACCTCCGACGCCCTGGCAGACGATATCGGCGCCGAGCTGGGAGACGGCGGGCTCGCATTCTACGACGCCATTGCACCCATTGTGCACAGCGAATCAGTGAATCATGAGGTCGCCTTCGCGGCCGGCCGCTACAGGCAGGAGCCGGACTACCTCAACTGCCCGCTCACCGAGACGGAATACGACGCCTTCATGACCGGTCTCCGTCAGGCTGACGTATACGGCGGGCATGACTGGGAGAAGATCCCCTATTTCGAAGGATGCCTTCCCATCGAGGTGATGGCCGCGCGGGGACACGACACGCTGCGCTACGGCCCCATGAAACCCGTGGGCCTCCGCGATCCGCGCACCGGGAGGCGCCCGCACGCGGTGGTCCAGCTGAGGCGCGAGGATCGCGCCGGACAGATGTGGAACCTGGTGGGCTTCCAGACCCGTCTGCGCACGGGGGAACAGCGCCGCGTCTTCACCATGATCCCCGGCCTTGAGAAAGCCGAGTTCCTGCGCTGGGGGTCCATTCACCGGAACACCTACCTGAACTTCCCCGGATGCCTCACAGGGTACGGGTCGTCGCGCCGCCGCCCCGACCTCGTCTTCGCGGGACAGCTGACCGGCGTGGAGGGATACACCGAGTCCGCCGCTTCGGGCATCCTGGCGGCGATCAATCTGGACCGCGTGCTGAGCGGAGGTCAGCCGGTGCTCCCCCCGCCCGAGACCATGCTGGGCGCGCTGTACCGGTACCTGCGTGAGGCCAACCCGGACGACTTTCAGCCCATGAACTCGAACTGGGGGCTGGTGGATCCCATGCCCGGGGCGCCGCGCAGGAAGTCGCAGCGCCGGGAGGCCCTGGGAGAGCGGGCCGACCGGTGCTTCCGGCGCTGGATGGCAGATGCGGACATCGAACCGGCGGATACCGGGGCGGTGGCGTCGTGACGCCCCAGGTTGCGCGCTTCCTCGCACACATCGAAGAGGCACGCAATCTGTCTCCCCACACCGTAGCCGCCTACCGCCGTGACCTCCTCGACCTGGAAGACTTCACGCGCATCTACCTGGGCCGCGACGAATTCCGCTGGGGTGACCTCACCCGGGGCGTAATCCGCGCCTTCCTCGGAGAAGCCGTACGGCGAGGCCTCGCGCCGCGTACCGTCGCGCGCAAGCTGTCCTCGGTGCGGGCCCTCTTCCGCCACCTCCACCGCACGGGCGGGATCACCTCCGACCCGGCGCGTCACGTGCGTGGCCCGAAACTGGACCGCACCCTCCCCGGCCACCTTCGGGCGGAAGAGACCACGGCGCTCTTTCGCTGGGCGGAGACCCGCGCCGCGCAGGACAACGGCCTCCCGGAAACCCGGCTTCTCGTCGCGCTGGAACTCCTGTACGGCAGCGGCCTTCGTCTCTCCGAGGTCGCTTCCCTGGACGTTCGGTCGCTCGACCTGGACCGCGGCCAGTTGCGTGTGCTCGGCAAAGGGAGGAAGGAGCGCATCGTGCCGCTCACCACGGCGGCCGCCGGCGCCATCCGGCGGTACCTGCCCCGCCGCCGGGAGGTGGTCGAGCCCGGCTGCCCCGCGCTGCTCGTCGGCCGCCACGGGCGCCGCCTCTCGAACCGGCACATCCAGCGCTCGGTCCGTACGGTGCTGGCGGAGTTCGCCGAGGCCGCCAACGTTTCCGTCCACTCCCTGCGCCACAGCTTTGCCACGCACCTCCTCGACGCGGGTGCCGACCTCATGGCGGTGAAGGAGCTCCTGGGCCATGTCTCGCTCGGCACCACCCGTATCTATGCACACACCTCGAAGGAGCGGCTGCGGCGGGTGTACAGGGAGGCGCACCCGCGCGCGAGGCGACCCCGGCGGGACGGAGCCGACTGAACCCGCGACTGAACGCACTCGACTGAACCCACTCCACTTGACAACCGCCGGAGCCGGCCATCTCTTGGCGCGGAAAAAGGAGGAGGAACCAGGATGACGGGCACCGCCCTCCTGATTGCCGCGGTGCAGCAGGCAGCCCTGACCGGGGTGGTGCGCGACAGCGTCGATCTGGAGCCTGTCGCCTTCGCCCGGGTCACGGTTACACCGGTCGGTGCCGAGGGGGACACGGCTTCGGCAGTTGCCGACGGTTTCGGGGCGTTCGTGGTGGCGGGAGTTCCGGGTACCGGGCAGGTGCGCGTGGAGGTCGGGGCGTTCGGCTACGCGGGGTGGACCCACACCTACGAAGCGCTGCCTCCGGGAGCGATACGAGTGCTGCTGGGTCCCGCGCCGTTCGGGCTGGAAGGTCTTGACGTGACGGCCGGCAGGCGGGCCGGGGACCCGATGTCGTTGTCCCGGGACGCCTTCGTGATCGACTCCGTCCTGCTCCGGACGCTCCCGACGATCCTGGAGACGGACGTACTGCGCGCCGCCCAGTTCTCTCCGTCCGCGTCGGCGCCCTCCGACTACATCTCGGTTCCCTTCATCCGGGGCGGTTCCAGCGAGGGAACGCCCGTGCTGCTCGACGGGGTGCGGATCTTCAACGCGTTTCACCTGGGAGGCTTCCTGTCGGCGATCAACGCCGAAGTGGTCGAGCGCGCGACCCTGCTGGCGGGATCCGGCGGTGACGGGTTTACCATCGGGTCGTTGTCGGGTGCCATCGACATCGCCACCAGGGACGGTTCCCGCAACCGCATGCGAATGGCCGGCTCCCTCGGCCTGGCTTCCGCGCGGCTGTCCGTGGAAGGACCGATCGGCGAGAACGTGTCGTATCTGGTGAACGGCCGTCGTACGTGGCTCGACGGATTCACGGCGGTTCTCGACCAGGTGGGGATCATCGACGGGCATGTCCCCTACTTCTTTCAGGATCTGCACGCCAAGATTACGAGCGATCTGGGCGGAATCCGCCGACTTTCGGTGAGCGGCTACCTGAACTCCGAATCGGTTACGGAGGTCGACGTCGGGGAACTGGAGACCAGAGAGCTGGAAATGAACTGGGGGAACGCCGCGTTTTCCGCGCACTACCGGGACAGGCTCGGGGCCATCGGAATCCTGGACGCCAACCTGGGACACAGCCGCTTCAGGAGCGATCTCTTCCACCTAAGGCGGGACAACAACATCCTGGACGACGGCACGCAGCAGCGACGTCCCGACACTCTGCTGTTCGGGGATGGCATCATGAGCGAGACCCGCGCGGAACTGCGGGCAACCTGGAACGTTGACGGCGTCACCCTGTCGGCCGGGACACAGGCCACCCGGTTCGAGGGCGACCATCAGTTCTTCCTCACCGACGAGGGCTTGCCGGATTTGGACATCTTCACCCTGCTGTCGGTTCTCTCCGTGCACGAGAGTCGCTGGCGGCTGGCCACCTACATGAGGGTGGAGACCCCGCGACGACGCGGATTCGCGCTGCGGGGGGGGCTGCGGCTCGACCGGTTCACGGAACAGCCCTTCACGCTGGCCATGTTCACGGAGGTGGGCTATGCCGCGTCGTGGTGGGAAGCACGCATCTCCGGGTCGCGTTCGCACCAGGGGCTGGCCTCGGTGCGCAACGAGGAGACGCTCGGTGCGAGCTTCCTCGCCTACGACCTCCTCGTTCCCGTCAGCGAGCGGCCGATTCCCCAGAACACCGAGTTCTCGATCGGGTGGGAGGGTTCGCGAGGAGGCGTTCGAGTCCGGCTGGATGCGTACACGCGCACGATGGACAATCTGAGGCTACCGGATCCGGGAGCCAATCCCATCAGGGCCTCCGTGCTGGGGGATCCGTCTCTGTGGGAGCGGGCCCGCGGCGCGGCGCGGGGGATCGAGGTGTCCTGGAGCTGGATATCGGACCGGGGAATCTCGGCTTTGGGGAGCTACCGCTGGGCCAGGGTGTCCAGGACCGTGCGGGCGCGAAACTACACGCCGCGGTTTCACCGCGACCACGAATTCGAATTGGGCTCGTCCTACAGGCGCGGGGCGTCGTCGTGGTCCGCCCGGGTGTCTCTGCGGTCGGGGCAACCGACCACGCCGTTACTGGCCTTTGTCCCGGGTGCGCCGTACCTGGGGGACGACGTCGACATCGTACCTGTCGCGGGCGACTACAACTCCGCCAGGCTGCCCCATTACGCCCGGATCGACGTCGGGTGGCGCCGTGAGAGCGAAGTCTCGTGGTTCGGAGGAGGATCGGTGGTGCCGTACTTCTCCGTTGCCAACCTCTTCAGCCTGCCCAATGTGGTCGGCTGGCTGATGGAGCAGAATTCGCGCACCGGCGAAATCAGGAGAGTCTATCGGAGGCAGCTCCCGATGATTCCGTTCCTCGGCGTGGAGTTCCGGTTTTGAGGGCGCTGGCGGTCGCGCTGCTGCTGCTGGGGTCTTCGGCGTGCAAGATCACCCGTCCCTTCGACCCCGACCCGGACGTGGTGGCCCTCGGCGTCCTTCTGGTGGCCGGTGAAGACGAGGCCCGCCTGTTGGCGATGCATCCGCACCGCGAACGGGGAGAGGCCGCGCCGAAGATCACCGCGGAGCTGGTGGGACCCGGATGGAGGGTGGCGTTTTCGGACACGCTGCCACTGGAGGCGTGCACGGCCGCCGAGGAATGGACGGGTCCCACGACGTGTCTGCGCACGGCGCTCCCGGATACCATCCGGGGGAATGTCGAGTACTCTCTCAGGGGTAGGGCACCCCTGGGTTCGTTCGCCGGCAAGATCACGGTGCCCGCTCCACCCGACCTGATCAGGCCGCCGGACACCCTGTGGGTGACCATACCGTTCAATCCCGGGTTGCTGGGCCTGGCCCTTCGGCACGAGGTGGGCCTGGACGTGGGTACTCTGCTGGTGGAACTGCTGGATGTCTTCGAGACCCAGGACGACGGTACCGTAACCGAAATCCCCGCCGAACACATGGGCTTTTCCGTCAAGTCCATCGAGCTGCGCGAGTCCAACGTGGTCTCGATACGCCACCGCGGCAGACCCGTGCGCTTTTCCCTGCGACTCCACGGGTTGGGATGGAGATACACGACCTTCATGAGACACAGGGGCAGGACGGACCCGCTGGTTCGTCCCTGGCCGAACTTCGGTATCGAGGGCGAAGGGGCGTACGGGTACTTCGACGGTGTTGCCATATCCAGACGGGCACACATCTTTCTGGAATAGGCCGCCACCGACGATGATCGACTTGGCGGTGCGGTGCCAGCGTGACTTCGGCCGGGGTGCATGACAAGAGATGACGGGCGCCGCGCTCCTGGTTGTCGCGCTGCAGCAGGCGGCCCTGACGGGCGTCGTGCGGGACAGCGTCGATCTGGAACCGGTCGCCTTCGCCCGGGTCACGGCCACTTCGCTCGGCGGGAAGGAGGTCGCGGTTTTCGGCAGTACCGATCGTTTCGGCGCATTCGTCGTACCCGGCGTTTCGGCCACCGGGCGCGTGCGCGTCGAGGTGAGCGCGCTGGGCTACGGGATGTGGACCCGCGTCTACGAAGCTCTGCCCTCCTCGGGGCCGGTGCGAGTGCTGCTGAAACCGGCGCCGATCGGGCTCGAGGGGCTCGAGGTCGCGGTCACCGGCCGCGCCGGAGACCGGGCGTCGCTGTCCCGGGGCGCCTTCGTCGTCGATTCCGCCCTGCTGGGGACCCTCCCGGCGATCCTGGAGACGGACGTGCTGCGAGCGATCGCGGTTTCTCCCTCCGCGTCGACTTCCTCCGACTACACGTCGGTCCCGTTCGTGCGGGGCGGCTCCAGCGACGGCACGCCGGTGCTGCTCGACGGAGTTCGGCTCTTCAATGCCGTTCACCTGGGAGGCTTCATCTCCGCGGTCAGTCCCGAAATCGTGAAGCGCGCGACGCTGCTGGCGGGGTCGGGCGGCGACGGATTCACCGTCGGGTCGCTGTCGGGCGCCATCGACATTGTGACCAGGGACGGTTCCCGCGACCGGCGGCAGGTGACCGGCTCACTGGGCCTCGGCTCCTCCCGGTTCTCGGTGGAAGGGCCGGTCGGCGAGAGCGCATCCTATCTGCTGAGCGCCCGCCGCAGCTACATCGACGGATTCACGCTGGCGCTCGAGAGGATGGGCGCCATCGAGGAGCACCTTCCCTACTTCTTTCAGGATCTGCATGCCAAGGCGACGATCGATCTCGGCGGGATCCGCCGCATTTCGGTCACCGGCTATCTGAACTCGGAATCGCTGACCGAGGTGGATGCCCTGAGGGGGCGGACCGTGGAGATGGACATGGCATGGGGCACCGCCGCCTTCGCGGTTCACTACCGCGCCGTGCTCGGTGCAACCGGGATTCTCGACGCCAACCTGGGACACAGCCGGTTCAGGAGCGATCTGGCCCGCATCCGCGAGGAACATTTCAACAGCACGGGCCACGTGCGCGCACGCCTCGACACGACACTGTTCGGAGATGGGTTGATGAGCGAAACCCGCGCCGGTCTGCGCGCGACCTGGCACAAGGAGCGGGCCACGATCACGGCGGGGACGCAGGCCACGGTTTCCCTGGGCGACCACGACTACCGCGTCGCCGACCGCTACTACTCCGACAACGATGTCCGCCCCTTTGCCTTACTGGACGTGCGCGAAGAACGCCGGCGGCTGGCCGGGTACGTGAGTGCGGAAGTCCCGCTGCGGCGCGGGTTCTCCACCCGTGCGGGGCTGCGGGTCGACCGGTTCCAGGGTCTGGCGACGGACCTGGCCGGGTTCGGGGAGCTGAGCTACGCGGGTTCCTGGTGGGATGCGTACGTCTCGGCATCCCGTTCGCACCAGGCACTGACTTCGTTGCGCAACGAGGAGGCGCTCCTGGCGAGCTTCCTCGCCTACGACCTGCTCATCCCCGTCAGCGAGGCCCCGGTTCCCCGCAACACGGAGTTCCTGATCGGGTGGGAGGGTTCGCGGGGCGGACTTCTGGTTCGGCTGGATGCCTATGCACGTGCGCTCGCCAACCTGAGGCTGCCTGAGCTGGAGTCCAACCCGATCAGAGACCCCGCGCTGGGGGACCCTTCGTTTTGGGTGATGGCCAGCGGCGCGGCGCGCGGGATCGAGGCGTCCTGGAGCTGGACAGTGGACCGCGGCGTTTCGGTGCTCGGCAGCTATCGCTGGGCCGGAGTATCGCGAACCGTGGGTTCACGAACCTACACCCCCCGCTTCCACCGGGCACATGAACTCGAACTCGGCTCATCCTGGAGACGCGGTGGGTCTTCGTGGTCGACGCGGGTTTCCCTGCGCTCGGGGCAGCCGTTTACGCCCCTGCTGGGCATCGTCCCGTTTGAGCCTTACCCGGGAGGGGTGGAGGAGCGTGTCAATCGTGTCCTGCTCGGGGGCGGGTACAACTCCGCCAGGCTGCCGCACTACGCCAGGATCGATATCGCGTGGCGCCGCGGGAGCGAAGTGTCGTGGTTTGGTGGCGGGTCGCTGGAATGGTACGTGTCGGTGGCCAACCTCTTCAACCTGCCCAACGTGGTCGGCTGGCTGGTGGAGGAGACGGACCGAGGCAAGAGGGAAGTACACAGGCGCCAGCTCCCGATGACTCCGTTTTTCGGCGTGGAGCTCCGGTTTTGAGGGCGCGCGCGGGGTTTGGCACGGTGGTTGCGCTTGCTCTGTCGGCTTCTGCCGCGTGCGAATTCACCCGTCCGCTGGATTGGCACCCTGACGAGGTTGCCCTTACGGTTCTTCTCATCGCCGGCCAGCGCGAAGCCCGCATGGTGGCCACCCATCCCCACCGCGAAGTGCTTGAGGTCGCACCGAAGATCACCGCGATCCTGGAGGGGCCGGGGTGGGAAGCTCCGTTCGTCGAGACGGGAGAAATCCCGCCGTGCAGATTCAACCCCGGGCCATACCCCGTCAATTTCGCATGGCCAGGCCCCGTGAAGTGCCTGCGCGCGACGCTCCACGAGCCCATTCGGCCCGGCTTCGCGTACGGCATACGGGGATCGGCGCCGCTGGGTTCGTTCACCGGCCGGGCGACGGTACCCACGACGCCGGCCCTGCTCGAGCCCCCGGACAATGTGAGGCTGCAACTCCCCTATTTCACCGGCACGGTCACGATACCGATTCGGTTTCAGGTCGGCGCGGAGATCGGCACGCTCCTGGCAGAGCTCCTGGGGGTTTTCGAGACAGGCGGAGACGGTCGTGAGGTGGAGATTCCCGCCGGCGAGCTCGGTACCTTCCCGCAACCCATCGAAGGTGCCGGGTCGGATACGGTCACGATAACTCCGAGAGGAAGACCGCTGCGCTTCTCCCTGCGCGTGCTGGGAATCGGATGGAACTACACCAATCTCGCCAACTGGACCGGCATCGACCCTCTGCCGCGCCCGGCGCCGGGTTTCGGAATCGAGGGAGAAGGGACATACGGATACTTCGACGGCGCGACGCCCTCGCCGGTGAAGCGCGTCGTCGTGAGGTGAGCCCGAAACCCTCGTCACCCCCCGCCCCGGTTTCTCCCCGCCCCCCCCTCCCCCCCCTCCCCTCGCGCGTCTACCTTTCATGGCCTGACCCGCGCGCGGCCCCACGCGGCCCCGCCACACGCACCCCGCCCGGCCCCATCCGACATCCCACGCGCCACGCCCCACGGCTTGCCCCATGCACCCGGCTTCGCCCCTCGGCCCCACCACTCCCGTGCACGCCACGACCGTGATCACCGTCGCCCGTGACGGCCGGGTCGCCATGGCGGGCGACGGCCAGGTCACAATGGGCGACACCGTGGTGAAGGGTGCGGCGCGAAAGGTCAGGCTCCTCAAGGACGGCAAGGTCCTCGCCGGATTCGCGGGCGCCGTGGCCGATGCCTTCACCCTCTTCTCGAAGCTCGAGGGCAAACTCGAGCGGTGGCCGGCCAACCTGCCGCGCGCCTGCGTCGAGCTGGCCAGGGAGTGGCGCACCGACCGCTACCTGCGCCGACTCGAGGCGCTCCTGGCGGTGGCCGACCGCGACCACCTCTTCCTGGTGGGCGGCGACGGCAACGTCATCGAGCCCGACATGCCGGTGCTGGCCATCGGTTCCGGCGGCGCCTACGCCCTGGCGGCGGCCAGGGCCCTGATCGACTGCTCTGACCTGGACGCCCCGGCCGTCGCACGGCGCGCCCTCGAGATCGCCGCCGAAATCTGCGTCTACACAAACCGCGAAATCACCGTTCTGGAACTGGAATGACCACCGGAATCGTTACCGCCGACACCGGCGCGCCGGCCCAGACGGGGCGGCCGGACGACGCGCCCCAGTGGCTGGATCCGCTCACACCCCGCGAGGTCGTGGCCGAGCTGGACAAGTACATCATCGGACAGGCCGAGGCCAAGAAGGCGGTAGCGATCGCGTTGCGAAACCGCTGGCGGCGCCAGCAGGTGGACGAGGAGCTGCGCGAGGAGATCCTCCCTAACAACCTGATCATGATCGGCCCCACCGGGGTCGGCAAGACCGAGATCGCGCGGCGGCTGTCCCGTCTGGCCGGGTCCCCCTTCATCAAGGTGGAGGCGTCGAAGTTCACCGAAGTGGGCTACGTGGGACGCGATGTCGAGTCCATGATCCGCGACCTGGTCGACACGGCGGTCGCGATGGTCCGGTCCTCCCGGGAGGACGAGGTGGAAGGCCAGGCCGAGCGGCAGGTCGAGGAGCGACTGCTGGACCTGCTGCTTCCCGATTCGACCCCGCCCCCGGCAAAGGGACCGCGTGGCCCGGACAACGTGCAGGCCGGGTCCCCGCCGGGCGGTGTGGTCGGGTCGCCGGGCTCGGTCTTCGTGGCGGGGCCCGCCGCGACCGGGCGCCCGGAACAGGCCTCCGATCCCAACGGCGACGAATCACTCGCCGAACGGCGTGCGCGCACACGCGGAAAGCTCCGCAAACTGCTCCGCGGCGGCCACCTCGAGGACCGCACCGTGGAGGTCGACATCCAGCAGGGCATGCCGGTGAGCGGGATGATGTTCCCGATGGGCGGCATGGAGGGCATGGACCTCAACATCACCGAGATGCTGCAGGACATGCTTCCCAAGCGTTCCAAGCGGCGCACGGTCACCGTCGCCGAGGCGCGCCGCATCCTCTTCCAGGAGGAGCTGGACCGGCTGGTGGACATGGACGAGGTGGTCAACGAGGCCCTGGACCGGGCCGAGGAGACCGGCATCATCTTCCTCGATGAGATCGACAAGGTGGCGGGTGGGCGGGGCGGGGCGGGGCCGGACGTGAGCCGCGAGGGGGTGCAGCGCGACCTGCTGCCCATCGTCGAGGGCTCCAACGTGCAGACCAAGTACGGCTTCATCCGCACCGACCACATCCTCTTCATCGCCGCGGGGGCCTTCCACGTAGCCAAGCCGTCGGACCTGATCCCCGAGCTCCAGGGCCGGTTCCCGATCCGCGTCGAGCTGAATAGCCTCGGCGCCCCCGAGTTCGCCCGCATCCTGCGTGAGCCCAGAAACGCCCTGGTGCGGCAGTACCGCGCACTGGTGGAGACCGAGAACGCCGAGGTCGAGTTCACCGATGACGGCATCGAGGAAATCGCGCGCATCGCGGCCGACCTCAACGACCGCATGGAGAACATCGGTGCCCGCCGCCTGCGAACGGTGCTCACGACGCTGCTCGAAGACCTTCTCTTCGACCTGCCCGACGAGGGGACCGGCGAGACGGTCGTGGTCACGGCGGAGTTCGTGGGCGAGCGCCTGGACCGGATCGCCTCCGACGACGACCTCAGCCGGTACATCCTCTGACGTCACCGCGATTCATGGCACCCTCGCCGCGTCACTTCATCGACATCGCCGCCCACGAGACCGGCCACCTGCTGCACCTGCTCGAACTGACCGGGCGCCTCAAGTCCGGCGAACTCTCCGGCCGTCCCCTCCGGGGCCGCACGCTGGCCATGATCTTCCGCAAGAACTCGACCCGCACGCGGGTGAGCACCGAGGTGGGGATGGCACAGCTGGGGGGTCACGCGCTCATGATCTCCGACCGCGAGTCGCAGATGGGGCGCGGCGAGAGCGTGGCCGACACGGCCCGGGTTCTGAGCCGGTACGTCGACGGCATCCTGATCCGCACCTTCGCCCAGGACGAGGTCGCGGAACTGGCGCGTGAGGCCTCCGTCCCGGTCGTCAACGGACTCACCGACCTGCTCCACCCCTGCCAGGTCATGGCGGACCTCTTCACCGCGGCCGAGGAGTTCGGGGACGACCTGGCGGCGCTCCGGGTGGCCTGGATCGGCGACGGCAACAACATGGCCAACTCGTGGCTGAACGCGGCGTGCCGGTTCGGGTTTTCCCTGCGGCTGGCCTGCCCCCCGCACTACGGCCCCGATCCGAATATCCTGGCCCGCGCCCGCTCTTCCGCCGATGTCCGGGTCTGCGGCTCACCCGCCGAGGCCGCCGCGGCCGCCCATGTGGTGACCACCGACGTGTGGGCCTCGATGGGCCGGGAGGGGGAACGGAGCGCCCGGGCAGCGGCCTTCGCCGGCTACCGTGTCGACGGGCCTCTCATGCGGCGGGCAAGCCCCGACGCCATCTTTCTTCACTGCCTCCCCGCCCACCGGGGAGAGGAGGTGACCGCAGACGTGATCGACGGTCCCCGGTCGCGCGTATTGCGCGAGGCGGAGAATCGCCTGCACGTCATCAAGGCCATCCTCCTCGACCTGATCGGCTGAACCAGCGAGGGCTATCGACAGGAATGGACCCCACACTCGCCAGAACTCCGCTGCACGACACCCATGCCGCGCTCGGCGGCAAGATGGTGCCCTTCGCCGGTTACGCCATGCCGGTGCAGTACCCGACCGGAATCCGGGCCGAACACGCCGCCGTGCGCAATGCCGCCGGCCTCTTCGACGTCTCGCACATGGGAGAATTCACGGTCCGGGGGCCGCAGGCGGATGACCTGGTTCAACACCTGACCGTGAACGACGTGTCGCGGGTGGCCGTCGGGCAGGCGCAGTATTCGGCGCTCTGCAACGGGCGCGGGACCCTGCTCGATGATCTGCTCGTCTACCGCTTTCCGGACCGCTTCGTGCTGGTCGTGAACGCGAGCAACCGGGAGAAGGACTGGCGCTGGGTCGCCGGGCACGCCAGGGGGTACGACGTGGAACTCACCGACGACTCCGACAACATCGCCCTGATCGCTCTGCAGGGCCCGGCCAGCCAGGAGATCCTGACTCCCCTCACCGCCACCGATCTCGGCGCCGTGGGGTACTACCGCTTCGCCGTGGGTGAAGTGGCGGGCGCGCCCGCCGTGATCAGCCGCACCGGCTACACCGGCGAGGACGGCTTCGAACTCTACCTCCCCGCCCCCGCCGCCCCCGCCGTGTGGGACGCGGTCAGCGAGGCGGGCGCCCCCCGCGGCCTCATCCCGGCGGGGCTCGGCGCGCGCGACTCCCTCCGCCTCGAGATGGGGTACGCCCTCTACGGCAACGACCTCGACGAGGAACACACCGCGCTGGAGTCCGGCCTGGGCTGGATCGTGAAGCCGGGAGCGGGCGACTTCATCGGCCGCGCCGCGCTGGCCGCCGAGAAGGAGCGGGGCGTCACGCGCCGCCTGACCGGGATCCGCCTCACCCAGCGGGGATTCCCGCGCCCCGGCTACCCCCTGGTGCACGAGGGCCGGGAGGTGGGGACCGTCACCTCCGGCGTGGCGAGCCCTTCGCTCGGGAGCGGCATCGCGCTCGGGTACCTGCCCGTGGCCGCGGCGCGTCCCGGCACCGAAGTCGGGGTGCGCATCCGCGGCCGGGTCATCGCGGGCATCACGCAGCGTCCCCCCTTCTACACCGGGGGCTCGATCCGGAGATAGCCGTCCGTGGCACGCACCCCGCCCCTCGCCGAGACCGTCCTCGTCACCACGCACGACCTGCCTCTTGCGGGGAAGTTGCGGGACGGGTTCCGCCACGCGGGCTACCGGGTGGACCTGTTCACCTCGTCGGAACAGGTGAGCGAAGCCGACGAGCCGGTCCTGCTGGTCTTCACCGGAGGGACGGAGACCCCCGCGGCCCAGCGCCAGGCCGGGGAGGCGGCCCGGCTGGGAATCCCCATCTTCGCGGTGCCGGGCGCGGGGAGCGTGCAACAGGTGCCGCCCGCGGTCACCACCACCTTCTCCCCACCCGCCGACCCCGAAGAGATCGTGCTGGTCGGCACCCGCCTGGTCGAGCGCAACCGGCTCCGCGGCGCCACCGGGATCGTCGGCGAGACCGACGCCATGCTCGAGGTCATGGAACGGGTGGTCCAGATCGCCCCGGTCGACGCCACCGTGCTCATCACCGGCGAATCCGGCACCGGCAAGGAGCTCGTGGCGCGCGGCATCCACGCCCTCTCGCGCCGCCGTCACAGGGCGTTCATCCCGGTCAACGTGGCCGCGCTCTCCGAGACGCTCCTCGAGAGCGAGCTCTTCGGCCACGAGAAGGGCGCCTTCACCGGCGCCATCGACACGCGCAAGGGGCTCTTCGAGCTGGCCAGCGGCGGCACCATCTTCCTCGACGAGATCGGCGAAATGCCCCCCCAGACGCAGACCAGGCTCCTGCGCGTGCTGGAACAGCAGGAGTTCCACCGGGTGGGCGGGCAGAAGCTGATCCGGGTCGATGTGCGGATCCTCGCCGCGACGAATCGAAGACTCCAACATCTGGTAATTTCCGGCGGTTTCCGCAAGGATCTCTACTACCGCCTCAACGTCCTCGCCATCGCGCTGCCCCCGCTGCGCCGCCGCCGCGAGGACATCCCGCTCCTGGTCGACAGCTTCATCCGCGACGCGAGCGAGCGCCACGACCGCGGCCCCTTCCGCGGCATCTCCGGCGACGCGATGAAGATCCTGGTGCGCCACCGCTGGCCCGGCAACGTGCGCGAACTCCGCAACCTCGTCGAGAGCATGGTGGTCCTCGCCCCCGGACGCCGGATCCGCGCCGAGGACATCCCTGAGGACGTGCGTTCCGGGGAGGGCTCGCTGGCCGTCGTACCGGTGGCGAGCCGCGCGGGAGACCGGGGCGGCGAAGGCGTGCGGTCGCTCCGCCCCCAGCTCGAGTTCCTCTTCCGTACGATGATGGAGATGAAGGTCGACATCGAGGACCTCAGGCGGGAGTTCGAGGACTTCCAGGCCGGGGAGGAGGGGGGCAGGGCGCTGGTCGCGGGGGTGGAGGGCGGTGGTGGCGGGGTGGGTGAGATGCCGTCCCGCGGCGAGATCGTGGTGGAGCGGGGGGTGGGGAAGGGGGGCGGGCGGGGGAGCGGGGAAGGGGTGGCGGTGGTGGATGAGGCGGAAGCCGAAATCGGATCGGCCGGTGGGGATGAAGGGGCGGCACCGCCCAAAACGGAGATGGATCCCGAAGTCGAACCCGACTCGGCCGCGTCACAGACCCCGCCGCCCGGCACAGTGGGCTACCGTTCCGGCATGACGTTGGAGGACATGGAGTTGGAAGTCATCCGCGCCGTCCTGAACACGGTCGACTGGAACCGGCGCCGGGCCGCCGAGATCCTCGGGATCGGGGAGCGGACGCTCTACCGCAAGGTCAGGAAGTACGAACTTCACAGGGAGATGGAGTAGGGGTCCCGACCCCTGCCGCGGGGATGACGCATCCCACTTCAACTTGCGATTATCCGGGGGGGGGGGGGTACCTTGAGTGAGTTGAAGGTGCGGTGCGGTGGAAGAGCCGCCCGCAATCCGGTACACTCCAGGGAAGGAGAACCATCATGACGATTCGCAAGTTGTTCCCGGTGTTGTTCGTGGCCGTGTTCGCCGTGGCTGCATGGCCTGAGAGGGCCACCGCCCAGAAGGTCTCGAGCTGCATGACGTGTGGCGATTGCCCGTTTGATTCGGGCGAGTCGGGTGGAACGAAGATATGCATGGGAGCGGAACCTATATTGCCCTGGTTCCCCGTCGGCCATGTGGACTGTTCCAACGGAGAGGAGATGTGCACATGTGAACTCGGCGAAGACTACGGCTGGTGCTACCAGCTTGCCCAATTGTCGGCCGAAGAGCAGGAAGCACAGCTGGCGGAGACCCTTGCGTCCATGAGGGCGGGAGAGTCGATACCGGCTGACGGCCTGTTCTTCTACGTGCGGCGAGGGGCCGATTTCGTGGTCCGGCGGAAGTGCGACGCGACCGAGGTGGGGAGGGTGGTCATAGCGGACGCCGGGCCTGCGCGGATCCACGGCCGCGGATAAGAGGCCGACCGTGTCCTGCAGGCGAGTCGTTCCCTTGGCACTGGTCCTCTCGGTTGCGTGCGAGAACCGGTCGTCCGATCCGGCCGGGGCGTCACAGGCGAGTGTGACAGGGGAGGATTGGCTTTCCGAGTCCGCCTACGGATTCGGCGACGCCACGGCTGGTGACGCGTTGTTCGGCCGGATCTACGTGCGCGTCACTGCCGACAACAAGCGCGTCTTCGTTCTGGAACCCTTCCAGTCCCGGGTTTCGATCTGGACACCGGACGGACGCCGTCTTGTGGATCTGGGGCGTCCCGGCGAAGGTCCCGGAGATTTCAGCTATCCCCGGCGTGTCGACCTGGACGAGTCCGGGTTCTACATTCGGGACCAGCAGCGAATCTCGTACTTTTCCTACGACGGATCTCTGCTCAAAACGGTGCCCTACCCGCCCCCCGCTTCGGTGGGCTTTCAGGGGTTTCGCATCCGATCGTATGTGTTCCTTGAGGACGGGAGCTTCCTGGGTGTGCCGGACATCCCGGCCACCATCCGACTTGGGGTTGGGCTCTTCGGCGGTGATCCCATCGACACCCTGCCGATGCTGCGGGTTCGCAGGTCCGGGCGGCACTGGGTTCAGGAGGAAGTGTTGCGGTACGGCATCCGCAACAAGACTCAGGTGATTTCCGCGGGCGGCCATCGCTTTGCGGGGCAGACGTATTCCGATGCGGACTGGTACCGCCTGGACCGCGAGGCCGGCAGCGTGCTACTCGGCAGGCGCGTCGGAGAAGACCTCAAGCCCGGCGAGGCGGAGGTCGTCGAAGTCGGCGCATCGGGCGACACGGTGTGGCGGCGCGGGGTGGCGTTGGGTGCTGTCAGGCTCACGCGGGCCATGCTGGAGTCGTCGATCGACAGCCTGGCGGAGATCCTGAAGAGAAGGGAGAAGGCCAGGCCCGGCATCCACAAGGGGAGGTCTGCCCGTGACCTGGCCGAGGAAGCGCTCTATGCGCCCGAATACCTTCCCTCGTTCCGGTCGTTCATGTTGTCGGCGTCCTCCGGCGAGGTGTGGCTCCAGAGCCAGGAACGCATGGACACTCTGAGCGTGTGGTACACCATCGAGCGGGGTGACACGGTGACGCCCCCCCGGCGCGTGCTGCTTCCCGAGTCGCTCGAAGTGCACGACGCGACCGCCACCCATGTCTGGGGTGCGTGGAAGGACGAACTCGGCGTCAACTACGTGGTGGGGAGGAGGCTGGTGCCGCCGTCACAGCGATAATATGTAAAGGCAACATTACAATATGTAATCTCCGCTTGACACTACAACGATGAACAAGCGGGCTGCTTGCCAGCTGCCCGACACGAGGACCGGAACATGCCGACATTCTCTCTTCTGCTCCCGAGCCACATCGGAGAGTCCTGCAGGGAACAGCCACCGATGTTGATCGGCACGGACAACATCGGGGCTTCCACACCGGGCACCGGAGAAGCCCGGCCGACGCGGCCGACCCGTGAGACGGCGCGTTGCCGGGGGCTGCGTGCCGCCTGCCTGGTAGGGGCCATCCTCGCGATTGCCTGTGACGGGAGCGAGCCGGGTTGGGGCAACTGGGCGACCTGGCTCACCGAAGCCGAATACAAGCTCAGCGGCGACACGGAACAGGACGTGCTCTTCTCCCACATTGCGATACTACGGGCGGATCCGTACCGAGACCGTGTGTTCGTACTCGATTTGCAGGATACGGAACTGAGTGTATGGACGCCGGGGGGGTCTCTGGCCTTCGTGCTCGGGGGGAAGGGTGAGGGTCCGGGAGAATTCGTCTTTCCGACACGGGTGGAATTCGTCGACGGCGGCGGCTTCTATGTGCGGGAAGGATCGGGATCCCGGTTCACCCACTACGCAGCGGACGGCGCTCTCGCAGGAACCGAAGCCGGTGCGCCGACCTCCCTCATGTACCAGGACTATGGGTTGAAGTTGGAGGCGACCACGGGCGACGGCGGCTACTTCGCCGTTCCACTGATCGGCATGAGTGTCTTCGCGGACCGTGGGATCGACCGCTATCCGGTGCTACGGGTGGAGCGTTCCGACGAAGGAGAGTGGCGTGCTCCCGAGCCGGTTTTCTGGGTGAACAGCCGCAACGGAGAGCACCCGATCGAGTTGGGGGGTGATAGGACCATGTGGGCGGGCCAGGTGTTCGGGGATTCGGACCTGACGTGGTTTGAACCGGGTTCGGTGCTGGTCGGACGACGGACGGGTGGGGCGGGAGTGCTCGAGTTGTTCGAACTGGATGCGGGGGCGGACACGGTGTGGGCGCGGCAGCTCCGGTTCGAGCCACAAAGACTGACCGCCGAAATGATACGGGAGCGGGGAGACTACGTATTGACGCACATCACCATTCCGGGAATGTCGCCCCCCGCGCTGCGGCAGGCTTGGGAGGAACACCTTTACCGGCCCGAATACCTACCTGCCGCGAAGGGTATCGTGCTGACTGCGTCGGGCGAAGTGTGGCTGAGGACTTTCGAGAGATCGGACACGCTGGCGGTCTACTATGCGATTCGCAGGGGCGATATGACCGGACAACCCCGCCGGGTTCTCATCCCGGAATCCGTATCGCTCCACGATGCTACGGACACGCATGCGTGGGGGATATGGAAGGATCCGCTGGGCGTGCCCCATGTCGTGGGCCGGAGACTGGTTCCGGTTCGGTGAGATGTATCAGCTCCGCGCTTCGTGACCGACCTCTGTCGCCGGCTTCGGCCTCCGCGCCCGATCCTTGCTCGCTCGGCCTCGATCGCCGCTACCTTCGCCCGCCAGGACGAGTCCTCCACCTCCTGGTACACGACGGTCAGCTCGCGCGTCAGATCGAGACCGCCTCCGTAGGCGTATACCGCCGCCTCGGTGGCCTGCTGCGACAACCTCCTGCTTCCCCATCCGGGGGTGATCGCCCGGATCGCCAGCGGACGTTCCCGGAGCCCCCGCGACACCATGTGCAGGTCGTCCGGCGCGAACACCGTGCCGTGTCGGCGGCTCGAGAGCGACACCAGAAAGAGCGCGGGTTCCTCTGCGCCGGTGCGCCCGGCCAGCTCCGGGCCGTACGCTTCGGCGATCCGGCGCAGCCGGTCGCGCGTGTCCGGCGCCGCGGCCTCGAGCACCCAGCCGGCGAGGGGCGTGACTTCGATCTGAAGGGCCCCGGACGCCAGCCGCACCGAGATCTCCCGCTGCCGCAACGAGCCGGGCTGCTCCCGCCCCACCGCCCCCACCCGGCGCGACTCCGGCGCCGGAACGGCTTCCGCCTCCGGCACGGCCGCCGGGGCGCACCCGCCCGCCCCCGCCACCGCCACACCCCACGCGATCAGCCCCCACCCCCGCACACCACCCCCTGCCGACGGCCCGAGCCACCACGCTCTCCCGCGTCCCCCCGCCCCCACCCCCCGGTCACGCGACCCGCCCGCTCCGAGGGCCACCACCTTCATGCAGCCGGTCCGGCTCACGATCCTTCCTCCATTTCCAGCAACGCCGCGATGGCTTCCAACAACTCCCCGGCCCCCTCCCCGGTCCGCGCCGAGCTCGCCACGACCTGGTCCTCGGACACGCCCAGCCGACTCGTCACCCGGCGCTCGACCCCCTTCTCCCGCTCCCGCGCCTTCAACTTGTCCACCTTCGTAAGGGCGATCAGCGCCGGCACGCCGGTCTCCGCCAGGTACTCCACGAACTCCCGGTCCCCCCGGGTGGGCGCGTGCCGCGAGTCCACCAGGTACACCACGCCCCGCAGGTGCTCGCTGCCCGCGAGGAATCCCCGCACCAGCACGCGCCACGACTCGCGCACGGCCCTGGGCGCCTTCGCGTACCCGGATCCCGGCAGGTCGACCAGGAAGAACGATCCGTTCACTTCGTAGAAGTTGAGGGCCTGGGTCTTCCCGGGCGAGGCCGACACCCGCGCCACCTTGCGCCGGGGCCGCCCCAGCACCCGGTTGATCAGCGACGACTTCCCCACGTTGGAGCGGCCCGCGAACGCAACCTGCGGCAGGTCCCCGGGAAACGGCTGCTGCGGTGCCACCACCGATCCCGCGAACTCCACGCTGCGTATGATCACGGCCCCGAGCCTCAGGAAGGGCGTGCGCCCAGCCCCCGGGCGCCCGGTACCGTTTCCTCTTCCGCCGCGGACCTCCCCCGTACCGGCGCCAGCGCCTCCCGGAGCACCTGGTCCATCGTCTCGACCGGGACCAGCTCCACGCCCGTACGCACCTCGTCGGGGAGCCTCTCGATGTCCATCACGTTCGTCGCGGGGAGGAGCACGCGCCTGATCCCGCCCCGCAGCGCCGCGACCGCCTTCTCCTTGATCCCGCCCACGACGAGCACCCGTCCCCGCAGGGTGATCTCGCCGGTCATCGCGAGATCGGCCCGGGTGGGAGTGTCCGTCAGCGCCGAGATCAGCGCCACCGCGATCGTGATCCCCGCCGAGGGACCGTCCTTGGGCGTCGCACCCTCGGGGATGTGGATGTGGATGTCGAGTTCGCGGTGGAAGCGCTCGGGAAGCCCGAGCCAGCGGGCCCGCGACCGCGCGTAGGTGACGGCCGCGAAGGCCGACTCCTTCATGACGTCGCCGAGCGTACCGGTCAGCTGGATCTTGCCCGAGCCCGGGACCGCCGCCACTTCGACCTCCATCACCTCGCCGCCGGCGGCGGTCCACGCCAGCCCGCAGGCGATTCCCGAGCGCTCCCGTCCCTCTTCGCGGCTCGGCGGCAGGTGCACCGGCGGCCCCAGCAGGACCCGCAGGTCGGCCGCCTCCACGCGACCCGGCTCGCCCCGCTCACCGCTCGCCACCCCCCGCGCGAGCTTGCGCGCCACCCGCGACAGCCGCCGCTCCAGCTCGCGCACACCCGCCTCACGGGTGTACTCGGCCACGATCAGCTCGATCGCCTCGTCCGAGATCTCGGGTGCGAACGGCTCCAGTCCGTGCCGGGCGACCTGTTTGGGCCAGAGGAACTGCCGCGCGATCACCTTCTTTTCGGTGTCCAGGTAGCCGGGCAGGCGGATGACCTCCATGCGGTCTCGCAGCGGGCCCGGTATCTCGCCCAGCGTGTTGGCGGTGGCTATGAACAGGACATTCGAGAGGTCGAACTCGAGCTCCAGGTAGTGGTCGGTGAAGGCGCGGTTCTGTTCCGGGTCGAGGACTTCCAGCAGCGCCGCCCCGGGGTCGCCGTGGAAGTCGCGGGCCAGCTTGTCGACCTCGTCGAGCAGGAAGACGGGATTGCGTGACCCGCTCTTGCGGATCCCCTGGACCACGCGGCCGGGGAGCGCCCCCACGTAGGTGCGGCGGTGGCCCCGGATCTCGGCCTCGTCGCGAATGCCGCCCAGGCTCACGCGGACGAACTTGCGCTTGAGACAGCGCGCGATGCTCCGTCCCAGCGAGGTCTTGCCCACCCCCGGGGGGCCCACCAGGCAGAGTATGGGCCCCTGCAGCTTCCCCACCAGCGACAGCACCGCGATGTGGTCCAGGACCCGTTCCTTGACCTCCTCCAGCCCGTAGTGCTCACCCTCCAGAACCGCCTCGGCACGCTCCACGTCCAGGCTGTCCGCGGTTTCCCGCTCCCAGGGCAGCGTGAGGATCCAGTCCAGGTAGCTGCGAATGACCGCGGCCTCGGGCGCCACCGGATTCAGCTTGCGCAGCCGGTCGAACTCCTTGTCCGCCCGCTCCCTCGCCTCGGAACTCAGCGGCGTGCGGACGATCGTGCGCTCCAGTTCGGCCCACTCCGGATCGGTCCCTCCCGGTTCCGGCAGGAGCGCGCCGACCTGTTCCTCGAGGGAGAGCGCCGGCTTGTCGTCCTCGGACTGAAGCCGGAGTTGCCGGTCGAGCTTGTGCTCGATCCGCAGGATCTCGACCTCCCGCACGAGCAGCTCCCACAGGATCCTGAACCGGGCGGCCCCGTCGGTTTCCTCCACTAGCTCCTGCTTCTCGGAGGTGCCGATCAGAAGGTGTCCGCAGATCAGGTGGGCGAGGCGCACACGGTCCGAGACCTCGGCGGCGGCCGCGATCACCTCGTTGGGAATCCTGTCCGAGAGGCGTACGTACTCCCGGAACATCCGGGTGACCTTGGCGGTCAGCGCATCCAGCCCCGGATCCTCGGGCGGGTCGGGCTCGAACTCCCACTCCGTCAGGAGCTCCACCGCGGCCCGAAAACACGTCCCCGAAGGCAGAAACCGCTCGATGCGGGCCCGTCCCATCCCCTCCATCACCACGCGCGCCGTTCCGTCGGCCAGCTTCGATACCTGCACCACCCGGATCACCGTCCCGGCGCGGTAGAGATCGTCGCGCCCCGGCTCGTCCACCGTCGCGTCCTTCTGCGCCACCAGGAGCGCGAGCCCACCCTCCGAGCGAGCCTCCTCCAGCGCCGCGACCGAGGGAGCCCGCCCGATCAGGAGCGGCACCACCATGTACGGGAAGAAGACCAGGTCGCGAAGCGCGATGACCGGCAGCGCGGCGGGGATTTCGAAGGTGCCGTCGAGCCGGTTCAGGGTGGCCATCAGGCTGTCAGGCGGTCCCCTGTGAAGCCGTCCGCCCGGGGCGCGTCATGGCGGCCCGGCCCTCTTCCGCCGCGCGGTGCGGCCGCCCGCAGACTTTGGAGACTCGGCCGGCGATGCATCCGCCCCGGGCTGCTTCGCTCAGAGCCAACGGTCCGTGGAAAAGGCCCGGATGCATCGCCGTTCGAATGCCGGGGGGATTCTGTCCACGGGTTGCTAAGCCTCCTTTCGCCGGGCTTCGGGCCGCAGAACCAGCAGTGGGGGAACCTTCCCGGTGGCGCACTCGGGGGTCACCACGACCTCCCGCACATCGCTGCGGGACGGAAGATCGAACATCACGTCCCGCATGATCCTCTCCATGACGGCGCGCAGTCCCCGCGCACCGGTCCCGCGCTGGAACGTCCGGCTGGCGATCTCCTTGAGCGCACCGGGGTCGAAGGTGAGCCCGATCCCCTCCAGTTCGAACATCTTCTGATACTGCCGGACCAGCGCGTTCCTGGGCTCCTGCAGGATGCGCACCAGAGCCTCCTCGTCGAGATCCTCCAGCGACACCGTGACCGGGAGACGGCCCACCAGCTCGGGGATCAGGCCGAAGCGCTGGAGGTCCTCCGGCTCCAGGCAGGACAGCGGATCGTCGCCGGGGTCGTAGCCGTTGTCGGCGACCTTCGAGTCCGTAGCCGTCGCCACATCGTCGCCGAACCCGATCTGACGCTTGCCGAGCCGGGCTTCGACGATCTTGTCGAGCCCCTCGAAGGCCCCGCCGCAGATGAACAGGATGTTGCGCGTGTCGATCTGGATGTACTCCTGCTGGGGGTGCTTGCGTCCCCCCTGGGGCGGCACGCTGGCCACCGTCCCCTCCAGGATCTTCAGGAGCGCCTGCTGCACCCCTTCGCCCGAAACGTCACGCGTGATCGAGGGGTTTTCGGACTTGCGCGCGATCTTGTCCAGCTCGTCGATGTAGACGATCCCCTTCTCGCAGTCGTTGAGGTTGAAATCGCTCGCCTGCAGCAGCCGCACCAGGATGTTCTCCACGTCCTCGCCCACGTAGCCTGCCTCGGTGAGGGTGGTGGCGTCGGCGATGGTGAAGGGGACCTGCAGCACGCGGGCCAGCGTCTGCGCGAGCAGCGTCTTCCCCACTCCCGTGGAGCCCACAAGGAGTACGTTGGCCTTGTCGATTTCGACGTCGTCGAGCCGTCCCTGGCCATGCACGCGCTTGTAATGATTGTAGACGGCGACCGCGAGCGACCGCTTCGCCTGCTCCTGGCCGATCACGTAGTCGTCCAGGAATTCCTTGATCTCGCGGGGGGCCAGTGTCGTCGCGGCGGCGTCCTGGCTCTCGCGCTCCTCCTCCTCGGCGAGGATCTCGTTGCAGAGCGAGATGCATTCGTTGCAGATGTAGACCGAGGGGCCGGAGATGAACTTCTTCACCGACTCCTTGGACTTCCCGCAGAAGCTGCAGCGCAGGTGCTTGTCACTCGACATGCCGGCCTCCTATTTCGCTTTGGAGGCGGCCCCCCGGCCGTCCCCCTTCCACAGGACCTGGTCGACCAGACCGTACTTCACCGCATCTTCCGCACTCATCCAGCGGTCCCGGTCCACATCGGCGTTGACCTTCTTGAGCGTCTGCCCGGTCTTTTCGGCCAGAATGCGGTTGAGCCTCTCGCGCGTCCCCAGGATCTCCTTCGCCGCGATCTCGATGTCGGCCGCCGTCCCCTGGTAGCCCGAAGAGGGCTGGTGCAGCATGATGCGGGAGTTGGGCAGCGCGTTCCGCTTTCCCTTCCTGCCCGACGCCAGGAGCAGCGCGCCCATCGAGGCCGCCATCCCGACGCAGTAGGTGGAGACCGGAGCGCGCAGGTGGTTGATGGTGTCGTAGATCGCGAGCCCGGCGTAGACGCTCCCGCCCGGCGAGTTGATGTACAGGTAGACCTCCCGGTCGGGATCGTCGGCGTCCAGAAAGAGCAGCTGCGCCACGATGATGTTGGCCACCTGGTCGTTGATGGAACTGCCCAGGAAGACGATCCGGTCCATCAGGAGACGGCTGAAGATGTCGTAGCTGCGCTCGCCCCGGCTGGTCCGTTCGATCACGTAGGGCGGATATGTGGACATGGGTCAGAGCTCCGCTTCGGTGATTTCCGACCGCTCGCGGAGGAAGCGGATGAGCTTCGCATCGGTGAGCCGCCGTTCCATGGTTTCGAATGCGCCCGATTCGCGAAGCCGGGCCCGAACCCGGCCTACCGGCTCTCCCCGCTTTCGCGCCACCGCCTCCAGCTGTGCGCCCACCTCGTCGGGTGAAGCGTGCAGGCCGTGCTCCTCGGTGATCCGGCTCGCAAGGAGGTCCCGTCGCACCGCGAACGCCGACGCGGGCCGGAGCTCCTCCCGGAGCACATCGAGCTCTTCGGCTTCCATGTCGTCGGCCTCGCGGAGAACCGCGTCTGTGTACCTCTCCACCAACGATTCGGGCACTTCGAACGGGTTGGCCTCCACGACCATGCGCATCAGCCGGTCGTTGACCTCCGCCTCGGCCCGCGACCTGGCCTCCCGCTCGAGATCCTCGCCGATCCGTTCCTGCAGGTCGTCCAGATTCTCGAACTCGCCGACCGAACGCGCGAAGGCGTCATCCACTTCGGGCAGCTCCGGCACGCTGCGGGACAGCAGCGCGATCCTCACCCTGCGCCGCACTCCGCGCCGGCTCTCGTCGGCGAAATCGTCGGGGAAGGCCACATCGAAGTCACCCTCCTCACCCGCGGCCAGGCTGCGGATCGCCTCTTCGACATCCGGGAGGGCCTGTCCCTCACCCAGGATCAGGTCGTACTGCCGGCTATCGTCGCGCTTCGAATCCTCCCCGTCCAGCCTCGTCATCACCACGGTGACGGCTTCGCCCGGCTGCGGCCGGCCGTTCGCGGCGGTCCTCCAGACCGCGTGCTCGCCGCGCAGCCGCTCGATGATCCGGTCCACCGCTCCCTCCGGCACTTCGACCCGGGGACGCTCGACGCGGAAGCCCCCGAGTCGCCCCAGCGGGACCGCCGGCCGCACCTCGAAGGTGGCCTTGAAGGTAAGCGGGTCGCCCGGCTCGAAGCGCACGTCCGTCACATCCACATCGCTGACCGGCTTCAGCTCCCGGGACGCGATCGCCTCGTCGCAGGCGTTGCGGATAGCCCTCTCGACGGCCTCTTCCTCGATGGCGCGGCCGAAACGCCTGTGGATCACGCCGGGAGGCACCCGGCCCTTGCGGAACCCCTTCAGCTTCAGGCGGGACGCGTATTTGCGGGTCACGGCCACCCGCTGGGTTTCCACCAAGCCCGTCGGAACACTCACCTCGAGGGTGCGGCGGCACCGCTTTCCCTCGGTGACCTTCACGTCGACGCCGGGCCCGCCGCCCCGCCCCGCGGCCCGCGCGCGGGCGTTCATGACCCGACCCGCCCCGAATGCGAAAGGGGGGACTCGAACCCCCACGGCCAGGGGCCACAAGATCCTAAGTCTTGCGCGTCTACCAGTTCCGCCACTTTCGCTCCTCGTCGTGCTCCGGCCGTCGGGCGCGGCCCGTGCGCTTCGGGCCCACGGTCCCGGCGCGGCTGTCCGATGGGTAATGAAAGGTAATGCGGGGCGGGCGCGCACCAAGGGGGGCAAACGAGAAAGGGCCGGTCCCCGCTTCCGCCCCGGGGACCGGCCCTGGAAATCCGCCGGTGCCTCGCCCGGTTACTCCGGTACGCGGATATTGATCATCCTGGGATCGTTTCTGCCTCCCCGAACGGGGCACGCCGCGATCACCGATACGACGTCGCCTGCTTTCACATCGTCCAGCGCGTCGCGCCAGTCGCCGCGGTCCTCGATGGGCCGGCGGTCGACTTCGGTGACCACGCAGCCGCCTCGCAGGCCTCGGCGCGCGGCCGGGCCGCCCTGCTGCAGTTCCAGCAACACGACCCCGGCGGTGCTTTCGAGCCCCAGCTCCCTGGCCTCCCTGGTATCCAAATCGCGCACTTCGACGATCCCGAGCCGGTCTGCCGCCCTCCGGGAGGAGCGCTGGGCCACGACCACATCTTCATTGAAGGGGGCCTCGGCCAGTCTTGCGGATATCTCACGCGGGCGGCCGTCGCGGTACACCGTGATGCGCACCTCGTCGCCGGGTGCCTTCAGCGCGATCTTGTGCTGCAGGTCGTTACCCGTGAGCACCTTCTCGCCATCCAGCGCCGTGACAACGTCGTAGTCTTCCAGGCCGGCACGCTCGGCGGGTGCGCCGGGGGTCACGCTCTGGACCAAGGCCCCCGCCACTTCGGGCAGCCCGAGGTACTCCGCATCGGCCTCCAGCACCGGCTCGATACTGATCCCCAGATACGCCCTTCGCACCCGCCCGTGCGCGACCAGATCCTCCATGACCCGGTGTGCAAGGTCGATCGGGACGGCGAAGCCGTAGCCCTGATAGACTCCGGTGCGGCTCACGATGGCCGCGTTCACCCCGATCACCTGTCCGCGCAGGTTGACCAGGGGCCCGCCCGAGTTGCCCGAGTTGATCACGGCGTCGGTCTGGATGAAGTCCTCGATGGCGAAGGCCGGGTTCGCCGTGAACTCCGGGTCCAGCTGAAGACTTCTGTTGAGGAGCGCCAGCGACCGGCCGACCGCCGACACGATCCCCGCCGTCACTGTGTAGTCGAGGGCGGGCGACTGACCCGGCTGCGCGAAACCGGGATTGCCGACGGCCAGCACCCATTCGCCGACCCGTACTTCCGCCGAGGACCCCAGCGAAGCGGTGGGCAGGCCCTCACCGTCGATCTTGATCACCGCGATGTCGGTGGTCGGGTCCGTGCCCACCACCTCGGCGTTGAACCTGCGCCCATCCTTGAGAGCGACGCTGATGCGCTCCGCCCCCTCGACGACATGGTTGTTGGTCATCACGTAGCCGTCTGCGGTTATGATGAAGCCGCTGCCCCCGGCCGGCACTATGTGCGACACCGTGTCGAGGGGCTGCCGGCGGAAGAAGAACTCGAAGCCGCCGCCGCCGGGGATCAGGCGCTGGCGCTGGCGGGTAGCCTCGATTATCACGACCGCGGGAGTGACCGCGTCGGCGATGTTGACGAATGCCTCGCTGAGGTCCAGCGCCGGTTGCACGGCCGCGTCGGACACCCGGGGACCGGTCTGCACCGCCGGCGGCGGCACGGCGGACTCGGTGAATCCGAACTGAGACGCGATTCCCAGTCCGAACAGAAAGCAGGCCGCCACCGACAGGGCGACCCTGGCCTTGGCTCTGAGTGGATCGTACATCGTTACTTCTCCTGCAAAAAGTTCACGTTTCGGGGTGCCCCGCGGGCTCCCGCCACAGCCACTGCGACGCGCCGCGGGACGCCGCCGTTGCCCGGGACGGACAGGCGGCAGTCCCGCGGCGAGCGTGCCGGAACCCTGCCACGCACCGCTACCGCTCCTCCTCCACGATCTCGTAGTCGGCCTCGACCACGTCCTCGTCGCCCGCCTCGCCCGCCGGAGGCGACGGGGTGTCGTCGTCGTCGGACGCCTCGGACTCCGTCGCGGCCTCGGCCGCCTGCGCCTGGTAGACCTCCTGGCCGGCGGCGCTGAACGCCTGCATGAGCTCGTCGCGCGCCTCGTTGATTTCGCCTGTGTCGTCGCCCTTGAGCGCGGCTTTCCCCCGCTCGAGCGCGGCGTCGAGCCGGCCCCTCGTATCCTCGGAGACCTTGTCGCCCCACTCGCCCGAGTCCTTCTCGACCTGGTACACCAGCGAGTCGAGGTGGTTGCGCGCCTCGGCCGCCTCACGGCGCTGCTCGTCGTCGGCCGCGTGCTTCTCGGCGTCCTTCACCATGCGGTCGATCTCGTTGTCGCTCAGCCCGCCCGAGGCTTCGATGCGCACCTTCTGCTCCTTGCCCGTGGCCCGGTCCTTCGCGGTCACGTGCAGGATGCCGTTGGCGTCGATGTCGAAGGCGACCTCGACCTGCGGCACGCCCCTGGGCGCCGGAGGAATCCCGGTCAGCTGGAACTTCCCGATCGTGCGGTTGTCGAGCGCCATCTTGCGCTCGCCCTGGAGCACGTGGATCTCCACCGTGGTCTGGCTGTCCTCGGCCGTCGAAAAGACTTCCATCTTCTTGGTGGGGATGGTGGTGTTGCGCTCTATCAACGAGGTCATCACGCCTCCCAGCGTCTCGATCCCGAGTGACAGCGGGGTCACGTCGAGGAGCAGCACGTCCTTCACGTCGCCCGCCAGCACGCCGCCCTGGATCGCGGCGCCCACGGCCACGACCTCGTCGGGGTTGACGCCCCGGTGCGGCTCCTGCCCGAAGAACTCCTCGACCACCTGCTGCACCTTCGGGATGCGCGTGGAGCCGCCCACCAGCACGACCTCGTCGATGTCGTCCGGGGTGAGCCCCGCATCCTCCAGCGCCTTCCGCATGGGCGGGATCGTGCGCTGGATGAGGTCGTCGACCAGGTGCTCGAAGCGGGCCCGGGTGAGCTGGTAGTTCAGGTGTTTCGGTCCTTCCTGCGTGGCCGTGATGAAGGGGAGGTTGATGTCGGTGGAGGTCCTGGACGACAGCTCCATCTTGGCCTTCTCGGCGGCCTCCTTGAGCCGCTGCAGCGCCATCGAGTCCCTGGACAGGTCGATGCCCTGGTCGCGCTTGAACTCGGCGACCAGCCAGTCGATCAGGACCTGGTCGAGGTCGTCGCCGCCCAGGTGCGTGTCGCCGTTGGTGGCCTTCACCTCGAAGACCCCGTCGCCGATCTCGAGGATCGAGATGTCGTAGGTTCCCCCGCCCAGGTCGAAGACGGCGATCTTTTCGTCGGTCTTCTTGTCCAGCCCGTAGGCGAGCGCGGCCGCCGTCGGCTCGTTGATGATCCGCTTGACCTTGAGCCCCGCGATCTTGCCCGCGTCCTTGGTGGCCTGCCGCTGGGCGTCGTTGAAGTACGCCGGCACCGTGATCACGGCCTCGGTGATCGAGGTGCCCAGGTAGTCCTCGGCGGTCTGCCGCATCTTCTGCAGGATCACGGCCGAGATCTCGGGAGGCGTGAAGGACTTGCCGCCGTTCGGCAGGTTCACGGCCACCCGGTCCTGCCCGTCGCGGCCCACCTTGTAGGGCACCCGCTTGCGCTCGGTCTCCACCTCGCCGTAGCGCATGCCCATGAAGCGCTTGATCGAGAAGACGGTGTTCTCGGGGTTGGTGATGGCCTGGCGGCGCGCCACCTGCCCGACCAGCCGCTCGCCGTCCTTGGCGAAGGCTACGACGGAGGGGGTCGTCCGCCCGCCCTCGGAGTTGGGAATCACCGCGGGCTCGCCGCCCTCCATGACGGCGACCACCGAGTTCGTCGTCCCCAGGTCGATTCCTATGATCTTGCCCATTCTGCTCTTCCTTTCGCTGCCGGTGGGGCAGGGCCTCTCCGGCCGGCCCCGGCCATCGGTTGTGGTGCCGGTCGTAGCCGGCGGATTCGTATTCGCTCAAGCTGCCTACGAAGTAACCAGGGAACTTGTGGCAAGGCGCGTGCCGGGAAACGGGGGCGTCGGTGTGACGGGAACGGGGCGCCGCGCGCTCTCCGTGGCTGGGAACCTGCCGAAATGGCCGGTCCTGACTGCCAATTTGGCCGGTCTGAAGCCCATGGCGGGTGACGGGGTGGTGATCCTGCCATTTTGGCAGGAGGTCGCGTGGCCGATTCCGCGTACCCTGATCGAAACTTACGCGATTTGGAGGCGCGAGTCCCGATTGACTCCCGCTAATAGGGGGAGGCGACCCGCCGCCGCTCTTCGAGCGCCTTCTTGAGCCGGTCCTCGTTGGGCCTCTGGTAACACTGGAGCACCGTCTGTGCCGTCAAGAAGATGTTCGACCATGGCCGGGAAAGCAGGATCTTGCTTGCAACGCAAGCAGCGGATAGCTTTCCTGCCGCGCAAGGAGGCACAGCCCATGGCAAGCATCACGATCCGAAACCTCGACGACGACATACGGACCCGCCTGCGGGTGCGGGCGGCCGGCAACGGCCACTCAATGGAAGAGGAGGTCCGGCAGATCCTTCGCAAAGCCGTCGGGCGCGCGGAGAGATCCCGAGACCTGACGAGCATCATCCGCTCCTACTTCGGGCCGGAAAACGGAGTGGACCTGGAGTTGCCCGAGCGCGACCCCGCGCGTGAGCCGCCGCCCTTCGAGTAATCCCGGGAGGCATGTCCACGCTGCTTGATACCAACGTCGTCTCCGAACTGATGCGCGAATCGCCCGAGCCAGCGGTCGCACGCTGGGTCTCGGGCCATCCCGTGGAGGACCTGTTCCTCTCGGCTGTGAGCGAAGCGGAGTTGCGCTACGGTGCCGCCATCCTACCGTTTGGTCGGCGCCGCGAGACGCTCTTCTTCAAGATCGAGGCGATGCTGGGCGACGCCTTCGAGGACCGGGTGCTCCCGTTCGACAGCGATGCCGCCCGTGCCTACGGCCACATTGCCGCCGCGCGCCGCTCCGCCGGCCGTCCGGTGGCTTCGGCGGATTGCCAGATTGCGGCCATCGCGATGGCTGGGCGCATGAGGCTTGCGACGCGCAACGTTCGCGATTTCGAGGACATGGGGGTCGAGATCGTGAATCCCTGGGTCGGGGTATGAGAGCCAAGACCGAAACGTTCTCCGGGGTCACGATCGACGCCCTGCCGAAGAGACGGCGTCCGAGCGTACGCGGTTCGACTCATTTGCTCGGCGACCGGCGTGGCCGACCGATAGCGGCTCTCGAAGCGAAGCGGGCCAGCGACGCCCCGGCTTTCGGGCGTGGCCGCGGACGAGGCCCCGCCGTAGAGTTCGGGTGCGATGTTGAGGCTGTTCAAGAGGGGCTGGAAGTGGATGTGCCACTTGATGGGCTTCCCCAGCACACCGGCATCGTCAATCGGCACCGCCAGTGCCGCCGACCCCGCCTCCTTCTCGCGGTTCACCTGCCGATGAGGGGCCACTTCATCGTGATTGCGCCGGTGGAGTGGGTTCGATCTGGGCATGTGCCCGTCGACCCGGAAGGCCGCTCTGACCCCGCGACAATTCCGACGAGGGCGACCTTTTCGTCGGCGAGCCTCCGCAACTGATTTCCTGAGATCGAGTCCTTTGGGCTGGAAGGGCCGTAACTTCCAACCGTCCGAGTGCGGTCTGGCCGAAGTCATGGGCGCTCGGCAGGGTCGATTTCTCCTTCGCGTCTACGATAAGCAGGTGGCAATGCTGGATGGTGTCCAGTTCCGATACCTGCGCGATCTTCGCGAGATTCAGGTGAACGGTGAACCCTACTCGGAAGACACGCTGCTCGTGCCGAGCGCGGCTGGCCATCCAGCAACATCCGTGCGGTTCATGGGAGTCGACGGGTCACCAATCCATGCCTCACCGCTACCGGGGACGGCAGCCGTGGTGGACGGGATGGGCGGTCTGGTCGCTGCGCCCCACCCCGAAGCCGATCATGTCGAGATCGACGATCATCGATCTTGACTAAACCGGTTGCGGCTTTGGGGAGACACCTGAGTGCTCTAGATCTAGAGTGCAACGTAGGGCGACCAGTGAAGACCTGCCCGAGACGAGGACTCTCTCCGGCGTTCAAGTCGCGCGCTCCTCCTCGATGGCCCTCGACAGCCCCGATGCGATCAGTCCTGCGGGGACGGCCACGATGCCCATTCCCAGCAGCAGCACAACGAACGTCCACAGCCTGCCACCCAGCGTGATCGGATACGCGTCGCCGTAACCGACGGTCGTGAGGGTGACGACAGCCCACCACAGACTGTGGAACACCGAATCGAACTTCTCCGGTTGCGCCTGCGACTCGAAGTGGTGGATGCCCATCGCGGCTATGTACAGCAGGACCAACGTGGCGAACAGAAAGACCACCGCTTCGTCGCGCGCGTACTTCAAGGCCCTGCCGATGCGTGCCGTCGCGACGACGTAGCGACGGAACTCGAATGCGCGGAAGACTCGAAGCAGACGCAGTGCGCGGACCGCGCGGAGGTCCATCATTCCGGCCCGGGCCAGGGTCAGGCAGAACGTCACCAGAGCCACCAGGTCGATGATCCCGTAGAAGCTGCGGACGAACCTCCATCGGCTGTCGGCCGTGACGATCCGGAGACCGTACTCGACGGTGAAGAGCACGATGATGACGAACTCGGCCGCGGCAAGGGCCGTCCTCAAGGCCGGTGAGAGGCTGGGGATCGTCGACAGGGACATCAGGACGACCGACGCGACGATCAGCAGGAGCACGGAGCGGTCGAACCAGCGACCGGCAACCGTGTCCGACCTCTGCACCATGTGTCGCAGCTTCATTGGAGGACCTCGTCGGCGGACGGTGTGGGCAGTGAGCCACGACAGGGCGTGGGGTCAACCAGCCATCGCTCCAGCCGCGACTTGCACCGCCCGCGACGCAGGTTCGGGCAGCGAGGTTGGCGCACGGTCCCATGGTCGCCGGGGTGCCGCGAGCGCCCCGGACGCCCCGTCGCGCCGCGCGGCCAACGTTCTTCGTCTCGGAGCGTGAGGGCCGGAGGCAATGACTGGCGGCTTCAGCCCGGGACCGTATGGTTCACAATAAGACCATATTACTTCCGTGTTCTGGACATGTAGAAGTCATATTGGAGATGCACGCCAAAGCTTCTCAGTGATCTCTGCCTTCACAATTCCCAATCCGGCGTTGCAGGGCGGACACGTTACAGGTACAATGACCGGGTCCGCAGCGCAACCGAATTCCGCATGATCGATGCGACCGTCGTAAAGGAGCAGGCTGGCGATGCCGAAGACTCGGGCAGGCAACCACGGGCGGCGAACCGCTCGGAGAAGGGGGTCGGGACGATGACCCGCAGGCAATCGGTGACGACCGCCACGGAGTCGCTCGTAGATCCGCCCACGCCTTCCATCCGGCGCACTGAAATGCCTCCGGGGCCATCCGGGTTGCCGCTCGTCGGGCAGGCGTTCCGCCTTCGATCCGACCTTGTCGGCCTGCTGCGAGATGCGGCCACCTACGGCGATGTCAGCACCGTGTCGGTGAAGCCCATCCTGATCTGCCTCGTCAATCACCCCGATCTCAACCGGCAGGTCCTGGTGACCGAGCACCACAGGACCGGGAGGGGCGCCATTGCGTTCGAGACCATACGCTGGATGATGGGAGACGGCCTCACGGCCTCCACCGGAGCGTTCCATCTGGCGCAGCGGCGGCTGATACAGCCTCGGTTCCATCGCAGATACATCGAACACTACGCCGGGGCCATGACCGAGATCGCGTCCCGGAAGTCCCGGCAGTGGCGGGACGGGGCCAGGGTGGACATGGAGCAGGAGATGCGGGACCTGACGCTCCAGATCGTGGCGAAGGCCCTGTTCGACATCGAGACGGGCGAGGTCGTCCGGCGCGTGGGCGAGTCGTTCGCGGAGAGCGAGGGGTACATCTACCTCCGCCTGACCCAGCCGCTGTTTCTGCGGCGGCTTCTCCATCGCCTTCCCGTGCCTTCCACCCGGCGCTTCAGGGCGGCGCGGGCGTACTTGGACGAGCTGATCTACGGCCTGATCAGGGAGCGGCGGCTGTCGGGTGCCCAGGGCGAGGACCTGCTGTGCATGCTGCTGCAGGTGAGATACGAGGATGCCGAGGGCGAGGAAGGCAGCGGAATGAGCGACGAGTTGGTGCGCGACGAGGCGGTCTCCCTGTACATCGCCGGGCACGACACCACGGCGACGACCCTGGCGTACGCGATGTTCCTCCTGTCGCAGAACCCCGAGGTGGAGAAGCGGTTCCATGCGGAGCTGGACGATGTGCTGGGGGACCGCGACGCCACCCTTGACGACCTTCCCGATCTGCCCGTCACCGACCAGGTGGTCACGGAGACGCTGAGGCTCTATCCGCCGTTCTGGCTCCTGGGAAGGATGGTATACGAGCCCATCGAACTTGGGGGTCATCGTATTCCCGCGGGCGTCTCAGTGGTGACCTCGCCGCTGATCACACACCGCGATCCACGCTGGTTCGACGACCCGCTCGAGTTTCGGCCCGAACGCTGGACGGACGAGTTCCGCAGCGAGCTGCCGCGGTTCGCCTACTTTCCCTTCGGGGGAGGCCCGCATCAGTGCATCGGCGAGGGCTTCGCGTGGATGGAGGCGAAGATTGCGCTGGCCACCCTGTGCCGGCGCTGGCGCGCGGATGCGAGAGGAAAGGCGGAGATAATGCCCCGGACGACCCTCAAGGTGAAGGGCGGCATGCCGATGACCCTGAAACGCCGACGCTGAGGCTCGGGATGGCTGAACCGGGCCATCGCCCCGAGATCCTGATGACCGCCTTGGTCTGCGGCGCGATTGCCAAGAGCGTCGACGGAATCCGTGGCCGGCCCGTCCTTCGGGAGACCATCGAGCACCTGGTGGACGAGCTGCCCCGTGACGAGTCCACGACACTGGAAGGCCCACCCGAAAATGTGGGCTCGGAATCCGCAGGATACCACAAGCCGTGATTCACGCCACCGCGACCCTGCCATTTTGGCAGGAGGTCGCGTGGCCGATTCCGCGTACCCTGATTGAAACTTACGCGATTTGGAGGTGCGAGTCCCGCCTGCTGGACTCCCGCTATTCGCGAGAGGAGTGGACCAGCCGCCGATCCGGTGTTGCATGCAGCCGCTCTACGAACATACCAATTGTTCCAACCACCTCACTCACCTCGACCTGAAGGATGGAATCGGTTGGACCGAAGGGTGTTGGTGGACCCTTCGGGGTTGGCAAGTGCGGTCGCAGACGGCACAACACGGATCAGAGCCACCGCGGGCTCGGCGTCGGCCGGCGCAGATGTGCGGGTCAAAACCTCCCGGGGCACCCTCATCGAGTTGTACGAAGCCACCGGCGGACCGGCCTGGGCCAACAACACCGGTTGGCTGGGCACCGGCCCTCTGACCGGCTGGTACGGCGTCACCACCAACGAGGACGGTCGGCACGTCGTAGGGCTGCACCTAGCCGGGAATCTCCTGAGCGGTGAACTGCCCCCTTCCATGCGCAACCTGATCGAGCTCGAGATCCTCTCGCTCAACGACAACCAGCTGACCTGTTCGATTCCCGAATCGCTGGGCGACCTGAGCCGCTGCTGGCATTGTCACTCGGGGACAACGCGTTTGCGGGAGTGATTCCTGCAAGCATCGGCCAGCTGAGCGGGTTTGCGGTTTCTGGGACTTGAGCGGAACCAGCTGGAAGGTGGCGTCCCTCCGGCGCTCGGCGACCTGACGGAGCTGGACAGCCTGTACCTGCAGGGGAATCAGCTCACGGGCTCCATTCCGACCGAGTTGAGCCGGCTGACCCGCCTGCTGGACCTGTCCCTGCGCGACAACCGGTTGACGGGGGAGATTCCGGCGTCGCTTGGCGACCTCGGCGGGCTCCTCCAACTGTCGCTGCAGCGAAACCAGCTGGAGGGGGACTTGCCTGCTGCGCTGGGGAACATGTCGGCATTGGGGGGCTTGGCCGGCCTCCAGGAACTGACGCTCGGCGACAACCGGCTGACGGGAGAGATTCCCGCCGTCCTCGGAGAGCTGAGCGAACTGCGGCGGCTGGCCCTGCAGCGCAACGAACTCGAGGGGGAACTGCCTGCGTCGCTGGGAAACCTGGCGGCGCTGGAACGCCTGCATCTGCAGGAGAACAACTTCAGGGGCCCGATCCCGGACCGGTTCGGCAACCTTGACGATCTCGTGGAACTCCCGCTTCGCGACAACGAGTTCACCGGGGAGATTCCGGCTTCCCCGGGACGCCTCACGCTCCTCCTGCAACTGGCCCTCCAGGACAACCTGCTCGAGGGGCCTGTCCCCGCATCGCTGGGGAATCTCACCGCTCTGGAACACTTGTGGCTGAACGGCAACGCCGGGTTGACGGGTGCGCTTCCGCTGGAACTCGGCAGACTCACCGAACTCCGGACGCTGGACCTGAGGGACACCGAACTGTGTGCCCCGCGGGACAGCGCGTTTCAGGCGTGGCTCGAGGGGATCGAGACCCGAAGCGGCGTCTGGGCCTGCCCCAGCCCGGACCAGCAGCTGCTGGAGGAACTCTTCCGAGCGACGGACGGCTACGACTGGACGGACAACGCCGGATGGCTGGCGGCCCGGCGTCTCGGCGACTGGTACGGTGTCACGACCCGTAGCGGGACGGGTCACGTATCGCGGCTGGAGCTCGGCGACAACGCCCTGCGCGGCGAGATCCCTTCCTCCCTGGGGGATCTGGCCGATGTGGAGGTGCTTCGGCTGCACGGAAACCGGTTGACGGGCGCGATCCCCCCGTCGCTGGGCAACCTGGCCGGCCTGCTGGAGCTGTCGCTGCGGGACAACGGACTCACCGGGAGCATTCCCGACTCGCTGGGAGAACTGACCGGTCTGCAGCAACTGGCCCTGCAGGGAAACCGGCTGCAAAGGGACCTTGCCCGCCTCGCTGGGCGACCTGACGGAACTGGTGCGCCTTCATGTTCACGAGAATGGTTTGACGGGTCCGATTCCGTCGTCTCTGGCCGGTCTGGACGCCCTCGAAGAGCTGTCGCTCCACGGGAACCGGATAGGGGGCCGGTCACCCTCCTTCCTGGGCGACCTGACCGGACTGACGCTACTGGCGCTCCAACGCAACGATTTCTAGGGCGGTTTGCCTTCGTCGCTCGCAGACCTGACGGCCCTCGAGCGCCTCTACCTCCACCAGAATCAACTGACTGGGCCGGTTCCCCGATGGCTCGGTGAAATGGACAATCTTCTGGAACTGTCCCTGCGCGACAACGCGTTCACGGGAGAGATCCCGGCCTCTCTCGGAAGGCTGCAGGACCTGCGGCTATTGGATCTGCAGCGGAACCGTCTGGAAGGCGAATTGCCGGAGACTCCGGGCAACCTCGCCCAACTCGAGCATCTGCTCCTGCGCGGCAACACGGGGCTGGCCGGCCCTCTCCCGCTCGAACTTGCCGGCCTCGCCGCACTGCGGACGCTGGACCTGCGCGAAACGGAGCTGTGCGCGCCGAACGATGCCGATTTCCAGGCATGGCTGGTGGGGATTGGGACGCGGCGCGGCGTGCGGGCCTGCCCGAGCCCGGACAGGCCGTTGCTGGTGGAGCTGTACAATACGACGGACGGGGACGACTGGACGGACAACTCCGGCTGGATGGAGGCCCGTAGCCTGGGCTACTGGTACGGGGTCACGACCAGCGGGGGCCGCGTCGTGCAGCTGAAACTCGGCGACAACGCCCTGGACGGCGAGATCCCGTCGTCCGTCGGCGATCTGGCCATGCTGGAGGTGCTCTTCCTCTATGAGAACCAGTTGAGTGGATCGATTCCGGAGGAACTGGGCAGTCTGGCCAATCTCCAGGCACTGTCTCTCAGGGACAACGGACTGGACGGCGCGATCCCGGCGGCGTTGGGAGATCTGGCCGGGCTCGAGGAGCTGGCGCTGCAGCAAAACGAGCTGGAAGACAGCTTGCCCTCATCTCTCGGCAACCTGACCGCACTCACCGCATTGTACCTTCACGAGAACCAGTTGACCGGATCGATACCCGCTTCGCTGGGCAACCTGACCGACCTTGAGGAACTGTCGCTCCGCGACAACGGGCTGACGGATGAAATCCCTTCCTCCCTCGGCGACTTGACCGATCTCAAGCTGTTGGCTCTTCAGCGAAACGAGCTGGAGGACTCCTTGCCCTCCTCCCTGGGAGACCTGACGGAACCGGAGCATTTGCTCCTCAACGGAAACACCGACCTGTCGGGGCCGCTGCCTTCGACTCTGACCGATCTCACCAAGCTCAAGACCCTGGATCTCCGGGAAACCGACCTGTGCGCGCCCACGGATGACGACTTCCAGGAGTGGTTGGAGGGAATGTCAGCCGGAGCCCGAGCCTTGCGCCCCTCCGGTTGGACAATTCGGCCGTCCCTCGTGGTCTTCGATCGACTCCAGCCATTCCTGGAAGGCATCTTCACGGGTGGCACAGAGACGGGTCCATTGCCACCGGAACATTTTCAGGGCCGTTCCGGTCAATTCCAACGGAAGCGGACCGCTCAGCGCGCTCTTTGACAGTAGCAGCCTTTGAAGGTCGCGGAGGTTGGATTTCCGGCGGGACCGATCCGGACAGGCCGGTCCGGGCCATCGAGAGGGCGCTGAGCTTCCGCAGATTGCCGATTCTCACCCATGCCCGTTACCGACTCGGGCTGCCCGGATGCGACCACCCGACAATGGCCGGGAGGACGCGGGCGGTATATCGTACCAGCCGTCCCGAATGCCCAATTGCGTCCCGGCCGCCCCCGTTCCCTCTTCCGGATCCATCCCATGTCCCTGTCCCTGGAGGCGGTTGCGGCCCTTCTGGCCACCGCGAACCTTCCCGGAATCGACGGCGCCGCCGCCGCGTCGAGCGGCCCCGCCGTGTCCACGGCCACCGATACTCTCCTGACGGCGTCCGCGGAGTCCGTCACCCAGACCGCCGCCGGCCCCGGCCTGCTCGTGCGCCTGAGGGGCCTTCTCGGCCTCGTCCTCCTCACCGCCGGTGCGTGGGCCCTCAGCGTGAACCGCAAGAGGATCCCCTGGCGGATCGTGCTCTGGGGCCTCGCCCTGCAGCTCATCTTCGCGCTGCTGATCCTGCGCACGCCCTTCGGCGCGGGCATATTCGACGCGGCCAACGACGTGATCCTCGCGGCGGTGGGCTTCACCCTGGAGGGCGCGAGCTTCCTCTTCGGCGACCTGGTGTGGAACAACGTGCCCGTGGGAGTGGGCGATCCGGGCAACGGCGGTTTCGCCGCCGAGGGGCGGTACGTGGCCCGCACCGGGGCCTTCGTCGCCTTCAACGTGCTGCCCACGATCATATTCTTCGCGTCGATCATGACGGTGCTGTACCACCTCGGCGTCATGCAGAGGGTCGTGGGCGGGATCGCTTGGGTGATGCAGCGCACCATGCGCACGAGCGGCGCCGAGACGCTCTCGGCCGCGGGCAACATCTTCGTGGGGCAGACCGAGGCGCCGCTGCTGGTCAAGCCCTTCGTGGACCGCATGACGCAGTCCGAGCTGATGGCGGTGATGACCGGGGGCTTCGCCACGGTGGCGGGGGGCGTGATGGCGGCCTACGCGGGGATGCTGGTGGGGTTCTTTCCGGACATCGCGGGACACCTGATGGCCGCGTCGGTCATGTCCGCGCCGGCCGCCCTGGTCGTGGCCAAGCTGATGGTGCCCGAGGAGGAGAAGGCGGAGACCGCCGGAGAGCTCAGGACGAAGCTGGAACGCCCCGACGTGAACGTGATCGAGGCCGCGGCGCGGGGGGCGAGCGAGGGGCTGAAGCTGGCGCTCAACGTGGGCGCGATGCTGCTCGCCTTCCTGGCCATGATCGCGCTCCTGAACGCGGTGCTGGGGTGGGCGGCGGGGCTGGTGGGGATCGAGGGCCTGACGCTCGAGAGGATCCTGGGGTGGCTGCTGGCGCCGGTGGCGTGGGTGATGGGCGTGCCCTGGGCAGAGGCCGCGCCGGTGGGGTCGCTCATGGGGATCAAGACGGTGGCCAACGAGTTCGTGGCGTTCCTTGGGCTTGCCGGGGAGATGGCGGACGGGCAGCTCAGCCCGCGTGCCGCGACGATCGCGACCTACGCGCTCTCGGGGTTCGCCAACTTCTCGTCGATCGCCATCCAGATCGGGGGGATCGGGGGGATCGCGCCGCGTCGGCGGCAGGACCTGGCGCGCCTGGGTCTCCGGGCGATGATCGGGGGCTCGATCGCGGCCTTCATGACGGCGGCGATCGCGGGGGTGTTGATCTGAGGTGCGTGGCAGCCCGCGAACTCCGGTTGTCCCTCATGCGTACCCGCCGTGTCCTTACTTGCGTACCCGTCGGCCGATGGCGGCATCGCAGTATTCCCCCCCAATGTGATTGCGTATCGAGGCCAGCCACTCCACAAACCTGTCGTCGGTGGGGGCGCAGAGATCCGTTGCGTCCCAGTGGAACAGGTTGAGGGGGACATCGGTCAATTCAAGCGGAAGCCGACCGCTCAATCCGCTGTTCAGGTTCAGACGCAAGTCTTCGAGACCGTGGAGATTGCCGATTTCGGGCGGGATCGGGCCGGTCAGCCGGTTCGCGTCGAGCCTGAGTGTGTCGAGACTTTCGAGGTTACCGATCTCGGGCGGTATCGAGCCGGTCAGACCACTCGAGCCTCCAACGATGTTTGCGTTCAGCGCAAGCACCTCGAGGTTCCCGAGGTCACCGATCTCGGGCGGAATCGGGCCTGTCAACTCGTTGTATTGAAGGTGGATCACCTTGAGGGTCTCGAGGTTGCCCATTTCGGGCGGAATCGGACCGGTCAACGCGTTGAAGTCGAGACCGAGCACCTCGAGGTTCCCGAGGTTACCGATTTCGGGCGGAATCGGCCCGGTCAGAGCGTTCTGGCCCAGGCGCAGGGAATCGAGGTTCCGGAGGTCGCCGATTTCGGGCGGAACCGCGCCCGCGAGCTGGTTTTGTCCAAGGTTCAGGTATTCAAGGTTCCGGAGGTTGCCGATTTCAGGCGGGATCGAGATCAGGCGGTTTATCGCCAGATTGAGGTACTCGAGGCTTTCGAGGCCGCCGATTTCGGGCGGGATGGGACCTCGAAGGCGTTCCAGCCCCAGACTCAGTGCCAGATTCAGATACTCGAGGTTCCGGAGGTTGCCGATTTCGGGCGGGACCGTGCCCCTCAGTTCGTTTAGCGCCAGATTCAGGTATTCGAGGTTTCGGAAGCTGCCGATTTCCGGCGGAATCGAGCCTGTCAGTCCGTTGAACGCGAGGTCCAGCCCGGTGACATTCCCTTCCGAGTCGGTCGTCACTCCGTACCATGTGTCGAGCGGTGCGTCGGTCGCCCAGTTGTCGCGGTTGTCCCAGCGGGGTCCGCCCATCGCTTCGTAGACCTTGGTCAACAGATGGCGTGGATCCGGCTGGACCGGGTCGTCGCACGCGCCGGCCAGGGCCAGGACCGCCAGCGCGCAAACGCACTCGTGGCGTGCCGCGACGATTCGTGTCGCCAGCTTCATCTTCGACCTCCTCGTCAGAAGACGCCCCGAAAGCTATGAATGCCCCATCCGGCGGGTCAACTCATGAAATGAACGGGTCCCCCACTTCGGTCCGGGTGATTTTCAGCACGAGCGCCGCTTTCCGGGTTTTCCCAGCGCGCCCACGCACCGACATTTCGTGTCTGAGTGCCGGCCGGGGGCGTTCGGCCGGGGTGCGGACGCGGTCGGCGGAGCCATCGTTCGCCGAATGACCGGCGACTGACTACGAGAGGGAACGGCATGGAATGGCGCAGAGGCAGGATCGCGGGATCGCAGCGGCGCGGGCGAAGCAATGGCTGATCGGGAAGCAGTTGGCAAACCACGGATTCGCGAGTGCGCGAGCATCCTTCACGGGGAAGGGGGGCTGCGTCCAGGCGTCCACATCGTGCTCGGCTCCGGGCTCGGGGGGCTCGCGGAGCGTGTGAAGGACGCTGTCCGTATTCCGTTCGCCGGATTGCCCGGGTTTCCCCGGACTTCGGTGGAAGGCCACGAGGGCAGCTTCATCGTCGGGCGCATCGGGGGCACACCGGTTCTCGTCCAGTCGGGCCGCTTCCACTACTACGAAGGAGTGGGCGCACGGGTCGTGGCTGCTCCCGTACGGGTGGGACGTGCGCTGGGCGCCGGAACACTTGTCCTGACCAACGCCGTCGGCGGGATCCGGCGCGACCTGGCACCCGGTTCCGTCGTGCTCGTCGACGACCACGTCAACCTCATGTTCCGTGCGCCTCTCGCGGGGCCGGTCGCCGAGGGTGAACAACGATTCCCCGACATGAGCCGCCCTTGCGACCCGGGGCTGATGGAACTGGCCGAGTCCCAGGCGCTGAAGGCGGGGATCGCGATGTCGCGAGGGACGTACGCAGCGGTTGCGGGACCGCACTTCGAGACGCCCGCCGAGGTCCGGGCCCTGAGGGCGGCCGGAGCGGACGTGGTCGGGATGTCCGCAGTGCCCGAGATGACGGTCGCGCGGGCGGGGGGGCAGCGCGTGCTGGCGTTCTCGGTGGTGACCAACCACGCGTCCGGGGTGGGTGCCGGAGCCATCGATCACGAGGAGGTGATGGCGTATGCGGCGGAGGGAGGAGAGCGGCTCGGGGTGTTGCTCGAGCGGCTGGTTCCCTTGGCTGGCGGGTGATTCCCGGCGGTCGGTGGATCGCGATCCCTGGAGCCGGTCCTGAGGAGGTCCGTGTCGGAATTCCCGGTCACTGTGCTTACCGGCCCCAGGCAATCGGGCAAGACCACACTTCTGAGGCACCTGTCCGGGGGCGAACACGGTTATGTCTCCCTGGACCTCCCCGACGTTCGCGACTCGGCCGAGGAGGATCCCAGGTCCTTCCTGGCGCGCTTCCCGCCCCCGGCCATATGCGATGAGGTCCAGTTCGCTCCGGGGCTTCTCCCCTACGTCAAAGAGAGGACCGACGAGGATCGTGGCCGCACCGGCCAGTTCCTCCTTTCCGGATCCCAGAACCTGCTCCTCAATGAGCAGATCACCGAGTCGCTCCCGGGACGCGCGGCGATCCTCCACCTCTTGCCGATGAGCGAGATGTGCGAAGCCTCCGCCAGATCGGCGACCTCGGGCGGTTTCGGAGCTTTCTCAGGGCGGTTGCCGCGCGCACGGGCAGCTGCTCAACTGAGCGACATCGCCCGGGACCTGGGTGTGGCCGTTGACACGGCGAAAGCCTGGCTCTCGACATACTGTAATGTTTTCTTTACCTCTTCGAAGGGTGGGGCGAAGCGTCCAGGCCGGATGCATCGCCGGTCGAATGCCGGGGATTTTGTCCACGGGCTGCCAGGAGGCACTTCGCCTGGCTGCTCACGGGGCTCGCGCGGGTGTGTCCACGGACTGCGGGATCGGTCTCCGAGGCGGCTGGGCGGCCGGATCGGCAACCGTCACATCGGATCCACTTCCGCAAAGTGATTCAGCGGCCCCGCCCCCCCTCCCAGCCCCGGCGCGCCCGCGATCGCCTCCCGAACCCACCTCACCGCCCCATCCACCGCCGCTTCCAGCCCCGTCCCCCGCGCCAGCCCTGCGGTGATCGCCGCGCTCAGCGAACATCCCGTCCCGTGGGTGTGACGCGTTTCGATCCTGGGCCCGCGAAACAGCACCTCGGTGTCCCCGTCCCAGAAGAGATCCACCACCTCGTCGCCGCCCAGATGGCCGCCCTTCACCAGCGCCGCCCCGGCCCCGGCGTCCACGAGCGCGCGCGCGGCTCTTGCCATGCCAGGCGGGTTCGGTTCCGTTACCTGTGTCAGAAGGGCGGCTTCGGGCCAGTTGGGGGTCACGATCGTGGCCAGAGGGAGGAGTTCATGCCGTACCGCCGCTACCGCGCCGGGAGCGAGCAGCGCGTCGCCGCTGGTCGCCACCATCACCGGGTCCAGGACGTAGCCGCACAGGCGGTGGCGCCGGATCGACTTCGCCACGGCAACGACGATCCCGGCCGTGGCGAGCATGCCGGACTTGACGGCGCGGGGGGGAAGATCGGTGGCCACGCTCCGGATCTGGGCGACGATCGTCGCGGCCGGAACCGGATGGATCTCCTGGACGCCGAGGGTGTTCTGCGCCGTCACGGCGGTAACTGCCGAGGTGCCGAAGACGCCCCACTGGTGAAAGGTCTTGAGGTCGGCCTGGATGCCAGCGCCGCCTCCGCTGTCGCTACCCGCGATGGTGAGCGCGACGGGAGGGGGTTTTCGAATGGTCATGACGGGCGGCGCAGGTGATGGGGAAGGTGCGGTGAACCGGATCAGCAAATCTAAGCAGCGACTGGCGCGGCGCCTCCGGTCGCGCCGCGGGCGGGAGCGGGAGGGGTTGGCCCTGGTCGAGGGTCCCGGCCTGGTCGGGGAGGCGTTGATGTCGCCGGTGGCAGTGCGGTGGGTGCTCGTCGGGGAGGAGTACGGTACCCGCGAACGTGGCCGCGCGATCGTCGCCCGGTGCGGAGATGATGGGGTGGAGGCCGACGTTGCGCCCGACGGCGAGGTGAGGGACCTGTGCTCCACCGACGCGCCCCAACCGGTGGTCGCGTGCGTGAGGCCGCCGCCGCTCAAGTCGCGGTCGCTGGAACGGGGCCGCTACCTGTTGGCCAGGGGCGTGCAGATGCCCGGCAACCTGGGCACGCTGATCCGCTCGGCGTGGGCTTTCGGCCTGGATGGGGCGGTGATCGGCGCGGGGACGGTCGATCCGTGGAACCCGAAGGTGGTGCGCGCATCGGCGGGGGCGGTGTTCCATCTGACGCTGATCGGGGAGCCGGCCGGCTTGGTGGGGGATGGTGACAGGGGCGGAGCCAACGAGGCCGGGCGCCTCAACGTGCTTCGCGCGGACGCGGGGGGAGAACCGCCGGAAGAGGTGGACGAGGCGCGCGCTCGGGACTGGGTGCTCGTCGTCGGGAATGAGGGCAGCGGGATCTCGCCGCCGCTGGGGTGCCGCGGTCGCGCGGTCGCGGTACCGCTGGCCGCGGGCGTGGATTCGCTGAACGTGGCGGTGGCGGGCTCGATCCTGATGTACGCGCTGATGCGGATTGGGGGTGGGGAGGAAGGTCATTCGGCCACGAATGGATGTGGGCGCACGTGAGTGGTGGAGCGGTGGTGGGGGCGGCGGCCGTGCTGGGGGCGTGCGCCGGGTCGTTTCTGAACGTCTGCGTGGCCAGGTGGCCGGGTGGAGGTTCGGCGTTGTCGCCCCCGTCGCGATGCGACAGCTGCGCGGCGCCGGTGCGGTGGTTCCAGAACATCCCCGTGTTCAGCTACCTGGTACTGCGGGGCCGTTGCGCCCGCTGCGATGTCCGCCTGACGCTTCAGTACCCGCTCGTCGAGGTGGCGGTGGCGCTGATCTGGGCCGGGCTGGCCGCACAGTGGGGAGCTCACCCGGAGGCCGCGCGGGGGAGCCTCTTCCTCACCGTCCTGCTGGGCATCGCCCTCACCGACGCCCGCACCTACATCATCCCGGACCAGTTCACGCTCGGCGGCACCCTGGCGGGACTGGCCCTCGCGCCGATGGCTGGCGGACCGGGGCTGGCGGGGGCCGCGCTGGGCGCCGCCGTCGGCTTCGGACTCCTGTGGCTGATCGCCGAATTGGGCCGGGTCGTCTTCGGCAAGGACGCCATGGGCGGCGGCGACGTGAAGATGATGGCGATGGCCGGGGCGTTCCTCGGACCTGCCGGAGTCGTCCTCACCCTCTTTGCCGGAGCCCTCATCGGTTCGATTATCTTTGGACCCGTCTCCATGAGGACCGGCAAGCTGGTGCCGTTCGGCATCTTCCTCGCGGTGGGCGCGGGCGTCGCCTACGGCTGGGGCGACGTCATCATCGCCTGGTACCTGGACGCGGTCCTCAGACTGAACTGAACCGACTCAACGGGATTGTACCTCATGACAACAGCGACGGTTGAACGGGTCCGCGCGCCCGGAGTGTCCGGCGGCGCCGGACGAATCCTGCGCGCGCTCGGAATCGAGGACGTGAACCCGGGCGGATTCGCGGGCGAATGGACCGGCTCGGGGCCCGCCCTCGAGGCATTCACTCCGATCGACGGCTCGCGGATTGCCACGGTGAACCAGGTAACGGAAACCGAGTACGACTACATCGTCGACCGGGCCCACAGCGCCTTCCTCGAGTGGCGGAAGCTGCCCGCGCCCCGGCGCGGCGAGGTGGTGCGCCGGCTCGGCGAGCGGCTCCGCGCCAACAAGGAGGCCCTCGGCGCGCTGGTCACCCTGGAGATGGGCAAGATCCGGGCCGAAGGCGAGGGTGAGGTCCAGGAGATGATCGACATCTGCGACTTCGCGGTGGGGCTGTCGCGGCAGCTCTACGGCCTGACGATGGCCAGCGAGCGCCCCGACCACCACATGCGCGAGCAGTGGCACCCCCTGGGCGTGGTCGGCGTGATCAGCGCCTTCAACTTCCCCGTCGCGGTGTGGTCGTGGAACGCGGCGGTCGCGGCCGTGTGCGGCGACGCCACGCTGTGGAAGCCGGCCTCCGGCACGCCGCTCACCGCGATCGCCGTCACGCGGATCGCGTCGGATGTGTGCCGCGAGAACGGGGTGGACCCGGCCGTCTTCAGCCTGGTGGTGGGCAGGGGTTCGACCGTGGGGGACCGGCTCCTGCACGACCGGCGCATTCCGCTCGTCTCCGCGACGGGATCGTGCGGGGTGGGGCGGCGGGTGGCGCAGGTGGTGGGGCGGCGGCTGGGCCGCACCATCCTGGAGCTGGGCGGCAACAACGCCATCCTGGTCACCGCGCACGCCAACCTTGATCTGGCGATCCCCTCCATCCTGTTCGGGGCGGTGGGCACGGCAGGTCAGCGTTGCACCAGCACACGGCGCGTGATCGTCCACCGTTCGGTGCGCGATGAACTCGTGTCACGCCTGGTGCGGGCCTATCGGGACGTGCGCATCGGCGATCCCCTCGACGCCGACAACCTCATGGGGCCCGTCGTGAACCGCCAGGCCGTGGACGACCTGCTGGACGCGCGCCGGCGGGTGGTGGAGGAGGGCGGCCGGATCCTCTACGGGGGAGACCGCCTCGGCGGCGACAGGTACCCGGGCGGCCTCTACGTCACCCCCTGTATCGCCGCGGCGGAGAACCACTTCGCCATCGTGCAGCACGAGACCTTCGCGCCGATCCTGTACATCATCGACTACGGGTCCGAGAAGGCCACGCCGACGGGGTCGGTCGCCGAACTCGACGAGGCCATCGCGCTGCACAACGGTGTCCCCCAGGGCCTCTCGTCGGCGATCTTCACCGACCAGGTCCGCGAGGCCGAGCACTTCCTGTCGCACCGGGGCAGCGACTGCGGGATCGCCAACGTCAACATCGGGACGTCGGGCGCCGAGATCGGGGGGGCGTTCGGGGGGGAGAAGGAGACGGGCGGAGGTCGCGAGTCGGGGTCGGACGCGTGGAAGGCGTACATGCGCCGCCAGACGAATACGGTGAACTGGAGTACGGACCTGCCGCTGGCGCAGGGGATCGAGTTCGGGTAGGAGTCGGTGGATAACCCCGGTCGAACGCCGTGGAGGTTTTGTCCGCGGGCTCGTCGGGGGTGTGCCGATCTGCCTCAACTCACACGCCCTGCGGGTGCGCTGACGTCCACAACGATCACCGTGACGGTACGGCGCTGTTCCTGGGTCAGGAGTCCTTCCAGCGTGCGCTGAAGCTCCCCGGGCGTCCGGGGCCGCGTCCCGGACGGGGGCGACCGCCTCAGATGGTCGGCCCCAAACCAGAGGACCAGGAAGATCCCGTAGCCACCCGACCTCGGATCGCGCGTATACCTGGCGATCAGCTGGTTCTCGATGGCGGTCCAGAGATCCTTGCTGTCCGTCTTCTTGATTTCCACCACAATCGCGTGAGTGCCATGGACGGCGATGATGTCCGACCTGGCGTCCTCGGCGTGGTGTCCCTCCGGTTGGGCGTCAACGTCATGCGGCTCCATCAGGAGTTGTAGGTCGGAGAGCAGGGCATCGCGGCAGGGATCCTCCGACTTGGGCTTGAGGACTTTCCGGCCCTTCGGATCGTCGGGGTCCGTGTGCCAATACTGCTGCCATGGGTCGGTGTTGCCGTCGCGGATTCGGTCTGCGAGCGCGTCCAGCTTGTCCGAGACCAGCGCCGCCAGATCGGCCGCACCTGCAGGTGGACCACCACGGAGCGCGTCACGGATTTCGGGCAGGGAGGGCGGGGTGTGGGCCTCCATCCGAAGGTTCCACGCCTGGTCGTCGCATGCGCGCAGAAGTCTACCCCGCCAGCTCTTCATTGCCTGGTCGTCCGCGAGGCTGCGAAGTCCGGCGGCGGCCTCTTCGTCCACACGCCCCGCCACCGTGTCCAGCCAATTGTTGACCAGTGCGTCCACCTTCGCGCCGATGGCATAACTGTCGCCGAAGAAATGGCCGGATGAGCCGCGCCCTTCATCCCACGGCGAGGACAACCTTGCCCCCACAGCCCTGACAAGGGCGATCAACTCTGCGGTCGGCCATTCCCGATCGCCGAGCGGCTCCCGGTCCGGAACCAGGAAGTCGACGAGGTCGCCTGCTTTCCCTTCCCTGTCCCTGCCCTTGGACACGAAATCCACAAGCGCCGGAAGGCACGCATCCCGCTCAACGAAGAGGCCTGCGCCGAGCCAGCAGGCACGCTGGGCGGAGTCCATTCCCTTCCGAAGCAAACGACGCTGGACCATTCTCCGGAGGTCGTCTGGCGGCATGTACTTGAGGGCGGTCCAGAGGACCAGCCGCAGCGACACGACCTGGGGCTCCGTGCAGCAACTGGGAAAAGGCGTGAACATCTTCGGCACCGCCAGGCACGCAACCTCCGCATATTCCTCGTCCTTCGACAGGTCGTAGAGGTGTTGGTCGGGCAGCTCCTTGGCGCGCACGCGGGTACGGTGCACGGCCACGAAGGCGTCGGCGACCGCCTTTGGGTGGATCTCGAGGCACCGGCGGTACCACATCGGCCGGGCATCCTCCGAATAGCTGAAGAGCCGGGGAATCGGATGTCGCGTGGTGGGGAGGCCGGAGAGCAGGTAGAAGCCCAGGGCCCGGTGCAGTCCATCTTCGTCGAGGCGTTCGAGCGGGTCGTCGCCGACCTTCTCGTCCTCGGCCAGGCCAGCCAGGAAGGGGAGAGCCATGGAGGACATCATGCCTTGCTCGCGTAGTCGGACGATCTCGTTCAGGTCCGGCAGATCCGTTCGGCCCACAAGCTTGCGGAACCCCCGGATCACGGCTCTGAAGACTTCCTCGTCACCTCCCAACCGGTCAAAAAGCCGCGAACGCGCCCGATCGACGCCACCGATTCTCAGACCATTCCGATACGTGCCGCCAAGCTCGTGGAGCATACCCGGTGGCCCGAGCCCCGTCTCGATGGCGGCCAGATTCTCGCGAATGGACGACAGATAGGCCTGCCGCCGTTCCTGCACTCGCATGTGTCGCTCGGATTCGCGCCGCCTGATCTTCTCGACAAGCGATGCCTCCGCGGCGACGCGCCGCTCGCGCCAGTCCATCAACAACGGCATTTGCCGCACCGCGGCCACAACCTCTTCGTCCCGCAGCGGAGGTCCCCATTCGTCCCGCCGTTCGGTCACCGCCCAGAATGCCAACTCGATCGCCACCCGGGGCTGCTCTTCCGCCTTCTCAACCGCCGTGTCCATGCACCAGGCGCGAAAGCCGGGAGGCCCCTCGTCGCCCAGGAACTTGACGCCGACCTGTTGATCGAGCGCGCGATCCCGTGGAAGCGATGCTTTACGCTCCAGTCCCTCCAGCAGCAGGGCAAGCTGAATGTCGGGGTGATCGCGGAGCCAGCGGTAGATCCGCCTGCATTCGTCCGTGTAGGGCGACCTCAGCACTGTGTTCCTGCAGTGGGCCGGCACCAATCCAGGCCTCTCGAAGTCCACCTCCACCAACTCGAACCATTGATGGAGGCGGGTGACTTCCAATCCTTCGCCGAACAGCTCCAGGCCACGAGCCAGCAGCCGCAACACGACCGACTCGACCTTGTCTTGTGCGAGAAGGGGGATCAGCTCTTCAGCCCTCGGGACCAGAGTGTCCAGGAGAGTCCTCACGTCGTCGGATCCCGACTGGTCCACGAGGTGGACAGTCCAGAACCTCTCGGCCTTTCGCTTGGTAAGAGGGCTCACCGACGGTTCGTTTCGGGCGTGTGCGTCAACGCTCCAGATGTGCTTCGCGTAGTCCCAGATGTTTTCGGCGGCAAAGTGACACGGATACAGGTAGGTGAGGAGTTCGCCTCGCAATTCGCCGCCCTCGCCCGCGGGGATCCGGCCCTCGTCGAACTCGCTCAACAGTCCGGACGCGATCGCAGGGCCATCGTCTTCCTCGCCGAGCAGGTGTATCAATGCGGCTAGCGCCCTACGCCTGGTTGTCGGCCCCCAGGTCGCATCCCGGATCACGGCGGGGAGCACTTCGCGAGCATCCGACGCACCGAGGGCAAGGCCGGCCACCGACGACGAGGATGCACGCAACGGAGTCGCAGCCAAGCCCCGAAGGAGTACCTGCACCAACACCTGCCGGGCACGGGAACGTTCCGCGTCCCTCAGCAGGTCCCGCAGCAGACTCCGCGCCGGACCAGCCATCAAGGCGCCGAGTGTGGCCGACGATGCCCACTCCCACTGCTGCGTCAATAGCCGATACTTCAGCTGTGTCTCCAAAGCGCTCAGCAAGCGTGCGGTTTCCCTTGGACTGAAGCCTTCGGCATCTCCGTGAAAGGCTACGCCCACCGGATCCAATCCGATGAGAGTCCGCCGGATGTCCGGGTCTCTGGCAGCCAGCCATACAGAGACGCTACGCAGGTCGGGCATCACGATTCCGTCGATCCCCCTCATCCATGCGAGGACTCGGCCGGCCGGCACATGGCGTTCCCCAATCGCATGGTCCAGGTACTTGGCGGCCAGGAACTCGGCGATTTGTCGATGTCGCCACGTTCGCCCGGTCTCCGCGCTACCCACGAAGAGTCTTGTGTCCAGGGCGAACTTCAGCAGCGTCTGTTCCTCTCCTGCCTCGTTCAGCGCCGGGTATTCGTAGTCCCCCGGGCCACGCCGCGACCAGCCCGAGTTCCCGGTCAGCAGCAGGATTGCGCACAATCGACCTGCGGCCAGAACGACTTCCCGGCATGCGAACGGGTCCCCATCCCGGGCGCCCAGGTGCTCCCGGTTCATCTCCCTGACCAGTGCTTCGCACGCTCGCTCGAAGGATGCGAGCCGGCCAACCGGCCAAGTTCCGGAGCCCCTGGCCCGTCGAAGGATGTCGAGCAGCAGTGGGTTCCGGAGAAAGACCTCCAGGCCACGATCAACCGCCTCCCACATAAAGCCATCGGGATCCGGGACGCCGGCCGCGGCCAGAATCCTGCGGGCGTCCCGCCCACTGAGCGGATCCAGCCGCAGGAGATGAAGGTCTTCGCCATCGACCACAGAGGACAGTTCACGGAAGTCACTCCTTCCCAGCCACGAATCCTCGCGGCAGGACAGCCTGAAGCGCGGCTTGCTCAGCTCTTCAAGTCGGCAAACAACCGAATCAAGGGGCTCACGCAGGTCGCCGCCCCGGGCCCTGACCTCGTCCAGCCCATCGATGAACAGCGTTCTGCCTCTCCATTCCCGGTGGGCGTCGAGACTCCGACGCGTGAAACGGCGGGCCGTGACTGATCCTGCCTTCTCGTCCTTCCTGGCCTCCTCCTCGAACGCCGTCGATTTCCCCGAACCCGGCTCACCCAGCAGCACGTAGCCGCGCGCCGACCGCAGATCGGCCAGCCTCGCCCCCTCCGACACCCACCTGCCGTCCTTCCATCGCGAAACGGTCCTCTCAACCAGCACCGTGGGCCTCTTCCAACCAGAATGCCGCGGTCTCGGAAAGAAACTCGTTGAGCGGCACGCCGCCCGTCCCCACGATCAGCGACTTCGCGCCCGGAAAACGATCCCGAAACGCCGCGAGACCAGCAACCTTGCCGCGCCGGGGCCCACTCTTCACCTCGATGCCGACCAGGTCCCGCCCGCGAACGAGCACGAAGTCGACCTCCCGGGCCCCGTCCCGCCAGTACCGTAGCCTAATGGTTCCGTCGGGAGGGAGTGTGTTTTGCAGGTGGGCCCCGACCGCGCTTTCGCAGAGATGTCCCCAGAAGGCACCGTCGTGCCGGACATGCTCGAAGGGGTAGGCGTAAGCGGCCGTCATGACGGCGGTGTTCAGCACGCAGAGCTTCGGCGTGGACCGCCGCGCCAGGTGAGGCTTGGCACTGTGTTTCTCGAGACCTGCAACCAGGCCGGCGTCCGCCAGCAGATCGAGATAGCGGGCCAGGGTCGTAGTGTTTCCCGCATCGTCGAGATGTCCCTGGAGCTTGCGATAGGAGACAACCTGACCGGAGTACTCCGATGCCAGGTCCGTCAGGGCGCGCATCAGCGACGGTTTCTCCACCCGGGTCAGGGAGAGTATGTCGCGCCCCACCACCGGGTTCACGATCGCGTGTCGGATGTACGCCCTCCACCTCGGCGCGTCGCGGATGTGGGGCGCGGCGCCCGGATAGCCGCCGAAGATGATGAACTCGTTCAGCGTGACGCCGAACGCGCGCTGCATTTCTTCCAACGACCAGTGCGAGACCGGAAAGGGATCGAACCGGCCGGCGAGACTCTCGTGCACTCCGGTCAGCATCGCCCACCGGGCGGATCCCAGGATCACGACGCGCAGCGGACACCCGGTGCGCCGGTCTCCGTCCCACAACCCCTTGACGATGTCGGACCACCTCGGGATGCGCTGGATCTCGTCGAGCGCGATCACGACGCCCCGGGTGGAACGATCGGCCGCGGCGCGGGCCCGCTGCCAGGTGGACACGAGCCATTCCGGTGTAGGCGGACGCCCGGGTACGGGTGGCCCCGGGCCGGCGAGCCGAACGCTGAAAGACGGCCTTTCCGGAGCGGGGTCGTCCACGGCGACGTAGCCACACGGGAAACCCCGTCTCTCCAGGGCATCCAACGCCTGGAGCACCATGGTTGTTTTTCCGGTCTGCCGGGGACCGGTGACGGCCAGGAGGCGCGTCGGACCGTCTTCGGACAGGAGGTCGAACAGACGGGAGACATGCGGCCGGAGGAAGGCATGCAGCGAACTCATGGAACAAGACAGGAGATTGAGCAAAAATGCTCAAGACATTATCAGAACAGGAAAGCCTGACGCTCGGGGCGGCACCGCCTCCCTCAACGTGACGAGTTCGAGCGGGTCTTCAGATGACGGCAGGTCGTTACGCCGCGGTGCCGGTGGATCCGCGACCCTCCGCCGCCGCGGCAACGCGAGCCGCAACCCGCCTCACGGGTCGCTGCAGTCCCGCTGGTACCCGCAATTCAGGCACGTGATCTTGCAGTGCCGCTCCAGCGTGGGGCCTCCGCACAGCTCGCACGCCGACTCGGCCATGAACCGGCGGCTGAGCTCGACGTAGTGCGCAGAACTCCGCTCGATCCACCCCGCCGCCGCCGCGCTCAGCGGCCTCACCCTCCCCGGCACCCCCACCACCAGGCTTCGCGGCGGGATCTCCGCGCCTTCCTTCACCACCGCCCCGGCGGCGATCACGCACCCTTCTCCCACCTCGGCGCGCTGCAGCAGCACGGCCCCCATCCCCACCACCGTCCCCCGCCCGATGCGGCAGCTCTCCATGAGGGCGCCGTGGCCGACCGTCACCTCGTCCTCGAGCACGGTGGGACCCTGCTCGCTCGTGTGCACGATCGTGTTCTCCTGCACATTCGTCCGCGCCCCCACGCGGATTCCGTGCTCGGGATGGTCGCCTCGCAACACGGCCCCGAACCAGATGCTGGCCCTGTCGCCCACCACCACGTCGCCGATCACGACCGCGGTGGGCGCCACGAAGGCCGACTTCGCGATGCGCGGGACGTGTCCGCCGAAGGGGATGATGCGCGCCATCAACCATTTCGCGCCGACGGGGTCACCCGCCGTATCCGCGCCCGGATCACCTGCGTCTCCGACGCCTTCACCACCTCGACCCGCACCCCCTGCGCCTCGAAGGTCGTGCCGGGTTCGGGCACCCGGCCCAGCTCCTCCAGGATGAAGCCGTTCAGCGACCGGTTCTCGTCCTCGGGGAGCGCGAGGCCGAAGCGCTCGTTGATGTCGCGCAGCTCCGCTCCCCCCGACGCGATGACCTCATCGGGGGAGAGACGGGTCAGCGGGTCCTCGTCCACGTCGGTCTCGTCCACGATCTCGCCCACGAGCTCCTCGAGCACGTCCTCCAGGGTGATCAGGCCGTCGGTTCCCCCGAACTCGTCCGCCACGATCCCCATGTGGACGCGCCGGGCGCGGAAGTCGGCGAGCAGCTTGGCCAGCGACAGCGATCCCGGCACGAACATGGGCGGCCGGGCCAGCTTCGAGAGCGGTGTGTCGCGCCTTCCGGCGACGTAGGCCCGGTACGCGTCCCGCACGTGCAGGATGCCGGTGACGTCGTCGATGCTCTCGCCGTAGACCGGGACGCGCGAGTGCGGCAGGTCCTCCAGTTCGGGCAGGATCTCGCCCAGGAGGCGCGAGTCCTTGAGCGCCACGATGTCGACCCGGGGCGTCATCGCGTCCCACGCGTTCAGCTCGTCGAGCTTGAAGGCGCGCTCGACCAGGCGGTGCTCGTCGGCCTCGACGACCCCCTCGTCCGCGCCGATCTCCAGCGCCTCGCGCACCTGCATCTCGTCGGCCGAGGCTTCGATCCGGGCGGAACGGCGCGAAATCAGCCGCACGACCGCCGTCAGCGGGAAGAGAAGGCGGCCAAGAATGCGCGAACCCGTCCGGAGGAACGGCGCGGCCACCAGCGCCAGCCGCACGGGGCCCCGCCTGGCGAAGGCTCGAGGGGCCAGTTCACCCGCCAGCAGCACGACGACCACCACTGCCAGACCTCCGATCCATGTGCCCCGGGACCCCCAGGCCGCCGCCGCCGCGGCGACTCCCGCCGCCGTGGCCCCCAGATAGCACAGGACCCGGAAGACACCGAGCGGGGTCGTCTTCGACTCGTCGGAACGCAGTTCCAGGAGCGCTTCGGCCCCCGCGAACCCTTCGCCGGCCAGGATGCGCGCCTTCGAGTCGTTGATCCGGTGAACGGCGGTAAGCGCCGCCGCCAGGGCCGCCGACACAAGCAGAAGGACCACGAAAGCCGCGATGAGGCTTGCTATGAGCGCCATCGGTCTCCTCCGCCGGTGGTTCTCACGCGCATTCCTCGCAAGGGGATCGATTCGTGCGGCAGGATGAGGGCGGGACACGGGCCGGGACCGGTTCCGGCCCCGGGAATGGCGCACCCCCGGCCGGCGCCGCGATCCGGTTGCGGTGAGCTGCGACTCGGAGGTTGGTCGTCGGGTGACGCGGGTTCTGCTATGTCCATTTCCTGCTCTCGGCGAGCAGCTCGCGAACCACGTCGCGGGTGCTCAGACCTTCGGCTTCTGCATCGAAGTTGACCACGATCCGGTGCGCGAGGATCGACGGCGCGATGTCGAGCACATCGTCCATGGAGGGCATCGGCACACCCCGGAACGCGGCCCGCGCCTTGGCCCCGAGCACCAGGTACTGGGACGCGCGCGGCCCCGAACCCCAGCTGATGTACCGCTTCGCCACACCCGCCTGTTCGGCGCCGCCGGGACGGGTCGAGCGCGCGAGCCGCACCGCGAAGCGCACGATCGAGGGGGGCACGGGAATCCGCCGCACCAGCTGCTGCAGCTCGATGATCTCCCTGCCGTGCACGACCGGCTCGACCGCAACGTCCTGAACCTCGCGTGTCAGCGTGGCGATCTTCTCTTCCTCGCCGCGGTCGGGGTAGCCGATCCGCAGGTCGAACATGAACCGGTCCAGCTGGGCCTCGGGAAGGGGATAGGTCCCCTCCTGCTCGATCGGGTTCTGCGTGGCCAGCACGAAGAACGGAGGGGCGAGGGGATAGGTGGTGCCCGCCGCCGTAACCTCCCGTTCCTGCATGGCCTCGAGCAGGGCCGCCTGGGTCTTGGGCGGGGTGCGGTTGATCTCGTCGGCCAGCACGATGTTCGCGAAGATCGGACCCCGCACGAACCGGAATACCCTCTCGCCCGTGATCTTGTCCTCCTGGATGACCTCGGTGCCGGTGATGTCGGTGGGCATGAGGTCGGGGGTGAACTGGATGCGCTGGAACTTGAGGTGCAGCGCATCGGCGAGCGTCGAGATTATGAGGGTCTTGGCCAGCCCGGGCACCCCGACGAGCAGGACGTGGCCGTTCGCCATCATCGCCGTGACGATCCCGTCGACGATGTGCCGCTGTCCCACGATGCGGCGCTCCACCTGGCCGCGCAGGTCGTCGGCGATCTCGCCGGCACGCCTGAGGAGCCGGACATCCCGGTCCGCCGCGAGGCCGGGCGGGGCGGGGAGGGGGGGTGAGGAGGTGGGGTTCATCAACGGACTGCCGGGAGCATGGGGGAGGTCGGCGGCCGGGACGGGGCCTGGCAGCCCGTGGACAAAATCCCCCCGGCATTCGAGCGGCGATGCATCCGCGCCGCGCCGCTGCGCCCACTTGGCCACACTGTAAATTCTGCTTTACAGAATGTCATGTTTATCATACTTTTCACCACTTCGTGGCTTCGCTCTGCGTTGCTCCTCGGGCGAATAGCGCTGCTATTCGCCTCTCGTCGCGCCTTGCCGGCCCGGCGCCTCGCCGCTCTCGGTGCTCGCGGGGCTTTATCCACGGACTGCGCGCCTCTTCGCAACGGTGGTGGGCTCGAATCTACGGTCTTCGATAATGGGCAAATCGGTCCCCGACTTCAATCGTGCGGCGGGCCGCGAACCCGTCGCGACGAGCGGTCGCCGGCCGCTTGCGAAAAATTTCACAAGCGTTAGCTTTGGCCGCGGAGATGGTGTCTTGAGGGCCGGACGGCGCCTCCACCGGAGCCGAGCGGAGAGTGGCTCCCGCCGACGCCGCACAGTCGGCGGTGGACGACAACGTGAAAGGAAACAGGTGAAGCAGGGCCGCCGTTCGAGCGCGGGTACACGCCACTCCATGACGGACATCGGGCACCTGTCCGGGTACGGGCTCGGCTGGGCAATGACCGTCGCGCTCCTCGCGTGGGCGGGTCTCAAGCTGGACGCATGGCTGGGCACCAGTCCGATGATGGTCCTGCTCTGCACCCTGGGCGGCATCGCGGCGGGGATGGTCACCGTCTACATGAGAACCATGGCCCGGCCGGCGCGGCGGGATACGGACGCCGAGCGCGGGGAAGAACACACTTGAGGCGATTCGGGACGTATCCGCGTACGGCAGCTGCAATCGTGGCCGTGGCGACGCTGGCGGCCTGGCCGTTTCTGGCCGGCGGAGCCCTCGCTGCCGTCGTGAGCGGGGCGCTCCTGGCTCTGGCCACTCAGCTGGCCGTGCACTTCCTGCTTGGGCGATGGCGGGCCCGTACGGACCGCTTCATGGCGGCGATCCTGGCGGGGTTCGGGGTGCGGGTCGCGGTGGTGGTCGCAAGCGTGACGGTCTTCGCCCTCACGGGTTGGGCCGAACCGATTCCCTTCCTGCTTTCGCTGGGCGGGCTCCTGATCGCGCTGCTGGTTGCCGAATCGGTCGTTGAGCACCGGCGGATTCGCGCCGGCGCCGTTCCCGCCGGGTCATGAGGGGCATGATTCCGGCCGGCCAGGAGCACGAGGCGCCCCAGGAAGCGCATGCGGCGGGCCAGGAGGGTGGTTTCGATCTCGGCGAGATGCTGGGTCATCACATCCTGAACTCGGACAAGTACGAACTGCCGTTCATCGGCTACGTCCATCTTCCGCACTGGCCCGACCTCTCGGTGGGCGGGCTGACCATGAACCTGTCGCCGACCAAGCACGTGATCCTGCTGCTGCTCGGTGCGGTGATCACGGCGGCGGTGGCCGTCCTGGCCGGACAGCGCGTGGCCCGCGCCGACGCGGGATCCGCACCCGGCGGGCTGGCGAACGCCATCGAGGCGGTCGTGGTCTACTTCCGCGACGACCTCTGCAAGGGCTACATCGGCCACGGGTATGAGCGGTTCGTTCCGCTCGTGCTCACGCTGTTCTTCTTCATCCTGACCATGAACCTGCTCGGCCTGGTGCCCTGGGGAGGATCGGCCACCGGCAACATCATGGTCACGGCCACGCTGGCCCTCGTGACCTTCGTCGTGGTCGAGGTCTCGGGGTTCCGGACGCTCGGGCCGAAGGGATACCTGAAGACCATCTTCTACGTTCCCCCTGGGGTCGAGGGGCCGATGAAGTACGTCGTGCTCGCGGTGATGACCCCGGTCGAGTTCATGGGGAAGTTCCTCAAGCCCTTCGCCCTCGCCATCCGGCTCTTCGCCAACATGACGGCGGGCCACGTCCTGATCTTCTCCGTGCTGGGCTTCATCTTCCTCTTCGGCCACCTCGCCTTCGTGCGGTGGCTGATCGCCGCGGGATCCTACGGCCTCGTGTCGGCCATCCTCCTGCTCGAGGTACTCATCGCCCTCATCCAGGCCTACGTCTTCGCCATGCTCACGGCCGCGTTCGTGGGCCTGATCCGGCATCCACACTAGAAACCACCCCGAAACAGTCGGGATCGAACCCAACGGAAGGGACAGGAAACGACAATGCTCGAATCAACCGTGGACATTCTCCAGGACGCGGCCCTCACTCCCGAGGCCGCCAAGAACAACATGGCCCTGCTGGGCGCCGGGATCGGCGTCGGGCTGGCCGTGATCGGCGCCGGCCTCGGCATCGGCCGCATCGGCGACGGAGCCACGCAGGGCCTCGCCCGCCAGCCCGAGGCCGCGGGCGAGATTCGCGGCCTGGCCATGGTGCTCGCCATCCTGGTCGAGGGGGCCGCGCTGGCCGGCATCATCCTGACGCTGATGCTCTTCCTCTTCCTGGCCTGATCATGGGAGCGATCGGTACGGGCGCGGTGGTTGGCCACGCGGTCGCCGGTGTCCTGCCCACCCCGGCCTTGCAGGAAGAGGGACACGGGGAGGTGGCATGGGACGCGCTCTTCGCGCCCGACGTGGGGCTGGCGATCTGGACGCTCCTGACGTTTCTCACGCTCCTCTTCATCCTCGGAAAGTATGCATGGGGACCTCTCTTGGGCGCCCTCGACGCCCGCCGGAAACGCATCCAGGACGACATTGACGAGGCGAAGGGTCGGCGCGAGGAGGCCGAGGCGCTGCTCGCGAAGTACAGGGAGCAGTTGGCCGAGGGGCGCCGGCAGGCGCAGGCCATCGTCGCCGAAAGCCGGGAGGCGGCCGAGGAGCTGCGGCGTGAGCTGGAGGCCAGGGCCCGGGAGGAGAGCCGGGCGATCCTGGCCAACGCGCGCCGGGAGATCGAGCGCGAACGCGACGCGGCTGTGGACGCCGTGCGGCGCGAGGCGGTCGAGGTGGCCATGGCGGCCGCGTCCAGGTTGCTCGAAGAACGCCTCGACGGCGACCGCGACCGCAAGCTGGTCACTGACTACATCGACGACCTGGCCCGCCCCGGAGGCGCCTGGACGTGAGGGAGGACACCGTCGCCGGCAACTACGCCGAGACTCTCTTCGAGCTGGCCGGGCGCCATGAGGGGGTCGAGGCCTTCGGTGCGGGCGTGGAGGCGGTGGCGGCGCTGATGGACGACCCGACGGCCCGCGAGTTCCTGGTGACGCCCCGAGTCTCGGCCGCGGACAAGAAGGCGGCGCTGGCACGGTCGCTGGAAGGTGTCGTGCCCCCGCTGCTGGTGCGGTTCCTGCAGGTCGTGGTGGACAAGGGGCGGCAGCGGCTGCTCCCGCAGATCGCGGCGGCCTACCGGGACATGCTCGAGCGTCACCTGGGGCGGCGCCACATGGAGGTGACGGTGGCGCGGCCGCTTTCTCCCGTCGACGAGGAGGATCTGGTGGCGCAGCTCTCGTCGGCGGTCGGGGCCACGGTGATCCCGCACGTGAAGGTGCGGCCCGCGATCATCGGCGGGATCGTGATCCGCGAGGGCGACACCGTGTACGACGGATCGGTGAAACGGCAGCTCGACGCGATGCGGCGCAGGCTCATGGCGGCCGAGCTTCAACCATAAGGACAAGAAGGAAGGCAGAGAGGAGAGATCGAGCAGAAATGGCGGATTCCCAACTCCGGGCGGGCGAGATCAAGAGCGTCCTCCTGGCGGAGATCGAGAGCTTCGAGGAGGCGCTCCACTCGGAAGAGGTGGGCGAGGTGCTCGAGGTGAAGGACGGCGTGGCGCGCATCTACGGGCTGACGAAGGCGATGGCGAACGAGATGCTGGAGATCACCTCCAGTGAGACCGGCGACACGGTCACCGCGCTGGCGCTCAACTTGGAAGAGGACAACATCGGGGCGGTGGTGATGGGGGACTGGGAGGAGCTGCGCGAGGGGGACGAGGTGCGCCGCACCGGGCGGGTGCTGGATGTCCCCGTCGGCGACGGCTACCTGGGGCGGGTGGTGAACCCGCTGGGCGAGGCCGTCGACGGCGGCGCGGCGATCGAGGCCGAAGCGCGGCGCCAGATCGACGTGGTCGCGCCCGGGATCGTGAAGCGCCAGCCCGTGAAGGAGCCGCTCCAGACGGGGATCAAGGCCATCGACGCGATGATCCCGATCGGCCGCGGCCAGCGCGAGCTGATCATCGGCGACCGCCAGACCGGCAAGACCGCGATCGCGATCGATGCGATCCTCAACCAGAAGGACACCGACGTCATCTGCATCTACTGCGCGGTGGGCCAGCGCGCCGGGATGGTGGCGGGCGTGGTCGAGACCTTCCGTCACCACGGGGCCATGGACTACACGATCGTGGTCACGGCCAACGCCTCCGACCCGGCCCCCATGCAGTACATTGCCCCCTACGCCGCCACGGCGCTGGCCGAGCACTTCATGTGGCAGGGCAGGCACACGCTGGTCATCTACGACGACCTTTCCAAGCAGGCGCAGGCGTACCGCCAGCTGTCGCTGGTGCTGCGGCGGCCGCCCGGCCGCGAGGCCTACCCGGGCGACGTCTTCTACCTGCACTCGCGGTTGCTGGAGCGCGCGGCCAAGCTGTCCGACGAACTCGGCGGCGGGTCGCTCACCGCGCTTCCCATCATCGAGACGCAGGCGGGCGACGTCTCCGCCTACATCCCCACCAACGTCATCTCGATCACCGACGGCCAGATCTACCTCGAACCCGACCTCTTCAACTCGGGCGTCAGGCCCGCCGTGAACGTGGGCATCTCGGTGTCGCGCGTGGGCGGCGCGGCCCAGGTCAAGGCGATGAAGTCGGTCGCGGGGCGCCTCCGCCTCGACCTCGCCCAGTTCCGCGCCATGGAGACCTTCGCGCAGTTCGCCTCCGACCTGGACGCGGCCACCCAGCGGCAGCTGGCGCGCGGACAGCGCACCGTCGAGGTCCTCAAGCAGCCGCAGTACCAGCCGGTCCCGGTGGAGCGGCAGATCGTGGCCATCTACGCCGTCACCAACGGCTACCTCGACGACCTCGAGGTGGAGGACGTCCGCAAGTGGGAACGCGGCTTCCTGGACTTCATCGGCAGCCGCTACGACGACGTCCTGATCGGGCTTCGCCAGGAAGGCCGGCTCACCGAGGACATCGAGGCACGCCTGCGCGAGTGCATCGAGGAGTACAACCGGGTCTTCGCCGCCGAGGCGGCGACGGCGGTGGCGGGCGCCGCGTAGCGTGGCCGGATCCGGCGCCCGCGAGGTTCTGCGGCGGATCAAGTCCGTCCGCAACACCCGCAAGATCACCCGCACCATGGAGCTCGTGGCGACCTCGAAGCTCAAGCGGGCCATGGACCGCATGCATGCGGCGCGCCCGTACAGCGACGCGCTCGGCGAGCTGCTCAGGAGCCTGCACGCCCCCGGGCTGGAGCAGGAACACCCCCTGCTGCGCCAGCCCCCCGAGACGAAGCGGGCGGCGGTGCTGCTGCTGACCGCGAACCGGGGGTTCTGCGGAGCCTTCAACGCCAACCTGATTCGCGAGGCGCGGGGGCGGTTGGACGCACTTCGCGCCGAGGGGGTTGAGACCGAACTGCACATCGCGGGCAAGAAGGGATTGGCTTTCTTTCGCTTCCGGGGCTCGGCGATCGCGTCCGGGACCACGGATATCGGCGACGCACCCACATCGGAGGACGCCGAGGGGCTCGTCGCGCCGCTCCGGACGAGCTTCGAGGAGGGCGGGCTGGACGCCGTCTACATGGTGAACGCCGAGTTCCGTTCGGCGATGTCCACCCCGCCCCGCACGGTGCGAATCCTGCCGGTCGAACCCGAGCCGGGGGCGCGTTCGGTGGACGCCTTCATCGTGTCGCCGCCCCCCGCCAGGCTGATCGGGCGGATCCTGCCGAGCTACCTGCGCATGACGGTGTACCGCGCGCTGGTCGAGAACGCCGCCGGGGAGCAGGGAGCGCGCCGCGCCGCCATGAAGAGCGCGACCGACAACGCGGGCGAGATCCTCGAGACGCTCACCCGCACCTACAACCGGGCCCGCCAGGGGCAGATCACCCAGGAGATCGCCGAGATCGTGGGTGGCGCGGCGGCGCTGGAATGAACTTGACAACGGGAACCTCGCATGGCCGCCAGTGGCCATCCCCCGGAGCGCGACTTTTTCGCGCCCAGGAAGACGAACAACATGGCTGAGAACAACAGCGGTCGAGTGGTGCAGGTGATCGGGCCCGTCCTGGACGTGGAGTTCCATCCGCAGCACCTGCCTGAGATCTACAACGCGCTGAGGCTGACCGCCGAGACGGAATCGGGCCGCGAGATCGACCTGGTGGCCGAAGTGCAGCAGCACATCGGGCGCTCCCAGGTGCGGGCCGTGTCGATGAGTTCGACCGACGGCGTGCAGCGCGGCATGGAGGTCGTGGACACGGGCCGTTCCATCGCGGTCCCGGTGGGCGAGCCCGCGCTGGGCCGCATCCTCAACGTGCTGGGCGAGCCGGTGGACGAGCAGGGTCCGGTCGTGAGCGCGAACGGCGGGGAAATCGAGCGCTGGCCGATCCACCGCCCCGCGCCCCGCTTCGACGACCTCGAACCCAGGACCGAGATCTTCGAGACGGGGATCAAGGTGGTGGACCTGCTGGCGCCGTACGTGAAGGGCGGCAAGACGGGCCTCTTCGGGGGCGCCGGTGTCGGCAAGACCGTCATCATCATGGAGCTGATCAACAACATCGCCATGGAGCACGGCGGTCGTTCGGTATTCTCCGGCGTGGGCGAGCGCACGCGCGAGGGCAACGACCTCTGGATCGAGATGAAGGAGTCGGGCGTGCTCGAGTCGACCGCGCTGGTCTACGGCCAGATGAACGAGCCCCCGGGTGCGCGGTTGAGGGTGGGCCTCTCCGGCCTCACCATCGCCGAGTACTTCCGCGACGTCGAGAAGCAGGACGTCCTCCTCTTCATCGACAACATCTTCCGCTTCACCCAGGCGGGCTCCGAGGTTTCGGCGCTGCTTGGCCGCATGCCCTCCGCGGTCGGCTACCAGCCCACCCTCGGCACCGAGATGGGCGAACTGCAGGAGCGCATCACGTCCACACGCGAGGGGTCCATCACCTCGGTGCAGGCCATCTACGTCCCCGCCGACGACCTCACCGACCCCGCCCCCGCCGCCGCCTTCACCCACCTCGACGCCACCACGGTCCTCTCCCGCTCGATAGCCGAGAAGGGGATCTACCCGGCCGTCGACCCCCTCGACTCGCAGTCCCGCATCCTCGACCCGCAGTTCCTGGGCGAGCGCCACTACGAGGTGGCGGGGCGCGTCAAGGAGATCCTGCAGCGCTACAAGGACCTGCAGGACATAATCGCGATCCTGGGCATGGACGAGCTGAGCGAGGAGGACAAGATCATCGTGGGGCGGGCGCGGCGCATCGAGCAGTTCCTGTCGCAGCCGTTCTTCGTGGCGACGGCGTTTACGAACATTCCCGGGTGCTACGTGCGCCTGGAGGAGACGATCGAGTCGTTCGAACGGGTGGCCGCGGGCGAATTCGACCACTTGCCCGAGCAGGCGTTCTACATGAAGGGTGCGATCGAGCAGGTGATCGAGGCGGCGCGGGAGATGGGGGTGGAGGCCTGAACGATGGCTGAGGGTGTGAAGCGCGAGTTGGGCATCGTGCGGGTGGAGGTTGACCGCATGGGCGACGGTGGAGCGCGGTTTCCGGCACTGTGCCGGTGGGGGTTGACGGCATGGCGACGGTAGAGAGGGTGATGCGGCTGAAGGTGGTGACCCCCGAACGGGTTGTCTTTGATGATACCGCGCGGTCGCTGGTGGCGCCGGCCTGGGATGGGTGGGTGGGGGTTCTGCCCGGGCACGCGCCGTTCCTGACGCTGATGGGCGAAGGGCCGCTCTCGGTGGAGCCGGAGTCGGAGGGCAGGCGGGAGTTCAAAATCGGAGGGGGTGTGATGAAGGTGGAATCGAACGAGGTGACGATATTGGCGGATCGGGTCGAAACCAGGGTCTCGGTGTCAGCGAAGGGCGAGCTGACAGGCTTGGAGGGACGCGCGACGGTTTCAGTGCGTGGTCCCTGAACAGGGGCCCGCGCGCCCGTGAAGCTCGACCTCCACGTCCACTCGACCGCATCCGATGGCACAGTGTCGCCGGAGGAGGTCGTGGAGCGCGCTATCGCCGGTGGCTTGGACGTGCTGGCGCTGTCGGACCACGACACGGTGGCCGGGGTCGAGCGGGCCATCGCGGCTGCCCGTGACCACAGGTTGCACGTCATCCCGGCCATCGAGATGAGCAGCACCTTCGAAGGCACGGACATCCACATCCTCGGCTACTTCGTGGATGTACGGTCCGTGGCGTTCGTTGAGCACACCCGTCGCAACCACGAACGCCGCGACGCCCGCATGACCGAGATGGTGGAGAGGCTTGCGCTGCAGGGCGTGACGATCACCGGGCGGCAACTGGACGAGCACCGCGGTTCGGCCGAGGTGGCGTACTCACGCCCGCACCTGGCCCGCGCCCTGGTTCGAGCCGGATACGCCGCCAGCGTCGGCCAGGCGTTCGCCCGGCTGATCGGCAACGACCGTCCCGCGTATGTGCCAACCAGGATCGCGACGCCGGCGGAGGCGATTCGTGTGATCCTGGACTCCGGGGGAATCCCGGTGTGGGCGCATCCGTCGGCGCAGCAATTTCGCAGACTGCTGCGGCGGCTGGTGGACGCGGGGCTCCGGGGGCTGGAGGCGTACCGTGCCGCGCGCGTGTCCGTGGGCGTGGGGGAACTGGAGGACATGGCCCGGAGGGAGGGACTGGTGCTGACCGGGGGGTCCGATTGGCACGGGCCGGAAAACGGCTCCGAATTGGGGGATTTCTACGTGACGGGGGAGGAGGTGGCGGACTTTCTGGCGGCGGGGGGGATGTAGGCCGGACATGTGGCGCGATCAAGTGTAAGATATCTTGTGTGATGACAAGATGACTTGTAGCTTGTGCGGGCCATGAGGAACCTCCTGATCAGCTGGATCGGACAAGCCGATCTCCATGCCCCGAACGACGAGTTCCAAGCCGGACCGGGTCCCGTCGCACAGGCGCTCGCCGAGCGGTCCTACGACCGGGCCGTTCTGATCAGCGACTATCCCAACGAGGATGTCGCTCCGTTTCTGGATTGGCTCCGGCCACGGGTCCGGGCTCCGGTCACCGCCTGCTACGAATCCCTGTCCGGCCCCACGCAGTTCGGCGAGATCTACCAGGTCGCGGTCCGTGTCCTGACCGAGTCGCTCGAACGCTACGGCAAGCGCGCGCGGCTCACCTTCCACCTCAGTCCCGGAACCCCGGCGATGGCGGCGGTCTGGATCATCCTGGCCAAGACCCGCTTTCCGGCCGAACTGATCGAGTCATCGCGAAAACACGGGGTGCGGACCGCCTCCGTTCCGTTCGACATATCGGCCGAGTTCCTCCCCGATCTGCTGCGAGGTCCCGACGAGCGCCTTCGGAGCCTGACCGCGGGGCTTCCGCCGGACGCGCCCGAGTTCGCCGACATCATCCACCGCAGCGATGTCATGGCACGCGTGATCGCCAAGGCCCGCCGGGTCGCTCCCCGGTCGGTTCCGGTGTTGATCGAGGGCGAATCCGGAACCGGAAAGGAGCTCTTCGCCCGCGCGATACACCGGGCTAGTCCCCGTCGGAGCAAGCCGTTCAAGGCGGTGAACTGCGGTGCGATTCCGGCCGAACTCGTGGAATCGGAGCTCTTCGGGCACGAGAAGGGGGCGTTTACCGGAGCGGACCGGCGCAGGCGGGGACACTTCGAGGCCGCCGACGGGGGCACCCTCTTTCTCGACGAGGTCGGTGAACTTCCGCTGCCCGCTCAGGTCAAGCTCCTGCGCACACTTCAAGAGGGTACCGTCCTGCGCGTCGGGTCGACCAACCCGGTCGGGGTCGACGTCCGGATAGTCGCCGCGACGAACCGCACTCTCACCGAGGAGATCGCCGAGGGTCGCTTCCGTGACGACCTGTTCTACCGCATCGCGGTCGCGGGCCTGCACTTGCCGCCGCTAAGGGAGAGGCCGGGAGATCTGAATCTGCTTCTCGACCGTCTGATGGAGCGGGTCAACCGAGAACACGAACGGGAATCGGGACAGGAACACAAAACTCTTTCTGTAGCCGCCAGAAATCTTCTGTTATCCCATTCGTGGCCGGGGAACGTCCGCGAGCTCCTGAATGCGCTTCACCGCCTGGCCATCTGGACGCCCGGACCCGAGATCGGAGCCGAGGACGTCCGGGAGTCGCTGCTCCCGCCGATCCGCTCCAAAACGGGCAGGATACTGGATCGACCCCTGGAAGACGGCTTCAGTCTGCCGGATTTGCTGGCCCGGGTCTCCCGGCACTACCTCGAACGCGCGCTCGACGAGACGGGAGGAAACAAGACGCGCGCGGCCCGCTTGGTCGGTCTGTCCAGCTACCAGACGCTGACCAACTGGCTGAAGCGCTACGGGGTCGAGAGGTGATGGCACGGGTATTGCTGAAAGGCAGTGGTCGGAGTGGGAATCGACGCTGACCGGTAAGGAGACCAGGAGCATCAAATGGCGAAACCGAGCGCACGCGACGCACACCCGCGGACGCCGCGGGTACCGTTCCCGGACTCCCTGCCTCCGGCCCTGCGGCTCGATTGGACCGCCTGGGACGACGAGCTGGGGGACGTCGCGGAAGCATACGTGGAGTCCTTTGGGGAGGACGCGCTGGAAACGGCGGTCGCCCCGTTGGCGGGCGTGCTGGTATCGCGTTTGGCGGGAATTCCGCTGCCAAACCACGGTGACGGCCAGTCGGAGGATGACCCCGTGGCAGCCCGTGTTCGTCTCGCAATGCGACCGGTGTGCGACGAAGAGGGTCGCCCGGTCGTGCATCCGGTGTTGCGGTATCTCGTTGGCCGCATCCAGCGCGACGAATCCACGGGACCCGAGATTGTCTCGTGGGGCACCTGCTTCGACCTCCGGTCGGATCGCGGGCGACGGGTTGCCGCTCGCGTCCTGGAGCGTGCCGTGCGCCGCGCAGCGGCCTCTGCGGTGACCACCCCTCGTCCGCTGGCCGAATTGATGGTCGAGCTGCTGGACCCGAAGCCGCTCGAAGCCGTCTATGACCCGTGCTTTGGCACAGGGGAGCTGCTGGCGGGAGTTGCTCGCCGCCTGGCCGACGGCCGCCGGAGTTCCGACGACGCCACCGGTGTTGAAGCCGTCTTCGGCCTCGAACACGACGACGATGCCTATGTCGTCGGGTTGGCTCAGGTGGCGTTGGCGGGATGTGACCCGGTCGTGAGCCGCCGGGATGTGGACATGGTACCTGTGGTACCCCATGGGATGACGTCAGGGATCGACCCGCTGCTGAACCCCGTCCCCGTCGTCCCCGGCTACGATCCCGCCGCAGGCTGGAGCGTCATCGAAGATCATCTGGAAGCTTCGCCTCGAAGTATATTGGCTGCAGGAGTCCGCCCCGAGCTTCGTCTGAACCCTTGGGATCGTCTGGACGCAGCGTTTTCCGCTATCGCGATTCGTCGCGAATACACTCCCCCACCGGAGATTTGGCAGTACACTCTTCGTGGCTTTCCGGATGTGATCCGCCGGGTTCTGGGGTTCTACCCCGAGTTCGACGGATTCGACGGCGTGGTCGCCGACTTGACCCGGACGGAGTTGACCAGGACCGAGACCCCTTACCTGCGGCACATCCTTGAGTCGCTGCGGCCCGGTGGCCGCGCCGTGGTCGCGCTCCTGGATCCCGTCCGTGACGAACGGCGCGACGCGGTGGTTTCCGAGAACTGCCTCGAAGGCGCAATCCGGATGCCCGCGGGCCCGGCGGGGCTTCGAGTCGGCTCGGAAGTCTTTGTGCTCGTGCTACGTCGCGAAAGCCGGCGGCCCCCGGTTCGGTTGCTACGATTGTCCGGGAACGAATCTGTCGGCCCGGTCGGAATTGCCGAGCGTTACCGGGGCGATGCGAGCCACGGGCGCGCTGGAGGTATTCCTGACGCCCAGTTGACCCCGAGTGACTGGCCGGTAATCCCGAACGAGGTCCGAGAGAGAGCGGCTACGGATTCTCTCCTTGGCAGGATCGGGGCGTTGAGCGACGCCGATCCGGTGATCCGCGTGCATCCGTTGGGCGAGCTGGCGGACATGACTGCCGGCAAGCCGTATTCCGCGTGGACCGTCAGGTCGCGCGGGGAGCCGAAGAAAGGCTCCGTCGGTGTCGTCCGCGTGGGGGACGTCAGGGATGCCGGTATCCGATCCCCTGCCGTGTTCGTGCGAGGAAGCGACGCCGCGGCAATGGACGGGGACAGGAAGCTGGGTCCCGGAGACCTCCTCCTCACCGCAACCGGCACTGTCGGCCGGGTCGCGGCAGTGCCGGACACGAGTCAGGTCCGGGTCGCCGGAAAAGGCACCGTCGTGATCCGTCCCAGAGACGGCGTTCGACCACGATTCCTCCGGCGGGTCCTCGCTTCCAATGCCTACCAGGAATGGTTTTCTGCCCACGCTCGCGGTATGACCGTTCAACACCTGTCCATTGCCAAGCTGCGCGAGCTGCCCGTTCCGGTCCCCCCGTCGAAACTCCAGGAACGGGTCGTAAGCCTCGTTCCCGGCCACCGTGGCGATCCGTTCGCGGCAATCGTCCGTATCCTGACCAACAGGCATGACCCGGTCGCCGAGTGGTTGGAGGAATCCGCCGAGGTCCGGGAACTCCAGAGACCAGAGGACACCGGAGATGGAGCGGGACAACTGGAGAGAATCGCCGAATCACTTCGGACGCTACGCAACGAGATCGCCCGTCCCGGCGTTCGCTCGGTTCCGGAACTCTCGAGCTGGCTGGAGACCATGACCGAACCCGTTGCCGCGCTGGGAGGTTTGACCGACGTCCCTCCCGGGCCAGAACGGCTTGCCGTCCTGGACGGGGTGTCACTCCAACTGGAGCGTATCGCGCCGCCCGGAGACCCGACTTCGCCCGCGACCGCGTTGGCCCATGACGTCACCCGCCGCATCTCCGCTCTCGCCGGTCTCGAGCGCGAAAGCATTCTGGGGCAGGTGGCGCTGGAAGCCGACATCGAGCCCAACTGGGTCACAGTGGATACCCCGCGCGAGGTTCAGGTCGGTCTCACCAACCGCTCGCCGCTTCCGCTGCGCCGCGTCGAGGTGTCCACGCTGCCCGAGATCGGGGAAGCGCGGGCCTCCTACGTGCCCGCCGGTTCGACTTTCGATGTTGCGGTGCGGATTCCGTCTGGAGCTGAGCTCGGCGTCTATCGCTTCGGAGTGTATTGGCGTGCCACACTGCTCGACGGGCGGCGGACGAAGGGCCGGATGCGCCTGGCGGTCGAGGTCCGGAACAGCCGGCCCGCCGGTCGGGTCCGGGAGATCGGAACCAGTCCGTACATCGTCGGGAACCCGATCGATCGGAAGGAGATGCTCTTCGGACGGGAGGAGACGCTCGCCGAAATCGGCCGACAGTTGCGTAGCGACACCCACGCGAATGTCGTGTTGCTGGAAGGCAACCGCCGGACCGGAAAGACCTCGATCCTCAAGCGGCTGCAGGATCCGGAGGTGCTGCCGGATTGGATCACGGTGAACTGCTCCTTACAGGGAGGCGAGGGCCACGCGAGCAAGGCCGGGCTGCCGACGAACGCGGTGTTCCGCCTGATCGCGCGGGATCTGGGATTGGCGGCCCACGCCGCCGGCGTTCGCGTGTGGCTTCCAGATATGGACCCCCCCGACCCCGGGAAACCGTTCCGGGTCGCATTCGTGAAGGCCCTCCGCCAGGCGTACTCGGGAGAGGGGCCGTTCGAGACCTTCGAGCTCTTTCTGCAAGAAGTGATCGAGGCCGCCAGGCCGCGGCGCCTCCTTCTCATGCTCGACGAGTTCGACAAGTTGCAGGAGGGGATCGACGCCGGGGTCACAAGCCCGCAGGTGCCGGAGAACATCCGGTATCTGCTGCACACCTACCCGGAGCTGTCCGCCGTCCTGGCGGGTTCGCGGCGGATCAAGCGCCTGCGGGAAGAGTACTGGAGCGCCCTCTTCGGCTTCGGACACCGCATTCCCGTTAGTGCGCTTCCGCTGGAGGACGCCCGCCTGCTCGTCACGCGCCCAGTGGACGGCCGACTCGTTTACGTGCCGGAAGCGAGGGATCGGGTCGTTGAGCTGTGCGCCCGGCAGCCGTTCCTAATCCAGTCGCTGTGCAACCGCCTCTTCGAGAGCGCCGCGCGGTCGCAAAGGCGTACGGTCACCGTGGACGATGTGGAGGCCGGTGCCGGGGTGATGACCGAAGACAATGAGCACTTCCGTACCTTGTGGGGGTATGCCGGATCGGAGCGGCGGCGGTTTCTTCTGGCTCTGTGCGCGGGCCTCGGCGACCGCACACCCGCCACCCTGAACCTGCTTGAGAGAAGGCTCGGCAGCGACGGCGTGCATCTCCACCGAGGCGAGCGACTCGGCGACGACCTGGAGTTCCTGCGGGAGCTCGAGCTCCTCGAACTCCGGGGAACGCGAGGCGGATCGGCGTACCGGCTCGCCATTCCGCTGATGGCCGCCTGGATGGAGCGAAACGTCGACTTCGAGGACCAGCGGAGAAAGGCTGTGGAGGAGTTCGAGGAAGCCGACCGGGGCGATGGGTTCTGGATCGCGGAGGAGGATGAGCGATGAGTGCAAGCCCCTATCAGGTACTTGGGACGGGGGTCCCTCGGATGCTGGGACGTGAGCGGCTCTTCGACCGGCTTTGCGGCCATTTGACCAAGAGGAGCCCCGACCACGTTTCCGTGGTTGGTCCGCGTCTCTTCGGGAAGTCCGTCCTGTTGAATCATCTTGCGTCGCATTTCGGGGGCCTGTGCTTTGTCACGGGCAGCAGAGCCAGATTGTATGACCTCTGCAAGGACGAGGAGTCACGCACGTCCAACTTCTGGCAGATCTTCCACGATCCCCCGTTCCGTGTTGGCAGGTTCGAGGACGAAGATTGGCACGGGCTTCTGGCACCCTTCGCCCCGAGGGGGATCACGGTCGATGGCTCGGCGGAGAAGGAGATTCGCAATTGGACGGGTGGCGTGCCGGTGCTCGTCGCGGCGCTGGCGGATCGGCTGATCGCGGGTCGTCGCGGGGGCGACGCGATTTCCAAGGCCGATGTCGATCGTGTGGCGGGCGCGATGGCCGACGAGCCACTCGACTCCGTCCGTGCCCTGTGGGACGACTGTCCGATCGAGCTGCGGTCGGCGCTGACGGAGCTTTCGACTACCGGCAACTTGCGCGCAACGGAGGTGCCAGAGCGTCGGAAGCGCGAGCTATTGTTCCGAGGTTTCGCTCAGGAATTCCGGAGTGGACTCCGATCGTCCTGCGGATTGATGGCGGCGTATACGCACCGGCGGAAGGATGAGGTGGCCTATCTGAACCTGCTGTTCGGCGATCCGGACCGCTTCGATGACAATGTTCAGGGGATGCTGGAGCTACGGCTCGAAGGGATCGCCAGCGGAGCTGACCCGAAACTGGCCGGATTCGTCCGAAACGCCATCCGCGACCTGCGCCCCGACCCCAACGGTGCCGTTGTCTGGATGCGCAGTATTGCCAATACCGCCCTCGACCTGATCTGGGAGGCCGAACTCGGGCCGCTCAGGTCGCTGCCGGATTCGTGGAAGTCTGCCGGAATAGAGTTCGAAGGAGGTCGGTTGCCCAGGAACCCCGGAAAGCAGTGCGGCATTCTCCGCGGGATCACCGGAACCGGGCAGTCCCTCCGGGTCGCGAAGTTCGTGACCAAGCCGACCTGCCTCCTGGTCGACCACCTCCACTCCGTCGGCAACTTCGGGCAGCACCCGGAAGGCCAGCGCGTCTTCCCTGCAGACCGCCGCCTCGTTCTGCCTGTCGGCCATCGAACTCTGCGAAAGGCTGTCCGGGAACTGCCAACGTAGGTGGCGGAGGACTGTCGCGCCAAACGTGGCGCGACAGTCGCGCGACAGTTCCGTGCGACACATTGGGTCCGGTTTGCCGTGTAGACCCTTTGGCGCCCCGCGAAGCCGTAAAGCACTATGCGACCGAGACATCGGGGGATCCGCATGACTTCGGGCAGGGTCGGCGAATTGTTGGCACGGGAATTGCGCTTGACGATTCCAAGTCAGGCATGGGCAAAGGGGGCCAAGCTTCCAGCGCCTTCTCACAACCCGCACTCGAAGAAGAGGAGACCTCAACCGATGAACATGAACCTGAACAGCCAAGACCGCGTCCACCGCCGCTTCCTGCTCCGGGTGAGTTCGACTGCCAAGGCGGCACCGCCGGCACGTGGACCTCGTTGGGCGATGACTTTCGTCGCCCTCTTTCCGCTTACTCTGCTTGGCCTCGCTCCGTTTCCGTTCGAAGGGTTTGCCCAGGGCCCAGATAAGTTCCCCTGCCGGGCATGCTCGCCGCAACTTTGCGAGAAGGACGATCATGTGTACGAAGCGTGCACCAAGTCGAAGAGAGGGACCAAGACATGTGCTACCCGGGAACAAGGCAATGGGTGCCCGATCGGCGGCACCTGCCGAGTCTCCGGCGGCTTCTGTGGACAGCCGAAATTCGCATTCGACTCGTCCAAAGATGAAGCAATACAGGTATTTCGCAGCGGTGGCATATTGCCGGCTGGCGGCAGCTTCTACGTCGCGACCCGAGGTGACCAGTTGCTCTTGCGAAGCAAGTGCGGCGAACAGACTGTCGTGGCGGAGATCGCCAGACACGATGTAGGGCGAAGCGTGGCCATGACCTTGGTGGGGGGCGGATGAAGAAACGGCAAACTGTAGGGATGGCATGGCTCGCTGTCACGTGGCTGTCGGGATGCGTTGACCACGCGGCCGATCGCGGCACCGATGTGGAACTCACGTCGATCGAGGACTGGACAACCGAGCCGGACCACGAAGTTGGCGATCGTCTGAAGGGAGACGCCCTCTTCGGATCGGTCAGCGATGTCAATGTGCGTTCTACCGCGCAGGGTCTCCGGCTCTATGTCTTGGATCGCCAGGCCTCTGAGGTGACCATATGGACGCCGGACGGCACCCTGATCCGGCGTGTCGGGGGGGAGGGTGAAGGGCCGGGTGAGTTCACAAGTCCCCACGACCTCGTCCTCCTCGAAGACAGGTTCTACGTGGCCGACGAACGGCGGTTCACGTCGTTTACCCTTGACGGCGGGGTGATGAGAACCGACGCCGTGCCGGCGTCGCTGAGCTGGCGGGGATTCCGGTTCAGGAACGAGGCCATGTTCAAGGATGGCAGCTTCGTGGTGACGCCCGTCGTCCCGTCGATGATCATCGCCGGGTTGATGGGCGACGATCCGGTCGATGTCATTCCGGGACTCCGGATCTCGCGGCAGGGAGCTTCCCGGGCCTTGGACACACTGGCCCTCATCAGCTTCCGGAACTGGCTCGTTCCGTTCCCGCTGACGGGCGACCCGGCTCCAGCCCACCTCACACAGGAGTGGGTCGTTCCCGACAGCTTTCGCCCCGACGCGGCGGGTGGTAGCGTTGTACTCGGGCGCACCCAGGAACTGCCCCCCGGGACCCTTGATCTCATCGAGATCTCCATGATGGGCGATACTATGTGGACCCGGAGAATCCGATTGCCGCCGGTCCCGGTCGAAGATCATGAAGTTGAGGCGGTCGTGAACCGGCGGGCGTCGATTTTCGCCTCCTGGTCCGGCGACAGCGTGCCGTCACCGATCCTGAGGCAGAGGGTGTGGCGCGCGCTGATCGTGCCGGAGGCGTGGCCCGTCACCTACGGGATACGGCCCATGCCGAACGGCGAGATCTGGTTTCGACCCTCGAAATCCCCAACGCCCGGCGTCTGGTACGCCGTCCGGCGCGGAGAGACGGAGGATCCGATTCGGCGGATCACCTTGCCGGAATCGTTCTATCCGCGGGACGTGACGGACACGCATGTGTGGGGAGAACGGGTTGACGAACTGGGCGTCGAGTACATTGTGGGCAGGCGTTTGATTCGGACCGACCAACGTCCGCTGGTCACTTCACCGCGTACCTTCGGGCGAATCCGCGGCTCAAAGGACCAACTCCGGTTCGGGTTCTCATTCCGCCGGACGGGGCTTCACCCATACATTCATCGTACTGCTGCTCGCCACCCGTGGCGGTGGCTGGCTTACCGGAGGGGCCTGCGATAGTCGCGACCCCGATTCACCCCCTTTTCGAGGAGGTCCATCATGTCGCTCATCAATCCGTTCACTACGCGCCCGGAATACGCTCACTCGCTTCTGAAGACGACTCGACCGTTGCCCTGGCTGGTGGTCTTGTGCCCCCTTGTTCTTGTGGCCATTGGTGTCTCGTGGTCCCATGCAGCGGCACAGGAGCGAACAAAGTGCTGGGCCTGCGGAGCAGTGCAGTGCAAGGCAGACCCGGATAATACCAGTTACCGCGGTTGTACCGAGGCAGTGAAGGGAGGCCGGAGTTGTGGTCCTCTCCCGGTGCCCGAATGCCCGGCACCGGACACATGCAAACTCGGGCCCGGGTTGTGTCCGGAAGTGATGGCGTTGGCCGCGCCGGAGCGTAATCGAGCCATTCGGAGCTTCGAACGTGGAGGAATGCTGCCTGCGGATGGGGCGTTCTACGTCGCGATACATGGAGACCAGCTCGTGTTGCGGCAAAAGTGTGGGGCGGAAGCCCTGGCCCGGATAGCCGCGAGAGACATCGGGCGCACGCCGGCGAAAGTGGTGTTGGCCGGATGAACGGAACGGAGTTCAGAGTTCCTTGGCCCACCCTCCTAGGCCTAGTGGCGCTCTGCGGATGCTCGGGTGATGCAGGTGACGAGGCGGTCGCACCTACGCCGGTTGAGAACTGGACGACCGAAGCGGAGTACGTATTCGGCGACCGCCTCGAAGGGGACGCCTTGTTCGCCTTGGTCGTCGATGTGGCCCTCGTACCCGATGGCTCGCGCGTCTACGTCCTGGACAACGGTTCTTCGGAAGTCACGAGCTGGGCTCCAGGGGGAAGGCTCCTGAAGCGGTTTGGCCGACCGGGGGAGGGACCGGGGGATTTCCGGGATCCCGGTCGCTTCTACCTTCACGACGATGCGCTCATCGTACGCGACCGGCGCGGCTTCACGACGTTCTCGCTGGACGGTGAGTTCATCGCTCGCGACGCAATACCCCCCGTCGTAAGCTGGCGGGGGTTTTCGTTCTACTACGAGTCTCTGCTGGCCGACGGCAGCTTCCTGGTGACCCCCGTGGTAGGGGGAATGATCTCGGAAGGCCTGACGGGTGACGATCCGATTCACGAGCTTCCATGGCTCCGGGTCGCGCAAGTGGCCGGGTCCTGGGTATTGGACACCGTCGCGCTGAGAAGCGACCGGAATACTACCATGGTCTTCCCTGTTCCGGGAGACCCGTTTCCGCGGTTCTTCGGGCATCCATGGGTTCGCCCGGATTCGTGCCAGGGAGACGCGACGACCGGAAGCGTCGTCTGCGCTCGAACACGGAACATGCCTCCGGGCGTCGCCGATCTTGTCGAGGTCTCGGTGGCGCGCGATACCGTGTGGACCCGTAGGATCCGGCTTGAGCCGCTGCCGATCGATGACCGGGAGTATGCGGCGAAGGTGGAATGGATGGCATCCATCCTCGCCCGCGACCGTGGTGGCGACAGCATCGCATCACCGCTCATGAAACGAAGAGTGCGCGAGAAGCTGATCAACCCGGGATTCTGGCCCGCAATCCGGGGCATACGGCTGATGCCCAACGGCGAGGTGTGGTTCAGGCGCTTGAAGGAAGGTGCTTCGCATGTGTGGTACGCTGTACGGCGGGGCGAGACGGCGGGCACGATCCGCAGGATCGTAATGCCCGAGGGGTTCCAACCCCGATTCGTGAACGACACGCACATCTGGGGCGACCAGGCGGACGATTTGGGCGTCGACTACGTTGCGGGCCTGCGGTTGGTCCGGGCTCGGGAGTAGGCCCGCGGCGCTGTCCCAGTAAGCATCCGCTGATCGAGCACTTCGACTGGTCGGCTGCCAGAGGCTCGGGAGAGGCTGGATGCGTACCGGGCGCCCTCACGCGGAATACATGGGGCGCGCGTGAACCGGAAGAGGTGAGTCGCTGGGCTGGCGTTGACCTGGACCGAGGGTCCGGCTGCCGCGCGCCGGAGAGCCGGTCGGAACCGTGTTCCGACTTGCCGGGGGAGGGGGAGGGTGGGTCTTCCGGCAGTGGGGAGGATGTAGCGCGGAAGCACGCCGCGCGATAGTGGGGCGCATTAGTCTGGCCGCCCCGGCCGTCGGTTTCGAGCCACACTTGGGTTGCTCAAGTCGGATAAGTCATTGCAGGGTAGCCATTTGGGATGCGGACGTGACAACGGCCCATGTGGTCGGCCAGGATCATCCTGCGCCGTGTGCCGATCGTCGCGATCAACCAATGGACCCACCGTGCTTCTCTGCAAGTCGCTTGCCCTCGAACACCATCAGGGCTAAGCTGAAATTGCAGCCGTCCCTACATCGCGCTCACACCTGCTCAAGGGGGGCAGATGAGTGAATGTGCAGGTCGTTGGAAGGATGAATGGAATGACCTCCCGGAGGATATGCGCGATTTTGCCACCCACGTCGGCCCGACGGATGCTCGAGTCCTTCTGCTCGGGCCGCCCGGCTCCGGGAAAGGGTATCTCGCCCGGATTCTTCACGAACTCAGTCCCCGCGCCGACGGACCGTTCCTACTGCATAACTGCGGGGTCGTCACGACGGTTCGCGAGGCTGACGTTCGGGTCATCGCCGCTACGAACCGAAACCTGGGTGCAGCAATCGAAAAGGGGAGATTCCGGGATGATCTGGTTTCCCGGCTGTCGATCTGGTACAGGGTGCCTCCTCTGTGCGAGCGGCGGCGGGAGATCGAGGGGATCATCCATGGCTTTCTCCGAGAGGTCGGCGAAGAGCGGGGCCGCCGGTTGAACCTTGCCGAAGACGCGATGCACCGGATGCGAAACCATGACTGGCCGGGGAACATCCGGGAACTATTGAACGTGCTTGAGTACTGTGTGGTATTCTCGGAGGATGGCTTGATCGGTCGTGATCTCGTCGAGAAGGGAATCCGGAGTCGGCGGCTGGTAAAGCGCGAATCGGAAGAGGCGGCCGCGTCTCCGAGGCCTAGGAACGACGATGACATGAGGCGGGAGCTGCATGAGGCACTGGGAGCTGCGAAGGGGAAGGCGAGCTTGGCCGCGAAGTTGCTGGGAGTCCACCGCTCCACTGTGTATCGGAGGCTGGAGCGCTTCGGTCGACCGGAACGGCCGGAATGACGCAGGAGGACGACGCGGCACTCGCCGTGTTCCCAGCGGGCGGGAAGCTGCGGCAGCGGGTGCCGGATCCGGAGCGTCCGGGGGCCGGAAGGCGTACCGGGCCCCACACCCTTGGGCTGCGCTCCCCAACCCCTCGTTGACTTCCCCGCCCGATCCGCTACCTTCCAAAGCTGTCCGCCACGCATCGGGTGGCCCGGGCTCCGCCCGTCGGACCCCCGGCGCCCCAGCCCGAATGCCTCGGGCGGCGAGCTTCTTGAAAACCAGGGTAGAAGGAAGGAAAGTGCCTTAGGTCGCTCCGGCCTTCCGCGATCGGCCGGCGATCCCGCCCGGGATCCCGCCACCAGCGGTTGGCGGAGCGTACGTGTTGGAAAGGCGAGACGGTGATGGACCGGTCCGAACGACTGCGCCGGACACGGATGGAGGAATCACGGCCATCCGCGCCCGGCCGACGGAAGAGGGCTGGTCAAGCGAGTAAGTGCGCACGGTGGATGCCTTGGCACAGACCGGCGATGAAGGACGTGGCAAGCTGCGAAAAGCCTCGGGGAGCTGCAAGCAAGCTTGGATCCGGGGGTGTCCGAATGGGGGAACCCGGCGGGAGCGATCCCGTCACCCTTCGGGGAGCCAACCCAGGGAACTGAAACATCTAAGTACCTGGAGGAAAAGAAATCAATCGAGATTCCCAGAGTAGCGGCGAGCGAAAAGGGAAGAGCCCAAACCCGGACGGGGTGACCCGGCCGGGGGTTGTGGGGCCGCATCATTCAGGCGAGGCGAAAGCATAGCGGAACGGTACTGGAACGTACGACCATAGAGGGTGAGAGTCCCGTATGCGAAATGCGAGTAGGCGAGCCGATGCGGACCCCGAGTAGGCCGGGACACGTGGAACCCTGGCTGAATCCGGGAGGACCATCTTCCAAGGCTAAATACGAGTCTGTGACCGATAGTGAAGAGTACCGTGAGGGAAAGGTGAAAAGAACGCCTGACGGCGAGTGAAATAGACCCTGAAACCGTGTGCATACAAGCGGTCGGAGCCCGGCCCGGATCTTCGGATTCCCGGGGACGGGTGACGGCGTGCCTTTTGCATTATGATCCGGCGAGTTACTCCTCATGCGCGAGGTTAAGGGCCTCTGGTCCGGAGCCGAAGCGAAAGCGAGTCTGAACAGGGCGTCGAGTGCGTGGGGGTAGACCCGAAACCGAAGCGATCTATCCATGGCCAGGGTGAAGCCGGGGTAACACCTGGTGGAGGCCCGAACCGTTGTGGGTTGAAAACTGCTCGGATGAGCTGTGGATAGGGGTGAAAGGCCAATCAAGCTCGGAGATAGCTGGTTCTCCCCGAAATATATTTAGGTATAGCCTCAGGTAATTGTCTGGAGGAGGTAGAGCACTGGATGCGCTAGGGGCCTTACCAGGTTACCGAACCCAACCAAACTCCGAATGCCTCACAGATGTATCCTGGGAGTCAGTGAGCGGGCGATAATGTCCGTTCGCGAGAGGGAAAGATCCCAGACCGTCAGCTAAGGCCCCCAAGTCCATGCTAAGTGAGAAAGGATGTGGATGTGCTCAGACAGCTAGGAGGTTGGCTTAGAAGCAGCAATTCCTTTAAAGAGTGCGTAATAGCTCACTAGTCAAGTGGATCCGCGCCGATAATGGTCGGGACTCAAGCATGGCGCCGAAGCTACGGATGACGCAAGTCATGGTAGGGGAGCATTCCCTGGTCAGTGAAGCGGACCCGGAAGGGCATCCGTGGAGAGCAGGGAAGAGAGTATGCCGGAATGAGTACGCGATAAACAGAGTGAGAATCTCTGTCACCGAAAGCCTAAGGGTTCCGGAGCCAGGCTTATCCGCTCCGGGTTAGTCGGTCCCTAAGCCGAGGCCGAAGGGCGTAGGCGATGGGAAACAGGTTAATATTCCTGTACCGTCCAGGTAGCGTTCGACCATGAGGGGGGACGCGGGAGTGACAGGACCGTCGGGTGGTGGAATATCCGATGTAAGGTGGTAGGCGATGAGAGGGGATAAAAGACCTCTTTAGCCGAGCGCCGATGCCGAAGGGGAAGTCATTCCCCGCAAAGGGTCCGTAACCATGCCGCCGAGAAAAGCCTCGCATGGGAGGTGCCTGGGCGACCGTACCGTAAACGGACACACGTAGGCGAGGCGAGTAGCCTAAGGTGCTCGAGTGATCCGCGGAGAAGGAACTCGGCAAAATGTCCCCGTAACCTAGGGAGAAGGGGAGCCTGCAGTAGGTGAACCACGACGCGTGGGGAGCCGAAACAGGCCGCAGAGAATCGGCCCAAGCGACTGTTTATTAAAAACACAGGTGTCTGCAAAGTCGGTCAAGACGACGTATAGGCACTGACGCCTGCCCGGTGCCGGAAGGTAAAAGGAAGGGGTTAGGGGCAACCCGAAGCTCTGAACTGAAGCCCCGGTAAACGGCGGCCGTAACTATAACGGTCCTAAGGTAGCGAAATTCCTTGTCGGGTAAGTTCCGACCTGCACGAATGGCGTAACGACTTGGGCGCTGTCTCCTCCGCGAGCTCGGCGAAATTGGAGTATCGGTGAGGATACCGATTACCCGCGACAGGACAAAAAGACCCCGTGCACCTTTACTGCAATCTGTCATTGGGTCTTGGCTTTGCATGTGTAGGATAGGTGGGAGACTGTGAACCGTTCTCGCCAGGGGACGGGGAGTCGTTGGTGAAATACCACCCTTACAATGTTGAGGCTCTAACCCAGGGGAGTGAATCCTCCCCGGGAACAGTGGCAGGTGGGTAGTTTGACTGGGGCGGTCGCCTCCCAAACAGTAACGGAGGCGCGCAAAGGTTCCCTCAGCGCGGTCGGCAATCGCGCGAAGAGTGTAAAGGCATAAGGGAGCTTGACTGCGAGACCGACGGGTCGAGCAGGAACGAAAGTTGGCCTTAGTGATCCGGCGGTTCCGAATGGAAGGGCCGTCGCTCAACGGATAAAAGGTACGCCGGGGATAACAGGCTTATCGCCCCCGAGAGTTCACATCGACGGGGCGGTTTGGCACCTCGATGTCGGCTTATCGCATCCTGGGGCTGAAGAAGGTCCCAAGGGTCGGGCTGTTCGCCCGTTAAAGCGGTACATGAGCTGGGTTTAGAACGTCGTGAGACAGTTCGGTCTGTATCCGTCGTGGGCGTTGGAGTATTGAGGGGAGCTGCTCCTAGTACGAGAGGACCGGAGTGGACTGACCACTCGTGTACCGGCTGTTCCGCCAGGGGCATCGCCGGGTAGCGACGTCGGGAAGGGATAACCGCTGAAAGCATCTAAGTGGGAAGCCCCCCCCAAGATGAGTACTCCCAGGATCCTTCGGGGTCCACGAAGGGCCGTGCGAGACTAGCACGTTGATAGGCGGCAGGTGGAAGCGTGGTGACACGTGCAGCCGAGCCGTACTAATGGCCCGAGAGGCTTGACCAGCCATCCTCCTCCGCATTTCCGGCACGTTTCAAAGGCACTGGACTTCCTTCTGCCCTTTTCGATTTGGCTGGTGGCCAGAGCGCAGGGGTCACACCCGATCCCATCCCGAACTCGGAAGTTAAGTCCTGCCGCGCGGATGGTACTGCTGGGGCGACCCGGTGGGAGAGTACGTCGCTGCCAGCCGATTCTTCGACGCCCCGTCCGGCGCAAGATGTGCCGGACGGGGCGTTTCCGTTTATGGGGCCATCCCATTTGCCGGTCTTGGCCCTGCCAGCTGTCTCCCGCGTGGACAAGTCAGCCTCGTGTGTTGGACGATACTGCCCGTTCTTCGGGCCGTTCGCCCTGTGAAGTGCCTCGCCGGACCGGCTCTACAGGGCGTCAACGGTGTGGGGCCGGCAGGAGTTCGCGAACGGCACGGGCCGGGTCCGGGGCCGACATCACGGCGCTGACGACGGCGCAGCCGGCCGCTCCCGCGCGGAGGACCTCAGGGGCACGGGCGGGGGTGATGCCCCCGATGGCGACGACCGGTGCCTCGACGGCACCGACGACCTCTGCAAGCCCTTCCGGGCCGATCACCGATCCGGCGTCCTTCTTCGTCGATGTCGGAAAGACCGTGCCGCAGCCGATGTAGTCGGCGTCGGCGGCGATTGCGGCCCGCGCGGTCGAGGGTGTGTCCGCCGAGTAGCCGATCAGAAAGCCGGGCGGCGCGATCCGGCGGGCAGCGTCCACCGGCAGATCATCCGGACCGAGATGGACGCCGTCGGCACCGATCGCCAGTGCAAGATCGAGCCTGTCATTAACAAGAAACAGGGCCTGCGCAGCCCGGGTCGCGGCACGGAGCCGGCGCGCCAGAGGCAGGACATCGCGGGGTGGAAGCGCCTTTTCACGCAACTGAACCGCCGGGGCCCCCGCGCTCAGCGCGGCGTCGACGACATCGCCGACCTCTCGGGGACGTGCCAGGATCCGGTCGGTGATGACGATCACACGAAGGCGCTCGGCGAGGTCGCGACGGGGACGAGTGGAGTCGCTCATCGGCTTCCGGGTACGTGCAAAGTCGGGGCTATCCACCGTTGGAGTCGGCGCGGACCCTCCGGATTGCGGCGTTGTGCTCGTCGAGGGAACGCGAAAAGATGTGCTGGTAGTCGCTTCCCGCGACAAAATACAGGTAGTCGGTGTCTTCCGGGCTGAGGGCGGCGTCCAGCGCCTTGGCACCGGGGGCGCAGATCGGTCCGGGCGGAAGCCCCGGCTGGGTGTAGGTGTTGTAGGGGTGGTCCGCGACGGAGTCTATGGCGGCGAAGAGCGTGCGGCGGCGGCGGCCTCCCAGCGCGTAGTGGACGGTGGGATCGGCTTGCAGATGCATACCGATGCGGAGCCGGTTGTGGAATACGCTGGAAATCGTGCGCATTTCCCAGGTGTGTGCGGCCTCGGCCTGGATGATCGACGCGAGTGTGACCACCTCGCGCTCCGACATTCCCGACGCCGCCAGACGCTCGCGCCGCTCGGGCGTCCAGTGGTCGTGGTATCGCGCGATCATGGCCGCCACGACCCGCTCCGTACCCACCCCTTCCGCGAACCGGTAGGTGTCCGGAAAGAGGTACCCCTCGAGACCCGGGCCGGGGACTTCCCAGCGGAGGTGCAGGTCGTAGCCTTTCAGCGCCTGCATCACGGCGACGGAATCCGATCCCGCGGCGGCTGCTATCCGCCCGGCCATTTCCCTGATCGTGAGCCCCTCGGGGATGGTGACCGGGAAGGTGACCACGCGCCCCTCGACCAGGACGGCGTGCACTTCGCCGAAGCGGGCGCCGCGCGGGAGCCGGTAGGTGCCCGCCTTGACCGAGCGGTCCATTAGACGCAGGCGCCCGTAGATCTTGAAGAGGACCGGCCGGGCGATGACCTCGCGGTTGGCCAGCGTGTCCACGACGGCCTGAAAGTTGGTGCCGGACGGAATCCGGAACGTCACCTCCCCCGTGGGCGGCGCGGGGATGCGGCCATGTACGGCAACGATGATCAAAGCTGCAGTGAGAACTCCGAGGCCCGTGCCGACGGACTGCCTGCTACCGGCGCTCGTCCACAGGCGGTGGTGCGTCCAGGGAACGGGCGTCGAGCCAGTCCTGGAGGATGATCGCGGCGGCTGCGGCATCGATCCTCGCCTTGTCTTCCTTTCGCTTTTTGGGCAAGCCGATGGAACGAATCCTGGCCTCGGCCTCCGCCGACGAATACTCCTCGTCGATGAAATGAACGGGCAGGCCGCTCCGGTCGCCCAGCCGCCTGCCGAAGTCGCGAACCTCGTCAGTCCATGAATTCTCGCCCCCGTCCGGGTCAAGGGGAAGCCCAACCACGAAGCGCCCAACGCGGTGGCGCCGTGCGAGTCCCAGTATTCGCGCGATGGGGGGGCGCTTGCCCGCGCGCCGGGTCAGGGTGGTGAGGGGTGTGGCGAGGGTGCCTGTGGCGTCGCTCAGGGCGAGGCCGATACGGCGGGTGCCGTAGTCGATGGCGAGGGTGCGGCGGGGTGGCGGTGGCATGTCAGGGAATTGTGGCTCTCAGGACGCTCTTTCAAGCGGCGGCGATGGCCGTCAGCCTTGCCGAGCCGGTCGCCTGCCGCCAGTTCGACGGCTAGCCGGGCAAGCCGTCCAGTTTCCCTTCCCGGCCCCGCGGCCGCCGGAGCGTGCGGAATCTCCCTGCCCGCGTGACCGGTTAGTTTCACAGTACCAACGTACTCACCCGGCAACCACCCCCTCAACTCCCCGCCACCACCATGAATCTCGGCGCCTTCTCGATCAGCCTCGCCGTCAAGGACCTGGCCACCTCCCGCGCGTTCTACGAGAGGCTCGGCTTCACCGTGACCGGTGGCGACGGCGAGAAGTACCTCATGATGATCAACGGGACCACCATCATCGGCCTCTTCCAGGGGCTCTTCGAGCGCAACATCCTGACCTTCAACCCCGGGCTGGCCCAGGACACCTCGCGGGTCGAGGACTTCACCGACGTGAGGGACATCCGCACCTCGCTGGTCGCGGACGGGATCGAGATGGCCACCGATACGGACCCGGACGGTACCGGGCCGGCGAGCATCGTGCTCGTGGACCCGGACGGGAACCCGATCCTGGTGGACCAGTTCTTCCCGCGGCCGGAAGGCGGTCGGGAGTGACCGTGTGGAGGGTGGGACGCTGGAGCGCCGGCGGCTGACAGGGGTCAGTCCGTCTTGTCCGGACGATCCCGCCTTTTTTGGAACGCGCGCCTTCGCCGACTGCGTGACGACGTCGCTCGCCCCGACGCCACCCTCGGATTCGGGTCGCTCCTTCGCCCTTTCCACCGTGTGGACTTCGATCTTCTCGATGTCCCCAGGTGGGAAACGGTCCCGACTCACCCCGGCCGCAGCAGCGCGGTGTTAGCCGAAAACCGGTCATTCGCGCTGGCCAGCAACCCCGTTTCGACCAGGAACAACAGGTCACGCCGGAGCGTCCGCCGCGAAAGCCCGCCGTAGGTGTGGGCCACCTCGGCGTCGAGGAACGCGACTTCCTCGATGTCGAGGGCCCCTTCCAGCGGCATCGCGAGCACGAGTTCCCTGCGCCGCTCCAGGACAGACCTCTTGCGGAGACCGCTGTCGGCCAGTCGCGCCGCCACGAAATCGCGCCACGCGACCCGGAAGTTCGAGGTTGCGACCGCGACGTGGAGATCCCGCAGGCCGTCGCGCAGCCCCTCCACAGCGTAGCCTATGAACGAGGTGAGCGACCGGTCGCGCGTGGCGCCCTCGAGTTGGCGGAAGTACTCGCGGCGGGTTTCGTTGTAGTGGTCGGCAAGCAGGTGCGCGGCGATGGCCGGGTTGCCCGCGGCCGCCAGGACGTACGCCTCCAGCAGCCTCGCCGTGCGGCCGTTTCCGTCGCCGAAGGGGCGGATCCAGAGCATGTACACATGGGTCACAAGGGCCCGCACGATCGCCTGTCCGAAATCCCCCCCGGGTCCGGAGCGCGGGAACTCGCGGTTCAGCCAGTCGAGGACTCCTTCGACGAGACCGGGAACATCGTCGGCCTTGGGCACCGTGTAGGGCGCGGCTTGCCCTTCGGAACGAAACCGGCCGGGCTCCGCGTCCAGCCGCTCGCCCAGATCCTCGCCGATCATCCGGTGCACGCGCAGCAGGAGGTTGGCGTCGACGGGCGGGGGCGTTCCGGCCTCGAGTTCGCCCAGTAGGGTGCGCGCCGCCCGCACCACGTTCATGACTTCGGCTTCCTGGTATTCCCGGCTCACGGGAAGCCGCCGGCCGGCCATCAGCCTCCCGATCTCGTGCTCGTCAAGGGGCCCGCCTTCGATGGCCGTGGTGGCCATGGCGCCCCGGGCCAGGGCGGTGTCGAACAGGCGGCGGTGGTCCTGGGGGCGGATCGGAGTCTGCCGGATGGCCGACACCAGGGCGCCGCACTGGCCGAGCCGGTACCGCGTCCGCGACGAGATGCCCCAGTGGCGGCGGTAGCGCAGGTCGGAGGACGGTGATTCCATGGGTCGTGGCCTCTTCTCCATCCGCTCTTGACAGATTGCGTGACAGATTCAAGGTAGTATCTGTCCGGGGATCTGTCACTGGGGGGGGTGGGGGCGGGCGAAAACGCGGAGTCGTGGTCCCCGGAGCGAACGGCTTCTGCGATGATTCGACACTTCTGGTTCGGTTCCGACGGAAAGAGCACAGGCTCTTGGCCTCACTGATTCGCGGCGAATCGAGGGACTTGCAACGCCAAGGGGGTTTTCTGGTCAGAGACGGGGGCGATGACAGGTTCGAGTACTGCCCGCGGACGCCTGTCCCGGATAGCTTGCAACGGACGACTGAGGACGCTGTGAGTCCGCTTGTGCAACCGGGCTCGGGGCCGGCGCCCGGCGCGACGGATCCGTCCGAAGGGGATGGCTACGCGGTGGCCGCGGCCGCGGTCTCCAGGTGCGTGAGGCGCCGCATGTTGTAGGCCAGGTTCCTCAGGCCGATCTGGGTCCGCGCCCGCATGGCCCCGATGCTGCGCAGCAGGGTTCCGCCCATGTCGTTCGCCTGCGACCCGAAGACATGCTCCACCCGCGCCCGCACCCGCGCCTTCGTCCTGTTGCCCTGCTCCTCGCGTTTGGTCAGCTTCTTCGCCGCCGACCCCTTCCGCATGATCCTGCTCTCGTACCCCGGGTCCTCCAACAACTCCTCGATCTCCTTGGAGCGGTACGCCTTGTCGGCCCACACCTGGGCCGCCGTGTTGTCCGGGTCGAGCACCTCTCCGATCACCTGGCTGTCGTGCGTGGCCGCGTCCGTCACCGTGTAGCGGCGCACCAGCTTGTGGCGCCGGTCCGTCGAGACGTGGTTCTTGTAGCCGTAGTGGCTCACGCCGCTCCTCTTCGTCCACCGCGCGTCCAAGTCCTTCTGGGCCGGCTTGTCAGCGGGGCCTTCCACCCACCCCGCCGGAATGTCGCCCGCCTTGATCTCGGCGTTCTCCTCATTGCTGTTGCGCTGCGTCGGCACCGGCACGATCGAGGCGTCGATGATCTGTCCTCCCATCGCCTGGTAACCCCGCTCCCGCAGGAAGGTGTCGAACATCCCGAACAGCTTCTCCACGATCCCCGCCCTCGCCAGGCGCTCCCGGTACAGCCACACGGTCGTCGCGTCCGGAATCCGGTCCTCCAGACCCAGGCCCAGGAACCGCATGAAGGTCAGCCGGTCCCCCATCTCGTGCTCGAGCGCCTCGTCCGACAGGTTGTAGAGCGCGCCCAGGACGATCGCCTTGAACATCAGCACGGCGTCCCACGGCTTGCGGCCCGCCGGGGACTTACGCTCGTCGTCGGCCTTCCGCCAGACCGCCTCCAGCACGGGCCGGAAATCCTCCCACGGGACCAGTTCGCCGATCATCGCGAGGTGTCTTCCCCGCTTCTCCCCCAGCTTCCGCTGCCTGTCTTCGGCCGCCACATCCGCAAAACTCACCTGCCTGCCGTCGCGCGCTTGTGCCACTTGTCCTCTCCCGGTTTCCGGTGTCCGTTCAGGCTGTCAAAACACCTTATGCAATATCGCACCGGAAGTCCGTCTTGTAAACCCTTGCCGGCTTGTCTCCGCACATGCTCAAAACGCTATTTTTTCGAGGCGCCCTTCTATTCCGGTTTGACAAGGCTCTTGGCCTCCCTCTTGGCGAACCCGCAATGTCCTGTTATCTTCCGCTCCACGAGGCGGCGGCTGATTGCCGATGCTACATTTCTCTCCTCTATACTAACGAGGAGGCGTACGAAATGACCAGCTGGATACCCTTCACTGAGTCGGCGCTGTTGCTGGTGACCCAGGCGCTCGCAGCGACCATTGCTATCCCAAACCCAGGGGGACCTCCCCACAGCGACCGAACGGCCACTGCCGTCCCGCCAGTGATGTGTGGGGCGTGCGACACATGGGAGGATGCAGAGGGGAGTTGGGCGCACTGGGCCGTGGATTGGTGGAACGAGACGGGCCCGGCCGAGCAACCCGGCGGATGGCACTTTCCCTCTGAGCCGGGCAAGTGCTACGGTCACCATGACCGGTGTGGCAAGAACGCAATGTTGCTCGCGCAAGACGTTATCGATGCGGTCGATCGGGAGGACGTTGCCTACTTGGCCGACTTGGTTGTAGGGTCCTCCGTGGTGATCTTGGACAGTCGCCAAGCCCTGCAGATACCGGGCTGTGACGGAACGGTCATCGTGGGACACGTTCCGGTAGGTCGTGCCATGATGAACACCTTGCAGGTGGCAGCTTCCGAGGTTGCGGACCCTGAGTGATGCCCGAGACGAAGCCCTATGAACCGGCACTTGGAATCTCCATCCGCCGAAGGGCAGGCCACGATTCCGGCAACGCCTACAGGCTCTCGTTCCCTCAGTCTGTCGGCTTTCGAATTGTGCTGGGCTGGGTAACGATGCACGCCGTGGGCGCGTCTTCGTCTTCCGCCCAGGATACCATCAGGGTGTCGGGCGACGAGCTGACCTGCCCGTCCTGCGTTGTCACGCTGGATACGGTCTTGACGCTTGGGGGGCTGGACGGGCCCGGGCTGGAGGTGATCGGTCGGGCCGCTCGTGTCGCGGTGGACCGTCTGGGCCTCTGCGGGTCATCCGATCCATGTGCTGTCCCTTTCGGGTGAGATGATTTCGTTTGGCGGGCGGGGTCCGGTGCACGGCGATCAGGAATGGAGTCTCTGGGACATCACGGGGGACGCCAAGTCGCTGTGGATTGCGGAGAATCCACATGCCAACCGGCTCACTCGCTGGGACTTGGCGGCTGGGGACACGGCATGGAAGGTGTACGATCGCTTGGTGGAGGAGTTCGACCGCCATGACGGTCCCGCGGACCACCGCGAGTCATCGATGATCATTGACATCCGACTGGACGGTCGCGGCTTGTGGATCGTCTGGCGCACGCCGGACCGCTTCCGGCTCGACCTGGTGGATCCTGTGACCGGAGGGACGGTCGCCCGCAGCGGTGGCTACGACAGGCCGATCGGCCTGTTTGCGTACAAGGACGGATCCGAGTCATCCTACCTGTTCGACTACCACGAGTCGGACGCGGGGATTCCCTACATTCACTTGCTGGAGATCGGTCTGAGCCCCCCCGGCAAGGCACGGGGTCGATAGCCCGGAACTTGCGCGCCGGTTCGGAACTCCGGACGGGTCGGCGCGCAGGCTCGCGCGTTCCAGGTAGATTCTCGGGCTCGCGTCCATAACTGCCTTCTCGACTCACCACCGGCTTGTGACAGATTCAAGGTAGTATCTGTCCGAGAATCTGTCATGGGGGTGACGGCGCGCACGCGGAAGACCGCCTCCCCCTTCTAATGTCCCTCCCCAGCCGCCAGATTAGCGGGTAGCCCGCACCCAACCCGCACCAATCCGGAGCCAGCGCGTGTCCGCCTACCAATACGCCTCCGTCCCCGCCGATGGCCAGAGAATCACAGGCGACGCCGGCCGTCCCGCCGTCCCCGCCCGCCCCGTCATCCCCTTCATCGAGGGGGACGGGATCGGGCCCGACATCTGGGCCGCGACACGGCATGTGGTCGACGCGGCGGTGGCTGCCGCCTACGGCGGGGACCGCGGGATCGCGTGGATGGAGGTCTACGCCGGGGAGAAGGCCAACGAGGTCGCCGGCGAGTGGCTGCCACGGGAGACCCTGGACGCCCTCACCGAGTTCCGGGTCGCGATCAAGGGGCCGCTTGCCACACCGGTGGGCGGCGGCATACGCTCGCTCAACGTGACGCTCCGGCAGGTGCTGGACCTGTACTCCTGCATCCGGCCGGTGCGCTGGATCCCCGGGGTGCCGTCGCCGGTGAAGGAACCGCACAGGGTGGACATGGTCGTATTCCGCGAGAACACGGAGGATGTCTACGCGGGGATCGAGTGGGCGTCGGGGACACCGGAGGCGGAGCGGGTGCGCGACTTCCTGACGGACGAGATGGGGGCCTCGATCCGCGAAGCGAGCGGGATCGGGATCAAGCCGGTCAGCCCCTTCGGCACGAAGCGCCACGTGGCGGCCGCGATCCGCTACGCACTGGCCCGCGGCCGCGACTCGGTGACGCTGATGCACAAGGGCAACATCATGAAGTACACCGAGGGGTCGTTCCGGGACTGGGGCTACGAGGTCGCGGCCGAGCGGTTCCCCGACTCCACCGTGCCCGAGTCGCGGCTCTGGGAGGGCGAGGAGGCGAACGGACGGGTGGTCATCAAGGACCGGATCGCCGACTCGATGTTCCAGCAGGTGCTGCTTCGGCCCGCCGAGTACTCGGTGGTGGCGACGCCGAACCTCAACGGGGACTACCTGTCGGATGCGTGCGCGGCGCAGGTGGGGGGGCTGGGGATGGCCCCGGGCGCGAATGTGGGCGACACGGTGGCGCTCTTCGAGGCGACCCACGGAACCGCGCCCAAGTACGCGGGACTCGACCGCGTGAACCCCGGGTCGCTGATCCTGTCTGCGGCGATGATGCTCGAGCATCTCGGCTGGGACGAGGCGGCGCGGGCGATCGACCGGGGGCTGGAGGGGGCGGTGGGCGCGCGGCGGGTGACCTACGACCTGGAGCGGCAGATGGAGGGGGCCACCCGCGTGTCCACCTCCGAGTTCGGCGAGACCATCGTCGCCCACATGTAGGGCAGGTTGGCGAGGCACGGGGAGATGCGCCTGGAGGTCGTTTCGCGGGACCTGGAGACGGTGGCCACGCCGCTGATGGTGGTGCTGGTCGCGTCGGATCGCCCCTTCGAAGAGCTGGGTGCCCTGGACCGGATGGCGGGCGGGGTGCTGGGGCGGGCGGTCCGTGCCGGAGACTTCAGGGGGCGCAATGGGGACCGGGTGCTGGGGTACGGCGACGATCGGGAGGGACCGGACCGGGTGCTCTTCCTGGGTGTGGGCGATTCGGCTTCCCTCACACGCGAGGGCCTGCGCCGGGCGGGCGGCAGCGCCGTCCGGGCCGCCGAGGACCACCGGGTCTCGTCGCTGGCTCTCTGCCCGGACCACCTGGGAGGAGCCGCCGATTCCTCCCGCGTGCAGGCCGCGGCCGAGGGGCTGGTGCTGGCGTCGTGGCGATTCGCGGAGCTCGTCTCTCCGGATAACCGCGATGGCGGAGAAGCGTTGGGTGACTCGGACGGAGCGACCGATGCCGGCGACCGGGGTGGAACCGGGGGCGGGACCGATATCAGGGACGAACGCACCCCGCTGCCGGTGGAGGCCGCCGTCCTGGTCGGCAGGCAGGCCGCGCCATGGCAAGAACCGGTTCGCATCGGCCACGCCTTCGCGGAGGGCGAGAACCTCGCGCGCACGCTGCAGGCCAGACCGGGCAACGTGGCCACGCCCTCGCACCTGTCCGCCGAGGCGGAACGGATCGCGGCCGAAGCCGGGCTCGAGTGCGAGATTCTCGGCCCCGGGGAGATGGAGGCCGAGCGAATGGGGGCGCTCCTCTCGGTGGCGCGGGGATCGCGGGAGGAACCGCGGCTCATCGTGCTGCGGCACCGGGGCGGGGACGGGGGGGCGCCGCCGCTCGTCCTGGTGGGAAAAGGGCTTACCTTCGATGCCGGGGGAATCTCGCTCAAGCCCGCGAAGGGAATGGAGGACATGAAGTACGACATGTCGGGTGGCGCGGCCGTCCTGGGCGCGATGCTGGCGGCCGGGCGCCTGGGACTTGCCGCGAACGTGACCGCGGTGGTTCCCAGTTCGGAAAACCTGCCGGGGGGGTCGGCGACGAAGCCGGGTGATGTGGTGCACAGCCGGGCGGGGAGGACGATCGAAGTGATCAACACCGACGCGGAGGGCCGCCTGATCCTCGCCGACGCGCTGCACTACGCAGCCGGGTGGAACCCCGCGGCCATCGTCGACTGCGCCACCCTCACCGGCGCCTGCGTCATCGCGCTGGGCCATCACCGTTCGGCGCTGCTGGGCAACGACGAAACCCTCCTGGCGGAGCTGCGGGCGGCGGGGGATCGGGCGGCGGAGCCCTGCTGGCCGCTCCCTCTGGACAGCGCGTACCGGAGGCAACTGAAGAGTGAGGTCGCCGATCTCAAGAACGTCGGCGGGCGTCCGGCAGGTACGATAACGGCCGCCTGCTTCCTTTCCGAGTTCACCGGCAGCGCACCTTGGGCCCACCTCGACATCGCCGGAACCGCCTACGGCAAGCCGAAGAGGCCGTACCTGCGGCATGGGCCGGCGGGTGTCCCCTGCCGGCTGTTGCTGGAATGGTTGTGGGAAAGGGCGGGCCGGTGAGCGCCGCTTCGATGTGCGGGCGCGGTTGAGCCGGTGAGCGCGAGAACGGTGTCCGGTACGGCGGGATTGCCGCGATGGCGTCGCGGCCTTCGGCCATCAGCCCCGGGTCCCGCCGCTGCACGGCACCTGGCCCGGGCCCCGGCTGTCCTTCTCGCAACCGGTCTCCTGGCGCTGACGGCGGCCTCACGGGCTTCCGCCCAGGATCCCCCGGACTCGCTCAAGGTGCCCCCGGATTCGCTCCAGGTGCCCCCGGATTCCCTGCGGGATTCGACAACGGTTGGCGACAGCCTCGTCGTGGACAGCCCCATCGCGGATTCCGCCGTCGCCGACAGCGTCGACGTGGACAGCATCGCGCCCCCTCCCTCGTTTCCCAGCCTCCCCGACCCCGCGCCCGCCGCGCGCATCACCGGGATCTGGGAGTGGGACCGGACCGAACTGCTGGGTGTGCGGGGTCAGACCCTGTGGGAACTGCTGGCCGACATCCCCGGACTCCTCCTGGTACGAAGCGGCGACTTCGGGGCCGCGACGGCTGTCTTCCCCGTAGGTTTCGCCGGGGGCGGACTGCGTCTCTACTACGACGGCGTAGAGCATCTTCCGCTCGAGGGCTCCGTGCCGGATCTGGCGCGGATTCCGCTCTCGGGTCTCGAGCGGGTCCGGGTCGTTCAGCGTCCGGGGGGCGTCGAAGTCCGTCTCTTCCGCCGGGTTCACACCGACCCCCGGCCCGCGTCGCTGGTCGAGGCGGGAACCGGTGATCAGGACACGAATCTCCTGCGCGCAACCTTCTCCCTTCCGAGGATGTTCGGTGGGAAGGGATCGCTGGCGATCGAGCGGCTGGACACGAGGGGGCGGGACACACCGGGCGCCGTCACGGGGGGGTGGTTCCGCTACAGCGTTCACCGGGGAGACAGGGCCGCCCTCCGCTACGAGGTGCGGCGCATGGGCTCGGAACGCACGGCCATCAACGACTCGCCCGCTTCGGTGAACCGCTCCGACTGGATGCTTCACGGGAGACTGGGGCTCGCGGAGGGCCTTCTTCTGGAAAGCTGGACCTCCAGCGCCTCGGTCGCGACCGGCGACACCGCCGAGGTCTTTCCCTTTTCGCCGGAGTCGCGCAAACAGCGCGGAGCGAGTTTGTCGGGGACCCGGGGTCCGGTTTGGGGCCGGGCAACGGTACGCTACAATGAGGGAGTGGGCATCGCCGACCGGGAGTTGTCGGTGGAGGTGTCCGCGCTGTCGGCCGGATGGGGAGGCGTGAACGGACGCGCCTGGAGGGAATCGTGGGACGGCCGCCGCTTTTCGGGGTACGACATTCGGGTCTGGGCCACTCCGCATCCCTACGCGGCGTTCTTCGTGGAGCGCGGCAACGGAGGCCGGTCGGTACCGTTCCTGCTGCCCCCCGAAGAGCCCGAGGATACCACCATGAACGGCATGGAGGACCCGGACACGATGGAAGCGGAGCCGGGGCCCGAGGGCCGTTTCACCACCCGCAACGGTACCAGCGCCGGCGCGCGCCTGAGCTGGCGCCGCAGGGAGGTGTCCGTCGCCCGGCTGTGGATCGAGGCGGATTCCGTGTGGCCCACACAGTTGCTCTTCGATCGGGACGGGGTCGTGCTTCCGCAGCCGCGCCGGTCGGGATGGGAGATCACCGGACGCTTCCCGCTTCCGCTCGACGGGCTGTTTCTGGCCGGCGAAGTCCAGTTGTGGGAGAAGGCGGACACCACCGACTCCCTAACGGTCCCCTCGCTCTACTTCCCGGATCACATCTACCGGGCCGGCTTCAGCTTCCACAAGACCTTCCTCGCCACGGGCAACTTCGAACTGTGGGTGGACCTCGGTGTGCACGGACGGTCCGAAATGTACGTGCCGCTTCCGGACGAGTCGGTGCCTCCGCCCGCGGACGGAGAGGAGGACGAGCGGATGCCCTCGATGGTGCCCTTCTACCAGAACTGGTACTTCCGTCTGCAGATGCGCTTCCTCACGCTGAACATCTTCGCGACGGTCGAGAACGTGTCATACAGAGACAACAACCAGGATGTGCCGGGAGTGCTCCTGCCGGTCACCCGGGGCATGTACGGGGTCCGGTGGACGTTCTGGAACTGACGGGTGGCCCTGCGCGGGGAGCGTGCCCCGCGCCCGGAGAGCGGACGAGGCGATGATACGCAGCATGACCGGGTACGGCGCCGCGGAGACCGGGTTGCCGGGCGGAAGGGTTCTGCGGGCCGAAGTGCGAACCGTCAACCACCGTCACCTGAACACGAGCGTGCGGCTGCCGCGCGGGTGGGAGGGGTTGGAGGCCAGGGTGGTGGACAGGGTGCGGGCCGTTCTCTCCCGCGGGAGCGTGTCGCTTGCGGTTTCGTGCGATGCTTCCGGACGGGAAGAGGACGGCCTGCCGGGGCTGGACATGGACCGGGCCCGGAGGTATGTGGATCTGCTCCGGGAGGCTGGCAACAGGTTGGGACTGGAGGACCGCCTCGGCCTTGACGCGCTGATCCGGTTGCCGGGAGTGGTGCGGGCCGAGGGTCCGCCGGCCGCGCCGGTCGACGAGGCGGGGCTGCTCGAATGCGTGGAGTCCGCGCTTCACGGCGCGGTCGCCATGCGGGAGGCGGAAGGGCGGCGGCTCGAGGGCGAGTTGCGCGCGAGTCTGGCCCGGATCACGGACCAGGTCGCGTTGGTCGAGGACGCGGCTCCGGGCCGGCTGCTGAGGGAAAGGGACCGGCTGCGGCAACGGGTGCTGGCTCTTTCCGGTGCCATCGAAGTGGACGAGGACAGGCTGGCCCGGGAGATCGCCTACCTGGCCGAGCGGTGGGACATTGCGGAGGAGATTGTCCGGCTCCGGTCGCACGTGGAACTCTTCCTGGAAAGCCTGGACGGCGGGGACCGCGGCCAGGCGGCTCCCGGGACCAGGGCGGGTAAGCGGCTCGGGTTCATCGTGCAGGAGATGTACCGGGAGGCGAACACCGTGGGATCAAAGGCCAACGACGCCGCGATCTCGGCCTCGGCCGTGGCCATCAAGGAGGAGCTGGAGCGGATTCGCGAACAGCTGGAGAACGTCGAGTGAACGGGGCGCCCGGGCCACTGGTGCTCGTGGGCCCGTCGGGAGCCGGCAAGACAACCATCGCGAAGGAACTGGTGAAGACGTATCCGGATCGCTACACCCTGTCGGTCTCCGCGACCACGCGGAGCCCGCGCGGCAGGGAACGGCACGGGCACGAGTACCTCTTCGTTTCGCTCGCGCGCTTCAGGCGGATGGTCGAGGGGGGCGAACTGGCCGAATGGGCGGAGGTCCACGGCGAGTGCTACGGTACGCCGGTGGAGAACCTCGAGGAGGTCTCCGCGGACGGATCGGTCCCGGTTCTGGACATTGACGTGAACGGGGCCAGGCAGATCCTCAAGCGCGGGACCGGCGCCGTGGTTATCTTCATCCTTCCTCCCGGTCCGGGCGAGTGGGTTGGCAGGCTGGTGGTCAGGGGGACGGAGTCGCCGCGTGAAATCGCGCGCCGCCTGCGTACGGCACTCGATGAACTGCGGGCGGCGCCGTCATTCGAACGCTTCGTCGTCAACGCGCATCTGGACCAGTCGGTTGTGGACGTCCTCGCCCACGCGGCCGGCGAGCCCGGGGGCCGCACATCGGCCTCGCAGGCCGCCGTCCTGTGCCGCAAGCTGGAGGCCGGGGCGCGGTCGGAGATCGCGCGGCTGGAAGCAGGAGAACAGCCAACTCTCGCGGGCCCGAAGAGGGCACAAAAGGAGTGATCATGAAAGAGAATATGAGAGTCTTCACCCCCGACGAAATCGCCGAGCACAACGAGAGCAAGTACCAGGGGGTGCTGGTGGCCGCCAAGTACGCCCGGGAACTCAACATACTACCCCGCGAGGCTCAGCCGCTGGCAGATCAGAAGAAGCTCTCCACCCGGGCACTGGAGGCGATCACGTCGGGCCAGGTCGACTACCGGCTGGTCAAGCGCCGCCGGCCGGAGAGCGAATAGTACCCCGTGTCGTCCGGCCGTCCGGCGCAGGGGGACCGGGAGCCGTGCGCTCCCTGGTCGGGAAGCCGGATCGTTCTGGGGGTGTGCGGGGGCATCGCGGCGTACAAGGCCGTCCAGCTCGCCCGTGATCTGACCCTCCTGGGTGCCACGGTCGATGTCGTCCTCACCGATGCCGCCAGGAACTTCGTCGCGCCGCTCTCCTTCGAGGGCGTGACCGGACGCGGGGCCCTCGTCGACCTCTTCGCGGTCGGTGGGGCGGCGCTGCATATCACCCTGAGCCGCGAGGCGGACTGCGTTTGCGTGGCCCCCGCCACCGCCGACTTCATCGCGCGGGCGGCCTCCGGGCGCGCCTGCGACCTTCTCACGACCGTCGTGATGGCCTCGGGCGCACCCGTGGTGATCGCTCCCGCGATGAACGACGGGATGTACGCGCATCCGCGGACCCGCGCGAATCTGGCCGCGCTCGAGACCCGGCCGGGCTACCACCGGGTGGGTCCCGCAACCGGACTCCTCGCCGCGGGGGAGGGGAGCGGACCGGGCCGGCTGGCGGACACCGCGGAGATCGTGGACGCGGTGGGGAGGGTGCTGGGGTCGCGCGGTGCGCTTGCGGGGGCGAAGGTGCTGGTGACGGGCGGGCCGACGCGGGAACCGCTCGACGCCGTGCGATACCTGGGCAACCGGTCGTCGGGAAAGACGGGGTTTGCTCTGGCGCGGGCGGCGTGGCTGCGCGGTGCCGACGTCACCCTGGTCACCGGCCCGGCGGCGATCGCCGCGCCGTACGGGGTGGAGGTGGTTGCGGTGGAGACCGCCTGCCAGATGCGCGATGCGGTCCAAGCGGTCATCGACGAAGCCGACGCGGCGATCTTTGCGGCCGCGGTGGCCGACTATCGCCCCGGCAGCGCCGGCAGGGGCAAGGTAAAGCGCAGTGAGATCGGCAACCAATGGGAGGTGGCCTTCGAGGCGAACCCGGACATTGCCGCGGAAGCCGTGCCGTGCATGAAGGCGGGGAGCGTTTCGGTGGGATTCGCGCTCGAGATCTCGGACCTGGTGGCGCGGGCGGAGGAGAAGCTGATTGCGAAGGGCTTCGACCTGATCGTCGGGAACCTCGCCTGCGAGGCGGACGCGGGGTTCGAGGCGGACACGAACCGCGTCACCATTCTGGGCCGGGGCGCGCAGGCGCGGGAACTGCCCCGCATGAGCAAGTTCGCGGTCGCGTGCGAGATTCTGGACCTGATCGAAGCGCGGCTGGGGGCGCTGGAGGGGGGGAGCGGGGGTTGAGCGGGGGGCGGGGCCGTCTGGCGGCGTACCTGGATCAGCGCCGGCGGATGGGAGAGCCCGCGGTCCTGCCGCGGGAACTCTCCCCGGGAGAACTGCTCGCGCTGGTGGCCCCGGGCGACGGAGAGGGAACTCGGCGATCCCGGCCGTCGAGCACGCGTTCCCGGGAGCAGGACACGCGCCCGGCAGGCCCGGAAGGCGCGGCCCGCATCGGCACTGCCGACTACCGGGCCCTGCGGGAAACGGCGCTTTCGTGCACCCGTTGCCGCCTGTGCGAAGGCCGCACGAATGTGGTCTTCTCCGACGGCAACCCGTCCGGCCGGCTCATGGTGGTGGGCGAAGCACCCGGGGCGCACGAGGACGCCACCGGCCTTCCCTTCGTCGGGCAGGCCGGCAAGCTCCTGGATCTCATGCTGGCCTCGGTGGCGCTGTCGCGGCGGGAATCGGTGTACATATGCAACGTCCTCAAATGCCGTCCTCCCGCGAACCGGAATCCTCTCCCCGACGAGATCGAGGCCTGCGCTCCCCTGCTGCAGCGCCAGATCGAACTCGTCGCCCCGGAGGTCCTGCTCGCGGTGGGCTCCTTTGCGGCCCAGTGGCTTACGGCGACCACGAAGGCTCTGGGCAAGCTCCGGGGCAAGGTATACAGTTACCAGGGCGTACCGTTGGTCGTCACCTACCACCCGGCCGCGCTGCTGCGTAATCCCGGCTGGAGTCGCCTGGCTTGGGACGATCTTCAGCTGTTACGTCATATAATGGATGGTAAATGATTTTATTTCAACGTATTGACAGATTCGACACAGGTGCCGGACGACCGTTCTGCGCACCGCACCCGGGGATACCTGCGTGAGTGATCCCATTCCCATCCAGGCGGCCATGGAAGGGGGCGGCTACGACCGTCAGCCGCCCTTCTCGCCGGAGGCGGAGGCGTCCGTGCTGGGCGGCATGCTGATCGACGGCAACGCGGTGGCGCAGGTCGTGGAGTTTGTCGACGACACAATGTTCTACCGGGAGGCCCACCGGAGGATCTTCCGGGCCATGGCACGGCTCTTCGAACGCGGCAGCGTCCTCGACGTGGTCACGGTTTCCGAGGAGCTCAAGAAGACGGGCGAGCTGGAGAATGCGGGAGGGCTGGAGTACCTCGCTTCCCTGCTCGACGCGGTCCCCACTGCCGCCAACATCGAGTACCACGGTCGCATCGTCCACGACAAGGCGATGCTGCGAAGGCTGATCGACGCGGCCCAGGCGATCGTCCGCGATGTTTACGAACCGGGCGACCGGGCGGTGGATGAAGTACTGGACGAGGCCGAGCAGCTCGTCTTCAGGGTCTCGGAGTCCCGAAACCGCGAGGGTTTCGTCTGGATCAAGGAGGTGCTCTGGCCGACCTTCGAGCACATCGAGAAGCTCCAGGAGTCCGCGGGTGGAGTCTCGGGCCTTGCAACCGGGTTCAGGGACCTGGATCGCATGACCACGGGCCTGCAGGCGGGGGACCTCGTGGTCGTAGCGGGCCGCCCGTCCATGGGGAAGACCTCGTGGGCCCTCAACGTGGCGCAGAACGCCGCGATCGAGCACGAGGTTCCGGTCGCCATCTTCAGCCTCGAAATGTCGAAGGAGCAGCTGGTGCAGCGCTTCCTCTGCGCCGAAGGCCGCGTGGACGCCCAGAAGTTGCGGCGGGGCAAGCTCGCGCCGGACGAGTATCAGCAACTGGCGCGGGCGGCCGGCCGCCTGAACACCGCGCCCATCTGGATCGACGACTCGGCGACGGGCAACGTGCTCGAAATGAAGGCCAAGTCCAGACGCCTCAAGGCGGAGGCCGATCTGGGGATGATCGTCGTGGACTACATCCAGCTCATGTCGGGGGCGACGCGCTCGGACAGCCGGGTGCAGGAGGTGTCGGAGATTTCCAGGGGGCTGAAGGCGCTGGCCCGCGAACTGGAGGTGCCGGTGGTCGCGCTGAGCCAGCTGAACCGGGCGCCGGAGCAGCGTACCGACCGGCGGCCGCAGCTCTCGGACCTCAGGGAGAGCGGTGCGATCGAGCAGGATGCCGATCTGGTGATGTTTCTCTACCGGCCGGAATACTACTTCGGACTCACCGACAAGGACGGCAAGTCGCTGGAAGGCGGCGCGGAGCTGATCGTGGCGAAGCAGAGAAACGGACCCACGGGCAACGTCGACCTGTACTTCCACAAGCAATTCACCCGCTTCTACTCCGTCGCGCGGGAGACGGAACCGGCCGAAGCGGCGGGTTGAGGCAGGGACGTGAATGCCGTAGCCGTTCTCGTGCCGGCGGCGGGGCTCGGGGTACGGATGGGTGGTGTGCGCAAGCCCTTGATCGAGATCGGGGGGCGTTCGGTGCTCCAATGGGCTCTCGCGCCGTTCCTGGCCCGCGACGACGTGGTCGAAGTGGTGATCGCTCTGACGGATGGAGTCGGCCCCGAAACAGTGGCGCGAGGTGACGCGCGGGTTCGGGTGGTCGGGGGCGGTGAAAGCCGCTTCGGATCGGTGGCGGGCGCACTGGACCACGTAACCTCGCAGGCGAACCTGATCGCGGTTCACGACGGTGCGCGCCCCTTTCCGCCGCCGGGTGCGATCGACGCGTGCGTTCGCCTGGCGGCGGCGGGATACGGGGCCGTCGCGGGGGTCCCTGCCGTGGACACGGTCAAGCGTGCGGACGAAACCGGCAGGATCGTGGAGACACCTCCCAGAGAGGCGCTCTGGCACGCGCAGACACCGCAGGTCTTCCCCCGTGAGCTCTTCACGCGCGCCGTCGCGCACTGCCGCGTCACCGGGATCTCTCCCACCGACGACGCTTCGATGGTCGAGGCGCTGGGGGCCGAAGTGAGGATGGTGCCCGCTTCCGAGAGGAACCTCAAGATCACCCGGCCGCCGGATGTCGTGACCGCAGAAGCATATCTTGCACAAGGACTTGTGTGATATCATATGTGAACACGCTCGAAGAAGCGCACCGCCGTCTCGAACTGGGTGAACTCGTCATTCACCCGGCCGAGGCAGTGTACGGTTTCGGCGGACTCCTGGACGACGCCCCGTTGCAACGGCTCCGCAGGCTGAAGAAGCGGCCTGCCGGTGGCTTCGTCGTGCTCATACCTTCGGCGAAGAGCGTGGCCGGCCTTCTCGATGCGACGGGCCGTGCCCTCGCGCGGGAGTTCTGGCCCGGACCCCTCACACTGGTCCTGGACGATCCCGGAGACCGATTTCATCCTCACGCGAAGGCGCCCGATGGAACCGTGGCAGTGAGGGTTCCCGCCCATCCGGTCACACTGCAGCTCCTCCGGCAGGTGGGACGGCCGATCACCTCCACCTCGGCAAACCGGCCCGGGGTCGTTCCGGCGCGGACGGCGGACCAGGCCCGCAGGGAGGCGCTCGCACTGGGAACGGAGCTGTTCACGATCGATGCGGGGACCTTGCCGGGGGGCGCTCCGTCGACCCTGGTACGCCTGGGGGCAGGTTGTCCCGAATTGATACGGCAGGGCCCGCTGGACCTGCTAGAATTGAGGGACGTAATGGGCCTGCCCCTCGCGCCGCGCGGCTGAGCCGGGCGATCCGGCGCGGATCGATCACGGCTCGAACGCGGGGCGGGCCGCTTCCACGGGCTGTCAGCGAGTCGAACCGACCTTGCATATAACCTTCGTCTGCACGGGCAACACCTGCCGTTCACCGATGGCCGAGGCGATCGCGCGCCGGACCATCGCCGAAAGGGGGATGACGGGGGTGACGGTGAGCTCGGCGGGCGTCGCGGCCCGCAAGGAGGCACAGGCCAGCGAGGGAGCCCGGCGGGTGGCGGCCGAGGCGGGTCTCGATCTGGACGGGCACCGGAGCACGCCGCTTACGGAGGAAGTCGTGGCCGCTTCGGCCCTGGTGCTCTGCATGGATGGGTTCCACCTGTGGCGTACCGTGGAACTGGGTGGCGAGGGATGGTGCCGACTGCTCTCGGAGATGGCTGGTGAGACAGGGGAAGTGGAGGACCCGTTCGGGGGGCCGGACGAGACCTACCGGGCCACCTTCTCGGAGTTGTCCAGACTGGTGCGGAGGGTCTTCGACCGGATCGCGGACGGAGAAGGGGGGGGGGTGCGTTGACCGCGATGTACGCCCTGCTGGGCGATCCGGTGGCGCACAGCCTCTCGCCCGTGATCCACAACGCGGCGTTCCGCGCCGCAGGGCGCGACGCGACATACGTGACTCGCCGGGTGTCGGCCGACGAGTGTGGAGCGGCGCTGCGCGCGCTGGCGCTGGGTGGGGGAGGGGGCAACGTCACCGTACCGCACAAGAGGCGCGTCCTTCCCTTCCTGGACCGCTGGACGGATGCCGTGGCCGCTACGGGCGCATGCAACACGTTCTGGGCGAAGGGCGGAGAGGTGTGGGGGGACAACACTGACGTGGAGGCGTTTCTGGGAACCTGGAAGGAAGCCGTGGCGGGGATTGCGGAAGCCACCGGCGTGCTGGTGCTGGGTGCCGGGGGCGGGGCGCGGGCGGTGCTCCACGCGCTGTTGGAGGTGTCGGATGAGTCCAGGGTTCTCGTGTGGAACCGGACGCGCGCCAGGGCACTGGACCTGGGCAGGCGTTTCGGTGAACCCCGGGTGTGCGTGGTTGAGGAGTGGCGGGAGACGGCGCCGGATGTGCTTGTCAACGCCACTTCCGTGGGACTCGATGGCCGTGCCGCGCCGGTCGATCTCCAAGCGCTGAAGTCGCCTCCCCGGGGGGTGATCGACCTGGTGTACGGACGAAGACCGACACCGCTCTGCCGCCAGGCGGCCAGGATGGGCATTGCGGCGGTGGACGGACGGGGCATGCTCTTGCGCCAGGCGGAAGCGTCTTATCTGCGTTGGTTCGGAGCGCCGGCGCCGAGGGGGGTGATGACACGGGCACTCGGATAGCCGCAGATCGGCGGCGCAAGGCGGGCGGCCTCGCGCGGTTCGCCGAAGTGATCGACTTCCTGTTGCCGCCCGCGTGCGCGGGCTGTGGGGGGTCCGCGGTGGAGGAGGTCCGGGCGGGCCGGGGGCCGGTGTGCCGAAACTGCCGTCTGCGGCTGCCACCCGTGCCGCTGCCTGTGTGTAACCGTTGCGGGGCTCCGCTCGGGACCGGAGAGGCGCCCTCGTGCCTTGAGTGCATGGAGTGGCCGGAGCTCCTTGCGGCGGCGGGTGCCGCCTGCCTCCTGGAAACCCCCGCACGGGAGCTGGTTCATGCCCTCAAATATCACGGCTGGCGCGGAGCGGGAGACTTCATGGGTGCCGAGATGGCCCGGCGCGCAGGCGACAGGGGGGGAAGGGCGGACTGGGTCGTTCCGATCCCCACCTCGCCCCGCAACCTGAGGCGCAGGGGATACAACCAGGCCGCAGTGATCGCCGCGGCCCTGTCAACGGCGCTGGACAGACCCCTGTTGCCGTGCCTTGAGCGGCGCAGTCAGACGGGGACGCAGACCGCCTTGAATCCGACGCAGCGGCGGGCTAACGTGAGTGGCGCATTCGTGGTGGCGGAGGCCTTCGCCGACAGGGTCGCGGGTTGCCGTATCCTGTTGGTGGACGATGTCATCACCACGGGTGCCACGATCGTGGCGGCCGTCGAAGCACTGCGGCCCGCGGGCCCCGAATCCGTCACGGCGTACGCATTCGCGCGGACGGTCCCGATCTCTCTACAGTCCACCTGAACCGGCGGCGGACCCGCCGCGGGAGTTGGCACGCACATGTCCATACGGGTCGCCATCAACGGCTTCGGCCGCATCGGCAGGAACGTCCTCCGGTCGGCCAGGCAGTCCGGGACGTCCGGGATCGACTTCGTCGCGGTCAACGACCTGACCGACAACCGTACCCTTGCCCACCTGCTCAAGCACGACTCGGTGCACGGGACCTATCCTGGTTCGGTGGAGCTCTCGCCGGACGGACTCGTCGTCGACGGCGCCGAGATCCTGGTCCTGTCTCAGCGCGATCCGGCCGGCCTTCCCTGGCGTGAACTCGGAATCGATGTGGTCGTGGAGTCCACCGGCATCTTCCGCAGCCGGGAGCTGGCCGGGAAACATCTCGAGGCGGGAGCGCGCAAGGTCGTCATCTCGGCGCCCGCCAAGGACGAGGACCTGACGGTCGTGCTGGGAGTCAATCACCACCTCTACGACCCCGGTCGCCATCACCTCATCTCCAACGCCAGCTGCACCACCAACTGTCTGGCACCCGTCGCGAAGGTGCTGCTGGAGCGCTTCGGCATCGTTCGGGGTCTAATGACCACAATTCATGCGTACACTGCGGGCCAGGCGGTGCTCGACGGGCCTCACAAGGACCTCCGACGGGCCCGCGCGGCCGCCCTGAGCATGATTCCGACCACGACCGGGGCGGCGCGCGCCATTTCGCTGGTTCTGCCCGAACTGGAAGGGAGACTCGACGGCATGGCCATCCGTGTGCCCACGCCGGATGTGTCGCTGGTCGACCTGGTGGCGGAACTGCGCGAGGATGTCACCGAGGTCGAGGTGAACGACGCCCTGCGGGCCGCCGCCGAGACCGACCTTGCGGGGATCCTGCGGGTGGAGGAGGATCCTCTCGTATCGGTCGACTTCACCGGGGAGTCCGCCAGTTCGGTGGTGGATGCGCCCAGCACGGCGGTGATGGGCGGGCGCCTGGTCAAGGTCCTGGCCTGGTACGACAACGAATGGGGTTATTCTTCAAGGGTGGTCGATCTGGTCGAGTACGTGGGTCACCGTCTGCCGGAGGCGGCCGGTGAGAACGCGGCCGCACAGATGTAAGCGTTCGAGGGCGACAGCGTAGTAGTAAGCGATGACGAATTCCACAGAAACGAGAACCCGCGGCCGGTCCGGCAGGGCTCGGCGCCCAGGTGGCGAAGCTGCCGCCGCAGCCGAACTCCCACCGGACTTCGAGGCCTGGTTCCGGGATCACCGCGAATCAGTGTACCGGTATGTGCGTTTCCGGGTGGCCACGCGGGAGGTGGCGGAGGACATCACGTCGGAGGTGTTCCTCAAGGCCCTGCGGGCCCTGGACCGATACGACCGGAAACGATCGGCGCCGCGGACCTGGCTGCTGCGGATCGCGCGCAATTCGGTCACGGACCACCTGCGGACGCTAAAGCGCTGGGGGTCGCTGCACATCTCCCTCGACCGGGTGCCCGACCTGGTTTCGCGGAGTCCCTCCCAGGAAGAGAGGATCCTCCACGAGGAGGAGCTGAGGAAGCTCTTCAACGCCGCGGCTACGTTGCGTGAGAGCGATCAGGAAGTCCTGTCGCTGCGTTACGGCGCGGGACTCAGCAACGTGGAGATGGCGGAATCGCTCAAGGTCTCGGCGAACGCGGTTGCCGTCCGAATCCACAGAGCCCTCGTAAGGCTCAAGGCGGCGGTGGCCGAGCAGGAACGCGGAGCGGGGAATCGATGAGCCGCCGCTACGACGGCCCCAGGAGCTTTCCGGGCACTCATGGGAAGTGGTCGCCCGACCTTGATCGGCTGGACCGGAACCTCCGCGAGATCGTGATCGAGGAGCGGACTTCCTTCGAGGCCGAGTTGCGCGCCGAGTTGGCGGCTGAGTACGGGCGCCTGCTGTCCGGCTGGCCGGCGCGGTCAGCCAGGAGGCGGTGGCCCCGGCTGGCTGCCGCAGCGGTCGTGCTCCTGTTGATGGGCGCGTCGCTGGTTCCCGCAGCCCGCGCCTCCCTGGTGCGGCTGTTGTTCCCGGCCCCCGAGAGTGTGGAGCCGGTGACCGTGGCGCAGTCCTCGGAACCCAGGACGGTGGTGTCGGTGGTCCGCCCCGAGCGCCCCTCGGCGGTCCCGGAAGAGCGTGTGCTGCCGGAAATGGAGGAGAGCGCCCAAGTGTCGGCGCCACTGCCCGAGCCGCACCGACCTGTCTTGCGCGACGAGCCGTTGCCGCCTCCACCGACGCTTCCTGCCCTCCAGGACCCGGCCCAGGCCCGGAGGACCGTGGCGGAGGAATACCCGGTCGCGCTGCAGGAGGCGGGTATCGGCGGCGTGGTGAGAGTTCTGGTCTGGGTGGGTCCGGACGGGACTGCGGAGACTCCAAGGGTCCGAAACTCGTCAGGTGTTTCCGGGCTCGACGAAGCCGCCATGAGAGCGACCCACGCACTTGAGTTCGTGCCGGCCACCCGTTCGGGACGGACGGTCGGGACCTGGGTCGAGTTTTCGATCAGATTCCTGCCGAACGCGGCGGAAGCCCAGCCCGCTCCCGAGTATCAGGCGTTCGAGATCCCCCCGATCAACTGACTGCGCCTCGTGCCAAGCTGCGGCCCAAGGTCGCTCCCGCCGAATCTCGACGACCTGCCATCCCGGCGTCTGGTTGGCGCCACAGTCGCGCTGAGGGCCGACTTCAACGTTCCCTTGACGACTGGTGGCGAGGTGGCGGACGCGGCCCGGATCGAGCGGACCTGTCCCACGATACTTCACCTTGCGCTAGCGGGGGCGAAAGTTGCGATCCTGTCGCATCTCGGGCGTCCGGGGGGACGGGAAGATCCAGCCCTCACGCTGGAGCCGGTGTCCCGCTGCCTGGACGATCTTCTCCCGGTGCCGGTCCGGTTTGTTCCTCATTCGGCCGGACCCGAGGTCAAGGCGGCGGTTGCGGCCATGGCGGGAGGGTCGGTACTCCTCCTGGAGAACACGCGTTTTCTGGCCGGCGAGACGGCCAACGACGCCGCGCTGGCGGCCACCTGGGCCACATGGGCGGACCACTTCGTGCTGGATGCCTTCGGGACGGCCCACCGCGCCCACGCATCCACCGCCGGATTGCCTCGCGCCGTGAGGGCCAAGGGCGGAACGGCTGTGGCGGGGAGGTTGGTGGAGCGGGAGGTGGCGGTCCTGGCGGGCGCCCTTCAGGACCCTCTCCGGCCTTTCGTGGCCGTTCTCGGTGGCGCCAAGATCTCGGGGAAGATCGACGTCATCGAGGCGCTGCTGCCGCGAGTGGACGCCCTGCTGGTCGGGGGAGCCATGGCCAACACCTTTCTGGGCGCGATGGGCATGGAGACGGGTGCCTCGCTGGTGGAAACGGACAGGACGGAGGTCGCCGCGCGGGTGCTCGGGGCCGCGGGGATCCGGCTCGTCCTTCCGGTCGACTGCGTCGCCGCACCAGTCATCGCGGCGGGTGCCCCCACCCGGGTCGTCGACCGCGCCGAGATCGGGCCGGGAGAGGTGGTGGGGGACATCGGTCCGGTGACCGTGCAGCTCTTCGGTGAGTACCTGGCGGAAGCCGCGACGGTAGTCTGGAACGGACCCATGGGCGTGTTCGAAGTCGAGGATTTCGCCGCAGGCACGGTGGGTGTGGCCCTGGCTGCGGCAGAGGCGGGAGACCGCGGCGCGACGGTGATCGTCGGTGGGGGCGATTCGGCAGCGGCCGTCCGTGAGGCCGGTGTAGCCTCACGCATGGGTCACGTCTCCACGGGTGGGGGAGCATCGCTCGACCTGCTGGCCGGAAGGGAGCTGCCCGGTTTGGCGGCGCTCTCCAGCCGGCAAATCTGACGCGTGAGGAAACCCGGGATGGTCAAGGTCGTGGCGGGCAACTGGAAGATGCATCACGGACCCGCAGCCGCAGAGCGGTTCTTCTCGCGCTTCAGCCCCTCCGTCGAGGTGGGCGCGGTCCGGATGGTCTTCTTCGCACCGGATCTCTCCGTCACGGCCGCGGCCCGGGCGGTACGCGTTCCGGCGGAGTTCGGAGTACAGAACATTCACTGGGAGGCCGCGGGGGCTCTGACCGGGGAGACCTCGGCCGAGATGGCCAGGGAGGCGGGAGCGACGCTGGCATTGATCGGCCACTCGGAGCGGCGCCACATATTCGGTGAGAACGATGCCGAGGTGAACAGCAAGGTGCGCGCGGCGGTGCGGGCCGGGCTCGTCCCGGTCGTCTGCGTGGGAGAACTGCCGGAGGAGCGGAGGGCGGGGCGGCTGGAAACGGTACTTCGGCGTCAGGTTGGCGCCTTTGCCCGGTCACTCGCCGGCGCACCGGAATTCATGGTCGCCTACGAGCCTGTGTGGGCCATTGGGACCGGGGAGACGGCGACGCCGGAGGACGCGGCCGAGGCCCATGGCATCGTGAGGTCCGCGCTGGGCGGTCTTGCGGGGGTCCCGGTACTCTACGGAGGCAGCGTCAACCCCGACAACGCGGCCGCACTCATGTCCGCGCCGGACGTGGACGGGGTGCTGGTGGGGGGGGCGAGCCTGGATCCCGATGTATTCGCACGGATCGCGGAGGCGGGTGCGGGTGTGAGGCCTGGCGGCCTGTCGTGAACCTGATGCCGCGACCGTATTCCGCAGTGCGGTTGCGTCAATGGAACGGCGGGGCCGTGTGCCGGGTTGACAGCGGGCACGGCCCGGGGCAGCTTCCGGTGCGAAAATGCTCTTCGATCCAATGGTCAAGGTGACATGTACGGATTCCTGCTGACCCTTCTGGTTCTCGACGGCGTCTTTCTGGGCGTGGTCATCCTCCTGCAGGCGGGGAAGGGTGGCGGGCTGGCTGCAATGGGTGGCGGAGCCGCGGCCACGGAGGTGTTGGGGGGCCGCCAGGCGACCTCGCTCCTGACCCGTGCCACCTGGGTCGCCGGCTCCGGCTTCATGGCGCTTGCGCTGGTGCTCGCCATCATGTCTTCCCGCTCGGCGGTTCCCGAGTCCGTGCTCGAGAGCATGACCGCCCCGTCCACGGCAGCGCCGGCGCCGCTGCTTCCTGGAACCGAGGCTTCACCGGGCCTGGTGCCGAGCGTGGAACAGATCGCCCCTGACGAGGAGTCTCCACCCGGCGAAGCGGTGCCGCCCCCTGACGGAAACGAGCCGCCGGACGGTTCCGACGGCGCGTAGCCGGTGGTGGAACGCCGCCCGGAGACGCGGTGAATGGGGTGGAGATTCTCGGCCTGGGCCGCCAGGTCACCGGCCTCGTGATTTCCGGTCCCGCGGGTTCCCGCGGCTGCTCCGTCACGCCCCTCGGCGGGCGGGTTGCGGAGGACCTTCTCTACCTCGGCTTTCAGGGTCGTTTCCTGGAGGCGAGCGTCAGAAATCTGGCCAGCTCCGGCCTGCTCGATACCGGCCTTTCCAACTTCGGGATCGACGTGAGGACGACGGTGATCGCCAGGGCGATGCGCTGTGGGCAGGATGGCCGGGGCGACCTCTGCCATCCCGGCCTCCGCTCGCCCGGTCCCGCCCTGGCGTTCGGGGCCACCCCGCTTGAGGTCCTGCGCCACTTGGCGAGGAAGGGGACGACCCCGGCCTCCGCCCGGACGGGCGGGTGGAGCTGGACCGACGTCAAGCGGGGTGTGATGGGTTGGGGGGGTGCCCGTGGAGGAATGATGACCCAGGTGCTTGCCGGTGCCGCGCTGGCCTGCAAGCAGCGGGGAGAGGACCGGGCCGCGCTCGTCTTCGAAACCCGCGCGACGCTCCAGGCAGGTGGCTGGCATGAAGGCATGAACCTGGCGGGAGCGGTGCGGGCGCCGCTGATCGTGGTCGTGGAAGACGGCCTCCCCTCGGATTCTTCCGAGGATATGGATGTCGAGGCGGTAGCCGCCAGCTATGGCGTCGCCTTCGAACGGGTGGCGGAAGACGCGCACGAACGGGTCTTCCGGATGGTGGCGTCGGCGAGGCGGCGCGCCGTGAGCGGCGAGGGCCCGACCGTGATCGTGCTTGTGCCCCTGGCCGAGGAGGACAGCTGGGCGCTCCACGACGACTTCGCCGCGCGGGTGGTGGCCCATGGCGACGCCACGCAATCCGTATTGGACGACATCGAATCGGCGGCGGCCACCGCTGTGGACCACGCGTCCGGGCGCCTGAACAAGGAGCCCGGGCCCTCCGCCCGCGACGCCCTCGCCCCGGTACTCACGGATGCCGTGCCAGTCGTTCCCTGGACGAGGCGGGATCCACCCTCGCCCGCACCTCCCCCTTCCACGCAGCGAGCCATCGATGCCGACTGAAGCGCCTCCTCACGTCAACCGGACCCGCGTCGGCGAAGCGGCTACGTTCCTCGAGGCGATCAGCGAGGCACTCTGGGAGGAGATGGAACGGGACGAGCGCGTCTTCCTCATGGGCGAGGACATAGGCGCCTACGGCGGCGCCTTCAAGGTGACCCGCGGGTTCCTCGATCGTTTCGGCCCCTCGCGCGTGATCGACACACCCATCTCGGAAGGGGGATTCACCGGGGCGGCGGCGGGGGCCGCGCACATGGGTCTCAGACCGGTTGTGGAGATGCAGTTCATGGACTTCGTCTCCCCGGCCTATGATGTCCTCACCAATTACATCGCCACATCGCTTTACCGGGGTGCCGGGCCGATTCCTCTCGTTGTGCGCGGTCCGGTGGGCGGCGGTAACCGCGGGGGGCCGTTCCATTCCCAGAATGTGGAAATGGCGTTCTTTCACACGCCCGGGCTCAAGATCGTCTATCCCTCGAATCCGAGGGACGCGAAGGGCCTTCTCAAGAGTTCGATCCGCGATGACGACCCGGTGATCTTCGAGGAGCACAAGGGACTCTACCGCGCCCCGCACTGCCGCGAGGTGCTGCCGCCGGACGACTACGTGATCCCCCTCGGCCGGGCGCGCACGGCATTGGAGGGCGAACACCTCACGATCGTCACCTACGGTCTCATGGTGCACCGCAGCCTGGACGCGGCCGCCGAGCTGGCCCGGGACGGAATCCGTGTCGAGATCATCGATCTGCGAACGCTGCTGCCCCTCGACGAGGAAGCAGTTGCGGCCTCGCTCAGAAAGACCGGGAAGCTGCTGATAGTTCACGAAGACACCCGCACGGGCGGAATCGCGGGTGAAATCGCGATCCGCATGAACGAGAGGGCGTTCGAATGGCTGGACGGGCCCATCCTCCGGGTCACGGCCATCGACTCGCCCGTGCCCTTCAGCGGTGAACTGGAGGACTACTTTCTGCCGTCCGTTCAGGATGTGGTTACCGCGGCGCGTTATCTTGTAGAATACTGACGCCGGGACGAGCGAGGAGCCAAGGAACTCAACCCGTCAGCCGGCACCCGAACCCCCGCAGGGAGTAGTGTCCGTGTCCCAAATCGAAGTGCCTATGCCCCAGATGGGTGAATCCATCGCCGAGGGCACGGTTTCCAAGTGGCTGAAGGAGGTCGGCGACGTCGTACAACGCGACGAGCCGATCCTTGAGATTTCCACGGACAAGGTCGATGCCGAGATTCCGTCGCCATCGGCGGGGGCCCTGGTCGAGATCCTCGTGGCGGAGGGCGAGACCGTGGAGGTCGGCACCATAGTTGCATATATCGACCCGAACGGGGCAGCTGCGGACAAGGCGGATCCGGCGCCCCCGGCCCATTCCGAACCGACCGCCGATACGCCGCCGCCCATCGCATCTGCTTCGCAGGTTGCTCCTGCTGAACCGGTCGCGCCCTCTCCGGCCCGCGCGGTGACGGCTCCGCCGCCGGCATCGGAGGACCCTGGCGCCGAAGAAGCGATGTGCACGGCCACAAGCGAGGAACGCCTTCGTACCAGGTCGACCCCGGTGGTCCGGCGGATCGCAGCGGAAGCGGGCGTGGACATCTCCCAGGTCCCTGGAACAGGATATCAGGGACGGGTGACCAAGCAGGATATCCTGTCGTTCATCGAGAGCGGTCAGGCCGCTGCCGTGCCGGCTCCGGCACCACCACCGCAGCCCGAACGCGCACCCACCCCTGCCGCTCCCACCCCTGCCGCACCCCCGGCCCCCGCACCCGTTGTGCCCCGGCCTCCCCGCGCCCCGGCGCCCCGCCCATCGGCTCCGGCCGCCGACGAACTATGGCTCCGTTTCCAGCGCGAGGTGGACCACGCGGCCTTCCCCGTACGCGAGGAAGACCGGGTCGAAACCATGGACAAGGTCCGCCGCCTCACCGCGGAGCACATGATACTTGCGAAGCGGATCCACGCCCATGTCCACTCGATCATCGAGATCGACTTCACCGCCGTGGACCGCATCCGGCGCCAGAACAAGGCCCGCTGGGCCAGGCGGGGCGCGCGCGTCTCCTACACGGCTTTCGTCGCCTGGGCGTGCTCGCGTATCCTGAGGGACTTCCCCACGGTCAACGGCGTCATCTCGGGGAACAACGTCATCTACCGCGGCGCCGTGAATCTCGGGATGGCGGTGGACCTGAACCCCGGGCTGATCGTCCCGGTGATCCACGACGCGGACGACCTGAGCCTGGTGGGGATGGCGAAGAAGATCATCGACCTGGCCACCCGGGCGAAGGATCGCCAGCTGTCTCCCGGGGAGATCCAGGGCGCGACCTTCACGATCACCAACCCGGGTGTCCTGGGGACCATGGTGGGAATGCCCATCATTCCCAAGGGGACTTCGGCGATCCTCGGGACGGGGTCGATCGAGAAGCGGGTGGTCGTGCTCACGGACTCCGATACGGGCGACGACTCGATGGCGATCCGCAAGCGGTCCTACTTCTCCCTCGGCTATGACCACCGGCTGGTCGACGGAGCGGACTCGGCGCGCTTCCTCTCCGCGCTCAGAGAACTGCTGGAGGACTTTCCGGAGGACGCCTGACTCCCGGGCGGATCCGGAGTCGGCGGAGCAGCAGCGCATGGTGAAAACTCGCACGCCCGGAGCGGCGAACCGCTCGTGCGGACCGTCGCCGCCCTCTTCCTGGGGCCACCGCACCCTCGCGGTGCGATATACCGGAAGGACCGGCTACCCGGAGGCGCTGGAACTCCAGGCCGCGCTGGTGGAACAACGCAGGAACGGCGAGATCCCCGACACCCTGCTGCTGCTGGAACATCCCCACGTAGTCACGCTCGGGTCCGCCGGGGGACGAGGCCACCTCCGGGACTCACCCGGCGAGCTGGCCGCCCGGGGAATCGGCGTCTACGAAGCGGGGCGCGGCGGCGACGTCACCTATCACGGCCCCGGGCAGCTCGTAGGATACCCGATTCTGGACCTCAAGCCTGATCGCAGGGATCTGCACGCCTATCTTCGCAGTCTCGAAAATGTGCTTATCGGGGCGCTCCGGACCTTCGGCATCGACGGTCAACGCGACGCGAGCGCGACCGGTGTGTGGGCCGGCGGCGCCAAGGTCGCCGCCATCGGGATCCGCGTTTCGTCGGGTTGGATCACCTCGCACGGCTTCGCCCTCAACGTGAGCACCGACCTTTCGTATTTCGACACCATCGTCCCGTGTGGGCTGCACGGCTGCCAGGTTACCAGCGTCAGTCGGTTCCTCGGGCGCGAAATCGCCCTGGATGCCGTTGCACCGGCCCTCGTCCGTGCCATGGCGGAGGAGTTCGGCTACGGTTCCGTGGACGATTCCTCACCATCGAGCGGCGCGAACTCGAAATAGTCCAGGTAGCGCTGCTTCTCTTCGCGCTGCACTTCGAGCCAATCCTCGAACCCGGACGGTACCGGCCCGGGTGTGACCGACAGCTCCCGGGCGGCATTCTGTGCCAGGTCGTTCACGTATTCGTTGCGCGGGTCTCCGGAATGGCCGCGGATCCAGACCCATGTCACCTGATGCCGCGCGGTGATCCGGTCCAGTCGCTTCCACAGGTCCAGGTTCTCGATCGCCCCACCCTTGCGCTTCCACCCCTTGCGCTTCCAGGCGGGCATCCACTCCGAAGCCCCGTTCACCAGATACCTGGAATCGGATACAAAGCGGACCCGGCATCGCTCCCTCAGCGCTCCCAGGGCGAGGATGGCGCTGGTGAGGGCCATGCGGTTGTTGGTGGTGGAGGGATCGGAGGTCCACAGGTCGCGCCGCACCCAGCCGCCGTTGGTCCAGTGCTCCAGGAGCACGGCCGCGCCCCCGGGCCGGTCCCGGTCAGCGAACTGATTGCCCAGACACGACTCGTCGGCGTGGACCAGGACCAGCGGCTTTGGCGTTGTCATGTTCACCCTCCCGGGCTTTCGCAGTCAGTCTCCTCTGCCAGCCCGTGGACAAAATTTGCCAGCCCGGCAGAGCACCTGAGGTCTGAATCACGGCAGGAAATCGTCTAAAGTCAACTGGGACTGCACGATCTGCGTTTCCTGCCGTTGTACTGGACCCTGCTGGACCGTACCGTGAAAGCGGGCAAACCCGGCCTGAATGGCGGGACTTCCGGCTCCACGCGGACCGGGCGTCCGGTCGCGAGCGCATCACGGCCCGCATGCAGGCGCACGGAGCGCACCTCGTTACGTGACAGGATGGGCTCGGGAAGGGCATCTGCGGCTTGTGGAGCAAGACCTAATGAGTACGCAGCACTCTGATGCGCGGCTCGAAGGCACGCTGGAAGGCTTCAACGCCGTCCAGTAGCCAGCGGTACTGTTCGGGTCGCTCCGCCCGGTTCCACACTTCAGCGACTAGGCGGTGCTCGATACTCCTCCTGCGCACCAACGAGCCGGGATCGTGCCAAACCAGCGTGTCACCCACTTCGTTTTCGATGGCGTCCCGGTCGCGGCGGAGTCGGTCGAAGCAACGCGCAGTGTCCTCGACCTCGCCCTTGAGCTCCAGTGCTGCCCGGATGTAGCCAACCCTCGTGTCCATGGCGACCTCAATCGCGAACCTGCATGTTCTGATCTTCGGAATCCGCGCCACGATCAGGAAGCTCTGATGATATGGCGGGGCGGTCACGATTCCACGATTGCGAGACACGAACTCCTCGAATCCCGTCCAGTAATCGAGTTGCATCTGCTGGGTGGATGTGAGCATCGGTCGGGCTCCTCAAGTAGGGGGTGCAGGGGGCTTGTGGCGCTTTCTCCACCACGGTCACGCACGGCAGAATCGTGGACGACTATCATAACGCCGTCGTCCCCGTCGCGATCCGGGCGCATGGCGACCGCGACGAGGTGCTGGCTTCCTCCTTGAACCGGTCCGACCTCTGGAGCGCCCACTACAACTGCGTGACGAGGTGGCTCACGGGCCGATTCCGGGCCGCCCACACACATTTCGGGGCATCTACGGGCCGCTGGATCGCCTCTGACACACGATCGCGGGTCCCCGAGGGGTACGGGCAGGGCAGAAAGCGGCGACGGCACTGAGCAGCACATCCACCACCCAGGAGTGATGCCGGTCGCCTTCGCGTCCTCGCCGTCCGTGAGGCTGGTGACCGGGAGGCTGAGGAGCCTGTCCGCGATGAGCGGAAGTCCGTCGTTCCGGGCGGTGCCCGGGGAGGCGTTTCGGAGGCGTCCGCAGGGCTGGCTTTTGGACCGTTACTGGTCCTAAGTATCCATCTCACAAGCGGACGCCCGTTTTTCGCGGAGCGACCTGTCTCGCAGCGCCCCTTTGCGACGCTTCCGCTTCGGCGCCCGTTCTTGCCCGGCTCGATCATCCGTGAACGCTCCCCGCCGGGCTGGGCGCCGGGAAGGCCGGGCAGGAGTACTCGCGCGGCGGATGTGCCGTCCAAGTGCGGTCCTGATGCACCAGGGCGTTGGCGAGGACGAGGAGCTTCCGCATCACGGCCGTCAGGGCGACCTTGCGCGGCTTCCCGTTGGCGAGGAGCGCCTCGTACTTGCGCTTGAGGTCGGGATTGTGCTGGACCGCGACCACCGCGGGCATGTAGAGCATTCTGCGGACCCGGTGCCTGCCGCCCTGGATGAAGCTCCGTCCCTTCCAGTGTCCGGACTCCCGGGTGACCGGGGCGAGTCCGGCGAGGCTGGCGGCGCGCGACCGAGTGAGCATACCCAGTTCTGGCAAGTGGACGATCAGTCCCGCGGCGGTGATGTCCGAGATGCCTGGGATCGAGGTCAGGATCTCGGCCCGGCGCTCCATTTCCTTCTCCTCCCCGATCCGCTGCCGGATCTCGGCATCGATGAGCTTCAGCTGGCGGTCGATCTGCCGCAGCCTCTGCTTGGTGACCCGCTTGCCCACGGGAGTGCGCAAGTTCTTGGCCCGGTTGGTGGTTGCGGTGCGATCCCTGACCAGCGCGTCGCGGATCTGGTGGAGCTCGGCAAGCTCGCGCTGCCCCTCCGACCGCGCCTGGGTCGGGCGCAGTTCCTCGATGGCCGAAGCCATGATGGCCAGCATCCGGGCGTCCACCGCGTCGGTCTTGGCGCGCCGCCCGATGGAGCGGGCGAAGGACCGGACCTGGAAGGGGTTGATCGCGTACAGGGGGAGCCCGGCCTTCAGGAGGGTGTCCTCGAAGTCGCGGTGGAAGGCTGCGGTGGGTTCGTACGCGATCCGGTCGATCCCGGAGCCGATCCAGGCGATCAGCCTCCGAAAGCCGGCGCTGTCGTTCGGGAACCGGGACGCTCTCCCCTCGGGGGCGGCGAAGGCGTCGAGCCAGTCCTTGGAGATGTCGATCCCGACGGTGCGGAGGATGCTGCTCATGTGTTCTTCCCTTCTCCTGTGCTTGTCATGCGAGCCTCGATGCTCGTGTATCCATTCAGGACATTGGGAAGGACGGTGGCGACCACACTTACGAACGGCCCCTTACGGCCAGCCAGCACATCGATCCGACCACCGTCCCTGTTGAGCGCCCGCTCCGGCTCGCTACGCTCGCCTCTGCGGGCGCTCAACAGCCCGGGCCTTCCCCGTGACCCGGTCGTGCAAATCACGCGGGAATCTGCATGATTATGGGAGACAAGCCAGCATACCCACGGTATAACCGCGGGGCTGGCGAGGGTTGCTCCGCCCCCCTTCGATCCCCCCTCTGTTCCGAGCTTGGGGCTCGGTTCGCGAGGCGGACGGCACTCGTCGATGCCGTGTGCCAAGTCGGACGTTGCCGACCGCTTTGGACCGCACCCGGCACCTCACTCTCGTTCGCGGGATCAGTGCCGGTTCCGGTCGAGCAGCTCGCGCAGCGCCGCGTCGTCCGTGATGTCGCCGGGCCACCCGTAGGCGGCGGCCACGGCGGCGTCGAGTTGGGCATGCGCGTCCGCGAGCCACTGCGGCCGGGCGTTGTAGAGGTTCGTCAGCGTTCGCTTCTTGAGCGCCGTCGCCGCCTTGTTGTCGCGCGGCACCGGACGCGGCGGATAGCCGCGCACGGGTTCCTCCTTCCACTCCACCCATTCGGGAGGGTTGAGCCAGCGGTCACGGAGTTCGACGAGCCGCCGGGCCGCCGAGGCGATGGCGTCGGCGCGTGGATCGGCCTTGTAGTCGCTGGCGGGGATGTCTGGGGATAGGCCATCCGGGAAGGGGAAGGTCTCGAAGGTCGTGGTCGGCGTGTAGCGGGGATCGTTGCCCTTGCCGAGCGACGTGCCCAAGCGGAGGGACCAGACCTCGTGGAAACGGCTGTGGACGATCCCGAACATGGTGTCGTCGTCGCGGGCGATGGCGATCAGGGCGCTGTCGGGGAGGATGCTTGCGTCAAGCCAAACGAACAGCCGGTGTTTGGCGACCCGTGGCGTTGCGACGTACCGCGACAGGCCGCCAAGCGCGTCTCGCAGTTCCTGCCTCGGTCGAAGATGCCGCCACCACCGTAGACGGTGTTCTTCGATCCGGTTCCCCTGCCGCATAGCGTGGACATGTGTCCTAGCGTACTGGAACGGAGACTCGTACAGGGCGGCCTCGCGCTCTTCCATCGTCCACCCGAAATCGACGATCCACTTGTCGGCGGAACGCCGGGTGATCGCCATGCCGTTCATCCACGGCTTGAGCACATCAGAGTTCGGGCGGCCGTTGGGGTTGGCGGGCTCCCGCAGCCACTCGCGGGCCAAGTCTCCGGGAACGTCGAACGGCCCGCCCTTGGTGTCGCCCATGAAGGCCACGCCCGCGTTCCGGGCGAGCCGCCGCGCCTTGGTCAAGTCGAGTCCCGCTTCGCCACGCCGGGCCGTCAGGTCCGTGTATATCTCGTTCACGGTCTCGCCGTCGAGGCGGCGGTCCGTCGCGATACCGCCTCGCGCCGCCGCGAAGCACACCAGCGAAACGCGGACGGCCGCGCCGTCGATCACCCATGGCTCGTCGCTCCACGCGTCGAAGATCGGCCCGCCGCCGGTCGCACGTTCGAGCGCCCGCCGGTTCGCTCCGCCCCGTATCGAGTTCGTCGCGACCAGACCCACCCGCTTCGCGGTCTTCCCGTCCAACCGTTCACCGGCCTTCACGAACCAGTAGCAGACCAGATCGGCCTCGCGGGGCACACGGCTCTCGTACACCCGGAACAGGGTCGATATGTACTCCTCGCCGAGGTTGGAGATGAGCAGCTTGCCGCCCAGGAACGGCGGGTTGCCGATGATTACGTCTGAATCGGGCCAGTCAGGTTCCCCGCCGCCCGGCGTCAGGATCGCGTCGCGGCACTCGATCGTCTCCAACGGGTCGAGGATCGGCTCCCGCGAGCCCGGAAATCCGTTCCTCCGCATCCACTGGATCTCGCCGATCCACACCGAGACCCGCGCCAGTTCAGCCGCGTAGGCGTTCACCTCAATGCCCTTCACATTCGCGGGACCGACTGAAGGGAAGGCGCGTTCGAGCCCCATGCCCTCGGCCTCCAGCTGCACACGGTGCTCCAGGTCATGGAGGGCGTGAAGGGCCAGATACAGGAAGTTCCCCGAACCGCAGGCGGGGTCGAGCACCGTGAAGCTCCGCAATCGCTCCAGAAACGCCCCGAGCGCGTTCTTCGCCCGGCCTCGCTGCCGTGTCGCCGCACTCCGAGACTTGGCGGATTCCGCGCGTTCCAAGCGGTCGGCGATCCGTGCCTTCACGGCCTTCCACTCGGCCCACAAAGGGTGAACGATCACCGGATCGATGATCCGCATGATCTTGTCCCGGTCCGTGTAGTGCGCCCCGAGTTGGGAGCGTTTGTCGGGGTCCAGCCCCCGCTCGAACAGCGTCCCTAGGATCGAGGGATCGATGCTCGACCAGTCGAGCGCGGCCGCTTTCAGGGTCGTCTCGATCTGGGCCTTGTCCATGCGAAGCGCCGCGTCGTCCTCGAACAGCCCCCCGTTGAACCAATCCACGTCCTCGAACCCCACCTGACCGCCGGTGGCCATCGCCCCGAACAGCTTCCGCGCCCCGGCTTCGAACTTCCCGGATTGGCGGAACGCCTGCGTCAGCATGCGCGTGAACATGTCGTCGGGAAGCAGTCCCACGTCCTCGGCGAACATGCAGAACACGAGGCGGTTCACGAAGTGGGCCACCTCCTCCGGCGCATGTCCACGGTCCCGGAGCGATTGCGCAAGCTCCGCGAAGGTCTTGGCGGCCCGTTCCGTCAGCGTCTGCCGCGTCTCGCCCGGCCGCAGCCGCTCTGGATCCGACATCGCCCACTTGAGCTTGTCGCGAACGGCGGCGTCCACGAGATCGTCCAGCCCGAACTCGTGCGTCTTGCTCACGGAGTTCGTCCAGTTCGTCCGGATCCGGAACCGGCGCATGTCGGAGACGATCAGGAGCGGCGGGTTCTCCAGCGCCAACGCGTATTGCCGAAGCTGGTCGAACGCGGCGTCGAGGTTGGCGTGCTTGCCCTTGTACTCCCACGCGAAGCAGTGGCGCTTCCACACGTCCGCCCAGCCCCCACCACCCGAGTCCTTCGCCGCACCCCGCTCGAAGCAGTAATGGTCGCCCGTGGGATCGGCCTCCGCCGGGGTCGGCTCACCGAGCAAGCGGCACAGGTCGATGAAGTGCTCCTGCGCGGCGGAGCGCTCCTTCAGCTCCGAGGCATGCCACTTCGCTATGAACTCGCCGGGGATCACGTGGGGGAGTCTCGCTTCTTGGAGGGTTCTTGGCGGTCACGCCCTCAACTTCGCCGGTCAGGGCTGGCCATGTCCAATTCCCGTCGTCCAGACAGGCCGATCGCTTCACCGGGCTTGGTTGGTGTGAGACGCTCGGTGCCGATCCACGCGCGGGGTCGGGATTTGGGCCCATGTGCACGGATTCTGCCTTGCCCACGGGCACCGCACCGGTTCCCCCATGTCGCTGGCCACCTTCCGGTTGCGCCATAGCGGCCGGATCGCCGATACCGCTCCAGTCTCACGCCTGTTGTTGGGAGGGACCCCGTTTCGGGATGGCGGCTGCGGCATCGGGGGGGAGCGACATCACCAGTGCGTCCATCGTGGAGCGAGATCAGGGGTTCTGCGCGGGACCGCGCTTATTGGTCATCGCCTCCAAGCGATTGCGGAGCTTCCTCTTCAAGGCGGTCGTATTCTCGTATTCTGGACAATTCCGGTGAGCTATGTCGAAATGCAGCTTCGTGTCCTTCTTGCGAAAGAGGATCACACGCTTGGTTCGCGCGTGCGCGTGCCCGATCTCGTAGTATACGTTAGGACGCTCGTGGGTCAGATCGGCGATGAGGAACTCGCTCGCCTCGATCTCATCCAGAATGCGATCCGTTATCGCACCCTCGTGTTCGATTTCGTCCGCGGTAATGGCATGGATTCCGAATTCCTCGAATACCTCTTTGATGCCGCTCTTGATGTCTTCAAGTTCCGGCTTACCGGGGTCTATCGCCATCATGATGAAGGCTGTGTTCGGCCGGTAGCTCGACGTGTCAGATGAGGGCGGAGCAACCGTGTCCGTAGGGGAGAGCAGGTCAATCAGGTCGAGAATCTCGCTCGCGGCCTCGTCGAACCGCTTGGGCGCTTCGGCCGCGTCCTTGAACGGAACCTGTTGTTGTGATGGGGGATCGACACCGAGGACCGTACCCTCATCGTGGTGAATGTACACTCCGGTATGATGGTATTCGTGGAATCGGACATTCGCGAGCATCTGCCGCGTGTTGTGGCGCAACTCCTGCATATCGGCTTCAGCATGCAGCGGTGATCCCCGCGCCGCGCCCGCGATGGCCACGCTGAGTGCCTTGATGTCTGCCCGAAGCGCCTCCGCTTCGTCTTGAATGACGGTGCTCTCGATCTCCCAAGAGTGGTCCTCCCGGAGACCCCAGGGATTGTGGTCGATCTTGGTCGGGTTGGCTTCCGCGAAAAACGCCGCGCCTTGGTCCCGAACAGCCGTGAGTCCGTTCCGAAGCGAAACGATGTCTTCCGTGGTCACTCGCAGCATACGCGCTTCCTCTTCAGGCCTCTCCTAAGGTTGGGGTCACCCCTCTAGTGACGTGAATCCTATCGGCTGTCGTCGGCAATCGCTATCTCGATAGCCGAGACGGTGAACGGCCGCCTCTCCGACCGCCTCCCCAGCGCCCTGCGGCGGATGTAGCCGCGCTACGTCATGCGGGCCGCTCCGGCCCGCTCGGCGATCTCCGCGGCTTCCGCGGTGGTGACGCGCACGCCGATCATGCGGCTCCTGCGTTCGGCCTCGGGCTTCCGGGGACGGGCCATGTCGGGCGGCCTCCTTTGGTGGCGCGCGGAAGTGTCGTTTCGGGGGTCCGGGGGATTCCCCCGGCCAGAGGTTTTCGTGAAGCGAAAACACATCTGGCTCCTCCACAAACCGCAGAAACCAGCGCCCCCGTGGGGCGGGCTGCCTCGCAAACCTATCCCGCGCACTTCCACCGGACAGCCGACGCATCACCCGAGCCAGGACGGTGCGACCGAACCCTAGCGGAAAACCCCCGGCCACGCGACCTTTCCCTCGCGCAGATCGTGCGGTCCATCACCGAAAGGAATCGAATGATGGCACGCACGAAACGAAGTCGGCGCAGCTACGGCGCCGGCGAGTGGGGCCGGAACCGGGTGAGGATCTTTCCCGATCCCAAGACCGGTCTCTTTCAGATTGAGTGGCGCGAGAACGGCCGAAGGCTGAGCCGGTCGCTGAGACACCGCGACTGGGCGCGCGCGAAGAGACAGGCGGATCAGTTCGCCGCCGGGTTCATCGACGCGCCGAGCGGCAAGGCCGAAGCCAAGCCCGAGCCGCTTACGCTGGAAAGGCTCTTTGACATCTACGGCAAGGAGGTGACGCCCGCGAAGGGCGCTCATACCCGGCAGCACGACCGGACCTCGATGCGGATGTTCCTCCGCTTCTTCGGACGGAACCGCGACCCGGCCACCCTCTCCCAAAGGGACTGGGACCGCTTCATCCGCGAGCGCCGGACGGGCAGGATCGGTCCGAGCGGGAGGCCCGTCGCGGACCGGACCGTCGAATACGACCTGAAGTTCCTGATCGCGGTCCTGAACTGGGGGTCGAAGTCCCGCGACGAGCGGGGCCGGTTGCTGCTCGACCGGAATCCGCTCAGAGGGCTCAGGACGCCCACGGAGAAGAACCCGACCCGGGTGGTGCTCGCCGAGGAGGAGTACCGGGCGCTCCTGAAGGTGTCGCGCCGGGTGGACTGGCGGTTCCGCGTCGCGCTCGTACTCGCGCATGAGACGGGCCACCGAATCGGGGCAATCCGCCAGCTTCGCTGGTCGGATGTCGACTTCGAGGGCGGAACCATCGTCTGGCGCGCCGAGCACGACAAGTCGGGCTTCGAGCACGTCACGCCCGTCACTGGCGAGGCCTTGGACGCCTTGAAGGAGGCGCGAAGTTGGAATCCCTCGACCGGGGATGCCCCGATCCTGCCCGCTCCCCGGAGTCCGTCGGCCTGCATGGGGGCCGCGTTGGCGCAGGGATGGTGGGACAGGGCCGAGAAGCTGGCGGGGCTGGAGCCGAAGCCCGGCAGGGGCTGGCACTCGCTACGCCGCAAGTTCGCCTCCGACCTGATGGACCAGCCGTTGAAGGTGCTCTGCCAACTCGGCGGCTGGAAGACGGCCAAGACGGTGCTCCGGTGCTATCAGAGGGCCGACGAAGGACAGCTTCGGAAGGCTCTGGAAGACCGCCGCCGGGCTCGCGGCTGAAATCGAGAACGGCGGGAGTCAATCAGCGGGAATCCGGGCTGTCGAACATGCAAACACCTTCACCGCAACAAGATGCGAAACTTCAACCACATGTCAGCCCGGCGCCTCGCGCCGCTCTCGGTGCTCGCGGGGCCTTGTCCACGGACTGCTGCTACGCGTGCGCAGCGGCGGACCGACCGGGTAAGATAGCCTGTCCCATTCCCGAGGCGACGCCCCGGCCCAAGGGGTGCCTCCATCGAGGGACGGGAGCGCCGGGGAGCCGGAGCCGTTGACGCCCGCACCCGAACTTCTAGATTCCCGGCGATGACCACGCCGCCGTTGCCCCGCGACCCGTCCCCGGACGCGCGTCCGGGGTCCGCCTTCCTTCTCCTGGAGGACGGTCGCCGCTTCGACGGAATCGAGCTCGGTGCCGCGGGTGCCGCCATCGGCGAAGTGGTCTTCAACACGTCGATGACCGGCTACCAGGAGGTCCTCACCGACCCCTCCTACGCGGGGCAATTGGTCACCATGACCTACCCCCTCATCGGCAATTACGGCACCAACGAAGAGGACGTGGAGTCGGACCGGCCCCAGGTGGCGGGATTCGTGGTTCGGGAGGCGGCGCGGTTGCCGAGTTCCTGGCGCAGCCGGGAAACGCTCGGGGACTACCTTCGCGGGAACGGCATCGTGGGGATCCGCGAGATCGATACACGGGCACTGACCCGCCATATCCGCAGCGAGGGGGCGATGCGCGGCGCCATCGCCCCCGGTCACACGCCGGAGGAGGAGCTGCTGGCAGGAGTGTTGGCCCACCCCGTCATGGAGGGTCTGGATCTCGCCTGCGGCGTCTCCACCGACCGTCGCTATGTGGTTCCCGCGGCGGGGAGGGAGTTGTACCATGTGGCCGCTTTCGATTTCGGGGTCAAGGCGAGCTCTCCGCGGATGCTCTCGGAGCGGGGGTGCCGCGTCACCGTGCTCCCGGCGGGGGCTGGCACCGCCGACGTGCTGGCACTGGATCCGGACGGGCTCTTTCTCTCCAACGGGCCGGGCGACCCGGCGGCGGTGGAGCGGGTGGCGGGGACGATTCTGGAGGTGGCGGAGCTGGGGATTCCGGTCTTCGGGATCTGCCTCGGGCACCAGCTGATCTCCCGGGCTTTCGGAGCCGAGACCTTCAAGCTTCCGTTCGGACACCACGGTGGCAACCATCCGGTGATGAACCACGACCGACGAACGGTGGAGATTACGTCGCAGAACCACGGCTTTGCCGTAATGGGTGGGGAAGCGGACGAGGTACCCGGTGCGCCGGTGCTCAGGGTGACCCACAGAAACCTCTACGACGGAACAGTGGCGGGCGTCTCCCACATCACGCTGCCGGTGATGGCCGTGCAGTACCACCCCGAGGCGTCACCCGGACCACACGACAGCCGCTATCTTTTCGACGAGTTCACAACGATGATGTCCGGTGGGGGACGCGGCGACCGGTGACGCCTTTGGGCTGTCGGCACTTGACGTTACGGGCCCCCCACTATTACTTACCGGAACTTCCCGCCATTACCAACACAGCCAGCAACAGCAGCCAGCTCGATGTAGCAAGAGGGGCGGTGCAGCCAACTGGGCGCTTCCACGCGCCGGCTCGGAGGAGGGGCTAATGACCAAAGCGGAACTCGTTGAACAGGTCGCCGAGGCTATCGGACCGGGAATCACCAAGAAGGAGTGCGCCCTGGTGGTTGACGGATTCCTCAACGCGGTCAAGCAGGCGCTTGGCCGGGGCAACGGGATAGAGATCCGGGGATTCGGGACCTTCAAGGTGCGCTACCGCAGGGCACGCGTGGCCCGCAACCCGCGTACGGGGGAGCCGGTGGACGTACCTGCCCGGATCTCTCCTGTGTTCAAGCCGTCCAAGCACCTGCGGCTGCAGGTCGCCCGGCTGGATGACTCCGGCGAGTCTCCCGGCGGTTCCGGCTAGTCGAACGACCCGTCGCGGTGGAGGTCACGGTTCTGCTCTTTGCCGCCCACCGGGAGCGGGTCGGGGTCCCCAGCGCCGTGGTGTCCTTGCCGGACGGCTCCACCGTACGCACACTTCTTTCTCGGTTGCGGGGGCTTGGTGGAGGATGGCGCGACCTTCCTCCCGCGCCCGCCGTGGCAGTGAATCGCAGATACGCCAGCGGCGACAGCGTGCTGGCCGACGGCGACGAAGTGGCTCTGATCCCTCCCGTCGCGGGGGGGTGAGACGGTGAAGCCCTGAGATGACCTGGAGCGACATAACAACAAGTCCCATCGACCCTTCCACGGTACTCGCACGGGTAGGGACGCCCAGCGACGGAGCGGTGGCGCTCTTTCTCGGTACCGTCCGTAATGCCAACCATGGGCGTCCGGTCGGGGGAATGGAGTACGAAGGGTACAGGCAGATGGCCCGCGACGAGCTGGCCGCGATCGTCTCGGAGGCGGCCGCGCGCGCCGGCAGTGACCGCGTGGCCGCCGTGCACCGCCTGGGAGAGCTCGCGGTCGGAGAAACGAGTGTAGCCATCGCGGTGTCCACACCGCACCGGGCGGAGGCCTTCGAGGCGGCCCGCCACGTGATCGAGGAGATCAAGAAGAGGCTTCCGGTCTGGAAGCGCGAGCACTATCTCGACGGAGAGGCGGAGTGGCTGGAGGGGCGGGTCCCGGTGGGCGCGGGCGGGTGCGACGCCGCGAGTCACGGCGGAGTCAACCGCCGATGAGCTACGACGTGCTGCCGGCCCGGTCGCTCTCGAGCGGGGCGTCCCGGACGATGGTGGACGGGTTCGGGCGCCGCATCGAATACCTGCGCATCTCCGTGACCGACAAGTGCAACCTGCGCTGCGTGTACTGCATGCCGGAGGAGGGGCTGCCGTGGCTCCGCCGCGGTGAAATCCTCACCTACGAGGAGATCGCCGGGATCGTTCGGGTCATGGCCGGGATGGGGTTGCGCCGGCTCAGGCTGACGGGCGGCGAGCCCCTGGTGCGCAAGGACCTTCCCCGCCTGGTGGACTTGCTCGCGGCGGTACCGGGCATCGAGGACATCGCGCTGTCGACGAACGCCGTGCTGCTGGCGCCCCTCGCCCGCCGCCTCCGTGACGCGGGTGTCGGCAGAGTGAACATCTCGCTCGACTCGCTCCGGCCCGAGCGCGCCGACGCCATCGCGCGCCGCTCCGGCACGCTCGCGCGCATCCTGGAGGGGCTCGACGCGGCCCACGCGGTCGGCTTCGACCCCATCAAGATCAACGTCGTGCTCATGCGCGGCGAGAACGACGACGAGGTGGCCGGCTTCGCCGAGCTTTCACGCGCCCGCCCCCTGCACGTGCGCTTCATCGAGGTCATGCCGACCGAGTCGAACCTGGAGTTGAGCGCGTCCAGCTTCCTTTCCTGCGACGAGGCGCTGGCACGGGTCGCGGAGGTGGATGCCCTCGAACCGGTCCCCGGTCCTCCCGGCAACGGCCCGGCGACCTACTTCCGCTTCCCGGGGGCACAGGGGACGATCGGCGTGATCACCCCCATGAGCCACAACTTCTGCAGCCGTTGCAACCGCATGCGCCTTACCGCGGACGGGCAGCTGCGCCCCTGCCTCTTCGGCACCATGCAGACCCCGCTCCGCGACGCCCTGAGGCGGGGTGAGCCGCTGCAGCCCCTCATCGACGAGACGCTTCGCGTCAAACCCGAGAAGCACCTCCTGGTCCAGGGCTCTTCGGCCGGCTCGGGGGGACTGATCGCCCTGTCGCAGACGGGCGGATGACGGTCGCTCGTTCAACTGTCCGCGTGTGCGCGACGAGCCCCGCCGGGGCTCCGTTCCGATCGCACTGATTCCCGGGAAGATCCGGGAGTCTGCCGTTCATCACTCGAAACCAATGGAGTAATCCGCCAGATGGCTCGAAAGATCACCGTCGTGGGCGCGGGGCATGTGGGCGAGGTCTGCGCCCAGCGCCTCGCCGAGAAGGAATTGTGCCAGGAAGTCGTCCTCATCGACATCATCGAGGGGATCCCGCAGGGGAAGGGACTCGACCAGTGGGAGAGCGCTCCCGTGGAGGGATTCGACACCCGCGTGGTCGGCGCGAACGACTACGGGCCCGCCGAGGGGTCAGACCTCTTCATTGTGACGGCGGGGATTGCGCGCAAGCCTGGCATGAGCCGCGACGACCTGCTCCGCACCAATGCCGGGATCGTGCGTTCGGTGACCGGGCAGATCGCGCGGGTCGCGCCCGACTCGGTGGTGATCGTGGTGTCGAATCCCCTCGACGTGATGGCCTGGGTGGCCAAGGAGACCACCGGGTTCCCTCGCGAGAGGGTGATCGGGATGGCCGGAGTGCTCGATACGGCCCGCTTCCGCTCCTTCATCGCGATGGAGCTGGACGTGAGCGTCGAGGACATCCAGGCGATGGTGCTCGGCGGCCACGGCGACACCATGGTGCCCCTGGTCTCCTACACGGCGGTGAGCGGCATCCCGGTCTCGCGGCTGATCGCGCCCGACCGGCTCGACGCCCTGATCGAGCGCACCCGCAACGGCGGGGCCGAGATCGTTGGGTACCTGAAGACCGGGAGCGCCTACTACGCGCCCTCGGCGGCGGCGGTGCAGATGGCCGAGTCGATCGTGAAGAACAAGCGGAGGATTCTGCCCGCGGCGGCGTACCTGGAGGGCGAGTACGGCCAGGAGGGGATCTACCTGGGCGTGCCCTGCAAGCTGGGCGAAGGCGGGTTGCAGGAAATCGTCGAGGTGGAACTCACCGAGAGCGAGGCGGCGGCGCTGGCCAGGAGCGCGGACCATGTACGGGGGACGATGGCGAATCTGTAGGGGCCCGCCGGCCGCCTGAAAGGGACCGGGCCGACTCTGCCTACGGCTCCCGAAACACCCCCGCGTCGACCTCCGGATTGAGCACGAAGTCGCTGGTCACCAGCACCTTCCAGACCCTGCCCCCGGCGTCCATGTGCACGCGCCGCCCCGCGAAGACGTACCCGTCCACCTCGCGGATGTCCTCCCAGTACGTGCGGCTGACGTTGTCGCGCCCCTCCTCCATGTAGCCGATCGACACCGGCATCGCGCGGCCCTCCTCGAAGGCGTAGAACCATGTGTCGCTGTGGTCGCCGACCCCCTCGCCGAAGGTGACCCGAACGAGGTGGCGGCCCTCGTCGTCCAGGCCGTCGTAGTGCAGGAGGACGCCGGGGTCCTTCAGCTTGAAGGGCAGCCCGATCCAGTAGAAGACGTCGCCGGCCACGTAGCGCGCCTCGTCGTAGTCCCTGTCGCCGGGTCCCAGCTTCTCGCCGTTCATGACCGCCCACGGGGCGACGCCGTCGAAGCCGTGCTGGATGAAGTCGTTGCCCTCCCAGCGCTCGATCCGGGCCGCCTCGCCTGTCTCCAGGCGCGCGATCGTGACGTATCGCGGGCGGGTGCGGCGCAGGCGGCCGCTCTCCGGATCCCATATCTCCGTCGTGAGCGTGTACGAGGCGCTCGTGAGCTTCCGGTACGTCTCCATGCCTCCCAGCGCCTCGATCCAGCCGTCGACCAGGGAGTGTGCCAACTCGTCACCGTCCTGGGAGTTCGCGCCCGCCGCTGCACCGGCGTCCGGCGGCCGCGCCGGAGCCGTCCAGGCGGCGGTCATGGCCAGGCCGACCAGAGCGCAGATGGCCAACCGTTTCCGTGTCATCGCTCTTCTTCCTCTCAGACCTTGGGTTCCAATCACTGCCGGCCGGGACTCCTGCAGCCCCTCTGCCGGCTCACAGACCGCTGTCCTCCCGCACCAACGCGGGGCCGACCGTCGCCCCCGGCGCAATGGGAGCCCACGCCGCCCTACAGCTTCGGCAGCGTCACCCCCACCTGCCCCTGGTACTTTCCCTTCCGGTCCACGTACGCGACCTCGGGTGGTTCGTCCCCCTGGAAGAAGACCAGCTGCGCGATCCCCTCGCCTCCGTAGATCCTGGCGGGCAGCGGCGTCGTGTTGGAGATCTCGAGTGTCAGGAAGCCCTCCCAGGTGGGCTCCAGCGGGGTGACGTTGACGATGATGCCGCAGCGCGCGTAGGTGCTCTTGCCCACGCAGAGCACGAGGACGTCGCGCGGGATCCGGAAGTGCTCCACCGTGCGCGCGAGCGCGAAGGAGTTGGGCGGGATGATGCAGTCGCGGTCCTTCACGTCGACGAAGGAGCGCTCGTCGAACTGCTTGGGATCCACGACCAGGTTGTGGACGTTGGTGAAGACCTTGAATTCGGGCGCCACGCGGATGTCGTAGCCGAAGGACGAGAGTCCGTACGAGATGCTGCCGTTTCTGATCTGGCCGCTCTCGAAGGGTTCGATCATGCGGTGTTCGCGGGCCATCCTGCGGATCCAGCGGTCGCTCTTGACGGGCATGGGGTGCGGGGTTCGGCGGAGGAAGGGGGATGGGCTGGCCGGAGGCGGAGCCGGGTGGCCGGGCCGGGTTGGTGTGCCGGAAGATACGCGGCGGGGGACGGGGCGCCAAGCGGGACCGGCTGGGCCGTGTCGGCCGACGGTTCCGGTCGTCAATCGCCCCCAAGGGGGTGCAATGGGGGTGCCGGATGAGAGGTTTCCAGATTCCCGGCACCGGAAGGAGACGCATCGTACACGGCTCGCGGACTGTTGAGAAGAACGGTGATTCGGCGGTGGGCATTGGTCACCGTTGCCTCCTGGCATGAGACCACTGAGGTGGCGTGAAGGAGGCCGGTGATGAGAGCTTCTAAGAAGGTTCGAGCAAGTGGATGGAGATCCGGGGCATGGTGCTATAGTGTGGGTACACCGTAACTTGCGGTCAACGAGATACACTTTTTCGAGATGCAGCGAGCCGGTCAGGCCGTTGGGCGGGGGTTTGGCGCGAGTGCCGATGGCGGCCGGAAGTGGGCTGGGTCTTGCGGAAGGAGAGGTGCCCGGTACGCGCGGCTCAACGAGTCTTGCGGAACGACACTTGCGGAACGACAAACCTTGCGGAACGGTGTCTTGGGGGTCCTATCATCTAGATGAGTGTGGTCCTGCTGTTCACTCGACGGTAAAGGAGGGTAGGAGAGATGAGAGTGGCAACGATGATCGTAGTCTTGGGAGTTGCTCTGGGTGTCACCGGCTGTCTGGACCGACCTCCAGGGTCGGTTACGGACTTGGCCGATCCCATATCCGAATCCGATGGCTTCGGTAGAATGGTCGAAGTCATCGGTCCGACCTGGCCGATCCTTGTTGAGGAATACGGTCCGCCCCCAGCGGATCCGACGATACCTTGGCTATACCTCCGCTCCGATGGACACTCCTGGGGAGCTATTGAGGGGTTCGGACCTTGGTCATGGGTGCAGGAAAGCCCATGGAGCTGGAGTGTCGCCGGCAGAGACGCATGGGCTCTTGAATTGACTGAACTGAGCGGCCGTATCTACGCTGCCGAAGATGTCCAGCGCTTGGGAGAGCGAACTACCTTCGCCCTGATCGACAGCTATCATCTCCGCAACGCGGAGCGCACGTTCGCGGGGCGGCGGGCCAGCCATCCCGGCCTTGGGACCGAGGCCGGAGCGCTGGAAATCAGAGCTCTGGAACAGAGAATTGTGCGTCTCCGGCACTCGGTGGACGCCTGGCGGTCGCGAGAACTCGCGGAGGAGTAGGAAGACGGCCCGTGCGAAGAGAGAGTCGGACCCGGATCCTCGTTACGACGGTTCCTGCGACATCTCATGCGCCGTTCGGGTACACCGCGTCGTCCATGTTGAAATCGCCGGCATCCCACAACGTCGTGATGCCCCGGCTCGACATGTAGTCGAGGTACGTCAGGAGCCGTTCCCTAAGATCGTCGGCGTCCGGCACGAACCTGTCCTCGTAGTACGGCAGGAGGGCGAACTCCTTGATCCAGCCCGTGGGCTCGCTGTACTCGTCACGAGCGAAATGGGACAGGTTGCTGCTGCCGAGACCCGGCGTGTCACGGTCGATGCCGTACAGCCGCAGGAAGGCGGAGTTGCCCCACAGGCTGTGCCCGGAATTGTCGTTCAGGATGATCGGCCGCCGCATGGATGCCTCATCCAGGTCCCTCTTGTGCGGTCCGTCGGGCAGGTAGGTGGCGACATCCCACACGCCCTGGCGGATCACGAACGTGAACGGGTGGTCGTCGGCGTACTGCCGGAGCTAGGCCGACGTGGCTTCTCTCGGCGTGGACGGCATCCTGTCCGCAACGGCGGGCGTTTCGTCCCCTTCGGCGGCTTCCAGCGGGTGCAGGCGGCTTCCGGTGGCGATCAGGCCGGGATATGGGTGTGGGTGTCGATGATTCCCGGCATCACGAACCGGTTCCCCAAGTCTACGGACCGAGCGTCCCCTGCGGTGTGCCGCAGCGCGTCCTCGGCAGAGCCGACAAACTCGATTCGGTCACCTCTCGTCACGAAGGACTCGGCCGACGGAAGATCGGGATCCTGGGTGTAGATCCGGCCGACGATGCAGAGGAATGGGGTGGCGCGTCAAGGACCTTCAAGGTGCGGCATAGTAAGGCCCGGGCGGCCCCTTTCTCCGTCAAGCCCATCGCCCCACCACGGCTCCCTGGCCGTCTTCACCGCAACTTGTAGGCCCATACCGAGATGTGTCCGGGGGTGGAGCTGCCGTGCCGCGAGGTCACCTTGATGCTGAAGGGGCGTCTGCTAGCAGGCTCCCAATAGAAGAACCACGATGAGCCTGCCCGTATCCTAGCATATTCCGTCACCCGACCCGAGGTAGTTCCCGTCCGTTTTCTACCCTCGCGGAGCCCCAGGTCTCCGAGTGTTTCGGTGTATATGCGGGTGTGAGAACCGTTTCGGGCGCAACCGGGGCGGTGAACAGGCGGATTTCGGGCGGATCGGGCCGCCTCGGGGCCGGTCGAGCGGATTCCGGAGACACCGGCGCGCCGTTCGGGTCCTCCCGGCGACCGACGGCCCGCGCGGCCGCGTCAGGCCGGTTTGAGCTTGAGCTTGCGGAGGGCGATCACCCAAAGGTTGTGCGTCACGACCGCGGACCAGACGTATGCGCGGAAGTGTTCCAGCCCCCGCCAGTTGCAGCGGCCGAGCCCGAAGCGGCGCTTGAGGTACGAGACGACGGCCTCCATTCCCGCCCGGAAGCGGCGCAGCCTCCCGTACGCCGCGGGCGACGACCCGAAGTTCGCGGCGTGCCGCGCGATCATCGGGACGCACCGGGAGCTGTCGGCCGGGTTGCCCGACTCGACCACTGCGTCGAGGACGAGGCCGCTCGCCCCGGCGGCGAGGTTCAGCTTGTGGCCGAACTGGACGCGGCGCCCGCCCTTGATGATGATGTCGGTGTGCGGCTCGAACAGGCTCACCACCTTCTCCTCGGCAGGCACCTTCTCGCCTTCGAGCACCCGGCGCACCGTCTGGTCCACGACGGCTCCGCCGAGCTCCCGGTAGCGGGCGACATCGGCGCGCCAGCGCTCCAGCCAGGGCTCCTCGCGGCCCTCGACGGCGGCGAGCGCGCCGTCCGCGTAGCCGAGGGTCCGCCGCGTCGCGACCAGCAACTCGCGGTACAGCTTGACCTTACGCTTCTTCGCCCGGGCCTTCGGGATCTTCCACTTCCTGCGCTTCGCCAGCCTGCGGTGGTCGTGGAAGGGGAAGACACCGGGGCCGAGCTTCTCGCGGCCCCGGACCAACAGCCGCGACAGCACCCGCACCGCGTCGTACAGGAGCTGGCTGTCGCTGGGCTCGAGGATGTGCGTCTCCGTCACCGTGCTGTCGATGCGCACCCTGCGGCCCTCCTCGATCCCGTCGCGCCGCGCCGTGCCCAGGAGAACCCGGTTGATCTCCTCCCAGGTCGCCGGACGGACGGCGGCGATGCACCGCTGCAGCGCGGAGCGCTTCGGGGTGCGCGGCGACAATCAAGATGAGAGCGTTGCGACAATCAAGGTGAGAATAAGAGGCCGCGACGCTTCGAGTGTGGAGATGATGAGGGGTTTGGGGGGCTGGGGCAAGGGAGGGGGGGGTGGTGGTGGGGTGGTGGGGACGTGGGGAGGGGTGCGCTGCGGGGGGTTGGTGGGTGGCTCGGCCGACGCTCCGGCGCGGGGAGCGTAGCGAGCCGGGCCGGAGCGTCGGCTGGCCTTCTTCCGAGGGGTAACGGTAGGCCGAGTGCGTCAAAGCGCCCTCGACGGGCGCATTTCCCGCCCCCTGTTCGCCCCGATGCTCCGGATTCGGGCCGTCCGGCCCCGGGATTCGGGTTGTCAGAGGCTCCGAGGGGTTCGTCGGTGACCCTTCCGGCGGCTCCACGGGCCTCTCAGGGCCATCTCTGCCGCCTCTTCGGTCCCGTTCGGGGGAGGGACCCGCGTTGTGGAGCGCTTCAGCCCGCCTCCGCCGGGTCCGGGCCTTCAGCGGCCGGCTCCTTCGCAAGAGCCGCCTGGGCCGCGTAGGCGGCGCGCTTGCGGTAGCTCTCGGCGTTGACTTCGAAGATGTGGGAGCGGTGGACGAGGCGGTCGACTGCGGCCAGCGTCATGGCGTCACTGCCGAAGATCCTGCCCCAGGTGCTGAAGGGCTCGTTGGCGATCACCAGAACCGACCGGTTCTCGTAGCGGGCCCCGATCAGCTCGAAGAGCACGCTGGTCTCCGCCTGCTCGTGCGTGACGTAGGAGAAGTCGTCGAGGATCAGGAGGTGATACTTGTAGAGCTTGCGGATGGCCGCTTCGAGGGCGAGGTCCCGGCGGGCGGTCTGAAGCCTCTGGACCAGGTTCGTAGTGCGCTGGTAGAGGACCCGGAACCCGTTCTCGACGAGCTTCAGCCCGAGACCCGCCGCCAAGTGACTTTTTCCCGTGCCGGGCGGTCCGAAAAACAACACGTTGGCGCCCTCCGCGAGCCAGGTGTCACCGGTCGCCAGCACGCCGACGCGTGCCTTCGAGACCGCCGGGACGAGGGTGAAGTCGAAGTTGTCGAGCGTCTTGCCGGGCGGCAGCTTCGCCTCGGCCCGGTGCCGCTCGAAGCGCCGCCGCTCGCGGTCGGTGACCTCGTGGCTGCACAGCGTGGCGAGCAGGCGCGCCGAGGGCCAGCCCTCCCGGTCGGCGCGCTCGGTGAAGCTGCGCCACTGTGCCCGCATGGTCGGCAGGCGCAGCTGCTTGAGCAGCAGGTCCATCTCGGGGGGATCAACGATGAAGGGGGCGTTCATGCGAGTCCTCCGGGGGGCGAAGCCGGCGAGGCGTGGGCGTCCGGTGCGAGGCCGTCGTAGACCGACATCGGCGGCAGGGGAGTGTCAACGTCCGGCACGGGGTCCGGCTTTGGCAGGAAGCGCTCGCGCAGCGCGGCGGGATCGGGCAGTTGTCCCGCGTCGAGCAGTGCGTCCAGTTCGGCCGCCAGCCCGGCCTCGCAGCAGTGGTCGTGGGCCAGGCCCAGCAGATCCACCATCCGGTGGCAGGCCTCGCGGCCGTCCAGGTCTTCGACCAGTGCCTCGAAGGCGCGCCGGTAGGCGTCGCGGGGGAACAGGCCATCGCGCCAGATCCAGTTCAGGAGCGCCATCGGCTTGCGGCGCAACGACGGCAGCACGTGGCGGAAGTCGACGACCCGCCCGCGCCGCCCTCCCGGGCCCGCGTGGCCCCGCGGCAGCGTCATGAGTTCGTCGGTGCCCGCGAACAGCACCAGGCGGTCGTCGTAGAGCCGCACCCGCAGCCGGTGTCCCACCAGCCGCGAAGGCACCGTGTAGAACACCCGGCGCAGCGAGAATCCGCCCGTCCTCGTCACCCGCACCAGCGTCTCCTCGAAGCCGTCGCTGCGCCGCTTCGGCAGCGACTGGAGCACCTGCCGCTCCGCGTCGATCCGCTCCCGGTTGCGGGCGTTGCGCCGGCTCACCACCGTCGCCAGGAATGCCCGGTAGTCCTCGATCGTCTCGAAGTCCCGCGAACCTCTCAACAGCAGCGCGTCCCCGAGCGCCCGCTTCAGGTGCCCGTGCGGCCCCTCGACCGACCCGTTCTCGTGCGCCAGGCCCCGGTTGTTGCGGCTCGCCTCCATCCCGTAGTCCGCCATCAGCATCTCATAGCGCCGCGTCACGTCGTCGCGCACGTCGAACTTCAGGTTCCGGAACGCCGCCGACAGGCTGTCCGTCCGATGCTCCCTCGGACATCCGCCCAGCGCCCAGAGCGCATCCTGCAGCCCCTCGGCAAGTGCCACGAAGCTCTCCCCGCCCAACACCACCGCGGCGTGGCAGAAGCCCGAGTACTCGAGCCGGAAGTGATACAGCTTGTGCGCCAACGGCTTCCCGGCAACCGTCACGCCCAGGCCCGTCGCGTCCGTGAAGTCCGACAGGCCGCGGCGTCCCGGCTTGTGCTTCTGCAGGAAGATGATCTCCTGGTCCGGCCCATGCTTCGCCTTCCACGCCCGCACCCGCCGCTCGAGCGTGCGGCGAACCCCCGCATGCAACTCCGGGTGCCGCCGCATCATCTCCTCGTACAGCGCCACCGCCCGCAGCCCGGGGTTGGCCCGCAGCAGCGGCACGATCTCCTCCTCGAAGATCCCCGCCAGCGGATCCGGCCTCCTGCGTCCCCTCCGCTTCCGCTTCTGCGACGGCGGCCGCGGATCAGACTCGATCCGGTACCCCGTCGACGTGCTGAATCCCGCCTTCGCCGAAGCCAGCGCCGGGCGGTCCTCCTTCCGGTACGTCATGTAGAGCTCCATCTGGTGGTCCGTGATGTGTCGGCCCGGCACCTGGCATCTCTCCGCTCTCGGGAAAAACACCAAATCTCGGGCAGCTCGCGACCACCCCCCGCTCTCTCATCCTGATTGTCGCTGGCTTCTCATCCTGATTGTCGCGCTACATCGGGGGAGCCAGCGGATCCACGCGGGTGAAGCGTCTCGCAGAGTCCGAGTCGAGCAGGGCGAACTCCAGGTCCCGGTAGTCCATCCGCCGCAGATGCTTCAGGACCCCGCAGCGCAGGACGACCTCGCAGGGCAGGCCCGCCCGGCCCCTCGACGACGGGCCGCCCCGGTCCACGTCGCGGGCGATCCAGTCGAGAAACTCAGGGGTGCCCGTCGAGAAGGTCCGAGATGGCGGCGAGCGCCCGGCCGGTGTCGTGGTCCGGATAGTCGCTGTCGAAGATGCTCCGCTGCTCCATCCGCTTCGCCCGCATGGCAACGCTCCTTCCGAATCGGTGTGGCCGCAATCGTCGTGCGATGCACAAAGATAACGGGTTGTGCCTCCTGTTTCCAGCGGAACGGACCCGCTCCGGCGTCCGTATCTCATTGCCCACAAATGAGTTGCGAGTTTATGGACGGGAACGAGGTAACGAATCTCCCAGGACTCGCGGTTAGTTAGCGGCAAGTTGTTGAAGATGTCGTAGAGATTCCAGAAAGGAAACGTGGCTTCACTCTCCCCACGTGTTGACGGTAAGCCAAGATACGAAGTGCAGCACCTCATCCGACGGGTCTACCCACGTTGAATCCGCGTTCACCGCCAAGCTGCCCCCCTCCGGGCACGGCACCACGACGCTGTCTTCCTCCGGTTCCCCGGAAGCCGACAGGGTGTCAAGCCGGGGTGCATAACAAGGCTACCGGACAGGAGGGCTTCGGGTAACGGCTTTCCGGTCAACATCTCTCCTCTTTCCTTTCAGGACTACCAGAAACGGGTCTTTGGAACGCAGCATGGCTTCAGCTTCGGCCGGGCTCGCCGCTATGGGGTGGGCAGCAGCGGTACCGCTGGCCGCTGCGCACGTCACCTTGATGTTCATCGGCGAATAGAGGCCGCCCGTCAGTCCCTGGGCAACCATATTCAAGAATGAGAGCTTGGTCTCGACCCGTGCCACACCGTTCGGGCACCTGCTGGCCGTCTCGACCTTTCCCGGCGGCACCAAGCCACCCAGAAAGCCGTGAGCCCAACCTACGTCAATCGTTCTGGGACTCGGAGGCGCCCCAGTGTCGACCGTCGCGTGGTAGCATCCGGCCAGTGCTGCGAGAAGGATGAGGGGGGGGAGGGAGAGGGTTCGTCCATTCTTCATGTTCATGGTTCAGTTCTCCGGTCGGAGGGTAGCAGCCCAGAAGCATCCCACCGTGGGAGCTGGGCCATTGGGGAGGGGCGATTCGTAGGCGACAGATAACGGCGTTTCGACGATGTTCTGACCCGACGTAGCCGTGTGGCTCAGCATGTCGCCGTTCGCGTCGGTGAAGCGCACGGGGCCGGCGCCGCCGGATCCTCGCCGCAGGCGGAGAGGGCGAGCAGGGAGAGAAAGGCGAGGCGTTTCGTCTCGAACTCTCCACAGGGAGGCCAAACTCGGGGGAGGCGCGACGGAGACGCACGCCATGGGCTCTTTGGCCCGGGACGACCTCTCGAATCGTCCGCGGCGAACGGCAATAACACTGGGGGACCGGTCACCTGCCGCCCATCCGTGGAATTGGCGCCCCGGTATTCGGAGGTGCCGGAGCCACATACGGCATCGCGAGCCGGGACCGGGGGTAGAACCACGCGATCCAGCGACCGGAACGGCGGCCAGCCCTCGCAGGCGACGGCCAAGGGCGTATACCGAGGGAAACGGGCCGGGCGCGGGCCGGGGACCCGCCCAGCAACCGGCAGGACCAGGGCGCGCAGCCGTGTCGGCCACCGGGAACTGGCGTCTGTCGGGCATCGTGATCTCCTGGTTCGTAGACCGTGGACGGGAAGCCCCCCGAACGTACCTGCAACGTGTCCACTCCGCAATAGCCGGTTGGAATTATGGAGGGTAACGGGTCTGAACGCGAGTTTTCCGGCTCCGCCACGACGAAAATATATGACTTATACATGTCTAACAGGCCCGTATATCGTGTCTTTGTCGTGACCAATATGGCGACGAGGATGGTGGTCCTCTGGAAGATTTCCAAGAACCGGTAACGTGGGCCCAAGACCCGGGCGGGGGCGATTCCGCCGTGATCGTGCCGATCCCATGGATCGGTGCGACCCCTCGACCGCGACACCGCGCTGCCGGAGACCGTCAAATGGCGCCCGCGCGGTCACCGGCGTCAGCTGCGGCACCATCTACCCCTCGACCGTTCCGGACAGCCCCCTCGGCTTCGTCACCTCCGGCCTCACGCCGGAGGAACAGGGAACGCTGGCCCCGCGGCCCGCCGGCCTCCGGTCTCTTCGAAGGCCCGCTCGGCCTCGCGACGCCGCGAAGACTGCCGGACTTGGCGGACTACGGCACTCGCCCGCAGCCGCGCCGATCCGGTGGACATTTTCGAGGGGAGGCGAGAAAGATCGCGAGATCTTCCTCGGTCCTCAGCGCGCCTGAGAAAACCGGTGGCAGCCTCCCCCATTACGGCTGAGTGGCCGCGCTCGCGAACCCATGTCCATGTCAATCAGGCCCGGCCACTCCCGTTCCTGGGCCGAACATCGAACGCGCGGCCCCGCTTCCGGCCCCCGCGGCCCCGCCGGAGTCCCGGTACACAAACTTGAATCCCTTCGCCTCCCCCCGTATCTTTCTGCCTTGATTCGAGAGTTCGTGAAAAATTTCACAAGCTCGCGGGAGCCGGCGGACCCCCACCGGTGGGGCCGCCGGAGCACGCGGGCGCCACCGGGACCGGTCACCACCACCGGGGAGGACCTTCAGTCAGCATGGCGAAGTCCTACATACCTCTCCTGATCATCTTCGGGGTGACGGTCGTCAATGCCGTCGGGATGGCAGCCGCGTCCCACATCCTCAACCCCCGCCGCCCCACGCCCCAGAAGGCGATGCCCTACGAGTCGGGGATGATCCCGCTCGGCGACACCCGGCACCGCTTCTCGATCAAGTTCTACATGGTGGCGATCAGCTTCATCGTCTTCGACCTGGAGACGATCTTCCTGGTCCCGTGGGCCGTGCGGGTGCGCGAGCTCGGCTGGGGGCCGTTCGTGGCGGTGTTCTTCTTCGTGGTCGTGCTGGCGGTTGGACTGGTCTACGAGTGGAAGAAAGGCGGTCTGGAATGGGAGTAGGGAATCCGGGCATGGTGGGCGCCGGGTCGCCCGCGTTCCTCACCACAAGGCTGGATTTCGTGGTGAACTGGGCGCGGCGCAACTCGCTGTGGCCCATGCCCTTCGGAACCGCCTGCTGCGCGATCGAGATGATGGCGTCGGCGGCGAGCAACTTCGACCTGGCCCGCTTCGGCATGGAGCGCATGTCCTTCAGTCCGCGGCAGGCCGACGTGCTGATCTGCGCGGGACGGGTGCCGTACAAGCTGGCGCCGGTGCTCCGCCGCATCTGGGACCAGATGACGCAGCCCAAGTGGTGCATCTCGATGGGGGCGTGCGCCTCGTCGGGGGGCGTCTTCGACGTGTACTCGATGGTGCAGGGGATCGACACGATCGTCCCGGTCGACGTCTACATCCCGGGGTGCCCGCCGCGTCCCGAGGGGCTGATCTACGGGCTGATGATGGTGCAGGAGAAGATCCGTGGTGAGAGCCTGGCCAACCACGCCGAACTGAGGGCCGAGGATCCGCTCACCGTGGGGAGACCGCGGGCCGATGACCAGGAAGTTGCCGACCTGACCGGGCCGTTCGGGAATTCGACCCACCAGAACCGGGTGAGCGGACTGGTCGAGACGGATGCCATCGGCCGGGCCGAGGACCGGCTGCCCTGACGATGTCGACGCACCTGTGTGACGGCCCGGGCCGGACGTGCGCGCGGTGACGGGCGATTCGTCTTCCGGCGGCTTGTTTTCCGGCTTCGACCTCGTCGCGGCCGGGCCGGATGTCTCGCGTGAGGACACCGGCGCGGCCCCGGCGCCCGGCAGCGTCGCACCCGGCAACCCCTCGGTGACGGCACTGCGCGAGCGGTTCCCCGGCGCGGTCCTGCGAAACGAGATCTGCGCCGGCGACGAGGACGTCGTCTACGTCGATCCCGCGCGCATCTCGGAGATCCTGCGCTGGCTGCACGACGACCCGGACCGGCACTACGACCACCTGGCCGATGTCACCGCGGTGGACCACGGCGGTGGCCGGCCCCTCGAGGTCGTCTACCAGCTCTGGTCGATTCCGCACCGTGCGGCGCTCAGGGTGAAGTGCGAGCTGCCCCTCGACGCGCTCGAAATCGACAGCGTCACCGGGATCTGGGCGGGCGCCGACTGGCTGGAGCGCGAGGTCTACGACCTCTTCGGGATCACCTTTGCCGGACACCCGGACCTGCGCCGCATCCTGATGCCCGACAACTACGCCGAGGGGCACCCGCTCAGGAAGGACTTTCCGCTGCGCGGCCGCTTCTCGCGGGCCGAACAGACGCGCCGCGCCCTGACCCAGGACCCGGAGGACTACTACGTGCCGGGCGAGATCGCCGAGCGGGTGCCGCAGGTGGTCGAGGAGGCGGGCGCCGCGGCGGGCGAAGGGGAAGGCGCCGGCTGATGGCTGCCGGCACGACCGAATACGCGGTCCGCCGCAACCCGGAGATGGGACCCGGCGGGACCCCGGTCCCCAGTCCCACCGAGCCCTTCGACGCCCCCGAGCCCGAACTCGGGTCGGACACGATGCTCGTCAACGTGGGGCCCCAGCACCCGGCCACGCACGGGGTGCTGCGCCTGGTCGTGGAACTCGACGGGGAGACCGTGGTGAGCGTGGTGCCCCGGCTGGGCTACCTGCACTCCTCCTTCGAGAAGCTCGGCGAGTACCGCACCTGGAACCAGATCGTCACGCTCACCGACCGCATGGACTACCTGGCGCCGCTCATCTACAACTGCGCCTACGTGATGGCGGTCGAGAAGCTGATGGGGATCGAGGTGACCGAGCGCTGCAAGGTCGCGCGCGTGATCTGCATGGAGATGGACCGCATCTTCTCCCACCTGCTCTGGCTGGGGACGTGGGCGATCGACGTGGGGGCCTTCACGCCGTTCCTGTACGCGTTCCAGCAGCGCGAGAAGGTCTACACGCTGCACGAGGCGCTGACCGGGGCGCGGATCACCACCTCGGCCACGCGCATCGGCGGCATGATGGCCGACCTGCCCGAGGGGTGGACGAAGGGGGTGCGGGAGTTCGCCGACAACCTGCCCGCGACGCTGGACGAGATCGACACCCTGCTCACCTGCAACGCGATCCACATCGGGCGCACGCAGGGGATCGGCGCCATTTCGGCGGAGGAGGCGGTCAACCACGGGCTCACGGGTGCCAACCTGCGCGCGAGCGGAGTCCCCTACGACGTGCGCAAGGACCGGCCCTACTACGACTACGAGAGCTACGACTTCGAGGTCCCGATCGGCTGCCACGGAGACTGCTACGACCGCTACCTGGTCCGCATGGAGGAGATGCGCCAGAGCCTCCGCATCCTGCACCAGGCGCTGGACCGGCTGCCCGGCGGGCCGATGGATGTGGAGGATCCGCGGATCAGTCTGCCCTCCAAGACCGACTGCATGTCGGACATGGAGTCGATGATCCACCACTTCAAGCTCATCACCGACGGGATACCCGCGCCCGCCGAGGACTGCTGGTTCTCGGTCGAGGGGTCGAAGGGGGAGCTGGGGATGTACGTGGTGGGGGACGGGGGACCCAAGCCGGTGCGCTGGCGGATCCGGCCGCCGTCGTTCGTGAACCTCTCGGCGATTCCCAGGCTGGCCGAGGGCCACCTCATGGCCGACCTGATCATGATCAACGCGAGCCTCGACATCGTGCTCGGTGAGATCGACCGGTGAGCGACGCCCGCTTCCACAACCCCGGCTGGGCCGGGAACACCGGCGAATTCGACCTTTCCGAGGCGGACGTTCGCGGGAGCGAGTTCGTGGGTGAGCAGCCGCTCGACGGCGGGCACCCGGGCGTGGCGCCCAGTCTGCCCTACATGCTGGTCAGGAAGGACCCGGAGGCGCCCCTCTTCGAGGGACCCTACCTGGAGCGCTTCGAGAAGATCCGGACCCGCTACCCGACCGCGCGTGCCGCGCTGATCCCCGCACTCAACCTGGCCCAGGAGCTGCGCGGCCACGTGTCGCCGGAGACGATGGACGAGGTGGCCCGGCTGCTCGGGTTGAGCGACGCCTTCGTGCGGGGGGTCGCCACCTTCTACACGATGTACAACAAGCGTCCCGTGGGGCGCTTTCTCATACAGGTCTGCACGAACATCTCGTGCAACATCCGTGGCGCCGACGAGGTTCTGGCGGCGTTCCTGGAGCACACCGGCACGGAGCTGGGCGAGACCTCGAGCGACGGCAACTTCACGGTGGCGGAGGCCGAGTGCCTGGCGGCGTGCGGCTTTCCCACCTGCGTGCAGATCAACTCGCGCTACTTCGAGGACGTGTCGGCGGACGACGTGCCGGACGTGCTGGAGCGGTTGCGGAGCGAAATCCACGATGGCTTCTAACACCTTGTAAGGAATAGAGTTGGCTTACCCATATCGACACATGCGGGAGACCCGTATCCTGAGCGAGGGGTTCGGGGATCCCGCCGCGCGCACCGTGGCCGGATGGAAGGCGCTGGGCGGCTATCAGGGCATTGCGCGCGCGCTGGAGATCGGGCGCGAGGCCACCATCGAGGAGGTGAAGGCGTCGGGGCTGAGGGGGCGGGGCGGGGCGGGCTTTCCGACCGGGCTAAAGTGGTCGTTCATGCCGAAGGACGCGCGGCGGCCCCACTACCTGCTCTGCAACGCCGACGAGTCGGAGCCGGGCACCTTCAAGGACCGCGAGATCATCCGCTGGACGCCGCACCAGCTCATCGAGGGGTGCCTGGTGGGGTCGTACGCGATCGGCGCCGCCCACTGCTACATCTACCTGCGGGGCGAGTTCTTCGAGAGCACGCAGGTGCTGGCCCGGGCCCTGGAGGACGCGTACGCGGCGGGACTGGTGGGCAGGGACATCATGGGCTCGGGTGTCGACATCGACATGACGCTGCACGTCGGGGCCGGCGCCTACATCTGCGGCGAGGAGACCGGCCTGATGAGCTCGCTCGAGGGGCGCCGGGGAGAGCCCCGCGTCAAGCCGCCCTTCCCGGCGGCGGTCGGCGCCTTCGGGATGCCCTCGACGATCAACAACGTCGAGACGCTGGCCGCGACCCCCCACATCCTCCGCCACGGCGGCGAGTGGTACCGCCAGTGGGGCACCGACAAGAGTCCGGGCACCAAGCTCTTCTGCGTGTCGGGACACGTCCGCAAGCCCGGCAACTACGAGTTCCCCCTCGGCTTCCCGATGATGGAGCTGATCGAGGACGTCTGCGGCGGGATCCCGAACGGCCGGGCGCTCAAGGCCGTCATCCCGGGGGGCAGTTCGGTGCCGATCATGAGCGCCGAGGACTGCCGCGAGTGCTCGCTCTGCTACGAGGGGGTCGAGGCCGCGGGGTCGATGCTGGGGTGTGCGTCGGTGATCGTCATGGACGACACGACCGACATCGTCAAGCAGGTGAGACGGATGGCCTACTTCTACGCGCACGAGTCGTGCGGGCAGTGCACCCCGTGCCGCGAGGGGACCGCGTGGGCCACGAGGATCCTGCGGCGCATCGAGGACGGGCGCGGCACCGAGGACGACCTGGACACCCTCATCGAGATCTCCGAACAGATGACCGGCACCACGATCTGCGTGCTGTCGGATTCGCTGGCGATGCCGATCATCTCGTCGATCGAGAAGTTCCGCGACGACTACCTGGCGCTGATTCGGCGGGGGGAGAGGGTGGGAGCGGCCTGATGGGCAAGCGCGCCCGGTCCCCTGTCCGCCCGCCGCGCGCGAGCGGTGGCGCCCCGATGCAGCGGAGGAACGCCGATGCCGAATAACGGTCGCAAGGCCGCCACGGTCACGCTCACGATCGACGGCCGGGAGGTCACCGTCCCCAAGGGGACATCCCTGCTCCACGCCGCCGAGACGCTGGGCACCGAAGTGCCGCACTACTGCTACCACCCGGGCCTCTCCGCGCCGGCGCAGTGCCGGATCTGCCTGGTCGAGGTCGAGGGGGCGCCCAAGCTGCAGCCGTCGTGCGTCACGATGGCGGCGGACGGGCAGGTCGTCCACACGGACAGCCCCGCCGCGAAGCGCATGCGGCAGGGCGTGCTGGAGTTCTACCTCGTCAACCACCCGCTCGACTGTCCCATCTGCGACATGTCGGGCGAGTGCATGCTCCAGGACTACGTCTTCGACGAGGGGCGGGAGAAGGGACGCAGCCGCGAGCCCAAGCGCGTCTTCGGGCGCGACGACTTCGGCGGCGACGTGCTCTACTACGGCGACCGCTGCGTGATGTGCACCCGCTGCGTGCGCTTCATGGACGAGGTGGCGCGGGACTCGCGGCTGACGGTGGTGGAGCGGGGGAGCCGCGCGGTGATCGACACCTTCTTCGACCGGGGGCTGGAGGGCGCGTCGTTCGCGGGCAACGTGGTGGACATCTGCCCGGTGGGCGCCCTGGTCTCGAAGGACTTCCTGCACAAGGCGCGCGCCTGGGACCTGGACCACACGCCGTCGGTGTGCCCGAACTGCAGCCAGGGGTGCAACATCGAGCTGCACACCCGCGACAACTTGGTGCAGCGGCTCAAGCCGCGTGAGAACCAGGAGGTCAACGGGCACTGGATGTGCGACTACGGGCGTGCCAACTACGAGTGGATGAACCGGCCGGGACGGCTCGAGGAGCCGGCGGCGGGGCGGGGGGGGAGGCGGCGCCGCGCGGACTGGAAATCGGCGTTGGAACATCTGTTTGTGCGGCTGCGGGAGGGGTCGGGGGCGGAGGTGAAGGTGGTGGGCTCGGCGTCGGCGTCGAACGAGGCGCTGGCGGCGCTGGCGGCGGTGGCGGGGGCGGCGGGGGAGGTGTCGGGGCGGGTTTTCCGCTCCGTGCGGGCCGCCGATGAAGACCCGCTGCCGGGCTTTCCGCTGCTGGTGCGCCGCCGCGACCTGGCGCCGAACGTGGACGGGGCGGGGCTGCTGGGGTTCGAGCGTGCGGGGGACGATGGAGCGAAAGGGGGGCTGGAGGATGTGGCCGGGCACGACGGGGTGCTTTTCGTCCTCGGGGACGAACTCGCCGACCAGGGCGAGGACTTCGGGGCCGGGGCCAGCCTATACGTGTACCTCGGCACCTTCGACTCGCCGGCAGCGCGGAACGCCGACTTCGTGCTTCCGGTGGCGACATTCGCCGAAGAGGAAGGGTCGTTCGTGAACGCGCAGGGAAGGGTGCAGCGCTACCGGCAGGGGATGCAGTCGCCGGGGTCGGCGCGGCCAGCGTGGCTGGTGCTGGGGGCGCTCGCGGCGGCGTTGGGGGGGAAGGGGACTCCGGCCGCGGCGGGCGATGTCTTCGCCGGGCTCGTCGCCGCGCACCCGGCGTTCGAGGGGCTGACCTGGGACGGGATGGGCGACCAGGGGGCCGCACTGCGGGCGGAGGCCGTCCATGGGTGAGATGCAGGAGCTGTCCACCTTCTGGTTCGTGACCATCGGGGCCGTCAAGGTCGTGGCCGTCTTCACGGTGGTGATGGGGGTCGTCGCGTACATGACGCTCGCCGAGCGCCGCGTGTCGGCCTTCATCCAGGACCGGCTCGGCCCCAACCGTGTCGGTCCCTTCGGGCTCCTGCAACCCATCGCCGACGGCCTCAAGAACATCATCAAGGAAGAGACGATGCCCGGCACGGCGGCGAAGTTCTACTTCGTGCTGGGCCCCGCGCTGGCGATCATGCCGGCGGTGGTGACGATCGCGGTCATCCCGTTCGCGGCGCCGCTGCCCACGCCGGTCGGCACGGTGGACATGGTCGTCGCCGATGTCCCGATCGGCATCCTCTACATTCTCGCGCTCTCGTCGCTCGCCGTGTACGGGATCGTGCTCTCCGGGTGGGCGTCGAACAACAAGTACGCGTTCCTGGGAGGCCTGCGCGCCTCGGCCCAGATGATCTCCTACGAGGTGGCGCTGGGTCTGAGCGTGATCGCGGTCCTGCTGCTGGTCGGCAACGTCACCCTTACCGAAACGGTCTGGAAGCAGCAGCAGCTGGGAATGTGGTTCGTCTTCCCGCTGTCGCTGGCCTTCATCTTCTTCCTGATCTCGGCGCTGGCCGAGACCAACCGGCTCCCCTTCGACATGCCCGAGGCCGAATCGGAGCTGATCACCGGGTACCACACCGAGTACTCCGCCATGAAGTTCTCGATGTTCTTCATCGCCGAGTACGCGCACGTCGTGACGGCCTCGGCGCTGCTGGCGACGCTCTTCTTCGGCGGCTGGGACATCCCCTTCTGGACGGGCGACGACATGTTCCGCCACGAGGGGGGATGGATCAGGGGCTTCGACGAGGCGGGCGCTCCCATACCCGCCACGCCGAGCGTGCTGATCACACTGCTCACGCTGGGGGCGTTCTGCGCCAAGACGGGCTTCTTCCTCCTGCTGTACATCTGGATCCGGTGGACGCTGCCGCGCTTCCGCTACGACCAGGTCATGCACCTGGGGTGGAAGGTGCTGCTGCCGGGCGCGCTCGGGTACATCATGCTGGTGGCGGGGACGATGCTCGTGCTGGACCAGCTGGAGGTGCCCTTCGGCCTGCTTTACGGAGGGGTGCTCACTGCGGTGAGCGGGGTGACCACACTGGCTTTCCTCTTCTTCGTGGACCGCGACCGGGTGATCTCGGGGGCGCACAGGAAGCGGAACGTCGCCGGCCGGCGTCTCCCCGTGGCGCCGAAGGCCGGCGGACCGGCTGCAACGAGCTGAACGGGAGCGGAGAACGATGGCGATATCGGTCAAGGTGATGAGGCGCCCCGAGGCGGGCCGCACGTCGTACATGCGGGCCACGCTGAGGGGCATGAGCCTGACCTTCAGGCACATGGTGCGCCCCACCAAGGTCACCCTGGAGTACCCCGAGGAGCAGCCCGACCTGCACCCCCGCTGGCGCGGCACGCACCGCATGGAGGTGCACGCCGACGGGCGTCCCAAGTGCGTGGCCTGCGGGCTCTGTCCCACGGTCTGTCCCGCCAACTGCATCCGCCTGGTGGGCGGTGAGGACGACCAGGGGAACCGCTACCCGATCGTGTACGAGATCGACGAGTTCCGCTGCATCTTCTGCGGCATGTGCCAGGAGGTGTGCCCGGTAGAGGCCATCCATGTGGGGCAGCACTTCGAGAACGCGGAGTACACCCGGGACCGCTTCGTCTACGACCTGGACCGCCTGATGGAGCAGGACCACCCCGTGACGCTACTCTGGGACCCCTCGGATCCGCGCTCCGAATGACCGACGTCCTCTTCGTCCTGTTCGCGGTCGTGGCCACGGGCGGCGGCATCGGCGTCGTGACCGGGAGGAGTCCGGTGGCCAGCCTCCTGTTCATGGTGGCGACGCTGGCAAGCCTGGCCGGGATCTACGTGCTCTTCGAGGCGCACTTCCTGGCGGCGATCCAGGTGCTCGTGTACGCCGGCGCGATCATGGTGCTCTTCCTGTTCGTGATCATGCTGCTCAACCTGGGCCACGACTACCGCGCCGACCTGAAGTACGGGTCGTGGTTCCTGCTGTCGCTGGTGGTGGTGGGGCTCACGGCGGGAGTGCTGGTGCAGGGGCTCATGGGTACCGGGGAGGCCGGACTGCGGGCCGGCGGGGCCGAAGTCGCGGCCGCGCTGGATGCGGCGGTGGTGGAGAAGGGGGCGGTGGGGGTGATCGCGGACCCGCTCTTCACCGACTACGTGGTGGCCTTCGAGCTCATGGGACTGCTGCTGCTCGTCGCGATCGTGGCCGCCGTCGTGCTCGCCAAGCCCCGCGACCGCAAGGGGGGGAGCTGAGGTGCTGGTCCCCGCCCTGTACCTGAGCGTTGCGCTCTTCGTGATCGGCACGCTGGGGGTGATCGTGCGCAGGAACGCGATCATCATCTTCCTCTGCATCGAGCTGCAGCTCAACGCGGTCAATCTGGCCTTCGTGGCCCTCTCCCGGTACACCGGCATCGAGGGGCAGCTGTACGTCTTCTTCGTGATGACCGTGGCGGCGGCCGAGGCGGCGGTGGGGCTGGCGATCATCATATCGATCTTCCGTCACTACGAGACGGTCGACGTGGACAAGTTCAACCTCCTGAAGTGGTGATGGCGTGATCACGGCCCGTCTGGAGAGTGTGCTGGCGGGGTCCGGCGCGGTTTCGCCGCCGGTCCCGGGTGCCGCCGCGGCGGCGCCGGCAGCCGAGTGGGAGCCGTTCTTGCCGGGACTGATCGTCCTCCTGCCGCTCCTGGGGTTCGTGCTCAACGGCATTCTGGCCCTCCGGGCCGCCAGGAACTCCTCCGCGGCGCTTCGGGCCGGGCGCGATTGGGATCCCTTCGCCGGGGCGAATCCGCCCGCCACCCACACGCTGCCGACCTGGATCGGACCCGGCGTGATGGCCCTCGCCTTCGCCCTGGCGCTGGTGAACTTCTTCGGGATGACGGCGGCCGATCCGCACGACCCCGTCGTCCGCTCCTACTGGGGCTGGATCGTCACCGGCGACCTGCGCATCGACGCCGCCATCCAGCTCGACCAGCTGTCGATGATCATGACGCTGGTCGTCACCGGGGTCGGCTTCCTCATCCATGTGTTCAGCGTCGGCTACATGGGGAAGGATCCGGGCTATCCCCGGTACTTCGCCTACCTGAACCTCTTCGTCTTCTTCATGCTGGTGCTGGTGCTGGGCTCGGGTTTCGGCACCATGTTCGTGGGCTGGGAGGGGGTCGGGCTCTGCAGCTACCTGCTGATCGGCTACTGGTTCAGCGACCGCGAGAAGTCGGACGCGGGGAAGAAGGCCTTCATCGTCAACCGGATCGGCGACGTGGGCTTCCTGCTGGCCATGTTCCTCCTCTTCCAGGGCTTCGGGACGCTCGACTTCATCCCGATCTTCGCCGGTGCCGAGGGCCGTTTCGCGGCCGGCGGCGTGACGATCACGGCCATCACCCTGCTGCTCATGCTCGGCGCGGCCGGGAAGAGCGCCCAGCTTCCGCTACACATCTGGCTCCCCGACGCGATGGCCGGCCCCACCCCCGTCTCCGCCCTCATCCACGCGGCCACCATGGTCACCGCGGGCGTCTACATGGTGGCGCGGTCGTCGGTGCTCTACGCCCTCGCGCCCACCAGCCAGGCGGTCGTGGCCGGGATCGGGGTGCTCACCGCCCTCGTCGCGGCCACCATCGCGCTCCAGCAGTACGACATCAAGAAGGTGCTGGCCTACTCGACCGTCTCGCAGCTGGGCTTCATGTTCCTGGCGGTCGGGGTGGGCGCCTTCACCGCGGGCATCTTCCACCTGGTCACGCACGCCTTCTTCAAGGCGCTGCTCTTCCTGGGCGCCGGCGCGGTCATTCACGCCATGCACGACGCGGCCCACCACGGCGAGGGCCACCTCGACGAGCAGGACATGCGCAACATGGGAGGGTTGCGCAGGTACATGCCGGTCACCTGCGCGGTCATGTGGATCGCCACCCTCGCGATTGCGGGGATCTGGCCCTTTGCAGGGTTCTTCTCGAAGGACGAGATCATCTGGTACACGGCGGCGTGGGCGGGCGCGGAGTCGAACCCGTTCGGGCAGCTGTACGCGGTCTACTGGGGACTGGCGCTCCTGACCGCGCTCCTCACCGCCTTCTACATGACCCGCCTGATGGTCATGACCTTCCACGGGGCCAACCGGACCGGCAAGGCCGCGAGCTCCCACCTGCACGAGGCCCCGTACGTGATGACGGTGCCGCTCGTCGTGCTGGCCGTGCTGTCGGTGTTCGGGGGGTGGATCAACGTGCCCGATGCGCTCGGCGAGTCCTTCGCCGGGCTTTGGGGCGCGCTGCCGATGAGCGAGTGGCTGCACCACTGGCTCGAACCGGTCACGCACACGGCGGCCGGGATCCAGGTGGCGGGAATCGGCGAGGCGGCGCATGTGGCTCCGGTGGGGGGCGGGGAGGTGGTGTGGGCGCTGATTTCGACGTTTGCCGCGGCGGTGATCGTGGCCGCTGCCGTGATGGTCGTGGGCCGCCGCAAGTACGTGCCCGCCGCCGAGGACCCGGGTCCGCAGTCGGCGCTGCCGCGGTTCGTCTACAACAAGTGGTACTTCGACGAGGTCTACGATGCCGTGGTGGTACGTCCCGTGGTGGTCGGCTCCCGCTGGTGCTGGAAGGCGGTCGACACCGTGGTCATCGACGGGTTCGTGAACTTCACGGGCAATTTCGCCCGCCTGGCCGGTTGGACGACCAGCCTCTTCCAGACCGGCCAGGTCAACATGTACGCCTTCGTGCTCACCCTGGGGGTGCTCGTCGTACTGGGCGCCACGGTCTTCCTGTAACGGTGCCATGACCGGCCTTCTCGCTTCGATCATGTACGGGGACTGGATCCTCCACGCGCTGATCTGGCTGCCGCTGGCCGGGACCGTGCATGTCCTGGTGTCGTCGGCGGAGCGGGCCAGGAACATCGCGTTCCGGTGGTCGGCGTTCGTGTTCGTACTGAGCCTCGGACTGTGGTGGGCCTACGATCCGGGTGACGGCGGGTTCGCCATGCAGTCGTCCGCGCCGTGGATCGAGGCGTGGGGGGTGAGCTACTCGCTGGGGATCGACGGTATCTCGGTCTTCATGGTGCTGCTGACGACCTTCACCAGCGCGATCGCGATCCTGGGGTCGTTCGAGTACGTCAGGACGCGCCGCAAGGCCTTCTACGCCCTGATGCTGCTGCTCGAGATGGGGGTCGTCGGCTTCTTCCTGGCGACCGACATCTTCCTCTTCTACGTCTTCTTCGAACTGACCCTGGTGCCGATGTACTTCATCGTGGGCATCTGGGGGGGCGAGCGCAGGATCTACGCGGCGGTGAAGTTCTTCCTCTACACGGCGGTGGGGTCGCTGCTGATGCTGGTGGCGATCCTGTACGTGTACTTCGGCAGCGGCACCGGGTCCTTCGGGTACGACGCCTTCGTCAACGCGGGTCTGAGCCTGCGGGAACAGTTGTGGCTCTTCGCCGCCTTCGCCCTGGCCTTCGGGATCAAGGTGCCGGTCTTCCCCCTGCACACCTGGCTCCCCGACGCCCACGTGGAGGCCCCCACGCCCGGGTCGGTCATCCTGGCTTCGGTGCTGCTCAAGATGGGCACCTACGGCTTCCTCCGGTTCCTGCTGCCGTTCTTCCCCGATGCGGCCCAGCACCCGGTGGTGGTCGCCGTCATGCTGGCGCTGGGGGTGATCGGGATCATCTATGCGGCATGGGTCGCCGCCGTCCAGCCCGACGCCAAGAAGCTGGTCGCTTACACCTCCGTGGCGCACATGGGCTTCGTCGTGATCGGGGTGTTCGCTCTCACGCTGAACGGCCTGCAGGGCGGGATGGTGGTCATGATCAGCCACGGTATCTCCACCGGTGCCCTCTTCCTCCTGCTGGGCATGATGTACGAGCGCCGCCACACCCGGCTCATCGGGGACTTCGGAGGTATCGGCCGCGCGGCGCCCTGGTTCGCCACCGCCTTCGTGATCACCGCGCTGGCCTCGATCGGGCTGCCCGGGACGAGCGGGTTCGTCGGTGAGTTCCTCGCCCTGCTCGGCACCTTCGAAACCCACATGGCGGCTGCGGCAATCGCCGCCACGGGCGTGATCTTCGCGGCATACTACATGCTGCCGATGGTGCAGCGGGTTCTCTTCAACGAGCTGGACAGGCCCGAGAACCGCACCTTCGCCGACCTGTCGCGGCGCGAGATGGCGATCCTGGGCCCGCTGGTCGCGCTGATGATCTGGATCGGCGTCCATCCCACGCCCTTCCTGGAGCGGATGGAACCAAGCGTGCAGGTGGTGCTGGAACGGGTGGAGGGGGAGCGGGTGGCCGCCGAAGTGTCGGGGGACGCGGAGACCCTCGCGATCGTTGTCTCCCCTTCGCCCGCACCGGCTACCGATGATCCGCCGACGGCCCCGGGACCCTCCGATGCGCGCGCCGCCCCGCCGACCGCCGGCATTCGCGCCCGGGAGAACTGACCCGATGCTCATCGACTATTCCTCCAGCTTCCACTACGTGCTGGCGCTGTTGCCCGAACTCGTCCTCACGATATGGGGGATGGGCGTGCTGCTGGCGGGTGTGTCCCGCAAACAGGGGCACGGTCCGGGGCAGGAGACCGGCTGGCTGGCGCTGGCGGGACTGGCCCTGGCCGCGGTGGCCAACGGATGGCTCTACTTCGGGGTGAGCGAAGACGGCGCCGCCGCGATGATCGCCGTGGACCGCTTCCGCCTCTTCGCAAACTGGGTCTTCATCCTGGGAGCGGGCTTCTCCATCGTCATCTCGCTGCCCTACGTGGCGCGCCAGAGGCTCCAGGCCGGGGAGTACTATTCGCTCATCCTCTTCGCCGCCGTCGGGATGATGTTCATGGCCGCGGCCCGCGACCTCATGATCATCTTCCTGGGCCTGGAACTCATGTCCATCGGGGTCTACGCCCTGGCCGCCTTCAACCGGCGCGACCGGCGGTCGGCGGAAGCGGGGCTCAAGTACTTCCTGCTGGGCGCCTTCGCCAGCGGTTTCCTGTTGTTCGGCATCGCCCTCCTGTACGGTGCCACCGGCAGCACGAACGTCCATGCCGTGGCCGCCTCGGTTGCTGACGGCTCCGCGGCCGGCGCGCTCCTGATGCCGGGGGTGGCGCTCCTCGCGATCGGCTTCGCCTTCAAGGTGGCCGCGGTGCCCTTCCACATGTGGACGCCGGATGTCTACGAGGGCGCTCCCACGCCGGTCACCGCCTTCATGGCCGCGGCCGTGAAGACCGCCGCGTTCGTCGCGTTCCTGCGGGTCTTCCTGGTCGGCCTCGAAGGGCTCCACGCCGAGTGGTCGACCATCCTGTGGTGGATATCGGCCGTCACCATGGTGGTCGGCAACGTGGTGGCGCTGGTCCAGTCCAGTGTCAAGCGCATGCTGGCGTATTCATCCATAGCGCACGGCGGCTACCTGCTCGTCGCCCTCGTCGCGGCCAACGACACGGCGACGTCGGGGCTGCTCTTCTACCTCCTGGTGTACACGATCATGACGATCGGCGCCTTCGCGGTGGTGGTCACGGTGGGCAACCAGAGCGAGGCCAACGCCCGGATCGAGGACTACGGCGGCTTCGGCTGGCGCAAGCCCGTCCTGGGCGTCTTCATGACCGTGCTGCTCCTGTCGCTCGCGGGCTTCCCCGGCACGGCCGGGTTCATCGCCAAGTACCACCTGCTCCTGGGCGCGGCCGAGTCGAGTCTGTGGGTGCTCGCGGTGATCCTCGTCCTGACCACGGTGGTGTCGTACTGGTACTACCTGCGCGTCGCCTGGTACATGTGGATGAAGGGGGCCCCCGAGGGAGCCGATTCGGCCGACCCGGCCATCACCCCCTTTGCCACGCACCTCGTGCTGGTGGTGAGCGTGGCGGTGATTCTCCTCGCGGGCGTCTTCCCGGGCGCGGCCCTGGATCTTGCGGCGGGCTCGCTGGAGGGACTGAGAGGTCTCGCGGCGGAGGCCGGGGCTGCCGCCGGCCATTGAGCGAACGGAAGGGGCCGGCGCCGCGCGCCGCCCGGATGCGCATCCCGGAGCACATCTTCCGCGAGTACGACATACGGGGGATCGTGGGCGAGGACCTCGACCCCGGGGTGGCCGAGGCGGTGGGGGGAGCGTACGGGTCGGAGCTGAGGGCGCGGCTTCCGGGGTCCCGGCCGCGCGTGGTCGTGGGCGAGGACAACCGGCCGTCTTCTCCGGCAATGCGGGCCGGGCTCGCGCGCGGTCTCCGGCGGGCCGGGTGCGACGTCGTTCAGTTGGGGACGGTCCCCACCCCCGTCACCTATTTCAGCGAATACGAGTACGCGGCGGACGGCGCGGTACAGGTCACCGGCTCCCACAACCCCCCCGAGTACAACGGCATCAAGATGACCATGGGCAAGGGGTCCGTGTACGGGGATGCGATCCGGGGGCTGTTGCGGCGCATCGGGACCGGTGACATGGAGGTCGGCGAGGGACGGCTGGAGACCGTGGACCCGCTTCCCGCCTACGTAGCCGACGTCGCGGCGCGGTTCCGGCCGGCCCGGCCTGTCAAGGCGGTCGTGGACTGCGGAAACGGCGCCGGATCGGTGGTTGCGGTGGAACTGCTGCGCGCCGCGGGACTGGAGGTGGTACCACTCTACTGCGAGTCGGACGGGACCTTCCCGAACCATCACCCGGACCCGACGGTGGACGAATACCTGCAGGACCTGATCGCCGCCGTGCGGAGTCACGGGGCCGACGTGGGAATAGGGTTCGACGGCGATGCCGACCGGATCGGGGTGGTGGACGAGCGGGGCCGCATCGTGCGGGGCGACATCCTCCTGCTCCTGTTCGGGCTGGATCTCCTGCGGCGCCGCGGACCGGGCCAGACCCTCGTCTTCGACGTGAAGTGCTCCCAGATCCTCTCCGAGGAGTTCGAACGGGCGGGCGGGGTGCCGGTGATGTGGAAGACCGGTCACTCCCTCATCAAGGAGAAGATGAAGGAGACGCGCGCGCCGCTTGCGGGTGAGCTCTCGGGGCACATCTGCTTCGCGGACGGCTACTACGGATTCGACGACGCGCTCTATGCGGCCTGCCGGCTGGGAGAGCTGCTGGCCGCCTCCGACCGCCCGCTTTCGGAGATGACCGGTGAGCTGCCGGTGTACGCCTCCACGCCCGAACTGCGGATCGAGGTGGCGGAAGAGGACAAGTTCGGGCTGGTGGAGCGGGCCGGCAGGCACTTCAGTGACAGGTACGACGTGATCGCGGTGGATGGGGTGCGGGTTCTCTTCGGCGATGGCTGGGGGCTGATCAGGGCCTCCAATACGCAGCCGGTGATCGTGGCGCGGTACGAGGCCGGGACGGCGGAGCGGCTGGGGGAGATCCGGGCGACGATGGAGGGGTGGCTTCGGGGGGAGGGGGTCTCGGTCTGATGATATTTCCCGTCGAGCGCGCGTCTACGTTGAGATGGGTGAACTGGAGGGGGTGGCTGGCCCGTAAGGAAAGTCTCCGTGCTGACTGGGCGGTCTGAATTGGCGGGGGCCCGAGAGCGGCTCCGGGATTGGGCGACTTCTACGTGACGGGGGAGGAAGTGGTGGACTCTCTGCCGTGGCGGGGATGTAGATCGCGGTTTCAATCAAAGACTCCATGGATCACGGATTCCGGCGATTGGGGCCAGCCCGGTATGACCAATGTCGTGGGTCTTGAGATACATGATCCGCGTCCTTGGAGATGCGGGGGCGATTTCTGCCGCCATTCCGATGCGGCGTTGATGGAGGTAGGCACCGATGTCTCGATTGCGCTCGGCGAGATCGGCAGGACCGAGCGAAGGGACCGGAACTGTAGGATTGGATCACTGGATATCTTTGTTGAGTGGTGCACGACGGTCGTCGATCCCGAGACCCGACGATACGCATAGCGTCCGTCAGAACGGGCAGTAGGAAGAACGACATCCTGGACAAGATCGGCCGTACCACCGGATGGACCTTGGGGAGTTGTGACCGAAACCTGCGAGGACACGAGGGGGCAGACCGGGGTCGTAACAAAGTGCGGCGACCAAGTCGACTTCGTGACGGGGGAAGGGGACAGCGGCGCCCCTGTTTTCCGATACAGCAGGTACGGTAACGCCGAGTTCAGGGGGATCGTCTACGGGTACGAAGACGTCCGCCATGACGAGGCGGGCCGTAAGGGCTGGTTCCAGGACCTGGAGCAGATCGAATGGGATCTCGGCACCCTGAACGTGATGGATCCCGGGTCTCCGCGGGTGGAAGTTCTGGGTCGAAACCTGGTGTCTGAAGAGGAAGAGTGCACCTGGACCGCGTACATGAGGAGGGGACTGGAACCGCTCAGCTATGGGTGGTCAGGCATATTGCACGGGTCAGGTCCCAGCATCACCGGCGTCGCGGAGGAGAGCGGGTGGTTGAAGGTGATGGTTACCGATCCGTTGGACAGAACCGATCGCGACTCGCTCGAGGTGAGGGTTGGGCGCGGCAGCCCGAGGTGTCGGGACATTGATGATGATGATAATCCTGGCGGCGATACGCTCCGGTTGCCTCCTCCGCCCTCTGGTCCATAAGATCAGGTGCCTGTGAATGAGGTGCCGGCACAAGGGATGAAAGGAGCCTTGGGATGATTGGCGCGACCCTCCTGATCGCCGCCTTGCAGCAGGCGACGCTGACGGGCGTCGTCCGCGACAGCGTCGACCTGGAACCGGTCGCTTTCGCCCGGGTCTCGGTTACGCCGGCCGGGGAGGGGGCGGTCGACGGATCCGGAGTTTCCGACCGCTTCGGCGCGTTCGTGGTGCCGGGAGTGTCGGCCGCCGGGCCGTTGCGCGTCGAGGTGACCGCATACGGCTACTCCGTCTGGGCCCACACCTACGAGGCCGCACCCTCCGGCCCGGTACGCGTCCTGCTGGCGCCCGCGCCGTTCGGCCTGGAGGGCCTCGAGGCGATTGCGGGCGGCCGGGCGGGAGACCCGCTGTCGGTGTCCCGGGACGCCTTCGTCATCGATTCCGTCCTGCTGCGGAGCCTCCCTACGATCCTTGAGACGGACGTGCTGCGCGCGACCGCGCTCTCGCCGTCCGCGTCCGCTTCCTCGGACTACGTGTCGGTGCCCTTCGTCCGGGGCGGCACGAGCGACGGCACGCCTGTGCTGCTCGACGGCGTGCGGCTCTTCAACGCGTTCCACCTGGGCGGCTTCATTTCGGCGGTCAACGCGGAGGTGGTGGAGCGGGCGAGTCTCATTGCGGGGGCTGGCGGCGACGGACTTGCCATCGGGTCGCTGTCGGGTGCCATCGACATCGCGACCCGGGACGGTTCCCGGGACCGGATGCGGACATCCGGCGCCCTGGGTGCTGCGTCCGCCCGTCTGTCGGTGGAGGGGCCGGTCGGCGGGAGCGTGTCCTATCTGGTGGACGGCCGCCGGACCTGGATCGACGCCTTGGCTCGGGGGCTGGACAGGATCGGAGTGATCAACGGAAGCATCCCCTACTTCTTCCAGGACCTGCACGCGAAGGTGACGGCGGATCTGGGCGGAGTCCGCCGGTTGTCGGTGAGCGGCTACGTGAACTCGGAGTCGGTTGACGACCCCGATGTGCGGGAGGAGGTGTACAGACAGATGGTGGTGAAGTGGGGCAACGCCGCCTTCTCGGCTCACTACCGCACCCGGTTCGGGGAGAATGGGATCCTGGACGCCTCCCTGGGGCACAGCCGGTTCGCCGGCGATCTGATCAATGTCGAGGACTATCCTGTCGCCCTTGACGACAGCGGCAAGGAGTACGACCCGCCCCCGGACACGGGGCTGTTCGGCCACGGGTCGATGGGGGAGAGCCGGGCGGACCTGAAGGTGACCCTGCACGCCCCCGCCGCGACGATCATCGCCGGAGCCCAGGCGACACGGTTCGAGGCGGGCCACGACTACCGCTTCAGCGAAGAATGCTACGTGTCGTCCTGTGACTGGAACTTCCTGGAACTCACCGACTTCTTCCATCCCCTGGAGTTGCGCGAGGCCCGCTGGCGGCTGGGCGCCTATTCGAGCGTCGAGGTTCCTCTGCGCCACGGATTCTCGGCCCGGGGCGGTCTGCGGCTGGACCGCTTCGTGGGGCTGGCGACCGAGTTCTCGCCCTTTGCGGAGCTGGGCTACGCCTCGTCCTGGTGGAACGCGCGCATCTCCGCGGCGCGTTCCCACCAGGTGCTGGCCTCGGTGCGCAACGAGGAGTCGCTGTTCGCGAGCTTCATCGCCTACGACCTCCTCGCCCCGGTGAGCGAACCGCCGGTTCCCCGCAACACGGAGTTCTCGGGCGGGTGGGAGGGTTCGCGGGGACGGCTCAGGGTCCGGCTGGACGCGTACGCGCGCGAGCTGGACAACCTCAGGCTGCCGGCGTTCGGGTCCAACCCGACCAGAGCCTCGGTGCTGGGGAATCCGGCGCAGTGGGAGTTGGGTGGCGGCACGGCACGAGGAGTCGAGGCGTCGTGGAGCTGGCTTCCGGAGCGGGGGTTTTCGTCTCTGGGGACGTACCGGTGGGCGAGTGTGTCGCGCACCGTGTCTTCGCGAAGCTATGTGCCGCGCTTCCACCGGGACCACGAGCTCGAGCTCGTGGCCTCCTACCGGCACGGCGCCTCCTCCTGGTCGGCGCGGTTCTCCCTGCGCTCCGGGCAGCCGGTCACGCCCCTGCTCGTTCTAGGCAAGGTTGCCACTGAACCTCCCTGGAACTTCTTCGACCTGCCTGGGCCGCCCAGGGGCCATACAAGACTCCTCGCGGGCGAGTACAACTCCGGGAGGCTGCGGCGCTACGCGCGCCTGGACGTGGGCTGGCGCCGCGAGAGCGAGGTGTCGTGGTTCGGCGGCGGTTCGGTGACGTTGTACGCGTCCGTGGCCAACCTCCTCAACAGGACAAATGAGGTCGGCTGGACCGTGCGGCGGGACCTATGGGGATTCGCGAGAGTGAGTCGTCGCCAGCTCCCGGTGATTCCATCCCTCGGCGCGGAGTTCCGGTTTTGAGGAGGGAGGCCGGATTCGGGCCCGTCGCCGTGCTGGCGCTGATCGCTGCTTCGGCGTGCGACCAATACGATCCGCTCGAGCTGCACCCCGACATGGTCTGGCTCGAGATTCTGCTCGTCGTGGGTGAGAGCGAAGCGCGCATGCTGGCCATCCATCCCCACCGTGAACCGGAAGACGACGCACCGGAGGTCGACGCGCGTCTGCTGGGACCCGGGTGGGAGTCCGCGTTTTCGGAGACGTTGGAGTTGCAGGCCTGCACGAACGACGACGTAGATCCGGCCGAATGCCTGCGCGCGACGCTTCCGGAGCCCGTCCGGCCGGGCGCGACCTACGGTCTGAGCGGAACGGCGCCGCTGGGGTCGTTCACCGGCGAAGCGCGCGTGCCCGACACTCCGTTTTTGGCGACGGACACCCTGCGCCTTTCCTGGCCGGAAGAGGGCGAACGGCTCACGATACCGTTGCGGTACCGGGCGGGCCCGGACATCGGCGATTTGTCGGTTGATGTGCGGGACATCTTCGAGACCCTGGAGGACGGGACGGAGGTGGAGATGGACGCCCATTACCTGACCAGTGGTCCCGGGGGCCTATATCCCGACTCGACCGCCGGCACGGTGCGGATAATGGTGCGCGAGAAGCCTCAGCGCTTTTCCCTGACACTGCTCGGAGTCGGCTGGAACCGGACGAACCTGACGAGAGTCGAAGACGCCGCGATCCGCCCGTGGCGCGGCTTCGGCCTCGAGGGCGACGGGGTGTACGGGTACTTCGACGGCGTAACCCGTTCGCGAGCCGCCCAGGTGTTCGTCAGGTAGCTGGTTCGTCGCGCGCCTTGCCAGCGTGGCGCCTCGCCGCTCCGGCGGCCTAATCCACGGACTGCTGGATACCGTGTAGACGCACCGCACGTCCCCTCGACCGTCCGGCTTCCGGCCCGCCAGAACCTCCTAAGCCGCGGCCCGCGATGATCTGTCCCGAATCACCATGTACGCGCCCGGTGTCGCGGCTCATCCTTCATTTGCGTGGCCGCAGCCGATCTTCGGCCCACGCGCGCATGCCACTCCGAGCCCGCCACCTTCGACGGAAGCGTCCGCCAAATGGAGACCACCGAGACACGGAAACACCAGAGAACATACATGAGATGCGGCGTCCCGAGCGGACGAAGAGACTTCGGATCCCCTGGCCGCGTTTTCGTTCTCCTCCTGTGCATCGTCGCGGCCGCGTGCCGCGCGGAGGCGGATGAACCGCGTGTGCCGGGGCAGTCCACTGCGGACACGGCAGATACCAGCCGTGCAAACGAACAGGAGTTCGTCGACCGGGCAGCTTTCGCCAGCGCCTTCGAGATTGTGCGCAGCGTGGTCCTCGAGGAGGACGACAGGGCCGTCACCGTGTTGCCGATGGTGTCGTCCGGCGGCCCCGGCCGGCTGTTGCTCGCCGAGCCACAGGAAGGCCAGGTCAACGTGTACGGCACGGACGGGCGGCTCCAGCGGGTCATCGGGCGCCGGGGTGAGGGGCCCGGGGAGTTCACCGTCCCGATCGCGTCCCGCCGGACTCTGGACGGCGGTGTCGTGGTTGCCGACATGGTGCTCTCCCGGCTGACGTTCTTTCCCGCCGGCGGGGCGGGGGAGCCGGAGGTGGTTGCGTCGCCCCTTCCGCTGGTGCTGGGCGCGGAGGACATGGGAGAAGGTCGATACCTTCTCTTCGGACAGCTCATGTCCGAGACGCAGTATCACCTGCTGCACCTGTGGAACCGCGAGAACGACGAAATCGAGCACAGTTTTCTCCCGATGGGAGTGCCGGAGGAGTCGCGTGCCTACGCCGCCTCCTACACTTCCGTCGCGACGGCGCTGGAAGGCGACACGATCTGGGCCGTGTGGGCTCTGTCGGATACGCTGTACAAGTTCAGTCGTCGCGGTGAACGCCTCAAGGTGATTCCGCTTTCGCTGCCAAGGCCGATGGGCGTCCTGCCGGGGGCCGACGCGGGGGCGATCACCGATCCGCGGGCGATTCAGGCAGCGGCCGAAGCGCTGACGCAGGTCAACGGCATCTTCATTCTCGGCGATGGCAACCTGGCCATTCAATCCATGCAATCTCGAGGGTTCGAGTCGGTCTGGGACCTCACGGTCGTGGACCGGGACGGCGCTCCGGTCTGGAAGGCCGCCGAAATGCCCCGCCTGTTCGCTGTCGAGGGGGATCTCTTCTACTTCGACGATCCCGCGTCCGTACTCCCCAGCCATTGGATTGTGGCTCGGTGGAAGGAGGAGCGATAGCATGCGGGCGAGCGCGGGATCGCTGGTTGCGGTGCTGTTGTGCGCGGGCGTACTGGAAGGCTGTTCGGAGGCCGGCTCGAATGGTTCAAGCGAATCATCGGGGACGCTCGCTGTCGGGAAGCCCCTTGCGTCCGTCCGACTTTCCGGAGACCGACCGGCCCTGCTTTGGGTGTTTGACGTCGAGCAGTGCCTTGGATGCGAGTTGGGCGACCCGGCCAGGGTAATCAGGGGCCTTCAACGGGGACTGGGTGAAAGGCTGGAGACCGTCGCACTGGCGATTGGGGACGGGCGTGCGGGCGACCGGGAGATCGTGAGCGCGTTCCTGGCTTCCCAGCGAATCACGGGAAGGATCGAAATGCGCAGCCACGAGCAGTATCGGCGGGACTTCGGCGGCGCGCCGCTCTCGGTTTTCTACATCATGAACCGGAATTCGGTGGTCGAAGCGGCCATCGCAACGGACTCGTTGGAGATCTGGCGGTCGGCACGCGATCGGCTGGGGATGGCCGATTTCGTCGCACGGCTCGTAGAGGAGGGAGTTGGTCAGGCAGGGGAGGGTTCCGGCAGTTAGCAATTCCGCAGTACACCTAATGCACTTCACAAAAGGAGAACAAGTCATGAACGCACGTAATGGCATGCAGGCAATGAGAGCTCGTGCTGTCACCACACTCAAGATCACCGCGGTCGCGGCCGTGCTTTCCTTCACGGCTCCGTTCGTTGGCACCACCGCCCCGGTTTCCGCTCAGGCCAAGCCGTGGCCGGAGAGGGTGATACAGATCGGCCCCCTCCGAGTCTGTTTCATGATCTGTTGGAGTCCGGGCTACTGCTGTAAGTGGGTAGGCCAACTATAGTCAAAACCTGTCGATAGCCGTTGCGGGGACCACCGCTTGAATGCAGAACCCTGTGACGGTCCATCGGGGCCTGTCCCTCCTCGAAGCCGGCGGACTCCCTCCGGGGGGTCCGCCGGTCCCCCTCTCGGCTGGTTCGCCGCGAGCCTCGCGATCAGAAGGTCGAGACGGCCAGGCCCCCCAGCGTCTCAACCATCGCGGTTTCGTCCGTCCAGTACGGCTCGGCGTACGCGCGGCGAATCAGCGAACCCCAGGCCGCGTGCGCGGCACGGATCTGGTCGATGACGGGACGGTCTCCCCCGGGGAACACCTCACCGATCCCGCTCCGGCCCCGGAATTGCGAGCCGTAGGCTTCCAGCGCTGCTATCTTGCGATCCATCTGTCCGGTGATGTCGATGACGAAGGTGGGCTTGACCGCGTCTTCGGTGAAGGCCAGCGCGTACACCATCTTTTTGGGACGATGGGGTGGCCCCTCGGCCGGGAAGTTGCGCAACCCGGCCAGGAACGCCGCGTCCCGGGTGAGGGCGGCGGCGGTGCGGTGGTCGGGATGGCGGCCCCGGGACCAGTGCGTCACCACCACGCGGGGCCGGAGAGCACGGATGGCGCCGGCGACCACCGTGCGCGACCCATGGTCGTTGACGAGGCCCGCGTCGCACAGTCCGGCGCAGCGACGTTCCGCCAGCCCCAGGGCCTCGGCCGCGGCTGCCGCCTCCCGGGCCCGTGATTCGACGGTGCCACGCGATGCTGCCTCACCTGCGGTGAGGTCCACGACGCCGGTCCGCTCGCCTGCGTCCGCCGACTTGATCAGGGCGCCGCCGCAGAAGATCTCGGCGTCGTCAGGGTGAGCCAGGACGGCAAGCACATCGAGGGGTTCGGTCACTCGTACCTCAGTGCGTCCACTGGCGGCAGCCTCGACGCACGGAGCGCGGGCACCATCCCGAAGAGAATGCCGGTCAGCGCGGCGAGACCGATTGCGGCGAAAACCGACCAGAGCGGGATTCGGGCGGGCAGGGGAGTGGCGGCGGCGAGCCCCTCCGATGCGCCCCAGCCGACAAGGAGTCCCGCTGCGGCGCCGACCGCCGTCATGAGCGAGGCCTCGATGAGGAACTGCCACTTGATCTCCCGCCGGGTGGCCCCGATCGACTTGCGGATGCCGATCTCGCGCGTCCGCTCGGTCACGGAGATCAGCATGATCCCGATGACGCCGATGCCGCCCACGAGCATGCCGATCGACGAAAGGCCGACCATCACCGCGAAGAACATTCCGGTCAGCTGGTTGAAGAGATCGATCTTGTCCTCGCTGCGGAGGATGGCGAAGTTGTTGTCCTCGCCGGGCCCTAGCGCGCGCATGGAGCGTAGCGCCGACACGACCTGGTTCTCCGCCTCACCGGGGCCCGCCGTCTCCTTCGGCATGATCTGGATGTTCAGGAAGGTCCAGCGCGTGCGGGCCTTGAGGCGCTTGTCGGCCGCTGTGAACGGAATATGGGCGAAGTTCTCGGCCGCCTCGCCGAACATGTTGGGCAACGGCTCGAAGACGCCGATAACCGTGAACAGCTCGTTGGACGCTCTCCGGCCCGCATGCACCCGCACGCGCTTGCCCACCGGATCAAGCTCACCGAAGAGATTCTCGGCGAGCTTCGACGACAGGACCATCACGCTCCGCGCCTGGCTCACCTCCGCGGATGTGAAATCCCTCCCGGCCACGATGTCCCCTCCCACAAAGGATGCCCATCCGGTCGATAGTCCGCGGAAGGACACCCCCCACACCCAATCCGACCGATAGCGCATGGAAGCCCCGAAATCAAACCCGGCCACGGCCTGCGCCACCGCAGGCAGCGACTGCACCCTGTGAACCTCGTCGTCGGTGATCTGTGGCCGGTTCCACCACGGCGGTCTCCCGGAGCCGCTGAAGGAAGCCCGTGCGTCGGAGAGGTCGAAGGGCATCACCATGAAATTTCGCGGTCCGGAGGCCTCGAAGGCGGTCATGACCTCCGTCCGGATGCCCGTGATGATCGAGGCAACGGTGACCACGACCCCAACGCCGATGCCGACTCCCAGCACCGCCAGGATCGTCCGCATCCAGTTTGCCCGCAGGGCGGCGGTCGCAACGCGCAGGCCTTCACGCAGCACGCGGCCGGTGGGTGCCCGCCCCGACAATACAGGGCCGGGGCCTCGCGAGCGCCCGCTGCCCTTCATTCGTACCTCAGCGCGTCGACCGGGTCCAGTCTGGCCGCGCGCGACGCCGGATAAACGCCGGAGACCACCCCCACGCCGACTCCCAGTGCCATTCCCAGGGCAATCCACTGGGGGGCCACGGCGGCCGGCAGGGGGGATACGGCCCCTACGAGCAACGTCATCCCCACCCCCACCCCGACTCCGATCACGGCACCGACTCCCGACAGGGTGGTGCTCTCGATGATCACCTGCACCAGAATGTCGCCGCGGCGGGCACCGATCGCCTTGCGGATACCGATTTCACGGGTCCGTTCCATGACCGACACCAGCATGATGTTCATGATCACGATGCCGCCCACGACCAGCGAGATGCCGACCAGCCCCGGCAGGGCCAGGAAGAGGATTCGGCTGATGTTGTCCCAGAAGCTGAGCGTAGCTTCGGTCGTCTCGGCCACGAAGTTGTCTAGCTCGGCAGGCCGCAGCTGGCGGCGTTTCCTCATGATCTCCACGGTCTCCCGCTGGATCGGGATGACCAGGTTCGGACTGCCCGCCTTCACGATGATCTCTTCCACTACGCCCGGACGCGTGAGGTATCTCCGGATGGGTGACTTGGCGGGCGCCACAACCAGGTTGTCCAGCGAAATGAACAGGAAAGACCCCTGCTCCTCGAGCACGCCGACCACGCGATAGGGGAATCCCCGTATCCGAACCGTCTTGCCCACCGGGTCCACCGATCCGAAGAGCACCTCGGCGGTGGATACCCCGAGCACAACCACCGGAATCCCCTGCTCGGCCTCCTGCCGGGTGAAGGCGCGGCCACGATCGACGTTCCAGTTCCGGATCTCGAAAATCTCGGCCGAGGCACCGACGATCTCGACATTCTCCGCTTTGATGCCCAGTTCCGATTCCAGCTCACCCCCTCCTCTGTCGGACTGGGCGGCGATGCGCACCGGGAAGGTGATTTCGCGGCGGAGGTGCTCGAGATCGTCGAAGGTGAGCCAGGGAGACCTGGCCCAGGCGCGCCACTGTTCGGGCGAACTGCTCACGTCCTCCCTGGGATACCTTCCCACGCGCACGGTGTTCACGCCCATCACCTTGTCGGTGAGAGTGTCGCGGATGTAACGGTCCATCCCCTCGACGATGCTGACCACGACGACCAGGAACATAACGCCGACGATGACCCCCAGGAGCGTGAAGAAACTCTTCAGCTTCTGGGTCCGGATCTGGTCCCAGGCCAGGCGAATCCCCTCCAGGAACTGCATTTACCAGTCCGTGGACAAGGCCGCGCGAGCACCGAGAGCGGCGAGGCGCCGGGCCGGCAAGGCGCGACGAGAGGGGAATAGCAGGGCTGTTCGCCCGAGGAGCAACGCAGAGCGAGGCCTTGGAGTGGCAAAATGTATAGCGGACATGACATGATGTAATGTGTGCTTTACAGTATTGACGGGCGAAGCCGAGTGACCAGCCCGGATGCATCGCCGTTCCAATGCCGGGGGGATTTTGTCCACGGGCTGATAGCGGCAGCCGCCGGACAACTTCGCGCGCATACCGCGTGGACCTCTACCCCTCATCCGGGCTGTCCATCCCCCCCATGGCTCGGATGACCGTGCCGTTGCGCAGCGTTCGCACGACCTGGTACGGCCCGCTCACCACGGTGTCGCCCAGTGTCAGTCCGGAAATCACCTCGAAATACTCCTCCCCGGCGATTCCGACTTCGACAGGCGTGAAGTCCGCCAGCCCATCCTTGACGACGAAGACGCCCTCGACGGGATCGGCGGACTCGCTGCCTGGGCGATTGCCTGCCGTATCATCAACCTGGTCGTCCTCGCGCAGTGTCAGGGCGATGATCGGGATGCTCAGCTGGTCGATTCGCGTTTCCGTGATGACCTCGGCGGTGGCGGATAGGTCGGGACGCAACTCCGCAGGGGGATCCCACAGGGTGACGACCACCTCGAAGTCGATCGTGGGGGTCTGCCCCGTGCCGGCCGACTGCGATGGCGGCCGGATGGCACTGTTGCCGATCTCGGTCACGACCCCCGCGAACTCCAGTTCCGGGAAGGCGTCGAGATCCACCTTGGCCGAATCGCCCAGGGAGATCTCGGGCACGTCGGTCTCGTCCACCTCGAGTACGACCTCCATGACCGAGAGGTCGGAAACGGTCAGGACGAGGCTTCCCGGGTTGTTCATCGTGCCGACGATAACGGTCTCGCCCTCCTCGACGTTCAGCCGCGTGACCCGTCCCGTCATGGGGGCCACTATGACCGTCTTGGAGAGCTGGTCCCGGGCCTCGTCGAGTGCAGCCTGGGCCTGACCGACCCCGAATTCGGCGGCTTCGAGGAGAGAACTCTGGACCTCGAAGTCGGTCTGCGCGTTCTCCACCTCCTGCCGGCTCACCAGCAGGGAGTCGCTCTCCCACAACGAAGTCTTCCGCTCGGCTTCGCGTTGGGCCCGCACGAAGCTGGCCTTCGACTGGGCGACCTGCGCCTGGGACTGCTTGAGGTTGGCCAGGCTCCGGTTCACTGCGGCCTCGTACCGGCTCCGGTCCAGGCGCAGCAGGACCTGGCCCTCCTCGACGTCCTCGCCTTCGTCGATCAGGAGTTCCGTGACCCGCGCGGAGATATCCGAGCTTATGTCCACCTTTCTGCGCGCGCGCACGTTGCCGCTGGCGGTCACGGTGGCGGTCAGGTCGCGTTTTTCCACGACCTCGACGCGGGCTTGGGTTCCGTTACCCCGCCGGCCGTTCATGCCGAGAACGGCTGCGGAGCCGAGGGCGACGACTCCCAGCGCCCCGATGATGACCTTGGTTCTGGTTCGCATGTTCTATGGATTCCTGAGCGGAGTGCCGACCACCGACTCCAGGTCGGCGATCGCATCATGATAGGTGAAGATCGAAAAGATACGCTGCCGGTCGGCCTGGGCCTTCACGGTTTCGGCCTCCACCAGGCCGATGAAGTCCAGCAGATTGAGGCGGTAGCGTTCCCTTGCCAGACGCAGCTGTTCGTCCGCCAGCGTCTGGTTCCGCTCTTCGATCAGCGCGGTTTCGTAGGCGGTCCGGACGACGGCCAGACGCGACTCGATGTCGGCGCGCAGGGCCAGTTCCTGCTCCCGGATCCGGAACCTAGTGTCCTGGAGCGCCGCGCGGGCGCTCTCTACTTCCCGCTGGCGGCCGAGGCCCTGGAAGACCGGAATCGATATGGAAAGCGAAGCCGATGGCGGCGTGGTGGTGAAATCGAAGGGAAAGGCCTTGTTCTGCTCGCGAATCGCATCGAGGGCGGACTCGGGGGTGGCCAGCCGGGCGCAGTCCTCCGGAGGAGGCGGGTCGGGAAGCTGCCTCAGCAGATTGTTGAGGAACTCGCATTGGGCTATCGCCGCTTCGCCCGCGGCGATTGCCGCAGCCTCCTGGCCGGCGGTGCTGCTCGCCTTGCGTGTGAATCCGCTGAAGCCGGTGGACACCGACAGGCTCGGAAAGTATGAGGACCGGGCCATGCGGACCCCGTATACCGCCGATCTCTCTCTCGCCCGCGTTGCCTGCAGATCCGGGTTCCTTCCCAGCGCCGCTTCGTACAGCTCGTCCGCCGTTCGGACGAACTCGGTCACCTCGAAGGTGGTCGTAAGGGTCGGCTCCGCGTTCAGATCGACCCCGAGCTGCTGGAGCAGGCGCGTACGGGCGTTCCGCACACCGGTGCGGGACTGAAGCACGGTGATCTCGGCCCGTCCGACACCGACCTCGGCCTGCTGCACGTCGATCGCGTTCCCGGATCCGACCTCCCGGCGTCCCCGCGCAAGGCGGAGGTTCAGTTCCGCGCGGGCCAGCTCCTGTTCGGCCAGGGTCAGTCCCTCGATCTGGCGCAGCACCTCCAGGTAGGCCCGGGTGACATCCAGACGCAGCGTCGACTCGGCGGTACGGATCTGGGCGTGGGTGGCGTCCCGGTTTCTCTTGGCCTGGCCCGGCGCCATCAGCGTTCGGCCGTTCACGGTGAGGCCGATACCGATATTGTAGGAACTGAAGAGGAACGACGGCTGGTCCTGGAACCCCAGCTGGTCCGCGGTGATGCTCCCGAAGCGCTGTTCCCCGGCACCTTGCCAGGAAACGCTGGAACCGGCGGACGCCGAGGGCAGCCACGCTCCGTAGGCCGAGGTCAGGGCCCAGTTGGCCACGGAGATGTCGTTGCGTGCCGACTGCAGGCGCGGGTTGTTGCGAAGGGCGATCTCCAGAGCTTCCGCAAGCGTCAATGACGCGGGCACCCGTTCCTGGCCTTCGGCGGAAGAAGGAAGCAGGCCCGCCCAAAGCAGGCCTGCCAGTACGACTGCCGCCGCCAACGTCGCATGGGTCTTCAACCTTTTTCTCAATTCGATCTCCTTGATTCCCGGTATTCGATCGCTGGACGGGCGCCCGTGCGGCCGCCCTTCGACCGCTGCGCCCTTGGCAGACTTGTCCGATCCCGGGTTACGTATGTCGACTCGATCCGGTTCAATTCAACTCCCGGGAATCCGTTCAGCCAGAAAACCCCGGTCCTCCACCCGCACGCGCACCAGGCGGCCACTGCCGTCGAACCAGGCGGTGCCGCCACCCTCGGCCGACCCGAAGCGGACGCGCGTCGTTTCCACCCGGTCCCCTCCGAGCCTGATCGTCTCCGACCCGGTGGCCAACCGCATGGCCGGCTCCTCCCGCTCGGCGATCGGTGCGAGGGCATGCACCGCAGCTCCTTCCTCCTGAGCATTCAGAACGAAGTAGTGGTGTGCAACGCCCTCTTCGAAGATGACGCTGGACGCGCGGGCCCTGTACGCCCGTTCCTCCTCGCCGAGTGCCGCGACCGTGCGGGTGCGGAGCCGGTTTCCGGCACGCACCACCCTGACGGCGAGAGTGTCCGAGCCGGTCACGAAGGCCGAATACTCGTTGAGGACCAGACCGGTACCCATCAGCCGCAGGATGGTAGTCACGGTGCGTCCGTCCCGCATGTCGATAGTTCCAGTGGCCAGCGTGACCTGGGCCTCTCCCGTGCCCTCCCGCTGAATGGTGAACTCCTCGGTGCCCGCTTCCACTCCGTCAACGTAAAGGAGGAAGGTGCCCCGGTCCACGAGCTGGCCTCGCGAGCCCGCCGGGGCCATCATGGCAAGCGATACCATAACCGCCGTCCGGAAGAGCGGGGATTCATGCCGGGGAGCGTGCGGCGGAGACGCCGGTCGTGACGAGGCCAGGGTGTGATCCATTAGCTTAACAATAATGGCGCCGGCGACTCAGGGGGATCGGCGCCGCTGGAAGACTACGGTGTGAGGCCATGCCCCTACGCGACATCCACAGCCTTTGTTTCCCCCTATGACCGGGCGCAAGCGTGCCGCCTGGGCTCCGACGATGCCCGGGCAGTTCGTCTGGCTTGGTTTCTGCTCTCTCATTGTCTGGGCCCGGATCGAGAACACGTGGGTCCTGGCGGCAGCCGGCGTGTTCGTCGGACTTTCAGCCTTGTGGGCCCGGGCCAACGTCCGCCACGCGATCTCGACGGCCCTGCTGGCCACCGGAATCGGAGTAGCCCTGCACACCGATGCAGTCAGCCGTCATCTGACGAATGACTGGGAGTCGTACTGGGGGCAGCGGCAGGAGGAGGTGGCCGCGAGACTCGGGCAGGAGCTCGACGAACTCGTCTCCCTGGGGGATTCGTCGGTCGAACGGGTGGTCCGGGCTGCCGCGACGACCGATGGGCGGGAGGCCCTTCAGGATTCGTTGCGGGAAGTCGTGGAGGAGACGGGGATTGCCGCTGCGGTCTATGGGCCGGCCGGAAGCCTGGTGGCCTGGGAGGGAGAACACCACGGACGGTTCCCGTCCTGGGTGCTGAATGGAACGAGCCGCTACGTGTATGCGGGGACTCCCCTCTTCTCCTACCTGTACCATACGGCTGACATCCCCGGCTCGCAGGGTACGGCGGTCGTGGCTACGCTCATGCGTTCGGACCTTCCGGAGTCGTTCGCGACGGGACTGGGCGACTTCGCATCACGCTTTCGGGAACAGACCGGCGAGCGAATAGGCATCGCCCGGTCGGACAGGGTCGCGGGCCCCGGGGTCTTTGACTTCGGTTGGCCGGACGAGGCACTGATCAGCATGCAGATCCAGGAGCCGGATGCGCTTTCGCGCCGGGCCGAGCGCAGGGGCCGGGGAATCGGGATCGTCGTGGCTCTCCTGGCCCTGGCCTGGTTTCTCGAGTCCTTCGCCGGGCCGAGAAGAGATCTGCCCTATTCCCTGGGCGCCCTCGCAGCGGCGGCCGCCCTGCTCCCGCTGGAGAGGCTCTCCGTGCCGGCAGATCTGGTGGATCCAGCCTTTTTTCAGCTTCCCGGTCCCTTCCCGCTGACCCTGGGCCGCGTCGTTCTGCTCTGCGCGGCCGCGGTGCCGCTGGCCGTGCTGGCCGCACCGGGTTGGAGGCGAGTCGGGAGCTGGGCCGCTCCTCCGGTCGTGGCCGTATCGTTTCCCTTCTTCCTGCACTGGATGGGGAGCGGCGTGTCGCTCGCTCTGATGGGCACCTCGGATGCGCGCTGGATCCTGTTCCAGGCTTCGGTGACCCTGATCCTGACCCTGGTGACGGGGGTTGTACTGGCCTGCCGCGTCCCGGGCGACTCGCGAAACGTCCCTGGCCTGGTGTTCCTCGGCGTAGCCGTTGCGGCCATCCTCAGCACCGGTGTGGGGGTGGGGGTCAGGGTCGGGCCCGGCGCCGCACTTCCGCTGTCGGCGCTGTGGGCGCTCCCCACGGTGCTCATGGTCCGTGGGCTCGGCGACTCGCGTCATCTGTCCTTCCTGCGCTGGTTCTGCGCCTTCTGGCTGGCCGGCACGGCCGTGCTTCCCTTCGCGTGGTCGATGCGGACGGAAGCCCGTCAGGAGATCGCGGAGGGGCAGATGAGACGGTTGGGGGTGACCCCCGAACCCTATCCCGACTCATTGCTGGAGAAGTTCGCCCGCCATGCGGATTCGCTCGGTAGCGCCGGTGCGGGAGATGTGGAGCTCATGTACCAGGCCTGGGTTGCCAGCGGTCTGGCCGAGCTGGGCTCGCCGATCTTCCTGACCCTCTGGTCACCGGACAACGTGCCTGCCCAGGAACTGAGGCTCGGAGTCAAGGGCGACAGGTCACCAGTGGTCGACTCGCTGCTTCCGGAGCTCCGTGCCGGCGGCACGCCTGCGTACCGCCGGCCCGCGGAAACCGATGTCCACCACCTCATAGCGGCTCCACTTTCGGGCGGGCGCCTCGTTACCGGGACGATCCCGCCGCGTAGAACCATCGCAGCACCGTCGGCGCTTGGGCCCCTCTTCGCATCGCTCGAAGAAATGGGGAACGAGGAATTCCTGACACTGGTCCGGGTCGTCGAAGGGGAACCGCGGCCGCCCGAGGACAGCGTGGTGTGGAGGCGAAACGACGAGGGTTGGAGAGCGGAGGGGCTGGCGCGCTATCCCGACGGACTCTACTCGGTGTTCTACACCATCAGCATTCCGAATCTCCAGGTCATGCTGGCGCGCGCCACGCTCATACTGGCCCTCGACCTCGCCGTCTTCTCGGTGCTCTGGCTCCTGAGCGTGGGAATCCTGGGGTTGCGCTTCACAGTGCCTGTCGACTGGCGGGGACTGCTCCACTCCTTCCGCGCACGCGTGACGTGGACGCTCTTCGGCTTCTTCATCGTCTCCAACGTGCTCTTCGGCACGCTGGCGTATCGCACCCTGGCCGGAGCGTCGGAGCGAACCGCGACCGCACTGGCGGAACGGGTGGTGTCCCAGATCGGCGAGGCCTACCTGGAGGAAGGCGGTTCGATGGAGTTGCTCTCCCGCCGCGTGGGCGCCGATCTTCTCGAGTACAGGCACGGGGAACTCGTGGGGGGCTCGGTCGATGAACTCATCGAACTCGGCTTGTACGAGAGCTGGGTGGACCCCCGCATCTACGACGACCTGGAAAGCGGGCAGCGGCTGCGGGCGTCGAAGGTGGAGAATCTCGGGGGATGGCGGTATGTCGTCGCCCACCGGCGTCTTCCCGACGGTGACATCGTGGCGTCCCCGGTGCCGCTCAGGGCGGGTGCGGCGGCGCTTCGGCGGCGCGACGTCGCGGATCTGCTGGGGTTCGCCATCGTGCTCGGACCCGTGCTTTCGCTCGGTCTGGCCCTCTTTGTGGGCAGGGCATTGTCGCGGCCCATACAGACGTTGCAGGTGGCCTCGGAGCGGGTGGGAAGCGGCAACCTGGCCGTCCACCTGCCGGAGGACCGGGTGGACGAGTTCGGCTCCGTCTTCACGGCCTTCAACCGCATGGTGCTCCGTCTCGACAATGCGCGGCGGGAACTCCTGCGCACGACCCGGCGCACCGAGGCGATCGTCGAAGGAGCGGCCACCGGTGTCATTGCGGTGGACACGCGCGGAAGGGTCACCGTGGCGAATCCCCGCGCCGAACACCTGCTGGCGACACCGCTGGAAACCGGAGCCGAGATACCCAGGTCGGGCAGCTACGCGGCTGAACTGGCCGACTGGCTGGACGCGCACGGCGGCAGCGGCACGGCGGAATCGGACGCCGACTTCAAGTGGGGCGAGCGGCGGATCCGGGGGCGCGCGCGACGGATCGCACGGGAAGGCCAGGAGGGTGGCGTGGTCGTGAATCTCGAAGACGTGACGGACGAGTTGCACAGCGAGCGGATTCTGGCCTGGGGCGAGATGGCCAAGCAGGTTGCGCACGAGGTCAAGAACCCACTTACGCCCATCAAGCTCTCGGTGCAACACCTGCGCCGGGCCTGGAACGACCGGAGAAGCGATTTCGACCGGATTCTGGAACGGAACGTGGGAGCGATCCTCAGAGAAATCGACCGGTTGGCGTCGATTGCCAGGAGCTTTTCGAGGTTGGCCTCGCCCGGGGCAGCCGACCGGGGGCCGCTGGCCGCGGTGGATGTGGGGGTTGTCTTCCGCGAAGTCCTGGATCTCTACAGATCCGGAGGTGAAAGCTCCATACGTGTGCAAAGCGACATGTCCGAGGCGTTGCCGGATGTTCTTTGCCGCCCGGACGAACTCAAGGAAGTACTGCTCAATCTGCTGGAGAATGCCCGTGCCGCGATGCCCGATGGAGGGGTCGTCCGGATCGGGGCGGCCGGAACCGGAGACTCGGCGGGCACGGTGGCAGTTACGGTGGAGGATCAAGGAACCGGAATACCCGCGGAACTGCTGCCGAGGATCTTCGAGCCGCAGTTCTCGACCCGCTCGACGGGGAGCGGGCTGGGGCTGGCCATCGCAAAGCGGCTTGTGGATTCGTGGGGCGGAGTCATGGAGGTGGACAGCGAAGTGGGCACAGGCACGCGGGTCAGTATCCGGTTGCAGACGGAGGCGACCAGTCGGCAATCGGCGGCGCGGGAGGATCGGGATCCTGGCGACGGGGATGCGGTAGCGATAGAATGAGTGCGTGCTGAACATGACCTTCGGCCAGACCGGCGATTCGGGCCCGCGTACGACCGGCCCTTCCCTTGGGGTTCCCGGTGATCTTGCCGGGTGGCTGCGCGAACATTCCCCAGGGATAGCCGAACGATGGGTTGCGGGGCTTCTGGGCGCCCAGGGCTCCTGGACCAGGAGCAACGAGCCCGTCTTACGGCCCTTCTGTCGCGGTCTCGTCTCTCTTCTTCCCGGGATGCTGAGTCCGTACCGCACCCAGATACTGCCGCTCTGGTCAGAGGGCGCGGAGCTATTCGGGTCGGTGGCCGCAAGGCGCGGCCTGTCGGCGGGTGAAGTGATCGAGGAATTCCAGATGCTGCGCGAGATCATGGTGCGCGTGATGTTCGAGCAGCCGCCGGTGGACCGGGCCCACGGGCTCCGATTGCGCGAAGTCCTGCAGCTCAACCGAACGGTGGACATCGGTGTGACCCAGGCCAGCGTCGGGCACACCGACCTCCTCTTCTTCAGCCTGATCCACGGTTCGGGTGTCCCCACGCCGCTCGGCCCGGATGACCTGGCCGAAGTGCGCGAGCAGATCAGGGCACTCCAGGACGAGGGCCGCCGGATCATGAGGCACATGGCTCGGATCGGGGGCGAGTGACGCGCCGCATCCCTGGGGGGGGGACGGACGACGAGGCCTCGCCGGACGCCGGGCCGAACCCTGCTACAGGTCCCGGCGGAATGCCCCCCGGAGAGTTCCGGGAGTGGGGCCACCGCTTCGTCGACTGGGTGGGCGACTACCTGGAGCAGATTGACGAGTACCCGGTTCTCGCGAGGGTGAAGCCGGGTGAGGTGCGCGATGGACTCAACCCGACGGCCCCGGTAGCGGGGGAGCCGGTCGAAGCCCTCCTGCGCGACTTCGAGTCGGTGATTCTTCCCGGGGTCACGCACTGGAACCATCCCTCCTTCTTCGGCTACTTCGCGGTCTCGGGATCGGGGCCGGGCATCCTGGGCGAACTCCTGGCCGCCGCGCTGAACGTGAACGCGATGGTGTGGAAGAGCTCGCCGGCGGCCACCGAGCTGGAAGAGGTGACACTGGGCTGGTTGCGCGCTTTTATCGGCTTGCCGTCGGAGTTTGTCGGGACGATCAACGACACCGCTTCCACCTCCACCTTTGTGGCGCTCGCAGCCGCCCGGGAAAGGGGACTTCCCGAGGCGCGGGAGGGGGGGTTGGCGGGGGCTCCGCCAGGGACGGTGTACACGTCGCGCGAGGCGCATTCGTCGGTTCTCAAGGCGGTGCACGCCCTGGGGCTGGGGCGGCGGGGGGTTCGCGCGGTCGCCACCGGGCCGGGCCGGGCGATGGATCCGGCTGCGTTGGCCGAAGCGATCGACAATGACGCAACGTCGGGGTTCCGTCCCCTGGCGGTGGTGCCTACGATCGGGACCACCTCCACCACGGCGGTCGATCCGGTGGGGGCCGTCGCGGAGGTCGCGCGCTCGCGCGGCCTGTGGCTGCACGTAGACGCGGCCTACGCGGGGGTCGCGGCCGCGCTTCCCGGCATGCGCCGCCACTTCGCGGGCTGGGAGCGCGCGGATTCGATCGTCGTCAACCCGCACAAGTGGCTGTTCACGCCCGTCGATTGTTCGGTCCTGTACGTGCGCGATCCCGCTTGGCTCAGGGCGGCGTTTTCGCTCGTTCCCGCGTACCTCGAGACCCCCGAGACCGGCGTCACCCACCTCATGGACCACGGTCTGGCGCTGGGTCGCCGCTTTCGCGCCCTCAAGCTCTGGTTCGTCATGCGGTACTTCGGCCGCGAGGGGCTGCGGGCGATCCTGGAAGACCACGTCGCGCTGGCGCGACGCCTCGCCGACCGGGTCGACGCCGCCTCCGGGTGGGAGCGCTGGCGTCCTTCGCCGTTTTCTCTGGTGGTGCTGCGAAGGTCGCCCGCGGGGGTGGGCGGGGCGGAGCGGGACGCGCTGAACACGACGATAATGGAGCGGGTCAACGACAGCGGCGCGGCCTTCCTGTCCCCCACCGGGATCGACGGCGAGACTTGGCTGCGCTTCGCGATCGGGAACATCCACACGACCTCGAGCCATGTGGACGCGACGTGGGAGGCGCTCGAGGAGGCGGGCGCCGGAGATGCGCGGTGACGTGCACGGTTCACGGTTCCGCCGCGTCGCGCCCGGCGGTGGCGGATGGTCACGGAACGTCCGGGGAAGGGACGGGTAGTACCGTTTACCACCATTATTGCCGGGTTGTATGAGCGGACACCGGGTGAGCGGCGCGTTCGCACCCCGCGCGACTGAATCGTTGCTCCGGCCGGCCGCCGGGAAAGGAACGGTACCATGCGCCTGAGAATGATCATCCCCGCTGCTCTCGTCCTCGTGTCGATTCAGGGATGCGTCGGCGTCGGTTGCACGGACATAGGGATATTCGCCATCCGGGTCGAGGTGCGGGATGCGGAAACGGGTGGACGGATCGCGTCGACGCCAATCGGTATTTTCGCCTACGGTGAGAATCGGGACACGGTGTCCTCCCCTCGAACCCATGTCCTGCTCGGCCCCATCGAGGCCGGCACCTACGATGTCGAGGTTCGGGCGGAGGGATACGAAGTCTGGAGACGGGAGAACGTGACGGTCGTCGAGGCCGGAGCGTGCTCGAAGGTGCAAACCGTCGAACTGACCGCCGAAATGGTCCGTTCGGCGGCCGGTGGATAGATCCGCGCGGGCACCGGGAGTGGCGCCGCCCGGATCCCGGAGTGCGACCCGGCCCGGCCATGCGTTAAGTTAAGTTAACGTTCAGCGCTCTCACCGTCCGGGCGGCGGGAGCGACGGGGCGCGACAGGCGGGCGCTACGCCTCCCGCACCTCCTTCACCAGCTCCGACATCTGCCGCCTGGCGTCGCCGAAGAACATGAGCGTGTTCTCCATGTAGAACAGGTCGTTGTCGATGCCGGCGAAGCCCGGGCTCAGCGAGCGCTTCATGACGATGACCGTGCGCGCCCTGTCCACGTCGAGGATGGGCATTCCGGCGATCACCGAGTCCGGGTCGCGGGCCGCCGGGTTCACCACGTCGTTGGCGCCCACGATGAGCACCACGTCGGTGGTGTCGAACTCGGCGTTGATGTCGTCCAGGTCGAGCAGCTTGTCGTAGGAGACGTCGGCCTCGGCCAGGAGCACGTTCATGTGCCCCGGCATCCGCCCCGCCACTGGGTGCACGCCGAAGCGCACGCGCACGCCCCGCTCCTCCAGCAGGTCGCACACCTTCTTGAGCTCGTGTTGCGCCTGGGCGACGGCGAGTCCGTAACCGGGGACGACCGCCACCGAACCCGCGTAGGCGAGGACCATGGCGGCCTGCTCGGCGTCGACGTCCCGCACCGGGCGTTCGCCCGTCTTCGCCCTGGCGACCGCTCCCTCGGTCCCGAAGGCGCCGAAGGCCACGTTGCCGAGCGACCGGTTCATCGCCTTGCACATGAGCTGGGTGAGGATCAGGCCCGCGGCCCCCACCAGCGACCCGGCGATGATCAGCATCATGTTGCCCAGCACGAATCCCGTGGCCGCGGCCGCCAGCCCCGAATAGGAGTTCAGCAGCGACACCACCACCGGCATGTCGGCGCCCCCGATCGGAATGACCAGCAGGACGCCCAGTATGAGAGCCCCGCCGACCAGTGCCAGGAAGAAGGGCCCGCCCATCTCGATCGCGCCGGATCCGAAGAGCGAGGCCACGGCGTCGCCGATGCCGGCGTCCGCGAGTCCCGCCCCCACGAGCAGCACGCCGAGGAACAGGAGCGCGTTGAGGAACTTCTGCAGCGGAAAGGTGACTGGTTTTCCGGTCACGATGCCCTGGAGCTTGCCGAAGGCGATCAGGCTGCCCGAGAAGGTGACCGCGCCGATCAGGGTGCTCAGCACGATGGTGACACCCGTGCCCAGGCCGGGGCCGCTTCCCTCCAGCCGGACGAATTCGGCGGCCGCGACCGCCGCCGAGGCGCCACCTCCGAAGCCGTTGAAGACGGCCACCAGCTGCGGCATGGCGGTCATCTCGATCTTGCGGGCCAGCACGCCCCCCACCACGGCGCCGGCTATGACCGAGGCCGCCACCGTGGTCCAGTCCAGGATCCGGTTGTCGAGAAGGGTGACCACGATGGCCAGCAACATGGCCACGGACGCGCGCACGTTCCCGGAGCGGGCCGTGGCGGGCGAGGAGAGCTGCTTGATCCCGGAGACGAACAGGATCGCGGAGACCAGGTAGGCGATTTGAGCGGTGATGGAAGTGTCCACGGCGGCCTCAGCGCTTCCTGAACATCTGGAGCATGCGGTCGGTGACCATGAAGCCGCCCACGACGTTGATTGTCGCCATCACGATGCCCGCGATTCCCAGCACCTTGACCCACAGCGTGTCCGCGGCCCCGGTCACGACCAGGGCGCCGATGATTGCGATTCCGGAGATCGCGTTGGCGCCGGACATGAGGGGGGTGTGAAGGGTGGGGGGGACCTTCGAGATCACCTCCCTCCCGGCGAGGGTGGCCAGCACGAAGACGTACAGGCCGATCAGCAATTCACCCATGGGTCGTCTGCTCCGTGGTGGAGGCGAGGTTGCTCCTCACGCGCTCGTTGGTGATTTCGCCGCCGTGGGTCACGCGGGTGGCGGCGGTGATTTCGTCTTCGTGGTCGATGGCGCCCTCCTCGTCGAAGAGGTGGTCGACGAATGCCGCCAGGTTGCGGGCGTACATCTGGCTGGCGTGGAAAGGGAGCTCCGCCGGCAGGTTCGCGGGACCCATGACGGTGACCCCGTGGCGCTCGACGGCCTCGCCGGATACCGTCGCCTCGCAGTTCCCGCCGGTCTCCGAGGCCAGGTCCACGATCACGCTGCCGGGCCGCATGGTCGACACCATCTCGTCCGTGATGAGCACGGGGGCGGCCTTTCCGGGGATCTGGGCCGTCGTGACGACCAGGTCGTGATCGCGGATGTGGGTGGCGATGAGTTCGAGTTCCCGCTCGTGCTGCTCCTCCGAGAGGGCCTTCGCGTAGCCCCCCTCGTCCTCGCTGCTCTCGTCCAGCGCGGCCTCCAGGAACTTCGCGCCCAGGCTCTCCACCTGTTCCTGCACCGCGGGCCGGATGTCGAAGGCCGAAACCACCGCCCCCAGCCGCCGGGCCGTCGCGATCGCCTGCAGTCCCGCCACCCCCGCCCCCAGGATCATCGCCTTGGCGGGCCGGACGGTGCCCGCCGCCGTGGTCAGCATGGGGAGGAAACGGGTCATGGCGCCGGCGCCGTTCAGGACCGCCTTGTATCCCGCCACGGTCGCCTGGGAGGAGAGGACGTCCATCTTCTGCGCGCGCGTGACGCGCGGGATGAGTTCGACGGCGAAGGCCGTCACCCCCCGGGTCGCCAGCGCCTCGATGGTCCCGGGGGGACCGAGCGGGTTCAGGTGGCACACGAGAACGGATCCACCGGGTAGCGCCGCCACCTCCTCGCGTGAGGGTGGCAGAGCCTTCAGGACCACCGTGGCGCCGTCCAGCAGCGCCTCCCGCCCGGCGGCCACCGTAACTCCCGCCTCTGCGAAGTCCCGGTCCGGAAAGGAGGCGGCGACGCCCGCGCCCGCCTCGACGCGGAGTTCCCAGCCTCGTTTGCGGTAGTGCCGCACTGCGTCCGGCACCAGTGCGACGCGACGTTCGCCCGGCCGTCTCTCGGCCAAGATCGCGATGGTCATCGATGTTCCCTCCCGGTCAAAAATCGCGACCAACTTGCAGCGCCGGGACCGGTTTCGCCAGTCCATCGCTCTGTGGCGGGCGGCGCGGAGGGATATCGGAGAGTGGTGCTTCCATCGGATCGACGTTGGTTCAGCCCGGATCCGAAGGTTGGCCGATTCTCACATTCCGGTGCCCGCTGCCGACCGGTACACTGCCTGGTGGAGGGATCAATTCATTGGGGGTAGCTATGCTCGCAGTTGTCCATTCCTACTGGGTCCACGGTGTGGAGGGCCAGCCGGTGAGGGTCGAAGTGAAGGTCCAGACGGGTCTTCCCGTCTTCACTGTAGTGGGGCTCCCCGCGGGCGCGGTGCGCGAAGGCAAGGAGAGGGTCTTCGCCGCGTTGGCGCAGAGCGGCATGCCTCTTCCGCCCAGGCGCATCACCGTGAACCTGGCCCCGGCGGACCTGCCCAAGTCGGGGTCCGGGTTCGACCTGCCCGTCGCGGTGGCCCTGCTCACCGCCCTGGGGCACGTTCCGGCGGCCGCGCTCGCGGAGTGTGCCTTCATCGGGGAGCTGGGGCTCGACGCCACCGTGCGTCCGGTCCGGGGGGCGATTGCACTCGCCATGAGCTGCCGTGCCCAGGGGAGGAGCAGGCTCTTCGTTCCGTGGGGCAATGCCAGGGAAGCGGCGGCCGTCCCGGGAGTCGAGGTCGTGGGCGTGCGGTCGCTGGAGGAGGTCGCCGGGCTGTTGCGGGGGGAACTGGAGCCCGGGCCCCTGCCCCCGCCGGTGACACCAAGCGCCGGGCACCAAGGCACCGACCTCGGCGACGTGCGCGGACAACCCATGGCCAAGCGCGCGCTCGTAATAGCGGCGGCGGGAGGTCACAGCCTTCTCATGTCCGGCCCGCCCGGCGCAGGCAAGACGATGCTCGCCCGGTGCCTCCCCGGCCTTCTTCCTCCGCTGGCGGAAGCGGAGTCGCTCGAGGTGACCCGGGTTCATTCCGTCGCGGGCCTGCTCGATAGCGACCAACCGGTGAAGACCGACCGTCCCTTCCGCTCTCCACACCACACGATCTCCGCAGGCGGTCTCATCGGGGGAGGCAACCCGCCCCGTCCCGGCGAGATCAGCCTCGCGCACCTGGGAGTGCTGTTCCTGGACGAATTGCCCGAGTTCGCCCGGAGCGTCCTCGAAACGCTGCGGCAGCCCATGGAATCGGGCCATGTCCGGATCGCCCGGGTCCGGCACACGGTCACCTTTCCGGCCCGGTTTCAGATCGTTGCGGCCATGAACCCGTGTCCCTGTGGCCAGGGAGGCGAGGACTGCATCTGCGCCGACCGTGACGTCGCTCGCTACCGTTCGCGCCTCTCCGGTCCGCTCCTGGACCGAATCGACCTGCAGGTCCGGGTAGGTCCGGTAAGCTGGAACGAACTGACGGCCTCGGCGGAGGCGCCCGGGTTGGACTCGGCTGCCGCGAGCGAAGGGATAATGGAGGCCAGGGGACGCCAGACGGCGCGCTTCTGCGGCGATGGCGGGGTCAACGCATTGGTGCCCGCGCGCGAGGTCGTCGGGTTGTGCCGCCTGAGTCCGGCGGGAGGCCGGCTTCTGGAGAGCGGGATCGACAGGTACCGGCTGTCGGCCCGGTCCGTGCACCGGACGCTGCGGGTCGCTCGAACCATCGCCGATCTCGGTGGCGGCGACGGCCTGGGCGAGAGGGAAATCGCGGAAGCCCTGCGTCTCCGGGTAGGGCTTCCGGGGAGGCGCGCGCTGTCCTGGACCCCGGATTCCGCGGCCGCCCCGGGAGACGGCTCGGCGGCTGCCCCCTTGTTTCCACGCACCTCCTCCAATTAGCCTGGCCGATGAGACACCCTGCCCCCTGTGAGCATTGGCGAGAGGAGCCGTGGCATGGGACACTACATGGACTACGCTGCGACCTCGGCGGTGCGCCCCCCCGAAGTGGCGGAAGCCGTAGCCGGGTTCCTCCTGGGTGTGGGGTGCACACCCGGGCGCGGCGGGCACTCGGGGGCGATGGAGGCCGCGCGCCTCGCATTTCGCTGCCGCCGGGAACTGGCGCGAATCATGGGCCTGCCGGGCGACCCGGGGAGAATCGCCTTCATGCACAACGCGACCCACGCATTGAACACGTCGTTGTGGGGTCTCCTCGACGAGGGCGACACGTTGGTCGTCTCGCAGTACGACCACAACGCGGTGCTGCGCCCATCCCACTACCTGTCCCGGGAACGGGGCGTGAAGGTCCGCATGCTGTCGGGCAGTCCCGACGGCGCGGTCGACCTGGACGAGGCTGGGAGGCTCCTGGACGGTGCCCGCGTTCTCGTGGTAAACGCGGCCTCGAACGTCCTGGGAACCACAATGCCGCTGCGGGCCCTCTCGCGGGTCGCGCACGCGGCCGGAGCGGTGGTGGTCGTCGACGCCGCGCAGTCGGCCGGGCACTCCAGCCGCAGCCTGTCGGCGGATGGGGCCGATGTCGTGGCCTTCACCGGCCACAAGGGACTTCTCGGTCCTCAGGGCACTGGGGGACTCTGGGTACGCGATGGGTTGGAGGTCCACTCTTTCCTGAGTGGCGGTACAGGGGGCGATTCCCGGCGCAGACGGATGCCCGCGGCCATGCCCGACCGGCTGGAGGCGGGGACCGGAAATCCCCCCGGACTGGCGGGTCTCCTGGCTGGCTGCCGGTTCCTGGCCGGCCGTGGGGTGGACACGTTGCACGCTCACGAGATGGCGCTGAAAGCCGAGCTGCTGGACGGACTGTCTTCCGTGCCCGGGATTCGCGTGCTGTCGCCTCCCGCGCCCGATGGCGTTCCGGTCGTCACCGTGGCGGCAACCAACATGGATGCCGCCTCCCTGGCCGGGCTCCTGGACAGGGAGCACGGGATCCAGACGCGCGCCGGGCTGCACTGTGCCCCCGAGGTGCACCGGATTCTCGGGACGTCCGAGGAGGGGGCCGTTCGCTTCTCGCTGGGCTGGGCGTCGACGCGCGACGACGTGGAAGCGTCGGTCCGGGCGGTTGACGCCGTTGTCCGGCCGGTGGCCGTGCCCGTGGTTTGAAAAGGCTTCGCCTCTTCTTCGCGGTGTGGCCGCCGCGCCGAGTGCGCGAGGCGCTCTGGCACGCTCTGGCTCCGCTTCGCAAATCTGGTGCCGGGGTGCGCTGGGTGCCGCCGGAACGGCTACACATCACGCTTCGCTTCATGGGTGATGCATCTGCGGACGTGCTTCCGAGTCTGGTCTCGGCGGCAGAGGCGCTGGAGTGTACCGCCCCGTTCAGGGCCAGGTTGACGGGGGTGGGGACCTTCCCGCGGCGCGCCCCCCCCCGCGTGTACTGGGTGGGGATTCGGGCCGCCGCCCTGCCATCCCTGCGGGAGGGCCTTGACCTTGCACTTGCAAGGGAGGGTATCGAACGTGAAGGCCGGACCTTCTCTCCGCATCTGACGGTAGGAAGAACAAGGGGTGGCCGCCCGCCCGGAGCCCGCCCTCGCTCCCGACAGGAGTTCGGGGACATCGTGCCGGTCGGCCTGGAGTTCACGGTCGCGACGGTACATATCGTGCGTAGCGACCTGTTCCCGGAGGGGCCGCGTTACGCCAACGTCCACAGAGTCGTCCTCGGCCGCAGGTGAAGATGGATCCACGAAAATGGGTAAGGCACTCAAGAGGCTCCTGACCAGGTTGGTTCTGGTGGTCGTGGCGGTCCTGGCCGCGTACGCCGGGTGGAAATGGGGCCACGGTATATTTCCCCGGGTGGAGGAACGACTGGGAATCAGTCATGCCGAGGCGGCGGGCTCGCCGGCGACACGGGAGACCGCAGCACGGGCCACTGCGAAGATCAAGGAGTTCCGGGACTCGGAGGAGGCTCATCTGCGGCTGGATTCTTCCGAGGTCTCCTCGCTTCTGCGGTCGGTGCCGGGAGTCCTCCCGGAAGGTGTCGTGGAGCCGAGAGTCACCTTTGAGGAGGACCGCATCGCCCTCAACGCCAGGGTATTGCCGGCCGACATGCCCGACCTTCCACAGTTGGGAGGCATCGTCGGCCTTCTCCCCGACACGATCGAAGTCCGCGTCGTGGGCTCGATCCTCCCGTCGAGTGAGAAGGGGACGGTTCTCCTCATCGAGGGTATCGAATTGCAGGGTTGGCCGGTTCCAACCGGTTCCTTCCCGGAGATCGTGGCTGCACTGGGCAGCAGGCCGCCGCCCGGTGCACCGGCGTCCTCCGTTCTGGTTCCGGCGATCCGGGGGCTCAGGGGGTCCCATGTCGAAGACGGCAGGCTCGTTCTGGTTCGGGTCCAGTAGTCCCTGGAAGAGGATGAGATGGCAAGAATCCTGATCATCGACGACGAAGAATCGGTCGGCGAGGCCCTGAGGCAGGTCTTCGAGTACGAGGGCCACCGGGTCCATCTGTGCGTGAATGGCCCGAGCGGGCTGATCGACTACCCGGACTTCGACCCCGACGTGACCTTCCTGGACGTGAAGCTTCCCAAAATGGACGGGATCGAGGTCCTGGAACGCATTCGCAAGGAGGACCCGGGAGCGGTGGTGATCATGATTTCGGGTCATGGAACCATCGGGACGGCGGTGCAGGCGACGCGCAAGGGCGCTTTCGATTTCCTGGAAAAGCCCCTCGACACCAACCGGCTGCTGGTGACGCTCAGAAACGCCCTCATGGTCCGGGGCCTGTCGGACAGCGTCGAGCGGCTCACCCACGAAATCGAGATCCACCACGGCATCGTGGGGGGGTCGCGCGCGATCAGGCAGGTGCTCCAGGACATCGAAAAGGTGGGAGCGACCGATGCACCCGTTCTGATCACCGGAGAAAACGGGACCGGCAAGGAACTCACCGCGCGCGCACTGCACCGGCGCTCGACCCGGGCGGACCGGCGCTTCGTCGAGGTGAACTGCGCGGCGATCCCGTCGGAGCTCATCGAGTCCGAACTCTTCGGACACGTCAAGGGGTCCTTTACGGGGGCGGTGGCGGACCGGATGGGGAAGTTCGAGCAGGCGGACCGGGGAACACTCTTCCTTGACGAGGTGGGCGACATGTCGCTCCCCGCGCAGGCCAAGGTCCTTCGCGCCCTGCAGGGCGGCGACATCACCCCGGTCGGGGGGGCAAAGCCTGTTTCGGTCGACGTGAGGGTCATCACCGCAACCAACAAGGACCTGTTCGACCTGATCGACAAGGGCGAGTTCAGGGAGGATCTACTGCACCGGTTGAACATGGTCACGATCCGGGTGCCTGCCCTGCGGGAGAGGACCGAGGACATTCGCATGCTGGTCAAGCACTTCGCCGAACTCACCCCCGGCATCTACGGGGTTCCCTCCAAGCGCTTCAGCGAGGGTGCGCTGGAGGCGCTGGAGGAGCCCGACTGGCCCGGCAACGTGCGTCAGCTCAAGAATGCGGTCGCACGTCTGATGATCCTGAGTTCCGGCGACGCCGTCCAGCGACGCGACGTTACCGAACTGGTGTCGCCGGGAGCCGCCGACATCGGGGTTCCGGGGAGCATGATGGCGCTCGAAACCCTCAACGAGTTCAAGGAAGCTGCCGAGAAGTCATTCATAGCGGGGAAGCTGCGAGACTACGACTGGAACGTCTCGGAGGCCGCCAGGCGCATGGGAATGCCCCGATCGAACCTCTACAAGAAGATCGAGCGGCACGGCCTGACGAGGGAATAGGGAGTGCCTCCCCGGAACCCCTGCGGCCACCGGCCGTCCGAGGAAGGAACCCCGGCTGCGGCAGGGCCGTTGGTCACCGGGTCGGATTCCCACGCCCGGTATCATCGTTCGGGGCTTTCCAATTCGGGGTCCAGGGGCCAGATTCCATTCCCCTCCAGCGGCTTTGGAGCACTCGGCGGTCGCCGTCGGACACGGTTCGGGGGTGGTGGGCTCCGGTGGTCCGATAGCCGAAGAGCGAGAGCGAGAACATGAGTCTGATTCCACGGCCCGGTCCGGCGGACGGTTCACTGAACCAATACCTGCGGGAGATCAGCCGGTACCCCCTGCTCGACCGGGAGGAGGAGGTGCGCCTCGCGCAGGGAATCCGCCGCGGCGAAGAGGAAGCGCTGAACAAGCTGGTGCGGTCCAACCTGCGCTTCGTGGTTACTGTTTCGAAGAAGTACCAGAACCGGGGAGTGCCCCTTTCCGACCTCATCAACGAAGGCAACCTGGGACTCATCCGGGCGGCTCGGAAGTTCGACGAGACCAAGGGAATAAAGTTCATCAGCTATGCCGTGTGGTGGATCAGGCAGGCGATCCTTCAGGCACTGGCGGAGCAGGGGCGGATCGTCCGGGTGCCGCTCAACCGCGCGGGTATAATCCACCGCATCGTCAAGCGCAAAGCCAAGCTGGTCCAGGAACTGGGCAGGGAGCCAACGGTCGGAGAGATAGCCGAAGGGATGGAGCTCAGCCACGAGGAGGTGGAGAGGACCCTGGCGATATCCCGAACCCACCTGTCGCTGGACGCACCCGTCGCCCCTGGCGAGGAGTCCCGGCTGCTCGACTATCTGCCGGATCGGATGTCACCCGGGCCCGACGAGGAGATGATCGAGAAGGCACTCACCGACGCCCTGGATAAGGCGCTTTCGACGCTGCGTTCCCGCGAGGCCGCCATTCTCCGCCAGTACTTCGGCCTCGGTGACGCGGCCCCCATGTCCCTGGAGGAAATCGGTGCCGGGCTGGGGGTGACACGGGAACGCGTCCGGCAGATCAAGGAACAGGCGCTGCAGCGGCTTCGCCATGCGTCCCGGGCGCGGGTGCTGGAGACCTTCACCGACTGACAGGGTGGAATTCGGCGAGGATCCGTGGTTGCTTCCCGCACTGAGAGAGGGACTGTTGACACTGGTAGCGGGTGTGGATACCATTACCTGCTGTGGATTTTTTCCGGCCGACCCTGCGGCGAGCGATTGTTCGCGGGGGCGGCTTCGTTTCGCAGGTACGGGGAATCGTGACCAGGACCATCACTCCCAGCAAGAACGACATCCACCGGGCCTGGTGGGTCGTCGACGCCGAGGGAAAGGCGCTCGGCCGGCTGGCGACGGAAGTCGCCCGCGTGCTGCGTGGCAAGCACAAGCCGATCTACACGCCCCACCTCGACACGGGCGACCATGTGATCGTCATCAATGCGTCGAAGGTGGTTCTCACAGGCCGCAAGGCCGAGCAGAAGACCTACTTCCGCCACTCCGGGTACATGGGCGGCGACAAGCATGTTCCCTTCAAGACGATGCTCGATCGCTTCCCCGACCGGGTGATCGAGTTGGCGGTCCGGGGCATGCTGCCCAAGAACAAGCTGGGCAGGAGTATGCGGCGCAAGCTGCGGGTATACCCGGACAAGTCCCATCCGCATCAGGGCCAGGGTCCCAGGACACTGGAGATCTGACCGCCCGGAGACACCCGATGAACGCTGCTCCAACACCGGTTCAGGCCGTCGGCCGCAGGAAGACCAGCGTCGCGCGTATCTTCCTCCAGGCCGGAAGCGGTCGCTGTTCCGTGAACGGCCGGCCGCTCGAGGACTACTTTCCCCGGGCGGCCCATCGGGCCCGGATCGAGGATCCCCTTCGTGTCGCGCAGTCCGAGGGCCGCTTCGATGTGGAGGCCCGGGTAGGGGGAGGGGGACTGACGGGGCAGGCCGACGCGATCCGGATGGGTGTGGCCAGGGCACTGGTATCACACGACGGGGATCTGCGGGTGGCCCTCCGGGAGAGCGGCATGCTGACCCGGGACGCTCGCAAGGTCGAGCGCAAGAAGCCCGGCCGGCCGAAGGCACGGAAACGCTTCCAGTTCAGCAAGCGTTAGCAGCCGTGGATCGAATCCCCCCGGCATTCGAGCGGCGATGCTTCCGTGCCGGTCGCTTCGCCTCGCCTGGTCACACTGTAAAGGCGACGTTACAATTTGTCATGTCCAGTATACTTTTTTCCTCGCCGAGGCTTCGCTCTGCGCCGCTCCACGTGCAATTGGCCCCGCTATTCCCTTCTCGTCGCGGCTTAACGGCCCGGCGCCCCGCCGCTCTCGGTGCTAGCGGGGCTTTATCCACGGACTGCTAGGCGACCCGCTCCATGAACCCTGCCGCCAACGACGTCGGACTGACCGACCTTCTCGACGCCGGCGTTCACTTCGGACACCAGACCCGGCGATGGAACCCCAAGATGAGCCCGTTCATCTTCGGGGAACGCAACGGGATCCACATCATCGACCTGCGCAAGACCCTGGACCGTCTCGGCCAGGCCTGTGAGGCGGTGCGCCGAGTCGTGTTGCAGGGGGAGAGGGTCCTTTTTCTTTCTACCAAGCGCCAGTTGCGCCAGGTGATCGAGGAGGAAGCCACGCGTTGCGGCGCCCTTTACGTCACCGAACGCTGGCTCGGCGGGATGCTCACGAACTTTCAGACCATCCGCCGCCAGATCCGCAGGATGAAGGAGCTCGAACGCGGCCAGGAGGAGAACGCGTACGAGTTCTATACGAAGAAGGAGCGCCTGCTCCTCGAACGGGAGCGCATGAAGCTCGAGAAGTACTTCGTCGGCGTGCGTGACATGGTTCGGCTTCCCGGAGCCGTTTTCGTGGTGGATGCCAGGCGCGAGATCATCGGTGTCCGCGAGGCGCACAGGCTCGGTATTCCGGTAATCGCGATCGCCGACACGAATGCCGACCCCACCCTGATCGACTATCCCATTCCGGGCAACGACGACGCCATCCGCTCGGTGAGCCTCATCGCGGGTCAGATTGCCGAGACGATCGAGATCGCCAGGCGGGAGGTGCCCGACGAACAACTCAGGCGGCAGGCGGAGCTGGGGGCGACGACCTACTCGACCGAAACGGGCGAGAAGACAGCCGACACCCGTGACTTCCGGCCGCGCCCGCGCAAGCGGCGGCCCCGGCCCGAAGCGATCGCACAGGTCCGCAAGGCGGGAGAGGGCGATGGCGCCCCGAAGCGTCCCCGTCGCAGGAACAAGGCAAAGGCTCCGGCGGACGGGGCCGAGACTCCGGCAGGCTGAGGTTCCGGTGGCGATGGCCATGGAAGAAGAGCTGGGGTTTTGTGCGCGCGCGTGAGCACGAGACACCACCCGGGGGAACAGACCAATATGAAGATCGGCGCGAAGCTGGTTAAGGAACTCCGCGACCGGACCGGCGCGGGCATGATGGACTGCAAGCGGGCGCTGGAAGAGACCGGCGCCGACATCGAAGCCGCCATCGACCTTCTGCGGAGCAAGGGCGAGGCAAAGGCGGCCAAGCGGGCCGCACGGGCCGCCAACGAAGGAACGGTGGCGAGCTATATCCATCATGGCGGGCGCATCGGCGTCCTGCTGGAGCTGAACTGCGAGACCGACTTCGTGGCCAACACCGACGACTTCCGGACCCTGGCCCGCGACCTCGCCATGCATGTGGCCGCCGCCGATCCCATCGCCGTGGCCGTTGCCGACGTGGATGCCCGGGTCGTTGCAAGGGAGCGGAAGATCTTCCTGGAGCAGGTGGCCCGCGAGGGGAAGTCGGAACACATCCGCGACAGGATCGTGGAGGGCAAGCTGGGGAAGTTCTTCAAGGAACGCGTCCTGCTGGAGCAGGGGTACGTCAGGGATCCGGACCGGACCGTGGGAGATCTGATCACGGAAGTGTCGGCTCGCACCGGCGAGAAGATCAGGGTGGCGCGTTTCTCGCGATTCCAGGTCGGCGGGTAGAGCGCCAGTGCCCAGGCCGCGCCCCGGTGGTGGCGAGGCGGTCTCCGCGAGCGACCGGAGGAGTCACGGGTATGACCGCGTTCTTCTGAAGCTCTCCGGGGAAGCTCTGGCCGGACAGCGGGGATTCGGAATCGATCCCCCCGTGGTCGACGGGATCACCGATGAGATCAAGGCCATCCAGGAGGTGGGGGTGTCGCTCGGCCTCGTGATCGGGGGCGGAAACATAGTCCGTGGGGCGATCGCGAGCCGCCGTGGAATGGACCGGGTGTCGGCGGACTACATGGGCATGCTGGCCACGATCATGAACGCTCTCGCCGTACAGGACCTGCTCGAAAAGAAGGGCATCGACACCCGGGTCATGACGGCCATCCGGATGCCGCAGCTGGCCGAGCCCTATATACGGCGCCGCGCGGTGCGTCATCTGGAGAAGGGGAGGATCGTGATCTTCGCCGGCGGGACGGGCAACCCCTATTTCTCCACGGACACGGCGGCGGTGCTCAGGGCCATCGAGATCAACGCCGACGTCGTGATCAAGGCGACCAAGGTGCGCGGGGTGTATACGGCCGACCCCGCCAGCGACCCGGAAGCCGAATTCATCCCGGACATCTCCTTCCACGAGGTCGTTGCCCGCGACCTGCGCGTGATGGACGCGGCGGCGGTCTCCCTTTGCCGGGAGAACGACCTGCCGATTATCGTTCTGAACCTGGATGACAGGGGGGCCGTACACAGGGCGATTCGCGGGAAGCACGTGGGAACGCTGGTATCGTAAGCATCGACCGCTGCGCCAAGCGGCAGGAGGACAACGTGGAAGTAGTGGACGAAGCCAGAACCCGAATGGGCGACGCCTGCGACGCGATACGCCGTGAATTCGATACGGTGCGGACCGGAAAGGCGGTGCCGTCCATCCTCGACAGTGTTCGGGTGGAGGCGTACGGTGGCCGGATGCCCCTGAACCAGGTGGCTACCGTATCCGCGCCGGATCCGGGCCTGCTGGCGGTACAACCCTTCGATCCATCGCTCATCAACGCGATGGAAAGGGCCATACTGTCGGCGGGACTGGACCTCAATCCCGCGAACGACGGGTCGCTGATCCGAGTGCCGATCCCGCCCCTGAGCGAGGAACGCCGCCGGGAGTACGCGCGCCTGCTGCACAAGATGGCGGAGGAGGGCCGCGTCTCGATTCGTCACGCGCGGCACGCGGCCAACGACCGGATCAAGCGGATGCTGAAGGAGAACGAGATCGGAAAGGACGAGGCCCACCGCACCATTGGCGAGGTCCAGAAGGCCACCGACGAGCACGTGCGCAGGATCGACGAGCTCCTGGCCGCGAAGGAGAAGGAGGTGATGGCCATCTGAGGGGCTCTGCCATCCGGGGAAGAACCCCTCGCGGCATCTCCCCGAAACCGTGCCGGCCGCTACCTTGGCCGGCACGGACAGGACGGATCGATGACGGTTGACCTTCTCGCCAGGATCAAGGTGAACGCCCGCGTGCCTCGCCATGTGGCGGTCATCATGGACGGAAACGGCCGCTGGGCCCGCCGGAGAGGTCTGCCCAGGCACGCGGGGCACTGGGAGGGGATGAAGGCGGTCCGCGAAGCCATCGAGGGGGCCTGTGCCGCGGGGGTCGAGATCCTCACCCTCTTCGCCTTTTCCACCGAGAACTGGAAGCGTCCCAGAAGCGAGATCGACGCTCTCATGGGACTGCTGCAGGCTTACGCCGGGAAGGAACAGGAGAGGCTGGCCCGGGCGGGAGTGGAGGTCAGGGTCCTGGGAGAGGTCGACCGGCTGGATCCGTTATCGCGGGAAGCGGTCAGGCGGATCGAGGAGAGGACCCTGGGGGGCTCGGTTCTGCTGCTCAACCTCATGGTCTCGTACGGAGGGAGGGAAGAGCTGGTGCGCGCGGCACGAAAGCTGGCCGCCAAGGCCAGGGAGGGATGCCTGGACCCGGAGTCCATCGACGCCTCGACGCTTGAGCGGGCCCTGTTCACCGCCGGTCTCCCCGACCCCGATCTTCTCGTCCGCACATCGGGCGAGTTCCGTGTCAGCAACTTCATGCTGTGGCAGCTGGCCTATACCGAACTCTACATCTCCCCGGCGCTCTGGCCGGACTTCACCAGGGAGGACTTCTACGCCGCTATCCTCGACTACCAGCGGCGGGAGCGCCGATTCGGCCGGGTTTCCGCGGGGTGACCGGGGAGGATTGACCGCGCGATGATGTCGGCCGAACTGAGGGCCCGGGTGCTCGTCGCGGCGGTAGGGATACCGCTGGCGTTCCTGCTCATCCACCTCGGCGGGTGGTATCTGGCGGGGCTGATGGCGGTGGCCGCGGCCCTCGCCGCCAAGGAGTTCCTCGACCTCGCGGCGGCCGGGGGCGGGCGGCCTCTCCGCTGGCTCGGGATTCCGGCGGCTTCGGCTCTCGTTGTGCTTGCCGGTCTTGAACCCGGCTTCGCGATATGGGGCGACAGGGCCCTCGCGCTCCTCGTTGTCCTGGGGTTGGCGGCGTCCTGTTCGGTGACCGCCGCCGGGGGGATCGATCGGGCACCCCTTCTCTCCGCGGCTGCAACGGTGTCGGGGGTCGTGTACACCGGCGGTACCCTCTCCTTCGTGGTGCTCCTCAGACACCTTCCCGAGACGCAGGGTGCGGTGGCCGCCCACCCCTGGGAGGGCACTCTGCTCGTGTTCCTGCCGTTGGCCGTGACCTGGGTCGGCGACACGGCGGCCTACTTCGTGGGCAAGAAGATGGGGAAGAGACCGCTGGCGCCTCGCGTCAGCCCGAACAAGACCATCGAGGGCGGGGTCGCCGGACTGATCGCCGCCCCTGCTACGGGTGCGCTGATGGGGGTCTTCCTTCAGGGTCTCCCCAACTTTCCCGTGTCGCCGCTGGCCGGCGCCGCAGTGGGGTTGGTGCTGGGTGCGGGCGCCCAGCTGGGAGACCTGGCGGAGTCGGTGCTCAAGCGGGAGGCGGGGGTGAAGGATTCGGGCGCGCTGCTGCCGGGGCACGGCGGTGTCCTGGACCGCTTCGACGCGCTCTTTTTCACGATTCCTCTGGGCTACGGTCTCATTCTGCTCGCGCGCTACCTGCCGTGAAGGGTGTCGCGGTACTCGGGGCGACAGGCTCCGTGGGCCTCTCCACCCTGTCGGTCATCCGCAGGCACCGGAAGCGGTTCCGGGTCGCCGCCATGTCGGCCGGCAGCTCTGTCGGTGCCCTGGAACGGTTGGCCGCCGAGTTCGGGACCGGAGAACTTGCCGTAGCCGATGCCGCCTCTCTGGAGGCCCGTCCGGACCTGATTGCGGCCGGCTGGCGAACCGGCCCCGGGGGCGTGGCGGAACTCGCCAGCCTCCCCGGAGTGGATGTTGTGGTCAATGCGGTTGTGGGAGCAGCCGGACTGCCGCCGACCCTCGCCGCGCTGGAGGCCGGCAGGCGCTGCGCGCTGGCGAACAAGGAATCGCTGGTCGCGGCGGGAGAACTGGTGCTGGCGGCGGCGCGCCGCGGTGGGGGACAGCTGGTGCCCGTCGACAGCGAACATTCGGCGATCCTGCAGTGTATCGGCGGTGCCGGGCGGGACGAGGTTCACCGTGTGATCCTCACCGCGAGCGGCGGCCCCTTTCGCGAAGCGAGCGCCGCAATCCTCGAACGAGCCGACGCTGCGATGGCGCTCAGGCACCCCACCTGGGAGATGGGCGCGAAAATCACGATCGATTCGGCCACGCTGGCCAACAAGGCGCTGGAGGTGATCGAGGCACACTTTCTCTACGGCCTCCCCTACGACCGTATCGACGTAGTTGTGCATCCCTCCTCCATCGTGCACTCCTTCGTGGAGTTCGTCGACGGCTCCGTGATTTCGCAGATGGGGGTGCCCACCATGGAGTTGCCGATCCTGCACGCGCTTACCTGGCCCCGTCGCTGCCCGGATCCCAGGCTCCGGAACTTCGACCCGGTTGCCATGTCGCCGCTCGTCTTCGAGCCGGTGGACGAACAGCGCTTCCCCCTTTTCCGCCTGGGCGTGAACGCCGGCCGGGTCGGAGGCGCCGCCCCCGCGGTCTTCAACGCGGCGAACGAAGTGGCCGTTGATGCCTTCCTGAAGGGAAGGGTTACCTTCCCAGGGATGGCGGAGGTCGTGGCGGGCACCCTCGAGGCTCTGGAGGGATGCACCGCCGATGATCTCCAGGGAATTCTGCGGGTAGACGGCGCCGCCAGGCGCCGCGCGGCCGCGGAAGTGGAAAGGACCGGTTCATGACAGTCTCCATCCTGGCCACGATCGTTCTCCTCGGAGTTCTGATCTTCGTGCACGAACTCGGCCATTTCTGGGCGGCCAAGTCGGTCGGGATCGGGGTGGAGCGGTTCTCCATCGGGCTGGGTCCCCGGGTCTGGGGGTACACCCGCGGCGAAACCGAGTATGTCATCTCCGCCATCCCCCTCGGGGGATACGTGAAGATGCAGGGGATGGAGGACGAGGTCATGGAGCACCTGGAGGGCGGGGCCGGAGCAACCGGACGGCGGTCCCGGGTTTCCGACTTCGACGCCCAGCCACTCCTGGCCAGGGCGTTCGTGATCTCGGCCGGGGTCGTGATGAACATGTTCTTCGCTTTCCTGCTCTACACGTTTGTGGCCGCCGCCTGGGGAGTGCACGAGCTGACCACCACCCGGGTCATGGAAGTCGACGAGACCTCCCTTCCCGCCGGGACGGAGGCGCTGGCGGACATCGCTCCCGGCGCCGAGATCTCCAGGGTGGGTGATGTCGTCCCGGATTCGTGGGGAGACATTCACCGCGCCCTCACCGAGAGCCCCGCGGGACCGCTCCAGGTCGCCACCGAATCGCCCGCCGCCGTCTTCGCGATCGTGCTCCCGGACGACGGGGAGGAGCGCCGGTCCCTGGCGGCGGCGTTGCAGTACTGGATCGATCCCGTCGTGGACAACCTCGAGCCGGGGGGGGCGGCCGCGGGTGCATCGATGGAACCCGGGGACCGGATCACGAGCGTGGCGGGGGTACCCGTGGAAAGCTGGGCGGAAATGACCCGGGAGATCGGGGCTCGGCCCGGCGAGACCGTGGAGATCGGGCTGCAGAGGGAAGACGCCGCTCTCATCCGCGTCGTCGAACTGGACGATGTGGCGGCCGACGATACGGGTGGGCGCAAGGGGCGGCTGGGCATCTTTCCGGCCGTGCCGGACACGCGGACCATCTCCGTCGGGTTCTTCGAAGCGGTGTCCCTGGGGATGGCGCAGACCGTCGAGATCACGCGCCGGATCCTGGGGTTCCTGAAGGACCTGTTCACCATGGACGTGTCGCCGCGATCGGTCGGCTCGCTCGGGACCATCGCGGTAGCCACGGGGGAGGCAGCGGCGGAAGGGATTCCGGCCTACCTTACCTTCATGGCCCTGTTCAGCATCAACCTGGCCATTCTCAACATGCTTCCCATCCCCGTCCTGGACGGGGGCCACATGGTCTTCCTCGCCGTCGAGCTGGTCCGCGGCCGGAAGCTCACCGTCAAGCAGCGGGTGCGCTGGAGCCAGTTCGGCTTCGTGGTGGTAATCCTGATCATGGTGTGGGCGCTGGGAAACGACCTGCTGCGATTCCTGGGGCTCTGATCGCCGGTACCGGCAACCGGCGCCGGTAGCCCGGCCCGGTACACGGCCGGCTGGCCGGGCTCCGGAATCAGAACAGGGACAGCTGCCGGGGCCCGGCCAATTCGCGCAGCCGCACCAGATCCAGGAGGGGTGTGGGGCGGTCCGGCCGGGCCACCCTGACCAACCCGGTGAACCCGCTGCGCGCCAGCGCGCGCTCCATCACCCTCAGCGCCAGCTGGGGGTCGTTCGACTCCTCGGAAAGGTGGGCCAGGACCACCAGCGCCAGTCGTGGACTCAGCAACTCCAGGACGAGACCGGCGGCCGCCTGGTTGGAAAGATGTCCGTGACTCGAGGCGATGCGCGCCTTCACCGCGGCGGGGTAGGTGGCGGACCACAGGAGCGACTCGTCGTGGTTCGACTCGACGATGAGCGCGTCGCACTCCTTCAGCGCGTGCTTCACCTGGACGGTGGCGCGCCCCAGGTCGGTTGCGATCCCCAGCCGCAGACCGGTCGCGGGTTCGCGCACCGCCACCGCGACGGGATCGGCGGCGTCGTGCACCGTGATGAAGGGATCGACCTGCAGGTCGTCCACCTGCACCGGATACCCCGGACGGTAGGTGCGCACCTCCTCGCTGCCCCTGAGCAGCCCGCGGCAGGCGGTGAGAGTTCCGTCCGTCAGATACAGGGGGGTGCCGTGCGCCCGAGCGAAGACGCCCGCGCCCCGCGTGTGGTCTCCGTGCTCGTGCGTAAGCAGGATGGCCGTGACCTCCTCCGGCTCCACGCCGATGGTGGCGAGCCGCCTGCCCAGTTCGCGGCCGCTGAAGCCCGCGTCGATCAGGAGGCGGGTGGCACCTGCGGCGACCAGGGTGGCATTGCCGGTGCTTCCGCTTCCCAGGACGGAGAACCGCACGGGTCAGCGCAGTGCCCGGCCGGATCGGAGCGGTGCCGTGTCCGCGTGGACCCGCCGGTACAGGCGGCGCGTCCGCGTCGTGAGGTCCACGCCGCGCCGCGCCATCACCCGGCCCGCCGTCTCGAGGAATCGGTCGATGTCGTACTCGGCCGGCCCCTGGGGGCCACCCCAGGAAAAAGGAGGCACGTCAACGGGTGCCATCCCTCCACCGAAGAGGCTCGATCCCGCCCCGACCACAGTGCCCGTATTCAGGAGGGTGCCGATCCCGGTACGGACGTGGTCTCCCAGCAGACTGCCGGCCTTGGTCAGTCCGGTGTCGGTCGTCCGGCCGCCGACCCGGGCGCGCACCGGGCCGTAGGTGTTCTTCAGATCGGAGTTGGCGGTCATCGCGCCCAGGTTCACCCAGCATCCCACCACGGTGTGGCCCAGGAAGCCGTCATGCGCCTTGTTCGCGAACCCGACGAAAACGCTGGATTCCACCTCCCCCCGCACCTTGCAGACGGGCCCTATGCTCACGTCCTCCAGCACGCCGCCCAGCACCACGGATCCCGGGCCGACATACGCCGGCCCCGCAATCCGGCAGGGGGACTGGACGCGTGCGCCCGCCGCCAGAATCACGGGCCCGTTCGTCGTATCGAGGACAGCCCCCGGCTCGACCAGCGCACCCTCGCCGATACTGGTCAGGCCACCCCCGATGCGGTGAGCGTGCTGAGGCGGGTCGTCGCCGGACAGGCCCTCGGCGTCGGCACGGATGCGATCACCGTTCAACGCCATCAGCTCCCACGGCGATCCGAGCAGCCTCCCCTCGACCACGGCTCGCGGCCAGCGCGGCCAGCGTCCCGCCAGCAGCGACGGCGGGAGGGCGGTCCCGTGCGGGATCCATGCCCCCACCGGCTCGGATCCGTCTCCAAGTACGGTGGGAGCGTCGAACCGGCCGCCCCCGTCACAGACGAACCTGCTGTTGAGCAGCAGCCTGTCACCCTCCGTTCCCATCGCATCGGAGGCAACGCATGGTGGCGCGCCGGGCTCCTCGAAGTCGCGCAGACCCTCTCCCGCAAGGTGGCCCCGGCAAGCCAGGCCCCAGGCGTCTTCAGCGCGTGCACGCAGCGTCCGCGTGCCGAAGAGAAGCTCCCCGACCGGACGCGTCAGCGAGAACGGGAGCCAATCGCGCGCCACCGGATCGTCGAAGAGGAAAAGACGGGCGGCCATCAGCCTTCGTCCGGGCCGGCGTCACGACCGGCCGTCGGTCGCAACAGGTGTTCCGGCAGTTCTCGAAGGTATCGCTTGAGGTGCGGAGACTCGGAACGGGGCATGACCAGGGTGACGTCGCCGGTCCGGACGACGAGCAGGCCGTCCACCCCGAACAGGGCGAGGCGGCCGTCCGTGGCCAGCGCGACGTTACCGGTGGCCGCGGCCAGATGCACCTCCCCGTCGAGCACGTTCCCCTGTTCATCGGCGGGCCGGTTGCGGGCGAAGGACTCCCAGCTGCCGACATCGTCCCAGCGGAAGGTGGCGTCGACACATCCCACCCGGCCGCTCCGCTCCAGGACCGCTACGTCCACACTGATCCTCGGAGCTTCCTCGAAGAACGCCGCGCGGTCCCCCTCTTCAAGGCGGGTGAGGGCGCGATTGACCTCGGGCGCACACCGCTCGACCTCGGCAAGGAAGGTGAGCGCCGGCCAGACGAAGATGCCCGAGTTCCAGCGGTAGCCCTCCTCCAGGTATCGGGCCGCGGTGGCGGGCCCGGGCTTCTCCACGAAGGCGTCGACCCGGTATGCCCGGTGTCGTGCCGGCGCACCCAGGGCGGCACCCGGGCGGATGTAGCCGTATCCGGTCTCGGGCCGGGTCGGCGGAACCGCAACCGTGAGCAGGAGCTGCTCCCGGCCTGCGATCTCTACGGCGGCGCGCAGCACGTCCAGGAACCGCTCCACGGGGTCGATCAGGTGATCGGAATGGACGGAAACCATGACCGCGCGGGGATCGTGCCGGGCCACCTCCCAGGCGGCGCGGGCCAGCACCGGACCAGTGCCCCTGGTCCGGCTCTCCACCAGGAACGCGTCGCGGCCAAGGCCGGTCACGGCCCGAATCGGAGCCACGAGTTCCTCTCCGGCGAGGACCCGCAGACGCTCGGACGGGACGAACCCGCGCATGCGCTCGATCGTGTCGACGATCAGAGGCCGGGAACTCGCCAGTGGCAGAAGCTGCTTCGGCCGCCCGGGCGTGCTCAGGGGCCAGAACCTGTGGCCCGCGCCACCGGCCAGGACCGTCACCCAGATCGAGTGGTCCGGAGTCACGACCGGAACCCGGCGGCCCGCGGATGCAATCCCCCCTGTGGACGGGTGGCGCCAGGTGCGCCCCGGTTCGCTCCGCTCAACTGTACAGTTGTAGTGACAACACCACAATATGTCATATACAGTTTACAATATGTAATGTGTAGTGTACATGACGAGTCATCATCGGTCGCCGCTCCAGGTGTTAGCACGGGATTACCCACCCTACTCCAGGGGTGCCGCAACAATTGTCCACGGACTGCTAGCCGGAAACACAGGCGAAGTCAAGGGCCCGACACCCATCACGGACATTGACGGCAGCGCTCCGGGACGGATAGATTCAGCCATGAAAACACGTGATTTCCGCCTCGCGCTGGCCGCCTCCGCCTCCCTGCTTTCGGCCTGCGGGGACGATCCTTTTTCGGTCAAGTGGGTAGCCGACCCGGATACCGTGCAATTATACGCCCTTTCCCGGCCCGAACCCAACTTGTTGTCGGCCTTCGACTTCTACAATCGAGTCCCCAAGCGGCTCGAAGCCGTGAGGACGGGAAACCAGTGGGACCTCGTTGTCGATGTCCGCGACGGACGGTTCGTGTGGCTGCCGCCCGGAACGCTGGGTATTTCCTCCGACGCCGGGCTCGCAACCCTCGAGGGCGTGACCTTCGAGGCGGCCGACCGGGCACCTGCGGACACGGCCCGCTACGTCAAGGACGAGCCCGTCCCCGTCCACCTCGACCGGGTCTACGTGATCCGCACGAGGAGATTCCGGGGCAGCTTCTCGACCTGCAACTACTACGGGAAGATCGGGGCCCTGGAAATGGACCCCATCGCCGGTACGATCCGGTTCCAGTTCGATGTGAACCGCATCTGCAACAGCCTCGACCTGATTCCGCCGGACTAGCAGCGCGTGGGAAAACTCCCCCTGGTATACGAGCGGGGATGCGTCCGCGCCGGATCGCTTCGCTTCGCGACGCCGTGATCCGGTAATGCTGGACATCAGGATGTTGCGCCGCGACCCTGCCGGTGTTGCGGCCGCTCTGGAGCGGCGGGGTCTGGCCGGAGCGGCCGAAGCGGTCGAGGCTGTCGCCGACCGGGACCGCGAGCGCCGTGAAGCACTGGGACGGGTCAACGACCTCAAGGCGCTGCGCAACCGGGTCTCCAGGGAGATCGGGGAGGCCCGCCGCCGGGGTGGCGACGCGGCGGCGGCGATTGCGCGGATGCGTGAGGTCGGTACCGAAATCGGGGAGCTGGACGCGGTGGTCGCGGCCGCGGATGCCTGGATTGCCGAGCGGCTTGCCTTCATCCCCAATCTCCCGAGCACACGGGTGCCGGCCGGTGGCGAAGGGGAGAACCGGATTGTGCGCAGCTGGGGAGCGCCACCGACGTTTCGCTTCGAGCCGCGCCCCCACTGGGAGTTGGGGGAGTCACTGGGAATCCTCGACCTGCCCGCGGGGGTGCGGGTGTCGGGTTCGGGTTTCTTCGTGCTCAGGGGTAGGGGGGCGGCGCTGCAACGGGGGCTGATCAACTGGATGATCGGCCAGCACACGGCCGACCACGGCTACACCGAACTCCGCGTACCCTACCTCGTGCGGGAGGAGACCATGACCGGTACCGGACAGCTGCCGAAGTTCGCCGACGAATCCTACGTGACACGCCGGGACGGACTCTGGCTGATTCCGACGGCCGAGGTGCCCGTGACCAACCTTCACCGGGGCGAGATCCTGCCTGGGGCTTCGCTGCCCCGCAAGTATGTGGCCTATTCCCCGTGCTTCAGGAGAGAGGCGGGGGCGGCGGGGAAGGACACCCGGGGGATGCTCCGCGTGCACCAGTTCGACAAGGTGGAGCTGGTGCGCTTCGAGCGCCCCGAATCCGGTGCGCAGGCGCTGGAGGAGCTGACGGGCGAGGCGGGCAGGGTCCTGGAGCTCCTGGGGCTGACCTACCGGGTCGTCCTTCTCGCCGCCGGAGACCTGGGCTTCTCCGCGGCACTCACCTACGACCTGGAGGTGTGGGCCCCCGGGGTACGTAAGTGGCTGGAGGTTTCGAGCTGCTCGACCTTCACCGACTACCAGGCCCGGCGGGCCAACATCCGGTTCCGCAAGAATCAGGGTGCCGGTACGCAATTCGTTCACACCCTCAACGGTTCGGCGCTGGCGCTGCCGCGGCTGATGGTCGCGCTCCTGGAGACCGGCCAGCAGGAGGACGGATCGGTTCGGCTGCCCGCGGTACTCGGCCGGGTGCTCGGCTTCAGCGAAATCGGACCCGGAGGGTGAAAGGGGGGAGACCGCGGTCGACCCGACCGACGCGCGAGCGATGAGCAGACACGGAGGAGCGGGCAGAATGGGAAGCAGTGCCTATTCACGCACACTGCCCGCCGTTCTCGCAGTCCTCTTCGTGGTCCTGCTCGTGTGGTACATGGTATACACGGGCCAGATCGTCCGTTCGCAGCAATCCGTAACCGAGACGTTCACCCGCATCTACGGGGAAGTGCAGTCGGGGCTGACGAGCCCGGAGGACGGGGCGGCCCTGGCGGCGTTGACGAGCCTGCAGGCCGAGTTGGTGCAACTGGGCGTGCCGTTCGTCGTCACCTCCGAGCCCGGACGCATCTACAGTACCCACGCGAACCTTCCCTTCGATGTCGCTGATCCTCCAACGCCCGAAGAGGAGGAACGCATACTCCGCTACGCCGATGAGCTGGATGTCCGCAACCAGCCTGTGGGCGACCCGAACAGCCAGCTGGTCCACTACGGGATCACCCCCGAGCAGGCGCGCCTGCGGTGGATGCCCTGGCTCTGGGCCGCGGGTCTGCTGCTGACCGTTCTGCTCGCAATCACCGTCTTTCGCTATCAGAGACAGCGCGCGGCGGAACGGGCCTGGACGGCCATGGCCCGTGAGCTGGCCCATCAGCTGGGCACGCCCATAAGCTCGCTGCAGGGATGGGTGGAGTTGCTGAGCCTGCCGCCCGGAAAACGACCGGGTGACATGCGCCAGGTGGAGATCGCGACCGCGATCGGAGAGGATCTTGTGCGGCTGGAACGCGTGAGCCGGCGCTTTGAACTGATAGGACGGGATCCCGAGCTCAAGCGCGTCTCGCTGAGGGTCGTGGTCGCCGAACTCAGGGACTACATGGAGGCCAGGCTGCCCCGGCTGGGTCCGGGAGTCGCGCTGCACGTCGATGTCCCGAACGACCTTCCGGATGTGCGGGGCCACCAGGTACTCCTGGCGTGGGCGCTGGAGAATGTCGTGAAGAACGCCCTGGACGCGATGGCCGGTACCGGCGGTTCGATAACCATCTCGGCTCGTCCCGGCGAACCCGGGTGGGTCAATCTGCGAATCCGGGATACGGGTCCCGGTGTCCCCTTCGAGATCCGGGACAGGGTCTTCGACCCCGGTGTGACCACGAAGTCGGGGGGTTGGGGCGTCGGACTCACGCTGACCCGCCGCATCGTGGAGGGGGTTCACCGCGGGAAGATCGAACTGCTGGAGCGGGGAGAACGCGGCGTCACGTTCCAGGCCCGGCTTCCGCGGGCGACCTGAGCGTACCGGTGCCGGACGCCGCGTCCCCGTTCCTGGAAGGCCTCAACCCCGAGCAGCGCCGGGCGGTCGAGCACTTCGAGGGCCCCTGCCTGGTGCTCGCCGGGGCGGGGTCGGGCAAGACACGCGTGCTCACGACCCGCGTGTGCCACCTAATCGGCGAGCACGGCGTACCCGCGGACCGGGTCCTGGCGGTCACCTTCACGAACAAGGCGGCGACGGAGATGCGTGAACGGGTCGCCGACATGCTCGGGGGCGAACCGCGCGGAATCTGGATGAGCACCTTTCACGCCCTGGGCGCCCGCCTCCTCAGGCGTCACGCGCCCCTGCGGGGCTGGACCCGGGCCTTCGCGATCCGCGACGCCGACCAGTCGCTCCGCGAAGTGAAGAAGGCGCAGAAGAGCGTCGACGTGGACCCGCTCCAGTGCGCCCCGCGGGCGGTCCGGGACAGCATCTCCGACGCCAAGAACCATCTCGTCGGGGTGGAGGACTTCATCAGGGCGCACCGCGACGGCCGCGACCTGTTCCTGAAGAGGGTCTCGCTGGTCTACCCGGCGTACCAGGAGGCGCTGCGCAGGCAGGACGCGATGGACTTCGACGACCTGCTGGTCGAGCCGGTGCGCCTCTTCGAAGCGGACGTCGAACTCCTCAACCGCTACCGGCGGCGCTTCGCCTTCATCCTCGTCGACGAGTACCAGGACACCAACCGGGCGCAGTTCCGGCTCCTGGAACTGCTGGCGCGCGGCCACGGGAACCTGATGGTGGTGGGCGACGACGACCAGAGCATCTATGGCTGGCGGGGCGCCGACATCCGCAACATCCTCGACTTCGAGCGGAGCTTTCCGGGCGCGAGGGTGGTGCGGCTGGAACGGAACTACCGGTCCACCCCCGTGATCCTCGAAGCCGCCAACGCGGTCATCCGGCAGAACGCCGACCGCAAGGAGAAGACGATGCGGACGGATCTCGAGGGCGGTGCGCCCATCACCCTCCTCGAAGCGGGGAACGAGGCGGACGAGGGCCGCTGGATCGTCGCGGAGATCGAGCGGCGGAAGCTGTCGCAGCCAGAACTCGGCCACCGGGACTTCGCCGTGCTGTACCGGACCAACGCGCAGTCACGGGCGCTGGAAGACCACTTCCGGCGGCGGCGCCTCCCCTATCAGATCGTGGGCGGTGTCCGCTTCTACGAGCGCCGCGAGATCCAGGACGTGCTGGCCTACCTGCGCCTTATCGCCAACGCGCGTGACATGGACGCCTTCGACCGGGTGGTGAACTACCCGCGCCGGGGGGTGGGGCGGATCACGCTGGAACGGCTGTCCGCGTTCGCGCGCGCCGAGGGCATCGACCTGCTCCAGGCGGCGGCGCGCGCGGACGATGTCGCCGGCCTGCCGGCACCGGCCCGCCGGGGACTGCTGGATTTTGCCACCCTCGTCCGGAGGTACGCCGGCCGGACCGCCCACCGAACCGCGGGCCAGATTATGGAGGAACTCATCGCGGAACTCGACCTGGTTGCCCGTCTGCGCTCCGAGGGACCCGAGGGCGACGACCGGGCCGGGAACGTGCTGGAACTGATCGCCGCGGCCCGGGACCTCGAGGCGGAACGGGTGATGGATCCGGACGAGGGTGACCATGACTCCTTCACCGATCTCGACCTCTTCCTGCAGCATGCGGCCCTGGTCACCGACCTGGACTTTCACGAAGCCGGCGCCGACGCGGTGACGCTCATGACGCTGCACAGCGCCAAGGGGCTCGAGTTTCCCGTGGTCTTCATCAGCGGTCTGGAGGAGGGTCTCTTCCCGCTCATGCGGGCCTACGACGAGCCCCGCACCCTCGAGGAGGAGCGCCGCCTCTTCTACGTCGGGATCACGCGTGCCATGGAGAGGCTCTACCTGACGCACGCGCGGCGGCGGCGGAGGGCGGGGGAGACCACCTTCGGACGGCTCTCGTCGTTCGTGCAGGTGCTCGAAGACGATGTGGAGTGGGAGTCCACCGACCTCATTGCGGGATCGTGGACCGGGTATTCGCGTTGCGGCGGAGAATCCCGCAGGGGGACGCCGTCCCGCGCTTCCGCTTTTGAGTCGGCCTCCTTCGACGACGACCCCGGCTTCAACCAGGACCGCCCCCGCTACGTCAGGGGCGAGCGGGTGGTGCACCAGACCTTCGGGTCGGGGACGATCGTCGAGATCTCGGGCTTCGGGCGCGATCTGAAGGTGACGGTGGACTTCGATGAAGCCGGCAGGAAGAAACTGCTGGTTCGGTACGCGGGGTTGGAGCGGGACTATTTCTGAAGGGCGGGCGCCCGGGCCCACCGCGTCGAGTTGCAGGAACGTGAAAGGCGGCGAGCCGGGAGTGGGGCCGGTCGAGGGGTACCGGATCCTCGACCACGAGGAGTCCCACCAGTCAGTTTTGCGAGACGACCCCTCGCCCACTATATTGGGAGTAATAGGGCGAACCCCTTGACCCGGGTTGTATTGCCATGCGTCATGGCTGAGACAGCCGCCCGAGTGAGAACGGAAATGAAGCCTCTCCATCGAAATCCTCTCACGGATCCCTCAGCGCGCGCAGGCAACCCGTGGACAGAATCCCCCCGGCATTCCTATGAAATGAAACAACACCGCTCGACGCTGTGCGTTTCAGCCCTGCGGGGTGGCCGCTCGCGGCCATGGGAGATTCGAGCGGCGATGCATCCTTGCCGCACCGCTTCGCTCCGCGTTGCTCCTCGGGCGAACAGCGCTGCTATTGCCCTCTCGTCGCGCCTTGCCAGGCCGGCGCCTCGCCACTCGGGCGGCTTTGTCCACGGACTGCTGGGGCTCGCAGTCGCAACCTTGGCCGGCGGGTGCGCAACCGAGCCCCAACTGCCGGTTCCGGCGACCATAACGGTTTTTCCCGACTCCGCGACACTTCGCTGGGCCGGCGATACCGTCCGGTTGACCGCCACTGTGTGGCCGGTTGCGTGGACGTCGGACGACGAATCGGTGGTGACGGTGGACTCCGCCGGGGTGGTTACGGCCGCTGGGAAGGGTGTGGCGTCCGTGCGGGCCGCTGTGGGGGAGGTGGAAGGACTCGCCACCATCACGGTCAACCCCGACCGCAATGCGCTGCTCGAGATCCACGAGGAGTTGGGTGGCTCGGGATGGCGCAGGGACGACAACTGGGGGACGGACGCGCCGCTCGACAAATGGTACGGAGTGACAACCGACTCCGAGGGCAACGTCCAGGCTCTGCGGCTGCCAGTCAACGGACTATCCGGCACGATTCCCCCCGCGATCGGCCATCTGGGAGCTCTTGACACCCTCGACCTGGGCTGGAACGACCTCACCGGCCCCGTCCCGCCGGAACTCGGCAATCTGCAGGCCTTGGAGGGCCTGTACCTGAATCACAACGACCTCACCGGCCCCGTCCCGCCGGAACTCGGCAATCTGCAGGCCTTGGAGGGCCTGTACCTGAATCACAACAACCTCACCGGCCCCATCCCGCCCGAGTTTGGGAACCTGCGGAAACTGGTGAGGCTGTCCTTGTCCTCCAACCGGCTTGACGGCCTCATCCCGTCCGAACTCGGCTACCTCACGGAACTTGAATCCCTGGATCTGGGCGGCAACCGTTTGACCGGTCGGATCCCGCCCGAGCTGGGGAGCCTGCGGAAGCTGGTGAGGCTGTCCTTGTCCTCCAACCGGCTTGACGGCCTCATCCCGTCCGAACTCGGCAACCTCACGGAACTTAGATACCTGAGACTGCGTGGGAACCCTCTGACCGGTCCGATCCCGCCAGAACTCGGCAATCTGCAGGCCTTGGAGGGCCTGTACCTGGATCACAACAACCTCACCGGCCCCATCCCGCCCGGGCTCGGCAACCTGCGGAACCTGAGGGATCTATCGTTGTCCTTCAACAAGCTGTCCGGTTCGATCCCGCCCGAGCTCGGCAACCTGCGGAACCTGAGGAGGTTGTGGCTGACCTACAACAAGCTGTCTGGTCCGATCCCGTCCGAACTCGGCAACCTCGCGGCACTGAATATGCTGTACCTTGACAACAACAAGCTGTCTGGTCCGATCCCGTCCGAACTCGGCAGCCTGCGCACCCTGAAACTGCTGGACTTGTCCGTCAACGAGCTGACCGGCTCGATCCCGCCCGAACTCGGCAACCTTCGAGGAGTTCTGGTACCTGAGCCTGATGGGAAACAGCCTGACCGGCCCGATTCCACCCGAACTGGGCAACCTCCGGAGCCTCGGGACGCTATACGCCGACGACAATCAACTGACCGGCTCGATCCCGCCGGAACTGGGCAACCTCCAGGGACTTGGGCAGCTCTCCCTGTCCTACAACCAACTGACCGGTCCGATCCCGCCTGAACTCGGCAATCTCCGGAACCTCCGGTCGCTCTGGCTGGATGCCAACCAACTGACCGGCCCGGTTCCGCCCGAGTTCGGCGATCTCGGTTCCCTCATAGGCCTGGCGATCGCTCAGAACCCGTTGAGTGGTCGGCTTCCGCGAGAATTGATGCGTGCACGTCTGAAGGGATTCTACTGGGGCGACACGGATCTCTGTTCCCCGGCCGACGAAGAGTTTCAGCGTTGGCTTGAGTCTATCGAGGAGCACGAGGGCAACCGCAAGTGTTCGAGCTGAGGGGACCGGCAATACGCCACCGATGGCGACTTGCCGGCCCTGAAGCCTCACCGCCCTCGGACGGCTCTCGCGAAGCTCTCCCGTGCGGGGGGCTTCGCGGGTGATGTGAGAGCCGAGTCGTCCGCCTATTCCTGATCCCCGTGCGCGGCGGGGTCCACAGCACCCGGGCCGACGTCACCCCTGTCTTCGCCGTTGCCCTCCGCGCCCGCGCCGTCGTTCCCGAAGTCACCGCCCGCGCCATCCGCCCCGCCACCTCCCCGCATCCTCCCCAGCAACCCCGCCCCCTTCCGCAGCATGCGCACCTTGGCGGCCACGTCCAGCACCGCATCCTCGGCCTCGGATTGGGCCAGGTCGAGAAGGGCGGAGAGGTCACCGAGACGGCGCCTCACTTCCACCGAGGCCTCGCCGACATCGTCCGCCACGCTCCCGATCGTCTCGTTGAGGCGGTCGACTTCGGTTCTCGCCACCGTGGTGACGTGATCCAGATTGCGGGCCGCGTTGCCCGCATGCTCCAGCATCGGCCGGGACCGTTCGCCGGTTGCGGTCAACAACCCCGTCCATGCCCGCGAGAGGCGGCGGACTTCGACCAGCACCATGACCAGGACCACCAGAATCGCCGCAAACGCCAGGGCCATTCCGATCATCGTCCACGCAGAGACGATGGCGAGCCCGTCCCGTGCCACCTCGACGACGGTGGTGTCCTGAAGGGCAGGGTGCGGGGGGAATGACATGGGCGCTCCCACGTTCCGGGTGGCGTGATCCGGGGCCCCGAATATGGGGCGGCACGGGAAAGCTATCCAGAGATGGCGCAAATGCGGTATCTTTCGGCCGATGTCATCGTTCATCGTCTCGGGCGGCCATGAGCTGAGCGGCAGCATTCGCCCCGCCGGCAACAAGAACGCGGCGCTGCCGGTCCTCGCGGCCACGCTCATGTCGGCGCAGCCCGTCACCGTTCGCAACGTCCCCCGCATCCGGGACGTGCATACCCTCCTCGAGATCATGGAGTATCTCGGGGCTTCCGTAACGTGGACCGGTTCCAACGTGGTGGTGGTCGATGCTGCCAACCTGGAGGCCGGGGACCTCGATGCCGAACTCTCGGAGCGCATTCGTGCGTCGATCCTGCTTGCGGGCCCGCTCCTGGCGCGCTTCGGATCGCTCTCGCTGCCTCCTCCGGGGGGCGACGTCATCGGGCGCCGCCGGCTCGACACGCACCTGCTGGCCTTCCGGGCCCTGGGCGCCGAAGTCGAGACCGCTGCCGGGCTGGACATCCGCGCGCGCGCCCTCACCGGCACCGACATGTTCCTGGACGAACCATCGGTCACGGCAACCGAAAACGCCGTCATGGCCGCGTCGAGGGCCGCGGGCCGGACGGTGATCCGCAACGCGGCGGCCGAGCCCCACGTTCAGGACCTCTGCCACCTCCTGGGCGCCATGGGTGCGCGCATCGAGGGAATCGGCACCTCCAACCTGACCATCCACGGCGTACGTTCGCTCGGCGGGGCCGACTACGAGATCGGTGCCGACCACGTGGAAACGGGATCCTTCATGGGGCTGGCGGCGGTCACGGGCAGCCGGCTCGTGATCGAGGACGCCCCGGTCTCGCACCTCGACTCCACCCTGATCGGGTTTCGCCGCCTCGGGATCGACTGCCGCCTGGACGGCCGTGACCTGATCGTGGACGGGCGCGAGCAGCCGGTGATCCGGATGGACGCCTTCGGGCACATTCCGAAGGTCGACGACGGACCATGGCCGGCGTTCCCGGCCGATCTGACGTCGATCGCGGTCGTCGCGGCCACCTGCGCGCGCGGGACGATCCTGATTCACGAGAAGATGTTCGAGTCCCGCATGTTCTTCACCGACAAGCTGGTGGCGATGGGTGCCCGGATCATCCTGTGCGACCCCCACCGCGTCGTGGTGGTCGGTCCGTCGCGCCTGCGCGGGGCCCGCATGGAGAGCCCGGACATCCGGGCCGGGATGGCGATGCTCATCGCAGCGCTGGGTGCACGCGGCGAGAGCGAGATCCGCAACGCTGACCAGATCGAACGCGGCTACGAGAGGATCGACGAGCGCCTGGCGGCGCTGGGCGCCAGGATCGAGCGCCGAACGTGACCCGGATTGACCGGAAAGACCTGCCTGGGCTATAATTAAAACCGGTGTCCCGGCCTCCCCGGCGGAGGGCGGCGGCCCTTCGAGTGGGGGAGAAGGCAGCCCCCGCTTTTTTTGTCCACTATGGCCAGGGGGAGCACGTGAACTTGAACCGGGCGCAACTCGGGGAAGAACTCGAGGCACGGCTTTCCCGCCTCGGGTACGAACTCGTCCAGCTGGAATGGGCCGGCGGACCCCGCAGGCCGGTGATCAGGCTGCGGGTGGAACGCGAGGCCCTGGACCGCCCGGTCTCCCTTGACGACTGCACGACGGTAAGCCGGGGCATCGAGGCCTGGCTGGACCGTGATGCCCGGGTGCCGGAGAGCTATGTGCTTGAGGTTTCCTCGCCGGGTCTGGAGCGCCCGCTCACGAGGGACAAGGACTTCCGGCGGTTCCGCGGGCACCGGATCGCCGTTACCGGCACCGGGGCCCTTCGGGGAAGGAGTTCACACCTCGAGGGCGAACTTCTCGGCCTCTTCGCGGAAGGCGGGGGGACGGCGTCGATCCGGCTGCGTCTGCAGGGGGGAGACGAGATAGACGTTCCGGCGTCGCTTGTGGGCTCTGCCCGCCTGGTGCACGACTGGAAGGTATCATGACCGTCAACACCGCCCGGATCATCGAGGCGTTCAAGGCCATCGCGGCCGCCAAGAGCCTCGAGCCGGACGAGGTCAATGAGCTCATCCGGGATGGCATTCACGCCGGTCTGGCCCGGATTTTCGGCGCCAACGTCGACACCGAAATCACCATTGACGATATCGGGGGCGACATCGCGATGCTGGTGCTCAAGCGCGTCGTGGAGAATGTCGAGGACCCGTCCTCCGAGATCTCGGTGGACGAAGCGCGCTGGGACGATCCCACCTACGAGATCGGCGACGTAATGGAGATCCCGGTGGAGTTCTCGGAGTTCGGCCGTAACGCCGTGATGGCCGCCAAGCAGCGGATCGTGCAGCTGGTGCGGGAAGGCGAGCGGCAGCGCATCCGTGACGAGTACTCCGACCGTGTGGGGGATCTGCTCTCCGGCGAGGTGCAGCAGATCGAGCGCGGCAAACTGGTCCTCATGCTGAACCGTTCCCGTGACGCAGAGGCCATCATTCCCTGGAAGGAGCAGAATCCGCGGGAGCGCTTCCGGCAGGGTGAGTCCATCCGCGCCGTCCTCAAGAAGGTAGACGAGACGCCCAAGGGTCCCCGGCTGATCTTTTCCCGCGCGGACCCCCTCTTCGTGGCGGCGCTGTTCCGGCTTGAGGTTCCGGAGATCTACCAGGGCATCGTCGATATCAAGGAACTCACCCGGGAGGTGGGTGGCCGGACGAAGATCGCGGTGCACAGCCGTGACGACTCCATCGATCCGGTCGGGGCCTGCGTGGGGCTCAAGGGTTCCCGGGTCCAGGCGGTGGTTTCGGAGCTGGGCGGGGAGCGCATAGACATCGTGCCCTGGCACCCGGATCCCGAGGTCTTCGCCCGCCGTGCGCTGGCCCCCGCCCGGGTGGCCAAGGTCATCTCCGACCCGGCGCGGCAGGTGATAACCGCGATCGTCGACGAGGACCAGCTTTCCCTTGCGATCGGAAGGAACGGCCAGAACGTCCGGCTCGCGTCCCAGCTGATCGGATGGCAGATCGATCTCTACGGTTCACGGGAGTGGCTGGAGCGAGGTGCGGACGTGTCCCTCTTCCTCGAGGATGAAACCGACTCCTACGAGACCGCCGACTTCCCCCTGCAGGAACTGTCCCTCGACGGAGCCACCCTGACGGCCCTGAGCCAGGCGGGGTACAACAGCTTCCTCGACATCATCGACCTCGACCGGGCGGATTTCCTGGCCGTGGACGGGGTCAGCGAGGAGGCGGCGGCGCAGTTGCTGGCCCTCATCGAGGACCTCACCGTGATCGATGCCGAGACAGCTCCGGTCGGCGAAGAAGCGGTGGCCCCGAAGGGCGAGCCGGCCTGATGCGGGTCAAGGAGCTTGCCGTCGACCTGAGAGTCAACGCCGATGTGCTCCTCAGGTTTCTTCGGGAATCGGGCGTGCGTGTCGGGCACGCCGATGCTTTCATCCGGGACACGGACGTGGCCAAGGTTCGCACCCGCCTCGAGCGTGAACGCAGGGCGGGTCGGGGCGAAGCCGAGGATGTGATGCGAGCGGTTGTCAGGGCTCACAAGCCGACGAGCCGCCGCCGCCGTCGACGGCGGCGGGTTACGCCGCCGGTCCCCACGCCGGAAGCCTCGGCTGAAACGCCCGTCCTGGAGGACGTGGTGGTGCAGCAGGACGGCGACGGAGAGGCGGTCGCCGCGCCCCAGGTGGAGGCGGCCGCTGTCGACGCCGGGCAGACGCCGCCGGATGGCCGCGCGGAGGAACCGGTGATCTCGCCGGCAGCCGAAGCCCCAGCCCCCGCCGCCGTGAGTGCGGGACCGGTGGTGGAGGAAGTCCCGCCGAAGTCCGTTGCTCCACCCCCGGATCACACGGATGCCATGTCGGAGGCGCCGGCCGAGACGGCATCCGCGGAACCGGCCGGGGCCGAGCCTGCCGACGCGGAAGCTCCCGTCTCTACGGCAGTGGACCCGGCCCCCACCACTCCGGCCGAACCCGGCATCGAGGAGACTCCTTCCGCCCCGCCGCTCGCGCCCGCTCGTCCGGGAACGAAGCCGGCCCCTGCAAGGGATGGAGCTCCCGGAGGCCTTGCCCCCGGGAGGAGCAGGCCCGAACCGGCGGCCAGCGCGGGCCCGGGTGGGAAGGTCCGCATACAGGCCGAGGGATACACGTCCGACGGTCGGAGGAAGAAGGAGCGGAAACGGGGTCGGCGCCGGCGAGGCGGCGATCGCGACAAGGCGAAGGAGAACATCCAGCGGGTCATGGCCGAGATCAAGGGCGGCCGCAAGAAGCGCAGGAAGGGAAAGGCGACCGTGGCCGCGGCCAAGGAGGAACGGGTGGCTGCCGAGGAACGGGCCGCCGAAAAGGTTGCCGCCGAGGCCCGCACCGTCCGCGTCAACGAATTCCTCACCGTCGCCGAACTCGCGGAACTGATCGAGACCAGCGCCGCGGAGATCATCGGGTCCGCATTCCGGAACATGGGCCTGCCGGTGACCATCAATCAGCGGCTCGACTTCGATCAGATCGAACTGCTGCTGGAAGGGTTCGGCTTCAAGGCCGTCCGGGAGGCCGACTACCTGCCGCCGACCGAAGAGATCGAGGAAGACGATCCGGCGGATCTGCGCCCACGTCCGCCCGTGGTCACGGTGATGGGACACGTTGACCACGGAAAGACCAGGCTCCTGGACTGGATCCGACGCACCAACGTGGTGGCGGGCGAGGCCGGGGGCATCACCCAGCACATCGGCGCATACCACGTCGAACTGGACGAGGGACGCACCATCTCCTTCCTGGACACGCCCGGCCACGCCGCCTTCACGGCCATGCGCGCGCGGGGGGCGGACGTCACGGACCTCGTGGTTCTCGTCGTGGCGGCCGACGACGCTGTCATGCCGCAGACCGTCGAAGCGATCAGCCATTCCAGGAACGCCGGGGTACCGATGGTCGTGGCCGTCAACAAGATCGACCTGCCCACCGCCGAACCGGACCGGGTCAGGCAGGACCTGCTGCAGCACGGTGTCACCGTCGAGGACTTCGGGGGCGAAACGCTGGTGGCCGAGGTCTCGGCCAGAACCGGTGACGGGATGGACGACCTGCTGGAGAAGATCCTTCTGCAGGCGGAGATTCTGGAAATCCAGGCCAATCCCGCGCGGGACGCCGTGGGGACGGTGGTAGAAGCCGCACTCGACATCGGCAAGGGACCCGTCGCGACGATCCTGGTGCAGAACGGCACCCTGCGAGTGGGCGACAGCTTCGTGGCCGGCCTGTACGACGGCCGCGTCCGGGCACTCCTGGACGAGCGCGGAAATCATGTCGACGAGATCGGACCGGGGATTCCGGTCCAGATTCTGGGGGCGGCGGGCGTGCCGCAGGCGGGGGATGTCTTCCAGGTCATGGACGGGGTCGCGGCCGCTTCGATCGCCGCCAACCGCCAGCGACTGGACCGCGAGAAGCAGCTCCGGATCAAGGAACGCGGCATCAAGCTCGGAGACTTCACCCAACTGCTGGCCGCGGGCGACGTGAACACGCTGCGCCTGGTTGTGAAGGGTGACGTGGATGGTTCGGTGCAGGCTCTCTGCGACTCCCTCGAGCAGCTCTCCGCCAGGGAGGTGCAGGTGGAGATCATCCACCGGGGGGTGGGCGCGGTCAACGAGTCGGACGTGATGCTCGCGCTTACGGCCGGCGCGGTGATCATCGGCTTCAGGGTCCGCCCGGACGCCGGGGCGCGGCAGGCGTCGGCGCGCGAGACCGTCGAGATCCAGACCTACGACGTGATCTACGAGGCCGTCGACGATGTCAGGGCCGGGTTGGAGGGACTCCTCGCGCCGGAGCGGCGGGAGAGCATCGTGGGGGCGGCCGAGGCACGGGTGATCTTCAAGATTCGCGGGGTCGGCACCATTGCCGGCAGCTATGTTGTGGAAGGGGCGATCCAGCGTGGAGCGCTGGCCCGGGTGATCCGCGAGGGCGTGGTCATCTACGACGGCGAGATCGGATCGCTCAAGCGCTTCAAGGACGACGCGCGCGAGGTCAAGGAAGGCTTCGAATGCGGGATCGGGATCGCCAACTTCAACGACCTCAAGGCCGGCGACATCATCGAGACCTACCAGGTCCAGGAGGTCGCGCGCACCCTTGCCAGCGTCGAGCGGGATTGAGGACGTCCGGCCTCGAACCGCACCCGCGGCCCCCTCTGGTGGTCACAGTGTCGACATGGGACCTGGCGATTCCCGCCGCGGATTCGCTCAAGCGGAAGCGTTCCGTGATCCGCTCGCTCAAGGACCGCCTCGCCCGCATGAACGTCTCGGTCGTGGAGTCGGGACTGCAGGACATGCGCAACCGGGGGCGCATTTCCGTGGCCTTCCTGGCCGCCCACGCCGCGCAGGCCGACGCAATCCAGGATTCGGTGGACCGCGTCGTGGCGGGGGCGCGGGATGCGGTGGTCGTGGGGAACTCCAAAGAGCGATTGTAGCAGCGCTGTTCGCCCTGGGAGCAACCAGAGCGAAGCGAACCGGCGCACGGGGTCTTCCGAGGCGAGCGGCCCGACACATCTTCCTGCACTCCTGTCCAGAGCCGCCGGGCTGCCGCCCTTGGCCGGGTTGAAGGGAGACCTGGGCGCGCTCGTCGCCCGCCACCAAAAGGCCGAAGAGGTGGCAAGTACCATGTTCGGGTTCAAGTACCCGTTCCTGCTCGGCTTCTTCCTGTCCATAGGACTCTCGGGACCACTGACGCTGGGACTGGCTCGACGCCCACTGGCTGATCGTTCTCGCAACCGCCCTGTCGCTCTCCTGCGGCGTCGCGGCAGTGCTCAACGCCGCCGCCCACCGGATCTACCAACGATACCGCGCGGCGTGGACGCACTTTGAACGGTCCGAGCGCCTCGCCGATGAAAGGTCGCTCGACATCGGAGGTGCGAGGATCGCCATTCTGGGGCCGAAGCCGGCTCGGGATTTGCCAGGCACGCGGCCACGCAGGTTTCTCCTCTTGGGCGCACGGGAGCGGATGCCGATCGCAACGCAGACTGAACCCGGGCGACCGCTTTCCACCCACCAGTCTGCCACGCTCGCCGAGGAACACGACCGGGCTTTCGCCGTTGCCCGGTTTCCGATCCGCTTCCAGGATCTCCCGCGCCCGGCCGCACAGCGGCACCCGGTGCTCCCGCTGCGTCTTCATCCGGCTTGCTGGAATCGTCCACACGACCGAGTCTTCATCCATCTCGCTCAACACCACCCCCTAACCTCGCCGCCCCTGGCCGCCGCAAGCACCATGAACTCGAACGCCAGCGCTTCCGCCGCCGCGGATTCGGCTGCCCGCACCTTCTCCGCTCCGGCTTCGTCCGCGGGCCGCTGATGTCCGTCCACCGACGTTCGCGGCTGGGCGAGCAACTGCGCCGCGAGCTCTCGCTCAAGATCAGGAACCTGGTGCGTGATCCGGAGGTCGGGCCGCTCGCCGTCACAGGGGTGGAGGTGAGTTCGGATCTCTGGTTTGCGCGTGTGTACGTGGAGCCGCACGGGTCGGCCGACGAGCAGAGCCGAACGCTGGCCGCACTGGCCCGGGCCGCGCCCTTCCTGCGTTCGGTGCTGGGAAGTGAACTGCATATCCGGCGCATGCCGGAGCTGCGCTTCGAGCGCGACACGTCGATCGGGGCGGGGCAGCGGATCGAGGCCATCCTGCGTGAGGTTCTTCCGCCGGACGAGGGGAGGGAAGAGCCGGACGCTCCAGAGGAGGACTTTCCCGCCATCGAATCTCCGGAAGCCGGAGACGGGGAACCTTGAAGGATCCGTCCCCGGCGATGGGGATCCTGCTGGCGGACAAGCCCGCTGGCGTGACATCGCACGACGTCGTAGCCGTGGTCCGCCGCGCACTGAGGAGAGGGAAGGCGGGCCACGCAGGCACCCTCGACCCGTTCGCCACGGGGCTGCTCGTGCTGGGGATCGGGCGGGCCACACGCCTCCTCGAATACCTCACGGGGCTGGACAAGGAATACGTCGGGACGGCGTGCCTCGGAGTCGCCACCGACTCTCTGGATCCGGAGGGGGCGCGAGTGGCCGAGGACGACCGCTGGAGGGCACTGAGCGCGGATCGGATCCGGAGCGTTGCGGCGCGCATCGTGGGGACGCTGCTACAGACGCCTCCCGCGTACTCCGCCGTCAAGGTGGACGGTGTGCCGGCGCATCGGCGGGTGCGGCGGGGGGAGAAGGTCGAGCTGCGGCCACGTACCGTAACCGTACGGTCGATGGAGATTCTGGAGCTCGCACTTCCCACTGTCCGCTTCCGGGTGGCGTGCTCGAGCGGAACGTACGTGCGCAGCCTGGCGGCCGAGATGGGTGGTCGGCTGGGCACGGCCTGCCACCTCACCGCGCTGCGCCGTACCCGGGTCGGGGACTTCCATCTGCGAGACGCGGCGCCGCTCGAGGCGTTACAGCGCGGGGAGATCCCGCCGCGCGCCTGGGTGGAGGCCGTGCCGGCGCTGGCCCACCTGCCGTGCGTGGTCGTGGAACCGGGTGAGGCCACGATGCTGGCGGCGGGCAGGCGGGTGCCGAGCGGCGCTCCGGACTGCGGTGCGGCGGTGTTCGCCCTGCCCGGGGGGCGGCTGGTGGCGGTGGGGGCGGTGAAGGACGGCGTGCTGGAGCCGCGCAAGGTGTTCCAGCGTGTGTGACGGCTCCGCTCTCGTTGCTCCCCGGGCGAATGGCGCTGCTACTTCCCGCTCGTCGCGCCTTGCCGGCCCGGCGCCTCGCCGTTTTCGGTGCTCGCGGGGCCTTGTCCGCGGCCCGCTTGGGGCGGTCCAGTGACAAGCTTCCTGAGCGGCACGGCAGGACTCCCGCCGGACGGCCGTCCCGTGGTTGTCACGGTTGGCACCTTTGACGGCGTACATCGGGGACACTGGAGCGTTCTCGATGAGATCGGGGCCCGGGCAGCGGCCCGCGGGGGCAGGAGCGTCCTGGTGACCTTCGACCCTCACCCTCTCAGGATCGTACGCCCGGAGGCGGCTCCGAAACTGCTCACGACGACGAAGGAGAAGAAGGCCGTGCTGGCCGCCAGCCACCTGGACTACGTCGTCTTCCTCGCCTTCACACCGGTGCTGCGGGAATACTCGCCGCGGCGTTTTGTTACTGAGATCCTTCTCGGTGGGTTGGGAATGAGCGAACTGGTCATCGGCTACGACCACGGCTTCGGGCGCGGACGCTCGGGTGATGTGAGCACGCTCCGCACCATCGGCGCCGAACTGGGCTTCGCGGTCGACGTGGTGGAAGCCGTGCACGCCGGGTCCACCGCCGTCTCGTCCTCCTCTATCCGCCGGGCGCTCGGCGACGGCCGGCTGGCCGACGCGAATCGCGGTCTGGGGCGGCCCTATTCGCTGACCGGAACCGTCGTCCCCGGTGAGGGACGCGGCCGGGAACTGGGCTTCCCCACGGCCAACGTGCGAGTCCACGGCAACGACAAGCTCATCCCCATGGAAGGCGTTTACGCCTGCTACGCCACGGTCCCCCCGGGCAGGTTCATGGGTGCGCTGCACATCGGTTCGCGACCCACCTTTCCGGGGGCCGGTGCCGCGGTGGAGGTATTCCTGCTGGATTTCGCCGGCGACCTGTACGGATGCGAGATCCGGCTGGAACTGATCGAGCGGCTGCGTCCGGTGACCGCCTTCGGCTCGCCGGCCGAGTTGGCGGAGCAGATGCGAGCGGATGTGTCGCGGACGCGGGAGGTACTGGCGCCCGGAGGATGAGGTCGTCGGACTCACACGAACGCGCGCCTGGCCGGTACTCTGCCCGAACCTCGTCGCCGATGCCTCGTCGGCCTTCCTTCCCGAGCGGCGACCGGCTAAATTACAAGGCTGTTTGGCCAACGACGCACCCGGCGTTGCGGCAGGCGATACACGGAAACCGGCATGGGAATCGACAAGCAAGAGATCATAGGCAAGTACCAACCCCATGAGAACGGGGCCGGGAGCACACAGGTGCAGGTCGCGCTTCTCACGGCGCGGATCAACCACCTGCGCGACCACTTCAACGCTCACAAGCACGACCACCACAGCCGCCGCGGACTCCTCAAGATGGTGGGGCGCAGGCGGCGGCTGCTCGAGTATCTCAAGCGGACCGACGTTGACGGATACCGCTCCCTGATCAAGGATCTCGGGCTGCGCCACTAGCAGCCCGTGGACAAAACACCCCCGGCATTCGAGCGCCGATGCATCCGCGCTGGTCGTTTCACCCATCCCGGTCAACCCTCGCGTGCCCGGAAATCTCAGCAGACCCCCTGGCAGGAAACCCCCTCGGCGACCGGGCGACCCTCGCCCCCCGCCCCCTCGCCGCCCACTGCGGCGGCATCCCAGGAAAGACGAAATGATTGAAAGAATCGAACGCCAGTTCGCTGGCAGGACGCTCGTCCTTGAAGTCGGCCGCATGGCCCGGCTCGCGCACGGGGCATGCCTCGTTCAGTTCGGCGAGACTGTAGTTCTGGTCACCGCGACGGTGCAGGACAAACCGACCCACCTCCCCTTCTTCCCCCTGACGGTCGAATACCGGGAGAAGGCCTACGCGGCCGGGAAGATCCCCGGCGGCTTCTTCAAACGCGAAGGTGCGCCCCACGAGAAGGAAGTCCTCTCGGCCCGGCTCACCGACCGGACGCTGCGACCGCTCTTCCCCGACGGCTTCTTCAACGAGACCCAGATCCACGCCCAGGTGCTGAGCGCCGACCAGGAGAACGACGCCGACGTGCTCGCGCTCATCGGTGCTTCGGTGGCGCTGAACACCTCGGTCATCCCTTCCGGACAACCCTCGCATCGGTGCGGATCGGGCGCATTCAGGGAAACTGGGTGGTGAACCCGACCTTCACGCAGCTGGAATACGCCGACGTGGACATCGTAGTGGCCGGCTCCGCCAACGCCATCGTGATGGTCGAGGGCGGGGCCATCCAGGTGCCCGAGACCGAGATCCTGGAAGGGCTCAGGGTGGCCCACGAGGCGATCCGGGAGCTGATCGAGATTCAGGAAGAGCTGATCGCGCCACGCCGCGTGCCCGAGATGGCGTGGGAGCCGAAGCAGGTCGACCCCGAACTGCGGAGCCGCGTTGAGCACGCGGCCGCCGAAAAGGTGGCCGAGGCCGTGCAGATCGCGGGGAAGCAGGACCGCATGGCGGCGCTCGCCGAGATCGCGGCCGAGGTGGCCGGGCGGCTTGCGGCCGAGGACCCCGAGGGCGCGGTTGACGCGGACGGCGTCAGGGGGGTTGTCCGGTCGCTCGAGAAGAAGAGCGTGAGGGCGCGGATCCTGGACGAAGGACTTCGGGCCGATGGCCGGGGCTTCGAGGATGTCCGTTCGATCGAATGCGAGGTCGGGGTGCTCCCGCGCACACACGGCTCCGCCCTGTTCACTCGGGGCGAGACCCAGTCGCTCGGCGTGGTCACGCTGGGGACTTCGAGGGACGAGCAGCGCATCGACTCGATCGACACCCCGGAACAGATCACCAAGTCGTTCATGCTTCACTACAACTTCCCGCCCTTCTCGGTGGGCGAGGCCAGACCGATCCGGTCCACCTCGCGGCGCGAGAAGGGGCACGGGGCACTGGCCGAGCGGGCCATCCAACCGCTTCTTCCGGACTACGACGACTTCCCCTACACGATCCGCATCGTCTCGGACATCCTGGAGTCGAACGGATCCTCGTCCATGGCGTCGGTGTGCTCCGCGTCGCTGTCGCTGATGGATGCGGGGGTCCCGCTGAAGGCGGCCTGTGCCGGGGTGGCCATGGGTCTCGTCAGCGAAGGAGACCGCGCGGCCATCCTGACCGACATCCTGGGCATGGAGGACGCGCTTGGCGATATGGACTTCAAGGTGGCCGGCACCCGCAGGGGCGTCACGTCGATACAGATGGACATCAAGATCGATGGGCTCACCTTCGAGCTGCTGGAGGAGGCGCTGGAGCAGGCCCGCCGGGGCCGCATGCACATCCTGGACTGCATGCATGCCGCGATCCGGGCTCCGCGCGACGACCTTTCGCCGCACGCCCCGCAGATCACGTCGATCCGCATCAACCCTGAGAAGATAGGTGATATCATCGGGCCCAAGGGCAAGACAATCCGTGCGATACAGGACGAGTCCGGTGCCACCATCGAAGTCGACGACGACGGGGTCGTGAAGATCGCCGCCGTGTCGGGCGAGGCGGCCGCGCGGGCGCGCGAGATGATCGAGGCGATCGTCCAGGAGCCGGAGGTCGGCCGCATCTACGAGGGCCCCGTGAAGAACACCACCACCTTCGGCGCCTTCGTGGAGATCATGCCCGGGGTGGAGGGGCTGTGCCACATCTCGGAGCTTGCCAACTACCGGGTCGGCAAGACGGAGGACGTGGTGAACCGCGGGGACGTCATTCGCGTGAAGCTCCTGTCCATCGACGAGAAGGGCAGGATGCGGCTCTCCAAGAAGGCTGCCGCGGCCGAGGAGGATGAGGTTGCGAAGAAGAAGGCAGGGGCAGGCTCGTAGGGTCGTTGGGCGGGACGGAGACCGGATGGCAAAACGCGCGGAGGCCGGCGAGGAGCAATACCGCGCGACCCGCCTCGGCAACGGTGTCCGTGTACTTACCGAATCCATGAGGGGAGTGCGCTCGGCGTCGGCGGGGGTTTGGGTGCGGCAGGGATCCGCGTTGGAACCGGTAGAGATGACGGGCGCGAGCCACCTCCTGGAACACATGGTCTTTCGCGGCACGCAAAACCGGTCCCGCCGGGAGATAGCGCTCGCGCTGGAGAGCCTGGGGGGGTCCCTCAATGCCTACACCTCGCGCGAACACACCGGCTACGAGGCGCGGGTTCTGACGGACCACCTCCCGCGGGCGGTGGAGGTGTTGTCCGACCTGGTGCGCAGCCCTCTCCTCGAGCCGGAGGACCTGGCTCGCGAGAAGGAGGTGGTGAGCGAGGAGATCGCGGCGGTGGAGGACACCCCCGACGACCTGGTCTTCGAACTGCACGGTGACCGGATGTGGGGCGGCCATCCATACGGGAACTCGATCCTGGGGACGAGGGAGACCGTAGCCGCCATCTCCCGCGACGACCTCGCCGCCCTTCACCGCGATCGCTACGTGGGGTCCAACATGGTCGTGGCGGCGGCCGGATGCGTGGAGCACGACGCCTTCGCGGCACTCGTGGAGGAGTGGTTCGGGGGAATCGAGACGGGCCGCGAGGCGAACGCCGTGGCCGATCCGAGTGAAGCAAGCCCCGGGACCGATAGAATCGACCGCGACCTCGCCCAGGTTCACATCGTGCTCGGCCGCGATACGTGCGGGCACTCGCACCCGGACCGCTACGCGCTCATTCTGTTGTCGGCGGCGCTGGGAGGGGGGATGAGCTCGCGGCTCTTCCAGCGCGTCCGGGAAGAGCTGGCCCTCGCTTACTCGGTCTACTCCTATCAGGCCTTCTACGCTCGTGCCGGCGTCCTGGGCGTCTATGTGGGCACGCGGCCCGCCTCGGCACCGGCCGCGCTCGACGCCGTTCGCGGTATCTGCGGCATCGTGGCGGCCGAAGGCCTTCCCGGCGATGAACTGGCGCGTACCAGGGAACAGGTCAAGGGCCGGATGATGCTGTCGCTCGAGTCCCCGGGTGCCCGCCTTCATCGGCTTGCGGGGTTTGCACTGCATGATGAGCCCTTCATCGGACTGGACGAGATGCAGAGGCTGATCGATGCCGTGTCGGAGTGCGATATTGCCCGGGTGGCCGGGGAGGTGCTCGACCCCGAGCGCCAGTACACGCTGTGCCTCGGCCCCGACGAACGGCAGGGGACGAACTGAAGATGCTCCTGGGCATTCCGGCGGAGGTGAAGCAGAACGAATACCGGGTGGCACTCACGCCCGCCGGCGCCGAGGCGCTGACACGGGCGGGGCAGGAGGTGCTGGTTCAGGCCGGGGCCGGGGAGGATAGCGGCTTCACCGACGACTTCTATGAGCGGGCGGGGGCCGAAATCGTCCCGGGCGCGGATGCGGTGTGGGACCGGGCGGAGATGATCATGAAGGTGAAGGAGCCGGTGCCGTCCGAGTGGCCCCTGATGCGGAAGGACCAAGTGGTCTTCTGCTACTTTCACTTCGCGGCCTCCGAAGCGCTGATCCGCGCGGTCATGCGGAGCGGATGCATCGCGATCGCCTACGAAACCGTGGGTCCCGAAGACGGAGAACTGCCCCTGCTCACGCCGATGAGCGAGGTCGCGGGGCGGATGGCGGTTCAGGAGGGGGCCAAGTACCTGGGCCGGCCTTCCGGCGGATCGGGAATCCTCCTGGGGGGAGTCCCCGGCGTGCTTCCCGCCAAGGTCCTCGTTCTGGGCGGGGGTGTCGTGGGCACCGAGGCGGCGCGGATGGCGGCGGGGCTGGGGGCCCGGGTGTCGGTGATGGACGTGTCCCTGGCGCGCCTTCGCCACCTCGGCGACATCATGCCCGCCAACGTGAACGTCCTCTACTCCACCCGCTACGCGATCCGGAAACAGCTGCGGGACTCCGACCTGGTGGTCGGGGCGGTGCTCGTTCCGGGGAACAAGGCGCCGAAGCTGGTGAAGCGTAGGGATCTGGCCACCATGCGGCGCGGATCGGTGATCGTGGATGTGGCGGTGGACCAGGGGGGCTGCGTGGAGACGATCCGGCCGACTACCCACGAAGACCCCGTGTACGAAGTGGACGGCGTGATCCACTACGGAGTCTCGAACATGCCGGGTGCCGTACCGCGCACGTCGACGCTGGCGCTCACGAACGCGACCTTGCCCTACGCGCTTCAGCTTGCCGGCAAGGGTTGGGAACGGGCCTGCGCGGAGGATCCGGACCTGGGCCGGGGGATCAACGTTTTTGCCGGCACGGTTGTGCACCCGGGGGTTGCGGAGGCGTTCGGGCTGAACTGCGAACCGGTTGGCGGACGGGCCGGGGGCGCCGGAGACCGCGTCCGCTTCAAGCGGCTCCCGGCGAATCCCGACCTGGCGCTCCCCGCTCGGGCGACGGGAGGCTCCGCCGGATACGACGTCCGGAGCTGCGAACGCTTCCGGCTGGCGCCCGGGGAAGTCTACGCGGCGTGCACGGGACTGGTCATGGAGCTGCCCCTGGGAGTGGAGTGCCAGGTGCGTCCCCGCTCCGGACTGGCCGCCCGGCACGGGATCACACTGCCCAACAGCCCGGGCACGATCGACCCGGATTACCGGGGTGAACTCAAGATTCTCATGCAGAACCTCGGTCCCGTCCCGGTGGAGATCCGGCGCGGCGACAGGATCGCGCAACTCGTATTCAACCGGTGTCTTACGCCGGCGGTCGAGGAGACCGCAGCGCTTTCCGAAACCGAACGCGGCACGGGCCGATTCGGGAGTACGGGCGTGAAATAAGGACCGGATTGCGATAGGTTACGTCCATCCCAAGTCAAGCGGCCACCATCCTCTGAAGGGGAGCCCAACCGGCTCATGACCACAGTTGTCACCGCCCTCGAGCTGGTTTAGTTCGAAGAGGCTGGTCCCGACCAGCGACATCGGCGTCGACCTCGGGACGGCCAATACGCTGGTTTGTGTAAGAGGTGAGGGTGTTGTGCTCAGCGAGCCTTCCGTGGTTGCGGTGGAGCGCGGAACGAAGCGGATCATGAGCGTGGGCCTCGAAGCCAAGCGCATGCTCGGGAGGACGCCGGACGGAATCGAGGCCGTCCGACCGCTCAAGGACGGCGTCATCGCGGATGTGGACGTCACCGAACTCATGCTTCGTCACTTCCTCAAGCAGGTCATGTCGAAGCGGATCTTCCGCATCAAGCCCAGGGTGGTGGTGGGCGTGCCGTCGGGCATTACCGAACTCGAGCGGCGTGCCGTCCGTTCCTCGGCTCAGGCCGCCGGTGCCAACGAGGTATACATGGTCGCCGAACCGATGGCCGCCGCCATCGGGGTGGGGCTTCCCATCGAGACCCCGCGCGGCAACATGGTCATCGACATCGGCGGGGGAACGACCGAGATCGCCGTCATCGCGCTGTCCGGGATCGTGGCGGACACCTCGATCCGCATCGGGGGCGACGAGCTGGACCAGTCCATCGTCACCTTCCTGCGCAAGAACTACAACCTGCTTATCGGTGAACCCACCGCCGAGGCCATCAAGATGCAGATCGGCTCCGCGATTCCGATCGAGAACGAGCGGGAGATGGAGGTGAAGGGGAGGGACTTGCTCTCGGGGATCCCGAAGATGGTGGTCATTCACTCCGAGGAGATTCGCGAGTGCCTGCAGGAGCCGTTGCGTTCGATTGTCGAAGCAGTGCGGTCGGCGTTGGAGATCACACCGCCGGAACTGGCTTCGGACATCGTGGACTTCGGAATCGTCATGACGGGCGGGGGAGCGCTGATTCGCGGTCTTGACAAGTTGATCGCGCTCGAGACGAACCTCCCGATTCACCTGGACGAAGAGCCCATGACCTGCGTAGTGCGGGGGTCGGGGCGCATTCTGGAGGAATTCGCGAAGTACCGGCCGGTTCTCAGGACCTGAGCGGCTTGTGGCAGGAATGCTCCCCTCGCCGGCCTCGTCACCCGCCGCTCTCGGTGTCCGCGGGGACTCAGCGGGCTAGCAGCCGGGAATGGCGGGGCAGCCGAGGCACATGGGGGAGCGAAGGAAGACGGATCTGCTCCTTGCCGTCGGGGTGTTCCTGGGTTCGCTCATCGTTCTCAACCTCCCTCCGGGACCCCAGCGCGCGATGCGGCACTTCATGCGGGAGACGGTGCTGAGCCCCTTCATCGAGATCAACGGGGCTATCGCCAGAACCCGGGAGCGCGCGCTCGACTTCGACCTGCTGCGAACCCAGATGGACTCCCTGGTGGCTCCGGTCGCCGCTCAGCGGACGCTGGCCGAGGAGAACCGGCAACTGCGGAGCCTTCTCGGGTTGAAGGAACGGCCGAGCCACCGTGTCACCGCCGTCACCGTGATCCGTGCGGGGACCCCGGGATCGGAGAGCACCTTCCAACTGGATGCGGGCCTGGGCGGCGGCATCAGTCCCTTCAACGCCGTGGTGACCGAGAGCGGACTTCTGGGGCAGGTGCAGGAGGTGTTTTCCCGCTACTCCATGGGCTACGATTGGTCCCACCGTGATTTTCGCGTATCGGCCATGACACCTGACGGCAGGGCCCACGGCCTCGTCGAGGCGGTGCGGGGAGGCTTCCGCGAGCAGGACCGTCTGGTGCTTAGGGGCACCGCATACCTCTCGGACCTTAGCCCCGGTGACGAGCTGGTCACATCGGGGCGGGGGGGAACATTCCCCCGGGGAATTCGCATCGGTTGGATCTCGGGTCCCGCGGAGGCTTCGGCGGGGTGGAGCCGGAGCTACTACGTCGAGCCGGCGGTCCATCCGGGCGCGGTCACGCACGCGCTGGTCCATATCGGCAGCGGAGCCGGCGTGACGGTGGCGGCGGAGGACAGTGTTTTCCGGCCGCAGCAGGTGGATCCCCCGTGAGACTGCGCCTCTTCCTGCTCTGCACGACCCTGATCGTGACGCACCTGGTGCTCCATGTCGCTTTGGAGCTGGGACCCGTGGCGCCGGACCTCGTCGTTGTGGCGCTGCTTCTGGCCAGCCGTTCGCTCGGCAGCAGCGGGGGAGCGGTGCTGGGGTTCGTTCTCGGGCTGGTGGAGGACGCGTTCGCAACGATCTCCTTTGGGGCCAACGTGTTCGCCCTGACGGTCGTCGGGGCCTTGGGAGCCCGCACCCGTGACTTCTTCGTCGGTGACTCGATCCCCTTCCTGGCGGTCTTCTTCACGCTCGGCAAGTGGAGCCGCGACCTTCTCGCGTGGACCGCGTCCGATCCGGCCGCCCGCCTGCCGCTGGGCGATCTGGCTCTGGTGGAGTCCCCCTTGCTGGGCCTCTACGCCGCCGCCGCCGGCCTGGTCTTCCGGGTGCTCTTCATTCGCCGCCGGGGGAACCGGTGACCCTCCTGAGTCCACCCCGCGCCAGATCGCTCGCGGTGAGGGCCCGGGTCGGGGTGTTCGCCCTTCTGGGGGTTCTCGTTGCCGTGCTCTTCCGGGCCCAGGTCCTCAGATCCTCGGACTGGCTCCTCAGGTCCCAGTCGAACCGATTGAAGACACTTACAGTTCCCGCACCGCGCGGGGTCATCCGGGACAGGGTTGGGCGTGTATTGGCCGACAACGTCCCGGGCTACTCCGTGTCCATAGTTCCCGACCGCCCCGATTCGATGATCTCGACCCTGCGCCGGATGCGCGAACACCTGGAGATCGATGATGCACGCCTGGAGGAACTCTCAGCCCGGGCCCGGTCGGGTCCGCCCCGGCCCCTCCTGGTCTCGGTTGACGCCCCCTTCGACGCGGTGGCGGCGCTGGAGGAACGCCGGTCGATCTTTCCGCGTCTCCTCATCGAGTCCCGTCCGAAGCGGCGCTATCCGGCCGGGGAGGTGGGTGCGCACGCAATCGGATACGTGGGTGAGATCAACGAGGCCGAAGTCGAGGCTCGCGAGCACGAGGGTGCGGAGCCGGGTTGGATCGTGGGGCGGTCCGGGGTTGAGGCACAGTACGAAGCGACGCTGCAGGGAAAGCCGGGAACGCGGTATGTCGAGGTCAACGCCGAGGGACGAATCGTGGGACCCTTCGCAGGCGTACGCCGCGTGACCGAGGAACCGGGGACGGACATCCGGCTCAGCCTGGACCTGACGCTGATGGAGTGGATCCATCACATCTTCCCCGACGGTATGAACGGATCGGTCGTGGCCCTCGACGTGGAGACCGGGGGCGTTCTCGCACTCTATTCCGCTCCGGCCTTCGATCCCAACGTCTTCGCGGGGGTGGTGGACCCGGCCGAGTGGAACCGTCTCGTCCGGGATCCCGAGAGTCCGCTGTACCACCGGGCGGTGATGGGAAAGTACCCTCCCGGATCTCCGTGGAAGCTGGCGACCGCCGCGATCGCCCTCGAACTCGGCGTGGTGACTCCCACCGAGCGCATGCCGGTTTCCTGCCGCGGATCCTATGACTTCGGTAACCGGACCTATCGGTGCTGGAAGGAGGAGGGACACGGTTCGCTCACACTGGCCGCGGCCATCCAGCACTCCTGCAATGTGTACTTCTACCAGCTGGGGGTGCAGATCGGGCTGAAGCGCCTGCTGGAGGTCGGTACGCGAATGGGCTTCGGCGCCCGGTGCGGAATCGACCTGCCCCAGGAAACCGGAGGCAACTTTCCGGAGGGCTTCGGGTACTGGGAGCGGCGCTACGGTTATGAACCGCGTGAGGGCGAAGCGCTGAACCTGGCCATCGGTCAGGGGCCCAACGACCAGACTCCCCTGAAGATGGCCCAGTTTCTCGTCGCCATTGCCCGCGACGGCTCGGCGCCTGCCCCGTTGCTGTACCTGACGCCCAACGGCGCCGCAAACGGCGCTGACTGGGGTCTCGATATCTCCCGGGAACACCTCGAACACATCCGGGAAGGGATGCGCCGCGTTACGCGGCAGGGCGGCACCGCCTACCGTTCCTCGCTGGAGCACTTCGATCTGCTGGGCAAGACCGGCACGGCCCAGAGCGGCGGAGACCGTCCCAATCACGCCTGGTTCACGGGGATGGCCGGTCCCTACGGCGCCGCTCCCGAAATCGTTGTGGTGGCGCTGGTCGAGTTCGGGGGGAGCGGCTCGGAGGTTGCAGCGCCACTGGTTGCAAAGACCGCCGACTTCTACCTGCGCGGGGTGCACGGGATACCGCGGGACACCATCCAGACGCTCGGCGAGCACGAGATCGCCGGCCGCGGCACCGCGTGGGCACGGCGGGCCGAACGGTGATGAGGACCCTCTTCGGGCCGCTGTGGCAGCAACCTCTCGTCACCACCATGGTGGCCCTGTCCGTCCTGGGGGTCGGGATGATCTACTCGGCGGGCGTGCTCGAAGTCTCCAGCTCCGTCACTCAGGGGCTCTGGATGCGCCAGGCGGTCTTCCTCGGGGTTTCCATCGTCGGCCTGCTGATCGTGTCGCGCATTCCGCTCCGGTGGTTCCAGTGGGCCGCGTTGCCGGCCTATGTTCTCGGAGTGGGAGTGCTGGGGGTCACGCTCTTCGCCGGCACGGGCGTGGGAACGGCCGAAGGGATCAGCAGCTTTCTGTCGGTCGGCGGGTTTCGGTTTCAACCGGCCGAAGCGGCGAAGATCACCACCGCACTCGCGCTGGCCGCCCTGTTGGCGAAGCGCGAGGAGCCCCCCACGTATCTTCGCGACATCCTCACTCCGGCGGCGCTCGTGGGGTTGCCGCTGGTGCTGGTCCTGCTTCAGCCCGATCTCGGTACCGCGCTGGCGTTCGTGGGGATCTTCTTCGCGGTCATCTTCTGGGCAGGGACGCCGTGGCCGCTCATCCTCTTCGCGGCGTCGCCGGGACTGGGTCTCATCCTCGCGTTCAGCCTCCGCGTGTGGGCGATCTACATCGTGCTCCTCGCTGTCGGGCTGTATCTGTATCGATTCCGGCTGTATCTGGTGGAATCCGTCTCGGTGGTTCTCACGAACGTGGCCGCAGGCGCCATTGCCCAGCCCCTCTGGAATTCCCTGGCCGGGTACCAGCGGAACCGTCTCCTCGTCTTTCTCGATCCCGAGCTGGATCCCCGCAACGCCGGCTGGCAACTAATCCAGTCGAAGGTGGCGGTGGGCAGTGGCGGCCTCTTCGGCAAGGGATTCACCATGGGGACCCAGAAGCGGCTGGCATTCCTGCCGGAACAGCATACCGACTTCATCTTCAGCGTGGTCGGAGAGGAGTTCGGATTCGTCGGCACGTCGGTATTCCTGATCCTCTTCGGCTACCTGTTCTTCCGCATGATCGGCATGGCGGAGACCGCGGGTCATTCCTTTGCCGGCCTGTTCATTTTCGGTATCTTGGGAATCTGGTTGACTCACGTGTTCATCAACGTGGGAATGACCGTCGGCGTGGTACCGGTCACAGGGATTCCCCTGCCGTTCATCAGCTACGGCGGGTCCTTCCTGCTGATGTCGTGGCTGGCGGCCGGCGCGGTCGTGGCGGTGGCCACCGACGAATCCTGACTCATTCGGAGCGGCGCGTCCCTTGGCCTGGTTTCGAAGACAGAAGACGAGACTCTCCCCGGAGGGGCGCCGCGACGTTCCCAGCGATGTGTTCTCCAAGTGCGATGGATGTGGGGAGATCCTCTACCGCGAACGGCTTGCCCGAAACCTGGGGGTGTGTCCCGAGTGCGGGAATCACTTCCGTATCCCGGCGGCCCAATACATCAAGCTTCTCGCCGACCCGGATTCCTTCGAGGAAGCGGACGCCGAGATGGCCAGTGGGGACCCCCTGGAATTCGCCGACCTCAAGGCGTATGGCGACCGCCTCGAGGCCGCGCGCGCCCGCACGGGACGCAACGAAGCCGTCGTTACCGGCCGTGCGCGCATCGAGGGCATCCCCGTAGTGCTCGCCGTGATGGACTTCAGTTTCATCGGCGGGTCGATGGGATCGGTCGTGGGCGAGAAGATCGCGCGCGCCGGGCGGGAGGCGCTGGAGCGGGAGCTGCCGCTGATCGTGGTGAGCGCGTCCGGGGGCGCGCGCATGATGGAGGGGATCTACTCGCTCATGCAGATGGCCAAGACCTCGGCCGTACTGGCGCGCCTCCACGAGCGCAGGCTGCCGTACATCTCGGTGCTCACCGACCCGACCACCGGAGGCGTCACTGCTTCCTACGCCATGCTGGGAGACGTCAACCTGGCCGAGCCCGGGGCGCTGATCGGCTTCGCCGGCCCGCGCGTCATCGGCGAGACGATCAAGCAGGAGTTGCCGCCCGGATTTCAGAGCGCCGAGTTCCTGGAGGAGCACGGCATGGTGGACCGTGTGCTCGACCGCCGCGAACTCAAGGGCGCGATCGCGCAGTTGCTCCGCCATATCCACGCTGGTTGGAGACCACGGGTCTGACTCTGCGGCGAGACGGCGCCGACCCGCTGTCCGACCCCCTCATGCACGCCCTCTTTCCGGGCGTGCCGAGCGTCGTGGACTGGGGCCTCGGCCGCACGCGCACGGCGCTGGCCGACCTGGGCGACCCCCACCGCCGCTACCGGTCCCTGCACGTGGGCGGCACGAACGGCAAGGGTTCGGTCGCGTCGACCTGGGCGTCGGTGCTGCGACGGGACGGAGACCGCACGGGGCTCTACACCTCCCCCCACCTCTGCTCCTTCCGGGAGCGCATCATGGTGAACGGAGCCCCGCTCCCCGCCCCACGCCTCCTGGAGACCGCCGCGCGGCTCCGGCCCCTGGCCCGCGACCTCGGCATGCCGCTCTTCGAGGCGTGCACCCTGCTGGCGCTGGTCGTCTTCGCCGAAGAGGAGGTCGACACCGCCTGCGTCGAGGTGGGGCTCGGCGGACGGCTGGACGCGACCAACGTTATCGAGCCCGAGGTGGCGGCGATCACCAACGTGGCGCTGGACCACCAGGAATACCTGGGCGACTCCCTGGAGGAGATCGCCCGGGAGAAGGCGGGGATCATCAAGCCGGGCGCGCCCATCGTCACCGCGGAGGGGCGGCCCTCCGTGCTCTCCGTGCTGGAGTCCCGGGCCCGGGAGGTGGGCGCCCCCTTCCACCGGATCGAACCGGGGCGGCACATCTCGGATCTCCGCCTCGGGCGGGAGGGCACCCGCTTCACCCTGCGCGCCGACACGGGCCGCGACCTCCAACTGGAGACGCCCCTGCCCGGCGCTCACCAGGCCACCAACGCCGCGCTGGCGGTGCGCGCTCTGGAGTTGCTTCGCCGGCCGCCGTCGCCCGAGTCGATTCAGGCCGGTGTCGCCGCCGTAAGGTGGCCGGGGCGCGGCCAGGTCCTTCGGGTCGAAGGCCGCCGCTACGTCTTCGACGTGGCCCACAACCGGGCCGCGGTGGGGGCGCTGGTGAACGTCCTGGCCGGCCTGGCGCCGCCGCGGCCCCTGGTGGTGCTCGCGGGAATCCTGGAGGACAAGGACTGGGACCGCATGTTGCCGCCCCTGGTGAAGGTGGCCGACCGGGTCGTTCTCACCACTCCCGCCTCCGCGCCTCCCGAGCGGCGCTGGCGGCCGCACGCCGCGGCGGCCCGCGTGGGAACCGGGGCGGGGGGCGCGGTGCCGGTCGACGCGGTGCGGGAGGTGGGGCCGGCGGTGGGGCGCGCGGCCGCTCTGGCCGGCAACGGTACCGTGGTGGTCACGGGGTCGTGTCACACGGTGGGCGACGCGCTCCGCGTTCTCGGGGTGAACCCCTTCGGCGGTGATTGAGGGTCCTTCCCCGCGGCGGGGATTACATTATATGAGGTCACGCTCCCCCCGGTTACATTCGCTACCATGCCCGCAGCCAACTCCTTCGCCCGGCTCCCCGGTTTCCGCGACTTCGCGCCCCGGGACCTCGCGGTCCGCAACCACATCTTCGCCGCCTGGCGCCGGGTTGCGCGCGGCTACGGTTTCATGGAGTACGACGGCCCGCCCCTCGAGCCGCTCGGGCTGTACGTCGAGAAGAGCGGGGAAGAGATCGTCGGGCAGCTCTACGCCTTCCGGGACAAGGGGGGCCGCGACGTCGCCCTGCGGCCCGAGATGACTCCCACGCTCGCCCGCTTGCTGGCGGAGCGGAGCCGCGGGATGCCCAAGCCCATCCGCTGGTTTTCGCTTCCCCAGCTCTTCCGCTACGAGCGCAGCCAGCGAGGCCGGCTGAGGGAGCATTTCCAGCTCAACGTCGACATCGTCGGCGAGGCCGGGGTGGCGGCCGACGCGGAAGTCCTGGCGGTGGCGATCGACGCGGTGCGCGGTCTCGGTCTGGACCACAACGACTTCGTGGCGCGCGTGAACGACCGCCGGCTGGTTACGGCGGTGCTCGATTCCGCCGGAGTCGCCGCCGGGCGGCATGCCGGGTGCCTGGCCGTGATCGACAAGGCGGGCCGCGCCGGGCCGGGCCGCACCCGGGCCGGTCTGGAAGCCCTGGGCGTGTCCCCGGCGGCCGTGGCGAGGCTGGCCGAACTCCTTGCCGACGGTTCGCGCGCACACCTGGCCGGCCTCTTCGGGGACGACGCCGCGGTCCGGGGCGCCATGCGCCGTCTGGACGAACACCGGTCGATCCTCGAGGCGATGGGCCTCGGCCCCTACGTGCGGTTCGACTTCACCGTGGTGCGCGGCCTCGCCTACTACACCGGAATCGTCTTCGAACTCTTCGACCGGGCCGGCCGGCTGCGGGCGATCTGCGGCGGCGGACGCTACGACCGCCTGCTGGAACTGGTCGGCGGCGAACCGCTCCCGGCGGTCGGCTTCGGCATGGGTGACGTCGTCCTGGGTGAACTCCTGCGGGACCGCGCACTGGTCCCGGACACGGAAACGTCGTGCGACGTCTTCGTGGTGTGGGTCGGAGCGGAGCAGCGTGCCCCGGGCCTGGAGCTGAGCCACCGATTGAGGGAGGCGGGACATTCGGTCATGTATTCGCTCAGGCCCCAGGGGGTTGGCAGGCAACTGCGGGCCGCGAGCCGGGCCGGAGCGGGCCGGGCCGTCATCATCGGGCCCGAAGAGGCGGCCAGCGGGTCGGCCACGGTGCGCGATCTGGAGTCCGGCAGGCAGGAGACGCGGCCGCTCGCATCGCTGCTTGACCGGGCGGCGGCCGGCCGATGACGGCCGGGCTCCCGGGCGGCCGGCCCGAGTCCGCCGACGTGCGCGAGGTCCGGGCCAACCTGAACCGGGCCATGCGGCGCCTCAACGTCCTGGAGCTGGTCCTCCTGGGCGCGGCCGCGGTCGCCGCGGTCGGGGGGGGATGGCTGGCGGCGCTGCTGGGTGCGAAGGCCTTCGACCTGCCGTTTCGAGCTACCTGGATGACGGTCTCCCTCGCTCTCTTCATCATTCCGGCTGCAATCGCGCTGGGAGTGGAGCGACTCAGGCGGCGGACGGCAGGGAAGGCCGGGACGACGACGGGTACCCGTTCCACCGGGGAAGCCGGCCAATGACCCGCCCGGCGCGAAGAAGGGGAATCACCCCGAGGTCCGAGGACTTCAGCGCCTGGTACAACGAGGTGGTGCAGCAGGCCGAGCTGGCGGACTACTCCCCGGTGCGGGGCAGCATGGTCATCCGGCCGTGGGGCTACGGCATCTGGGAGAACATGCAGCGCGCCCTCGACGACATGTTCAAGGCCACCGGCCACAGCAACGCCTACTTCCCGCTTCTCATCCCCATGAGCTTCATCGAGCGCGAGAAGGAGCACGTCGAGGGCTTCAAGCCCGAGCTGGCGGTGGTGACCCACGCGGGTGGGAAGGACCTGGAGGAACCCTACGTGATCCGTCCCACTTCCGAGACGATCATCTATTCCATGTACGCGAAGTGGGTGCAGAGCTACCGCGATCTGCCGATCCTGCTCAACCAGTGGGCGAACGTCATGCGGTGGGAGCTGCGAACGCGGCTGTTTCTCAGGACCGCCGAGTTCCTCTGGCAGGAGGGCCACACCGCCCACGCCACCGAAGCCGAGGCGGAAGAGGAGGCGCTCAGGATCCTCGGCCTCTACCGGAGCTTCATGGAGGACTGGATGGGGATGCCGCCGCTCACGGGAGCCAAGTCCGACTCCGAGAAGTTCGCGGGCGCGGTGCGCAGCTACGCCTGCGAGGCGCTCATGCAGGACGGCAAGGCTCTGCAGGCGGGCACCTCGCACATGCTCGGGCAGAACTTCGCGCGCCAGTTCGGCCTCACCTTCCAGAGCGAGCAGGGGCGCGAGGAGTACGCCTGGAACACGTCGTGGGGCGTCTCGACGCGCCTGGTCGGGGGACTGGTGATGACGCACGGCGATGATGTGGGCGTGGTGGTGCCTCCCCGGCTGGCGCCCACGCAGGTGATCGTGGTGCCGATCGGACGGAGCGACGAGCAGTGGGCCGTGGTGCGCGAGGCGGCGGAGCGGGTGGTGGGGGGGCTGGGTGACGCCGGAGTGCGGGTGGAGGCCGACACGCGCCGCCACCTGTCGCCGGGTGCGAAGTTCTTCGAATGGGAGCGCAAGGGGGTGCCGGTGCGGGTGGAGATAGGCCCGCGCGACGTGGCGCGCGGCGAGGTCGTGGTCGTGCGGCGCGTGACCGCCCCGGGCGACGAGCGCAAGGAGGGGGTGGGGGAGGGGCGGGCGGTGGCCGGGATGCCGGCGCGGCTCGAGGCGCTGCAGGGCCGGCTCCTCGAGGCGGCCCGAGCCCGGCGCGACGCCGCGACCCATCGCGGCGAGGTCTCGTCCGTCGAGGAACTGGGCGCGCTCCTGGACGGCGGCGCGGGCTTCGTGCATTCCGGCTGGTCGGGCGACCCGGCCGTCGAGGAACGGGTCAAGGAGGCCACCAGAGCCACCATCCGGGTGATTCCCGGCGAGGAGTTCCGCTCGGCCACGGCCCCGCGGCGCTGTGTGGGCGGCGGCAAGGCCCGGATGGAGGTGGTGTGGGCCCGGGCGTACTGATGGCCACCGGACCCCCTCCCACCCCCGCCGCCCACGACCGCATCCTCCTCGTCGACTACGGCTCCCAGTTCACGCAGCTCATCGCCCGGCGCATCCGCGAGGCCGGCGTGTACTGCGAGATCCACCCCCCCGAGCGCCCGGCCGACCGGGTGCGCGCCTGGTCTCCCACCGGCATCATCCTCTCCGGCGGCCCTTCCTCCGTCTACGACGAATCCGGCCCCGGCCTCGACCCCGCACTCCTCGACCTCGGCGTCCCCGTCCTCGGCATCTGCTACGGCATGCAGCTCATCGCCCGGCACGAAGGCGGCGCGGTGCTCCCCGGAAGGCGCGAGTACGGCCGCGCCACCCTGCGCGTCGCCGCGTCCCGCGCGGACGGAGACGGCGCCGCCCCCGACCTCTTCCACGGCTTTGACGCGAGCGACGACGTCACCGTCTGGTGCTCGCACGGCGACCACGTCGACGAGCCGCCCCCCGGCTTCGTCACCCTCGCGGCCACCGCCGACCTTCCCGTCGCAGCCTTCCGCGCCCGTTCGCGGCCCCTCTACGGCGTCCAGTTCCACCCCGAGGTCGCCCACACCCCGCGCGGCCAGGAGATCGTCGACAACTTCCTCTTCCGCATCTGCGGCTGCCGGGCCGACTGGACCCCCGGGGCCTTCGTTTCCGAATCGGTGGAACGCATCCGCGCCCGGGTGGGCGATGCGCAGGTCATCTGCGGACTCTCCGGCGGAGTGGACTCCTCGGTGGCGGCGGCGCTGGTGCACCGGGCCGTCGGCGACCGGCTCACCTGCGTCTTCGTCGACACCGGCCTCATGCGCATGAACGAGCGCGAGAGCGTGGAGCGCACCTTCCGCGAGCACATGGGAATCCGGCTGGTGGTGGCCGAGGCGGCCGCCGAGTTCCTGGGGCCGCTCGAGGGCGTCGCCGACCCCGAGCGCAAGCGCAGGATCATCGGCGAAACCTTCATCCGCGTCTTCGAGCGCACCACCCGCGAACTGGGAACGCACGCCCGCTTCCTGGTGCAGGGAACCCTCTACCCCGACGTCATCGAGTCCCACTCGGTGCGGGGGCCCTCGGCGACCATCAAGACGCACCACAACGTCGGCGGCCTCCCCGACGACCTGTCCTTCGAGCTCGTCGAACCGCTCCGCGAACTCTTCAAGGACGAGGTGCGGCGCGTCGGCGAAACCCTGGGCCTCGACCGCGCCTTCATCCGCCGCCACCCCTTTCCCGGCCCCGGCCTCGCCATCCGCGTCCTCGGCCCGGTGACCGCGGACCGTCTCCGCATACTGCGCCTCACCGACGCCATCTACCTCGAGGAGATCGAAACCGCCGGACTCTACGACGACATCTGGCAGGCCTTCGCGGTGCTGCTCCCGGTCCGGTCCGTGGGGGTCATGGGCGACGGCCGCACCTACGAGAACGTGGTCGCGCTGCGCGCCGTCACCTCGCGCGACGGGATGACCGCGGACTGGTATCCCTTCGAGCCCGCGTTCCTGGCCCGCGTTTCGACGCGCATCATCAACGAGGTGGCGGGCGTCAACCGGGTGACCTACGACATCAGCTCGAAGCCTCCGGCCACGATCGAGTGGGAGTGAGGTGCCGGGGGTCCGGGAGTGAGGCCGCCGGGTCCCCGCCAGCCCCTTCTCCCGCCCCCGTCGTGTCGGGCGGGTTGCGCAACGCCTCCATCCGCTTCCCGACCTCCTTCCACAACTCCTTCATGAAGTGCAAGTCCCCGCCGTGGACATCCGCGAAGCCGATGAGCTCCTCCTCGGTCACGCCCTGCTCCCGCAGTACGCGCTCGCGGGTCTCCGCCGAGATCATCTCGTCTCCCTGATCCGTTAGTTCCGCGACACGGAGCGCGACGTAGGTCTCGATGAAGGTCTCGCGGCTGATCGTATCCGGCATGTCCTCCGCGCACCCCGCGTGGAGGAGCATACCCGCCAGAACCCAGCCGGGCGGCCGCGCCCGCCTCCGCTCCGCCCCGAGCCTCATGCCTCCGAATCCCGCGTCGCCGCCCGCCAGAGCATCAGGCAGAGTCCGGCGAAGGCCAGGGCGCCCACGAACGACGGCAGATATGGCACGCTCTCCACCCAATCGCGGCCGATCTGCCACACCGACGCGCTCTCCGGATCCCCCGTGAAGTACGTCATCGCGTAGATCAACCCACCGATCAGCACGCCCACGAGCGCCGCCCCCGCGATCAGCCCCGAGGCGTAGAGCACGCCCCGCTCGCGCTTCTCGGCCAGGACGCTCACGCCGTCCCCGGTCTCGCCCGCGTGCTCGTACCTGCGGGTCAGCGCCCTGCGCATCAGGCCCCCCACCAGGATCGGCGTCATAAGCGACACCGGCAGGTAGACGCCCACCGCGAAGGCAAGCGACGGCAGCTTGAAGACGAACTCGACCACCAGCGCGAGCCCGATCCCGATGAACACGAAGGCCCACGGGAGCGACGCGTTCAGCACGCCGTCGATCACCAGGCTCATCAGCGTGGCCTGGGGCGCCGCGAGGCCGTCCACCGTGCCGATCCCGTACGACTCGTTCAGCACGATGAGCACGCCGCCGATCGTCACCGCGCAGGCCAGCACCCCCAGCATCTCGCCCACCTGCATGCGCGCCGGAGTCGCCCCCACCAGGAACCCCGTCTTGAGGTCCTGCGAGGTGTCGCCCGCCGCGGCCGCCGAGATGCACACCACCGCGCCCACCGCCAGCACCGCCACCTTGGCCCCGGCGCCGCCGTCGTTCAGCCCCAGCGCCACCCAGATCAGCGAGGTGAGGAGCAGCGCCGCGATCGTCATCCCCGACACCGGGTTCGACGACGAGCCGATCAGCCCCACGATCCGGCTCGACACCGTCACGAAGAAGAAGCTGAAGATCACGATCAGGATCGCTCCCAGAAAGTTCACCGGCACGCCCGGCCACAGCCAGAGCGCCACCGCCATCAGCACCGCCAGCCCCATCACCAGCTTCATGGGCAGGTCGCGCTGGGTGCGGAGCACCTCGCCGCCGGCTCCACCGGCCACATGCCCGACCCCCAGGCGGATCGACTCGATGATCGTCGGGAACGACTTGATGAGCGTGACGATGCCGGCGCACCCGACCGCGCCCGCGCCCACGTAGCGCAGGTAGTAGCTCCAGATCTGGCCGGACTCGAGCGACGACATCGGATCCGTCGCCGGATACACGACGCTGTCACCGCCCCACAGGCTGATGGCGGGGATCATGATCAGCCAGGCCAGCGCGCTTCCGCCGAACATGATCCATGCGATCCTCGGCCCGATGATGAACCCCACGCCCAGCAGCTCCGGCGTGAAGTCGCCCCCGATCTGCGCCTTGGCCGGAAGCTGCACATGGGGCCCCTCGTTCCACAGGCCGAGCCCGTTGCGGTTGGCCAGCGCCTGGTAGAGCGCGCCGAGCCCGAGCCCGGAGAAGAGCAGCTTCGCCTTGCTGCCCCCCATGTCGCCCGCCACCTGCACCTCGGCGCAGGCGGTGCCCTCGGGGTAGGGGAGCTTGCCGTGCTCGCGCGAGATCAGGTAGCGCCGGAGCGGGATCATGAAGAGGACCCCGAGCAGCCCGCCGAAGCCGGCGATCACCGAGACCTGCAGCAGGTCCACGACGATCGTGGGGTCGGTGCGCTGCCAGATGAAGAGCGCGGGGATGGTGAAGATCACCCCGGCGGCCACCGACTCGCCCGCCGATCCGATCGTCTGCACCATGTTGGTCTCGAGGATCGTCCCGCGCCGCAGCACCCGGAAGATCGCGACCGCCATCACCGCGGCCGGGATCGAGGCGCTCACGGTGAGTCCCACGCGCAGGCCCAGGTACGCGTTGGCGGCCCCGAAGACCACCGCCATCAGGATCCCGACGACCACCGCCTTGACGGTGAACTCCGCCAGGGACTTCTCGGGCGGCACGTAGGGGCGGTACTCCCTGCCCGGGACGACTTCGTACGCTTCGGGCGGCAGGCCCTTGCGGGCGGGGGGGTCGACCGATGCCATGTGGGGTGCTCCGGTTCAGGTGTTCGTGTGCCGGGGGGTGGCGCTCGCGGTGGGCGGTGGAAGCCTGGTGTTCGGGCCACCGCCGGTTCGAGCGGGATGCTCCGCCCGGCTTTTTCGTACCCGCCAAACTGACGGTGTCGTGGGGTCGGACGCAACGAGGAGTGCCCGATCGGAACGGAAGTGGGCGTGCATGAGCAGGGGGCGGGAATCTCCATGCGAGACGCACGCCGGTGGTGGCCCCCCCGGAGCACCGGATTGCACGATTCGGGGTCGGGAGCCGTCAGTATGGGTAGAGGCGGCAGACTCGAGCGGTGCGGACGGTTCGATCGGTCGCAGACCATGAGCTCGGGGAGGAATGGAGAGAATCGTGAGGGAACCCCGACTTTTCGACGAGTTCGAACAGGTGTACGCGCCGTGGCGCCGAGTGGAGGTGACGCAGGGCCAGGCGGCTGATCTGCTGGGGAGGAGCGTGCGGACCTTTCGGCGCTGGGTGCCAAATGGAACCTGGGATCTGGTCGTCACCTTCGACGAGGCCACGAGCCGGGTCTACTCGGGGTTCTTCGTGGACGAACACACGATTTGGGCAGGCTTCCGCGGGGTTCGCGAAACGGTGCTTTGCAAGGGGTTGTTCGGGAGGATAGGCGCGACCTGGGCGCCGGACTGCGGGAGCAGCCCTCGTCCCACACAGTTCGGCAGAGCGATGACCGAACTCGGCATCGAAGTGGTACCGGCGTTTCCGAAGTGGGCGCATCGCAACCGAAACCGCACTCTCGCGGTGATGCGGAACTGTCCGCCGCAGCAGCTGCGGCGGGCGCGAATCGGCGAACGACGCTGGGCGAACCGCTTTCTGAGCCGATATTGGCCGAGGTTCAACGAGGCATTCTCGGCGCCGGCCGAGGGTGATCGCTTCGAATCCCTTCTGCCGGGGATGAGAGCGGCACTGGACGGTGCGTTCTGTCTGAAGGAGAGGCTCGACGTCGATGTCGCTGTGTAGCCTACGGGGGGAGAAAACTCCAGCTGCCCACGAGTGGGAAACCGGATTGGCGGGGGCGGGAGGTCGAAATCCGGGAGTTCGAGGGCGGAAGCATGGAGGTGTGGTATGGAAGCCGCCCTCTGGGGCGGTATTCTGCTGACGGCGGCTTGGTGCAATGATACGATCCTGATGAGGAGCGCAACCTCTGAGCACGGTGAGGGGAGACCAATGACCGATGTCCGGTTCGCAGTCGATATACTACAGCGATTTGTGGTTTCCCCGGGGCCGGAGGACTCCCGAGCTACGGCGATGGACGAGTGGCGGGCTTCAGGAACCGGCCAAGTATCTGCACAAGAAAACCGGCCAGATTGGTGCACAGAACACTTGGCCCTTGCGGAAAATGGAAGCCGGCTCCCACCCTTCAGATCACAGGAGGTGACACATGAAGAAGATCTGGACCCTGAGACTGCTGGCCGGTGCAGCGGTAGTGTTCGTGACGGCTGCCCCCGTCTCTGTGGAGAACGCGGCCATGGCTGTTCCCGGCGACGGGCTGACGTGCGCTGCTGCGAGCGTAACCGTGGACGGCACGGCCCCCGCGGCCAACGCCGCACTGCCGTGCGAGGGCAGCAAGTTGGGCTGCGGGCCGATGGCGGGCGGCACCTGGGTGACCCGGTACGGCAAGGACTGCTCGAAGATCAAGCTGAGGGACGGCTGCAACATGGACTCCCCCAAGTGTAACCCCGTCCAGACATAGGGAGGGACGGCACGTTGGGGCGCAGAGCCGCCTCCGTCATGTCGGGGGGGCTGGCGGTACTCGTGTTGGTGCCGCCCCCCCCGGCTGGCGGACAGGAGCGCAGAATCATCCGGGCAGCCGCCAGCCCCCTGCTATCCATCGGCGGTGCCCGGGCCGATTCGCTCCACAGTTCGTTCCATGCCGTCAAAGGCGCGATCCGGCTCACGGACGGCAGCATCGTCGTTATGGCCGGGGGTCACCACGAGGCGCGGCGGTTCGGGCCGGACGGCGCCCACCTGTGGTCCAGTGGCCGCCGGGGCGAAGGTCCCGCCGAGTTCGAGTTGCCCGAGCTGCTGCCGTCCTGCTCGGGCGACAACCGGATCGTCATCCATGACCGCCGGCACGGTCGGATCACCATACTGAACAACGCCGGCGAGTTGATGGAGGACCACAGGCTCAGGCTGGGCAACCGCAGACCCTATAGTGCCATCGAGTGCTCGCCGTCCGGTCGCATGGCCTTCACGCTGTACGCTCCTGACGACGACATGCCATCCAGCCCCGGCCCCCACCGATGGTCCATGGACATGGCCTACGCCGAAGGCGAAGGGCGCGCCACCGTGTTCCGCTCAGGTGTTCCCGGAACCGACCGCCACCTGTATTTCCGGGACGGCTACCCCGTATCCGAACTGCCGTTGACGTGGGGGCGCGACGTAGCGCTGGCGGCCACGGACGACGGGGTGTGGGTCGGAACGGGCGACAGCCACGATATCGAGTTCGTCGATTGGGCGGGCACCACGACCCGCCGGATCAGCTGGACGGGTCCGGCCCTTGGGGTGACGCAGGAGGACATCGGTCTCGAACGCGACCGTCTCTTCAAGCTCTACGAGGAGTGGGGGGTAGCCGACTGGCGCCAGCGCTTCGAGGACATGTGGGCACAGGACGAGCCTGCGCTGCCAGCCCGGTTTCCGTCCCACAACACGATCACGGTGGCCGCCGACGGCCACATCTGGGTCAAGCACTTCCGCCCGCCGAGCAACCCCGAACACCACTGGATCGCCTTCGACAGCACTGGCACGCATGTGGCCGACATGTTCCTTCCCGGCCCGTTCGTCGTCCAGCAGATAGGTCCCGACTGGGTGCTGGTGGTGGTGGCCGACGACCTGGGAGTGCAGAGCGTGGCCGTCTACGAGATGGTCCCGCAGTGAGGCAGGGCCGCCGCTACCGGCCCGGCATGATCCAGCAGCACTCCGATTGAGGTGTGTGCCCCGATAACCGCCTCGGATGAGGCGAAAGCCCCCTCGGTGTCCCCCGCACCGCCGGAACAGTTTGAGGGGCGCTTCATTTGGGACTTGGCGTTCGATTCGTCGCGATTCGTGGCGTCCGGGCCAATTGCCACACGTAGCGCGGCCGGGTTTCCTCTACATGTCTACAACGGCCAAGGAGAATGGAAGGTCTCCTTCGGAGTTGAGGAACCAGCGTTCAGGAGGGACCTCATGTCGTTGCTGCTGCGGTGGCTTGACAATACGGACGGCCCGTCGTTCTGGGCGGCCCCGGTCAACGAATGGCGTTTGGAGCGCTGGACCTACGATGGACACAGACTTGCGGAGCTTGTGGGCGAACGGGAATGGTTCGATCCTTGGGTGCACCGATCGACGGTGAGATCGCTTGACCGCGCGCCGGAGACGTTCACGGCGGGTTTGGCCGCGGACACTTTGGGTGTTTGGATGCTCTTCGGGATCGCCGCGCCGGAATGGAAGGAGGCGCTTGACACGCTCCGGGATCAAATGGGAAATAGAATGATCCGTCCGGGTGGCCGCTACCACGACACGGTGCTGGAGCTGGTCGACCCGGTGCGGGGGATCTTGGTCGCGAGCACGCGGCTCGAAGGCAGTTGGTCCGGGTTCGTCGGCACCGGCCGTATTTGGCGGACTTGGATCGATGGGGACGGAAAAGCGCACACCATCGTTGCTGCTGTAGGCTTGTCCCGCCAGCCGGACCAAGAGAACAGGTAATGAAGAGGCGGTACAGACCCCGCAAGACACTGGCCTGTGGGGGCAGTGAGACCTCCAATTCGTTTCTGACGCCGCAGAGTTTGCCACCGGGGCGATGGTGGCTACTAGTTCTGGCCAGCGTTTGGATCTCCGCCGCTACGGGCGCATGGGCTGCCGCGGCTGCGGAGCAACAGCGTTACGACAGCGCCGGCGTCAACGTCGTGGTGTCGGATCTTCCGGGCAGCACGCTTGGTCTCTCGCTCCGGCCCCGAGTGCGGATCGGGGTGGCAACAGGCGAAGACGCGTATCTCCTGCACGGTGTCGCGCAGGCGCGAGTCCTTGCGGACGGACGCATTGTCGTTGCCAACTGTCTGCCTCCGATTCTGCGATGGTACGACAGCACGGGCGTCTACATCACGGGCACGGGCCGCGAGGGTGAGGGGCCCAAGGAATTCGTGGTGGGAACCTGTAACAACCTCATGCGGCTGTTCGTTCTGGACGACGGGCAGGTGGAAACGTGGGAGCACAGCGTGAAGCGGCTCAAGGTGTTCGATCCGTCGGGGGCCCAGGTTTCCTCGCTGACCGCGAACACTCGGGAACTGGCGCCCGGAACGAGCGCACTCGGCAGGTTCGCGGGCGGGTATCTGATGGAGGAGCGCCGTGCACTGGGGTCGCAGGAGATGATCGATGAACGCCGTGCCAGGCCGGTCCGGCGTTCGTCGTGGCGAGACACGCTGGTGTTTCACAGGTTCGGGGCGGATGGCAGCCGCGAACGGGCGATTGGCAGGGTTGCAGGGATCGAGTGGGCTGAGACTGTTCTTCCCACGGAGATCGGGCCGTTTCCTGCGGATGTTGTGGTGCCGTTCGCGCCGATGGGCATGGCCGTGCCGTGGGGGCCGGTTGGCGCGGTCGGCGAAGGAAGCAGGGCGGAGATCGAACTGATCGACGCGGATGGCCGGCTTGCGACGATCGTGCGTTGGAACGTGGAGCGCCTGCCGGTCACGGACGAGATGATCCGGACGCGGATCGAGGGGTTGGTGGCGAGGGACCCGAACAGGGACGGCGGGTACCTTGGAGACGTTCGCCGGGCACTCGAGGCGTATCCCTACCCCGATTCGGCGCAGTTGTACTCGAGGCTCCTCGTCGGGAGCGACCGGCGCCTCTGGGTACGGAACTTCAGGCCGCCGGGAGTTCGCACCAACACATGGTTCGGGTTCGACTCGTCCGGGGCATTGGCGTGCGCGTTGGCCGTGCCTGCCGGAGCGTGGGTGTTGGACATCGGCGACGACTATGTGCTTCTGCTCGAACGGGGCGACTTGGACGTTGAGTCCGTAGCGTACTACGACATGGTGGATCCCAGGACACGGGCCCCCGACTCGGGCGAAGGACGGACCAGCTGCTCCGCTGGCGACCGCAGGGGCGGCGCAACCGGTCACTGACATTCGGTGCACCGGCAATCTGCGTCGTCCTCATCGCTTCTGCGCCCGCGCCCGGCAGTACCCGTGGCTTCAATTCAAACATTGTCGTATCCCAATACCGGCGCGTGAGTGAGAGCTACAGTCGAATCATAAGGGGAGGGCCTGTACTTTCGCAACCACTCCACATGGCGCGCCGATCGCGGGTATATCGCCGGACCCACTCGGACGAATAACCCCCCCTCTACCGCTCCAACCGCAACACCCCCCCCTCCCCCACCACCCCCCCGTCGCGCACGAGATCCTCGAGCACCCCCCGAAACCTCTCCACGATGCTCCGGCCCGCGCGCCTGAACCCGAACAGCCGCACGGCCTCCACCACCGCGTCCTCCGCCCCGATCCCGTAGCTCGCCCTAACCACGTGGACCAGCGCCGCCCCCACCTCCTCCGGCGCGATCATCTCGGGCCTGCGCAGCGAACCCGGTATCTCCCCGTCCCGCCGCCGGACCTCCACCGTCTCGTGCCCGGGCCGCCACAGAAACTCCCCCTCATCAATCCGGTATAGTCCCTGCTCCGCCCCCGCCCGCGCCCCCACCCCCATCCGCGCCCGAATCCGCGAGCCGGACCGACCCACGCCCGCCGCCGTCCGAACCCTCACCATCACCTCGTCCAGGTGAACCGGGCTCTCGACCTCGACCACCCGCGCGATCCACTCCGCCAGCGTGCCGGCCGCCGTCTCGTGAAGCGGCGTCCCCAACGCCGACGCGCCGATCCGCACGTCTGCCATCTCATACGGACGCGTCGGCACCACGACCTCCTCCGCCACCTCCGCCTCGCGCTCCAACGGCTGCACAACCTTCCCCCCCGCGGTCGCCGAGTCCCCCCTCCGCCGACCCCCCGCCGCCTGCGCCATCCGGATCGCGGCCTCGGTCTTGCCCAGCTCCGCGTCCGGGTTGCGGAACCAGTCCGTGCTCCAGACTCGGTGGATGGTCCAGCCCAGACCCTCGAGCACCTGCTGGCGCAGACGGTCGCGGTCGCGGGCCGAGCGGGCGCTGTGGTAGGCGGCGCCGTCGCACTCGATGCCGAGGACATAGCGTCCCGAACGCGACGGGTCCCTCACCGCGAGATCGATGAAGAACCCCGCCGATCCCACCTGGTGGTCGACGTCGAAGTCGAGCGCGCGCAGTCTGGCGGCGACGGCCGTCTCGAACGGGGAGTCGGCGTCGCGCCCGGTCGCGCGGGGGATGTCGATGTTGCCCGTGTCGGCGTACTCCAGGAACGTCTTGAGCGCCTCGATTCCCCGCGCCTTGGAGCGCCGCAGGTCGAGGTCCCCGCCCTGGAAGTTGCAGTACACGACGCAGCGCCGGCGCGCCCGCGTGATGAGCACGTTGAGGCGCCGCTCGCCTCCCTCGCGGTTGAGCGGCCCGAAGTTCATGGGCAGGTATCCGCCGTCGATCTTGCCGTAGCCGATGCTGATCAGGATCACGTCGCGTTCGTCGCCCTGCACGTTCTCCAGGTTCTTCACGAAGAAGGGTTCCTCGGGGTGCCCGGCGAAGAAGTCCTCGCACGACGGATCGCGGCGGCGCCGGATGTCGACCTCGTCCTCGATGCGGCGCGCCTGCACGTTGCTGAACGCCGCGACGCCCAGCGTCAGATCGGGGGTCGCGCGGGCGTGCTCCATCACGGCCTTCGCCACCGTCTTCGCCTCGGCGGTGTTGATCCCCCGGCGCTGATAGTGGGCGGTGGGGTTGTGGCGGAAGACGAGTCCCGTGTCCCGCTTGCCGGCGTCGGGGCTGGGGAAGACCACCAGACGGTCGTCGTAGAACTCGTGGTTGGACACGGTGATCAGCGACTCGTGACGGCTGCGGTAGTGCCACCTGAGCATTCTCTCGGGGGCGCCCTGCGCGCAGAACATGCCCAGAATGCTCTCCAGGTCGGCGGTCCGGCTGGCCTCGTCCCCGTCGTCGTCGGACATGCGGTCGAAGAAGCTCGTCGGCGGGAGCTGCTTGCTGTCCCCCACGACCACCGCCTGCAGCCCGCGGATGATCGCCCCCAGCGCCTCGACCGGACGCACCTGGCTCGCCTCGTCGAAGACCACGAGGTCGAATTCGACCGAACCGGGCGGGATGTACTTGGCGATCGACAGCGGGCTCATCATGAACACCGGCTTGATGCTCTGGATCGCGCGCCCGGCCTCCCTCATGAGCACGCGCACAGGCAGGTGGCGCCGCTTCTTCTGGAACTCGCGCCTGAGGACGCCCAGCTGGCCGCCGCCGTGGTGACGCGGGAGCCGTTGCCAGTGCCGCTCGGCGATCAGCGCCCGGTTGTGGTGGAACTGCGCCATGTCCAGCTCGCGGAACCGCTCCACGATGCCGGCGTGCGTGGCCCCGTCGAACTCGGCCAGCGTGGGACGCTCCCGGAATGCCAGGTCCAGCCAGGCGCCGTAGCACGCGTGTTCGAATAGCGCGGTGAGCCGGCGGGCGGCGTCCTCGCGTGAAGCGGCGGCCTCGGCGACCTCCGCGATCCCCGCCTCGACGGCCTTTCGTTCGAGCTGGTTGAAGCGCACCACGTCGTGGGCGGACTCCACGCGATCGTGGGCGTCGCGGAGCCGGTCGTCCAGGTCGCCGAAGGTGCGCTCGCCGAGCGTCCCACGGCGCTCGACGCGATCGGATCGCAGCTCCATGGCGGCGGTCAGCGCGTCCAGGGTCTCGCCGAGCGCGTCCAGCGCGCGCTCGCAGTCGTCGGCGGCCGCTCGCAGGTCGGCGCCGGGGGGCGGATCGTCCAGAACATCGTGGATCTCCGGGTCGACGAGGCCGTCGGACTCGTCCCGGTGCAGGCCGACGAGCCATTCCGCGGCGTCCGCGAAGTTCCGGTGCGCGTCCGCGCGGTCGCCCAGCGTCAGCCCGGGGAAAAGCCGCCCCAGTAGGTCTTTCGACTCGGCGATGGCGCGCCGCTGCCGCCGGGCCTCCAGGATGGCGTCCGCGAGCTCGATCTGCTGTTGGACGGTGTCCGGCGCGTCGCCGCGACACAGTCCCCGCACCCGGCGGCTCGCGTCGCGATACGGCCGCGACAGGAAGCGCCACCACTTCCCGCCGTAGGCGACCAAATCCCGGCGCTGGGCCCACACGTCGCGATCCCACGCCTCGCGCATGAGCACGCGGTCGTGTCGCGACCGGATCTCGGCGTAGCGGCGGGCCGCGCGCGCGATTTCGGCGATTCGTTCGGCGTCGGCCACCCACGCAGGATGCCGGTGATCCGCCCCCAGCAGCGCCGGAGCCTCCAACGCCCCGCGCGCGGTGCGGATCGCGCGTTCCAGATCGGCGCGCTTCAAGTCCCCGAACACCGCCTCACGGCGAAGCGCGGTGCCCAGCGCGTCCCAATCCCGACGCAACCGGCCGACCGCCCCGGACGCATCGGCGACGATCTCGCGCACCGGATGTACGTCGGTCGGGACGAAGTGGAGCCGACCGCACGCCCACCACGGATGCCGGCGCGGGACTCCGATCGCCGCGACCAACTCGCGCATCTCGTCCACCAGCGCGCGCCGACGGGCAAAATCCTCCGCGGTCCACGACACCGAGCCCCGGATCGGAAGTCCCCCGCCCTCCACCACCAGCCCGTCCGCCGCCAGCCCGGCCAGGCGTCCGACCAGCTCGTGCGGAGTCAGTTCGCTGTGTGCGACCGGCGCGTTGACCGCCCGCGAATAGTCGTTCAGCCGCTTGCGGCTCTCCTCGAGGAGCGCCCGGTCCTCGGTGCCGCCGCCCGCCGCGGGACGGCCCAGCGCGAGAGTGCGGCTAAGCTCGTCCAGCACGGCGCGCTTGTTGGTCTTGTGACTGTGCAGCTCCAGGCACGCGTCGCCCAGGTGCACGGTGTCCAGACGCCGCTTGACGACCTCGAGCGCGGCCATCTTCTCGGCGACGAAAAGGACGGTCATGTCGCGCGCGAGCGCCTCGCCGATCAGGTTGGTGATGGTCTGCGACTTGCCCGTCCCCGGCGGCCCCTGGATGACCAGATTGAGGCCGTTCATGGCGTCCAGCACCGCCGTCGCCTGCGAGCTGTCCGCGTCCACCACCGGATGCAGACCGGCGTCGCCCAGGTCGCCCAGGTCGCCGTCGCCGTGCCCGTGCCCGTTGTCGCCGAAATCCGAGGGCTCGCGCGCGAAGCCGTCGCCCCCGTACAGCCGCCCCACCAGCGGATGGTCGCCCGGCCCGTTCCCCTCCGGCCAGCTCGCCGGGTCCAGGTCCTTGTAGATGAGCAGCTTGCTGAACGAGAAGAAGTTCAGGTGGACCTCGTCGCGTTCGACCGACCAGCGCGGCTGCCTCGCCACCGCCCGTTCGACCTCGGCCAGGTACTCGTCGATGTCGAGGTCGTCCTCGGACGGCATCTCCGGGAGCCGCACGTTGAAGTCCTGCTTCAGCTTCGCCTCGAGCGACAGATTCGGCTCGATCTCCTCCTTCGTCCACGCCAGCTTGAAGCTCGCCCGCACGCTGGCCTGGGTCAGCCGGACCGGAACCAGGATCAGTGGCGCGCGCCGCTCGCTGTCGCTGCCGTCCGACTCGTACCACCTGAGCATCCCCATGGCGAGATAGAGGATGTTGACCCCCTGCTCCTCGATCGACAGGCGCGCCTGCCGCGCGGTCTCCCGCAGCCGAAGGTTGAGGTTGGCGAGCGTGAGCGCTGTCTGGAGCTTGTTGTCGGTGTGGCGCGCGGCGGCGCCGTTGGGGTCGGAGGCGGGCTGGGCGAGGACGGCGAGGAGCTCGGCGGGGACTTGGGGCGGTGGGGCAGCGAGGTTGCGGGGGTCCGGGGTCGGTTGCCGTGGCGGAGGGTGGTCATGTGAGGCGCGATGCTCCGGTGCGACGACCTCGTCCGGCGCGCCCCCCTCGTCTGGGGCGGCGAGGAAATACATGACGCGCTCGTCGTGGACGATGATCCGAAAGAGCTCGTGCGACAGCTCGTCGACCACCTCGACGCCGCGCCGCTTCGAGGGACGGAAGTTGAGGAGCGGGTTGCGGAGCGAGAGATCGAGGACGTCGCGACGGGACTTGTCGAGTTCGGCGGCGATGGTGGTCGCGCCGGGGTTGGGGGAGGTGGGGAGCGGGGGGGACGCGCGGCGGGTGGGGGCGGGGGTCGCTCCCGGCATGTTGGTGGACTCGGTCATGTGTGGTTGGTTGGAGTCGATGTCGGTGCCCGGCAGGCTGGCCACAGCCGAAGGAGATTACGGCCGCGGACGGGGGGACGCACCTGCGGTGGGACTGGGGGGGCGTGGGTGGTCGGGCGGGGATTCGGCTTGGGGATTCACGATGGTCGCACCGTGCACGCGGGCGTAGGCGGCTACCCAACCGTCCGCCTCCGAAGCGAACTTCGCCTTGGCCTCGGCGAAAAACTGCGGGTGGTAGTCCACCCAAGCCATGATCTCCGAGTACGCCTCCACTACCTCGGTCGCGGCAGAGGACGCGAAGAGCTCAAGACGCGCGTCCTTCGCCCAATCCCACAGCGCGTCTCCGCCATCCTCCAGTTCTCGATACACTCGATCGATGCTCAGCACCCTGCCGCTCAGCGCGAAATGGCGAAGCGACTCCCAGAATCCGGGACAGAGATCCAAGCCATAGTAGCGGCGATGGGCCTCAATGAAGATGTTCGCGTCGAGAACGAGCGTGTCACCCCTCACGGAACCGCTTCCATTCGGCGCAGCCACTCGTCGAAAGTGTCGCCCCGCAGCCCGGTCAGGCCGTAAGCCTCTCGGTAAGTGAGGCGCCCCCCCACGACGGCGCGGCGGACGGCGGACCCGAATCTGCGTCCGATCCGGGTGTTCTGATTGTTCCAGAAGTTGCCGCCTTCGGAGCTCGGCGGCGCGGCACTCGTGTGCCACTCGTAGAAACGCCCGAATTCACTCGGGCGAATCAGGTCGAGGTGAACGGCGCGGCGAGCGGCCACCAGAACGCTGACCTTGAAGCGTTGGGCCACCCCCTTGAGCGCATCCTCCGTTCGAGCCGCCGGCGACCACTGTTCGATCATCTCTGTAGCGGGCACCAGGAACTCGGCCGCCACCGCGTTGCAGAAGCGCTCGATGTCGTGGCGCGGCAACCGAGCGCCGAGGCTAGACACACCCGGCGCGCCGACGAAGAGGTGGGCAAGTTCGTGCGCAAGCGTGAACATCTGCGCCGTCCTGAAGTCCGCCGCGTTGACGAAGACCAGCGGGGCATGGCTGTCCACCAGCGCGAACCCCTGGAACTCGCTGCTGTCCAGCTTGCGACTGGTGTTGTTGCCGACGATGCCGTTGAACACCGTCATGACTCCCGCCGCGTCCGCGCGTTCCCTGAGGTGGCGAAGCGCGGCGGTCCAATCGGACTGCGCGGCCGCCCACGCCGCAGGCAGGGAAAACGCCCCCCTCATAGCCTCCGCAACCGCGTCGGAGGAGGAATCGTCTCGACAGCTCCCAACGAAGGAAATGGGATCCGCTCCCGCTTCAATCAACTCGTCACGCAACCACGTTTGCCGGCGCCGCATCTGGTGAATGGTTTCCAGAAGGTCGGGACTCGGGCGCGCGGGGACCGACCCCGCGAACGTCCGATAGTCCGGAATGACGAGATCCTCGTCCGGCGGCGCCTTCAGAAAGAGATACCCGAGCGGAGTGTGAGTATGGTGCGCCACCCCGTCCGCCTGGGCCAGGAACTCTCCCAATCCCGCAGCCGGTCCGGCTTCACCCTCATCTTCGCCGCGAGCTGCTCCGGCGCGAGGCTGGCCCGCTCCCGCGCCCAGCGAAGCACTTCGGGAGAGAGGATCTGCTGGGCTCTTCGTCCGCTCACCGGGTTCTCCTTGTCAGCGCGGCGCGTCTTCTATCGGGGCAGGCCGAATCGGGGTGCGGGATGGTCCACGAAACCAACGGAAACAGGGCGGCTCCGGCAAGTGGCAAAGGGACGGGCCCTGCTTGATCCCCGAGCCATCAGTTCCACCACACTCCGTAGCCTCTCCGTTGTAGATCGACTGCCAGTTCCTCTTCCCGGTCCTTCGCCTCTGCTGCGGGAACCGGGTTCAGATGCTCGTACTTCGTCCTCATAAGACGCTTTCCATACCGTCGCACGAACCGCGCGCCCCTGTCGCCGTCCTTGTGTTTCTGGAAGCGTACCTCGGGGTCGTGCCAAGTCTCGCCAACGTACACGCACGGCTTCCCGAAGAGCCCAAATCTCCTATGTCGATAGTCCGGGTTCCTGTCCCTGAACTTCCGATGCCGCATCACCGCATCGTCAAGCCGGATCACATAGAGGTTTCTGAACCCTGTTCCGTGCCCGCCGGTTGAGGAACCGTCAGCGGCCGCCGACCGAAAGAGGCTCGCGACTCGCGCAATCACTCGTCCGTAGACCCCGGTTGACACGAGCGTCCCCTACGACAACCCGACCAACGTCCGCAGTCGCCCCATGGCTGTTCTCAGATCCCCGCCGAACTCCTCCATCCAAGGGTGCACGGCGGTCGGCGATACGCTGAGCCAAGCGGTATCGCGGCCCTCTGTCCCACCGTGTTGATGGGATAGTCCCGGGAGCAAGCCGGTATTGGAAACCAGGAACCGTTTCTCGAAGACCCAGGCGTGAGCCGCGAAGGGAGAAACACCCAGGCAAACCAGGAGCTCGTAGTCCTGATCCCGGATCTGCTGGAACTTGTAGGACTGGTTCGCCCAGAGGGTGGAGAACTTGATCTCGGTTCGGACCCCCTCCAGGATCCGATCCGCCTCCGCGTCGGGAGACCGAACGACATTGATGTCCCGAGCCGCGCACCATTCGGCGACCAGCTTCTCGCCGATCGCACCCTTCCGCCTCGAGGGCTGCCCCCGGATCCATCCGAAGGGGCTCCGCGACCATCTCAAGTCCTCCTCGGTTTGGTACTCGTCCCTGAACGCCTCCGCCTGACCCGCCAAGAACCGTACCTCGGAGTCCTCAATCATCTCCCGCCCCCCTTTCCGCCCCCCGACCCCACCCCAAACAGATTCCCCTGCGCCCCTTCCACCCCTTCCCACTCAAACCCCACCATCTCCACCCCATCGCCCCCCAACCGCTCCGCCATCACGCGCACCGCCTCCGGATTCGAGTCCACCAGCACGAAGTTCCTTCCATGGCGCGCCGCCGCCTCGCCCGTCGTGCCGCTCCCCGCGAAGAAATCCAGCACCGTGTCGCCGGGCCGGGAGTGGACCTTGACGATGCGCTCGAGGATCCCCAGCGGCTTCTGCGTGGGATATCCCGTCTTCTCGCGCCCGGTCGGGCTCACGATGGTGTGCCACCACACGTCGGTGGGGGTCTTGCCGCGCGCGGCCTTCTCCTTGCCGACCAGTCCCGGAGCCATGTACGGAATCCGGTCCATCGCGTCGTAGTCGAAGGTGTAGGCGGCGGGGTCCCTGGCGTACCAGAAGATCGTGTCGTGCTTGGCGGGCCACTTCCGCTTCGAGCGGCCGCCGTAGTCGTAGGCCCACACGATCTCGTTCATGAAGGACGCGCGCCCGAAGATCCCGTCGAGAAGGATCTTGCAGTAGTGGGCCTCGCGGTAGTCGATGTGGAGGAAGAAGGAGCCGGTCGGCTCCAGAATCCGGCGGGCCTCCCGGAGTCGGGGCTCGAGGAAGCCGAGGTAGTCGTCGTGACGGTCGTCGTAGCCGCTCCTGCCGACCACTTCGGTCCGGTACCGGCGGCCCTGGAAACCCGTGCGGTCGCCGTCCTCGTCCCGCTCGACCCGAATGCGCGTGCGACTCTGGACCCCGCCGGTGTTGAACGGCGGATCGATGTAGATCAGCGCCACGCTCCCGGATTCCATCGCCCGCAGCACCGGCAGGTTGTCCGACAGGACGATGCGGCCGCCGGGCGGGGGTGAGCTCACGATGTCGATGTCGATCCCCCCGAGTGTAATGGAGGTCATCTCGCGTTCGTTCCGTCCGGAGGTTGGGGGATCAAGGGGTGACGGGACCGGTCGCGCCGCTTCCCAGGGAGATCCTCTCGCCGAGGTCGACCAAAATCAAGTCAATCGGACCCGGTTCCGGGCGCCCCCAGAAACCAGGGCAGCACCCGGAATCCGCCCAGGTCGAAGCTCTCCGTCCCGCCGTGGACCAGCACGCCACCCCGATTCGGGTTGGAGGGAATCGAGGTCCACCACTTCAGCGCCGACACCGCGTCGGCGGGCACCGTCGCGCCGGATTTGACCTCGACCGGGATCAGGCGACTCCCCGCGTCGATCAGGATGTCGATCTCGTGCCCCGTGGCGTCGCGCCAGAAATGGAGTTTCGGATCCCGGCGCCGCGCGGCGAACGCCTTGACCAGTTCGGCGACGACGAAGGACTCGAACACGGCGCCGCGCAACGGATGTCGCTCCAGTGTCGCCGCATCCTCGATGCCCAGCAGATAGCACACCATTCCGGAATCGAGGAAGTGAAGCCGCGGGCGCTTGCGGAGGCGCTTCCGGTAGTTGGCGTGATGCGGCGGCAGGCTGGCCGCGATGTAGCCGATCTCGAGAGCGGTAAGCCATCGGCGCGCGGTCTGGTGCGTGACGCCCGCATCGCCGGCCAGACCGCTCAGGTTGAGTTCGGTGGCGGTGCGGGCGGCGGCCAGGCGCACGAAGTTCTCGAACGCCCTCAGATCCAGCACCTGGGAGACTTCGCGCAGGTCGCGCTCGACGTAGGTTCGGAAGTAGTCGGACATCCACTCGCCCGCCGGGAGCCCGCGGTCGTGTACCGGCGGATAGAAGCCCGTCACCAGCGTCTCCCACGGATTCAGCCCGGCGAGCCGCTCCGCCGCTGACTCCGGGGCCTCATGGCGGTCCAGCGCCCACGGATCCAGCGGCGGCAACCCGTTCAGCTCGGCCAGCGAGAAGGGCGGCAGCAGCAACAGCGCGGTCCTGCCCGCCAGGGTCTGCGACACGGACTTCATGAGCAGGATGTTCTGCGACCCGGTGACGATGAAGCGGCCGGGCCGGTCGTCGTCATCCACGAGCCCCTGCACGTACGACAGCAGCTCGGGCGCCCGCTGGATCTCGTCGAGAATCAGCGGGTCGCCGCGCGCCAGAAACCCGCGGGGATCCTCCACGGCCCGGGCCCGCACGTCGGGCGCCTCCAGCGAAGCGTACCGGTGTCCGGGGAACACCGCCCGCACGAGCGTCGTCTTCCCGGACTGGCGCGGCCCGGTGAGGGTGACGACGGGGTAGCGCTCCGCCGCTCTCCTGAGGGCCGGAGTCAGGTGTCTGGCTATCATCCGACAAACTTGCCGGATCACCCGAGGCGTGTCAAATCGATGATGCCGTCATCGAAATGGCAGGCCGAACGCCCGCATCTCCATCAGGAAGACTCCAAGAATCCCGGCTTACGAAGCAGCGGAGCCGCTTCTACCGGAAGAATCCGGGGGACGGCATCATCCCGGTCAGCAGCTTGCGGATGCGGCTGCTTGGAGACATCCGGCCCTTGCCGTAGTTTGGGGTGACCGCCCCCCGCAGGACGCGAACCGATGAAGGAACGACCTCAAGCGACGAACACCGCATCCTGGCGGCGCGGCAGAGGCGCACCCGCCCCATGGCTGATGCGCCCCGTGCTGCCGCCGCTGGAGGAATACGCGGCCGTTCCGTCGTTCATGGAGAGGGCGCCGCTTGACGCCTTCACCATCCGCGCCCTCTGGCACGAGCACATGTCCGGCAGTCCCGTTCGCATGGACGAGGAGGCCATCCGCATGCGGCGCTGGATGCGCACCGACCGGGACGGGGTCCTGACACCGGACGAGGAGACCGCGCTGCACGACTTCTTCGAGGCCCTGCGCGGCATCGATCTCTTCGCCTTCCGCCAGAGCTGCGGCGCCTCGATCCACGAGATCGCCCGCGTGATGCACATCATCGAATGCCGTGCCCACTACGCGGTCGGCTGGATGCGCCAGCACCTCTACGAAGACTGGGATGACGAGTGGCGGGCGGGTTGAGGCTGGAGTTGTCGGGCACCCACCGCGCGGCCCTCGCCGACTTCAGGAGAGTGATTGAGGAGCTGCTGGTGCGGGACTGGTCCACGCTCGCGCTGGGCGGCGGCACGGTCCTGGCCATGCACTGGCATCACCGGCACAGCACCGACCTCGACTTCGTGGTGGAGGAGGACGAGCCCCCTGATGCCGGAGCGCTCCGGAGCACGCTCGAAGCGCTTCAGCGCCAGGGCAGGATTGATGTCTGGCGATACGCAAGGCGCCGATCGGTGATGCTTACGGCCAGCGGCGTAAGGCTCTCGTTCGTGTTCGAAGGGACCGACGCGGGCGTCTCCATCGAGGGCCGCACCGCGATGGGCATCAGGTGCGAGTCACCAGGCAGCATCTTGACGAGAAAGCTGTTCGGGAGGGTCCTCGACTCCGGGCAGATGGTGTCGAGGGACTTCTATGACTTCGCGTGGGCCGCTCTGCACCGTCCGCCGCTTTGGGTGCGGGTGAGCGGGCGTCTGCTGCCGGAGGAGCGCGCCCGGATCGTGCGCGAGTGTCGATCAATCGCTAGGTCGCGCAAAGGGCGGCGAACAGGTCGGCCCGTGCTGAGGCCGAGCGATCCTGAGCTGGCCCGGGATGTCTGGGCTACCTGCGCGCGACTCCTGGAGGTGTCCGCGAGCTGAGCTAGTGATTGCGATGCGGAATCCCCTGTCCTCGTGAGAGTACCTCAGCGAGCCCTCGCCGTGTCTCACCCAGAAGCCGCCGGCGACCGCCTGTACCCGGAGGGGCGCACCGAAACCGTCGGGCACATCCGCCGCATCCAGAGTCGCGGACAATCTCCCCTCCGGCGAGAATACCAGAATCCTCCACGTCACGGAGGCTCCGACAACCTTGTTGTCCTGCACGACGATACGAGTGCCGTTCCCACCCACGCGCATCCGCGAGAACCGGCCGAACCCCGAAGAGGTTCCTTCGGGTTCGTCGATCCGGTAGCCGGGTGCGGTGGTCCAGGGCTCGGCCTCATCCGCAACCGCAGGCGGAAGCAGCCGCCGGCCGACCACGTACTGGACGCCGAGGTCGTCGCGCCGGTAGCCCCATACGTGGGCATCGGTGGCGTCCATGACCGTGAATCCGGGCGGCAACAGGATCCTGCGCACCCCCGCGGGGTCGCCATTCCTGCGCACGGCGTACCAAACGTGGTGCGAATCTTCCTCTTCGAACCCATTGAACCGGATCTCCCCGGAGACGGTGCCGCGTACACGCACGGCTTCGGGCAGGAGCACCTGGACGCGGAACCGCCCCGCAAACTCGCCCGGGCCTTCCCCGGGTCTTCCCACTTCGCGGACCAGCGAACCGTCAGGCGTCCAAAGGGTCGCCCGCTGCGAGGCACCTTCCGCGACGAGGATCAGGTCTCCATCCCCCAGGACTCGTACCGCGCTGATGAGGCCGAAGCCGGCGCCGTCGCCGAGGCTCTCGCCGAATTCGAATTCCGGCTCGGTGGTCCAGGGGGCCCCGAAGTCGGTCACGGAAACTGCCGGTTCCTCGCCACAGCCTTGCACGATCAGGGCGGCTGCGGGCACCGCGAGGAAACATCGCCTTGCCATGAGGATTCCACCTCCACACTGTTGTCTGCGCGGGGCGCGGTCGCCGTCCCCGGCGTCCCCGTGTCACCAATATCAGCCGTGCCGAGTTGACTTGACAGCATACGCCCCGGAAACGCCCTGCAGCAAATACGGGCTTGTGAACGGATTCACAAGCGGTCCACCGGGATACGGGGGGACGTTCGGCGTTGTCCTCGCGTGTCTGGCGGCCGCGTGCGGGGCCGATGACGCCATCCAGCGGGTGATGCCGGAGGTGGACACCATCGGAGGAGTCGTCGTGGTCCGCAACGGCACCGGCCTGTGGCGTGAATCCGAGCAGTGGCGGGTTGTCGAGGAATTCAGAGTGGGAAGCGACTGGGGAGAGAATCCCGACGAGGGGCTTGTCCGTTCACGCAACACCAGCGTGAGCCTCGGCCCGAATGGCCGGATATTCGTCCTGGAATACTCAACCGACCGCGTCGTGGTGTTCAGCCGCGACGGAGAATTCGTGCAGAGTTTCGGGGGCCCCGGCGAGTTGCTTGGCCCGATGGCCATGGCATGGGACGGAACGGATCGGCTCTGGGTAGGGGATAGACGGGGTCGCTACCATGTCTTCGACTCGACAGGCATGATCCTGAAGACCGTCCCGAGAATACTATGGTCCGTCAGGCGCATTCAGCTTCCGCTCGTCTGGGAGGCGGGGGGCACCCTCGTTGAAGAGGCTGGCGACGAGGGGGTAGTGCTGTTCTTGCGCGTGGACACGCTGGGGCATCTTGTCGACACGATGGCCGTGATTCCGGCGCCAGAAACGTCGAAAGGGTTCAGGGGCCAGAGGTTCAGGCCGAGTTGGGAGTCACTTCGCTTCGTCCTCGGCTACTATGGTCCGGACTTGCGATGGAGCCTGGCCCCCGATGGCACGATCTGGTCAGCCGAGACCGGTCGGCTTCGCCTGGTCCAGATGGCTCCCGGCGGGGACACGCTTCGCGTCGTCGAAACCTCGCACCGGGCCGCGGAGTTCGACCGGCGGGATTTGGCGATGATTGAGAAAGGCCTCAAGGAGGCGGGAATCTCCAGAGAGGATGTCGAGTTGGTCCGGCCGGTGGTCCACGGAATCCACGTGATGGACGACGGCCACATCCTCGTCGCGATCGTCGAGGAAGTGGGGGAGATTCCCAGCACCTTCGACGTGTTCGATCCGCGGGGATTCTTCCTCGGCACAATCGATCTGGGCTTCGGGATATCCCGCCGCAACCTGCCCGCGCTCGTTGGCGATACGATCATCGCGGTGGTTCCCGGGGCCCTGGATGTGCCCTACCTCGTGCGCGCCACGATAAGGCGTGCCCGCTGAAGCAGCGGGCCTGCCCCGCCCTTGGGCCATGTGCGGCAGTGACGCCTGCATAATAGCGTCTGGATATTCACCCCTCCCTCGACTACCATTAGCCGAGCGACAGGCGGGTTTTCGACGACACGCGCTCCGCCCCGCTTCCGCAACCACGAGACGACCACCGATGTCGGAAGTCACCGTGATTTCCGCTCCCTGCACCGTTGGACCAGGTGCGCCGACGCGCAGAACCGGTGTTGTGCAAGTCGGGAGCGAAGCGCGCCATCGTCTTCGGATCTTGGGCCCGCGGCCAGGCGGACGGGTTTTCCGACCTCGACCTCGTCGTGGTGATGGACACCGATCTGCCGCGCCCGCAGCGCGCGTTGGACCTCGCCAGGGAACTCGACCGCGCCCTGCCTGTCGTGGTCGACCTCCTTGTATACACTCCGGAGGAGTTCGCAGCCGGTGAGGCCGACCCGTTCGGCGTATTCGATCTGTTCAGACGCGAAGGGATCGAGATCCTGCGGGACACCGATGACGGGTGAAGCTCAGGCGCGGCGGTGGCTCGATGCAGCGGTGGATGACCTTCGCCACCCCCGCTACGCGGAGGAAGGCGGGTTCTACGCTCACGCGTGTTTTTCCGCCCAACAGGCCGCCGAGAAAGCCGTGAAGGCCGTCCATCATGCTCGTGGAGCACGGGCGGTCCTGGGCCACAGTGTGCGCAACCTGATCGAGCGGCTCGACCCGCGTGTCCCGTCACTTGACGAGTTGCTGGACGACGCTCGCGAACCGGACCTCAACTACTTTCCGACGCGCTATCCAAACGGGCTCGAGGCCTGGACTCCGGCGGCCGGGTTCGGCGCGCGTCAGGCGGCTACCGCCATTGTCGGCGCGTCCGCGATTCTGCGCGCCGTCCTTCTCCACCTCTACATCGCGTGGATCCACCCCTTTGGGGACGGAAACGGACGGACCGCCCGGTTGGCCGAGTTAATGATCCTTGCGCGGGAGGGCGTGCCGTCGCCCTGCGCCCATCTGCTGAGCAACCACTACAACCTGACCCGGGCCGAATACCACCGGCAGCTCGATCGCTCCAGCCGGGCGAATTCCGGTCGTGGAGACCCGCTCGGATTCCTGCTCTACTCGCTGCAGGGGTTCGTCGACGGACTGCGGGAGCAGAGCCGGTTCATCGCCAGGCTCCAACTGACCCTGACCTGGGAGCACTTCGTCTACGGTGAATTCCAGCGGATCCGGTCGTCAACGGCCATGCGCAGGCGGCGCGAGGTGACCCTGGCGCTCGGTGTCGCGTGGGCGGGCCGGTCCGCAAGAAGGCGATAGCGGATCTGAGTCCCGGCCTGGCCAGATCCTACGCCGAAAAGACCCGCAAGACGCTCACCCGGGACTTGAACTGGCTGGTGAAGCGGGGCTTCCTGGAACGAGGAGAGGATGGCTACCGGGCAAGAGTGGAGACGATACAAGCCTTCCGGCCCGCCCGGGCGTAGGGGGCCGGTCGGCTGCACCTGTCGGGTACGCCCGGCGTGCTGCCATCCACGGACCGCCAGGCTTCCGTCGGAGCGCACGTACCATGCGGCCTCATGAGGCGCGATTTCGTGATCAAGGACCCGAGCGGCCCTCGTCTAGATTTCCAGGAGAGCGCCGAGCGCGTCGTCCGGACGCCGCGTGGTGTCGAGCGCCTCCGCGGCTTCGGCCGTGGCGGGGTCGTCCAGCGTGTCTCTCGCTTCCCGGGTGATGTGGGACGCGATCGTGCCCGGGCTCGACGTTGATGTAGGCGCAACGGTACTCGCCGACCTCGCCGCCGTTGAGCAGGGCGTGCAGCGCCGACAGTTCCGACTGTCTTTCCCGTCCGCCGCGGCTCATGCAGCACGAAGTAGCGTTCGTCCCGTATGAGATCGAGCACTCCGGCAGTTCGAGGCGGTCGAGTGGCGGGATGTGGTAATGGAACGCGGGCCGGATGGGACCTGCGGTGTTGAACTTTCGCATGGACGTAGACGTGGTCGCGGTGGACGGGGCGGGCGAGCAGGCCGAGAGGGGCACCTCGGGCCCCCACTTTACGCTCGGCCGGAAGGCTAATGAACATGCCGGGATGAGGTGGACGGCGATCACGTCTTGGGGGACCCCAGGTCGGTAACGCACTTTGCCCAGACGCGTATGATATGATCATGGTTCAAGGGTGCCCATGTGGCCCTCGGCTCAAAGAGAAAGGTGACAGGAGACTGAAGCAAACCGGACAACCTCGCCACCTATCGGGTGCGCCCGGTCTGCTCGCCGCCGTGGTTCTGGCGGGTGGGTGCGGTGACCCGGTCGAGCCACCGGAACCGGATTCGCGCGCCGTGCTGACCCTTTTTTACCGCGCTCTGAACGGGCCCGGCTGGTTGCACAACCGCAACTGGGCGACCGACGCACCACTCCACGAGTGGTACGGCGTGATCACCGATTCGGAGGGAAGGGTCACCGGACTCCTTCTGGTGGACAACAACTTGCAAGGCTCAGTCCCGCCCGAGATCACCAGCCTCTCGCAACTACGGGAGCTCCGACTCGACGGAAACAGTCTGTCCGGTCGGATTCCGAGCGAGATCGGCGGCCTTCGGACCCTCCGGACTCTGTCGCTCCATACGAACAAACTGACCGGCCCAGTCCCGGCCGAACTCGGGGATCTCAGGAACCTGACCTTCCTGGGCCTGGGCTCCAACCGGCTGACCGGTTCGATCCCGGCCGAACTCGGCGACCTCACGAACCTCACCTATCTGTGGCTGGACTCCAACCAGTTGACCGGTTCGATCCCGGCCGAACTCGGCGATCTCGCGAACCTCACCGATTTGCGCCTGAGCTCCAACCAGCTGACCGGTGCGATTCCGACCGAACTCGGCGATCTCGCGAACCTCACCTATCTGTGGCTGAGCTCCAACCAGCTGACCGGTGCGATTCCGACCGAACTCGGCGATCTCGCGAACCTCACCTATCTGTGGCTGAGCTCCAACCCGTTGACCGGTTCGATCCCAGCCGAACTCGGCGATCTCGCGAACCTCACCGATTTGCGCCTGAGCTCCAGCCAGCTGACCGGTGCGATTCCGGCCGAACTCGGCGATCTAGGGGACCTGACCTTTCTGGACCTGGGCTCCAACCAGTTGACCGGTGTCCTCCCGAACAGTTTCCTGACGCTGAACAATCTGAAGTGGCTGAACTTTTACGATAACCACGGCCTGTGCGCACCGCGGACGGCCGCGTTCACTAGGTGGCTGAACCAAGTTGGCTTTTGGCGAGGGCTGTGGTGCTAGTGTATTGTCTCATAAATTCTTGCGCAGTGGATGGCCGTGTGGTATCCTTCTCCCGTAGCCCTTCCATGGAACCTAGACGGGAGAATGCGACATCATGGCGAATCACCACACGCGAGCGGTACCGGAGGTCGGCGACGGACAGCGGGAAGAGCTGGAGCGGTGGCTGCGGCGGTCGGGCACCGGAGAGCGCTGGCGCTGCGCGCCCGGATCGTGCTGGCGTCCGCCGAAGGAGAGAGCGACATGGGCGTGGCGGCCCGGCTGGGCACGACGCGAAGGACGGTGGGCAAGTGGCGCCGGCGGTTCATCGAGAAGGGGTGCGACGGCCTTCTGGACGAGCCGAGGCCGGGCGCCCCGCGCACGGTCGGCGACGCGGACGTCGAACGGGTGGTGACGATGACGCTCGAGTCGATGCCGCGCGACGCCACGCAGTGGAGCACGCGCTCGATGGCGAGGGCGTGCGGCATGAGTTCCGCGACGGTGCACCGGATCTGGAGGGCCTTCGGCCTGCAGCCGCACCGCACGGAGACCTTCAAGCTCTCGGCCGACCCCCTGTTCATCGAGAAGGTGCGCGACATCGTGGGGCTCTACATGGCCCCGCCGGAGCGCGCGGTGGTGCTCTGCGTGGACGAGAAGTCGCAGATCCAGGCGCTCGACCGCACCCAGCCGATGCTGCCGCTGCGTACGGGGACCCCGGCCCGCCGGACCCACGACTACAAGCGCAACGGCACCACCTCGCTCTTCGCCGGGGATCCCGGCGGCGGTGCTGCTCGCGCCGACCGAACGCAGACCACCGAGGGCTTTCGATACCATCGGAGTCCACCTCAAAATTGCCCTCGGACTGTCAAAGAAGTAGGACTACCTCACTAGTGTCAAGACGCGAACGAACCAGGATTCGATTGAAAATGGTCACGGTACCGGACAGATCAGGTCGGGGTGAATGGACCTGCCCCGCTTTCACGGACGTCTGGGTGGATGGGTGAACGCGAACGTACTCGAACAACGGATCGGAGGGGTCAGTAGATCGCAGTTCGATCCATGCGGTTGCGCCCGTGATTCCCAAGTTCTCACAATCTGCCCGGAGAACATAGGGGTAGTCTTGGTTTTCTTCCTCCCACGAAGGACCACGGTTGATTGCCGCAAAGTACACGGAACCGGGAGGGTGACCGCCAGGTTTTTCGGGGATGGCCGGCAGAGGCTCACCCGACAATGTTGTTGTTCAGGGTGGCCCGCCGGGGCGGATGCGGCGGGAGAAAGCCGTCAGCTGAGTTCTGGCTGGCCTCATCGGGCGCCTCCCGGACCAGGGCGCACCCAGTAGGCTGCACTGGCGCGCGCCTCCATCGCTACCGTGCACGGCGGCTGCGAGGCGAGGAGGCTCATCAGCTTCCCGCGGCTCAGCTTTCTGCGGTATGCTACCGGCGCGTCGGCTGTCGCTCCGTGCACCTGAGAATCCTGGCACATCGCGATGCCGCCGGGAGGGGCGTCCACTCCATCGGGAACGCAATGGCGGGAGCCCATCCACCCAGGCTCGTTACCCAATGTTCGCAACAGGATCCTGACCACCGCCCCCCCAACCCGGCCATTCCGGCAGACAACCCTGCCATTTTGGCAGCTTCGGTGTGGCGCCCCCCCCCACCCTGCCAAAACGGCAACTTCGCCACCCGAAATCCGCCGTGGCCACGAGTGGCGACGCGGACCGGAACTTGCGCCGCAGTGCGCGGTGCTCGCCCCACAGGAATCGCCAACCGGAGGACCCCACATGAACATGGACCGCCTCACCATAAAGGCCGCCGAAGCCGTCGCGGCGGCCGCCAAAACCGCCCGCACCGGCGGACACCCCGAGATCGACGGCCCCCACCTCCTCAAGGCCCTCCTAGAACAGGAGGACGGCATCGTCGCGCCGGTGCTCGAGAAGCTCGAAGTCACCCCCGACCGGGTCGCGGCCGCCGTCGACACCGAGCTCGCCCGCCGCGCCCGGGTGAGCGGCGGAGCCGTGCCCGGCCCCTCCCGCGACCTCCGCAAGGCCTTCGACCTGGCCGAGGAGGCCGCCCGCGACCTGAACGACGCCTACGTTTCCACCGAGCACCTCCTCATCGGCCTCACCGCCGGCAGGGGCGACGCCGCCCGCATCCTCCGGGACAACGGCGTCACCCGCGACCGCCTGGACACCGCGCTGGATGCCATCCGCGGCTCCCACCGCGTCACCGACCAGACCCCCGAGGACAAGTACCGGGCCTTGGCCCGCTATTCCCACGACCTCACCGAGCGAGCCCGCCGCGGCAAGCTCGATCCCGTCATCGGCCGCGACGACGAGATCCGGCGCGTCATGAAGGTCCTGGCCCGCCGCACCAAGAACAACCCGGTGCTCATCGGCGAGCCCGGCGTCGGCAAGACCGCGATCGCCGAGGGGCTGGCCCAGCGGATCGTCGCGGGCGACGTGCCGACCTCGCTCGGCGGCAAGAAGCTGGTCTCTCTCGACATCTCCGCCATGCTCGCGGGCGCCAAGTACCGGGGCGACTTCGAGGAGCGCATGAAGGCCGTCCTCAAGGAGGTCACCGAGGCCGAGGGGCACTACGTCCTCTTCATCGACGAACTCCACACCATCGTGGGGGCGGGCGCGGCCGAAGGCGCCGTCGACGCGGGCAACATGCTCAAGCCCGCCCTGGCCAGGGGCGATCTCCGCATGATCGGCGCGACCACGCTCGGCGAATACCGCAAGCACGTCGAGAAGGATCCCGCCCTGGAGCGCCGCTTCCAGCCCGTCTACGTGGCCCCCACCTCGGTCGAGGACACGATCACCATTCTGCGCGGCATCCGGGAGCGCTACGAGGTGCACCACGGCGTGCGCATCACCGACGACGCGCTGATCGCCGCGGCCAGGCTGTCGGACCGGTACGTGGCGGGGCGGTTCCTGCCCGACAAGGCCATCGACCTGATGGACGAGGCGGGGAGCCGGCTCCGCATCGAGATCGACTCGCTGCCCCAGGAGATCGACGAAGTGGAGCGCAGGATCATCCAGCTCGAGATCGAGAAGCAGGCGCTGGGCCGCGAGGACGACCGGGGTGCGCGTGAGAGGCTGTCTGGCGTCGATGCCGAGCTCTCCGAGCTGCGCGAGTCCAGCCAATCGATGAAGGCGCGCTGGCAGGCCGAGAAGATCCAGATCGCGCGCATCCAGGAGCTCAAGGAGCGGGTGGACGGGCTGCGCACCGAGGCCGAGCAGGCCACCCGCCGCGGGGAGCTGGGCCGCGCCGCCGAGATCCAGTACTCGGAGATCCCGGCTGCTCAGGCGGACATCGGGAAGGCCGAGGAGCGCCTCGCCGGACTCCAGGCCGACGGCAAGTTCCTGAAGGAGGAGGTCACCGCGGACGACATCGCCGAGGTGGTGGCCGAGTGGACCGGAATTCCGGTGACCCGGCTCATGGACTCGGAGCGCAGGCGTCTCACGGACCTTGAAGCGCTGCTCGGCAAGCGCGTCATCGGACAGGACAAGGCGCTCAGTGCCGTCGCCCGGGCCGTACGCCGCGCCCGCGCCGGCATCCAGGATCCCAACCGTCCCGTCGGCTCCTTCCTCTTCCTCGGGCCCACCGGGGTGGGGAAGACCGAGACCGCGCGCTCCCTGGCCGAGTTCCTCTTCAACGACGAGCGCGCGATGGTCCGCATGGACATGTCCGAGTACATGGAGGCGCACGCGGTGTCGCGTCTGGTGGGAGCCCCGCCCGGCTACGTCGGCTACGACGAGGGCGGCCAGCTCACCGAGGCCGTGCGCCGCCGGCCCCACGCGGTCGTCCTCTTCGACGAGGTCGAGAAGGCGCACCCCAAGGTCTTCAACGTCTTCCTGCAGATCCTCGACGACGGCCGCCTCACCGACGGCCAGGGCCGCACGGTCGACTTCCGCAACACCGTCATCATCATGACCTCGAACATCGCGGGGCCGGAGATCCTGGCGCGGGCCGAGCGGTTCGGCGCGGGGCGCGGCGGCGTTGAGCGGCCCGATTCCGCCGCCTGGCGCGAGGTCGAAGAGATGGTGCACCGCCGCCTCAGGGAGCACTACCGGCCCGAGTTCCTCAACCGGGTGGATGATGTGGTGGTGTTCAAGCCGTTGTCGCATAGCGACCTGGCGGAGATTGTCGACTTGCAGCTGGCGCGCGTGGCGAAGCTCGCGGCCATGCAGGATGTGATGCTCGAGGTGTCGGAGGGTGCCAGGGAGGTGATCGCGCAGGAGGGTTACGATCCCGCGTTCGGGGCCCGGCCGCTCAAGCGGGCCGTGCAGCGCCTGGTACAGGACCCGCTTGCGATGGCGATCCTGGACGGGGGGGTGGTTCCGGGAGATGTGGTGCGGGTGGAGAAGCGCGACGAAGGTGACGGGTTGGTGTTCGTGGGGGTGGGGGAGGGGGGCGGGTAGCGGGTCGGCTGCGGGACGTGCTGCGGCAAACCTGCCCTTGCGCGACGGGCCAGGTTTGCCTATTTGGGAAGCCCAGCATTCATTCGCTTCCACCTGCCGGGAGCGATTTCAGGGATGACGGATCCTCTGCACCCAACCCTGTCAGCGCTCTTCTTTTCCACGGGCGCGACCGGATTTGGCAATACGATCGCGCTGTGGGACGAAAGCGGGAGGTTCCTCGAGTCGTTCGGGCGTGAAGGGGAGGGCCCGGGAGAATCGCCTGTCCGAGGACCAGATCGGCACGATCCTCGATGGTGAGCCCGTGGTCGGACCGCTTCGCGACATCCAGGAGGCGCGCAACGCCGTCGAGGCCTACGATCGCTACGAGGAATGGGATCCTGCGAACGAATCCCATCTGCTCGGTGCCCACGAGATTCTCATGCGCGCACTCCTGGACGCTCCCTGACGCTACCGGACAGGTTCCGTTGTCGTGATGGGCGGCGACGAGGTCACCCCCCAGGTCGAGCGGCTGCTGTCCGTGCTTCAGGGAACCATGTCGCGGCGGCAGATCCAGGGTGCGTTCGGCCTGCGGGATCGCAAGTCGCTGAGGCGGCGCTACCTGTTTCCGGCTCTGAAGGGCGGGTACGTCGAGATGACACGTCCGGATGCGCCCAGTGCGGCGAATCAGAAGTACCGTCTGACGGAGCTGGGGCGACGGTTGAGACGAGGGGTGACTTGAGGGCCGCACCCGTCACTCCCTGTCACGCCTTCCCGTCGCTGACAACGCGCTGATCACCGCCCCTCAGATTCTCTGGCCGGTGCGCGGGCGCACGGCCCCGCAGGACGCGGGCCGGAGCGAATCAATATGCAGCTCCAGGGAGAGATGACTTGAGAGCGACCTCGTGGCTCCCGCTGTTGACGATGGCCGGATGCACCGGAGCGGCCGCCCTCGACGACCCTGCGCCGGATCCGTCACTCGAACGCGCCCGCGCCGTGGCGGAGTTCCTCGACGCGGCCGGCCGCCGAGACCACGCCGCCATGGCCTCGCTTTTCGGCACCGGAGACGGTCCCATCGGCGACACGGGCGGCAGGGCCGGGTGCGCGCTGCGCCGGGTGGGCTCCTGGATCGGGCTGGGCGAGCGGTGTCTCGGACGAGCCGAGGTCGAACTGCGCATGGACGCGATCGCGATGGTCCTCGCGCACGAGTCGTACCGCGTGGGGGCGCAGCAGGGGGTGGTGGGCCGGGGGCGGCCCGCGGCCCGCGTCAGGGTGGAGGTGGTGACGGGGGGACGGGTGGTGGTCGTGCCCTTCGTCGTGATCCGCGCAGACCACGGGAGGTGGCTGGTGGAGGAGGTGGGGCTGGATGGGCTGGTGGGGTGAGCTATCGTCAGGCGGCTTCACCCACTGGCCTGTCATCCGTTCCGCGGGTGACATCCGCCGGGGGCAAACCGTTAGTTTGGGGGAGGTGCGGGAGTCGGCGCCGGGCACGATCATGAGCGAGCAGGATGAAAGATGGAGTTGCAGCCTGCCGGGAAGGAGTAGTCGGATGGGATTCAACAATGACGTGCGCGTGCGCCGGCGATGGATGATCAATGCGGCGGCCATCGCGGCGGCCTCGCTATTCGCCGGCGCCCTTCCGGCCGGGGCCCAGGAGCCTCTTCTCGGCACGGTCGTGTGCGTGGTCGGCGAGTTCGACTCCCTGCCGGGCCCGGATCCGGAGCCGCGGGTCGTGCGCAGGGATACGGAGGTGGTCGCCCGGGTCGGGGCGGGACCGGAAGGGCTGGAGGAGGCGGAGCGGGATCTCCGGGCCGAACTGGAGCCGCGGGGACAGGTCCGGTGCGCGAGGTCCGAGCCCGGGCACACCCATGTGGTGGTGGTGAGCTACATGGGCGCGGTGAAGGAGGATCTGGCCGTCCATCCCGAGTCGCCGCGGTTTCAGATCTTCGCGGTGGGGTACGGAGCAAGCTGGGAGGCAGCCGAGGACAGCGCCACGACATCGAACGAGCGTTTTGCGACCTACTATGACGGGAGCGGGTACAGACTGGTGATGAGGGAGACCTGGGGTGCGGGCGCCGCACCTGCCGAAAGCCCCGAAGACTCGCCGGGAGGCCGCGAAGGTGACCCCGGGACTCCTGCACCGGTTGCTTCCGGACCCCTACACCCCGGGACCGTCTTCCGGGACTGCTCCGCCTGCCCCGAGATGGTTGTGGTGCCCCCGGGACGCTTCAAGATGGGGTCGCCGTTCTGGGAGGGGGGGCGGTACGTCGACGAGTGGCCGCAGCACGAGGTCACGATCGACTCGGCGTTCGCCGTGGGCGTGTACGAGGTCACCTTTGCCGAGTGGGACGCGTGCGCCGACGCCGGCGGATGCTGGGGGTACCGTCCCGAGGACCACGATCAGGGCAGGGGGCGCCTACCGGTGATCGAAGTGAGCTGGCATGACGCCCAGGCGTACGCGCGCTGGCTGTCCCGGGAGACCGGGGTACCCTACCGGCTGCCGACCGAGGCCGAGTGGGAGTACGCGGCCAGGGCGCGTACGTGGACGGCGAGGTACTGGGGAGAGGGGTACTGGGGAGAGGGCGAGTCGTGGCAGTGCCGGTACGCGAACGGATTCGACCAGGCCCTGGCCGGAACGGATCATGGGCGGAGGCTGCTCGACTTCGGCGCGATGGACGCGGCCTATCCGCCGAGACCGGCCACGTGTTCCGACGACGCCATGTTCCTGGCGCCGGTGGGGTCCTTTCCTGCGAACGACTTCGGGCTGCATGACGTGTTGGGCAACGCCTGGGAATGGACGGAGGACTGCTGGAACGACAGCCACCTGGATACGCCGGCCGACGGAACCGCCCGGCTGTCGGGGGACTGTTCGCGGCGTGTGTTGCGCGGCGGCGCCTGGAACGCCCTGCCGTGGCACCTCCGTTCCGCGTTCCGGACCGAGCTCCCGGCCGTCCAGCGGGGCTACGACCTCGGGTTTCGCGTCGCGCGGGATGTCCGCTGATTCCGGTCCGCCGGCCGGTGGGCTGGAATGCCTCCCGCCTCCCGGGTAACGCTCACCCCTCAACTTGGCGGCAGGCCACGGTCCACCTTACCTTTACCGGGACGGGATTTCGACGAAGCGGGACCACCCGCACGGCACGGGAGCCAGGAAGATGACATGTAGACACCGGATCAGCGGCCTTATCGCAGTAGGCATGCTCGCGTTCTCCGCGGCGGGCTGCAACGACGGGGAGGGGGACGCCCTCACGCCGGAGGAAGCCGCCGCACTCGCGGAATTGATCGGCAGGGCCTCCCTTGGTCCGGTGGACGCCCAGTTGGTCGGTTCGTTGCCCCCGGGGGCAACGGCCGCCCGCTCGGGGGGCGCCAAGGAGTACGATTTCGACAAGGAGTGTTCGGAAGGCGGATCGGTGAACCTGTCCGGGACCGCGACCTTCGATTCCGGGGAAGATGCCGTCAGGATCGAAATCGACGGGACCGTCAGGTTCGACCACTGTGCCGAGACGACGGATGACGGTGTCACATATGCACTGACCGGCGGCGTTGATCACCTGCTCGAAGTGGTGGGAAGCTTTTCGGGTGGCGTCGTTCGCGTCGAGGTGGAGGGAAGCGCGAGCGGGAGCGTCGGCTGGGAGAACCTGGGCGATGGGAGCAGCGGTGTGTGCGAAGTGGATGTCACCATCGATGTGGCGGTCGAGGTCGACAAGGGGGCCGGGACCTGGGAGGTGGAGGGCGGCTTGACGGGAACGGTGTGCGGGATTTCGGTGGAGGCCGATGCGGAGGACTGGTTGAAGAAAGGTTGGAAGGGCTACTGAACGGCCGCTTTTCGGTCGGCTGACGGGCGTTTCGTGCGCCTTTCAGTCGCGTTCCACCAGCTCGACCAGCACGCCTCCCGTCGTCTGCGGATGCAGAAACGCGATCCGGTGTCCGCCGGCCCCTTCCGTCGGCCCTGCCGACGTGAACCGATACCCTTCCGCGGTCAGTTCGCCCATCGCCGCCTCCACGTCGCCCACCCGGTACGCGATATGATGTAGCCCGGGGCCGCGCCTCTCGACGAACCGCGCCACCCCGCTGTCGCGCGTCAGCGGCCGGATCAACTCCACGTCCCCGACGAAACACACCTCCACCCCCTGCGACTCCACCCGCCGCGGCTCCGTCGCGGACGCGCCGGCCAGTCGCTCCAGCAGGGGCAGCACGTCGTCGAACGACCGCGCCGCGATCGCCACATGGTCGAACTCCAGGCCCTCCAGGCGTTCGTGGACGAACCTGCCCGGACCACCCGGTTCCCCCACCCCGCCTCGCGGGCCGTCCGGCCCCCTCCTGTTCAACTTCCCGGCCCTCTCGGTGTACAATACATGGGGAATTCCCTCCCGGCAGGATTCCGATCGAGTCACTCTATTCCAAGGACACCCAATAATGGCGGACAGCGCGAATCTCGTCACCATCACCGACGACAACTTCAAGGACCGGATCGAGGACCACGGCGGTCTTTCCATGGTCGATTTCTGGGCCGAGTGGTGCGGCCCCTGCAGGCTCATCGCGCCTTTCGTCAGCGAACTCGCGGACGACTTCGCTGGACGGGTCCGGGTCGGCAAGCTGGATGTGGACGCCAACATTTCCACTTCGATGCGTTTCGGGGTCCGCTCGATTCCGAGCATCCTCTTCTTCAAGGACGGGCAGCACGTGGACACGGTCATCGGGGCGGTGCCGAAGGCGCAGCTGCAGCAGAAGATCGAGCAGCACCTCCAGTAGGCCGGATGTGAAAGCGGGAGAGGACGCGTTACGTGGCCACTCCGCGGCTACCGGCCCGTGATCAACCGGCCGGCGCGCGGCGGAAACCCGCAGGCACCCTCTACGTCGTGGCCACGCCGATCGGCAACCTGGCCGATCTTTCCGCCCGCGCACACGAGACCCTGGCCGCCGCCGACCACATCCTGGCCGAGGACACGCGGCGCGCCCGAACGCTTCTGTCCCACATCGGGGTCGCCACGCGGCCGATGTCGCTCCACGCCCACAACGAGGCTGCCCGCATCTCGCTGGCGCGCCGCTGGCTGGCCACGGGCGACCACGTCGCGCTGGTGTCGGATGCAGGTACGCCGCTCCTCTCCGATCCCGGGGAACGTCTGGCGCGAGCGGCGATCGAGGACGGCCACGACATCGTGCCCATCCCGGGTCCGTCAGCGATCCTTGCCGGTCTGGTGGCCTCGGGCCTGCCTCCCGTTCCGTTCACGTTCCTGGGGTTTCCGCCCCGCAGGGGGGCAAAGCGGGCCAGGGCACTGGAGCGAATCGTCAGGGCCACCGAGACGACCGTGCTGTTCGAGTCCGCGCGGCGCCTGGCCGGTCTGCTGGGCGAACTGGCCGCCTTCCCGAAGGCGAACAGCGGCAGGCGCCGCATCGCGGTCTGCCGCGAGATGACCAAGGTGCACGAGGAGGTCTTCCGGGGAACCCTGGCCGAGGGCGCCCGCCACTTCGGGGAGCACCCGCCGCTTGGCGAGGTGACGGTCGTGGTGGAGGGGTGTTCGGGGGTGGGAAGGGAAGCGGCCGCGGCCGCGGTGGAGGCGCTGGCGGGGGACGCCCTGGAAGCCGGGTTGTCCCCCACCGCCGCCGCGCGGGAGGTGGCCGCGCGCTCCGGGGTGTCGCGGAGCGCGGCATACGAGGCCGTGATGCGGGTGAAGGGGGGGCGGGGGGCGGGCGCGGGGCAGGGGGGCTGACCGATGCCGCGGAACCGTTTCGGGGTGCGCGGGTACCGAGGCCGGGCGGCGACCGTTCTGTTGGCGGCCGGGTTGGGGGTTTCGGCCGTCCCGGTCCCTCTCCACCCCCAGGGCACGGGCCCCGTCACCATCGCCCGCCTCCAGTACGGCGGCGGCGGCGACTGGTACGCCAACCCATCCTCCCTCCCCAACCTCCTCGCCGAGCTGCGCGAACGCGCCGGCATCCCCACCGCCGACCGCGAGGTCGCCGTCCGGGCCACCGACCCCGCGCTCCGCGACTACCCCTTCCTCTACATGACCGGGCACGGAAACGTCCGCTTCACCGACGAGGAACGCCTGGCGCTGCGGCGCTACCTGCTCGGGGGCGGCTTCCTGCACGCCGACGACAACTACGGCATGGACGAGTCGTTCCGGCGCGAGATGGGGCGCGTCTTCCCCGACCGGGAGCTGGTCGAAATCCCCCCCACCCACCCGGTCTTCCACGCCCCCCATGAATTCCCCGGCGGTCTGCCCAAGATCCACGAACACGACGGGGCGCCGCCCCGGGCGTTCGGTATCTTCCATCGGGGCCGGCTGGTGGTCATCTACACATGGGAGACCGACCTGGGCGATGGCTGGGAGGACGCGGACGTCCACGACGACCCCCGGAGATTCGTGAACAGGCGTTGCGCATGGGTGTCAACATCTTCGTCTTCGCGATGTCGCAGGCGGTTTCGTGAGCGCGGCGGGCCGGATCGGCCGGGCGGTCGAGGGCGTGCGCGCCCACCTGTCCCGGTCGCTGGCCGTGATGGTCGCGGCGTGGTGCGGCACGGCGGCGCTGGGGCTGCTTGTCCTGGCCCCCGCGCTGGCCGGCGCGGATGGATGGAGCGCCGGCAGCCCCGGGCCGCTCGTGATCGTGGTGCTGATCGCGGCAGCCGTCCCGGCCGGGATCTGGTCCTGGCGGCGGCTTGACCGCCACTGGTGCGCCGAACACCGCGTGACCCGTGCGATGGACCGGGTCGGCGGGCTGGACGATGGGGCGACCCTGGGCGGACTGGAGCTGTCCCGTTCGGCCCCCGCGGGCACGTCCCCGGGGCTGCGCGACCTCGTCCTGCAGCAGGTGGGGAGCAGTCTCGGAGGCGATTCCAGGGTTCTCGCGGGCAGTCTCGGCCAGCGGGTCGAAAGACGAGTCCGGCGCGGTGTGATCGCGTTCCTCTCCGCCCTGCCGGCCGCGCTCGTGGTGCTGGCCGCCGCCCCGTCACGCACCTTCAGCGCGTGGGACGGCCTCCTGCACCCGCTCGCGGTTCTGGTGGAACCCGCGCTTCCCCCGGTGACTGTCGAGCCCGGCACGATCGGGGTCGCCCGGGGCGCGGTGGTCGAGGTCACCGCCCACGCCCCGTTGCGCGACAGCGTCACCCTGCGCTGGGACATCACGGGTCAGGTGCCGCGCGCGCGAACCATGGCGCTGGCGGACGGCGCGGGGCGGTCGTCGCTGCCCGCCGTCAACGCGGAGACCCGCTACTGGATCGAGGCGCGGGACGGGGCCCGGAGCGATGTCCACCTCCTCACCCCGGTCGACCCCCTCTTTGTGAACGTTTTCACAATCGAGGTGACCCACCCCCCCCACACCGGGCGCCCGCCCGGCGAGTACCGGTCGGAGGTGCCCCCGCTGGCGATCCCGGCCGGGACCCACCTGCGCGTGCGCGGCCGGGGGAGCCGCGCGGTGGGGGCCGGGACGCTGCTGGACGAGGAGGGTCTCGCGGTGCTGGAACTGGGCGTGCGGGACGTGCGCTTCGAGGGGAGCTGGATCCCGCACCGGTCGGGCACCTACACTTGGCGCTTCAGCGATGCGGCGGGCGGGGAGGCCGCGGTGTCTCCCGGGCCGCTCTCTCTCGAGATCTTCCCGGATCTTCCCCCCGAGGTCGCGATCGTCCATCCCGGCGTGGACACGATCATGCCGGTCGACCTGCGCCAGCCGCTCGTGATCCACGCCGGCGACGACTACGGGATCGGCCGGGTCGAGATCGTGGCGCGGAGGATCACCGCCTTCGGCGAGGAAGGTCGACAGTTCGTGCACCGGGTGCAGCTGGGGGGTTCGGCGGGGGCGATCGTGCGGCCGGTTCTGGACGCCTCGGCGTGGGCGCTCTCGCCGGGTGACACGATCCGCTACCGGGCGCGTGCGGTGGACAACAATCCGTCGCCGCAGGTACGCGAGAGTGCCGAGTACTCGCTGTGGGTCGGGGGAGCGACGGAACTGGGGCGAGCCGCGGAAGAGGAGTTGAGCCGGGCCGCCGCGGGCCTGCAGGAGCTCGCCGGAGAGGCGCGCCGCGCCGAGGAGGAGACGCGGGACCTGCGGTCGCGCGGCGAAGGCGGGCGCCGCGACGGGACCCGTGGCCACCAGGCCCGTTTCGAGGACCGCGAGGAGATCGCCCGGGCGGGTGAGCGCCAGGAAGGGATGATCGCCGCGGTGGACTCGCTCCGGGGCGAGCTCGCCGCGCTGCGGGACGCGCTCCGGGACGCCGGTCTCGCCGACCCGGGGTTGCGGGACCGGCTTGACGAACTGGAGGAGCTGCTGGACGGGGCCGCCCCGCAAGATGCCCGGGAGCAGCTGGAAGCCCTCGGGGAGCAGTTGGCCGCAATGGACCCGGAAGAGCTCCGAGAGGCGCTCAAGCGGATGGCGCAGGAGCAGGAGCGGCTTCGCCAGAGCCTGGAGGATGCCCTGGAGCGGTTTCGCAGCGCCGCTCTCGAGCAGGATTTCCGGGCCACCGGCGAGGAGGCCCGGGATCTCGCCGAGGAGCAGGAGATCCTGGCCAGGGCGATGCTCGAAGGCGGCGACCAGCGGTTGCGAGCCGCGCAGCAGGCCGGGTTGGAGGCCGAGGCGCAGGAGTTGCAGCAGAGGCTCGAGGAGCTCCGGCAGCGGCTCGACCAGGCCGGGGAGCGGCGGGCGAGCGCGGGCGTGCAGCAGGCCGGACACCAGCTGTCACAGGCCCGCCGGCAGATGCGGCAGGCCGCCCGGATGGCACAGCAGGGAGAGCAGCAGGACGCCGCCCGCCAGGCGGGGCAGGCTGCGGGCGACCTCTCACAGCTGGCGCAACAGCTCGACGTGGCACAGGTGCAAATGCTGATGCGGCAGATGGAGACCATGCGCGCCGCGCTCGCGCAGACCGCGTCCGATGCGCTGGCGCTGGCCCGCCGCCAGACCGAACTCCGGGGGGAGATGCAGGGGGCCGGCGCCCGGGAGCTGGCCGCGCTGCGTGCCGACGAGGCGGCGATCGCGCAGGGAATCCGCAACCTGGCAGAGAACTATGCCGAAGGGACGGGTATGGCCGCCCCGGGAGCCCGCGACCTCATCACCAGGGTCGGCCAGGCCATGGAGGAGCTCGATGCCACGGTGGACGCCATGGAGAACCCCCGGGCGCGGGGCCCGTCCCCTGCGGCGGCGGCCGGGCAGGTAGTGCGCTCCCTGAACGAGGTGGCCCGCATGGCCATGACCTCGGGTGAGCAGGGGCAGGCCCGGGGGGCTGCGTCCGCAGCGGAGCAGATGATGCAGCAGCTCCAGCAGCTGGCCGGACAGCAGGGTGAGATCATGCGGGACGCCGCTGCGCTGACCCCGATGCGGCTCGGCCGGGAGACACTTCGGGAGCGGACCGAAGAGGTGGCGGGCCGGCAGGAGAAGGTCGCGGAGGAACTGGACGAGTTGTCGCAGATGGAGGAGCGGGAGGGGGACCCGCTGGGCGACCTTTCCGCCTTCGCCGCGGAGGCGCGGCGGCTGGCCGACGCACTTGCCGGGGGACGACTGGATCCCGAGGTGCTCAGTCGCCAGGAACGGCTCTTCCACCGGCTGCTCGACGCCGGCCGGACGCTCGAGCGCGAGGAGGAATCGAAGGAGCGGGTGGCGGCGCAGCCGGGGACGTTCACCCGCGAGAGAGTCGAGGCCCTCGCAGCGCCTGATCTGAACGTGCTCCGCTTCGAGTTCCCGGGCCCGGCTGCGTTGCGTGCGCTGCCGCCGGCTCAGCGGGCGCTGGTCGTTCGCTACTTCGAGCGCCTCAACCGGAGCCACGGTGGAGGAGCGGGGAGCGGAGAGGGGCGGTGAGGGAGACTCGGCCGGCCCTCTGTCTTCGCCCTCCGGTTCGCCGCCTGGCCGCCGGGCTCGTCGTCTGCCTGGCGGGCGCGCTGCCGCTTTTTGCTCCCTCGCCCCTGGCAGGCCAGACCCGCTACGACCGGCAACTCGAGAACCGCATGCTCCGTGAAGCGGCCTCCTACAGCGTGCGCGGCGAACTCGGGCCTGCCGAGGCGACGCTACGGGAGCTGCTCGAGCTTCAGCCCGGCTCTTCGGCGGCGGTCTTGGCGCTGGAAAGGGTGCTGCGCCGCGGGGACCGCCTCACGGCGATCCTCCCGGTCGTCGACGCCCACCTGGCAGCGCGGCCCGGGTCGAACAGGGTGTGGGCACTCAAGCTGAAGCTTCTTGTGGAAACGGGGACCACGGACGTGCTCGCGGAGACCGTGCGCGCATGGATTCTGGCCGGGCCCGAGAGGCCGGAACCCTACCGCGAGGGGACGCGGGTGCTGCGCGAGGTGCTCGGGGCGGAAGCGGCCGCCGGGGCGCTTCAGGAAGGACTGGATGCGGTATCCGGGTCGCCGCTGCTGCTCGCCGAGCTGGGTGGTGCGCTGATAGCGGCGGGACGCGCCGACGAGGGAGCCGCGGCGTGGGCCCGCGCGCTGGCGACCGACCCCTCCCTGGACGTGGACATCCGCCGTCGTCTGAAGGAGCTGCACGGGGCACGGGACCGCGTACGGGAGGTGGTCGTGTCGGCGCTTGCCGCGGAACCGGTCACGGTCCCCGGACTCGAAGTCGCGGCCGCGTGGGCCCTCTCCGCCGGTGACACCGCCGCGGCGCTGGCCGTCCGCCACCGGGTGACCGCCGCGTACCGGCCGGGCTCCGCCGACCACTTCACGGCATGGACCGCGGAACTCCGGCTGCGGGTTGCGGCGGGCGACCCCGAGGAGGCGTCCGCGGCGCTGGCCGCCTTCCGCGAGGAGAGGCCCGGGTCGCCCGATCTGGACGAGCTCGCGGCCACCCTGGCCCCGCGCCTCCTGGCCCGGGGCATGCGCGATGCCGCTCTGGAGGTGCTGAGCGGCATCGAGGGCCCCGGGGCGGCACTCGAGCGTGCTTTCCTGCTCCTCGAAGGCGGGGCGTTGACCGACGGGACAGCCGCACTGCGGGTGGCTCTGCCCGAGCTGGAGCCGTCGCACGCCACCGAGATGCTCGAGCTGTCGCTCGCGCTCGGCGAACTCACGGACGCGGGCGGCCGCCTGGCCGCCGATGCAGCGGTCGCGAGGCACCGGGGCCGGGCCGGGCAGGCGGTCCGGACCGTTCAGCAGGGAGTGGAAGCCCTTCCGGCACCCGATCGTCCCGCCGTGCTGGCACTGGGAGCCCGCGCCGCCGACGAAGCCGGCCTCGCCGTCGAGGCCGCGGCGCTCAGGCGCCGTATCGTCGCCGCGCACCGGGACGCGCGCGAGTACCCGGAAGCCGCGCTGAGGCTTGCCCGGGCGGTGGCGTCGGAGCCGGGAGGCCGTGACGAGGCGGTCGCCATCCTGGAGGCGCTGATCGTCGCGCGGCCGGAGAGCCCGGTCGTGCCGGGGGCGCGCCGCGAGCTCGAGCTGATCCGCGCCGGAGTTGCACCGTGAGGTGCCGGGCCGCTCGCCGCAGCCGTTGCCCGCGCGGATTCGCCGGTGCGCTCCGTTGGCTGCTGGCGGCCACCCCCGCACCGGCCGCGGTCGCCGCGGGTGTGGAGGAAGCCGCCGCGCAGCGGCTGCTCGTCCCCATGGACCACAAGCAGGCGGACCACCTCAAGGCCTATGGGCTCACCTACCGGATGCTGGAACGGGGCGGGCGGGCCGAGTGGCTGCTGAACTTCCGGGACGGCTCGTTCTTCATTCCGGACACCGAGGCGGCACGGCGGCAGGCGGCGCTCATGGGCGTGACCGTGGAGCCCGTGGGTGTGGCCGACGAGGCCCGCGTCCGGGGGATCATCGCGCAGTCGAACATGGAGTCGGTGATCCTGGAGAAGGCCACCAGCATCGCGGTCTACACCCCGCCCAACCGCACGCCCTGGGACGATGCCGTCACCATGGCCCTCGAGTATGCCGAGATCCCCTACGAGAAGATCTGGGACATCGAGGTGTTGCGCGACGGCCTCGAAGACTTCGAGTGGCTGCACCTCCACCACGAGGATTTCACCGGCCAGTATTCCAAGTTCTACATCACGTACGCGGGGGCTCCCTGGCTGGAAGAGGAGGTGGCGCGCAACGAGGAGGCCGCGAGAGTCCTCGGCTACCCGAATGTGCCCGCGCTCAAGAAGGCGGTGAGCGGCGCCATACGCGACTACGTCGCACAGGGCGGATTCCTCTTCGCCATGTGCGCGGCGCCCGAGACCCTCGAGCTGGCGCTGGCCGCCGCCGAGGTCGACATCGCCGCGGCCTATTCCGACGGCACCCCGGCCGACCCCGACGCGGGGGACAGGGTCGACTGGGGGCTCGCGATGGCCTTCCGCGACGCGCGGATCCAGATCGCGCCCTCGGTCAACGCCTTTTCCGACATCGATGGGCACCAGGTCAACACCCCGTGGCGCAAGCAGCTCGGTGCCTTCACCCTCTTCGACTTTTCGGCCAAGTTCGACCCCGTGCCGGCCATGCTCACGCAGAGCCACGAATCGGTGCTGCCCGATTTCTACGGCCTCACCACCTCGTTCGCCATGGACCGCCTCAAGCCCGGCGTGGTGAAGCTCGGCGTCGAGGGCGGCTGGGCGAAGTACATTCACGGCGACTTCGGCGAGGGTACGTGGACCTACTACGGCGGCCACGACCCCGAGGACCCCGAGCATCAGATCGGCGACCCGCCCACCGACCTGGCCCTGCACCCGAACTCTCCCGGATACCGTCTCATCCTCAACAACGTGCTCTTCCCCGCTGCCAGGAAGAAGAAGCTGAAGACGTGACGGCGGGCAGGACGTGCGTCCGGTTGCCCCTGGTGGCGCCGCCGCGGGGAATCTGATGGACCTCCCCCTCCGGCTGGCCCCGGAAACCGCCCGTATCATCCGCGCCGAGGTCGCCCGGGCCGGGGGTCGCGAGGTCTCCTTCCTTGCCGAGGTGACCCGGGGGCGCGTGGTGTCGAACCCCCGGGCGGTCGCCCGCGGCAACCGTTCGGCTGTGCTTGCGGTGGCCCGCGACGCACCCGAGGGCGGTGTCATGATCCACAACCACCCGTCGGGGGAACTCGAGCCCTCGGACGCGGATCTCGCCGTGGCCGCCCGCATCTACGAGCAGGGACTCGGCACGGCGATCGTGAACAACGACGCCAGCCGGATGTACGTGGTGGTGGAACCGCCCGAGGCGCGTCGGGTGGAGCCGCTGGGACTCGCGGAGCTGTCCGGCCTGCTTGCGCCCGCGGGTCCGCTCGCCGCGCTTCCCGGCTACGAGGACCGTCCCGGACAGCGCGAGATGCTGCGCTTCGTGGCGTCGCACTTCAACGAGGGCGGGGTGGGGCTGGTGGAGGCGGGTACGGGAACGGGCAAATCGCTCGCCTACCTGGTTCCCGCGGTTCGCTGGGCGGTCGGGAACGGCGAGCGCGCCGTGGTCTCCACCAACACGATCAACCTGCAGGAGCAGCTGGTGGGGAAGGACCTGGACATCGTGCGGGATGTACTCGGACACGACTTCAGATGGGCGCTCGTAAAGGGAAGGGGCAACTATATTTCAATTCGACGTGCGCACCTGGCTGCCGAGTCGGCCCCCAACCTCTTTCCCGACGACCGCACCGAGGAGTTGCGGGCACTCCTCGACTGGGTCGACCGTACCCGGGACGGCTCGCGCAGCGACCTGCCGTTCGTGCCCAGCCACGATGTGTGGGACGAGGTGCGGAGCGAGACCGACGCCTGCCTGCGTGCGAAGTGTCCCCACTTCCAGGAGTGCCACTACCAGCGCGCGCGCCGGGCGGGGGCGAGCGCCGACCTCGTGATCGTCAACCACGCCCTCTTCTTTTCCGACCTGGCCGTGCGCATCGCCACCGACAACTTCGGCGACGCGGCGGTGCTGCCGTCCTACCGGCGGGTGATCTTCGACGAGGCCCACCACATCGAGGACGCGGCCACCACGCATCTCGGCGCCGAGACGACGCGGGTGGGGATGTTCCGGGCGCTGGGCCGTCTGGACCGGGGGGGCAGGGGGATCCTGGTCTCCATCGCGGCGGCGCTGGCGGGCGTGTCCGGGTCGATCCCGGCCGAGCGGCTGCGGAAGCGGATCGGGTCGCGCGGCCGCCGAATGGTGGGCGAGGCACGCGAGGCCCTGAACGGCTTCTTCGACCTTGTCGAGCCGTGGACGGAGGGGAGTGCGGGGAAGGGGAGCCTGCGGCTGGGGGGGACGGGGCGGCCGGGACAGCCACCGGGACCGGAGCCGACCGCCGATCCGGCCATCGCGGAGTCGCTCGAGCGGGTGCTCATGACCCTGGGCGATCTGGCCCGCGAACTCGAAGCGCTAGCCGAACAGCTGGGGGATCAGGAAGACCTGCAGCCGGTGGTGGAGGGCCGGCTGCTCGACCTGCGCGGCTCCCGCACCCGGCTCGGGAACATCGACCGCGCACTGCGCCTCTGTCTTCTGCCGCACGACGACGGGCCCCCGCTGGTCCGGTGGCTCGAGACACGCCGCTCAGGCGCCCGGCGTGCCGGCAATCTGGTCTTCTCGGCCGCCCCAGTGGAACTGGGACCGACCCTCTCCGCCCACCTCTTCGGCAACACCGACACCGCTGTCCTCACTTCCGCGACCCTTGCGTCAAACAGGGATTTCGGCCATTTGCGGAGGCGCCTGGGGCTGGGGAGCGGTGCGGCCGCGGAGGCGCGATCCGCTGCCGGCCCCGCAGGTCCTGCCGCCGGTGCGGTCCACTCCCGCCGCGGCGGGCCGGTGCCCGCGACGCTTTCCGATTCCCACACCACCGGTCTCCGCGTCGCCGAAACGGTCGTCGCCTCGCCATTCGACTATCCGGCGCAGAGCGTGCTCGCCGTCCCCACCGACCTGCCGGGCCTCCGCACCCCGGACGGCGCCGGTGCCCATCACCGCGCCACGGCCCGGGTCATCCACGAAGTTTGCGGGATCACGGGCGGCGGCCTCTTCGCGCTCTTCACCTCCTATGCCGCGCTGCGCGCCGTGGCCGCCGGTCTGCGCGGGCGCGGGGCGGAAGGGCGCTGGCCGCTCTTCGTGCAGGGCGAGGCCGACCGGTCCGCGCTGCTCCGCGACTTCACGCGCTCGGGCGCGGCCGTCCTCCTCGGCACGGCCTCCTTCTGGGAGGGGGTCGACGTGCCCGGCCGGCCCCTCCGCGCCCTCGTCATCCACAAGCTGCCCTTCCGGGTTCCCACCGAGCCCATGACCGAGGCCCGCATCGAGGTCATGGAGGAACGAGGCGAGGACGCTTTCCGGGATTTCATGGTCCCCGACGCGGCGATGCGCCTCAAGCAGGGGGTGGGGCGCCTCATCCGGTCGCGGACCGACCGGGGGGCGGTCCTCATCCTCGACGACCGCTTGCTCACGAAGCGCTACGGCCGCCACCTTCTCCAGGCGCTGCCGCCGATGCCGCTCGTCAGGGGGCGCTGGGCGGAGGTCAGGGCTACGGTGTCGGAATTCTACGGGAAGGAACGAACACGATGAAGGCGATCGTCACAGGCGTGTCCTACTCGGCCGGCCCCGGGAGCCGGTGGGTAGCGCGACTGTTGACCTTGACCACCCTCGTGCCGTCGGCCACCGCTCTGACCCTGGCGGGGTGCATGGCCGGCCCGGCCATTGCCCCGCCCGCCACCGCCCAAACCCCACCCGAAACCGTCTTTCGCGACTGCCCGCATTGTCCCAGGATGGTGGTCCTCCCCGCCGGCAGCTTCCTCATGGGGTCGCCGCCCTCCGGCGACTGGCGGTTCGAGGATGAAGAACCGCAACGCCGGGTCACGGTCAGGACCGGGTTCGCGATCGGAATCTACGAGGTGACCTTCGACGAGTGGGACGCGTGCGCGGGCGGAGGGGGCTGCGGTGGCTATCGTCCGTCGGACGAAGGTTGGGGGCGGGGGCGCCGCCCTGTGACCAACGTGAGCTGGGAGGACGCGCGGAACTACGCGGAGTGGCTGTCCGAGGAAACCGGAGAGCCGTATCGGCTGCCGAGCGAAGCACAATGGGAGTATGCCGCGCGGGCCGGAACCGAGACGGCCCGCTACTGGGGAGAAAGTGCGGCGGAGCAGTGCCGGTACGCGAACGGATTTGACGAGGACTACGCCGCGATCAACCGGCGACGAGTGGAGATGTTCGAAGAGTTCGGCCTCGGATTCCCGTCGTGCTCCGACGGGCAAGCGCGCGGTACGGCTCCGGTGGGTTCGTATGAGCCCAACGCGTTCGGGCTGTACGACATGATCGGGAACCTTACCGAGTGGACCGACGATTGCGCGACAAGGGACTATTCCGATGCACCGGCCGACGACAGGGTCCGGACTCTTGGGGATTGCTCCCGGCGTGTCCTGCGCGGAGGCACTTGGTCCTACGCTTCCGAAATGCTCCGTTCAGCGCAGCGCCTCAGCCTCGAACTCGACCACCGCGACAACGGACTCGGCTTCCGAGTCGTCCGGGACATTCGATGATTGCCGGGAGGGTGCCGTGCCATCGGCAGCCCCCGGACGAGATCCCGGCTTCCGCCCGCGCGGATTCACCCACGGTCTGCTAGATTCAATGCCGCCAAGCAGGGCGCGCCTGTCTGCGACCATGGCCGGGCCGCCTCAGTGTTCCAACCTCGACACCGACTTCCCTCCACATGAAAAAGGCTCTCGGTTTCCTCGCAGGATTCGGCCTCCTCGCCCTGGCGGCGGGCGCGGCCCGCACCGCGCACCTGGGATGGGGGGGCGGTCACACCGACGTCGGCTTCTGGTGGACGGTCATTGCGGGCTTCCTGGCGATTGCGGCGCTCGGGGCACTCGTCGGGACGGCCATCCACGGCCGCAAGACGGGATAGCAGCCCGTGGACAGAATCCCCCCGGCATTCGACCCGGCGATGCATCCGGCCCGGACGCTCGCCCCACGTTCCCACAACGTAAAGACAACATTACATCATGTCATGTTCAGCATACATTTGATGACTCCAAGGCCGCGCTCTGCGTTGCTCCTCAGCCCAATAGCGCTGCTATTGGCCCCTCGTCGCGCCTTGCAGGCCCGGCGCCTCGCCGCTCTCGGTGCACGCGGGGCTTTGTCCACGGACTGATAGGGGTGACCCCCGGAAACGCCCACCGATCCGGAACCGTTTCCCGGCTGGCGGGATAGGAACCACATGAAGAACAAGGTCACGGACCAGCCCGGGGGCTGGCGGCGAAGACGCCCGAGCCGCCGGGGCAATCGACGGCGGCTGCTTGTTGCGCTCGCCGCCTCGGCGCTCGTACACCTTCTGCTGATCGTGCTCTATCCCTTCTTCTCGGGCCGGTATCCGGCCCGATCGCTCGTCCCCTACCAGGAGCCTCCCCGCGAGACCGGGGCAACGCAAGTCATACGGATCGTCGAGGTAAGCACCCCCGAGGCGGGGGATCCCGACGATCCGGTCGAACTCGAACCCTCCGAGCGGCCGGAGATAGACGTTGAGCCTCCCGACTTCGGCGAGGATCTCAGGATCGGCCGCACGCCCCGGTATCTGACCGCGGTGGAGCGGCTGCGCCTCGGTCCGACCGACCGCCGTCTGTGGCGCCCCGTCGATCCCGCCCTGGCGGCACCCACCCCCGAACAGATCCTCAACCTCGAGATCGCGGCCGCGATCGAGACCGGCAACGATTCGGCCGCCGCCGCGGCGGAGCGGGAGCGGCGGGCCCTCGACTGGACGCATACCGACGAGGACGGCAGGAGATGGGGCGTGTCACCGGGGAAGATCCACCTGGGCGACCTGACCATTCCGCTGCCCTTCGGCTTCGGCCCACCTCCGGACTACAACGGGGACCGGGCCGAATGGGCCTTCCGCATGGCGGACATCCAGCGCGCCGCCAGCACTCTCGCCGTGCTGCGGAGCTGGGAGGACCGCCGGGAGGCCATGAAGAAACGTCGCGACGAACTTCGGGCCCTCAGGGAGCGGGAGAGGGCGAAGGAGAAGGACGTGGTGCCGCCGGTCGTGCGCCCGGACACGATCCCCGGCCAGCCGGAGCCGCGGTAGCAAGCAGCCCGTGGAGAAGATTGCCCCGGCATTCGGGCGGTTGCCCAGGACTTTCGACCCCGCCGCGGTCGAAGCGCGCATCCTGCGCATGTGGGAGGAGGGGAGCTACTTCGGTGCGGCCGCAGCCGAGGTGGAGGCCGGGGGCGATCCCTACGTGATCGTTATCCCGCCGCCCAACGTGACCTCCGTGCTGCACATGGGGCACGGCCTCAACAACACCATCCAGGATGTGCTCATCCGGTGGCGCAGGATGCGGGGAAGGGTCACGCTCTGGGTGCCCGGCACCGACCATGCCGGCATCGCGACCCAGAACGTCGTCGAGCGTCGGCTCGCGGCCGAGGGCAGGACCCGCCACGACCTGGGACGCGAAGCCTTCGTCGAGCGCGTCTGGGAACATGTGCGGGTTACCGGGGACCGGATCCTGGGCCAACTGAAGGCCATCGGCTGCAGCTGCGACTGGACGCGCGCCAGGTTCACCCTGGACGAGGGGCTGTCCCAGGCCGTAAGAGAAATATTCGTAAGGCTTTACGAGGATGACCTCATCTATCGCGGCGAGTACATCATCAACTGGTGTCCACGCTGCCTCACGGCGCTCTCGAACGAGGAGGCCGAGGGCGCGGAGGCCGGCGGGTCGCTGTGGCACATCCGCTATCCGCTTGCGCCCGGCCACGGGGAGGCCGCGGCCGCGGCCCGCGCGGCAGGCGCCGAAGCGGTGAACCGGCTCGCGGACGGGAGCTGGCACCTGACCGTGTCCACCACCCGGCCCGAGACGATGCTGGGCGACACGGGGGTGGCCGTGAACCCGGCCGATCCCCGCTACGGCGCCCTCGTCGGCGCGGCCGCGGAGCTCCCCCTCACGGGCCGCGCCATCCCCATCGTCGCCGACCGGCACGTGAGCGCCGAGTTCGGCACGGGAATGGTGAAGGTCACGCCCGCCCACGACCCCAACGACTTCGAGATCGCCACGCGCACAGGCCTCGAGGTCCTCAACGTCATGACCGAGCGCGCGGCGATGAACGAGAACGCACCGGCGGCCTTCCGCGGCCTCGACCGTTTCGACGCGCGGCGCGCGGTGGTGGAGGCACTCGCCGGGGAGGGGTTGCTCGCGGGCCGGGACGACCACGACCACGCCGTCCCGCGCTGCTACCGCTGCGACACGGTGGTCGAGCCGCGGCTGAGCGAACAGTGGTTCGTGCGCATGAAGCCGCTGGCCGAACCCGCCCTGGCGGCGTCGCGCGACGGCACGGTCACCTTCGCACCCGGGCGCTGGACGCGTGTCTACGAGCAGTGGATGGAGAACATCCGCGACTGGTGCATCTCGCGGCAGCTGTGGTGGGGCCACCGCATCCCGGTTTGGTACTGCGGCGACTGCGGGGCCGAAATGGCATGCCGCCGGGACCCCACCGCGTGCGGCGCCTGCGGGAGCGCCGCCATCGAACAGGACCCCGACGTGCTCGACACCTGGTTCTCGTCGTGGCTGTGGCCCTTTTCGGTCTTCGGCTGGCCCGAGGACGACCGCGATCTCAGGGCGTTCTACCCGGGCCACACCCTCTCCACCGCGCCCGAGATTCTGTTCTTCTGGGTCGCGCGCATGATCATGGCCGGTTACCACGCCATGGGGGACGCCCCGTTCGCGCGCGTCTACCTGCACGGCACGGTGCGCGACATCCAGGGCCGCAAGATGTCCAAGTCGCTCGGCAACGGCGTCGATCCCCTCGAGGTGGTGGAGCGTTTCGGCGCGGATGCACTCCGCTTCACCGTGCTCGCCAGCGCGGGCGTGGGGGCCGACATCCGCCTCGATCACGAGGACCTGGAGTCGGCCTTCGCCCCGGGGCGCAATTTCGTCAACAAGCTCTGGAACGCCGGCCGTTTCGCCCTCATGAGCCTCGGCGACGAACCCATCCGGCCGCTGGCGGAAGTGCTGGACGATCTCGAGCTCGAGGACCGCTGGATCCTGTCCCGCCAGCAGTACGCGATCCGACGCGTGGACGAGGAACTCGAGGCCTTCCGCATGCAGGGCGTCGCCGAGGTGATGCGAGACTTCTTCCGCGGCGAGTTCACCGACTGGTACCTGGAGTCGGTCAAGCACCGCCTGCGCCCCGGCGGGGCCGGACGCGAAGCCGCCCGCTCGGTGCTCGTGCACGTGCTCGACGGGATCTGCCGCCTGCTGCACCCCATGGTGCCTTTCGTCACCGAGGAGCTGTGGGGCCTCCTGCCCGCGGCGGGCGGCCGGAAGGGACCGCTCATCGTGGCCCGCTGGCCCGCGGCGGATCCGGCGCTGGACGACCCGCGGGCCGAGGAGGCGTTCGACTGGCTGCGCGAGTTGATAGCGCGGGTACGCGCGATACGCAAGGAGTACCGGGTGGGCGAGGGACGCCGGGTGTCTCTGCGGGTGGCCGGTGGCGGCCGTGCCCGGGTACTCGAGGGCCGCGGCGAGATGCTCGGTCGGCTGGCCCGGATCGGGTCGGTGGAGGTCGGGGCGCCGGTCGCCGGGGCCACGGGAGCGAGCGCCGTCCTGCGCGACGGGACCGGGCTCTTCGTCCCCCTGGAGGGCGTCATCGACCTGGACCGGGAACGGGCCCGCGCGGTGCGCGAGGTCGGCCGGCTCTCCGGGGTCCTCAAGGGGATCGAGGCGAAGCTGGCCAACCCCGACTTCACGACCCGTGCCCCCGGAGCCGTCGTGGAACGCGAGCGCCAAAAACGAGAATCATGTAAATTGCAGTTGACTAAATGGAATGAGAAGTTGACATCATTAGGTGGAACGGGCCGGTGAATCGAGGAGTCGCGACCAAGGTTGCCCTGGTAGGCGCGGTGGTGCTCGGCCCAGCGGCCTGCGCGCGCAACGAACGGCCTTCCGGAGGCCCCGAGGACCGCTTCCCGCCCTACGTCATCGAGACGCTTCCCGACACCTTTTCGACCGTCGAACCCGGAACGCGCGAGGTCCGGTTCCGTTTCAGCGAGCGCATCAGCGAGCGGCCAGTCAGCGGCAGGTTGAACGACGCGGTCGTAGTCTCTCCCTCCACCGGGGAGGTCCGGGTGAAGCACAGCCGCGACGGGATCACCGTGCGCATCCGGGAGGGGTTCGCCCCGGGCCTGGTGTATCGCGTCACCGTCCTGCCGGTCATCAAGGACATGTTCGGAAATGCTCTGCAGGATCCCTTCGACCTGGTGTTTTCCACGGGCGGCGAAATCGTGCCCAACGTGGTCGCCGGAATGGTGGAGGACCGGGTGACGGGCGAGGCGACACGCGACGCGCGCGTGGCGGCGCGATTCGTCCTGGGAGACGATACGGTCACGCACTGGAACGTGAGCGACACCGGGGGCGTGTTTTCGCTCCGGTACGTGCCCGCGGGCACCTTCGAGGTGTGGGCCTGGCAGGACATGAACCGTGACGGAGAGGTCGGCGAGAGTGAGCCGCAGACCGCGTTCGTGCCCGGTGAACTGGTCGAGGCGCCCGACACGACCCTGGCCATCCTCACCCTCATCCTGCCGGACACGACGCCGCCGCGCCTGGCGAGGGCCACCGTCGAGGACTCGGTGAAACTGAAGATCGAGATCGACGACTACATCGAGCCGGACCTGGAGGAGGGGGCGATCGCCGGTGTGGTCACGGTGGTGGCGCTGGACACGGCGAGCGCGGAAGAGGACTCGCTGGGAACCGAGGAGGATACGGCCGGGGTGACCGGAGTGGCGGAAGCAGGGGTGGAAGCCGGGGACACGGCTACCGCCGCGGGGGAAGCGGGGGACACGCTCGCGGAGCAGGAGGCGGGCGAGCCGGAAGAGGAAACCGATGCGCCGGAACCGGTCCCGCTGCCGGAGGTCGGCGATACGATTCCAATCCGGATCTTCCAGGAGCACGAATACAAGGTGTGGCTGGCCCTGCGGCAGGACTCGATCGCCCAGGCGCGGGAGGACTCGATAGCCCGCGCGCGGGAGGCCGCGGAAGCGGGAGATACGGGAGATGCAGCCGCGGGAGCGCAGGGGGCCGGGGCGGTGGGGGAGGCGGCCGTGCCGGGGATACGGGGAGTCGCGCCCGCGGGGCGGGAGGCCCGGAACGGCCCGGGAGCCGGTGAGGATTCCGACACCGCCGATGCCCCCGACCTTCCCCGCACGCTCTCGGGACTGCTGAAGCCGGCGCGCTCGCTGGTCGGAGTGCTGGAAGAGGCGCTGATGGACCGGGTCGTGTATGAACTGGTGGTGGACGGGGTCGTCAACATCGCGGGAGTGCCCGGAGGCGGGGGTGTGGACACGCTGACCTGGGAGCCGCCGGTGGTGGAGAAGGACAGTGCGGTGGCGGCGGATAGCGCGCAGACGGGAGACAGTCTGCAGGCCGGGGACAGCGCCCAGGCGGGTGATACGATGCAGGCCGGTGACACCACAGGGGTCCCTCCGGACACGACGCAGGCGGGCGACACCACAGGGGTCCCTCCGGACACGACGCAGGCGGGCGACACCACGGGAGTCCCGCCCGACACGACGGAGGCGGCTGACACCACTGAGGTCCCACCCGATACGACTCAGACTGGCGACACCACAAAGGTCCCGCCGGACACGACCGGAAACATGGCGGATCCAAACCGGCCTGCCCTCGCCGCAGCCCGCCGCCGGACGCCGTCTCCACCCGTGGATTTCCCCACCGCCCCGCCGCCCGCCCGCACCCCGCCCCCGCCGACACGCCGTGGCCGCGCACCGTGATCGCCGCCGGGCGATCCCGGGAGTGGACCGGCTACTCGCCCGCCCCTGGTGCCGCCTCCTCGTCGAATCCCACGGCCGCGCCTGGGTGACGGCCCGGCTGCGCGCCGTGTTGGAGGAAGTCCGCACGGACCGTATCCCGCTCCCGGCGTCCGAGGACGGATTCGAGGAACTGCTGCGGCGTGAGATCGCGCGCGCCGCGACCCCCTCGCTCAGGTCCGCCGTCAACGCCACCGGCGTGATCCTTCACACCAACCTGGGCCGGGCCCCCCTCGCTGCCGAGGCGCGCGCCGCGATGGCCCGGGCGGCGGCGTACGGGAACGTTGAGTTCGACCTGGAGGCGGGGAGGCGGGGTTCGCGCTATGTGCACTGCGCGGGCCTGGTGACGGAGCTGACCGGCGCCGAGGCCGCGCTGGTCGTCAACAACGGTGCGGGAGCGGTGGCGCTGGCGCTGACCGCCTTCGCGGCGGGGAAGGGGGTCGCCGTGTCGCACGGCGAGCTCGTGGAGATCGGCGGCGGCTTCCGCATTCCCGAGGTGGTCGAGGCGGCGGGCGCCCTCCTGGTCACCGTGGGGACGACGAACCGCACCCGGCCGGCCGACTACGCCCGGGCCATCGAGGGCGGGGGCGTGGCTGCGATCCTCAAGGTCCACCGTTCCAACTTCTCGATGGCCGGTTTCACCGAAGAGACGGGTCTGGCGGAGCTGGTGGCGCTGGGGGCCGAAACAGGTGTTCCCGTGATCCACGACCTGGGATCGGGCCTCCTGGCGGACAGCGCCGAGCTGGGCCTGCCGGCGGAGCCGACCCCGGCCGGAAGCGTCGCCGCGGGGGTGGACCTGGTCGCCTTCTCGGGGGACAAGCTGCTCGGGGGGCCGCAGGCGGGGATCCTGGCCGGGACGCGGGTGGGGGTGGGGCGGGCGAAGTCGCACCCGCTGTGCCGGGCGCTCCGCTGCGACAAGGTCACCCTGGCCGGGCTCGAGGCCACGTTGGCCCTGTACCGGGATCCGGGACGGGCCAGGGCGCGGATTCCGGTGTTGCGCATGATCGCCGCGCGGGCCGAGGAGCTGGGAAGCCGGGCGAGGAGGGTGGCGGAGGGGGTGGCGGGGCGGCGGGCCGCGCGAGGGTCCGCACCGCTGGCGGCCGACGTCGTGCAGGGCGAATCGCTGGTGGGCGGGGGCACCTTTCCCGACGCGCGGCTGCCCACGGCCGTGCTGAGGATCCGGGCCGGGGAGGAGGCCGAAGCGTGGATGGCGGAGCTCCGCGCCCACGACCCCCCGGTCGTGGCGCGCAGCCGGGAAGGACGAATCCTGATAGACCTGCGCGCCGTCGCGCCGGAGGAGGAAGCCGCTCTGGTGTCGGCGCTGGCCGTTCTGGGGCGGACGAGCGCGGAGGCGCCGTGACTGTGTCGGCTCGTCGGCGCAGGGCGGTCTTCGCCGACCGGGACGGCACCATCATCGAGGATCATCACTACGTGGCCGATCCGGCCCGCGTCTCGCTGATCCCCGGAGCTCCCGAAGCGCTCCTGCGTCTGCGCGGGATGGGCCTGGCGCTGGTCGTCGTCACCAACCAGTCGGGGATCGGGCGCGGGCTCTACACGGTGGCGGACTACCACAGGGTCGCCGCCGAGGTGGACCGCCAGCTCGCCGCCGCCGGCGTGGTCATGGACGGCACCTATTTCTGCCCCGACGGTCCCGGCGGCGACCCCGAAACGACGTGCCGCAAGCCGAGTCCGGCGATGTACAGGTCCGCCGCGGCCCACCTGGGGCTGGCGACGGCGGGGTCGTACTACGTGGGCGACAAGCGGAGCGACGTGGCGCCCGCGCGAATGCTCGGCGGTACGGGGATTCTGGTTCGCACCGGTCACGGAAGGCGTGAGGAGCAGGGCGTGTCCGGGAGCTGCCGCGTCGTGGACGATCTCTCCGCGGCGGCGGAGCTGATCGAGCGGCTGGAGCGTGGTTCCCGGCGCTGACACCCTCGCCGGTGCGGGTCCCCACGCCGGCTCCTCGCCTGCCTCGGGACATTGCGTCCTCGTTGACCCCATTTCGGCCCCGGGGTAGCTTTTGGGGTGGGTTCGGGGTGGGGTGCCGGAGCGCGCGGCCCACCCGCTCGGCGACAAGGAACGGAGTGCGAAGCAGCGACGATGGAACTGACGCTTACGCCCAACGCGGTCAGGATGGTGCAGGGGTTCCTCAAGGAGCACGGCAACACGCCCGAGGCCGGCCTGAGAGTTGCGGTGCTGCCGGGAGGATGCTCGGGATTCCAGTACGGCGTGGACATCGACGAAGCCCCGGAAGGCGACGACGAGATCCTGGAGCGGTACGGGCTGCGCATCTTCGTGGACCCCTTCAGTGCGCAGTACCTGGAAGGGATCGAGATCGACTACACAACGTCGCTGATGGGCTCCGGCTTCTCCTTCAGGAATCCCCAGGCCACCGGCGGCTGCGGCTGTGGCAGTTCGTTTACCGTCTGACCCACCCTCCCGCGCCTCCTTCCGCACACTCATGGACATCCTGACCTTCACCGGCGGCCCCTTCGTGCAGAACACCCTGCTGGTGGTCTGCGACGACGGCCGCACCGGACTGCTGGTCGACCCGGGGGCCGCCACCCCCGACGCGCTGGCCGCGGCCCGCGCCCGCGAACTCGAGATCGCGGCCATCCTGCTCACCCACGCCCACCTGGACCACATCGACGGCGCGGCACTGGCGAAGCGGGAGACAGGGGCTCCGATCCACCTTCATCCCCTGGACCGGCCCCTTTACGACAGCGTCGCGGCCCAGGCGGCCGCCTTCGGGGTGGGCTGGGAGGAGCTGCCGCCACCCGATCTGGACCTCGAACCGGGCCGGGTCCTCACATTCGGCGGCTCCGCCTTCGACGTCGTGTTCGCGCCGGGCCACGCCCCCGGTCACGTCATGTTCGTGTCGACCTCCGAGCCGGTCGCGATCGTGGGCGACGTGATCTTCGCGGGCTCGATCGGACGCACGGACCTGCCGGGCGGGGACCACCGCGTGCTGCTGGAGTCGATCCGCACGCAGGTGCTCACGCTGCCTCCCGGAACCCGGCTCTGCCCGGGCCACGGACCGGAGACCACGGTGGGGCACGAGCAGGCGACCAATCCGTTCCTGGTCCCCGTGTACGCCGGCGAGCGGGTGTGAGCGGGAGGTGAGCGTCCCCTTCGCCGTCCTCGCGTCGGGGTCCGGCACGAACATGCAGGCGCTTCTCGACCACGAGGACCGCGGCGCGGCGTATCGAATCGAGGTTCTCGTCGTGGACCGCCCCTGCGCCGCCGAGGAGCGCGCGCGGGCGAAGGACCGGGCGGTCTACCGGGTGGATTTCGGTGGCTCCGGCACCGGTGGCGAAGTGTTGCGGCTCCTGGGCCGGCACGGGGCCCGCGGCGTGTTCCTGGCTGGTTTCCTCAAGCTGCTCCCCGCCGAGATCTGCCGTGCCTATCCGGACAGGATACTCAACATCCATCCAGCCCTGCTGCCGGCGTTCGGGGGGAAGGGAATGTACGGCGCGCGGGTCCACGAAGCCGTTCTGCGTTCCGGGGCCAGTCTGTCGGGACCCACGATCCACTACGTGAACGAGCGCTATGACGAAGGGCGGATTCTGGCGCAGTGGCCGGTTCCGGTGCGGCCGGACGACACACCCCGGAGCCTGGCCGCGAGGGTCCTGGAAGTGGAGCATGTGCTGTATCCGGCGGCGGCGGACGCGCTGGCGGGGGAGTTGCTGACGGGTGGCCGGGAGCCAGCGAGGTTCCTCTGGCCCGGCGAGGGTCCCGGAACGGGCAGGGAACTGCGAGAAACGATCGAACAATCATTTGGAGGGGCCGGTGTGCAGGCGTAGAGCGCTGTTGAGCGTGTCGGACAAGACGGGGATCTTGGATTTCGGGAGGGCGCTGGCCGGGCAGGGATGGGAAGTGCTCTCGACCGGCGGGACCGCGCGGGCGCTCCGCGATGCGGGCGTTCCGGTGACCGAAGTCGAGGCCGTGACCGGTCATCCCGAGATGATGGAGGGACGGGTGAAGACGCTGCATCCGGCGGTCCACGCGGGGTTGCTGGCACGCCGGGACCGCCCGGATGACATGGAGGCGCTGGCCCGGCAGGGCTACGCCCCGATCGACCTGGTCGCCGTCAACCTGTATCCGTTCCGGGAGACGGTGGCCAAACCGGACGTCACACTGGCGCGGGCCATGGAGAACGTGGACATCGGGGGCCCGGCGATGATCCGTGCCGCGGCGAAGAACCACCGGGGCGTGTGGGTGGTCGTCGATCCCGGCGACTACGGCGCGGTGCTCGCGGCCGTGACGGGGGAGGGGCCGAAGCGGCTGGCGGGGCAGAGGACGGACTCGGTCCACCTGAGACAACGACTGGCGGCGAAGGTGTTCCGGCTGATCTCGTCGTACGACGAGGCCGTGGCCAACCATCTGTCGGGCGGAGAAAGCGTTTTCGGGGAGCGCAAGACGCTGCGGCTCAGGCGGCGCGGGGAACGGCTGCGCTACGGCGAGAATCCGGGCCAGTCGGCGGCGTTCTACACCGAAGAGGGGCGCGGGAATGGTATAGCAGCACTTGAACAAATTCACGGCAAAGCACTGTCATACAATAATATTCTAGATGTGGACGGAGCGCTTTCAAGCCTGGCGCCGTTCGCGTTCGCGGACGATCCGGCGATCTGCATCGTCAAGCACACGACGCCGTGCGGGATCGCGGTGCGGCAGTTGCTGCTGTTGGCCTTCGAGCGTGCGCGCGACACGGATCCGGTGTCGGCCTTCGGCGGGGTGATCGCCGCGAACCAGGTGGTGGACGGGGCCACGGCGGACCTGATCGCTGCGATGTTCGTCGAGTGTGTCGTGGCGCCGGGGTTCAGCAGCGATGCGCTGAAGCGGCTGACGGCGAAGAAGGGTCTGCGGCTGCTGGAGTTTCCGAGGGATCTCGCGGACAGGCTCGAAGTCAGGAGATTTCTTGCGCGGGCGGGCGGACACGACGGGCAGCACGCGTTCCGCTCGGTCTACGGCGGGATGCTCTTCCAGTCGCTCGCGGAGCCGTCCTTCTACGGCTCCTTCGAGCCGGGGTGGAAGGTGGTGACCGCACGCCGCCCCACGGACGCCGAACGGGACGACCTCGAGTTCGCGTGTGCGGCGGTGGCGGGAGTCAAGTCGAACGCGATCCTGCTGGCCAGGAACCGGGCCACCGTGGGGATCGGCACGGGACAGACGAGCCGGGTGGATTCGTCGAAGCTGGCCGTGCGGAAGGCACGCGAAGCGGGTCTGGAGGGTGAGCTGGACGGGTGTGTCATGGCGTCGGATGCGTTCTTCCCGTTCCGCGACGGGGTCGACGCGGCGGCCGGGGCGGGCGTGCGCGCCATCGTGCAGCCGGGCGGCTCCATCCGCGACGAAGAGGTGATTGCGGCGGCCGACGAGCACGGGATCGCGATGGTGTTTACCGGGCGGAGGCTGTTCCGGCACTGAGGGGGCGGTGGGTGGTGGCGTGTGGGGTGATGGCGGGTTGAAGGCGGTTGCCGCCGGGGCGATCTTACCGAGGTCAGGAGGGGTGGCAGAGCGGTTCAATGCACCGGTCTTGAAAACCGGCGTCCGAAAGGACTCGTGGGTTCGAATCCCACCCCCTCCGTGAGCGTCAGCGAACCGAGGGGAGGGGATTCGGACGGCGTCGAGCCGGAGGCGGGCGCGCCGGCAGGCGCGAACGCCGGAGACGGTTGAGGAGCGGCGAAGCCGCCCGCAGGCCAATCCCACCCCCTCCGTGAGCGTCAGCGAACCGAGGGGAGGGGATTCGGACGGCGTCGAGCCGGAGGCGGGCGCGCCGGCAGGCGCGAACGCCGGAGACGGTTGAGGAGCGGCGAAGCCGCCCGCAGGCCAATCCCACCCCCTCCGTGAGCGTCGGCGAACCGGGCCTCCGTTGAGCGGCCGTGCCCGACGTGCGTTGCCGATCAATGATCCATCACAATACTGCGGTTCCGGTGGTTTGGAAGACACGCGCGCCCCGGTTATGTTCTCTGCACGCGGCCCGGACGGGCTGACGGTCGCAACGGCGGTGAACGCGGACGGGAGACGAGCAACCATGGAGATTCGGCCCGATTGGCCCGATGTCCTTCCCCTGGCGACGGTCGCGGTCACGATCGCCGGGGTGGTTGCCGGGATGTTGTGGACCATGTCGAGGCTGTTTCGGCCGATGGCGGTGGAAGTGGCGCGGGAAGCCTGTGACCGGCTCAAGGCGGATCTGGAGAGCAACCACTTCCACGACATCAGTGAGCGACTTGACCGCATGCAGGCGGGGTTCGATGAACGATTCGACGGTATGCAGGCGGGCTTCGATGAACGATTCGACGGTGTGCGGGCCGGCTTCGATGCGCGATTCGACCGGATGCGGGCCGGCTTCGATGCACGACTGGACCGGATGAGGGCCGGCTTCGGTGAGCGGTTGAATCGGCTGGACGGGCGTATCAACGAGCGCCTGGACCGCATGGACCTGCGCGACGAAGAGCGAACGGCGCGCATTCTCGAGGCGGTGCGATCGCAGGGCCATGCCGGAGAGGAGAACCTGGACGGCTGACCCCGCCGGGGAATCCGCGGGCTGCCGGGGTGACATGGGCGACGTGGAGACGTAGTGTACATGCCGACTTCGGGCGACCTCGCCCGGCCCGGGTTCCGTCCGCAGGCGGTACGCGAAGATGGCCGAACGGCTCCCGGCGCCGGTATCGGGTCCCGGAAGCTGCGACGAGTGGACCGGCCTGGCCCCGGCCGGCGCGGTCCCGGGCATGTCCTGACGAAGCCGATCGTCATTCCGGCAGGCAGACCACCATGATCCGCCGCATACAGGCCCTCAACTACCGCTGCCTGCGGCATCTCGATGTCTCCCTGGACCGCTTCCAGCTGCTCGTCGGCCCAGGCGGAGCGGGGAAGAGTACCGTCCTGGATGCGCTGGCCTTCCTGGGTGACCTGGTGCGGGACGGCCCGGAGGCCGCGGTCTCCGAACGCACCGACGACTTCCGCGACCTCGTCTGGGGCAGGCCGGGCGCAGACGCCGGGTTCGAGCTGGCGATCGAGTTCGAAATCCCGAATGAGTGCAGGGCCGGGCTGCCGGATGACAGGGACTACGGCATCTACCGCTACGAGGTGGTGGTGCGGAGCGGCGAGAACGGACCGGGCATACACCTGGAACGCGGCATTCTGGCACCGGCACGCCGACCCGCACCCGCCCAGACGAGTCTCTTTCCGGAGATGCCCGCGCCTCCGCCGACCATCCTGGCGACAGGCAGACCGGGGACGAGCACGGTGCTCTCCAAGACATCGGCCGGAAACGACTGGTTCTACCGCGAGACCGATTCGGGGAAGGGATGGGACATCCGCATCAGCCTGGGGCGTCGGCGTTCCACGCTCGGCAACCTGCCCGAGTCGCCGGAGACGATGCCGGTGGCGAGTGCGCTCAAGCGTGTTCTGGAGACCGGCATCCGACCGCTCCGCCTGGAAGGCCCCGCCCTGGGCCGGCCCTGTCCGCCGCAGCTGGCCCACGACGACCTCATGCCGGACGGGGGCAACCTGCCGTGGGTCGTCGAGCGCCTGCGGGACCGCCTGCCCGTCGCCTTCCAGGCCTGGCTGCAGCGGGCAAGGGCGGCGATAGAGGGCCTGGAGGACATCGTCGTTGCCGAGCGCGAGGCGGACCGGCATGCGTACCTGGTGCTCCACTACGCGGACGGTCTCGCGGTGCCCTCCCGGTTGGAGTCCGAAGGTGTGCTGCGGTGGCTCGCACTCAGTCTTCTGCCTCACCTGCCGAATCCTGGTCGCGTCCACCTGGTCGAGGAACCCGAGAAGGGGGTGCACCCGATGGCGCTGAGCGGGGTCGGGAACTCATTGGCCGCCGTCCACGGTTCCCAACTCCTGGCGACCACGTGTTCGCGGATGCTGGTCGGCCGTGCACTGCCGGAGCATGTGATCTGCCTTGCGCGCAATGCGGAGCGCGTGGTCGGGGTGGTCAGGGGAAGTGAGCATCCGCTGCTGGGGGAGTGGGAGGGGCGGATGGATCCGCGGGTGTTGATAAGGGGGGAGCAGGTCCCAAATCCGCGCCTGCGGACGGTCGACCGGGCCGGTGCGAATGGATCGGAGGCTGCCGGGTGACCGGCCGGACCGGGGCGCCCGCCAGCCGCGTCCGGGCGGGTTGTCCGGGGAACCGACGAGGTGAGAGATGAAGCAGATCATTCGGGCAATCGTCCTCTTCCTGCTCCGCGCGGCGCCCGCCGCCGGCCAGGTCGGCTGCGAGGGCTGGGGGTCTCCGGACTTCCTGCGGAACGCCACCGTCGAGCAGCTCAAGATCTGCATCGAAGCCGGCGCGGACCCGAACGCACGGGACCGGGGTGGCAGGACACCGCTCCACGCGGTTGCGGCCTCGAGCTGGGAGCCGGACATCGTTGTCGCCCTCATTGCGGCCGGCGCCGATCCGAATGCCCGCGACGCCGCGGGCAACACGCCCCTGCACGCGTCCCTGGCGAACGAGCATGCCGATGTCGTCGTGAAGTTGCTGGAGCTGGGCGCGGACCCCGCGGCGCGCAACGACGAGGGCCGGGCGGCCGGTCCCACTCACTGCGAGAATTGGAGCACCCGGGCGTTCGCCGGAGTGGCGGATGCCGGGACGGTGGCCGGTTGCGTCGAATCCGGCTGGGACGTCAATGTGCGCAACGCCGATGGGGACGGTCCCCTGCACCAGGCGGTGCGGGCACAGGATTCCGCCATGGTCGCGCTGCTGCTGGATGTCGGCGCGGACGTCGATGCGGCGAACAACGCGGGCGCGACCGCCCTGATAACCGTGTCGGAGAATCCCTCCTGGGGGAGGATCCTTCCGGAAGACCCGAATGCCGCCGTCGTGGCGCTGTTGCTGGAAGCGGGTGCGGATCCGAACGTGAGGGACCCGACGTTCGGAGGAGGAACCCTCTTGCACTGGGCGTCGGAACGCGGGGATGTCCGGGTCATCGAGTTGCTGGCACGGGCGGGGGTGGACGTGAACGCCCGCGACGACCGCGGCGCGACAGCCCTCCACTCGGCGGGGGGGGGCTCGTGGGGTAGAGACTCCTCGATCCTTGCGATTCTCGTGGACGCGGGCGCGGACATCCACGCACGCGACCTGCAAGGCAGGACGCCGCTGCACCGGGCTGCGGCGGAAGGCCGCCGTACCTCCATCATTGTCTCGCTGCTGGCCGCCGGTGCGGATCTGACCGCCAGAGACGCCGACGGCAACACGCCCCTGCACGCATCGTGGTCCAACGCCAACCCCGAGGTTTCGAGCACGCTGCTGGAGTTGGGTGCGGATCCGATGGCCCGCAACAAGGACGGCCAGCCGGCCGACCCCAGACACTGCGAGAACCGGAGTACAGCGACATTCGCCCGGTTGGCGGATGCCGACGACGTGTCCAGGTGCGTGGAGTTGCACGGGGATGCCAACGTACGAGACCCCGACGGCAACACGCCCCTGCACCACGCGGTCCGCAACCGGGATATCGCCATGGCGATGCGGCTCATGGAGGCAGGTGCGGACGTCAATGCCGGAGGCGAAACGGGTCGAAGACCGCTGCATGTGGCCCTGGGCCAACGCGCGGACACGAGCATCATCCGGGCGCTGCTGGGCGCGGGCGCCGATGTCAACGTGGGAGACAATCTGGGCAGGACACCGCTGCACACGGCCACAGGCGGGGAGGCGGACACGGCCGTCGTCCGGATACTGTTGCATTCGGGCGCTGACGTCGGCGCACGGGACGACCGGGGCAAGACCCCCTTGCATCATGCGTCCGAGCGCAGCAGCGGCAGCACCGTTACCGCGGTGCTGCTGGCGGCCGGTGCGGACATTGGCGCCCGGGACGACGACGGCCGGACACCGCTGCACCTGGCGTCCCGAACATTTCGGGCCGGGGCCGTGATTGCAGTTCTGCTGGCCGCCGGAGCGGACCCGAGCGCACGGGACCACCAGGGATCCACGCCCCTGCACACCGCCCACACCGCCACCGCCGTGGAGGCGCTGCTGGCGGCGGGCGCGGATGCGAACGCGCTGGACAACCACGGGTGGACTCCGTTGCACCAACTGTCTCGCGGGCGAGACTCCGGGCCGGCCGTGGTGGCGCTGCTGGCTGCCGGCGGCGATGTCAACGCCCGGACTCAAGGCGGCCAGACCCCTTTGCACATGCACGGCGATCCGGCCGTCGTCGGTGAGCTGCTGGCGGCCGGCGCCGACGTGAACGCCCGGGACGACCGCTACCGCACTCCTCTGCACCGGGCGGCGGAGCGGACCCGGGATGCCGCCGCGATTGCGGAGCAGCTGGCAGCCGGTGCCGACGTGAACGCGCGCGACCACCAGGGCGCAACACCCCTGCATCTGGTGTTCTGGCACAATTCGAACCGCGAGACGATTTCGGAGGCGGTTGCTGCCCTGCTCGCCGCTGGCGCGGATCCGAATGCGCGCACGGAAGGTGGCGAGACCCCCTTGCACAGAGCGTCGGTCAAGAGCGGCAACCTCCGCTCCGTCGAGGCGTTGATCGAGTCCGGGGCGGACGTGCATGGCCGCACCCTGGACGGGAGAACCGCACTGCACATGGCCGCGCGAGCCGGCGATACCACCGTTGTCGGCGCACTGGCAGCCGCGGGCGCGGACGTGAGCGCGCGCGACAATCGGGGCGACACGCCGCTGCATGCCCACTGGACCGGCAGGCATTCGGGGTGGAACCGGGCGGTGGTGCGGCAACTGCTGGAACTCGGTGCCGATCCGGCGGCGCTGAACGACCGCGGCGAATTGGCCGACCCTTCCAGCTGCGAGCACTGGAACAGGTCGGAATTCATGGAGGCGGCCACTTCGACCGCGCTGTTCGCGTGCCTGTCGGCCGGTTCGGATGCCAACGCCAGGAACGAAAGGGGTTGGACGCCGCTGCACCATGTGGCCGCACGGGGAGACTCGCTCGCTCTGGCCCTGCTTCTGGATGCGGGGGCCGACGCCAACGCAGCCAACCATGTGGGCGAAACCCCTCTGCACCAGGCGATTCTCAGGGCTCGCGACTACGCTGTCGTGGCTCTCTTGCTGGAGCGGAGGGCGGATGTCAACGCGCGGGCCCACGACGGCTCGACGCCGCTCCACGGGGCGTCCTCCGGGGACGGGTCGAGCTCCCACATCGTGGCCAGGCTGCTGGCGGCCGGGGCGGATGTGAACGCACGGGACTGGAAGGGGTCGACCCCTGTGTGGAACGCGGGCCGGTCCGAGATCGCCAACTTGCTGCTGGCGGCAGGAGCCGATGTCAACGGGACCGATCATTGGGGTCGAACACCCTTGCATGCGATTGCGAACGACCCTCGCGGTGTCACGATGCTGCTGGCGGCCGGAGCGGACGTGAACGCGAAGGATCCGATGGGACGCACTCCCCTGCACGAGGCGGCGGAGCGGGGTGTTTCCTCCGGGATCGCAACTCTCGTGGCGGCCGGTGCCGACGTGAATGCGCGTGATGCCATGGGGAACACGCCCCTCCATGCCGCGCGGCTGAACCGTAATCGGCGGACCTCGGTGGTTCGGGAACTTCTGGAACTGGGGGCCGATCCGACGGCGCGGAACCAGCGGGGCGCGGTCGCGGGTCCCGGTGTCGAGACAGCGGCCGATCCGGTTCCGCGCGAGGTGGTGGCGGACGACTGCGACGACTGGCAGGACTGGCTCCGACGGGAACTCGCTGCGGAAACCCTGCGGACTTGCCTGGAGTCCGGATGGGATATCGATGTGCGGAACTACATCAATGAGACTCCTCTCAACCTCACGGTCAGGTTGAGGAACGCGGGCCTCGCGATGCTGCTTCTGGAGGCGGGAGCGGACCCGAACCTCCCCAGCCGGGCTCGGGACACACCGCTGCATGGAGCGGCCGGATGGGGGGAGATCGCGGTTGTGGACGCGCTGCTGAAGGCCGGAGCGGATCTGGACGCCCGGGACCAGTACGGAGCGCCCCCGTTTCATCGGGCGAGCGACCCCGAGGTGATCGGACGGCTTCTCGAGGCCGGCGCGGATGTGAATGCCCGGGACCGCGGCGGCAACACCCGGCTGCACTCGTCGGTTGGTGAGAACCGCCTCACGCTCGACGTACTCCTCGAGGCCGGCGCGGGCGCGGACGTGAACGCTCGCAATGCGGACGGGGAGACCCCGCTTCACGGCGCGGCTCGCCGGTCCGAGGACAAACTGGTGGCGTGGCTGCTCGAACTGGGTGCGGACCCGCGGGCAAGGGACCGGAGGGGTTGGAGTCCGCTTCACGCTGCGGTCCTGGCCCGCGAGGCCGTCGGGCCGGTGGTCGCCGCGCTTCTGGAGGCGGGCGCCGACCCGAACGCACGAGCCACGGAGGACTACGCCCTCCATCGCACCCGCACCGTTTCCGGTGACACCCCTCTTCACTTGGCAGCCGGAGCCCTCGACGATTCCACGCGAGTCGCCGTCCTGCTGGCGGCCGGCGCCGATCCCGACGCTTCGAACGCCATGGGAGCAACCCCTCTGCACCGGGCGGCCGCAGCCAGACACCTTGCCATTGTGCGCCTGCTTCTGGAGGCCGGCGCGGACGCCAACAAGCGGACTGAACGCGGCGACACCCCCCTGCACCTCGGGGTCACATACGGTCGCAGACGGGCCGTCGGACCCGCCGGCTGGTGGTACTGGGACTCATGGGGTCCGTTCTGGAAGGTCACCCCGCGTCCGGAAGACGCCGACGGGGCTGCCGACTCGGCCCGGGCCGCTCGCGACACGGCGCTCGTCGGCGCTCTGGTGCGTGCCGGTGCGGATCTGAGCGCGCGCAATGACAGAGGCGAAACCCCGCTGCGGAGAGCCGGCAAGTACGGAAGCACCCGGCTCGTCGAGGGACTCGTGGAACTGGGCGCGGCTCCGGAACCGGGGGCCGATCCGACGTCGGAAACGCTGCCGCCGGTTTGCGAGTGGGGAAAGTTCGATCTGTTCGCCGTGGCTCCGGTCGCGAGCCTCAGGGGCTGCCTCGAAGCCGGGGCGGATCTCGATGTCCATGACGGAACGGGCGAGACCGTGCTGCAAACGCTTATTGGGCAAGTGCAATGGAACCGCACCTTCGTCGTCGCCGCCATCGCCGTCCTGCTGGAATTCGGCGAAGACGTGGAAGCGCGGGACCAGGGGGGCGCAACCCCTCTCCACCGTGCCGCCGGAGAACCCGCTGCCGCCGCGGCGCTGCTGGAAGCCGGTGCGGACGTCAACGCCGCCGACGATCAGGGGGGCACCCCTCTGCACTACGCCGCGCGGGCGAACAGCACCGAGAGCGTCGGAATGCTCCTCGAGGCCGGGGCGGATGTGGACGCGCGTCACGAGACCGGTGCCACGCCTCTGCATTGGGCCGCCGGGGGACCGCCGGCCTCGGTCCAGCTCCTGACGGAGGCCGGTGCCGACGTGAATGCGCGCGACGAAGACGGAGAGACCCCGCTTCACCGGGCCGTAAGGCTGGGCAATCCCGCCGTTGCCGCCCACCTGCTGGAACTGGGGGCCGATCCGGCGCTGCGGGACGACTCGGGCAGGACCGCCGATCCTGGCGATTGCCGGACGTGGCCGACGCGCGCGTTCTTTGCCGGGGCCAAGGCCGCGCACGTCGCCGAGTGCCTGGAGGCGGGGGCGGAGCTGAAGTCCGGCGAGAATCACGGGTACTACAGAACCCTTTCGGGCCGGACGTTTTCGGATCCGGGGGGCACCACCCCCCTCCATATGGCCGCCACCTGGACGTCGGATCCGGAAGTGATTGGTCTGCTGGCGGGTGCCGGGGCGGACGTGCGCGCACGGAACCAGGGCAAATTCTCCCCGCTCGACTACGCCGCCCGTGCCAACCCCGATCCCGCCGTCATCGCCGCGCTGACTGCGGCCGGCGCGGAGGTCAACGCGTGGACGACCGACGCAACTCCCCTGCACGAGGCCGCCGGCAACCCGAACCCCGGGGTCGCGGTTGCGTTGCTGGAGGCCGGAGCCCGCATGGACGCGCTGGCGGCGGGAGGGAGGACGCCTCTGCACCGGGCGGCTGCCGAGAACCCGAACCCGGCGATCGTCGCGGAGCTGGTGAACAGGGGAGCCGACGTGAACGCACGCATGGCGGCGGGAAGAACCCCGCTGCACGAAGCGGCCGCGAAGAACGGGAACCCGGCCGTCGTCACCGCGCTCGTGGAGGCCGGCGCGGTGGTAGATGCCCGGGGCACGGACGAGGAGGTGTGGGTGGCGTACTCGATGGCGGACAGACTTGGCTCCATCAACGCCTGGGGGCAGGTGTGGAGTGTGCCTCGCCGGGCGGGCAGCCGGACGCCCCTTCACGAGGCCGCCGTGCGAACGAAAAACCCCGCGGTCGTCGCGGCGCTGATCGAAGCCGGAGCCGATGTGCACGCGCGCGCGGACCTGGACTGGATGCACGATCCAGCCGCGACTCCTGTGTACTGGGCCGCGGCCGTCAACCCCGACACGCGCGTGCTGGAGCTTCTCGCACATGCCGGGGCGGATGTGAACGCGCCCAGCGGATCGGGCCGTACACCGCTCCATGTCGCGGCCCTGCGCAACCCCGTCGCGTTCCCGAAGCTGCTGGAGCTGGGCGCCGATCCCGAGGCCCTCGACCGGGAGGGCAGGACCCCCATGGACTACGCGGCCGAGAACCTGTGGCTGCAGGGCATGGAGGAGGTGAGGCGGTTCAGGGAGGTGAGGGAGAAGGAACCAAGGTAGGAGTGTGTAGAATGAGTAAACTGTGGTTTACTTTGTGTAAAGCGGGGATTACATGTGGGCCGTTCATTCCGGTCGCAGCCATCTTCCTGCTCCGCGCGGCGCCCGCCGCCGGCCAGGTCGGCTGCGAGGGCTGGGGGTCTCCGGACTTCCTGCGGAACGCCACCGTCGAGCAGCTCAAGATCTGCATCGAAGCCGGCGCGGACCCGAACGCACGGGACCGGGGTGGCAGGACACCGCTCCACGCGGTTGCGGCCTCGAGCTGGGAGCCGGACATCGTTGTCGCCCTCATTGCGGCCGGCGCCGATCCGAATGCCCGCGACGCCGCGGGCAACACGCCCCTGCACGCGTCCCTGGCGAACGAGCATGCCGATGTCGTCGTGAAGTTGCTGGAGCTGGGCGCGGACCCCGCGGCGCGCAATGACGAGGGCCGGGCGGCCGATCCCATGCACTGCGAGAATTGGAGCATGCGTGCGTTCGCCGGGGTGGCGGATGCCGGGACGGTGGCCGGGTGCATCGAGTCCGGCTGGGATGTCAATGCGCGCAACGCCGACGGGGATGGTCCCCTGCACCAGGCGGTGCGGGCGCAGGACTCCACGATGGTCGCGCTGCTGCTGGACGCCGGCGCGGACGTCGATGCGGCGAACAACGCGGGCGCGACCGCCCTGGTAACCGTGTCGGAGAATTCCTCCTGGGGGAGGATCCTGCCGGCAGCGCGGGATTCGGGTGCGGCGAGCATTCCGGACACGACGCCCCGGCGCGTCGTCCTGGCGGACCCGAACGCCGCCGTGGTGGCGCTGTTGCTGGAAGCGGGGGCGGATCCGCACGTGAGCGACCCGAGGTTCGGAGGCGGAACCCTCCTGCACTGGGCGTCGGAACGCGGGGATGTCCGGATCATCGAGTTGCTGGCACGGGCTGGGGTGGACGTGAACGCCCGGGACGACAGCGGGGCGACAGCCCTGCACGCGGCGGTGGGCTGGTGGGGTGGAGACTCCGCGGTCTTCGCGATTCTCGTGGAGGTGGGGGCGAACATCCACGCACGCGACCTGCGAGGCAGGACGCCGCTGCACCATGCTGCGGCGGCAGGCCGCCATCCCGCCATCATTGTCGCGCTGCTGGCTGCCGGTGCGGACCTGACCGCCAGAGACGCCGATGGCAACACGCCCCTGCACGCATCGTGGTCCAACTCCAATCCCGAGGTTCCGAGCACGCTGCTGGAGTTGGGCGCGGATCCGATGGCCCGCAACAACGAGGGTCGGCCGGCCGATCCCACGAACTGCGAGAACGCGGGCACGGAGGGGTTCGCACGGGCGGCGGATGCCGACGACATGGCCAGGTGCGTCGATTCGGACTCGGGCGTCAACGCGAGAGACTCCCATGGCAACACTCCGCTCCACCGCGCGGTCGACAACGGGGGTCTCGCCATGGTGGCGCGGTTGCTGGACATGGGAGCTGAGGTGAATGCTGCGGGAGAATGGGGCAGGACCTCCTTGCACCGGGCGGCCGGGGAGGGGGATACCGCCATCATCCGGGTACTGGTGGAGGCTGGCGCGAATCCGAATGCGCGGAACGACCGGGGTGCAACTCCCTTGCACCAGGCGGCCGACTACGACGGCGATAGTACCGTCATCGGCGCTCTGCTGGCTGCGGGAGCGGACATCGCCGTCCGCGACGACGATGGCAGGACGCCGCTGCACGCGGCTGGAGGGGTTCACGATCCCGCCGCGATCTCGGCGCTGCTGGCCGCCGGAGCCGACCCGGAGGCTCGGGACCATCAAGGCGCCACGCCGCTCCATGCCGCGGCGTCCCGGGGAAGATCGGGGAAGACCGCCGTAGTCACGCTCCTGGCGGCGGGTGCGGATGTGGATTCCCGGGACGACCGGGGCATGACACCGCTGCATGTCTTGCTCTCCAGGTACTCCCCCGGCACCGCCGTCCTGCCTGCGCTGCTGGCCGCCGGTGCGGATGTGAACGCGCGCGACGGGAACGGCCGCACCCCGCTGCATTGGAACCGCATCCCTGGCGCTGTGCCGGTACTCGTAGCCGCGGGTGCCGACGTGAACGCACGCGACAGAGGTGGTCGGATTCCTCTGCACCACGCGGCGGCCTACTTCCACTCTCCTCCCCTCGTCGAAGCTCTGCTGGCTCTCGGTGCGGATGTGAATGCGCGGGACCAGAGGGGTAGGTTCGCGCTGTACGAAGCGGCGGAATGGGGCGACGATCCAGCCATCATTGCCGTCCTGGCCGAGGCCGGGGCCGACGTAGACGCGCGGGCGGAGCAGGGACGCACAGCACTGCATGCAGCCGTTGCAACCAACCGCGAACCCGGAATCGTCGCCGCGCTGGTGGCTGCCGGTGCGGATGTGGATGCGCGCGACGACGCGGGCAACACGCCCCTCCACTCCAGGCATCTGGGCCAGCGTAGGGCGGCGCACTCCGCCGTGGTCGAGAAGCTGCTCGAACTCGGTGCGGACCCCCTGGCGCGCAACGACCTCGGCGAGGTGGCCGACCCCACCCACTGCGAGAACTGGGGAAACCCCTCGTTCCTGGCGGCGGCCACTCTCGAAGCGGTGAACGCGTGCCTGGCCGAGGGGCGTGACATCAACGCCCGGGACGACGGCGGTGCGACCCTCCTGCACCATGCCGCGGCGAGCACCGATTCGGCCGCCGTGGCCTTCCTGCTCGAAGCCGGCGCGGACGCCAACGCGCGCAACCACCGGGGCGAGACGCCGCTGCACCATCGGTCGGCAGTCGAGAGTCCCGCGATCCGGGTCGTCCTCCTGGAAGCCGGCACCGACGTCAACGCCCGCAGCCACGACGGCACGAGCCTGTTGCACATCACCTCCAAGAGTACGGTCATTGCCGCGCTGCTGCAGGCCGGCGCGGATGTCAACGCGCGAAACTGGATGGGAGCGACGCCCCTGTTCGGGGCCTACGACGACGATATCACAGCGCTCCTGGCGGCCGGCGCGGACGCCAATCCGGTGGATGCTTGGGGTCGAACGCCGTTGCACCTGTATTCGGGATCCGGCTCCCGCGCGTTGGCCCCGCTGCTGGCGGCCGGCGCGGATGTGAACGCACGGGACTTCAGGGGCAGGACCCCTCTGCACGAGGCGGCCGAATACGAACGTGCATCCCTGCTCTCCGCACTGGTCGCGGCCGGAGCGGAGGTGAACGCAAGAGATGCCATGGGCGACACGCCTCTGCACATCGCCTGGCACAACCACAACTCCGTCGTCGAGAGGCTGGTGGAACTGGGCGCCGACCCGGAGGCGCGCAACAATCGCGGCAAGACCGCCGAACCCCGCGCCTGCGAGAACTGGGACACCCGGTTGTTCAGGGAGAACGTCGACCTGGCAGGTCTGCGGGAATGCCTGGCCTCCGGCTGGGACATCGACGCGCCCAACGCCGATGGCGAGACGCCGCTGTACCTGGCGATCGGGAGGTGGCACGCGGAAGGGGACAAACGCGCCGCCGGCCTGCTGCTGGAGGCGGGGGCCGATCCGAACGTCCCCGGTGATCGCGGGATGACCCCGCTGCACCGAGTGGCTGTGTGGGGAGATCTCACGGCCGCGGAGCTGTTGCTCGAGGCCGGCGCCGATCCGCACGGGACGGATGAACGGGGCGCAACGCCCCTCCATGAGGCCATGACGAACGACCACGCCGACATCGCCCGGATGCTCCTGGACGCCGGGGCGGATGTGAACGCGCGGGACGAGGCCGGCGACACCCCCCTGCATCGGGCACTCCGCGGCCGGCATTCCGGCGGCCTCGCCGTGACGGCTCTGCTGGAGGCCGGAGCGAACGTGAAAGCGCTCAACGCCTCCAACGAGACGCCGCTCCACGCCGCGATGCGATCGTCCTCGTTGGAGTCCGTCGGCCTGCTGCTGCAACGGGGCGTGGACCCCAACGCGCGTGACCTGAGCGGACTGACGCCGCTGCACGTCGGGGCTCGGTACTCCTTCTCGGGCACGGCACCCATGATCGTGGCGCTGCTCGAAGCCGGCGCGGACGCGAACGCCCGAGCCGCGAACGGCGAAACGCCGCTTCACCTCTCGGCCGCTCACAACGACGGCATCGCGCAACTTCAGGCCCTGCTGGCAGGCGGCGCGGATGTCAACCTGCCGGATACGCCGGGTGCCACCCCGCTGCACCGTGCGGCCGCCAGGCGGAATCTCCCCGCCGTCAACGCGATTCTGGAGGCCGGCGCGGAGGTCGATGCGCGCGCCGGCGGCGGTGACACCCCCTTGCACCTTGCGGTCGCGAGCGCGAGGGACAGCCAACGTGACACGGCTGTTGTCGCGGCGCTCGTCCGTGCGGGTGCGGACCTGGGAGCGCGCAACGAGGGTGGAGAGACTCCGCTGGCGACAGCCGCACGACATGGCAACGCCGCGCTCGTGAACAGGCTGCTGGAGCTGGGGGCGCCACCGGAGCCGGGGGTGACCGTGGTGTCGCCTTCCGCCATCCCGGTCTGCGACTGGGCCGGCAGTACCATGTTCGCGGAGGCTCCCGTCGTCAGCCTCGTGGGGTGCCTGGAGGCCGAAGTGGACGCAAATGCCCTCGACCGCGGGGGTCGTACGCCGCTCCACGCATTGGTGGAGAAACGGGAATTCAACCACTACATCCTCCCGGCCGCCCTCATGGCACTGCTCGAAGCCGGGGCGGATGCCAACGCCCGGAACGCATGGGGCGAGACCCCGCTGCATGTCGTCGCCGCGGGTGAACCCGGGTATTTCGTCGGGGGTCAGTTCCCGTTGCCTGACGCCGTGGCCGCCCTGCTGGCCGGCGGCGCGGACGTGGACGCACGCGGGCGCGGGGGTCGCACGGCTCTGCACGTTGCCGCGGGAACGCTCTTCGACAACACCGCCACCGCGAGGACGCTCCTGGACGGCGGTGCCGAAGTCGACGCACGCGACGAGTCCGGGGGCGCGCCCCTGCACTCGGCAGCGGGAAGCTCGGGGCACACCGCGATGGCGCGGCTTCTGCTGCAGTCCGGGGCGGACGTGGACGCGCGCGCCGGCAACGGCGAGACCCCGCTCCACAGAGCCGTGCGGGAGCTGAACCCCGAGGTGGCGGCCCTCCTGCTGGAGTTCGGTGCCGATCCGGCGCTCGTGGACGACTCCGGCGCCGTGGCCGATCCGGCGAGTTGCGCCAGGTGGCCTGACCCGGTGTTCTTCCGTCACGCCACGGCCGAAATCGTTGCCCGCTGCATCGAGGCCGGCGCGGAAACCGATGCCGCAGCGCACTACGATGAAGTCAGGAACCCCTCGGCCCGCTTGGAGTCGTACGGGGCGGGTTCCACGCCGCTCCATGTGGCGGCCGGGTGGACGCGGGACCCCGCCGTGATCGTACTGCTGGTCGATGCGGGAGCGGATGTGAACGCCCGGAACCGCGGCAGTTTCACGCCCCTGCACCACGCCGCCCGCGACAACCGCGACCCCGCCGTGATCGCCGCGCTGGTCGCGGCCGGAGCCGACGTGAACGCTTGGGCGACCGGATCGCTGCTGTTGCACGCCTATCAGCATATCGAGTGGGACGTGACGCCGCTGCACGAAGCCGCGCGGAACCGGGTTGCCGCAATCGCCGCCGCGTTGCTCGACGCCGGAGCCGACGTGAACGCGGTGGCGGCCGGTGGGAAGACGCCTCTTCACCGCGCGGCCGCCGAGAACACGAATCCGGCCGTGGTCACCGAGCTGGTGAGCCGGGGAGCCGAGGTGAACGCCAGGCTACCGGGTGGCAGGACTCCGCTTCACGAGGCCGCGGCCGGGAACCGCAACCCGGGCGTTCTGGCCGCCCTCATCGAGGCCGGAGCCTATGTGAACGCACGGGGCGCGGGCGACGAAGTATGGTCGGATCGCGAGAGCATGGCCGCCATGGAGGCGATCAGCGGCGGTACCCCGTGGGGGGGGCTCGTTGCGATCCACGACGGCACCGGAGTCCGGACTCCCCTGCACGAGGCCGTCATGGGGCACGGCGACTCGGCGGTCGTCGCGGCGCTGATCGCGGGCGGGGCCGATGTCAACGCCCGGGGCGATCTGGACTACATGTTCGACCCGGCCGCGACCCCACTCTACTGGGCCGTGTCCGCCAACCCCCACCCGGCCGTGCCGGAGCTGCTCGTGCGGGCCGGAGCGGACATCAACGCGCGCGGTGGGTCAGGGTGGACCCCGCTTCATCTGGCCGCGCTCCGCAACCCGGTCCTGTTCCCGGTCCTGCTGGACCTGGGTGCCGATCCCGAAGCGCTTGACCGGTACGGAAAGACCCCGATGGACTACGCGGTCGAGAACTTGTGGCTGCAGGGTTGGGAGGTGGTGCGGCGGTCGAGGGAGACGAAGGCGAACGGGCCGGGATAGGAAGGTGTAGCCGTATCCTCACCGGCGCCCGCTGGCCGCAGTCGCGGGAATGGACTGGACCGGCCATTCGGCCACCCGATCCGGCCGGATTGGCGGGAGGACTTGTAGCCGCGCCTGCTCCGGACGCGCTCCGGTCGCGAGACCGCCTTGGCGTTCGCGTAGTGCGCTTGATCTACCCCAGTTCGACCAACTACGTTCGCCAAGACTGACCGACTACCCCCTGACTGCCACCCCTGACCACCCTCAATCCTGACCACCCTCAATCCTGACCACCCTCAATCCCCTTCTTCTCAAGCCCGGGTTCGATTATAATCCACCATTGTACGGGATCGAGGGACTCCGAGCCAACAAGGGAGAGCCACATGGGGAATGCGCTCAGGATCAAGGGTGCGAGGGGGATTGGGAGATTTTTGCACCGATGGTCGCAGTTGAGGAGCGGGACGGTGCGGTTGCAGGAGCGGTCTGGCGTGTTGCTGATGGCGGCCCTAACCAAAGGGCGGGTTGCGAACGTTGCCATCCGCCCACACAGGGACGATGACGCGCCACCACAAAGGCCACGGGACCGCATCGCTGATCGTCGCGATGGGCGTGGCATCGAGCGAGGTGATCGGCGAGGCACTACCGGCGGAACCGGCACCCGGTGCTTTTTTTCCGGTTTCCTCCGCATGGTCGAGATGGAGAGCCGAAGGGGCGGGAAACCCACATCATGGTGCCCAACTACTCGACCCTCAAGAACTGCAGGGTCAAGAGTGGGCCGAGGGTACCAAACGCGTACACTTTCGCTTCGTCCCGACGAACGCCTCGTGGCTCAACCTGGTCGGGCACTGCTGCAGCCCGCTGACGGAGAAGGAGATCCGCCGCTGCGTTTTCCACTCCCTCGCCCACCTCGAGTCGTGCCTGACGGGATACGTCGACACGTACAACGAAAAACACCGCCTGTTTGTCTGGATGAAGTCGCGTCCGCGCGGATTCTGGAGAAGATGGACGCGGTCTGGAGGGTGGTTACCAACTTCTCCAGATACGGGCACTATGTTGGACAATAGACTAGACTAGAGAGCACACGATACTAGCCGAAAGGACCGCCGACCATGCAGACTTCGCTGACCGTTTACACGCCGATCCGATCTCTTACCCTGGCTATGGTAGTACTCAGCCAAGCGTGCCTAGTAGACGGGAGTCCAGCCACGCTCCCGAAGGATACGGATCCTGAGCAGGCTGAATTAGTTCCCGAGTATCTGGGCGAGAATCGCCAAATGCTGGCATTGGCCCGAGAGATTCCGGGATTCGGTGGGGTTTTCTATGGGGGCAGTAATCGAGTTGTCATTGCAATGGCTGCGAACAACGCCGCAGGTTTTGCCGCGGCTCGGAAGGCGGTGTCCGCTAGACTGACAGGGACAGGAAATGCGCCGCTGGAATTAGTCAAGCAAGTCGTTGAGTTCTCGTTCATCGATCTGGCGCGGCAACGCGCCCGCCTCCGTGCAAGGTTGTTTGGTATTCCAGGGGTTGAGACCCTTTCAGTGCATCAGGCGTCTAACCGAATCAGAATCGGTTTGTCAAGTCCATCTGCAAGAGCGGCAGTGCTCGATCTGGCGAATGAGCTAGAGGTTCCAATCGAGATGATTGCGTTGTCGAAGGTAGGGCACGTCAGGTACGCTCTCGGGTCGGTCGAGGATCCGGTCACACGGATGGCGATGGATCCGCCAACCTTACAAGACATAGTATCCATGCCCGATAGCAGTTTGCGGGGTGGATATCAAGTTTCTACGAGGGTTGGTCTGCCGTGCACGGCGGGATTCGCTGCTTATACTATAGTACCTGATACGCTGGGTTCCCATCCATTGGAATACTATGGCTTTGTTTCTGCCTCTCATTGTTCAGGGGAGGTTTTCCGTCAAGATACTTTCGCATGGGGCCAGCCTACCGTGGCCAACCTCATAGGTCGTGAGGTGATCGATCCGCCGGATAACGACCCGCGGCGTCGCGCTGATGCTACTTTTGTCCAAGCTCACAGTGGCCCTATGATACGATTGGGTCAACTTGCTCGTCCTTCATTCCGCGCTGTTCTCGGTCCGCGTGAGCCGGGACCAAGGATAATAACTGTCGATTCTATTCTTGCAACTATGCAGATAACGGCCACGAGGGCGATGTTGTTTCCAGGGGAGAAGGTGGACAAGATCGGTAGGACAACAGGATGGACTTCTGGGGAAGTCATAGATGAATGTGTAGACACTAAACTGTTGGGGCACTGCGTAGAATCGGCTTGGCTAGATGCTGACGGGGGGGATAGTGGCGGTCCCATATTCTATTACGATTCCATCGGTTATCGTGGACAAGGGTCGGCAGAACTGGCGGGTATTCTTGTTGGTCTCGAGTTTGACATTCATGGTAAACATACCGGAAAGACGTATTTCTCGAATATGGAGAATATTGAATTGGATCTTGGGATTCTGCAGGCAGAGTTTTGTCGTCCGCTTATCTGCCCCCCGGGGAACGTGTGGTAGAAGGGCGCCAAAAAAAATGGCGTTTTGGACATGTGCGGAGACAAGCCGGTAAGGGTTTACAAGACGGACTTCCGGTGCGATACTGCATAAGGTGTTTTGACAGCCTGAACGGACACCGGAAACCGGGAGAGGACAAGTGGCACAAGCGCGCGACGGCAGGCAGGTGAGTTTTGCGGATGTGGCGGCCGAAGACAGGCAGCGGAAGCTGGGGGAGAAGCGGGGAAGACACCTCGCGATGATCGGCGAACTGGTCCCGTGGGAGGATTTCCGGCCCGTGCTGGAGGCGGTCTGGCGGAAGGCCGACGACGAGCGGAAGTCCCCGGCGGGCCTCAAGCCGTGGGACGCCGTGCTGATGTTCAAGGCGATCGTCCTGGGTGCGCTGTATAATCTGTCGGACGAGGCGCTCGAGCACGAGATGGGGGACCGGCTGACCTTCATGCGGTTCCTGGGCCTGGGTCTGGAGGACCGGATTCCGGACGCGACGACCGTGTGGCTGTACCGGGAGCGCCTGGCGAGGGCGGGGATCGTGGAGAAGCTGTTCGGGATGTTCGACACCTTCCTGCGGGAGCGGGGTTACCAGGCGATGGGAGGACAGATCGTCGACGCCTCGATCGTGCCGGTGCCGACGCAGCGCAACAGCAATGAGGAGAACGCCGAGATCAAGGCGGGCGACATTCCGGCGGGGTGGGTGGAAGGCCCCGCTGACAAGCCGGCCCAGAAGGACTTGGACGCGCGGTGGACGAAGAGGAGCGGCGTGAGCCACTACGGCTACAAGAACCACGTCTCGACGGACCGGCGCCACAAGCTGGTGCGCCGCTACACGGTGACGGACGCGGCCACGCACGACAGCCAGGTGATCGGAGAGGTGCTCGACCCGGACAACACGGCGGCCCAGGTGTGGGCCGACAAGGCGTACCGCTCCAAGGAGATCGAGGAGTTGTTGGAGGACCTGGGGTACGAGAGCAGGATCATGCGGAAGGGGTCGGCGGCGAAGAAGCTGACGAAACGCGAGGAGCAGGGCAACAGGACGAAGGCGCGGGTGCGGGCTCGGGTCGAGCATGTCTTCGGGTCGCAGGCGAACGACATGGGCGGAACCCTGCTGCGCAGCATCGGGGCCATGCGGGCGCGGACCCAGATCGGCCTGAGGAACCTGGCCTACAACATGCGGCGCCTCACGCACCTGGAGACCGCGGCCGCGGCCACCGCGTAGCCATCCCCTTCGGACGGATCCGTCGCGCCGGGCGCCGGCCCCGAGCCCGGTTGCACAAGCGGACTCACAGCGTCCTCAGTCGTCTGTTGCAAGCTATCCGGGACAGGCGTCCGCGGGCAGTACTCGAACCTGTCATCGCCCCCGTCTCTGACCAGAAAACCCCCTTGGCGTTGCAAGTCCCTCGATTCGCCGCGAATCAGCCATTATTCGAGGTCCCCATAATCGGGGGAGCATTGGGAGCATGACGCCTCGGCGATGCGGTATGGTCCTCACCACATCACGAACCTCAGAAACTCAATCGCGGTCTCCCGCGTGCCTTCATGCTCGGCGGCAACGTAGGCAAGCAGGAGCTCCGGCGCCCCGCGGATCAGTTGCCTCGCGAACGCCGATCTGACCTCGGTGGCGGCCAAGAGCTCCAGAACAGTCGGAAAGGCGAACAGATTCGTGCCATCGAGCAGCGCCGCCAAGGGCTCTTGGGCCGACTCCCACCGGACAGGGCGGCTTCTGCCCCTCTCTACCCCAATCAACCCCCGGAGGACGGCCCCGGCAAGCGTCTGAACTCGTCCATCGGGATCGATCAGAGTGGACACGAGATCGTGCCAGGCCGCATCCTGTGCGCTGAAGTTGCCGAGGACGCTCGCTGCGGCGGCGCGCGAGGACCAGGACGAGTCGTGGGCGAGAACTTCATGGGCCAGGAGATGATCCTGTTCGTGATCCAGGGCGTCGATCAGTCCCCAGATGCCATCCAGGGCCGTCGGATCGAGGCCCCTGATCTCGGCGCTTTCGCGCACCTTCTCGGCATCGTGTCGCACCTCCGATATCTCCGCGGCCAGGACCAGAGTGCCGAAATCCTCTTCGGCAACGGATTTAAGCTCTTGCCACGGCTCCGGCAGGTCGATCGCCCGGTTTCCGGCCTCACGGTACCGGACCCGAGTACTGTCCTCCACGCCAACAATGACCGTGTACCGTTTGCTCCAATCATCGGACTCGGGGTAGATGAAGACGGCGGCATCGGGGAAGCCGAGTTCGCTCTTCATTGTGGCTGCGCACGCGTGGAGGGGTTGGTCCGGAGCTATCTCCCGGATGGCTTCGAGCAGGTCGGGTGCATTCCAACGCTGCAACCCGACGAATTCGACCGGCCCGTGCGGGCCGTCGACGACCTGACTGTCGGCATGTGACGCGGTGGCAGCGAGGAAGGTCACCACTCCAAGGATCGATGGAAGGATCTTCATGGTCGCTCCGTCTTGATACGTAAGGCGGTGGTAGTGGCCTGAGTCTGAAGAATAGGACGCGACGTTTCATGAAATCGTTTACACAGGTCGGAATTCTAGCCTGACGAAGAGAACCCATTTCGGCATTCTCATGGCGATTCGCCCCCGCGACGGTGGATTCGTCGATCGCCCCCCGGTTATTGGACGGCCGGACCGGATGAATCCCGTCTTCGCCCGTTCAACGGCCCTGCAACCTCCGCAGGGGATGATGAGTCTAATCGACCCAAGCCTTCCGCCCTGCGCGGCTCAGTACGTCCGCGTTGGACGATTCCACCGGAACACAGGAGCGAGCCATGCGCGCACTGGTCGTGCTCGTGATCGCCGGCGTCGTCGCGGCTCCCGCCGCGCGCGCCCAGCAGGTGCTTGAGATCGACACCGCCGCCGGGCGCGTCATCCTCGACGACGAGTGGCGGGCCATACGCACGATCGAAGACATGCCTCTGGACCGGACCCGGGCCCTCCTCTACGCCAACGACAACGAGGAGCCCGAGGGCGTGATGGTCTTTTCCCTCGAAACGGGGGAGTGGATCCGGACGATCCCGACTCCGACGGGAGGCGGCCCGCGAGAACTCGAACGCGGCATGTCCGGCATGACACTCGGTCGTGATGGGAGGGTCTACGTTTCCGGCTACGTTCGGGTCCTTGAGTTCGACCCGCTCGGCCAGTACGTCAGCAATTGGCGTCCGGGAGCAGACGTGGTATGGGACGTGTGCGAGTTCGACGGCCAACCGGCGATCGTAGCCCGCGGCGGCGGTGTGATCCGGCGTGGGCCCGAGGGCACGGATGAGGCCCTCGGCCGTGACATCGTGGACCGCCGTGCGGCATCCATCCGGGACACACCAGTGGGCCGTGGCCGGGTCATCAGTGGCTCCCCTCCTCGACTCGCCTGCACGGACGACGCGGCCTACGTCGTGACGACCAATGCGGAGATTTCCGACTCGGTGTTCGTGTACCACCGCAGCGGTGAAACGACGAGGCTGCCGTTTCCGACCGAGTTCACCGACCGGGGAGACGATTGCAAGGTGAAGGTTGACATGGGACACACGGAACTCTTGGAGATGTCCTGCTCAAACTGGGCCCGGGAACTGGAGCCGACCCTGGACGCCTAGGGCAACCTCGTGCTGTTTGGCCGCGACCAGGAGGTGCCCGGCGCCATCATCGACCCCGATACCGGGTGCTATGCGGTGGTGCGCAAGCCGGCGCCATCCCGGACTTATGACGCCCAGCACATCTACCAGGACAGCGTCCTGGTGTCTCGCTACTCTGTCTACGAAACCGAGTTGCCTCCCGGCTTTGAGGTGCCGGCCGGGGCGACAGCCACGACGGTCTCCATTTCCACCGCCGCCGACCGGATATCCCTCCACCCGCTACGCCGGATCAGCGGCGAACCGTGTCCAGGCATGCTGGAGTCGGTGAACTGAACGGCTGCGTAACTTCACCACCGTCGCCCGATCGGCACGCGGAACGTCCGGGACGGAACGCTGGCGGCAATCCGAACAGGTCGAAGCCTTGCGGCGGCAAGTCGAGCGGCAGACCGAGGAGAACGACACCTTGCGGCGGCGAATCGAGTGGCTCGACGGGCAAGTGACGCGCTTGACCGAGTATTGCGGGATATCTGGCGTCGCGAGACCGCGCGGTCACGGCTGGTGATAGGGCCGCCCACGCTCGGGCCGGACCGCGATGCCGGCACGAGCCGCTGGGGGCCTTCGCCTTGCGGAGGCGCGATTCCTCGTGTCTTCATGGTGACGGCGTTATCATATCATTGCTTAGGGCGATGCCGCTGGCAGATCGAAAGGAGTGATGGACACCCGTACGGAAAAGCAGCGTCGGCGCATCATGCAGGCGGTCAGGAGCCGGGACACAGACCTGGGCGCACAGCCTGCGCGAAAACGAGCCGTTCGTCTACCAGTGGGCACAGCCACATCCTGATGCTCGACGGCTGGTACGTTCGGCTGATGCGCGACCACTTGAGCGCCGGCCACCTGTTCGCCCCGGCGCGGTTCTACGACGAGGTGCCCTACGACCCGTTCCTGCTGTTCGGCGGCCAGGAGGACCTGCTGGCGCTGCGCGCATGGACGTGGCGGTGGGACATCTTCAATCCGTCGCTGCACATGCGATGGCAGAATTGCGACCGCGGGGGCGCAGCCCGCCTCTGGAACGACCACCTGCGAGCTGGCGGCTGCGATGGACGTGCGCGCCGCGAGCGCATCGAGCGGGCTGCGCGGTCGGGCTCGGAAGCTCCTCGGCCCAAGGTTGAAACCCGATCGCGTCGGCCGTCGCAATGCCTGCCGTGAAGTCGCTGCGGCCGGTTGGCCTGCCCAACCGTGGAGACGCTTCGGCTGGCCCTCCGCCGTTTGAGCACGGCGGCAGCACCGGTCAAAGCCGGTTCAGTTCGCCGGAGGCGGGTTGGACAGTAGCCTGCGCCCCACTTGGAGCCCTACTGGAGTGTGAAAACGCGGGGGGTCGTTTCACGAATCGGCCCTCCGGCGATTCACACCGGACCTTACGTCCAACCGCTCGCCCGGTGGCGTCTTGCGGCCTCGCGGCCCGCCCGCCCGCGAATCGGCGAATGAGACCGGTCGGCGGGGTCCGGATCGCACAAGGATCGCGGGAAGGCCGTCGAGGTGATCGGCCATGTGATCGCCATCGAGCGGGCGCTTGCGGGCGCGTCGTTGCCGTTGCCTGGGTCAGAGGGGGCACGGTCCCCACCTGCCGCCGCCGGGGAACCGGGCAACGTGGCCCCAAGGGGGTAATCTCTCCACCCGTCCGTAGCGGTGTCCAACAAGCCTCTTGGCGACAGGCTCACCGGAAGAGTATACTAATGCCCATTATCTGGACATGTAACAGTCATGTATGTGATGCGCGGCAGCATTCTCAGCCATCTCATCCTTCACGATTCGCAATCCGGCGTTGCAGGGTGGACACGTTATAGATACAATGACCGGGTCCGCGGGGCGACCGAACTCCGCATGATCGATGCGACCGTCGTACAGGAGCAGGCTGGCGATGCTGAAGACTCGGGCAGGCAACCATGGGCGGCGAACCGCTCGGAGAAGAGTGTCGGGACGATGGCCCGCAGGCAATCGGTGACGACCACCACAGACTCGGCGCGGGCTTCGCGTCGATGGTGGCGAAGATTGCGCCGGCTACCCTGTGCCGGTGCTGGCGCGCAGATGCGAGAGGCGAGGCGGAGACGATGCCTCGGACAACCCTCAAGGTGAAAGGCGGCACACCGATGACCCTGAAACGCCGCCGCCAAATGGTGGAGCCGGTACTTCCCCCGGCTGCAATAATCCCGCGGTCGGGCCTCCACGCGGAAGGTGCGCTGCGCACTGCCTGCGCGTGCGCGCCGGTCTCAGCGACTTGGACCGACGGCTGGACCCGCCATCGCCTCGCTTTGCCCGGTCCGGTTCCGGCCATTCTCCTGAACGTGGCGGGCAGCCCCTTTGCCACACCCGACTCCGGATTATCAAGGTGGGTTGACACGATGGTGATTGGCATTACGGCCCCATCGCTAAGCCGAGCCGAGCCGAGCCTGAGGGTTGCTGGCCTGCACCCCGTGTGAGGGGCGGGTCGTGACTCTCCGAATCCCAGAGGCCTACCTGCCCGGATACTTGGCGGCGCGGGAAAAGTGTCCCGAACTCGCGTATGCCTACGTCCGCCAAACGACCGAGGCCGATCCGTTAGCGGACGCGGTGGCCGAGGATCTGTCGGGGTTGGCGCCGGACGAAGTCCACGCGATGCTCGCCGGGGCGCTCGACCGTCCCGGTGCGCCGCCTTCCGGCGTTCCCGAATCGCTTCGCGAGTTCCTCGCCGAGGCCGACAACGTTCCGGACTGGTACGACAGGGGACGCGCCAGCGTCGCCTCGCAGGCCTTTCTGCGCAATTCGGACATCGTCCTTTCGGCCCTCGTTGGCGGCAGCATCGTCGAGGGGTTTGGGACGCTGATCAGCAAGTCCTTCCGGATTCGCGGGCGGATCATGAACATGGGTGTGCGCCGCCTCAAGGCGAACGGAATGCAGCTCGTCGAGCAGTACCTGCCCGGCGGAATGGATCCCGGGGGCGACGGATGGAGGCTGACGCTTCGGGTTCGGCTGGTGCATGCTCAGTCCAGACGCCTACTGCTCCGGTCCGACGAGTGGGACCAGGACAGGTACGGCATGCCTATCAGCGCCGCCCACGTGCTTCTCGCCGGTGCCGCCTTTTCCGGCCGCCTCATGCGGCATGTCGCCTCGCTCGGGGGCGACTTCACGCAGAAGGAGCGTGACGCCTACGTGCACGTCTGGCGATACACCGGCCTGCTCATGGGCATTCCCGAGGCGATGCTCTTCCATGACGAAGCATCGGCGCTACGCGTCTTTCGAGTCGGCACGATGTGCGAGCCCCCTGCGGACGACGACGCGATCATCATGGCGAACAGCATCGTGAACAGCGCCCCCGTCATCGTCGGCGTCAACGACCCCGGCGAGCGCAGAAGGATGGCCCGCGTCGTGACCCAGACCTCCAGGGAGTTGATCGGCGACGAAATGGCGGACACTTTCCGGTTTCCCACGCGCCGCCGGAAGGTAATTCCGTGGATGCGGTTCAAGAACCGCAGCCGGCGGATCGCGCGGAAGACCCTGCCCGGGTGGGCGGGGAAGCACGACCTTGCCCGCTTCAAGTACCTGCTGGACTTCGCGAGCTTCGACAGGCTGGAGCACTCCTACAAGCTCCCCACCTCCGTCTACGACGAGGATTCCGCGGACTGGTGAGGACGGTGCTCGGCGACTCGGCCCCCAGCCTGCGGGCGGGACGTACGAGGTCGATCATTGGCGAGTGGGGCCGGAACCGGCCGCGCATAAGCGGGGGCACGACCGGGCTACCGTGCTCGTGTTCCTCCGGTTCTTCGGACGGAACCGCGACCCGGCCACCCTTTCCCGACGGGACTGGGACCGCTTCATCCGGGCGCGACGGGCGGGCAGGGTCGGGCCGAGCGGCAAGCGCGTGTCGGATCGAACGGTCGAATACGACCTGAAGTTCCTGATAGCGGTCCTGAATTGCTACCAGAGGCCCGATGCGGGACAGCTTCGGAAGGCTCTGGAAGACCGCCGCCGGGAGGGGGCGTCCACTCCATCGGGAGTCCGGGCGGTCGAACATGCAAATGCAATCGCTGCAAGAAGATGCGAATCCTAACGCACATGCCGGCCCGACGCCTCGTCGCTCTTTCCTCTCGCCCGGGTTCATCCACTGACCCCGGACCACATCACGAACCCGGGCGGCGGACCGGGATTTCAGCCATATTCAGTACCGCCATGACCCGTCATTCCCCAGCCCTCGCCCTGTCCGTCCTCTGCGCCGCCGCCTGCGCGGACGCCCCGCACGCGGACCCCCCCCCGCATGCCGGCCGTCTCTACGACAGCGCCGGCGTCCGCATCGCCGAGAACCCCCGCCCCCCCGCGGGATCCCGGCTCGGCTGGGAGATCGGCCCGGAACCCACCCTGACGATCGGGGCCGCCAACGGCGAGGGCCCCTACCGTTTCGACCGAATCGGAATGGCCGCCACCCTCCCCGACGGGAGCGTCGTCGTCGCGGAAGGCTGGTCTAACGAGGTGCGGAAGTTCGATGCCGAGGGCAGGCACCTGGCAAGCTGGGGAGAGTACGGGACAGGTCCGGGCGAGTTCGACGAACTGTACGGGGTCGCGCGGTGGCGGGGCGATTCGATCGCCGCGTGGGACCGCTTTCCCTACCGCGGCGTGGCGGTTTTCGACGCCGAGGGCAACCTTGGCCGCATGGTCGCGCTGGGAATGGGTGGTCCCGACAGGAGCATCTCGATACTTCGCGGAGGATCGTTTCTTGCCGACCATTGGATTCACGACCATGGTCTCCACGGCGACGATGAGTCCGAATTGATGGTTCAGGAACAGGTCTTCGAGATCCGGGACGCCGATGGCGTGAGGACCGCGTCTCTGGCCGCGCTCCCCGGCCGAGAGTTCTTCCATTTCGACAACCGGGGGATGCCGGTGGAGATGGACGTCGCCTTCTCGCGCTCTGTGCACGCGGCCGCGTGGCGCGAACTGGCCCTGGTCAGCCCCGATCACAGGTACGAACTCCGTGCATACGCGGCCGACGGCGCGCTGCGCCGCATCGTTCGGGTGCACCACACCCCGGTTCCGGTGACGGATTCGCTCGTCGAGCTCGCCCGGGAGAAGTGGGGGGCCCGCGACCGGTTCGACGGGATGCCCCTGCCCGAAACCCTCCCCGCCTTCGCCACGGTCATGGCGGACGCTCTGGACCATCTGTGGGTCAGGGAATACCCCGTGCCGGGACGGGAGACTCCCGCTCCGGTGTGGACGGTCTTCGATCCGGAGGGCCGGGCGCTCGGGTTCGTCGAGACGCCGCCACGCTTGCTGGTGTACGAGATCGGGACCGATTACGTGCTGGGCCGGTGGTTCGGGGAGCCGGGCGTCGCGCAGGTGCAGTTGTGGCCGCTGCGGCGATAGAGCGCTTTCGTGCGGGCCGGTTGGGAATGAGCTAGACTGAAGGCACACGAGGACCTCAGCCAGAGGTGAATCGCGATGAAGGCTCGAACCAAGCGCCGAATAACCGAGACGGTCGTTGGCCTGTTTTCGGTGGCTGCGGTGGTCCTTACGTTCAAGATATTCGTGATTCCGGCGACGCGGGGGGAGAAGGTACGGTTGCGGTTCATGCCGGTGACTCCCGATACCATGGGCGGGGAGACGATTCGAACAGGTAGCAGAGGCCTCGAAGCGTCGAAGCCACCGCACCGTAGTGCACGATCCGGTATCCCGGCACCGTTGGCGGGCCTGCGGCTGCCGTCCGACCCCGATGAGTTGCCGGACGTCCTGATTTCGAGACGCATTTCGATCTTTCGGATTCTCGAGCCGGCTTGTCCTGCCGGCCACGAGTGGGTTCGCAGAGCGCTGTCCGCCCTTGAGGACCGTGCAGAATCCGACACCCTGGTCAGAAAGGAACTGAGGGGTCATATGGAAGCCGTGTCCTTTCCGGAGAAATCTGCGCGAGTGATTTGGACGGCTTCGAGGCCTGGCTTCGACAACAGCTCCGGACAGGTTGGGAAAACGGCCTGCTGCTGGGTGATTCGGCGGCTCCCGGCCACTACAGCCTGTTGATGTACCTTTCAATTCAACATCCGACGACGCGGCTTCGCGGGATGTTGTTCAATTCAAGGAATCGCGAAAGACGGCGCCGTCGCACACTATTGGCGCGACCTTGCCGCGCGGTTCATGGTTGATCAGTACTACGGTTCCGCACCCGACGGCACGGACCCTCGCCATAGCGGAGGGGCGGGAAAGCGATCGCCCGCGGTCCGAAAAGCGAAGGTGCGGGCGTTGCGAGGACGGATAGCTGTATCAGCGCTCCGGCCAGACAGCTGAGCGATTCGGGTCTTGTGAGCAACATGATGACTCGCTACCGGCCGGATGGAACGAAACGCGACGGTGTCGGCGGCACGGCGGTACTGCATCTGAAGGTCGATGTCGGCGGCCGGGTGACACAGGCGGCAATTGCTGAAAGCAGCGGGCATCGAGGCCTGGATACGGCGTCTGTGTGGACGGCCCGTTGGATACGGTTCGAGCCCGCGGTATCGTGCGGTTCCCCTATTGACGCCGAGATTACTTTTGCGTTGCGGTGGGCCGAATGGAACAGGGGAGACTCATGAAATGAAATGGTATGGTCTGGCAGCCCGTGGACAAAATCCCCCCGGCATTCGAACGGCGATGCATCCGGCTTGGACGCTTCGCCCCACCCTCCAACGACGTAAAGACAGCTTTACATTATGTCATGTCCAGTATACATATTACACTTCCAAGGCTGCGCTCTGCGTTGCTCCTCAGCCCAATAGCGCTGCTATTGGCCCCTCGTCGCGCCTTGCCAGCCCGGCGCCTCGCCGCTCTCGGTGTTCGCGGGGCTTTATCCACGGACTGCTGGTCCTTGCTGCCGCGTTGCTGCTCAACTCGTGTGCCTGGCATTCCGCCCAAACGCAGCAGGAGAGCGACGTGGTGGTTGTCATTCGGAACAACAATACGAGGCCGGTCAGGATTTTTGCCGCCCCCGAGTTCCTTCGCGGAGCCGGGACCACCATTCATGAGATCTTCGTCGGAACCGTCCTCGGGAACAGCACCGGGACATTCCCCCTGAAATGGCCGTTCAACACGATTCATATTCGTGGTGAGATTCAGGGTGGGAGGCGAATCGTATGGGATATGAACGCCGTGAAACCCGGGGACACCTGGACGTACCGGGTGCCAACCAGAGCGAGATGACGGGGGGACGGGAGAACCGGAGTTGAGAACATACCGGAGGTGCCCTTTGATCACGGGCAAACACCTGTCGGCGTTCGCCGTCCTGTCGCTGTTCCTGGCGGGCGCGGTGTCCGCGCAGCCGGCCTGGCAGGCGCCCTGCAGGGACTGGAACACGTCCGGCTTCCTTGGCCACGCCACACCCGAGACCGTCGCGGCGTGTCTGGCCGCCGGCGCGGAGGTGAACGCCCGCACCGGTGAGGACTGGGGTTTCGACAGCCGCGCAACCGCCCTGCACCTCGCGTTGCGATACCTCGCCGACCCCGGGACGATCACGGTGCTGCTGGCCGCCGGAGCCGACGTCCACGCGGGCGACCCGCGCGGGGCGACCCCATTGCATGTGGCCGCCGCCAACTACCGCAACCCTCGTGTCATAGCCGAGCTGGTCGAGGCCGGTGCGGAGGTAAACGCCCGGGACGACTCCGCGAATACGCCGCTACACGCCGCCAGGTCCAACCTGCACCCCGGCGTTGCGCACCGCCTGCTGGAGCTGGGAGCCGACCGCGCGGCCCTCAACGACCGCGGCCGGATAGCCGATCCGATGAGCTGCGAGCACTGGAACACGGAGTGGTTCGCCCGCACCGCCACGCCCGAGGCCTGGGCCGCCTGCCTCGATGCGGGTGCGGACGCGAACGGGAAGGGAAGTCGCGGCAACACTCCGCTGCTCCTCGCCACCATGCAGGGAGTCGGTGGAACGCTCGGGGCGCCGGCGAGCATGGGACCTGCGGTCGTGACGCTGTTGTTGGAAGCGGGTGCGGATGTGAACGCGCGAAACGCGCGGGGAGACACCCCCATCCTCCACGCCGCCGCCGGCCTGATGGATCCGGTCTCGTGGAGGACAGCGGGGATTGCCCGTCCGGCCGTCGTCTCCGCGCTATTGGAATCCGGAGCGGACCCGAACGTTCGCAACAACTTGGGCGCGACACCCCTTTTTCTGGCCGCCGCGCTGGAGGGGTCCGAGAGTGTGGAACTGCTGCTGCAGGCCGGGGCCGACGTCAACGCGGCTGTCGCGGAGGGACGGGGCTGGCTCCAGCTCTTCACGCCGGGCGCGACCCCCCTTCACCGCGCGGCCCACGCGGAGGAGTCGGAGACCGTGGATATTCTCCTGCGTGCCGGTGCGGACGTGCGCGCCCAGGACTCCCGAGGCAACACGCCGTTGCTGCTGGCGGCCGGAGCAGGCTTCCGTGACCCCGCCGTTCTCGAGACCCTCGTGGAGGCGGGCGCCGACGTGGGCAGCCGAGACGAGGACGGTGCCACTGTCCTGCTGCTGGCTCTCGATCGTGGGGTGCGTCGGGAACGCCCGCCCGGCGGGGTCGCTCCTGTCGTCCGCCGACTCCTCGAACTCGGTGCGGACCCCCGCGCGCGGGACTCCCGGGGCCGGACCGTCTTGTACATGGCGGCCGCTCTCGGCGACGACGCCGAGCTCATGAGGGTCCTGCTGGATGCCGGTGCGGAGGTGAACGCCCGAACCGGTGGTGGCGAATCGCCGCTGCACCAGGCGGCGCTCTCCGGAGGGCCCGAGGTGATCCGGATTCTGGTCGGGGCCGGGGCGGAGGTCAACGCGCGGGACGACCGTGGCGAGACACCGCTCCACCAGGCGGTCGAGGCGAAGACGCCCGCCAATGTGACCGCGCTCCTGGGGGCGGGCGCGGATGTGCGCATCCGAACGCCGCACGGAGGCACGCCGCTCCACCTGGCGGCGATGTGGCCGCCGAAGTCGATCTGGCCGTCGAGGCCGATCGATCCGGCAGCGCCCCTGCACGCCGACACGATTCTCGTTGCCGCTCTTGTGGACGCCGGTGCGGAGGTGGATGGACGCAACGAACGGGGCGAGACACCGTTGCACGTCGCCACCCGGAACGGTCACGAGCCGGTGGCCGAAAAACTCCTGGCGCTGGGGGCCGACCCCGGGGCGGCGGACCACTTCGGCAGGGCGCCCCTCCCCAGGGTATGCGACTGGACAGCCCCGGGCTTTTTCCACAGAGCCCCATGGGAAGCGGTGCTAGGCTGTCTGAAGGCCGGCGCGGATGTGCACGCCCGGGACGAGTCCGGCCAGACGCCTCTGCATCGCCTGGCGTCGGGTGTGATCGAGGACGACTATCCCGCCGCCCGGGTCATCGCCGCGCTGGTCGAGGCCGGCGCGGATGTGAACGCGCGCGACCGATGGGGACATACGCCGCTACACGCGTCAATGGGGTTCCACGGCGACGGGACTCCGGTGGTCGCCGCGCTACTCAAGGCGGGGGCGGATGTCCACGTGGCGAGTCGGAACGGCTCGACTCCGCTGCATTCGACCGCGTCGAACCAGGAGGTGGGCGGGTCCATGGTCTCCCTGCTGGTCGATGCCGGCGCGGACATCGGCGCAAGGGACGCCCGGGGCCGAACCGCCCTGCACCGGGCGCTGCTGCGGGACAACCCCTCCGTAGCGGCCAGGCTGCTCGAACTCGGCGCCGATGCCGCCGCGCTGGACGACTCGGGGAACGTGGCCGATCCGACCGGCTGCGGGCGGTGGAATACGGGCACCTTCTTCCACTTCGCTCCGGCGGAGGTTGTTGCCGCCTGCATCGAAAGCGGCGTTGACGTGAACGCCAGGTCGGAGGAACGCGGCGGGAGGCTGCCGCCCGGCTCCACGCTCCTCCACTTCGCGGCGGCCTGGGCCCGCGATCCCGGGGTGGTCGCGCTCCTCGTCGAGGCCGGGGCCGAGGTGAACGCGCGCGACGGCAGAGACTATTCGCCCCTCCACCTGGCCGCGCGGATGAACGACAACCCGGCAGTGATCGCGGCGCTCCTCGATGCGGGCGCCGAACTCGAAGCTTGGGCGAAGGGCTTCGATGTCGACTGGGGGTGGGACGAGACGCCGCTGCACGAGGCGGCGGGCGGCAATGAGAACCCCGCAGTGGTCGCCGCGCTGCTCGAAGCCGGCGCGAATGTGGATGTGCGGCGCAACGACCGCAGCCGCACGCCGTTGCACCGGGCCGCGCACGAGAACCCGAACCCGGCGGTTGCCGAGCTGCTGATCGAGACCGGGGCGGACGTCAACGCCCGGGGGAACTTCTGGGACGAGAGCGGCGGCGGGATCCGGCGGGGCCGGACACCGCTGCATGCGGCGGCGATGGGGAATCCCGCCGTATTCATGATTCTGCTCCAGGCTGGTGCCGATCCGGCCGCCCTGGACGGACATGGGAAGACCCCGATGGACTACGCCGGGGAGAGCAGGGCGCTCAAGGAGCTGGAGGTGGTGAAGCGCTCCGGTCGTTGACGGATTTCGGACCGCGGCGCATCCTGCGAAAGCGATGCTTCCAGTTTCCCCGTCCTACCGAGTCCGTCCCAATCCGGCGTGGCCCTTCACTCTCCAGGGCGTCACGTTTTCCGGGATCGCGGCGCTGCTGCTCCAACTCTGCGCCGCCGCCGTAACGCTCGTGCTCGTGTGCCGACAAGCCGCCGCAGCCCAGCCCCAGCCCGACCCCCCGACTGCGACCACTGGAAGTCAGGCCGGTTCGACCATTTCTTCGGGACCGCCACGGTCGACGATGTCACCTCCTGCCTCCAGGACGGTGCGGACGTGCACGCTCGTGACGACGGCAACGGTACCCCTCTGCACTTGGCAGCCTACCACGCGGCGGACCCCGCCGTCATCGCCGCGCTGCTGGCGGCCGGCGCGGACGTGAACGCCCGAGACTGGGCGGAGACGACCCCTCTTCACCGGACGGCCGCCGGAAACCACGACCCTGCCATCGTCGCCGCCCTCATCGAGGCGGGCGCCGATGTGAACCCCCGGGAGGGCAACCGCCGCACCCCACTGCACATGTCGCACGGGAACAGGAACCCCGAGGTGGTTCGGGCCTTGCTGGCCGCAGGCGCGGACCCGCTCGCGCGCGACGACCGGGGCAGAATCGCCGACCCGGGTCACTGCGAGCACTGGAACACGCGAGCCTTTCGCCCGGACGGCGACCGCTGAAGCCGTGACCCGCTGCCTCGCGGCGGATGCCGGTGCGCAAGCCCGCCATTCCAGTACGCGGTTTCGCTACTGGCACGAAGGGAATACCCCGCTGCACTTTGCCGCCGCCTACGGGAACGGCCCCCATGTGGAGAAGCTCCTGGACGCCGGAGCGGTAGTCGATGCGCGCAACCAGGCGGGTTGGACTCCGCTGAACGTTGCGGCCTTCAGTGGTCAGGCCCGGCCCGCGGCGGTGGCCGCGCTCCTGGAGGCCGGGGCCGACGTGAACACACCGGTCGGCAGCGGGATGACCGCGCTGCACTCCGCGATGACTTTTGGAAGTCCCGAAATCGTCTCTCTGCTGCTCGGGGCCGGAGCGGACGTCCACGCACGAAACGACGACGGGGCGACGCCCCTGCTTCTGCGCTGGTCAGCACGCGCATTCGCCGGGCGAATCGGGCCGTTCTCCCGCTGCTCGGCGCCGGCGCGGATGCGAACGCCCGGGACACCGCTGGCGACACCCCCCTGCATCGGGCGGTTTCGGTGGGCGATCCCTCCAACATTGTCGCCACGCTTCTGGCGGCGGGCGCGGACGCGAATGCCCGCAACCGAAAGGGCGATACGCCGCTGCACGAGCACGCTTCCTCGCGTCTCAATGTGACGACCGTCAACGCGCTGGTGCGCGGCGGGGCCGACATGGCCGCGTGCAACGATGCGGGTGAGACGCCGGTCCAGCTGGCCGTGCGGAGGAACAACCTGCCCTTCGTCAACCGGCTCCTGGCGCTGGGCGCCGAGCCGGAACCGCAGGACGAGGCCGGACGCATCGCCGCTCCGTATGTCTGTGAGCGCCTCAGCGCCGCCCTCATTTATGCGGCCCCCGTGGATACGCTGGTGGGGTGCATCGAGTCGGGTGCGGACGTGAACGGGCGTGACCTCGCCGGGAACACGCCTCTGCACCGTCTCGCGTGGTCAGGGCGGCCATCCTCCGTGGCTCAGACGATCGTCAGGATGCTTGCGGCGGCGGGAGCGGACGTGAACGCGCGCAACGACGACGGAGCGACTCCCCTCCACTTTGCCACGGGAGCCGGGCGGTCCGCCGTGGCGGCCGAGCTCCTGGAGGCCGGAGCGGAGGTGAACGTGCACAACGGACCTGGCCGGACACCCTTGCACCGGGCGGCTGCCGCAAAGGGCGACCAGGTAGAGCTGGTCCGGCTTCTCGCCGGTGCCGGGGCGTTCCTGGACGCGCCCGACGAACGTGGCCGGACTCCGTTGCACTACGCCCTCGACCGCGAGAATCCCGGTGTCTTCGCGGCGCTCGTCGAGCTGGGGTCCGATCCCACGCTACCCGACGACAACGGCAACTTGCCCGATCCGGCGAGCTGCCGGAGGTCGAACACGAGGTGGTTTTGGGGTGCCGCCGGAGTTGACGCCGTCGGGGATTGCGTTCGGCTGGGGGCCGATGTCACCGAACTGCTTCAGGTTGCGTCGAAGTTCACCCGCGATCCGGCCATGATCTCGCTGCTGGTGGAAGCGGGTGCGGACATCAACGCGCGCAACGGCCGGAGCGAGACCCCTCTGCACCTCGCCTCCCGGCACAACGCCAACCCCGCCGTCCTCGCGGCACTACTGGACGCCGGAGCCGAGGTGAACACCTGGGGAGTGGACTGGAGCACACCCGCGGGTATGCCCGTCGAGCGGGAGCGCCGCACAATCCTGCACTCCGCCGCCGAGTGGAACGCCAATCCGGAGATCGTGTCGGTTCTGCTTGCGGCCGGGGCCGATGTCAATGCGCGAATGAAATCGGGAAGCGCGCCCTTGCACCTGGCGGCCCGGCACAACGCGAACCCCGCCGTGATCGAGGCGCTGGTGAGTGGGGGTGCGGACGTGAACGCGCCAGTCGGCGGAGGCTCGACTCCGTTGCACCTGGCCGCGCTGCACAACGCGGATGTCTTTCCCGTGCTGCTGGAACTCGGTGCCGACCTCGCCGCCCTCGACGACGCGGGCAGAACCCCGGCGGAGCTGGCGCGAAACGACGAGGAGTTACGCCAGCTGGAGATCGTCAGGCGGTCTCCCCTCCCGCAACCGGAGAGCTGAACCCCAGCGGACTCGCCGGGTGCCATGGCCCGGCACGAGGGAATGCGTCTGTCCGGCAGTTCGCCGGTTCGGCGGCTCCCCGCGACATGTAAACTCTGCTTGTCATTTGGTAAACGGCAGTTTACTACTGGCGTAGACTTGAAGTCCCGAGCATATTTTGAAGTCGCATTGGCTGCTCAACGCGAGGATACCAGCGATGAAGAGGATTGCCCAGGTCGCCGCAGCCGCGGCACTTCTGCTCTTCTGTACGCCCCCCACGCCCGTCCAGCCCCCTCCTTCCCCCGAACCCGGCCCGCCGGACTGCAAGGCCTGGGAATCGGTCTGGAGCCTCCTGTTCTCCGACGACGCGGACGCCGGCGTGGTCAGGTCCTGCCTCCGGACCGCCGCGGATGTGAACGCGCGCGGCGCCGGCAACCGGACACCCCTGCACGCGGTGGTGTCCCGGAGTGAGGTGGACCCGGGCGTCATCGCCGCGCTGCTCGAGGGCGGCGCGGATGCCAACGCCCGGGATTGGGCGGGGACGACCCCGCTTCACATTGCGGCTGCGGCGCGCGATCCCTCCATCGTCACCGCCCTGATCGAGGCGGGTGGGGACGTGCAAGCACGGGACACCCGGGGTCGCACTCCGCTGCATTCGGCGCTGCACAACGAGGACCGCGACGTGGCCCGCGCATTGCTGGCCTCGGGCGCGGACCCGCTCGCGCGTGACGACCGGGGCATGATCGCCGATCCGGCCCACTGCGAGCACTGGAACACGCGGTGGTTCGCCGCGGCGGCGACCACGGAAGCGGTCGCCCGCTGCATCGAGTCCGGCGCCGACCTGAATGCCCGCCTTCGCGGATCCAGATACTACGCCGACGCGGGATACACTCCGCTTCACCAAGCGGCGACGTACGGTAACCGCGCCGGAGTGGCGCTGCTCCTGGAGTCGGGAGCGGAAGTCGACACGCGCGACGACTGGGACCATACCCCACTCACGGTCGCGGCCCTGCACGGGCGCAGGGGACCGGCGGCCGCGCTCCTGGAAGGGGGAGCGGACGTCAATGCACGCGACAGCAGCAACCTCTGGACACCGCTGTACTGGGCGATCGCGCAGGACAGCGCCGAGATTGTCGGCATGCTGTTGCAGGCCGGCGCCGACGTCCACGCCCGCGACTACGACCAACTGACCCCACTCCACCGCGCGGTCCGCATGAGCTCCCCCGAGGTCATTGCCCTGCTGCTGGAATGGGGCGCCGAAGTCGATGCGCGCGACGATGACGGCGCCACGCCATTGCTTGGGCCGGCAAAACCGGCTGCTCTCGACCTGCTGCTCGCCGCGGGGGCGGACGTCCACGTCCGGACACGCTCCGGCCGGACCGCTCTGCACAGCGTGGCGTCGGACGCGACGGCGCCCGGCGCACTTCAGGTCGCCGGCAGGCTCCTCGATTCCGGGGCGGACGTGCACGCGCGCGACGACCAGGGCCGTACCCCGCTGTTCCTGGCGGCCGGCGGCGACAGCGAGGCTCTGGTCCGCACGCTGATCCGGGCCGGGGCGGATGTGCAAGCGCGGGCGCGCCGGGGCGAAACCGTCCTGCACAAGGCGGCTGGCCAGAGTGCGAACCCCGCCGTGCTGGCGGCGCTGCTGAAAGCCGGAGCCGATCTGGGAGCACGCAACTCCTCGGGCAACACAGCGCTCCACAGCGCGGCGATGTCCGGGAAGAGCGCTGCGGTCGTCGAGTTCCTTCTGGAGTCCGGGGCGGACGTGGCCGCGGTGGACAGTGCCGGGAATACACCCCTGCACCTTGCAGCCCGGGGGGACAGCACCGCCGTCGCTACGGTGCTCCTGGAGGCGGGTGCGGATGCGAACGCCCGCAATCGAAAGGGCGAGACGCCGCTGCACAGATGGGCAACGAGACCGCATTTCTGGGAGCCGATGGACCCGAGCCGGTCCGTCGCCGCCAAGCTCTTGCGCGGCGGTGCCGACGTCAACGCCATCGATAGTGCGGGCCGGACACCGCTGCAGGTCGCCATGAAGTGGAAGAACTCGTATGGCGCACAGGATCTCCTGGAACTCGGGGCCGAGGCCGAACCGGAGGCGTCGGACGCCACCGAGCGCGACGATCCCGGCACCTGCGCGCTGCTGGAAGGGGACTTCATGAGTGCGGTCACCCCGGAACGCCTGGGAGAGTGTATCGCAACGGGTGCCGATGTAAACGCGGTTGCCGGTTGGGGGGGGACGCCTCTGCACGATCTGGTGTATGCCGAAAAGCCGAATCCCTTCACCGACACGCTCATCGCGATGCTTGCGGAAGCGGGCGCGGACGTGAACGCACGGGCCGGCCGGGAGGAGACTCCGCTTCATCGTGCCGCACTGGCCGGACGAACCGCCATGGCCGCTGCGCTCCTGGAGGCGGGGGCCGACCCAAACGTGCATGGGTACGAGGGGCACACGCCGCTGCATCTGGCGGCGGGTCGCCCACAAGGCCCCGTCGAACTTGTCACGCTCCTCGCAGGTGCCGGAGCGACGCTGGACGCGCGCGATGAGCGTGGCCGAACGCCTCTGCACCACGCCTTCGAAGCCGAGAACCCCGGCATCTATGACACGCTCGTCCAACTGGGCGCCGATCCGGCGATCCCCGACGAGAACGGCAACGTGCCGGACCCGCTGAGATGCCGGCAATGGAACACCAAGATGTTCTTCGCCCTGGCCAGTGCGGATATCGTCGCCGGCTGCATCCGCGAAGGCGCCGACGTGACGGCTGCCGTCGGGGAGGAGCTGCCGCCCTATGGTGGCACCGCGCTGCACCTGGCATCGAAGTGGTCCCGCGACCCGGCCGTGATCCCGGTACTGGTCCAGGCCGGGGCCGACGTCGACGCTCGTGACGACGACAACGAGGTCCCCTTGCACTTGGCGGCCAAGCACAATACCAACCCCGCCATCGTGACCGCCCTGCTGGACGCCGGGGCGGAGCCGAACATCTGGAGGACGGGACGCAGTGTCGACCAGGGGTGGGACTATGCCCCGATTCACGATGCGACGGCGAATCCGAACCCGGCCGTCGTAGCCGCCCTCCTGGACGGTGGGGCCGACGTGCACGCACGGGGATGGGAAGGGAGGACCCCGCTGCACCTGGCTGCGGCCCGAGCCTGCAGCCCCGCCATGATCGCCGCGCTGGTAGGTGCCGGCGCCGATCCGAATCTGCGCGCCGATTTCGGTCAGACGCCGCTGCACGAGGCGGCTAAGACCAATCGCATCCCGGCCGTGATCGCCGCGGTGCTCCAGGCCGGGGCGGATGTGAGCGTGCGGGCGGCCGGAGGATGGACTCCGCTTCACAGCGCGGCGAAGGAAGGGGGTCTGGTCGCGGTCGAGGCATTGCTGGAAGCGGGAGCGGAAGTGAACGCGCATGCCAGTCGCGGGGACACACCCCTTCTCGCGGCAGCGCTTTGGAACCCGGACCCGGCGGTACTGGAGCGGCTCATGCAAGCGGGCGCGGACCTGCAGGCGCGCGGGAGGTGGGGCTACACTCCATTGCATGCGGCTGCCTACGATTCGGCGAAGTTCTCGGTGCTCCTGCAACTCGGCGCCGATACCACCGCGGTCGACGATCACGGCAGGACTCCGATGGACAGGTTGCCACCGGTCCTGGTCTATACCTCCACGGAGACTCGATTCTCGCAGAACTGCCGCTGACCACGGCCCGGGCGCACGCATGGCTTGCGCCAGTCCACCCGGGTCCTCAGCTGATCGGCCGCTTCTTCTTCTTCAACCCGTCCTGCTGCTCGATATACGACACCCCCTTCGTGATCCAGTCCGGCGCCGGCTCGCCCTTCAGATAGTGGGCGAACCACTGCATGATCCGGTTGCGGTAGTCCTTCTGGTTGGGCTCCTCCCTGAGGCCGTGGTTCTCGCCGTCGTAGACCAGCAGCACCATGTCCTTCCCGGCCCGGCGGGCCGCGTTGTAGAACTCGACCCCCTGGTTGAACTCGACCGCCCCGTCCTCGCTGCCGAACATCATGAGCAGGGGCGTCTTCATGTTCCGGATGTGGTGCACGGGTGAGTTGTTGTAGTAGGAGTCCCAGTCCTCCCACCACGGCACCTGCATGCGCCCCTGGCTGATCTCGAAGATGCGCGCGTCGGCGCCGCCCGAGTTCCAGTAGAAGGACAGGTACATGCTCATGAGGTTGGTGAGGGGTGCTCCCGCCACGGCGGCCGCGAAGAGGTCGTCCTGGGTGACGAAGAAGGTGGTCTGGTAGCCGCCCCAGGAGTGGCCGATGAGGCCGACCCGCTCGGGGTCGATCATGCCGGTGGCGACCGCCGCAGCGACTGCCGGGCGCAGGGTCTCGACATTCGACTGGCCGGGCCGCCGGTCGCGGTACACGATGTCCGGCTGCAGGACGAAGTACCCCTCCTGGCTCCACGCCTGGACGTTGTAGTAGCTGGTTTCGTCGGGGACCACGTAGCGGTGGAGTCCCTGGGACAGCAGCTCGTAGTGGTAGACGATCATCGGGTACTTCTGCCCTTCCTCGTAGACCGCGGGGTAGGTGAGGGAGCCCTGGAGCCTGCGTCCCCATTCGTTCTCGTAGTCGATGAGCTCGGTGCGGCCCCAGGCGTAGTCGTCCTGGAAGGGATTGGTGTTGGTGACCTGCCGTGTGTCCCTGAAGTATCCGTCGGTCACGAAGTAGTCGGGCGAATCGTCGAAGCGCTCCTTGCGGACGATGAACACGTCGGTGTCCTCGGCCTTCCGCAGTCCGCCGAAGAAGCCGAAGTTGGCGTCCTCCCAGAAGAGCGGTTGGGGCGTGTCGCCGCGCCGCGCGCGCGAGAAGCCGGCCTTCTTGGTCCACTGTCCGTAGGTCGAGTAGTAGAGAGGCTCGTCCGGGTCGTAGGCGTCGGCCTCGAAGTCGATGCGGACCACCCGGTTGCGCACCTGGTCCTCGGCGCCCTGCGTGAGACGCCTGCCGCCCGAGCCGTCGGGCTGCACCTCCCACACGTCCCAGCGGTCGTTGATGAGCAGCGCCTCGTCGTCCTCCAACCACCCCGGCATGCCGAACGAGGGCATCTGTTCGCGGGTGGGCGTCTGGTCGAGGTTGACGAATTCGCCGTCCAGCCCCTCGGTGATGTTGCGCGTCTCGCCGCTCCTCAGGTCGTGAGCCCAGTAGTCCTCGCCCTCGAACCACAGCAGGTAGCGGCCGCCGGGGCTGGCCCCGTAGTCCTGGAAGACGCGCTCGCGAACCAGTTCGCGCTGCCCGGAGCCGGCGTCGACCACGTACAGGTCGAATGCCTGCTGGCGGAACATGGCGTCGACGTCGTAGGGGGTCTCGTCGCGGGCGATCACGTGCCGGCCGCCCTCGACGATGGAGGCCCGGTCCGCGTGATCGCCGCCCAGCTGCAGGAAGCTCCCCTCCTCCAGCCGCCACCGCCCGATGTGGTTGACCTGCCGCAGGAACCGGTCCCGCACGCGTTGCTGGGGCACGGGGTCCACGTCCTTCGAATGCCAGATCTCGACGCCGGGCGGGTCTTCGTCCTCTTCCTCGGCGGGCTTGGCCGGCTCCTCGCCCTCTTCGTCTTCCTCGTCCCCGTCCCCTTCGTCTTCCTCGTCCCCGTCCCCTTCGCCCTCCTCGTCCCCGTCCCCTTCGTCTTCCTCGTCGCCGTCCCCTTCGCCCTCCTCGTCGCCCTCGCCCTCTTCGTCTTCCTCATCCCCGTCCCCTTCGCCCTCTTCCTCCCCGCCCTCACCCTCTTCCCCGTCCCCCTCACCGTCCTCGCCCTCCTCGCCCTCGCCTTCGCCCTCCTTCTCGACCGGCGTGCGCTCCTGCAGCCCCAGGAAGATCGTATTCCCGTCGTCCGACCACGACGGCCGCCGGTGCTCGACCACGCGCATCCCGCCCGGCAGCAGTACCGTGCCCTCGTCGCCGCGCGGATCCAGCACGAAGGCGGTGAAGTCGTCGTCGTCCAGATCGCGCCAGGCCAGGGCCACATGCGCGGTATCCTCGTGATCATCGTCTGTGTAGGTCTTGAGGGCGACCAGATCGGCCGCGTCCTCGCGCCAGCCCAGGTGGCGGTACCTGGCCTCGTCGGTGTCGAGCGACCGCAGTCGCCCGGTCCCGGGGTCGTACAGTCGCACGCCGTTGCCGACCTGGTCGTCGGCGTCGATCGTCATCGCAAGCAGGTGTCCCTCGTCCTGCCAGGCGGTCTGGGCCACGTTGCCCAGGCTCAGCGACGACCCGGAAGCTAGTTCCCGCACCACGACGTCCACGCCCTCGCTCTTCTTGCCGTCGGGCTTGTAGCGCCGGAGCAGGATGTAGAGCCCGTCCTCCGAGAACGAGAAAGACTGGATGTCGTCGACGGTCTCCTGCTCGCCGGTGCCCAGATCCAGCAGCCCGAGCTTGTTGCGGACGGGCTGCTTCTGTTTCTGCATCCGTTCGCGCTCGTCGGGCGAGACGCCGATCGAGTAGGCGAGCCAGCGGCTGTCCGAGCCGAAGACCGGACGCGTGGCGAAGGGGACCACCACCACCGAGTCGGAATCGGTCTCGTGTATTCGCAGTTCGCCTTCGTCGTTGACGCGGCTGACTCCCACTGCGACCCAGCGGCCGTTCGGCGAGAGGGTCGCACCGCCCAGGCGCTCCCACTGGCCGTAGTCTTCCACGGCGAGGGTGGGTTTTTCCTGAGCCTGGACGGCGGGCGGCGCCACGGCGGAAGCCGCGAGGGCGAGGGTGCGGCACAGGAGCGTGGCAGGTATGGGGAGGGTAATGAAGGGTGTGCGGGGGCGCGACGGTTCGGACTTCATGATTCCACCGGGGTTCGAGGGGTTCGCGGCAATGTCCATGGCTTTGCAGGCGGGGGGATCGGCGACTGCGGCTTTTGGCCGCACGGCCTTTCGCGTAGCTTGCGTGACACGCACCCGGGCCGCAGCGGGCCGGGCGCCCAACGTAAGCGGGGGAATCCTGTTGAGAAAGACCGTCGAGGTCGACATCGGTGGCGTGCGGGTGGGAGGCGGCAACCAGGTCGTCGTCCAATCCATGACCAACACCGACACCGCCGATCCGGCAGCCACCGCCGCGCAGGTCAGGGCGCTGGCCGACGCGGGCAGCGAAATCGTGCGCGTCACGGTCAACAACAAGTACGCCGCCGCCGCCGTCCCGGAGCTCTTCGAGCGCCTCGCCGACCTGGGCTGCACCGTCCCGATCGTGGGCGACTTTCACTACAACGGCCACATCCTGCTGCGCGACTTTCCCCGCGCGGCGGCGCTGCTGGCGAAGTACCGGATCAACCCGGGCAACGTGGGGACGAGCCGCCGCGACGAGAACTTCCAGGCGATCGTCCGCATCGCCATGGAGAACGGGAAGGCGGTGCGCATCGGCGTGAACTGGGGGTCGCTCGACCAGCGCCTGCTCACGCGGATGATGGACGAGAACGGCCGCCGCGAGAACCCGAAGGACGCGGGCCAGGTGTTGCGGGACTGTATCGTGGAGAGCGCAACCCGGTCGGCGGAGCTGGCCGAGGAGACGGGGCTCGGGGCGGACCGGATCGTGCTCAGCGCCAAGGTTTCGGGCGTGCGCGACCTGATCCTGGTGTACCGGCAGCTCGCGCCGCTCACGGAACACCCGCTGCACCTGGGTCTCACCGAGGCGGGGATGGGGTCGAAGGGGATCGTGGCGACCGCCGCCGCGCTCTCGCCGCTCCTGATCGACGGGATCGGCGATACGATCCGGGTGTCGCTGACGCCGCGGCCGTCGGGTGACCGCACCGAGGAGGTCAGGGTCGCGCAGCAGATCCTGCAGTCGCTCGAGATCCGCAGCTTCGAGCCGCAGGTGACGGCGTGCCCGGGGTGCGGCCGCACGACGAGCACGTTCTTCCAGGAGATGACCGAGGACATCCAGGGCCACATCCGCGCGCGCATGCCGGAGTGGCGGCGGGCCCACCCGGGGGTGGAGGACCTGAAGGTGGCGGTCATGGGTTGCGTGGTGAACGGTCCGGGGGAGTCGAAGCACGCGGATCTCGGGATCTCGCTGCCGGGCAACCTCGAGGAGCCGAAGGCGCCGGTGTACGTGGACGGGAAACACCTGCGGACTCTCAAGGGCGACCGCATCGTGGAGGAATTCAAGGAGATTCTGGGGGATTACGTGACCCGCAGGTACGGGGCCCGAGTGTCTTAGTTTCTCGACGCCCGCGGGAGGCGTGCGTGCGAAGTCGCGCGGCAACCCTCGCCGCAAAAGCGCGTGTCCAACGAACCGGGGACAGGGGTCCTGTCCACTACTTCCGACATTTGAGTCAAAGGGAGCTTTGAGCGATGGCGCGATCACGAGCCACACTGAAGGTGCTGACCACTCTCATCATCCTGGGGGCCCTCGGCTGGGGGACCTGGATGCGGCTCCGGCCTCCGCCCGAGGATGAGGAGGAGACCGAGGAGCAAACGACCGAGCCGGCCACCGCCGCCGACACGGTCGCGGCGTCGGTCAGGCAGCAGTTCAACACCGAGCTCCCCGTCCCGGTCTCCGGTGCCGTCGCCATCCAGGACACGCTCAGGATCTCGGTCACCGCCAAGGGGCGCGCCGAGGCGATCCGCCAGGCCAAGCTGAAGGCGAGGAAGTCGGGGATCGTGTCGCGGATCAGGGTGCGGGAGAACCAGTTCGTGCGCGCCGGCGAGCTCCTGGTACGGATCGACACCACCGAGTACGCGCTTGCGCTGGCGGCCCAGACGGCCGCGTTGCGCAGGGCACAGGCGGAATACCAGGTGCGGGTGCTGGGCGACGAGGAGATCACGGATCCCCGGGTGCGGGCGGCGCGCGACAGCCTGGCGCGGGCGTTCACCGGACTTGATCAGGCCGAAGTCGACTATCGGCGCGCCGTGAAGGACCTTGAGGAGACCGCGGTGCGTGCTCCCTTCGGGGGCCGTATCGCGGACGTCAAGCTGGTTGCCGGACAGTACGTGGGCGAGGGCGAGGAAGCGGTCACCGTTGTCGACATGAACCCGATGAAGGTGTCCGTCCAGGTGCTCGGCACCGAAGTAGTCTACCTCGACGAGGGGCACGCGGCCCGAGTGGAGTTCACCGCCTTTCCCGGCCGGCCCTTCACCGGGAAGATCGAGACGATCAACCCGCTGATCGACCCGGAGACCAACACGGCCCGCGTGACCGTCCACGTGAGCAACTCGGACGGCCGCATCTTTCCCGGCATGTTCGCCGAGGCCGACCTGGAGGCGCAGAAGTTCCCCGACCGGCTCCTGGTGCCCAGGACGGCGATTCTGGAGGCCACCGACGGGCGCCCCTACCTCTTCGTGGTCGACGACGGGCGGGCCAGCTGGCACTACGTACATCCCGGCATGGAGAACGACCGCCTGGTTGAACTCCTCATGATCGGACCGAGCACGGACTGGGTCAACCCGGGAGAGACGGTGCTCGTCGACGGGCACCACTATCTGACACACGATGCCGCGGTCAATGTCGTCGAGGATCTGGCCGCCGCGGGGGGGAGGCCGACGCGATGAGCGGGAGAACGAGACGGTTCCGGCGAGGCGCGATGGCGGCGCTGGCCGCGCTGGCGGCGCAGGGTGTCGGGATGGAGGTTGCCGGCCAGGAGGCGGGCGGCGGGCGGGGGACGACGTTTCTGACTCTGAAGGAGGCGCTGACCCGGGCGACCGAGTTCAATTCGAACTATCGCCAGGCAATGGACCAGCTGGAACTTCAGTCGCACCCGCGCCGGCAGTGGTGGGCGCCGTTCCTGCCCACCATGGACCTGTTCTACGCGACCGGTTACAACATGGACCGGAGACCGTCCTATTTGGGCCTGGACGGTACTCCCATCCAGAATCCGCAACCCCAGACGATCAAGCGCTCCTCGTCGGTCCACGAGGCCCAGCTGCGCTTCACCGTGCTGAATGGAGGGCAGCGCTTTCACGATCTCCGCACGACTGAGGCGGAGGTGCGGCGAAGCCGCGTTGCAGCCGAGAGGCAACTGAATGCCACCCTTGCCGACATCCAGCGTCGCTACCAGGCCGCCCAGCAGGCGCAGGCTCAACTGGCCGTCGAGGAGGCCCTCCTCGCCGATCGCCAGGTGGAGTTCGGAGAGCAACGGAAGCGGTTCGAACTCCTTGCGATCGAGCGGTCGTCCCTGCTGGGTGCGCAGCTCGACCTGGAGGGGCAGCGTGTCGCCCTGAGGACGGCGCGCGGTACGCTGGACAAGGCCCTGCTCGCCTTGCGCACGGGGATCGGCGACCCGGGGCTGGGAACGGTGGAGATCGAACCGCAGCCGCCCGCACCCTTCGATCCCTCCGCGCTGGACCTGGAGGAGCTGGTTTCCCTGGCCCGCGGGCAGAGCCCCGGTGTGGCTACCGCCGAGGCCGAGGTAGCGGTACAGCGGGCGAACCTGAGCTCGCAGAAGGCCTGGCGCTGGCCCACGGTTTCACTGAATACGACGATCGGCGGCAGCACCAACGGCGAGGAGGGGTCCGAGCTGTTCGGTTTCGATACCGACACCGACAGATTCCGGATCGACGCCAATCTCGGGCTCAGCTTCACCGTTCCGATCGCCGACGTTCTGCCGATCTTCGATGGTTTCCAGAAGTCCTACAATGTCGCCAGTGCCTCCATGACGCTTCGCAATGCGGAAGCGGAGCTGCGGCAGACCATGCTCCAGCTCGAGGAGACCATCCGGTCCAGGTACGTGGACCTCGAGACCGCGTGGGCAAACGTTCAGCAGCAGAGAAAGGCGCACGATGTGGCCGCCGAGCGTCTTGGCCTCATGCGGGAGCAGTATCTGCTCGCAACCGTGAGTATCGACGCCCTCAGAACGGCGATTCGCGAGGAGGCGGCGGCAAGGCGGAATGCGGTGGACAGGCGCTTCGAGTTCGCCACCGCCCTGCTCGCGCTCTACGAGGAAGTCGGCATCGTCGCCCGGGAAGCCGGAATCGAACCGCCGAGCGAGGGGAACTGACCCATGTCCATTCCCGGAACCTCCACGCGGCGACCCGTCGCCGTGGCCATGCTCGTCCTGGCGGTGGTGCTGCTGGGTGTCATCTCCTGGACCCGGCTGCCCATCGACCTCCTGCCGGACGTGAGCTTTCCGCGGCTGGTCGTCTACACCTCCTACCCGAACGTCGCGCCCGCCGAGGTCGAGCGGCTCATCACCGAGCCCGTGGAGCGAGCGGTGGCCCAGGTGGCGGGGGTCGAGAAGGTCACCTCGGTATCGCAGGAGGGGGTGAGCCTGGTGACCGTGCGCTTCGGGTGGGGCACCGACATGGACTTCGCGGCGCTCAACACCCGCGAACGGCTCGACGACATCCGCGACGCCTTCCCGGAGACGGCCGATCGGCCCACGATCCTGCGGGTCGACCCCCAGGCGGAGCCGGTCCTCACCGTGTCGATCACGGGCGGAGGCACGCCCGTCAAGAACAAGGAGATCGCCGAGGACGTCTTCCGGCGGCGCCTGGAGCAGCTCGATGGGGTCGCGCAGGCGTCGGTCACCGGCGGGCTCGACCGCGAGATCCAGGTGAATGTGAAAGGCACCGTGCTCGAGGCGAACGGGCTCTCGTTGTCGCAGGTCTCCAACGCGATCGGAGATGCCAACTACTCCGCCCGGGGCGGGACGATTCTGCGGGGCCGCTACCGCTATCCCCTGCGAACCCTGGGCGAATTCCAGGCGGTCCACGAGATCGAAAAGGTCGTGGTCGACCGCCGGCGGGTGGTTGGCGGGAGCGGGGCGGCGGACCAGCAGGGTGGCCAGGATGTCGCGTTCCGTGAAATCTCCGTCGCGGACGTCGCCACGGTGGTCGACGGTTTCAGGGAGCGCGACGAGGTCGCCCGCTACAACGGCAACGAGGCGGTGGGGCTCCTCGTCTTCAAGGAGTCCGGGGCCAACACGGTGGCGGTGTCGGAAGACGTGCAGGAGACCCTCGCCATCCTCAAGGAGCAGTGGTCCGACTTCACGGCCGAGATCGCGTACAACCAGGCCACCTTCATCGACGACTCGATCAGCAACGTGGTCCAGGCCCTGATCTTCGGGGGCGTGCTGGCCTTCATCGTGCTCTTCTTCTTCCTGCGCGACCCGCGCTACCCGGTGGCCATCGCACTGGCGATCCCCATCTCGGTCATCGGCACCTTCGCCCTCATGGAGGCGTTCGGGGTGTCGCTCAACATCATGAGCCTTGGGGGGCTGGCGCTGGGGGTGGGGATGCTGGTCGACAACTCGATCATCGTGCTCGAGAACATCTTCCGGCACCGGCAGGCCGGAATGGGGATGCTCCAGGCCGCGGCGAAGGGGGCCGAGGAGGTGCAGGCCGCGATCACCGCCGCGACGCTGACGACGATCTCCGTCTTCGGCCCGATCATCTACGTGGAAGGGGTGGCTGGGGAGCTCTTCGGTGCGCTCTCCCTGGCGGTCGCCTTCTCGCTGCTCGCGAGCCTCCTGGTCGCCATCACCCTGCTCCCGTCGATGGCGGCGCACTTCGGTGGAAGAGGGGACCGGAAGCCCCGCGCAACGCCGTCCGCGCCGCTCCCGCCCCCGCCTCCGCGCAACATCTTCGTCCGGCTGGGCAGGGGGACGGTCTGGCTCCTGCGCCTGCCCTTCCGGCTTCTCAGGGGCCTGTTTGTGTTGCTGGTCGACCTGGTCCGCTTCTGGCTCGAAATCGGCGGCCGCCTCCTGTCGGCGATCTTCACGCCCTTCTTCAACGTCTTCGACCGCGTCTTCAACGCCTTCGCCGGCTGGTACCACGGTGTGCTCGCCCGTTCGCTGGACAGGCGCGGGACGGTCCTCGCCGTTGCCGGCGGGGCCCTGGGCGGGTGCGTGCTCCTGGCGACCGCGCTGGACCGCGACCTGCTCCCGGATGTGGACCAGGGCGCCTTCGACGTGCGGGTGGAACTCTCCGAGGGCACCCGGCTGCAGGTCACCGCCGACGCGGTGGAGGTGCTTGAGCGCGGCCTCCTGGACGATCCCGGAGTGGCGGCCATCTTCACGCACATCGGCCGGGACGTTCAGGCCAAGGGTGACGAGGGCCACGCGGCCGGGCTGAACACCGCCGCCATCCAGGTCAGGCTGGAGGACGGCGCGGCCACCGAAGACGTGGTCCGGCGTGTCCGCAACCTGGAGGGTTCGTTCCCCGCGGGCGCCCTTGCCTTCGAAACCGGGCAGGCCACGGCGCTGGGCCAGATCCTCGGAGGCGGCGAGGCGGACATCGCGGTGCGCGTGCGCGGCGAGGATCTGGACAGGACCTTCCCCCTCGCCGAGGCGGTCCGGGACCGGCTCTCCGGCCTGGCGGAGGTCCGCAACGTGCGCGTGGGCACCGAGCGGGGGCAGCCGCAGTTCCAGGTATCGGTCGACCGGGACGCCTGCGCCAACTACGACATCGATCCGCGGGTGGTGGCCGGAACGATCGAGACCGCCATGCGGGGCGAGCTGGCCACCGAGTTCGTGGACTTCGACCGGAAGATCGCGGTCATGGTCCGGCTCCCGGACGAGAAGCGCTACGACGCCGCGACGCTGGACCAGCTCAGCGTGAGCGGCATCCCGCTGCGCGAGCTGGTGACCGTGCGGGAGACGGTGGGCCCGGCCGAGATCCGGCGCGAGGACCAGGGCCGGGTGGTGACGGTCTACGCCGACGTGGCCACGGGGGGACTCGGGGGTGCCATCGCGGCCATCCAGGGCGCGATGCGCGAGATGCCGATCCCGGCCGATGTCCGGTGGGACGTGGGCGGCGAGAACGAAGAGATGCAGCGGTCGTTTCGGGACCTGGCCTTCGCCTTCGGGCTCGCCCTGCTCCTGGTGTACATGATTCTGGCGGCCCAGTTCGAATCCTTCGTCCACCCCTTCACCATCCTCATGGCGGTGCCGCTGGCGCTTGTCGGCGCGGTCCTGGCTCTGGCGCTCACCGGGCAGGGACTCAACACGATGAGCCTCATCGGGATCGTGATCCTGGTTGGCATTGTCGTCAACGACTCGATCGTCAAGGTGGACTTCATCAACCAGGCGCGGGCGCGCGGCAAGGTGCTCAGGGCGGCGATCCTGGAGGCGGGTGAGGTGCGCCTCAGGCCGATCGTCATGACGACCGTCACAACCGTGCTCGGACTGCTGCCCATGGCGCTGGGGATCGGACGGGGGGCGGACCTGAGGGCGCCGATGGCGATTTCGGTGATCGGCGGCCTCCTGGTGGCCACGGCCCTTACGCTGATCGTGGTGCCGGTGGTCTATTCCCTGGTGGAGGATGTGCGGCGGGCGTGGCGACGACGCATGGGCCGGGTGCCGGCGGCAGCCGGCGTCGCGGTAGCGGAAGGAGCGTCATCATGATCAAGCTGAGTGTCGGCCGCCCGGTCGCCGTGGCGATGGTCTACTTCGCCCTCGCCTTCCTGGGGATCAGGGCCTGGCAGAACATCCCGATCGAACTCATGCCGGACGCCCAGCTGCCCCGGCTCACCGTCAGCGGTTCCTGGCCCGGCGCATCCCCCGAAACGGTGGAGGCTTTTCTCACCTCGCCGCTGGAGGCCCAGATCCAGCTCGTCGAAGGGGTCGAAAAGGTCACTTCGAGGTCCAGCGAGAACAGCGCGAACATCGAGGTCCATTTCGCCCGCGACACCGACATGGAATTCGCCCGCCTGGACCTGTCGGAGCGGCTCTACAACCTGGAAGAGAGGGTGCTTCCCCCCGGCGTCGGCCGGGTCACGGTGAGTCCCTACGTCCCGGAGGAATTCTCGGACGCGCAGCGCAGGGCGGTTCTGGAGTACACCTTCACCGGGCGCAGGACCCACGAATCGCTCCGTGAGCACCTGACCGACAACGTGGTTCCCGACCTGAGCCAGGTCGAAGGGGTCGGGCGCGTGTTCGTGTACGGGGGCCGGGACCGGCTCCTCGAGGTGGAGCTGGACAAGTCGCTGATGGCGGCGATGGGCGTGTCGTCCGGGGACGTGAGCTCCAAGCTGGGTTCGCTGGACCTGGTGCGCGAGGCCGGCGCGATTCGCGAGGGCGAGCGCCAGTGGACGGTGACCATCCGCAACCGCCCGGCCACGGCCCAGGACATCCGCGACGCCATCGTCAAGTCCGACGGCGGGCGCATCGTGCGCATCTCCGACATCGCCACCGTGCGCCACACCTTCGAGGAGATCCGGAGCCACTACCGGATCAACGGCCAGCCCGCCGTGAGCATGTACGTCTACAAGGAGATCGGCACCAACTCGGTGCAGGTCGCCGACCGCGTCAAGGAGCGCGTCGCGGAGGTCGCGCGGAGCAATCCGGCCAACACGCGCTTCATCCTCGACCGGGACGAGAGCAGACAGATCCGCCGCCAGATGTCCGACCAGCGCAGCCGCGCGGCCATCTCGGTGATCGTGATCTTCGGCGTGCTCATCCTCTTCCTGGGATCGGTCCGGACATCGCTCGTGATCTTCGCCACGATCGCCTTCTCGGTCCTCATCGCCATCAACGTGATCTACTTCGCCGGCTACACCATGAACCAGCTCACGCTGATGGGGCTCGCGGCCGGGTTCGGTCTCTACGTCGACAACTCCATCGTGGTGCTGGAGAACATCTACCGGCGATGGCAGCAGGGACATTCGCGCCGCGAGGCGATCGTGGACGGGGCGACCCACGTGGTGCTCCCGATCATGGCGGCCACCGCCACGACGCTCATCGTGTACGCGCCCTTCCTCTACCTCACCGGCGAACAGCGGATCTACTACCTGCCGCTCGCGGTCATCATCGTGCTCAGCGTGCTGGGTTCGGTCATCGTCGCGTTCACCTTCATCCCGGCACTGGTCGGAAAGCTCCTTCCCGAGCGTGATCCGCGTGCCCGGGACGCCGGCCGCCGGCCGCCCTTCTACCAGCGCTTCTACCGCGGGCTGGTCGGCAGCACCCTCAAATGGCCGTGGGTGACCGTGGCCGTTCCGATCCTGCTGCTGGGCGGCTCCTACTACCTCTTCGACAACTACGTGACCAAGGGCAGGATCTGGGGCGGTTGGGGCAGGGGCGAGTCCACCCACATCGACGTCTACATCCGGCTGCCCCGGGGCTCCGACATCGACCGCACCGACATGCTCACCCGCTACTTCGAGGAGCGCCTGGGAGAGATGCCCGAGGTCAGGCAGTTCGTGACCAACGTGTCCCCGACATCGAGCCACACGCGGGTCACCTTCCCCGAGGAGCTGGAGCGCACGAACGTTCCCGTGCGCATCAAGGAGCAGCTCTTCGCCTACTCGCTGGGCTTCGCCCGGGCCGAGGTGAGGGTGTACGGCTACGGCCCCTCGTTCTACGGCGGCGGCGGAGGGGGTGGCGGCAACTATTCGATCCAGGTTCTGGGCTACAACTACGAAGAGGTGCGCCGAATCGCGGAGGATCTCGGTGGGCGCCTGGAACGCTTCGCGCGGGTCCGGGACGTGGACACGAACGCGTCGTCCGGCTACTGGGGGAGCAGAGACCGGGCGACGGAGTTCGCCGTGGTCATCCGCCGCGACATCGCGGCCCGCCACGGCATGCCGGTGAGCAGGCTGGTCTCGCAGATCTCGTCGGCCGTCTACGGGCAGGTCGGCGGGTCGACCATCAAGATGGGAGGCGACGAGATCCGCTACGACGTCAAGCTGGAGGGAAACCGGGCGATCGACCTGCACGAGCTCAGAAAGACCCTGGTCCTGAACCCGGCGGGCGATGCGATACGCCTGGGCGAACTCGTGGACATCGAGGAGAAGAACGTCCTGTCCACCATCCGCAGGGAGGACCAGCAGTACGAACGCACCGTGCGCTACGAGTTCCGCGGACCGTACAAGCTGGGCGACGTGACCCACAAGGCCGTGATCGAGGCGACCTCCGTGCCGCCGGGCTACCAGGTGAGGAAGGCGGAAGGGTACGGATGGTGGTCGGACGAGGACAAGACCCAGATCTACATGATTCTCGCGGTGGCGATCTTCCTGGTCTACATGGTGACGTCGGCGCTCTTCGAGTCGCTGCGGCTCCCGCTCTGCGTGCTGCTCACCGTGCCGATGGCGCTGATCGGGGTCTTCCTTCTCTTCTTCTACGCCGACGCGCACTTCACCCGCGAGGCGTACATCGGCGTCATCATGATGGGAGGGATCGTGGTGAACAACGCCATCCTCCTTGTCGACCACATCAACCGGGTGCGCAGGGAGCACGACCTCGCCCTGAAACCGGCGATTCTGCGCGGCACCATGGAACGGGTGCGTCCCATCCTGATGACCTCGGCCACGACGATCACGGCCCTGCTCCCGCTCGTGCTCTTCAGCCCGTCGGCGAACGCCAACATCTGGAACGCGATCGCCTATACGCTGATCGGCGGGCTGCTGGCGTCGACCTTCCTGGTGCTGACCGTGACCCCCGCGCTCTACCTGCTCTTCGAGCGCGGGCGGGACAGCGTGCTCGATTCGGTGGACTTCGGCGGGATGGCGGGGCGGGGCGGAGACGCGCCGGCGTGACGGCCCGTGGTTGAACCGGTGCGAATGCGGGAAGCACCTGTCCCACGGGCCGCCGGCAGTCCGTGGATAAAGCTCCCCGAGCACCGAGAGCGGCGAGGCGCCGGGCTGGCAAGACGTGACGAAGGGCCCCTATGAGGCTCCGCTTCGCCCCGTCGCCGACGGGCCACCTGCATGTGGGCGGCGCGCGCACGGCCCTCTTCAACTGGCTGCTGGCGCGCGGGAGCCGGGGTGCGTTCGTGCTGCGCATCGAGGACACCGACCGGGACCGCAGCCGCACCGAGCACGTTGACGCAATCCTGAACTGTCTCAAATGGCTGGGGATCGACTGGGACGAGGGGCCGTACCTTCAGGCGGCCGGCGTGGAGCGCCACCGGGCCGACGCGCTGCGGCTGCTGGACGAAGGGCGTGCCTACCGGGACTTCACGCCGCGCGGGGAGTTCGAACGGGCCCGCGACGCGGCGGTGGCGCTGGGGAAGGGGGCTGTGACACGGCTGTCGCGCGAGTTGGCGGCCCGGGTGTCGGGGGCGGAGGGCGCGCGCCGCGCCGCCGCCGGCGAGCCCTTCGCGGTGCGGTTCCGGGTGCCGGACGGCGAAACCTCCTGGCGGGACCTCGTGCACGGCGATATGCGCTTCGCCAACGCCGAGATCGACGACTTCGTGATCCTGCGCGGCGACGGCACCCCCACCTACAACCTCGCGGTGGTCTCGGACGATGCCGACACCGCCATCACCCACGTGCTGCGCGGCGACGACCACCTCTCGAACACGCCCAAGCAGATCCTGATCTACGAGGCGCTTGGCCGCCCGGTCCCGGAGTTCGGCCACCTGCCGATGATTCTGGGGCCGGACGGAAAGCGGCTGTCGAAGCGCCACGGGGCCCGGGCCGTGGACGCGTTCCAGGCGGAGGGGATTCTGCCCGATGCGATGGTCAACTTCCTGGCGCTGCTGGGCTGGTCGCCCGGCACGGACGAGGAATTCCTGTCACGGGACGAGCTGGTCGAGCGGTTTTCGCTGGAGAGGGTGCTGAAGAAGGGAGCGGTCTTCGACCCGGCCAAGCTCTTCTGGATGAACCGGCGGTACATCGCGGGCATGGAGGCAGGTGAGCTGGGCGCGGCACTGCGGGAGGCGCTGGAGCGCGACGGTGTCGCTCGAGTCGACATCTCGCTCGGTGAGGAGGCGTTTGCGCGGATGGTGACGGCCCTGGCGCCTCGAAGCCGCACCTTTGCCGAGATGGCGCGGCTGGCCGGGCCCTACATCGGGCCCGTGCGAGAGTACGACACCAAAGCGGCACGCAAGAGCTGGTACCGGGACCCGGGGGGCACGGTGGCCATCCTCGGCGCGGTGGGGGACCGGCTGGAGTCCGTGCCGTGGGAGGCGGGGGCCCTGGAGGAGGAACTGCGCGCACTGGCGGGGGAGCTGGGGGTGGGGGCGGGGAAGGTCTTCCAGCCGCTGCGACTGGCGCTCACCGGGTCGGGAGCGTCGCCCGGGATCTTCGACGTGCTGCTGATCCTGGGCCGGGAGCGGTCGGTGGGCCGGTTGGGGAGGGCGGTGGGGCGGATCATGGAAGAGTCGTAGGACTGCTGTCCGCCGCCACCGCAGCTTGCGCCGAACGCGAGATTGCGCTCATCGAGCTCCGACCGGGGGCGTCTCGCGCCGGATCACGGCTCGGCGGCTGCCCCCGTCCAGGGGTTCCGGCGGGCAAGTCTTCGGAAGCGAGTCGAATCCGGGCGCGGCAGGGGGGTGCCGGCGGTACCCGGAGCCCCGCGGCCCGATCCTTTGTTGGGACTGTTTCGAGTGTTTCAAGGCTGGAGTGGCAATGCCCCCAAAAACGTGACCCGGCTTGCTCCTCCGCAGGATCTGGAACACGCCGGGGCGCACTTGGCGGCGCCGTTCGGAACCAGCCCGAAGTGTTGCGACCCGGTTGCCGGTCGCCTTATCCTTTCCCGCGTCCAGATATCCCAGCACCGGCCTCACACTCCCGTCACTCCAAGAGTATGCAGAGCGGCCCCAAGTCCGTCTTTACAGCACCTGAGCAACCGGCGATCCGGACGACGCCGAGCCTGACCGATCTGGAACAGCAGATTCTCGACTACATGGTCCTGTACCTGCGCACCCACACCTACCAGCCTTCGATTCGGGAGATCGGGTATCACTTCGGAATCCGGAGCACCAAGACGGTTTCCGAGCTCCTGCAGTCGCTGGCCGAAAAGGGGGTCGTCGAAAGAGATCCGTCGCGTTCCCGCGGCATCCGGATCCTCGGCCTGGATCTCAATGCCCAGACGGTGTCGCTGCCGTGTTTTCGTGACCTGAAGGAGGCGGGGGACGGCCGGCGCGGGGAAGACAGCGCGCGCCGTGTCTCGCTGGACCGCCAACTGCTGAACGGAAACGGAGGTTTCATGGTCCGCGCGCCGGGTGGCCGGCTGGCTCCGGCCGGAATCGACGAAGGGGACATTCTGGTGGTGCAGCCCGTGCGAATGGAGGAGTTGGCGGACGGCGAGGTTGTCGTGGCCGCAGTCGGCGATGTCATGGACTACTACCAACTGGAAAAGCACGGCTCGCGCTTCGCCCTGCTCACACTGGGGGGTGATCGGACGCGAGCCGGCGCCGCCGGAACCGGGCAGACGGTCATCGTGGGGCGCGTGTCCGCGCTCTACCGCAAGGTTGGCCCGCTTCCCCTGACGGTGCCCACGACCGCGCATTAGCAGCGAATCCTCCTGCGCCGGACGCGACCGCGTGTGGATGGCCCGTGCCCTGGAAATGGCCCGCGCGGGACGACTGCGCGGCGAGGTGCCCGTCGGCGCGGTGATCGTCCAGGGCGATGCCGTGCTCGCGGAGGCGCACAACCGCACACTGGAGCGTGACGACCCCACCGCCCACGCGGAAATGGTCGCCATTCGTGCCGCCGCCCGCCGCGTGGGGGACTGGCGGCTGGCGGGATGCACCCTGTACGTCACTCTGGAGCCTTGTGCCCAGTGCGCCGGTGCGATCGTCCTGGCCCGGATCTCCCGTCTCGTCTTCGGTGCGGCCGATCCCAGGTCGGGGATGGCGGGGAGCCTGGAGAATCTCGTCCGGGACCCGCGCCTCAATCACCGCGCGGAACTGCTCGGTGGTGTCCTCGCGGAGGAGTCTTCGGCTCTACTGCGGAGCTTTTTCCGGGCGCGGCGGTGAAGTGCGACGCCCTGACGCTCCGTCAGGGTTCGCTCGCGACCACCTCCTCTGCGCCGACCTCCGGGACCGGCGTGCCGAAGAACCTGAGTACCAGCCCCAGAATGGCGACGCCTCCCAGCAGGGCGATCCAGTGGGGAAGACCCAGCGACGTGCCGATGCTGCCCAGGATCAGCCCCACCAGCCCCACCAGCACCGCGTACGGCAGCTGGGTGCGCACGTGGTCGACGTGGTCGCAGGCGGCCGCGGTCGACGACAGCACCGTGGTGTCCGAGATGGGCGAGCAGTGATCGCCCCAGATGGCGCCCGCCAGCACCGAACTCGTGGTCGCGAGCAGGATCCCGTAGAGCGAGCCGTCCGCGAAGCCGGTGCCGCCGGCGAGCGACACGGTGAGCGGGATGACCAGCGGGATCAGGATGGCCATGGTCGTCCACGAGGTCCCGGTCGCGAAGGCCATCGCGCCGGAGGTGACAAAGACCAGCGCCGGGAGGAGGACGAGGGGGAGATTGCCGCCCAGCAGCTGCGCCAGATACGCCGCCGTGCCGACGTCGGTCGTCACAGCGCCCAGAGACCAGGCCAGCGTCAGGATGACCATCGCCACCACCATCGCCTTCACCCCGCCCGCCCAGGCGTCGATGCACTCGTGCACGGTCAGCAGGCGCTGGCCGAGCGACAGCACGGCGGCCACGATGCAACCCGCCAGCGAACCCCAGAGCAGGGTCGAGAAGGGATCGGCCGCGCCGAAGATGTCCATCAGGGACGCGCCCGGGCCCGCTTCCGACCGGCCCGTGGCGTACAGACCCCCGAGAACGACCAGCACCACCGTGAGCACGGGAAGCCCCGCGTTCCACCAGCGCGGCCGGATCCCTTCCTTCGCCTGGACGAACCCCTTGCCCGTGTCCGTAGCCGGCATGGCCCCCTCCCGAGAGAGTCCCCCGCCGGCCGCCGCCCGTGCCTCGGCCCTTGCCATCGCCCCGAAGTCCCGGTTCATGGCAGAGGTCAGGAAGACGAAGGCGAGGGCGAGCAGGGGGTAGAAGAGGTAGGGGATGGTCTGGATGAAGACGGCATACGGACTCAGCCCCGCCAGAAAGGCCGCATCGGCAGCGCCGGCTCCGCCCGCCGCGGACGCCAGACCGTCGCCGATCAGCGACACCTCGTAGCCGACCCAGGTGGAGATCGGGACCAGCGCGGCCACCGGCGCGGCGGTCGAGTCCACAAGGTAGGCCAGCTTCTCCCGCGACACCTTCAGCCTGTCGGTGATGGGGCGCATGGTGTTGCCGACGACCAGGGTGTTCGCGTAGTCGTCGAAGAAGATCGCCAGGCCCGCAAGCGACGTGGCCAGCTTGCCCCGCCGCCGGTTCCGGGCGAGGGGGGCCACCGCCCGCACGACCCCCATGGTGCCGCCGTTCCTGCTGATCAGGCCGACCATGCCGCCCAGGAGCAGGCTGAAGACGATGATCTGGGTGTGTCCGCCGGTGTCGCCGAGGGCGTGCACGATGTACTCGTCGGCGAGCCGCCAGGTGGCCTGCAGGGGATTGTATCCGGCTACCGCCAGGGCCCCCAGCCAGATCCCCGCCAACAGCGCGGTGATGACCTCCTTGAAGATCAGCGCCAGCGCGATCGCGAGCAGCGGCGGCAGGATCGAGAACCAGGCGGGAGCGAAGGGGCTGGAGAACTCGTGAACCTCCTCGCCGGTCCGGATCTGGAGGGGCAGGGCATCGTGGGAGGCGACGGAGAGGTCGCGGAACTCCCGCGTGTCGCCGGGACCGACGGGTCCCGAGGCCAGCAGCGCGCCGGACGCGTCGCGGACTTCGACGAGCGACGACAGTTCGGTGCCGCCGCGCACGGAAAGGGTGAAGGGGACGGAGGACAGGATGACCCTGGGGCCCTCGACGGGGTCCTGCGCGCGGACGGCGGACGGGTTCGACGCCAGTAGGAGCAGACAGGCGCACAGCGTCCGGGCGGATCGGCGGGCTGTATCGGTGGACATGGGGGCTCCGGGGGATTGAATGCAGGTGTCGGTGCGGGCCGGCAACGGCCGGGCCGCGCTCCCCATGATCATGTTGGCCGGGCGCTCGCGGTGCAATTACCTTTCAGCCGCCCGACCGTGCGGCCGGGTGGTGGGCGAGCACGGGCGAGGAACGGGAGTGGGCCGCGGGACGGTGACGCCGGACGGCAACCGCACGGGTTTTCGGAAACAGGAGCGCGGATCGAAAAGGTGACCCCGGCAGACCCCACGGTGCTGATGGACGGCGAGGATGTGAGGCGCGCCATCGACCGCATGGCCCACGAGGTTCTGGAGAAGCTGGGCGGGACTCGGCGCCTGGTCCTCATCGGCATTCAGCGCAGGGGCGTGGACCTGGCCGACATGATCGGGGCGTCCATCGCCGGGGTCGAAGGCGAAGACGTCCCCACCGGCACACTGGACATCACCTTCTACCGCGACGACCTGATGGCGCTGGGACCCCGGCCGCTCGTGGGCGAGACCAGGCTGCCCCCGGGGGGCGTGGACGACCGGGCGGTCGTTCTGGTGGACGACGTGCTCTACACCGGGCGGACGGCACGGGCCGCACTGAACGAGCTCACGGACTGGGGCCGCCCGGCGCGCATCCTGCTGTGCGTGCTGGTCGACCGGGGAGACCGTGAACTTCCCATCCAGCCCGACATCGCCGGCCGCGAGTTCCCGGTGCTGGCGAACCAGCGCGTGGATGTGCTCGTTCCGCGGCTGGACGGGGAGCTGGCCGTGGTCCTGAGCGCACTGGAGCGCGGATGATCGGGACGGCTCCCGCCCTGGGCAAGGACCTGACCGGGCTCGAGCCCCTGTCGGCCGATCAGATCCGAGTCATCCTCGACACCGCGGAGCCCTTCAGGGAGATCACCGGCCGGCGGGTCAAGAAGGTCCCCGTGCTCCGGGGGAAGACGATCGTCAACCTCTTCTTCGAGGCCTCGACCCGGACGCGCATCTCCTTCGAGTTCGCCGAGAAGCGGCTGTCGGCCGACACGGTGAACATCGGAGCCGTGGGCTCGTCCGTCTCCAAGGGAGAGACGCTGGTGGACACGGCGCGCAACCTCGAGGCGATGAGCATCGACATGGTGGTCGTCCGCCACTGGTCCGCCGGGGCCGCCTCCTTTCTGGCGGCGCGCATTCCGTCGAACGTGATCAACGCCGGGGACGGCGCCCACGAACACCCCACCCAGGGCCTTCTCGACATCCTTACGCTGCGAGACCACTTCGGCCGGCTGGAGGGGCTCAAGGTATGCATCGTGGGGGACGTGCTGCACTCGCGCGTGGCCCGTTCCAACATCTACGGCCTCGTGAAGCTCGGCGCCGAGGTGGGGGTGTGCGGTCCGCGCACACTGCTGCCCGCGGGGATCGAGGAACTGGGAGTGCGGGTGTTCGGCCGCGTGGAGGCGGCGGTCGAGTGGGCGGATGCCATCAATGTGCTGCGATTGCAGCTGGAACGCATGCAGGACGGTTTCGTGCCTTCGCTCAGGGAGTACAACCGCGTCTTCGGGATCACCCTGGAGCGGCTGGAGCAGGCGCCCAGGCAGCTTCTGATCCTGCACCCCGGACCGATGAACCGCGGCGTTGAGATCGACTCCGACGTGGCCGACGGCCCACATTCGGTGATCCTGCAGCAGGTGACCAACGGCGTGGCAGTGCGGATGGCCGTGCTGTACCTGCTGGCCGGGGGTGCCCCGCACCTGGCCGAGGCGGCCCGGGATTGGGCGGGGGCATGATCCAACCGGTCCGAAGAGCGCAGGTCGCCCCTGTGGGCCGGGACGGGACGGCCGGGTCCGGGAGTTCGGCGTGAGCAGTCTGCTGATACGGGGCGGCCGGGTGATCGGCCCCGCCGCGGGTGCCCACCTGGAATGCGACGTGCTGGTGGCGGGTGGGCGGATCGGGGAGGTGGGGCCGGGGTTGGCGGTGGAGGGGGCGGGAGCCGTGCTCGATGCGGGTGGACTGGTCGTAGCCCCCGGGTTCGTGGACCCGCACGCGCACCTGTGCGAGCCGGGATGGGAGCACCGCGAGACGATCCGCAGTGGTGTGCGGGCGGCGGTGGCGGGGGGCTACACCGCCGTGTGCAGCATGCCGGACACCGATCCCGTTGTGGACGACCCGGCGTCGGTGGGTTTCATCGTCGCGGAGGGGCGGCGTGCGGGGGGTGCGCGCGTATTCCCGGCGGCGGCGGTGTCCGCGGGACGCAAGGGCGAACAGCTCACCGAGTTCGGCGAGGTCGTGGACGCGGGGGCGGTCGCTGTGACGGATGCGGGCAGGACGGTTGAATCCTCGATCCTGATGCGCCTCGCCCTCGAGTACGCCCAGTCGTTCGACATTCCCGTCCTGGCTCACTGCGAAGACGCCGATCTCGCCCGGGGCGGGGTCATGCACGAGGGCGTCGTCTCCACCCGTCTGGGACTGCGCGGGCGCCCCGCGGTAGCGGAGGAGATCGGGGTCGCGCGCGACCTGGCGCTGGCGGAAGCGACGGGGGGCCGCGTGCACATCCAGCGGGTCTCGACGGCGGCTGCCGCCGGCCTGATCCGGCGCGCCCGGGAACGGGGAGTGCGCGTCACGGCCGAGGTCACTCCCCACCACCTGCTCCTCACCCACGACCGGCTTACCGGCTACGGCAGCGAATACAAGGTCAACCCGCCGCTAAGGTCGGCGGCCGATGTTCGGGCGCTTCAGGCGGCGCTCGCCGACGGTACGATCGACTGCGTCGCCACCGACCATGCACCACGGCATTACGACGAGAAGGAACAGGCTTTCGACGACGCACCCTTCGGCGTGGTGGGGCTGGAAACGGCCTTTGCGGTGCTGCACACCCGTCTGGTACTGGCCGGCGTGCTCACCCTGGCCGGGCTTCTGGAACGCATGTCGGCGGGTCCCGCGCGCGCCCTGGGGTTGCCGGGCGGAACCCTGGAGCCGGGTCAGCCGGCGGATCTGGTGCTGATCGATCCCGCGATGGAGTGGAAGATCGACGCCGGGAACTTCCTCTCGCAGGGCCGCAATACGGCTTTCGGCGGCGCGGAGGTGACCGGGAGGGTCGTCCGCACCCTGGTAGGCGGCGAGACGGTGTGGAGGCTCTAGCGGCGTGCTCCTGCGCGAGTCCTTCCGCGAGGACGGCAAGGTTAAGAAGCGCACCCTGGCCAACCTGTCGAAGTGGCCCGACGATCTGGTCGAGGGGTTCGGCATCCTGCCTTCGAGATCCTGCGCTCCCGCCCCCACGGGCACGTCGCTGCCGTGCTGGGCACGGCCCGCGCGCTGGGCCTGGAGAAGCTGCTCGACCGCCGTCCCTCCCGGAGGCGGTCGCTGGCGCTGGCGCTGATCGCCGGCCGTGTCCTCGACCCCCGCTCGAAGCTTGCCACCGCCCGCGGCCTCAGCTCCGCCACTCAGGCCGACACGCTGGGAGAGGAGCTCGGCACCGGGGATGTGACGGTCGAGGAGCTCCACGAGGCGATGGACTGGCTGCTCACGGCGCCGGAAGCGCATAGAGCGGACCACTGGCGGCGAAGCACATCGAGGATGGCTCGCTCGTGCTCTGCGACCTGATCTCGGTCTACTTCGAGGGTGCGAAGTGCCCCCTGGCCAAGCGCGGCTACTCCCGCGACGGGAGGCGCGGCAAGCTGCAGATCGTCTTCGTTGCCAGCCCCACACGGCTTCAGACCAGAGCCTTCCGTCTCCTCGGCGTTCGCCCATGACCCGTACGCAGTAGCCGTACACCCCTCAATCCCGCCTACGTCACAGCGCTACAATCACTTGCCCGCTTCTGGGCGGCCGAACTTCGGGCTAGCGGCGTTGCCGGCCCGGCGTCTCACCGCTCTGGGGGCTCGCGCGGCTATTCCACGAACTGCTAGGCCAGCTCCCTTACCAGCCGGTCCAGCTGGGACTTGATGCGGCCGGCCCGGTTCGGGTGGAGTACGCGGCGGGTGGCGGCCCGGTCGATCAATGCGACTGCGACGCGCCGAAGCTCGTCGGCCTGCTCCTGCGATTCGGCCTCGCGAACCCGGCGGATGGCGGTGCGAATGCGCGACCTTCCGGCGACTTCGCCGGGCCGCCCGCCGAATACAAGAGCTGGTAACCAACGGGCCGGGTGGCAAGCTACCGTCCGCGCTCAACCGGCGAACAAGCGGGAGCACGTTAGGGGTTCCGCCCATTCCGGTGTTGAACAACGGCCCGGCCATGCCGTTTGGCGGGGCCGGACAGACAACACCCCCACGCGAAAGGAGCCCCCACGATGCGACCGCCCCGAACCCTTCCCCTTGCCTTCGCCTTGGCCGTGCTGGCGGTGGCCGTGGCCTGCCTTGCGGACCCGGACCCGCGGGGGGGCGATCTCACCCCGACCGATCCCGCCGCCGGGCGGGACATGGCCCCGGACCCGGACAGCGCCGGGATCGTCGCGGCCCAGGTCGCGGAATGCCAGGAGGGAGACCCCGACGAACCCAACGGCGGCAACTGCGTTCTTGACCCGCTGACCGTCGTGGGGGAGGACCCGTGTCCCGGCTTCGGGAACATCTGGGACCCGATCTCGCGGGGGTGCCGGTGTATCGCGGGCATGGAGCCCGACGACAACGGCCAGTGCCAGTTTCAGGGCGTCACGCCGGTGGGGGGGCCGGGAATCAGCATTGGGGGGAACATCAGCAATCCCGGCGAAACCGACCCCGACAACAAGAAGCTGGTCATCACCCTCCGGTGCAGGCCGGGCGCGCCGTTTCCCGGCGAGATGATCGAATGCGAGGCGAAGCCGAGGAACGCCAAGGGGTCCGTCGTCTACAAGTGGCGGTTCGCTCCGGACCCGGAGCGCGTGCCGATACGCGACGGCATGGTGGGACCGGTGCTGCCGAGGGTGGAGGTGGCCGCCACGAGCGACAGTGTGTGGGGCGGCGTCGTCGCGGCGAGCGGCAAGGTGTCGGTCCAGGCGATGGACTCGGTCCGGTTCGCGCACGCCCACGTCTCCTTCGCGGTGGACGACAGCCACACCACCCCGGTCTCCTTCGAGGAGGGGGCGAAGCTGACGGCCTATCTCTGGGGCGACAGCGTGATAGAGGGCAAGCGGCTGGGCAGGAACACCAACGGTTACGCCGAGGGCAGCAGCTACAGCGTGTTCGACGTCATGGGGGGCGACGGGGCGATGGTCTCCGCGGTGGGAAGCGGCCCGAACAGGAGCTACGCCACCGTGGACTACACGGCCTACCGCGTCCAGCGCTACCGGCAGGTCAACAAGCGGCTTTTTTTGAACGGGCCGAAGGAGATACCCGACGGCGACTCGTTGGTGCGCCACTGGGACTGGCTCAAGAGCAGGGGCTACGACCCGTCCCGGCTCCTCGACGGGATGCTGGGACACGAGGGGTACGGACGCAGCTTCGGGCCGAAGCCACCGAAGGGCCACCAAGAGCAGATCGAGAAGGCGCTCGAGGAGGGGAAGTGCGGCGACGCCGGGGCCATCGCCTCCCGGATCGTCGCGACCACGAAGAGCGAGGCGCGGGAGTTGCGGGACTCGACCGAGGCCATCGCCGACCGGGCGTTCGTCATGTCAACCCTTCACAACCACGTGCACGGTAACCTCGGCGCGTCGGGCGCGGCGGCCGTGCTGTGGGCGCCGGGGAGATCGCCGAAGCCCGTGATCCTCCGCGACCGCTACAACCCGGAGGCGGAATACGACTTCACGAAACCCGGCTGCGACTGGACATCGTTCTGAACACCCCATCCATTGAAGGAGCCGAAAAATGACGATCCGAAACACGACCCTTGCCGCCGTCTTGGCGGCGGTTCTCACCGCGCCGGGCCTCCCGGCCCAAGACCTGTCGCCGGACTTGTTGGCCCGGCTGAACCTGCCCGCCGAACCGAGCGATTTTGCGCGCCAGTTGGTAGACGTGGGGCGTCCGGTGCGGGACCTGTTCGCCGCCGGTTGCCCGTCCGATGGCGGATGGGCCGGGGAGGCGTTCGCCGCGCTCGAACGTGCGGCGGAAACAGAGGCGCGCGCGCATAGCGCGCTGGTCTACTGGTGGGCCAAAGAACAACGGTTCGCCCGCAGGGAAGAGCTTGGCATCGAGACGGGCGGCGCTCGTTGCCCGTCCGACTTTCCGCGTGCGACCGCCGACGTCTGGCTTGCCGGACAGTTGCGTGGGTTGTGGGAAGGGGGGAGACTGGCGGCGACCCCGAACTGGGAAAACGGGGAAGCGGACCTGATAACGGACCTGTTCGCCGCCATGCCGTGGGCGACGGCCCCGGAGGCGTTCGAGGTTGTCCGCGATATCGCGGGGGACCCGGAGGTGTGGAAGCCGTGGCGGCAGGACGCGGCCCGGAGGCTCCGGTACCTGTACTTCGGCATGGGAGACCGGAACAGCCCGCAGGTGGACTCTCCGGAGTGGGGGCGCTATGTCGCCGCCACCAAGGCGGCGCTGTTCGACTTGGCCGCAGGTGCCCCGAACGAAAATTGCGAGCCCCTCCTCGGCGGGTGCGAGTGGGACATGTTCGAGATCGCTCGCGGTGCTCCCGGCGAGGCCCGCAACGCCTTCGAGCGGGAGTACGAGCGGGTGTTGAGGGCGGCGGGCCGGGAACCCTTCTGGAAGTAGCCCTTGGCAGAGCGTCATACCGGGAGGCGTCGGGCCGGGAATCAGCATTGGGGGAAGCGTCGGCAATCCCGGCGAAACCGACCCCGACAACAAGAAGCTGGTCATCACCCTCCGGTGCAGGCCGGGCGCGCCGTTTCCCGGCGAGATGATCGAATGCGAGGCAAAGCCGAGGAACGCCAAGGGGTCCGTCGTCTACAAGTGGCGGTTATCTCCGGACCCGGAGCGCGTGCCGATACGCGACGGCATGGTGGGACCGGTGCTGCCGAGGGTGGAGGTGGCCGCCACGAGCGACAGTGTGTGGGGCGGCGGCGTCGCGGCGGGCGGCAAGGTGTCGGTCCAGGCGATGGACTCGGTCCGGTTCGCGCACGCCCACGTCTCCTTCGCGGTGGACGACAGCCACGCCACGCCGGTCTACTTCGCGAAGGGCGAGAGAATAACCGCCTATCTCTGGGGCGACACCGCGCTTGACGGCAAGCGGCTGGGCCGCAACGCCAACGGTTGGGCGGTGGGGAGCAGCTACAGCGTGTGGGACGTCATGAACGGCTATGGGGCGAGGGTCGGTCTGATGCGTAGCGGCCCGAACAAGAGCTACGCCATCGTGAACTACATGGCCTACTACGTCGCCCGCGGGGCGAGCACGGGCGAGGAACGGGAGTGGGCCGCGGGACGGTGACGGCGGACGGCAACCGCACGGGTTTTCGGAAACAGGAGCGCGGATCGAAAAGGTGACCCCGGCAGACCCCACGGTGCTGATGGACGGCGAGGATGTGAGGCGCGCCATCGACCGCATGGCCCACGAGGTTCTGGAGAAGCTGGGCGGGACTCGGCGCCTAGTCCTCATCGGCATTCAGCGCAGGGGCGTGGACCTGGCCGACATGATCGGGGCGTCCATCGCCGGGGTCGAAGGCGAAGACGTCCCCACCGGCACACTGGACATCACCTTCTACCGCGACGACCTGATGGCGCTGGGACCCCGGCCGCTCGTGGGCGAGACCAGGCTGCCCCCGGGGGGCGTGGACGACCGGGCGGTCGTTCTCGTGGACGACGTGCTCTACACCGGGCGGACGGCACGGGCCGCACTGAACGAGCTCACGGACTGGGGCCGCCCGGCGCGCATCCTGCTGTGCGTGCTGGTCGACCGGGGAGACCGTGAACTTCCCATCCAGCCCGACATCGCCGGCCGCGAGTTCCCGGTGCTGGCGAACCAGCGCGTGGATGTGCTCGTTCCGCGGCTGGACGGGGAGCTGGCCGTGGTCCTGAGCGCACTGGAGCGCGGATGATCGGGACGGCTCCCGCCCTGGGCAAGGACCTGACCGGGATCGAACCCCTGTCGGCCGATCAGATCCGCGTCATTCTCGACACGGCGGAGCCCTTCAAGGAGATCACCGGCCGACGGGTCAAGAAGGTCCCCGTGCTCCGGGGGAAGACGATCGTCAACCTCTTCTTCGAGGCCTCGACCCGGACGCGCATCTCCTTCGAGTTCGCCGAAAAGCGGCTGTCGGCCGACACGGTGAACATCGGTGCCGTGGGCTCCTCGGTCTCCAAGGGAGAGACGCTGGTGGACACGGCGCGCAACCTCGAGGCGATGAGCATCGACATGGTGGTCGTCCGCCACTGGTCCGCCGGGGCCGCCTCCTTTCTGGCGGCGCGCATTCCGTCGAACGTGATCAACGCCGGGGACGGCGCTCACGAACACCCCACCCAGGGCCTTCTCGACATCCTCACGCTGCGCGACCACTTCGGCCGGCTGGAGGGGCTCAAGGTATGCATCGTGGGGGACGTGCTGCACTCGCGCGTGGCCCGTTCCAACATCTACGGCCTCGTGAAGCTCGGCGCCGAGGTGGGGGTGTGCGGCCCGCGCACACTGCTGCCCGCCGGGATCGAGGAGCTGGGAGTGCTGGTGTTCGGCCGCGTGGAGGAGGCGGTCGAGTGGGCGGATGCCATCAATGTGCTGCGGTTGCAGCTGGAACGCATGCAGGACGGCTTCGTGCCTTCGCTCAGGGAGTACAACCGCGTCTTCGGAATCACCCGGTCGCGTCTGCAGCACGCCCCCGGGCGGCTGCTGATCCTGCACCCCGGACCGATGAACCGGGGCGTGGAGATCGACTCGGATGTAGCCGACGGCCCGCATTCGGTGATCCTGCAGCAGGTGACCAACGGCGTGGCCGTGCGGATGGCGGTGCTGTACCTGCTGGCCGGCGGGGCGCCGCACCTGGCGGAGGCGGCCAGGGACTGGACGGGGGCGTGAGTATGGGGGTGTGGGCGGTGCGGACGAGCCGCGCAAGCCGGGCCGGGGTGGCCGGGAACGGCCGTTCGCCATGAGCGGCGTGCTGATCCGGGGCGGCAGGGTGATCGACCCGGCCGCGGGCGTGGACCTCGAAGGCGATGTCCTGGTGGAAGGGGGGCGGATCGGGGCGGTGGGGGTGGGGCTCGGGGTGGAGGGGGCCGGAGCCGTGATCGATGCGGCGGGACTCGTGGTCGCGCCGGGTTTCGTGGACCCGCACGCGCACCTGTGCGAGCCGGGATGGGAACACCGGGAGACGATCCGCAGCGGGGGGCGGGCGGCGGTTGCGGGGGGGTACACTGCCGTGTGCTCGATGCCGGACACCGATCCCGTGGTGGACGACCCGGCTTCGGTGGGCTTCGTCGTGGCGGAAGGGCGGCGGGCGGGGGGTGCCCGCGTGTTCCCGGTGGCGGCCGTGTCGGTCGGGCGCAAGGGGAAACAGCTCACCGAATTCGGCGAGGTGGTGGATGCCGGGGCCGTGGCCGTGACGGATGCGGGCAGGACGGTGAAGTCCTCGACGCTGATGCGCCTCGCCCTCGAGTACGCCCAGTCCTTCGGCATCCCCGTCCTGGCTCACTGCGAGGACGCCGGCCTCGCCCGGGGCGGGGTCATGCACGAGGGCGTGGTCTCCACCCGTCTTGGACTGCGCGGCAGGCCGGCGGTCGCGGAGGAGATCGGCGTCGCCCGCGATCTGGCCCTGGCGGAGGCGACCGGGGGCCGCCTGCACATACAGCGGGTATCGACCGCGGCCGCCGCCGACCTGATCCGTCGCGCCCGGGGGCGGGGGGTACGCGTCACGGCCGAGGCCACTCCACATCACCTGCTGCTCACGCACGCGCTCCTCTCCGCCTACGGCACGCAGTACAAGGTGAATCCGCCGCTCAGGACGGAGGCCGATGTTCAGGCGCTTCAGGCGGCGCTCGCCGACGGTACGATCGACTGCGTCGCCACCGACCATGCACCCCGGCACTACGACGAAAAGGAACAGGCCTTCGACGACGCGCCCTTCGGCGCGGTGGGGCTGGAAACGGCCTTTGCGGTGCTGCACACCCGCCTGGTGCGAACGGGCGTGCTGGCCCTGCCGGGGCTTCTGGAGCGAATGTCGACGGGTCCCGCGCGGGCGCTCGGCCTGTCGGGTGGCACGCTGGAACCCGGTCGGTCGGCGGATCTGGTCCTGATCGATCCCGCTATGGAGTGGACCCTGGACGCCTCGGCCTTCCTCTCCAGGAGCCGCAACACGCCCTTTGGCGACGAAGAGGTCAAGGGACGGGTCGTGCGCACGCTGGTGGGCGGCGAGACGGTGTGGAGCGTCGCCCCCTGAAGGAGAGCGAAGCGCGAAAAGGGCCGGTCAGGCGAGTTCCCGCACCAGCCGGTCCAACTGGGACTTGATTCGGCCGGCCTTGTTGGGATGGAGCACTCTGCGGGTGGCGGCCCGGTCGATCAACGCCACCGCCGCGCGGCGGTGCTCGTCGGCCAGCTCCCGCGAGCCGGCCTCGCGGACCCTGCGGATGGCGGTGCGTATGCGCGACCGCGTCACCCGGTTGCGGCTGCGTGCGGCGCGGCTCAGCTGCATCCGCTTCCTTGCGCTCTTGATATTGGGCATTCGTTCCGGCTTCCCGAATCTCTGTATTGTGGCTGCGGCCCCCACACGGGGAGGAAGGGCCTGAAGGCAAGGTAGAACGATATCCCCGGTCGGATCAACCGCCAAGGGGGGGAGAGGGGGGGCAGCGCCGCTCACTCCCCACCGGGAACCGATCGGTTCGTCGGTACCCCAGTGCCGGTTGTGGACCCACTCAGGCCCACCGAGCGTTTCGTGCATCGCGACCAGCACACCGCGGTGCAGGTCGACCCTGGGCGTGGACGATGTCTCCAATCCTTCCGCCCCGGCCCGCACGGTTGCCACACCCGTTCCCACGGCCGTCACCAGCCCGGCGGCATCCACGGTCACCACCGATCCATCCTCTGATTTCCAGTTCAGGTGATGCCCGAGATGATTCGGCCATCCGGTTCGTGCACAGTGGCGGTCAACCGCACGGTCTCGCCGAGCCGGAGGAGCGTCACCGAGGCGGGTGAGGTCCTGATGGCCGCCGACACCGGGGGCTCGGTCCCGCACGCGCCGGCCAGCGCCACTGCCAGGAGTCCCGCGCCGAATCGTGGCTTCGCGAGAAAACGTGCCTGATCGCGGGCTCCGTCCTCGCTCCTTCTTCCCGGCCGCCGGCTGCCCTCCTGCCTCCGTGCGAAGCGGCCAGCCTTCACCCCCGGCTCGGCACCGTGCCATTTTGAGTGCCCACATGTGTGCATTATTGCGCGCCCGGCAACACTTGCACGAGACGGCCCGGCCACCGCCGCATCGTGGGGCGCAGGGTAAGGGTTGCACGTCACTGGGTGGCCGAGTGTTGGCGTCACCACGTTGCGCCGCGACGGGCCACCAGCTATGATCAAGACCCACAAAAAGCGGGCAGGTTTCCATCAGAAACCAAGCGCCATACACCGGCTGGAGGCCGCCAAAGGAGGCTCGACGATGAAGATCCACACAGCTGTAGACCGGGACGTTTCTCTCTCTGGTCTTGGCGTCGTTACTGCTCAGCCAAGCATGTCTCGACGACGACCCTGCCGGACCAGGACCGGATCCGAACGCCTCGAAAGCAGCCCTTGTTCCGCCGGAAGAGCTGGGCGAGAGTTCACTCATGCTGGACCTTGCCCGAGAAATCCCAGGGTTCGCAGGCGTGTTTTACGAGCCGGGGGGTGATCGGATCGTGATCTCGACGACCGAGACGAACCGCACCGCTTTTCCCGTGGCGCGCCAAGCGGTGTCAGCTAGGCTGGCGGCAGACTTTAGCCAACGGTCAATGGTCATTACTCCTCCTGTGGAGTACGTGGAGCGTGTAGTTGAGTATTCGTTCATGGAGCTGGCACGGCACCGTGCTCGCCTCCGGCCGCGCCTTTTTGCCATTCGAGAGGTGGTAGGCCTTCATGTGGACGAGGAGTTCAACCGCATCGGGGTTGGTTTGACCGATCCATCTGCAAGGGCTGCGGTGCTAGAGCTGGCGATGGAAATGGCGATTCCGGTTGAAATGATCGCCTTCTCGGAAGAATCGCCAATTCGGCAATTGCGGAGGCCCTCTGGAAAGCACTACATGCCAAGCTCGTCGCCACACACGCTGAAGGATGTCATCACCATTCCTGATGCTGGACTACGGGGTGGATATGGGGTCAAAGCGTTGGGGGGTGACTACTGTACGTTGGGTTTCACCGCTATGCGGGCTGAGCGCCCATCCACCAGTGTCTTTGTGTCGAATTCCCATTGTTCGAGTATCCCCTATCGTACGGATTACGCTGTCTGGGGTCAGCCGGATTCAATTTCAGCCGACCTTGTAGGTGATGAAATGCTGGATCCGGAAACCCGCAGGTGCTCGAAATGGAGGCCGTTTTTTCGCCATGACTGCCGGGAGTCAGACGCGGCGTTGATCGCGGTCACGGCGGATAGGGGTATAGCATTGGGGGACATTGCCCGCACCGACGAGAGAGCGGACTGCGCGTCAGGCTGCTCAATAACTGTCGAGCCGACCAACCCCGTCATTCGCATTAGCAGCGCCAAGCGCTCCAATTTGGACAACGATGAACTGGACAAGGTCGGTGCCGAGACAGGATGGACCTACGGGAATGTCGAGGAAACCTGCAAAGACAAACGGCAGGAGGGTGGAGTGTATGTTCTGTGCACAGACATGATCGACTTCAAGGTGAGAAAGGGGGATAGCGGCGCCCCCGTCTTCCGGTACAACAGCAGCGACAGCACCGCTCAACTGCGAGGTGTTGTGTGGGGACGTGATGAAGGTGAGGATTGGGGTGCAATCTCAAGCCTGGAGCAAATCGAGATGAACCTCGGCTATTTGTGGGTGCTCGATCCCGGAGAACCGGTCCTCGACAGCATCGCCGGACCGAAGATTGTACCGCCGGACCATGTGTGTAGATGGAGCGCCAACACAATGGGCATGGGTCCCTTGGACCATGACTGGTCGGGAGTCGTGAGCGAAAACACCGGCAGTTCGTCGCAGCTCTGGGGTACTGCAACGGAGTCCGGGTGGCTAAGGCTGACAGTGACCGACATAATGGACAGAACCGCTCAGGATTCGCTCTCTGTGACCGTGGACGACGATGCGGAGAAGCCCGAGCTTTGTTGGAAGATTGGCGACCCTCCTATTGGTGGCGGGACGTAGGTCGGTGATTGAGACGGTGGTACGTTACGGGTGCCATGGCGGATGATGCTCGGTACAGTGCTGGCGATTGCCGGGTTGCAACAGGTCACGCTGACCGGGGTGGTGCGAGACAGCATCGATCTCGAACCGATCGCCTTCGCCGAGGTCACGGTCACACCGGTCGGTGACGAGGCTGGGGTTGCGTCGGCATCGTCGGATCGATTCGGGGCTTTCGTGGTGCCGGGTGTGCGTGCCGCGGGGCCGGTGCGCGTAGAGGTGGAGGTGTTCGGCTACGGAGGGTGGAGGCGCACCTACGACGTGCTCCCATCCGACCCCTTGCGAGTGCTGCTGAGCCCCACGCCGATTCGGCTCGAAGGTGTCGTGGCTGCGGTCAGCGGCCGTTCCGGGGACCCGATTTCCTTGTCCCGCGACGCTTTCGTCATCGATTCCGTCCTGCTCCGGAGCCTCCCCACGATCCTCGAGGCGGACGTGCTGCGCGCGACTGCGGTTTCGCCCTCCGCTTCTGCGACCTCCGACTACTCGTCGGTCCCCTTCATCCGGGGCGGTACGAGTGACGGCACGCCGGTACTGCTCGACGGCGTGCGGCTGTTCAACGCGTTTCATCTCGGGGGATTCCTCTCCGCGATCAACGCCGAGGTGGTGGAGCGTGCTACGCTGTTGGCGGGGTCGGGGGGGGACGGTTTCGCCATCGGGTCGCTGTCGGGTGTCATTGATATCGCAACCAGGGACGGTTCGCGGGACCGGACGCGGATGGCGGGCGCTGTCGGCCTCGCATCGTCCCGGCTTTCGGTCGAGGGTCCGATCGGCGAAAGCGTGTCGTATCTTGTGGACGGCCGGCGCACCTGGATCGACGGATTCACGCGGGCGCTCAAGAAGTTGAAGGTCATTGACGGCTACGTTCCGTACTTTTTCCAGGATGTGCACGCCAAGGTGACGGGCGATCTCGGCGGACTCCGCCGACTCTCGGTAAGCGGCTACATGAACTCCGAATCGTTGAACGACGTCGATGCCTCGGAGCGCGAGCGCATGGCGATGACATGGGGCAACGCCGCCGTCTCGGTTCACTACCGCAACAGGCTCGGGGCGACAGGGATCGTTGACGCCAACCTGGGACACAGCCGGTTCACGAGCGACATGATCAACGTCGAGGATTATCGTCTCGACGCCAACGACGACGGCGGGGACGCCCCGTCCCCCGACACACTCCTGTCCGGTTACGGATCGATGAGCGAGACGCGCGCCGATTTGAAGGTCGTCTGGCACGCGCGCGACGCCAGGATCATCGCGGGCACTCAGGCGACACGGTTCGAAGCCGACCACGACTACCACCTCAGCGACCACTGCTGTTCATGGGACGACATGGACATCTCCGCCTTCCTGTCTCCGCTCGCTCTGCGCGAGATCGGGTGGCGCCTGGCCGCCTACGCGAGCGTGGAGATTCCGTTGCGGCGCGGGTTCGCGACCCGCGCGGGGCTACGGGTTGACCGCTTTCTGGGACTGGCGACCACGCTCGCTCCGTTCGCGGAGCTGGGCTACGGTGCGTCGTGGTGGCGCGCGCGCGTTTCGGCGTCGCTCTCGCACCAGGCGCTGGCCTCGGTGCGCAACGAGGAGTCACTCGTCGCGAGCTTCCTTGCCTATGACCTTCTCTTTCCTGTCGGCGAGGCACCCGTTCCCCGCAATGCCGAGCTCCTGATCGGGTGGCAGGGTTCGCGGGGGGGCCTTCGGGTCCGGCTGGACGCTTACGCGCGCGCGCTGGACAACATCAGGCTGCCGGACCTGGAGGCCAATCCGATCAGGTCCACCGTGTTGGGGGATCCTTCGTCGTGGGAGGTGGCCGGAGGTGCGGCGGCGGGAATCGAGGCGTCCTGGAGCTGGGTGTGGGACGGGGGGATCTCGGTTCTCGGGAGCTACCGTTGGGCCAGGGTGTCCCGCACCGTCGGTTCGCGAACCTACACGCCACGCTTTCACCGGGACCATGAATTCGAATTCGGTTCATCATACGGGCGCGGCGCGTCTTCGTGGTCCGCGCGGGTTTCCCTGCGCTCGGGGCAACCGGTCACGCCGGTTCTGGCCATCGTCCCGGCTGTGAGGTACCTGGGTCGCGACGTCGACTTCGTGGTGCTCGCGGAGGAATACAATTCGGCGAAGCTGCCGCATTACGCCCGGATCGACGTGGGATGGCGCCGTGAGAGCGAGGTGTCGTGGTTCGGCGGCGGGTCGGTGGTTCCGTACGTCTCCGTTGCCAACCTCTTCAGCCTGCCCAACGTGGTCGGCTTGGAGCTGGAGAACTTCTTTGGTCGCCGCCACCAGCGAGTATATCAGAGCCAGCTCCCGATGATGCCGATCCTCGGCGTGGAGTTCCGGTTTTGAGGACGCGCCTGCGGAGCGGACCGGTCGCGCTGGCGCTCGCGGCCTTGTCGGCTTGCGAAATCACCCGTCCGTTCGATCTGCATCCCGACGCGGTGGCCGTCGCGGTTCTTCTCGTCGCCGGCGAAAGCGAAGCTCGCCTGCTGGCCATCCATCCCCACCGAAGAGAGGGCGCGGCACCGGAGATCACCGCGACTCTGGAGGGCTCCGGTTGGACGGCGGCGTTCACCGACGCGCCGGGGCTGGAGACGTGCACACCCGAAAGGAGATGGCCGGCTCCCCTGAAGTGTCTGCGTGCGGAGCTTCCGGAGGCCATCCTCCCGACCGGCTTGTACAGTCTCCGCGGAACGGCACCCCTGGGTTCGTTCACCGGGGAGACCGTGGTGCCGGCGGTACCGTTTCTGGTGGAGTCGGCGGACACCTTGCGGTTGCCCTTGCCGGACGACCCCGGAGAGATCGGAATCCCGATTCGGTACCAGGTCGGCTCGGAGATCGGCACGCTGGCAGCGGAGATCCTGGAGATCTTCGAAACACAGGAAGACGGCACGGAAAGGCAGCTCTACCCCACCAGTCTCGGCCGCTTCCCGCAGCTGTTGGAGGGTGTCGAGGCCGACACGGTCACGATGCGGCAGCGTGGGAAGCCTCTGCGCTTCTCGCTGCGCCTCCTGGGAATCGGGTGGAGCTACACGAACTTCCTGCGACACTGGGGCAGCCGCGATCCCGTGATGCGCCCGTGGCCAAGCTTCGGCATCAGGGGCGAAGGAGTGTACGGGTACTTCGACGGTGTAACGCGATCCCGGGAGGTGCGCGTATTGGTGAGGTGACCCCGAGAGCTGCGGCGGAAGGCGGACGGGCGGTTGCGTGAGAATGCGTTCTTCGGAGCGCATCGAGTGAGCGGTTGCCGGTCTTCCGGGCCGCGCGGGTGGGGTGCCTCCTCCCGCCAAGGTGGTCGCTCTTCCCGTCGCCGGCGCCTCGCCGCTCTCGGTGCTCGTGCGGGTTTGTCCACGGACTGCTAGACTTCCTGCATGGACCTGCTGCTCATCGCTCCGGTTCTGCTCCTATCGGTCGTGGTCCACGAGGTGGCCCACGCGTGGCAGGCGCTGCGGGAAGGGGACACCACCGCCCGCGACCTGGGACGCCTCACGCTGAATCCGATCCCGCACCTGGATCCGGTGGGGTCGTTCATCGTGCCCCTGGTGCTCTACCTCCTTCCCGGCGAATTCCTCTTCGGCTGGGCGAAGCCCGTACCGGTGAATCCCCGCAACTACCGCAACTACCGCGCGGGCGACATACGGGTGTCGCTGGCCGGGATCGTCTCCAATCTGGGGCTGGTCGTCCTGTTTGCTCTGGTGATCGCGGTGGTGGCGGCCGTGGGCGGGGGTTCGCCCTTTGGCGGATCAGTCGTTTCAATTGTTGCGGCCATGGCTACTTACGGAGTTTTGATAAACCTGGTTCTCGCGTACTTCAACCTCATCCCGGTTCCGCCGCTCGACGGTTCGCACGTCCTGTATCATCTGCTGCCGGCCGCTACGGGGGCCCGCTACAGGCAGATGGGGCGCTACGGTGTCACCCTGCTGTTCCTGACCGTCATCGTCTTCCCCGGTGCCTTCGGCCTGGTGCTGTCTCCCGTGTTCACGGCCTTCTCATGGGTCGTGAGGCTGGCGGCGGGATGACGCACGACGGCCTGCTCGTGGTGGAGACCGAGCGCTTCCACGGGCCGCTCGACCTCCTGCTGCACCTGATCCGCACACAGGACATCGACATCTTCGACATCCCCATCGCGCGCATCACCCGCCAGTTCCTGGAGGCGATCGGGGAACTGGTCGCCGGCGACGTCGATGAGGCGGGCGAGTTCCTGGAGATGGCCGCGGCCCTGGTTCGCATCAAGGCCCGCATGCTCCTTCCCGGTCCCGTGGGCGAGGAGGACGAGGACCCCCGGGCCGAGCTGGTTCGCCGGCTCCTGGAATACGAGATGATCCGCGAAGTCGCCGCCCGCCTGCGCGGTGCCGAGAACGACCGCGGACGGCGGTTCGGGAAGGGCTATGTGCCGCGGCGGCCGAGACCCTCTCTGGCCGACAGGCCCCTGGAAGTCACCTGGGAGGATCTGTTCGCGGCCGCCCTGCGTGTGCAACCTCGCGCGGATCGGGAACTCGAGCACCGGGTCGCGGCCCGTCCGGTGGCCCTGCGTGAGAAGGTCGGTCTGATCGTGGAGACCGTGAGAAGGGCGCGGCGGATCGAGTTCACGAGCCTCGTCGCCCCGTGGCGGGAGCGGATTCACGGGGTCATGACCCTGTTGGCGGGGCTCGAGCTGGGACGCCGGCGAATCGTGGCGCTGCGACAGACGGAGCCCTTTTCGCCGCTCTGGTTCTACCGGGGCCGAAACCTGGAATCCGGGGCCGCGGACGCGACGCCGGGCTTCGCACCGGGCGCGGGCGACGCCCCCGGGCCCGGGTCCGGGAGTCGTCGGGAAGAGCGGGCGGCGACCGGGGAGGAGGGGGTGGCGTGAACGACGCGCGCATCGTCGAGGCGATCCTCTTCGCGAGCGATGCACCGCTCTCGCCGGGGGAGATCGCCCGCGCGGACGAGGTGCTTGACGAGGACCGGGTGGAGGCGGCGCTGACCGTGCTGCGGGCCGAATACGACGACAGCGGCAGGGCCTTCGAACTGCGCGAGGTGGCGGACGGTGTCCAACTCATGACGCGTCCCGAGTTTGCCCCCTATCTGGAGCGCTTCGACACTGTGCCCAGGTCGTCCCGCCTCTCGGGCCCGGCCCTGGAGGCCCTGGCGATCGTGGCCTACCGGCAGCCGATCAGCCGCATCGAGGTGGAGTACGTCCGGGGCGTCAACTCCACGGGCGTGATCCGGACGCTGCTGGATCGCGAGTTGATAACGGCGGTGGGGCGGGGAGAGGGCGTGGGGCGGCCGGTCCTTTACGGCACGACTTCGAAGTTCATGGAGCACTTCGGGTTTCCCTCCATGGAGCATCTGCCCAGACCCGAGGAGTTGCCGGTCATACTGCGGGATCGAACCCCCCTGGAAGACACCGCCGACCCACCGGGCGGAGATGGGGACGAAGGGAGCGGGGAAACCGATGCTCTCGGCGCGGAAGAGGCGGTGGCGGCGGTCCTGGCGCACGCGGAGGGCAGGCCGGAGTCCGGCGAGTGAACTCCCGCAGCCGGGCGCCGGTGCGGGTGCAGAAGTACATCTCCCAGGCCGGTGCCGCATCCCGGCGCCAGGCCGAGGTGATGATCGGCGAAGGCCGCGTCGCGATAAACGGGCGGCCGGTCACCGCCCCGGGCGCGCGGATCGTCCCCGGCCGGGACACGGTTTCGCTGGACGGACGGATCATACGGCCGGCGCCCATGCGGTGGGTGGTCTTTCACAAGCCCGCCGGTGTGCTGTGCACGCGCGGCGACCCCCACGGCGGCCGCACGGTCTACGATCTGCTGCCCGATCCGGTCGCCGGGCTGCGCTATGTGGGTCGGCTGGACCGCGATACCTCGGGCCTGCTGCTGCTCACCAACGAGGGAGACCTCGCGGCGGCGCTCGCGCACCCGAGCGGACGTGTCGAGCGCGAGTACCATGCCCGGATCGCGGGCCGGATCACGGCCGGGACTCTCAAGCGCCTCAAACGCGGCGTCGAGCTGGAAGACGGCTTCGCCCGTCCCCGCCGGGTTCGCCGGGTCGCGCTGGGTGAGGACCGGTGGGGGGTGATGCTCGTCCTCACGGAGGGACGGAAACGTGAGGTCCGCAGGCTGCTGGAGGCGGTCGGCCATCCGGTGTCGGAGTTGGTTCGCACCCGGTTCGGCCCCTTTCGCCTGGGGAGGCTGAAGGCGGGTGGCTGGCGTCCGGCGTATGCATCGGAGCTGGCGGCGGCACGGGGGCTGGTCGCCCGGGCCGGGAGAACGACCCCTCGTGGCAGGCGGGGAGGCCGTTAGCGTGTCCGCGCCGACGCTGGAAGTTGTCCATCACCCGCTTGTCGAACACAAGCTCTCCATCCTGAGGGACAAGCGCACGGGCAGCAAGCGGTTCAGGGCGCTGCTGGAAGAGATCACACTGCTCATGACCTTTCACGCCACCCGCCACCTGGAGGGCGAGGAGACGACCGTCGACACGCCGCTGGAAACTGCGCGGGTCCGCCGCATCCGTGAGGACCGGCTGGTCGTGGTGGCCGTGCTACGCGCGGGTCTGGGGATGATTGGAGGGGTGCTGCGGCTGATTCCAGGTGCGCGGGTCGGTCATCTGGGATTCTACCGTAACGAGCAGACGCTGCAGCCGGTGCGCTACTACGGCAAGCTCCCCCCGGATATCGGGCGGCGAAGCGTTCTCCTGGTCGACCCAATGCTGGGCACCGGCGGTACCGCCACAGCCGCCGCAAGTGAACTCAAGGAGCACGGCGCCCGCGACATCCGTTTCATGTGCCTGGTCGCGGCCCCCGAGGGCGCGGAGCGCATGGCCGTCGAGCACCCGGACGTTCCGGTCTACGCCGCCGCGCTGGACGCCAGGCTCAACGAAGTCGGCTACATCGTGCCCGGCCTGGGCGATGCGGGGGACAGGATCTTCGGGACCGTCTGAAGGACCGGGAGGGGACACCACCGGAGCCCGTGATGGGCACCGGTGTCGAGGCGGGCCGAAACGCCGGACGCCTTGGGCGGCACCGGGCCAACTCCCCGGGATCCCGCCGAATCGTTAACATTACCTGGGCCCATAGCTCAGGCGGTTAGAGCAGCGGACTCATAATCCGACGGTCGGGGGTTCAAGTCCCTCTGGGCCCATTCGGACTGCTGTGGCGGTGCCTGGCCGCGGCGCCGGATGGTTCTGGCGCCTGTCGGCCCCTGTTTTCCGGTTGCCACGGGCGCGGTAGACGCCTTGACGGCCAACCCGGCGCCCGTCCATCTTTCGCCTGTGATAGGGCAACCTTCTTTCACGGAGGGCGATGAAGGGGTGTTCATCAAGCATGCAATCCGGTCCCGGCGCCGTGAAGCGGCTTTCATCGCGCTGGTGCAGATCGGCGCGTTCGCGGTGCTGTCTCCCGCCGACGCGCTGCTGGATGCCGACCGGGTCGGACTACCGGTCCACGTGGAATCTCCGGAAAACCGCGCATGCCCCGCCCAGCACAGCCACCTCTTCTGCCAGCTTGTCAGGTCGCTGGTCTCGGCCCCACCGGCCGGCCCGGTGGCGGTTGCGGGGGTTCCCGCACCCGCCGCCTTCACCACGGAAGGGCCAGTTGGGGACATCCCCCCGAAGAGCGCCACCTTTCTGATCGGGGCGATCATACCGAGAGGACCGCCTCTCGCCTGAAGGCTTAGCGTCGCTTTCCTTGGCCTTCGGACTCGCCCCTACGCGCCGGTCCGAGGTTCGGCTGTCTGCGATCTACCCCGTTCCCCGTGCACAGAATGAGTTCCAACAGAAGCTCCGTGGGTGTCCCCGGACATCCCGCGGCTGGCGCCGGTCGTTTGCCGTCCCGGGTTGCCGTGATTTGCGCGGTCGCCCTCGCGGCCGCCCCCCTCGTGCCCACGGTCTCCGCGCAGGAACCGGAGCACGAGGGCGAAATCGAGGGCGTGGTACGGGACGCCGAGACTGGACGGCCCCTCGCGGGTGCCGACGTGTCGGTGGTCGGGTCGGGAACGAGTGCCATAACCCACGGTGACGGGACCTTCCACCTGACCGGCATCGCCCGGGGCGACTACACGCTCCGGGCGGAACGGCTCGGGTACCGGGGCACCACCATCGACGTCGCGGTGGGGGACCGGTCGGCGGTGGTCGTCATCGAGCTGGCGTCTTCACCGATCGCGCTGCAGGCCATGGTGGTGACGGCCACGATCAGTGAGCGCGGCGCGGCCGAGTCCCTGCGGCCGGTGGGCGTCATGGCGGGCGACGAGCTGCAGCGCAGGATGGAGGGGACCGTCGCGGCGACGCTGGCGTCGATGCCGGGGCTGGCCGTCGCCAGCATGGGTCCGACCGTTTCGCAGCCGGTGATCCGAGGGCTGAGCGGGGACCGGGTGCTGATGCTCGAGGACGGGACCGCGACCGGGGATGCTTCCAACTCGGGCTCGGACCATGCCACCGCGCTAGATCCGTCGTCCGCCCGACGGATCGAAGTCGTGCGGGGCCCGGGTGCGCTGCTCTACGGGGGGAACGCGCTGGGCGGGGTCATCAACGTCATACGCGACGAAATCCCCTCGGCGGTGCCCCATCACCTCACGGGCGCGGCGACGCTTCAGACCCAGACGGTCGCCGGCGCGTTGGCCGCCGGCGCGACGGCCTTCTTGGCCGCCTCGGAGCGGGTGCCCGTGCGCGTGGAGGTGGCGGCGAGGACGTCCGGCGACCTGAAGACGCCGGCCGGGACGCTTGTCAACACCGACGGCGGGCTGTGGAGCGGGGGAGCGGGGGCGGCCTACGTTGCCGATTGGGGTCACATGGGCGGTTCCGTCCGCGGATACCTCAACGCTTACGGCATCCCCGGCGGTTTCGAGGGCGGACACGCGGAAGGGGTGCGCATCGAGATGGAGCGCACCGCTTCGAAGTTCCGGACCGTGGTCGACGAGCCCGTCGCGATCTTCGACAACCTCCGCTTCGACGCCACCCACACCTGGTACAGGCACCGGGAGATCGAACCGCCGGGGATTCTGGGCACGCTCTTCCTGCAGGAGACCGCAAGCGGCGATGTCCTGGGGCGGCATGGCGGCTGGGGACCGTTTGCGGCGGGAGCGGTGGGGGGCCGCGTGTCGTGGGAGGCCTTCGGATACGGCGGGGGCCTGTACACACCGGACACGCGGCGTTTCAAGGCGGCGCTCTACATGCTCGAGGAGGTGGACCTGGGACCGGCGAAGATCGAATGGGGACTGCGCTACGACTGGACCCTGGCCGATCCTCTTGAAGAGGACCCGGATTCCGACATCGGCGAGATTCGCGACCGCAGCTTCCACTCCCTTTCGGGTTCCCTGGGTGTCCTGTACAACCACCCGTCGGGGCTGACGCTCGGCGCCAGCGCCGTTCGGGCCGTTCGCACGCCCGACGTCAACGAACTCTACTCCGAGGGGCCGCACCTGGCGGCCTACGCCTTCGAAGTCGGCAACGATTCCCTGCAGGGTGAGATCGGCAGGGGGCTCGATGTCTTCGCCCGCTTCGAATCCGACCGGATGAGGGCCGAAGTCACCGGCTTCTACAACGACATCAAGGACTACGTCTACGGGGAGGACACGGGCCGGTACAGCCGGGTGTTCCCCCTTCGCATATACCAGTTCCGCGGCAACGACGCCGTGTTCAGGGGCTTCGAAGCCGGCCTGGACGTCGACGTGGGGCGCGGACTGGTCATCGAGGCGGTGGCGTCATCGGTCAGCGGGAGTCTCAAGGACACCGCGCAGGCGCTGCCCCTCGTCCCTCCGCTCAAGGGGCATGTGGCCCTGAAGTACGAGCGGGCGCTGTGGTTCATCCGCGGCGAGGCCGAGATGGCGGCCCGGCAGGACCGGATCGGCGAGTTCGAGACCGCGACCGACGGGTACGTGGTCTACAACGCCGCGGCGGGTGCGCGGCTGACGCTCGCAGGGCGCCTGAACGTCGTCACCGTCAGCCTCGACAACGCCACGCACACGAAGTACCGCAACCACCTCTCCCGGGTGAAGGAGATCATGCCGGAGGCCGGGAGGGGACTGAGTGTAACCTACAGGGTCGTGTTCTGAGGTGCTTTTGTATGACCTCGTACACGGATCCGGCAAACGAGTTATCGAAACCAACACGACAGGAGAACGAACGATGAAGAAGTTGATCAGCAGCGACTTGGCGACAGTGGCCGCGATGGTATCGGCACTGGTGCTGGCGGCGTGCGGTACCGACCCGGAGGACGAGGAAGAACACCACGAGCCCCATGAGGTCCAACTCGTCATGGGAAGTGACGTCCTAGCAACCTACGAGGTGGAGGAAACCAGCTGGGACGATTCGCTGGAGGTCGGCGCCGGCGCGGAGACGGGCCAGATCGAGGTCCGCTTCCTGGACGACGAAGGAGACGAACTCCACTTCGAGGACGAGGACGAAGAGGTCACGCTCCGGGTCAAGGTGGCCAACGAAGCGATCGTCGAGTTCGTACCGAGTGCGCCGGGCGCGTTCACGGGCAAGTTCCGCGGCAAGATGGAAGGCGAGACGGGGGTGACCATCGAGCTCCTGCACGGCGATCACGCCGACCTGACGACGAGTCCTCTCCCGGCGAAGGTGAACGCCGCCGGGTAGGGGACCGGCCGTCCCTGGGCAAGTCGGCGCGGGCACCCGGGGCGGCGAGGGGGCGGGCAGTTTGGCTGCCGGCACCGGGACTTCCTGGTACCGGTTACTTGAATCGGGGCCCGGCCACCTGCGCGCCGCGGGTGGCCGGGCCCCGGCCTCGCACTCAGTTGCCGGCCACGTCCATCCGCACAAACCAGATCCGCCCCGCGATGCCGTAGGGTGACTCGGACGGGTGGTCCATCGACCAGAGCTGGGCCGGGTGGTCGTCCGGGAGTCCGGTGGGAAGCTTGTCCAGGAAGTTGTTGGCCCCCAAGCTCAACCGTATCCTGTCCGCGATCCGGAAGTTCACCTGCGCATCCGCGATCGCCGCCGCCCCGATCATCACCGGCACTTCGAAGATGAAGGGCGTCTCGAGTTCCCCGATGTGCCTCACGCTCAGCCGGGCCCCGATGCCGCGGGCGAACCGCACGTCGGCGCTGGCACCGATCCTCTGATTGGGTTGGGCCTCCTCGATCAGCAACTCCTGTGTCTGTCCCATGAAGTGTGGATTGCGGTTGTCCGTGATCTCGGTCTCGTTGCGGTGGTAGCTCGCCGCCAGGTCTGCCGCGCCCCACGCCCCCCGGAAGCGCCAGTTGGCGACGATATCGAAGCCCATGGTGCGGGTGTCGATGGCGTTCGTCCAGAAGGCCACCCTGTCGACCGGCCGGCCCTGGAACTGCGCGTTGGCCCGCAGACCCTGGTCCGGCCCTACGGTCCCGGTCAGGGCGATGGCGTCGGCCACCGATACGACGTACACGTCGGCCGTTACCTCCAGCCCGGTGTCGAAGGAACCGACGAACCCGGCCGTGAGGCTCAGCGAGGTCTCGTGGCCCAGTGAGCAGGCATCGAAGTCCTCGCAGGCGATCGGGTCGCCCTCGGGCAGGAACCCGGTTGTCTCCAAACCGGCGGGACCGCCCACGAAGCCGAGGGTGTTGAAGCCCCGCTGTGCCAGGCGGGGGGCGCGGAAGCCGGTTGACACCGCCGCCCGCACGGCCGTGCCCGTTCCAAGCTCCAGTCTGCCGGCAACCTTGCCCGTCAGTGAGGCGCCCGCATCGCTGTAGTGCTCGAAACGCAGGGCACCGCTCAGCATCGCAGCCTCGGTGGGCCGTAGCTCCATGTCCCCGTAACCCCCGAAGCTGTTGCGCCGCTGCCCGCTGGCTTCCGCCGAACGGGGGCTGTATCCCGGATAGCCCTGCATCCCGCAACTCGCGTAGGAAGTGCCGTCGTTCATCTGATGGGCGGCGGGGAAACTCCCGGGAGTGTCGCTCGGGCCGCACGCCCATGAGGCCCTGTCTCCCTCTTCCATCCAGTATGAATCGCGCCGGAAGGCGCCTCCGATGGCCAGAAACGCAGGAGTACCTCCGAGTTCGAGGTCACGAGTCGCGTCCGCGTTGAGCGTCCACTGGCGCACATTGAGCGATCCGCTGTAGGCATCCAGCGGTCCCGCGTTTGTGGCGATGGCGGCTCCGTCGGCGCCGGGGTTCCTGAACAGATACTCGGCCGCGTAGGCCGGGTTGATCGAATTGGCGGCGCTGAATGCGAACCGCCCGCGCCCGTAGCCCAGGCTCAGGTCGCCGGCCCATGCGCCCAGGTCCCCCCGCAACCCCGCCACGGCCGACGCGTCATCCATCTCGGACTCTTCGAGCGGAAAAAACCCGTCCGGGTACACGTACGAGACGGTTCGCTCCACCCAGTCGGCCTTGCGGTAGAGCCCGTCGGAAACCGCTTCACGCTCGGAGTAGCCGCCGAAGGCGTAGAACTCGCCTGACTCCCCGATGGGAATTCCCGTGTTGGCGAAGAACGCCGCCCCCTCGTAGTCGGGTTCGCCGTTGCGCTGCAGCAGGATCCTCTTGCCGCCGCCCTGGCAGGGAGTGTAGACCGTACTCGGGCCGAAACAGGTGGGCGCCTCGCCGGCCCGGTTGGCCACGCCCTGCTTCGCGACCTCCACCGTGAGGTTGAGGAATCCGCTGGCGAACGGGACGCCGGCGTTCGCGGACGTCAGCAACCGCCCACCGTCACCGCGCGATGTGCGTCCCAGGTAGGAGGAGGAGGTGATCCCGCCCGCATCGTCCTTGAGCACGACGTTGATCACCCCGGCGATGGCGTCCGAGCCGTACTGCGAGGCCGCCCCCTCGCGCAGCACCTCGATGCGCTTGATCGCGTGAACCGGGATCGCGCGCAGGTCGGTCCCCGTCGTGCCCTGTCCCACCGCGGCGAGCAGCTTGGCGAAGGCGACGGGATGGCGGCGTTTGCCGTTGACCAGCACCAGCACCTGGTCGCCGTTCATCCCCCTCAGGGTAGCCACATGCAGGGCGCCGCCGTCTCCGGCCGACAGACGTGCGGAGTTGAAGGAAGGCGCGATCCGCCCCAGCACTTCCGCGAGGTCCAGCTCCCCCAGCCGCCCGATCTCCTCAGCGCCGTAGATGTCCACTGGCACGGGCAGGGTGAGCGGATCCGTGATTCCCGCGCGGGAGCCCACCACGACATCGAGTTCCTCCAGTTCGTACACCGTGTCGGGGGGGGGCTGCGCGAGAGCGGGTGCGGCCGTGACCATGAGCATGACGGGGGCCGCCAGGGTCAACCTGTGGAGGCCGTGCCGGGCCGCGAATTGCGAAACGATGCGAACCATGGTTATCTCCTTGCCCTGACGTGGATCCCGAGTGGTTCATAGTGAGCATCCGGTTTTTCTGTAGCAACCTGTAAACCTTTTCTGCCGCAGGCGCTTGCGCGGACCGGGACGACGAGATCGATCCGACTGCGGGGTGCGCGACAACGGAGTCAATCACATGGAGACGGGAAAGAGAGTCCCGAACGGAAACCGCGGGCCGAAGCTGGCCACCGCCGCCTTCCTGACCCTTTTCACCACCACCTGCGACCCGGGCGGCGCCGGGTTCGCCATCGACTTCGAACGCTACGAACTCGAAAACGGCCTCGAGGTCATCCTGCACGTCGACGATTCCGATCCCCTGGCCGCCGTGGCCATGACCTTCCACGTCGGCTCGGCGCGCGAGGTGGAGGGGCGGACCGGCTTCGCCCACCTCTTCGAGCACCTCTTCTTCCTGGACTCGGAGAACCTGGGCCCGGGGGGGCTCGACAGGCTCATGACCCGGATCGGCAGCTCCACCAACGGCTCCACCAGCCGCGACCGGACGAACTACTTCGAGGTTGTCCCGATCGACGGGCTGGAGAAGGCGCTCTGGGCCGAGGCCGACAAGCTCGGCTTCTTCATCAACACCGTGACCGAATCGGTGGTGGCGAAGGAGAAGCAGGTCGTCAAGAACGAGAAGCGGCAGAGCGTCGACAACCGCCCGTACGGCCACAACAACTTCGTCATCGACCGGGCGATGTACCCGGTGGGCCACCCCTACCGCTGGCAGGTGATCGGTTCGCTGGCCGACCTCGACGCGGCCACCCTGGCCGACGCCAAGGAGTTCCACGCGCGCTGGTACGGCCCGAACAACGCCACCCTGGTCGTGGCCGGAGACATCGACGTCGCGCGGACGAAGGCATGGATCGAGAAGTACTTCGGCGAGATCCCGGCCCGGGAGACCCCCGCCACCCCCGACCCCCCCGAGGTGCGGCTGGCCGAGACGCGCCGCCTCCATCACGAGGACAACTTCGGGAACCTGCCGCTCCTCACGCTGTCATGGCCCACCGTGCCGCGCTACCACGCCGATGCCTACGCCCTCGATGTCCTGGCGCGGCTGCTCACCGACGGCAAGTCCACTCCCCTCTACAAGGTGATCGTGGAGGAGGAGGAACTCGCCCCGCGCGTGTCCACCTTCCACCGGGCGCAGGAGCTCGCGGGCCAGTTCGGCTTCCAGTCGCTGGCCTACGCCGCGACGGACCTGGACGACCTGCTCGCGGCCGTCGAAGCCGGACTCGGCCGCTTCGAACAGGAGGGGATTCCCGATTCGGAGCTGCGCCGGATCAAGGCGGGGACCGAGACCGGCTTCTACCGGGGACTGGCGAGCGCGCTGGGCAAGGCCTTCCAGCTGGCCGACTACGCCATCTTCGCGGGTGACCCGGGGTACGCGGGCGAAGACCTCGAACGCATCCTGGCCGTCTCGGCAGACGACGTGATGCGCGTCTACAACACCTACGTCAAGGGCCGGCCGTACGTGGCCGGCTCGTTCGTGCCGCAGGGCCAGATCGAGCTTGCGCTGGAAGGCTCCGAGCGCGCCGAGGTCGTGATCGAGCCGATCGTGCAGGGGGCCGAGGCCGAATTCACAGTGGTGCGGGGCGAGGAACGCACCCCGGGCGGCTCCTTCGACCGTTCCGTCGAGCCCCCGTACGGCCCCTCGCCCAGCGTGCGCGCCCCCGACGTGTGGCGCGAGACGCTCGGGAACGGGCTCCCGGTGCTCGGCGTCGAGGACCGCGAAACCCCCATGGTGCAGTTCGAACTGGGTTTCCGCGGCGGGATGCTCCTCGAGGAGCCGGGCCGCACCGGGATCGCCAACCTGCTTGCCGAGACCATGCTGGAAGGCACTGCGCAGCGCAACCCCGAGGAGCTGGAGCAGGCGATCGACCTCCTGGGCGCCTCGGTGAACGTGTCCGCCGGAGCGACCGGTTTCAGCATCTCGGGGAGCGTCATGGCCCGGAACTACGACGAGACCATCGCCCTGGTCGAGGAGATCCTGCTGGAACCGCGCTTCGACAGCGCCCGTTTCGAACTCGCCCGGCAGCGCGTGCTGAACTCCATCCGCCGGTTCGGCGCCAACCCCTCGTTCATCGCCTCGCAGGCCTTCGACCGCCTCCTGTACGGCGACCACATCCTTGCCGAGAGCTCCTACGGAACACTGGACGGGGTCGGTGCCGTCACCCTGGACGATCTGCGCGCCTACCACGCCTCCTCGCTGGTCCCGGGCGCGGCCGCCTTCCTCGTCGCGGGGGCGGTCTCGCCCACCGAAGCGACCGACCCGCTGGCGACGCTTGCTTCACGGTGGGAGGGCCGCCCCGCTCCCGCCCTCCCCGATCCCCCCGCCTGGTCCGACGATCGTGCGGGGCTCTACTTCGTCGACGTCCCGGGCGCCGCCCAGTCGGTCGTCAACATCGGCCGCCTGGCGCTGGCCCGCACCGACGACGAGTACCATCCCGCCACCGTCATGAACTACCGCCTCGGCGGCGGCGGCTTCGCGTCGGACCTCACCCAGGTGCTGCGCGAGGGCAAGGGGTACACCTACGGGGTCCGCTCCGGCTTCCAGGGGGGCCACTTCCCGGGACCTTTCAGCGTGAGCAGCTCGGTGCGCTCCAACGTCACCCTGGAGTCGCTGGAGATCATCAGGGACATGCTGGCGGACTACGGCCCGACCTTCGACGACGAGGACCTGGAGGCCACGCAGGGCTTCCTGCTCCGCTCCAACGCCCGCGCCTTCGAGACGCTGGGGGCCAAGCTCGGGGTGGTGCGCGCGGTGAGCGACTACGGTTTCGCGCCCGACTACGTGCTCAGGCAGGAGCAGACCGTCCGCGACATGACGGTCGAACGGGTGCGGGAGCTGGCGGACCGGCACCTCGGCGCGGAGATGATCTGGCTGGTGGTGGGGGACGCGGCCACGCAGCTGGGGCGGCTGGGGGCGCTGGGGCTGGGGACGCCGGTGGTGCTGGACAGGTCGGGGAGGCCGGTCGGGTGAACAGGAAGCGACGACGATGGCAGCGATCGAAGTGGCGGGCCGAACGATCTTCATCGCCAACGGCCGGGACCCCGAGGTCAAGGTCCTGGACGAAGTGATGTGTGACGTGACACTGGATTGGAAGCCCGGGTTCCTGCAGATCCGGCGGAGACATGACCCAGCCATCCCCGTCGATACGGCGCCGGTCGTTGGTCGCCGTACCCACCGCCCTTCGGCGCTCCTCGCCACCGCCTGCGACGAGCGCGCCGCCCCGCCCGCGACGATCGAGATCGACAGCGCCGGCGTCAGGATCGTCACCATCGACCCGTTCGCCTCCGACGCGCTGTGCTCGCTCAGCGAAGAACCCACATTCTACGTTGGCGACGGCGAGGACAGCGACGAGCAGTGGTTCACGCGGGTTCTGGGTGCGGTGCGGCTCTCCGACGGCTCCGTGGCGGTCGCCGACGACCATTCCATGGAGGTGCGCATCTTCGACCCGTCGGGCGCGCACGTCCGCTCCATGGGAAGGGAAGGGGAGGGTCCGGGGGAGTTCAAGCGCCTCTGGCAAATGTGGCGTCGCCCGGGGGACACGCTGTGGGTGGGTGACTACCGGCCCTGGCGCTACCAGGTCTACACCTCGACCGGCGAGTGGATCCGGACGGTGACGATGGATCCGGTCTACCCGAACCCGAGCCGGGCGGGCGGAGTGCTCGCGAACGGTGTTTCGATCAACGCGTGGGACGAAAGTGCAAGACCGCAGGACTTCAGCACCCCCGACAGGCAGCACGTCGAGGCCCACGCACCCGACGGGAAGCTCATCGGCACCCTCGCGACGGTGCGGGGCCGCAGATTCGGCCAGGTGGACGACGGCACGCTCAACTACTACCTCAGCCCGTGGTACGATTCCAGCCCCTCGATCGACGCGGAGGTGCGAAACATCGTCATCGCGAACGGCCGCGACCCCGAGGTCCGGGTTCTCGACGACGAGATGCGCCTGCGGCTGATCATCCGCTGGGACGACCCCGGCGCGGAGGTGACTTCCGCTCACATCCGGACGGCCCGGGAAGCCGAGAGGCGCCGGGCGCTGGAGGACGGCGAGATCTCGCAGTTCGAGGAAGCCAATCTCAGCCCGAGACGTCCCGCCGCCGACGTCCTCCCGGCGGTCAGCTCGGTCAAGGCGGGTCTGGATGGAAGCGTGTGGGTGTATCGCTATCGCAAGCCGGGCGAGACCGGCCCCCGGCTGATGGGCTTCGACCCGGAAGGGGACTTCGTCTGTCACCTCGTCTCCGGCAAGAGCGGCTTCTCCATCCGGGAGTTCGGAGCCGACTACGTGCTCGGGGTGCACACTAACGAGCTGGGCTTGCAGCATGTGGCGATGTACGATCTGGAGCGGCCGGGGGAGGCGCCGCGGTAGTCCGGGCGAGTGCCTGAATCCCGCCCACCGGTGCTGGCGTATGCAAGAGTGGAAGCCCGGCTTTCCGCAGATTCGACGGAGGCAGACATGATCAAGTCATCCCCGGCCATGCGGCGCTCGTCGCCGGCGGCCCTGCTCACGGCTCTGACGGCAATCCTCGCCACCGCCTGCGGCGACCGACCCGCACCACCCCCGAGGATCGCCATCGACAGCAGCGGGGTCAGGATCGTCACCAGCGATCCTCTCGCTTCCGACGCCGTGTGCTCCCTGGGCGACGAACCCTCCTTCTACATAGGCGACAGCGAGGAGAGCGAGGAGCAGTGGTTCACGCGCGTCCTGGGCGTCGCCCGGCTCTCCGACGGGTCCGTGGCGGTCGCGGACGACTATTCCATGCAGGTGCGCATCTTCGACCCGACGGGTGCGCATGTCCGCTCCATGGGACGGGAGGGGGAGGGCCCGGGGGAGTTCAAGCGGCTCTGGCTCATGTGGCGTCTCCCGGGGGACACGCTGTGGGTGGGTGACTACCGCCCCTGGCGCTACCAGGTGCACGCCTCGACCGGGGAGTGGATTCGGACGGTGACGATGGACCCGGTCTATCCGAACCACACCATGGCGGGGGGCGTGCTGGCCAACGGCGTCTCGATCAACGTCCGGGACGAGAAGGCCTGGGGGAAGCGGCGGGACTTCAGCACGCCCGACAAGCGCCACGTCGAAGCCCACGGCCCGGACGGGAAGCTGATCGGCGTCCTCGCGACCCTGCAGGGCCGCACCTTCGGCCAGGTGGATGCAGGGCCACCGAACTACTTTCTGGACCTTTGGTTCGACGCAAACCCTTCGATCGACGCGGAGGGCCGCACCATCGTGATCGCGGGTGGCCGCGATCCGGAAGTCAGGGTTCTGGATGACGGGATGCGACTGCGCCTGATCATCCGCTGGAACCAGCCCGGGGCCGAAGTCACCGCCGCGGACATCCGGAGGCGCAGGGAGAGCGCGCGGCGGCGGGCGCTGGAGGACGGGGAGATCTCGGAGTACGAAGAGGCGAACCTCAGCCCCAAACGTCCCGCCGCGGATGTCTTCCCCGCGGTCCACTCGGTCCGGGCGGGCGTGGACGGGAGCGTCTGGGTGTATCGCTATCGCAAGCCGGGGGAGACCGGGCCGATGCAGATGGTGTTCGGCCCGGACGGGGACTTCGTCTGCCACCTGCCCGCCACTAAGGACAACTACTCGATCTGGGAGGCAGGGGCGGACTACGTGCTCGGGGTGCATACGACCGAACTGGGTGTGCAGCACGTGGCGATGTACGACCTGGAGCGGCCGCCGCCGCCACCGGAGTAGCACGCCGGGACGCTTGCGCGAGCGGCGGCCCGCGCGGTGCCGGATGCCCTTGGCAACCTCGATCGCGCTGACGGGATCCTGACCCGGGCTCTTACATTTGAGGTTCGAAGCACCCACCCCCTGCTCCCCGGGAGCCGCTTCCCCCCACCCATGCCCCAGGACATCCACGACATCCTCCGCCGCGTCTTCGGCTATCCCGGCTTCATGGGCCGGCAGGAGGCCGTGATCCGGCACACGGTGGCCGGGGGCGACAGCCTGGTCCTGATGCCCACCGGCGGCGGCAAGTCGCTCTGCTACCAGATCCCGGCGATCGTCCGCGACGGGGTGGGGGTGGTGGTTTCCCCGCTGATCGCGCTCATGCGGGACCAGGTCGAGGGACTGCGCCAGACGGGGGTGCGGGCCGCGTGCCTCAACTCGACGCTCACGTACCGCGAAGTGCTGGAGGTCGAGGCGGCGGTGGAGCGCGGCCTGCTGGACCTCCTCTACGTGGCCCCGGAGCGCCTGCTCGGGGAGCGCACGCTGGAGCTCCTCGCGCACACCCCCCTCGCCCTCTTCGCCATCGACGAGGCGCACTGCGTCTCCCAGTGGGGCCACGACTTCCGCCCCGAGTACCTGCAGCTCTCCGCCCTGCGCGAACGCTTCCCCGACGTCCCCCGCATCGCGCTCACCGCGACCGCCGACGAGCCCACCCGGCGCGAGATCGTGCACCGCCTGGGACTCGGCCGCGCAGCCATGTTCGTGAGCGGCTTCGACCGCCCCAACATCCGCTACGCGGTCATCCCCAAGAACCGGGCCCGCCGGCAGCTCCGGCGCTTTCTGGAGGAACGGCACCCGGGCCACGCCGGCATCGTCTACTGCCTGTCGCGGCGCCGCGTCGACGACACCGCCGAGTGGCTGCGCGGCGACGGCGTGGACGCGCTGCCGTACCACGCGGGGTTGGGCGCGGCAGTGCGCCGGCGCAACCAGGACCGCTTCCAGCGCGAGGAGGGCGTGGTGATGGTGGCCACCATCGCCTTCGGGATGGGGATCGACAAGCCGGACGTGCGCTTCGTCGCCCACCTGGACCTGCCGAAGAGCATCGAGGCCTACTACCAGGAGACGGGGCGGGCGGGGCGGGACGGGGAACCCGCCGACGCGTGGATGGTGTACGGGCTGCAGGAGGTGGTCGCGCTTCGCCAGATGGTGGAGGGGTCGAAGGCGGGCGAGATGCGCAAGCGGCTGGAGGTCCGCAAGCTCGACGCCATGCTCGGCTACTGCGAGCTGACCACCTGCCGGCGCCGGACCCTGCTGGCCTACTTCGGCGAGACGCTCGACCGCGCTTGCGGCAACTGCGACAACTGCCTGGAACCGGTGGCCGCATGGGACGCGACGGAAGCCTCCCAGAAGGCGCTTTCGTGTGTGTCGCGCACCGGCCAGATGTTCGGCGCGGGGTACCTGATCGATGTGCTGCGGGGAATCGACAACGAGCGCATCCGGCGCTTCGGCCACGACCGGATCCCGACCTACGGCGTGGGCACCGACCTCGACCCGTACCGCTGGCGCTCGGTCTTCCGCCAGCTCGTGGCCCGCGGCCTGCTCAGCGTGGACATGGAGGGGTACGGATCGCTCCGGCTGACCGACGCGAGCCGGCCGGTTCTGCGTGGGGAGGAGGAGGTGCTCATGCGGCAGGATCTGCGGCCGGAGAGGGCGGCGCGGAAGCGCAAGGCGAAGGAGCCGCCGCCGCCCCCCGATCCCGAAACCTGGGACGAGGCGCTGTGGGAAGCCTTGCGCGCTCGCCGCACCGAGCTGGCCAGGGCCCAGTCGGTTCCCCCCTACGTGATCTTCCACGACTCCACGCTGCGCGACATGGTGCACCGCCGCCCCCGCACCCTGGAGGATTTCGCGCGGTTGAGCGGGGTGGGGGAGGCGAAGCTGAGCCGCTATGGTGAGGAGTTCCTGGCGGTGATCGCGGCGAAGGAGGGAGGTTAGTCTGGTCCAGTGTCGCTCCCCCTGGCGATGACAGGGCTACAGACAGATTATTACTGCAATCTGTCCGTTAGCCTATGCCGAGCACTGGCGATTCCCCTGCCGATTGACTCCCTCCGGCTCTATCATGACAGATTATGACCACAATTTGACCAATAATTCGTCCAAGCCGCAGGGCGCCCCAATGTGTTGTGTCGGAAGGAGCGGATGAGGTCGTCCACCACGCCTGGCAGTACTCCGGCCGATTTCGTGCCCGGGAATCGGGATCGGCGGCATGGGCCGCCGCGATCCTGTATCTTCGTCGGGAAGAGATGGGGGACGGCGTCGGCCGTCGTCCCCCGAACCGCTGCTGCACAACGGAGCTGGCATGCGATGAACTGTCGGCCGGTTTCTACGGCGCGCCCGGTTCTCCTGGCGCTCCTGGCTTCCCTGCTCCCGGGTTCCGCGGTGGCAGCTTCGCCGGCGGCACAGGAGGCGGAAGCGGGGGCGAGGGTCGTGCGGCTCACCGGACGGGTCGTGGCTGCCGAGGGCGGGGAGGGGGTGCCAGGCGTGGTGATCCGGCTGTTCGGCCGCCCGGGCCGCCACGTCACCGGGGCGGACGGGAGGGTGTCCTTCGATGTCCCGGCGGGACGCCATTCCCTCAGTGCGTGGAAGGCCGGGTATGTCACCCTTGAGAGCACCCTCCCGGCCGAGATCCCCGGCAGGTTCACTCTTGTGATGCACAGGCTGCCCGCGGTGGACCTGAGTGTCCCCGCGAGGTTGGTGGTCCGGGTCGGGGAATCGGGATCGGGGCGCCCGGTGGAGGGAGCGGCGGTCTCGCTGACGGGGGGCGGGATGCGGGTCACGGACGCGCGCGGGCTGGCCGAGTTCACAAATCTGAGTGATCCCATGGCCGAAGTCACCGTCGAGATGATCGGTTTCCGGCAACAGGCCGCGCAGATCTCCCTGCGCCTCGAACGGACGACCTTGGTGCAGATGGCCATGGCGGTGGAGGCCATTGGTCTCGAACCCCTCGAAGTGGAGGTGCGCTCAAGGTTCCTCGAGGCGCGGGGGGTGTACTGGAGGATCGATCGCGGGCGGGTTCAGCACCTTCTGAGTCGCGAGGCTCTCGACACCCTGTCCACTCTGACCGATGGATTGAAGGGTCTGCCCGGGGTACGGGTGGAGTACATTCGCGGTCTGCCCCATGTCCTGGGGCGGAGGAGCTGCCCGGTGCGGGTGTTCCTGGACGGTTTCCCGGTTTTCTCGGACACGAACATCGACGACGTGCTGCCGAAGGAGGTGGAGGTGGCCGAGATCTACCTGGCCGAGCGGACACCCGTTCAATTCGGCGGGATCGACAACGGGTGCGGCGCCATCGTTCTCTGGTCGCGGCGGAAGGCCGGGCGGGGATCGCGCAGGTGGCGTTACACTTCTGAGGGCGGAGGCGGGACGATACCACAACGGGAACCAGATGGAGGCATGCCTTGAGCGGACTCGAAGCGGGAACCAATGCGCCGGATTTCTCCCTTTTGCGAGCACTGGGTGAAGAGCCGGTCACCCTGTCGGAGCACAGAGGCGAACCCGTGGTGCTGATGTTCGTACCTCTGGCGTTCAGCGGCGTGTGCACGAAGGAGTTCTGCCACGTCGCCGAGAACTGGGGGGTGTGGGGATCGCTGGGTGCGCGAGTCTACGGGATCAGCATCGATTCGCCCTTCGTGAACCGGAAGTGGGGTGAGGAGATGGGGGTGCCGTTTCCGATCCTCTCCGACTTCAACAAGACCGCGGCCGCGGCCTACGGGGTGCTGCGCGATGAGCTGGCGGGATTGCGCGGGATCGCCAACCGCTCGGTCTTCGTGGTCGACGCGGAAGGGCGGGTCAGCTACCGGTGGGTCACCGAGGACCCGCACGTCCTGCCCCCCTTCGATGAGGTCGTGGAGGCGGTCAGGGCGGTCGCATAGAGGTGTCTTTCGGCCGAGCCGCCGGCCGCACGTCAATCGTCAGGGCCGGGCCGGTCGCGCAGGCGCTTCAGCCGTGACCGCCGTCTCTTCGCTGCGAGCCGCCTGCGCTTTTCGCGCTCGGGCACGCGGGTGGGCAGGCGCGGCGGGTCCTTGCGGTCCATGGCTTCCAGCTTCCCGCGGAGCCTCCGGAGCGCATCCTCGCGGTTGCGATGCTGGGAGCGGTGCTTCCGCGAGATCACCACGAGTCCCGTGGGCCGGTGGGTGAGCCGCACCCCGGATTCGACCTTGTTCTGATGCTGGCCGCCCTTGCCGCCCGAGCGAAAGGTGTCCACACGGCACTCCGATAGCAGGTCGGCCGGGGGATCGGGGGCTTTTCGCGACGGCTCGGCGTTCATAGACTCAAGATCGACTGTGCGGGAACGTTTTCAATACCAACACGATGGTTTTCGACCAACTGGACCGGCACCCGGGTCTCCGCTTTCTCTTCACGCTCGCCATAGGCGTAATCCTGATCCAGGGTCTGCGCTTTGCCGAACCCGTCGTGCTTCCGGTTGCGCTGGCGGGATTCCTGGCCGTCATCTGCCTGCCGATCGTCCTCTGGCTGCAGACCCGGGGCATCCCGCTGACGGTGGCCATTCCCATGACCGTGCTCGCCCTGGCGTGCGTGTTCGGACTCCTGATCATGGTGGGAACCCAGCAGGTCCCGGCGTTGCAGCAGATCCTGCTGTCCCAGGGACAGGCGATCGAGCCGGTACTCGACGAATGGCTCCTGGAGGTCGAAGCCCGCTTCAGGCTGCCGGAAGAGGGGGGAATCCGGGCTACCGTGCTGGGGTTGACCGACATATCCACACTGGCGGCCCTGGCCACTGGAGCGACCACCTGGGTGTTTTCCGTCCTGTCCACCATCTTCCTGGTCTTTCTTCTCCTTGCTTTCGCGCTCGGCGAGGCCGCCGTCTTTCCCCGGAAGCTGGGGGTGATCGTCGGCGATGCGGTGGCGTCCGACGCGCGCTTGAACGCAATCGTCAACGAGGTCCAGGGATACCTGGTGATCAAGACGCTGGTCAGCGTCGCCACCGGGGTGGTGCTGGGGCTCTGGACCTGGGTTATGGGACTCGAACTGCCGCTGCTGCTGGGTCTGATCGCCTTCACTCTCAACTACATTCCCACGATCGGGTCGTTCATCGCCTCGATCCCGGCGCTCGCGCTCGCACTGGTCAACCTCGGAGGAGAAGGGCAGTTCGCGGGATTCGATCTGGAGCGAACCGTGATCGTGGGCCTGGGCTACCTGATCGTGAACATCGTATTCGGGAACTGGGTGGAACCCACCCTCATGGGGCGCCGGCTCGGGCTGTCGACCATGGTCGTCGTGCTTTCTCTGGTCTTCTGGGGTTGGCTGTGGGGACCGATCGGAGCGGTGCTCTCGGTTCCCCTCACGATGGTGGTGAAGATCATGCTGGAGAACACGCAGGACCTGAAGTGGGTGGCGGTGCTGCTGGACAAGGCGCCCACCGCCGAGGCCGCGGCCGGGTCGGGGGAGGCGGTGTGATGGACGGAATGCCGGAGGATTTCCCCGGTAGCAGCAGGATCTGGATCTTCGGGGCGGACCGCGAACTCGGTGCGGCGGAGACCGAGGAGCTGCTGGTCGAGGTCGACGCCTTTCTGAGGGGATGGAAGGCCCACGGCGTTCCCCTGCGGGCGGCACGGTCGTGGCGTTACGGACGCTTCCTCATCGTGGGCGTGGACACGGAGACCGTTCCGCCGTCGGGCTGCTCCATCGACGCCCTGGTCCGCGTGCTGCGCGGGATGGAGGATCGGCTCGGCGCCCGCTTCCTGGGAAACGAGGCCGTCTGGTACCGGGACGGCGCCGGCGAGGTGCGTCGTGCGTCCCGCCCCGAATTCCGGGCGCTGGCCCGCGGCGGCGACGTCACCTCCCGGTCGGTGGTCTTCGACAACTCCATCACCGCGCTCGACCAGTTGCGCGCCGGTCGCTGGGAGGGTCCCGCTTCTGAACGCTGGCATGCGGCCTTCTTCGACCGGTAACACGTGGATGAAACCGCGCGGGTGCCGGCGGGGTTTTCCCGCGGACCGCGGTACACAAGGAAGAGGCCGGCGGTACGAGCCCGCCGGCCTCTTCGCGCGACCGGCACAACGCCGGTCGTGGACGTGCTTCGTCGGTTCAGGTAACCTCCCCCACGCGGATCACGTTTTCCGCGGCGGGCCCCTTGGGACCGTTGACCATGTCGAATTCGACCTGGTCGCCCTCAGTCAGGCTTCGGAAACCCTCGCCCTCGATCGCCGAATAGTGGACGAAACAGTCTCGCTCCCCGGCCGATGGGCTGATGAAACCGAATCCCTTCGCGTCGTTGAACCACTTGACGGTTCCCGTGGTCCGCATCCTCTGCTCCTTCAGGTAAACTGTACTTTCCTCCGGCCCTCGCGAACTGCGAAGACCGTCCGGCGGCCGATCGTGTCCGGGTTGCCGTGCCGCCGACTACATGTTTCTCACCCTATGCGAAGGGACTACTCCAGTCAAGGACTCGGCGCCCGGTCAACAAAGGTCAAGTGGTGCGTGTCTCGACTTCTGGCAACACTCTCACGGAAGGAAAAGTCGTTGGTATGAATGCAGATATGGATACACCAGCCCGCATGACCGACTCCCGCGGAACCCAGACCGCAATCCGCCGCAATCCGCTTTCCCCAAGCGTCATCCGCGTCACCGTGGCCGCCGTCGGCCTGGCGGCCGCGATCGCCCCGGGTCGACCCGCGGAGTCCCAGCGACGGCCCGCCTACACCGATCCCGGTGACGCCCCCGCTCTCCTCAGCACGGTGGTCCGGATGGCGCTCGAGCGCAACCGGGATGTCCTGGATGCCGAATACCAGCTGGCCGTCGCGGGGAAGCAGGTGGCCGAGGCCTGGAGCGGCGTCTACCCGAGTGTGGACCTGTCGACCTCGTTCACCCGCAACGTGGCGCCCCAGGTGAACTTCCTGCCCGCGCAGATCTTCAACCACGAAGCGGCGGAAGGCGAATTCATTCCGGTGCAGTTCGGTGCCGACAATATCTGGAACCTGTCGGTGAACGCCGAGCAGAAGCTCTTCGACTCCAGGGTCTTTGTCGGGTTGGGGGCCGCGGCCCGCTTGGAGATGCTGCAGAGGGAAGCGTTGCGCGCACGCACCCAGGAGGTGGTGACGCGCATCCGGACGACGTTCTACGACCTGTTGCTCGGGCGTGAAGAGGTGCGCCTGACCGGGAATTCGCTGCGGCGGGTCCGTCAGTCGCTGGATGAGACGCGAGCCATGCGGGAGGCGGGATTGGCTCCCGAGTACGACGTATTGCGCCTCGAAGTCGAGCTCGCCAACCTGGAGCCCAACCTGCGGCGGGCCTATAACCGTCACGAGGCGGCCCGGCGGGCGCTTGCGGTCGAACTCGCGATGGATCCGGAGGCGGAGATCGAAGTGGCCGGGTCCCTCGCGGAGATCGACCTCGAGCGTCCCGAAGCCAACACGCCCGGCAACCTGGACATCCTGTCATTCCATGGAATCGGCGCGGTGGACAAGGCGGAATTCGCGCAGTTCGTGCGCCGCGCCGCGTCCCAACGGTCCGATGTGCGCCAGCTGGAGATGACGCAGGACCTTCGACACGCCGAACTGCGCATCGAGCAGGTCGAGTACCTGCCCAAGGTGTTCGCCTTCGGCACCTACGGGTTGGCCGCACAGCAGAACGGTGCGCCGGACTTCTTCGGGACGAGCGCCCAGCGCGGCTCGTCGAAGCAGGTGGGGATCCGTCTCACGATCCCGATCTTTTCGGGCCTGGGCCGCGACGCCCGGATCGGCCAGAAGCGCGCCGCCCTGCGCCAGGCCGAGACCCACGCGCGGGTTGCCGCCGACCGGGCGGCGGTTGAACTGTACGACCTGGTGGACGAGCTGGAGGAAGCGCGCGCGCGGGCGGCGGCCCAGCGTCTCGCGGTGGGACAGGCCCGTCGCGGGTACGAGATCGCGAGCGCGCAGTACCGGGAGGGATTGGGGAGCCGGCTGGAGTGGACCGACGCCGAGGTTGCGCTCAGGGAGAGCGAGTTCAACTACGCCCAGGCGGTATACGACTATCTTGTTGCACGGGCGCGTCTCGACGAGGCGGCCGGTCTCGTACCGATGGTGGATGTCGATCGGGATGCGCGCGTACAGGGGGGCGAAGAGCGATGAGGCAAACGAAGAGATGGAAACCGACCGAAGCGATTGTGAACAGGCGACTCCTGGCCGGCGGGCCCGTGCGGGCGACGGCGGTGTTGGCGGTTGTGGCCGGGTGTGGTGGGGCCCAGGGCGAGCCCCCGGAACAGGACGGAGAGGTGGGAGAGGCGTACAGGCGGGTTGTCAACGTGGAGGTCGAGCGGGTCGAACCGCGCGCGTTCACACGTACGATCCGCTTGACGGGCGTGGCCGTGGCGATGCGGGATGTGGTGGTTTCGGCCGAAGAGGCCGGGCTCGTCCGCCAGATAAGTGTGGACAAGGGGAGCCGGGTCAGGGCGGGTAGCGCCATCCTGCGCCTGGACGAGACGATCCTGAAGGCCCAGGTACAGGCGGCGGCGGCGCAGGCCGAATACGACGAGGAGGTCTGGGAACGCAGGAAGAAGCTGTACGAAGAGGACGGCGTCGGTTCGGAGCTGGCCTACCACGAGGCGCGGCACGCGGCTGAGCAGAGCCGCGGCAACCTCGACGTACTCGAGGCTCGTCTCGCCCGCACGACGATCCGCGCCCCCATTGGCGGGGTCCTGGACAGCCGGCTCGTTGAAATCGGGACCCTGGTGTCCCCGGGGACGCCGGTCGTCAGGATCGTGCAGGCGGACACGATCAGGATTCTGGCCGGCATCCCCGAACGCTACGCGCTGTACGTGTCCGCGGGCACGGAGGCGTCCGTCTCCTTCGACGTTCTTCCGGGCGAGGCCCATACCGGTTCGACGACCTTCGTCGGCGTGACCGTGGACCAGGACACCCGCACCTTTCCCATCGAACTGACGCTCACGAACCCGGGCGGGCACATCAAGCCGGGGATGGTCGCCGACGTTTCGGTCGCCCAGGCACAACTGCCGGATGCCATCGTGGTGCCCCGCCAGGCACTCGTATCCATGGAGGAGGGTCACGTGGTGTTCGTGGTGGAGGGGGCCGGTGAGGAGTCCCTGGCTGTCGTTCGTCCGGTCGGCATCGTGACGAGCCAGGGCAACGACGTCGTCGTCGAGACGGGGCTCCGGGCAGGCGACCGGCTGGTCGTTGTGGGGCAGCAGGGGCTGACCGACGGTGACAGGGTCCGGGTCGTCGCGGGGGCCGCCGGAGAGCCCGGAGGAGAGTCATGAGCGGCGACCAGGGGCAGGAGCCCATGCGGAGACGGGATCCGAAGTCCTTCAAGGAGTTCGCCCTCACCTCCCTGGCCGTCGGAAACCGGACTTCGGTGGTGGTGCTCTTCGCCTTCATCACGATCGCCGGCCTGGTCTTCTACCGAGCGATCCCGAAGGAATCGTTCCCCGAGATCGAGATACCGTCGGTCGCTGTCAACACGATCTATCCGGGGGTGTCGCCATCGGATATCGAGAGCCTGGTGACCCGCAAGATCGAGGAGGAGCTCAACACGATCTCCGGGCTCAAGGAACTCACCTCGACCTCGGTGGAGGGGTACGCCTCGGTCGTCGCGGAGTTCGAGACCTCGACCAACATGGAGGAGGCGCTGCAGAAGGTGAGGGAGAAGGTCGACCTGGCGCGCCCGGAGATCCCCTCCGACGCGGAGGATCCGACCATCTTCGAGCTGTCGATGAGCGATGTCCCGGTAATGCAGGTGAACATCGCGGGCGGGTACGGACTCGTCCGGCTGAAGGAGATCGGCGAGGATCTGCAGGAGCGCATCGAGGCGATTCCGGCCGTGCTCAGGGTGGAGTTGCGGGGCGGTCTGGAACGTGAAGTAAAAGTTGATGTCAACCTGTCCAAGTTACAGTACTACAACATCTCCTTCGATGACGTGCTGAGTGCGATTCGCCAGGAGAACGTGAACATTCCCGGTGGTACGATCGACGTCAACGGGGTGAAGTACCTGGTGCGGGTCGACGGGGAGTTCGACGATCCGGCCGTGGTCGGGGACCTGGTCGTTGAGACGATCGGCGGACGTCCCATCTACGTGCGCGACGTGGCCACGGTGGAATTCGCCTTCGCCGAGCGCCGGAGCTACGCGCGCCTGGGCGAGGAACCGGTGGTGACGCTGGACATCATCAAGCGCTCCGGCGAGAACATCATCGCGACGGCCGAGGCGGTGCGCGCCGAGATCGAGGCCATGCGGCCGCTCTTTCCACCGTCGACGATCATATCGATCACTTCGGACATGTCCGCCGACATCGGCGAGATGGTGAGCAGCCTCCAGAACAACATCATCTCCGGCCTGATCCTGATAGTGGGCGTGCTCCTCTTCGTACTGGGACTCCGCACCTCGATCTTCGTGGCGCTCTCGATCCCGACCTCGATGTTCCTCTCGTTCATCGTCCTTTGGGTGCTGGGCGTCTCGATGAACATGGTGGTCCTCTTCTCGCTGATCCTCGCTCTGGGAATGCTCGTCGACAACGCGATCGTGATCGTCGAGAACATCCACCGCTTCATCGAGGAGGGGTGGGACCGGAGAACGGCGGCGAAGAAGGCTACCGGCGAGGTGGCGGCCCCGGTCGTCGCGGCCACGGCCACCACCCTGGCCGCCTTCACGCCTCTGCTCTTCTGGCCCGGAATAGCGGGCCAGTTCATGCAGTACCTGCCCCTCACGCTCATCGTCACCCTGTCGAGTTCGCTCTTCGTGGCGCTGGTGATCGTGCCCACGCTCTGCTCGCTCTTCCTGGACCCCGCGAACGCGCGCCCGCGGCCGCTGAACAGGCCGGCCCGGTTGCTCCTCGTGGGCTGCGTCGCACTCGTTCTGCTCCTGGTGGGGCTCGCCAATCCGCTCACGGCCCTCCTCTTCGTGGTGACGGCGGGGGGCCTGTGGCTGTTGCACGCCAGGCTCCTGGACCGGATGGGCAGGGCGTTCATGACGCAGGGCTTCCCCCGCCTCATGCGGTGGTACGAGCGGCGCCTGCGTTGGGCCCTCGACCACCGGGCAACGGTGCTCGCCGGCTCGGTCGCGGCGCTGGTTGCGACGATCATGGTCTACGGCGCGTTTGCCGCCCCGGTGGAGTACTTCCCGGAGGACATCCCGCCCGCGACTATCGTAGTGGCCGTCGAAGCGCCGGTGGGCACGTCGGCCGCGGTTACCGACGGGTACGCGCGACGCCTCAAGGGTGAGCTGGCGGGTATCGCGGGGATCGACGACGCCGAGACCGTCGTCACGACGGTTGGGGCGGGGGGCGGCGGCGGGCCCATGGGCGGCGGTGGTCCCTCGGGCCCCGAAGCGGGGCGCATAACCGTGAGCATGGTCGACTACCAGGACCGGCGCTTCGACGTGTTCACCACGCTGGCCGAGATGCAGGAACGGGTGGGGACCGACCTGGCGGGCGCCGAGGTGCGCGTGGACCAGATCGCCGAGGGGCCGCCCTCGGGCCCGCCCGTGAACATCGAGATCAGCGGCGAGGACCCGCTGCTGCTCGAGGAACTGGCGAACCGGGCCATCGATCTGATCGAGGCCGCGCCGGTCTACACCCGCCTGGTGGGGCTGGAGAGCGACATGGACGACGGCCGCCCCGAACTGCAGGTGGAGGTGGACCGGGAGCGGGCCAGCCTGTACGGGCTTTCGACCAACGATGTGGGCTTCGCCGTGCGCGCGGCCATCAACGGCCTGGAGGCGGCGAAGTACCGCACGGGCAACGACGAATACGACATCGTGGTGCGCCTGCGCGAGGAGGACCGCCGGGAGGTCACGGCGCTCGAACAGCTGACGGCGTTTGCGGACGGGAAGCAGGTGCCGCTTCTCTCGGTCGCCGACTGGTCGGTGAGCGAGGGGTACAGTTCGATCCGGCGCAAGGACATGGACCGGGTGGCGACCGTGAGCGCCGAGGTGGCCTCGGGCTACAACAGCAACGATGTGCGTGGCGAAGTGGAGGCGCTGCTGGCGGATTTTTCCGCGGGGCTCCCTCCAGGATACGCAATGGCCTTCACCGGGGAGCAGGAGGAGCAGGAGGAGGCGCAGACGTTCCTGATGACGGCTTTCATGATGGCCCTGATGCTGATCGCCCTCATCCTGATCTCCCAGTTCAACTCGGTCGTCAAGCCGCTGATCATCCTCTCGTCGGTGATCATGTCCACGATCGGAGTCCTGATCGGCCTGATGGTCTTCCGCATGCCCTTCGTCATAATCATGACGGGGGTGGGGGTGATCTCGCTGGCCGGGATCGTCGTGAACAACGCGATCGTGCTGATCGACTACATCGACGTGCTCAGGAGGCGGGACGGCCTGAACCTGCGCGAAGCGCTCGTTCAGGGGGGCAAGACTCGCCTGCGGCCGGTGCTGCTCACCGCCCTGACGACCGCATTGGGACTGGTGCCGCTCGCCATCGGCCTCAACTTCGACTTCTTCGGACTGTTCACCAGCCTGTCGCCGGAGTTGTTCTGGGGCGGGGAGCAGGCGGCGTGGTGGGGCCCGATGGCGGTAGCGGTGATCGTCGGGATCATCTTCGCGACCTTCCTGACCCTGATCCTGGTTCCCGTGCTCTACAGCGTTACGGATGACCTGGCCGGTCTCTTTCGGCGCAGGGAGCCGGCGGCCCGGGACGTCGGTGAGGGGTCACTTGTGGATCCCGGATCGTCCGTTCTCGTGCCGGCTCCGGCGCCGCGACCGGAGCGTGAACGCACGGTGGCTGCGGTGGGTGGCAACTGAGGTCGCCCTGGCGCTCGGATGCGGTTCCCGCGTCCTGCCGGCTGCCGGTCCCGGTGCCGGTCCCGGTATTGCTACCCGCTGTCCTCCACGATGATGAGAACGCCGTCGGATGTCGCACTTCCGTCAAAGTAGCCGTAGACCCCTTCGCCGGAGACCCCCAGATTCGGCCACGGAAAGCGGTCCCCTCTGAGCTGCCGGAAGTTGGTGTAGTGCCACCCGATTCCCAACAGGTGAAGTGTGGATTGATCGATGATCAGCCGATCGTCGCTGTGGATCACCACGTTGTCCCTCTCGCCGCGCACATCCAGCAGTGCGCCTCGGAACCACCTCCACTCCGTCCCGGTGCCGTTGCTGAGCCGTGCGTACAGCTCGGAGAACAGCGTGCCGACTTCGGCATCCGCCCGATAACGGATGGGGATCCGGATCGGATCAATGGAATCGGGCACCCACACGGTGTCCGTCGGTTCCAGGAGCCGGGGAGCCGGGGGAACCGCGGTCTCACCTCGGAACGAACCCTTGGGGCCCTTGCCCTCGAGCTTGTACCGGGCCCCTTCGCGGATGGGCTCCGGAAGTAGCGCCTGCAGGCAGATCTTCGGAAACGGCCGGTCCGTCAGGCCGCCGCGGCAGCCGCCCTGATCCCGGGCGGGGGAGAATGCGGCCCGCCAGTCCGAACCCGAAAGGCTGGCGGTGACCATTGGCGGTGCGCCGGATGCGGGGCGGTGGGGGTGGCCGGCCAGCATTTGGGCCCGGCTCTCGCCCGCGGCGAGCACGATCGCAATGAAGAGAACATCCGGGTCCAGGTCCAGAGGATCGGGTGGGGCGATGTAGCTGCATCCGCCCGTCGCGGCCATGGCCGTCAGGACCACCAGCCTGCGCGCCCTCAAAACCGGAACTCCACGCCGAAGAACACGAGCATCGGCATCTGCGGCAGGTAGTAGCGTTCGACCGTGATTCCACGGCCCTCGCGTCCGAAGTCGATTTCGACGTCGGCTGCCAGCACATTGGGTGCGCTGAACAGGTTGGTGACCGAGATGAAGGGCGTGACGAACCGAGCACCGGCCGGGGCCCCCTGTTGCTTTCGCCGCCAGCCCAGGTCGAATCGCAGGTAGCGCGGCAGCCTGCCGGTGTTGTAGCCGCCCTCAAGCACGATCCATTCGCCCTCGCCCCAACGGGTATTCCGGCCTACCCCGGAGCTGTGATCGGCGACGGGGACGACGGCCAGGATAGGGGTGGTGGGCTGCCCCGACCGCAAGGAGAATCGCGCCGACCACAGGGACCTTCCGCTCTCGAGCGCGGCGCCGTACTCGAGTTCGTGGTCCCGGTGGAAGCGAGGCACGTAGGTCTGGTCCGCCACCGTCCTCGTAGCCCCGCTCCAGCGATAGCTGCCTACCGTGGAGAGCACGCGGCCGGCCCAGCTCCACGACAGCTCGATCCCCGTTGCCGTACCGCTGCCCGGCATGCGTAGCGAGGGGTCCCCGAGCACCTCCGCTTCCAGTGGCTCCTCCGGCAACTCGGCAAGGCGAAGGTTGTCCATCTTTCTCGCATAGGCGTCCAGCCGCAGGCGCCAGGCGCCCAACGACCCCTGCCATCCGGCGGAGATCTCGGTGTTGCGCGGGACCGGACCCTGTTTGACAGGTAGCATCAGGTCGTAGGCGAGGAGACTGGCGACGATGGACTCCTCGTTGCGCAGCGAAGCCAGCGTCTGGTAGGAGCGGGCAGCCGAGATCCGCGCCTCCCACCACGCCGCCCCCGCGTAGCCCAGTTCGGCGAACGGAGCGAAGGTGGTTGCGACCCCGGTGAAGTGGTCCAGCCGGACGCCGGCCCGCGTCCGCCAGGTCCGGCCCAGGGGCGCGTCCAGATTCGCAAAGGCCCCGAGCCGCCACTGCCGGTCGCGCCATTCCAGCGGGGGCAGTATGTCCTCGAGATCGGAGTCCAGATAGTCGTGATCCCCCGCGAACCGGATCACCTGACCGGCCGCGGTGATCGTTCCACGCGGCAGATGCCACGTCGCTCGCAGGTCGACGCGGTCCTCGGTCATATGGCCGCCGCCGGACACCGCCGTGTCCACGGGGGACCGGTGCAGGTCGTCAAGGGCAAGCAGGTTGCTGCCGAACCGGCTGTGCCCGATGGTCACATCCAGAAACGCGCGGCCCGCCAACCGGTCACGGTAGTGCACCGCCAACGCGGTATTCCCCCAGGCGAACTCCGCCCTGCCGGTGACTTCCTCGCCCCCGCCGTCGTCCCGGGTTTCCTCGTACCATACCCCCTCCGAGTTCAGGTAGCCGGTCACGGAAAGGCGGCGGAAGCCGCCGAGATCCCTTGTGAGCTTGGCATGCAGATCGGAGAAGGAATAGGGAAAGTGGCCATCGATCACACCCGCCCACTCGAGCCCCTTTGTCAGCATGTCGACATAGGTGCGTCGTCCGTCGACGAGGTAGGAGGTGCCGCCGCCGAGCGGCCCCTCCAGCGTGAGCCGCGAGGAGGCGAGTCCCACCGCTCCCGCCACGCGATGGCGGTCGCGCGCTCCGTCCCGGGTGGCGATCTCGATGGCGCCGGAGAGCGAGCCGATGTGCTGTGCCCCGGCGCCGGAGCTTGGCAGCAGCGTCGCATGGTCCACCGCTTCCGCGTTGACCGCCGAGAAGAACCCCCCCAGATGAAACGGATTGAAGAGCCGCACGCCGTCCAGCAGCACGGGTGTCCCTTCGCTCGTGCCGCCCCGGACGTAGGGAACCGACACGAAATCCGACGGTGCCGAGGCCGACGGCGAGATGGCCATGACCCGCAGGACATCGGTCTCCAGCACCGTGGGCATGGCTCTGATCATCGCGGGATCCACCACGAAGGCGTCTCGTGAGACCGAAATGGGGTCTCCCGTGCGGCCGCCGACCACGACGCCCAGGGAGTCCAGCACAATCGGGGCGGGCGCGAGGAGGATTTCGACCGGGCCGGTGGGGAGCCGATCGAAATCCCGTGCCCACTCCGCGTATCCGAAGGCGTTCACTGCGATCCGCACCGGGTCGGCCGGCGCGTTCGGAATCGCGAACGCCCCGAAGCGGTCGCTGAGCCCGTTTACCGTACCGCCGACAGCCGAAATCGGCGAAACGGCGACCTCCGCAAACGCGATCGGTTCGAGGCTGGTATTGTCGCGCACCACGCCGGTAAGGGTTGCCACGGCGCGTGACCGACGGCGGGGTTCGACGTCCGTACGGGGGGCTTCCCCCTGCGCCCTGGGGACCACTACGACCTGGGACCCGACTTCCACGTAGCCAAGGTCGGTGCCCGCCAGAATCCTGTCCAGAGCGCGGGCGAGGTTGAGGGCCGCGCAGTCGCATCCGGCGCGATGGGCGGAAGGCAGCAATGTGCGACTGAAGGCGATCTGTACGCGGGCTTGTTGCGACAGCCGGGTGAGGGCGTCCGCAAGGGGCAGTCGTGATATGGTCAGCCGCGCGGGAGCGGCCAGCAGGGAGCCGGGTTCGGGTTCGACCCCGATGTGGCCCCTCAGCAGCGCGATCTCCCGGGGGTCCTGGGCGGCGAGAATCATGGGGAGCACGGCAGCGAACACCACGAGACGGGCGGTCCGGGCAGCCGCTGCCGGGAAACACCCGGGCGTGCGGGAACCGCCCCGTCCGGGACAGGCCGGGGTCTGTGTCACGATACTCCCGCGGGCGCAGCGGGGACCGGCACGGTAACCGAACCGCGATTGCTTCATTCGCCTTCCCATCCTGTCTGGCGTTCCGATCTTCGCAGGAGAACCTACGCCACTATAGCGCGCGAATTCCACGGGGCTACCATTCCCCCCTCCATCCGGCCGAGCTGTCCGCGCCATCACGCGAGCCGGGCCGGTGATCGCATCACCACTTCTCTCGGCGGATAGCCCCTGCCCGATGTCTCCCGTACTCACCCGCCGTCCTCCAGCAGGATACTGATGGGCCCGGACCTCGCACTCCCGTCAAAGTACCCGTAGACGCCTTCGCCGGAAATGCCGGCACGCGGCCACGGAACGCGGTTCTTTCTCAACCTCCAGAAAAAGGTGTAGTGTCGTCCGATCCCGAGCACGTGCAGGGAGGCCCACCGGATCTTCGGCGAGTATCCCCATACGACGGTATCCTGGCCTTCCGGATTCAGTGTCCTGGGCCAGACCCGAATCCACTCCGACTCGGTCCCGGCGGTGTCGCTGATCGTCTGGAACACCTCGGGGCGCATCGTGCCGACTTCGGGGGCCTCCCGGTAGCGAACCGGGATCCGGACCACACGCGTGGACCCGGGGAGCCAAACGGTGTCCCGCGGTTCCAGAATCAGGGGCGCGGCCGGCGCCACGGTTTCGCCGGTGAACGAACCCTTCGGACCCTTTCCCACGAGCCTGTAGGCGACCTTTTCGCGGATCGGTTCCGGGAGCACGGCTTTGATACAGACCATCGGGATGGGCCAGTCCGTCGGGCCGCCGCCACAGCCATCCCTCGTCTCCGTCTCGTGCGTGAAATCGGCACGCCAGCCCGGGCCGATCAGGCTGGCTGTTACCCTGGGGGGCGTGTCAAGTCTGCCGAGGTGAGGGCTCCCGGCCAGCAAATGGGCCTGGCTTTCGCCTGCCACGAGCACGATTGCGATGCTGATGACGTCCGGGTCCAGCAGACTCTCGGGCGAGGCGACGTAGCTGCATCCGCCCGGCCCTGCCATGGCGATCACGGCCACCAGCCCGCGGGCCCTCAAAACCGGAACTCCACGCCGAAGAAGACGAGCATGGGCATCTGTGGCACATAGTGGGCTACGGCTTCGAATTCGACCGGGTCGGTGTCTTCATTGACGTTATACCGGACATCCGCGGCCAGCACATTGGGTGCGCTGAACAGGTTGGTGACGGAGATGAAGGGTGTGACCAATCGCTCACCCGACGCGGACCCCGGTTGTCGTCGCCGCCAGCCCAGGTCGAGCCGCATGTAGCACGGCAGCTTCCCGGCGTTGTAACCACCCTCGAGCGCGATCCATTCGGCGTCGCTGCCTACGGAGTCCTGGTATCCGATGGGAAGAATCGCCAGAAAGGGAGTGGTCGGCTGTCCCGACCGCAGCGAACCCCGGGCCGACCACTGGGACCTGCCGCGCTCCAGCGCGGCGCCGAGCTCAAGTTCGTGGTCCCGGTGAAACCGAGGTACGTAGGTCACGGTGTCCACCGCTCGCGTGGTCCGGCTCCAGCGGTAGCTCCCCACCGCGGAGAGCGGGCCGCGGGCCCAACTCCACGACGCCTCGACACCCGCGGCCGTTCCGCTGCCCACCAGGTGCAGCGCGGGGTCCCCGAGCACCCAGGCGTCGAATGGGTCCTCCGGGAGCGGGGGCAGCCGTAGGTTCCCCATCTTTCTCGCGTAGCCGTCCAGCCGCAGACGCCAGGATCCCCGGAACCCCTCCCATCCGGCGGAGATCACGGTGTTGCGGGGGACCGGTCCGCGTTTGACCGGCACCATCAGATCGTAGGCCAGGAAGCTGGCGCCAATGGATTCCTCGTTGCGCATCGAGGCCAGCGACTGGTAGGAGCGCGCAACCGACACCCGCGCCTCCCACCAACCGCCCGCATGACTCAGTTCGACGAAGGGAGCAAACGTATTCGCAACCCCCGCAAAATGGTCCAACCGTACCCCGGCTCGCGTCCGCCAAGCCCGGCCCAGTGGTGCGTCGACATTGGCAAGAGCCCCGATCTGCCACTGTCGATCGCTCAGAACCAGCAGAGGCAGTATGTCGTCAAGGTCGGTAAGAGAATAGTCGTGCTCCCCGGTGAACCGCGTCGCCTGGCCGCCGGCGGTGAGCGTACCGCGGGACAGATGCCACGTCGCCCGCACATCGACGCGGTCTTCGGCCATGTGCCCGCCGCCGGATATCACCGTGTCCGCAAACGGCACGTGCAGATTCTCGACTCTGAACTGGTTGTTGCCGAACCGGCTGCGCCCGACGGTGACATCCAGGAGTGCGCCGTCGGCCAGCCGGTCCCGGTAGTGCGCCCCAACCGCGGTATTCCCCCAGGTGTACTCATCCCTGCGGTGGACCTCCCCCTCCAGCGCTCCGGCGTCGAACGCGTTCTCGTAGTCGATCCCTTCCGAGCTCACGTAGCCGCTCACGGACAGGCGACGGAAGCTGCCGAAGTCCCAGGTGACCTTGGCATGCAGATCGGAGAACGCGTAGGGATAGTCGTCCTCGATCACACCCGCCCAGGCGAGACCCCTGGACAGGACGTCGATGTAGGTGCGCCGTCCGTTGACCAGGTACGACATGCCGCCGCCGAGCGGCCCATCCACCGTAAGCCGCAAGGAGGCGAGTCCCACCGCTCCTGCAACCCGGTGGCGGTCGCGCGCCCCATCCCGCGTGGCGATCTCGATGGCGCCCGAGAGCGAACCGATGTGCTGGGCGCCGGCGCCCGAGCTGGGCAGCAGAGCCGCGTGGTCGACCGCTTCCGCGTTGACCGCCGAGAGGAATCCGCCGAGGTGGAACGGGTTGAAGAGCCGCACGCCGTCGAGCATGACGGGTGTTCCGTCCCCGGCCCCACCTCGAACGTAGGGGACCGACACGAAGTCCGACGGTGCCGAGGCCGAGGGCGAAATCGCGAGTACGCGCAGCACGTCTGTCTCCAGCACGGCCGGCATGGCCCGCATCATGGCCGGATCCACCACGAAGGCGTCCCGCGATGCCGAGAGTGGGTCCCCCTTCCGGCCCACGGCGCGGGCCCCCAGCGAGTCCAGCACGATCGGCGCGGGAGCGAGGAGGATCTGCAGGGCAACGAGGGGAAGCTCGTCGTAGTCGCGGGTCCACTCCGCGTATCCCAGGGCGTTCGCCTCGACGCGCACCGGCCCCCAGGGAGCCCTCGGGATCGCGAAAGCCCCGAAACGGTCGGTGAATCCGGTTGCCGGCCGGCCGGCAACCCCGGCCGCTGAGACGCGAATCTGCGCGAACGCGATCGGCTCGAGGCTGGTGCTGTCGCGCACGACGCCGGTCAGGGTTGCCACCCCGGGGTGGACACGCCGGGGGTCCTGGGCGGCAAGGCCGAGGGGGAACAGGGCAACGAGCAGGATGAGACGGGCGGTGCGGATCGCCACCACCAGGGCGAAGCGGATGCGGGTCCGCGTCCTGTTCCGCCCTGCACCGGCTTCAGGCCCGGTCACGATACCCTCCCGCTTCTGCGGGCGCGGATCCGTGCCGCGCCCTACCGATGCCGTGACCTGCGTCGATCACTCCGCAGACGACGGTCGTGAACTCTTCGCGAAACGTCGGCGGTACATACGAGCATCTCCGGGCGTCGTTTCCTGACTTCCGCGCACGAGACGCGTCTCCCTGTCCCGTCCCGGGTCCGCCTCTTCCGCAAGTCCGCCGGTCCCACGGGTGTCCAACTCGCCCGCGGGGTGCCGGGTGTCGGCCGCATCTACCCGCCGTCCTCGATAACGACGTGAACCCGAGGCGACTTCGCACTTCCATCGAAGTACCCGTAGACGCCCTCGCCGGAAAGACCGACGCGCGGCCACCTCATACGCTTTCCGTGCGACCTCCAGAAATGGGTGTAACGCCAACCGATTCCGAGCAGGTTCAGGGAGGCCCACTGAAAGTCCGGCGAGTATGCCCAGACGATTGTGTCCTCGCCATCCAACTCCAGTTCCACGGGCGAAACCGGAATCCACTTCGACTCGGTCCCGTTGCCTTTTCTGACAGTCTGGAACACCTCGGGGCGGACGGTCCCCAATTCCGGAGGCACCCGGTACCGAATCGGGATCCGGACCAGACTCGTGGACTCGGGAAGCCACACGGTGTCCCCCAGATTCCAAATGTGGGGAGGGGCCGGCACCGTGGCTTCACCGCTGAACGTACCCTTGGGGCCCCTGCCCTCGAGCTTGTAGGTGACCCGCTCCTGAATCGGGTCCGGTAGCGTAGCGGAGAGGCAGACCATCGGGATGGGCCAGTTTGTCGGGCCCCCGCCGCAGCCATCCATCGGATCCGTCTTGTGCGTGAGCGCGACTCGCCAGCGGGGGCCAGTCAGAACGGCCGTGACCTCCGGAGGCGGGTCGGACGGGTGGAGGTAGGGGTGTCCGGCCAGCAAGTGGGCCTGCCTCTGGCCCGCTACGAGCACCATCGCGATGCTGATGACGTCCGGATCCACCAGACGTTCGGGCTGCGCGATGTAGTCGCATCCGCTCGGCGCCGCCATGGCGGCCAGGACCACCAACCTGCAGACCTTCAAAACCGGAACTCCACGCCGAAGAAGGCGAGCATGGGCATCTGTGGCAGGTAGTGGACTTCGACCTCGGTTGGGCTACTCCCCTCGTCGGCTCGAATCTTGACGTCCGCAGCCAGCACATTGGGTGCACTGAACAGATTGGTGACCGAGATGAACGGCGTGACGAAACGCCCACCCGACGCGGGCACCCGTTGTCTTGGCCGCCAGCCCAGGTCGAGCCGCAGGTAGTATGGCAGCCTGCTGGAATTGTAATCGCTCTCGAGCACGACCCATCCGATATCGTCGCTTCCCGCCGAGTCGTGAAATCCCACGGGAATGACCGCCAGGACCGAAGTGGTCGGCTGTCCCGACCTCAGCGAACCCCGTGCCGACCACATGGACCCGACGCTCTCCAGCACAGCCCCGAGTTCCAGTTCGTGGTCCCGGTGGAATCGAGGCACATAGGTCTGATCGTCGACCGTCCTCGTAGCCCGGCTCCAGCGATAGCTGCCCACCGTGGACAGCGGGCCGCCGCCCCAGCTCCAGGACGCCTCGACCCCTGCGGCCGCACCGCTGCCCACCATGCGCAGCGATGGGTCTTCGAGCACCATTGCCTCCAGTGGATCCTCCGGCAACCCGGTTAGACGAAGGTTGTCCATCTTTCTCGCGAAGGCATCCAGGCGCAGGCGCCAGGCGCCCCGCGATCCTTCCCATCCGGCGGAGATCTCGGTGTTGCGCGGGACCGGGCCGCGTTCGACCGGTACCAGCAGATCGTAGGCGAGGAGACTGGCACCGATGGACTCCTCGTTGCGCAGCGACGTCAGCGACTGGTAGGAAAGCGCCGCGGAGATCCGCGCGTCCCACCATGCCCCCGCGTAGGTGAGTTCGGCGAACGGAGCAATCGTGTTCGCCACCCCGCCAAAGCGGTCCAACCGTACTCCGGCCCGCGTCCGCCAGGTCCGGCCCACCGGTGCGTCGACATTGGCGAAGGCCCCGATCCGCCACTGCCGATCCCGCAACACCAGCAGTGGCAGTATGTCTACCAGGTCGGTAAGCGCATAGTCGTAGTCCCCCGTGAACCGGATCGCCTGGCCGCCCGCGATGACCCTGCCACGGGACCGATGCCACGTCGCCCTTACATCAACGCGGTCTTCGATCATTCTCCCACCGCCGGACAGCACCGTGTCGGCAGCGGCTCGGTCCCGCTCCCGGATTCTGAGCTGGTTGTTTCCGAACCGGCTGTGTCCGACGGTGACATCCAGAAAGGCACCGCCCGCCAGGCGGTCACGGTAGTGTGCCGAGACTGCTGCGTTCCCCCACGTGAAGTCCTCCTTGCTGGTGAACTCCTCACTCCTGTTCCTGTTCCGCCAGTCCTCGTACTGGATCCCCTCCGAATTCAGGTAGCCGGTCACGGACAGGCGGCGAAAGCCACCAAGATCCCTTGTTACCTTGGCATGCAGATCGAAGAACGAATAGGGAAAATGATCCTCGATCAAACCCGCCCAGGCGAGACCCCTGGTCAAGATGTCGATATAGGTGCGCCGTCCGTCGACCAGGTACGACATGCTGCCGCCGAGCGGCCCCTCAACCGTGAGCTGCGAGGAGGCGAGCCCCACCGCTCCTGCAACCCGGTGGCGGTCGCGCGCCCCATCCCGCGTGGCGATCTCGATGGCGCCCGAGAGCGAACCGATGTGCTGGGCGCCGGCGCCCGAGCTGGGCAGCAGAGCCGCGTGGTCGACCGCTTCCGCGTTGACCGCCGAGAGGAATCCGCCGAGGTGGAACGGGTTGAAGAGCCGCACGCCGTCGAGCATGACGGGTGTTCCGTCCCCGGCCCCACCTCGAACGTAGGGGACCGACACGAAGTCCGACGGTGCCGAGGCCGAGGGCGAAATCGCGAGTACGCGCAGCACGTCTGTCTCCAGCACGGCCGGCATGGTCCGCATCATGGCCGGATCCACCACGAAGGCGTCCCGCGATGCCGAGAGTGGGTCCCCCTTCCGGCCCACGGCGCGGGCCCCCAGCGAGTCCAGCACGATCGGCGCGGGAGCGAGGAGGATCTGCAGGGCAACGACGGGAAGCTCGTCGTAGTCGCGGGTCCACTCCGCGTATCCCAGGGCGTTCGCCTCGACGCGCACCGGCCCCCAGGGAGCCCTCGGGATCGCGAAAGCCCCGAAACGGTCGGTGAATCCGATTGCCGGCCGGCCGGCAACCCCGGCCGCTGAGACGCGAATCTGCGCGAACGCGATCGGCTCGAGGCTGGTGCTGTCGCGCACGACGCCGGTCAGGGTTGCCACCCCGGGGTGGACACGCCGGGGGTCCTGGGCGGCAAGGCCGAGGGGGAACAGGGCAACGAGCAGGATGACACCGGCGGTCCTGGTCGCCGCGGCCGCAGTGGTCAGGTGGCAGTTGGGCCACGTCCCGCCCTGCCACGCGCCGGCTCCGAAGCCCTCCACAAAACTCCGTCCCATTGACCCGCCTCTGCGATTCCGATTGTCTTCAGCCAGGCTTGGGAGTCGTCGTCCGCCGGAGCGCACAGGCTCGCAACGGCCAATCCTCGAGGGCAGGTTGGCCCGAACCCATTGACCAGCTCCCACGCACCGGGAACCTTCCGACATCCCGTCGCAACCCCCAAACCGGGTGGTCGCGCGTTCCCGCGGTGCGCGTTCCTCCAGGCATGGATGGCGGACCGATGCCCGCAACCTGAACATGAGACCCAACCATGAACCTGCGCCAGTCCCTCCCTCCCGTGCCCCTGTCGGCGGCCCTGCTCCTCACCGCCTGCAACACCCCCGCCGCGGCCACTCCCGATATCGCCGCCGCTCACGGGGCTCTCCGTTCGGAGGCCGGGATGGTGGTCTCCGCCTACCCCGACGCGAGCCGGGCCGGGGCCGAGACACTCCGTTCCGGGGGCAACGCAGTCGATGCGGCGATCGCCACCGGGTTCGCGCTTGCAGTTACGCACCCCGTGGCGGGCAACATCGGAGGTGGCGGCTTCATGGTGATCCGCTTTCCGGACGGGCGCTCGACCGTCATGGACTTCCGCGAAAAGGCTCCCCTGCGGGCCCACCCGGAGATGTTCCTGGGCGAGGATGGCGAGTACTCCTCCCGAATCCACCACCGAAGCCACCTTGCGGTCGGCGTGCCGGGCACGGTAGCGGGCTTCGCCCTGGCCCACGAGAAATATGGTACGGCCGAATGGGCCGGCCTCGTGGAACGGGCGGTGGCACTCGCACGCGACGGTTTCGAGGTCAGCGAGCGCCTGGCCAACTCCCTGGCCGGACGGCTGGAGGCGTTTCGCGACTACCCGGCGACCTTTGCCCAGTTCTTCCGCGAGGGAGAGCCCTACGCCCCCGGCGACATCCTGGTGCAGGCCGATCTCGCGGCCACGCTCCATCGCATCCGCGACCAGGGCCGCGACGGGTTCTACGCGGGCGAGACTGCGCGGCTGCTTGCCGAGGAGATGGAACGCGGGGGCGGCTGGATTACCGAGGAAGACCTCGCGCGCTACCGGGCCGTGGAACGGAAGCCGGTGCGGGGCACCTACCGGGGGTACGACATCATCAGCATGGCACCGCCGTCTTCGGGCGGGACCGCGCTGCTACAGATGCTCAACGTGCTCGAAGGCTTCGACCTGGCTGCCATGGGAGCCAACACCCCCGCGCACGCGCACCACCTCGTCGAGGCGATGCGACGGGCGTTTCGCGACCGCGCGCTCTTCCTCGCCGACCCGGATTTCGCCGATGTCCCCGTGGAGCGCCTCACCAGCAAGGCCTACGCGGACGAGATCCGGGGCACCATCGAGGCACACGCCGCGAGCCCGTCCAGCCCGGCCGACGTGGCCGCCGGGCCCGGCTGGGAGAGCGACGAAACCACGCACTACTCCGTGGTCGACGCCAGCGGGATGGCCGTTTCCGTCACCTACACGCTGGAAGGCGGGTACGGATCGTACATCACTGTGCCCGGAGCGGGCTTCCTCCTCAACAACGAGATGGGAGACTTCAACGCGCGCCCCGGCCTTACCGACGAGCGGGGACTGATCGGAACCGAACCCAACCTGGCGCGACCGGAGCAGCGCATGCTGTCGTCGATGACGCCGACTATCCTGGCCCGCGACGGCGGGCTGGTTGCCGTGATCGGAAGCCCCGGGGGACGCACCATTATCAACACCGTACTCCAGATCGTCGTGAATGTCGCCGACTTCGGCATGTCGCCCACCGAGGCGGTGACTTCCAAGCGCCTGCATCACCAGTGGCTCCCGAACGTAGCCCGCCTGGAGGAAGGGTACATGGGCGAGGCCGATGCGGGCGTGCTGGCGGCGATGGGACACGAGATCGCATGGAGCCGCCGCCAGGGGATCGCGCACTGCATCTTCGTCGACCCCGACACGGGGATGCTGGTCGGTGTGCCCGACCCGCGCGACAGCGACGGGACCGCGGCCGGTTACTGACCCCGGGACCGACCCGCGCGGGTGTACACCGGGCTTGAAACGGAGGCACGCCGGGCGGTGAGGTCAGAGTTTCGCGCCGCCGGTCAGGATTGCCTCCGCAAGCCGGGTCGCCGCCCTCGGATCCGCCTTGCCATCGGTCCGCCTCATCACCCGTCCCACGAAGAACCCCAGCAGGCCGGTTCGCCCCGCGCGGTAGGCGGCCGCCTTGTCCGGGTACTCCGCGACCAGCTCCTGCAGCAACGCACGCAGTGTATCCTCGTCACCGATCTCGGTGAGGTCGACCGCCGCACGCGCTTCCGCGAACGAGCCCCCCCGAGCGAGCAGCGCTGCCAGAACCGTCCGCCCCTGGCGGTGCGAAATCTCGCCCGCATCGACCGCTCGGACGAGGTCGCCGAGCGCCGCCGGGTCCAGACGAGCCGGATCGGCCCCGTCGTCGCTGCCGAGCAGCCTTGTGAAATCGTTCACAAGCCAGGCCGCGATCGATGCCGCCCCCTGGGGATACCGCGGGCGGGCGGCGTCGAAGAGTTGCAGCGCGGCGGGTGAACGCACCAGGCTCGCGGCGGCCGCCTCGGTCACGCCGAGCGACCGCAGCTCCCTGAAACGGCGCTTGTCGCGGTGGGAGCCCAGCGACTCCTCGGGCAACCGGCGATGCCCGCTGGGGGAGATGCCGACCGCTTCGTCGTCAAGAGCCGCGGGAGCTCGAGTCCCGTGCACCCGCGCGGCCTCGTTCCTTACCCGGCCCGCCCAGCTGTCCCGCATGGTCACCGTGCGGTTGAAGACGAGGCGCTCGTCGCAAGAGTCCTTCGGATCGGAGAAGAAGTACCCGTGGCGCTCGAACTGGTAATGCGTGCCCGGGGGCGTCCCCGCCACTCCCGGCTCCAGCAGCGCGCCCGCGACCACCCTCCCCGACTCGGGGTTCAGTGCACCGACAATGTCGTCCGGCGGGGGCTCTGCGACCCGGAACATCCGGTCGATGAGCCGGATCTCCGCTCCAACCGCCCGGTCCGCCTTCACCCAGTGGATGATCCCGCGCACTCGGCGCCCCTTCGGCGCCACGCCGCCCCGAGTCTCGGGGTCGAAGGAGCAATGGAGCTCGGAGACCCGCCCCGTCTCGTCCTTCACCACCACATCGCAACGGATCGTGCACGCGTATTTCAGCCGCACCTCCCCACCGGGCCGAAGCCGGTGGAACCCCGGCGGCGGGGTCTCCGCGAAATCCTCCCGGTCGATGTAGAGCTCCCGCCCGAAGGGAAGCTCGCGGGTTCCCCACCGGCCGTCCCCACCCGGCATGCGCGGCGCGCGGAAGATCTCCTCGCGCCCGGCCGGGTAGCCGGTGATCACCACCTTCAGGGGATCCAGGACGCAGAAGGCCCGGGGCGCCCTGCGGTTCAGATCGTCGCGCACGGCGAACTCGAACTTGCCGAAGTCCACGCGCGACTGCGCGCGCGCCACCCCCACCATGTCGCAAAGCGCCCGAATCGCCTCCGGCGTCACCCCCCGCCGCCTGAGCCCCGCCAGCGTGGGCATGCGCGGGTCGTCCCAGCCCCGCATGTGACCGGTCCGCACGAGTTCCTTCAGCTTCCGCTTGCTGGTGATCACGTAGTCGAGGACCAGGGGCGCGAATTCGGTCTGCTCGGGCCGCGGCACCGGCGCGTCAACGTGCTCCAGGAGCCAGTCGTAGATCTCGCGGTTGTTCTCGAATTCCAGCGTGCAGAGCGAATGGGTGACCCGCTCCACCGAGTCCGACAGACAGTGGGCGAAGTCGTACATCGGGTAGATCGGCCAGTCGTCACCCTGCCGGTAGTGGGTGGAATGGCGGATCCGGTAGAGCAGGGGATCACGCATGATCATGTTGCGGTGGGCCATGTCGATCTTCGCCCTCAGCACATGGCTTCCGTCGGGGAACTCGCCGTCCCGCATGCGGCGGAAGAGGTCGAGGTTCTCGTCGCGCGGACGGTCGCGCCAGGGGCTGTTGACCCCCGGTGTGGTGACGGTGCCGCGCCGCTCCCGGATCTCCTCCATCGTGGACGAATCCACGTAGGCGAGCCCCTTGTCGATCAGTACCAGGGCGTAGCGGAAGAGCTGCTCGAAGTAGTCGGAGGCGTGATACAGGTGCTCGCCCCACTCGAAGCCGAGCCAGCGGATGTCGCGCTTCATGGCCTCGACGTACTCGGCCTTCTCGGTGTCGGGGTTGGTGTCGTCCAGCCGCAGGTGGCAGCGTCCGCCCGGGTGTTCCTCCGCAAGCCCGAAGTTCAGGCAGATCGACTTGGCGTGCCCGATGTGCAGGAACCCGTTCGGCTCGGGGGGAAAGCGGGTGACGACACGCCCGCCGTACTTACCCGTCCGCAGGTCCCGGGAGATCATGCTTCTGATGAAGTCCATGCCCGTCCTCCGTCAGGGTGCGGATCCCGGGAACATCCCGGTTATCCGTAGCGGTTAAAGGCTCTCATTGCGCGGCGGGAGACGTCAACCTCGGCCCGAGTCGGCACCGCCGGCCTCAGCCAGTCCGGCGCCTCGCCGCTCTCGGTGCTCGGGCGGCTTTCCACGGACCGCTAGAGGCTCCATCGGGTTCGGCGGGGACGGGTGCGCGGAAAGATCGAACCGAATCCGTGAGTTCGGTTGAGGCGGACCTTGCGGGCGCCGGACTCCGATGTTCGGTTAGCTTCCCGTGGACGGAATCGTTGCTCTCCGGACGAAAAGCGCTCCCCCGAAAGACACACCTGCCTGGAGTCGCCGCGCCGTGCTATCGAAGATGGTGATCGAGGGGAAGGGGCATGCCCCGGTCTCGGGACTTCTCACGGAAGCGTCGTCCCCCTCCTGCCTCCTCGTCCTGGGGCACGGGGCCGGCGCCCCCATGACCCATCATTGGATGGAGGCGCTGGCGGAGGCCCTTGCTGGGGAAGGGGTCTCCACGCTGCGCTACAACTTCCAGTACACGGAGGCGGGGCGCCGCAGGCCTGATCCGGTCTCCCGGCTGGTGAATGTCGTGGCTTCGGCGCTGCTGGCGGGGAGGGCCTGCGCGGACGGGCTCCCGCTCCTCGCCGGTGGCAAGTCGATGGGCGGGCGGATGACCTCGACACTCGTCGCGGAGCAGGCTCGGCCGGCCGGCGGCTCCGGCGAGCGAGGCGTCGAAATCCCCGCGGGACTCGTCTTTTTCGGCTTCCCTCTCCACGCCCCGGGGCGCCGCGAGAGCGTTCGCGGAGAGCATCTCATGCACGTACGCTGTCCCATGCTCTTCCACCAGGGCACACGCGACCGCCTCGCAGACCTGGACCTTCTCCGCCCCCTCCTGGAGCGCGTCGGCCCGCGAGCCAGGCTGCATGTGCTCGACGGTGGCGACCACTCCCTCACCATGCTGAAGCGCTCGGGACGATCACTGGAAGATGTTCTCGAGGAAGTGGCCCGGGCAACGGCGCAGTGGGCGGCCGGCGTACCGGGGGCCCGACGGTGACCGTAACCGGTGGGAGCCACCCGGGCGGTCCCCTCCCAGCCGTTCCCGCCGGACCCTCATGAGCGGTACCGGCAACCCCCTACTCGACCGGGGATTCCCTGTCCCCTTCGACCGTATCGGGCCCGGTGACGTGGGGCCCGCCGTCGCCGAAGTCCTGGACGGTGGGCGGCGGCGCATCGAGGCCCTCGGCTCGGGGTCGGGAGGGTCGTACGACGATGTCGTCGGCGAACTCGACTCCCTGGCCGAGGAGGTGGAACGGACCTGGTCGCCCGTCTCGCACCTTCACAACGTGGACGCCACCCCCGAGATCCGTGAAGCCTACGCGGCGGCGCTCCCCGAGATCACGCGCTTCTCGAGCCGCCTGCACCACCACGAGCCGCTATACCGCAGACTGCGGGACTTCGCCGGCTCACCGGCGGGTCGGTCGGTGGCCGGCCTGCGCCGCCGGCATGTCGACCGCACCCTCCGGGAATTCCGGCGGGCCGGGGCCGCCCTGGGTCCGGGAGACAAGCAGACGCTTGAAGACCTGCACCTCGAACTCTCGGAGATGGGCCGCAGATTCGAGGAGAACCTCCTGGAGGAGACCGCCGCCTACGGCAAGGTCATCGCCGACGGGGAGGTCCTGGCGGGGCTCCCCGCGACCGCGCGGGAACGGGCTGCCCGGATCGCCGCGGAGCGGGGGGAGGAAGGCTGGCTGATCACTCTCGACATGCCCAGCGTGCAGGCGGTGCTGCAGCATGCCGCCGATCGCGGGCTCCGGCGCGAGGTCCACACCGCCTACCTGGACCGCTGCACGGCGGGAGAACGCGACAACCGGCCACTCATCGCCCGAATCCTGGAACTCAGGCGCCGGGTCGCGGAACTGCTCGGCTACCCCGACTTTCCGGACTACCGGCTCGAGACGCTCATGGCCCGGTCCGGCGGGCGCGTCCGCACCTTCCTCGACGAGCTCATCGACAGCACCCGTCCCTTCCACGAGCGGGACATCGCCGAACTGGAGGACCACGCCCGGAGCTCCGGCCTGGGCGCCCTGGAGCCCTGGGACGTCGCATGGCTGATGGAGAAGCTGCGCAGGGAGCGCTTCGATGTGGACGAAGAGATGCTCCGCCCCTGGTTTCCCCTCGATGAGGTCCAGTCCGGACTCTTCGAGATCGCCGAGCGCCTCTTCGGCCTCTCCGTCCGGCAAGTGGACAACCCGGCCGTGTGGCACTCCGACGTGGGCTTCTTCGAAGTTCACGATGAGACCGGGCTCCACCTGGGCTCCTTCTACACGGACTGGTTTCCGCGCCAGACCAAGCGCCAGGGCGCGTGGATGGACGGCCTCATCGCGGGCGGCCCGGCGCCGGACGGCGGCTTTCGCCCCCACCTGGCCTTCATGGGCGGCAACTTCAATCCCCCCACGGCCACCAGTCCCGCCCTGCTCACCCACCGTGAGGTCCGCACCCTCTTCCACGAGTTCGGCCACCTTCTCCACCACACCGCCTCCCGCGTCGAGGTCCGGGCCCGAGGCGGGGTCAACGTCGCGTGGGACTGGGTCGAGGTCCCCTCTCAGATCATGGAGAACTGGTGCTGGGAGCGCGAGGCACTCGACCTCTTCGCGCGCCACCACGAGACCGGCGAGCCGCTCCCGGACTCCATGCTGGAACGCCTCCTGGCAGCGCGGCGCTTCATGGGCGGCTGGCTGCAGATGCGGCAACTCTCCTTCGCCAACCTGGACCTGGAGCTCCACCGCACCTGGCGCGGCGATCCCTCCGTCATGGACTACGCCGCGGCCGCGCTCCGCCCATTCGTCCCCTCCGGCCGCTTCGTGGAGCGTCACATCCTGCCTTCCTTCGCCCACCTGTTTGCGGGAGGCTACGCGTCCGCGTACTACTCCTACATCTGGTCCGAGACGCTCGAGGCGGACGCCTTCTCACGCTTTGCCGAGGAGGGGGTCCTGAATCCGGCCGCGGGCCGCGCCTTCCGCGACTGCGTGCTTTCGCAGGGGGACCGCCGCGACCCGGAGGACCTGTTCCGCGACTTCATGGGACGGGACCCGGACGCGGGGGCGTTGATCCGGCGCAACCTGGCAGACCCGGGGGCGCCGGCGGTCTCCGGTGCGGCACCGCGGAAAAACCCGGGCCAATGAGCTGACCGGAACCGTCGCCGCCGGGTGGAGTGTGTCCCGTGGTGAGCCGGCCCTGTGAGCCGGCGTGCTCGCGTCCGGCAGAACTTTCCGCTTGACGGGAGGGGCAATCGGAAGTATGATGCGGCCGTTCTTCCTTTTTCACCTAGTTGCGATTTCTGGAGAGGAGGGGGCAATGAGGAGATTGCTCGCCCTGATCGTTTTGGCCGCCTGCGGCGAGACGGAGCCCGGGGATGCAAGGACCTTCCGGGACGACTTCGAGCCCCCGGATGCGGGCTGGAGATTCAACGGCGAGGGCGCAAGGGCCGAAGACGGCGCAATCGTCGTGAGCACCGTGGGACGTTTGCCGTCGGCGGAATATACGCTCCCGTCCCCCTTTGGTCCGGGCTGGGATTTCGAGGTCAATGCCGGCTCCCAGGGGGGCGAACCCTGCCTGGACGTTGAAATCTCCACGGGAGACACCAGGCGGCACGGGTGGTTCCTGCAGCTGGACCCCGCCAGGGACTACTGGGCCCTCCAGGTCGGGGATGGAGAAGGCTGGGAGCGTCTCGGAAATTCCATTGGTGAAGGGGTCGAAGACCCCACCACCGCCAGACTGATGGTCGACGGGAACGAGGTGGGTCTGTGGCTCGACGGTCACCAGGTGCTCGACACCATCATAGAAGACGCAGCCCCGAACGCGGTCGACATCAACCTGGGTGTTTCCAGGTGCAACATCGTCGCCGGTGTGGCCGTGTACGACTGGGTCCAGATCAAGGAGCTGCCGCGCTGACCGGGAAACCTCGTCCGTCGAGGCCGAAGCGGTAGCGCCAAAGACTCTCTACGGGTTCTCAGCCGCCGGACCGGTCGGGATCGGTGGCGGATTCGCGCCCGGATTCGATGGGAATGAGGGCGGCCAGACGCCGCAGGCCGCAGGCCAGGTCGGGTCGGGCCCGCAGCACCCCGCGCATCGGGTCCTCACGCCGCGCCATGCGATCCGGAACCGTCTTGATCGTGTAGTCCGCGATTGAGAGCCCTGCGCCCACCTCCGCCCACGCCAACGGGGCCGAGACGGGGGCGCCGGGCAGCGGACGCACGCAGTAGGGGGCCACGATCAGGCGGCCACGGCCGTTCTGGAGGAAGTCCACGTAGACCTTGCCTTGGCGCTGCGACGGCAGCCGGGCGACGGTCGCGATCCGGTCCAGTTCTTGCGCCGCGACCATTGCCAGGAGATGCCCGAGGTTTCTCGACTGCTCGTATGTGACCTGCCGCCCCAGCGGAACCAGCACGTGCAGACCGGTGGAACCGCTGGTCTTGACGAAGGAGGGGATCCCGATCTCGTCGCACAGCTCCCTCAGAAAGAGGGCGATCCGAACCACGTCCGCGAAGGGGGCGCCCTTGGGGTCCAGGTCCAGGACGCAGAAGTCCGGCCGGGAGATGTCCGCCACCCGGCTCTGCCAGATGTGGAGCGGAATGCTGCCGCTGTTGGCCACGTAGAGGAGCGACTCCAGGTCGTCGGCGACGAAGTAGTCCAGGTCCCTCTCCGACCCTTCGCTGTAGAGCCGGATCCGGCGGATCCACGGCGGAGCGAAGTCGGGGGCGTTCTTCTGAAAGAAGGACTTGCCGTGGATGCCATCGGGGAACCGGGTCAGGACGAGCGGCCGGTCGGCGAGGTACGGAAGGATCCATGGGGCGATGGCCCGGTAGTAGTCGACGAGGTCCCCCTTCAGATAGCCGTCCCCGGGCCAGAAGGGCTTGTCGAGATTCGTGAAGTGGACGACCCGTTCGGGCTCGGCCTGGACGGACCCGCCAGGCTCGGCCAACCGTCGGCCGGCGCCGGGCGGCCGACAGTCCTCGGGAGGCTTGTCCTCGCGCAGCCGCAGGAACGAAGGGTGCCGCAGGACGCCCGCCTCGGTGATCTCCTTGTAGCGCACCTCCGCTACCAGCTCGGGCGCAACCCAGCAGTGCTGTCCGCTGCCGGCCGCTTCCGCTCCGGCGGGAGGTGCCGCGGGCGGAAGGCCGCGCAGTTGTTCACCCAACTCTTCGAGCAGGCCGGAGGAGAATCCGGTTCCCACCCGGCCGGCGTAGGTGAACGCCCCGTCCTCCCGGAATGCCAGGTGCAGCGCCCCGAACCCGCTCCTTCCGGCGTCGGGCTTCGTGAACCCGTGGATCGCGAGATCGGCGGTGTGCAAGATGCGGATCTTGAGCCACCGGCGGCTCCGCCCACCCACGTAGGGCGAGTCGGCGCGCTTCGCGACCACCCCCTCGAGCCCCAGCCCGGCGATGTGCCGGAACATGGCCTCGCCCTGTTCGGGGATGTGGTCGGAGTAGCGCAACGGGCCCGTCGTGGGGAGGACCCTCCGCAACAGCGCCTTGCGTTCGAGCAGCGTGAGCCCCCGCAGGTCGTATCCTTCGAAGGCGAGAATGTCGAAGGCGTAGTATGTCGCCGGCAGGGACACGGCGGCCCGCGCGATGTCCCCGTGTCGCCGCAGCCGCCCCCGTTTCTGTATCCTCTGGAACGAGGGGAAACCGGAGGCGTCGTTCACCACCACCTCGCCGTCGAGGACCATAGTGCGGTACGGCAGCTTCCCCAGCGCCAGCGCGACTTCGGGGAACACCCTGGTGAGGTCGTTCCCGTTGCGCGAGACCAGCCGGGCCTTCCCGCCTCCCGCCTCCCCCAGCAGGCGGTACCCGTCGTACTTGATCTCGAACACCCATCCGGCCCGTGAGAACGGCGCCTCGCACGGCTCCGCGTTCATCACCCGCACCGCGTCGGCCGTCACGGCCGCCCTCGCTGCTCCCGCCGTCCGGGCGCGCTCCCGGATCCCCGCACCGAGGTCCCCCCCGGCACCCAGCTCCTCGACCGTAAGCCCGGACAGGATCGAATCGTCCGTGTAGCTCCCCGTCCCCCCCTCCGGATCCTCGTAGGCGTCGCGTTCCTTGATGAGCAGCCAGTGGTTGTCCGCGCCGCCCTTCGTCTTCACGAGGGTCCAGCGGCCACGGAGCTTGTACCCCTTCAGTTCGAAGAGCAGCTTGCCCTTCTTCATCCCCTCGCGGGGGTCCTCGACCGGGGTCCACAGCCCCCTGTCCCACACGATCGACGGCCCCGCACCGTAACTCCCTTCCGGAATCACCCCCTCGAAATCGGCGTACTCCAGCGGGTGATCCTCCACATGCACCGCCAGCCGCTTGTCGGCCTGGTTGGGGGACGGTCCCTTCGGGACGGCCCACGACACCAGCACTCCGTCCATCTCCAGCCGCAGGTCCCAATGGAGCGAAGTGGCCCGGTGCTTCTGTACGACGAAGAGGTGGCCCCCGCCCGCCCGCCCGCCCCCGAACGGTTCGTCGGTTGCGGAAGCGGAGCGCTTGGCCCGATAGCGCGCCAGGCGTTCACCCGGGCCGTCCGGCCCGGCCGCCCGCGAGCGTTCCTCGGTCCCCCCGGGAGCCGGGTCAGACTCCGTTGGACCCATGAACCATGTGCCTATAGGTTACCGGCATGGCTGCCCGTCCGATCTCCACGTCGACCGTCTCCTTCGGTCTGGTTTCGCTGCCCGTCAAGCTCTACTCGACAGGGCAGTCCTCCGCCAAGGTGCGCTTCAACTGGATCAACCGCGACACCGGAGCGCGCGTCAAGTACCGGTACGTGGACGGGCAGAGCGGGGAAGCGGTGGAGCGCGACAACCTGGTCAAGGGCTACGAGTTCGCCAAGAACCAATATGTCACCTTCGAGCCCGACGAGCTGAAGGCGATCGAGGCCCAGTCTACCGAGATGATCGAGATCACCGAGTTCGTCCCGGCCGCGGACATCGACCGGATCTACCTGGAACGCGCCTACTATCTCGGCCCCGCGCGGGGCGGTGCGCGTGCCTACCGGCTCCTGTCGGCGGCTCTCCGCGAGATGGAACGGGTGGCGATCGCGCGCTACTCGGCCCGGGGCAAGCAGCGGCTGGTCATGATCCGCCCTCTCGACGACGGGCTGATCCTGGAACAGCTATACTACCCGGACGAGGTGCGCTCCTTCGACGAGGTGCCGCTGGAGGAGGGCGAGGTGAGCGACGCGGAGCTTGCGCTCGCGAAGCAGTTCATAGAGCAGGCGGCGAGCGACTCCTTCGACCCGGGTCGTTACAAGGACGAGGTCAAGGAGCGGGTCCAGTCCCTCATCGACCGCAAGATCGAGGGGGAACAGATTACCATGGCGCCCCAGGAGGAGCCCGAGACGAAGATCATCGACCTGATGGAGGCACTCAAGGCGAGCCTCGGTACACCGCCGGCCGAGAAGGCGCGGCTCAGGTCGGCGGCTGGCGGTGGGGGATGAGGAGATGGCCGGTGGGCCTGCGTCACCCGCCGTGAGGGCTGGAGTTCCGACCCGTCGCGAAGACTCTTCCGAACAGCCTCAGCGCCCGCGTTCCCGAAACAGCCATACCCGTATCAGCACCGCACCCCACACCAGCCCCACCGCGCCCCACACCAGCTTGGCGTAGAGCGGTGGCAGGTCCAGTCCGGCCTGGATCATCAACCCGCCGCCGGTGGTCAGCAGCAGGGTTCCGATGAAGAAGGCCGTGTCTTCCCATTGGGAGCCGTTGTCGCTCATCTTGCCGTTTTCAACTCCGGGGAGCGGGACAGGGGCCGGGGAACGCGGCCCGGTTCCGTGCAGTCTATCGGAATCGGGGGTGTTTTCGCCACTGCCCGCGGCCCGCGGGAGGTTGGGCCGCATTCCAGGGACCGAGCTCTGCCGGCCCGCGGAACCCCGCCGGGCATTCCTGAAACAACACCGCTCGACGCGGCGCGTTTCACCCCTGCGGGTTGGCCGCTCGCGGCCATGGGAGATTCGACCGGCGTTGCACCCGTGTCGATCTCTTCGCCACGGACTGCTGGAGCCGGGCGCGGTGCGCGGTTAGCTTCTCCAAGAGGGCCGCGCCGACGGGCGGCGACCCTCGCGCGAGCGCCCGTAGCTCAGCTGGATAGAGCATCGGCCTTCTAAGCCGAGGGTCCCAGGTTCGAGTCCTGGCGGGCGTGTTTCGGGGGGTGTTCCTCACCGTTTACGAGGCTGCGGGAATCGTGTAGCTTACGTCGCCGCCGACCCCGGCGGCACTGACGGTGGGCGTAGCTCAGTCGGTTAGAGCGCCGGATTGTGGTTCCGGAGGTCGCCGGTTCGAATCCGGTCGCCCACCCTGGGAAACCCGTTGGAATCCCGCGGGCTCCACGGGGGTCGTTTTCCGGAGTGCCGTGGTAATCCGCCGCCGACAGGGTTCT
>CBDBEC010000002.1:915000-2752602 GCA_965204275.1 Longimicrobiales bacterium
AGCTGCGCCCGGATTTGCCGGCCTTCGTAGTGTCCGGACTCGCCGGAAAGGGGCTCGGGCCTCTGCTCGCCTTCGTGCGCTCCCGGCTTCCCGAGGGACCCTTCCTCTACCCGGAGGACGATCTTGCGACCGCCCCCACCCGGTTCTTCGTACAGGAGCTGGTACGGGAGACGGTCTTCGAGAACTTCCACCAGGAGATCCCCTACTCGGTAGCGGTGCGAGTGGAGGAGTTCCGCGAGAGCGAGGACCCCGTATACATAGCCGCTGCCCTGTACGTCGAGAGAAAGTCCCAGAAGGGGATGCTGATCGGGAAGGGTGGGGCGGGAATCCGGACCCTGGGGGTTGCCGCACGTACCAGGATCGAGCACCTTTTGGGCCGACCGGTGTACCTTGACCTTTGGATCAGGGTCTGGAAGGGGTGGAAGCGACGGAAGGATGGCCTCATGAAACTGGGATACGAGGTGCCCGATGACGACCACTGACGGAATCCGCCTGTTTGCGGGCGTGCTGCTCATGGCAGTGCTCCCGGGACTGTCGCCGGGGCATGCTCGGGCGCAGGAGTTGCCTGACTCGGGCGACGCGCAGGAGGGAGCGGTCTTCCTGCTGCTTCCCGTCGGCGCGCAGGGGATCGGTTTGGGCCGCGCGATGACCGCGCTCCACAGCGGAGAAGCGGCGTTCTGGAACCCGGCGGGGCTGGCCGAACAAACCGAACGGCGGGCCATGGTGTACAGCGGAGATCAGCTGGCCGGACCGGTGGTGGCGGTGAACGTTCTGTTTCCGTGGGCACGGCTGGGAACATTCGGGGTCTCGTACTACCTGCTCGACATCGGGACCCAGCAGCTCAGGGACCCGGCCAACAACCCGGCGGGCTCGATCACGGTGCGCAACCACCTTGTCATCGCCAGTTTCGGAGCTTCCCTGCCCGCCGGGATAAGCGCCGGCATCAACATGAAGCTGGTGCAGTTCAGGGTTGGCTGCCGGGGGCAGTGCGAGAACCTGGCAACCACGGGGTCGGCGTACGCGGTGGATGTCGGTGTTCAGGCCGAACCCTTCGGGGGGCTGCCGTTGCGCTTCGGATGGATGCTGGCGCACGCCGGGACCGAATTCCGGATCCTGAACCAGGAACAGTCGGATCCGCTGCCGACCCGAATCCGCTTCGCGGTCGCGTACGAAGTGCTGCATCGTTTCGTTGAAGACGGGATGATGGATCTGTGGCTTGCGGTGGAGACGGAAGAGCGGCCCCGCGACCCCGGTTCCCCCTCCGTGCATGTGGGGCTGAACTTCTCGGCTGCCGGTGTCGTGCACGTGCGGGCCGGGTACGTGGGGGGGCAGCTCGATCAGACCAACGGCGCGACCGTGGGGCTGGGGTTCCGCTTCGACCGCTTCGACCTGAACCTGGCCAAGTACCTTACACGTTCGATGGTCACCCAGAAGAGCCAGCCGATACACGTTTCGCTGGGTGTGTCGTTCTAGACGGCACCACCTGATCCTGCCATGGCCACCCTTCAGGACGCACCCCAACGACTCCGGGCCGCCCTTCGGCGGATCGAGGAACTCCGGGGGTATCTTTGACATCGACGTCCGCGGCGAGCAGGTTGCCGCCCTCGACGAGAAGATGGCCGGGCAGGGATTCTGGGACGATCCGGAGGAGGCGCGCCGGATCATAGAAGAGGCCAATCGGCTCAAGGGATGGGTCGGCCCCTGGGGGGCACTCCGGGCGAAGGCCGAGGAACTCGGCGAACTGACCGAACTCTTGGCCGAGGAGAAGGATCCGGATCTGGAGGAGGAGTGGCGGGAGGAACTCCGGAGGCTGGAGGAAGGTGTCGGCCAGCTGGAGCTGAGGACCATGCTCCAGGGGGAGGACGATCACCGCGAAGCCATGCTTACCATTCATCCGGGGGCCGGAGGGCTGGAATCGCAGGACTGGGCCGAGATGCTGTCGCGGATGTACATGCGCTGGGCCGAGCGGCGGGGATTCGGTCTCGAGGTACTGGACCTTCAGCCCGCGGAGGAAGCCGGAATCAAGAGCGTGACGATCGAAATCACCGGTGACCATGCCTACGGCTATCTTCGCGCCGAGAAGGGGGTACACCGCCTGGTACGGATCTCCCCCTTCGACTCGCAGTCGCGACGCCACACCTCCTTCGCCTCCGTCTTCGTCTACCCGGTCCTGGACGACGAGATCGAGATCGAGATCGACGACTCCGACCTGCGCGTCGACACGTTTCGCGCCTCCGGAGCGGGCGGACAGCACGTCAACAAGACCGATTCGGCCATCCGCATCACACACAGGCCGACGGGGATCGTGGTGTCGTGCCAGCAGGAGCGGTCGCAGCACAAGAACCGTTCCACCGCGATGAAGATGCTCAAGGCGGCCCTGTACGAGCGGGCGCGCGAGGAGAAGGAGAGGGAGAAACAGGCGCTCGAGTCGTCGAAGACCGAAATCGCCTGGGGGAACCAGATCCGCTCCTACGTCTTCGCTCCCTACACGATGGTCAACGACCACCGCACGGGTGTGAAGAAGGGCGATGTTCATGCGGTGATGGACGGCGCCCTGGACCCGTTCATCGAGGCCTACCTGAAGAAGTTCGGCGGGGCGCGGGTGGCGTAGGCATGGCACGCGCGAGCGAAGACCTTTCGAGGGTCAGGAGGGTGCGGCTGGCGAAGCTGGCCGCGCTGAAGGAGCAGGGCTTCGAGCCGTACGCCTACTCCTTCGACGTGACCCGGCACGCGGCACCGTCGGTGGCCGACTTCGAGGAGCTGGAGGAGGAGGCCGACTGCGAGGAGGACCGTGGTGTGGCCGGACGCTGGGCCGGACGCATGGTGGGGTTCCGGTCGCACGGGAAGAGCGCCTTCGCCGACCTGGAGGACCGCACCGGGCGGGTGCAGGTCTATTTCAAGCGCAACGTGTTGGGTCCGGACGGGTATTCGCTTCTCGATCTGCTGGATCTGGGGGACTGGATCGGGGTCGAGGGGGGACTCTTCCGCACTCGCATGGGGCAGGTCACTATCCTCGCGGAGGACCTCCGGCTTCTCAGCAAGTCGTTGCGTCCGCTACCGTTCGGCAAGTTGGAGAAAGACTCCGAGACCGGCGGGACGACTACCCACTCGGGCTTCGCGGACCGCGAATCGCGTTACCGGCAGCGCTACGCGGACCTGGCGGTCAATCCGGGGGTCCGCGAGGTCTTCCGGGTGCGTACGCGCATCGTGACCGGGATCCGGCGCTTCCTGGACGACCTCGGATTCGTGGAAGTCGAGACACCCGTGCTGCAGCCGCTCCACGGGGGCGCGTCGGCGCGGCCGTTCGTCACCCGTCACCTGGCCCTGGATCGCACCCTCTACCTGCGCATTGCCGACGAACTGTACCTGAAACGGCTCATCGTGGGCGGCATGGACCGGGTCTACGAGATCGCGAAGGACTTCCGCAACGAGGGCATCGACCGGTTTCACAACCCCGAGTTCACGATGCTGGAGTTCTACCAGGCCTTCGCGGACTACGAGGACATGATGGAGGTGGTGGAGCGGCTCATGGCGACCGTTGCCGAGGCGGCGGCGGGCAGCCGCAACTGCACCTACCAGGGCGCGGAGATTGCCGTGGAGCCGCCCTTCCGCCGGGTTCCGTTCGTGGGCAGCCTGGCCGCAGCACTGGGTACGGATCCCCTGGATACATCCGAGGACATGCTGCGGGCGCTGGCCGAGACACACGGGGCGAGTGGCCTTGAGGGAGCCGGACGTGGCAAGCTCCTCGACAAGCTCTTCGGCGAACTGGTCCAGCCCGGGCTCGTGCAACCCACCTTCGTTGTCGACTATCCCAAGGAACTGAGCCCGTTGGCCAAGGAGAAGCGGGGTGCGCCCCGCCTCACCGAACGGTTCGAACTCTTCGTCGCGGGGCAGGAACTGGCCAATGCCTTCAGCGAGCTGAACGATCCGATCGCGCAGCGGGTCCGCTTCGAGGACCAGGTTGCCCTGCGGGTGGCCGGAGATGCGGAGGCCCAGCAGGTGGACGAGGACTACATCAGGGCGCTGGAATACGGACTGCCCCCGACGGGAGGGGTGGGAATCGGGATTGACCGTCTGGTCATGCTGCTCACGGACCAGGCCTCGATCCGCGACGTGATCCTCTTTCCGACGCTGCGTGAGGCCGAGTGAGGGCGTACGGGATGACCGCGGAGACGGGGACGCGGTCCGGAACAGGGTCGGTGCGCGGCGAAGGGCCCCGGAGGATTCCGCGGTGAAATCGCAGACCCGTCTGGCCTGGTTCCTCGCGCGCCGCTACCTGCTCGCGTCGCGCGGGGGCGGTCGCTTGCTCTCCTTCATCACCTGGGTTGCACTGGGTGGCGTGATCGTGGGCGTCACCGCGCTGGTTGTCGTGATCGGCGTGATGACGGGGATGCAGAACGAATTGCGCGCAAAGATCCTCGGCTCCACGCCGCACTTCCTGGTGCAGCAGTCGGGCAGCTCGCTGCGGCTGGACGATTGGGAGGGAGTGGTCGAGAGGGTCAGAGGGGTTACGGACGTGGTGTCGGCGGCCCCGGTCGCGTTTACCAGGGTGGCGCTGGTGCGCGTGCGCCAGGAGTACGCGGAGGTCCTGAACCTGTTCGGGGTGGATCTCGGTGCGGAGGGGCTGCCCGTAACCTCGATGGAGGACAGTCTGCGAGGGGGATATCTCTCCCTGGAGAGGGAGCCGGATGGACTGACCCCTCTCGTAGTTGGAACGGGCATTGCCAGACGGATGAACCTTCTGGTGGGAGACACGGTCAGAGTCGTGTCGCTCGAGAACACCCGGGTCAGCCCGAACGGGGATGTGGTGCCGCGCACGGAGGACTGGGTGGTCTCGGGTATCTTCTCCACGGGCATGTACGAGTACGACCTGCACAACGGCTACGCGGCGATGGGGGATGTCCAGGACCTCCTGGACCTCGAATCAGGGACTGTTTCGTGGATAGGGGGCCGTGTCCGGGACCCCTGGATGGCCCCGGAGGTGGCTGGTTCGGTGAGCACGGTGCTGGGAGGATGGCCCTACATCGTGGACCCGTGGACGCAGACCAACCGGCAGCTGTTCTCGGCGCTGAAGCTCGAGAAGCTGGCGATGGGGGTGATCGTCTCTCTGATCGTGCTGGTCGCGGCGTTCAACATCGTGAGCACGCTGGTCATGGTCGTGGTCAACCGCACCCGGGAAATCGGGATCCTCAAGGCGATGGGACTTACGCGTCGTGACACGCTGCGGGTGTTCGTGTTCCAGGGACTGTGGGTCGGAGTCATCGGCACACTGGCCGGCCTCGCCCTGGGTCTGATTCTCGCCGTTCTCATCGAGCGCTACGGGCTGATTCCCATCCCGCCGGACATCTATTTCGTTGACCGGCTGCCCGTATCCCTTTCGCCCTGGGACATTCTGTGGATCAGCGGTGTGAGCTTCCTGATTTCCCTCCTTGCAACGATATACCCGGCCCGGCAGGCCTCCGGTCTGGTGCCGGTGGAGGCGATCCGCCATGAGTGAGGCGAATGAGCACGGCCGGGATGGCGGGGGCGGATCCGTCGGGAGTCAATTTGCCGCGGCCGGCTGCGGAGACGGCGTCGGAAGCCCGCCGCCACTGGAAGCCTGTGGACTCCACCGAACCTATCGCGGCGTTGCCGGCCCGGAACTCCACATTCTTCGCGGCGTGGATTTTTCCCTCGCGGCGGGCGAGGCGGTGGCCATCGTGGGGGCGAGCGGTTCTGGAAAGTCCACGCTCCTGCACCTCCTCGGGGCACTCGACCGCCCGTCGGCGGGATCAGTGCTCGTCGGAGGGACCGACATCTCCACCCTGAATGCCGAGCAGGCGGCCGAGCTCAGGAACCGGCGGATCGGCTTCGTGTTCCAGTTCCATCACCTGCTGCGCGACTTCACTGCGCTTGAAAACGTCATGATCCCGTCTCTCATCAGGGGTGATGCTCCGGCGGGGGCGAAGGAGAGAGCCGCCGAACTCCTGCACCAGGTCGGGCTGGGCGGCCGGTTCGGTCACAAGCCTCGGGAACTCTCCGGGGGAGAGCAGCAACGGGTCGCGGTCGCCCGGGCCCTCGTCAACGAACCGTTCATCCTCCTGGCCGACGAGCCGACCGGGGACCTGGATTCGGAGACCAGCGGCGATGTGCAGGATCTCCTCTTCGAGATGAAGAGGCGCCACGGAGTTGCGCTCGTGGTCGTCACGCACAACCGTGAATTGGCGGCTAAGGCGGAGAGAGTCCTTCGGCTGCGGGAAGGGGTCCTCGAGAATGTCTGAACCGGATCGGATCTGCGACCGGCCGAACTGCGGGAATGCCGCCTGCGTGCACCTGACGCAGGTCGTGGACAACAAGACGTCCACCCAGTACCTGTGCAAGGCCTGCGCCCAGGCGAAGGGGATCAGTGCGCTGCCTGCGGAGGGGAGTGAGGTTGCCGATTTCATGGCCGAGCTCGCCGAAGGGGATGCGGAAGAGGGCACTCGGAGGGTGCCTGAGCCGTGCGCCCGCTGCGGGCTCACCTTCGAGGGCTTCAGAGAGACCGGACGCCTGGGCTGCCCGCACTGCTACACTTCGTTCGAGCCCGGATTGCGCCGGCTCCTCGGCCGCATCCACGGTGCCACGCGCCACGTTGGCAAGGTGTATCTTCCCCCGGATCCCGACGCCGCCCATGCGGACAGACGCCTCGACGACCTGCGCCGTCGCCTGCAGCGGGCTGTGGATTCGGAGGACTTCGAGCGGGCGGCCGTGCTGCGCGACCGGATTTCCGAGATCGAACCGGTGGAGTCATCGTGAGGGACCCGGGAGCTGTCCGCGACCTCGGATTGGGTTGGCTCGATGCCAGCGGCCCTCACGCCGACATCGTGCTGTCCACCCGGGTTCGCCTGGCGCGGAACCTCCGGGGCCACCGCTATCTTGCCCGGGCCGCCGCCGCCGACCGGCAGGCCGTCTACGACCGGATCGAGGGGATTGTGGGGACGCCCGCGCTTCCGGGAGGCGCCGAGTTGCTGCGCATGGAGGAACTGGATGTGCACACGCGCCGCATCTTTCTGGAGCGCCGGCTGATTTCGCGTGACTTGTTCGGTCGCGGTGACGGCAAGGCACCCCACCTGGGCAGTGCTCTTCTGGTCTGCTCCGCCGACGCGGTCAGTGTCATGGTCAACGAGGAGGACCACCTGCGGCTGCAGAGCCTGATGTCGGGGTTGAGCGCGATGGAGGCGTGGAGCCTCGTCGACCGGCTGGACGAGGGGATCGGACGAGATCTGCTCCTCGCGTACCACCACGAGTTCGGGTTCCTCACGGCCTGTCCGACCAACGCTGGCACCGGTCTCAGGGCGTCGGCGCTGGTGCATCTGCCGGCCCTGGTGCTGACCAGGGAGATCTCACGAGTCCTGGAGGGTCTCGACAAGGTCGGACTCACCCATCGGGGCCTGGACGGCGAGGGGTCCGACTTCGTGGGGAACTTCTTCCAGATCTCCAACCAGACCACTTTGGGAAAGAGCGAGGAGGATCTGGTGGAGCACTTCGGCCGAACCGTCAGCGCCGTAATCGACAAGGAACGCAGAGCGCGCGAAGTGTTGCGGGGTGCGGGTCCGAGGACCGAGGACCTGATCTGGCGCGCCTATGGGCTGTTGCGCCACGCGCGGCTCCTGGCGTACCGGGACCTGATGGAGCTGCTGTCCGGCGTGCGTCTGGGGGTTTCGCTGGGACTCCTGCGGTCACCCCGGGTCAGTTCACTGAACCGGATCATGGTTTTTTCGCAGGCCGGGCACCTCGCGGAAGCTGCGGGCCGGGATCTCCCGGGTCAGGAGAGACAGACTCACAGGGCCGAATACGTACGTAGGGTGTTCGAGAGCGAACGCACGTCTCCCACTACCGATACGGAGTCATGAAGGCGACTTTCATAGTTGGGGAGAAGCCGGACGCCGTCCCACTGGAGGTCTCGAAAGGCCCACGACAATGAACTACAACTTCACGGAGAGAGTCCGAAAGGTCCTTTCGATGGCCCGGCAGGAGGCGATCCGCCTGCAACACGACTATGTGGGTACCGAGCACATTCTCCTCGGTCTCATCCGCGAGGGCGAGGGCGTGGCCGCCCACGTTCTCGGCAACCTGGACGTGGACCTGGACCGCGTTCACGAGCGGGTCGAGGAGTCGGTGCGAAAGGGGAAGGCCACGATCGCGCTGGGAGAACTTCCGTACACGTCGCCCGCGAAGAAGGTGCTGGAGTTCGCGATGGCGGAGGCCCGCGAACTCAACCACTCCTACGTGGGCACCGAACACCTGCTGCTGGGACTTCTGCGCGAGAGCAAGGGGATCGCGGCTCAGGTCCTCAATTCACTTGGCGTTACAATCGACGAGGCTCGGGCCGAAACGCTCAAGGTGCTGGGTTCGGACGTGAGTTCGGGCACTTCGGCCGGCGCCGGCGGAATCGGCGGGACCAGCGGCGCGGTTCCGGTTCCGGGGTCACCGCGGGGTGACCGCAAATCGAAGACCCCGGCGCTCGATCACTTCTGCCGGGACCTCACCGGACTCGCCCGCCAAGGTGAGCTCGATCCCACGATCGGACGCGAGAGCGAAATCGAACGGGTCATCGAGATCCTCTGCCGGAGGAAGAAGAACAATCCCGTACTCATCGGGGAGCCCGGCGTCGGGAAGACCGCCATAGTGGAGGGTCTTGCCCAGCTCATCGCCCGGGGGGAGGTCACCGAGAACCTGAGGGACCACCGGGTCCTCGCGCTCGACATGGCGGCGGTGATCGCCGGCACGAAGTACCGCGGTCAGTTCGAGGAACGCCTGAAGGCCGTGATGAACGAGATCACCGGCAACCGCAACGTGGTTCTCTTCATCGACGAGTTGCACACGCTGGTCGGTGCGGGGGCGGCCGAGGGGGCGATCGACGCCTCGAACATGCTGAAGCCGGCGCTGGCGCGCGGGGAACTCCAGTGCATAGGAGCCTCCACGCTGAACGAATACCGGAAGTACGTCGAGAAGGACGGAGCGCTGGAGCGGCGCTTCCAGCCCGTGATCATCGACCCGCCCACCGTCGACGAGACGATCGCGATTCTCGCCGGGCTGCGCGGCCACTACGAAGACCATCACAAGATCACGATACCGGACGACGCGCTCACCCACGCGTCCCAGTTGGCCGACAGGTACATCACGGATCGTTTTCTGCCCGACAAGGCCATCGATGTCATCGACGAAGCGGGGGCGCGTGCGCGTATCGCCAGCCAGGTGCCGCCGCCCGAGGTCGATGAACTCAAGGCGCAGCTGTCCCGGGTGGCCGACGGCAAGGAGAACGCGATCCGCGACCAGGACTTCGAGCGGGCCGCGCAACTGCGCGACGAAGAGCGGCAGCTCCAGCAACGCATTCGCGAGGAACACGCCGCGTGGGAGGAGGAGCGGAGGCGTTTCAGGCCGGAGATCTCGGTCGAAGACGTGGCGTTCATCGTGAGTCGCTGGACCGGCGTGCCCGTTACGCGCATTCGGCAGGCGGAGACTGCCCGCCTGGTCAACATGGAAGAGGAGCTGCACAAGCGCGTTGTCGGCCAGGACCAGGCGATCTCGGCCATCTCCCGGGCCATCCGGCGCAGCCGGGCGGGGCTCAAGGATCCGCACCGGCCGATCGGGTCGTTCATCTTTTCCGGCCCGACCGGGGTGGGGAAGACCGAACTGGCGCGAACGCTGGCCGAGTTCCTGTTCGCGGACCGCGAGGCGCTGATACGGGTAGACATGAGTGAATACATGGAGAGGTTCTCCGTGTCCCGCCTGATCGGCGCTCCTCCGGGATACGTGGGCTACGAGGACTCGGGGGCGCTCACCAAGGCGGTGCGCCGGCGCCCCTACTCGGTGGTTCTGCTGGACGAAATCGAAAAGGCCCACCCGGACGTGTTCAATATCCTCCTTCAGGTCCTCGACGAGGGTCACCTGACCGACAACTACGGACGGGTCATCGACTTCAAGAACACCGTGCTGATCATGACGTCCAACCTCGGGGCGAGGAACATTGCCAAGGGCGGCCTGGGTTTCCAACAGGCGGATCCGGGATCCAGCTACGAAATCATGCGAGACAAGGTCAATGAGGAGATCAACCGGACCTTCAACCCCGAATTCCTGAACCGCGTGGACGATACCATCGTCTTCCATCCGCTCAGCCGCGAGGAGATCGCGCAGATCGTCCACATCCTTCTGGGAGACCTCGAGGCGCGGCTCGCACAGGGAGAGATGTCGCTGCGCCTGTCGCCCGCGGCGGTGGAGTTCCTGGTGACCCGCGGATACAGCGAGAAGTACGGGGCAAGGCCGTTGAAGAGAGCCATCCGGCGATTCCTCGAGGAGCCGCTGTCCGAGAAGATCCTCATGGCGGAGTTGGGTGCGGGAGACGAAATCGACGTGGATATCACGGAGAACGAAGAGGGCCTCGCACTCCGGGCCGCTTCGCCGAGCGCAACATGATTCTGCGCGCGCGAGGAGGACTCGGACCGGCGAAAGGGGCGTTGCTCGCCACTCTGCTTCTCGCGGCGGTGCCCGCCGGCATCTGCGGGCAGACTCCGGCCGGCCTGGTCCGCATAGATTCCGTCGAGGTTCGCGGGGTGGCGCGTCTGACGGCCGGAGACGTCGTTGGAGCCACGGGGATTCAGACCGGGTCACTCCACAGCTGGCTGGACATCAACCGGGCCCTCAGGAACGTCTGGGCCACCGGGCAGTACGAAGATCTGGTGGCCAGGCTGAGGACCACCGCTGGGCGAAACACCCTCATCCTGGAGGTGGCGGAGCGGCCGCTGGCACGCCTTGTTCGCATAAGCGGACTGGAGTCCGTTTCGGACAACGATGTCCTGGAGGAGTCCGGTCTGGAGCAGAATGCGCCGCTGTCCCGAAACGCACTTGCGAAGGCCCAGGGATTCATCCGCGAGGAGTTGCGGCGGCGTGGCGTTCCGTATGCCCGCATCGACCAGCGGATTCAGCCGGTTCCGGGGGACGATGGACGCGTGGACATCGTCCTCGCGGTGGAGGAAGGACAGCGGGTCACCATCGCGGAGGTGGCTTTCGTAGGCAACGAACGCTTCTCCGACGATGAGCTGCGGGGAGTCATGAACACCAAGCCGGAAGGCTTCCTGTGGTTCCGCTCCGGCAACTACGACGACATCGACTTCCGGGTGGACCTGGAGACGTCGCTGCCCGATCGCTACCGCCGGGCGGGGCACCTGGATTTCAAGGTTCTGGTAGACACCCTGATCATCGACCCCTCCACCGGGAAAGCGCGCATAGAGGTAGAGGTCGAGGAGGGTCCGCAGTACCGGCTGGGCGAGTTCGTGATCGACGGAAACAACGAGTTCGATGACGATAGGCTCAGCGGCTACTTCACCGACGAGTCGGGAGGGATCCTCTCGATGCTCGGGTTCCAGAAGGACGAGTCCCGCGGACTCGGCGGCGTCTTCGACCTGGTAGCCCTGGAGGAGGCGGCCGAACAGGTCCGCCAACTCTACTACAACGAGGGCTATCTGTTTGCTCAGGTCCAGTCCTACTGGGAGGTCCTGGGAGAGACCGACGGCCTCCCCGCGGTGCGCGCGGGCTGGGAGATCCTGGAGGGGGAACAGGCCTACGTAAACAGAGTAGTGGTTTCCGGCAACGACTTTACCTACGACCGCGTTATTCGCGAGAAGATATTCCTGCTCCCGGGCGACGTGTACAGCCAGGCCCGGGTTCTGCAGTCGTATCAGAACATCCAGTCCCTGGGCTTCTTCGAAACCCCGCTGCCGCTGCCGGACATCCAGACCACGGAAAGCGGAGACGTGAACATCGTCTTCAATGTAAAGGAGAAACAGACGGGCTCCGTGAGTTTCGGCACGGCGGTCGGAGGGGGCGTGGGGCTCTCCGGATTTCTGGGTTACGACCAGCCCAACCTCTTCGGCCAGGCCAAGGCGGGCAGCATTCGCTGGGACTTCGGCAGGTACATCAACAGCTTTACCCTGAGCTTCACCGACCCCGCCCTCTTCCAGTCGACGGTGAGCGGGTCGGTGTCGCTCTTCAACTCGACCGACCGATTCTACCAGTTTGCCACCGGGCGCCGTCAGCGGGCCGGATTCACGACCCGATTCGGAGTACCGTTCCCCGGTTCCCTGCAAACCCGCCTCTTCCTCGGCTACTCGCTGGCGCGTACCAAGTACGAAGCATTCAGGAGCGCGGAGGACCAGTCCCTCTTCGGGTTGCCGACGGGAGTGCTGAGTTCGGTCTCGGTGGGGATTACCCGCCAGACTCTGAACCATCCTCTGTTCCCGACCTCCGGCTCCCTGCAGAGCTGGAACGTCGAACTCAACGGCGGCGTGCTGGGAGGAGCGGGGGACTTCGTCAAGCACACGGCGAATGCGCAGTGGATGGTGCCCATCGGCCAGCTGGGCGGCGGCGGCAGCAGCGCCGGGGGGATCCAGTTCGCCCTCGGCCTGAGCGTCAGAGGGGGTGCTCTCTTCGGCGATGCCTCCGGGTTCCCGTTCGAGTCGTTCTGGCTGGGGGGCGTGCAGTTCGGCGAACCGCTCCGGGGCTACGACGAGACCACCATCACACCGCGCGGCTATTTTCGGGAAGGTCCTGTGAGCGGGATCGCACAGGTCGACCGTCTGGGGAATGCCTTCTTTTCGGCGACGGCGGAATACAAGGCCGTAATCAACTCCAACCTGGGCGTGTCGATGTTCTACGATGCCGGCAACCTTTGGGACAATCCCGGCGACATCAATACTTCCAAGCTCTTCCGGGGCGCGGGATTCGGAGTCCAGCTCGTGACTCCCTTCGGTCCAATCGGCCTGGACTACGCATACGGCTTCGACAAGCCGCAGCCGGGGTGGCAGCTCCACTTCAAGATGGGCCCGAACTTCTAACAGTCCGTGGATAAACCCGCGCGAGCACCGAGAGCGGCGAGGCGCCGGGCTGGCAAGGCGCGACGAGAGGGCAGTAGCGGCGCTACGGCCCAGAGGAGCAACGCAGAGCGAAGCTTTGGAGAGGGGCTATGTCTATAGGGGCTATGTATACTATACAAGACGCCGTTTCCGCGTGTGGCGGACGGCTGGAATCCGAATCGAATCGGAGGAGTCGAGAACAATGAGTGTTTTCCGTTTGGGAGCGGCTGCGGTCCTGTGCCTGCTCACCGCCAGTCCCGTTGCGGTGCACGGGCAGGGCACCAAGGTGGGGTACATCAATAGCGATCAGATCCTGGCCGAGTATGGGCCGGCGCAGGATGCCAAGAGGAGTCTGGACGCGACCGTCGCGGGCTACGACGCCGAGATCCAACAGCTCGAGGCCGGTCTTCAACAGGCGTTCAACGAGTATCAGCAGCAGCAGCTGACGATGAACGCGGATGCGAGGCGCGAGCGCGAGCAAGAGCTGGGAAACAGGCGGATCAAGCTCGAGGAGAGGAGGCAGGAGCTGAACCAACAGGCCCTCCAGCGCCAGGCGGAGGTCTTTCAGCCAATCATGGAGGAGATCCGGATCGTCCTCGAGGAGATTCGCGTCGAAGGCGGCTACGGCCTGATCCTGGACACGGTCTCCCGGGCCATCCTGGTGGCGGATCCCGCGCTGGAGCTGACCCAGGAGGTCCTGACCCGGCTTGAGGCCAGGAGCGGATCCGAAGGCGACGGATGACGGCAACCCGACGGATTGAAGTCGGCAGTACCGAGGCGCCTCGCCGACTCATTGGCGGGCCGGTTTGGTGACCACGGGAAATCGATCCGGGTTACTGACCCTGGCGGCGGCGGCCCAGGCGACCGGGGGGCGGATTCTGGGCGATCGGAGCGTGACGTTTCGCCGGGTTGCTCCCGTTCACGATGCAGGACCCCGGGATCTCGCGCTCTTGGCCCATCGCCGTTACGCGGCGGATCTCGCGCGTTGCGGGGGAGGTGCGCTCCTCGTTTCCGAAGCACTGAGCGGGCTCGAGCAAGGACCGCCGCACCGCTTGGTTGTTGCCGATCCGCATGCGGCGCTCATCGACCTTCTGCCGTTGCTGCACACGGAATCCCGGCAGGACGAAGGCGTGCATCCGACTGCGGTGATCCACGCTTCGGCGGTCCTGCCCGAGCGCGTGGGCGTTGGTGCGCATACCGTGATCGGGGCCGGCGCAACACTGGGTGAGGGTGTTCGCATCGGCCCCAACTGCGTGGTCGGAGCGGGAGTCGCGATCGGTGCGGGAACCGTGCTGTACCCGAGCGTCACCCTCTACCCCGGCTCGGTCCTCGGGGAGAGGGTCATCGTGCACGCGGGCGCGCGCATAGGAGTCGACGGCTTCGGATACGTTTCATCCGGGGGGACGCACAGGAAGATACCCCAGGTGGGAGCCTGCGTAATCGAAGATGATGTCGAAATCGGAGCCAACTGTGCCATCGACCGCGGGTCGATCGGGCGGACGGTCGTCGGTGCGGGGTCGAAGCTCGACAACCTGGTCCATGTCGGGCACAACGTGACCGTCGGCCGGGGCTCGATGCTGGTGGCCCAGGTGGGCGTGGCCGGTTCCACCCGAATCGGAGAGGGAGTGGCGATCGGTGGACAGGCCGGGATATCCGGGCACCTGACAGTCGGCGCGCGGGCCCGGATCGCGGCGCAGGCGGGTGTGATCGGGGATGTGGCGCCGGGGCAGGTGATTTCCGGGTATCCTGCCAGAGATCACCGCGACTACCTGAAAGCCATGGCACATGTAATGCGATTACCGGAATTTGTCAAGCGCCTGCGTCTGCTTGAACGCCGGCATCCGGCGGAGGACAAACACTAGTGGCGAGCCGTAGACAGCAGACGATCGGCCAGGCCGTCCAGCTGGAGGGCATAGGCGTTCACACCGGACAGGTGGCGACGCTGACGATCAGACCCGCGTCCCCGGGTTCGGGGATCGTCTTCGCGCGCGTCGACCTGCCGGGGGCAACCCGCGTGCCGGCCCGGCTGGATTACGTCACCGCGACGGAACTGGGCACCAGTCTGGGCGCCGACGGCGTGGAGATCCTGACGGTGGAGCATGTGCTGGCGGCGCTCGCGGCGCTCGAAGTCGACAACGCGATCCTGGAGCTGCACGGCCCCGAAGTTCCGATCCTGGACGGGAGCTTCGAGCCCTATGTGCGCGCGCTGCAGGACGCCGGGCTGGAGTCGCAGGACGCCGATGCGGAAGTCATCAAGGTCACCGAGGTGATCTCAGTGGAGGGTGAACCGGGGGCGGTCTACGTCGCCCTGCCGGACAATGGCTTCCGCGTCTCCGCCACTATCGAATTCGGGCACGCGGCGATCGGCCGCCAGCACGGCGGATTCATCATCGATGACGAGCGGTTTCGCAGTGACCTGGCCCCGGCTCGGACCTTCGGTTTCCGGGCCGATGCGGATTCCCTGCGCGCCCGCGGATTGGCCCGGGGCGCTTCCCTGTCGAACACCGTGGTGCTCGACGGCGGCGGCGTCATGAACAACGGGCTCCGCTATGCCGACGAGTTCCTCCGTCACAAGGTCGGAGACATCGTGGGGGACCTGGCGTTGATGGGCGGGAGATTCCGGGGCCACGTCGTAGCCGAGTGTCCGAGCCACAGCGGGAACATCGCTCTGGCGCGCGCGATCAGGGAGCAGCACGACCGGTGCCGGCGGGTTCGCACCATCGACGTGGTGGAGATCATGGATGCGCTCCCGCACCGATACCCGTTGCTGCTTGTCGACAGGGTGGTGGAGTTCGAGCCCGGAAAGCGCATCGTCGGGCTCAAGAACGTAACGATCAACGAACCGTTCTTTCGCGGACACTTTCCGGACCATCCGATCATGCCGGGCGTCCTGATCATCGAGGCCATGGCCCAGGTCGGCGGACTCCTGCTGATGGACGCGGTTGAGGACACCGAGGACAAGGTGGTCTACTTTATGGCGCTGGATAACGTCAAGTGGCGCCGGCCGGTCACTCCCGGAGACCAGGTCCTCTTCGAGGTGGAGATGGTCAATCTACGCCGCAGCGTCTGCAAGATGAAAGGGAAGGGAACCGTGAATGGCATTTTGGTCGCCGAAGCCGAAATGATGGCCAGGATTGTGGACCGATGAGGAGCATACCCGCCAGGGAGCGGGCCGCGGTGAGCGTCCACGACACCGCCATCGTCGATCCGGCTGCCGAGCTGGCGCCCGGAGTGGATGTCGGTCCCTACGCGATCATCGGGCCCGGGGTGAGCATCGGGGCGAACTCGCGTGTGGGCCCGCGGGTCCTCATCGAGAGGGACACAACGCTCGGCACCGACTGCCGGATTGCCAACGGGGCCGTGCTGGGGACCGATCCGCAGGACCTGAAGTACGAAGGGGAAGAGACGTTTCTCGAAGTCGGCGACCGTACGGTAATCCGCGAATTCGCGACGGTGAACCGGGGTACGGCCGCATCGGGGAGGACCCTGGTCGGATCGGACTGCCTGCTCATGGCCTACAGCCACATCGCACACGACTGCGAACTGGGGAACCACGTCATCGTCTCCAACGCCACGAACATGGCCGGACACGTGGTAATCGAGGACTGGGCCATCGTCAGCGGCCTAGTCGCGATTCATCAGTTCGTCCGCATCGGCGCGCATTCCTTCGTCGGAGGCGGCTCCAGAATCAGCCAGGACGTGCCCCCCTACTGCAATGTGGCGGGCAATCCCTCCGCGAAGCTCTACGGGCTCAACACGGTCGGGCTGGAGCGGCGCGGGATCTCGACCGACGTGCGCCGGTGCCTGAAACGGACGTACCGTATCCTCTTCCAGTCGGAGTGGAATCTCTCGCAGGCGATCGCCAGGGTCGAGGCGGAAGCTGATCTGATGTGCCCCGACGTGGGCTACTTCCTCGACTTCATCCGGAACAGCGAACGCGGGGTCACCTTCTGACCCGGCAGCCTGTGGCCGCGCCCTCCATCGGCGTCGTAGGTGTAGGGTCGCTGGGACGGCATCACGCGCGCGTGGTGCGGGATCTGGCGGGCGTGAGGTGCTCCGGGATATACGACACGGACGAGGAGCGGTGCGGGGCGGTGGGGAGCGAACTGGGAGTGTGCGTGAGCCCTTCGCTGGAGGTACTGCTCGAGGCGAGCGACGCGGTCGTGGTCGCGGTGCCTACGCTCGCGCACGAGACTGTCGCTCTGCAGGCCATTCGGGACGGAGTCCATGTACTCGTCGAAAAGCCGATGGCGCCGGATGTGGCGGCCGCCGACCGCATGATCGCGGCGGCAGGGCGGAGTGGGGTCGTGTTGCAGGTCGGACACGTGGAGCGGTTCAACCCTGCATTGGTGGCGGCCCGACCTTACCTGGAGCGTCCCCTCTTCGTTGAATCGCACCGGCTGGCGCCGTTCACGCCCCGGTCGCTGGACGTGGCGGTGGTGCTCGACCTCATGATCCATGACGTGGACCTGCTGAGCATCCTGGTCGGGCAGCCCGTCACCGAACTGGCTGCAACGGGCGTGCCTGTGCTCACTCGCCATGTCGACATCGCCAACGCGCGCCTCGGCTTCGAAGGGGGCACGGTCGCCAACCTCACGGCGAGCCGGGTATCGGCCACCCGGGTCAGGAAGCTGCGCATCTGGCAGCGGTCCGGCTACCTGTCGCTGGACATGGCGGCCGGACGCGGCGAGTTCTACCGGTTGAGAGACGGGGTCTCGGGCCCGGACGGGCCGGCTCTGCCCGAGGGCGTTCCGGCGCTGGCGGAACCGGCCTCGGTTGTGAAACGGATTCAGATCGTCGGCGACGATTCGGAACCCCTCGCCGCCGAGCTGGCCTCGTTCCGCGACGCCGTCCTGGGACTGGCGCCGCCCCCGGTAACCGGCGAGGATGGACGGCGCGCACTCGAACTCTCACTGGCCATCGAAAGACAGATCGAGGACCATGTCGCTCATACGCGTTCGGCGCCGCCGTAAGCGAGAGTGGATCGACACGAGGAAGGGGAAGTCGCCCACGACCCTCGTGATTCTGCTCGCGATCGTGCTGGCGATCATCTGGTACCTCGGGCGCACCTTCTGATCCCGTCGCCCGGTGGTGCCTCCCCAGCCGGACCGAGGTGTGCCCAGCCTCCGCAGAGTCATGATTCTGGCGGGCGAGGCATCCGGAGACTCGCACGGTGCGCGCGTCGCCTGGGAGATCAGGCGCCGGTGGCCGGCGGTGGAGATGGTGGGACTGGGGGGGGAACGCATGGCAGCGGCCGGAGTGCGGCTGATCAGCACCCTCGACGAGTTGGCGGTCATGGGCTTCGCGGAGGTGCTAAAGCGGCTACCCTTCTTCAGACGCCTGGAGCGACGCCTGATTCGCCTGCTCCGCGAAAAGCCACCCGATCTGGTCCTCCCGATAGACTATCCCGGCCTGAACCTCAGGATTGCCACGCGCGCGGCCCAACTGGGAATCCCGGTTCTCTACTACATCGGTCCGCAGGTGTGGGCGTGGCAGGCCGGGCGTGCCGCACAGCTTGCGCGTGTGGCGGACCGGATCGCGGTCATCCTGCCCTTCGAGGCGCGGATCTACCGGCGGCACGGGGCGCGCGCCGTATTCGTGGGCCATCCCCTGCTGGACGAAGAGACCCGGTCCGACCCGCAGCAACTGGCTCGGAGTCTCGGCGTAGAGGCTGAAAAACCGGTTCTCGCCCTCTTCCCGGGATCCCGCGTTCAGGAACTGCAGCGCCATGCGCGACCCTTCACCGCCACAGCCCGGGAACTCCAGCGGCGATTGCCGACCCTCGAGGTGATCGTGAGCAGGGTGCCGTTCCTGCCGCAATCGGCTTACGCATCGTTTCCGTTTCCGACTACCAGCGACGCCGATTCGCTCAGGGCCCTGGCGACCGCGGGTCTGGTCAAGTCCGGGACCAGCACCCTGGAGGCCGCACTCGCAGGAATGCCCTTCGCCGTAGCATACGTTACTCATCCGGCAACGTTTTTCCTGGCCAGGCGACTCGTTCGCGTTCCTCACGTTGCACTCGTCAATCTCGTTGCGGGACGGCGTGTCGTTCCCGAGTTCATTCAGGGAGAAGTGACTGCGGGTGCGATGGCGGATGCCCTCGAACCGCTCCTGGACGAGTCCTCGGCGGTGCGGCGGGAAACGACTTCGGGAATGCAGGAGATCCGCGCCGCCCTGGGGTCGCCGGGGGCGGCGTCGCGTGTGGTCGACCTCGTGGAAGAGGTGCTGGGGGAGGCCGAAAGCGGTGGACAGGGCTGATGCAGGGCTGGTTGCAAGGCTTCGTGCGGGACTTCTGGGCCGGCCGCCGGCGTGGTCCCGGGGCGGCACTGCTCGGCGCGGCGCTGGCGCCGTCGGAGGCGGTGTTCCGGGCCGCCGTGGCGACGCGGAGCGCCTGGTACGAACGAGCCCGTCTTCCGCAGCCGCCGATACCGGTTGTCTCGGTGGGCAACCTCACCGTGGGCGGGACGGGAAAGACGCCCGTGGTACGCTGGCTCGGCGACTGGTTTCGGAAGCGGGGCGTGAAGGCGGCAGTGGTCGTGCGTGGCTACGGTGCGGACGAGGTGGCTCTGTACCGGCGGTGGTTCGGGTGCGATGCGGTGTTCGTCGGAGCCGATCGGTCGGAGGGGGTGCGGGCGGCGGGGACGCGCGATTTCGACCTGGCACTTCTGGACGACGGTTTCCAGCACCGCCGGGTTCCCCGGATGCTGGACATCCTGCTCGTCGCAGCCGAAGATCCGTTGGGGGTGCACCTCCTGCCGCGGGGGCCATACCGTGAGCCCCTCGCGGCCGTGCGGCGAGCGACTCACGTGGTGCTGACCCGCCGCAGCCCCGGCTCACCAATTCGTGTGGCAGCCTGGCGTGAGCGGTTGGCGCGCGTTGCTCCCGGCGCACGCGTGCTCGAAGCGGAGGCGAAAATGGGAGGATGGCGCGATCTGGACGGTTGTCCGGCCGACCCGCCCGCGGGGGATGTGCTGGCCGTCTGCGCGGTCGCCCGCCCCTGCGCGTTCGAGAGCGGTCTGGGCGAGCTGCTGCCTGGCGCCTGCGTCGAACTGGTCGCCTACCCCGACCACCATGCCTACACAGGCCGCGACGCGGCCTACCTGCTGGCGCGGCGGGGCGGCAGGACGATTGTGTGCACGGCCAAGGACGCCGTCAGCCTCGCGACCCATCCGGAGCTCTCCGATCACTGTGTTGTGGTGGGTTTTCGGGTCGTCGGAGAGCCGCCGGCACCCCTGCTGAGCGCTTTGGAACAGGTGGCGGAGGGCCGTTGCGAGTCTCGATAGTGGCTATCGGCAAGGCGAAGTCCCTCACCCCGGACCTCCATGCCTACCAGGCCCGTGCGGGTCGCTACTGGGCGCTGGAAGTGGTGGAGGTGAGGCAGTCCCGCGGCAAGGCGGCCACGATGGTGATGCGCGCGGAGGCGGCCGCGATCAAGGCCCGGCTGCGGCCCGGCTTCGTCCGGGTGGCGGTGACCCGTGGCGGCGACCGCTTCTCATCGCCCGAATTGGCCCGCTGGCTTCGAAGGCTTGCCGAAGGACCGGCACCCGGCGTCCACTTTCTCATCGGGGGAGCCTTCGGGCTCGACGGTGAACTCAGGGACGCATGCGACTTCCGCCTTTCGCTTTCCTCGCTGACTCTGCCGCACGACCTTGCGCGGCTGCTGCTTCTCGAGCAGCTGTACCGGGCCGGGTCGATTCTGGGGAACCAACCCTATCACAAGGGACCACGGTGAGACCGAGATGAGCCGCAAGCCCTGGTTCCGCGGCTGGTTCGGCCGCGAGTATCTGGCGCTCTACCCCCACCGGGACCGCGCCGAGGCACGGCTGGCCGTGGCGCTGCTCAGGGAAACCACCCGTCTGGGCCCCGGTACGCAGGTCCTCGACGTGGGTTGCGGCCCCGGGAGGCACCTGGAAGAGCTGGACCATATCGGATACCTCCCCGTGGGGCTGGACCTGTCCCGGGCCATGATCGAAGCGGCGCGCACGGCCGCGCCCCGGGCCGGTCTGGTCCGCGGCGACATGAGGTTGATCCCTTTTCGCAACGCCGCCTTCGATGTGGTGACATCGTATTTCACCTCCTTCGGGTATTTCGACGACGACGACGACGACCTGTCGGTGTTGTGCGAGGTCCGGAGGGTCCTGAAGGCGGGCGGATGGTACCTCCTTGATTTTCTCAACGCCGACGAGGTAGTGGCCAATCTCAGCAGTGAGGACAGGCGCACGGTATCGGGGTTCGAGGTGACCCAGAGACGACGCCTCGTGGAGGGAGGACGAACCATCGAGAAGAGGATCCGCATCGATGGGGGCGCGAACGTGCCTGCACGGGAATTCCAGGAGCGAGTCCGTCTCTACCGTCCCGAGGATCTGCACTCGATGCTGGTGCGGGCAGGGCTGACCCCGGATTCCTTCTTCGGCGGGTACGACCGCTCGCCCTACGAGTCGATGTCGCCCCGCTGCATCGTGCTGGCCCGCACATGCGGTTGAGCTTGACGCCGGGCAGGCCCGGACGACGCGCAGGCGGGGCGGCGGCGGCCTGATGCGCCTGCTTGCACGACCCCTGGGCGTATCGCGCCTCGTTCGCGACTACCTGTGCGGGGTGGAGGCGGCGAGTGCATTCTACCGCGGGTCACCCTTCCGCGCCGAGAGCTACCGTCGGCGGGCGAAGGAACTGGACCGGGCAAGGGGTCCGGGAACGTTCACCCCCGCCCTGGAGGTGGTGCGCGCGGCCGGGCCCCGGGCGGAGGACAGGCTGCGCCGGGTGATCGATGAAGACGGGTATTTCGTCACAACGGGCCAGCAGCCGGGGTTGCTCGGGGGTCCCCTGTACAGCCTCTACAAGGCGCTGACCGCCGTGAGACTCGCGGACGAACTCGAGGAGATCGTCGGCGGTCCCGTCATGCCGCTCTTCTGGGTCGCTTCCGACGATCACGACTGGGTGGAGGCGAGCCACGCGCACGTCGTGGACGGGGCCAGCGAACTGGTGCGACTCTCACTCGGGGCAGCGCCCCCGGGGCCGCCCCGGCCACTGGGACGCGTACAGCTGGGCGGGGCCGTGGTGGAAGTGTTGGACCGGCTGGCGCGGGCCTTTCCCCGAAACGACTTCCATGCCCGCTACATGGACCGGTTGCGGGACATCTTTCAGCCGGCGGCCACGCTGACTTCGGCCTTCGCGGATCTCATGGCCGAGTTGCTGCGGAACACGACGCTGGGCCTGGTCGATGCCGGCCATCCCCGGCTCAAGGAGAGCTGCAAACCCGTCCTCAGGGCGGAGGCCGAGGATCCCGGCGCCAGCGAGTCCGTACTCGGAGAAGCGTCCGAGGCCCTGAAGGCCGGCGGCTACGCCCTGCAGGCACCGCCGATCCGGGATGCGACCCTTCTCTTCGTCGACGGACGCGACGGCCGTGAGCGGCTGGACAGGCTGGACGACGGGTTCAGGCTCAGGCTCACCGGCAGGGAGCTGTCGCGCCGGCGGGTTCTGCGGATGATCGAGGAAGACCCGGAGTCCGTTTCTCCGAACGTACTGCTGCGTCCGGTGGTCGAGAGTTTCCTTTTTCCTACTCTCGCCTATGTCGGGGGGCCGGGTGAGTTGGCTTACTTCGGCCAATTGCGCGGCCTGTTCCGCCGTCACGGGGTCGGCATGCCGGTGGTGACCCCACGGGGGTCGCTGCTCGTGGTCGAGAGCAGGGTGGAGAGGGTACTGGAGAAGTTCGCGCTCACGCCCGGAGAGTTGCGCGAAGGGGATGCGTTGCTGAGCCGTCTGGCCCGGGACCGGCTGCCGGAGGATGTGCACGACGGGGTCACGCGCTGGCGGACCGCCGTCGAGGCACTGGGTGCGGAACTCGTGGAGACGATTGCCGCCGTTGATCCGGCGCTGCAGGGAGCCGTGACGCGGGCCCGGAATGTCGGCCTGGCCGCCCTCGGGACGCTGGAGAGGAAGATCGTGCGGGCGGCTAGACGCCGGAACGACACGGTGCGGGCCCAGATACACAAGGCGCGCGTCAACCTGTGGCCCGCCGGGAAACCCCAGGACCGCGTCTTGAGCCCGTTACAGTATCTCATGCGCTACGACTCGGGGTTCCTCTCCCGGGCGCTGGAGGCAATCCGAATCCGGGTGGATGAGGACGAAGTCGCGAAACGGGCTTAGCCCGTGGACACCCCTCCGGGCATCCGCGCGGCGCGCCCTGCCGGCCCGGCGGGTTGCGGTTGGCGTGAATCGCGGCGTAGGGATCATCTAAAGTCAACCGGGACTGCACGATCTGCCGTTTCCCGTCTTGGTGAATGTCTGATTCCACGGTATCGTAACGGCAGGGAAACCCGCATCAATTGGCGGGACTTCGGCTCGGCGAGGGCTCCCGTCCGGGCGCCCGTTCGCACTCGCCAGAGCTCTCCGACGCAACTGGCTCCGGTGGTGGTTGGAGACGGCGCAGAGCTCCGGGACGCCGGTGTCCCCTCATCCCATCCCCCCCTGGCGGAAGAGTGGCCGAGGTCCGATACGCTGGCGGGGGCGGCCGGGATCCGGCGCACGAGGGGGCGGGAGAGCCGGGCCGTGTGCCCCCGGCAGCGCCCCTGAGGCTGTCTAGAACCCGATTGTGCCCTATCGGTCGGACGGCGTGACGAAGAACACGCCCCCGCTCGCCGGCTCCGGCCCCATGGAGGTGAAGCCGATGATGCCGCTGCCGAAGAACGGATGATTGCTCCACGAGCCGTCGATTCCGGGCTCGTTCAGAATCGTCGGGCATCCCGTCCGCCATGCTCGGAAGCAGCATACCCATCGCAATACGGCGGGACTGGCGAAGCCGCCATCCCCCTTCGGTCCCCCCGGATTGCGCGCGCTCCGGCCGAGTTGCGCGTCGACCCCGAGGGCGCCGAAGCGAGCGTTCCGGGGGCGATGTCGTCCGCCCGGGGACCCGGGGCGCGGCCGGTCATCCCGGTGAAGCCGGGGCCTCCGGCTGGTGTCGGTCTGCGTCGCGTCGGCGCTCCCACAACACGACCATCAGCAGGCCGCCCATGATCGCGAGATTCTTGAGGAAGTCGATCAGCGTGCCGAAATCGGCGGAAGCCGCCAGGGGGTTTTCCAACAGGGCCGTCACGGGGAGCAGGAACAGCAGCAGGCCGCCCGCAGCCCAGACGGGTTTCCAGCCCACGATGAGCAGCAGTCCGCACAGCAGCTCCACGACTCCCGCCAGAACCGCCAGCAGGAAAGGGGCGGGCAGGCCCACCTCCGCAATGTCGGCCGCCGCGTCCTGCCTGTCCGCAAGCTTGTCCCAGCCGGTGAGCAGGAAGATGGCCGCCAGCATGACCCGGGCGGCAAGATAGCCGTAGCGCCGCACCGGGTCCGGCGGGACTGCGTACCTCGTGGACATCGGTCCTCCTTCGCTCCATCGGTTGGATCGGGGCACGCACGACCTGGCCGGTGCGCGGGCAGGAGTGGAAGGAATGCGCTCGGACCGGGACTGTCAAGCGGGCGGATCGACTCGCGGTTCGAGTCTGGCAGCGTCTTTGCCGTTCCGCCTCGCGGACGCCGACCCCCGCCAACTCCGCCCGCCGGATGTCCTCGGACCCGATGGCCGCCCGAATGCCCCTCCCGGCAGTCGAGGCCCCTCTGCGAGTGGCATGCTGTTCCGGCGGGTCGCGGTTGGCGTGAATCACGGCAGAATCTTCCGGGGCCACGAGCCGCCGGTGCCCGGCCGGGCGTCCGGGCGGCGGAACCGCTGAAGGGGCATGCGGGTGATCGCACCCGCGCCGTTTGGGGGAAGACCCTGCGCTGAGACCGGGAAAACCCCTGCTCGAATGGGGTGTCAACCCTCTATGCGGGCCTCTCGCGATTGCCGAACGTTGTTGCGTCACCTGACCGCATCTCCTTCGCGGCCACTCGAAAACCCTTCATTCAGTTCACTTCACTTCATTCACTCACGGGAAGGAGGAATCCGGTGTCGAGGGCCATTCCACCCCGGCGTTCGGCGGGCCTCTTCGCGAATGGGAGGGTGAGGGTGCTGCTGGCCGATGATCACAAGGGGGTGCGCGCCGGTCTGAAGGCGCTGCTCGAGTCCACCGGGCGGGTGGATGTCGTGGGCGAGGCGTCGTCGGGGGAGGAGGCGGTGGAAAAGGCCCGGCTCCTGGAGCCGGACATCGTCACCATGGACCTCGCGATGCCCGGGATGGACGGCGTCGAGGCGACCCGGCGCATCGCCGGGCTCGGGCTCGGGGCGAAGGTCCTGGTGCTCACGGTCCACGACGAGGACGAGTTCCTCGTTCCAGCCCTCGCCGCCGGCGCCGCGGGCTTCCTGGACAAGTCCGTGGCCGACACCGACCTGCCGGGGGCCATTGAGGCGCTGGTGCGCGGGCACTCCCATCCGCCGCGCCGGGCCACCGCCCTGCCCGACCGGACGTCGCGAAGAGCTCGCGGGCGACGGCACGGGCACTGCACGCGGGTCCGGGGCGAGGCTGTTGGCGAGCACACCCCCGCCGCACCGGCTGAAACCGAGCGTTGCCGGACAACCGGATCCGCGCGGCCAAGGGGCCGCTGAGTGGCACCGCCGCAGTGTCTCCGCTGGTGCTCCTCCCGCTCTGCGGAGTGGCGATTCCGCGCCGAGACTGCTGAAACGGCGGGTGTGGCTCTCCCGCGGCTCCCCGATGCTTGCGCCGGCCCGGAGACATCCTCGCGGGGCCTGCTTCCCGCGGTGCGCCCTTCCGCCGGGGGCCCGGTGTGCGGCTCGAAGCCCGGGCCTGCCTCCGGAGCCCGGAACGGCAAGGAACGGGGACCTGGCAGGCTAGCTCTCAGCTCAGCTCGGGCGGCGCGCGCCGATCTGATCGAGAATCCGTCCCAGCCCATTGACCCTTCCACCGCCCGCGGACCCCACGGCCGGCCGATCCCCGTTGACATTGGGTGGCCGAGCACTTCTCGTGGATGAGAGTCGTCCGGTGCCTGAAGGCCCCCGGCGGCTGCCGGCCGGGCGGCGATGGCCGGCGAGATCCTAAACGCGATCCGGGGGTGACGGCGAAAAAATGGTGAGGGTGCTGCTGGTCGACGACCACAAGGTGGTGCGCGCCGGTCTGAAGGCGCTGCTCGAGTCCACCGGCCGGGTGGATGTCGTGGGCGAGGCATCCTCCGGAGAGGAAGCGGTGCGAAAGGCGGGGACCCTGGAGCCGGACATCGTCGTCATGGATCTGGCGATGCCCGGGATGGACGGCGTCCAGGCGACCCGGCGCATCGCCGAACTCGGGCTCGGGGCGAAGGTCCTTGTGCTCACGATCCACGACGAGGACGAGTTCCTCGTTCCAGCCCTCAACGCCGGCGCCGCGGGCTATCTGAACAAGTCCGTCGCCGACACGGATCTCATGGGCGCCCTGGAGGCGCTCGTGCGCGGCCACTCCTATCTGCCGCGCCGCGCGGCCGCCCTGCTCGCGAGGCGGAAGGCACGGGGCGTCGCGAGCGGCAAGCCGGGATCCGGGGCGCTCTCGTCGCGCGAGCGCGCCGCGGTCGAGTTGTACGCGAAGGGCTTCTCGGCCAGGGAGACGGCCGAGGAGATGGTTCTCAGCCCCAAGACCGTCGAGGGCTACATCGCGCGCGCCAAGACCAAGCTGGGATTGCACACCCGGCGCGACGTCGTGCGCTTCGCCCTCGAGGCCGGGCTCCTGCAGGCCGAAGGCGAGCGGTAGCACCCGGACCCGGCTGCCCCCACTGATCGTGACGGGAAAAACCCCCGTTGCGAATCCGCAGGGTATTCCCCCCCGGAACCGCCGGGTTTTCCCTCTGACGGCCGGTGGGCGCGACCCGTTAATGTTCGCTCCGGTGCCGTGCGCGTCTGGCGCTTGGCCGTTCGACGGAGTGCCGGAGTCCCCGGCGGGTGTGGATCCCCGCCGGGGAACCGAGGCCACGAGACGGAAAGATGGGACACCATGAGTGGCAACCGGGAGAACAACGAGGGCGGCAGGGCTTCGGAGATGTGGGTTGGCATGCGCACGACCTGCGGCGACACGTCGATGGTGGTGGGAATCGTCGTCGCGGGGAGAACCCATGTCTTTCTCGCGACACGGGAGGTGTTCGGGAGGTTCGCCGATCAGATCGCGGCGATGCCCGAGGCGCCGGTTCCGGATCGGCGCGGACCGCAGCCGCGTCCGCTCTCGCCGAACGGAGCGGACAGGCAGCGGGTGGCCGGAGCCGCATCGTGAGGGGGGCGGATCTCAAGCCGGGGATGCGCGGTATCACCGTGAGAGCCCGCAGCCTCCCGCAGCCTGCGGCGCCATTCCGCAGGTGACCGTCAACGCGAGGGAGACGACCGCCGTCACGGCGTGTTTCAACGATCCGAACGGCGACGTCCTGAGCTACACCGCGACATCCTCGAACACCGGCGTGGCCACGGTGTCGGCCTCGGGTCCGAACATCACGGTCGCCGGATTGCTGCCGGGAGGGACGACCGTCACGGTGACGGCGACGGATCCGGGTGGCCTGCAGGGCCAGCAGGGCTTCCAGGTCGTGGTGCCGAACCGCGCTCCGGAGCCGAGGGGCGCCATGCCCCCGATGACGGTTGTCGCCGGCCGGGTGGGGACGGTGGACGCGGCCGCGTACTTCACCGAACCGGACGGACAGCCGCTGACCTACAGCGCCGTGTCGTCGAACCGGGCGACGGCCACGGTGACGATGGCGGGAAGCACGGTGACGGTTGCCGCGATCGCGAAGGGCACGACCATGGTGTCGGTGACGGCCCGCGATCCGGCCGGACTCACCGCCCGGCAGGCGTTCCAGGTGACGGTGCCGAACCGGGCGCCGGTGGCGGTGGGGACGATAGAGGATCTCGAGGTGGACATGGACACCATCGCGAACGTCAACGTGGCGGAGCACTTCGACGACCCGGACGGGGATCCTCTGACGTACGCGGCCGGCTCCTCGAGCCCGGCTCGCGCGAGCGTGTCCGTGTCGGGAAGCGTGGTGACGGTGAGAGGAGTCCTGGTCGGCGCGGCCACGGTGACCGTGACGGCGAGCGACCCGGAGGGACTCACGGCCCGGCAGAGCTTCGCGGTGAAGATCCCTCAACCCGGACCGGCGGGTTCCAGAAGTCCTCTACAACGCCCTGGGCGGATCTGGATGGACCACGGACACGAACTGGAGGACCGAGGCTCCGCTGGACGAGTGGTACGGCGTCACGACGAACGAGATGGGACGGGTTGTTCGGCTGGACCTGAGTGAAAACGGTCTCGCCGGCGAGATTCCGGCCGAAGTCGGACGGCTGCGGTTTCTCGAGCGGCTCGATCTCTCCTGGAACCGCGTCGACGAGAGTCCTTCGGAATCCGTCGGCAACACCCGAAGGGTCGGGGATGCCGGTTTCCCCCGCGACGCGCGCGAGGAATTCGACGGTGGCGTCGAGGCAGGGCCGCGCCGGGATCCGGATTGGCCTTCGGCCGACGCCTCGTTGCCATCCGCCTCGGGTGGAAGCCGCGCCCCGGAACGGACCGGACGCTGCATGTCGTTGCCGTCGGACGGGATCACGGGTCCGGTTCCGCGCGAGCTGGCCAACCTGTCCAATCTCGAAAGCCTGTGGCTACGCAGCAATTCGCTGAGGGGACAAATCCCCCGGGAAATCGGGAGCCTGACAGCGTTAGAATGGTTGAGTCTTGACCACAACCAACTGACGGGCGAGATCCCCTCTGAACTCGGCCACCTCGACAACCTGGAGGGGTTGCACCTCGCCTACAACCAGTTATCGAGCCACATCCCTCCAGAAATCGGCAACCTCTCCAACCTGCGGATTCTCTGGCTTTCCAGAAACCAGTTGGTCGGCCCGATCCCGCCGGAACTAAGTTATTTTGTGTAACATGCTATATATCAACATGTTACAGGACATACTGCTATCGATGTATCACTTACGATATGCAGAAATGAGCTGGATTCCATGGGACTCAATCGGATGTTGGCGGATCGGATTCTGGTGATTGTCGCTGGCCAAATGGTACTGCCGGGCTCAGGATCGGCGGTCACCGTCCTCCGACTGGCAGCCTCCGCACCACCACCCTGGGAACGTCGAATTCGTCGAGCTCGATGAACGCCGCCAACCCATCCGGACCGAAGCCATCGGGCATTTCGGTCGAGCCAGCAGCGTAGGTCCCGATGTAGCCGCCATCCGGGGTCAGTAGGTCGATCGGACCATCGCTGGCTGGCTCGTCGCCGCGCCGCTGCACCCAGATCGTCCCCTCCCAACTCGTGCGCAGGGTGCGTACCACCGGGACCTCATGGTAGAACTCCATGGACCGGATGCGTTCACGCGCCATTTCAGCCAGTTGGACGCGGAAGGCGGCCATCCGGCTGCCGCTCTGCGCGGATTCGGTGGCTCGCTCCTCGTTCTCCTCCAACTGGCGTTCAATCTCATCGTCTCTGATGCGGTCGGTGACGGGCTCAGGCGAAAACGGCCGCGTGAGCACCCGTGTAAGGTCTCCGTTCCGGGTGGCCACCTTGATCGCATAGGCGGACGAGTCGGTGTACACCAAGCCACCGTCCGGTAGTGCTCTAGCGACCAAGACAGGTCCGAAGCCGCCGGGATCTCCCGATGGCCGCCACGCTTCGATCACCGTGTCTTGCACAGCGTCGTCGCCGGTCAGGACCAAACGGTAGACGGGCCGGTGCGGTGGCTCGGGGTCGTCGGAGGAGCCTCCCATGTCGAAGGCGGCCACGCTTGTCGTGATGACGTTCCGACCATCCCTCGCGGGCGCGAGGCTCCGAATGATCAAGGACATCGAGCTACCGGGCATGCGGACCGATCTCTCGAACTCTCCATCCGATCCAAACAATTGGAACGCTCTGTGACCGGGGTCGAATACCACCGTGCGCCCATCGCGGAGCACGGTGAATCCGACCGCTGTGTTGCTGCTCGCGGAGAACTCACCCGGCCCATCGCCGAGCCGCCCGAACTCGCGGACGAACTCGCCCGCCGGGTTCACCATCACGATCCGTCCGCCTTGGTCGTCCATCACGTACAGGTCGCCGGACTGGCTGAAGCCGACCGCGCTGACCCGGCTGAACACCTCCCACTCCGCACCATCGATGGACCCCACCCGGTATACTTCCTCGAACTCGGGTTCGATGCGGGTGTCCCGGCTTGGAAGCTCAATGACCTCTTGGGCTTGGAGAGCCGGTGAGCCGAGGCCGAAGACGATCCCGATGGCCAGCCAAGGAATGCGTGGAGTCGTCATGCAGGAGGTCTCCTGAACTGGACTGAAACAAGCGACATCGCTAAGCATTGGATGCACTATCTCAATCTATGGTTGTTTTCCTCGCACTCTCCAGCCAGCGCTCTCAAGTCAAGGGCCGCCGCTTTACCGGCCGTCAGTCCCGACCGTTCTCAGCGGCTCGGCCCGGCATCGCGGTCCGGCCCGCGCGGCGGCGGTATCACCAGCCGCGGCCGCGCGGTCTCACGGCGGCGGATGTCCCGTAATACTCCGTCAAGCGAGTCACTTGCTCGTCGAGCCGCTCGATTCGCCGCCTCAAGGTGTCGTTCTCCCCGCTCAGCCGCTCGATGTGCCGCCGCAAGGCTTCGACCTGTTCGGATTGCCGCCGCCGTTCCCTCTCGTACTGCCCGGACAACCTCTTCAAGGCCGCCGTCAACTGCCCCTCCAACTCGGTCATACAGCTTCCTCACTCTCTTGACTGCTTTGCGGCAGGCCGCTCGCGCCAAGTCCAGCGCGGTTTGTCCGGCGTCCCCGCCGACAGCGCCACGGCCTGCTCTTCCTCGATCTTCGGCAGCGCGGTCCTCCAAGCGTCCGCCTCCGTCCATGCGAGCGTCCGCCGGGTCTCCCCGATGTCGAAGTCCAGTTCCGCCACCGTCTCGGTCTGCCTCTGGATACCCGTCCACGGCCACCGCATCGTCGCCAAGCTCTCGGCGCAGGTGCCGAGCGAGAGGCTCAGGCCGCCCGCCAGCGACCGGAGCCAAGCCCTCGGCGGCAGCGCGCGCATCCGCCCGGTCGCCACCTCCGTATCGCGCTCGATGGTACGCGGCGCGTTCCTCACGGCGCGCCGCGAGTTCCCGGCGGGCCGCGCGGGCTCGCTCGCGGTCAACTCCCCGATCTCTCGTCGCTCGCTCCCCCGCCGCCTCCGCGCCCGCTCGGTCAAGTCGTTCGGGCTGGAAGTCAAAGGCGTACAGCCGTCCCTTCAGCCGCCAGCGGTCCCCGGTATCGGGGTCCATCGCGGTCAGGTAGTCCTTGCCTTGGCGCGGCACCTCAAGGCCCGCTTCCCGGAGCGCGGCGACGACATCGAAGCGGTCCCGCACCGCGCCGTGCTCGACGCGCTGGAGCAGGTAGTCGCGGATGAGATCGCGCGGCGAGGATTCGAGCCGGAGTCCGGCCCGCAGCTGGGCGGCCTCGACGTAGGCGCGGTGTCCGGGCTGCTCGACCCTGGCCCGGGCCGGATCGTCCGGACGGCCCCAGCCGTGTTCGTGGTTGAAGGCGTCCCGAAGCGGATCGAACGTCCTCCGCCAGCCCGGAGGGGCGATGTTGAGGCTTCGTCCGCTCTCAAGGTCGCATCGCGCCGCGAGGACGTGGACGTGGGCGCCGCCGCCCTCTTCACGGTGGAGCACTGCCGCCCAAGCGTAGCGGTCGGGTTCGAGCCCGGCCCAGGCCGTCTCCTCGAAGGCGTCCAGAACCTCGCGGATCTGTTCGCCGGTCGGCTCGTCCTCCGGCGCCCACGCGATCACGCCGGAGGTGTACCTGTGCTCGAACCCCAGAGTGTCCGCCACCGACGCCACCCGGTGAGGATCGCCCCGAACGACCTCGACGCCTTCGCGCGGCTTCCCGGTGGAGTCCCGCTCGCCGAGGAGGTATTTGGCCGCAGCCCGCGCCGATCCGGTTCCGCGCGCCAGGAACTTAATGTGCATCCGCGTCGTCCGGGCTTTGGGCGGGGTCCAAGGCGCTGAGCGCCCGGTCGATGGCGACCAGGTGGGCGATCACCTCGACGGCCTCGATGGCCTCCCCGTGTGTATTGGCCCAGCGAGCGATCTGGTTGAGGTTGTTCCCGACGCGCGCCAGTTCGCGGGTGCGCTCGCGCTCGACCCCGGCGTGCGCCACGGTCCAGGTGCGGACCCGGCCGATGGACCGGCGCACCAGATCCGACAGCGTCAGGCCTGCCGAGCGCGCCTTGGCGTGCCACTCGGCACGCTCCGCCTCGCTGGCGCGGACCTTCACCCAGACGGCGCGTCCCGCGCTCACGGCGCGCCGTTTCCGCCGCGGGGGTCAGAGGGGGCACGGCCCCCCGCCAGCCCCTGCCGGGGACTCGCGAAGCGTGGCCCCAAAGGGTGGGCTGGCTCTCCCGCATTAGCGGGCGAAACCGTGCGCCGAGGGGCGCAATCGAAGGCCGTCGGGATCGCCATGATTCTACACGGAGAGGCCCGATTCCGGCCGTGTCAACCGCCCGAAACGAGGCGGTTTCCCAAGGCGTCCAGCACCGTCCGGGAGCCGTATCGGCCGCCGCCAGCGGCTCCCCCGTCGCCTCCCGGAGCTACCTACCGCCGCGTGACGTGCTCGCTCCACTCCTGCATGACTTCGGCGCGCCTCTCAAGCAGGTCGGATCGCTGGTACGCCTGCACGACCTGACTCCGGGGCACATGGGCGAGGCAGGCCTCGGCGACCTCGGCAGGGACGCCCGTCTCGGCCATCCACGACCGCGCGCTCGACCGGAACCCGTGCGGCGTCGAAGCCACTCCGGCTCTCCTCAGCAAGCTCCCCGGCGCCTTGGTCGGCAGCGGGCCGCCGGTCCTCGACGGGAACACATACGACGACTTGCCGGACAGGGCTCGCGCCCGTTCGAGCACATTGAGCGCGCCCGTGCTGAGCGGCACGACGAACTCCCGGCCCGCCTTCATCCTCGAAACCGGGATCGTCCACCTCTCCGCCGCCATGTCGATCTCGTCCCAACGCGCGCCCCTCGCCTCGCCGGGCCGAACGGCGGTGAGCGCGATCAGCTCCACGCACAAGGCGGCCGGACTTTCATGCCCGATCCGGCGGATCGCCCGCAGCGCTCCCCCGATCTCCCGGTGCGGAAGCGCCCGGTGGTGCTTCGGGCCGTTGCCGTTCGCCTTCGGCAGCGCGGCCACGGCCCGGTCCACCGGGTTGTCCGGGCGGTAGTTCCGACCGATACACCAGCGGAAGACGGCGGCGATCCGGTGACGGGCCTTCCGGGCGGCTGAGGGCTTCGAGCTCCAGATCGGGGACAGGCACCGGAGCACGTCCGCGCTCGTGATCCGGTCCACGGGCTTGTCGAGCAAGGATGCGGTATGGAGGCGGAACGTGGACTCCCACTGTTCGGAAAGCGGGCTCCCGGCCTTCCAGGACTCCCGGTGGAGCCGGATCGTCCGTTCGGCGGCCTCGGCGAACGTCGGGACGCCGCGCCCGCGCGGGTCCCGTCCGAGCCGGACCATGCGGCTGTTGTCCAGCGCCTTCCGGCGCGCCTCGGCGAGCGTGACTTCGGGATACGGTCCGAGCCCGATCGAGGTCAGGCGGCCCTCGATCCTGACGCGCTGCCGCCATGTCTTGGTGATGCGGTCGTCGAGCGTCCGGTGAACCCGGAGACTCAGGCCGCGCCCGCCGCGCCCGTCCCCGTACACCCCCGGACGGCCGACCGTCCGCACGAACGCGGCGGTAAGGGTTCGGGGTCGCTTCGTCATGCGTTCCTTCCTTGTGGTGTATCACTTATTGCAACACTACACGGGGAAGAATACACCGGAAGTCACTGGACCGCAAGGGACGGGTGGGGTCGGTCTACCGCCTTGAAACCGTTGTACTACAGGATGTTATGGGACTGCTGGTGGACTACGGTGGACGGCTCTGGATCGTGTAATCCTAGTTCCGCCGGAACTCGGTCGTCTGGCGGTCATCGAAGGACTCTGGCTCAATTCCAACGGATTGACGGGCCAGATCCGCTCTGAACTCGGTCGGAGCCGTCCCGGTGCCGCCGGTAGGCACGATCCGGGCGGTTCCGCCAAAAGGGGCCATAGAGGATCGCCCAGGATCCGGGATCCCTGGGTGCGTTTCCGGGCGGGTCCTGCGTCCGCCCACGCTACGGGGTTAGTGTCCGATTGCTTCCCATTCCAAAAGCGAAGCGTCTGGCCCCGGTGGGGGTCGAGAAAAGGGGGCCGCTCCGGGTCATCCGGGGGCGGCCCCCTTTGCCGTCGGTCTTCGGGCCTCTGTTCTAGCTTAGCTTTCTCGTGCGCGCCCGGCGCTGGTGTCAGATTTCCAGGCTCCATGAGGGTTATCGGCGTCCTGCAAGGAGGGCGTCCAGAGCCGCGATCGCGGCCGCTCGGCCGCATCGATCGGCCACGCTTAGCCCTGTTTCTCCCAAAAGCGCCCGTCCCAACATCGGTCCCACCATCTGGCGGCATCCTCCGACAGCTTCCGGGGCGGGGGTGGCGGGCGCTTCCATGCGGGGACTCGCTCGGTAAGCTCTCGCTGCTCGGCGAGCGACAGCCCGTACGCGCGGTTCACCTCGCCGCCGACGTCGCCGAACAGCACCTCGCCCGCCTTGCACCACGCCATCCGGAGCACGCCATCCGCCGCCCAACGCTCCATTTCCTCTCGCTCCGCAGACGTGGGCGGCAGCTCCGCCGTCCTGAAGACGTGCCGGACGTACTCAAGCCCCGGTCCCTCGATCAGCTCGCCCGCCCACGGGTCGTAGCCCGGCGGCAACGGCTGTCCGGCCGTCGAAATGAGATTCAGCGATACCCCCTCTCCGTGACTCTGTCCTTCGTAGGCACGGATCAGCGCCTCGAAAGCCAGTTTGCGCGCCCGGTCGTCGGCTTCGCGGTTTACAGATGCGCTCCACAGCGCCCGCGCGTTTCGCCTCTTGAGGCTCCGGTCCTCCCGCGACCGGGTCTTGGCGGCAATGATTGTGTCGGCGCGGACGTTCACCCAGGCCGCTTGCTGGTCCGCGGTGAGCTTGGCGTAGAGGTGGGCCGGCGTCTGGGCGTCGGCCACGGTCGGGGCGGCCGCGGCCACGAGCAAGGCGGCCGCGAGCGTCAGCAGTTTGGTTCTCATCGTTCCATCGTTCCCTTCCAGGAGCTTCCGCGCCCCCGTTTGTGCGGTTTTCAATTCAACAGCCGTCCGTCCCGGAATGGCCGTGAACCGGGTACGAAATCCTATCCCAGTACTGCGGTTGCCGGTACTGCCAAAACACCGGCTGCGGCGGCTCCTGCTGGGTTGTTATCGCAGCCTGGCGGAGATCTTCCCAAATCGCGTTCCAAATGTCTTTCGCGGTGCTCTTGATGTCTTCCGGGTCCCCCGCCAGGGCCTCGATCTTGTAGAGCCGGTCCGTTGCACCCCCGTCCACACAATCGTTGTAGCTGGTTTGGTGCTCTTCCTCGTGGCTATGCACCCGAGAGCTCCAGTCACTGAATTGCGAAGTCGTGCCGCATTCCCGGTTGACGGTCCAGAGGTCGGCTTCGAGCGCATCCGGCGCATCCTCCCCGCAGGTCTGATCGGCCCCCCGATAGTCCGGGCCGGCGTCGGTCAGGTCGGGATGGACGTAGAGAAAATCGTACTGCTGGGTAAAGCTGGGCTCGTTCTCTATGTAACTCGTTCCCTCCCACGGCCCGCTGCCGGCGCTGGTCCTCGACAGCCTCCGGGGTGGGGGCTGTGGACGTCCCCACATCGACATGATCGCTCCGACCTCTTCCGGTGTGAGCCTGGTGCCGCCGTAGGCCCGGTGCACCTCCCCGAGCGGCTGGCCGAACAGCAGGTACCCCGCCTGGCACCACGGATGATCGAGGATGGCGGAACGTTCCCATCCCACGATCTCGGCCGCCTCCGGAGGCGGGGGCTTCCACGTCCGGAACACCTTCCGGACGTATTCGCGGCCGGGACCGCCGGGGTTGTGATCGCCAAACCCCATGTCCACCCCCACCCAGCCGAAGGTGTTGTCGATGGTCGAAAGCTCTACTCCGACCATGCGCGGCACCCGGTTCTCAACGATCCACGTCTCGAACGCCTCGAACGCCCGGATCAACGCCTCGAACGCGATCGTCCGCCCCCGTTCGTCTATGTCGTCCCCGACGGTCCAAAGGAGGAGAAAGCGCGCGTGCCTCCTCCGTTCTTTTCCGAACCTGGTGGTGTCGGCGAGTATCGAGTCAACGCGCACCCGGGCAACCTCCGCCTGCCCCTCCGGGGTGAGTTCGTTGTAATACACCGGCCGTTCCTGGGCGGCCGCGGCCGTGGCGGCCAGGACGGCCGCGAGCAAGGCGGCCGTCGTCGTCAACGATTGCTTCCACATTCTGATTCCATCCTTTCCGGGGGCTGTCGCGGCCCCCGCTTTTGGGGTGCGGTTCAACATCCCCACGTGCCGCTGTGCGTTTGGACCCTGTAGGACGCCTTCCTCCACTTGTTTCCGGGATTCCGGTACTGCCACATCGTGGGGGTCGGCGGCTCCTTCTGGGATGTCTCCGCCGCCGCGTCCAAGGCTAGCCACATGTCTTTCCAGAGGTCCTTCACCTCTTTCCGCCAATCGCTCTTCTTCCCCGCCAGCCCTTCAAGCGTGCTCATGTAGTGCCGCATCCCGCCGCCGACGCAGGCGTTGTAGCTCAAACTGGTGGTTCCGCTCGTGGTTCTCAACGCGCGTCTTACAGAACGTCGTATCCCGATGGATCGATGTGCACTCGGGGCGGTCGTCGCCGGGTTCACGGAGCCAGTCCCCATCGCGGAAGCAGTCCGGAGGAGCCTCCGCAGCCTCGAACACCCCCAACACGTAGGCGCGCCCCCGTTCGGGGTCGGCGGACTCGATGGAGCCCAGGACATTCAGGCGGTCTTCGTAGCCGAGCGTCACCGCCCGCTCGTAGGTCCGTACCAGAACGTCGAACGAATGCCCGTGTCCGTGGTACCTGGCCGCACTCCGACAGCAGCAGGATCGCGTCCGTTGCAACTACCCCATATCGGGTCGTGTCTGCCAAGATCAGCGCGCCCAGGCGGTCGGCCAGGCCGTTCCGCTCGGCCTCCGTGATGTCGAGGAGCGATCCGTCCATGATGTCGCTGACCGGTCCGGCCTCGCCCAGGGTCACCAGCACGTGGAGCGCCTGTTCGACGGTCTCGATTGTCGATCCATTCCCGGCCGTCCCACACCCGCCTGTTGTGCCGGTCGTATTCGGTCCAGCGTTCGTCCTGGGCGGCCCGCGGGGTGTCCCCGGTCGCTCCGGCCGCGCGGTGTCCCCTTCCCGGTCCTGGCCCGTCTTGTCCGGTTCCGGCCGGGATCGGCCGGGCGGATCGGATGCGGGGCGCGCCCCGCCGATCACCCCCGCCCCCTCGTAGACGCCCCGGCGCGGGTCCGGCCGCCGCCGGAGGCCATCGCGCGCGGATGCGCCGAACGGCGGGTTTCCGGCCCTACCCCTACCCCTCCGGGGACCCGTTTCGCGGCCCCGGAATCGATCTGACGGCATGGAATCCGGCACAAAACACCCCCGATTGTCAAAAGCCTAGGGTTCATGCGGGTTTTCCGCGTCCTGCAGGACGCCTCCGGATCCGGGATCCCAGCTCCTCGAGTCGCACGTCGGGCCACGGATAGCACAAACGCCGCCCGCAACCCGCACCAGAGTCCTACCGGCCGCGCGTCACTACCCAGTCTCTCCCCAACCCCCAGCAGAGGTTCCACCAGGCGGCCGCGTCTTTCGACAGCCTCCGGGGCGGGGGCTCCGGACGTCCCCACCGCGACATGATGTCTCCGACCTCTTCCGGTGTGAGCCTGGTGCCGCCGTAGGCCCGGTGCACCTCCCCGAGCGCCTGGCCGAACAGCAGGTCACCCGCCTGGCACCATGGATGCTTGAGGATGGCGGAACGTTCCCATCCCACGATCTCGGCCGCCTCCGGAGGCGGGGGCTTCCACGTCCGGAACACCTCCCGGACGTATTCGCGGCCGGGACCGCCGGGGTTGTCGGAGCCTGTAAAGGCTGCGTCGATGTACCGAAGCGGTACTCCGATCATGCGCGGCACTTCGTTCTCCGTCATCCACGCATCGAACGCCTCGAACGCCCGGATCAGCTCCTCGAACGCGATCATCCGCTCCCGGTCGTCGGTACTGTCGTTTCGCGTCCAATAGCCAAGCCAGCTCGCGTGCCGCCGGCGTTCTTTTCCCAACCTGGTGGTGTCGGCGAGTATCGAGTCAACGTGCGCCCGGGCAACCTCCGCCTGCCTGTCCGGGGTGAGTTTGTAATACAACGGCCGTTCCTGGGAGGACGCGGCCGTGGCGGCCAGGACGGCCGCGAGCAAGGCGGCCGCCGTCGCGATCAACGATTGCTTCCACATTCTGATTCCATCCTTTCCGGAGGCCGTCGCGGCCCCCGCTTTCGGGGTGCGGTTCAACATCCCCACGTGCCGCTGTGCGGTTGGACCCTGTAGGACGCCTTCCTCCACTTGTTACCGGGATTCCGGTACTGCCACATCGTGGGGGTCGGCGGCTCCCTCTGGGATGTCTCCGCCGCCGCGCCCAGGGCCAGCCACATGTCTCCCCAGAGATCATTCACCGCTTCCCGCCACTCGCTCTTCTTCCCCGCCAGCGCTTCAAGCGTGCGCATGTAGTACCGCATCCCGCCGCTGACGCAGGCGTTGTAGCTCAACTGGTGGTTTTCCTCGTGGGTCTCAACGCGCGTCTTGAGAAGGCTCCACTCCGGCTCCGTGCCGCAGTCCCAGTTCACCCGCTCGACGTCGGCGTTCGGAACGTCCGGCGAGTTGTCCCCACACGTCGATTCCGCCCCCGGATAGAGCGGCCCGTCGTACGTCAGGTCCGGATGGACGTACAGGAAGTCCCACAGCAGCCTCGTGGACGGCTCCTTCTTGAGATAGCGGGTTCCCTCCCACGGGCCGCTGCCGGACTTCGTGCTCACCGACGGCAGGCCCGGATATTGGGGGCTGTAGCCGAACGCGCCCCACGATCCCTTCTTCCACGGCTTCCCCTTCGGGGGGTTCTCCGGATACTCCATGGACGCCGTACTCTTGAACCGGCTGGTGTTCCCCCAGTCGCGGGCAACCGGCCCCATGGCCACCGAAGCGCCGCCGACGTACAGCGTCGAGTCGTTGGGCTGGTGGGTGATCCGGACCTTGATCGTGGCGTCGGTCGTGGCCCGCCCGCTCCATTTCTGGTAGCTCCGTCCCCTCCCCTCGCGGGTCGCGTCGCACTGGTTGACGCCGGGTTTGGTGACCAGGAAGCATTCCGCCGACCAGGCGTACGTCGTCTTCCGCGTGTTGTGGCTCGGGTTCAGCGGCAACGCCTCGCACTCGTGCTTGGCCCCGCGCGCCTTATGGGATTCGCAGGTCAGTTGGACCGGCATCTTCAGTTCCTGGCACTTCTCCAGTGTTCCGCTACCGATGTTGCCGCTGCTGCTGCCGCCGCATCCCGTTTCGCCGGGGTCGCCGCCGCCCCCCCGTCGATGAACCCGTTCTTGACGTCGCACGTCCACCCGGAGCCGCTCTTGTTCTTGTTGCATTCGCAGCTCACCGAAGAACCGTCCCGTGACTTCAACGGGCACTTCTTCCAACAGTCCTCGGGATCGAAGCAGGTGTACTGATCCTCGTCGTCGTCGTCGTCCCCTCCGTCGGCCGCCACGGAATCGTCCGGCCAGTCTCCCCCGTAGGGGTCGTCGAATCCTCCCGGCGGCTCCGTGAGCGCCTCCGACGCCTCCGGGACGGTCATCGCCTCCGGAATCTCGCAGACTGCCAGCACCACGGCGGCCAGGACGGCCGCGAGCGCGGCCAGCGGGTTGAAGTGGGGTTTCTGCGGTCGCATGATCGGGACTCCTTTCCGGATCGGGGAATCCCCGGCACTCCGTTGGTGCCGGGCCATTTTGCCAACAGTCCCGGCAGGTCCAACAAGGGACCCCCAACGGAAAGGTCCCGCCTATTCACCCCAAAGGGCTGTTATATTCGGCGGGTGGCCCGACCTGAAGACGGGTCCCTCGCTGGAGGACCTGCAAAGAGACTGTTGGCAATGGAAAGGATAAGCCCGCGACCGGGGTTGCAGCAAGGCCAGAGGTCGTAGCGCGGTCGGAGCGCCCCTCCAGCACCACGGCGGCCCGTCACGATCCGGCTCCCGCACTTCACGGCCGCCCATGTGGACGCCGGCGACCAACCGTCCTGCGGAGCGGTGCGCGCGCCCGCCGGTAGGTATGGACCGATGGATTGCGTCCACGCTACCGACACCGCATCCCCGGCCCGAACCGTCCAGGAGCGGAAGGGAAACGGGGCCCGCTTCGATGGCGGCCGCCAGACGCTCCGGATCGGCCCCACGAAGACACACGGCCGTCAATGACGTGGACGTGTGCGGATCGGCGTACAGGGACCGGCGAGCATCGCGGCGACCACGGACATCCGCCGGCCCGGCGCCTCACCCACTCTCGGTGCTCGGGCGGCCTTGTCCACGAACCGGCAGCGCCACCGTCCAGCGTGTGCTTTGCCACGTGGAGGGCGGAAACGGTAGCTTTAGCTCATGGTTCCATTGATCGTCATCCTGGTACTGCTCATTCCGATCCTCGCCATTGTTCTGGACTCCGACCTGGGCAAGGCGATTGCGCGGAGGCTGGAAAGTGGCAACCGGACGAGGGTGGACGGCGGGGCGCACGACCGGCTGGTGTACCTGGAGAGCGAACTGGAGCGTCTAGGGAGAGAGGTGGGTCGCCTCGAGGAGGAGAGCCGGTTCTTCCAGAAGCTGCTTGCCGAGAACACCGAAGCCGGCGCACTTCCGCACCCCGAGGGGACGGGGGCTTCCGTCGAGGACTCCTGACCCGGGGCAGCGGAGTTTGGGGGCCCCCAGCGTAGCCGCAGGCATTCTGGTCAGCCGGGTCTTCGGATTCGGGCGCGAAATCGTGTTCGCGCACTTCTTCGGGAATGGGGCGCTGGCGGATTCATGGCGGGCCGCGCTGAGGATCCCGAACGTGATCCAGAACCTCCTCGGAGAAGGGACGCTGAGCGCATCGTTCATTCCCGTCTACGTGCGGTTGCTGGAAGAGGGAAGGGACGAGGAGGCCGGGCGGGCTGCGGGGGCCGTCCTGGGGTTGCTGGCGGTGGCGGCGGGGGTGCTCGCCGCACTGGGAAGCTGGGCGGCTCCCCTGCTGGCGAAGGTGGTGGCCACCGGCTTCGCGGGCGATGAGCGGGTTGATATCCTGGTTTCCCTTCTCCGGCTGCTCTTTCCCATGGCCGGGGTGCTCGTCGTCTCTGCATGGGCGCTCGGGATCCTGAACAGCCACCGGCGCTTCTTCGTCGCCTACGTCGCACCCGCGCTCTGGAACCTGTCCATGATCGTGACGCTGCTGGCGGCGGCCGCAAAGGGTCTCCTGGGGGTGAATCTGGTATTTGCGCTTGCCTGGGGCGCGCTGGCGGGCGGCGGGCTGCAGCTGCTCTTTCAGCTTCCCTACCTGGCGCCCTTCCTCGGGCACATCGTACCCTCGCTCAGCACCCGGGTGACCGGAGTGCGCGAAGTCGTGGCCAACTTCCTGCCGGTCGTCGCGGCCAGGGGGGCGGTCAATCTCAGCGCCCTCCTCGATACGAATCTCGCCTCCCGTCTCACCACCGGAGCCGTGGGCGTGATGGGGTATGCCCAAACTCTGTATCTGCTTCCCATCTCGCTGTTCAGCCTCTCGGTGGCGGCGGCGGAGCTGCCGGAACTTTCCCGTGACCGGGCCGCCGGGCTGGGAGCCGTGAGAGACCGTGCGGAGCGCGCGGTGGGGACCGTGCTCTTCTGGCTGATTCCCATAACGGCCGGGTACATCGTCTTCAGGGAGGAGGTGATGTCGATCTACCGAACGGGGGGGGCCTTCGGAGAGACGGATGCGGTCGTGGCGGGACTTGTCCTGGCCGCCTACGCCCTCGGCCTGCCGGCGTCGGGCGCCTCCCGGGTCCTTTCCTCGGCGTACTACGCGCTCGGAGACACCAGAACCCCGGCGCGCATCGCGTACATGCGCATCATCGTCTCCGCCGCCACCGGCGTGAGCCTGATGTTCCCGCTCGATCGCCACATGTTCGGTGACCTGGGCCTGGGCGCGGCCGGGCTCGGGGCGGGCGCCTCCGTGGGTGCATGGCTGGAGGTGTCGTTGCTGAAGCGGGGCCTTGCCCGTCGCCTCTCCGGACTCTCATTCGGGGGACGCCGCGTCGCGCTGTACCTGCTGGCCGCCGGCGTGGCGGTGGCCGCGGGATTGGGGTCCGGACTGCTGCTCCCCCTCCTCCCCCCGGTCCACCCGGTTCTCGCCGCTGCGGCCACGATCCTGCCGGTAGCGGTCGTGTACCTGTGGGTGGCTCACGCCATGAACGTGTCGCCGTCGGGATTGAGCCGGCTGTACGGGAGCCGGTGGCGGCGGTGACCCCCGGTATTCCCCTGGACCCGGACGGGGTCGGACGCCTGCCCGCGAATCCGGGGGTCTATCTGTTCCGCGGCACCCGCGGCGAGGTGCTGTACGTGGGCAAGGCCAAGTCCCTGCGGACCAGGGTTCGTTCATACCTGGCGAGAGGAGGGAGTCCGGGAATCAAGACGCGCGAACTGGTTCGGCGAACCGCCACCCTCGAAACGCTGGTGGTGGCTTCCGAAGCGGAGGCGCTCATCCTCGAGGCCAACCTCATCAAGGAGCACCAGCCGCGGTTCAACATCCAGCTTCGGGACGACAAGAAGTACCCCTACGTCAAGGTGACGGTCGACGAACCCTTCCCGCGAGCCTACGTGACGCGGCGGGTACGCGATGACGGCTCCCGGTATTTCGGACCCTTCGTTTCCGTTGCGCGAATGCGGCGGGCTCTGGAGCTCCTGAAGCGCACCCACGGAGTTCGCTCCTGCCGCTACGACCTTCCCCGCGAGGCGCCGTCCCGACCCTGCCTCGACTACCATATCGGCAGATGCGCCGCACCCTGCGTCGGGCTGCAGGCCGAAGCCCAATACAGGCTCATGATCGAGCGGCTTCTGCCTGTTCTCTCGGGGGACGTGGCAAGGGTTCAGACAGAAGTTGAACATGACATGCGTAAGGCATCTGATGCAATGGACTTCGAGAGGGCGGCCCACCTGCGGGACGTGCTCATGGGTCTGGACGGTTTCGCCCGACTGCAACGGGTGCAGGTCGTGGACGGCGGCGACCAGGATGTCCTGGGAATCGCCAGGGACGGTGCGGTGGCGGTTGCGGCCGCACTGCAGATCCGGGGCGGGGTCCTGATCGGCAGGGAAACACACGCGATCACCGGTTGCGAGGAAGAGGAGGACGCGGATGTGGTGGCGCGGTCCGTATCGCACGCCTACCTCTCCGGCGGGCCGGTACCCGGCGAGCGGTTGCCCCGTGAGGTGCTGCTGCCATCCGATTTTCCGGACCGCCCGCTGGTGGAGGGGATCCTGAGCGACAGGGCCGGACGGAGGGTTCTGGTCCGGGTGCCGCAACGGGGTGCCAAGGTGCGGCTGGTCGAGCTGGCCGTGGCGAATGCGCGCCACGCACTCGGTGAGCGGGCCGCAAGGGGGGAGACGCCGAAGCCACGCGCCGAAGACGTCCTCTTCGAACTTCAGGACCGGCTGGGACTCAAGGTCGTCCCGCGGTTGATCGTGTGCTTCGATGTCTCCCACACCCAGGGCGCCGAGGCCGTCGCCAGCGCGGTCCTGTTCGAGAACGGAGAGCCTTGCAGGGCGCAGTACCGCCACATGAAGATCAAGGGGGACATCGGCAACGACGATTTCCGCTCGATGGAGGAAGCCGTCGGACGGTACTTCGGCCGCAAGGCGAAAGAGGAAGGTCCTCTCCCCAACCTCGTGCTGGTCGACGGGGGTGCGGGGCAGCTGGGGGCCGCCCGAAGGTCACTCGAGGCCATCGGTCTGGACGGGATTGCGGTGGCCGCTCTGGCCAAGAAACGTGAAACCTTGTTTCTGCCGGGCCGGATCGAGGGGCTTCGCATTCCCAGGACGGCCGCTGCTCTGCACCTCCTGCAGCGGGTGCGGGACGAGGCGCACCGATTCGCCGTGCGGTACAACCGCAAGCTGCGGTCCCGCCGCACCGTCCGGTCCGCGCTCGGCGACATTCCGGGGATCGGACCCAGGCGGCAGCAGGCGTTGCTGTCACGTTTCGGGTCCGTTCGCGGTGTGCGGCGGGCCACCGCGGAGGAGATCGGCCGCCTACCGGGCTTCAGTGTCGCCGCGGGCACGAGAATCCTCGCCTACCTGAAGGTGCGGCCGGAATGACCGCAGTGGCGGAAGCGGCGAGTACCTTTGACCGCTCCGTGGGTGAACCATATGTTACCAGGCGATGGACACCAGGCGATGGACCATTCCCGTTTCTCCCACTCGGGGAGCGGCGGGACACGAGGTGAACGATTCAAGGAGGAATGGTTGTGAACAGGTCCCGATTCGTACCAACGGTCTTTGTCGCGAGCGTCGTCGTATTGTCCGGCTGTGCCATGGGCGGAAGTAAGGGGGAGGCGGATGGCGGCGATGACACGGCGATCAGGGAGACCGAAAACACCCGAAGTGCCGAGCTTTTCCTGACCCAGGCCGAGACGGTCGGGCCGGCCGATCGATTCCATCAGGCGCTGCAGGCTGCCATGGCGGAGGTTTCCAAAGACCCGGAGAACGCGCTCGGTTACTTCCAGGCCGGGAGGGCGCAGATCGGACTGCAGAACTTCGCAGCCGCGGACAGCCTGTTGAGGAAGGCCCTCGAGCTGCATCCCGAGTACCAGGCCGAAGTGAACTACTACAGGGAGAAGGGGTGGATCTCGGCGTTCAACGCGTCCATCGGATTCCAGGATTTGGACAGCCTGGAAGCGGTCGTGGAGGTGTTGCAGGATGCCGAGATGATCTTCCCCGGGAGGCGCCCCGAAGCGATTATCAACCTCGCGGCCACCTACTCCACGCTCGGCCGGCATGAGGAGTCCATCGAGGCATTCGGCGCCGCTCTCGAGATCATCCGGGGTCCGCGTACCCAGGAAATGATGATGCGGGACAGTTCGATGGCCATGCAGTGGCTGGAACACGAGGAGAGCCTGGCCTTCAACCGGGCCGCGCTCATGAGCAATATGGGGCGCTACGCCGAGGCCGCGGATGAGTATGCGGTCCTGTTCGCAAGGCATCCGGAGAACCTCAGCGCCCTCTCCAACATGGCCGCGGCGCTCAGCGCGGCAGGGATGCCGGATTCCGCGCAGGCAATCTACAACAATCTCCTGGCGGGTGAGGATCTGGGAATCCGCGACTACTTCAACATCGGAGTGGGACTCTACACGGCCGAGGAATTCACCCAGGCCGCCCAGGCCTTCCAGGAGGTGGTGGACGTATCGCCGCAAAACCGGGAGGCCCTCCTGAACCTCACCGTATCCCTCCACGCGGCCAAGGATTTCGATGCCTGCGTGCCTGTCGCGAGGGATCTCGTTGATCTGGACCAATACAATCAGGACAACTACAACATGCTTGCCCGCTGCCTGGTCGGGATCGATGAAGACCTCGAAGCGGGGAGTGTTATCGAGGCGGGGCAGGCGCTGCCGTTCACCATCAGCGGCCCGGAACTCGAACCCCGCGCCAGCGGGGGGGGCAAGGTCACCGCGAATCTGACCAACAATGTCCTTGATCCCGGGGCCACGATCACCATTCGGGTTCACTTCAATGGAGAGGACGGAGGGACCGTGGACATCGCCAATCTGAGACTGGAGGCTCCGGCACAGGGCGAGACCGTGCCCTTCGAAGCCAATATCACCAGCGATGAGCCTGTCATGGGATTTTACTTTCAGGTGATCCCCCCACGGTTCTGAGCGGTACAGTGGCGGCCCGTCGGCCCTCCGGAGCCGACGGTGGTCGCCGCGCACCGGCCCTCCCCGGGTCGGCGGCGGGCGCTTGCGCGGGAGTAGCTCAGGTGGTAGAGCATCAGCTTCCCAAGCTGAGGGTCGCGGGTTCGAGTCCCGTCTCCCGCTTGTTCGCCCGCCGAAATGCCGCCGGAAGGTGGCACCGGACATCGAGTTGCCCTAATTTCGCATCCGGCGACCCAGCCAATCCGAGGTTGGTTCAAAATGCTTCTGGTCCCGGGAGGTGACCCCATGCGGCGCGCAGGCGCGATCGGTATCCTTGTCATTCTTGCTGTCGTTTTTCCGGTTGCGGGACAGACCCCCAATGAGGAACTGCAGCGCCGAATCGCTGCGGCGGAGGGATCGCAGCAACCCGATGTCCTGATCAGAGCGGCTTCGGCCGCACGTCTGCTCGGTGACTTCGACGCCGCCGAGGACCTTCTGGAACGTGCCACGACTTCCCTCGACCAGGTCGAGGACAGCTGGATTTCCGAGAAGATCTTTCAGGCCATTGCGTCGGGAAGAGGGGTCGACGGCATGCAGCGTGCGTTCAGGAGGGTCCGTGAGCGCATCAGGATGACACCTCAGGAGATCGCGGTGGTGATGAGTGACTATCCGTCCCTGCTGCGGGGCGGCGAGTACGACGAAATGATCCTGAGCTTCCGGCCCGACCACCCCGATTCCCTGTACCGGTGTGACTGTCTGCCCGAGAAGGCCTGGGTACACAGGGTTGCGGGACGCAGACACGACTCGCGGCGCCTGTGGGGAGAGCTGGTGGCCGCCTGGGATCGCAACCCTCTCAAGTTCGACGACCCGGACCGGCAGGCGGAATGGCAGGGCCAGTACGCGCGCAACCTGGCCCGGTCGGGGAGGAGCGCTGACGCGCGGGCGGCGCTGGCGAAGGCGATGTCCATGCCGGTGAGCGACGACGCGCGCCCCGCCGTGCAGCGCCGGTGGGCCCAGGCCTACGCCGAACTCGGGGAAGTCGAAAGGGCGGTCGAACTCCTCGAACCGCTGATCACCAGTTCCACGCTCGTAACGGTGAACTCCCTCTCCACGCGCTACACCTGGGAGCCGGTGCGAAACACCCTTGCCTTTCAGGAGATGCTGGCGCGCCACCGCTGAACGGCGGGCGGAGGGCGCGGCGAGCGCTGCCGCACGGACACGCTTTCCGTTGACGGGGGAGGTGTTGGATCGTGGTACGAATCGGTGAGATCGGAAAGGGATCGGTCGCGGAGGCGCTCGAACTGCGCATAGGCACCCGTATCCTGAGGGTCAATGGTGAGCGGGTCAGGGACAGCCTCGACTTCATGTTTCGTACGGCGGAAGAGGAAATCGAACTGGAGGCCGTCGCCCCCGACGGGAGACGCGTCGTATACGAGATTTCCCGTGATCCCGCGGAGACCCTCGGCATCGTGCCCGCCCGCGACAAGATTCGCGAGTGCGCGAACGAATGCGTCTTCTGCTTCATCGACGGCAATCCCCCCGGGGCTCGGGCGCCACTCTGGCTCCGTGACGACGATTTCCGTCTTTCGTTCACCTACGGCAGCTACGTCACCCTTACGAATCTCGGGAAGCGTGGCCTTCGCCGCCTGGTCGACCAGCGCATTTCGCCGCTTTACGTCAGTGTGCATGCCACGGATCCGGTTGTGAGGGTCCGCCTCCTGAAGAATGACCGCGCAGGCTTGATTCTGGACCAACTGCGGGAACTCCTCGACGGTGGCCTCGAGGTGCACACCCAGGTGGTCCTGTGCCCCGGGTGGAACGACGGAGGGGAACTCGATCGCACGATCGGCGACCTCTACGCGCTCGGACCCGGCGTGCTCAGCCTGTCGGTGGTGCCGGTGGGCCTGACTCGCTACAACATCGGCCGTCCGGTGCGGCTCCTGCGTCGCGACGAGGCGGTGGCCGCGCTCCACCAGACCGGCGCGATGCGCAACCGGGCGCGCCGCGAGCGGGGACATCACTGGTGCTACGCGGCCGACGAACTCTTCCTGATCGCGGGCAGGGAGATTCCCGCGGCGCGCTACTACGACGACTGGCCGCTTCTGGAGAACGGGGTGGGCGCGCTGCGGGCTCTCCTCGACGCCTTCGAAGCGGGGAAGGAGCGACTGGTGCCCGTGCCGGGAGCGGACCGGGTAAGGGTGGTGACGGGCACGTCGATGCGGCCCTTTCTGGAGGGAATGGCTCCCGACATCGCCCGCGGGATGGGATGCCCGGTGGAGGTGATCGCCGTTCGCAACCGCTACTTCGGGCCCTCGGTGACCATAGCCGGGCTGCTCGCGGGGACCGACATCCTGAATGCGGTCGGCGATTCACGCCGCGGCGACCTCGTCCTGCTGCCCGGGGAGGCGCTGGGCGGAGACCGGGTCTTCATCGACGGCACGACCCTCGCGCAGGTCGAGGAAGGACTCGCTCCGGCCGTGGTGCGGTCCGGCCACGAGTTCGTCGAGACACTGGTCGGCGCGTGAGCCTTCCCGTAGTCGCGGTGGTGGGGCGGCCCAACGTCGGGAAGTCCACCTTCTTCAACCGGGCCATCGGGCGGCGCGTCGCGATTGTGGACGATGCGCCCGGGGTGACGCGCGACCGCAACTTCGGGTTGGCCGACTGGACCGGACACCGGTTCTTCCTGGTGGACACGGGGGGCGTGATCGAGGGCTCCGACCGCACGATCGACCGCCTGATCAGGGAGCAGGCGATGATCGCGGTGCAGGAGGCGGATGCGGTCCTCTTTCTGGTGGACTCGAAGACCGGCATACACCCCCTGGACCAGAGGCTCGCGGAGGTGCTGCGCAAGGCTTCGAGCCCCGTGCTCCTCACCGTCAACAAGGTTGACGGCCTTCCCCGGGAGCGGTCCCATCTCGACTTCTGGGAATTGGGCATGGGAGAACCCCATCCGGTGAGCGCGGTCTCCGGGAGGGGCTTCGGCGACCTCTTCGATGCGATGGTCCCGCTCCTGTCCGCGGAGAAGGCGGAACCCGACCCGGCCGACATCCGGATCGCGGTCATCGGAAAACCGAACGCGGGCAAGTCATCGATCGTGAACCGGCTCTTCGGCGAGGAGCGCGTGGTGGTGAGCGAGGTGCCCGGCACGACCCGCGACCCCGTCGATCTCACGATGAAATACCACGGTCTCAACCTGGCCTTCGTCGACACGGCTGGGATTCGCCGTCACGCACGCATGAAGGACTCCGTCGAGTACTACAGCAGCCTGCGCACGGCGCGCGTGGTCCGCGAGGCCGACGTGTGCCTGGTCGTGGTGGACAGCGCCGAAGGACTGCACGTGCAGGACATCAAGGTTGCGGAAACGGCCTGGGAAGCGGGTTGCGGGGTCGTCATGGTCTGCAACAAGTGGGACCTGGTGCGGAAGGAGACGGGGACGGCCGCGGGCTACCAGCGGGAGGCACGGCGGCGGGCGCCCTTCCTGGGGCACGTCCCCTTCCTTTTCGCGTCGGCGCTCACCGGGCTGCGGATCCGCAAGTCCCTCGACCTGGTGCTGGAGGTTGCCGGGCGCCGCCGCCGCCGCATCCCAACACCAGAAGTCAACGCGGTGTTGGAGGCGCTGGTGCGCCGCCAGCCGCCCCCGCACGCCAGAGGCCGTCCCGTCAGGTTGAAGTACGCCACTCAGGCGCGCACGGTGCCCCCCACCTTCATCGTCTTCGCCAACCTTCCCGACGCGGTTCCGTCCCACTACCGCCGGTACATCGCGAATTCGCTGCGCAGGGCGTGGGACCTCACCGGCGTCCCGTTGCGGGTCCGGCTTCGCAAGAGCGGCGCGTGAGCCGCGGCGGGAACCGGCTGCCACGGTACCGGAAACCGGGCTCCGCCCCGGAACTGGATTCCTCCCGGCGGTTGTGGTAAAGTCGTTCGCTGAGGCGGGACGGCATTCGGCGACCCCGTGCCCGCCGGACCTCACCCGACGGGAGCAGCCTTGACGAACGCACTCTTGCTGGTGCTGGCGGCGTATGTGGCCGGGGCGACACCATCCGCGTTCTGGATCGGCCGCGCCTTCTACGGCAAGGATCTCAGGACGCTGGGCAGCCGTAACCTCGGCGCGACCAACGCGCTTCGGGTCCTCGGATGGCATGCGGCCCTCCCGGTGATGGTGGCCGATGTCTTCAAGGGCTTCGCGCCGGTCTTCTGGTTCCCGGTCCTGGACGGCCAGACCGCCGCCTGGTGGACCGTCGTCTACGGGATGGCGGCGATCGTGGGCCACGTCTTCTCCATCTGGGTCCGCTTCCGGGGAGGGAAGGGGGTCGCCACCAGCCTGGGGGTGCTCTTCGCCGTCGCACCCGTCGCCGGGGTGGCCGGAATCGTGGTCTGGCTGCTGGCGCTGGCGATCTCACGGACGGTCTCGGTGGCCTCGATGGCGGCCGCGCTGACGGTGGGCGTCGCCGGGTTGTTCCTGCCCGGGATCGGTCTGCCGGGGCAGGTCTTCCTGGGCTTCATTGCGATCGTCGTCATATGGGCGCATCGCTCCAACCTCCGGCGGCTGCTGGCCGGAGAGGAGCCGCGCATCGGGAGGATCCGGGACAACGACGGCGAGAACGGGTGACTGCCGCCGCTCTCGACAGGGTTGCGGTGATCGGAGCCGGAGCCTGGGGGACGGCGCTGGCCGACCTGCTGGCACGCTCGGGTTGCGAGGTGCGGTTGTGGGCGAGGGAGCCCGAGGTGGTCGAATCCTTCGGCGAGAGGGGCGAGAACGCCGTCTACCTGGAGGGGGTTCCGCTGAACCGCGGTCTCGCGGTTACCAACTCGCTCGGTTCGGCGCTCGAGGGGGCGGAGGTCGTTCTCTGGGTGTGCCCGGTCCAGTATTCGGCTGCGCTTCTGGCGGAGGCCGCACACGTCATCCCTCGCGGGGCCATGGTCGTCTCCGCCTCGAAGGGGATCGAGGTGACCACGCTGCGCCGGATGGACGAGATCTTCGCCGGGGCGCTTGCGGCCGAACAGGCACGCAGCCTGTGTGTCCTCTCGGGACCGAGCTTTGCCAGAGAGGTGGCCGCGGGGATGCCCACGGCGGTGGTGGTGGCCAGCCGGGACCGCAGTGCCCGGCGGCGGGTCCAGGCCCTCTTCCAGACCGATCGCTTCCGGGTCTACACCAATCCCGATGTCGTGGGGGTGGAGCTGGGCGGCGCCCTGAAGAACGTGATTGCGGTAGCGGCCGGCGTTGCGGCCGGGCTGGGTCTGGGTCACAATGCGGTGGCCGCTCTGATGACGCGCGGGCTGGCCGAGATGAGCCGGCTCGGGGTGGCGCTGGGAGCCCGGCACGAGACCTTTGCCGGCCTGGCGGGAATGGGTGACCTGGTACTCACATGTACCGGAGGGCTGAGCCGGAACCGGACGGTGGGGGTGCGGCTGGGGCGGGGCGAGACCATGAAGGAGATCACCGGGAAGGCCCGCACCGTGGCGGAGGGGGTGGCCACGGTGCGGGCTGTCCACGATCTTGCTGGCCGGCTCGGCGTCGAGATGCCGGTCTCGGCCGAGGTATATAGAATCGTTGCGGAGGGGCTGGATCCGATGGAGGCGCTCCACCGCCTGATGACCCGCGAACCCACGTCGGAACACCCGGCTGCGCCCCTCCCCGGAGAAGGGAGTTGAAGACATTGGAGCGGATTGCCCGCAAGACCTACTACGCGATCGGGGAGGTCAGCACGCTGACAGGACTCAAGCCTCACGTGTTGCGATACTGGGAGACCCAGTTCGACATGATCTCACCGAACAAGAACCGCGGCGGCAGCCGGGTATATCGGATGCGGGACATAGAGACTATCCTCCTGGTGAAGCACCTCCTCTACGAGAAGCGATTCACCGTGGAGGGCGCGAAGCGGGAGCTGAAGGAGCTGCGCAAGGGGGGGCGGGCGGCGGAAGCCGCGAAACTCCACACGGATCCGGCCGTCCTGGCCTCGATCAAGGAAGAACTCACGGCCCTCCGCGAGGTGTTCACCCTTCCCGGTGGCTAAACAGCCCGTGGACAAGGGCCCGGGCCAGGGCGACAACGGGAGCGAGCGAATGCGCATCCTCTGTACGAACGACGACGGCTACCTGTCTCCGGGGATCCGGGTACTGGCCGAAGCCGCGCATGCCATCGGTTCCGTCGATGTGGTGGCCCCGGACCGTGAGCGGAGCGCGTCCAGCAACTCGCTCACGCTCCACCGCCCGCTCCGCAAGCGGAGGGTTCCGGACGGGACCACCATCGTGGACGGCACACCGACCGACTGCGTGATCCTGGCGGTCATGGAATTCGGCGACCGGCTGCCCGATCTGTGCGTGTCGGGGATCAACCACGGCCCCAACCTGGGCGAGGATGTCCTCTATTCGGGGACGGTGGCCGCGGCAATGGAGGCGACGATCCTGGGGATCCCTTCGGTGGCCTTCTCCTACGTGGGTCACGGCATCGAGGAGGTGGAGGGATGGCAGGCGGTGGTGAGCAGGCTGCTGAAACAGATCACGGCGCAGGGTATCCCGTCCCACGAGCTTCTCAATGTGAATCTGCCGGCCATTTCTCCTGACGAGGTGCAAGGGGTGCGGGTGACCAACCTGGGCAAGCGCCGCTACAGCGACGCGATCACCCGCGCGCCCGACCCTTCGGGGCGCGAGTACTACTGGATCGGGGGCGGGTATCCCCACTGGAACGGGGGGCCGCACTCGGATTTTCGCGCCGTCCAGGAAGGGTACATCTCGGTGACGCCGATGCACCTGGATCTGACCCACTACCCCCGTCTGGACGACGTTCGCAGGTGGAATCTGCAACCCTGACGCGCAGTGCCGCCGGCGCGAGGGAGGCACGGGAGTCCCTGTGAAGCACTGGTTCGGCAACTCGCTGCGTGGCGTGTGCATGGGGGTGGCGGACGTCATCCCCGGGGTCTCCGGGGGCACGGTTGCACTGATTCTGGGAATCTACCCGCAGCTGGTCGGGGCGGTGGGGAGCGTGGGCACGGCGATGCTGCGCAGGATCCGGCGGCGCTCGTTCCGGTTGCTGGTGAAGGACGGACTGAGGGATCCCGGCCGACTGGGGGATACGCCGGACGGGACACACGCCGGACATGTGCTCCTGCTCGCCTCGGTGGTCGCCGGCATCGTGCCGGCCATAGCGGCGGGTGCCCAGGTGCTGCCGCCGCTGCTCAGCGCCCATCCGGAGCAGATGCGGGGTCTGTTCCTGGGTCTGGTTGCGGCCTCCGTGACCATTCCCGCCCGCCAGATCAGGCGCCGGAGCCTCCGGCGGTGGCTGCTGGCGGCGGGTGCGGCCGCCCTGACCGCGTGGTTCGTGGGCCTGCCGGAGCCCTCGACCCGTCATGCCGGCGGGACCGTGACGCTGGAATTCGCCGAGCCGGTGGCGGGCGAGGTACGGCTCAATCCCCGCAACCTCACGCTGACGGCTCCCGGCGAAGCCGGCCGGCCGGACATCGACTACGGCCTCCGGGCTTCGCAGATCGTTCCCGCGGGCGCCACGACGGTGGAAGTCGAGATCGTCGCCCGGATGGCGGGCAGCGCGGCCAATCTTCCACCGGGCTCGATCCGCGTGTCGGATGGAACCGCAGGGGTCTCGTCGGCAATTCAGGCGGAGGCACTCACCGGCGGCCGCGACCCTGGCCTCGGATACGTCTTTCTGGGCGGGGTGCTGGCCATCTCGGCGATGGTACTTCCCGGCATATCGGGATCCTTCGTTCTCCTCCTGCTCGGGCTCTACCACTTCGTGATGTACTCACTCGCCCTGGCGCTCCGCCACGGCGACCTGGGCGGCGCCGTCGTCGTGGTGACCATGCTGGCCGCCGTGGCCACCGGCCTGCTCACCTCTTCCCGCGTGCTGAAACATCTGTTCGAGCGATGGAGAGGAGCTACCCTCGCCGTGCTCGTAGGCCTGATGACAGGATCGCTCAGGAAGCTCTGGCCCTTCGTGGACCACGCGGCCGGTGGCCGGGAGGTCATGACCCTGCCGGGCGCGGGGGATCCGGAAGTGGTCACGGTGGGCCTGATGTTCTGCGCCGGTGTCGCCGCCGTGCTGCTTCTCGACGCGATGGGCCGGCGGATGTGACGGCTGCACAACGGGCCACGAGCCGAGACGGAGACGGGCAGGTGGTGGTCGGCCCGCAGGACCGGGCAATCAGCGTCTCCAGGCCGCGGCATCGGGAACGCCACGGCTGAACAGCACCTCGAGGCCGGGCTCCGGGGCCAGGCGGGCCGCGTCTGCCGCGGTTCGGATCTCCGGAGGCAGGTTGTTCAGTATCGCCCGTACCTGCCCGGTGCGGGGGTCGCGAAGGATCGCCGACGGACGGTCGCTGCCGGCGTCAAGGGTGAAGGACCCTTCCGGCCCCGAAAGCGTGATGCGGGCAAGGGCTTCCGGCCACCCGGGCTGCACGGGCACGACAAATGCGAAAGACGAGCTCCCGTCGCCGTCCGCGACTTCGGGCATCGCAAAGTCGAGCTCGAACAGGTATAAACCCTCGGCGGTAGCACCCACGATCCGATAGGCTCCAGTCTTCCGCGGCAGAGCGGGTGGGGCGTCGACGGCGAACGCAGGCTGCAGGTAGGGCGTACCATTCTGACGGATCCCGCCTTGGACCAGGAGCGACGCGACCGGAACGGTGTGGGCGGCCGCCATCTCGGCCACCTCCACGTAGAGCCGGTACCGGAGCGCGTTCGTAAAGTAGAACTCGCTGATCCAGTCGGGATCACAATAGGACATCAAGTCCCTGGTCGCCGGCTTGACGAGCGATCTCGTCGAGACATCATTCCCCCACGCACCAATCGATCCGTCGCGCTGGGGAAACGACGGGTCCGGGCCGGTGGCTTCGCCGCACGGGGCATGATAGAGGTTCATATTGTGTCCGAGTTCGTGAACCATGATCCCCGAGTCCGGTGCGGAGAAACTCGTCCACCCCGGGAGTGATGCTCTGCCCCTTGGTGTGCGTCCCGACATCATGCCCATGTAGTACCCGGTGCCCCCTTCCGCAGCCCGAATCACATTCGTCTCGTGCAACAGGCCGGCGGGATAGAACGAATCCGTGACCACCGGATCGTGAATCTCCAGGTCGATGGTGGCCACGGGCAGCAGCTCCCTGATCGGCCAGAGCAGTTCATCGTCGGCGGTGAGACTGTCGGTAATGTCCAGAATCGCGGAGTCCGGCCTCGGGCGCCACAGGAACGGGATGATCGTGAGCTCGAGGTCCGGCATCGATCGTACGTCCACCGCCATACGGCCCGTCTCGGGGATGCGCCCGGCAACGCCCAGCTCCGGGTCCGTGGTTTCCTCGGGATCGATCTCCACCACGACCTCCAGCCCGGGCTGGATCAGGGATCCCGGGATCGAGGCGTTGGCGGAGTATGCCAGGGAACTCTCATCCACCTCCTTGCCGATGACCGACGAATCCGGCTCGATGTCGACGACCTTCGGCTCCCTGCCGTCAAGGTAGAAGGTAGCCCGAACGAGCGGGATCGTATCGCCCGCCGCCGCGGGGGCCACCACAAAGACACGCAGCAAGGCGTCCTCACCGGCAACCAGCGGTACGGGGTAGACCCTCGACTGAACGGCCTGGGTGAGATAGGCGGTCGAGCCTTCGCCCGGTTGCCCGCAGGAAACCACTCGCCGTTTCGGAATCCTGTCCAACCATTGTTTGAACTCGTCGTTCACGGGCGCACACAGACCCGTTTTGCCCATCAGGAGCTCGATGACTTCTCCGAGCTCGGTGAGAGTTCCGGGAAGGGGGCCGGACAATTTGGTGTTCTTGGTGAGGATAAGGCGGGTTAGCCCGGCCATGTCCCCGACTTCCGGAGGGAGCGGTCCCTTGAGATCGTTGTCGAACAGCCAGAGTTCCGTCAACTGCGAAAGGCGGCCCAGCTCAGCGGGGATTCCGGTCAGGGCGTTGCTATAGAGATAGGCTTGGGTCAGGGCGGTCAGATTGCCGAATTCCGGCGGAATGGGGCCGCTTAGCGAATTGTAGCCCAGATGGAGCCGGCGCAGCTCGGTGAGGTCCCCGATCTCCGGCGGGAGGTGGCCGGAGAGGTTGTTGAAGGGCAGGTGCAGCCCGATCACGCGTCCATCGTCGTTGGTCGTCACTCCTTTCCACTGCGATATCGGCTCACCGGTAAGCCACCCGCCATTTCCGGCCCAGTCTTCTCCATGGGTAGCGTCGTACAGCGCCGTCAGCGGTCGCCGGTCGGGGTTGATCACCACGGTCACCGTCGCGTTCGCGGAAGCCGGTCCCGCCGCCGCGGTGATCGTCACCGTACCATCGCCCGTGGCATAGACGAGCCCCGCCGGGGTGATGACCGCGACTCCGGGGTCGCTTGTCGACCAGGAAACCTCGTGGCCGTCCATCACCTGTCCGTTCTCGTCACGAACCTCGGCCGCGAACCGGACGCTGTCCTCGACGAAGGACAATCGGGCCGTTGTGGGGCTCAGCGTGATCGACGCCGGGGCCGGTGCGGGCTCGCAGGCAGGAATGAAGAGCAGCGTGACGAGAACCGCCGCGAGCAAGTGTCGGGACGGCCGGCGCGTCGGCGGGGCCGGCACGGGGGCGGACATACGTGTGCGCGGCAAGAGCACTGCGACCGGGAATGGACTCGAGGGACGTTTCATCTTGATCTTCCCCGGAGGATGGACACTGTGAGTCAATCTACGTCGTCGGCGCGGATTCCGCACACTACCCTGTCAGATGGTCGACCAACTGACTTCCTCCCACCCTCCGGCTATGGGACCGGGTCTCGGGGAAGGCTCAAGGAACTCGGTCTGACCCAGCAGGGCGGTGCTGAAGAAGCGGAGAATGGCGTATGTGGACGCCCCCTCTTTGCGAGGTGGAGAGGAGCGACGCTAGCCGTGTTGGTGGCCTGATGGCCGGGTCTCTGAGGAAGCTGTGGCCCTTCGTGGATTACGCCGCCGGCGGGCGGGAGGTGTTGACCCTGCCCTCGGCGGGAGACCCCGAAGTGCTGTCGGTGGGACTCATGTTCTGCGTCGGCGTCGCGGCGGTGCTGCTGCTGGATGCGGTGGGGCGGAGGCAGGGGGGCGGCGACCCGGGCTGAATCCCGTAGAGCTCGGGCGAAGCGTCCGGACCGGATGCATCGCGGCTCGAATGCCGGTGGCGTTGTCTGCGGGCTACTCCCGGCAATGCAGGCTCAGCAACGTGGTGAGCCCGGCGGTAGCCGGAGGGGGCCAGAATCACGGCGGACGCGCCCACTACCTACCCGCGAGAGTTCGCCCCGCCCGTGGGGGCACGGAACAATCGACGTTTGATCGAGTCGGCGAGCTTGGCAACCGCTCTCCGCCTGCCGAACATCCGCCGCTTCATGGACGCCAACCGAGTTGCCCGGGAGCCTCACCTCGCGGTCGAATCCTCCATTCGTACCGTCTCGGGGCTATGGGACCGGGAGCGGACAGCCACCTCGGCGATTCAGCCCCCTGACGCGGGCAACGGGCTCCCAGGGCATCGCGGGGGCGTTTGTCTACCGCTACCGCTCGTTGCCTGATAGAGTCATGGACATGAGCATCAGGGCCGAGTACAGGGATGGAGTGTTCGTTCCCTTGGAGGAGGTGGGAGAACCCACACCTGGCGAGGTCTACCAGGTCTTCTCCGAGAGTGAGTTGCGACGGCTTGCGGCCGACATGCTGTGGTTGAAGAGTTCGGAGGAGCTGAGCTTCCGGTTCTGGGAGAATGAGGAGGACGCCGTCTACGATGGTCTGTAGCCAGGACGACATCGTTCTCGTTTCTTCCCGGCTTCATAACGAAGGGGGCCGAGGCGAGATAGATTGGTAGGCACCGGTTGTGACCGCGGAGATCGCATTGGCCGTGCTGGCCACCGCGTGGTGTTTGATGACGCACGACGTGGCGGCACAGACGGAAGGTAGCCAGGACGCTCTGGTCCGCGACCTGATGAGCGGAAACCGCGAGAGGGTGTCGCGCGCCGTGGGGAGTCTCCCGCTGGTCTGGCCCTCTGAGGGGGATGGGCGGATCAGGTTTTCGGAGGACTACGAGGTCACGACCGAGCTCGTCGAGGCTATGATCGCCGCCCTCGATCACGAGTTTGGCGGCTTGTCGAGGCAGGCGACTACTACGGGGAGTTTCATCTGGAGATCCGCAGGGCCGTCGTCGCGACCGGCAACCCCCTAACCCTCGATGTCCTGCTGCGGACGGATTGGGGGGGATACGAGGACCTGCTGCAGTTCGGCCCGGGCATGCTTCCGCAAATTGCGGAATTCGCCGGAGGCCCGGAAGCCACCGGGAGTGCGGCTCGGTCAGCCCAGCTTGCGCTCATCAAGGGCGTGCAGCGGTGGGGGCCGGAACTCGGCCCGGAGATTCGCGAGGCGATCAAGGAGATGTCCGTCCTGCACTTGAAGGGGCCGCCGGACGGATTCGCGAGCGCGAGGGGGCCCCAGACTTGGCTAGACTTCTTGTTCGACGGAGCCGTCGAGCTGGTCAAGGCGCTGCAGGACCCGGAGCTAACTGCCATCGCCCAAAAAGCCCGCCACCCCTCTTCAGGACGGCCCGGAATCCCGCTCTAGAGCTAGATGCCGTGGCTGCGATTGTGGCCGAACCGGGGTGGGCAGATAGCGGGAACATAGCCCGATCCAGAACCGTTACGGCGATGCCAGGAGCGCCTGCCTGACCGCGTTGGGATCGTGCTTGATGACGCGCAGGAGCGTCGCGGCCGGGCCGCTGACACGCCGCCTCCCCTGTTCCCACTTTCGATAGCCGGAAAGACTCATACCCATCAGAGCCGCCATTTGAGCCTGAGTCAGTTCCGCCTGCATCCGAACGTCGCGTGGGGAGATCGGAGCGTGAACGATGGCGGGACCCTCGCCCTTCGCATGGGCCAGGGCTTCGTTCAGGGACTGGATCAGCTCTTCTCCGAACGTGCTCATTTCCTCTGCCTTCCTTGACGTTTGATCGTGTCTACGAGCCTGGCGACCGCTCGCCGCTCGCCGGGGCTCAGGTCGGTCCTGTCGGACTTCGAATAGGCGAGTAGCGCGTAGATCGGCATTCCTCCGCCCCCGAAGAAGTAGATGACCCGGACGCCACCCCGCTTGCCGCGCCCGGAGGCTCCAAATCTCATTTTTCGGACCCCTCCCGTCCCCGGAATCTCGTCGCCCGCCAGTGGATGTTCGGCCAAGTAGTCGATCAGTTCGCGCCTTTCGTCCTCGCTGAACAGCTTGTCGGCTTGGCGGGAGAAGGTTGGTGTCTCGGCAACGGTCTGCATGGAATATGGTAACCCAATGGGGCAGGTTAGGCAATCTCGCGGGGACCCCTGCGCTGCACCCGTTCCTGTGCCCGCCCATGTGACGCTGAGCACGACCGACTGGTGATCGGCGTGGTTCCTCGGATGCTACCTTGTTGGCCAGGAAGAGCATCTGGCCGTCGCTGGAGCGGGTGCCCAGGGAGTACTCGGGATCGCCCGCGACTCGCTCGCAACGAACCGCGACCGGGCCGAAGCCACCCCCAACCGAATCGAACCTATATCCGACCAAACACGACATGGCGAAGGAGGTCTACGCATGACGGATTGGAACACATGCCCGGCGGTGGAACGCAACCCCCGCAAGATCAGCGGGGCCTGGGCCTTCAAAGGCACGAGGGTGCCGGTGTACGCGCTGTTCGAGAACCTGGAGAGCGGCGCGACCGTGAAGCAGTTCCTGGAGTGGTTTCCCGAGGTCAAGGAGTGGCAGGTGACGGCGGTTCTCAACCACGAGACGGAGTACTTCAAGACGCCCGCCTCACCGTGAAGATCCTGTGTCGGGGTCGATCTGGCTGAAATGGCGGGAACAAATAGCGGGAACCGGAACCCCAATCCCTCAAAACCCCAATGTCCCCGCCAGGACTCGAACCTGGGGCCTACTGCTTAGGAGGCAGTCGCTCTATCCACCTGAGCTACGGGGACTGCTTGAACTTACACGATTCCGCCGCCCGATGTCTGTCATTCATGTAAGTCAGTCGAGAGCGGACCGCCCCCCCGGTACTCCTCGATGGCCTTCCTGAGCCGATCCTCGCCGGGCCTCTGGTAGCAGTGGAGGACTGTTTCGGTTTCGGCCGTCTTCCAACCGCCGGGGCCTTGGCACTGGACGGGACGCTGGAGGCCGCCGAGCGGGCGGGGCGGGGAAGGCGGCCTCCGACCTGAAGCGGCTGGCGGGCGGAGCGCCAAGGGGCCGGAAGCTGGCGAAGCCGGTCCTGCACCACTCGCTCACTTGGGCGAGGGAGAGACGCCCGACAGGCGGCACCGCGAGGGGACGCAGCCCTGGCGGGCGCGGTGGGCGAGGGCACCGGCTCACGAGGAGCGGGTCGACCTGGAGGCTTGGCAGCACGCCGAGGCGGAGGCTTGGGAAAAGGTTGAGGACGGGCTCGGGGTGGGCTTCCGGCACCTCGCGGACAGCGGCGGCAGCCGATCCGCCATCTCAGCTCAGCTCGCTGGAGGCCAGGGCACTTGGAGGTCCTTGCAGATCTTTCTGGCGAGGTCTTGGTTGTTCTCGTTGTGCCGGGGAATGGTCGAGACCTTCCTGACCGCCGGGACGGCGCCCGCGCGGAGGGAGCGTAGCGACCGGTGGAGGGGACTCGGGCCGGAGACCCACTCTGCTGCGTCCTTGCAAGATGGCGGCTACCTCCGACCAATCGAGAACTCGAACATGGCCGGGCCGGGTCGGCTCGAAGCTACCGATTGCCTCCCGCTGGACTGCCGGGGCGTGCCTCTGGAGCTTCCGCCGAAGAAACCGAGCCAGAGGCTCAGGCCGACGATGAGGGGTCGTTGCCAAGCCTTTGCCCGCAACTCGCGCATCCGCCCGGTCGCTTCCGCCGTATCGCGCGCGATGGTACGCAGCTCGGCTGCTCGGTCGGGAGTTCGGGTTCCGTCCACGGCACGACATGACCGGGCTTGACTGTTGCCGGAACGGTGTAGCACCATTCCGCATACTTGCTCCCCGCCCGACACGCCGAGAGGCCTCGGGCGGGGTTATTTTTTTGGGATCGGTCAGTGAGCGGCGAGCCTCACACCAATCGCGCTCGATGTGATCGCACTCGCCCACCGGCGCGAACACGATGTGGCCCTCGTCTTCAGCCAGGACCAGGATCTTTCGGAGGTCGCCGACGAGACCGGCGCGGTGTGGCCCCAGGAGGGCGGATCCCGCCGGGCGCGCCTCCGCCGTGACTCCCGCTGTCCGGCGCGGTATCTTCCGTGGCCGATGGTGCCGCGGGCCGGGACGATTCCACGTCTCCCCGGCACGCGCCGCACCGTTGCCGATGGAACCACACCCGCGGGGAGGAGTCACCCTTCGATGACCACGACGACACTGCTGTTCCTGCTTGCCGCGACGCACCCCGGACCGGACCGCATCGACCTCGAACCGTCCCATATGACCCTGGACGCGGGCGAGGCGTTCGCGGTCACCGCCACCGTCCGCGACGAGGACGGAACCATGCTTCCCGACCCCCCCGTCCGCTGGATCGCCATGAACCCCGAGGTCGCCGCCGTCGACCAGACCGGCCGGGTGACCGGTGTCTCGCCCGGTGAGGCGCGGATTGCCGCCCGGGTGGGCAACGTCATGGGATTCGCCACCGTCATCGTGCGCGCCCTCCCCGTCGCCGCCATCGAGGCCTCCCTCCCCCAGGCCACGCTCACCACCGGCACCAGCGCGCCCGTCCTCGCCCGCGCCACGACCCCGGACGGCGAGCCCGTTCGCGACCCCGTCCTCGCGTTCTCGTCGAGCGACGAATCCGTGGCCGGTGTGGACGCCGCGGGACGCGTCTACGCCCGCGGGGCGGGCGAGGCAACCATCGTCATCACCGCAGGCCGGGCCCGCGCCACCGTCACCGTCTCCGTCACGGACGGCGACCCGGGCACAGTCCTGGTCACCCCGGCCGAGGTCCGGGCCCGCACCGGCGACGTCATCCGGTTCCGGGCCGAAGCGTCGACGACGCTCCACCCGGAGTGGAGCGTCGGGGGTGCGGGCGCCCAGATCGAGGCCGATGGCGCCGAGGGGGTGTTCGTGGCCGAGCAACCCGGGACCTACCGGATCACGGCGATGTACGGGGAGGGCCGCGTGGCGGTCGCGTCCGCCGTCGTGTCGAACCGGATTGCGGAGGCCGAGCTGGTCAGGGTCGGCCGCGGTCCCGCCGCGGACCACCATTCGGGGGACACCTGGGTCTTCGAGGGCGCCGACGGCCGCGACTACGCGTACGTCGGGACCTTCATGTACGACTGGATGAAGGTCTGGGACGTGACGAACCCGAACCGGCCGGTCCTCACCGATTCGGTGCAGCTCGACGCCCGCCGCATCAACGACGTGAAGATCCACCCGGGCAACCGCATCGGTGTCCTGACCCGGGAAGGGGCGTCGGACCGCAGGAACGGCATCGTCATCCTCGACCTCTCCGATCCGGCCCACCCGGCCATCGTCTCCGAGTACAAGCGCACGGTGCCGGGCGGCGTCCACAACGTGTGGATCGAGGGCGACCTGGTCTACGCCGTGCACAACGGCACCCGCGACATCCACATCATCGACATCTCCGATCCGGCCGCCCCGGACGAGGTCGGGCGCTGGGGGCTGCCCCCCTCCGACACCAAGTCGCTGCACGATGTGATCGTCCAGGACGGGTACGCCTACCTGTCGTACTGGGACGACGGCGTGGTCATGCTGGACGCGGGGGCGGGGACGCACAGCGGCACCCCCACCGACCCCGCCTTCGTGTCTCGCTACAGGTATCCGGCCGGCAACACCCACACGGCCTGGCGCTCCGGACGGTATCTGTTCGTCGGCGACGAGATCTTCCCGGACGACTGGAACGCCGACGCTCCCATCGAGGCGCGCGGGTACATTCATGTACTCGACATGGAGGATCCGGAGAACCCCGTCGAAGTCGCGCGCTACGAAGTCCCCGAGGCGGGCGCGCACAACATCTGGGTCGAGGGGGACCGCCTCTACGTCGGCTACTACCAGGCCGGCCTGCGGGTCGTCGACATCTCCGGCGAGCTGCGCGGCGACCTCTACCGGCAGGACAGGGAGATCGCCGTCCTCAAGACGACCGACAGCGAGACCACCGTCCCCAACTGGGGGATGACGTGGGGCGCCCAGATCCACAAGGGCCACATCTTCACCTCCGACCTGAACTCGGGGCTGTGGGTCGTGAAGCTCATCGAGGGACAACGCATCATTTCGTAGCTGCGCCGGTGGGCGACGGACCGGATCGGGGGACCGGCGGAGTGGGGGGGCGGCCAGGCTCACCGGGGGTTGGTGAGGGGCTGGACTTCGCCCGGGCCCGGTTGCGGATCGGCGGTCTCGCGTGGAAGACCCCGGTCGTGCCGTTGGATCTTCCCGGCGCGCCGCCGGTGGCGATGAAGCTCGAATCCCTGCAGCGCACCGGCTCCTTCAAGGTCAGGGGCGCGGCGAACAAGCTCCTCGCGCTGACACCCGGCGAGCGGGCGGGCGGAGTGGTGGCGGCCTCGTCGGGGAACCACGGCCGCGCCGTGGCGGAGGTGGCGCGCCGCCTGGGTGTGACCGCAACCGTTTGTGTTCCCGATTGGGTGGATCCGTCGAAGCTTCGGGACATCCGGGCGGCGGCGGCCCGTGTGGTATCCGCGGGCTCGAGCTACGACGAGGCCGAGGAACGGGCTGAGGACATCGCCGCGAAGCAGGGGAAGCCGCTCGTACACCCCTTCGACGACCTGGACGTCATCGAGGGGCAGGGCACGGTCGGCCTGGAGATCGTGGACCAGTTCCCGGGTGTGGAAGAGGTGGTCGTGCCGCTTTCGGGAGGGGGACTGGTCGCCGGGATCGGTTACGCCCTGAAGGATCGTGGAGTCCGCATTGTCGCGGTTTCGGCCCGGCGGGCCGCGGTGATGGTACGGAGCATCGGGCACGGCCGGCCGACCCGATTCCCGGACGAGCGGACGGTGGCCTCGGCGCTATCCGGCGGCATCGGCCTGCACAACCGGTTCACCTTTACCGGCTGCAACGAAGTCGTTTCGTCCCACATCACCGTCTCCGAACGAGACATCGAGAGCGCGATTCGCCGGGCCTTCCGCGAATGCCGGCTGGTGGTGGAGGGCGGAGGAGCCGTGGGGCTTGCGGCACTGTGGTCGGGTCGGTACAGGCCGCGGGGAAGGGCCGTGCTCATGGTCACGGGGAGCAACATCGACCGGCTGCTGCTGGGGAGCCTGTTGAGCTGAGGCGGGTGTCGGCTCCTGTCCGCCGGCTCTCGGTGCTCGCGGGCGTCTCGGTGCTCGCGGGCCTTTATCCGCGGACTGCCAGGGATTATAGTTTGCGGTTGCCGTTCCTCGACCGATAACGCACACGGAGAATCCAGCCGCTCGCCATGCCAAGCTATCGTAAGCCCGGGGCGCGCTCCACGAAGCCGGAGAGCCCCCTCGACAAGGAAGACGCATTCGTCGCGAAGACCCTCGAGGTAAGCCATTGGGCCCAGCGGAACCGTCCAATCGTGACGTTGGGCGTCGTTGTGCTGGGTCTCGGGATCGCGGCCTTCGTCTACTACGGCCGCTACCGGGACACGCTGCATTCCAACGCGGCGAACCAGCTGGAAGAGTTGCAACTGCGCCTGGGAACCGGCGATCCAGCCGAGATCCAGGCGGATCTGAGGCTGTATGTGGAACGTTTCGCGGGCACCCCCTTCGCCGACGAAGCGCGGGTTGCCCTGGCCCATGTCAGCGCCGAGCTGGGTGAATACGAGGAAGCTGCCGAGGTCCTGAGACCCCTGGCGGGAGATGTCGAAGACCCCCTGGGCGCCCAGGCGGCGGGGATGCTCGCGACGATCTCGGAGGACATCGGCGACCTCCGCGTGGCGGAGGAACTCTACGAACGGCTGGCCGACGATGCCAGGCTGGGTTTCCAGCGCCTCGACGCGCTCTCGAGCGCCGCTCGCCTTCGCCGGGTACAGGGGGATCCGGCCGGAGCGCTGGCACTCTACGATCGCATGCTCGACGAAATGGACGAGGACGATTCCGACCGCGGCGTGGTCGAGATGCGCCGGGCGGAAGTCGCCGCGGCCATTCGCTAGCCGCTGCCGTCACTTTCTCCGGTCCCGAAGAAGAATATATGTCGTATAATATGTATTATGTAAAGTTGCGAAAATTGTCCAGGGGCGGCTCTCGCGCTTCCGGCGCAGCGGCCGGATCCGCAGTCCCCCTCCCATTCCCCCCTTTCACTCGCGGCACTCGCCGCCTTATGACCGGAATGGGGACAGCCCGCCGCAAGGCAGCGGCGTGCACGGCGGTCTACCTGGAAAGCAGGCTGCGCAATACGAATCCGATGTTCGCCGGGCGCTCGGCCAGGCGGCGGACATACCAGGGGAACCAGTGGACTCCGTAGCTGATGAGCACCCTGACGGCCTTGTTACTGCCTGCAAGGCGCTTCTGTTCACCGTCGGCGATCCCGTAGAGCATCTGGTACTCGTAGGCATCCGCCCGCACCCCGTTGGCCTCCGCCCACGCGTCGATCCGATGAATCAGCTTCGTGTCGTGCGTCGCGAGCCCGGCGCGGAGCCCCGCCGCCCGCGCGTCGGGCGAGAGCATGCGGACAGCCTGATCGAAGAAGGCCTGGTCCACATCCGCCTTGAGCGGCAGGGCGATCTCCGGCGGCTCGGCGTAGGCTCCCTTGACCAGCCGAATCGCAGCCCCGATGGGCAACAGCGACTCGAGATCGTCCGGAGTTCTGTGCAGATACGATTGGAGGCAGATTCCGACCCTGGGGTGATCGGCGCGGATGGCACGGTAGAGCTCGAGCGTCGAATCCACGTACCGACTGTATTCCATGTCCAGCCATACCCAGTTCCCGTGCGCCCCGGCCGCCTCGGTGACCCGCCGGATGTTCTCCTCGGCCACCTCGAAGCTCAGGTCCAGCCCGAGGTGGGTCGGCTTGAGCGACAGCTCGGCGTCCAGGCCCCGGGCGGCGACCCTCTCCGCCACCTCGATGTAGTGGTCCGCAACCGAGCGCGCCTCGGACTCGTCGACCACGTTCTCGCCGAGAAAGGTGACGAGAGCCGGTATACCGTCGCGCTGGGCCAGCGAACGTGCCGCTCCCAGCGCGTCGTCCAGGGTCTCCCCCGGCATGAAGCGGCGAACCGCGCGCCTCACGAAGCCGTACCGGGGAAGCGTGTTCTTGCACCAGCTGTTTTCCGAGACCCACAGAAGCGCCGAACGGATCATGGACCGGAAACTGGTCCGCCTGCAGGGGGTGCGCCAGTGTGCCGGGCGTCCTCGCCACCCTCTGATCGCCCCGGGGGCGAATCAACCGTGCGCTCCGGATCCTCCTCGCCGGGAGGACGTTCGCCGCTCAGGCGCCGCAGAGCGGACGAGATGCGCCGCGCGGCCGAATCGTGAGCCCGGTCACGCTCCACCCGGGTATCGTGCACCCCTAGGAGGATCGGCTCCCCGAAACGCAGCGAAACCCGGGTGCGGTAGAGGGTGCGGCTCCAGCGCGGCCTGGCCTCGAAGGACCCGGATATCCCGCACGGGACGACGGGTACTCCGGTCTTCAGCAGCAGCCGCACGGTTCCGCGGCGCAGGGGCTGAAGGGTCCCGTTCCAGCTCCGTTCCCCCTCCGGGTAGATGCAGACGCCCCCGCCCCGCTCGAGGACGCGGAGCACGGTGCGGACCGCCTGGGGATCGACCTTGTAACGCCGGGCGGGGATCGCCCCCGCGCGCGGCAGGGCCCACGGAAAGAACTTCCCCGACGCGAACTGGGTGCTCTTGGTGAGCGTCTCGAGGGGGCGGGGACAGCTCGCCATGACGATGACCGGGTCGAGGATGCTGAGGTGGTTCACTACCAGGAGGAACGGTCCCCTTCGGGGGATGTGCCGCCTACCGGCCACCTCCAGCCGGACCAGGCCGAAGGTCATCACCCTGGCCGCCAGCCGGAAGAGGGGATACCAGCCCATGGACGGACGCTCAACGCCGGCAGCCCGCGGGCCTAATCCCTCCGGCATACGGGCGCCGGTGCTTCCCGGCCGGCGCGGTTCGCCTTGCGTCGCTCGCACGGGTTCATCCGCGAATTCCCTCCCCGTGACGATCCTGGGCTGAAATTCCACCACCCTGCCCCGTCCGGCCCGCGCCCAGGCGTCGCTGATCAACCGCCGCATGAGCGTCTCCCACCGCCTGGGAGAGTCGTCGAGAAGACGGAACTCCACGAGACGGTCGCCGGGAAGCGTGAGCTGCAGCGAAGAGGACGCGGCCTGCACCGCACCGATATCGAGATGCCGCCAGCTCCCGGAACCGGAGCCTCCGTCGTCCACGCGGATCTCATCGCGGTTCACCGTGATCGACCCCGGCACCGCAGGGCCCATCGACTCGGCGAACCCCCGCAGGATGCCGCGATACCACACGGCTTCCTCGCGGATCCGCCAGGCGATCAGGGCCCTGGCCGAATACGTGACGGTGCCGTCCGCCCGTGTCGCCCGTGTCATGGGACCGCCGAGTCGATCCACCTCCCGGTACAGGCCGTCCGCACCGATGCCGCGTTGTATGTCATCCTCCCCGGAAGACATGAGCAGCCTTCCCCGCCGGCGCTCGATCCGCATTCCGCAGGATCCGCACGAGGCCGCGTCTCCGTCCCCCCGCATCGGGTCGTGGCCGCAGCCCGGGCAGCGGTAGCAGAAGTCGGTCAGCGCCATGGGATGCCGCCTGGCAGTCCGCGGATGCGCCGCCCCGCGCATGCCCGGGGAAGTGGTTCCACGGTTAGAGCCTTCCCAGCAGATCCAGGAGCCGCAGCTTCCACACCCTCCACACGGCTTCGCGGATGATGCGTCCCGACATCTTGGACTCGCCGCTGTCCCGCTCGGTGAAGACTATCGGCACCTCCCGGATGGTGAATCCGGCCCGCCACGCCCGCAGCTTGAGTTCGATCTGGAAGCTGTAGCCGTTCGACTGGATCCGGTCGAGTCCGACGGCCCCGATCACATCGCGGCGGAAGGCGTTGAAACCTCCGGTGGCGTCGTTGACCGGGAGGCCGGTGATCGCCCGCGCGTACCACGACCCGAAGAGGCTGATCATCAGCCGGCTCAAGGGCCAGTTCACCACTGTGATATTGCCTCCCACATATCGGGAACCGACAGCCACATCCACCTCTTCGAGGGCGTTCACGAGCGCCGGCAGCCTCCCGGCGGGGTGCGAAAGGTCGGCATCCATCTCGATCAGGATGTCGAAGTCCTTCTCGAGCCCCCACTCGAACCCTGCCACGTACGCCGCCCCCAGCCCCTGCTTTCCCGGTCGGTGCAGCACATTGACCCGCTCGCTCCGCGCCGCCAGATCGTCGGCCAGATCACCGGTGCCATCCGGAGAATTGTCGTCCACAACCAGGATATGGAAGGCCTCGCCCTGCTCCAGAATCGCCGGTACCACGCGCGGCAGATTGTCGCGTTCGTTGTAGGTCGGGACGATCACCAGCACCCGCCGGGCCGCATTCACGGAGCCCCCCCGGCCGCGGTGCCGCCGACTTTCGGCCGCGTGTGGGGAGTAGGGGCCGGAGCGACCGGACCTCGCAGCACGAAAGCGCCGATCGCAGCTCCCGCCAGCTCCGCGCCCGTGATCCAGACCCGCTGCAGGGCTGCGAGGACCAGACTGGCTTCCGGCCCCAGGAGCGGAGTCAGCAGGACGACCAGCCAGGACTCGCGCACGCCGATTCCGGCGGGAGCGAACAGCATGACGTACCCCGTGAAGTATGCGGCCGCGAAGGCCGTGGTCCCGGCCCAGAATCCCGGATCAAGGCCGAGCCCCCGGCTCAGACAGACGAAGGCGGCGCCGTGGGCCACCCAGTTGAGGATGTACCCGGGGAGCAGGAGCAGCAGCTCGCGCCCTTCCGGTTGAGGCAGGTCTCCGGTGTGGCCGGTTCGCCCGAGGATCCGGCGGAGCAGCACCCCCGCCCCGCCGAAGTATAGGAAGGCCGCCAGGGCGACCAGGGCGGCGACCCCGAGTGCGAGTCTCGGCCCCTGGGCCGGATCGGCGCTCGACAGCGCGACCCACCCGCCCACGGTCACCGCACCCAGAAGGTTGAGGATCTGGGCCGTCACGGCAGCGGCCGTCGCCCCCACAGCCGACAGCCCCCTGCGGCGCGCCAGCACCGCCACCCCGGCGAGTTGGAGGATCTTGCCCGGCACATAGCGGCCCAGGTTCGCGATCAGAAGGATCGCGGCGCCGTCGGCCACGCCGATCCGCGCCTCGCCGAATACCTGCAGTATCCGACACCACAGCGCGGCGGCGATGGCGAAGGTCGCGAAAAGCAGTACGACGGAGAGCACCAGAAGCGGCGGATGCGGCCGCACCACGGTCCAATCCACGGTTCGCAGGTCCTCCAGCCCGACGCCCGCGACATGCAGGATCAGCCAGGTCACGCCCACCGTCAGGACGAGCTTGACCGGTGCCGCCCACCACCGGCGCCGTGAGGCGGAACCGCGGCCGCCGTGCGCCTGCGTGTTCCCGCGAGTGGTCATCAGGACCCTCGCCGGGGCCGGAGCCGGGCGGGCAGAGCGTGCAACCAGGAAGACCCGAAGAGAAGGAGGGCGATAACCGACGCGACGATGCTGAGCCGGAGCGCACTGCGAACCGTCGGAGCCGTGAATCGCAGGGTGACCGTATGGTCTCCTGCCGCCGGTATCTCCACCGCCTGCAGTGTGACGTTTGCCCGGCGGACCTCGCTGGGCTGTCCATTCACCTCGGCCACCCATCCGGGGAACCAGTTTTCGGAGATCACCAGCAGAGCGGGGCCCGTGGTGGTTACCCGCAGGCGTCTAAGGTCGGGTTCGTACAGCTCCCAGGCGACCGGTCCCAGGGCGCTCCCTCCCAGGACCGCCAGCGTGGCCGGCTCCGCAAGGATCGCGTCGCGGCCCGGATCGAAGCCGGACGAGAGGATCCGGGCCAGAGCGTCGTCGTCCTCCTCCATCACGTACACCTCGCTCGCGATCCAGGCGCGGTCGAGTCCCGGAGGGTACGCGTAGATAGCCTCCGGTCCCATCCGCCCCCGGCTCGAACTGAGAGGCTGCGCCCCCTGGTAGGGCGCCCCGCCATAGGCCTCCGGCGACCACAACAGGTACTGGACGTTCATCATTCTGAGGACGTTGCGGTTACGGGTGTTGGCGCCGCGCGACATGCTGCCCGCGAGCCCGAGCAGCTGTCGATACCGCGCGAGGTCGTTGGGGTGGTGTCCGGCCAGGAGATCGAAGCCGTGCATGGCGTATTCGACATCCTGGTCGTTGCCCCTGTTGCAGAGGGAAGGGTTGTTCCGCCGGCAGCGCATGTCCGCCACCCGGAACGGCGCCCCTGCGTTCCGCCGCTGCTCGAGGAAACGCGTGTTGTCGTTCGGAGCTGCCCACGCATGGTAGTCCAGGGTGCTGATGAAGGCCCGGTCGATGCGTCCGAGGTCGGCGGCGACCAGAACGACAAGGACGCCCAGCGCCCCCAGCGGCGGAATCTTCCCTTCCCGCACCGCCCACACCGTCAGAGCCGTGACGACGGCCAGCGTCACTGCGATGCCGAAGCCGCGTGTGATGTGGGGAGTGGCGGCTGCCAGCGCCGCGAGACTGAGTCGGCCGGCCTCGCTGTACAGCGTGGTCATCCACATGCTGCCCAGTGCACCGCTGGCCTGCAGGAGCAGCCCCAGGAAGAGCAGGCCGGCAAAGCCGAGGAGGGCGCGGCCGCGGGTGCCCCTGAAAAAAGTGCCGGGGGATGGAGCTTCGCGAAGCAGATCGTCCACGCCGAGCGCACAGAGGGTGGTGACTCCGAAGCTCACCAGGAAAGCGCTGATCGCCGGCACCCGGAAGATGTCGATCCCCGGCACGACTTCGTAGAAGATGCGCCAAAACGGAGTGTGGGTGCCCAGGGCATAGAGGAGCCAGGTGAGGCTGAGGCCCGCCATGAACCAGCGCAGTCCCCTTCTCCGCCGCCCGCAGAATCCGAAGATCGCGAGCGCGATGACCGTGACGCCCAGGTACTCGTGGTTGAGCTTGACCGCGTTTCGGCCCCAATAGGTTCCGCGCCCCCACTCCGCGTCGGCGGAGCTGTTGCCGACGAATTCCGGCACGACCAGCCCGGCGACCTCCTCGGGGTGGTACGACCAGGAGCTGGCGTAGGTGATCCGTTCCTCGGACGTCGCGTCCGTGGTGGTCGCGATCCGCCGTGACGATTGTGTAACGTAGTCGGCGGCGGGCACCAGCTGGACCGCGGCGATCCCCGCTCCCAGCACGGCGCTTCCCAGGAACAGCCCGGCGGGAAGCAGTGCGTGCCGCAGACCGTTGGAGGACTGCGCGCGCCGGAGGCTCACCGCGCGGAAGACGGCGTAGGCGCCCACGGATCCGAAGAGGAAGTACGCAGTCTGGAACTGGGTGGTCAGGCACACCACGGCTACCGCACCCGCGAGTCCGGCCGCCGAACGCCCCGAAGGCGAGCGCATCACCGACTCCGTCGCCCAGAAGACCAGGGGCGCCAGCGACGCCACCATGAGCTTCCCGTCGTTTCCGGGCAGCACGAGCGTCACGATCACGGGCGCCATCAGCCAGGCCAGCCCACCGACCGTGGCGGCCGGACGGCCCAGACCGAGGCTGCGCGCCCACCCGTACATGAAGAATCCGCCGCCGAGCACGTGCAGGACCAGCTTCCAGCCCAGTGCGCGATAGGCATCGGTCACGAAATAGAGGAGGCTGGTCGGGTAGATCGCATCGCCCCCGTAGATGGCTTCGATGGTGGGAACGCCTCCCAGCAGCCGCGGGGCCCACAGGGGGAAATCGCCGGCCGTGATCCGCTCCACGAAGAAGGCCCGGGCCATGTAGCCCAGCGCCAGCGTGTCCTCCCCATAGAGCATCCGGTCGGAGAAGATGAACTCACCGAAGAGGATGACGGTTGCCAGCACGAAGAGGCTCGCGGCCAGCCACCAGGGTGGAAAAATGGCTTCATTTCCGGGTTTCTTCATCCTGAGCGAACCTCCCGTCTGCTGGAAAATGTAATGTATGGTTTACATTATGTAATCTACGCATTACCTAAACGCAGCGGCAATGCAACCCGGTCGGCCACTCTTCCCAGTGTCAACCTATCGCCCCGCCAGCTGGCGGTACACCTGCACGTGACGGTCCACGAGCCGCTCGTTGCTCCACGAAGCCACCACCTTCCGGCGGCCCGTGACGCCGCGCTCCCGCAGTCGTTCGTCGCCGAGCAGGTCCAGCACCTTTGCCGCCAGTGCTCCGGGATCGGCCGCCGGGAACAGGCCCCCGACCGAATCGTCCACGATCTCGGGCAGGCCTCCAACCGCCGATGCGGCGACCGGAAGCTCGCAGGCCATGCACTCGAGCGCCGCCACCGACGTGGCCTCGACCAGCGACGGGAAGACCGCGACGTCTCCCGAGCACAGCAGGCCCGGCATCTGGGAGTGGGGGCAGGCTCCCAGGAACTCGATCCGTCCGCCCACCCCCAGCTCGGCCGCCAGCGCTTCCAGGCGCTCCCGCTCCGGCCCGTCCCCGATCACGATCGCATCCACCTCCGCTCCGGCCACGATTGCGGGGAGCGCCCGCACGAAGTACTCCACGCCGTTCTTGGGGAAGAGACGCCGCGGCACCACCAGGCGCCGCCGTCCGGCGGTACGAGACATCGACCCCTCCACCGGCCTGAAGATCCCGGTGTCGACCCCGTTTACCAGGACCTCGACTGAGATGGATGGACCCAGGTTCTCGCCGACATCGGCTATCTCCTTACTGGCAGCAAAGTTGTAATGTCCGAGTTCAACCAGCTTCCCAAGCGCGGGGGCCAGCATTCGGTTGGCCGCCAGACGCAGGAAATGGGACGTGTGCAGCGTACACACCAACGGAGTGCTGGAGCCGGCCAACGCCATCGCGCACGGCAGAAGCGAAGGGAATGCCTGCGCGTGCACGATGTCCGCTCCCGCCACCACGGCCCGGGTTCTCCGGGTGGAGCCGAGCGCGTGGGCGAGCCAGCCCCACGGCTTCCGCGCCGGAAGGGCGGTGCGGTAGACGTGGATACCGTCCATGACCTCATGTTCCGCAAGACCCGGTTTGGAGAGCGAGGTCACCGCGATGACCTCGTGGCCCCGAGCCACCAATCCCCGGCAGAGGTAGTGCACGTGGCTTTCCAGCCCACCCACCTCCGGCGGGAAGTACACGCAGTGGACGACGATCTTCAATTGGGCTTCCAGTCTCGCGTCCGGCGGGGGACGGCGGCGAGTTCCGCGAGCAGTATGTCGGCGATCCGTTCACCCGCGCGACCGTCGCCGTAGGGGTTTCCGGCGGGACAGGCGGGCCGTCGTCCCGACAGGTGGGCGGTGGCCTCGGCCAGGAGCCGCTGCCGATCGGTGCCGACCAGAGTGGCCGCGCCGGCCCGCACACCTTCGGGCCGCTCCGTCACTTCCCGCAGAACAAGGGTGTGCACACCGAATGCGGGCGCCTCCTCCTGAATGCCCCCCGAGTCCGTAAGCACGAGGCTCGCCCGGGCCAGTGCCGCCACCAGGTCGCTGTAGTCGAGCGGGTCGACCAGGTGAACGCGCGCGCATCCGCCCAGGATGCGACGGGCGGGCCCCGACACGCGGGGATTCGGGTGTACGGGGTACAGAACCTCGACGTCGTCGAAGCGCTCCGCCAGGGTGGCCACCGCCCGGAAGACGCCTTCCAGCGGCGTGCCGAAGGACTCCCGGCGGTGGGCCGTGAGCAGGACCAGGCGCCGGCGGCCGGCGATCAACCCGGCGGCAGAGGGGTCCCGCACGGCGACCGGGCGTTGCCGCATCTGCTGCAGCGCATCCACCACCGTGTTTCCCGTCACGAAGATCCGCTCTGCGGAGATTCCTTCGCCGGCCAGGTTGTCCGCCGCCTCGGGCGTGGGCGCGAAACAGAAGTCGGAGACGGTGTCCGTCATGCGCCGGAGCATCTCCTCCGGGAAGGGAGACCACTTTTTGCGGCTGCGCAGCCCGGCCTCGACGTGCGCTAGGCTCCCCTGCTGGAAGAAGGTGACCAGCCCCGCGAAGAACACCGTGGCCGTGTCCCCCTGCACGATCGTCACATCCGGGCGAAAGTCCTCGGCAACCTCGCGCAGGCCGTCCATGCAGGCGTGGCCGATGTCGTAGAGGCTCTGGCCCGGCTTCATGAGCTCCAGGTCGTAGTCGGCCTCCAGGCCGAAGATATCCAGCACCTGGTCGACGAGCTCCGTGTGCTGGCCTGTGAGCGCCAGCCTGTGGTCACAGCCACCCCGCCGGCGCAAGGCACCGATCACGGGAGCCATCTTGATGGCTTCCGGGCGCGTTCCGACCACGGAGAGAATTCGGGGCGGGGGCGAACCCGCGCGCGCCCCGGAGGCCGCTTCGCGCATGCGTCCTCTACCCCTCCCCTTCCCTTCGTCCCGCCCCCCGGCGCTCCCGCCGCATCGCGTCCAGTTCGTCGTGGACAGACGCGATCATCTCCCCGAGCAGACCGGCGGCGAAGCAAAGCACGCCCACCGTGACGAGCAGGACGACCAGGTACAGGAGCGGCCTGAATCCCTGACCCATCGCGAAGCGCAAGAAGAGCGCCGCCAGCCCGGTCACCACGCCGGCCGCCATCAGGAACACACCCGGCAGCCCGAAGGCCACCATCGGCTTGCGCGAGAAGCGCAATTGGAACCAGACGGCCACCAGATCCAGGACGCCGCCGATGATCCGGCCCTTGCCGGAGTACTTGGCCTCTCCGGCCCGGCGGGGATGCAACTCGATGTCGATCTCGGCGGCGCTGAAACCCTTGCGGTGCGCGATCACCACGAAGAAGCGGTGCCAGTCGTGGCGCAGCCGCACGCTCTTCAGGACCTCGGCCCGAAACGCCTTCATGGAGTTGAGGTCGCTTACCGGCACATCGAAGATCCTCCGGCTCAGCGCGTTGTAGATCGAGGAGACGCCCCGCTTGTCGTACTGCCCGATCTTCCTGCCCGTGACGATGTCCCACCCCTCCTCCAGCTTGTCCAGGAATCGCGGAATCTCCCTCGGGAGGTGCTGGAGATCGGCGTCGAAGAGGACCAGGTACCGCCTGGCGGTGGCTTCGGCGCCGGTGATCAGCGCCTCGGTCTTGCCCTGGTTGAACCGGTGGCGCAGCACCCGCAGACGGTCCCATCCCGCCCCTTCGGATTCGGCCAGCGCGGCCGTACCGTCGGTCGACCCGTCGTCGACCAGGATGACTTCGCCCGTGAGGCCGTACTCGTCGAAGGCCGCGCGCAACTCCGGGATCAGGTAGGGGATGTTTGGCGCCTCGTTGTAGGCCGGAACGACAAGGGCGAAGTCGTGGTAGGCCGCCTTACCAACCACGTCACACCCGCTTTCTCATCCGGGCCGGCAGGAGGCCCAGCTGGTCCCGGTACTTGGCCACCGTGCGGCGGGCGATCCTGATCCCTTCGCTCTTGAGAAGGTTCACGATGGCCTGGTCCGTAAGGGGACGGCGCGGATCCTCCTCGTCCACCAGGCTCCTCACGCGGGCCTGGACGCCGCGGGTGGAGATGTCCCGGCCCGTTACCGTGGGCAGTCCGGCCGAGAAGAAGAACTTGAGCGGGTACACACCGCCCGGCGTCTGCACGTACTTGTCGTTCGCTACCCTGGATATGGTCGACTCGGCCATCTCGATGTGTTCGGCGACCTGTCGCAGGGTGAGCGGTTTCAGGTACTGCACTCCCTTCTCGAAGAACTCGTGCTGTGTCATCACGATGAACCGCATGACCCTGAGCATCGTCTGGCGGCGCTGCTCGACGACCTGGATCAGCCACTGGGCCGCGTTCATCTTCTTGACGATGAAATCCTTGTTGCGGCCCGCGAACTTCTCACGGTTTGCGACCACCTCGCGGTAGGAGCGCGACAGGCGCAGCCGCGGCAGCCCGGTGTCGTTTACGAAGACCATGTACTCGCCCCCGATCAGCTCCACGATCAGATCGGGGATGACGTACTGCTCCGGCTCCTCGTTGTAGCGGCTTCCCGGCTTGGGATCCAGCTTGGCGATCTCATCGGCGGCGTCCTGCACCTCCCGGCGCGATATCTCCATTGCCCGCGCGATCTCCGGCCAGCGGTGGTTTACCAGATCCTCGAAGTGCAGGTCCACGATTCGGTGGGCCCGCGTCTCCTCCCTGTCCAGCCGCGCCAGCTGTATCATCAGGCACTCCCTGAGATCTCGCGCGCCCACGCCCGGCGGGTCGAAGGACTGCACCACGCCCAGCACAACCTCGACCTCAGCCGCATCGTGCGGAGCGAACAGCCGGCCGAGTTCGCCCAGCTGATCATCGCGGTCGCCCACATCCCCGATCTCCGCGGCTTCGGCGAAGATCTCCTCCCGGATTTCCGAGAGCACCCCATCGACCCCCCGGGCAACGTCCTCCAGGGAGCACGACAACAGTCCATCGTCGTCTATGTTGCCGATGATCTCCTCGGCGATCCGATTCTGCCGCCGGTCGAGTTGCAGCAGCCCGAGCTGGGCGGCCAGGTAGTCGCGCAGGTCACGCGCCTCCACCACTACCGGCTCGATGTACTCCCTGGGTTCGTACGGCGTCCGCGGGCCCGACGCGTCAAAGTCGTCAAGCATGATCTCTTCCCAGTCCACCTCGTCATCCGCGTCATCCTGGCCCTCCTCCTCGATCTGCAGGTCCTCTTCGCTGTCGGCCTCCGACATTTCCAGGAAGGGGTTTTCGGAAAGTTCATGCTCCAGTCTGGCCAGAAGCTCGGGCAGGGGCATGTAAAGCAGGTCCATCGCCTGGTACAGACGGGGATTGGCCTTGATCGCCTGCTGAAGGTGGGCCTCCGAGTACATCCCCGACTTCATTTCGCTCACGACCGTTCAGCTTCCGGGGCGCGGGTACCTCGATCGCATGCGCGCGGTCAGCGAGGGCCCCAGGTAGAGATCGGCGACCTCGTCGTTCCACACGAGTTCGGAGACGGTTCCGCTCACCCGGATCCGGCCTTCGTACATGATGTAGGCCCGATCGACGATCTCGAGGGTCTGCTCGACGTTGTGGTCGGAGATGATCACGCCGATGTCCCGGGTCCGGAGTTGACCGACGATCTCCTGAATGTCGTGGAGCGCGATCGGGTCGATACCCGCGAAGGGTTCGTCCAGAAGCATGAACTTGGGCCGCTGAACGAGGGCACGGGTGATTTCCAGTCTTCTCCGCTCACCGCCGGAGAGAGAGAAGGCCTTGGCGTTGCGGAGGTGGCCGATCGACAGCTCGCCCAGCAGCTCCTCGAGCCTCTCGGCGCGCTCCTTCCGCGTCAGGTCGACCGTTTCCAGGATGGCCATCACGTTCTGCGCGACCGTGAGCCTGCGAAACACCGATGGTTCCTGGGCCAGGTAACCGACGCCCATCCTCGCCCGCTTGTACATCGGAATGGGGGTAAGCTCCGCCGCGTCCAGGAAGACCCTTCCGCCGTCCGGCCCGATGAGCCCGACCAGCATGTAGAAGGTGGTGGTCTTCCCCGCCCCGTTGGGTCCCAGCAACGCGACGATCTCCCCTTGCTGAACCTGTATGTCGACCTCGGAAACAACCCGTCTCTTCCTGTAGATCTTGGTCAGGCCCTCGCCCCTGAGCACGGCGGTGGCGGAGGGGGATGGAACGACATCGGCGACCGTGGCTTCGCCGGGTGCCATGCCCTCGGCGGCGGCCAGCACGAGGCCGCCGCCCGGGGCTTCCCGGCCTCCGTCGGGATTCTCTTGCCCGCTCACGGGTGCCTGCGGTGAACGGGAGGAAGCCGGTGTCCGCCCCGCAAGCCGCCCTCCCCGGAGCGGCGCGGGGTCTCCCGTCCGTCCGCGGCCGGGACCCGCGTGGTGTCGGGAGGGGTCCGGGTCGTGTCGCCGGCGGCGATGGTGGTGTCCGGGGCGGCGTCCGTCGCGGCACCGGCGGAGTCCAGGGCGGCAGTGGCCGAGTCCCCCGCGGACGGCAGCGAGTCCGGTGGCAGGGGTTCAAAGTGGTAGCCCACCGTCTGGCCCTGCACCTCCATCCTGACCACCGTGCGTCCCTCCAGATGGATCGTGATCTCGTTACCCCTCACATAGTGTAACGCCGCCGGGCGGGGCTTTTCATCCTGAAGCGTGTCAGGTTCTGCCGGCGGGATGTCCGGATCTTCGCTCGCCTCCGCCAACGTCCCTGCCTCGGCGCCTGCGGGCAAGGCCCTCGGGTCCGCGCTGTCGGCCGGTGGCGGGCTGATCTCCGATTCCGCCGGAAGGGAGTCGGACTGCCCGGGTAGCGTGTCCGGTTCCGGTGAGAGGCTGTCGGACTCCTCCGGCACTGTGTCGGATGGAAGGAGCCGGTATAGGCTGCGGGCTTCCCTGGTCGCCGTGAGCGACTCCAGGCGAACCCGCCCGGCGTTCGAGTCCGTGTCGGCAGCGGCGCTGTCTCCCGCGGGTTCTTCCGAGGCGAAGCGGGCGACGATGGTTCGGCCTTCGATCCAGTCGCTCACGGCAACCTCCGGCATATCTTCGTCGCGGGCCGATTCCGGGCTCATCGCCTCCGCGCGCGCCCCGCCGACGGCGGTCACGACATCGAGAAGCTGATTAGGTGACAGGACCTCGATCGAGTCCCCGGTGAGGTTGAATTCCGCCGCGGTCACCGTGGGCCGCGGGAGGGAGTCCGGGGCGGCAGCGGTATCTCCTTCCTGTTTCCTACGGGCTTCGGCCAGGGCGCGGACCCGCGCGACGTCTCCCGGGGTAAGTCCGGCGGTGTCGACGAGTTCTTCCTGGTCCTCCCCGGGCATGGGAACCACCGAGGGCAACGCGACGATCCGGTCCACCTGCCCGTCCTTCAGAAACAGGCGGATCGCCGGAGCTTGCATCAGAACCTGGTCTCCGGTGAGCCGGGCGTCCTCGCGGGCCAGGATCTCCTCGTTCAGGCCGGCGGCGGGCGTCACGGAGACCGTGGCACCGGTCAGCTCGAAGCCGCGGTCGACCACGTGGGCGTTTCCGAAGATCAGCATGGCGCCCACTTCCTGGTCGTAGTCGAGCGAATCCCCGAAGGCCTGCAGCGAGTCCCGGGTGACCACCACGCCTCCGCCGGCACGGAAGAAACGTCTTCCGTCGATGTAGAGGCGAGGCGCCTCGACTTCGTAGGGCGATGGCGTGACCGAATCGGCCGGGACATCGTCTACGCCGTCCTCGATGTCCTCCGCAACCTGGCCGGTGTGGTCTTCCCCGGGTTCCGGTTCTTCCCCGGGCAGGCTGTCCGGCGCGTGCTCCTGTTCGCCGTCCAGGCTGTCCGCGGCGGGATCGCCCGCATCGGCACCGGGGCTCGCCGGCGCGGGGGCGGTCGGCTCGGGGGCTTCGGTCTCGGCAGCGGCAGCCGCCGGACGCTTGGGCGGATACACGGTGGCCCGGGGATGGCCGCCGCGGACATGGATCCGGTCCATTGTGCGGAACCGCGATTCACGCAGGTAGTTCAGGGTGTCCCCCGTCAGAACTGCCCCGCTCTTGAGGTCGGTGAGCGTTACGTACGACCACGCGCGCAATTCCCGCACGTTGCCGAAGTAGTAGGCCGAGTCCGCATCCAGTTGCGTGTCGGCGTCCTCGAAGTGAACGCGCTCGACGAGCACCAGGTTCCCGCTGTGCTCCCAGACGACGGCGGAATCCGCGAGAACGCGCGTGCCGTCCGTGCACCGGTAGTCGATTCCCCCCGATGCGCGGTGGGTGTAGTTGATGGAATCGAACCGCTGGCTGATGGTGTACCCCCCCACTCGCACCAGCGTACAGTCCCTTTCCTGTTCCTGTTCGGCCTCCTGCTCCTGCCCCGCCGAAACACCTTGCCAGATGAGGATCACGAAGAGAGCGGCCGCCGCGCCGGCGCGAACGCCAACGTCGGCCGGATCCTTCTGCCGCGGCGGCGCGTCGTCCGGCCCTTTCCCGCACCTCATCGGTTGGGGCAGTCCCTTTCCCTGGTGCCCCACAGCTTCACCCGCTTGAAGGACAGGTCGGAGTCGAACCGGTCGCCTTCGATTTCACATCCGGACTGACGCATGACGACCGGGAGGTCGCTCCAGATCCGGTCGGAATCAGGGGAGACCCACAGTTCCTCCGTGCGGATCTCCCGGTCCTGGTCCGGAATGTCGAGCACCGCGTTCCCGATCGCCTTCAGTTCGTTGGCTCTCATGTCGAGACGCCCACTGTCCGCGGTAATCGTGGCTTGATCGTTGCCCGTTCTCTTGTCGTACACCTGCAGCGCGAGCCCAATTGCCCAGGTGTGCGTGGAATCTCTCCAGATGTACATGGTGTCCGCGCTCATTAGCGCTTCGCGAACCCCGTTGTTGGTCATGTAGTGCTCCACACCGTACATGACCTCGTCGGCGTCAATCTCCTCGAACTCCGTTGGTATTCCCTCGTCGGGGCTGTTGAGGCATGCTGCGGCCGCCACCGCGATCGCGATCGCGGCGCGCCATCTCGCGGGAGACACGCCGTGCGTCCTGCCATGCCACCCGGCCATCATGCTGCGCCCGCGCGCAGGAGATCGTGAAGATGAACGATCCCCACCAGTCTGCCTTCACTCACAACGGGAAGGGCCATGATTCCGTGTTCCTCCATTCTGTGCATCGCGACCACGCCCAACTCGTCCGGCGACGCGATCCTGGGTGTGTGTGTCATGAACCGCGAGACCGGTGTGTCGAGGAAGTCCTCCGTCTCCTGCATGAACCTCGTAAGATCGCCCGCGGTCACAACCCCCACCACTGAGCGGTCCTCTCCTACAACCGGCACGGTCCCCCGCATCCGCGCCAGCGGCTCGATGATCTCGCGGGCACTGCAGTGGGGCGGCACGGAGGGGTAGTCCCTGTCCTCCATCACGTCGCCTACGCGCAGGGTCAGGCGGTTCCCCAGAGAACCTGCCGGATGGATGCGCGCGAAGTCTCCGGGATCGAACCCGCGCCGCCTTAGCAGCGCCATGGCCAGCGCATCACCCATCGCGAGGGCCGCGGTGGACGAGGAGGTCGGTGCCAGTTCCAGCGGGCACGCCTCTGCGCGCACACTGCAGTCGAGCGACACGGCCGCACGCCGTCCGAGGTGGGAGTCCGGATTGCCCAGCAGGGCCACCACGGGCACGTGGTGAACCTCGGCGAAGGCGAGCAGCCCCTCCAGTTCGCGGGTGGAGCCGCTCTTCGAAATCAGGATCATGATGTCATCCGCGCCCACGATTCCCAGGTCGCCGTGCAGGCCGTCGACGGGATGAAGGAACACGGCGGGCGTTCCCGTCGAGGTCAGAGTGGCGGCCACCTTCCGCGCGATCAGTCCCGACTTGCCTATTCCGGACACCACGGCCCGGCCCCCGCAGGCGAAGGCAAGGTCCACGGCGCCTATGAAGCTCTCGCCGAGTCGGCCGGCCAATGCCGCGACGGCCTCCGACTCCAGTCCGAGCACCCGGCGGCCCTCGGCGAGCAGCGCCTCGCCCAGCGCGCCGTGCGACCCGGCCGGGCCGGCGGCGGGCTGGGCCGGCTTCTTCCCGCCTGCGGGCACCGGCTCAGCCGGCGCGCTCGCGACAGTATTCATCGACCAGTCCATCCCATTCCTTGCGGGCGCGCAGGAGCGCCTCCGCGAATTCTCGAACCGCTCCCCTTCCACCCTCCCGTGAACTCTGCCAGGTGGCGACCCGGCGCACTTCCAGCGCCCCGTTCGCGACCGTGGCGGCCAGACCCACGCGGCGCAGCACGGGCAGATCCGCCAGGTCGTCGCCAAGTAGCGCGACTTCCCCCCAACCGAGCCCCAGTGCTGCAACGAGGCTCTCCAGCGCGGGCACCTTCCGCGCGTCCGCGTCCTGGTATACATCCTCGATACCGAGCTCGGCGGCCCGAAGGTCCGTGGCCGCGGAAACCCTCCCGGAAATGACTGCCACATGTATGCCTGCGCTCTTCAGCATCCTGACCCCGATTCCGTCCTGGACGTCGAAGCGCTTGAGTTCGACAGCCTCTCCGTCCCGGGTGGCCCCGACGTAGATTCCACCGTCGGTGAGAACCCCGTCCACGTCCAGTACGACCAGACGGATACGGTGCGCGGTTGCCTCCGGAATCTCCATGAGGGCGCCGTTCACGAGGCGGGACGCCGTTCCAGTGCCGCCCGGATCGCCGCCACCTCGCGAAGCAGACCGGACAGCTTGTCGAGCGGCAGCATGTTGCTCGAGTCCGACGGGGCCGAGGAGGGGTTGGGGTGCACCTCCAGGAAGAGACCGTCGCAACCGGCGGCGACGGCCCCGCGGACCAGCGTCGCAATGTGCTCGGGAGCCCCGCTTGTGGATCCGTCGGCCAGTCCCCCCGGCTGCTGCACCGAGTGGGTCCCGTCGAAGATCACGGGCGCACCGGCGGCTCTGCGAATCCGGGAGAAGTTCCGCATGTCCACCACGAGGTCCCCATAGCCGAAGGCCGTGCCCCGTTCGGTCACCAGGACCCGGTCGGCTCCACCGGCCCGGACCTTCTCCACCGCGCCGGCCATGGCCCCGGCCGACATCCACTGGCCCTTCTTGACGTTTACCGCCCTGCCGGTCCGGCCGGCCGCCAAGAGGAGCTCCGTCTGGCGGCAGAGAAAGGCGGGGATCTGCAGGATGTCGGCCACCTCGGCGGCCTGTGCGGCCTGCGCGGGTTCGTGGATGTCGGTCAGGATCGCGAGCCCCGTGGCCTCCCGAACCAATTGGAGCTGGCGCAGGCCGCGGGAGAGCCCCGGTCCGCGGACGGACCCGAGCCGGGACCGGTTGGCCTTGTCGAAGGATGCCTTGAAGACAACCGGAAAGCCCGTTTCCCGGGCGGCTGCCTGGACCCCCCGGGCGACCTCCAGATTGAGATCGTCGTCCTCGAGAACGCAGGGGCCCGAGAAGAGAACGAAGGCGTTCCGTGGTCCGAACGCCGCTCCCCCCCAGGTGCGGTGCGGGGTCTCCGCACGGGTTGCCGGCCGGGAATCCTGCACGGGCTGTTACGCTCCCACTGCTGCCGTCTTCGGTTCGGAAACCCCGAGAGCCAGTGCCGCACCCGCTTCGACGAAGGAGGCGAAGAGCGGGTGGGGACGGGTGGGCCGGCTCTTCAGCTCGGGGTGGAACTGACCCGCCACGAACCATGGGTGTCCGGGCAGTTCGATCATCTCGACGAGCTTTCCGTCCGGTGAAGTGGCCGAAAACGCGAGCCCCTTCGCCTTGAGCAGCATACGGTAGTCGTTGTTGACCTCGTAACGGTGCCGGTGACGCTCCGAGATCTCGGCGGAACCGTAGATCTTCGCCGCCAGCGACCCCCGCGTGAGCCTGGCATCCCAGGCGCCGAGGCGCATGGTGCCACCCTTGGTCGTGACGTTGCGCTGCTCGTCCATGAGACAGATGACCGGGTGGTGGGAGGTCTGGTCGAATTCGTAGGAGTGCGCTCCCTTGAGCCCGGCGACGTGGCGCCCGAACTCGATCACCGCGCACTGCAGCCCGAGGCAGATTCCCAGGAATGGGAGCTCGTTCTCTCGCGCCCACCGGATCGCGGTGATCATCCCCTCGATACCCCGGTCCCCGAATCCCCCGGGCACGAGCAGGCCGTGGTATCCGGCCAGGAACGACGGGTCCAGTCCCTGCTCGATCTCTTCGCTGGCGATCCAGTCGATGGCGACTTCGGCGTCGTTCGCGATACCGCCGTGGATCAACGCCTGTTCCACCGACTTGTATGCATCCACGAGTTCGGTGTACTTGCCCACCACGGCGATGCGGACCACGCCCCGTGCGGGGGCCTTGATGCGTTCCACGATTCGCGTCCAGTCCCGCAGATCGGGTGCGGGAGCGGTCACTCCGAACCTCTCCAGCAGGAAGTCGTCGAGCCGCTGGCGCCGGAACTCGAGCGGAACCTCGTAGATGGTGTCCACGTCGAGCGCTTCGATCACGCCGGCGGGGTCCACGTTGGTGAAGCTCGCTATCTTCGCCCTGATCTGGTCGTCCAGCGGGTGTTCCGTGCGGCAGATGAGAACGGCCGGCTGGATCCCGGTCTGCATGAGTTCGCGCACGGAGTGCTGGGTGGGTTTGGTCTTGAGTTCACCGGCGGCCCGGATGTAGGGAACCAGGGTGAGGTGCACATGCAGCGCCCGGCTGCCCACCTCCTGCCGGAACTGCCGGATCCCCTCCAGGAAGGGCAGGCTCTCGATGTCTCCCACGGTTCCCCCCACCTCGCTGATGACCACGTCATGGCCCGGTGCGAGTACGCGCACCGAGCGCTTGATCTCGTCGGTGATGTGGGGAATAACCTGAACGGTGCGTCCCAGGTAGTCGCCGCGGCGCTCACTGTCGATGACGTTGCGGTAGATCCGTCCGGTGGTGGTGTTGTTGTCCTGCGAGAGGCTCGCGTCGATGAAGCGCTCGTAGTGGCCAAGGTCGAGATCGGTCTCCGCGCCGTCTTCGGTGACGAAGACCTCGCCGTGCTGCAGCGGCGAGAGCGTTCCCGGATCGACGTTGATGTAGGGGTCCAGCTTCTGCAGCGTTACCCGCAGGCCACGCTCCTTGAGAAGCACTCCCAGGGAGGCGGCGGCGATCCCCTTTCCCAGCGAAGAAACCACGCCGCCCGTAACGAAGATGTACCTGGTACGGTCCGCTCCGCTCCGGGTCATGCTTCCGTCGCTCCTCCGCTCCGCAAGCGGCTCTCCATCCGCTCCAGGTCGTGTGGCGTGTCGACGCCCTCGGCCGCCTCCGCGACCAGCGCCACGCCGATCCGCATGCCGTCTTCCAGCGCACGCAACTGTTCGAGGCCCTCCTGCAGTTCGAGAGGCGAGCGGCTGAGCCCGACCCAGCGCCCCAGGGCCTCCGGTCGGTAGGCGTAGACCCCCACGTGTCTCAACGGTTGGTCCGGATGCCAGCGAGGCTGCTCTCCCGTTCCACCGTAACCGTAGGGAATCGCGGCCCTTGAGAAGTATAACGCCCTTCCCTCGCTGGTCCTTACGACCTTTACCACGGCCGGATCCCGGAACTCCTCTTCGTCGCGGACCGGCGCCGCGCAGGTTCCCGCGTCGAATCCCCGCTCGACCATGGAAATCGCAGCCCTCACGGCGTCGGCTCCGACGAGAGGCTCGTCTCCCTGGATGTTGACGATCACGTCATAGCCGCGGCCGAGATGCCGGGCCACCTCCCATGTGCGGTCGCTCCCCGTCGGGTGGTAGGCCGAGGTGAGAAGGGTCTCCGCGCCCGCGCCGCGACATACTTCCGCCACCTCGTCCGAGTCGGTCGCCACCACCAGACGGTCGAGAAAGCGCATCCGGCGCGCCCGCTCCCACACCCAGAGCACGAGGGGCTTGCCGAGAAGGGGCTGGAGGGGTTTGCGGGGGAGGCGGGAGGACCCAATCCGCGCGGGGATCACTCCCAGTACGCGGCTCACGAATGCACCCGGGAGAGGGTGCGCGGGCCCGGATCGAACATGCGGAACACGGACCTTAAGCTACCCGGACCCGGGAATGCTGGCAACGGCACCGCCGCCAAGTTCTAGGAAGTTCTCGAGCAGCCGGCGTCCCCCTTCGGTGAACCACGACTCGGGATGGAACTGTACGCCCCACACGGGGTGTTCGCGGTGTCGGAGGGCCTGGATCTCGCCCTTGTCGGCCTCATCGGCGCTCCAGGCGATGGGAGCAAGCCCGTCCGGCAACCGCGGTGCCGTGACCAGCGAATGATAGCGGATTACGTGCATCGGCGACGGGAGACCGGCGAACAGCGGGTCTCCGTTGTGCTCGATGGGCGAGACCTTGCCGTGTACCGTCTTGGCGGCCCGGATCGTGCGCCCGCCGTAGGCTTCGCCGATGGCCTGGTGGCCCAGACATACGCCCAGGGTCGGGGTGGTGGGACCCAGTTCGCGGATGGCCGCCACGCTGACGCCTGCCTGGGCCGGAGTACACGGTCCCGGAGACACCACCAGGCGTGTCGTTCCCCGCCTGCGCAGCTCGCCGGGGGTGACCGCGTCGTTGCGGAAGACCCGGGGTTCGGCCCCCAGTTCGCCCAGGAGCTGGACAAGGTTCCAGGTGAAGGAATCGTAGTTGTCGATGACGGCCAGCACGGCCACTCCGGGACGAAGGAACGATGCCGGAGTATAATATGCGGATCATGATGAGCACGTACTCCCCATGAGCATGTACCGGAAGTGCCTCGTTTGCAGCCGCGAATTCGAGCCCAACGACGCTCTCGAGCACCTGGACCGCGGCCGCCGGGTGGCCTGCGATCCCACCCGGGGCCGGCTCTGGCTGATCTGCCGCGGATGCTCCAGATGGTCGCTGATCCCCATGGAATCGCGCTGGGAAGCCCTCGAGGAACTCGAGAGACTCGTCACCGACCGGGGGCGCCTGCTCTCCCGTACCGACAATGTGGCACTGCTGCGGGCCGGTCCGCTGGAGATCGTGCGGGTGGGAGGGGCCGAGTTGCGTGAGGAGGCGTGGTGGCGGTACGGACGGGAGCTGAGGAGTCGCAGGGAGCGGTACAGGAAGCTGTCGACGGCGGGAACGATTGCGGCGGCCGCCACGATCGCCGGGTCCTGGGCCACAGGCGGGATGAGCTTCGTCGCCGCGTGGCTTGTGTGGGACAAGGCCCCCGGGTTGGTGACCGGCGGGGCGCGACTGCTCCGCTTCGGTCGCACCGCCTGGCGGGGGCACGGCGCGTGCGAACGTTGCGGTCGGGCGATCCACCGGGTCCGGTACAGGGACGGTGAGGATCTGGTCCTGCGAAGCGAGGGGGAGTCGGTGGGGATCCGGGTCTTCTGCCGCTACTGCGAAGCTTCCGACAGCGGGTTTCTACTGGCCGGGCAGGAAGCCGGTCACACCCTGCGCAGGGTCCTCGCCTACCATCATTTCGCGGGTGCTTCCGAGGGACGGGTGGACAAGGCGGCGAGGCTCATCGAGGCTGCGGGGGGCGCCGGCCGGCTCCCGTCGAGGATTCTCAACAAGGCGACGCCGCTGCACAGGGTCGGCCGGGTCGGCCAGGTCGCGCTCGAGATCGCGGTCCACGAGGAGCACGAGCGGCGGCTGCTGTCGATGGAGGTCGCGGAACTGGAGGTCCACTGGCGCAGGGAGGAGGAACTGGCGCGGATCATGGACGGGGAGCTGACATTTCTCGCTGGGACTACAAGCCGCTAGTGTCATGTTCGAGAGGTCCACATGAAGGGTTTCGTGCCGGAGTTGTTGTAGTGTGCTCGGTGAAGCCGACGATCTTCTCCTTGAGTTGGGTGACGAGGAAGCCTGCCATTCTGCAGGCAGCCGTCCCCGGTGACTCCCGGCGGGACCTCGCCGCCGTTGCGCCGCTTCGCACCGACCCCCAAGCCTGCTCCGAGGGTGCGCGCTCCGACAGTGCGCGGACTGGATTGGGGGCAACCCGCAACCGTCCCTGTCCGCAGTCGTGGATCGCCGAACACCTGTTCGGGCCGAGAAGAGCGTGGGGACGGCGGTGGTGGATGTGGGGGCCCTCCGATGGTGGCCGGATTGCCCGGGATCCAGGGAGGCGGCCAGCATGGGCTGCCTCCGGGTTTGAAGCACACGGGCCGCGCTGGGGGACCGGGGGATCCAAGGTGCGACAGCCCCCTGTTGGTCCCGCACCGGGCAGGCCGGCTCCCGGCTCCCGGCCACCATCGGCCGGGCCGGGAGCCGTTGGTCAGCCCTCGTCGCACCGCCTCCAGGCCATGAAGTTCTCAAGGTTGTGCTCGCCGCAGATCAGCCCGCCCCGCCGGGCGATGTTGGCGGCAAGTTCGCGTGAGGCCCGAGTCAGCCGGGTGTCCAGCGTCATGTCCCGCGTGAGCGCGTACACCTCCGGGTTCGTCGAGAGCGCCAGGGCGCGGAGGATGGACCATGTCGTAAAGGGCCTTCCCGCGAGCTCCGCCGCGTAGTCCTTGCGAAGCCAGCCCAGAAGCCAGTTCTCGAAGCGGGCCTTGTCCTCCGGACAGCGGCCCATGGCGTGCCGCCAGACCAACGCATAGCCGTTCCGCATGGTTCCGTCCGCGTCCATCGCCTTCTCCAGTCCGTCGGCCACGGCGGCCACCCATGCGTTGGTTGAAGGACAGCCCATCCGCAGCATCAGACGTGGTATGTGTTCGGTCCTCCGGACCATGCGGACGAACTCCGCCGGATCGCGGGGCAGCTTCAGGTAGGCCAGCGAGTCCGGAATGTCGTACTCGACCTGGGCGGACAGCGGGGGGGCTGCCAAGGTCAGGGCCAGGAAGGCCGGAAGCGTGAAGCGTGTCATTTGGCTAGTGTCCTGTCTCGACAATTCTTTCACAGTAGCTCTTGAGGGATTCCAGGATGTCGTCCGCGGATTTCGTCCAGACGAAGGGCTTGGGATCCTCGTTGTGGACGGCCAGGTAGTCCTCGATGGTCTGCACCAGTTCCCGGGTGCTGCGGTAGCTGCCGCGCCGTATCCGCCTGTTCGTGATCTCGGCGAACCAGCGTTCGACCTGGTTGAGCCATGACGCGCTGGTCGGGGTGAAGTGCAGGTGGAAGCGCGGATGCCTGAGAAGCCACTTGTGGATCATCGCGGTCCTGTGGGTGCCGTAGTTGTCGAGGACCAGATGGACGTCCAGCTCCTTGGGAACCCTCTTTTCGATGACGGTGAGGAACTTCCTGAACTCTACGGACCGGTGGCGCGGGCAGCATCTTCCGATGACCTCGCCCGTGGCGATGTCGAGTGCGGCGAAGAGCGAGGTGGTGCCGTTGCGCTTGTAGTCGTGGGTCCGGCGGGCCGGGGTCCCCGTACGCAGCGGCGGCATCGGCTGGGTGCGGTCGAGCGCCTGGATCTGCGACTTCTCGTCCACGCAGAGCACCACCGCGCGCTCCGGCGGGGCCATGTAGAGCCCCACGATGTCGCGCACCTTCTCGATGAACAGGGGGTCGGCCGAGAGCTTGAAGGTCTCCGTGCGGTGCGGCTGCAGGCCGAAGGCCCTCCAGATCCGGTGCACCGTCGCGGAACTCATGCCGCACGCCCTCGCCATCGAGCGCGTGCTCCACTGCGTGGCGTCGCGCGGCATCGACTCGAGCGTCATCGTCACCACCCGTTCGACGTCCGCGTCGCCGACCTTGCGCGGGGCGCCCGGCCTCGGCTCGTCCAGAAGGCCGTCGCACCCCTTCTCGATGAACCGCCGGCGCCACTTGCCCACCGTCCTGCGCGTCGTGCCCAGGCGGGCCGCCACGCCCATGTCGCTCTCTCCTTCGGCGGACGCCAGCACGATCCGGGCGCGCAGCGCCAGCGCCTGTCCGGTGCCCGACCGCCGCAGCCACCGCTCCAGCTCTTCCCGCTGTCCGTCGCCGACCTCCGGTACCGCTCGCGTGTGGTGGTTCGCCATGATGTCGCATTCTCCCATCCGAGGTTCCATGAAGGGCTACGGGAGAAGGATACCACACGGCCATCCACTGCGCAAGGATTTATGAGACGATACACCAGGCTCTTTCGGGTCGAGGTATCTTACTTTACTTGGAATTGGGTCCAGTCGCAGAAGGGGTGCCTGAGTTTCGGGTTCGCGTGAGCCGTGTCGTCGGCGGGTTCCGTGAACTGGGCCCCTATTCGAGCCCGGCATGTAACGCACGACAATATGTCCCGTGTGGTTGCCCCACACCTCGTGGTGCTTCGCCGCCTGCTCGAACGCCTTGTTGGCCGCGTCCTCGATATCGCTGCGCCGGTCCATCGCGTCGGCCTCGGTGTCGGTCACGAGCCGTTCCGCAAGCCTCCCGCCGTCGCCGCAGGCGATGGGGTGCAGCGCCAGCAGAATCTGGCCTTGGTGGCCCTTCCTGCCGTTCCGCCCGTAGCGCTCGTGGGCCTTCACGCCCGCCCCTCAGGTCGGCGGGATCGTAGCCCCGGCGGGCAAGGTACGTCCAATGGTTCACGGTGTCGCCGTGGGCTGCGTCGGGAAGCTCCTTCGGTCCCTTCAGCGAGTCGAGCCGCTTGTTGATGTGCCACCGCCTGTCCACCCTGTAGTTCTGCCCGACCACGTACCAGTAGCCCCGGTTCGGCCCCTCCATAATCTGGTCGAGCACCGCCGACGTCGGGTCGTTCGCCGTGGAGTCGCCCTCGAAGATGTCGTCGAAGTGCAGCGATCCCCCGGCGCTCGCGTTCGCCCCCAACAGCAGCGCCGTTCCCGGCCGGAAATCGGTCTGGAGGTACGCTCCCGAGTCCAACTGGATCAGCTGGCCGATGCTCCGCCGCGTCGCAATCCGGATTGACCGAGAACTTCTTGTCGTCGTCCTCGCCGTTGTTCCCGTTGTTGCCCTTGCCATTCCCGCTGCCCTCTCCGCTGCCCTCTCCGTTGCCCTCTCCCGTCTCGCCGGTCTCTCCTCCGCTGTCGCCGCCCTTGTCCTCGCATCCGTCCGGCCCGAGCTTCTGCCATTCCGGGCAGCGGCAACCCCCCTTGCCGTCCTTGATCATCCCTTCGAAGGGACAGACCACGAGTTCGTCCAAATGGCAGTCGTCGGTGTCGTCCGGGTTTTCCGGGTCGTGCCCGCCCCCGTCGTCGCTCCCGCACAAGTGAGGCGCGACCTCGGGGCGGCCTTCGGGCTCCGGAATCTCCAAGCCGCTTCTGCCGGGATGATCCGCCCCGCCACCGGGGGACGCTCGCCTCCACGGGGTGGCTCCGGGTCCGCGGGGCAGGCGGCGGCCACGGCCAGCAGCGCCAGCGTGAAGGCAGGGGGGAAAGACGGGTTCGGTCTCATCGTCGGGGCTCCTTTCGCGGAGGGTTTGTCCGTTTGGCCCCCGCGGCAAGGCCGGGCCGTTGTCAGACACCGGAAAGGGCGAAACCCTGCTTCGTGCTCCCGCTTGTTTGCCGGTGAGCGCGAGCGGTAGCTGGCCGCCCGGCCCCTTGCACCTGCTCTTGTATTCGGCGGGCGGCCCGGCGAATCGCCGGAGCGACAACCAACTGAATGGTCGGCTTCCGAGAGAGTTGACGAACGTGCCCTTGCGAAAGTTCCACTGGCACGACACGGACCTCTGTGCCCCGCCTGACGACGCCTTCCAGGAGTGGTTGCGGTCAATCGGCGTTCACATGGGAGGCGCGAATTGTACTTCCGGGGCCTGGCAGCCCCGCGCACCGTCAGTAGTCCACCGGCCGCAGATACCCTTCCCCGATCGCGCTCTCGGACAGCAGCGCCACGGTGGGAAGCTCCCGCTTCCAATGCGTTGACGAGAGGCGTTTCCACACGACGGCCACCTCGTCGCGGCGAAAGCCCAGCCGCACGAGGGAATCGACGTCGTACCCCTTCAGCAGCCAATGGAGTATCGGGTCGGCGCGATGGTAGGAGATGCCGAGTTCGTCCTCGTCGGAGACGCCCCGTACCAGGTCGGCGGTGGCGGGTTTGTCGACGATTTCCCGGGGCACGCCCAGGTGGCGCGCCAGGGCCCAGACCTGGGTCTTGAACAGGTCGCCGAGAGGGTTGATGGGTGGGGAGTCGTCGCCGTGCCAGGTGAAGTAGCCGAGCAGCCGTTCGCTCTTGTTTCCGGTGCCCAGCGGCAGGGCGTCCAACTTGGCGGACTGGTCGAAGAGGACGACCGCGCGCACGCGGGCCGCGAGATTCCCGCGGCGCAGGTCGGTCACCATGGGCTCGTGGGCATCGATGTAGGCATCCACGGCATCGGTGATCGCGAGCGTCCGCTGGTGCGCCCCCACGGCGTCGATCACCAGTGACGCGTGATCCACGCTCTCGGGGCTCGAAGTCGCATAGGGAAGCAGGAAGGCGAATACGTTCTCGGGGCCCAGGGCGCGGGAGGCCAGAAACAGCGAGACGGCCGAATCCACTCCCCCGGACAAGCCTACGACAACCCGGGCGAAGTCGCGGCGGCGTACGACCTCTTCCCGAATGAACTCCACAAGAGCCGCTTCCACCAGGGAGGGCTGTATGGCGAGCAGGGCACGGTCCTCGTCGTTCGGGCGATCTCCGGGACCGCCGGTGGGTCGGGGCGTGGGTTCCGGCGCTTCGGTGGCCCGCGCCCGCCGGAGTCCGCGCCGCTTCCCGGACCTCCTCCGGGACCGCGATTCCTCGAGCGAATGTTCGAGGTGCGGCAGCGCCGTCCTGAGGTCGGACAGGAAGGGGGACTCGGTCCGGACCCGGGTGATGTCGCGCATTTCGAGGCTGGCGGTCGTGTTGCCGTCTCCGAAGAGTGGGCCGCGGGCAAGAAGGGTCCCGTCGGGGCCCCAGGCGGTCGAGCCGCCCGCAAAGATCTTCCCCCCTTCGGAGCCCGCCAGGTGCGCGAGCAGTACGAAGACCCCGTGCTCCTTGGCGGTGCGCGCCGCGATGCGGTCCCACTCGGCCAGGTTGGCCGGGCGCGTGAGCGCCGCCTCGTACCCGCGGGCCGGCGACGCGCAGCCGCAGAGCAGGAGATCCGCGCCGTCGAGAGCCAGGATCGTCGCCGGCATGGAATGCCAGAGGTCTTCGCAGATCAGCATTCCCACTCTGCCGAACCTGGTGTCGAAGGCGCGCACACCACGTCCCGGTTCGACGTAGCGGCCCTCTTCGAAGATACCGTAGGTGGGCAGGAAGACCTTGCGATGGACGTGCACGACCTCGTAGCGGTCCGTGCCGGGCGTGAGATAGGCGAGGCTGTTGTGCACGCTGGAGCGGCCCCTCTCGTAGAAGCCGATGACCATGTCGCAGCCGCAACCCTCGGGGGGAGATCCCAGGGCCTCGATCAGCGCCTCGGTCGAAAGAGCAACCTCCAGGGCGGCGCCCTCCACGAAGTAGCCGGAAAGCACGGTCTCCGGAAAGACCGCCAGATCGACATCAGGCACCAGCGCGTCGCGTACTGCCGCCATGTTCGCGTTCAGGTCACCCTTGCGGGGCTTGACCTGGCAGAGTACGGCCCGGAGTGAACGCCCGTCGTCCATGTGAGTCCTCGACCATCACGAGTGGAAGATCGGCCCGGATGGTACCCGTGGCCTGCGTTATCCCCTAATCTAGGAGTAGGAGGAGAAATCCGCGCCGTGGGGATTCTCTTCACCGGTTCCCAGGAGGGTCCATCTACCCGACACGACAAGGGTCCAATGCCGAAATCCTTCCGTAGCACCATCATCGCCGCCGGGCTTCTCCTGCTGTCGGCCCCTATCGCCGGACAGAACCCGCCGGGTGCCGGTGGCCGGGCCGCCCTTCTCCGCACCGCCGAAGCCCAGGTCTTTCTGGAGGCGTTCCAGACCATCTCGCGTTTCCATGTCTCCGGGCTGGCCGATTCCGTGCTCTGGGAGCGAACCATCGACGGTCTGATCGATCGGCTCGACGATCCCTACGCGACCGTCTTCACCCCGACCGAATTCGACCAATTCCGGGAGCAGACGACCGGGAACTACGCCGGCATCGGCGTGCAGATCGGGCGGCTGAATGCCCGGGTGACCGTGACTGCCGTGTTCCGGGGAGCACCCGCCGAGGGGGCCGGAATGCTGGTGGGCGACCGGATCGTGTGGGTGGAGGGCCACGACGCCACCGCCTGGTCGATCGACCAGGCGCGGGACTCGATCCGCGGCCGCCCCGGATCGGTGGTCCGGCTCCGCGTGGCGCGCGACGGTTTCGTGGCCCCGATACCGATGGACATCGTTCGCGACAGCGTGCACGTGTCGGCCCTGGCGGCAACCTGGGTCGGCGAGGGAGTGGCCCACTTCTCCATCGACCGGATCGCGCGCGGGATCGCGCTCGAGCTGGAAGAAGCGCTGGCCGGTTACAGCGAGGCCCGGGCGCTCGTGATGGACCTGCGGCGCAACCCCGGCGGATATATGGAAGAGGCGTTGCAAATCGTGGACCTCTTCATGTCGCCCGGGCAGGTGCTGGCGAGCGCGGAGGGCAGAAACATGCAGGGCGAGGTGACGAAGCAGGCGTGGACGGCCATTTCGCCGGCCCGGGCCGCCGACATCCCGATCATCGTCCTCGTTGACGAATTCACCGCTTCGGCCGCTGAGATCATCTCCGGTGCCCTGCAGGACCACGACAGGGCCGTGGTCGTCGGACAGCGCACGTTCGGGAAGGGAGTCGTGCAGACGGTGTATCCCCTTCCCGCCGGTCGCCAGATCAGGATAACGACGGGCTCATGGCTCACCCCGCTGGGGAGGTCGCTGCACCGGCCCCGGCACGGCGACGGCACCCCGAAGCCTGAGGACGGGGCGGCGCCCGATTCTGTGGAGACCATGGCCGGACGGCATCTGAGGACCGGGGGTGGAGTCTTCCCGGACCTGGTCGTGGAGGCGGACGGGCCGAAGGACGAGGAGCTGGCGCTGCTCAACCATGCCAACCGGGTGCAGGTGCCGATCAGTGTCCGGATCGAGGAGCATGCATTCGAACTCGCGAAGCACGCGCTTGACGGGGGCCGGGCCGTACGCCTTCCGGATTCTGCCTTTGACGATCTCGCGCGTGGTCTGGTGGAAGAGGGAATGGACCCGGCCATCGTCAACGACTCGGTGGCGAGGGCCTACCTGGACTGGAGGGCCCAGGTGCGCTATCTGGACCGCGCCGGGGCGCGCGGCCTCGCTCTGTTGGTCCAGGCCGAACGGGACACCGCCCTGGCCGAGGCGCTGCGGCTGGCGCGGTCCGCGCGAACGCCCCGAGAGCTGTTCACCCTCGTGGGGGTCGTGACGGGACGGTCGTCGGGGCGCTGACGCGACTGCCGGATGCCATGTGTCTTCTGCCGGCGGCTCATTGTCCGGCTCTCCCCCGGGTCCTGGCCGTCCTGCCGCCTACACGTCGCTGCGCGGATGACACCGGCGGTGGGTCGCCCGCAGATACTCCCGGTCCAGGTGCGTATAGACCTGTGTCGTGGAGATGTCGGCGTGTCCAAGCAACTCCTGTACGGCGGCGAGGTCGGCGCCTCCCTCGAGAAGGTGGGTGGCGCACGAGTGGCGCAGCGTGTGGGGAGAAATGCGGCGATCGATTCCGGCACGTCTGGCGGCCCGCGACACGATCGTCCACACGGACATGCGGCTCAGGCGGGTCCCGCGCTGGTTCAGGAAGATGGCTCCCTCCCCCCTTCCCCGGTCGAGACGGGGTCGAACCGTTGCCAGGTACCGGCCCACGACCTCCAGCGCCAGCGTGCCGACCGGCACGAGCCGCTCCCTGCCCCCCTTGCCGAATACCAGGCAGCTGCCGTCCTCGGCATCCAGGTCGCCGAGAGACAATCCGGTGAGTTCGCTGACCCGCATCCCGGTCGCGTACAGGAGTTCCAGCACCGCGCGGTCCCTCCAGTAGGCGGATGAATCGGGGTCCACTGCCTCGACAAGGAGGGATGCCTCTGCCTGGCTGAGGAATTCCGGGAGCCGCCGGTCTGCGCCGGGGCGGTCCATGCGGCCTGTGGGGTCCTCTTCCACAATCCCTTCCGTCACCAGAAACCGGAAGTACGCACGCAGGGCGGAGTGCGCCCGGCGGATCGTCGCAGTCGCCAGGCCCTCGTTGCGCAGGTGGACCGTGTAGTCGTGAAGTACTTCCGCGCCGGTTTCCCCCAGGTTGCTGATGCCGCGCCGGTCGAGATAGTCTGCGAAACGCCCGATGTCGCTCCGATATGCTCTCAGTGTCCGCGGCCTCAGACCCCTCTCCAGGGCGAGGAAGTCCATGAAGGTCTCCACATGGAAGCGCCGGACGAGCGCTTCGCCCCTGTTCTCACCCGGCATCCTGCCCGTGTCCTCCGGGCTCCGCTCCCCTGTGTCGGGCCCGCCACCAGAAACCGAGAATCAGCGCTGCAAGCACCGCCGATGCGACCAGCAGGCCACGGTTCGCACGCTCGATCGCTTCCACCACGGCCTCCAGATTGTCGCCCGCCAGGTATCCGACACGAACGAGAGTCCCGTACCAGATGGCCGACGCGACTGCCAACGGCGGCAGCACGCGCACTGTTCCGAGCCCCGTCACACCCGCGAAGACCGGGACCAGCGCACGAAAGCCCGGGAGGAAGCGCCCGGCGAAGATCGCGACCACGCCCCAGCGCGCGTAGAAGGTCTCCAGCCGGTCCATCTGCTCTGGGGCCAGCAGGTGCCGGCCCGGTCCCTCGCCGAAAAAGCGTGGTCCGTATCTCCTGCCGACCGCGTACACGGCCATGGCCCCGGCCAAATTGAACCCCCACACGAACAGAAAGACGGGAACCGCGCGCACTGTGCCCAGCCCCGCTACGAAGCCGCCGAACACGACGACGGTATCGGCGGGGACGACCGGGAGAATGTTCTCGATGGCGGCGCCCAGCCCCAGCACGACGTGAATCAGGGGTGGCGGCAGGCCACTCAGGAAGGTCAGAACCCCTTCCATTCGGCCGCTATCCGGGCTGTGGCGGGCCCTCCGCCCGGCCGGTGCCGGCGTGGGGCTCCACTCCCTGGGTATCGCGGAACAGCAGGGCTACCGCGTGTACCGCGATCCCTTCCCCGCGCCCGATCCACCCCATCCGTTCATTTGACTTCCCCTTGACGGAGACAGCACCGGGGACCAGTCCGGTGCGTTCAGCCACAAGACGCCGCATATCGGCTGCTCGTGTCCCGATCCTCGGGGTCTCGCAGATCACCGTGACGTCCAGGTTGCCCACATGCCAGGAATCATCGCGAAGCTTCTCCACGACCTGCGAGAGAAGGTCCATGGAGTCGGCTCCGCGCCATCGTTCCACACCCGGTGGGAAGTGCGTGCCGATGTCGCCCAGGCAGGCGGCCCCGAGCAGGGCGTCGATCACGGCGTGGGTCACCGCGTCCCCGTCGGAGAAACCGCTCAGGCCGGGATGGTCCGGGAAGTGCACGCCTCCAAGTATCAGGGGACGGGCGGCATCGAAGCGGTGGGAGTCGTAGCCGCTCCCGACGCGGATCCCGGGGCTCGTCCAGGGACCGCCGGACGAATTCGGACCGCTAATCCTCGTATCTCCGCACCACCAGGCAGGCGTTGTGTCCGCCGAAGCCGAAGGAGTTGTTCAGGGCCGCGGACACGGGGCGCTCGATCATGCCGGCGTGGGCGTACTCCAGGTCGCAGGCTTCGTCCTTCTCGGCAAAATTGATGGTCGGGGGAATCTGGCCGGTGCGGCAGGCCATGACGCACATGACCATCTCGATTGCCCCGGCTGCGCCGAGGAGGTGGCCGGTCATGGACTTGGTGGAGCCGACCACCACATCGTAGGCGCGGGGACCCAGGACCGCCTTGATCGCGGCGGTCTCCGCGGGGTCGTTCGCCGGCGTGGAGGTACCGTGGGCGTTGACGTAGTCGATGTCTTCCGGGCCGATCCCGGCATCGGCGAGCGCCGCCCGCATGGCCTCCTGGGCGCCTTTCGCCTCCGGAGGCGGGGCGGTGATGTGGTGGGCGTCGCCCGTGGCTCCGTAGCCGGCCAACTCTCCCATGATATCCGCTCCGCGGGCCCGCGCGTGCTCCATCTCCTCAAGCACCAGAATGCCCGCGCCCTCGCCGATGACGAAGCCGTCGCGGCCGGCGTCGAAGGGACGGCTGGCCCCCGCGGGGTCGTCGTTGCGTCTGGACATGGCCTTCATGGCCGAGAACCCCGCGATGGTGATCGGGGTCACAGCGGCCTCGGCACCTCCCGCCAACATGAGATCGGCCTCACCCCGCCCTATGTGGCGGGCGGCCTCCCCGATCGCATGGGCACCCGACGCGCACGCCGAAACCGTGGCGTAGTTGGGTCCCCGCAGACCGTACCGGATCGAAACCACTCCAGCGGCGATGTCGGGTATGAACATGGGGATGAAGAACGGGCTGACCCGGGCCGGTCCCCGCTCGTCGAGGACCTTGCAGTTGGCCTCCAGGGTGGCGATTCCCCCGACGCCGCTCCCGATCAGCGCACCGAAGGCCGTGGGCGGGCAACCCGTGGGAGGGCCGGATAGTCCCGCGGCCTGCATGGCCTCGTCCGCCGCCGCGACGGCGAGCTGGAGGAACCTGTCGTAACGCCGTGCCTCCTTGCGGGTCAGGTGGGCCAGCGGATCGAAGTCCTTGATCTCACAGGCGATCCTGGTAGCAAACCCGCCGGCATCGAATTGCGTGATGGGCCCACCCCCTGGAGTGCCCGCCAGGAGCGCCTGCCAACTGGATGGGACATCCAGGCCGACGGGAGTCGCCATTCCGATTCCGGTGATCGCGACTCTTCGCCGGTGTCCGCCGATGGTCATGGCCCTTCCCGTTGACGATTGGTGATGGGACCGGGTAGCCGCAACCGCCGTGGAGTACTCACAGCCGGACGGCGGCCTGCGCTACTCCCCCTGCCGGCCCGACCCGGTCGTGCCTCTATTCGGTGTGCTCTTCGATATAGGCGACGGCGTCGCCCACGGTACGCATCTTCTCGGCGTCCTCGTCGGGGATGTCGATCCCGAATTCCTCTTCCAGCGCCATGACCAGTTCGACGGTGTCAAGGGAGTCGGCACCAAGGTCATCCACGAAAGATGCCTCCGAGGTCACCTTGTCGGCCTCGACGCCGAGTTCTTCGACGATGATCTCCTTGACCCTGGCTTCCGCTGTGTCGGACATGCTTTGCTTTCTCCGTACGTTTGCTGTTGTGGGCGATCGAAACCGTCACGGTGGTTGCGAAACCGGTTCCCCTACATCGCCATGCCGCCATCAACCGCGATAATCTGGCCCGTAATGTAACCCGCCTCAGGTCCCGCCAGAAACCGGACCACCCCTGCTACATCGGCGGGCTCCCCCAGACGTCCGGCGGGTATCCGTCCTGTCAGCTCGTTCACGCGCGCTTCCGGCAATCCGGCGGTCATGTCGGTCCGGATGAAGCCGGGGGCCACCGCATTGCAGCGGATGTTGCGCGATGCGAGTTCCCTGGCCACCGACTTGGTCAACCCATGCAGTCCCGCCTTCGAAGCGGCGTAGTTGGCCTGCCCCGCGTTCCCCATCAGGCCGATGACCGAAGTGACGTTGACGATGGATCCGGCGCGGCGTTTCATCATTCCGCGGGTCACGGCCCGGATCATGTTGAAGGTCCCGCCGAGATTCGTATCGATGACGCGAGTCCAGTCTTCGTCCCGTAGGCGAAGCACGATGTTGTCGCACGTAATCCCGGCGTTGTTCACCAGAACCGTTACCGGGCCCTGTCGGGACTCCACGGCGGCCACCGTCTTCCTGCAGGCACGCGAGTCGACGATGTCGCAGGAGTAGGCGGCGTGCCCGTCGCCATCGAGTCCGGCGGCCGCCTCCACCGCCCTGTCCGCGTTCCGGGCCACCACCGCGACGCGTGCCCCCCCCCGGGCGAGCTCGGCGGCGATTCCCAGTCCGATGCCCCGTGATCCGCCGGTTACGATCGCAACCCCTTCGGCCAGTTCGGCTGTCGCCTTCATGTCCAGTCCTCCATGGAATCGATGGATTCGGGCGTCCCGAGCGCCCGGGTAGGAATACCCCCCGCGTTGCGCCGGTTCAACCCTGTCAGCACCTTGCCCGGACCCAGTTCGACGAAGCCTGTCACCCCCATGCGCCGCAGTGTGGCGATGCAGTCGATCCAGCGGACCGGAGAAGTCAGCTGCCGCACCAGAAGCCGTCGGATCTCGCCGGGGTCATCCACGGCCTGAGCGGTGACGTTGGACACGACCGGAAACTCCGGCCGTCTGAAGCGGACTTCCTCCAGGGCGATTCCGAATTCCGCGGCCGCAGGCTGCATGAGGGGAGAATGGAATGCGGCCGAGACCTTGAGCGGCATTACCCGCCTGGCGCCCTTTTTCTTGGCGGCCCGGACGATCCAGTTTATCCCCCACACGTCACCGCTGAAGACCACCTGGCCGTCCGCGTTCAGGTTGGCGGCAACCAGCGTGAAATCAGAGTCCTCAGCTTCCCGGCGGAGCTCGGAGATCTGTGCCCCTCCCAGGCCCAACACGGCGGCCATCGTACCTGGAACCGTCTTGCCCGCCCGTGCCATGAGTTCTCCCCGGCGTCGTACCGCCCTCAGACCGTCGGCGAAGGAAAAGGTGCGTGCGGCAGCGTGGGCCGACAGCTCGCCCAGTGAATGGCCTGCGGCGGCAACGATCGTCCCCAGGCGGGCCTGCACTACGCGGTAGGCTGCCAGGGAATGGACGTACAGGGCCACCTGGGCATTCTCGGTCGCGGTAAGGAGTTCCTCGGGGCCATCCCATGCGAGCCGGGAGAGGGCGAAGCCCACAGTGTCGTCGGCCTCGGCGAAGGTCTCGCGGGCTACCGGAAAACGCTCGGCCAGCGTCCGCCCCATACCGACTTGCTGGGATCCCTGTCCAGGAAAGAGCAGTCCCGTTTTCATCCCCTGGACCGTTCTCCCGCGCCGGCTACCACCGCATCGCCATGGCGCCCCAGGTAAGTCCGGCCCCGAATGCGGCCATCAGAATCAACGAGCCGGGCTCGATCAGTCCCTCCTCGGCGGCTTCGTCAAGGCCCACGGGGATGGTAGCCGACGATATGTTGCCGTAGCGGTGGAGATTGACGAAGACCTTCTCCATCGGGATTCCGGAGTACCTCGCCGTCGACTCGATGATCCTCATGTTGGCCTGGTGGGGCACCATCAGGTCCACGTCGGAGGAGTCGACTCCCGCTTCCCGAAGGACCGCTGTCCCGGCCCGGGCCATCGAACGGACGGCCGACTTGAATACTTCCCGGCCGGACATCCGTATCATGTGGTCCCGGTTGCGCAGCGATTCCGGATCCAGGGGCCGGGAGGCTCCTCCCGCCGGCCGTTCCAGGAGGTCGGCCATGTCACCATCGGACCGGTGAAAGCTCGATAGAATGCCCTCACCGTTCTCGGAGGGTTGTACCACGGCGGCTCCCGCACCGTCACCGAAGAGGATACAGGTCGCGCGGTCCTGCCAGTCGATGATCGAGGACATTTTCTCGGCCGATACCACGAGGACCACCTCTCCCCGGCCCGCCGCCACGTACCCCTCGGCCATGGAGACCGCATACAGAAAGCCCGTGCACGCGGCGTGCAGATCAAAGGCCGGACAGTTCCGGGAGGCACCGATGCGCGCCTGGATCTCGCACGCCGTCGAGGGCAGCCATCGGTCGGGCGTCGCCGTCGTGACAATCAGCAGGTCCACATCCGCCGGCTCCAGCCCGGCCTTCGCCAGAGCCCGCGACGCCGCGCCCGCGCCCATGTCGGTGGTCGTCATTCCGTCCGGCGCGATCCGGCGCTCGACGATGCCCGTGCGCTCCCGGATCCAGGCGTCACTGGTGTCAACCATCTTCTCCAGATCGGCGTTGGTCATGACATGATCCGGCAGGAACCGGGCGGTGGCCGAAATCCTGGCGACGGCGTCTCGCCTCTTCATGCGCCACTCATTTCGAGACGGGAGAGATCCTGGGCCATGTGCCCCACCAGCCCACTCCTCACCGCCCGCACGGCCACGCCGATTCCGGCGCTGATCGCCCGGGGAGAGGACCGGCCGTGACAGATGACGCTCACGCCGTTGACACCCAGCAGCGGGGCGCCTCCGTGCTCGGCATAGTCGAGATCCCGCAACAGGTCATCCACCTTGTCGCGCAGGCCGGCCACCCTGAGACCCGGAGCGAGCTTCCGGACCATGAACGCCGCCACCGATTCGTAGAACTTCAGCAGGATGTTCCCGTTGAAGCCGTCACACACCAGCACGTCGCATCCGTGCAGGAGAATGTCGCGACCCTCGATATTGCCGACGAAGTTGAGATCGCTCCCGGCGAGGAGTCTGTAAGCCACCTGGAGGACCTCGGTCCCCTTTTCCGCCTCGGTTCCGACATTCAGCAACCCGACCCTTGGAGTCTCGATTCCCTGGAGGTCCTGCATGTATATGGAGCCGAGGCTCGCGAACTGGACGAGCTGATGCGGTTTGCACTCGATGTTGGCTCCGACGTCGGCGACCAGGGTGAGCCCGCTGTTGGTCGGAAAGAACGTGGCGAGGGCGGGACGATCGACTCCCTTGAGCGGGCGCAGCAGCAGCACCGACGCCGCCATGACGGCTCCGGTCGAGCCTGCCGACACGAAGGCGTCGGCTTCTCCGGTCGCCTGCAGCCCCAGTCCCACGCTGATGGAGGAGCGCGGTCTCCGGCGTACTACCGAGGCCGGCGCGTCGGAAGAGGCGATGCGATCCGGAGCATGGATCACCGAAATCCTGTCCTGGCCCCGGAAGCGGCTGAGCGGACGGACCAGCGCCGTTTCGTCCCCCACCAGGATGACGTGCAAGCCGGGGTCCGCCTCGACCGCGGCCACGGCACCGGCGACTTCGCTGGACGGGGCGTCATCCGTCCCCATCGCGTCCAGTGCGATCCTCATGAGATGCGAATGAGCCGAAAAGGGAACCGGGCGGCTACTCTTCCGCCACCTCGAAGATCACCTTGCCCCGGTAGACTCCCGAAGTGGGGCAGACCCGGTGCCGGAGTTTCGGCTCGCCCGTTCTGGAGCAGGTTCCGATGGTGGCTTGCGAAGCCTTGTAGTGCGTGCGCCGCTTCCGCTTCCGTTGCTTGGAAACGCGTTTCTTGGGAACGGCCATGAGTCTTCTTTTCCTAGTCGGTTCGCAGAGCTTCGAGAGCCGACCACCGCGGGTCGATTTCGGAGCCGGGCTCGTTTTCCACCCTGCTGAAGCGTTCTACCCGGTCGCCACACTCCGTGCAGCGACCATCTTCCTTTTCGTGCGGCACCAGGTACCGCGGCACCTCCAACACGATTTCTTCGCGGATCGCCTCCGCCAAGTCCAGCGTGGTCTCCTGGACCCCCAGAGTGCGAACCTCCGGATCCGAGACCTGCCATCCATCGACAGGAACATAAACCAGCGTCAGCGGCCTCTCGACCTCCAGGTGGAGCTCTTTCAGGCAGCGACCGCAATCGTAACACATCGGCGCCTTCCAGGAGCCCTGCACGACGACCCCTCCCGCCGCCGTCGCCGTGACCGAACCGTCGATCTTCACCGGTTTCGCGAACTTCAGCTCCAAACCGGCCCAGATTTCGTGGTCGGCCTCGATCGACGCGCTCAACTTGAGCGTGCGACTCTGCCGCAGGCGAATCAGGTCAACTTGCAACATAGATCCTCACAATGTGGCTGGAAAGGGGGTGTGTCAATGCAGAATGTCGACCTTCGCCGGCAGCGGCTGCGGGAGGACGGGCAGCCTATCCCAGACGCTCCCATTCCGCAAAGAAGAATCCGATCTCGCGCCGGGCGTTCGGGGCCGAGTCGGATCCGTGGATCGCGTTGCGCTCCCTGGACTCGGCGTGCAGCTGCCGGACCGTGCCCGGGGCCGCTTCGGCCGGGTCCGTGGCCCCGATCACCTGCCTGAGCCGACGAACGGCGTCGGGTGCCTCGAGTACCAAAGGGATGCAGGGGCCGGACGTCATGAAGGCGACCAGGGAATCGTAGAAGGGACGATTGCGGTGGACCTCGTAGAAGGAGCGTGCCTGGGCCCGTGTCATGGTCAGCATGCGCGCCGCAGTCAGCCTGAACCCGTCGGACTCGAGCTGGGCGACAATCTGTCCGGCCTTGCCGTTCGCAGTGGCGTCGGGCTTGATGATGGCCAGGGTCTGGTTCATTGGAGATTCCTCGTTTCGGCGGATTCGTTCCGGCGCGGGACTCGTCAGGATGATCCCGTCACGATGGCCTCGGCGAAAGCCCGCATGACCGGTAGTCGCTCCAGGAAGCCTATCAGTTCGCCGTCTCTGACGACCGGGAGCATGGGCACGCCCCGCGCGATCATCGACCGGCTGGCCACGACCAGAGACTCGTCCTCCGATACGCAAAGCACCGACCGGGTCATGATCTGACGGGCCAGCGGAATGTCCCCTCCCGCCGGGATCCCCGAGTCGCGGCCCGGGAGAATGTGCGGCAGGACGCCTCCGATGGTAACGACGCCCAACAGCTCGTGGCTTGCACCGACAACGGGTACCGCGGATACTCGCCGGCGGAGCATGAGATTCTGGATTTCGGTGATCGGGGTCTCGGGATAGATTCTGTAGCCGAGGGGAGTCATGACCTGCTCCACCTTGACGTTCTTCGTTATCTTATTGTCAGAAAATATTTTATATATTGCTGTCTCAAGTTCTACATCATGGTTCTCCGTGAGGATTTCCGAAGACAGGCGGCCGAGAAGCGGACCCACGGAAAGGTTGACCGAGGGTCGTGACAACCCCCAGACGACCCATGTGGCGTGACCCCTGGGTCCTTCCGCCGCCTCTTCCGCCAGACAGAGAATCACTCCCGGCTCTGAAACGTCGGCGCCCAGGTCGAGGAGGTCCACACCGGGTGCCACCGAACCGCGGCGTGGTGCTCCTTCCTGGCCCAGGAGCCGAGCGGTTGCAAGCGAGAGCGGGTGGCCTGCCTTCAGCCCGCCTGCTCCGCTGCGCAGGAAGTGCCAGACGTCGTTGCCGGCTCCCGTCAGGACGGATGGCCGGGCGAGAAGCCGGCGAAGCTTCATGGGACCCGCAGTCCGCGGACAGAACCGCGCGAGCACCGGGAGCGGCGAGGCGCCGGACCGGCAAGGCGCGACGAGAGGGCGGTAGCAGCGCTGCTCGCCAGCCCTTGACTGCTAGCAGTCCAGGGATTCTCCGACCAGGGCGGAGATTTCAACGGGACGCTTTGCGACCTTGATTCCATTGTCCTCTAAGGCCTGGGTCTTTTCGGCGGCGGTGCCGGACGACCCGCTGATAATAGCACCGGCGTGCCCCATGCGCGTCCCCGGAGGTGCCGTCCGGCCCGCGATGAATCCGACGACCGGGATATCGAGGTTCGCGCTGACCCACCGGGCGGCCTCCTGTTCGGCCGTGCCGCCGATCTCCCCGATCAAGACAACGGCCTCCGTTTCCGGGTCCTCGGCGAAGGCCGCGAGGCAATCCACGAAGCTCGTCCCGACCAGTGGGTCGCCGCCGATGCCCACGCAGGTCGTCTGCCCCAGGCCGGCCCGGGTCAGATGGTGCACGGCCTCGTAAGTGAGTGTTCCGGAGCGAGAGATGAGTCCCACCGGTCCCCGGGCCACAATCCTCCCGGGAATGATCCCGAGGGTGGTCTTGTCCGGGCAGATGATCCCGGGACAGTTGGGGCCGAGCACGCGGCTTCCCCGGTCGCGGGCCAGCGCATGGGCCCGCGTCATGTCGAGGACCGGAATGCCCTCGGTGACGCACACGATGAAGCCCACCCCGGCGTCGGCAGCCTCCATGATCGCCCCGGCCGCAAAGGCGGGCGGAACATACACGACGGAACAGTCGGCCGCGGTCTCCGACACCGCCTCGGCGACGGTATCGAAGACGGGCACGACTCTTCCGTCCGGCCCCTTGAAGTCGCGTCCACCCTTCCCCGGCGTCACCCCGGCCACGACCCTGGTTCCGTACGCCATCATCTGGCGTGTGTGGAAGGAGCCGTCGCGGCCGGTGATCCCCTGCACCACCACGCGGCTGTTCCCGTCAACGAAGATGGACATGGATCTCCCAGTGCTGCGACGATGTCTGCGTCGGTGTCCTGGCCCGAATCATCCCGCCAACCGCACAGCCCGCTCCACCACTTCGTCCATGGACGTGACAGCCGCCAGTCCGGCGCCGTCCAGGATCTCGCGGGCGGGCGCTTCATTGGTTCCCGTGAGGCGGATGACGAGCGGGACCTCGATGCTGATCCTGCCCACCGCCTCCACGATCCCGTTGGCTACATCGTCGCAACGCGTGATTCCCCCGAAGATGTTGAAGAGGATGACCTTCACGCCCGGGTCCGCGGTGATGATATCAAGTGCCGCCACGACCTTGTCCGGGTTGGAGGATCCTCCGATGTCGAGGAAGTTGGCGGGCTCGCCGCCGTAGTACTTGACCAGATCCATGGTCGCCATCGCCAGCCCCGCACCGTTGACGCAGCACCCCACGTTGCCGTCCAGCTTGACGAAGCTGAGTCCCGCCTCTCGGGCCTGCCTGTCGGCGGGGGACTCGGAGAACGGGTCGCGCAGCGCGGCCACGGCGGGGCGGCGGAAGAGCTCGTTGTCGTCGATGCTGACCTTGGCGTCGATTGCCTTGACCCGGCCCCCCGTGGTCGAGATGAGGGGGTTGATCTCCGCCATGGACGCCCCGTTGTCGACGAAGGCGGCGTAGAGCTGCGAGATCACCCGCGCGCCCTGACGGGCCAGATCGGGGTCGTCGTAGAGCCGGGTGGCCAGCCAGTATGCCTGGTGCGGCAGCAACCCGTAGCGGGGGTCGATCCGCAAGCGGTGAATGGCTTCCGGGTTGGCGGCCGCGACATCTTCGATATCGACGCCTCCCTCGGCGGAGACCATGAAGACCGGGCACTGGCTTTCCCGGTCGACCAGCACACCGACGTAGGCCTCCGTCGCGATGTCCTCGATGGGCGACACCAGGACCTCGCGGACGGTCAGACCACTGATCGTCATGCCCAGGATGGCACGTGCGTGGCCGCCCGCCTCCTCGGGACTGCGTGCGAGCTTGACACCGCCGGCCTTGCCGCGGCCGCCCGAATGCACCTGTGCCTTGACGACCGCGCTGCCGCCGTACTGCTCCGTCAGGGCGTGCACCGCGGCGGGATCGCGAGCGACTTCGCCGGGGTTCACCGCCATGCCGGCGGCGCGGAAGAACTCCTTGGCCTGGTATTCGTGAAGATTCATTGGAGACCCCGTGTGTGCCGGGAGCGAGGGGAGCGGCGCCTCGTGCCCCATCGTGGGCCGGCATGTCCGGGCGCGCGCCGCCCTCAACTTACAGTGAAAGATGCGGGCATCAAGCGTCCGTCTCTCCCCGCGAGTCCCGCGGACAGGCAAGTTCGGACGGATTCCTGCATATTGCGAGAACGTCCCCCGCGACTGGAGCAGGCCCCGGTGTATCCGACCACGGAAGCGATTTACCTGGATCACGCCGCGACCACGCCCGTGCGCCCCGAAGTGGCCGGGGTCATGACCGGGGCGCTTGCGGAGGACTTCGGCAACCCCTCCAGTGGGCACGCGTGGGGGCGCCGGGCAAGACGGCGGCTCGAGGAGGCGAGGGCCACTCTGGCTGAGGCGCTGGGTGTGTCCGCGGCCCAGGTCTTCTTCACCCGGGGAGGCACCGAGTCGGACAACCTGGCCGTCCTGGGACGGGTGCGGCATGATCTCACGCACACGAAGTCGGGCCACGTTGTGACCTCCGCCATTGAGCACCCCGCGATCCTGGAAGCCGCGGAACGAGCCGTACTGGAAGGGGCCGTGCATACGGCCATCGGCTTCGATGCAGGTGTCCTGGACCTGGACGCGCTCGAGACGGCGGTGCACAGACGGCCCTCGCTAGTCTCCTGCATGTGGGTGAACAACGAGACCGGCCTGGTCCTGCCCATGGCGGAGGTGGCGGCGGCATGCAGGCGCCACGGGGTCCCGCTGCACAGCGACGCGGTGCAGGCGGTCGGCAAGCTCGAGGTCGACTGGGGAAATGTTCCGTTCGACCTCCTGACCCTCACCGGACACAAGATCTACGGGCCGAAGGGGACCGGCGCGCTGATCGCGCGCGACTCTCGCGGATTGCGACCGCTCCTCTACGGCGGAGGCCAGGAGCGGGGACTGCGCCCCGGCACGGAGGACGTCGCCGGTGCGGCCGGTCTTGCCGAGGCCGTGCGCCTGGCGGTCGCGGAGGCGCCGGCCGAATCCGTGAGACTCCGGGCGCTGCGGGGGCGGGTGGAAGCGGCGCTGCTGGGACGAATCCGGAATGTGCGGGTCAACGCGGGTGATCGGCCGCGGGCGCCGCACATACTGTCACTGGCGATTCCCGGAGCCGATTCCGACACCCTTCTGGCAGCGCTGGACGCCATGGGTATCGCCGCTTCGGGGGGTTCGGCCTGCGCCAGCGGATCGAGCATGCCGAGCCGGACCCTGGCCGCGCTCTACCCGGGCGATGGGGCGGCGGCGCTCAGGCTCAGCTTCGGACGGCTCACCCGGAGCCGGGATGTCGGCACGGTGGTCCGCGCCGTTGTCGAGGCCGTCGCGCGGACCCGGGCTCTCGTGTCACCGTGAGCATTCGGGCAGGCCGGTTGCGCATCCTGGCTGCGATGTCGGGCGGGGTCGACTCGTCCGTCGCGGCGGCCATGCTCGTGGAGGCCGGCCACGAGGTGGTGGGGGCGACCATGAAGACCTTCTGCTACAGTGACGAGGCGGCCGAGAGCAGGAAGACGTGCTGCGGTCTGGAGGGCATTCGGGACGCCCGGCTGGTTGCGGACCGGCTCGGGATCCCCCACTACGTCTTCGATGTCGAGGAGGAGTTCACCCGGGACGTAATCGACGACTTCGTGGCGGAGTACGGGCGGGGGCGTACGCCCAACCCCTGCGTACGCTGCAATTCGAACACCAAGTTCCGCGATTTGCTGCGTCGCGGGCGGGCCCTGGGTTGCGACGGGGTCGCCTCGGGACACTATGTGCGGCTCGACCACGCCGCCGGAAGGCCGCGGCTGCTGCGCGGTGCCGACCGTTCCAAGGACCAGTCCTATTTTCTGTGGGGCCTGCCTGCCGGCCTGCTCGGCCTCCTGCACTTTCCCCTGGGCGACCTCACCAAGCCCGAGGTGCGGGAACGCGCGCGCAAACAGGGCCTGGCGACCGCCGACAAACCCGAGTCGCAGGAGATCTGTTTCGTGCCCACCGGGGACTACCGGGACCTCTTGGCCAGGAAGCTGCTTCCCACCCATCCTGCCCTTTCCCCCGGTGCCATCGTCGATCCCCGGGGGCGTGTCCTGGGCCGCCACAACGGCTATTCGGGGTTCACCGTGGGCCAGCGCAAGGGGATCGGCGGAGGTCGCCCGGAGCGCTATCACGTCCTCGAGATCCGTCCGGAAACACGTGAGGTCGTGGTGGGGCCACGACACCTCCTGGCGGTCGGGGGCGTGGTGATCGCGGGTCTCAACTGGCTGGCGACGCCTCCGGAGCCGGGTCGGACCCTCCACGTTCAGATCCGCTACCGTGCGCCGGCGCTGGCCTGTACGGTCGAAGCGCTCCGGGATGATGCGGTGGAGCTGTCCTTTCGGGAGTCGGCGCGCGCGGTGACGCCGGGCCAGTCGAGCGTCTTCTTCGACGGAGACCGCGTATTGGGTGGGGGCCGGATCCGCCGGGTTACGGGAGCACGCTACTGAAGGAAGCGATGGCTCCCCTCACCACTTCATTCCGGCAGCGGCCGCGAACTCGCGAATACGGGTCTCCTGGTCTTCGCTGAGGGACTCGGGGATCTCGACCCTGATCTCGACGTACTGGTCCCCGGTCCTGCCGTCGCGGGTGATCCCCTGTCCGGCGATCCGAAGGCGCGTGCCCGGCTGGGTGCCGGCGGGAATGCGGAGTACGACCTTCTTCCCCCAGATCGTGCCGACGCGGATCCTGGAACCGAGCGTCGCCTGGGCCAGGTTGATCGGCACGGTGACGTTGATGTCACTGCCCTCGCGCCGAAAGAACCGGTGAGGCTTGACCCTGAAGGTGATGATCAGATCGCCCGGCGCGCCCCCTTTCTGGCCGCGCTCGCCCTGGCCGGTCAGGCGCACCCTGGAGTCTTCCTGAACGCCGGCGGGGACGGTAACCTGGATCTTGCGGTTCTGGTGCACCTTGCCGGAACCCGAGCACGCTCCACAGAGCTTCCCGGGCTTCTCCCCGCGTCCCATGCAGGCCGGACAGGGACGGTTGACGGCGAACCCGCCCTGGCCGAACGAGACGCTTCCGGACCCCTTGCACTCCCCACACTTGTTCCACCCCGTTCCGGGAGCTCCACCCGAGCCGAGGCAGGTAGCGCACTCCTCGTTGATGGGGACGGTGACCGGCACCTTTCCGCCCCTTGCGGCCGTTATGAATGGAACCTCCACTATGCACTCCACATGTTCGCCCTTGCGGGGACCCGAGGGCTTCGGAGGCTGGTTCTTCCTGCCGCGGTCGAAGATCGACGAGAAGATCTCCGAGAACCCCCCGAGCCCGCCAATGTCCTCGAAGGAAAACCCCGAAGACCCGGTCGCCTCGGGACGGGGGCCTGTCCTGGGACCACCGAAACCGAACGCGCCCAGCTTGCGCATCTGGTCGTACTTCTTCCGTTTCCGGGGATCGGAGAGGACCCCGTTGGCCTCTCCGACCTCCTTGAAGCGTTCGGCCGCCCGCGGGTCCCCGGGGTTGGCGTCGGGGTGGTACTTCTTGGCCAGCCGCCGGTAGGCCTTCTTGATCGCGGCTCCATCGGCCTTCTCGTCGACCCCGAGAATCGCGTAGTAGTCCTTGTCCGCCTTCGTCATGTCACCGCCGGGGTTCTCGCCATGGGCGCTGCCCTACCAGTCCGTGGATAACGGTCATGGCCGCGAGCGACCACCCCGCGACCCGAAACTCCCGTCCCTCGCGGTGGAGTTTCACGGAAAAGCCGCACGAGCACCGAGACCGGCGAGGCGCCGGGCTGGCAAGACGCGACGAGGGGCCAATAGCGGCGCTATTCGCCCGAGGAGCAACGCAAAGCGCAGCCTTCGAAGCGTTGAATGTACACTGCACATGACATAATGTAAAGCTGTCTTTACGTTGTGAGAAGGTGAAGCGAAGCGTCCAGGCCGGATGCATCGACGGTCGAATGCCGGGGGGATTTTGTCCACGGATTGCTAAGCCTTGAAGACGCTGACGCGGGCGGGACGGACCAGCCGGCCCCGAAAGGTATAGCCGCGCTGAAACACCTGCTCGACCATGTCGTCTTCCTCGTCCGAAGCGGCGGGCACCCGCATCATGGCCTCCATGGTATTCGGGTCGAACGCTTCGCCCTCGGGGTCTACGACCTCCACACCGGCCTCCTCGAGCACACGGAAGAACTTGCGCTCCACCAGGTCGACACCTTCGACGATTGCGTCGACCGATGCGCTTCCGGGCTCGAGGGCCGTCACCCGGAGCAGGTCGTCGAGCGGTTCCAGAAGACGGGAGACCAGGTCGGCCTGTGCACGATCCCAGCGCTGGCGCAGCCTGTCTTCCGTCCGCTTCCTGTAGTTGTCGAAGTCGGCGGCCAGACGCAGATGGCGGTCCCTGATGCGGTCGCGTTCGGCTTTCAACTCGTCGGTTTCGTCCCCCTCCGCCTGACTCCCGCCGGCTTTCTCTTCGGATTCGGCGTCCAGGTCGGCTCCGGCGGAACCGGGCTGGCTCTCCGCCGACCCGTTCCCGGACTCGCCCGTCGGGCTCCGGGTTGGGTTCACGACTTCGCGTTCGGCGGCCTCGCCGGGGAGGGGATCCCCGCAGGTTTCGGCGTCGGCGTCCCGGGCGGCACTGGAAACTCCGTCGGGGCCATGCTCCGCCGTCCGGTCCGCTGCCTGGGTGGAGTCCTGCTCGGAGGCGTTCATTCGGTCGCTCGGGTTCGTGTCCTGGTGGTCACCCGGTCATCGGGTGCTCCAAACTGGTGAAATTGGTGTTTCCGGTCCACATCGCGATACGATCGGTGGGGGTCCCGCGATTCGAGGACAACTTCAAGGTTCCGGATGCCGGCCGGGAAGGCGGCCTGTCCGGTTGGCCTGCTGAGACGACCCGCGGGAGCGGGCTGCCAAGCTACTGCCGGAAGGAACGTCCTTCCACCGCTTCGAGCGCCATGCGAAGGGCCTCGGTGGTACTCCGTTCCCGCACGGCCCGCCGGTCGCCCGCAAAACCGAACCTCCTTGCCAGTGCGGTCCGGTCCGCCAGCGCGACCGCCACCCAGACGGTGCCCACGGGTTTCGCCGGAGTGCCGCCCCCGGGTCCCGCGATCCCTGTGACGGCGAGCGCCACATCGGCCGAAAAGCGGTGGAGGACCCCTCTCGCCATCTGCAGCGCGACGGGCCGCGACACCGCCCCCGAGGATTCCAGGACGTCGGGATCGACATCCAGTTCGCGCACCTTCACGTCGTTCGCATACGCCACAACCCCGCCCGCATAGCAACGGGACGCGCCGGGCAGGTCGGTGATCGTCTTGGCCACCAGCCCGCCGGTACAGCTCTCGGCGGTGGCGAGCCTCAGTCCCGGGGCCGCGGCCGCGGCGGAGAGCCGGGCGGCCAGTTCGCGGGCTCCGGCGTCCATGTTGCCGCGGCCGGCCGGATCATCCACTGCCCGTGACCAGAGCGCGGTATCGCCAGAGATAGTCGGCCATGGAAAAGACGGTGAGTGCCACTGCCAGGGCCAGTGTCGCGCCGATCCACGCCGTGTGGAAGGGGCGCCAGATGCCCCAGAATGCCCCCGACCACCCGCGCTCCGTGGCCGACAGCAGCACCGGGTACCAGAGAAGAAGTCCCCCTACGAAGAGATTCTGGAGAAATGCCTTGTACTTTCCCGACTTGCCCGCCGGGATGACGACGCCGCGGCGGGCGGCATAGCCGCGGAACAGCGTGACGAAGATCTCCCGCCCGAAGACCACCACCATCACCCAGAGGGGCATGGTCCCCCACCACGGCAACGCGCTGAGTTCGTCGGGTCTGCGGGTCACGATGTAGATCGGAATGAAGGTGCTGGCCAGCAGGAGCTTGTCCGCGGCCGGATCCAGCAGTTTGCCCAGGTCCGTGATCCACCCGTACTTCCGCGCCAGGTAGCCGTCCCAGAGATCCGAGAACGCCGCCGCGAGGAACAGGAAGAATGCGGCATACCGGCTCGTGGTCCCGGACGCAAGGGTCAGGTGGAAGATCACGGGGCAGGCGGCGATTCGACCGATGCTGATCGCGTTGGGGAGGTTCATGCGGGTCCTGCCATATCCCGGAGTTCCTCCTCCATGCGTGCCAGAACGGTGCCTGCCCGGTTACGCAGCAGGCGCCGTCGTTCCCACGCCTTGAAATCGCGCAGCACGGTTACCGCGTCCACACTCGCCGGCGCCCCGTTCAGGTGTCTCAATGCCGCAAGGCGGCGAACCGGATTGGCACTGAACAGCTCCCGCCGGTGACGGGCCACCTGATCCCGCAGGAAGAGGCTCGCCAGGGCCGCCAGGGCTCCGGCTCCCAGCAGGAACAGACCGATGCGTCGATTGCGGCTGTTCACGCGTCCTCTCGCACTTCCCGCCGTCCCGCCAGTGCCTCGGCGATCGTGGTGCCGTCGACGTACTCGAGGTCGCTCCCCACCGGGATGCCCCGCGCCAGTCTCGTGACACGCACCGGGAAAGGTCGCAGGAGACTCTCCAGGTAGACGGCCGTGGCTTCGCCTTCGACGCTCGCATTGGTTGCCAGAATGACCTCCTTCGGCACCTCGGCCGGATCCCTCACCCGCTTGAGCAGACCACCGATGTCCAGCTCGTCGGGGCCCACGCCGTCCAGCGGCGAAAGACGGCCGCCCAGGACATGGAAGAGTCCGCCGTAGCGCCCGGCACGCTCGATCGCTCCGACCTCGTAGGCCTCTTCCACCACGCAGATCACGCTTCTGTCGCGGGACGGGTCACGGCAGACGGAGCAGAGATCGGAGCTGCAGTAGTTCCCGCAGCGGCTGCAGGGACGGATTCGCTCGGCGACCTCGGCCAGGGCGCGAGCCAGGCGCCGGATGTCCTCCTTCGGACCCTTGACGAGGTGATAGGCAAGACGCAACGCGGTCCTGGTACCGATTCCCGGCAGTCTGCGCAACTCTCCGGTGAGCCCCTCGATGGCGGACACGCGCGGTGCCAGTCGTCAGAACAGCCCGGGCAGGGTGACCGGCAACTCCCCCGCCGCTCCCCGCATCCGTTCCTCCGAGAAATCGCGCGCCCGGTTCTGAGCCTCCGCGACGGCCGCCACTACCAGATCCTCCAGCATCTCCGGGTCCTCCGGGTCGATTACGTCCCGGTCGATGGTGATGCTCTTGAGGTCACCCTTCCCCGTCACGCGGGCCGTGACCATGCCTCCTCCCGACGACGCCACGAGTTCCTCCGTCTGCAGGGTGTCCTGCAGCTCCTTCATCCTGGCTTGCAACTGCTGTCCCATCTTCATCAGCTGTTGGATGTTCGTCATCATCCGCTCCGGCAACTCCTTGTTTGTTGTTGATCGTCCCGTTCCCCGAAGATCAGTCCATGAGTTCGAGGTCCAGCTCGGCCACGGCCCGCTCGAGGTACGGCGCCTGCCTGACCAGTTCCCGCAGCCGGGTCTCGCGTGCGGATGCCTCACTGATCCTCCCGGACGGATCCGGGACACGCGCGGTGGTGCCGGAGTCCCGGCCCGTAGCCCTGATTGAAATCTTGACGGAATCCCGTCCGGAATGAAGTGCCAGGGCCTCCTCGAGTTCCCGGTGCACCGGTGCGCTTTGTAACGCTTCGGCGAACGGTCCCCCGGGGATTTCCAGCACCAGCCGCCCGTCCCCCGTCTCCTCGACAACGGTGGCCGCCTGGAGGGCGACTCTCAGCCCGCCCGGTCCGAAGCGCTTGCCGCTGGCCACCAGCGCCCGCCACGCGTCGGGCAGGGGGCCGGGGGTCGGGGACACCTGGGAGCCGCGGACGCCGGGCCCGGACGAAGCATCCGCGGATTCGGACGCAGATCCGGGTGAAGCGGAACCGCCGGCCGCCGCAGCGGCGGCGGACTCGGGCTGCCGAGACGCCGGGTCCGCGGGCGGAGCGCCACCCAGTGCCCGGATGATCTCCTCCAACTCGACGGTGCGGTCCAGATAGCTCATGCGCAGAAGAAGCATCTCGACGAGGACCCGCGGCCTGCCGGTACGCCGGAGACTTCCGTCCGACTCCAGGCCGGACGACATGGCCAGCATCCGGACCAGGTCGCCCGGCGCGAATGCCGCCGCCCGCCGCGCGAAGGCCTCCCGCAGTTCGGATGTCATGCTCGCCGCAGCGAACCCCGGGTCGAGGGACGTGCGCAAAAGCAGCCGCAGCTTCTCCGCCAGTCCGTGATAGAACTCGACCAGGTCGTGTCCCTCGTCGATGAGTCCCTCCACGAAGTCGAATACGGCGCCGTGGTTCCGTTCGCTGACCAGGTCGAAGAGCTCGAGGTAGCGTTCGTCGGCCACGACCCCCAGAACGCGCACGACCGAATCGACCGTGACCTTTTCGTCGGAGAGCGCGAGCACCTGGTCGAGCAGCGAAAGTCCGTCGCGCATGCCCCCGTTCGCCTTGCGGGCGATGGCGCGCAACGCCTCGGGGTCGAAGGAGATCCCCTCGCCACGGAGCACCTCGCCGAGCCGGTTCACTATGTCCAGGGTACCGATGCGCCGAAAGTCGAAGCGCTGGCAGCGCGACAGGATCGGAGAAGCGGTCTGCTGGATCTTCCGCGCTTCCGTGGTGGCGAAAACGAAGATGACCCGGGGAGGCGGTTCTTCCAGGATCTTGAGGAGTGCGTTCCACGCCTCCCGCGTCAGCATGTGCGCTTCGTCGAGGATATAGATCTTGTAGCGCTTCTCCTCGGAGGGGGCGTACATGGCGCGTTCCCTGAGTTCGCGCGCATCGTCGACCCCCCGGTTCGAGGCGGCATCGATCTCCACCACGTCGAGGGAGGTGTGTCCCGCCCAGATCCGAGTGCAGTCCGCGCACTCGCCGCACGGTTCCCCCTCCGGCGTTCGGCGGGGACAGTTGAGCGCCATGGCAAGTATGCGGGCCAGCGTCGTCTTCCCCACCCCGCGAGGTCCGCAGAAGAGATACGCGTGACCCACCCGGTTGCCCGCGACAGCCCGCCTGAGCGTCTCGGAAACGTGCTCCTGTGTCGTCACCTCCGCGAAGCTGCGGGGCCGGTACTTCCGGGCCAGTGCGAGGTAGGACAATAGGGATTGGCGGAGGCTGCAGGTTGGCCGGGACAGCGCGCGCGAGGTGCCCCAGGCACTCCGCGGCGACGGTTACCGCACCTACCGCTGCTACCTGCGGGGTCCTGACGGGGTTCATGGGCTTCCGTCCCGCGGACCTGGGGCACCCGCAAAAGCTACCCGGATCGTGGAGAGCGCGTCAACGCGGTGTGGCTGCTTCCCATAACCACCCGGGTTCAGCGACCTCCCGGACGCCAGGCGTCTCGGACATGTTCGATCTCGTGCCGCCCGTGCCTGATCCGTACGGCGACGGCGTCAAATCGGTAGGCCACGCCCGGCTGGCCGTTTTCGATGATCCAGCGCCGGGCGGCCGCCTCCACGGCCCGCCGTTTCGTCCACCGGATCGGCTCCAGCGGGGTGCCGCCGGTCGCGGTGGCGCGGGTCTTCACCTCCACGAAGGCCACGACACGTCCCCGCATCGCCACCAGGTCTATCTCCCTGGGGCCGGCGCGGTAGTTGCGCGCGAGGATCGTCCAGTCGCGTTCCTCCAGGTAGGCTGCGGCCAGGTCTTCGCCCCGGCGCCCGAGTCTCAGTCTGCGGTTCTCCATGGCAGACAGTCTCCGCTTCTCCGGCGGGCGGGGCCATGCGAAGACGGGACCAACCGCTGCCGCACCCGCTCCCGGTGCGCGGGCGGCTTCATCCGCGGACTTGCTATACGCCGGCGTGCTCCGCCACAAGCGGCACGGGGGGCGACGCAAGCGAGCGGCCGATGGCCCGGGCAATCGGGCCGCAATGGGCGACGAGTTCGCGGAACTGCTCCGGGTAGAGGCTCTGCACGCCGTCGGAGAGGGCCTCGGGAGGGTTGGGATGAACCTCCACGAGAACACCGTCGGCCCCCGCCGCCACCGCAGCCCTCGCCATGGGCACCACCTTGTCGCGCATCCCCGTGGCGTGACTGGGATCGGCGATGACCGGGAGGTGCGTGAGCGACTTCGCAAGAGGGATGGCGGTCAGGTCGAAGACGTTGCGGGTCGCGGGGTCGAAGCTGCGGACCCCCCGTTCGCACAGGACCACGTCGGGGTTGCCTTCGCTCAGCAGGTACTCGGCCGCGAGCAGCAGTTCGGTGATCGTGGCCGACATCCCCCGTTTGAGCAGCACCGGCCGTCCGGACCGGCCGGCGCGCTTGAGCAGCGGGTAGTTCTGCATGTTTCGCGCGCCGATCTGGATCATGTCGGCATGCTCGGCGACCACGGCCACGCTCTCGGCGTCGACAGCCTCGGTCACGACCGCCAGCCCGGTCCTGTCGCGTGCCTCCGCGAGAAGCTCCAACCCCCGCGCTCCCAGCCCCTGGAAGGAGTACGGCGAGGTCCGCGGCTTGAACGCGCCACCCCGCAGCACACTCGCCCCGAGGTGTCGCACCCGGTCCGCGATCTCGAGGATCTGGCCGCGACTCTCGACCGCGCAGGGACCCGCCATCAGGACGACTTCGGGACCGCCCAGTACCGTCCCGTTTTTCAGCCGGACCAGGGTGTTCTCCTCCCGCCACTCGCGCGAGACCTGCTTGTAGGGCTTGCTGACCTTGATGACCTCGCGGACGCCCGGGAGGCCCACCAGACGTGCTTCCTCAACGCGTCCGTCGTTGCCCACAAGTCCGATGGCGATGCGCTGGTAGCCGGGTATGGGCTTGGCCCGGTAGCCCATCTCGTCGATCGTGTCGACCACCGTCCGGATCTGATCCGGGGTGGCCCGATGGTGCATGACGATCAGCACGGCTCTGTTTCTCCGGGGTTGGAAGGACGACGGATCATCCTGAACAGTGGATCATAAGCGAGGCCGCGGGAAAGGTCCACGGGTTTTTGTCGCGCGGAGGGCCCCCCGGGGGCCGAAACTCCCGTCCCGGGCGGGATTTGGATTCCACCCCGCAAGGGTGTGGATTGGACTGACCGTCTTCTGCTCCGTGGTGAGCAGGAACGTTCCACCCCGCAAGGGTGTAGATTGGACGCAGGTTCGTAGTTCCACCGCGGAATCGGCTTTCGTCGCCGAGGAGGTTAGTCTCATGAAGCGTTCCGTCATCCCGGCAGCGTGTCTGCCGTTCCTGTTTCTCGCGAGCGCGCACGTATCCGCCCAGACCAGGATCGCCCTGACCGGAGGCTTCAGCCTGACGTCGGCCGAGGATCGACTTGGAATCGGCGTCTCCAGCATGGGGGAGTCGGTGCCCAAACCCTCGATCGGACTGTCCGCGATAGTTGCGTTGCCCTGGAGCCTTTCCCTCGAGTTGGGCGGTGCCTATTCCGAGAGGGGCCGTGAATTTGCATACGGGTGGTGTGGCACTCCCCCCCGGCCAAGAGCGTCGGCCTCCATGGAATACCTGGAGTTCAAGGCATTGGGGAGGGTGAACCTTCCTCTGGCCGGGAACCGGGTGCTTGCCTTCGTGACGGTAGGTCCCACAGTGGCGTGGGAATTGTCCTGTCGTTCGAGTCTCGTTCCAATCTCCGGCCAGCTGCCCCTTGACGGATCGGGCCCGTGGCCCTGCGGGGGCATCGCTGCATTCGGCGAATTGGGCCTGGACGATCTGGACTTCGGTCTTGCCGGGGGTGCGGGGTTGGAGGTTGGAATGACCGGGAGGCTGGGTCTTACCGTCAGCACGGTCTACAGTCGCGGAATGCAGGACCTGCGCCAGATCGAAGACATGGAGCTCCGAAACGTGACGGTCAGGGGGGGGTTGGTCTACCGGATCGGCTGAGTTGTGGTACTGGGAGTCCACGGGCTCCCGGGGCCGCTCCCGCTTATCGTGCGGGAGTGCCGGCAGGCGGGCTGCCGAGACCCGAGACCCCTCTCCGGTTCGGGCAGCGAATCGAAACCCGTCGGGCAAGGCGACGGCCTTGGACTCCGGGCCGGCAGCGTCTACCGGCAGGGTCCGAGGACGAACCTCTCCCCGTCGCTGGCACATACCACCTCCCCGCGATACCCGGCCTCGCGCACGAGCTGCGGAGCGGATACGCAATCCAGTGGCGGATACAGATGCGTCAGGACGAGCACTCCCGGTTCGGCGCTCCGGGCCATGGCCGCGACCGAAGCCGGGGACAGATGGGAGGCGGAGGTGGGAGTATCGGCGTACCCGCACTCGCTGATGAGCACGTCCACGCCCCGGAAGAAGGACCCCAGCGCGGGCTCCGGGCCCGTGTCTCCGGTGTAGCCGAGCGACCGCCCCCCCAACGTGACGCGCACGGCGACCGAGGTAGCCGTATGGGGAACGGGCAGAAACCGCAACGATGGCGCGCCGGGCGCAGGCTCGTCCCGGCTTCCGTTCCGTCCCACCTCGTGGTACGCGACCTCGAACCCCGGATCGGCCATGAAGTCGCCGAACGCACGGCGCAGGGCTTCGACGCGCCCCTCGAGGCCGGGCGGACCCAGGACTTGAAGCGGCCGGTGCCGCGGACCCGGCGACCCCCACTTGAGCGCGAAGAGAAGGTGTGGGAGGTCACCGAAGTGATCGGTGTGGTAGTGTGTCAGGACGACATGGGTGACTTTCCACCAGGGCTTGCCGTGACGGGCCAGACCGTGGACGGCGCCGGGACCGGCATCGAGCAGCAGCACAGCGTCTTCGGCCTCGACAAGGTGGCAGGGAGAGGACCGCTCGCCCGAAGGAACCAGCGTCCCCGAGCCGACGACGGTCAGGACCGGCCTCACGCCGCCGGGCCCGCGGTCCCCGCCCGCCCTTCCAGCCGAACGCCCACGACGGACGACACGCCCGGTTCCTCCATAGTCACACCGTAGATCCAGTCCGCTGCCTCGATGGTCCGGGGATTGTGGGTGATCACGACGAATTGCGTCTCGTCCTTGAATCCCTCCAGCATGCGTATGAAGCGTCCGATGTTGGACTCGTCCAGCGGGGCGTCGACCTCGTCCAGGACGCAAAAGGGACTCGGCTTCACGAGGTAGATCCCGAACAGGAGCGACAGGGCGGTCAGCGCGCGTTCGCCTCCCGACAGCAGATCGATGCGCTGCGTTCGCTTGCCCCTGGGCGCGGCGTGGATCTCCACTCTCGATTCGAGCGGGCTCTCCGGGTCCGAGAGCCACAGGTTGGCCTCGCCTCCGCTGAAGAGGTGCTCGAAGGTGCGCTGGAAGTTCGTCCGAATCGCCTCGAAGCTGGTCATGAACAACTCGGTGGCGGTGGCGTTGATGCGGCGGATGGCAGCCCGTAGGTCGTTTCGCGCAGCTTCCAGATCCTCCTGCTGGCTCACCAGGAAGTCCAGGCGGGCGCTCTCCTCGGCGTGCTCCTCCACGGCCAGCATGTTCACCGCACCGATCCGCCCCAGGAGGGCCACGATCTCCGCCAGCTCGGCCCGGAGCTCCTTCGGGTCTCCCTCGGCAGGCCCTGCCTCGTCGAGGAGAATCTCCAACGACCGCCCCCATTCCGCTTCCAGCCGCTCCCCTATCCGGGCGGCGCGATTCCGGACGTCCTGGCGCTCCAGCTCCAGCTCGTGGCCCCGGCCCATCGCCGCGCGCTCATCCTCCCGCACCTCGCGGGCCCGGCGCTCGGCCCCCAGGACGGCGTCGGCGGCCGCCTGCAGATCGCGGTCCTGGTCCGCCAGGACGCCGCGCAGCTCGTCCCGCCGTGCGAAGCGGTCCTGCAGCGCCGCCTGTCCGCCGCGCCTCGAGTCACGGGCCGCGGCCACTTCGTCACCGAGCGTCTTCGCCTCCTTCGCCAACTCCCCGATCCGTTCGGCCGCCCGGTCGGAGGCGGCCCGCGTGTCGGAGAGCCGCGCGGAGAGCCGCCCGAGTTCGCTCTCCAGCCGGGCCGAGCGGATCGTCATCTCGGACTCGGCGTGGCGAGCCTGCTCCCACTCGGCCTCGACCGCGGCCTGGACGGAACGGAGCCGCTCCAGTCGCTGGGCGACTTCGATGTCCATCTCACTGAGCCGCGCCAGCTTCTCCCGCGCCGCCCGGCCCCGCTCCACCGCCCGGTCCCTCGCGGTCCGGGTGCCTTCGAGTTGACGCGAGATCTCCTCCTGCTGCTGGCTGAGACGTTGCCGGCGGTCGGTCTGGGCCAGAGCTCCCGCCTCGGCTGCGCGAGCCTCGTCGCGGCTTGCCAGAAGCTGCTCGGCGGCCTCGTCGCGGCGACGTTCGCAGCCGGCGTATTCCCGATCCAGCAGAAGCCGGGTCTCGCGCGCCTCATCGAGTTCCCGCCTTGCGGATTCGATGGCGGATTCGAGTTTCTGCAATCCGCTTCTGCGCTCGAGACGGCCTTCGGCACCTTGCTCCGCAACCAGGTGCATGGCGCCCAGGGCGTCGGTCCAGATGTCGGCCGGGGCACCGCTGCCCTGCCCTGTCTCCATGCCGGATGCCGGCCCCGCAAGCTCGTTTCCCCCGATTACCGCACCTCCCAGCAATGCCTCGGCCCAGGCCGCCCCTTCGCCGAAGGCGGCAACGCCGGGGGGCAGGGGTCCGGGAGCTTCGGGGGACGCGTCCAGCGGGAGTACCGCCAACCCCGCCCGGCGCCCCGGCTCGCTACGGTACCACTGCACGACCCGGTCCGCGTCGCCGCGGTCGCCGACCAGGAGGGCCAGCCCGCAACGGCCCAGCACATCGTCCACGACGCGGGGCGCGGTCCCGGTAACCCGCACGCAGTCGGACAGTACGCCCCGGACACATTCCGGCAACGCTTCACATGCCTCCTGAGCCACTGCCGCCCTGGCCCCTTGCGACTCTCCCGCCCGGCCCAGCGCCCCGGCCTCGGCCTCCAGCGCGGCTACCCCGGCTTCGGCTTCCCTCTCCCGTGAACGCGCCGAACTCAACCGCTCCCGCACCAGGCCGACGCGACGGCGGGCCCCTTCGAGTTCCCTCTCGGCCTGCGCGGCCCGCCGGCCCGCCTCGTCCCGCCGGTCCGAGAAAAGGTCGCCCTGCGACTGCAGTTCGCGGAGGGCACCCGCACCTTCGCGGGAGTCGGCGGCGAGGCGGTCGAACCTGTGCCCCAATTCCCGCGCCTGCAGGCGGGCGCTGTCGCGATCCCCCTCGGCACGCGCGATCTCCAGTGCGATCTTCCCCGCGCGGGTCTCCAACTCCCGCACTTCATCGCGCGCGGCTTCCATTCGCCGCCTCGCCGCGGCGGCCGCAGTGGCACGGGATGTCAACTCCTCTTTACATTCTGTCAACGCAGCATGACAGTTCTCCTGCTCCTCCCTTAGCGTGACGCCCTCGTCTTCCGACCGCGCCCGGAGTCCGCCAAGCGACGTGCGCTCCCGCGCAATCTGCGCCAGGCGGCGTTCCCCACCCGCGATCCTCTCCTCCGCAACGGCCACCTCCCTCTCCACCCGCGACAGCTCGGCGGCAACTGCGTCCAGCCGCCCAGCCGTTTCCACGCGCGCCTTCTCGGCTTCGAGGTGTTCCACCCGGGCCCGTTCCAGCGCGGCTTCGGCCGCCGCCAGCCCCGCCGCCATGCCGGCGGCCTCCTCGCGCCCCTCCGCCAGCGCGGCCTCGATCCGGGACAGGCGGGCGTCCAGTTCGACCACGTCGAGCCGCGCCACCGCCACCTCCACGTCCAGGCGCCGCTTGCGCAACTCCCGGTACCGTTGCGCCTTGCCCTTCTGGCGCGCGAGCGACCGGACCTTGGTGCGCACTTCCGCGATCACGTCCTCAAGGCGCTGCAGGTCGGATTCGGAGGTGTCGAGGCGCCTTAGCGCGGCTCGTCGGCGGTCCTTGTACTTGCCGATCCCGGCCGCCTCTTCGAAGAGTGAACGGCGTTCGTCGGTGCGTTCCGAGAGAATGGCGTCGATCATCCGGATCTCGATGATCGAGTAGGCGTTCGCCCCCAGGCCGGTGTCGCGGCAGAGGTCGACGATGTCGCGGAGCCGACAGGCGGACCGGTTGAGGCGGTACTCGCTGCCTCCGTCCCGAAAGACCGCCCTGCCGAACTCCACCTCGCCGTAGGGCACGGGCAGCGCTCCGTTCTCGTTCGTCACCACCATCGAGACGGCCGCGCGATTGAGGGCGCCGCGCGACACGGTGCCCTGGAAGATCACTTCTTCCATCCTGGCCCCGCGGATGGCCTTGGGGCGCTGCTCACCCAGGACCCAGCGGATTGCGTCGCCGATATTCGACTTGCCGCAACCGTTCGGACCCACGATCGCCGTGATGCCGTCGTGGAACCCGATGCGGGTCGCGTCCGGGAACGATTTGAAACCGTGCAGGTGGAGCGACTTGAGCTTCATGGCTTCAGCAGACGGGCGGGCGAAGCGGTCCAGCCAGGATGCATCGCTGCTTGAATGCCGGGGGAGTTTCGTCCACGGGCCGCTAGTCGTCCTCGACGACGGTGGAGCTGGCGTCGCCCCACAGGGTTTCCAGACGGTAGAAGTCCCGCACCGCCGGGTGGAAGACATGGACGACGTAGTCGATGTAGTCCAGAAGTACCCAGCGCCCTTCCTTCAGGCCTTCGACATGGTCCGGCCGGTTCCCGTCGCGTTTGGCGGAATCGAGGATGTGTTCGGCGATGGCGCGTACCTGGAGATCGGAGCGTCCGGAGGCGATCACGAAGAAGTCGGTTGCGGTCGAGACGTGGCGGAGGTCCAGCACGGTAATGTCGATGCCCTTCCGCTCACGGGCGTAGCGGACGGCCCGGCGCACCTCGGACGTCATCTCGAAGGCGCCCCCCACGGGCTGCCACTCAATCCTCTTCGGGCTCCACGACCACCATGAGCTCCACTTCCACCCCGGACTGGAACCGGACGGGAACCCGGTGCTCACCCACCGACTTTATCGGCGCGGGGAGTTCCACCGCCCGCGGATCCAGCTCGAAGTCAATGCCCGACTCCGCCACCTTCTCGCAGATGTCCCGCACGGTCACCGACCCGAAGAGCTGCCCCTCCGCCCCCGCCCTGGCTGTCACCGCTATGGTCACCTCCTCCAGACGCGACGCCTGGCGGTTGGCCTCCAGATAGTCTCGTCGGGCCTTCTCTTCGCGGCGGCTCGCCTCTTCCTCGATCCGCCGGACGTTGACGGCGGACGCCATGTACGCAAGACCCTGCGGAAGCAGGTAGTTGCGGGCGTAACCGGGCTTCACGTTCACGACGTCACCGGCCTGCCCGAGGCTCGCGACCGTCTCTCGCAGGATCAGTTTCATGTCTAAGCTAGCTCCCGTGATCGCGAATGTAGGGAAGGAGGGCGAGAAACCGCGCGCGTTTCACCGCCGTCCCGAGCCGGCGCTGGAACTGCGCGGTGACCTTCGTCGTGCGCTTGGGCAGGATCTTCCCCTGCTCCGTCAGGAAGCGGGACAGGGTGGTCACATCCTTGTAGTTGAGAATGGCGATCGGCGGGCCCTCGTGTCGCCGCCGGCGCCCTCGCGCGCCTGAGAACTCCGGCGGACCGGACCTCCTGGGAGCCGCCTCGCGCGGGTCTGCTTCCGCGTCTTCATCCGGGCGCTCGCCCCCGTCGGGATCTCCGTCCTCACCCGCGCCGTGCTCCTGGTCGTCGTCCTCCCCTTCCTCTTCTACCGCCGGGTCGGCGCCCCCTTCCGGCGCGGGTCGCCGGGCCCGTTCAGCGAGAACGGACGCTCCCGATATGGGTTGCCCCTCGTTGAGGACGATCAGGTACCTCATCGTTTCCTCGTCCAGCCTGAGCAGCCGCTCGAATTCGGGCAGTGCCACGGGGTCGGCGGTGACGTGGACGATCACATAGTATCCGGTCTGTGACTTCCGAATGGGGTAGGCCAGCTGGCGAACGCCCCAGTGGTCGACCCCCGTGATCTCGCCGCCGAGTGCGGCGTGAAAGCTCTCGAGCTTTTCGTCCACAGCATCCTGCTCCAGCGTGGGATCCAGGATGTAGACGACTTCGTATTCTCTCATTGGTAGCGGGAACTCCCTCGGACCGTGGTTGATGACGGGCTCCGCTTCCCTGGCGGAGCGGGTATGGATGCCGGGAATATAGTGGATGGGGACTCGCGGGGGGAGGCTGACCGAGTGACCCGGTGGCCGGCTGGGAAACCGGATCGGGAACCGGATTGTGGACCCGGTCAGCCCCCGGTCTGGGGACCACCTCCCTATCGACGGACTGCTGGCGCACCGAATGATCCCGCTTTAGGCTAGTCTTGAGCTTGATTTCCCTTCCGAGGAGGTGTGGTGCCCAATGAACTTCACATATGTAGGCTCACCGGATAACGGGACCTTCGGCTGGTTCTCGCGGGGGTTGCGGGAGGTCATGGAGACCGAAGGGCATCGCTATGTGGACGACGCCGACAGCGCCAAGCTCGTCTTCAACTTCTTCCCGCGGGGACGGCCGCGCCCCTTCCGCCGCAGGGCCCAGGCCGTCTTCGTCTGCGCGGTCACCGAGTTTCCCCACCCCTTCACGGACCACATCGCCCAGGGATATCCCATCCTTCCCCGGGCCCTCGCCAACCTGGCCGTCGGGCTCGTGCGTTGCGGTCCAGGCGATCCGGACGCCCATTTCATCACCATGGAGCAGGGGCACTATGTGGTGCCGGGGAATGCCCTGGCGAACGGCTACTTCCAGCAGGTATACACGCGCATTGCACCGATGGCCTCCTCCACGCTGGTAATCGACAATTTCTTTCGGCCCGATCTGCCCGAAGCGCTGTGGAGCGGTGATGCGATCACCGAGTCGATCTCCCGTGCGGGGAGGAAGCTCGACGAACTCGACCTTCTGCCCGCGCCCTTCCCGATGGACGAACTCCTGTCTCCGCGCGATTTCCGGCATATCCGGCGCCTGTTCGGAATCGGCGGCCTCTCCTACGGCAACATCTCCGCGCGCTACGACGCCGACCGCTTCTGGATGAGCGCCAGCGGGGTCGACAAGTCCAGACTGGAGGCCATCGGCCGGGACATCCTCATGGTCACGGGCTACGACCCGGCCCGAAATGGCATGCTGGTAAGCCATCCGCCCGGGGTGGAGCCCCGCCGTGTCTCCGTCGACGCGATCGAACACTGGATGATCTACCGGGAGCACCCGGACGTGGGCGCGATCCTCCACGTCCATGGCTGGATGCGCGACATCCGCTCCACCGACTTCAACTACCCCTGCGGCACCCGGGAGCTGGGCCGGGCGGTCGCCGGCATCGTGCGCGAAGCCGAGGATCCGAGCCGCTGCGTGGTCGGTCTCAGAAACCACGGCCTCACGATCACGGGTACAAGCCTGGACGAGATCTTCGCCCGGGTGGATGGGAAGATTCTCCGGACGGTGCCGATGGAGTGAGGAGGGCGGACCCCTCCTCGCGCGCGCGTTCCGGCCTGAGCGGGGGTTGTGTCCCCCAACCCACTGTATAAAGCGGGAACCCCGCGCGCCCCGGCGCGGTATTAGGTAGTGGCTCGTTATTCGCTCGCTCTGGAGCATCGGACAGCCGACCCTATGTTCCGCAACCCCGACCGCGCAAGTCCGCTTCGGCTGCGGGACGTCCGCCCCAACCGCCAGGACTTCATCCCGAATGACCCACACCGCCCTTTTCGTAGCCGCAATGCAGCAGGCCACCCTGTCAGGAGTGGTGCGCGACAGCGTCGATCTCGAACCGATCGCGTTCGCGCAGGTCACGGTCACCGCCGTCGCAGGGGAAGCGGCTGCGTCAGGGGTCTCGGACCGGTATGGGGCGTTCGTGGTGCCGGGGGCGCCGGAGGGCGTCGCGGTTCGCGTGGAGGTCACGGCATACGGCTACGCCGTGTGGACGCAAAGCTATGAGTCAATCCCCAGCGAGCACATCCGTGTTCTGCTGAGTCCGGTCCCTATCGGCCTCCAAGGTCTCGAGGTGAGTGTGAGCGGCCGCCCCGGGGACCCGATCTCGCGGTCACGGGATGCCTTCGTCATAGACTCGGCCCTGATTCGAACCCTGCCCACGATCCTGGAAACGGACGTGCTGCGGGCCGCCGCCGTATCACCTTCCGCCTCCGCTCCCTCGGACTACACTTCGGTCCCCTTCATCCGGGGTGGCGCCAGCGACGGCACGCCCGTCCTGCTCGACGGCGTAAGGCTCTTCAACGCCTTCCACCTGGGAGGGTTCCTGTCAGCGATCAACGCGGAAGTGGTCGAGCGCGCGACGATCCTGGCCGGTTCGGGCGGCGAGGGCATGGCCATCGGATCGCTGTCGGGCGCCATCGACATCGCGACCCGGGACGGTTCCCGCGACGAGATGCGGATGGCGGGCTCCCTGGGGCTCGCGTCGTCCCGTCTTTCCGTCGAGGGACCGATCGGCGAGAGCGTGTCCTACCTGCTGAATGGCCGCCGGACATACATAGACGGATTCACGGCAGGGCTCGAACAGGTGGGGGTCATCAACGGGCACCTTCCCTACTTCTTCCAGGATCTCCACTCCAAGGTGACGGCCGATCTCGGCGGGGTCCGCCGCCTGTCCGTGAGCGGCTACCTGAACTCCGAGTCTCTGCAGATCTTCGACGAAGAGGAGACGAGGACGATGGGGCTGGCGTGGGGAAACGCCGCGGCCTCCGTCCACTACCGCGACAGGCTCGGAGCCGGCGGAGTCCTCGACGTGAACGTGGGCCACAGCCGTTTCGGCAGCGACCTGATCGCTTTGGGTGGAGGCACGCCCGGATACGTGGACCACGAAGGTGAATCCCACGAGTACGTGCCGCCTGCGGACACGCTTCTCTTCGGCGACGGCGCCATGAGCGAGACCCGCGCCGACCTGCGGGTCACCTGGCACGCGGGCCTCGCCACGGTCACCGCCGGGGCACAGGGGACCCGGTTCCTGGGCGATCACCACTACGACGTGACCGACGCTTTCGACTCCGACGAAGGCTTCTTCTTCTCGCCGATCAAGCTGGAAGAGGGCAGTTGGCGGCTGGCGGCATATTCGAGCGTGGAAATCCCGTTGCGGCGTGGGTTCTCGACGCGGGCCGGACTGCGTGTCGACCGGTTCGCGGATCTGGCTACCACCCTGGCGCCGTTCTCGGAGCTGAGCTACGCGGCCTCGTGGTGGAGCGCGCGAATCTCCGCGTCACGGTCGCACCAGGCGCTGGCCTCGGTGCGAAACGAGGAGGCAATCGGCGCGAGCTTCCTGGCCTACGACCTCCTGGTGCCGGTCAGCGCGGCCCCGGTTCCGCGCAACACGGAGTTCTCGATCGGGTGGGAGGGTTCGCGCGGGGGGCTCCGAGTCCGGCTGGACGCCTATACACGCAAGCTGGACCATCTCAGACTGCCGGCGCTCGGAGCCAAGCCCACGACGGGAACCGCTCTGGGCGATCCTTCGGTCTGGGAGGTCGCCAGCGGGTCGGCCAGCGGAATCGAGACGTCGTGGAGCTGGATATCGGATGCGGGACTCTCCGTGCTGGGTAGCTACCGCTGGGGCAAGGTGACCCGCACGGTCGGTTCGCGAACCTACACGCCGCGATTCCACCGGGACCACGAGTTCGAGCTGGGAACCTCGTACGCACACGGTGCGTCGTCATGGTCCGCCCGCGTCTCCCTGCGCTCGGGACAGCCCGAGACACCGGTACTGGCAATCGCCCCGGTCGATCAGTACGGCGGGGGTTTTACCGACAACGTCGTGCTCGGCGGGGAGTACAACTCCCAAAGGCTCCCTCACTACGCCCGCATCGATATCGGCTGGCGGCGCGAGAGCCGGGTGTCGTGGTTCGGGGGCGGGTCGGTGGTGCCGTACCTGTCGGTGGCCAATCTCTTCAGCCTTCCCAACGTGGTGGGGTGGTTCGTGGAACAGGACTACTACAGCAACAAGGTGGAAAAAGTGTATGTGCCGCAGCTTCCGATGATTCCGTTCTTCGGCTTGGAGTTCCGGTTTTGAGCCGGCGCGCGGTCTGGCGCCCGGTGGTCACGCTCGCGTCCGTCGTGGCCTGGTCGGCCTGCGATTTCATCCGCCCGCCGGATCTGTTCGAAGCTCATCCCGACGTCGTATCGATCTCGATTCTGCTGATCGCCGGGGAGAGCCGGGCCCGCCTGGTGGCGGTGCATCCCCATCGCCCGCGGAATGGCGAGGCTCCCGAGATCACGGCGACGCTGGAGGGGCCGGGTTGGAGCGCACCTTTCCTGGAAGAGCTGGAGTTGCATTCCTGCACGTCCTCAACCAGCTGGCCTGGTCCGCTACGATGCCTGGGTGCGAGGCTGCCGGAGCCGGTCAGGGCGAACCAGCGATACGCGATCGTGGGTACGGGACCGCTCGGCGCGTTCAAGGGCGCGATGACAATGCCCGCCGCTCCGGAGGTTCTGGATCCGGGGGACAGCTTGAGGCTGCAGCCTCAGGTGCCTTACATGGAGGTTGAGATACCGATGCGATTCCGGACCGGCTACGACATCGGTACCGTGCTGGTCGACGTGCGGGAGGCCTTCGAGACCCGGGACGATGGAGAGGAAGTGGAAATCAACCGCCACCACCTTGGGTATTTTCCCAGGCCCGTCGAAGACGCCGAAGCGGACACGGTGTACATCTTCTACCGCACCCACCCCCTGCGCTTCAAGCTGCACCTGCTGGGGATCGGCTGGCACTACACCAACTTCCTGGCGAACATCGGCACCTTTCCGACCCCCAAGCCCTGGCCGAATTTCGGGATCGAGGGTGAGGGGGTGTACGGGTACTTCGACGGTTTGACCCCGTCGCAGGCCGTACGGGTCTGGATCAGGTGACGGGCGCATGCGGGCCCGGTGCTTCCCGGCTTCGTTGGAAGTGGTGTAAGGTGTTCCGCTGCTTGACGTAACAATCTCCGGCGATGCACTTTCCGACAGGTGTTTCGTGCTACAAGTTCACTGGGGAAATGAGGCGGACCGGCGGGTCTCGGCCCGGGGTCCGGAAAGGAGTTGGCTTGCTCACCGACAGGGACTACCGGGCCGTATTCGAGGCGTCACCCGACGCAATGCTCATCGTGGACTGGGTGGGGATGATCCAGGACCTGAACCCGCAGGCCGTCGCAATGTTCGGTTGGAGCCGTGAAGAGATGGAAGGCTCCCCCGTGGAGCGGCTGGTGCCCGTAGCCAGCCGAAGCCGGCACCGGCAGCACCGCGACAACTATGTGAGATCGCCGCGGCCACGGCCCATGGGTCAGGGACTGGAGCTGCTGGCCGTGCGCAAGGACGGCACCAACTTCCCGGTCGAGATCAGTCTAAGTCCCTCGAAGCTGGCATCGGGCCAGGGGCACGTCATCTGCGCCGTCCGCGACATCACGGGCTGGAAGCAGATGCGGCAGCTGTCCAGGAGCATGGTGACGGCGGCCGAGAACGAGCGGAAGAGCCTGTCCCGCGAGCTGCACGACCAGTTCCTTCAGTCGCTGGTGGCACTGAAGATCAGGGTGAAACTGCTCGCGGAAGAGTCGGACCGGGAAGAGCGAGGACGGGCGCGGGCACAGATCGCCGACGAGATCCATGAGGCAATCCGGGGGATCAAGCGGATGATACGGGGGCTGCTGCCCCCGGAACTCGACGAGCGCGGGCTGGCTTCCGCGCTCGGCTCCCAGTTCCGCGACATCCGGGAAATATACGGGTTTACGGTCCACGCCAGCCTTGATCGGGTGGACGGCCGACTGGATGCCGTCGCCACGCTGGCCCTGTACAGGATCATTCAGGAAGCAGTGAACAACGCCGTGAGGCACGCGCAGGTCAGCGAAGCCAGCGTGACGGTGAGGTCGGCAGGTGGGGTGGTAATAGCCGAGATCCGCGACGAGGGCTGCGGATTCGAGTACAACGGTCATGTAGGCCTTACCAGCATGCGTGAGCGCGCGGCGATGGTCGGAGGCGGCATCACCATCGATACCGCACCGGGCAAGGGCACGATGATTCGAGCCACCGTACCCATGGTAGGGCTCGGAATCGACAGGCGACGAAGGGAGATCGAAGCGTGGTGACCGTACTCCTGGCCGATGACCACAAGGTGGTGCGTGCCGGCCTCAAGGCTCTTCTGGAGTCCGCCGGAGAGGTGGATGTCGTGGGTGAGGCCTCCTCGGGCCAGGAGGCGGTCGACAAGGCTCGGTCCCTGGAACCGGACATCGTCATCATGGACCTGGCGATGCCCGGGATGGACGGTATCCGCGCGACCCGGCGTATCACCGATCTCGGACTCCCGACTCGGGTCCTGGTTCTCACCATTCATGACGAGGACGAGTACCTCCAGCCTGCCCTCGACGCGGGAGCGGCGGGCTTCCTGAACAAGTCCGTAGCGGATACGGATATCATGGGGGCCATAGAGGCGCTGATCCGCGGACACTCCTACCTTCCGCGCAGAGCGGCATCTCTGCTCGCGCGGAGCAGGGCCGGAGGCGGGTCGACCGGCGAACCCGGGCCGAAAGAAGTGCTTTCACCGCGTGAACTCACCGTGATCAACCTGTACGCCAGAGGCTTCACCGCCAGCGAGATTGGAAGCCAGATCTTCCTGAGTCCGAAGACCGTCGAGGGTTACCTGGCCCGCGCCAGGAACAAACTGGGACTGAGCCGGCGGCGTGACATCGTGCGCTTTGCCCTGGAGGCGGGTCTGATGGGGGACGAAACGGAGCACTAGCAGTCTGTTGATAACGGTCATGGCCACGCCGGTTGGGGTGGCCACCCCGCGGTGCTGAAACAGGGCGGAGTTTCACGGAAAAGCCGCCCGAGCACCGAGAGCGGCGAGGCGCCGGGCTGGCAGGGCGCGACGCAGCCGGGATGGGCTTCGGATAAGGCCGGTTTGACCCCTCCGCCGTGGTCACGCCGGCCGGGGAGTCGTCTTGACGGGGATTTCCCGTCACGGGACCGTAGTGTTTTTCCCCTCTAAACTCGCGGGTAATCCCTCTGCCGGTCCCCGGGCGGGTCCTGCATTGTACAGCGGTGTGGTGTCCCATCCATCGAGTTCCCCCACAAGGAGATGCATCGTTGAGCAACAAGATCCTGTATGTGGTTCTCGCCGCCGTGATGGTCACGGCGTGCACCTGGCTCACTGTTGAGGCAAGGCGGGACTCCTCATGAGAACCGCCGGAGGCATCCGGGCTGCCGCGGAGTGACGGAGAGGTGGTTGTTCCCGCCACCGGGTCTGGACCGCAGCCCGATGCCCACTCCAGCCACCGGTGCCATCCGGCCAGCGCCCAGGTTCTGCTCCAGTAGTTCCAGAGGCTCTTGCGGCCGCTTCCTTCAGCTCCCAGGCCTGGGCGATCCGTCGGGTGCCTGCGCGGAGCCTCGCGAACGCCAGCTTCTCGGCGTGCGTCTTCCGTCTGGAGCCCTTCAGCCACTGCCACCTCGTGCCCACCAGGATCCCGTTGCCCTCCTTGACCAGCGCCCGGTGCTCCGCCCGCCGCACCTTGTCCACGGCGTCGCCGAGGTGCCTGGCCACATGGAACCGGTCGAACGCGATCTTCATCACGGCGTCCGGGATCATCGCCTGAGTCGCCGAGATATAGGGCCCCCACATGTCCATGCTGACGCTCTCGACGGCCGCCCGGTACTTCTCCCCCAGGCCCTCGTAGAACGCCATGAGCACATCCTTGCCCCTTCCCGGGGCGACATGCAGGACGTTGCCCGTCTCCGGGTTCGACACCACGGTCACGTACCGGTGCCGGCGGCGGAACGAGGTCTCGTCCACGGAAAGACGCCGGACCGCTTCCGTCTTGCGGCGCGCAAGTCCCCGCACCACCGCACGTTGCATGATTCCGTCCACAGCGTTCCAGCTCAGCCGCATCCGCGACCGCCTTGACGCTCGCTTCCTTCAGCCACCCGGTCACCTCCGCCTCGAACTGGGCCGTGCACCTCGAACTCCCCTCCGCCCAGGGCACCCGGATCGTCACCACCCCGTGCTGCGGGCACCGGACCCGCGGGACGTTGCAGACCAGAAAGGTCTTGTAGCCCCAGGCGTCCAGATTCCGCCATTCGCGACGGCGCGTGTCGTAGCCCGGGCACGCCTCGCCGCAGTGACGACACCTCAACGGGCTCCGCCCGGTCCGGTGCAGCTCCACCCGAAGCTCCTTCGGCTTCCGGGTCGGCTCCACCCTGGTGACCTTCCACTCCGGACCGAGGCCCAGAACGGCATCCAGCCAGTTCCTTCCGGCCATGTCTGCGAGTTCCTTTCCGTCTCATCGTGGGACAGGCGCCGCGGGCGAGCGCACCGCGCGGCTCGACCACGCAATCTCCTCCGAGTCCCGCGATCCCGAAAAGGCAGCCCGCTGCTCCCTCCCCGTTCACCAGCGGTACCCGTGGCTTCGGTGCCCAGCCAAGCCTTGTGAACAGGCTTACGGATTCTGGGAGCCGCCCTGTTTCTCCTGATCCTCTCCACCGCGAATGTTGACGCGCAGACCAGGGTCGCCTTCACCGGAGGCGTCAAGTTTGCCCAGATCGAGGGACACAACTCATTGTGGCCGGGAGGATCGACCAGTGGATTCTCCGCCGGACTGGCAGCGATCATTCCGACGGCGGGGGCTTTTGAGTTCGAATTCCATGGCGCCTATTCCCGGAGGGGACGAGCAAGCTCATATCATGGTCCGGTGTCGATCCCGGCATGGAGCAACGACACGATCCGAACTGCAAGGGTGGTCTCCGGGAACCAGCTGGGGCTGACGGCGCTGGGCAGGGTCAACCTTCCCCGGATGGCGAACGGATTGCACCCCTGCGTGGCGGCCGGTCCCGCTCTGTCCTGGGAAGTATCCTGTCATGTCAAGTCCACCGTCTACGAATCGCCCTACCCTTGGGGCACGGGGACGATGACCTCGAGCTGCTCGGGCAGGGACAGGCTGGATTTCGGTCTCGCCGGAGCACTGGGGCTGGAATACCGAAGAGCCGGGGACCTTGGTGTTACCCTCGGCACCGTATACACCCACGGCATTCGCAATCTGACGAAGGCCCTGTACCAGGGGAGGGGCGAATCCGCGACAAGTCGGGCCGTGACCATTCGCGCCGGCCTCGTGTACGGGATCGGCTGACCTGCGCGGTTTCATCCCTTCCTCCCGTCATCGTGCAGGGCCTCGGGGGTGGCCCGCGCAGACCCGGGATCCCTCCTCGTTCCGGGCAGTATCCCTGGCGTAAGGAAGACGGTCGTCCTTCGTATGCTAGCAGCCCGTGGACAAAATCCCCCCGGCATTCGAGCGGCGATGCATCCGGGCTGGGCGCTTCGCTTGGCCAGCTAAAGATGTAATGAAAACATGACACTTGGTAAACCACAGCACGGAATCGCACTGCTCACCGCCCCCGTCCTGGCCGCCTGGCTGTTCGCGGCCCCGGCCCCTCCGGTTTCGGCCTCCGAGACCCTGGAGGAGGTCACCCCCGAGGCCTGCCTTGCCGCCGATCCGGGCAGCGCCCTGGCGGATACGTGCAGGAAGTGGAGCTGGAAGATCACCCTCACTCCCGATGGCGGCACCATCGAGTTCTGCAAGCTGGACAGGGTCGTCGTCACGGTCGAGGAGGACGACGACGGGAACGTCACGGTGACGACCGAGTGCGACTACGGCAACTGCGGGATGCAGGCCCCGCGGTGACCCCCCTTCATACTCCTCCCGTGGCGGGACTCTCCGTCCTGGTCGCGCTGGCCTCCTCCGGGGCCGGCGCGCAACAGGTGGTCGAGATCGACACCCTGGCCGGACGGACGATCATCGACAGCGAGCTGCGGTCCCTGAGCACGTCCGTCATGGCCGTGGACTGGCAGCGCGACGTGATCCACCTGGATGACGACGAGACCCCGGACGGGGTCATGGCCTTCTCGCTGGAGACCGGGGAGCCGCTTCGGACGATCCACACCCCGAAGGGGGAGGGGCCGTTCGAGTTCTCCTACGGCAGACAGGGGGTGTCGCTCTCCCCCCGGGGAGGACTCTACGTCTCGGGCAGTCTGAGGGTGGTCGAGTACGACATGGGCGGTAGCCCCGTCTGGACCTGGACACCGCTCAGGATCCATCCGAGCGGGCAGGTATGCACCTTCGGGGGGCTCGCGGCGGTTCCCGCCTCGGGAGGAGTGGTCAGGAGGCTGCCGGACGGCACGAACGAGAACATCGGGCCCGTCCGGGAGTCCCCCTTCGACCTGGCGCTGAACAGGGCCAGGATCGCCTGTACGGAGGACCGGGCCTACGTCGTGAAGGTCTACGAGACGGGCCCGGACTCCGTCTTCACATACGGCCTGGACGGCGTCGAGACCCCCTTCCCTCTCCCAGAGGAGGGGGACAGGGGGGAGGACTGCCGCCGAACCGGATCGGTATTGGGGGGCATGCCGGGGACCGTGGAGGAGGGCTGCGCCGTATGGAGCCGGAAGCTCGACCCGTCGTTCGACGACCGGGGGAACCTCGTGCTGTTCGGCACCTCGGGCCTGGACTTCCACGGGGTGGTCGTGAACCCCTCCACGGGCTGCTACGCGCTCGTGAGGAAGGTGACCGCCGACAACCGCTTCCAGCCGATCGCCGTCAAGGCGGACAGCGCCCTGGTCCTGGAGAACGCCTCCTTCCCCTACGAGTACGAGGGGAAGGTCATCACGGCCGTCAACATGGGCTCCGCGAACCGGCTGTCCATGCTCCCCCTGCGGAGGATTAGCGGGGATTCATGTCCGGGACTACTATAGGAGGGCCGACGATAAACTGACCAGGAGGAAAGGAAAAAGGGCTGTCCACTCGGGGCGGTCCGGCAAATCCCAACCGGGGGAGAACATTACTCATGAAGAAACCGACATTGTTGACGATCACCGCCCTTCTCGCTCTCGGGTCCTGTACCGATCCGTCCGCCGACGCTCTCACACCACTTGAGTCCGCGCACCCCGCCGCCGCACCGAGCGTGTACGCCCGGATCATGTCCAGGATCACCGGGGTACACCATACCCGGGAGGATATCGACCGTATGGGACTTCCCGCCGTCCAGATCATCATGTCGCGCGACGCGATCCGCAGGGCCGAGGCGGAGCTTGCCCTTGGGGCGGACCCGGAACGCACCCGGGAGCTGGAGGACTGGATCGCCACGTCCCGCGAGATCATCGAGGTCTTAACGTGGATGGAAATGCCCGGCGTGCTCGCCGATGGTGGTGACGACGATTTCTGCCAGGAGGAGCCCAGGATCTCGTCGGCGTCCACGCCCCAGGACATCGACCGGAGTGCCGACGACCAGGTTCGTGTCTCCGCCAGCGGCAGGCACTCCACCGAGGACGACGCCATGCACACGGTGGCCACGGTGACCAATATCGTCGACAAGAGAACCGGGGATGCCGTTTCGGGCTTGAGCGATCTGGATGTGGAACGTGACGGTAGCTGCCTGAGGCGGTTTTCCCCGTACACGGACACATACGTCAGCGTTCCCAAGGATCACGAAGACCTCGAGCACCTCTGCGCCGCCAGCTGGAGCAACCACCGGGCCGTAACCCTGAACGGCGATCCTGAAGACCGAAAGACTTCTCCTCCTCTCCATGTCTGTGATGACCTGGGGGAGCGTAACCCTAGTATCCACAACCCGCGCCGTTGGTAGAGGGTTATGCAGGGGCTGGTGTTCGACAACCCCTCCCCCTTCTCGTGGATTGCTGCCGCCTCGCAGTCCGGGTTCTCCCCCTCCTCCTCTCTCTGGCGGGCTGTGAAGAGGAGGAGGGGCCGGAGGTACTGGAGCTGCACGATACCTCCCACGAAGGGATCATTCTCCAGATACTCGACGCCACGGACAAGGGCTACATGTGTGATGCGTGGAACCGGACCCAGGGTACCGGGAACCTGGTGGCGATCTGCTACAAGAGCCTGGAGTCACCCGAGACCAGGGAGCGGGTGGACTCTCTGAAAAGGGCTAACTCGACCCAGAACCCTAAAATGAGAGGGCCAGATGGATAATGACTTGAGGGACGTGCTTTCCTGGCTGGCAGAGCAAGGTGAAGACGGTGTATCTGCTGAGACCGTGGCGGAAGGGGTGCGCATTTCGCTTGCGCGTGCTCGTCATTTCCTGAGAGAGCTGAATCGAAAGGGGCTTGTCTGGGAGGATGAAGACGGCAACAGCTACGGGCTTACGGAGGAGGGTGACCGGTATGTCGTAGATAATGAGCTGGACTACCCCTGAGCGACGAGACTCCTAGGGATAGGCTTCGGGGTCTCCAGGAGAGGAACCGTGATCTTCTTGAGAAACTGCATCGAGAAAGGCTTCGGGTGAAGCTGTATCGGGAAGAGCTAGCACGCGATCGACGCGAGCTAGTTGACGCTCTAGTCGCCGTACGAGTTCGCGAATCTGAGAACCAGCGGCTTCGATCTCGGAACCGAGAGCTCGTGCGCGAGCTAGAAGGTCTGCACGGTGTTCAGCAGTTGGGTCTTCCTGAGCCATGAGGCCTCCTACGATCAGGAGTTAGAAGAGTGGAGCCCCCCCCATTAGAGATGGTATGGCGAGCAGCCCGGCCCTGGCTGTGGGCGGGAACCGCCGCCATCGTTATGACGCTTGTAACGGGATTACTCGTTCTCAGGGAGCTCGGGCGAATCGAGAACACGCTGGCAGATCCACCGTATTTAGTTCTAACCGAAGATACGGCTACGCCCAGGCAGTATAGACAACGGAGGCCCAGCCGGCTGGATATCGTTTCCGGGTCCCCAGGTGAAGCGCTTGAAAGACGGGTGCGCCAGCTTGAGGAGGATGTTCGCTCCTTGCGGCTTCGGCAAGCTCTTGATGAATTCAGACGGCGGCGTGGTGAGAAGCGGGCTGACACAGCCTCGCTCCAGGGGGTATCCCTGCCAGAAATGGCGGACCCGAAATGACGACGACCTGGCCCCCTCCTCCCCCCCGGCCCCCCTCCCCCGCCCCCTCTCCACAGCATGGAAACCCGGGGTGGCGGGGTCATGATTCCTTCTCCTCTCCCAATACCAGGCTACGGTAGATTTCAGCCTGTCTAGTCTCGGCCTTGGCGATACGTTCCTCCAGCTCCTTCCTGCGCCTGGATTCGGTTCTACGGTCCAGCCACCGGGGGTAGAAGTGGAAGCAGAAATAAAGGATGAGCATTGTTCCTGTCATGATGACGGACAGGAAGCGGAGCCGCTCCCAGTCAAGCCATCCGAGCCTGAAAGACCCGACTACCAGGGAGGCCAGGGCCGCCACGTAGAGCCAATAGATATAGAATACGCGGTCGAAGAGGGGGTCGAACATCATCCTGAGTGCGGAACGCCAAAGGCGGGCGCGCTCGCCTGTAGGGATTCCAACCAGTGACGCGCTTCGCCTGATGAAAACACGGTGGGCCTCCCTCCACCCTGCGGTCCATCCCCCTCTGGCGGTGTGCCACAGGGTGAGGAGGAGTACTGCGAAGATGGCGGCCAGTACCCAGGTGGGGATATCAGCCACGGGCCATATCCGCTCTACGAGGACACTTCCCACCGAGGCCGTGGGAATGATGAGGAGCGGTGTAAGTGGCCCCCTCTGTCCGCTCAAGACGGCCCCCGTCTCCGGTTACCCTGGTTTTTCCCCATCCAGGAAAAATAACGGGTATCCTCCTCCACAGCATGGAAACCCTGGGGTATAGGTCCCACCACAGCATACATTTCATTTCTCCAAAGCTCCGCTCTGCGTTGCTCCTCGGGCGAATAGCCCTGCTATTCGCCTTTCGTCGCGCCTTGCCAGCCCGGCGCCTCGCGGCTCTCGGTGCTCGGGCGGCTTTGTCCACGGACTCCTAGGGCGGATTGGATCGCTGTGGCGGCCGGATCGCCCAGAGGGTTTCCCCGAAACGAAGGAACCCGGCAATGACGAACGTGCGAACCGTGACGATGGTCCTGCCACTCGTATGCCTCACCGCCGCGAACGTCTCCGCCCAAGTCAGGATCGGTGTGACCGCGGGGGTCAGGAAGAGCGGGTTGCGTACGTTCCTATTGGCCGGTCCCGCCCTCACGTTTCCGAACGAGCGCAGACCGGACTTCGGTCTCGCCGCGGGCGCGGAATCGGAATATGCGATGGACGAAGACCTGGGCTTCACCCTCGGCACCGTGTACACGTACGGAACGCGCAACCTGGCGACCTACACGGACGGAGGGGAATACGTGAGGCTGCGAAACGTGGTCATCCGCAGCGGCCTGGTGTCCCGGTTCCGGTAGCAGTTGGCGTCTGCGTCAGCGCGCGGAGCCTGCGTTGACGGCCCCCTGCACCGCCGGAACCAGATCCAGGTGTTTCGCGTAGCCCCAGCGCGCCTCTTCCAGATCGAGGCGTTCGGTATTGGTGTGGGCATGGCGCTCCTCGCCCGGTGCGAAGCCGATCGTGGGGATGCCGCGCACGCCGCAGGTCCAGCCGCCGTCGGTGGCGAAGGTCCAAGGGCGGACCCGGGCCGGGGCATCGCTGTCGCCGCGTGTGCCGACGGCGCGGGCCGCCGCCGTGACGATGGGGTCGGAGGGGTCCATGAGGAAGCCGGGGCTGAACATGCGCCGTGCTTCCTCGACGCCGGTGTAGGTCCGCTGTGTTTCGGTGGCGATACGGACCTGGACGGAATCCGCGGCGCCGGCCCATGTGGCCTTCCCGGCACGGTCCAGGTGGGGCTGAAGGGACTGGCGCACACGCGCCACGAGGGATTCCCCGGTGTCCTCCGGCAGGATCCGCCAGTCGAGCGTGACGGTGACCCGGTCGGAGATCACGTTCAGGCTCGCGGGGACGGCGCCGACGCCCGTCGCCACGACGGACGAGCGCCCCAGCACGGCGTCGCGCTCCTGCCGGGCGGCCAGGTCGCGGACGCCGGCCAGGATCGCGGGGAGCAGGTCCAGGGCGTTCCTCGCGCGATCGGGCGCGGACGCGTGCCCGGCGAGCCCGTGCGCCACGATCTCGACCTCGGTCCGGCCGCGGTGGCCGATCGCGATGTCGCCGTGCGTCGATTCGCCGATGATGACCACATCGGGGCTGAGCCCGCCGTCGGGCCGCACCAGGTGGTCCATCCCCCACCCCCCCCGCTCCTCGTACACGGGGTGCGCCACGATGATGTCCCCCGCCACCCGTCCCCTCAGCGCCGCCGCCGCGTGCACCTGCAGCGCCAGCGGCCCCTTGATGTCCATCGCGCCTCGTCCGTGCAGGTATCCTCCGGCGACCACCCCGTCGAACGGCGGGTGTTCCCACTCGTCCGGATCCCCCGCCGCCACCATGTCCAGGTGCGCGCTCAGCATGACGGTGCCGCCCCCCCCGCCCCCCCTGACCACCCCGATCACGCTCCCCAGCTCGTCGGTGCGCACCTCGTCGTAGGCGAGCGCCTCCATCTCGTCCACCACGCGCCGGGCGAGCTCCCCCTCCTCGCCCGGCAGCGACGGGATGCGGATCAGGTCCTGCGCGAACGAGACCGCCCCGTCGAACGAGGGCGCCCTCACCCCACGAACCACGGCGCCAGCACCAGCGACACCACGCTCATGAGCTTGATCAGGATGTTGAGCGACGGACCCGAGGTGTCCTTGAAGGGATCGCCCACCGTGTCGCCCACCACCGCGGCCTTGTGCGGCTCGGACCCCTTGCCGCCCAGCGCACCGCCCTCGATGTACTTCTTGGCGTTGTCCCACGCCCCCCCGGCGTTGGCCATGAAGAGAGCCATCAGCACGCCCGTGACCGTCGCGCCGGCGAGCATCCCGCCCAGCGCCTCGACGCCCAGGAAGCGCCCCACCAGCACCGGAGCCAGGATGGCGGTGATTCCCGGCAGCATCATCTCGCGGAGCGCGGCCCGGGTGGAGATGTCCACGCAGCGCGCCGAATCGGGCTTGGCCGTCCCTTCCATCAACCCGGGTATCTCGCGGAACTGGCGCCGCACCTCCTCCACCATCCCGGCGGCGGCGCGCCCCACCGCGGTCATCGTGAACGAGGCCACCAGGAAGGGCAGCATGCCGCCGATGAAGAGGCCGACGACCACGAGCGGTTCGGTGATGTCGATCACCGCCTTGTCCAGGCCCGCGCTCGTGTTGTGCTGGGCGATGCTCGTGGCGTAGGCCGAGAAGAGCGCCAGCGCCGTGAGCGCGGCCGAGCCGATGGCGAAGCCCTTGCCGATCGCCGCGGTGGTGTTGCCGATCGCGTCCAGGGAATCGGTCACCTTGCGCGTCTCGGACCCCAGCCCCGCCATCTCGCTGATGCCGCCGGCGTTGTCCGCCACCGGGCCGTACGCGTCTACCGACATGGTGGCGCCGACCGTGGCCAGCATGCCCACCGCGGCGATCCCGATCCCGTAGAGGCCGCAGGTCAGGAAGGAGACCAGGATGGCCCCGCAGATCAGCAACAGCGGCAGCGCGGTCGACTCCATGCCCACCGCCAGCCCCGTGATGATGTTGGTCGCCGATCCGGTCTCCGAGGCACCGGCGATCTTCCGCACGGGACGGGCGCCGGTGTAGTACTCGGTCACGAGCCCGATCAGGATACCCACCAGCGTGCCGGCGAGGATGGCCCAGAACGGTGCCAGCGCCGAGCGTTCGGACCCGGTCACCGGGTCGATGATGTGCATGTCGAGGGCGCGCACCACGAAGAACATGACCAGCAGGAAGAGGCCCGCGGCGATGAAGGTGACGTTGCGCAGCGCGGCCCCCGGGTCGCTGCGCTCCAGGAGCTTCATCGCGGCGATACCGATCACCGAGCAGACCAGTCCCACCAGCACGGTGATGATGGGAAGCGCCACCGCCTCGGCGGTGCTTGCCGCCAGCGCCGCCGCGGTCGCCCCGATCGCGATCGTCGCCACGATCGAGCCCACGTACGATTCGAAGATGTCGGCGCCCATTCCGGCCACGTCACCCACGTTGTCGCCCACGTTGTCGGCGATGGTCGCGGGGTTGCGCGGATCGTCCTCCGGGATCCCCGCCTCCACCTTGCCCACCAGGTCCGCGCCCACATCGGCGGCCTTGGTGAAGATGCCCCCGCCCACCCGTGCGAAGAGCGCGATCGACGAGGCGCCCATGGCGAAGCCCGAGACGATCCGCGCGAAGCTCGGCAGCTCGCCCGTCCCCGGGATCGCATCGGCGGCCAGGAACCAGTAGAGCGCGCCTATCCCCAGCAGCCCCAGCGCGGCGACCGAGAGGCCCATCACCGCGCCCCCGAAGAATGCGATGCGGAGTGCCTTCCCCTGCCCTTCCTCGTTGGCCGCGGCCGAGGTGCGCACATTCGCGCGCGTTGCCGCCTTCATCCCGAAGAAGCCTGCGAGCACGCTGCTCGCCGCCCCGGCCACGTAGGCGAGCGCGGAGGCCTGGCCGATCGCCAGGAAGAGGAGTGCGGCGACGACCAACACGAAGACCGCCAGCACCGTGTACTCGCGGCGCAGAAACGCCATCGCCCCGTCGTGAATCTGCTCCGCAAGATCGGTCATGACGCTGTTGCCGCCCGGCTGGGCGACCATGTAGCGGTAGACGACGAGCGCGGCCAGCAACCCGACGGCTCCGGCGGCCCACGACCAGTCGGTCAAATCCAGTAGTCCGTTCACAGTTTCTCAGTTTCCTGTGTTGATGGTTTGCAATTCGTTTCAGGGACTTGGCTTACGTTTCATCGATTAAAGCGGTTCATCGCCTTCTCGATTCCCTCCTCCGCCCACACCGCCACAGCCTCGCTGAGTTCCGGCAACAGGCCTACCACCACGTCTTCGTCCTCTACGGGCATCGCCGACAGGACCCAGTCGGAGAGGTCGGAGCCGGCGGGCATCACCCCCACACCCACCCGCAGGCGGGCGTAGTCCCGCGTGCCCAGCACATCGGTCACCGAGCGCAGTCCGTTGTGGCCGCCGGCACCTCCGCCGGGGCGGAACCGGACGCGGCCCACATCCAGGTTGGCGTCGTCGGTCACGACCAGCAGGTCACGACCGGCGTCGAACCCGGCCATCTTCCCCAGCGCGGTGAGGGCAAGCCCGCTCCGGTTCATGTAGGTGCGGGGCTTGACCAGGACGATCGTGCGTTCGCCCACCTCGCCGCCGGTCTCGAGCCGCCTGCCCCGCCGTTCGAAGGACTCGAAGCCGTGGTCGTAGGCGAAGCGGTCCAGCACCCACCACCCCACGTTGTGACGGGTCTCGTCGTACCTGGGCCCGGGATTTCCCAGACCGACCACAACCCTGGTCTGCGGTGTTTCCGGGCCGGAGGCGCGGAGGTCGGCCTCGCCGTCGGGCGTCAATCGGCCCCGGCGGCGTCGGGCTGGACGCGCATGAAGTCGACGTGCAGGAGTTCGGTGCGGTAAGGGTGCGTCTGCACCTCCCGGACCCGGGCCCGTTCGGTGCGGCCGCCGTCCAGAGACAGTTCGAAGACGGTGTCCTCCAGGGGGACCGCCTGCAGCACGAGCCGGGTCTCGCGGGCCTCCATCGAGACCAGCACGTTGTCGGCCCCGCCGCCGTAGATGACGCCAGGCACGCGTCCCGCGCGGCGCAGCCTGCGGGCAGCTCCCTTTCCTGACCCGGTTCGGGTCTCGAGGCTCAGTTTCGCTTCCATGACTCGGTGTTCGGTATTCGTGTGGGGTGCAGCGCCGCTCAGGCCAGGGCCACCCTGGCCCGACCCTTCCGGTCGCGGAGCTCGAAGAGCTTGCTGACCGACGCGTTGGAGTGGATGTAGGTGATGGCCCGCGCCAGGAGGTCGGCGACCGAGAGGATTCTCAGGCGGTCGAACCGTTTGGCATCGGGGACGTGGATCGTATTGGTCACGACGAGTTCCTCCAGCGGCGAAGCCTCCAGCTTCTCCACCGCATCCGCCGAGAGCAGCGCGTGCGTAGCGGCCACGTAGACACGACCGGCGCCGCGGTCCTTCAGAGCCGTGATCGCCTGCGCGATCGTGCCCCCGGTGTCGATCATGTCATCGGTGATGAGGCATGTGCGGCCCTCGACGTCCCCCACGACGTGAAGCACCTCGGAGACGTTGGCGGCGGGGCGCCGCTTGTCGATGACCGCGAACGGGGCACCCAGCCGCTTGGCGAAACCGCGTGCCATCTTGGCGGAGCCCACATCCGGGGCCACCACCACCAGGTTGGAGAACTGCTTGCGGCGGAAGTACGCGGTGAAGACGGGGGCCGCGTAGAGGTGGTCGACGGGGATGTCGAAGAAGCCCTGGATCTGGTGCTGGTGGAAGTCGATGCTCACCAGGCGGTCGGCCCCCGCGGCCACGATCAGGTTCGCGACCAGCTTGGCGGCGATCGACACCCGGGGCTGGTCCTTGCGGTCCTGGCGGCCGTAGCCGAAGTAGGGTACCACCGCCGTCACATGCTCGGCCGAGGCGCGCCTCGCCGCATCGATCAGGAGCAGCAGCTCCATCATGTTGTCGGCGTTGGCTACGGTCGGCTGGATGATGAAGACGTCGCGGCCGCGGGCGTTGCGGTCGATGCGCACGAAGATCTCGCCGTCGGCGAAGTTGTAGATGGTGACTCCCTCGATGGAGGTGCCGAGAGCGTCGCCTATCTCGCCGGCCAGTGGGCGGTTGGCGCGTCCAGCGAGGAGAAGGAGGGGACCGCGAACGGGGGAATCTTCCATGACCGGGGGGGCGGTGGGTTAAGGTTCGGTGACAGCCATGTAATATAGCGAATCCGGCGGCACGTGGGCCAAGCGTCTACCGCACCGTGAAGCTCCGCCGGGTCTGGAGCGGGGACCGTCCCCACGTGGACACCTCTATCACCACATCGTAGGCGCCAGGATCGAGGTCCGGAAGGCGAATCGTGAAGGTCCGGAAGAGGGGCCCCGGCCGGTCGGGTCCGCCTTCCTGCCAACTCAAGGTGACCTTTTCCTTGCGCCCGAACCCCAGCCGGCGCACCAGTCGCGTGATGAGCCATTCGTCATGCTTCTCCACCCATGCCTTGAACCCCACCGATTCGTTCGGGGAACGCAACCCGTAGACCTCGAACGCCAGTCCCAGCACCTCGTCGCCACCGGCCTCGGTCGAAGGTCTCAGCACTTCGACCATGGCGTCCAGGTCCTCGGGCTCGGATCCGGGATCGAGCAGCATCAGGTCGGAGAGGGTGAAGAGGTCGGGTGGCACCTCGCGAAAGCCCATGGCGAGGCGGTGGCGCGCGGCCTGGCGGATCGCGGGTGCCCACACCTCCATGCTCAGCACGCCCCAGTCCGCGAAGGGCGCGTGTCCCGAAAGGCGGACGGGGCCTCCCGGGTCCACCTCGGTCGCCCGCGCGTCCATTGCCACGACACCATCCTGCTCCACGAAGAGGCCTGCGCGCACGGGCTTCGAAACGGGTTTGCGGACGTCCGCCGACACTCCGCTCGCTTCCGGCTTCCCGGCCTCTCCACGAGCGCCGCCGGCCACTTCAGCCAACCCCGGCCGGGGCGCCGTCCAGGCCCCCACCACGACCACGCCGTCCTGCCGCCAGAACCGCCCCGCCTGGGCGTCGAGAACATCCAGCGAATCGACAAAGGGGGGGCGATGTGTGCTGCGCGCATGACCTTCCGCGACCTCCCACGGGACACGCTCCGGGCCACCCGGGTCCCGCTCCAGTACGGCGCCGGGCGAAAAAGTCCTGAACGCCTGCGGGTCCCCCCTGCCTGCCACCCTGTCGGCCGCAGGAAGCAGCCCCCCCTGGGGCCAGGACCGCTCCCACCCGGTCGTCCAGCCATAGCGGACGATGATCTCCGTAAGGTCGTCACCCCAGCGTATTCCGAACGGATTGCGTGCTTCCTCCGAACTCATGGCGTACACCCAGCGGCTCAGATGGGCCGTCCAGCGGTCGTTGCCCTCCGTCAGCAACAACCCGTCCCCGAGCTTCCACAGGCGGTCCACCGCCGCGGCCGAATCGGGCTGTTCCGAGAGCCACCGCCGCAGCTCCCGGTCCAGAACGGGATCGGGATCCGTCCATTCGACGCGCATCTCGGCGGGCATGGCTTCCAGGGCTCTCCGGAATGCCTGCTCGGCGCCGGAGATGTCCTCGGTGCGGTAGAGGACATAGCCCAGGTAGGCGTCGCACCGCCACCGTTCCGGGAGGGCGCACCGACGTGCCAGCGACGCGGCCTGGGCATGGCGGCCGGCCTCGAACAGGTAGCGGATGCGCTGGCCGAACACCCAGTGGTCTCCCGGGATTTCGCGGGCGACCGCTTCGAGTTCATCGAGCAACTCGTTGCGGGCCTTGACGATCTCCTCCGCCTCCTCCTTCGGCGTCCAGCCGGTGTCCCCCTCGTCCCATATGCAGAAGCGGCCGATGATCTCGTCGCATTCCGGAATGTCGCCGCCCAACGTGAGGGGCAGGTGCCGCAACTCGTGACGCTCGAAGCGGGACTGGAGGGAACGGGCCCGGGAGCGCGCGGCCGACGAGTCGGGGGCCTGCTGTGGTGCCGGAGACACCAAGTGACCCGCGGGCCCGTATGGTCCCTCGTCGGGCCGGCCGGACGCGGCCGTGCCCGCGGAGAGCGCCAGAGTGGCGACCGTGAGTGCGGCGGGCGTCGTCATCCTGGGTGAAACCTTGGGGCGCGACGGCGCCGATGGCAATGCCCGCCCGCCATTCCCTACGCATGCAACAATCCAGGAGCAGCTGAAATGGAAACCGCACACAACAACCTCCCGGCCAGGGTCACCCCCTGGGTCACACTGCGCGACTTCGTCGTCTTCCAGCTGAAGCTCGTCCTCGAGGCGTTCAAGGACGTGGTCGCAATCAACCTCTCGGTGCTGGCGATGGCCACCGATCTGATCGTCGGCCGCTGGCAGAATCCGCGTCTCTTCCACGGGGTGGTGCGGCTCAGTCGCCGCTTCGACGGCTGGCTCGGCCTGCACCGGCTGAGGGGAGCGACGCTGAACGAGGAGAACGGTTCGTTCCTCGAGGAACTGATCGCCGAGGCGCCGGATGCGGATGAGCTCGCGGACGAGTTCGAGCGCCTGGTGCGGAAGCGGATGGTGAGACAGGGTAGCCCGGGCTGAAACGGGGCCCGCTTCTGCGCAATTGGCCCGGGTGGAGTCGAACCACCACCCCCGGTTCCAAAGACCGGTGTCCTGCCATTAGACGACGGGCCAGTTGGGCGGGTCGCGGGCGGGGGCAGCGGTATGGTAGCGGTTCGACGGGTTGGCGTTCAAGGTCACCATCCACGCATCACCATCCACGTATCACCACCCGCGCACGGCGTGAGTTCCCCTATACGTCGGCGAGGATGCGCTGCGGCGCCGGTATCCCGGTCAACGTCGGGACGACAATTGCAGCCGCGACACCCTCCATCGCGCCCACCACCCGCGCGGCATCGCCTGCGCGGCCGGGGCCGGTGTCGGCGAAGACGCCAAAGAGAGCGGAGCCGCTGCCGGTCATGCGCGCCATGACCGCACCGGACGCCGCCAGGGCTTCCCGCATGGCCCCGAGCACCGGCATCCGCTCGAACGCGACCAGCTCGAAGTCGTTGTGCTGCAGGGCGGCGAGTTTCTCCCAGGCGCCCGTCTCGACGTCGGCCAGCCACGTGGGAGGGACCGGCAGTTTCAGCCTGGACGATACTTCGCTGTAGGCGTCGGCCGTCGAGGTTCGGGCGTGTGGGACGACCAGGACGACGTGTGCGGCCGGTGGTGGGGGACGACCGAGCAGCCGGTCTCCCCGGCGCCACGCCACCGCCGTTGACGCCCCGGTACAGAAGAAGGGGACGTCGGAGCCGATCCAGCCTCCCTCCCGGATGATCTGGTGGTGCCGAAGGGGATGGCCGTGCAGTGCGTTCAAGGCGGCCAGCGTTCCGGCGGCATCCGAAGACGCGCCCCCCAGCCCCGTTCCGGCAGGTATCGCCTTGCTGAGGACGATCCTGACAGCCGGCTCGATGCCCGTTGCCTCGAAGAACGCCCAGGCGGCCTTGACTACCGTGTTGTCCTCGGGGTCCCCGAGTTCGGCGGCGATGTCGCCGAGTCCGGGTTCGGTAGTGTCGGACCGCACTTCCAGGACGATCCCCCCACCCCCCGGATACGCGTCCACCCGGTCGTAGAGACCCACCGCCTGGAACAGCGTCTCGATCTGGTGGTACCCGGAATCCTCGCGCGCCAGGATGCGCAGGAAGAGGTTGACCTTTGCGGGGCACGCCACCGAGATCCCGTTCATTGCACGGCACCCCCTTCACTCGCCCCGCCCGTCCCGGTGCCCCTTCCGCGGAAGTCTCGCAGCGAAATCCCCAGCCGCCGGGTGTACCACAGTCCCAGGACCGTAATCGGCGGAAGGTTCACGATGTGCCAGCCGACCGCGCAGGCGAGGGCGGGTTCGGGCGCCACCCCGTACACCTGCACGAGGGCGACGGACACCGCGGCCTGCAGGGTGCCCACGTAGCCGGGTGTGGCGGGCAGCGCCGCCGCGAAGGCCACCACGGCATTGGTGAGCAGCGCCGCCGCAAAGGGCAGGCGGATGTCGAAGGCCATGAACCCGAACCAGAACGACACGGACTGGAGGAGCCAAACGCAAAAGGTCCACGCCAGGGCCGGAAGCATGAGACGCCAGCCGCGCATTGAAGCCAGGCCCTTCACCACGCCTTCCATCACCCTCTCAAGCCCCGCGGCGATCCGGCCGGGTGGAAGCCGTGCGATCAGCCGCGCGGCGACGCGGAGGCTGCGGACCGGGAAGGCGACCCCCAGAAGCGCACCGGCGAGGGCGACGGCCAGGACGGCCGCCGAGCCCCGCATGGCCGCGACGAGATCTTCCGGGAGCTCCTCAGCCGGGAAACCGGGGCTCACGATGGCCGCGAATAGGAGGGTGAAGATGACCAGCCCGTCGAGGAGCCGCTCCACGACCAGTGTGGCCAGCGCGGCCGTGAAGGAGACCGGTTCCATGCGGCTGTAGGCGTAGGCGCGTCCCGGTTCGCCGGCGCGTCCTGATGGCAGCAGGTTGTTCGCCATGAAGCCCACCGCAACCGCGGCAAAGCGGGAGCTGAACGGGCTGGCCTGCTGGACGGGGGCGAGGAAGTACCGCCAGCGTGCGGCCCGCGCTCCGAACCCCGCCAGCGCGACCAGCGCCGAGGCGGCGAGCAACAGAGCATCGCCAGCTCGCAGGTGACCCCAGACCTCCGCGAGATCCGCGTCCCGGAAGAGCCACCAGAGCAGGAGCGCGACGGCCGCCAGGACGGCGGCGAGAGCCCACTTGGTGCGCATGGTGTGCGTGGCCGGGCTGCTAGCAGCCCATCGGAGGAAGCCAGCGCCCCGGTTCCGGGACGCGTCCCGGCGCTGCGAGCACGATTTCCTTCATCTCGCGGACCGCGCGCTCCATCCCCACCAGGACCGCGCGCGAAACCACGCTGTGCCCGATGTTGAGCTCCTCGATGTGGGGGAGCGCGGCCAACGGGATCACGTTCTCGTAGGTGAGGCCGTGGCCGGCGTGGACAGCCAGGCTGCGTTCGCGGCCGCGGGCGGCGGCGTCGGCCAGCCGGGCCAGTTCGGCGGCCTTCTCCGCATCGCCGGAGGCATTGGCGTACTCTCCCGTGTGGAGCTCGACGGCGTGCGCACCGAGCTCCGCCGCCCGGTCGAGAGCGTCGGGGTCGGGATCGATGAAGAGCGAGGTCCGGACTCCGGCCGCTTCGAGACGGCGGAGCGATGCGCCGACGGCTCCCCGTACCGGGGCGGAGGCCAGGTCGAGACCTCCTTCCGTGGTCACCTCCTCGCGCTTCTCGGGGACCAGAGTGGCCTGCATGGGAGCGAGCCGCAGGGCGATGTCGACCATGGGAGCGGCGGCAGCCAGCTCGAAGTTGATCCCGGTGCGCACCGTTTCGGCCAGCAGGCGCACGTCGCGGTCGTTGATGTGCCGGCGGTCCTCACGCAGGTGGATGGTGATGCCGTCCGCGCCGCCCAGCTCGGCGAGCACGGCCGCCCGCACCGGATCGGGTTCGTCGGTGCGGCGCGCCTGACGCACCGTGGCGACGTGATCGATGTTGATGTAGAGCCTCATCTGAAGGTTCCCGTGAAGTCTTGCTGCATCCGGATGGACCGCTTGCGCGACAGCGTCCCCCGGCTGGCCGACCCAAATCTACCAGCCGGGCACCGCGGCGTCGTCCCGTCACACGCCCTCGGTCACCCGCACGCCGCCGTGCGACCGGAGACGCCCGATCAGTGCGGGGGAAGCCTTCGCGACCACGGTCACCGTAGCGCCGTCCTGGTTGCGCGACATCACCTCGGCCTCCTCGTAGAGTGCAGCCAGCGCCTTCCCCTCCCCCGCGGGGAGTTCCACACTCACCCTCCGCAACCGACCCCGGATCCGGTCACCAAGTTCAGCCCGCAACGGCTCCATTGTAGAAGGCGTAAGCGCCGAGGTGAAGAGGGCCCGGGCACCGCGGGAACTTCCGGCCCGCCTCCGGAGCGCCAGCAGGTCCTCGTCATCCAGCAAATCGATCTTGTTGAATACGAGGACGCGGGGACGCCCGGTCAGCCCGAGGTCCTCCAGTACCGAGCGCACCACACGTCTCTGGCTGTCCCGGTCCGGGTGGGAGGCATCGACCACGTGCAGCAGAACATCCGCCTCGCGGGCCTCCTCCAGTGTGGAGCGGAATGAAGCGATGAGATGGTGCGGCAGCTTGCGGATGAACCCGACGGTGTCGGTGACCAGGGCTTCGTGGCCTCCGCCGAGGGCCACGATCCGGGTCGAGGCGTCCAGGGTGGCGAAGAGCCGGTCCTCCACGAACTGCTCCGTGCCCGAGAGAGCCTGCAGCAGCGACGATTTGCCCGCGTTGGTGTACCCCACCAGAGCCGCGCGGAAGCGCCCTTCCCTGCGCTTGCGGCGGGTGGCCTGGGCGCGCGCGACGGCTTTGAGCTTGCGACGCAGCTCGGCGATGCGCGTGCCGATCAGTCGACGGTCGGTCTCCAGTTGTGTCTCGCCGGGGCCGCGGAAACCGATCCCCCCGCGGATCCGGGAAAGATGCACCCACATGCGCCGGAGCCGAGGCAGCAGATACTGGAGCTGCGCCAGTTCGACCTGCAGACGGGCCTCGTAGGTACGGGCCCGGGTGGCGAAGATGTCGAGGATCAGTTCGGCGCGGTCCATGACCCGCACACCGCAGAGCGTTTCCAGGTTCTTGCACTGCGCCGGGGTCAGCTCGTCGTCGAAGATGACCAGGTGTGCCTCCTTTGCGCGCACCAGTTCCACCAGCTCGCCGGCCTTCCCCTTGCCGAGGTAGTAGCGGGACCGAGGCGCAGCGAGGCGCTGTACCAGCTTGCCGACGACCAGTCCTCCCGCCGTGGCGGTCAGGCGGGCGAGTTCCGCCAGGTGCCCGGCGGTGGCGGATGTGTCGCCATCGCGCGGCGTACCCACCAGGATGGCACGCTCCACCGGCGTGCGCAGGTCCAGAAGCTGGGTCGGGATGGCCGGCTACCTCCTCTCGCCCCGTTTCCGGCTCCACGCGGCCAGACGCTCCCGCAGGCCGGCCTCCCAACCGGTGCCGCCGGGTTCGTAGAAACGCTCTCCCGTCATGTCTTCGGGAAGGTATTGCTGGGAAGACACGCCGCCGGGCTGGTCGGGGTCGTAGAGGTAGCCCCTGCCGTGTCCCAGGTCCTTCATGAGCTGCGTGGGGGCGTTGCGGAGATGAGTGGGTACGGGCTTGCCGGGGGTCTCACGGGCCCGGCTCAGTGCGCGCCCCCAACCCCTGTAGAGCCGGTTCGACTTGGGGGCCCCGGCCAGGTAGACCGCCGCCTGGGCCAAAGCCAGCTCGCCTTCGGGCGATCCCAGGAAGCGATAGGCATCCCGGCACGCCATGGCGATGCCCACGGCATGGGGATCCGCGAGACCGACGTCCTCGGACGCCATACGCACCAGGCGTCGCGCGATGTACAGCGGGTCCTCACCTGCATCGAGCATGCGGCCGAGCCAGTAGAGAGCGGCGTCCGCGTCACCCCCGCGCACGGACTTGTGGAGCGCCGAGATGTGGTCGTAGTGCCGGTCGCCGGACTTGTCGTAGAGGGCGAACCGTCGCTGAACGGCGGTCTCGACGACCTCCAGCGTCAGGGTTGCATCCGGGCCCACGAGCCCGGCCGCCCGCTCCAGGATCCCGAGCCCGCGGCGGGCGTCGCCGTCGGCCGCTTCGGCGATCCGCCCCACGATGTCTTCGGGCGCCCGGATGCGGTCGGTGCCGAGGCCGCGGTCCTCGTCCGCGAGCGCGTCGGATAGGATCCGCGCGAGTTGTGCGGGTGAAAGGGGGTCGAGGACGATGACGGGTGCTCGGGAAAGGAGCGGCCGGACGACCTCGAAGCTCGGGTTCTCGGTGGTGGCGCCGATCAGGACGATGTCTCCCGCCTCGACCACGGGGAGGAAGGCATCCTGCTGCGCCTTGTTGAAGCGGTGGATCTCGTCGCAGAAAAGGATGGTTCCGCGTCCGGTGGCAAGACGGCGCGCGCGGGCTTCGGCGATGATCTCACGCACACGGGCGACGCCTTCCGTGACCGCGCTGAAGGCGACGTATGCGGCGTCCGCCGACTCGGCCACGAGACGTGCCAGGGTTGTCTTCCCGGAGCCCGGCGGCCCCCACATGATGAAGCTGGAGATCGTACCGGTCTCGATCATCGCGCGAAGGGGACCTCCGGGTCCCACGACCCTCTCCTGGCCGCGAAACTCTCCCAGGGTGCGGGGGCGCATGCGCGCGGCCAAGGGAGCGGTGGCGGATGTGTCCCGGGCCGGCCGCGCGTCGCCGGGAAAGAGCTCGAGCGTGTCGTTCATCGCACCGTCCGCGCCGGGTCCATCGCCGCGACCCTCTCCAGCAGGGCGGCGCGGTTGTTGAGCGAGGGGTCCTCCCACACGGCCTCCATGAGGGCGCGCAGCGCGGCACCGATCCCGGGGCCTGGAAGCCACCCACGCGCGATCAGGTCCCGTCCGGCGATGGCGAGCTGCGCGACCGAGGTGGGGACTCCCGCGTCGAGGTCCTGCTTCACTGCGGCGATGACAAGCTCCACCTCGTTCGTGTCCGCATGCCCGGAGGCCCCCGGTCGCACGGCGCGCCAGATGCGGAAGACATCGTCGACGGTCGCAGGGCCGGTTCTCGCGGTGGCGGCGGTCCAGCGCCGCCGGGATACCCGGTCATCCGCCATCCCCCGCGGCGGCCCGGGTCCCCGTGCCACCGCGCCGGCGATCCGTTCGACTTCGGCGTTGGAGAAGCGCAGGCGGACAAGAAGATCGGCTACCTCGTCCGGGTCGGCACCCGGATCGAGGCCGAACAGGACAAGCACGGCCATGCGCAGCAACGCCCGCCCGGTCCCTTCCAGCGCATCCACGGCGGTGAGAGCATCCTGCGCGACGTCGTTCTTGAACTCCGGGAGGATACGATTCAGCGCCCCGGAACGCCGGTAGAGCGCCAGCGCCCGCGAGGGGATCGGTCCGGCCAGCACCTTCATCAGCTCCTCCCGAACCCTCTCCATCGACAGCAGCGCGAGCCCCGGCACGGCCTCCACCATGCCATCCCACGTTTCCCCTTCGATCTCCAGGCCTAGCGTCCCGGCAAATCGCAGCCCCCTCAGAACCCGTAGATAGTCCTCCCGAAAACGCTCGTTGGCATTCCCCACCGTGCGCAGGATCCCGTTGTGCAGGTCGTCCCGGCCCCTGTGCGGGTCCCGGAGTTCCTCGCGATCCGGATGCCAGGCCATCGCGTTCACCGTAAAGTCACGGCGGGCCAGGTCCTCTTCCAGCGTGTCGGCGAAGGCCACCCTGGCCTTGCGCCCGTAGGTGATCACATCGTGGCGAAAGGTCGTGACCTCGTAGAGGTTGCCGTCCGAGCCGAACACGCCCACGGTCCCGTACTCCATGCCCAGCGGCACGGTCCGGCGGAAGAGCCGGCGCACCTGAGGGGGCGTTGCCCGGGTGGCCAGGTCCCAGTCCTCGGGGTTGCCGGGGCTTCCCCTTACCGCGTCGCGCACGCCGCCGCCCACCGTCCAGGTCTCGAACCCCTCGCCTTCGAGGTCGCGGACCAGTTCGCGGACGGCCCTCGGTACCCTGATCCGGGGCGGGTGCCCCGCGGCGGCGACGGACCGCTCCGACCGTCCTGCCAACGTTCCTTCACCCTCCATCCCGGATCTCACCCTGCAAGTACCGCTCCCCCGTTGACGTTGACCACCTCACCAGTGATGTGCCGAGCCATCTCCGCGCAGAGCATCACGATCGGGCCCGCCACGTCCTCCGCCGTAGCGACTCTGCCGAGGGGGATCGACGCCTCGATTGCGGTGCGGTCCTCTCCCTGCAGCGGGTCTTCCGACATCTCGGTGTCTATCCAGCCGGGCGCGACCGCGTTAACGGTGATTCCCCGGTTGCCGACCTCGCTGCAGAGCCCTTTGACGAGGGAGATGATCGCTCCCTTGCTCGCAGCGTAGTCGCAGTGGTAGGCCTCGCCGCGCTGCCCCGCGGTCGAGCTCAGGAGCACGACGCGGCCGCCGTCGCTCATGCGGCGAAGCGCCTCCCGGGTGGTGAAGAAGATCGAGTCGAGGTTGACCGCGATGGTGCGGCGCCAGCGGGTATGGTCCATTTCGGCCACGGGGATCTCGGGCACCGGCCAGATTCCCGCATTGCCCACGAAGATGTCGAGTCCACCGAACTCGGCGTCCACCCGCCGGAAGAGCCGGCCCACGGCTTCGTGATCGGAAAGATCACCGGACTCGGCCCAACTGCGCACGCCGCTCGCCCGGGCCTCCTCGACCACCCGGCGCGCCTCGGCGGCCCGGTGGCGGTACGAGATGCCCACGTCGGCCCCGGCCCGCGCCAGCAGCCGCGCTGTCGCGGCACCCACGCCGCGCGACCCCCCGGTCACCAGCGCCCTTTTTCCGGCCAGGTCAAGTTCCAGACCCATCCGCACCTCCGTTTCCTTGCAGGGGCCCTTCGCGGCACGAGCCGCGGCGGTTCGTTCAGCCGAAGAGGGACTCTTCCACGTACTGGCAGACAATATGGCCTATCGCGAGGTGAATTTCCTGCGCCCGGGACACCCGCTCCGTCGGCACGACGACCGCCACATCGACCATGGACCGGAGACGGCCGCCTCGCCGGGCCAGGACGCCGACCGTCGACAGGCCGGCCACGGTAGCCACTTGCGCCGCCCGGATCAGGTTGGCCGACTCACCCGATGTGGAGTGAAGCACGAGAAGGTCACCGGTCCCGCCCAGGGACTCCACCTGGCGGGCGAAGACGTGGTCGTAGCCCAGGTCGTTGGCGGATGCCGTCAGTACAGAGGTGTCGGTGGTGAGCGCGAGAGCCGGAAGAGGCTGCCGGTCCCTTTCCAGGCGGACCACGTATTCGGCGGCCAGGTGCTGGGCGTCAGCGGCGGACCCCCCGTTTCCGCAGAACAGGAGCTTGCCTCCGGATGCGATGGTGGACCTCGCCAATTCGGCGTACGCCAGGATCTCGTTCCGGCGGGTATCCGCCACGGCACGGGCCAGCGCGGCCAGTTCACGGAGGCCGTCGGGCACCCTGGCGGCGTCAGCCATCCGGCCAATCCCGGAAAGCGTGCATTGCCGCCTCCGCCTCCGCCAGCGGCGGCACCTTGAGGGGCAGCCCGTCATCGAAGAGCCGGCCCGGATTCACCCTTCCCAGCAACTCCAGCTGCGCTTCGCCCCCGAGACGACGCAGTTCCTCCGCGCCCGGCTCCAGGTGGAAGGTGTAGCCGGGCCTTCCGTGGAAGTCCGACGACAGGTAGTCGAGCAGACCCGTCCGCAGCAGGCGGAGGATGAGCGTCCGGGACCGCGGTCCGTACCGTCCCACGAGCGAGCCGTAGCTGCCCTGCAGGTAGGCACCGGCTCCCTTCCAGGAGCGGACCAGACTCAACTCGTCGTCGATCCCCAAATAGCGTTCGGGGTGGGCGATCACGGGGATATGGCCGGATTCCGCCAGACGGGCAAGCACCGCCGGGGAAGTGGCCGGAGCCCTGAAACCGGGGCACTCGACCAGTACGAATCGCGTGCCGCCGAGGTGCAGGCGGGGATCGGACAGGTCTGGCCCGGGGGTATCGAGGCGGACTTCGAAGCCCCGGCGGAAGTCGAGCCCGGGGAAAGCACCACGCGCCGCGTTGCGGACGCCTCTCCATCTGACATCCAGGAAGTTCATCAGCTGACCGTATCCCGGGCTCGAGATGCAGGAGGCGTTCAAGTGGGGAGTGGTGATGATCGCACCGACGCCGGCCCCGGTCATGCGCGCGATCGAATGCATGGCGTCGTCCACGGTCCGGGAGCCGTCGTCCACGCCAGGCACGAGGTGGTTGTGGAAGTCGCGGTAGCTCTCGATCACACCGGCTCCCCCGGGGTCCATGCCCTCACGATGCGCTCCGCGATGAGGCGGAGATCGCACGCGTCTCCCTCCGTCAGCGCCCAGATACAGGCGTAGGAGAAGTACGCGTCGGCAGCCAGCAGCGAGAATGCGGCGGCCCGGTCACCGGAGGCACCGCCCGCGCAAGCGTGCAGTTCCGCCACCGCCGCGCCGATCAGAGCGTCGAGCGAGACGGGGCCCCCGGCTTTCAGGTACGGCCGGAAGGCAGCCGGGACCGGGCGATCCTGGCGATCGATCCACTCGGCGATGGTCACGCCCGGGCTCCGTGTGCGAGTTCCCGCACCAGCTCCGCCCCTCCCCGCACCGCCCCATCGAGTTCATCGGGATCAGCCACCCCCGCCTGCGCCATGTGCGGACGCCCCCCTCCCCGCCCCCCCACCTTCGCGGCCACCCCCCTTACCACCTGGTCTGCCCTCACGCCCGCGGCGATCGCGCGGTCCGTGGCGAACGCGAAGAGAGAGTGCTTCCTCCCCGGCATTTCCGCCGCCACCACCGCCACCGCCGCGTCGGGCGCATCCCTGAACATGTCACCCCACTTCCTCACGTCGGCCGCGTTTCGCACCCACATGCGCACCCCGCTGTACCTCACGGGACGGCCCCCCGCCTCGATCTCGGCCTCGGCCAGCACATCGGCGCCCCCCGAGCCGTGCCGGCGCAGGTCGTCGACGAGCTCTTCGAGGGCAGCCTTCTCGGCCATGAGCTCGGCGACCCGCCGCTCGACGTTGTCGGGCCGGGCCTTCACCGACACCGCCAGCTCCTCGACGCGCTCCTTGTAGCGGGCCAGGTACTCGAAGGCCTTCCGCCCGGTCAGCGCCTCGATTCGCCGCACGCTCCCGCCCACCCCCGTCTCGGAGGTGATCTTGAAGAGCCCGATTTCGCCCGTGCGCCCGACATGCGTGCCGCCACAAAGCTCCATGCTCACCCCGGGAATCTCCACGACCCTGACCTCGTCGCCGTACTTCTCGCCGAAGAGCGCCATCGCGCCTGCCTCGACGGCCTCGGCGAAGGGGCGGGTTGATGTGGCGACCGGGTGGTTGCCCCAGATCCCGTCCGCAACCAACGACTCGACCGCGGCGATCTCGGCTGTTGTCAGCGGGGCGGTGTGGGAGAAGTCGAAGCGAAGCCGGTCCGGGGCGACGAGCGAGCCGCGCTGGACCACGTGGTCACCAAGGACGGTGCGAAGGGCCGCGTGGAGGAGGTGGGTGGCGGTGTGGTTGCGTTCGGTGTCGCGGCGTGAGGGGGCGTCGACCCGGGCGGTGACGCTGGTGCCGAGGACGGCTTCGCCGGAGAAGTGTCCTGTGGGTGTGCCGCGGAGGATGACATGGTCGCCGGCTCGCAGGACTTCGGCGACATCCATGGTCCAGCTGTCGGTGAAGACGCGGCCGCGGTCGGAGACCTGGCCGCCGGCCTCGAGGTAGAAGGGGCGGTGTTGGATGATGAGGTCGGCCTGGCCGTCGTGGGTGCGGATGTCTATGACTTCGGTTTCGACGTCGAGGGTGTCGTAGCCGACGAAAGCGGTTGCGACTGCTTCCGGAATACGGACGTGGAATCGAACGGGGTCCGCATCCACGCTTATCGATCTCCCACCCCGCGACCGCCTCCTCTGCCCCTCCAACGCCTCCTCGAACCCCTCCATATCCACCCCGTACCCCCGCTCCTCCGCCACGATCCGCGTCAGATCCGGCGGGAACCCGAACGTGTCGTACAACTTGAAGACCTCGCCCCCCGGAATGACCGGCGCGGGCGATGTCCCGGCCTCCACCCGGGGCGCCACCTCGCCCAATCTCTCCATCCCCCCCTCGATCGTCCCCAGGAAACGCTCCTCCTCCCCCCGCACTGCCGCCACGATGCTCTCCCGGCGAGCCCCCAGCCCGGGAAACGCTCCTTCCATCACGTCGATCACCCGGTCGGCCACCTGCGTCAGCGTCGGCTCCCTCCTCCCCAGCAGCCACGCGTGCCGCACACCGCGCCGCAGGATCCTCCTCAGCACGTACCCCCGCCCCTCGTTCGCCGGGAACACTCCATCGCCGAGCAGAAACGCCACCGCCCGCGCATGGTCCGCCAGCACACGGTACGAAACCCCCTCCTCCGACGCCGCCTCGTACGGCCGTCCCACCACCTCCGCCACCCGGTCCAGCAGCGGCATGAACAGATCCGTGTGATAGTTGCTGCCCACCCCCTGCATCACCGCCGCGAGCCGCTCCAGCCCCAGCCCCGTGTCGATGCTGGGCGCCGGCAACGGCGTGTGTTCCCCCGACCCGTCCCTGTCGAACTGCATGAACACGAGGTTCCAGAGCTCCAGGAACTCGCCCGCTTCGCCGCGTCTCTCGAATTCCTCCGTTTCCGGCACCGTCCCCCACTCCGCCCGCGGCCGCATGTCGTAGTGCACCTCCGAACAGGGGCCGCAGGGACCCGTATCCGCCATCTGCCAGAAGTTGTCCCTGTCCCCCAGCCGGTGGATCCGTGCAGGCGCGACCCCGGCCACCTCGGTCCACAGCCCCGCCGCTTCCTCGTCCGTGCGGTGCACGGTCACGAAGAGCCGGTTCGGATCAAGCCCCATCTCGACGGTGAGAAACTCCCACGCGAAATCGATCGCGTCGCGCTTGAAGTAGTCGCCGAACGAGAAGTTGCCGAGCATCTCGAAGAAGGTGTGGTGCCGGGCCGTGCGGCCCACCTCCTCCAGGTCGTTGTGCTTGCCGCCCGCCCGCACGCATTTCTGCGATGTCGCCGCACGCGCGAACGCCGACTTCTCCTCGCCCAGGAAAACCCCCTTGAACTGCACCATCCCCGCGTTGGTGAAGAGGAGCGTAGGGTCGCCCTCGGGAACCAGCGAAGAACTGGGGCGAACCGTGTGGCCCCGGGCCTCGAAGTATTCGAGAAATCTCCGGCGGATTTCAGCGGATGTCATCGGACGGGAGGTTGTTGAGCACCGCAGAGTCGGCAGCGGGAGAACGACGACCGCCGGGTCACCTGGCCCGGCGGAACCGCCTAAACCTACGCGTTTCCTGGCACTTTCGCCCAGGAAATGGGGCGCCTTCGGCGCATCCGGGTCAATGAAGGGGAGGTGCGCCGCTTGAGCTACATCCTCGACTGATTCGCGATGTCTGGGCCCGCAAGCGGGCTGGAGCGACCCGTGGATGAATCCGCGTGAGCACCGAGAGCGGCCGACAGGGGGTGCCGGCGCGTCACACCACCTTGACGGCCGGCTCCTCTTCCCCTCCCTGCCCGGAACGCTCGCCGGGCTCTTCGTCGATCCCGAGCGCCACCCTGAGCCGCGCCTCGATCTCCTCGGCAACGTCCCTGTTCTCGTGGAGGAAGCTCCGCACGTTCTCCTTCCCCTGCCCCAGCCGGAGGTCGCCGTACGAGAACCACGACCCCGACTTGTCCACGATGCCGCGCTCCACCCCGACGTCGATCAGCAAGCCCGTGTGGCTGATTCCCCGCCCGTACAGGATGTCGAATTCGGCCTGCTTGAACGGCGGCGCGCACTTGTTCTTGACCACCTTCACGCGGGTGCGGTTGCCGATGACTTCCGGACCGTCCTTGAGCGCTCCGATGCGCCGGATGTCCATGCGCAGCGAAGCGTAGAACTTCAGCGCCCGTCCCCCCGATGTCGTCTCGGGGCTGCCGAACATCACGCCGATCTTCTCGCGGATCTGGTTGGTGAATATGACGGCCGTGTTCGAGCGGCTGACCGCGCCGGTGAGCTTCCTGAGCGCCTGGCTCATCAGGCGGGCCTGCAGTCCCACATGCGAATCACCCATCTCGCCCTCTATCTCGGCCCGGGGCACGAGCGCCGCAACCGAGTCGACGACGATCACGTCCACCGCGTTGCTGCGGATCAGCACCTCGGCGATCTCCAGCGCCTGTTCGCCCGTGTCGGGCTGCGAGACCAGGAGGTTGTCCACATCGATCCCGAGCTTGCGCGCGTACTGGATGTCCAAGGCATGCTCGGCGTCGATGAAGGCCGCGATGCCCCCTTTGCGCTGCGCGTTGGCGATGACGTGCAAGCACAGCGTGGTCTTGCCCGAAGACTCCGGCCCGTAGATCTCGCTGATTCTGCCTCTCGGCACCCCGCCGATGCCGATCACCGCGTCGAGGTTGATCGCTCCGGTGGAGATCGCGTCGATCTGGAGGCTGGCGCCGTCGGCACCCATGCGCATGATGGCACCCCTTCCGTACGACCGCTCGATCTGCGTGAGGGCGGTGTTGAGCGCCTTCTCGCGCTGCTGATTCTCCTTGCCGCCGGGGCCGGGCCTCCGCTTGGTGGACGTTGACTGTCTGGGCATCGATGGAACCTCTTCCTCGTGAACGGGGCTTTCTGCGGGCGCCGGTCTCCGGAAGACCCCGGCACCAATACCGAAGATAATACGAAACCTGTCCGGGTCAAGCCTTGCGGGGTTGTGAAATCCCCTGCTTGGGGAGATCATCCCTCGGCTGGCGCGGGAACCCGGGAACCGGTCCCGGACCGATCAAGCTACGACTATTCATGGGCGCATACATGTCAGAACGGGCCAAGCGTACGCAGCACTACGATCTCGTCGCCCTGGGGGGCGGCACCGGCGGGCTGGTTGCGGCCGCGGGCGGGGCCTATCTGGGTCTCCGGACGGCCATCGTCGAGAAGCACGCCCTCGGGGGCGACTGCCTCTGGACCGGTTGCGTCCCCTCCAAGGCGCTCATCGCCTCGGCCCGGCTGGCGCGTCGGATGAACCGCGCGGCGACCCTCGGCCTCGCACCCGGCGGCGAACGCCACGACTTCCGCGCCGTCATGGACCGGATGCGTGCCGCGCGCGCCACCGTCGCGCACCACGACGACCCGGAGCGCTTTCGCGAGATGGGGGTCGGCGTCCACTTCGGCGCCGCGCGCTTCCTCGACCCCGACACGGTCGAGGTGGAGGGCGAGGGCACCCTGCGCACCAAGCGTTTCGTCATCGCCACGGGCGCCGTGCCCGCCATCCCCCCCATCCCCGGCCTGTCGGACGCGGACTACTGGACCTACGAGACCGTCTTCGACGAGAACGAGCTCCCCGATTCGATCGCGATCATGGGAGGCGGCCCCATCGGGGTCGAGTTCGCGCAGGTCTTCGCGCGTCTGGGGTCGAAGGTCACGATCCTCGAAATGATGCCGTCGATCCTGGTCCGCGAGGACCCGGACGTCGCCGCCTTCATGCACAGGCTCCTCGAGGCGGAAGGGATCGAGATCCGCACCGGGGCCGCGGTCAGCGGCGTGCGCTCGGAGAACGGCCGCACGGTGGTCGAGACGGACGACGGGGGCCGCATCACGGTGGAGCGGGTTTTCGTCGCGACCGGGCGGCGTCCCTGCACGCAAGGACTCGACCTGGAAGCCGCCGGGATCCGCACCGAGCGGGGCGCGGTCGTGGTGGACCCCCACCTGCGCACCACCTCGAAGTCTGCGTGGGGGGTGGGCGATGTGACCGGGGCGCTCCAGTTCACCCATGTCGCCGAGCAGATGGCCAAGGTCGCGCTCCGCAATTCGGTCCTCCCGGTGAAGACGAAGATCCGCTACGACAGCGTCCCATGGGTGACCTTCACGGACCCGGAAGTCGCGCACATCGGCATGTCGGAGGCCGAGGCGGAGGCGGCCGGGGGGACGACCTACCGGTACGGGATGGACGACCTGGACCGGGCCATCGTGGATGGTTCGGCGGTGGGATTCGTCAAGATCTCGGCCGACCGCAAGGGCAGGGTGATCGGCGCCACCATCGTGGCCCACGGCGCCGGGGACCTGCTCATGCCCCTCGTACTCGCCAAGACGCACGGCCTGAGCCTGAGCCGGGTCAACGGCACCATCTACCCCTACCCCACCATGGTCGAGGGGGTGAAGCGCGCCTCGGGCGAGTACATGCGTTCCCGCCTCGACACGGCGTCGGGGAGAATCCTGAAACGGGTCATACAATGGCTGAAGTAGAGGCATCGCGAACCGGTCCCCTCGTGAAGCTGGGGATCCTCGTGCTCATTCTGGCCGGCGGCTACCTCGTCGCCCGGGCGACACCCGTGGGCGACTATCTCACCCGGGAAGGCATCGGCGCCGCGATCGACTGGCTGCGGGGGAACCCCTGGGCCCCGGTGATCTTCGTGGCAGTCTACGCCACCGCGACCGCTCTGGCCGTCCCCGGCGCCATCCTCACACTGGCCGGGGGCGCCGTCTTCGGCTTCTGGTGGGGTACGCTCTACAACTCCATCGCCGCAAACATCGGTGCCAACGCGGCCTTCGTCATCGCCCGCTCGCTGGGCAGGGACGCGGTGCGCCGCCTGATCGGAAAGGACTCCAATGTGCTGAACAAGCTCGATGGCATCGTCGAACGACACGGAGCGCGGGGACTGCTCACCCTGCGTCTCATCCCGCTGGTCCCCTTCAACGCCCTCAACTTCGGTTCCGGGCTGATGCCCCTGAAGTGGCGCACCTACGCGGTTGCCACGCTGGTCGGCATTCTGCCCGGCACGGCGATCTACACCTTCTTCGCCGACGCCCTGCTGCAGGGCTCCCAGGAGGCTTCGCGGGACGCCCTGGTGCGGTTGATCCTGGCCGGTGCGCTGCTGGTACTGCTGAGCTTCCTCCCCGCCATATTGAAGCGGCTGAATGTGAGATTGCCCGGGATGTCAAGCGTAGTTGTCTTCTTGTCAACTGCAGTTGTCTGTACGGCGGGTATCGGGGTCTCGGGATCGGACGCGCACGCGACCGCGCAGGAACTCCCGGACCATACGGCCTTCACCGGGGTGCTGGCCGAGGTCGTCGTGGAGGCGCGGGTGGACTACGCGAAGCTGGCCGGGAGCGACGCGGGACTCAGGAGCTACCTCGCCCAACTCGCGGCCACCGATCCCGGGGCCGTGGCGAACGCGTCGCATGACGACCGGCTCGCCTTCTGGATCAATGCCTACAACGCCTGCATGCTGAAGCGCGTGATCGACAACTACCCGATCAGGAAGGCGGGCGGCCTTCAGCGCATCAGGAACGCCGCCGCCGGCAGGCCCGACAACTCCGTGTGGCAGATCAGGGACGTCTTCACCGGCGCCCACTGCGACGTGGCGGGCAGGGAACGCTCCCAGGACGAGATCGAGCACGAGATCATCCGGCCGATGGGCGACCCGCGCATCCACTTCGCGGTCAACTGCGCAGCCGTGAGCTGTCCCCCGTTGAACGCCCGCGCCTACCTGGGTGAGACCCTTCACAAGCAGCTGGAGGAGAGGGTGGGCTCGTTCATGAGCGACTCCACCCATTTCGCCGTCACGACGGAGGGTGACGAGCGCACCGTGCACGTGAACAAGGTGCTCGACTGGTTCAAGGAGGACTTCGGGGACCATGCGGGAGTCCGGGAGTTTCTGGCGGGTTACGCGGACGGACTCCACCGCGAGGCGCTCCGGGACCCCGGGACGAAGCTGGACTTCCTCGACTACGACTGGACCCTGAACGACACGCCGCGATAGGCGGCCGGGGGATGCTGCCGGCCGGCGCCCCGTCCGCCCAAGTCGGAGTGGTCGTCCCGGCGCTGGACGAGGCGGACTACCTGCCACACCTGCTGGAGGATCTGTCGCGGCTGGAGTTGGAACACGTCGTGCTGGTGGTGGACGGAGGCTCGCGGGACGGGACGGTCGCGGCCGCGAGGGCCGCGGGCGCCGAGGTGATGAGGAGCCGGCGGGGCCGTGCCCGGCAGATGAACGCCGGGGCCCGCGGGTTGCGGTCACCGTGGCTGTTCTTCGTGCATGCCGACTCGAGGCTGGGAGAAGGGGCCCTGCAGGCGATCGAGGACCATGTGCGCGACGACCGGCCCGAGGCCGGGTACTTCAGGCTGCTGATTTCCCACCCCCACTTCCACTACCGGATCATCGAGCGCGGGCAGCGGGTGCGAGAGTGGCTGTCGAGCCTGATCTACGGCGACCAGGGTCTCCTGATCCGGCGCGATCTCTTCCTGGCGTCGGGCCCATACCCCGACGAGCCGATCATGGAGGACGTCGTCCTGAACCGGCGGCTGCGGCGCGCGGGACGGCTGATCCGTCTTCCGGCCGCGATCTCCACCAGCCCGCGCCGCTACGAGGAAGAAGGCCGTCTGAGAGCATGGCTGCGCAATGTGGGACTCGTCAGCCGGTTTCTGGCGGGTACCCGGCCGAGCGATCTGGCGGCCAGATATCCGGCGCGAACACGCGGGGGCACCGGGGCGGACGACGTGGAGATTGCCGGCGACGCCACCGAAGCGACCCTCCTGGTCTTCGCCAAGGCCCCCCGGCCCGGCGAGGTCAAGACGCGCCTGGCGCGGAGCCTGGGGCGCGGCGGGTCGCCCGACCACGAGGCGGCCACGGCCCTGTACCGGCGCATGGGCCGTCTGATCGTCGACCGGGTGGCGGAAGCGCCCGCAATCGTGACCGTATGCTACGACCCCCCCGGCGCCGAGGCCGAAGTCCGGGACTGGCTCGGTCCCGGGCCGGAGCGGTTTTGGGAGCAGGGCGCGGGGGATCTCGGCGAACGCATGTCGCGCATGTTCGCCCGGGCGTTCGAGTTCTCCCGCCGCGCCGTGGTGATCGGCACGGACACGCCCGCCGTCGGGGCGGGCACGGTCGCGCGCGCGCTGGCCGCGCTCGACACCGCGGATGTCGTGCTGGGGCCTTCCCGCGACGGGGGTTACTACCTCATGGCATTGCTGGAGCCCTGCCCCGCGCTGTTCAGGGGAATCGCGTGGAGCACCGAAGCCGTCCTCGCGGAGACAGTGGCCCGCGCGCGCGGCCGGGGGCTTCGGGTCACCTTGCTCGAGGTGGAGTCGGATGTCGATACGGCGGCGGATCTGACGGGGGAGGTGGCGGGGCGGCTGGGGATGGAGTAGGCGACCCGGCAAGAGATCCGGCGCGAGGTCGTCCGGCCCCCGATCGGTTACCGTAGCCCGCCCGCCGGTATTCCCCTGGTAACCGTGACGTTCGCGCCCGCCTCGCCGGGGAGCGGCCCCCCGTCCCAGTCTCGGATGATGGCCTGGATTCTCCCTGTGGACCGATCCGCGACGACGGCCATCTCGGACGGGCCGTCGCGCGTTACGGTGGTCTCCCCCTCGGGCCCGGTGAGGACCATCCGGTACAGGTTGTCGGCCCACTCGGGCTCGTAGGGGATGAAGAACACGAAGCTGCCTCCCCCATACGCGAGCGGAGTCGGCGTGAACGAGAGCGAGAACCTCGTCTCGTCTTCCGCGCCCAGCCCGTCGACCCGGTAGGGACCGCCCGCCTCCGGGAGCAGCACCGGCCCGTCCAGAACGAACGCCGGCTCGAGCATCAGGCGTCCGTCCCGGACCGCGCCCCAGACCACGAGCATCTCGCCCCGTTCCGGCCCGCCGGAAGCCGCGGGTTCCGGACCGTGGTTGATCCCGCCGTCTCCGCTCAGCCGGTGCGTCATTGACTTGTTGAACTGGAAGTCGCTGATCCAGATTCGCTGGAAGCAGTAGCTCATCACGTCCGCGTAGCTCGCCGGATCCAGCAACCGGCTCCCGGCAACGTCATATCCCCATACTCCGATGAGCCCTCCGCCGTAGGGATATTCCGGATCCGGCCCCCCGGCACCGCCGCAGGGGGCGTGCCACAGACCCATGGTGTGTCCCACTTCGTGCGTGTGGACGTAGTCGACATCGGACCCGACACTCACCGGATACGCGAAGTTCGCGATCCCGGCAACGCCCAACAGGTTCCGGCTCACGACCCCGTAGTAGTAGCCGCGTTTGCCCTCCTGCTCGTAGAGGACCCCGATTTCGTTTCGCCACCGGAGCCAGTTGCCGAAGAATCTCAGATCGGTGTTGGTGAAGTAGGTCTCGCGGACCTCCACCTCCATCTCGCCCACCGGGAGTATGGTCCTTGCCAGGCGCATCTGCTCGCTGTCCGGGTTCACTCCGTCCACCCATGCGAAGACCGCCGAGTCCGGGGCCGGGCGTGAGATGGTCGGGACCAGGATGATGCGGTACACGGGAGGCTCCACCACTTCGAGTTCCATCGAACCCTGGGCCGGATACCGAAGCCGGCTCCCCTCGGCAAGTGGAACGACCCCGTCCGGATCGAGTTCCACCACCATGCGGACGCCGGGCCTGATCACGGAGCCGGGAATCACGGCGTCGTAGGACCCGATCAGATTCGACTCGTTGACCTCGGTGGGAATGTTCCCCGTCTCGGGCGGGAGAAGCTGCTCGAAGACCACGTCGTTCCCGTGCGACAGCGTGACTCCTACCGACGGGGGCTCCAGCCAGTTGACCTGGTCGCCCACCACGAAGACCCGCAGCAACCCGGGCCGGCCCGCGATGAGTCGTATGGTGCCCTCCCGGTTCTGCGTGACCTGGTTGACGTAGATGACCGGCGCGGTCAAACCGATGCGGTCGGGATTCATGCGGAAACGCGCATCGTCCTCCAGCCCGGCCAACTTCGCCCTGACCGTGACCCACCCGCCCGATTGTCCCGTCAGTGTGCCCAGCGTGCCGTCCCGGCTCAGTTCCGCGACGGACCTGTCGGACACCTCCCATCTCGGAGCCGTCCAACCGGGGACCGGCATGGCTTCGCCGTTCTGATCGCTGACGGTGAGTTCCAGCTTCGTCGGTTCCCCCACCGTAAGGAGGCCGGCATCGGGAGAAAGTGTCAGCTCCGTGGGTATCCGGTCCGCTTCCATGGCCAGATCGGCACAGCCCCAGAGCAGGACCGCCCCCGGCAGCAACGTCTTCACCAAGCCCCTCTTCCTCGCGCGCGTCGCCGTCTCCTTCATGTTTCCGCCTCCTCCGGTAAGCACATGTCATCCCCAACGACCAAATGGGGGCCAGCCTTGAACTCCAACTCCAAGGTACCCTCCGACACTCCCCTCGTTCCGATCCTCCGCCGGCTGTCCCCTGCGTCCCGGCCACCCGGGCGGCCGCAATCATGACAGCGGGGAGGGTCACGGACGCCGACACCGGCCTAACGTAAACTCCATGGCGCATTCCAAGCGACTCCGCGGCCCTCACCGGCGCCGGTACGTCGACCAGATGCCCGGCCGGAACGGCACATGCAGCGACTCGAACGGAGCCTCCACCGAACGATCCGAGAAAACCGGCACGCCCCCGTATTCACCGACCTGCACGATCCCGTCGCAGTTCAGCCGCACCGAGGCGTCCGTCCAGACGTACTCCCGTTCCCGGAAGCGTACCGGCGCACCCGCAATGAACCATTCGCGCCCTTCCGCGTAGCTGCCCGCAAACACCAGGCCTGGCCTCAACTTCCCCAACGACACCCACGAAGGTCCGACAAGAGTGTCCCCGGCCGCGGAAATCCTCACATCCACACCGATCCCGGTAGCCAGACACAGCGTCTGTGCGGTCCCCTCCGGCGCACCGCGGCCTTCCGGCGCGGGTTCGCGCACAATCACCACCGTATCGGGTGGCGGAGCGGGAAGCGTGACCGTGTCGGGAGCGGGTTTCCGCCGGCCCCGGCAAAGCGTCCCCCGTCCCCCGCAGAAGGCCACCGACCCGAGCACACCGAACTTCCGGGAGCGGAAGGTGGAGGTCCCGTCGTGCTGGAGCCCGAGTGCGAATGCCCCGACCCGCACTCCGCCCAGGTCCAGCTGCACACCCGCGTTGGCGTCGAAGCCGTTGAACTCCCCCATCAGGTTCAGCAGGCGGCCGCCCCCGAGGCCGAAGTGGGCGGCGGCACCCGCGAAGACTCCGCCGGAACCGGCGTCCCGGTAGAAGTCCAGGTCGTCCCCGGCCGAGAAGAGCCCGCCGCCCCACCCGAGGTGCAGCGTCACGTCGAAGGGAGCAGGAGCGTTGGCGAAGCCCGGCCATGCGGCCGACCCCACCAGGTAGGGGCTCAGGTTCCCGCCGAACCCGTTGTCGTCCGTCGCCGTCCGGGTCACCCGCCAGTCCGGGTATCCGAGCCGGTTGGGCTGGGGTTCGCCCGTCCGTGCGCCGGCGAAGGAGGGCGAGGTGAGATGGCGGAACCCCGCCGCCAGCCCGAAGCCGTGGGTACGGGGCCGGAGCAGCGCCAGGCGTCCGAATGCGCCCAGCACCTTGCCGCCCCGCTCCGCACCCGCGAAGTGTTGCAGGCTCGCGCCGACTTCCAGGCGGCCGAAGAGCCCGAGCGCGAGCGAGCCGTCGGAGAACCAGCGCTCGTATCGCCCACCGGGCGGGAGTGCCGCGCCCGGATCATCGGGGACGACCGTCTCGGCGACCGACACCCGGAAGCCCGACCAGGTCGCGGTGAACGCCATGTGGGGAAGGACCGACGCCACCGGAATATCGAGGAGGCCGGAGCCGTAGCGGAGCGTGCCGGGCATCGTCCCCATCGTCTGGGCGGTCCCCGGCGGGACCAGGAGGGCGAACGCGAGGAGGACGCAGGCGGACGCCGGTTGGGCCGGCAGCGGCAACCGGGCCGGGCCGCTACCCCTCATCCGGCCCTGCAGCCCGCGGAAGGCGCTTCAGGTGCCGGGCGATCATCCACACCCAGAGCAGGATGAACAGCCACACGACCGCGTAGGCCAGGAGGACGTGCACATAGGGGCGCAGAGCGTCCCGTCCGGCATCGGCCGCCTGCGCCGCCAGGCCGAAGGGAACGGCAAGGGAAAACAGGACCAGGCTCAGGCTTCGTTTCATCATGTGAGTGCTTCGCCCGTCTCGCCGGACACGGCCGGCAGGGGACCCCTGCGCAGCCGCTCGACGGTGTAGCGGAAGGTGAGGAGACCGAGGAACAGCAGGATGAAACCGGCCCACATGGTCAGCAGTGCGGCCAGCATCTCGATGGGCAGCGAGGGGCGCTCGGGCTTGATGACGACGGGTCCCGGGTGCAACGACCGGAACATCTCGACGCTGACGTGGATGAGCGGGATGTTCAGCGATCCGACGACCGCCACGACCGCCGCAAAGCGTTTGCCGCGCCCGGGATCCGAGATCGACCCGCGCAGAAGGAAGTAGCCCAGATAGGTGAACCAGAGGATGAGCGTGAGGGTGAGGCGGGGTTCCCAGGTCCAGTAGGTTCCCCACGCGATCCTGCCCCACAGGGGGCCCGAGACCAGCATGATGGCGCCGAAGACCAGGGCGCCCTCGGCCGCCGCGACGGCCACCGCGTCGGCGCGGTCGTCCTTCAGCCACAGATAGGCGGCGCTCGCGAACGCCACGATCGCCACGGCGATGAACATGGTCCACGCCGCCGGGGCGTGCACGTAGAAGATCCTCTGGACCACGCCCTGCGCGGCCTCCGTGGGGACCCGGAAGGCCACCATCCAGTGCGCCACGAGGATCGTGGCCACCCCGGCCGTCACGAGGGACAGTCCCGCGATGCTGGCTCTGGGCGACATCGGCTCCACGCTGGTTCGGTTCCTATTCGTCGGTGAGGTGGCGGAAAAGGGCGCCGCCGACAACCACCGCGCCCACGGCGAAGGCCCACAGCAGGCGCACCGAACCTGAAATCTCGATCCAGGGGCGCTCCAGGAAAACCCGTGCGGTGGCGGTCGCGCCGAAGAAGATAACCGGTACGAGCAGGGGGAATGTGAGCACGGGCAGGAGAGTGTCTCCCAGGGTGCTGTGCCGGGAGATGCGTCCGAAGAAGGTGCCCGTGGCGGCGAGGCCGATCGTGCCGGGCAGCAGGACGGCCGTGTGCGCGGCCAGGGAACCCGGGACGCGGACCCCCAGGAAGGCGGTCAGCGAGACGAAGGACAGCGCGGTCACGAGCCAGATCACGACCAGGCCGGCCGCCGTCTTGCCCAGGAAGACCGCGGACCGCGCGACCGGGGTGAGAAGGAGGTGCCTGAAGGCGCCGTCCTCCTCCTCGGGGTCGAAGATGCGGCCGGCACCGGCGGTCGCGGCGAAGAGGATCGTCAGCCAGACGAGGGCGGCGGCCACGTCCCGGCCCTCCACCTGGCCGCGGTCCAGGACGAAGCCGAAGAGAAAGCCGGCCAGGACGACGAAGGCGATCATCGACAGGATCCTGCCGCCGGAGCGGAACTCGAGGCGCAGGTCCTTGGCTGCGATCAGCAACGCGCGGCGGAGGTCGTTCACGGCCGGTCTCCGGTCGGGGGCGTTGCCGACGGACTGCCGGCGGCGACTGTGAAGAATCCCAGGAGGTCTGCCGCATCCGCCGCGCCGGTCTCGCCGTCGTGGACCTTGCGGCCGCCGCGCAGCACGGCGACGCGGTTCGCGAGACCCAGGCAGCGGCGCAGGTCGTGTGTGACCAGGACGATGACGCCGCCCGCGGAACGGCGCGCCCGCAGGGTGGTTTCGAGGGCGGCCGCGCCGGCAGGGTCCAGTCCGGTGAAGGGTTCGTCCAGGAAGAGGATGTCGGGGTCGTGGAGGAGCGACCGGGCCAGGGCCACGCGCTGGGATTGTCCCCGTGAGAGGGCTTCGGCGCGGGTGCCGGCCAGGGTGGCCGCACCGACGGCCTCGAGGGCCTGGCCCACGGCGTCGCGGGCATTGGGGACCGCGTGCAGGGCCGCGAAGAAGGTCAGGTTCTCGGCCACGGAGAGCTTCCGGTAGAGACCCGGCCGGTGCGATACCAGCCCCACCCTGCCCCGCCACCGCGGATCCGCTCCCGACACCGGAGACCCGTCCAGCAGCACCTCGCCCCGGTCGGGCCGTTTCTCGCCGCTCAGCGTGCGCAGCAGCGTGGTCTTCCCGGCGCCGTTCGGCCCGACGACGGCCAGGATCTCGCCGTCTCCGGCTGCGATATCGACCCCGTCGAGGGCGCGCGTGGGACCGTAGCGGCAGACCAGCCGTCGTCCTTCCAGCGTCAAGCCACGCCCTCGGAGCGGGTGACCGGCCGATGTGTGTGGGCCCCGCCCACGGCCAAAGCCCTCTCGAGCATCTCCGCTCTTCCGGGTCCACTGCCCCGCCTTTCGCACTCCGGAATCGACGTCAGTAGCGAACTCATGCGGCGCAGGTCCTCCGCGTACTCCTCGAGCCGCCGTTCATGACCGGCGCGGTTCTTCGTGCAGACCAGGGTATAGGGTCTGCCGCTGCGTTCGGTCACGTGATGCATGTCGAGGCGGTGCCGGTCGATGACCCGATGCAGATGTTTGCGCAGATCCTTGCGCACCTTGAAGCGCTCCACGCGCTCGACGGGGTCGCCGCAGAACGCACGCAGCCTGGCGCAGAGCTCGCAGTCGCACGAGATGTCCGCCGCCCCCGGGACGATCCATTCGGCCGGCTCGACGGGGACCGCGGAACTGCGCTCCAACAGGAAGTCGGCCGCCCGTTGCCACAACGCGCGGTAGGCCGTCGTGCCCGCGGGCGCACCGGGCCGGGACGGCGGGGGCGGCTCTCGGGGAGACCTGCCGGAGCCGAAGCGGCCAGCCGTCGTCGTCGCCGGGTTCGCCCCGACGCCTCTCCGACTCGGTCCGAAGGGCCGCTGCCGACCCCGACAGTGCGGCGGCCACCGCCACGCGAAACACCTTGTGCCAGGCGGAACCGCGGGCCGGTTCCGCGCCGTCTTCGGCACCCCCGCCGGCGGCGCACGCCGTGGCCGAAAGGACAAGCAGCTCGATCACGTACCCGAACCGGCGCGGGAGGTGCCTGTCCACGAACAGTGGCAGGAACCCCGCCGCCCCCTCGGAGCCGATCAACGGCAGAACGGCTGCCAGCGCCTCGTTCTCGTCGCCGTCGTACATGGCCAGGACCACGCGGTGCAGGAATTCGGCGGCCACATCCCCCTCTCCCGCATCGCGCACCAGCCGCAGCATCGCCCCCCGGTCCTGTGGCCGCCGGGCGTCGTCGCCGACAGGCCAGACTTCGGTCAGCCTGCGGAGCAGTCCGGAGATCCGCCCGGTTCCGCCGCGACCAGCGCCATCCGCGGCGCCGCACTGCGTCCCGACCCACGACACCGTCTGGTCGATGCTCCCTTCGGCCACGATGCCCACCGTATTCCCGCTCGGCCATACGACGAGCGCTGCGAGGCGGTAGATGAATTCCAGCGTGGGTCCCTCGTTGCCCGTCGATCCCTCCAGCCTTCTATCATCCGGCTCGGCGTCGTCGAGTCCTTCACGCGGCAGGAGCTCGAGCGAGTTCAGCCGAATCCGCCCGAAGGGGGGGTGGCTTCCGTCCCGGGCCGCCCAGCCGTCCAGCGCCTCCCATCGGTCGTGGACCTCGTCCATCTCGGTGTCGGACCCGTCCTCCTCCCCGGAGTCGTCCCACTCCCGGTCCCAACCCCAACGGCTCGGAGGCTCGTACACGGGCGAGCCCCACTCCTCGATGCGAAGCACGGCGGCGTGGAACTCGCAGTCCGCACGGTCCGCAGCGTCGCCGAGCACCTTCGCCACGGCCGCGTCGGTGTTCTTCAGCGTGCCGAAGGACAGTCCGCCCTCGCTGTACTCGTGGTCGAGCAGCCACACGACCTTGTCCGTGACGCCTTCGTCGCGCCAGCGCGCCAGGCACTCCGCGACCGGTGCCGCCAGGTCGGAGTAGTCGGGCGCTCCCGGCACGTCAACGCCGGAATCCAGGAACAGGTTGAAGACGAGCGTGACGCGGTGGCCCTCCGCGAGCGGCCGGACCTCGTGCGGGCAGTCCGCGTAGAACGCCGCGTACGACAGCTCGGACGGCTCGGCGGCGTTGAGGTCAAAGACCTTCTTCCTCTCCCCATGGCGAACGACCAGCTCTCCTCCGGTCCCCGGTACGGGCAGCGACATCGAGAGGGTTGCGACCATGCCCGGCACCTTTTCGGTGTCCCGATGCTCGGAGAAGAAGCCTCCCGTGCGGTACACGAGGAGCTTGTGGAGATCGGCGCCGAGCCTTTCGGCGGGCAGGCCGAGACCGGCGGCCACAAGGTCCATCACCTTCCGGAAGGAGTGCGGCCACGCACGTCCGGTCAGACGCACCTGTTCGGCGTCGATCTGCCAGCAGTCCCGAACGGTCGGGTCCACGACCGTTTCGGTCCCCTTTCCGCAGGGCGCGCGCTCCGCCGCTGCGATCAGCGACCGGATCTGCGCGCGGGGGATGGGAAAGGAGAGCTGCCCGGCCCCATCCACGACGACGCGCGGGAGCGGTGTGAAGAGCCGGCCGCCGACACAGTATTCGCCGGGACGGTCGACGGAACGCAGGAGGTGCTCGAGCCGCTTGTGTTCGTGGCCGTAATCGACGCCGCGAATGCCCATGTCACTCCTGCCTTCCGCCAGCCGTTCGCACTTCGTTCCGCTTCACCCCGGACCCCGCCTCCGGAACGGCGGCAGGCGCGTCGACCGGGATGTCCGAGTGGGTCGATCCGCTCCACCGCCCGGTCACTGGCGCGGCCGCGACGTACAGGCGCCCCCCGATGAATTCGCAGCGGTTGCCGTCGTCAGGCATCCGCAGCACATCCTCCCAAGTTGGTGTCCGGGTCTGCATGGTGGACGGATCATATGCGGACTATGCTCCGCTCTCCCAATGGTCCAGATGACGCGAGAAGACCTCGTCAAGGTCGACCAGGCCCAAGCGCTCGCGACCAGGCCGGACGGGGAGCCTGCCGGAGAAGCGCTCGTGCCCCGGCTCGTCCCCGAAGCGCCATACGTCGACCACGTCCTCGACCGGATCCACGATCCAGTATTGCCGGACCCCGCATCGTGCGTACAGGTCGAGCTTGATCCCGCGGTCCCGGTGCGCGGTGGAAGGCGACAGGATCTCGACGACCAGGTCGGGAGCGCCAAGCACCTGCTTTTCACCGATGATCTCCCGCCTCTCGTCGGACACGAAGATGAGGTCCGGTTGAACCCGATCCCCGATGCCCGGGAATTCGACGAGGAAAGGGGCGTCGAACACCTCGCCGTGGCCCGCATCCTCCAGGACCCGCAGCAAGGCCGCCTGCAGCCGCTTCGAAATCCGCTGGTGCCGGGTCACGGGCGCGGCCGTCACGTACAGACGCCCCCCGATGAACTCGTAGCGGTTGCCGTCGTCCGGCATCCGCAGGACATCCTCCCACGTCTTCGGTGTCCGGGTCTGCATGGTCGACACATCATACCTCCCCGCTCTCGGGTGCGCGAATCGGTCCGGGGAAGGAGGGTGTGGGGGGCCGATCAGGGTTCCGTCATCAGCGATCCGGTGGTCGCCGCGCATGTCATGGACAGTGTCGGCACGCCAGCCCGCAGACGCTCACCTCCGGATCGCCGTCCGCGAAGCCGTCGAACAGGATCGAAGTGGCCACTGCGATCTCGAAACGGGTGGCGCCGTCCGGTCCGCGCAATCGCGTGGTCTTGGCGCCCGCCCGCGTCATCCGGCCGGAGAGACGGAAACTCACTCCTACCGGACCGAGCAACCTTCCGCAGAGCCCGTCCAGGAAACGTCCGTCGTAGGCGGCGAACAGAAACGCCAGGTCGTCGGGATGAAGCCGCGTGAAGTCGGGTTCGCGGGCATGGGGCGACGAGCGGAGCAGGCGCCGCCCTATGTCGCGCGTCCGGCTCCCGATGCGCGCCGCTCCGGGATCGCTCGTGAGCAGGACGCGGGCAAGTGACTGCGTGGCATCGCGGGGGTCCGCGGGTGGCGGGGGGCTGGGCGGCTGGTTCGAAGCGGTCATCCGGAGGTGCGAACATCGGCGCCTGCCGCACTTCGCACGGCCTGGCCGGCCTGAGTGACGCGGAAGCGCTGGTTCGGGCTGCGCGCCCTATTGGGCATCGTCATCTCGATCCAGCCTCGTTCCAGACACGGATCCAGATACCGCTTCTTGACGTGACCCCCATCCTTGAGCTTCAAGGCGTCGCGGATCTCCTTGCGCGTCATTTTGCCGGACATTGCACGCAACAGCCGCATGGCCGCTTTCCCCGCTACGAGTGCCTTCCCAAGCGATTCAGAGCCAACAAGTGCGATCTTCCGTTCGTCAAGCGCCGCCGCTTCACCTTCTCGGACCGCGGACACTCGCGAACCAGTCTCGCGCTCGGCGCGGAAAAGCTCCCTCTGAAGCGCTTCGCCGGGTTCCGGGACCGGTGTCGTGCGATCGAACACGATCTCGCGAAGGTCGCCGGACGTCTTGGGTTCCCGCCACTTCACGGCCCCGCGCACAACCAACTCGTCAAGCCCTCGGCATGGCTCTCCGTTTGAGCGTACATACACCGTCACGTAACGAAGCTTCCGCAGTTGCTCGGTCGCTCCCGCCCAAGTGCCGCCATGGCCAAGATCGGAGTTCACGACCAGCGCCGCATCCGCGAGCGCATAGATCTGCTTGTTGCGCTCCATCGCCTGCCAACTCCGGAACCGGACTGCGGGATCGAAGGATGAAACCAGCACCAGCCGCGCGTCAATGAGTGGCCCGCGATTTTCGCGATTGAGCGCGGCGCGTTCAAGCCCATTGCCCAGGACGCCGATCACATGCCCACCGGCCTCAAGGGATCCCCGCATGGCCGCCTGATCGACGCCACGGGCGCCACCGGAGACAATCTGCACCTCCGCTTCGGCTGCCAACCGTCCAATGCGTTCCGTGTACTCAATCAGCTCCTCGTTCACCTCTCGTGAGCCGACGACCGCCAGTCCGCCACCGTCCAAAGCGTTCCGGTCGCCGCAACCGTAGAGCACCGGCGGTGCCTTCCCTCGCATCTTCTTCAGGAGCCGATTGGGGTAGTCGTCGTCCGGTCTTGTGACCACCCACATCGCGCGCGCGCTCCAACGCTCCAAGGCCTGGGCCAGAAGGAATCCTCGTCCGAGAAGTCGACGGACATCTTCCAGGGTTCGCTTGGTCTTCAATCCGGACCACGAGTTGTCGAGTTCCCCCAGGCCTTCGGAATCAAGGAGAGCCGCAGGCTGCATTTCGGTGTCGCGAAGATGCCGCACCAACTTGTTATAGGCGCTGCGGGACAGGGGCCTGACGGACGGACGCGACCTCCCCGCCAGAAGCGGTGCCGTCAGCAGCAGGATCGCCTGGGCGTTGGGGCTGAGCTCGCCGTTCATCAGCTACGCCCCAGCGATGAGAGGGCGAGTGGCCAGACGCTGCCACCACCGTTCTTGCGCAAGAGCCACGCCGCCACGGTGAAGGTCCACCGGGAACCGACGATGTCATCGACGAGCAGCACTGGAGTCGGCGGAACGTGTGGGGCGAAGACGGCGAGGGAACCGTCGACGTTCCGGGCCTGTTGCACGGAGTTCTCCATTTCCTTCTGCGGAGGGCGATCCTCGGTCTTGACGAGAACTGAACGAAACGGCAATCCAAGCGCTTTCGCCAGTCGCTCTGCGAAGTCGGGCACGAGGCGCGGATTCCGACGCGACGGAATGCAGGTTACCCACTGTGGCCGTGGATTCGGACCCCAGCGACGGACCAGCGAAGCACCCGCGTCAACAAGCTCGTCGGCGAATCGTCCGTCCTCCTGTTTCCCGTTCTTTACCAGCCCTCCCCATCCTCCGTCGCCCCACAGGCACAGTGCCCTTCCGGTTTCGGCTCGGTGTTCGTTCGGAATCCGGCCTTCGACCGAGGCGTGGGACAACCCGCCCGCCGGCCACTTCAACCGTGGCTGAATCGGCAGATCGAGACGGCGCAGGAAGGCCAGCGCATCGCGCTCTGTTTGTGGGTTGACCTCTGCGGGAAGCAGTGGAAGCCGAGGGGTCCCGATTCCCTCTGTATCGCCGTCGAGCGCCTCGATCAGAAACTCCATGTGGCCGCGTTCCAGACGGACGTATTCCTGCATCTGGCGCTGTTCCTTCATCCGGAGTTTGGTCAGGCGGTCCACTCTCTCCCAGAAGGAGTCCTTCAGGTTGGCAGCAGTCAACTGCCACTTGGCGCCGTCCTTCACGATCGGAGGCGGCAACTCCAGGGACAGCAACTTCGTCGTGCGCTCAATGCGGCCATTCGGGAGGTTGACCTGCCGCAGGAGTTGGTAGCTTGACATGCCCTCGGGCGCCCTCATCAGCGCTCCGATTACTTGTTCCGCCTCCTCGCGAGTGGGAAACTCCGTAGTGATGAAGTACTCGGTGATGTCGGTTTCCTCGTCACCGCTGAGCAAGACGCCGTATGCCCTCTCCAAGGCCCGGCCGGCACGACCCACTTGTTGATAGTAGGCCACTACGGATCCGGGAGTCTGATAGTGAATGACGAACCCCAGATCCGGCTTGTCGAAGCCCATTCCCAGCGCGACGGTGGCTACCAACGCCTTCACACGGTTCTCGATAAGAGCCCTCTCCAACTCTTCTCGTTCCTCGGTTTCCATCTGGCCTGTGTAGGCCCTGACCTTGATGCCGGGTTCCTGGAGCCATTTCGCCACCAGCTCCGCATCGCGCACGGTCAGCGTGTAGATGATCCCGGAACCGGGAAGTGCGGGAAGCTGCTCGGTAAGCCAAGCCAACCGCTGAGATTGCCGTGGGAGGCGTATGGTTTGGAGGGCGAGCGACGGACGGGCCTCACTGTGGGCATGCGTTCTTCTCCGGCTCCGTCCTCAGACCAGCGCCGACCACTTCCGATGACCCCAAGATAATACGGGCTGAAGACGGCGATTCGGAAGCAGATTGGGCGCCGAGTTGCCGAGATCTCGGGCATTCGCGCGCGCGGCAAAAGCGCGTAGTGTCAATTGTGGTTTCCACAATGTCATGTATAGTTGACATTTGTTGTAACTTGCGGCCATCTGCCCGGACAATCCGCGACCCTCAAGGCGGAGAGGCCCCGTCGGACATGCCACGCTCCAGACCGATGTCCAACAAACCGGCCCCGTCCGCTTCCCGTGCTCCATCCGTCTCGACGCCGTACCCCAGGCTCCGGTAGCCCGACACCCGCTTCTCGCTCATCCGCCGCAGCATCGGCACGCGCGCGTCCACGTAGTCGTAGACCCGCACTTCACGCTTGTCCGGGTGCAGCCGGTGCAGGCGGCCCGCATACTGGGCGAGCGTTCCCCTCCACGAGAACGGCATCGTCAGGAACAGCGTGTCGAGGCGGGCGTCGTCGAAACCCTCGCCGATGCACCGGCCCGTCGCGACAAGCACCCGTTCCTCCGTCCCGGGAATCTCTTCCAGCCGCAGCATCAGCGCACGGCGCTCCCTGGTCCCCATGCCTCCGCGAAGCACGAGTACGTTGCGGGCGACTCGGGCAAGTCTGTCGGCCAGGCGCCGGGCATGCTCCCGCCGCTCGGTCAGGAGGATCGGGGAACGCCCCGCCCCGATCGCCGCCCGCACGTCGTCAAGGATCTGACTGTTGCGCACCCCGTCCGCCGCCAGCGCGCCGTACACCTGCTGGATGGAGGGCCGCTCGGTGTCCATGTCCGCCGGCAACCGGAACGCGGTCGGACGCAGGATCGCACGATGGTGGAAGGGGCGCCGCCGGGCCTGTGCCCTGGCCGTCGCCCGGTACCGGACGCCGCCGCATTGCATGAAGATGATGGGATGGTGGCCGTCGCGCCGCGTAACGGTCGCCGACAGCCCGAGCACGTGCCGGGCCTTCGCACGGCGTGCCACCGCCTCGAAGCTCACGGCGGGGAGATGGTGGCACTCGTCGACCACGAGGTGCCCGTAGCCGGCCACGATGTCGTCCACTTCCCTGTTGCGCACCAGGCTCTGGATCACGCCGACATCGACGAGGCCGCGTGGCTTGCGCCTGCCTCCGCCGATCTGCCCGATGGACGCGGCGGGAAGATCGAGGAATGCCGCGAGCTGTGCGAGCCACTGGTCCATGAGCTGCAGGCGGTGGACCAGCACGAGTGTGCTGGTGCGGCGCGAGGCGATCACCGATGCGGCGACCACGGTCTTCCCGAACCCGGTTGCCGCCGCGAGAACGCCGTTGTCGTGCCGCAGCAGGGCATCGGCGGCCGTCTGCTGCTCCGGCGTCAATCGACCGAGGAAGGCGGTCTCGACCGGCGTGCCGGGGTTGCGCACGTCACGCACCTCCACGCGGATGCCGAGTTCCTTGAGCATCGACTCCATCGCCGCGCGGCAGCCCCGCGGGAGGGCGACATGGTGCGACGGCAATTCCGCGCAAGCCACGATCCTGGGGATGCCGAAGGTGGAGCGCCGCATCGCCTGCGCGGAGTAGAACGCCGGGTTCTGGAACGCCGCGAGACGGATGAGCCGGTTGACCAGGCCGGACGGGAGGCCGTCGCGCGGGATGTAGAGCTGGTCGCCCAGAACCACCTCGATCCGCTCGGGCACCGCCCCGGCAATTTCGGGCAGCGGCAGGCGCCGCGAAGCCGGAGCCGTCCATGGCTCCTCGTCCCGGTCTTCAACCGGCAGGCGCAGGCCGATGACACGGCCCTGCCGGGTGGCCTCGTCCGCGACCGCCGTGACTTCCGCGGGAGACAGGCGCCGAAGCGATGACAGAAAGGCCCACTGGTCGCGATAGGGCTCGAAGCCGTCGTCGAGGAACACACTGTTGCCGTTCCTGCGCGGACCGCCCTGCAGAGGCAGCGCGATCAGGTTGCCGAACCCTCCCTCCGGCAGCGTGTCCTGGCTCGGGAAGAACCGGTCGTACGATCCGAAACCGATGTCAGGGTGTCCGTCCATGGCTTCCGTCAAGAGATGGGCGCCCAGGCGACGGGCGACCGCGGCCGGAACCGGGTCGTCGAAGAGGATCCAGACATGCCCGCCGTTGCCCGAGCGCGAGCGTTCGAGTGCCGCCGGAATCCGCTTCGACCGGCAGGCTCCGAGGAAGGCCTGCGCGTCCCGGCGCCAAGTCTCCTTGTCGAAGTCGGCGGCAAGGAACCGGCAGGTGTCGTCGGCTCGGATGGGATAGACGCCGATCGTTTGACGACCGCGCAGGTGCCCCTCGATCACCTCGTCCGTCATGGGCAGGAAGGCCTGGTTGGGACAGGCTCCGCACTTGACCCTGGGCTTCCCGCACAGGCCCGGCTTCCATTCGTTGCCGCACGCGGGCGCGTAGCCCGCCCTTCCGGCCCGGGTATTCTCCCAGCGCTTGGGGAATACGTCCTCGCGACCGCTGAACAGGGTCCGGAACAGGGCGATCTTGTCTCCCGGCGGGGATCGGTGGGTCACCTGGCCCGGAACGGCCCGCTCGCCTCGGGGGACCGGCGATCCGATCGCCTCGATCTCCGCGAAGCGCGCGGTCAGTTCGGCCGTTTCGGTTCCGAGACGCGCAAGACGTACGCGGATGCGGGCGGCTTCCTGCGATCGAGAATCCCGGTGAGTCAATTCCGTCCCCCGAGCATCGCCGAATTCCTGTGAGTGTTGCCGTTTCGAGGTCGCGGAGCGCGGAAACACGGTTGACGGTCACGGATGACCACCAAGGTCAATTTACGATCACATGGCCGCCGACATGATCGTCAAGATGTCTCGGCGATCACGCGTGATCCGCAAACGGCCGGCGGGCCGCCCCGGTCGGCGAACGCCGCCGTGAGGTGCGGGTTGGCCGCGACGGCAACCTCGGGGATCGCGCCCCGGCACCGCAAGCGAGGCCGCCCGGCCCTTGCAGGACCGGTCCGCTCGCCGGATTGTCACTCGTCCGTGATCCGGATAGCCGGAACCGTCCGCGCCCGCCTTCAGGGGAAGATCGGAGCACATGTGTATATGTGTAGGTGTGTATGTGTGTAACGCAATGACCCCCATCCCCCGCCCCGGCATGCTGGCCACGGTACGGAACCGGCGCGGCACGGTCACCTCCGTCGCCCCTTTCGACGGCGAATCCGGCCGCGTCCATCTCGTCCACCTCGACTACCAGGACGGCGGATCCCCCCACCGCCGAGCGGCTCCTGTGGGGACGCGGTTCCGGTCAACCAAGCCGAAACGAAGCTTCGCCATCTGCTCCTGCGAGCCGGTTTCGGTGAAGGGATGCGAGGAGAACGGATCCGGCTGAGCGGAGCACTTGGGACCACGACACCGGACGTCATCTACCGCGACCCGGACGACGACTTCTGCAAGGGGGTGTGCATCTACCTCGACGGGATGAGCAGACACATCCACGGAAACCCCGAGACGGCCAGGAAGGATCGGGCCATTCGGGCTTGGCTTCGGCGCAACGACTACGAAGTGATCGAGATACCGGCCAACGAGCTGGAATCGACCCCGAGACCGGCGAGCGGTTCACGATCAAGCGATATCGAAGCAGAAAGACCGAGGACGAGAATGGGTGGCGGCACGTGGAAATCACGCTGGAGCCGGTCAACCCCGACTTCGATCCCATCGTGATCGGCGCTGACGACGAGGGGGAAGCCGGGGTGGTGGCGGAGCTGATCGAGGTGCTCGGCCCGGGGTTGGCGTGAGAGTGCCGAGAGCGCCCTACCTCCCCCTCCCACCCCCCAACCCCCCGCCGCACCTCGCGCAGAACCGGGCTCCCGACCGGTTGAGGTGATCGCACGCCGAACACTGCATCCCCTCCCGGATGGCACGGCGGAGCTGGGCGATCTCCTCTTCCAGCTCGCGCGACGCCCGGTCCGGTCCCCACCCCCCGTCCCCCCCGCCCTCCTCATCCCCCAGGTGCGCCAGCGCCTCGTGCGACAGCTCGGTCCGCAGCCGTCCGTAGTCGTCCTCATCCAGCTTCCCGGTCGCGCGGTCGTATTCCAGGTCGCGCAGCGCCGTCAGCGCCACCCTGCGCCGCGCCGCACCCTCGTCGTAGGTGTCGTCCCCGTCGTACAGGGGCGCTCCCTTCCCCGAGAACACCGGTTCGAGGATGAAGAGCATGACCCCCGCGGCCAGAAGCACACCGCCGATCAGGACGCTCACCGTCGGCTCGCCCTCGGCACGTCAGCCCGCCGCCCCCGCCGGCACCGCCCCCCGTACGGCCCGCCGGCGGACAGCGGCGGTCGCGGGAGCCGTCCGCGGAGGCCACAGCCCCACGAGCGTCCCGACCGCGACCACCATTCCCCCGTACCAGATCCACGGGACCAGGGGCAGCACCTTCACCTCGAAGCTCGCCCGGTCCGACCGGCTGTCCAGCTCCCGGGGGATCACGTAGAGGTCCTCCAGCGCCGAGCTCGATATCCCCACCTCGGTCGAGGCCTGATCCATGACGGGGTAGAACCGCCGCTCCGGCCTGAGTATCCCGATCCGCTCGCCGTTCCGGTACGCCGTCATGAGCGCGGTCCAGCGCCAGTCGTTCTCGTCCACGTCCTGGGCCACCCGGGGCCGCGAGTGGGACAGGCTCTCGTACACCAGGCGGTACTCGGTACCGAGGGCGGACCGCACCGTCATCGCCTCGCCCGGCACCAGCTCCTGCACCACCCGCCTGTCGAAGGCCGCGCCCGCCAGGCCCATGAAGAGCACCACGACGCCCGCGTGCACGGTGTAGCCTCCCCAGCGGCGGCGGTTCCGTCCGACAAGGTTGCCGAGCGCGCTCAGCAGCCCCTCCCCCGCGATCCGCGCCCTTGCCTTCGTCCCCTTCCAGAACTCCGTGACCACGACCGTCATCACGAAGGCGCCGATGGCGAAGGTGGCCAGCGCGAAGCCGTGCCGGATGCCCAGCGCCAGCAGAACGCCCAGCGTCACGCCGCCCGCCGCCAGCGGGATTGTGAAGTTCCGGAGCAGGTTCCTCCGCGAAGCGCGCCGCCACGCGATGACCGGCCCGATCCCCATGAGCGCCAGGAGCAGCAGCCCGATGGGGATGTTGACGCGGTTGAAGTACGGCGGGCCGACGTTGCGGGTCTCGCCGAAGAATCCCTCGGTGATGAGGGGGAAGAGCGTACCCCACGCCACGGCGAAGGTGACGCCGACGAGGAGCAGGTTGTTGAAGAGGAAGGCCGACTCGCGCGAGAGGAAGGACTGGAAGTGGTTCTCGGACCTGAGCGACGGGAGCCGGTGGACGATCAGGATCGCGGCGACGATGGCCATTCCGCCCATGAAGCCCAGGAAGATGTATGCGATCCGCAGGTTTTCGGCGAAGCTGTGGACCGATTCGATGAGCCCGGAGCGGGTCAGGAAGGTGGCGAAGATGGTGAGCAGGAAGGTGAGGACCACGAGCACCATGTTCCACACCTTGAGCATCCCCCGGTTCTCCTGGATCTGGATCGAGTGGAGGAAGGCGGTGGCGGTCAGCCAGGGAAGCAGCGAGGCGTTCTCGACGGGGTCCCAGAACCAGTAGCCCCCCCACCCGAGTTCCTCGTAGGCCCACCGCATGCCGAAGATGATCCCGATCGTGAGAAAGAACCAGCTGAGCAGGATCCAGCGCCGTGTGACCGCGATCCAGCGCGAGTCCAGGCGGCCGGTGAGCAGCGCCGAGACCGCGAAGGCGAAGGGTACCGCGAAGGCCGTGAAGCCCAGGTACAGCGTGGGCGGGTGGATCGTCATCCAGTAGTTCTGGAGCTGGGGATTGAGGCCCAGGCCGTTGGCGCGCGTGAACCCCAGCCTCTCGAAGGGGTTGACGTCGGCGAAGAGGAGGACGATCAGGAGGAAGGAGAGGATGCCCAGCAGGGTGCCGCTCACATAGGGCATGAATTCGCGGTTGCGGCGGCGGTTGCGGAAGACGGCGATCGAGGAGAAGGCCGAGAGCAGGACCGTCCAGAAGACAAGTGAGCCGCGCTGCCCGGCCCACAGGCCCGCAACCTTGAAGTAGGTGTCCAGTTCGCGGTTCGAGTAGTTGACGACGTAGAAGTACTCGTACCGGTTGCCCACGAACGCCGCGATGATGCCCGCCGACACCAGCACAAGGAGCAGGGTGACGACGTGGACGGTCCGCTCGCCGCTCAGCACCAGGTCGCCGCGGCCGGTCCTGCCGCCGGCGAAGGAGACGACGGCTCCCCAGAGCGCGACCGGGAGGGCGATCCAGAGGGCGATCTCGCCCAGGATCGTCACGTCGCCCGCAGCCCGCGAGCGGTCCGGGCCGGATGCATCGCCGCTCGAATGCCGGGAGGTTTCATCCGCGGACTGCCAGCTCCTCCTTGGACGCCTCGAAGCGGCTGCCGCACTTGGTCAGGACGGTGTGGGCGCGGAAGACGCCGTCGGTCCCGTAGCGGCCTTCGACCACGACCTCGGCCTTGTCGTTGAAGGTGTCCGGGACGATGTCGTCGTAGTACACCGCGAAGGTCACGCCGGTGTCCTCCAGATCCGCGACCATGAACTCATGGGCGCCGCGGGTTCCGTCCTCGCGCGACCAGGACCCCTCCACCACCCGTCCGCTCACCTTCACGCCGACGTCGTGGAAGGTCGGATCGGCCTCGACGCGGTCCAGGAGCTCGACCGGGGTGAGGTAGTACACCATGCTGTCGTTGATTCCCGTCCACATGAGGTAGGCCACGACGGCAGCGACGCCGACCAGGCCCACGAAAAAGCGTTGGTTCTTCATTCTCGATTGTCGCTCCGGCCCCTGGGGGCAGATGCTCTTCGGAAGACTTCGGTTCACCCGCTTGCGGCCACATCAATCTAGCAGTCAGTGGACGAATCCCGCGAGCACGGAGAACGGTGAGGGGCCGGGCTGGCAGGATATCGGAGGCGTGACGTCTTTCCTCGTGCGCACGGGCGTGTGGAGACGCCCACCTCTCTGGCCGTGTCCGGGTCGCGTCTCCCGTCGTGCGCGCGGCTGGGCGACAGCGACCGCCGCCTGCTGCGCGAACAGCGCCAGCGCGGCCTCGTCCCCGTCGGTGAACCCGCCCTCCTTCTCCGCGAGGAAGAAGCCGCCAACGGGCGGCACCGTAGGGAACCGAGTCCCGCTTTTCACCCCTCAAGTCAGGAGCAGTTCCAAGATGAAACGCTTCGCCATTCTCTCCCTGTTCGCCCTCGCCGCCTGCGGCGAGGATCCGGCGGCGCCGGTCCCGTGCGGCGCGCTCCCGCAAGTGACCGTCAACGCGGGCGGGGCGGCCGCGGTCCTTGCGTGCTTCAACGATCCGAACGGGGACGAGCTCGCGTACTCCGCCATCTCCTCGAACACCGCCGTGGCCACCGCGAACCTGTCGGGTGCGCCCGTATTCACCGTCGCGGCGGTCACGCCGGGGAGCGTGACCGTCACGATCATGGCCACGGATCCGGGCGGGCTGGCCGGAACGCAGACGTTCCAGGTCATCGTCCCCAACAGGGCACCGCAGCCAAGAGGCACCTTGCCCGCGATTGCGGTCTTCGTCGGCGACACGGGTAACGTCGGCGTGTCCGGCAACTTCTCCGAGCCGGACGGAGAGGCGTTGACGTACTCCGCCGCCTCGCTCAATCCCGCGGTGGCCACGGTGGTTTCGGTCTTGGGGAGCGTTGTGACTGTCGTTGCCGTCGGACAAGGCACGGCCGGCGTCACCGTCACGGCCACCGACCCCGGCGGGCTGGCCGCGACGCAGACATTCCAGGTGACGGTTCCGAACCGCGCCCCGGTGGCCGGGGACCCGATTCCGGACATGGTGGCGTTCGCGGGGGACTCGGCGGAGGTGGACGCCTCGGCGCACTTCACCGATCTGGACCTTGATGCGCTGGTCTTCACCGCCTCGACTTCGGACGGGCGGGTGGCAGCGGTGTCGGTGTCGGGAGGCACGGTGACGGTCACGGCTGTGGCGCTGGGTGCCGCGCCCGTGACGATCACGGCTACCGACCCGGAAGGGGCTTCGGCGGAGTTGAGCTTCGCGGTGACGGCGGTGCTCGCGAAGCGCCTGACCGATCACGCCCGCTATCTTCGATGGCCCAGGTGGTCGCCGGACGGGACCAAGATCGCTTTCGGTCGCAAGGGCATCTACGTGGTGAACGCGGACGGGACCGGCGCGAAGCGCCTGACGAGTGACTCCATCGGGGGAGAGACGCCTAGGTGGTCCCCCGACGGCACCAGGATCGCGTTCTTTGGCATTCGCAACGGCGCTTACGACGGTGTCCATGTGATGAACGCGGACGGGAGCGGCAGGAAGCGCCTTACCGTTGTGTTCTCCAGGGGGGATCCTACTCCCAGGTGGTCCCCGGACGGCACCAGGATCGCGTTCACTGGCGAGGAAGGCGAACTCGGGATCTACGTGGTGAACGCGGACGGGACCGGCGAAAAGCGCCTGACCGGGGACTCCGCCTTTGCTCACCACCCGCGGTGGTCGCCGGACGGGACCAGGATCGCGTTCGTTGGCGAGGGCCGCGGCATCAACGTGATGAACGCGGATGGAACCGGCGTGAAGCGCCTGACCGGGGACGACTACCTTTCGGTTGACCCCGAGTGGTCCCCGGACGGCACGAAGATCGCGTCCGCAACCTGGCGCAAGGGCGACAGCGACGGCTACGGCATCCACGTGATGAACGCGGACGGAAGCGGCTTGGAGCGCCTCACCGCCCATGGTCGGTTACCCGAGTGGTCCCCCGACGGCACCAGAATCGCGTTCTCGTTCCCACGCGCCGACCACAACTGGGCAATCTCCGTGGTGAACGCGGACGGGACGGGCGTGACGCGCCTGGCTGCCAGTGACTACCAGGATATTTACACCGCGTGGTCCCCTGACGGTACGAAGATCGCGTTCGTGTCCCACCGCGACGACTGCCACCCCGGCAACAGCGCCATCTACGTGACGGATGTTCCTTAGCAGAGCAGTCCGTGGATAACGGTCATGGCCACGTCGGTTGGGGTGGCCACCCCCGCGGAGCTGAAACGCCTCCCGGCCGGGAGGGACTTTCACGGAAAAGCCGACCGAGCACCGAGAGCGGCGAGGCGCCGGGCTGGCAGGTTGCGACGAGAGGTGAATGGCAGCGCTATTCGCCCGAGGAGCAACGCAGAGTGCAGCCTCCATCGCCTCGTAGTGACGTGTCCAATTCGACAGGATTATGACGTGCCCAGTGGCAGACACATGACGGCGGTACCGGCAGGAATGATACCCCTGGGCCAGCAGAGAACCGGGCGGCCAACCGTCACCGCATGCTCTCGCGCGGGACACAGGGCTGATCCAGCCGGGTGCCCGGCACCCCAAGGGCGATCATGGCGCGACGAATACGAGACCCGGGCCAAGCTGGCGAAAAGCCTCAGGGCGGAGATCGACGCAACCCGGACGGCAGCTTACCGGGGCACGGTATCGCTCCCGATCGAAGCTGGCGAGTACGGGCGTGCGGCGGTCAAGACCGTGGACGACCGGGGCGTCGAGAGCCTCAAGATCGTGGAGGTGGAGGAATGAGAGCCTCGGTGGGGTCGGCGGCCGGAGCCGTCCGGGACCGCGAGCGGCTGGCGGCCCGGATCGGCGTGTCCATGAGCGCCATCGAGGCGTTCTGCGACCGTTGGCAGGTGGGTGAACTGGCGCTGTTCGGTTCCGTGTTGCGCAATGACTTCGGGCCGGACAGCGACATCGACGTGTTGATCCGGTTCAAGTCGGAGCGCACACCGGGCCTATTCGGCATGGCCGGGATGCAGCAGGAACTGGCCGATCTGTTCTCCCGCAGGGTCGATCTGGTTAGCCGAGCCGCCATCGAGGAGAGCCGAAACTACATTCGCCGGAAGGCGATCCTGGAATCCGCGCGGGTGGTCTATGCCGCGTGACGACTCCGCGCATATGCTGGACATGCTGCTCGCCGCGCGCGATGCGTTGTCCTTCACGGAGAACCTGTCCTTCGAAGACTTCGTGCGGGACCGGCGGACGCAGTTGTCGGTTCTCAAGTCAGTGGGGATCGTTGGCGAGGCCGCCGCGCAGGTAAGCGAAGACGTGAGGCGGGCGAACCCGGAAATCCCATGGCGGCAGATCGTCGGGATGCGCAACCGGCTCGTGCATGTTCCGCCGGAGCCCGGATAGCGCCAAGCGAGACCATCGACCGCTGATCGTCAATTCCCCTTACGAAGAGCCGGCCCTGCAGTCGAGCTGGACGAGCGTCCCCCGCACCGCCGCCTCCGGGGACCCGCACGGGAGGTTACGAGCCGGACGCGTGCGGAATAGCAAACCGGTTGAGCCGGTAGCCCGAGAGCGTCTCCAGACCGGTATCCCGGTCGAAATCACTGCCGACGACGAGGTCGTCGCCGATCCACCTGACAACGGTCGCCGGCACGGCCACATCGCCCAGCCAGCGGCCTTCGTGGAAGACGCTCCACCGGGGCACCGCGAATCCCGGCCGCCCCGGGTAGGCCGACCAGCCCTGGATCCACAGCAGGCCCTGTGAATCCAGTCGCATTTCCCCGATGGCCGGATGGAAGCGTTGGGGCACCGCAGCCAGGGCCCGCTCCCAGGCGCGCCAATCCTGATCCCGGTCGCTGTTCAGCGCGGCAAGCGCGGGCCCCGCTTCCGGTGCGATCGGGACCGGATCGGCCGTGCGCCGGATGATTCGATGAGGTGTGCGGCCCGCGGCGGGGAACTGGTGCACCTCGTAGCGGTCTCCGTTGGTGACGCACACGGCCAACGGATCGCCGCCTCCCACCACCTTGGAATCCACGGGAAACGGAACGATCGGCGGCCTCGTTCCCAGGAAGTCGCATCCCTCCCACCAACCGAACGAGAGGGAGCCGTAGTCGGCATCGATCCTCGCATATCCCACGGGTTGCCTGTAGGTCCCGCCTTCCGCCGGGGGCTCCCACCCCGGACGATGGGCCTGGACCAGGAATGATCCGTCGGGCAGGGGCCGGTGCACGGTCTCTCCCGCGCGCCGGGTCCCGCTCCGCAGAGCCGCGACCACCCTGCCCAGATCGATGGACCGGTGTTTCAGCAACGTCCCGGAGGGATCGAAGTAGCCGACCGGGCCGAACATGCAGTCCCACACCGCAATCGTGTCCCCCGGCAGCACCTGGAGGTGTTGGGGATTCCCGAATTCCCCCGGCCCGCGCCCCTCTCGCCCGAAAGCGGCCGAGAGGACGCCCGACCGCTCGAAGATCAGGACCTTTCGATCCCCTTCGGGGGAGAGCAGCGCCAGTCGGCCATCGGAAAAGTAATGGTCTTGGAAGCCAAGGATACGCTGGGCGACGTCGTCCTGGAAAGTGAAGGAAGGGGGCGTGAGGGCTTTGCGCTGGAGGATCGAGAAGTAGATCTCGATCTGGTTGAGCCGGCTCGCGTGTTTGGGCAGATGTACGAGGGTGAGGTTCTGGAACTGGGCCTGGAGCCGGTCGACGGATCGCTGGCCGCGGTGGATCGCGCCGTTGTCGACGACCCAGAAGACCGGGAGCCGGGGGCTTGATCGGATGACAGGTGCTGCGGATGGGAATCTGCGTCTTCTCGTCGGCACTGATGACGAACTCACCGGCCGTCAGCGCACGACCGTCCCAGCGTCGGTGATAGAGGTCGAGGACTCGCCCCGCCTTGGTCGCGAACTCCGGATCGCGCGGGAAGATCCAGCTCCGCCGACTCCAGGGACGTAGCGCATCCTCGTGGAGCCACCGCCAGATCGTGACCCCGCTGATGTCGGCGACGATCCCCGCCTCCAGCACATGACGGCGCAGTTCCGAGCGGCTGAAGCGCGACAGGGGTCGGACACCCGATTCACCGGGACCGAGACGGACAGCTGCGGCCGCTCCCCTCGACGAGGTCCTACGGCCCCAGCGCCCCTATCGGAATCACCCCCACGCCGTCCGGCCTCGTGTACCCGTACCCGCTCGCCACGATCACGCCCAGGGCCCCGGGCGGTCCGACCGTTTGCGGATCCACGCGTTCGGCGAGCCTGAGCAGATTGCGGGCCCCCTCCTCGACCTTCCTCGGACCCAGCTTCACCTCAAAGGCCGCCCAACGGCCGTCTCGGGCCTGCACCACGGCGTCGACCTCAAGCCGTCCGTCCTCGCGGTAGTGGAAGACCTCCGCATCCGCTGCCTGCGCGTACACGCGGAGGTCGCGGACGGCCATCGACTCGAAGAGGAGCCCGAGGAACCTGAAGTCCCCGAGCAATCGGGCGGGATCGGCGCCCAGCGCGGCCACGGCCAGCGACGGATCGACAAAATGGCGGACCGGACGCTTGCGGAGGACCGCCCGTGAGCGCAAGTGGACCGCCCACGCGGGCTGGTTCTCGACGATCATGATCCTCTCAAGGGCGTTGAGGTAGTCCGCAGCGGTGTGCGGCTTGATGCCCCCGTTGTCCCGGGCTCCCAGGTCCGCGGCAAGCTTCGATGTCGCGGCGGCGGTCCCGACATTCCGGGCCAGGGAGCGTAGGAACAGCCGCACGCGTTGCGGATCCCGGCGGACGCCGTCCACCTCGCGAATGTCGACACGTGCCGCCTCGTCCACCTGGCCGCGATTCGCCCGCAGAACATGCGCCAGCGGCCAGTCCACGGTTTCGGGCCATCCGCCCCGGCAGATGAGTTCGGCCACCTCGCTCAGGCGAATCGTGTGTTCCCCGGCTTTGGATGGTTCCCCCGCGAGCATGCGCTTCAACGAGATGGCGCCCGATGACCGCCCCGCCTCGTGCAGCGACATGGGGCGCAAGCGGAGTCGGACTATGCGACGCATTCCCGTGTGCCGGGTGGCGTCGTCCGCGGGAATGGCCGAGCCGGTGAGGATGAACTGGCCGGGTGCCCGCCGGTCATCGACAGCCCGCCTCACGTGGTTCCAGATTCCGGGCTCCAGCTGCCACTCGTCGATAAGGCGCGGTGGAGGTCCGTTCAGTACTTCCGCCGGATCGGCCTCCGCCAGATGTCGGGCATCCTCGTCGATGTCGAGCAGCACTTCGCTCGCGGCGAACTCCCTCGCGGTCGTGGTCTTGCCGCACCCCCGAACGCCCTCGATCACCACGCAACCCGTGGCGCCCAGGAGCTCGCGCATCTCCTGATCTACCGTCCTGGGGAGGTATCGTCTCATTGGTGGAGCCTTGCGGGACGGGGATTCATGCGGTGTCGCGGACCACGCGATCACCGGAACGTAACTGCAGCGGACAGACGTGCGCAACGTGTAACGGCAGGAAAAGGACGCGCGTGCCGGCAGAATTATGACGTATTTGACAGCAGAAACATGACGGAGGAACCGGCAGGAATACTACGCCCAAGCCGATAGCGGCCCGGGCGGCCCACCCGTCATCGCATGCCCTCGCGCTCGATCCGCCACACGTCCACGTAATCCAGATCGAAGTCGCCCCGTCGCACCGTCAGCGCGTGATCGGTGCCGATTGCGGGCGGGGTGAAGGAACGCCGCTCGGTGGGGGCCGGCATGCTGCCCAACAGCCGCCCATCCGCGTCGAACACCTCCCAGCGGTTCCCGGCTTCCCGGATGACCTCGACCCAGAGGGTGCCGTCGCAGGCGATGTCGATTGCTTCGATGAAGGGCTTTGCGTCGGGCCGGGGGGGCCCAACGGATCGCAGACCATGAGCGGGAGACTGTCGCGGAGTGCCAGGTAGCCGCTGTTGCCCTGCGACCAATCCTCGTCGGAGATGGGTTCGGCCGGCAAGGAGCGCTCGATTACGCGGATGGTATCTCCGTTCGCGCGAGTAACCGCGATGCGATAGTCACCGGTCATCGCCGAATACATGACGCCACCGCGGCCGGGACGCTGCACCAGTCTCGTGGCGAAGGGAATCCCGAAGAAGTGGATGGAGCCTCCGTGCTCACAGTCGATCGAGGGTTTTCCACGACTGCTAGCGGTCGGAGTCGAGCTGGGCGAGCGTCCCCCTTACCGCCGCCTCCCATCCGGCCACCAAGGTCTCCCGCTGTTCCGAGGTCAATTCGGGCGCGAAGGTACGGCCCGAGGCGAACGCAGCCGCGAATTCCTCCGGTCCCCGCCACACGCCGGCGTGCAGCCCCGCCAACCCGGCCGCCCCCAGTGCCGTCGTCTCGACCATCCCGGGCCGAGTGACGGGAACCCCCAGGATTCCCGCGATGAAGCCGAGCAGCCAGTCGTTCTTCGCGGCGCCCCCGTCAACCCTGAGTCCCCCCGCCCGCAGCCCCGCATCCCGCTCCATGGCGTCCATCACCTCGCGGGTCCCGTAGGCCATCGCCTCCAGAGCCGCCCGCACGAGGTGGGCGCGGGTGGTGCCCCGGGTGAGCCCGACGATCGTGCCGCGGGCCTCCGGCCGCCAATGGGGCGCCCCCAGCCCGGCGAAGGCCGGAACCAGGTAGACGCCGTCGTTGCCGCCCAGCGAGCGGGCCATCCCCTCGCTGTCGGCCGCGTGCTCCAGGATGCCGAGCCCGTCCCGCAGCCACTGGATCGCCGCGCCCGCCACGAAGATCGACCCCTCCAGGGCGAAGGCCGGGCCACCCCGTGCGTCGCAGGCGGCGGTCGTGAGCAGGCCGTGGCCGGACGAGACTCGTTCCGTGCCCGTGTTGAAGAGGAGGAAGGCGCCGGTTCCGTATGTGCACTTCCCCGTGCCCGCATCCCAGCAGCCCTGGCCGTAGAGGGCGGCCTGCTGGTCGCCGGCGACACCGCCGATGGGGACTTCGATTCCCAGCGCGTCGCCGTCGGTCACGCCGAAGTCGCCGGAGCTGGAGCGGATCTCGGGCAGGATGCGGCGGGGGACGCCCATCAGGTCGAGCAGCCCGTCGTTCCAGTCGCCCTCGTCCAAGTCGTACAGGAGGGTGCGAGACGCGTTGGTGGGGTCGGTCGCGTGGACCGCGCCGCCGGTCAGCCTGGCGATGAGCCAGCTGTCGATCGTCCCCACGGCCAAGGCCCCCGACCGCGCCCGCTCGGCCAGATCCGGGTCGTTCTCGAAGACCCAGCGGAGCTTGGTGCCCGAGAAGTACGGATCCAGGAGCAGCCCGGTGCGGCGGCGGACCATCTCCTCGTGCCCGGCCTCCCTGAGCGAACGGCAGAGGCCCGCGGTGCGCCGGTCCTGCCACACGATCGCGCGACGGAGCGGTTCCTGCGTCTCGGGATCCCACACGGCCACCGTCTCACGCTGGTTCGTGACCCCCACCCCCACCACCTCCACCCCCGCGGCCGCGATCGCCTCCCGGGCCACCCTCGCCGTCACCGTCCAGATCTCCTCCGCGTCGTGCTCGACCCACCCGGGACGGGGGAAGTGCTGCGCGAATTCGGAGTAGGCACGTCCCAGCACCTCACCATCGGCCGAAACCACCAGCGCCGCCGACCCGGTCGTCCCCTGGTCCAGCGCCAGTACCGCTCCCCCGCTCACGGGTCCCCGTCCTCTCCCGGCGACGACACGGGCACGATGGCACCCGGCCGGTACTCCAACGCTACACTGGGCAGCAGGCTCACAAGGGTGGCCACCGACAACCCGACGACCGTGTAGTAGTCCCCCTCGATCCGGTCCACCAGTGCTGCGCCGTACCCCTGAATCCCGTACGAGCCCGCCTTGTCGAGCGGCTCCCCCGTCTCCACGTACCGCTCGATCATCTCCCGGGTGGCGGGACGGAAGGTCACACCTGCCCGTGCCACCCGCGATTCCACCTTCCCGTTCGCGGACACGGCCAACCCGCTATACACACGGTGTGTACGTCCCGCCAGCGATGCCAGCATCTCCACGGCCTCGGCGGGGCCTTCCGGCTTCTCGAACACGCGCCCGTCCATGACGACGACCGTGTCGCCCCCGACCACCAGCGCGCCGGGGCAACGAGCCAACACCTCCGAGACCTTCTCCCGCGACAACCTCTCCACGTAGTCGTGCGGGGACTCGACCGCGCCGATGCGCTCCTCCACATCAGCCGGCACAACCCGGAACGACAGCCCCAGCATGCGCAGCACATCGGCACGGCGCGGTGACGCGGACGCCAGCACCACCGGCACACCGTCGGCGACCGTCATCTTTCGATCAGCAGCGTGACGGGGCCGTCGTTGACCAGCGCGACATCCATCATCGCACCGAATCTGCCGGTCCGGACCGGGTCAGGCAGGATCCGCCCCAGGGCCTCGACGAAGGCCTCGTACAGCGGCACCGCCACCTCGGGCCGCGCCGCCTTGATGAACGACGGCCGGCGCCCCTTGCGCGCGTCCCCGTAGAGCGTGAACTGGCTCACGACCAGCGCCTCGCCGCCGGTGTCGAGCAGCGAGCGGTTCATGCGGCCCCGGTCGTCGGCGAAGATGCGCAGATTCGTCACCTTCTCGGCCATCCACGCCACGGTGCCGCCGTCGTCCCCGTTGTGGAACCCCGCCAGGACGACGAGCCCCGGCCCGATGGCGCCCACCGTCTCGCCCTCGATGCGCACCGACGCCTCCGAGACCCGTTGCAGGACGACCCTCACTCGACCGTCACCGACTTGGCCAGGTTGCGGGGCTGGTCCACGTCGCAGCCGCGTAGCACCGCCACGTGATACGCGAGCAGCTGCAGCGGCACGGTGGCCAGGACGGGCATCAGCGCCGGAATGGTCGGGGGGACGACGATTCTCTCGTCGGCGTGGGCGGTCACCTCGTCGTTGCGGTCGTTGACCACCGCGATGACGCGCCCGTGCCGCGCGCGCACCTCCTCGATGTTCGACAGGGTCTTGGCGTAGACGGCGTCCCGGGGTGCCAGCACCACCACGGGCATGTTCTCGTCGATCAGCGCGATGGGTCCGTGCTTCATCTCCGCAGCCGGGTAACCCTGTGCGTGAATGTAGCTTACCTCCTTCATCTTGAGAGCGCCCTCGAGGGCAACCGGAAACTGATAGCCCCGTCCCAGGTAGAGGAAGTTGGGCGCGTCGCGGTAGGCCCGGGCGAGCTTCCGGATCTGGTCGTCGACCTCGAGCGTTTCCTCAACCTGCTCCGGCAATTCCCTGAGCGCCCGCACGATCTCGCGTCCCTCCAGGATCGACATGGTGCGGCGCCGCGCCAGGTAGAGGGTGAAGAGCGCCAGGGCGACGATCTGGCTGGAGAAGGCCTTCGTGGATGCGACCCCGATCTCAGGTCCCGCATGAAGGTAGACGCCGAAGTCCGTCTCGGCGGCGACGCTGGAGCCCACCACGTTGACGATCCCCATCGTCCGGCAGCCCCGCCGCCGGGCCTCGCGCAGTGCGGCCAGGGTGTCGGCGGTTTCGCCGGACTGGCTGATCCCCAGCACCAGGGTGCCCGGGGTCAGGACCGCGTTGCGGTACCGGAATTCGGATGCGTATTCGACCGTGACCGGGATCCGGGCCAGCTCCTCGAGCATGTAGGCGCCGATCAGGCCGGCGTGCCAGCTGGTGCCGCAGGCGGTGATCACGATCCGGTCCGCGGCGAGCAGGTCCTTCTCCGCCTTGGCCAGGCCGCCGAGCCGCGATCCCCCCTCCTCTTCCAGGAGACGGCCGCGCATGACGTCGCGCAGCGAGGACGGCTGCTCCCGGATCTCCTTGTACATGTAGTGGTCGTAGCCGCCCTTCCCGATCTCCTCCGCGCTCCAGGTGACTATGTGCGCCCCACGCCGCACCGCGCGCCGCGCCGGGTCGAAGGTGCGGTAGCCGTCCCGGCTCAGGACGGCCGAGTCGCCGTCGCGCAGCCGCACCACGCGCTGGGTGTGGGCCACGACGGCGGCCGCGTCCGAGGTCACGAAGTACTCGTCCTTGCCGCCGATGCCGAGCAGGACGGGGCTGCCGTTGCGCGCGACCACGATCGTCCCCGGGTCGCGCGAACTCACCACCGCTATCCCGTACGTCCCCTCGATCCGGGCCAGCGCCGCGGCCACCGCGTCCTCGAGCAGGTCCGTGTCGCGAAAGGCGAGGTCGATGAGGTGGACCAGCACCTCGGTGTCGGTCTGGCTGCGGAATTCGTACCCCATGTCGCGCAGCCACGGCCGCTGGTGCGCCGCGCTCTCGATGATCCCGTTGTGGATGAGCGCGATGTCGCGGGGTCCGGACAGGAGGGGGTGGGCGTTGGCCCGGGTGGGGGGTCCGTGCGTGGCCCAGCGCGTGTGCGCGATCCCGCAGTGTCCGGCCGGAAGCCGACCGTTGAGGGCATCTTCCAGTTCGGAGATCTTGCCGGGCCGCTTCTCCACGGCGAGAGCATCGTCGGACGTGAGGACCGCGATGCCCGCCGAGTCGTAACCGCGGTATTCAAGACGCTTGAGCCCCTCCATGAGGATGGGGCCCGCCGGACGAGGGCCGACGTAGCCGATGATGCCGCACATGTCAGGCGCCTGCCAGGGATTGGAGAGTGCCGCGGGCGCCGTCGACCAGGGCCCGGGCGGAAGCGGGCCGGCGGGACTCGGCGATCAGCCGGACGACGGGTTCGGTGCCCGAGGGCCGGACGTGTAGCCAGCTGGCCTCCGCGGACCACTCCAGGCGAAGACCGTCGCTGCGGTCGGAGTCGCCGGCCGGCAGGTCGCGAACGAGGGCGGCGTAGGCGTCGTCGAGGCGGTCGCGCGGGAAGCTCACCTTCTCCTTGACGATTCTGTACGAGGGAAGGCGGGCGACGCGCTCCGAGAGGGGGACGCCGGGCTCGTCGGCCAGGTATTGGAGAAGGAGTGCGGCCCCGGCGGCCGCGTCACGCGTGTGGTGGAGCGCCGGCACGATCACCCCGCCGTTACCCTCCCCCCCCACCACCGCCCCCTCCGCCTTCATCCGCACGACCACGTTGATCTCGCCGACCGGCGCGCGGATCACGCGGCAGCCGTGCTTCGCGGCCACGTCATCGAGCACCCGGCTGGTGGACAGGTTCGTCACCACCGCGCCCGGCCGCCTGGCGAGCACGACATCCGCCGCCAGCGCAAGCGTCAGGTCCTCGCCCAGGGGGCGGCCCCGTTCGTCCACCAGCGACAGGCGGTCCGCGTCCGGGTCCACGGCGAGGCCGATCCGGGCCCCGCTGTCCGTGACGAGAGCGCCCAGCCCGCTCAGGTTCGCGGCCGTGGGTTCCGGATCGCGGGGAAAGCGGCCGTTCGGTTCCAGGCCCATGCCGTGCACCTCGCAGCCCAGCCGCGCGAGCAACTGGGGCATGATGACCCCGCCCGCCCCGTTCACGCAGTCCAGGGCGACCCGGATGCCCGCTTTGCGGATTCGCTCCAGGTCGAGGAAGGGGAGGTCGAGGATGCGTTCGAGGTGGCGCTCCGGCCAGGAATCGTCCCGGACGGGGATGGTGATGCCGTTCCAGGGGGCGTGGGCGGGGTCCTCGCTACGAACCAGGGCCTGGAAGCGCGCCATGCGGTCCGGGGGCAGGAAGGTGCCGCCCCTTGCGGCGAACTTCAGCGCGTTCCACTCGGCGGGGTTGTGGCTCGCGGTCACCCCGAGTCCCCCAGCCGCCCCGGTGTCGCGCACGGCCAGCATCAGCGTGGGCGTGGGCACGATCCCCAGTTCGGTCACCCTGCACCCCACGGAAAGCAGTCCCGCGACGGCGGCCCGCTCCAGCATCGGCCCGGAGGTGCGCGAGTCGCGCCCCACGACGAGGTGGTCGCCGTCACCCTCCGCCCGCAGGAAAGCCCCGAACGCGGCGGCGAGGCCGGCAAACAGCTCCGGCGTCACGCCTTCTCCAACTCGGCCCCGGAACCCGGAAACGCTGACCATCAGGCCGGCTGGGAGGCGGATTGGCATGGTGGGGGCGGCGCGGTTGCCTGGGGAGAGGGTGGGGGTGTGGTGCGGGGCCTTGACGCAAAGCTAGCGCCGCCGGGGGGCGGGACAAAGAATGAGGGGGTGGGCGCGCTTCCGTGGACATCGTGGAACATCTTCTCTTCCCATGCCGCGACTGTCACACGGCTGATACGTTGAGTCGGCTTCCGCAAGCCAACGGTCCTCCGCTCGTCCACCACATTAGCGCGCGTACGCCACGAGGTCACCCTCCATGCCCCGCCTAGGGGCCGCGTCCAGTCCGCCGTGCGGCTCGTCGCAACTCGGCCAGACGGAGGACGAGAGGTGGCATTCCCGGAAGGGCATGGGGCGGGTGGAGGGGGGCGACGAGTCTGGGCAATTCAGGATTGCCCGCATTACCTTGGGATCATCGGAAGTGGCCCGCGCTGGTCCGAGGTTCGAACCTGGGGAGATGGATGCGCACGCATGCCAGACGTGAGGATTGACGGGAGGGAATACTGGGCGGGCCGTCATCCCAAGCTCGGCGTCGTAGTCCATACTGATCGGTGGCAGGAAGGCTTTCCGTCCGCCAGGGTCCGCCTGCTTGTCGTGTCCGAGCTACGAATGGGAACGTTCGAGCGAAGCATCGTGCGTCGAGGTATGGAATCGCAGCTCTTCGAGTTGACCGCCGATGATAAGGAAGACATCAGGAAGGCCCGGCGCGCCGTGGCTCGGAGCCGACCGCTGTCCTACCACCCGCAACGAGCGCTGGAGCTCCTGCGGGACGGCACCGGCATTCCCGACGCCACCTTCCGCCGCGGCCAGGAGAAAGCGGTCCGGCATGTGGTCGAGGGTCGAGGGCGACTCCTGGTCGTGGAGAGGACGGGTTGGGGGAAGAGCTTCGTCTATTTCATCGCGACTAGGCTGCTACGGGAGGCGGGGCGGGGTCCGGCCCTGCTGGTTTCTCCCCTGCTGTCGTTGATGCGCAACCAGATCGAGGCCGCAAGGCGGATGGGTGTCCGTGCAGAGATGATCACATCGGCCAACCGCGACGACTGGCCGAAAGTAGAAGCGGCGTTGGAGCGCGACGAGGTGGATATCCTCCTCATCGCGCCGGAAAGATTCGCCAACGAGCACTTTCGAGACCAAGTGCTTGCGGGAATCGCCGACCGCATCTCCCTCCTCGTGATCGACGAGTGTCACTGCATCTCCGACTGGGGGCACGACTTCCGGCCGGACTATCAACTCATCGAGCGCTGGGCTCGGAGACTTCCGCGGAATGCGCGAATGTTGGCGACAACCGCCACGGCGAATGATCGGGTGATGAACGATCTCCGCAAGGTCCTCGGGCCTCACCTGAAGCTCCAGCGGGGGCCGTTGGCACGTCCGTCACTTACCTTGCAGACCATCCGCCTGCCGCGACAGTCCCAGCGGCTGGCTTGGCTCGGGGAACAGCTTTCCCGGATTCCTGGCCACGGAATCATCTACGCACTGACCAAGCGCGATGCAAGACAGGTCGCCGACTGGCTCCGGGACCGTAACATTGACGTCAAGGCCTACACAGGCCCCCCAATGAAGACGGAGGAACGCGAAGAGTTGGAGAGGGCTCTGCTTGATAACCGTGTGAAGGCGTTGGTGGCCACAGTCGCGCTGGGAATGGGCTTCGACAAGCCCGATCTCGGCTTCGTCATCCACTATCAGACCCCCGGATCCGTCGTGGCCTACTATCAGCAGGTGGGTCGTGCCGGCCGAGCCCTGGAAGAGGCGTACGGCATCCTGCTAAGCGGCGACGAGGACACCGCCATCACCGAGTACTTCATCACTACGGCGTTTCCCACTCGCGACGAGGCGGAGAAAGTGATCGCAGCGCTGATGAAGGCACCCGAGGGCCTGTCACATTACCAACTTCTGAGGCAGGTTAACCTCTCGGAGGGTCGCATTACATGCACGACGAAGGCACTTTCCCGGGAGTCGCCGCTGCCTCCCATCGTGTGGGACGGCGCCAGGTGGCAGCTGACTCCTGTCAACCTGAAGGATTCCTTCTGGGAGCGCGTGGACCGCCTGACCGAACTCCGGATGGAGGAGCTACGCCAGATGCAGGAGTACGTCCGTCTGGAACGAGGCCACATGGAATTCCTGATTCGGGCGCTCGACGGTGATACGGAGGGCATCGGGCCTCCACGGCTTCCACTGCTTCCCACAGAGGTCAGTCCAAGATCCGAGCGCGATGCGCTGGCCTTCCTGCGGCGTCTCGATCTGCCGGTTTCGCCAAGGAAGCAGTGGCCGCCCGGCGGGTTGTCGCACACCGCCGACGAGAGCTGGATTCCGAAGGAACACCGGGCCGAGACCGGAAGAGCTCTGTGCCTCTGGGGCGACGGAGGATGGGGAGATATGGTAAAGCGCGGGAAACAGAAGGACGGCCGATTTGCGGACGATCTGGTTGACGCATGCGCTTCGCTGTTCGAGCAGTGGGGTCCGAGTCCACGTCCACAGTGGGTGACCTGCATCCCGTCGCGCCGGAATCCGCGTCTCGTGCCCAACTTCGCGGAGCGACTGGCGACAGCGCTTGGATTGCCGTTTCGTCGGGTTCTCGTCAAGACCGAGGATCGCCTTCCGCAGAAGCAAATGACGAACTCCGTGCAGCAGGCCCGGAACGTTGACGGCTCCCTCGCCGTCTCCGCCCCACACGTTCCGCCGACGCCAGTGCTGCTCGTCGACGACATCGTCGGTTCCCGCTGGACCTTCACTGTGGCGGCATCGTTGTTGCGCAAGAACGGTAGCGGCCGGGTCTGGCCGCTCGCGCTCTCATCGCTGGGGCGTAGCTGATGAACGGCGAGCTCAGCCCCAACGCCCAGGCGATCCTGCTGCTGACGGCACCGCTTCTGGCGGGGAGATCCCGTGCCACCGTCCGGCCTCTGCCGCTCGGCGACTACAACACCCTCGTGCGGCACCTTCGTGACACCGAAATGCAGCCTGCTGACCTCCTTGATTCCGAAGGCCTGAGGGAGCTCTGTGATTCCTGGTCCGCATTGAAGACCAGGCGAACCCTGGAAGATGTCCGCCGACTGCTCGGACGGGGATTCCTTCTGGCCCAGGCCCTGGAGCGTTGGAGCGCCCGTGCGATCTGGGTGGTCACCAGACCCGACGCCGACTACCCCGACCGGCTTCGGAAGACGATGCGCGGTAAGAGACCGCCCGTGCTCTACGGTTGCGGCCACCGGGACGCTTTGGACACCGGGGGACTCGCGGTGGTTGGCTCACGAAAGGTGACCGAGGAACTCATTGAGTACACGGAACACGTTGGACAGCTGGCCGCCGAAGCGGAAGTGCAGATTGTCTCCGGTGGGGCCCGTGGCGTCGACCAGGCGGCCATGCGGGGATCCCTTGAGGCGGGCGGGCGCGCGATCGGCGTCCTGGGCAACAACCTCGAACGCGCCGCGCTCAATCGCGGAAATCGCGAGCCGCTCATGGACGGGCGGCTGGTGCTGGTCTCCTCCTTCGATCCCGCAATTCGATTCCGGGGCTGGCAGGCGATGGAACGCAACAAGCAGATCTACGCGCTGGCGGATGCGGCGCTGGTCGTGAACTCCGACCATGGGCATGGCGGCACCTGGGCGGGAGCGACCGAGCAACTGGGGAACCGTGGTCTCGGCTACGTGCAGGTGTATGTCCGCTCAATCGGAGAGCCGTGCCGAGGGCTTGACGAGTTGGTTGCGCGCGGTGCCCGCAAGTGGTCGGAACCTAAGACGCCTTCCGACCTTCGTGCCATCGTGTCCGATGATGTATCACCGGATCCAGCGCATCACGACCTGCCTCTGTGGAGACCTTCCTCTCTCGAACCCGAAGGTGCTCCACAAGTGTCCAGTGTCCGAGAAGCTGTAGCGACGGTGCTCGACGAACGGACGATTGTGAAGGATGACTCTGAGTCGCCTACCGAAGGACTCGTACACGGGGAGAAGGAGAGGAGGCTACTGCGTGTGTCTGGTTGGATGACGCGCAAGGAGATTTGTGTCGCCTTGAAGCTCACGAATTGGAGCTGGGCCAAGAAGCGGTATGTGGATCCATTCCGGGACCGAGGTTGGATCGAGATGAGGTTGCCCGAAGAGTCACCTAGCCCGAACCAGCGCTTCCGCATCACAACGGCTGGCCAACGCGTCGCGGAGGCGCTGCGTGGTTGACACCACCGCTGCGGCCCCTTTCCCCCAACCCCCCACATCGCTGTACGACGTGATTCTCGAGGGCCAGGGCGCCGACGAGACGCTCATGTAAACCCGGCTTTACATTATGTAAATCCGAGTTGACATCTCATCGCTGCAGCGGCCACACCTGCACGTAGTCCACGCCGAGTTCGTCCCTGACCCGGGCCAGGATGTAGTCCTCGCCGATCTCCAGAATCCCCATGCGCTCAGGCAGCTCGAAGAATCCCAACACCCGGCCTTCGGTATCGAAGATGGTGAAGAGCGTGCCGGGCATTTTCTCACCGGTGGCTTCGTATTCGTAGACCCAGAGGTGGTCGAGACGGTCGTCCCTGACGGCAGCGAAGGCCGGCAGGTGTTCGGCGACCGGCGTGGCGCGCATCTCCCTTCGCTTCGCCCGCTCGTCCGCGGGCTCCGCAATGTGGGACACCCGTTCGCTGATCTCGGCCTCGACGTGAGCATCGGTGGGGACGCGCAGTTCGTGGTCCATGCGGACGATCCGGGCCAGTGAGCCGTCAGCGGCAAATGCCCGCACCTCGTAGCGGCGGTTGGAACTGACAATGAACAGGTCGCCCCAGGCTCGCCGGCGTACGGAGCGCCCGAACATCACCGGCTCCCGGCCCCCGTCGTCTCCACGGACCGATTCCCGGCCGGAATGAGCCCCGAGTGAACCGCGCAGCCCGCCTCCGGCATCCCAGACCTCCACATCGGCAGGGTCGGCGTGGACATCGTCCTGCCCCGCCAGGATCAGGCCGTTTCGGGTCACATCGAGCGGCCACAGGTGACTGCGCCGATCCCAGTGGTCCCACCGGCTCCTCTCCGGGATGAAGCGGCGAGCGCACTCTCCGTCCGGGCCGAACACGGTCAATTCCGGGTACAGGTATTCCCACACCAGGATCGAGTCGCCCGGCAACGTGGCCATTCCCCAGAGCTGGCCGCGGCCGAACTCCCCGGGGCCCTCGCCCTGTCCCCCCCAGGTCTCGAGGTGGACGCCACTGTGGTCGAAGACCCGCAACTCCTTCGGTCCGTCGTCCCCGACCACGATCCGCCCGTCTGTGAGCATGGTGGCACCGAAAACCCGCTCGAACAGGTAGGGCTCTTCGCCATCGAGTTGGCCGATCGACACGCGCGGCTCCAGCCGAGCCGCCAATCCAGCCGGGAGCCGTCGGGCGGGCGGGCGTTCTCGACGATGCGGACGCCCGCGCTGTCACGAATCTGGATTCGGAGCCCGGTTGCACTTTCGGTGTTCTGGCCCGTTGCGACCCCCACCGGCATGAGCGCGGCGGCGGCCGCGGCGATGTGAATCCTCATGGTCCTCACCTGCAGCTTCACGCCCTGGCGGTCCACGGTCTTGTCCACGGGCCACCAGCGCGTGGTACCGTGCCGTGTCCTCTGCAAGCTAGATTCATGCGTCCCCAAACCGCCACCCACCCCCTCAGGAGACAGCCCCTTGTCCGACCCCAGGGACCGCTTCGACACCCGTTGCGTGCACGCGGGCCAGGCGCCCGAATCCGTAACGGGCGCGATCACCACCCCGGTCTTCCAGACCTCCACCTACGTGCAGGACGGCGTCGGGCGCCACAAGGGCTACGAGTACGCGCGGCTGCAGAACCCCACCCGGGAGGCCGCCGAGGCGAACATCGCGGCCCTGGAGGGGGGCGCCCACGGCATCGCCTTCGCGAGCGGCTTGGCGGCGATCGAGTGTGTGGCCAAGGTCGTGGCCGCCGGAGGCCACATCGTCAGCGAGGAGAACCTCTACGGCGGCGCGGTCCGCATGTTCACCCAGGTTCTGAACCGGCTGGCGATCGAGGTCACCCTGGTCGACACCCGCGACCCAAGCGCGGTCCGGCGTGCCATCCGGCCCGGCGAGACCCGGCTCGTCTACCTGGAGACGCCCACGAATCCCCTCATGCGGGTCACCGACATCGCGGCCGCCGCCCACATCGCACACGGCGCCGGAGCGCTGCTCTGCGTCGACAACACCTTCGCCTCGCCGTACAACCAGAGGCCGCTCGAGCTGGGCGCCGACGTCGTCGTGTATTCCACGACCAAGTACCTGAACGGCCACTCCGACGTGCTCGGGGGGATTCTCGTGCTCGACGACGGCGCCCTGGCCGGGGAGGTCCACTTCGTCCGCAAGTCCACCGGACCCGTGCCGGGCCCCATGGATTCGTGGCTCACGCTGCGCGGCACCAAGACGCTGCACCTGCGCATGCCGCGCCACAACGAGAACGGCATGCGGGTCGCCGAGTTCCTGCAGGACCACCCGGCGGTGCGCACCGTCCACTACCCCGGCCTCCCCTCCCACCCCGACCACGCCCTGGCCGGCCGCCAGATGAGGGGATTCTCCGGGATGCTGTCGGCGGAACTCGCCGCCGACGACGCGAAGCGGCTGGCCGAGGGGACCCGTATCTTCCGTCTGGCGGAGAGCCTGGGCGGCGTGGAGTCGATGGTCTGCATCCCCTCGCTCATGACCCACGCGTCCGTCCCCGAGCCGGAGCGGATCCGCATGGGCATCACCGACGGGCTGGTGCGGTTTTCGGTGGGCATCGAGGACGGAGCGGACCTCGTAGAAGACCTGGACCGGGCGCTCCGTAGCGGGCGCCGTACCCGGAATCGCCGCACAAGCCCGGCGCTCACAGGAGGATAGATCATGACCGACAGGGACTACGAGTTCGAGTACGACTTCGACGCCGGCAGTGGCGACGGCAACGGCGGCGGGGATGACGGCGACAGGGGTGGCGGTGAGGGAACCGACAGCGGGAACGGCGACCGGAACGGCACCGACCGCATCGTCCTCACCGACATCTCCTCCCGGGTCTGGGAACACCCGGCCGACCGGGCCGCGCTGGCCGCGCTGCGCAAGCTCCCCATGTTCGACCAGGTGCTGCGCGCGCTCTTCGGCTTCTTCGGCGAGAAGCCCATACGCCTCGCCTTCCAGGCCAACGCGGTGCAGGTGGGGCCCAGCCAGTTCCCGCGCATCTGGGACCTCTACTGCGAGGTCTGCGACACGCTTGACGCGCCCGCGCGGTACCCGCTCTTCGTCTCCCAGAATCCGGTCGTGAACGCCGGCGCCTACGGCATGAAGGAGCCCTTCATCATCCTGAATTCGGGCACGCTCGCCCTCCTCTCGGACGACGAGGTCGCATACATCCTCGGCCACGAGGTCGGCCACGTCATGAGCGACCATGTGCTGTACCGGACGATGACGCAGCTCCTGATCGAGCTCGCCAAGCTGGGCTTCCCCATCGTGGGACTGGCGGCCCGCGCCATCCTGGTCGCGCTGCTGGAGTGGAACCGCAAGAGCGAGCTGTCGTCGGACCGGGCCGGGCTGCTCGCGATCCAGGACCCGGAAATCGTGATGGCGTCGATGCTGAAGATGGCCGGCGGCGGATCCGACGAGGAGACCTCGCTCCCCGAGTTCATCCGCCAGGCGGAAGACTACCGGGTCTCCGGCGACGTTGCCGACCAGGTCTTCAAGGTGCTGAACCTGCTCGGCCAGACGCATCCCTTCTGGGTCCTGCGACTCTCCGAGCTGCGCGCCTGGATCGAGACCGGCGACTACGACCGGGTGCTCCGGGGCGACTACCAGCGGCGCGGCGACCCCGATCCCACGTACAGCGACGACCTGTCCGAGGCGGCGAACGCCTACAAGTCCGGCGCGAAGGACTTCGTGGGCCAGATGTCGGACGCGGCCCGGCGGGTCGGTGAGAGCTTCATGGATTCGTTCAGGAAGTGACGCGGTGCCGGTGCGCATCCTGATCGCGGGCAACGGCGGACGGGAGCACACGCTGCTGTGGAAGCTCCGGCGGGACGCGCCGGAGGCGTCCTTCCACGTGACGCGGCCGAACGGGGGGATGGCGGGCGAGTGTACGGCGGTGGACATCGCGGCGGGTGACGCGGCGGCCCTGGCTGCGTGGGCGGCGGACAACCGGATCGACCTGGCCGTCATCGGCCCCGAGGGACCGCTAGCGGCGGGCGTGGCCGACCGGATGGAGGAGCGGGGGGTTCCGGTGTTCGGGCCTTCGGCGGCCGCCGCCCGGATCGAGTCGAGCAAGGCGTTCGCGAAGGACCTGATGGCGGGCGCGGGGGTGCCGACGGCGGCGTACGAGGTGCACACCGACCCGGACCGGGCGGCCGCGTGCATCGAGACGTGGGGGGCGCCGGTGGTGGTGAAGGCGTCGGGGCTGGCCGCGGGCAAGGGGGCGGTGGTGTGCGCGACCGTGGAGGAGGCGGTGCGGACCGCGCGCGAGATGCTCGGGGGGGCCTTCGGGGAGGCGGGGAGCCGGGTGGTCATCGAGGAGTTCATGGAGGGGGAGGAGCTCTCGGTCTTCTGCATCGCGGACACCGAGGACTTCGTGACGCTGCTGCCCTCGCAGGACCACAAGCGGATCGGTGAGGGCGACACCGGGCCGAACACGGGTGGGATGGGGGCGTATGCGCCGGTGGGATTCGTGACCGATGCGCTGTTGGCGGAGGTGGGCGCCAGGATCCTGGCCCCGGTGCTGGGGGCGCTGGGGGAGGCGGGGTGCCCGTTCCGGGGACTTCTCTATGCCGGGCTGATGATCACCGCCGACGGGCCGAAGGTGGTCGAATTCAACTGCCGCTTCGGCGATCCGGAGACGCAGGCCGTGCTGCCGTTGCTGTCGTCGTCGCTGCTCGGACCGATGATGGCGGTTGCCACGGGCTCGGGGCTGGCGGCGCATGAACCGGTCTTCGCCGGTGGTGCCGCCGTCACGACGGTTCTGGCGGCGTCGGGGTATCCGGGGGCGTATGGGAAGGGGGAGCGGATCACGGTCCCGGAGTTGCCGGACGGCGTCCACGTGTTCCACGCCGGGACCGCCCTGGATTCAGGCCGGCTGGTCACCTCGGGAGGGCGGGTGATGGCGGTGACGGCGGTCGGGGAGGACTTCCGCGGCGCATGCGAGGCGAGCCGCGCCGCGGCGGGCGCGATCGCCTTCGAGGGCAGGTACTTCCGCCGCGACATCGGCTGGCGCGAGGAGGAGCGGTAGGCCTCCGATAATGTGCGCTTTACGAAATGTCATGTTCTCTTTACTTTTCGCGTCCTTTGGGCTCCGCTTTTCGTTGCCTTTCGGGACGAATGGGCCTGCAAGTCCGCACCTTGGAGATTCACGCCTTCCCGCGCATCGGGGGCCCCGCGTCGGATTGGAAGGCAGCGATCTGCGGTCCTCTGTGCCAAGGCTGATCCGAAGAAGCCGCAACCCCAGCCGGGACTGGGAACACCACGGTCGAGCCGGTTGACGATCTGCGGGGCACCGGGCACTTTGGATATTCCAAAATGGACCCCATCGTTCTTGCGGGCACGGTGGGAAAAATGAAAAGGGTCGGCCTCGCGGTCCGGCCCTTTCTTCTGGCGAGGGATGATCCACTGGGTGTGACGGCCGTATTCATTGACGGAGCCTACCTTGAGAAAGTGCTCCTACACGACCATGACGGAGCGCGAATCGACTTTGGACGCCTCGTTGCCACGATGGTCGAAGGCGATGAACTGCTCCGTGCCTACTACTACCACTGCCTTCCGTACCAGGGCAATCCGCCGACCCCTGCGGAGAAGGAGCGATACTCGGCCCGGCATCGTTTTTTCACTGCGCTCCGGCACATTCCGAGGTTCGAGGTCCGGTTGGGAAACTCGCCTTCAGAGGGTTGGACAGAGACGGTGACCCGATGTTTCAGCAGAAACGCGTCGACCTCATGTTGGGAGTCGACATGGCGCTGCTGGCCGGGAAGCACCGCATCGCAAAGGTGGTGCTGGTATCAGGAGACAGCGATTTCACACCAGCGGTGGAAGCCGTCAAGAACGAAGGAGTGTTGACCACGCTGTGGCATGGGAGCCTTGCTCGGGAGGTTAGGCCCAGCGCCGAATTGCTCCAAGCATGTGATGAGCGCCGGGAACTCACGACACAGGTCATCCGGTCGGTTCTGCTGCATTCGTGACGGGACCCATAGTCTGTCTCACCGCACTTCACAGCATGCGTGTGGGAGGAGGGGGCAGCGGGCTCTCCCCAACCTCCGTCGGGTCTGCGTTATCTCGCGGGAGGGAGCGCCCCCGTCGGCGAAGAGTGACGGGCGGCCGGTCGCTCCCCGCCGTCCGTGAGGCCCTCAACCAGGAGGCGGAGGAGGATGCCCCCGACGGTCGGATGACCGCCTTTTCGGGCGGCGCTGTGGAGCGCTTTCGCGGGCTCCGCGGGGGCTGGCTGACGACCCGTTAGTTTGGTTTTTGGCCCGTTCGCTCAGTCCGCATCGCCCGGATCGCGGTGCGGAGTCTTTCCCGACTGGTCAGTTCCCTCTCGGCGGCCTCGACGGGGCCGCCACCGCGGCTGAGGTGACGGCCATCACCTCCGGCTCCCGGTTCGGCTGGTTGCCGCTTCCCACCAACGAGCTGAGGCACCAGGAACGTCAGGCCGTCGCAAAGCGCTCGACCGCGATCTTCTTGGCGCGGTTGCGGGCCTGCCAGAGATCGTAAGCCATCTGCATCCCCAACCACGTCTCGGGCGTCGATCCGAACGCCTTGGACAGTCGGATCGCCATTTCCACCGAGACGCCGGTGCGCCCATTCAACAACTCCGACAGCGCCTGCCGCGTGACGCCCAGCCCCTCGGCGGCACGGGTCACCGTCAGCCCGAGCGGTTCGAGGCACTGCCGCCTCACGATGCCGCCCGGATTCGGCGGTTCGTGCATGGGGTGGCGGAACGATGCGATCATCATCCAAGTCTAAGGCTGTCGCCAGAGGGACGACAACCGGCAAACGCCGCAAGCGCCGCGCCGCCCGCAACCGCAGGACCAGCGAACCTGTCGAGGTTCCAGCCCGCGCCGCGCCGGTCTTCCAGCCCTCGTCACTCCACCCCTGGTAATTCACTCCGGTCGCGTCAGCCCCCACAACCGCACATACTCGATGTCCAGTTCGTCGGTCACCTTGGCCAGAACGTAATCCTCACCGATCTCGAAGATCGTGAGGCCTTCGGGCGTTTCGACCAAGCCGAGCACACGTCCCTCTCGATCAAAGACGGTCCATAGGGTGCCTTCATACTCCTCCCCGGGGCGCTCGAATTCCGCTATCCAGAGATGCCCCAGCGCGTCACCAACGGTTCCGGCGAAAGCCGGGAAGGCGTCGACCAGCGGCACCTTCGCGTACACTTCGGCAGCGCGCTCACGTCGCTCCTCGGGAAGCCTTGCCAGCCGGCGACGAAGGTTGGCATTCTGCTCGGCCTGGGTCGGGGAACGAGGTTCGTAGTCGCGGCGCAAGATCCGCGCAAGCGATCCGTCGCTCCGGTAGGCCTTGATCTCGTAGCGCTCGGTGCGTCCGATGACCGCCAGATCTCCCCAGACCGTGGTGTGGGTCGTCTGGCCGAAGGGATGCGGCAACGCCGAAACGTACACCGCATTGCCCTGGTCGTAGCTGGCGGAGAAGGTCTGTGGCCCGGGATGCCTGCCCAGTGAGGCGCGAGTGTCACCGTCAACGGCTCTCAACGCATAGGTGTGATCCTGACGCCAGAATCCTTTCGTCCGCGTAATCTCGGCATCTCTTGTGAAGAGCGTTCCGTCCGGCAGGATGCCAATCACAACATCGGGGCTCATCCCCAACCCCATCATTCCCCTGAGGGCCTGAATCCCACTCGCCACCATCCCGCGATCCCCACTGCGGCTGAGCAGCGAGACGGTCCAGCCGTGATTGCCGTCCAGATCGAAGACGGCGATCGGTGAAGTGAATTCACCTGGTCCCTCACCCTCACCGCCCCATGAATCCATGTGTTTCCCCGTCTCGTCGAACACCAACAGTTCCTTGGAGCCCCCATTCGCTATCACGATCCTGCCGTCGGCGATCCGGGTCGCATCCTCAACCCCGTGGAGTTGGAAGTCCGGCGTGGCTACCGCCGTGCCGATCGAGACCAGCGGTTCGGTGCTCACCGCCCATCCCAGCCTTGAATCAGGCGCGGGACGCGGATTTTCGGCGATCCTGATTCCGGCGCTGTCCCGGACGCCGTACTGCGGCCTGTCGGCCAAGGGAGACCCCTGGTCGCCGCATGACGCGACAATCCCGCCGAGGAGGGCCGACGTGATGGGGACTACCCTGCTGGCCTTCATCGCGATTCTCTCCCGTGAGCCGGATGCGGAGGCTGCGGCGACAACATGGTTGGATGTCCTGCCCCGCCCGGAAGGTTGGCCAACACAGTGGCGTGGGGGATAGTTTGGAGGCGAGAAGATAGGTCCGGTTCGAAACGGTCGGAACACGGACCTTGGACATGCCGCAGGAACACCGTAGTCGTGAACCAGAAACCCATCAGAACGATTCCCGCGCTGGCCATCCCTCTTGCACTGGCCACCACGGTATGCGAGGTGCCCCAATCGTCCCCCGCCGCCCGCGTCGTCGACAGTGTCGGTGTGCGGGTCGTCGACCTTGGCGCCGCACCGCTGGACTTGGTGGAGCATCGCACGTTGGCCGCCGAACCCGACCTCGTCATCGGGAGCGGTGGGGACGACCGCGCTTACGTGTTCTCCGATGTACGGGACGTGGAAGTGCTACCGAGCGGTCGCGTCGCGGTGGTCAACGGAAGCGGAAACGACATCCTGGTGTTCGACGCCGCCGGACGGCACGTCGACACATGGGGCGGGAGAGGGGACGGCCCGGGGGAGTTCCGATATCTCGAATGGCTGGCCCTCCTGCCACCCGATTCCCTCGCGTCGGGGGACGGTGGCCTGCGGCGCGTCACCATCTTCGACGCGGCGGGTCGGTATGTCCGGAACTCGGCGACCGCGGGCGCCGTAGACCCGGTGTCGCATCCCATTCCACCGAGACCCATGGGTCTGCTCGCGGACGGCTCGGTGATCGCGGCCTCCTTCGAACAGCCCGAGCCGGTGGAGGGTACTGCACGCCCACCGGTCGAGGTCGTGACGATTCCTCCGGCGGGGACTGGCGTCCACCTCCTGGGAAAGTGGCCCGGCGAGGAGGTTGCCCTCTTCGAGGAGGATGGTCTCCTGGAGGTAACCCAGCCTCCGTTCGGCAGACGCCTCCACATCGCGCCCGCGCCCGACGGCGTCTGGATCGCCGACGACGATCGATGGGAGGTGCGGAAATACTCGGCGCAGGGTGATCTGCGCATGGTTGTCCGGTCTTCCGCAGGTTCGGCCGCGGTCACCGACGAGCTGCTCGAGGAGTTGATCGCCGAGAGATATCGGTACGCGGAACAGGTTCCCACGCTGGAGGATCTGAAGCGGGACCAACGGCAGATTGCTCGCCATACGACGACGCCGAGCCTGGGCATGATCCTGGGCATGTCCGACGGCGGTGTGGCCATCGGCGGGTTCAAGCTGGGCACGGCCTCCCCGCAGGTGTGGATCACCGTGGACCCGAACGGGATCGTCACCACGATCGCACTCCCGCCCCGCCTCGATGTCAAGCGGTGGGGGACGGACTGGGTCTTGGGTGTTGTGCGCGACGCGCTCGACCGTGAGGAAATCCATCGTTATCGGATCATCGACAGGGGTCCGGAAGACTAGTGTCACGTCACATGTGATATGTCGTATGGATCGTGTTAGATTCCTTGCCCGTCCACGATGGCAAGGAGGCTTGGCATGAAACGGTATCTGGTGGAGTTGGAGGCGGAGGAGCGAGAGGTGTTGGCGGCGATCACGCGCAAGGGCTCGCATCGTTCGCAGAAGGTGGTCAACGCGCTGGTTCTGCTGAACTGCGACCGGGGCGAGTTCAACGAGCGGCGGACGACCGGCAGGGAGATCGCCGGGGTGCTGCGGATCAGCGCGCGCAGGGTGGACCGCGTGAAGAAGCGGTTCGTGGAGGACGGTCTGGAGGCGGCGCTCGGGAACCGGCAGGGTCGTCGTGCGAAATACCTTCGCAAGGCGGACGGCGAGTTCGAGGCGCGCCTTGTCGCGCTCAGCTGCGGCGATCCGCCCGAGGAGCGCGCGAAGTGGTCGCTGCGGCTTCTGGCGGACAAGGCGGTGGAGCTGGGGTACATCGACGGCGTGTCGCACGAGACGGTGCGGCGGGTGCTAGGAAAAACTCCATCAAACCCTGGCGGCGCGTCGGGTGGGTGATCCCGCCGCAGCGCAACGCCGACTTCGCGGCGGGGATGGAGCGGGTGCTCGACATCTACCGGCGTCCCTACGACGCGGACTTCCCCGTCGTGTGCATGGACGAGACGCCGCGCCAGCTGATCGGCGAGACGCGCACGCCCGTCCCCGCGGCACCGGGGCGGCCGGCCCGCGAAGACTACGAGTACCGGCGGCTCGGGACCTGCAACGTGTTCATGGCCACCGAACCACTGGCCGGCCGGCGCCACACCGAGGTGACCGAGCGCAGAACCAGGACCGACTGGGCCCACTTCGTGCGCGACATCGCCGCGCGGTACCCCGGCGCCACCCGGATCACCCTGGTGATGGACAACCTCAACACGCACCGTCCCGGCGCGCTCTACGAGACCTTCGAACCCGCCGAGGCCAAGGCCCTCTGGGATCGCTTCGAGTTCGTCTACACTCCCAGGCACGGCAGCTGGCTGAATGTCGCCGAGGTCGAACTCAACGTCATGATCCGCCAGTGCCTCAACCGCCGCATCGACTCCATCGACACCCTGCGCGCCGAGGTCGCCGCCTGGCAGGTGGCCAGAGACCGGATCCGAGCCAAGGTCGACTGGCAGTTCACCACGGATGACGCCCGCGTCAGGCTCAAGCGTCTCTATCCGACGTTTGATGTGTGACGTCACCCTAGCAGTCCGTGGATAACACCCGGCCGACCGCGCCGCCCTCACGGCGCTCCGCAAGCTCCCCATGTTCGACCAGGTGCTGCGCGCGCTCTTCGGCTTCTTCGGCGAAAAACCGATCCGCCTGGCCTTCCAGGCCAACGCGGTGCAGGTGGGGCCCAGCCAGTTCCCGCGCATCTGGGACCTCTACTGCGAGGTCTGCGACACGCTTGACGCGCCCGCGCGCTACCCGCTCTTCGTCTCCCAGAATCCGGTCGTGAACGCCGGCGCCTACGGCATGAAGGAGCCCTTCATCATCCTGAATTCGGGCACGCACGCCCTCCTTTCGGACGACCAGGTCGCCTACGTGCTCGGCCACGAGGTCGGCCACGTGATGAGCGACCACGTGCTCTACAAGACGATGACCGCGCTCCTCGTCATCCTCGCCGGGATCGGGTTCCCGATCGTGGGGCTCGCGGCGCGCGCCATCCTGGTGGCGCTGCTGGAGTGGAATCGCAAGAGCGAACTGTCGGCGGACCGGGCGGGGCTGCTCGCGGTCCAGGACCCGGAGGTGGTCATGTCGTCGATGCTCAAGATGGCCGGCGGCGGCACGGACGAAGAGACCTCGCTGCCCGAGTTCATCCGTCAGGCGGAGGACTACCGGGTCTCCGGCGACGTTGCCGACCAGGTCTTCAAGGTCCTCAACCTGCTCGGCCAGACCCACCCCTTCTGGGTGCTCAGGCTCTCCGAGCTGCGTGCCTGGATCGAAGAGGGCGAGTACGACCGGGTGCTCAGGGGAGACTACCAGCGCCGCGGCGATCCCGATCCCGGCTACGGCGAAGACCTGTCCCAGGCGGCCAACGCCTACAGGGAGGGCGCGAAGGACTTCATGGACCAGATGGCCGGTGCCGCCAGGCGGGTGGGCGGCAGCTTCATGGACTCGTTCAGGAAGTGACGCGGTGCCGGTGCGCATCCTGATCGCGGGCAACGGCGGACGGGAGCACACGCTGCTGTGGAAGCTCCGGCGGGACGCGCCGGACGCGGACTTTTTCGTCACGAGGCCGAACGGGGGGATGGCGGGTGAGTGCGCCGCCGTCCACATCGCCCCGGGGGACGCGGCGGGGCTGTCGGCGTGGGCGGCGGCGGAGCGGATCGATCTCGCCGTGGTCGGGCCCGAGGGGCCGCTGGCGGCGGGGATGGCCGACCGGATGGAGGAGCTGGGGGTTCCCGTGCTCGGGCCTTCGGCGGGGGCCGCGCGGATCGAGTCCAGCAAGGCGTTCGCGAAGGACCTGATGGCGGGTGCCGGGGTGCCGACTGCGGCATACGAGGTGCACACCGACCCGGACCGGGCCGCCGCCTGCGTCGAGGCGTGGGGGGCGCCGGTGGTGGTGAAGGCGTCGGGTCTGGCCGCAGGCAAGGGGGTGGTGGTGTGCGCGACCGTGGGCGAGGCCGTGCGGACCGCGCGCGAGATGCTCGGGGGGGCCTTCGGGGAGGCGGGGAGCCGGGTGGTGATCGAGGAGTTCATGGAGGGGGAGGAGCTCTCGGTCTTCTGCATCGCGCACGGCGAAGACTACGTCACGCTGCTGCCGTCGCAGGACCATAAGCGGATCGGTGAGGGCGACACGGGGCCTAACACGGGCGGCATGGGGGCCTACGCGCCGGTGGGATTCGTGACCGAGGCGCTGTTGGCCGAGGTGGGCGAGAGGATCCTGGCTCCGGTACTGGGGGCGCTGGGGGAGGCGGGGTGCCCGTTCCGGGGGCTTCTCTACGCCGGGCTGATGATCACCGCCGACGGGCCGAAGGTGGTCGAATTCAACTGCCGCTTCGGCGATCCGGAGACGCAGGCGGTGCTGCCGTTGCTGTCGTCGTCGCTGCTTGAACCGATGATGGCGGTTGCCACGGGCTCGGGGCTGGCGGCGCATGAACCGGTCTTCGCCGGTGGCGCGGCGGTCACGACGGTTCTGGCGGCCTCGGGGTATCCGGGGGCGTATGTAAAGGGGGAGCGGATCACGGTTCCGGAGTTGCCGGATGGCGTCCACGTGTTCCACGCCGGGACCGCCCTTGATTCAGGCCGGCTGGTCACCTCGGGAGGACGGGTGCTGGCGGTGACGGCGGTCGGCGAGGACTTCCGTGGCGCCCGCAAGGCCAGCCGCACCGCGGCCGAGGCGATCGCCTTCGAGGGCAGGTACTTCCGCCGGGACATCGGCTGGCGTGAGGAGGAGCGGTAGGCGCTGCTCCGGAATCCGGACCAGGAACTGGGGCGGCGGCCATCCCTGCCTCCCCAATTGCCCGCTTGAGTCAAGGGCTTCGGTCTGCGGAGCCTCGGCCCGCTGGGGTGTTCCCCGGTGCTGAATATCGGCCCCGTGCGGTCGTCAAGTGGACCTGCCCCGCTTTCACGGACGGTTGGTTTTTGGGGTTGATGGTGTCTGATCTGATATGGTTTTGCCTCCCCCGTGCGGAGGGCGGCGGCGGCATCATACCGTCGCCCGGCCGATGGGGCCCGCGGCAGCGCCACCGCTCGGGCCCGCCATGGAAGCCTCAGGCCGCATGGTGGAGCTTCTCGAAGTTCGCCGGCCACTGGTAGCCGAGCGCCGAGTGGAGCCGGCGCGTGTTGTAGAAGCCCTCGATGAAGGTGAAGACTTCGCGCCGCGCCTCGGCGGCGGCGAGGTACAGCCAGCCCGCCCAGGTGGGCACGTACGTGATGCCGGCCACCCACAGCCGGTCGGGTCCCTCGGCTGAGAAGTCCCGGGTGACCAGGTCCGGTGCGGGCTGGGCCTGCGAGTCCCTCTTCGTCGTGCCCGTCTTGAAGCGCCTCCGCGTCACGCCCTCGATGCCCAGCTCCTTCATCGGGCGTGCCGCTCGCTTCCGGCTCACACGCTCGCCGCCGGCCAAAAGCGCCGCGCGGATCCGCGAGCCGCCGTAGGTCTTGTCGCTCTCGCTCCAGATCCCCTTGATCCGGACCTTGAGCGCATCGTCCCGCCGCTCCCGCTCCGAGGGCGGACGCCGCAGCCAGTCGTAGTACCCGCTGGGGGGAGAGACCCAGCACCCGGCACATGGCTGCAAGCGGGAAAATGGCCTGGTGCGCCTTCATGAACGCATACCCCCGCCGGGGATTGATCCGCTCTCCCTCGCGAACCAGGCCGCGGCCTTTTTCTTAGGATGTCCCGCTCCATCCTCAGCCGCTTGACGTCGCGCTTCAGCTCCCTCAGCTCCTTGCGCGCCTCGGTCGTCAGACCGTCGCTTCGGAGACCCTCGTCCAGGTCCGCCTGCCTTTCGTCGGTGACCCGAATCACTCGAACCGGGAACGAACTCCCGGGAAAGGAACGCCGCCTCATGAGGGAAGGTACACGAGGGAGCACAGGGAAGTCCAGCGAACTGCTGTGGGAGACGCTGGAGCAGACGATCCGCGGTAAGGTTCAGGAGTTCATCCAGGAGATCCTGGAAGAGGAGGTCACGGACTTTCTCGGCGGTCGGCGCAAGTCGCAGCGCAAGAGCTCGGTCGAGGGCGACCCGAAGGGGTACCGCAATGGGTACGGCAAGCCGCGGAACCTGACCTTGGCCACACCCACGGTCGTCGGAGCGGGCCACGCCTACCGACTTTTACTTTACATTACACACTTCTTGCCCCAACCTCCATTGGACTTGCGGACAGCTGTGTCATCCGCCATGTTTTCCCCAACCCGACGCAAAGTGTTCCGTCTCACTGAAGGTGGGAAGAGGATGATACGGAAGTCTATGGTGTGTGGATTGTGGGCGGTCTGGGGCCTGTTTCCGGTGGCCTGTGGAACCGACCCCGGCGAGCCCCTGACCAAGGATGAGTCCCTGATGCTGTTCGACGGCATGACGGAGGTTTTTCCCGAGATCGACTCGACAACCACGCCCACCATCATGGTGGACTGCCCCAGAGGGGGGAGAACCACCGTCTCCATAACCGCAACAGATCACGAGCGAGGGGACACCGCTGTCGTGGAGGTGATCCTGAAACAGGATCCGGACCGGTGTGTTCTGGAAACTTCACCCGTGATCGAGGTCAGCGGGGACTCGGATGTCCGCTACATTGTGAAAATGGAAATCGCGGGATTCTTCGAGTACTTTGACATCAGCGGGGGGGTGATGGGTGGCGTCAGGTGGAAGCTGGGCGACCGCTCAGGAACCTGTGCCATAGACCTGAATCTCGAGATCGACACCGAGACCGAACCGGATGACGAGGAAATCCCCGCAACCTACGTGGGCAAGCTCTGCGGCCATGATGTGGAGACCGATGTGCCGGATGATCTGTTTGGCGAGGGTGCGTCACTGGAGGGCCGGTGGCGCCCCGCCACCCTTGCTGATCGGGCTTCCTGAAGCTTGGCAGGCGGAGCGGCCCGATTCCGCCCGACCTGGGGAACCTCCGGGACTTGGCAGGAGTTGGAATCCGGGACACCGATGGAGGAACCGTCTCCGGCGAAACCATAAATGGAGACCATCGAATACGAGGGCAATCCTGGGGGCACGCTGGCCGATGGCACCGGCTTGGTGCGTCGGCGCACTTCGCGTGGATCGTCGAGCTCGTGAGGGCCGGGTGCAGTCCTGGATCCGTCGCGCGCGAGTTCGAGCCGTCGGAGCAGACGATTCGGAACTGGGTCAGGCAGGCGGACCTGGACGAGGGTCTCCGGAGCGACGGTCTGACGACCGAGGCGCGCAAGGAGCTGAGGGAGCTGAAGCGCGACGTCGAGCGGCTGAGGATGGAGCGGGACATCCTAAGAAAAGCTGCGGCCTGGTTCGCGAGGAAGAGCGGATCGATCCCCGGCGGGGGTATGCGTTCATGAAGGCGCACCGGGCCATTTTCCCGGTTGCAGTTCTCGTCACGGCACTGGGGCTTCTGGTCGGTATGCAGCCTCTGTTCGCTCAGGATGTCGGTGACCGAGTTCGCGTAACGACCGATGACCACAGCAGAGTGATCGGTCGGATCCTGGCTGTGCGGAGTGACGGATTCGACGTCGGCCTAAGTGAAGGCCGATCCGACTCCTTCGCCCGTGCCAACATCGTCCGAATGGAGCGGAGCATCCTGCGTCTGTCCCTTGGAGGGGCACTGGTCGCGGGTGGATGCGCGGGAGGGCTCGCTCTTCCGGCGTCCATTTGGCTGCTGAACGGTCTGGGTTGCGGGTCTTCCTGGGGGCGCGCCTGCGATGGCGTGCGACCCGGAGCCTACTTGGCGTCTGCTGCGGTCGGCGTCGTCCTGGGAGGATTGACGGGGTTGGTGCTCTACAGTCTGGACCGGCTTGAATGGTGGGAGACCATTGAGGTGGACGGTGAGGATACTGCCCTACGGCCTATGATCAACCTCCGCCTAGATCGCGGCCATAATGCAGTAATCGTGGGGTTGAGACGCAGTTTTTGACCCGCTCCGCGGACAGTCGCGCTCTCATACGGAAGAGATTTGAGGTGGTCCCGTTCTTTTGGACAGGTCGTTAAGCTGAAGTTCTGCTCCGAACAGGGCTGATTTCGGCCCGTAACCCTTTGTGCGGAAGGGACTTGACACGGGTTCGGGTTTGGTCTATGTGTAGCCATGTAATCGACATGTCATATCCTTGACCTACAGTTGGTTGGCTGTTACTGTTGAAGACATGTACATCGAACGCGTGCCCAACCGGAAGTCCCCGCCCGCCGTGCTGCTCCGCGAGTCCTACCGCGAAGGCGGCAAGGTCAGGAAGCGAACCCTGGCCAACCTGTCGAAGCTGCCCTTCGAAGTCGTCGAGGGGCTGCGCATCCTGCTCAAGGGCGGCGTCGCGCTCCAGTCCTACGATGACGTCTTCGAGATCCTGCGCTCCCGGCCCCACGGCCACGTCGCCGCCGTGCTGGGCACGGCGCGCAAGCTCGGGCTCGAGAGACTGCTCGACCGCCGTCCGTCGCGGATGCGGTCGCTGGCGCTGGCGATGATCGCCGGACGCGTGCTCGACCCCCGCTCGAAGCTCGCCACCGCCCGCGGCCTCGGCTCCGAGACCCGGGCCGACACGCTGGGCGAGGAGACGGGCGCGGCGGACGCGACGGCCGAAGAGCTCTACGAGGCGATGGACTGGCTGCTGCGGCGCCGGAAGCGCATCGAGCGGACCCTGGCGGCGAAGCACGTCACCGACGGCTCGCTCGTGCTCTGCGACCTGACCTCGGTGTACTTCGAAGGCTCGAAGTGCCCGCTGGCCAGGCGCGGCTACTCCCGCGACGGCAGGCGCGGCAAGCTGCAGATCGTCTTCGCGCTGCTCTGCGACCGCGACGGCCGTCCGGTGGCCGCCGAGGTCGAGAAGCTGCGCCGGCGCTTCTCGCTGTCGCGCATCGTGCTGGTGGGGGACCGGGGCCTGCTGACCGACGCGCGCATCCGCGAGGACCTCTCTCCGGCGGGGCTGCGGTGGATCACCGCGCTCAGGGCCCCTAAGATCCGCAAGCTGGTGGAAGGCGGCGACTTGCAGTTGTCGCTCTTCGACGAACGGGACCTCGCCGAGATCTCCGCGCCCGAGCTCTACCCCGGCGAGCGGCTCGTCGTCTGCCGCAACCCGCTGCTGGCCGCCGAGCGCGCCCGCAAGCGCGAGGCGCTGCTGCAGGCCACCGAGGCCAAGCTCGACCTGGTCGTGCGGGCCACGAAGCGCGAGAACCGGCCGCTGCGGGGCGAGAGGAACATCGCCGTGCGCGCCGACCGGGCGCTGCGCTCCCACAAGGTGGGCAAGCACTTCGCGACCACCGTGACCGAGGACGGCTTCTCGCACGAGCGCGACGAGGAGAAGATCGCCGCCGAGGCCGCGCTCGACGGCGTCTACGTGATCCGCACCAACGTGAGCGACGGCGAGATCGCGGCCGAGGACGCGGTGAGGGCCTACAAGGGCCTCAGCCGCGTCGAGCGCGCGTTCCGCAGCTTCAAGGGGGTGGACCTCAAGGTGCGGCCCGTCCACCACCGTCTCGAAGGCCGCGTCCGCGCCCACGTCTTCCTCTGCATGCTCGCCTACTACGTCGAGTGGCACATGCGGCGCGCGCTGGCGCCCATGCTCTTCCAAGACGACGACCCGGCCGCGGCCGAAGCCGCCCGCGCCTCGCCCGTCGCGCCCGCCCGGCGCTCGCAGGCCGCACGCGACAAGGCGGCCGGCAAACGCACGCCCGACGGCCTGCCCGTCCACAGCTTCCGGACCCTGCTGGCCGATCTCGCCACCCTCACCCGCAACCGCGTCAGGCCCGCCGTCCCCGGCGCCACGACCGCCGACCTGCTCGCCCGCCCCACGCCGCTCCAGGCCAAGGCCTTCCGCCTCCTGCGCGTCCGCCCATGACCCGTACCCAGTAGCGTACACTCCCGGATTCGCACTATGTCACCGCACCGCAATCACTTGCCCGATTCACAGGGGTAGAACTTCGGGTTAAGGTGGATTCCAGTATCGAACAGGAGGCACTGAGATGGCCAGAGGGAGACGACGATTCACGGCGGAGTTCAAGGGCCGGGTGGCGCTGGAGGCGCTGCTGGAGCGCGACAGCGTGCGGGCGATCGCGGCGCGGCACGAGCTTCATCCGAACCAGGTGAGCGCCTGGAAGCGGCAGCTGCTCGACGCCGTGCCGGAGGTGTTCGCCAGGGGCGGGGGGCGGAAGCTCGCCAAGGATCACGAGGCGAAGATCCACGACCTGCACGCCAAGATCGGAGAGCTCACGGTCGAGCGGGATTTTCTTCGGCGCGGGTTGAGGCGCTGAGCCGGGCGGAGCGGATGCGGATGATCGAGCCGGACGGACCGCTGAGCCTGACGAGGCAGTGCGGGCTGCTGGGCGTGAGCCGGTCGTCGCTTTACTACGGGCCGAAGGGCGAGAGCGGGACAGCGCAGTGGCGCGCTTGCGGATCCGGTCCGGCCCGGCCTCCAGGCGGGCGGCTGGCCGTCCGCCCCTGTCCGGGCAGCCGGCCAGCGCCGCGACCGCCTTCACCGTGCGCAGTATCCCGGGCACGGAGCGGTGGTTGAAGATGTGAACCTCCACGCCGCGGCGGATCAGCTCGGCCGCGATGCCCGCCTGGATATCGGAGAAGCCCAGCGCCAGACCGGGCTGCAGCTCGAGGATACGACCGATTGTCGCGGGGGTGAAGGCGGAGGACCTTCGGCTTTTCCCTGCGGTCGCGGGGCGAGCGCACGGTGAACCCCGAGATGCCGACGATGCGGGCCTCCTCGCCCAGGCGGTAGAGGATCTCGGTGGATTTCTCGGTCAGGCAGACGATGCGGTGGTACACGGGGACTACCCCCCCGGCCGCGCCCGCCCTGACGGCCCTGGCGGATGATTGTCAGCCGGGGGCGGCCCGCCAACCGACCGCGGCGGACACGACCGACTGATGTTCCCCCCACGGGAACATTTCCGCTCGCAGGGGTAATCGTTCTGATCCGGAAAATCCAATATTTCTTCGCGACCCAAGCGTCCGGTTCGACCGGTCGAGTCCACAGGAGAAAGAACGTGATCAGCCATCGACACCCCCGCCCCCTCCCCGTCCGCCTTCCTGCCCCGCTCGTCAAGGTCCTCGTCGCGGCCTCCTGGCTCACCGCCTGCGAAGACCCCAAGTCCCCCGCACGTTGCGGCTCGATCTCCGAGCAGACCGTTTTCTCGGGCGAGACGATAACTGTAAACGCATGTTTTGCGGATGCGGACAACGACGTGTTGACGCTCTCCGCCACAACTTCGGCCCCCGGGGTAGCCACCGTTTCGACATCCGGCAGCACGCTGACGATCGCAGGCGTCGCGCCCGGAACCGCCACTGTCACAGTGACCGCGACCGATGCCACCGGGCTCACGGCCGAGGAGGGCTTTCGGGTCATGGTGCCCAACCGGGCCCCGGACGCGGCGGGCGAGATCCCGCACACCCAGGTGCCCCCCGGTGATTCCGTCACGGTCGAGGTGTCTGGATATTTCAGCGAACCGGACGGGCAGGAACTGGTCTACACCGCGACGGCGTCGGATACGAGCATCGCGACGGTGTTGGGAAGCGGCGCCGCGCTCACCATCGTCGGGCGGACGCTGGGGACCGCCGGCGTGACCGTGACGGCTACGGATCCCGGGGGCTTGACGGCCACCGGGAGCTTCGACGTGACGGTGAACTCCGCACCGGTCGTGAAACGCCCCATCGAGACCCGCAATCTGCTGCCGGGGAGGGGCACCTGGGTGATCCAGGGATACAAGTTCTTCGAGGATCCGGACGGCGACGATCTTGAGTACTCGTCGGCAACCTCCAACGCCCAGGTGGTGACGACGACGGTCGACGGGTTCCTGATTCGCGTACGGGGCGTTGCGGACGGCGAAGCGACGGTTACGGTGACCGCGCGGGATCCGTGGGGGTTGGCGGTCGGGCAGCCATGGGTTCTGACCGTCGGGAACACTCCTCCGCAGGTAATCGAGCAGCCGCCGGACGGCATCTACCCGGTGGGCCACCCCGGTTTTCTGATCTTCAATCGCTATTTCCGGGACACCGATGCGGGCGAAGAGCTCCGGCACATTGCAACCAGCAGCAAGCCCGGCGTGGCCACCGCGTCCGTGGAATTCGACGCTGTCTACGGGTACAGGGCCCGGGTCGAAGGCGTCTCCCCCGGGGAATCGACCATCACCATGACCGTGCGCGATCTGGCCGGTGAGGAGGCAGCGGTGTCGTTCGAGGCATCGGTCACGGCCAACCAGCCACCCAGGATCACGCGTACGATCCCGACGCAGAAGATCGCCAAGGGCGACACGGTTACGGTCCTGCTGTCCGGCTATTTCGAGGACCCCGACGGTGACCCCTTGACCTTTACCGCGCAATCTTCGGTCCAGGTCGACCATTCCCTGGCAGGTGAAACCCTGCGGTTTTGGTTGACCGGTGTCGGCGGCATCGGTTTTGTCACCGTAACCGCGACGGATCCGGGGGGCTTGACGGCACAGCAGGAGTTCCTGGTGCAACCGGTCGGCTAAGGGTCGAAGAGACCTAACAGGCCGCGGATGAGAGGGCTCCCGGGGTGAGCCGCTGTGCGTGTTGGTGGCGGCGCGCAACCGGCCCGGGTTGTGCGGAAAGGCCGGTTTTGGGCGTCGAGCGCCCGAATTCGCGGCAACGACGGTTGAGATCGCCCACAAGGAGCTGGTAAAGCGCCCGGAATGGCGAAGAAACGCCGAAGCGGCGCCGCGGCGTGGGCCGCGAGTTCGGCCCGCGCCCAGGCCGGCTCTGCGCAGGGCGCCTGCTCCAGCTTGTGCGCCAGACGGGTCCTGCCGTCCTTCATCCTCGTGATCCGGGCTTCGGGGTCGTGCGGATGCTCCCAGTCCTTGTTCGATCCCTTTCCCTCGCGCCAGCGGCCATGCATCATCCAGCGGTCCGGCCGGGATGCCGGCGTGCCACCGACCCCGCAGCGGGCAGGCGGGACCCCGCTTGCGTTGCCGCTGCCAGCGGTCGGCGGTACCCGCCCGCGCGCCCGGGATTATATTGAATTGAATCCCGCCATCCCCACGACCAACAAGGGACTGCGCCCAAAAAGACCACCAGCATAACAGGAGAGATCAAGCCATCATGGTAGTCACCACCACACCGAACATCGAAGGCCGCGGCGTCCGGGAATACCTGGGCGTCGTGACCGGCGAGGCGATCATGGGAGCCAACGTCTTCAGGGACTTCGTGGCGGGAATCCGCGACTTCGTGGGCGGCCGCTCGAAGGCGTACGAGAACAGCCTGCGCGAGGCGCGCGAGCAGGCGCTGCGCGAGATGGCCACCGAGGCCAGGGCGCGGGGCGCCGACGCGATCGTGGGGGTCGACCTGGACTACGAGGTGCTGGGCGCGCAGAACGGGATGCTCATGGTGACGACCAGCGGCACCGCCGTCACGCTGGACTAGCCAGCCGGTGGGCGAACTCCCCGCGGACTGCTAGAGCGGTGCCCGAGCTCCCCGAGGCCGAGACGATCGCGCGGGGGCTGAACACCGTCCTGCCGGGCCGGATCGTACGCGATGTCGAGGTCCTGCGGGCCGATGTCGTGAAGGGTCCGGCACGCGCATTCGCCGGGGCGGTGGCCGGGAGGGGGGTGCGGGAGGTGGGGCGGCGGGGGAAGAACGTCGTTTTCACGCTCGACGACTCGAGCCGCATCGTGGTCAACCTGGGAATGACCGGGCGCATCATGACCGGCGACGGCCCCGGCCCCGACCCCCGCTCCACCCACCCCGCCGTAGTGTTCCACCTCGCGGACGGCGGGCGCGTGACCTACGACGACGTGCGCCGTTTCGGCCTCCTCACCGCCGTTCCGGCCGCGGAGTGGAACCGCTGGTCCGGCCGTATCGGCCCCGAACCGCTGGCCCGCGGCTTCACGGCCGCCCGGCTGCGCCGCATCCTGGCCCGTTCGCGGTCTCCCGTGCGCTCGCTTCTGCTCGACCAGCGCAGGATCGCCGGCGTGGGGAACATCTACGCTGTCGAGGCGCTCTGGTTCGCCCGCATCCACCCGCGCGCACCCGCCAACGAGATCGGCGCCGCCCCGGCCGCCAGGCTGCACCGCGCTCTCCGCCGCGTCCTCCGCGACGCGATCCGGGCCGGCGGCACCACGCTGCGCAACTACCGCGACGCCGACGGCCAGGAGGGCCGCTTCGGCCGCGTACTGCGCGCGTACGGCCGCGAGGGCGAGCCCTGCCCCCGGTGCCGCACGCCGATCGAGCGGATCGTCTTCGGAGGCCGGTCCGCCTTCCGCTGCCCGCGCTGCCAGGACGCGAGCAGCCTGCCGTGACCCGCCCCCACCCCCCACCCGTCCTCGCGGCCACGCTCGCGTCCCTGCTTCTCCCCCTCCTCCCCACCCCACCACCCCTCGCGGCCCAGACTCCTCCCCCCTCCCCCGCACCCGGCGAGCGCCTCCCGGTCGTCCGGCACGTCCTCGGCAACGGCATGACCTTCCTCGTCCTGCCGCGCCGCCAGGCCCCCACCGTCTCCCTGGTCGTGCACTACCCGGTCGGCTCGGTCAACGAGCACCTCGGCAACACCGGCATCGCCCACGTCCTGGAGCACATGCTCTTCAAGGGCTCGCGGGGGATCGGCACGACCGACCACTCTCTCGAGGCACACCTTCTCGCCGCCGCCGACGCCACCCGCGATTCCCTGCTCGCCGAACTGGCCCGCGCCGCCCCGGACACCGCCCGGGTCCGGCATCTGACCGACGCGACGGCCGCGCTCGAGGACCGGGCCGGAGCCTACGCCGTCCCCAACGAGTACGACCGCATCCTGTCGGCCGCGGGTGCGCGGGGACTCAACGCCACCACCTCCTACGAAGCCACACGCTACTTCGTCGAGCTGCCCGCGAACCGGCTGGAGCTGTGGTTCGTCCTGGAATCGGACCGCATGCGGAACCCCGTCTTCCGCGGGCTCGGCACCGAGCTGGACGTGGTGCACGAGGAACGGCGCATGCGGCTGGAGACGAGTCCGGGCGGCATGCTCCAGACCGCGCTGCTGGCGACGGCCTTCCAGGTTCATCCCTACGGGGTCCCCGTCATCGGCCACGCCTCCGACCTGGAACACCTGACGCGGCGGCAGGTTGCCGGCTACTTCCGGGATTACTATGGCGCGCGCAACGCCGTCGTCGCGGTGGTCGGGGACGTCGACCCGGAGCAGGTGGCGGAGTGGGCGGAGTTCCACTTCGGCTCCGTCCCGGCGGGAAACCCCGTCCCCCCTGTCCTCGCCCGCGAACCCGAGCAGGCCGGTGAACGCCGCATCACCGTCGAATTCGACGCCGAGCCGCGTCTGACGATCGCGTGGCGGGCGGTGTCGGGGCTGCACGAAGACGCACCGGCTCTCTCCATGCTGGCGTCGCTGCTCACCGCCGGCCGGACCGCGCGCCTGTACCGGCGGCTGATCACCCTGGACCGGTCCGCGATCCACGTGGGGGCGTACCTGGGTCCGGGGTTCGCCCACCCCGGGCTCTTCATCGTGAACACGGTACCCAAGTCCCCTCATACACCACTGGAACTGGAACAATCCATATATCAGGAAATAAACAAGATAAAAGACAATCCCCCCAACCCGGCCGACCTTGCCCGGATCAAGAACCAGATCCGCGCCGGAGACTATCGCCGACTATCGTCGAACCTGGAGCTGGGCATGCAGATCGCCGAATCGGAGGCCGCTTTCGGCGACTGGCGGGAGACATTCCGGCTGTCGCGGCGACTCCTCGTTGTCACGCCCGCGGACGTCCAGCGCGCCGCCGTGAAGTACCTGAAGCCCGGCGCCCGGACGGTGGCCACGATGGTGCGAAAGGGTTCGCCTTGAACCGCCGGGCCAACCTCCGGGCCGCAAGCGGCCGGATCGCCCGCGCCCTGGCCGCAGTCGTAGTCGCACTGGCTCCGGCCGCGGCGGCCGCCGGCCAGGAATCGGTGCGCGAGCGCATCGCCAACCTCCGCTTCCCCGAACTCCGCTTCACCCCCACCCATCCCCGCTCCGAAACGGTCCGGAGGGTGCCTGTCTACTTCATCGAGGACGACCAGCTGCCGCTGGTCAACTTCTATGCCGTCTTCAAGGGAGGAGTGCGCAACCTCGCGCGCGACCACTTCGCCGCCGCGATGGCCCTGCCTGGCCTGCTGCGGAAGGGAGGAACCGCATCTCTGCCGCCGGACTCCGTCGACCACCGCATCGAGTCGCTCGCGCTCGCGATGAGCTTCGGTCAGGCCGGCGGCAGCGCCTCGGCCTCGGTCAACCTGCTCTCCGATCAGCTGGACGAAGCCGTCGAACTCTGGGCCGAGATGCTGCGGGAGCCCCGGTTCGACTCCGTACAGGTGGAACTCTGGCGCGAGACCGAGCTGGAACGCGTCCGCCGCCGCGATGAAGATCCGGCGTCTCTGGCCTACAGCCGCTTCAACCGGATCATGTACGGCGATCATCCCGTGGGGTGGGAGATGACCCACGGGGACCTCGAACCCGCGGACCTGGCGGAAGAGAAGCTGCGCTTCGTGCACGAGTCCATCGTGTGCCCGGAGAACATGGCCCTGGGCGTGGCCGGAGATGTGGACTGGAACCGGGCGTCGGCGCTGATCGACCGGATGCTCGCCCGTTGGCCCCCCTGCTCCGGCGAGCTCCTCGATGACCCCGTTCCCGCCATTCGGAGCGAACCGGGCGTCTTTGTCATCCACAGGAAGACCGAGCAGAGCGTGGTGATCCTCGCCCACTCCACCTCGCTCAGACAGGGTGACACTCCCGAGTGGTTCGCCTCGCGGATCGGCAATTCGATCCTCGGGGCCTCGGGGCTCTCCAGCCGCCTGAACACCGAACTCAGGACCCGCGAAGGCCTGGCCTACGGCGCCTCGTCGATCTGGACCACCTCGCGCAGGAACGACGGGCTCGTCGGCGCGGTGACGCGCACCAGGCCCGAGACCACACTGGAGGCGGCCCGGCTTCTTCTCGACGTGATAGGCTCGATGCGCGAAGCGGCCCCGACCGAGGCCGAGGTTTCGCGTGTGGTCGACCAGTCGGTCAACGGCTTCGTGTTCAACTTCGGCACGCCGTCCCGGATCGTCGCCCGAGGCATGACCTACCGCGCCCTGGACCTTCCCCCGGACTGGCTCGAGCGATACCTGCGGGGCATTCAGCGCGTCACTCCGCGCGCCGTCCTGGACGTGTTCCGCGCCGAACTGGAGCCCTCCCGCATGACATTCCTGCTACTGGGTGACACCACCCGGTTCGACGGCTCCCCCTCGGTGCTGGGCGACGTCACCGTCCTCGAGAACGAGACGGCCCCTTCTCCGCCACGTGGATCGCCGCGATCCCTCCGCTGACCAGCGACCATTCCACGCGGGCGAAACCGGCCCGGCGAAGAAGGCGCGCGAGCTCCTCGGGGCCGGGAAAGTCCCGTACCGATCGCGGAAGGTAGCTGTAGGCCCATGGATGCCCGGAGACCAGCCTCCCGACCAGCGGGAGTACACGGTTGAAGTACAGCGTGTAGAAGGCTCGCAGCATCCTGCCCGGCGGCACCGTGAACTCCAGGATCACAAGGCGGCCACCCGGCCGCAGCACGCGGTTGAGCTCCTCGAAGCCGGACGCCGGGTCCGACAGGTTGCGTATTCCGAAGCCCACCAGCGCCCCCGCGAAGGAACCGTGCGCAAAGGGCAGCCGCTGCGTGTCGCCGCACACCGGGGCCACGGCGGTGCCCCGGATCTTGGGAAGTCCCCGCGCGAGCATGGGGAACGCGAAGTCGGCGCCGGTCACGTGGCCGCGAAACCCGGGCCGGCCGGCCAGTTCCAGTCCCAGGTCGAAGGTGCCCGCGCAGGCATCCAGATAGCTCCCCCCGGGCTCATCCTCCCAGCCGAGCGCGGTGACCGCGCGCCGGCGCCACCTGCGGTCGATGTTGAAGCTGAGCAAGTGGTTGAGAAGGTCGTAGCGGTGCGCTATCTCGCTGAAGAGGGTCCGCACCTGTGCGGCCCTCTCATTTCCGCCGGCGGGTTCCGGCCCGCGTGAAGCTGTCAAGCCTGGGTTCCTCCTGGGCAGATCGGGTTTTGCCGGAGATCGGGGAAAGCCGGCCCCCGAAGCGATCGGAAGGGCCGGGGCGGGTTCCAGTATATTGAAACACAAGATACCCCGAGCGGCCGCAGCGCACCCGGCAAGCCGATGCCGGTGTCCACCAGACCCAGGGAACCATTGAAGAGTCCTTCCCCCGACGACAAGACCCTGGCCGCCGAGGCCGCCGCGGGGAGCCAGAGGGCATTCCGGGAGCTTCTGAAGCGATACGAACGGCCGGTGTTCTCGCTGATCTACCGCATGGTCAGGGACCGGGCGCTGGCCGAGGATCTGTCGCAGGAGACGTTCATCAGGGCCTTCAGAGCCATCGACAAGTACAACCCCGGCTACAAGTTTTCGAGCTGGATCTTCAAGATCGCCCACAACCTCACCATCGATCACCTGCGCAGGAAGCGCATCGACACCATCTCCCTGGAGGGATCGCCAGACGCGCTCACCGCGGAGGAGCAGGCCCGGACGAGTCCGATCGTGGAGTCCCCGGACGAACGCCCCGACGCCTACGTGGAGAACCTGGAGCTCGGCAGCGAGATCGAGGCGGCGATAGGCAGGCTGCGCCCCCACTACCGCACGGTTACGCTGCTGCGCCACGTGGAGGGATATTCCTACAATGAGATCGCGGAAATCATGGACTTGCCGCTGGGAACCGTGAAGACGTACATCCACCGGGCCAGGCTGGAACTGAAGGAGGCGCTGGCGCACCTTCGGGAGGAGTTGTAGCGACCGGTGGCGGGATTCCACACTGAAACCGGCACGATCATGGGGCAGCCCCCCGCGGCGGCGGTAGCGAAGCGAAACCGGGCCGGATGGAGAACCGTAGTGAGCCCATCACAAGGAGAAGCAGCAGTCTGATGCGAACCCACCGGAAAGATCCGGCGCCAGGTGCGCGGGCGAAGCGCATCTTCTCGTACCTGGACGACGAAATGAGCGACGGCGAACGGGCCGCCTTCGAAGGGCGGCTGGGTACCGACCCCTTGCTGGCCGCGGAGGTCGAGTCCCACCGCGTCCTGCTCGCGGCTCTGGACGAAATGGCGGTATTCTCTCCCTCCCCCGACTTCCGGATGCGGGTACTGGCTTCGCTGGCCGTCCGGGAGTCCTGGTGGGTTCGGATCGGGCACCGCGTTCGGAGCGCGGCATCTCCGGCGCCCAACCTGTTCACCGCACTCCTCGACGAGGGTCTTGCGCCGCGTCAGGCCAGGGCCCTCATGGCCTTCGTCGAAAGGGACCGCGCCGCCGCAGCCACCCTGGAGAACTGGCGGCGCCTCTTCCGTGCACTGGAATCCCTTCCGGCGCTCGATCCTTCGGAGGGCTTCGCCGACCGGGTCATGGCGCGGGTGGGCACACTTGAACGGCAACGCTCGAGCCGTCCCGCGGTCGTGCGGGTGGGCGCCGGCATCGCGCTGCCCCCGTTTGCCGCCCGGCACCTGGCTCGGGCCAGAGAATGGACCGGTAGGCGCTGGCCGACTCCGCACGAGCGGTTCGCGGTCACTTCCGGAATGGCCGTCGGACCGGTCGCGGCTTTCCTGGTCACTCTTCACATGCTGTCCGGCAATCCGCTGCTGACCGCGTCCAACGTGGCGAGCTTCGTGCAGGCCAGGACCGGTGCGACCCTGGCCCGGCTGTCGGATGCGGTCTTCGCAGGCCCTCCCGCGAATTCGGCGATGGGACGGATTGCGGGGATTCTCGACGGCTGGGTACCCAGCGGACCCGCCACGTCCGCCGGGCTGGCCGTGTTCGGCGTGCTCACCCTGGCTTCCGCCTGGGTCCTCTACCGAAATGTAATCAAGGTCTCACGATCGGAGATTCACAATGTCCCGGCATAGCGGGCCGAACCGGCGCACCCGCGCCGCGCGGCCGAAGCTGCTCCTCGGCGCATTCGCATGTATGGCCGCCTTCGTGGCCGTCCCGGCAGACCCGCAACAGCGAGCGATCGTCGCCAACAAGGTCGAAGTGTCCCCGAGCGAGGCTTCGCTGCGGCTGGAGTTCTCCGATGGCGAAGACCTCTCGGTCAGCTTCGCGGGCGGGCGCGCAACCGTCAACGGCGAGTTTCTGGGAACCTACGAACCAGGCGGAGCGGCCGACCGGGAATGGCGGGATCTGCTTGCCCGGGTGCTTCCCCTGTCCAGTGGCCCGCTGGCTCTGGAGCTGGAACGCTGGCGGCCGGATCCCGGCCTGCATGGAAACGGGCATGACCTCCTGGCGGCACTCGACGGTCATTTCGCCTCCGCCCTGGCGGGCATGGCGGGAAGGGGCCGGAACGAGCGGGCACAGGACGCGGAGCGCGGACAGGATCTCCTGGAGGCCATGGCCAGGAGTGAGGACAAGGAGGCGTTGGCGAGGGCGCTGGACGACGTGGATCCGCGCTCGTTGGGGGTGCTTGTCGACCAGGACCACATCGTCCGGGCCGGCACGTCGGTCGGCGGCGGCCTGCTGCTCGTGGGCGGGGAGCTGGATGTGCGGGGCCGGGTGCGGGGAGACGTGATCGTGGTGGACGGAGTTCTCACCGTGGCGGCGAGCGGCCGGATCGACGGCGACGTCCATCTCGTGGAGTCCCGGCTGAACGACTCGGGCGGGGAACTTGGCGGAGAAGTCACCGACGTGACACAAACGCTGCGGCGTGAGGAGCGGCAGGCCGAGGAGGAGATCCGGGCCGCGGTCCGCCGCGAACTGGGACGAGCCCTGCCGGATTCCGGAGCGCGACGCCCCAATCTGTTCTTCTGGAAGGTGCGCAGCGCCGCCCGGATGACCTTCGAGACCCTGGTGTTCTTCGCGTTCGTCGGACTGTTCGCGTGGCTCGTGGCAGGGCGGGCCAGGGAACGCGTCGGGGTCGTCGTGAAGGCAATTGCGCACCAGCCGGCGCGCAATGCCGCGGTTGGGTTCGCGGGCGGCTTCGCGGTCATTCCGGTCTACCTGGCCGGGATCGCCGCACTGGTGGTGACCGTGATCGGGATTCCCTTCCTGGTCGTCTGGGTGCCGCTCTTCCCGCTCCTGGTCCTGGCGGCCGGGTTCATCGGACTCGTGGGGATCAGCCATCATGTGGGCCGGTGGGTTCTGGGACGGGGATTCCGCTGGCTGAGATGGGCGGACCGGGGCCCTCCCTCCGATGGAAAGCTGCTGGGCCTGGGCACTCTGTTCGCGCCGTTCGTGGCTGGAGAGTGGCTGAGAGTCCTCCCCTTCATTGGATGGGTGGGCGATTTGCTGGAGGTCGTCGGCGCGCTGGCGTTCTTCCTGGCGGCGGTTACCGGCTTCGGTGCGGTGATTCTGACACGGGGAGGCACCCGCCCGACCCGCTGGATCGACGCCTTCGAGGACTACGCTGACGAACAGGAAGGGTTGGACGGATGGTCTCGCGGAGAATCCTGAGCCGTCCCGGCGCAACCATGCCGGTGTGGGGACTCCTTGCCGCGGGCCCGCTGGCGGCGGCCGGCCTGGCGTGTCCCGCCGATATCCGCGCCCAGACCTGGAAGACCGTAACCGTGAGCCGCCAGGTGACGGACGAGAACAGGCTGCGGGTGCGCGTGGAATACGGCGCGGGGGTCCTCAAGATCCGTCGTGGCGACGCGGGGGTGCTCTACGGCACGCTCTTCCAGTTCGATGAAGAGCACACCACCCCCAGGATCGAGTACGACAGGGGGTGGCTGGAGGTGGGACTCTCGCCGGTCGAGTCCCGTGGGTTCGATCCCGGGGACTGGTCGCCGGACACGTCGCTGGAGCTGGAGCTCGCCCCCGGCCTTCCCCTCGAACTCGACACGAACTTCGGAGCCGGACGCGCCGACCTGGACCTGACCGGTCTGTCGTTGCGGAAGCTGGTGGTCAACACCGGTGCGTCGGAATCGGTGATCCGGGTGGACAGGGTCAATCCCGAGCCGATGGAATCGGCCGAGTTCAATGTCGGCGCCGCCGATCTGCGGGTGAGGGGCGTAGGCAATCTGAACGCCGAACGGGTGACGGTGAAATCGGGCGTGGGTTCGGTGGTCCTGCGTCTGGACGGCGAATGGCCCCGGGACACCGGCCTGCACGTCGAAATGGGGCTGGGCGCGCTGGACATCCAGGTGCCGAGGTCGCTCGGAGTCAGGCTGCGCCGGCCGGGGAGCATCCTGGCCTCGATCGACACCGAGGGCCTCGAAAAGCGGGGCGACGTCTTTCAGTCGGCCAACTGGGACGACGCCGGACACAGGGTGGAGATCGAAATCGTGGCCGTGCTGGGCAGCGTCGACATCGAGTGGATCCCCTGAACCGCGCCGGGTGGGGTTATTATTATTCGAGGTGAGTAACCACTCGCTCCTGCGAACCCGGGCGGATATCCGGTCCCGGACCGTCGGACCGGCACATGTGGAGAACGCATGATCGGAACGCTCCTGACATTCCTGGCCATGGGCATCGTTAGCATCGTGATCGTCTGGATCGTGCTCTCGGTGGTGGGTTCGCTCCTGGCCTCACCCTGGGAATCGCGGGCTTCCTGCTCTTCAAGGTGGCACCGATCATGCTCATCGGCTGGGTGGTGCTCAAGCTCCTGGCGCGCGTGCGCAGCAGAGGGGTCCTCTCCGCCAGCGACCGCCGCTGGCTGGAGCGGGAGTAGACGGAGGGAGCGGGCGGGCGCGGGTTACCGCCGTGGCGGCAGACCCTCAAGCGCGGCAATCAGCCTTTCGCCGATCTCCGCCAAGGCCACGCCCGCTGCGGAGTCCGGGGCCGACAGCACCGTAGGACGGCCCTCGTCACCCGCCACGCGCACCGCCAGATCCAGCGGGATCCTCCCGAGGAACGGCACGGAGAGTTCCGTGGCCAGAGCTTCCCCGCCCCCGCGTCCGAACAGGTCGACGACCTCGCCGGTGCCGGGGACCTGGAAACCGCACATGTTCTCGACGATGCCCACGACCCGCGTATTGACCCGCTCGAACATCTTCACGCCGCGGCGCACATCGCCCGTAGCGACCTTCTGGGGCGTCGTGACCATCAGGGCGCCGTCCAGATCGACCGTCTGAACCAGCGAGAGCTGCGCGTCTCCGGTTCCGGGGGGCATGTCCACAATCATCAGATCGAGGCGGCCCCACTCGACCTGCTCCATGAACTGCTTGAGGATTCCGGCGATGAGCGGCCCGCGCATGATCGCGGGCTGCTCGCGCTCCAGCAGGAAGCCCAGGCTCATGAGGCGGACGCCGTGTGACTCGAGCGGGACGATCATCTCGGAGCCCTTGGCTCCCGTCACCGGGGGACGCCGCTCTTCACCGAACATGGTGGGGATGTTGGGACCGTAGATGTCGGCGTCAAGCAGCCCGGTGGCCAGGCCCCGGGAGGCGGCATGGGCGGCCAGGTTGGTCGCCACCATCGACTTCCCCACGCCGCCCTTGCCGGAACTCACGGCGACGATGCGCTTCACTCCGGCGAGAATGCCCGGCCTTGGAGTCGGGGCCGGGACCGACCCCGGTTGCAGCCGCGGCTTGGCGGACCGCCCGCCACCACGCTCGGTTCCGCCCGGGGTTTGCGGCAGCTGCACATTCACCTTGACACCGCTGACGCCCTCGACCGCTCCGGCAGCGGCCCGCGCCTGTCGCACCAGGGCCCCGGGATCGCCCCGGCGCAGGGAAAACTCGAAGCGGGCCCCGCCCCGGTCGTCCACGGCCACCCCCGCCACCTGGCCGGCCGTTACCACGTCCTCGCCGGTAACCGGGTTGACCACACGCTTGAGCGCACGCGTCACCGCGTCCGCGAGGCCGTTGTTGCTCACTCGCGGCTCAATGGGCCTCGACGGTCAGCACCTCGGGCACCGAAGCCCTGAGCCGCTGCTCGATCCCCTCCTTGAGCGTGAACATGGAAATCGGACAGGCCTCGCAGGCGCCCATCAACCGGACTTCCACCCTGCCCTGCGCCTCGTTCCATCCCACGAGTTCCACATCGCCACCATCGGTGCGTATGGCCGGGCGTATGGACTCGAGTACCGCCTCGATCCTGTCTCTGGTACCCATCGGACCAAGGTACCGCGGGGGCTTCCCGAGCGTCAACACACACACACTCACTCTTGGACGTGGCGGCGCCCGTGGCTGTGCCGGGTGTGCCGATGAGCAATGCGGCCTGCGCGTCGCTACCTGACGAACACCTGGGCGGCCCGCGAACGGGTGACGCCGTCGAAGTACCCGTACACCCCGTCGCCTTCGAGGCCGAAGCTGGGCCATGGTTGGAGCGCGGGGCTCACAAGGGCCACGAGGTTCGTCCGATTCCAGCCCATTCCCAGCAGTGTCAGAGAGAAGCGCAGGGGTCTCTCTCGCACGTCTATCCACACCGTGTCGGCGGTCGCGGCGGGATCGACGCCCCGGGGGAGAAGGCCCAGTTCGGTGGTGGGCAGTTCCACCTCCGTCCCGTCTTCCCGGGTCTCGAAGATGTCCCGCACATCGACCAGCAGTGTGCCGATGTCCGGGCCCGCCCTGTATCGCAACCGTACGCCGAGCTCTTCCCCTTTTTCCGGCCAGGAACGGTGCAGGGTATCCGTCAGCAGGAGTGGAGGGTCGGGCACCTGCATTTCGCCGGTGAACGACCCCAGGGGGGCCGTTCCGCGCAAGCCGTAGGCCGCACCCGCCCGGAGGGGCTCCGGAAAGGACCTCGAGCGTGACCACGTCGGGATGCAATTCGAGCGGGTGAATGTAATCGCACGCCCAGGACGCCGTCAGCGCCACCGTGGCGGCAAGCCCGCATCCCATTCCCGTTCTCAAATCCGGAACTCCGCACCGAAGGATGGAATCACCGGGAGCCCGCCACGAGCCACTTGCGTGAATCCGCCTCGAACTCGATCCAGGGTCCAGCCAACCACATTGGAACGGTTGAGGAGGTTGGCCACGGAGGCGTACAACGTCACCGAACCGCCGCCGTACCACGACACCTCGCTCTTGCGGCGCCAGCCAACGTCCATACGTGCGTAGCGCGGCAGCTTCGCGGCGTTGTACCCACCGGCGAGCAACCTCGTGGAGGCCGTGTACCCCCACTCGGGGTAGTGGCTCCACGGGATGGGAACAGCAACCTTCGGAAGTGCGAGCACGGGCGTGACCGGCTGCCCCGAGCGCAGCGAAAACCGCGCCGACCAGGAAGAAGTGCCGCGCCGGTAGGAGGCCCCGAGTTCGAGTTCGTGTTCCCGGTGAAAGCGCGGCGTGTAGGTTCGCGAAGACACCGTGCGGGACACCCTCGCCCACCGGTACGTACCCAGGGCCGAAAACCCCCGGTCCGGAAGCCAGCTCCACGACGCCTCGACTCCGCACGCCGTGCCGCTGGCCAGCTCCCACTGTGCGGGACTGCCCAGCACCGCGACCTCTATCGGGTTCGACTCGAACGCCGGCAGCCTGAGGTTGTCCAGTTCGCGCGCGTACGCGTCCAGCCGGACCCTGAGCCGTCCCCGCGAACCCTCCCACCCGGCCGAGAACTCGGTGTTGCGGGGAACCGGCGGTTCGCTCACCGGGGCGAGGAGGTCGTAGGCGATGAAGCTCGCAAACAGCGACTCCTCGTTGCGCACCGAGGCCAGCACCTGGTGGGAACGCGCCGCAGAGATGCGCGCGTTCCACCACGATGCGGCGTAGCCCAGCTCCGCAAAGGGCGAGAACTCCGTCGCCAGCCCCACGAAGCGGTCGAGCCGCAGCCCTCCACGGGCCGAGAACCCGTGGCGCAGAGGAACCTCGGCGCTGGAATAGGCGCCCACGCGCCAGCGGGTCTCGCGCAACTCCAGGGGATGGAAGAAGTCGGTGAGTTCCAGGAAGTTCCAGTCACAGGACGACACGTAGCATTCTTCGCTGAAGCGGTAGTCGTGGCCGGCCTCGAACCGCGTCGCCTGGGCTCCGGCGATGATCTTCGCGACGGGGGCGTGCAGGGTCACCTTCAGGTCCGCCCGGCTCTCCCCCATCGACCCGTGGCCGAACAGCCCCGTGTCCGGGGGCGGGTCGTACTCCTTGCCGCTGTCGTCAAGGGCGACAGGATAGTCCTCGACATTGATCAGATCGCTGGCGAACCGGCTGTGCCCCAGGGAGGCGTCCAGGATCCCATTCTCCCCGAACCGGGTGCGGTAGTGAGCCGAGAAGGCGGCGTTGCCCCACTTCATCACCATCTGTCTGTACACCTCCTCCCGCGCGTCGACGTCGTCAATCGACTCCGAGTTCACGTAGCCGCTCACCGACAACCGGCGGACTCCGCCCAGATCCGCCGTCACCTTGGCGTGCAGATCCTGGAAGAAGTACGGAAGGTGCCCCTCGGTGACTCCCATCCCGTCGAGTGCCCGCGCCAAGGCGTCGATCCAGGTCCGGCGGCCGTCCACCAGGTACGACACGTTCTCATCGAGCGGCCCCTCGATGGAGAGCCGCGAGGACGCGAGGCCCAGGGCGCCGGATGTCCGCATCCGGTCCCGGGAACCGTCCCGGGTCGCGATGTCGATGGCACCCGACAGCGACCCGATGGCAAGTCCGTCGCCGCCAGCCCCCGCAATGAGACTCGCCCGCTCCACCACCTCCGCGTTGACCGCCGAAATGAAGCCGCCCAGGTGGAACGCGTTGAAGAGCCTCACGCCGTCGAGCAGCACAGGCGTGCCGTCGCTCGTGCCGCCCCGGACGAAGGGCACCGACACGTAGTCCGAGGAAGCGGACGCGGACGGCGAGAGCGCGGTCGCGCGCAGCACGTCCGTCTCAAGGATCGTAGGGAGGCTTCGCAGCAGGACGGAATCGATGACGAAGGCGTCCCGGGACACCGACAGCGGGTCTCCCGCCCGGCCGCCCGCAATCGCCTCGAGGCCCTCCAGGCCGAACGGCGCGGGCGCCAGCAGGACGCGTACCGGGCCGGAGGGTGCGGCCTCGTAGGTGTGGGCCCAGACGGAGTAGCCGTATGCGGTCACCTCGACGCGCAACGGTCCGGCGGCCGACACTCCAGGCACCACGAACGCGCCGAAGCGGTCCGAGAATCCTGAACCAGCGACCGCCCCGTCCCTGGCCGGCGTAACCGAGACCCGGGCGAAGGCGACCGGTTCCAGATCGACGCTGTCGCGGACCACGCCGGTCAGGGTCGCCTGCTGCAAGGCAGTGATCAGGAGGGTTGTACTCTCACTCGGGGCTCCTTTCATTCAATTCAAGGGGGTGGCCGGGCAGCCTCGTCAGGCCCTGCGAGCCGCTCGCACGCCGACACGGCCAGCAGCACGAATGCCGCTGCCGGCACGGATACGAAGTGTGCCCGCCAGCTGGGCTCGTGTTCGGTGGCGAATCGGATCGCGGCGAGCACCGCGCGGCACCAGGGTCGAGGGGCGCCATCCGGTTGCGCCGCGTCCCGAGCCGCGTGAAATTGTGTCCGCTCCCGTCGCCGCGGCTTCGGGTGCGCCCGCCAACCCCATGAACTCGAAAGAGCCGATGTCAGGAACGATCCGTGTTCCCCCTCCGGTCAACGAACCGGTACTCTCATACGCGCCCGGCACCGCCGAGCGGACCGAACTGAAGGCCGCGCTGCGCTCGATCTCCGACCAGGACGCCGACATCCCCGTCATCATCGGGGGCGAGGAGATCCGCACCGGCAGGACCCACCCGCTGCTCGCCCCGCACGACCACGGGCTTCGCCTGGGCGTGTGGCACGAAGCCGGGGCGGACGAGGCCAGGCGGGCGATCGCGAATACGCTCGAGGCGCGCCGGGAATGGGCATCGTGGCCCTGGGAGGACCGCGCCGCCGTATTCCTCAAGGCGGCCGAGCTGCTCTCGACCTCCTGGCGCGCCACCCTGAACGCGGCGACGATGATCGGCCAGAGCAAGACCGCCTTCCAGGCCGAGATCGACTCCGCCTGCGAGACCATCGACTTCTTCCGCTTCGGGGCCCACTTCGCGGAGGGCATCTTCGACCACCAGCCCGTCTCCGAGAAGGGGGTCTGGAACCGCATCGAGTACCGGCCCCTGGAGGGGTTCGTGTACGCGGTCAGCCCCTTCAACTTCACGGCGATCGGGGCCAACCTGGCCGGTACGCCGGCGATGGTGGGATGCGGTGTCCTGTGGAAGCCGTCCAAGCACGCGGTGCTGTCGGCATACTACAACTACCGGCTGCTGGAGGAGGCGGGGCTGCCGCCGGGCGTGATCAACTTCGTGCCGGGCGACCCCGTCGGGATCACCGCGGTGGCCATGGAGCACCCGGACTTCGCGGGGCTCCACTTCACCGGTTCGACCGGCGTCTTCCAGTCTCTGTGGACGACCGTGGGCCGCAACATCGCGCGCTACCGGACGTACCCGCGGCTGGTGGGCGAGACGGGGGGCAAGGACTTCATCGTGGCGCACCCCAGCGCCGACCGGGCGGCCCTTCGCACCGCCATCGTACGGGGCTCCTTCGAGTACCAGGGGCAGAAGTGTTCGGCGGCATCGCGAGCCTACGTCCCCGCCTCCGTGTGGAACGGGATCCGGGACGATCTGGTCGCCCGCACGGACGCGCTCGCGATGGGCGATCCGATCGACTTCCGGAACTTCCTCAACGCGGTGATCGACCGGGGGGCCTTCGACACGATCACCGGATTCATCGACCGGGCGGCGGCCGGCCCCGGCGCGGAGGTCATCGCCGGGGGCGCGTACTCGGACAGGGAGGGATTCTTCATCCGTCCGACCCTGGTCCTCGCCGCCGATCCCGTCCACGAGACGATGTGCGACGAGATCTTCGGACCCGTCATGTCCATCCACGTGTACCCGGATGACAAGTGGCCGGAGACGCTGGACATGGTGGATTCCACTTCGCCGTACGCGCTCACGGGTTCGGTCTTCTCGCAGGACCGCCGCGGGGTGCGAGACGCGCTGGAGCGGCTGAAGAACGCCGCGGGCAACTTCTACATCAACGACAAACCCACGGGCGCCGTGGTGGGGCAGCAGCCCTTCGGCGGCGCGCGCGCGTCGGGAACGAACGACAAGGCGGGCTCCGCGTACAACATCGTGCGGTGGCTGTCACCCCGGACGATCAAGGAGAACCTGGCCCCGCCGACGAGCGTGGAGTACCCGTTCATGGGGGCCGGGTAGGGCCGGCGGGCAACCTGACTAGATAACATGACCAGATTTGGCTGGAAGGGCCCCGTGTCAGGCGGGCACGCTCAAGGCGGCCGCGAGCGCCGCGCGGAAATCGGCCTTGAGGTCCTCCACGTCCTCGAGTCCGGCCGAGATCCGCACGAAGCCGTCGGGGATGCCCTGGCCGCTCCGTTCCGCGGGCGACAGGTCCGCGTGGGAGGTGTGGCGCGGTTGCGATACGAGAGTCTCCACCCCGCCCAGTGACGGGGCCGCGGCCGCCAGCTCCAAGTTGGCGCAGAAGCGGTCAGCAGCCTCGCCCCCGCCCTCCAGCACTATCGACAGCATCCCGCCGCAGCCGTCCAGCATGCGGGCGGCTACGTCGTGATCGGGATGGGAAGGGAGACCCGGATGGATGACCCGGCGGACGCCTTCGAGGCCGGTGAACCACTCCGCCAGGGCGAGGGCCGCGCGGTTGTGACGCTCCATTCGCACCGCAAGGGTGCGCATGCCACGCTCCAGGAGCCACGCGGTCTGCGGGTCGATGGAGCCGCCGTACAGCTTCATCATCTGCGTGATGCGGCCGATGAGTTCGGCGGGGCCCGCGACCGCCCCCGCGATCAGGTCCGAGTGGCCGCCCAGGTACTTGGTCGCCGAGTGGATGACCGCGTCGACGCCGTGCTCCGCGGCGCGGATGTTGACCGGGGTGGCGAAGGTCATGTCGGCGGCGAGGATTGCGCCCGCCGACCGGGCCGCGTCGCGGGCCGGGCCGATGTCGAAGACGCGCAGGGTGGGGTTGGTGGGCAGTTCGATGAGCACGGCCCTGGTGCGTGGGGTCAGGGCCGCGCGCCAGGCGCCGGGGTCGCCGGGATCCACGAAGGTGGTGGTGATGCCGCGCCGGGGCAGCTCGCCCGCGAGCAGCGTGTGAGTGGCGCCGTAGAGTTGGCGGCCGGCGACGATGTGGTCGCCCGCGCGGGTGACGGCGAGGAGGGTCATCGAGATCGCCGCCATGCCGCTGGCCAGGGCCAGGGCCGACTCGGTGCCCTCGAGCGCGGCGATCCGGGCCGCGACGGAGCGCTGGTTGGGGTTGTTGCCGTAGCGGCTGTAGAGCAGTTCGGCGCCGTCGCCGGGTCCGGCCCAGTGAAAGGTCGAACTCCGCACTATCGGTGCCACCACCGGACCGCCCGGCTGAGCTTCGGGCTGTCCGGCATGAACCGCACGGGTGGCGAGACTGCGCCTGCCGTCGGTGGCGGGGTCAGGGGCCATGGTGTTCTCCGGGGGGGCTCGGGTGGGTTGAAGTATGGTAGCGAAGGGTGTGGGAGAGGGCGCTGAGGGCCATGGAGACACCCGCGGGATAGCGGAAGGCGAGGCGACGTTCGGACAGCCGCCCCAGCAGGGCCGGGCCCCGGGCACCGAGCAGCGACTCCGAGCGGTCGGGCGCGATGCTCCCGTGCCGCTCCAGAACCGACCATGCCTCGCGCTCCTCGCGCGACACGGCGCCGAGGAGCCTGAAGTCGCCTTTCCCGAATGTGCAGACCGCAGCCAGGCGGTGCCGCGCGAGGACCTCGCTGACGGCGTGGCCGTGCACCTCCTCCACCGCGCGAAAGAGGAAGAAGGCGTCGTGGGGACGCTCGGGCGGCAGGTAGCGCAGCAGCAGACCGGCCACCACCTCGTCGGCGCAGCTGAAGTCCAGGACTCGGATGCGGGTGAGGTCGATCAGCGCAACGGAGAGGGGTGGCGGATCACGCACCATGCGTCGCTCGATGGCTTCACGCACGGCTCGCCCAGTGGGACGCGTGACGAGGTTCGCGTGCTTTGACGCCAGGGCCTCGCGCATCATCGCACCGACGTCGATGCCGAGGTGGCCGTCGCGCCTACCCTGCGCGGGGCCGGTCACCGGTGCGCTCGGGCAGGATGATGTTGATCTGGGCGCCGGGGAAGTGTTCGAGCCCCTCGTCGAGCGGCGGATTCCGGCTCCAGGTGGGGGTGTCCGCGATGCGCGCCGTACCGCTCCGGATCGACAGCAGTCCGTTCCAGCGCGCGACCTGCTTGCGGATCTGCTGGATGCCCTGCCCGCGGCCCGTGTCGGGGAAACGCGTGAGGCCGAGGAGGAAGGCGGCTTCGAGCGCGGTCGCGTCCCCCCACCGATCGCCGAAACGGTCGGAGTGCTCGTCCTCCAGCGACGCACGAAACCCGCGGCCCAGGTCACAGACGGCGATCACCGCCACATGCCGTCCCAGCCGCCGGGTCCAGTTGTACGACTGGGCCGCGACCCAGCCGGTCCCTTCGGCGTGTTCGATGATGTTCTGGCAGACCTCCGAGAGGATCACCGAGAACTGGACCACCGCGGCCGGCGGATACCGAAGCGTGTTGGAAAGGATCGCCCCGGCGCGGGACTGAACCCGGTCCACGACCTCGTGCACATCGGAGTTGGTCGTGATCGGGGTGATCTCCAGGAGCACGTCGGAGGCTCGCGGGGGCCGGCGGAGGGTCTGCCGGCGAGCCGGCGAGAATATCTCCGCCGCCGCGCGGGTGAATCCCATCCGCTCGAGGTAGCCCCTCACCTCCCGTCGCCGTGGCGGCGAGAGCCGCGGCGGCGTACCGCGCTGCGCCGAAACCCGGCCGGCGGCCAGCAGGGCGAGCATGCCGTTCGGGTCGGTCCATGTGAGACGGCGGGCGTCGAAGAGCACAGGTCCCGTCCCGCCTGCCTCCACCGCGCCGTACAGCGTCTCGATGTTGCGGTAGTCGAGGGACGACGGGATCTCGATCACCCGCATCTCACATCCCGCTCTCTGGCCCGGACACGGAGTAACGGAAGCGGCCGCCGGCGAGTGAGGCCCGAAACGCTTCCGCGCCGCTCGACCCCAGTTTGCCGCGCGCCATGCGGTTGGCTCGTTCGATCGCGGGACCGGTGCCGGTGCCCGCCATGATGCCGGCGAAGAAGGTCGCTCCCCAGATGTCGCCGCATCCGGTCGGGTCGCCGGGGGCGGGGCCCTCAGCCACGGGTACGAAGCGCCGGACCACGGGACCGTCCCTCCCCCGCGCCGTCATGAGTTCGACCCCCGCCGCACCCCGGGTCACGATGATCACCGCGGCGCGTTCCGTCAGCGCAGCCTCCACGATACCCCGGCGGTCCGGCGCTCCGCCCGCGAAGAGGGCGAACTCGTCCCCGTTCATCTGCACCGCATCGAAGCACCCGGCCCACCTGTCGCCGTGCGGCAGCCGACGTGGCCGCCGGCAGCCGTCGTCCTCGACATCCAGGAACAGCGAGTGCAGGTCGGCGTAGCAGAACCCCGGGAAAGCGTCACGGACGTGTTGGGCGCCGGCCAGGTCCAACTCCCATCCGGCGACGAAGTTGACGTAGAGCGCGTCGAGTCCGGGCAGAATCTCTGCCAGTTCCTCCACCGACCACCCCGGCACCCCCCCGGTCAGGACCTCGACACGCTCGGATTCGGTCGAGTAGACCAGCTCGACCCGGTTGTTCGCTTCCCCGGCGCACCGCACGAAGGCCATGTCGCCGATCCGGCCGAAGGAACGCACATACGCCGCCGCCTCCCCGAAGACATCGCCCCCTATCTTGACGACCGGCACCAGCGTCCAATCCGGCGACAGGACGGCATCCAGGGCGGTGAGGGCGTACGCGATGCCGCCCCACGCGCGGACCGGCCGGCGGGCACCGGGGTGGCGGATGGTGTCGAGCACCAGAGTCCCCAGGACACCAAGACGTTGCGGGTTGTCCGCCGTCGTTTCAGACATGACCGTACATGCCGTGCTTGAAGACTCCCGCCGCGCCGATCACACCGGCCGCACCCTGGAGTTCGGCGGGAACGATACGGCAGGCCGCCATCGCGGAGCGGAAAGCACGGCGGCGGACTTCCCGGTCCAGCGGCTCGAAGAGGTGCTCGCCGGCCGAGGTCACGCCCCCCGCTATCACGATGACATCGGGATTCAGAAGATTGATGAGGTTGGCCACTGCAACTGCCAGAATACCAGCCGCTTCCGCCAGGACGCGGGATGCGTACCGGTCGCCTGCGGCGGCGGCCTCGCATACCCTGCGCGCGGTGATGCGGCCATTCCCCCGGTCCGCGATTGCCGCCAGCACCGAGTCGGCTCCATCTGCGAGCCCCTCCACGGCCCGGGCCGCGATCCCCGGCCCCGAAGCGTACGCCTCCACACAGCCGCGCGCACCGCACGCGCAGAGCCGGCCCGCGAAATCCACCGAAATGTGGCCGACTTCGCCGGCGGAGCCGGAGGCACCGCTGTAGATCTCGCCGCCGATTACGATGCCGCCGCCGATCCCCGTGCCCAATGTGAGCCCGATCAGCCGGTCCGCCCCCCGCCCCGCCCCCTGCCACCACTCCCCGTAGGCCGCGCAGTTGGCGTCGTTGTCCAGCACCACCGGAAGCCCGGCCGCCTCGCGGACCAGGTCGCGGAGCGGGACGTTCCGCCACCCCAGGTTGGGCGTCTCGAGCACCACGCCGCTCCCGCGGTCCAGCGGCCCCGGCGCCCCCACCCCGATCCCCGCCACCGACCCCGGCCGGACTTCGCGGCAGGCATCCCGGAGCATGGCGGCCACGCGGGTCACGACGTGGGCCGGCCCACGCTCCGCGCATGTCCGCTCCCGCCCGACCTCCACCGGCCGCCCCCCCTCGAACGGAACCAGCCCCACCCGCAGGTTGGTCCCGCCGATGTCCACCCCGGCGATCCAGCGCGGTCCCGCCGACGTCTCGCACACCGGGTCCGCGCTGCCGCCATCGCTCGGCCCCGCACTTCGCGCCTCCCGCCTCACGCGCGCTCCCCGTCCAGCTGCAGCACCGCCATGAACGCCTCCTGGGGGATCTCCACCGATCCCACCTGCTTCATCCGCTTCTTCCCCTCCTTCTGGCGCTCCAGGAGCTTGCGCTTGCGCGTGATGTCGCCCCCGTAGCACTTCGCGGTCACGTTCTTGCGCACGGCCTTGACGTTGGCGCGCGCGATCACCTGTCCCCCGATCGCGGCCTGCAGGGCGACCTGGAACTGCTGCCGGGGAATAAGCTCCTTCAGCTTGCGCACGAGCGCGCGTCCGTGCCGGTAGGCGCCGTCGCGGTGGAGGATGACGGAGAAGGCGTCCACCGGCTCGTGGTTCACCAGCACGTCCACCTTGACCAGGTCGCCCGCGCGGTACTCGTGGAACTCGTAGTCGAGAGCCGCGTAGCCCCTCGTCCCCCCCTTTAGCCGGCCGTAGAAGTCCAGCACGATCTCGGCGAGCGGCAGCTCGTAGTCCATCTCCACCCGGCGCGGGTCGAGGTAGTGCATCCCACGGAAGACGCCGCGGCGCTCGTGGCAGAGCTTCTGCACGTTGCCGATGTAGTCGGCCGGCGTGACGATGCGGGCCCGGACCACCGGTTCCGCGACCTCGACGACCAGGGCCCGGTCGGGGAGGTCGGTGGGGTTCTCGATCGACAGCGTGCCGCCCTCCTCGGCCATTGTGACCCGGTACTTCACGTTGGGGACCGTGGTGACGAGCTTGACCCCGAACTCGCGGTCGAGACGCTCCTGCACTATCTCGAGGTGGAGGAGACCCAGGAAGCCGCAGCGGAAGCCGAACCCCAGCGCCCTGGAGGTCTCCGGTTCGAAGTGAAGCGAGGCGTCGTTCAGCCGGAGGCGGTGGAGGGCGTCCCGGAGCTCCTCGTAGTCGTCGGCGTCGGAGGGGTAGAGGCCGGCGAAGACCATGGGCCGGGCCTCCTGGTAGCCGGGCAGCAGGTCCTCCGACCGGTTGGAGGCGTCGAGGACGGTGTCGCCCACGCGGGTGTCGCTCACGGCCTTGATCGCCGCCACCAGGTAGCCCACGTCGCCGGGCCCGAGCGACTCCGCCGGGATGCGCCCCAGCCGCAGGTGACCCACCTCGGTCACCTCGTAGCGGGTGTCCACCGTCCCGAAGGTGACCGGCATGCCGGCCTTCAGCGTCCCGTCGACGACCCTGATGGTGGGCACGGCGCCCAGGTACTGGTCGTAGTACGAGTCGAAGATGAGCGCCCGGAGCGGAGCGGCGGGATCGCCCGCGGGAGGAGGAACCCGCTCGACGATCGCTTCCAGGACGGCTTCGATCCCCCGCCCCTCCTTGGCCGACACCTCCAGCACCGTCCCGGGATCGATCCCCATGAGGTCGGCGACCTCGTCGCGGCGGCGCTCGGGCTCGGCCCCGGGCAGGTCGATCTTGTTGACGACCGGGATGATCTCCAGGTCCGCCTCCAGCGCGAGGAAGAGGTTCGACAGCGTCTGGGCCTGTACGCCCTGGGTCGCGTCTACGACCAGGATGGCGCCCTCGCAGGCCGCGAGCGAGCGCGACACCTCGTAGGTGAAGTCGACGTGGCCCGGGGTGTCGATCAGGTTGAAGTCGAAGTGGCGGCCGCCCCCGGCCGCGTAGCACATGCGCACCGCGTGCAGCTTGATCGTGATGCCCCGCTCCCGCTCGAGCTCGTTGTCGTCCAGCACCTGGTCCCTCATCTGGCGGCGGTCCAGGGTGCCGGTGGCCTCCAGCAGGCGGTCGGCCAGGGTGGACTTGCCGTGGTCGATGTGGGCGATGATGCAGAAGTTGCGTATGAGGTCGGTCCGCACGGAGAGACCCGGGTGCGGGGGAATGGAGAGCCGTCGGCGCTGCCCGTCCCGAGGGTGGCCGGCGGGGCCGCGGGGGTGGGCTACTCGAAGGTAACCGGGCCGATTTTGGGCGGTCAATCGGGGATGGCGCCAAGGTGCCCGCGGATGGATCCGCCCGAATCCCGCGACCGGCGGTAACCCGCGTTCCGTGTTGATTTTAATTGCCGTGTTGGTCATCATTTGACCATCAAGTCGCCCGGGGGGCTTCACGGGTGGGCCGCGTCGGGCGGAAAACGCCGAGAGTTCACGCACCTGTGGTTCCAAGGAGGTGACCCCGATGCGACTACGTTTCCTGCCTGTTCCCATGCTCTTCCTTCTGTTCGGCCTGGCAGCCGCCGCCGGTTCCTCCCGGACGCTCGCCGCGCAGGAAACCGGCGCCATCACCGGCACCGTGACGGACGCCGCAACCGCAGAGCCGATCGAGGGGGCCCGGGTCGAATTGCCCACGCTGGAAGTATGGACGCACTCGAGCGCCGATGGGCGTTTCACGCTTGCGGACATACCCGCGGGGACCCATGAAATCCAGGCCGGGGCGTTCGGGCACGGGAGCGCCGTGCAGAGTGTCACCGTGATCGCGGGCGACACCGTGTTCGTGGAATTCCGGATGGAGCCCGACGCCTTCCACCTGCATGAGCTGGTGGTGACCGGCACGGCCTTCGAGGAATCGCCGACCCGGCTCCCCTACGCGGTGGAGGTGTCGGGCCGCAGGACGATGGCCGAGCTGGGTTCGCCCCAGGCGTTCGACTTCTTCCGCAACGTCACCGCCAGCTACGGCATTCTCGGCGCCCGCCAGGGCTGGTACAGCACCCGGCCACCCGGCCTGGTGTCGGAGACGGTCGCCAACGTGAACCTCCGGGGTCTCGGCGCTTCGCGCACCCTGGTGCTCCTCAACGGGCGCCGCCAGGTGTACATCCCCATCCGTCTCGCCGGGGGGCGCTTCGTGGATGTGAACGCGTTTCCGTCGATTGCGACGGACCGGATCGAGGTCGTCAAGGAGGGGGCGTCCGCCGTATACGGGTCCGACGCCGTGGCGGGAGTGGTGAACTTCCTGACACGCGGCGACTTCGAGGGGCTTGAGGTTGCCGGTTCGCACGAGTATTTCGCGGGGGCCGGGGAAACGAACTTCGGGGCCATCTGGGGTTCGCCCCTGGGGCAGAACGCTCACGCGGTCGTGTCGGCGGAGGTCTTCATGACCCGGGAACTCACGGTCGAGGAGCGGGACTGGACGCTGGGCGGGTTCGTTCCGAGTGGGGGCGGCTGGTCGTACACCGGCAATCCGGGCGCCTTCCTCTTCCCCAGGCTGACTGGAGACGAGACGAAGGAGGAATTCGTCGCGGCCCTCACCGACGCGCACTACGGCGGCTGGGGAGGCGTCTTCGTCGACCCCCGGTGCGAGGCCTTCGGAGGCTTTCTGGAACCTGCGGAGACCTGTCGCTTCGACTACGGGCCCTTCGACAACCTGACCGATGCTTCGCGGCAGATCCGGGCCTTCGGCGAGCTGAACGGGAGTCTCGCCAACGGGATGAACTACCACCTGGAAGGCCTGTGGGCGCAGGCCAGCACCCCAGAGTGGCTCACCACCCCCTCCTACCCGCCCATATCCCCGTACAACGGAAGCCAGCTGATCCAACCCGACCATCCTGGGCGTGAGGGTTTCTGCCGCAGCTACGGACAGAGTGCGGGGTTCGCCGGCACGGAGGCGTGCCTGGAAGACGACTGGTATTTCTTCGGCCGCATGGTCGGCAATTCCGGCCCCCCGCGGACGCTCCGCCGCGATTCCCGCACCCAGCGGATCGCCGGCTCCATCGAACGGGAATTCGGGGCTTTCGGGGAAAGGAAGACGGCCTTCGAACTCGCCGCCAGCTACTCGCAGTCGTCGGGCAACGCCAACCTTCCCGGAGAGTATCTCTACCGGAAGTTCCTGGCGTTCCGCGGCTTCGGAGGGCCGGACTGCGGGGTCGAGGTGGTGGCGGATCCATCGAGCCCTTCCGGCATGGCCCTGGGGCCGCTTGGCGGCAAGGTGGCCGGACAGGGCGGGTGCTTGTACTACAATCCGTTCAGCAGCGCCCATCAGCACTCGGTGCAGCCGGGGGCAACCTATCGCGACCAGTCCAACCCGGACTACGTCCCCAACCTGGCGAACACCCGGGAGCTCATCGACTGGATGAACGGCGAAGTCGACCTGGACAACGACGCCAAGCTCATCGCCATCGACGCGATGCTCAAGGGCAACCTGGTGGAGGAAACGGCGGAATACGCGGTCGGGTACCAGTTCCGCAGACTGACCGTGAACGCGGACCCGAACGACGCGGGGGATCTGGACATCACGCCGTGCCCAGTGCCGGGAGACAAGAGCTGCCCGGCCCAGTTCGGCCCCTTCCACTTCACCGGCGGCTTCTTCCACTATCACGATGCCCAGACCGTCCACCGCCTCTTCGCGGAATCGCGCCTCGAGCTGGGCGACCGCATTCACGGCCAGGTCGCGGCCAACTACGAGTTTCACGGTTCGGTGAGGAGCTTCGACCCGAAGGTTGCTTTTCGCGTCGAATTGGCCGAGCCTCTGGCGTTGCGTGCATCCGTCCAGACCACCTTCCGCACTCCGTCCGTTGACGATCTCAACGAAGATCTGAACACAGGCCTGGAATACGTAAGCGCGGCTGGCATTTACAAGGCCATTGACACCTTCGGCGACGAAGACCTGGAGCCGGAGCGCGCCTTCACATACAACTTTGGGCTCAGCTTGGAGTTGCCGCGTCTTCGCGCCTCGCTCGACCACTGGAGCTACGATTTCGAGGATATGATCGATGTCCTTCCCTACGAAGGCATCGCAAGTCTCTACGCCAGCGGCGGAGGCGCGAAGGCAGCCGTACAGGACTTCGTAACCTGTCCCGATGGCAAAGGTACCGGCACCTGCAGCATCCAATCCGTGGAACGGATCGAGGCGCGGTTCGTCAACTGGCCCGGGATCCGCATGTCGGGGCTGGATCTGCACGCCAGCACTAGCTTCTCCCACGGTGAGGCGATCTTGTCTCTGGAGATGGACGGCACGTACATCAGGGAGTTTGTGGTCAGGGCGCTGGACGTGGACGGCACGGAAGTGCTGGCGGAGTATGACGCCAAGGGGAAACTCAACGTCAAGACACCTGTTGCACCACCCCTGCCCCAGTGGAAGTCGAGTTTCTCGGCCGGGTATCATGTGGGCGATTACAGCCTAGTCAACCACCTCAACGCAGTCGCGGCATACACCAACGACAATTTCGTGTTCACGGAAGAACAGAAGAGAATGGATCCGGAGAAGGCAAGACTGGAGGAACTCTACTCCGGAATCGACCCCTTCCTGACCTGGGACCTCAGCCTGCTGAAACGCACGTCCGAGCGGCTCGACATCGGCCTGCACGTGATGAACGTCCTGGACTCCGACCCGCCGCTCGTCAGGTGGGAGGCGTCCTATGACGGCTTCACGCACAGCCCCAAGGGCCGGCGGATCAAGGCCTCGCTGACGTATCGCATGGGGAACTGAGGAAGGACCGGGGGAGTGGCCGGCGGCTGGTGGCCCCAGCCGTTTCCTGCTCGGCCACGGCCGCCATGGGCCCGAAGCGGTCGGTTCGAAAAGCGTAGGCGGCACTGGCCGATTCGTGGCGCCGGAAACAGAATGGAAACTCCACATTACATCAGTAGGGTCAGGGGGTGGCGCGGTGCCGTTTAGGGTCCGGTGCGTTTTCCGTCGCTTTCGCGGCGGTGCTCAGTCCGGCTCCCATGCGCCCGTTTCCACCCCCTGCCCTCCGAACCGGACGTGCGGGTTTCCCGCATCCGGCTCTCCAGTGGGATCATGCCACTCGCACGCGGGATGTCGGCTCGGGGGGGTCACCGTCACGGTACCGATGGCTTTGCGTGCCCCCGGCGGGGTTCGTAGGCGTTGCCACTCCCGCGGGCCTTCGCTCCTCCGTCATCCTTCCACACCTGTGGCCCCTTTCCTCGGCGGGCGTTACCCCGCGTCTTCAGTACTACGGGCCTCTCCGCCACCCTGCCGGCCCAGCCTGCCCCTCTCGGGGTCCCGGTTGCCGCGCGCACGGCATCGACAGGGTTTCCCGTGTTGCTGCGCTTTCCATCTTCCATGCATGCCGACACCATTACCCCGGCGGAAACCGGCCGGTGCGCTCGTCGCTCGCTTCCCAGCCGGCCGTCGGCCTTCCCCTAATGACAGGAGGGTCGGCTTCCGCATTAACCGTTTCGAGGCTTGCTCGGTGTTCACTCGCGTTCCGGCCTGCATGGTCGCTGAGCCGCCCAAGGCGGCCCTTTTCTCCAGGGTGCTTCAATCCATGTCGTTACCTCCACGAACCGCCCTGGCTGCTACCAGCCGGAGCGACAGCTGCTGGGTGGGATTCGCACCCACTGGGAAAGCGCGCCTTTCCACGGCGCACTGTCATGTGAAGTTTACTTTCCTTTTGGTGCCAACCGCTACCGCACGACCGGCTTCCGGTACACATCCCGCCGGTGCCCGATCTTCAGAATGATGATCACCAGTTCGCGTCCGGCCACGCTGTAGAGGATCCGGTAGTGTCCGACACGCACACGGTAGACATCATCGTATCCCCCCAGCTTCCGCGACCCCCTCGGCAGAGGATCGTCAGCCAGAGCCAGGATTCTGCGTACGATCCGCTCCTGTTCCTCGCGAGGGAGTGCGTGCAGCTGCTTCTCCGCCGTCCGCGAGATCTCGACCTCATGGGCCGCCATCGAGTCCGAGGTCCCCGAGCACGTCGGCCAGCGGCCGGGTGGGCTCATGCCGGATCCGCTTCAGGTCGTCGATGTCCTCGAGTTCCTCCAGCCGGTCCAGCAGCGCTTCCTGGACGAAGTGACCGACGATCACACCCTGCGACCGGCAGTACCGGTCGATCGCGGCCTTCAGGGCGGCGTCCACCCTCACGTTGATCTGCACCTTCGCCATCCGTGATTTCCCTTTTCGGTCATGGCCTCTACGACCATGCTAGCATCTGCTAGGCCAGGGAACAAGAGATCCCCACCTTCCCCGCTCCCCACCCCGCGTCCACATTCAATGCCACCATGGCCACCAACGAGACCGTCACCCCGCACCGCGACCGCCGCACCGACCTCCTCGACCCGGCGACGCTGGCACAGCTGGGCGGCATCGACATCATCGCCCGCCAGGTGGTGCACGGGTTCCTCCTGGGTCTGCACCGGTCGCCGAACCGGGGCTTCTCGGCCGAGTTCGCGGAAAACCGCGCCTACCAGCCGGGCGACGACCTCCGGAACCTCGACTGGCGGCTGTTCGCGCGCTCGGACCGGTTCTACGTCAAGCAATACGAGGAAGAGACGAACCTGCGGGCGTACATGCTGCTCGACGTCAGCGCCTCGATGGCCTGGACGTCCCGGCCGCGGCTGCCCACCAAGCTCTGGTACGCCAGGCACCTGGCCGCCGCGATTTCGCTGATCCTCGTCCGCCAGGGAGACATCGTCGGCTTGATGGCCTTTCACGAGAGGATCGTGCGGCAGACCCGCGCCCGCGGAGGCAAGGTCCACTGGCGCGTGCTCCTCCAGCACCTGAACGCCCTCGAGGGAGGGGGCCGCACGGACTCCGAGTCGGCGATCAGGGACGTGGCCATGCGGCTCAAGCGGAAGGGGCTCGTGATCCTGATCTCGGACCTGCTGGTCGACCCGGCGGCGACGGCCAAGGCACTGGTCTACCTGCAGCACACCGGGCACGAGGTCCTCGTCTTCCACCTCATCGACCCCGGCGAGCGCGACCTCCCCACGACCGGCGAGACGCGCTTCGTGGACCCCGAGACGGGGGAGTCGCTCCAGGTCTCGGTGGCGGACATGCGGCGGCAGTACCGGGACGCCGTGACGAATGCGGTGGCCGAGTGGACGGACACGCTGACGAGCCGGAGAATCGCCTACTCGACGATCGGCACCGACGAGCCCCTGGCGCGTGCCCTTCGCTTCTACCTGTGGAAGCGCCAGCGGCTTCCCTGACAGTCCGCGGACGCGTAGCATGGGCTTCCTGAATCCCCTGTTCCTGCTCGCGGGCGCGGCGGTGCTGGTGCCCATCTTCCTGCACCTCTTCCATCGCCGGGAGAGCAAGACCTTCACCTTCCCCGCGATCCGCTACCTGCTGCGCACGGAGCGGGACCACGCGCGCCAGATCCGGACGCAGCAGCTCCTGCTTCTCCTGCTGCGGGTCGCGATCGTGGTCGTGCTGGTGCTGCTCGGAGCCCGCATCCACTTCGCCGGTGTGGGCGGGAGCCACGGCCCGACGGCGCTCGCCCTGGTCCTCGACAATTCGCTGAGCACGACGATCATCGAGGACGGGCGGCGGCGGCTGGACGTGCTCAAGGAGGTGGCGCGGCGGAGCGTGGAGGCGGCGACCCACGACGACGTGATCTGGGTGGTCCGGGCTGGGACGCCCTGGGAGCCGGCGGCGCCCGGTGGCGTCGCGCGGGCCCTGGCCGCCATCGATGCGACCGAGCCGGCGCACGGCCACGGCGACCTGGCGCGCGCGGTGGAGCGCGCCCGGGCCCTGGTGGCACAGAGCACGCTGCCGAGCGGGGAGGTTCACGTCTTCACGGACCTGCAGGCCGGCGCCTTCCCCGATCCCCCCGCGGCCGAAGGTGATATTCCAGTCGTGGTGTTCGGGGCGCCGGCGGAGGAGCGCAACAACCGTGCGGTCGCGCTGGTGTCGTTCGGTGACGGGCTCCCCCCGCTGGCCGGCCGCCGCACCGAGGCGGCGGTGACGATCGCTGGGGGCGAGCCGGGCGATACGGTGGGCGTGCGGCTCCATATCGGCGGACAGGTGCGCGCTGCCGCGACGGCCCCGGCGGGCGCCACCGTCCGCCTCCCCGCCGGCCCCTTCCCCCCCGGGCGCGTGGAGGGGTACGCCGAGATCGATCCCGATCCCCTCACGGCCGACGACCGGCGCCATTTCTCGTTCATGGTGCGGGACCCGACCCCGGTGGCGCTGCTCGGCCCCGCCCCCTTCTTCCTCACCGAGGCGCTGGCCGTGCTGGAAGAGAGCGGCCGGATCTCGCTCGGAAGCGCGGCGCGGGCGGCCACCCTCATCAGCATGGGAGGCGAAGGGCTCGACCGGCGCGGGCTCACGCAGAGCGCCTTCGTGATCCCGCCGGCCGACCCGGCCCTGCTCCCGGCGCTGAACCGCCGTCTGGCGGGCGCGGGGATCCCGCACCGCTACGGCCCCGCCACGGCCGAGGGCGCGCGCATCGCGTCCAGCGAACTCGCGTTCGACCTGGGCGGGCTCGACATCAGGCGGTACTTCCCGATCGTCGCGACCGGCCCGGCCGGAGCAAGGGCCCCCGCCAGCCTCCCCACCGGCGCAATTGCGACCCTATCCAGCGGCCACCCGTGGATCGTGGGGGCAGGCGCGTCAACCGCCGCAACCGGGCCGTACGTGCTCATCGCGTCGCCGCTGGACGAGGAGTCCACCAGCCTGCCGGTTTCGGCGGCGATGATCCCGCTCCTGGAGTGGGCTATCGAACACGGCTCCGGCACCGGAACGGCCCCGCGGTCCGTCACCGCCGGCCTGAACTTCCGCCCCCCACCCACGGCCACCTCCATCCGGACCCCCGACGGCAGCCGCCACCCGGTCGACGGCGACCAGCCCTTCCTGGCGACCGCCACCGCCGGACTCTACCGGGTCCTGGCGGGTGACAGCCTGCTGCAGACGATCCCGGTCAACCCGCCGGCCTCCGAAACCGACCTGGAACCGGCTTCCCGGTCCGAAGTCCTGCACGCCATCCCCGGCGTGGCCGCGATCGTCGACGACGCCTCGTCCTGGTCCCGCCACATCTTCCGGGGCGGACGGGGGGCCGAGCCGTGGCGTCCGCTCGCCCTGCTGCTCCTCGCGTTCCTCGTCGCCGAGACCGTGGTGGCCGCCTCGCGCCCGCTCAAGGCCCCGCCCGAACGGTGAATAACCCCGCCCCCCACCCCGCCGCCGCCGCCGTCGCGTCCACCCCCGCCTTCCGCGCCCTCCTGAGCGGCCTGCCGGGACCGGGCGACTCCCTCGAGGCCGGCGGCGCGGCCGGCTCCCTGCCCCTTGCGGCCCTCGCCGCGCTCGCCGGCCACCTCCCCAACCGCCTCTGGATCCTCGCGGCGGCTTCCCCCGCCGAAGCCGGGGAGCACCTCGGCGACCTCGACGCGCTCCTCGGCCCGGGTCTCGCCGTGCCCTTCCCGCAGCGGGAGAGCGGCGCGCCCGGCGACGAGGAGGACGACCATGCGGAAGCCGAGGGCGAGCGGGTGGAGGCGGCCGAGGCGCTGCTCTCGGGCCGGGCGCGGGTCATGGTGGCCACCCGGCGCGCGCTCCAGGAAGTCGCCCCCATCCCGGACGACCTGGCCGATCTCCGCTTCACCGTTCTCGCCGGGCGGGAACTCCGCCGCGACGCCCTCATCGCCGTCCTGGAGGCGCACGGCTTCGAGCGCGCCCCGATCGTGGAGGAGGCCGGGCGCTACGCCGTGCGCGGCGGGCTCATCGACCTCTTCTCCTTCGGCGCCGCGGGACCCGCGCGGGTGGAGTTCTGGGGCGACGAGGTCGAGTCCATCCGCCTCTTCGACATCCTGGACCAGCGTTCGACCGAGCCGGTCGACCGCATCGACATCCTGCCGGTGCGCTTCGGGGGCAGGACCGGCAGCAACCGCCGCACCCGCTCCTCGATCCTCGACCGGCTGCCCCGGGACACCGTCCTGGTCCGGACCGGCACCGATCCGTGGGACGAGGGCGCGCGCCGGACCTGGAAGCAGGCCGAGACCCGCTACAGGGAGGCGCTCCGCGACGACAACCCGGCCACCGACCCAGCCGCCCTCTTCCTCGCACCCGATGCCATGGCGGAGCGGATCGCCCGGCATCCCCGGCTCGGCTTCGTCGAGGAACACGTCGGCGAGCCGGTCTTCCAGGCCCGCCGCCCGCCCCCCTTCGAACGCGACATGAAGCGGCTGCGGACCTTCCTGGCGGAGGCGGCCGCGCGGGGCTCCGAGACCTGGATCCTCTGCGACAACGACGGCCAGGCGCGGCGGCTCGAAGATCTCGTCGCCGACCGGCGCGGCACACCGCCGCCCGGCTGCCACCTGGTGGTGGGCTCGGTGACGGGCGGGTTTCGCATCGCCGACTCCGACCCCGTCGTGAACATCCTCACCGACCACGAGATCTTCCGCCGCAGCCGCAGGCTGAGACGCGGCCGGCGGTTTCGCGGCGCGGCCGCGCTGGAGAGCCTCGCGCAGCTCTCCCCGGGCGACCACGTCGTGCACATGGAACACGGCATCGGCCGCTTCCGGGGGCTCGAACGGGTGGTGGTCGGCGGGGAGGCGATCGAGGCGCTCGTGGTCGAGTACGACGGCGGCGAGGTGCTGCGCGTCCCGGTGCACGGACTGGACAAGGTGGAACGCTGGGTCGGCAGCCACCCGGGCGACCGGCCCGCCCGGCTGCACCGCATCGGGGGAAAGCGCTGGAAGACGCTGCGCCGCAAGACCGAGGCCGCCATCAACCGGATGACCGCGGAGCTCCTCGACCTATACGCCGCGCGCCGTTCCCGCCCGGGCCACGCCTTCTCCCCCGACACCCGCTGGCAGCACGAGATGGAGTCGGCCTTTCTGTACGAGGACACCCCGGACCAGCGCGCCGCCGTCGAGGACATCAAGCGGGACATGGAGTCGGCCCGCATCATGGACCGGCTGGTCTGCGGCGACGCCGGCTACGGCAAGACCGAGGTGGCGATCCGGGCCGCCTTCAAGGCCGTGCAGGACGGGAAGCAGGTCGCCGTGCTGGCACCCACCACCGTGCTGGTGGCGCAGCACGTCAAGACCTTCGGCGACCGCCTAGCCGACTACCCGGTGATCGTGGCTTCGCTCTCCCGCTTCGACCCCCCGGCGGCCCAGCGCGAGGTGCTCGCGGGGCTGCGCCGCGGAACGGTCGACATCGTCATCGGCACCCACCGCCTCCTCTCGGGCGACGTGGTCTTCCGCGACCTGGGCCTCGTGGTGATCGACGAGGAGCAGCGCCTGGGGGTGCGCCAGAAGGAACGGCTGAAGCGGCTGCGCACGACGGTCGACGTGCTCACGCTGTCGGCGACGCCGATTCCCCGCACCCTGTACCTGTCGCTCGCCGGGATCCGGGACCTGTCGCTAATCCGCACCCCGCCCCGCGACCGGATGGCGGTGATGACCCACGTGATCGCGTGGAGCGACCACCTGATCGCCGAGGCCTGCCGCCGCGAGCTCGACCGGGGTGGCCAGGTATTCTTCCTGCACAACCGGGTCGAGACGATCGACACGGCGGCCGCGCATGTGCGGCGGCTCCTGCCGGGCGCCGGAATCGACGTGGCCCACGGCCAGATGGGTGCCGCGCCGCTCGACCGCGCGATGACCGGATTCGTGGAGGGCCGCACCGATGTGCTGGTCTGCTCCTCGATCATCGAGAACGGCCTCGACGTGGCGAACGCGAACACGCTGATCGTGACCGGGGCCGACCGCTTCGGGCTCTCGCAGCTCTATCAGATCCGGGGCCGGGTGGGACGGTGGGACCGCCGCGCCTACTGCTACCTGGTCGTCCCGGAGGCGATCACGCCCGAGGCCGAGAAGCGGCTCAGGGTGCTGGAGCACTACACCGAGCTGGGCAGCGGCTACCAGATCGCGCTCCGCGACCTGGAGGTGCGGGGCGCGGGCAACCTCCTGGGCGAGGACCAGTCGGGGTTCGCACACGCCGTCGGGCTGGACACCTACATGCGGCTGCTGGAGGACGCGGTGAAGCGCATGCGCGAAGGGCCCGGCAGGGAGGAGTTCCCGCTCCCCGAGGTCGTCATGGAGGCGGGCGCCTGGCTGCCGGACGCCTTCGTGGCCGACCCGCACCAGAAACTGCACCTCTACCGGCGGCTCTCCCGGGTGAAGAGCCGGGAGGACGTGGAGGCGCTGGCCGCGGAGATCGCCGACCGCTTCGGCAGGCTGCCGCCCGAGGCCCGCAGACTCCTTGACAAGGCGCTGCTCACCCTCTCGGGACGGCCCGCCGGGGTGGATCGCATCCTGGTGCGGGGCGGCCGGGCCCGCGTCGGATTCCGCCCCGACGTGGTGCCGCGCATGTCGGCGCTCGAGGGGGCGCTGAGTGGCGAAGCGGTGACGATCGACGTGCGCAGGATCGCGCCGATGTCCCTGATCCTGAAGTGCGCGGACGAAGAACGGCTTGCCGGCGTCGTGGGGCGGGTGCTGGACGCGCTGGGCGGACACGAGGCCCACGCCGGCGTATAATGACTGGAGAGCGACCGATTCCGAAACGGAAAGGCCCGGGAATGCCACCACCACACATCACGCCGCCCTCCAACCGTTCGCGCCGCGACGCAGGCCCCGCCGCGGCGCGACTGCTCCACCGAGGCTTCCTGGTGTCAACACTGGTACTGGCCGGCTGCGGGCCCGGACCCCTGGCGGAGGCCGAAGGGAGCCGTCTGACGATCGACGAGACCGCGCGCCTGATCCTCGGCCACAGCACGATGCCGGGGGATTCGCAGGTGGTGCGGGCCATCGCGGAACTGTGGGTGGACTATACGCTCCTGGCCACCCGCCTGCGCGACGACACCACGCTGTCCTCGCTGGACGTGGACCTGGCCGCCCGGGCGGCCCTCGACCAGATGATGCTGGGCCGTCTGCGGGAGGAGGCGGTACCGGTCGACACGGTGGTCAGCGACGAGGAGCTTGCCGCGCGGTTCGCGGCCGACATGCCCGGTGCCCGGGCCACCGCATCGCAGATCCTGCTTCTGTTCCCCCGCGGCGCGACCTCGCGGCAGCGCGACAGCATCCGTGTGATAGCCGACGGACTGCGCACACGGCTGGAAGCCGGCGCCGACTTCGCCACGCTGGCCGAACGCCACAGCGATGATCCCGGGAGCGGCCCGCGGGGCGGCAGCCTGGGAACCTTCGCGAGAGGGCAGATGCTCGCGGAGGTCGACGAAGCCGTCTTCCGCCTGAGCCCCGGCGAGCTGAGCCACCCGGTCGAGACGGAACTCGGCTACCACCTGCTGCGTCTGGACGCCCTCGAGGTTCCCGCGCTCTCCGAGGTGGCCGGCGAATTCCGGCGCCGGATCCGGCAGGAGCGCATCGCGGAGGCGGAAGCCGCCTACATCGCCCGGCTCGACACGGCCTCCGGGCTGGCCCTGACGGAAGACGCGATCGATGTCGTCCGGGCTCTGGCCGCGGCCCCTCCGTCGCGGCTCTCCCGGGGAGCGGCCCGGCGTCCCCTGCTGACCTGGACCGGAGGCACCTACTCGGTTGGCGACTTCGCGCAGCTCTTCGAGTACACGCTGGTGGACTTCGCCGACGGGGTCGAGACCGCTTCGGACGACGAACTGGAAGCCGCGCTCCGGCGCCTGGGCCAAGAGGCGCTGCTCCTTGAGGACGCGCGCTCCCGGGGACTTGCGCCCACGGAGGCCGAGGCGGACTCGGTCGGCGAGGAGGTGCGGGCGGCGATCAGGAGTCTGGCTCGGGCGATCGGTCTGTTGCCGCATGCGGAGCAAGCCCCGGACGACGGCGGCGCGGCGCGGGATGCTGCCCCTGACAGCCCGGTCCAGGCCGTAGCGGCAGCGGCACCGGCGACCGTTGCCGAACTGGTGGAGGCGGCCCTGATCCGGGTTGTCTCGGGGGAGCGGGAGATCGTTCCGCTGGGCACCGTTACATTTCTTCTAAGAAATCAGAGTGCCTGGCGCATCCATGACAAGCGGATCGAGGCAACGGTCGCGCGCATCGCGGAGGTCCCTTCTCCGTAAGACCGGCGCCCGCGCGCACCCCGGCACCCCGAGACCCGGGAAGCGAGAGATGAAAGCGATATCCGCCACAGCAGCGCTTGCCATCACCCTGCCGGCCCTCCTCCTCGTCGCGGCCGCACCAGCGGACGGACAGGCCCAGGAGGAAGGCCTTGTGGACCGCGTCGTGGCTGTCGTCGGCGACTCGGTGATCCTGCTCTCCGAGATCATCCGGGAGGAGCAGCAGATGCTGGCCGGGGGAGTCGCGCTGCCTCCGGAAGAGTCGCCTCAGCGGGACACCATCAGGCGGACGATCCTGGACGACCTGATCAGAGTCCAGCTCATTCTGCAGGCGGCGGCCCGCGATACCCTGCTCAAGGTGAACGAGGAACGGGTGGACGAATCGCTTCAGCGTCTCATGGAGGAGGTGGAGGGGAGATTCCCGAACCGGCAGGAGTTCGAACGCCTGCTGATGGAGGACGGGATGTCGGTGCAGTCCTTCCGCGAGATGCGCCGCGAGCAGCTCAGGCAGCAGCAGCTCCAGGCCCTGTACCTCCAGCGCTACACGGGAGAAGGAGCCGTCGAGGTCCCGGACGACGAGATGCGGGCCTTCTTCGAGGCGAACAAGGGGAGTCTGCAACAGCGTCCGGCCACGGTCACCTTCAAGCAGGTCATGACGGCGGCCGCCCCTTCGGACTCCGCGCAGGCCGCCGCCCGCGCCCGGATCGAGGAGCTGCTGGAGCGGTTGCGGGCGGGGGAGGACTTCGCCGAACTCGCCACCCTGTTTTCGGAGGACCCGGCCTCCGCGGCTGCAGGGGGCAGCCTGGGCTGGTTCCGCCGGGGCCAGATGACCAGCGCCTTCGAGAAGGCGGCTTTCGCCCTTCCGGAAAGCCTCATCAGCGATGTGGTGGAAACCGAGTACGGGTTTCACATCATCCGGGTCGATCGAATCCGCCTGGCGGAGCGGCAGGCGCGGCACATCCTCATCCGGCCGGCGATTGGCTACGCCGACATCGCGCGGAGCCGGCAACTCGCCGAGGACATCGCCTCGCGTGCACAGTCCGAGGACTTCGACGCCCTGATCGACGCATACCACGATGGCGCGATCTCCGACTCGGCCACGCTGACGACGCGCCAGGTGGCCGAGGAACTCCCGGCCGCGTACATCGGCGCGCTAAGCCAGCGGCAGGCCGGCGAGATCGTGGGCCCCATCCAGTTCACCTACGGGGCCCGGGAGCACTTCGCCGTTCTCAAGATCCTAGAGGTCCGCGAGGCCGGGGAGTACAGGTACGAGGACCTGAAGGAGTCGATCCGGGCCACCCTGATCGACCGCAAGCGGCTGGAGACGCTGGTCGAGGGGCTGCGCGCCGGCACGTACGTCGAAATCAAAGGGCGTTAGTGCAGCGCTGAACCGGGTATCGTGTAAACTTTACATTACATATTGTAATGTTGTCATTACATTATGACTCATTGGGTCCCGTACGTCTGGCGGTGACGCTGGGCGACCCGAAGGGGATCGGGCCGGAAGTGGTGGCGAAGGCACTGGGGGTGGCCGGCGCAGGCGGGGCGACTGGAGCGGCCGCGGCCGCGGACCCGGCCCGGGCGGGCGTGAGCAAGGACGCGATCCGGGTGATAGGGCCGGTCGAGTTTGGCGGGGATTTCGCGGGGATCTGCCGTTTTGAGGCGGTGAAGGGCGGTGCGGCGGGGCTGGGGCCGGGGGAGGCGGCGGGGCTCGCGATCGAGCGCGCCGTGGAGCTGGCGCTGGCCGGCGAGGTGGACGCCGTCGTGACCGCCCCCGTGCACAAGCCGGCGCTGGTGGCCGCCGGGTATCCCCCGGGCCACACCGAGATGCTCATGGCGCTGGCCGGGGTGCCGCGCGTGGGGATGCTGATGTGCGAGGAGGGGGTGGAAGGGGAACCTGCCAAGCGGGTCCTGCTCGCGACCGTCCATGTGCCCCTGGCGCGGGCGCCGGAGCTGGTGACCACCGAGCTGCTCGTCACGCAGACCCGCCTGCTCGGCGACGCGCTGCGCGCCGACTGGGGGATCGAGACGCCCCGCATCGCGCTCTGCGCGCTCAATCCACACGCGTCGGACGAGGGCTTGTTCGGGACCGAGGAGCGGGACGTCTACGAGCCGGCCGCGGCCGCGCTGGCCGGCGCGGCCTGGCGCGTGACGGGGCCCGTGCCCGCCGACACCGTGTTCAGGCGGGCCTTCGCGGGTGAATTCGACGCCGTGGTGGCGCCCTATCACGATGTGGGGATGGCCGCGTTCAAGACGGCGGCGTTCGGCAACGGGGTGAACGTGACGATCGGGCTGCCGTTCGTGCGGACCTCGCCGGACCACGGCACCGCGTTCGACATCGCCGGGCGGGGCGTGGCCGACCCGTCGTCGATGATTGCGGCGGTGGGGCTGGCGGGGCGGCTGGCGGGGGGGGAGCGGGGGTGAACCGGCGTAGCCTGTGTGAAGAGCGCTCGGGCGATCCTGGTGGTCAGGTCGAATTCCCCGAGCAGCCGGCCGTGTCGCCGCCGCAGGCTCCGGATAGTGGCAGGATGAGCAGCAGCACCCCGAATCGGTGTGCGCGCCGATCCCGGGCGAAACCGAGTCTTTGTGCTTGATGCGGCCAACTCACAGGTCAGTGTGTGGACGCCCGAGGGCTCCCTGATCTTCGCCGCTGGCCGAAGGGGTGAGGGCCCCGGCGAATTCGCCGCTCCGCAGGACATCTCGGTCGAGACCGAGGATGGCACCTTCTCGGTGCTCGAGGGCAACGGGTCGCGGTTCTCGTACTTCACGGCGTACGGAAAGCTTATGGAAACCCGGCAGGGACCGGGAATGCAGGTCAGCTATCAGGGTTTTCCACTCGCTCTGACGTTTCCCCGAAAACGGCACCCACCTGGGTCTGGCCAGCGTTCCCGTGCACGTCGAAGTGGGAACGGGGAGCGTTCCCTCCTTTGACCGTCGACCCCTGCTTCGCGTATTCCGTTCCGCAACCGGACAGTGGAATAAGCCTGAGCCGTTGCTTTGGCTGGACTATCGTAACCGAACGCACGTCAAGCAGCTTCCCGGCGGCCGCGTGGCGTACGGCGCTCAGCCGTTCGAGGATGCGGACAAAGTCTGGCTGGAGCCGGGTGCGGCCCTGGTGATGCGACTGAAGGGAGCACCGGGAACGGTTGAACTGATCGAAATGAGTGGCCACTGGCCCTGTCAATCTGCAAACGATACGCAGCTGACCACGATCGCGCCGGTGACCTGTTACAGGAAGTCTGGATCCGGGTATTCGAATCATCCTCGTCCTACCGGGGCCACGGACCGTCCCACAGGTGGCTCGCGCGCTTGGCAACAAACGTCTGCATCGGCGATCACCGGTGGAGAAAGCGTGCGCGGCGAGACCGGGAACGCTACGCCGGTCTGCTCACCGGCGAGGACCAGGTCCATCATATGCCTGACCCGTGGGAAGACGACGAGACGGAGGAGTTCCGGCGATTGGTCCGCAAGGCACTCGACGATCTGCCTCCCAGGGAAAAACAGGCCGTGACACTCCGGATCATCGAGCAGAAGAGGCCGCGCGAGGCGGCCGGCATCATGGGGATCACACGAGGCACCGTCCGCTCCCATCTCCACCACGCTCTTCGGCGGCTGCGGGAGCGAATCGAGGATCCGTCCGATCCACTGTTCTCCCTGAACCGGTTCAGGACCGAGGTTTCCTGACTCCAGGCCGAGTCACGCTCCGGCCGCACCTCGCCAACCCCGCCCCCCGGCACTCCCTGCACCTCGCGAGTTCCCCGAACGCGGCACTACCTTCCACCCTGCCATGCCCCCACCCACCATCCCCCCTCCCCCCGCCTTCCGGGGCCACGACGATCTCCGCGCGTCGTTGCGCCGTGCCCTCTCGCGCGGCACGCTCCCCGCCACCGTCCTCGTGCACGGGATGCCCGGCTGCGGCAAGCAGACCCTGGCGCTGTGGATGGCCCGGACCCGGCTCTGCACCGGCGAAGCCGCCCCCTGCGGCCGTTGCAACAGCTGCCGCCTCGCGCTCCGCCTGGAGCATCCCGATATCCACTGGTACTTCCCCCTGCCCCGCCCCAGGCGCGCCTCCAGCCCGGGGAAACTGGCCGAGGCCCTGGAGGACGCCCGGCACGAGAAGCTCGCCGAGTTCCGGCGTCAGCCGCTGCGCGCCGAGGGCGACACCGAGGTGAAGGGTATCTACTTGGCGGCGATCCTCGCCCTGCGCGCCAACGCCCACAAGCGCCCCGCGATGGGAACGGAGCAGTTCTTCATCATCGGCGGTGCCGAGTACCTTGTCCCCCAGGAAGCGAGCCCGGAGGCCGCCAACGCGCTGCTCAAGCTCCTTGAGGAACCTCCGGACGGCAGCCGGTTCATCCTCACTTCGAGCAGGCCCGGCAGCCTCCTGGACACGATCCGCTCGCGTGCCCTGCCGGTGCACCTGCCCCCCCTCGCGGTCCCCGTGGTGGCGGCGTTTCTGGAGGAGGAGTGCGGGGCGGATCCCGCCGCCGCCGGGCGGGCGGCCACCCTGTCGCAGGGATCCATCGGCGCCGCGCTGGGACACCTCGAGGCCGAGGGCGTCCCCGCCGCGGAGAGGAACCGTTCGCTGGAGTTCCTGCGGGCGGCCACCGGTGGGCGGCGCGGCGATGCCTACAAGGCCGCGCTCACCTTCGGACCGGGAGGCGCGCGCGGGTTGCTGGGCCTGTTGGCCGCGCTCCAGCTCTGGCTCCGTGACCTGGGCGCCGCCGCCGTCGGCCGGGACGACCGCGTCGTCAACGGCGACGAACTCCCCTTCCTGAAGGAAACCGCCGGGAGGCTGCAACTGACCCCGGATCGCGTGGCCGCCGCCGTCGACCAGGTGGAGCACGCGCGCATGCTGGCCCTCGGCAACGTGAACCCGCAACTCTTCATCGCGGGACTGCTGCTGGAGCTGGAGGCGACTCTCAACCGTGCGGCCGGCCGATGAACGATCCGAAGAAACCCGGCGCCGCCCTCACCCATCTGGACGACGTGGGCGCCGCCGCGATGGTGGACGTTACGGACAAGGCGTCCACCTCCCGGCGCGCCGTGGCCCGCGGAATCCTCCGCTGCTCCCGCGACGCCTACAGGCTCCTCGTCGAGGGCGGCAACCCCAAGGGCGACGTGGAACAGGTTGCACGGGTCGCCGGGATCATGGCCGGCAAGCGCACCGGCGAGCTCATCCCGCTGTGCCACCTTCTTCCGGGCGCGAGCGTCAGCGTGGACATCGAGCCCGACGCGGCGCTCCCGGGGCTCAGGGTGAAGGCCACGGCGAGGGTCGCCGGGCGGACCGGAGTGGAGATGGAGGCGCTGACGGCGGTGGCGGTGGCGCTGCTTGCCGCCTACGACATGCTCAAGGCCGCGGACCGGGGCATGACGATCGAGTCGGTCCGGCTGGTGGAGAAGTCGGGAGGGCGAAGCGGCGTCTGGCGCGAGAGCGAACGCTAGCGGAAAGTGCTAGCAGTCCCCCCTGGGCGGGATCCGGATTTCGTCCCCGAGCCGAATCACCGCGTCCGCGGCCAGTCCGTTGTAGCTGCGCAGCCGCTCGAGCGACACCCCGTGGAGCCTCGCGATCAACCACAGGCTGTCCCCACGCTTCACAACGTAGAGACGTTCCCTTTCCTGGACGGGCGGCGGCCCCGCCCGCGGCGGCGCAGGATTCGCCGCCCGGACCGCTAGTCCCTTCCCGGCCCGCTTGCCGGGGATCACCAGCCGCGTCCCGACCTGCATCCGCCTGGGGTCCACCCCGGGGTTGGCCGCACGCAGGTCGCCGACCGAGACGCGGTAGTTCAGCGCAATGTGCGACAGGGTCTCGCCCGGGGTGACCGTGTGCTCCGCAAGGGTGACTCTCTCGTGCGGCGGGATGGCCGAGAACCGATCCGCGAACCCCTCCCCCGCACCCCCTGGGACGCGGACCGGCGTGGAAGTGCCCGCCGGAGTCAGACCGAGCACGAGATGCGGGTTGAGCTCGCTCACCGTCTCCACGGACGCACCGGCCGCCGCGGCCACCACATCGATCGAGGCGGCACCGTGGATCGTGACCTCATCGAAGGTCCACGACGGATCCCTCGTGAAACCGGTCAGCCCGAAGGACGAAGGGTCGCCGGCGATGAGGACGGCGGCGAGGTACTTCGGCACGAAGTCCAGCGTTTCGCGCGGCAGCCGGTCCCGGATCCTGAGGAAGAGGGCATCGTCGCGGGGAGCGCCGCCGCCGTGGTCCCGGATCGCCCGCTCCACCCGCCCCGGGCCGGCGTTGTACGCCGCCAGCGCCAGAAACCAGGACCCGAACTGCTTCCGCAGATCGGCCAGGTAGTCGAGTGCGCGCGGCGTCGACAGGTAGGGGTCCATCCGGTGGTCCACGAGGGAGTTGACGGTGAGCCCCATCCAGCGCGCCGTCGCGGGCATGAACTGCCAGAGTCCCGCCGCCCCGGCGCTGGAGCGGGCCCGCGGATAGTAGCTGGCCTCGATGATCGGCAGGTAGCGAAGCGAGGGCGGCAGACCGCGCCTGGCCACCTCGGCGTCGACGAAGTCCCCGTATCTTCCCATGCGGACCAGAGCCCGCACGAAACGGTCTCTCGCCCGCGTCTGCCAGTAGTCCACCCACCAGTCGATCCGCTCCCGGATCGTGGCGTCGCGGGTCCAGGGCGAAGCCAGTATGGGGTCGTAACCGGCGCCCGGCGTGTGATTGCCCGCTGCCGCGCCGCCGCCCGCCGGCCCGGCGCCGGGTTGCGGTCCGGCGCTCCCCGGGGCACCGGCAGGCGGGGGGGGATTGAAGGACTGCATGCACGCCGTGAGAAGCGTCGAGACGAGGAGTCCGTGGAGGAACCCGGGCGAGCACCGGCCGCGGCGGGCGACAGGGCCGGCGGCAAGGCGCTTCGAATAGCGAACCGTCCGCGGGATTGAGGGGACAGGGTACCCACGGCGGGGGGACTGGGCCGTGGCCGTTCCCCGGGATGCCTCAGTGGCTGTAGTTCGGCGCCTCACGGGTGATCGTGACGTCGTGGGGATGGGACTCTCGCAGTCCGCCCGCGGTCACCTGCACGAACCTGGCCTTCGCCCGCAGGTCCTCGAGCGACCCGGCGCCGCAGTAGCCCATGCCGCTCTTCAGTCCCCCCGCAAGCTGGAAGACGGTGTCGGCCACCGGGCCCTTGTACGCGACCCGCGCCTCGATTCCCTCGGGGACCAGCTTGCGCGCGTTCGTGCCGTCCTGGAAGTAGCGGTCCGCCGACCCCTCCTCCATCGCCGAGAGCGACCCCATCCCCCGGACGGTCTTGAATCGCCGCCCCTCGAGGAGGAACGCCTCGCCCGGGGACTCCTCGGTGCCGGCCAGCACCGATCCCATCATCACGCAGTGCGCCCCGGCCGCGAGCGCCTTGACCACGTCACCCGAGTAGCGGATGCCGCCGTCCGCCACGATCGGGACCTCACCGGCCGCCCCGTCCACCGCGTCCATCACGGCCGTGAGCTGGGGCAGCCCGACGCCGGTCACCACGCGGGTCGTGCAGATGGAGCCCGGCCCCACCCCAACCTTCACCGCATCGGCCCCCCGCTCGATCAGCGCCCGCGCACCCTCGGCCGTGCCCACGTTCCCCGCCACCAGATCCTGGTCCGGGAACGCCTCCCGCACCCTCGCCACCGCCCTGAGCACCCCCTCCGAGTGGCCGTGCGCCGTGTCGATCACCAGGAAGTCCACCCCGGCCTCCACCAGCGCCCCGGCCCGGTCCATGTCGGCCGCCGCCGCCCCGATCGCGGCGCCCACGCGCAGGCGGCCGTGCTCGTCCTTGCAGGCGTTCGGGAACTGCCGGCGCTTGTAGATGTCCTTCACCGTGATGAGCCCTTCGAGCCGGCCGCTCTCGCTCACGACGGGCAGCTTCTCGATGCGGTGCCGGTGCAGGATCTCCTGCGCCTCCTCGAGGGTGGTGCCGACCGGCGTGGTGACCAGTCCCTTCGAGGTCATCAGCGCCGAGACGGGGCGGTCCAGGTCCGTCTCGAACTGAAGGTCCCGGTTGGTGATGATCCCCACCAGGATCCCGTCCGGCTGCACTATCGGGACGCCGCTGATCGCGAAACGGGCCATGAGCCGGTGCGCGTCCCTGAGCGAGGCATCCGGGCCCAGCGTGATGGGGTTGAGGATCATGCCGCTCTCGGACCGCTTGACCCGGTCCACCTCCTGGGCCTGGCGCTCGATCGGCATGTTCTTGTGGATGACGCCGACCCCGCCCTCCCGCGCCACGGCGATGGCCATTCGGGCCTCGGTGACCGTGTCCATGGCGGCGGAGACGAGGGGGACCTGGAGCGCGATGCGGTTGGTGAGCCGGGTCGAGATGTCGGTGTCCCTGGGGTGCACCAGGGAATGCCCGGGGACCAGGAGGACATCGTCGAAGGTGAGGGCTTCCTTGATGATCGTCCCGCGCAACGGGAGTCGGGGCTCCTTGCCGCTGTCCATCCGGAAAATTAGGCGCGGTGCGGAGGGCTCGTCAACACTCCAGAGGCGACAGACGCTGACGGGCCGGCTGTGTCGGCAGGCCTCGGCTGGAAGCCGGTCGGAGACGGGGCGGAGACGAAGACCCTGACCTTACGTCAGGGTCAAGGTTGCCACGGACTAACCGGCCGGCGAAACCTGCACGAGGTACTCCTGCCGTCCATCCGCACGACGAGGCCCGCTGGCCCACCAGCTGCTGTACCGAAACACGATGTGCGCGGTCCCCGGATCGTTGAAGACCACCTTGGCCCTGTGCTCCACGGGAGGGCCCGTGAGAGCGCAATTTGCGTTCACTCCGACATAATCGTACGGGGTAACCAACGCCAACCGACCGGAAGCGTATTCGACTTCCGTGTCGGCGGCTCTCGTGCACCCGCCGCCGGTTGTCCAGACCGTCACCTCCTGTGGGACCCCGGCGATCGCCTCGCTGGAGATCAGCGGCTCCGGATCATCGCCGGGATTGAATTTGCCGACGACACGCGCCCATTGAAGACCGACCACATCGTCACAGGCGGGAAGCACCACCGCGGCGACCGCGGCCAGCCCCCGGACCAGGTGGCGAGGCAGCCGCGACATGCGCTTGGGACGGCCGCCGCGTGGGGGGACGGCTGGGCGAAACGGAACGCCGACCATAAGATTCCTCCTGTTCGTCGCAGGCCTAGCGGTCTGTCCCAGAGATAGCTGTACATAGTCTCTGGATCTTCTGAAGGATGGAATCCGCGGTGGCGGTCCACATGAAGGGTTTGGTGCCGGAGTTGTTGTAGTGCTCGGTGAAGCCGAGGATCTTCTTCTTGAGCTGGGTGACGGAGGTGAAGGAGCCGCGGCGGATGGCCTTGCGGGTGATGATGTTGAACCAGATCTCGACCTGGTTGAGCCAGGAGGAGTAGGTTGGGGTGAAGTGGAGATGGTAGCGTGGCCGGGCGGCGAGCCGGCGCTTGACCTTGATGTGCTTGTGGGTGCCGTAGTTGTCGACGACGAGGTGGACGTCGAGGCCGGCCGGCACGTTGGCGTCGATGTGGCGGAGGAAGCCCGGGAACTCCTGGTGGCGATGCCGCGGCTTGCACTGGGCGATGACCTGGCCGGTGGCCACGTCCAGGGCGGCGAAGATGGTGGTCGTGCCGTGGCGGATGTAGCCGTGCGTGACGCCTTCGACGTATCCGAGCCCGAGGGGCAGGAGAGGTTGGGTTCTCTCCAGCGCCTGCGTCTGGCTCTTCTCGTCCACGCAGAGGACCACCGCGTGGTCGGGCGGGTTCAGGTAGAGGCCGACGATGTCGTGGACCTTCTCGGCGAAGAACGGGTCGGTGGAGAGCTTGAAGTGCTTCTGCCGGTGGGGCTGGATGCCGAACGCGCTCCAGACGCGTTGGACGGTGGACTTCGAGATCCCCGTGGCGTCCGCCATGGAACGGCAGCTCCAGTGCGTGCTGCCATCGGGCGGCCTGGTCTCGAGCGTCCTGCTCAGCAGACCCATGATCTCGTCGTCTTCGATGGAGCGCGGCTTGCCCGGCCTGCGCTCGTCGTACAGGCCCATGAGGCCCTGGGTCCGGAAGCGCTCCCGCCACTTTCCGACCGTCTGGCGGCTGGCGCGGACCCTCTCGGCGACCGTCCGGTTGTCCAGGCCGTCGGCGCACAGCAGCACGATCTCGGCACGGCGCACCAGCCCGGCGGGCAGGCTGCGCGACCTCGCGAGCGATTCGAGTTCCTCACGGGCGCCCCGGCTGACTTCGAGCGCCTTCAACGGACGTCCCCTTGGATGGCATCCTCCTCGTTCGGGTGGATGGGAGGAAAGATGCCTGATGTCCATTGTTATGTTAAGTTATTTATGGGACGACACACTAGCAGGAACGTACGGGACGGACGGCTCGCACTTACACTACGGCGACGGCCCGGTTCGACGGGCATGGATTTCCTCGTCCCCGTCACCCTCCGCCCCGGAAGACTCCGGAGGTTCGCGTTCGGCCGCATCCTCACCGCCCCCGCCCCCCGCGATCTCGTCCAAGAGCTGCCGGCCCGCCTTCGCCACTCCGCTCAGCGCCCGGTCGGCCGCAGCAAAAACCTGGAACGCCTCACGCAGCCTGGAGGGGTCCAGGGACCGGTTCCGCAGGCCGTCCTCGATGCCCTCGGCCAGGCGCTGGAACCCCCCGGCCTGCTTCTGCCGCTCCGGCGATCCGTACTTCGAGTCGAGGAACTCGATGTAGTCGAGCACCTGGTAGACCTGGGCCTCGGGGAGGCTCTCGATGATCCGCATCACGCGGGCCCTGAGGACATCGTGCATGGCAGATAAGAAGCCGCGGGCGGGCCGTTAATGCAAGGCGGGGTTATTTTGGTTGCAGTGCGCGGTGAATCCCGGCCGGTTTCCCACCCCGGGTTCGCCCGATGCCGTCACTCGACCCGTCCGGATCCACTGCGGACTCTCCGGTCACCCTTGGAGACCTGCACCACCCATGCCGTCCACCCGCGACTACCGTTTCCGCCCCCTGCGGAGGGTCCCCCTCGGCGAGGACCAGGAGCGCCGCTACGACCGTTGGCTGGCCGGGATCGACGAGGAACTCTCCGACCCGGACACCGATCGGAACGAACTGTGCCGACGGGTTCTGGAGGAAATCCACTTTCCCGCATCTCCCAGCGGGCCCCCCATGCCCTCCGGCCCAAGCGGTCCGGACTCCCCACCCCCCACAAGCCACATCCTCCGCGACCAGCTCGATCCCCGCAACGTGACCCTGGAACCCGAGTACTACCACGAGATCGACCGGGAGCGCTACTACCGCGTCAAGCCCCTGATCTGGCTCTGGGAGATGTTCGACAAGAGCCTGCTGGGAGAGAACGTGCACCTCGGGGTGAGGTTCAGGCGCATCCTGGCCAGGCGGATCTTCGCGCGCTGCGGCCGGAACTTCAAGGCATTCCACTTCGTCAAGCTGAGCTTCGGGTACGGGCTGGAGGTGGGGGACGATGTGGTGGTGCACCGCCACGTCCTGCTGGACGACCGGGGAGGGATCCGCATCGGCGACAGGGCCTCGGTCTCCGACTTCGTGAACGTGTACTCGCACGGCCACCACATCCACGACGCACGCGACGTGAACACGCCCCGCACGGTGATCGGGGACGGCGTGCGGATCGCGTACCACGCCACGGTGCTCGCCGGGGTCACCCTCGCACCCGATTCGATGGTCGGCGCCGGCGCGCTGGTAACGCGCGATACGGAACCGAATACGGTGCATGTCGGCGTGCCGGCCAGGCCGGCCACCCGGAAGCCCGAGCGGGAGCAGCGGGCCCCCACCCGCGATCCGCTGGCGGACGGGTAGGCGCGGAAACTCCCGTCCCGGGCCACCGGTCCACGGCAACGGGGAGCGCCGATTGCGGGGGTCCTACCCCTCCTCCCGCGCCTCGTACCGATCCTTCAGGCTCTGCACCACCGCGGGATCGGCCAGCGTGGTGGTGTCGCCCAGCGCCCTCCCCCCCGCGATGTCCCCCAGCAGCCGCCGCATGATCTTGCCCGACCGGGTCTTGGGCAGGTCGGCCGCGAAGAGGATGGCCTCCGGCCGGGCGATGGGCCCGATCGCGCCCGCCACGTGCGCCTTCAGCTCGGCCGCCAGCTCGTCGCTCCCCTCCCGCCCCCCCATCAGCGTCACGAAGGCGGCGATCGCCTGCCCCTTCACCGCGTGGGTCTTCCCCACCACGGCCGCCTCGGCCACGGCCGGATGCTCCACCAGCGCGCTCTCCACCTCCATGGTGCCGATGCGGTGGCCGGCCACGTTCAGCACGTCGTCGACCCGGCCCAGGATCCACAGGTAGCCGTCGTCGTCGATCCTGGCACCGTCGCCGGGGAAGTACACGCCGTCCCACTTCGACCAGTAGGTCTCGCGGTAGCGGTCGTCGTCGCCCCAGATCGTGCGCAACATCGAAGGCCAGGGGCGGGTGATGGCGAGGTATCCCGCGTCCACGCGCTCGCCCGCGTCGTTGAGGAGCGTGGCCTCGATCCCCGGGAAGGGGCGGCAGGCGCTTCCGGGCCGCGTGTGGGTGACCCCGGGGAGAGGCGTGATCATGATCCCCCCCGTTTCGGTCTGCCACCAGGTGTCGACCACGGGGCAGCGTTCGCCGCCGATCATGCGGTGGTACCACATCCACGCCTCGGGGTTGATGGGCTCGCCCACCGTGCCCAGCAGGCGCAGGCTGGTGAGTTCGCGCCGCGTGACCCACTTGTCGCCCCACTGCATGAAGGCCCGGATCGCCGTGGGGGCCGTGTAGAAGACGGTGACGCCGTGGTCCTCGCACATCTCCCAGATCCGGCCCCGGTCGGGCCAGTCCGGGGCCCCCTCGTACATGATCACGGTGGCGCCGGCGGCCAGCGGCCCGTATACGACGTAGCTGTGGCCGGTCACCCAGCCCACGTCGGCGGTGCACCAGTAGATGTCGTCTTCGTTCAGGTCGAGGACGGTCTTCGTGGTGGCATACACCTGGGTGAGGTAGCCGCCGGTGGTGTGTACCACCCCCTTGGGTTTGCCGGTGGTGCCGGAGGTGTAGAGAATGTAGAGAATGTCCTCCGCGTCCATCGGCTCCGGGTCGCAGACGCTGTCGACGTCGAACGCGAGATCGTCGTACCAGTGATCGCGACCCTGCACCATTTCGACCGGGTGCTCGTTGATGTCACCGCGCGACACCACCAGGACGTGCTCGATGCCCGGGCAGCGCGCCACCGCGCGGTCGGCATTGGCCTTGAGCGGCACGATCGACCCCCGCCGCCATCCGCCGTCCGCCGTAACCAGCACCCTGGCCTCGGCATCGTTGATCCGGTCCGCGAGCGAGTCCGGGCTGAATCCCCCGAACACGACCGAATGGGGTGCGCCGATCCGCGCGCACGCCAGCATGGCGAAGGCCGCCTCGGGGATCATGGGCAGGTAGATCGCGACCCGGTCGCCCTTTTTCACCCCGAGGACCTTCAGCACGTTCGCGAAACGTGCCACCTCCTCCGCCAGCTGGCCGTACGTGTAGTGCCGCTGTTCACCCGGCTCCCCCTCCCACAGGAGCGCGCGCTTGTGGCGTCGCGCCGGCAGGTGACGGTCGATGCAGTTGTAGCTGACGTTCAGTCTGCCCCCGGTGAACCAGCGGGCGTGGGGCGGGTTCCACTCCAGGACCCTGTCCCAGGGTTCGAACCAGGCGAGCTGCTCCGCCCAGCCGGCCCAGAACCCTTCGTAGTCCTCGGCACTGTCGTATACGGAGGAATCCGAGACGCGGGCCGCCGCGGCGAAGTCGGGCGGGGGCGGGAACCTGCGTTTCTCGGTGAGGAGCGTGTCCAGGGCGGAGCGGTCCTGTGTCATTCCCGGGACTCCTTGCGGGGTTCGAGCAACGGTAACCGGCCTCTTCGAGTTCCGAGGCCTCGAGCATGTCCGAACATGGCCCGGCCTGCCGCCGCCGGGCAACCGCTCCGCGGCGGCACGGGGCCGGAGGGGACGGACGCATCACGCCGCCAATCTCCATATTGACGGTGCATCGGCCCTGCGACAGTTTAGCGTTCAACGGCAATAGGCCGCACAGGACCCCGCAAGCGAGGAATCCGGAGATGGCCCCATACTCCCATCCGGTCGTCCCGGAGCGCCTGAGACGGGCGCTGGAGAGCCAAGGACACCGCTTCACCGAGCAGCGGGGGGCCGTGCACCGGTTCCTGTCGGGCACGGACACCCACCCCACCGCCGAAGAGGTCTTTCACGGCGTGCGGGAGGAACTGCCCGCAATCTCCCTGGCAACCGTGTACAAGAACCTGGAGACCCTGGTCGCATGCGGGATGGCGATCAAGCTCACCTATTCCGACGGTTCCTCGCGCTACGACGGGCGCACGGACCCGCACCACCACGCCAGGTGCGAGCAGTGCGGAACGGTGCGTGACGTTCCGGGAAACCTGCCTCCCGAAGTCGTGTCGGAGCTCGAATCGTGTCCCAGCTTCCAGGTCACCGGCTACCGGCTCGAACTCACCGGGGTCTGCTCCGCCTGCTCCTGAAACCCCCGGCCGGCCCGGCGCCTCGCCCGCCCTCGAAGCGACGCGGGGTCTCTTCGCGGGCTATGCGAGAGCCGGTCGGGCGGCCCGCCCCAGCGCGGAACGCATGCGGCGCCGCAACTCGATGTCGGACATCGTCGCCAGCGTCCGCTGGGCCGTTCTCCGGGAATTCCAGCGAACGTCGGTGAGAAAGACCGGCGGGCCATCCCCGCCCGTCGCACGTTTCAGGACCAGGTAGAAGCGACCCTTGTAGTCGCCGCCCTTTTCCCGGGCCACGGACGCCACCCAGGGTTTCCCTTCATGGTCCTGGAATTGACGCACGACAACGCTCGCTGGTCGGGGGGCCACCGTAAAGCAATCCGCGGGTCAATATAGCGCGCGGGCCTACGATTCGTCACCAGCGCGCAGTTTCCTCTGGTGGAGCACTTCGGGGAATTCGTAGTAGAGGACCCCCTCCTTGCTGATCTCGGAGCGGACCCGGAACCCGTCGTCCATGCCGACCATGATCTTCTCCGCCGCCGGCAGGGTGAGGTTGAGCTCCGCCGCGACGTCGGTCACGGTCAGGATGCCGGCCCGCGCGGTGGCCAGCCTCAGCACCTTGCGGTTCAGCGTCCGGATCACCGACTGGCGCCGCTCCTGGAGTGCCTTCCAGCCCCACAGAAACAGACCGGAGCCTCCCATTCCGCAGAGCGATCCGGCGACGACAGGCCCATAGATGCCGGAGGCGAGTCCGGCGGTGATCATCACGGTGGCCAGGACGGCGAGCGCACCCCCGAATACGCGGCGACCGATTCCGCTGGGCGGCAGTGGCCCTTCGGTTGGCGGAGCGGGCGCCCTGCGTGGTGCCGGGGCGGGAGCCGGCGCTTTCCAGTCGTCCTCGTCGTCCGGCCTGCGCGAATGCTCCCAGCCGAAGCCGCAACCCGGGCAGACGCGGTAGGCACGCCGTGACGCGTAGTAGATCAGGCCACCGATTCCGTAGGTGAAGATGCTCAGCCCGACTAGCAGGCCCAGGTGGCCGGGCTTCTGGAAGTAGGGGATCGGGTCGCCCCGGTGTCCGCAGCGGGGGCACTGGCGCAGGTTTCGCTGCGAGACCGCGGTGCGCTGGCGGCGGGCGACCGCGGCTCCGCAGGTGGGGCAGCGGTTCTCCCCGTCGAATATGGTCTCGCCGCAGGTCGAACACCGCATTCAGATCTTCGCTTCCTTCACCGGCACGTCCGGCAACCTTTCGTCTCGGTTGACACAACTGTTCCTTACGGCACCCTCGAAACCTGGATTCACCGCCGGATCGAGCCAACCGGAGGACCCGGCGTCCGATCCTGCTCCCCGCAGAATGACATTACATTGACTGGAGCGTTCCGCAAACACCAGTTCCGGCCCGACCGATGATCATATCCCGCCTTCCGGCAGCCTCCGTCGTTCTTCTTTGCCTGGTCTCCCCGGGTCGGGCCGGCGCCCAGTCGATCCCTTCCTCGTACCGCTACATCGACAACCCGCAGGCGGCATCGATATTCGGCGGGTACATGTCGCTCGCGACGGGGTCGCTGGCGCTCGGGCCGAAATCGGGCGCCTTCCTGGGGGGACGGTACGCCATCGAGGCGGGCGGACCCGTCTTTTTCGAAGGACTCTTCACCTACCTTCCCACGAGACGGGACGTGATCGACCCCCGCCGGCAACTGGGGGACCGGGCCATCGGCGAGTCCGACGTTCATCTCCTGATGCTCGACGCGCGTCTCCTCTTCAGCCTGACGGGACGCCGGACCTGGAATCGGTTCGCCCCGCACCTGTTCGTCGGAGGAGGCCTTGCCTACGACGCCGCGGGCCCGGGTGAATCCGACCAGGACCTTGAAGCCGAAGACGTCTTCGACTTCGGGAACGCCTTCACCGCCAACGCGGGAACCGGATTCCGCCTCCTGCTGGGATCGCGCTTCATGGTACGGGCCGACGCGAGCCTCACCCTCTGGCAACTCTCCACGCCCGCGGGCTTCGACGACCCGGCCAAGCGCCCCGAAGACGAGGAGGATCCGTTGCATGCCCCTGAGCGAAGCGAGTGGGTTGGCGGGTACGGTCTCACGCTGAGCTTCGCCTGGAGATTCTGACGGACGCCAGCCGTGGCCAGGTCCCTTTTCGCCGACTTTTGAGCGTGAACGCGAGAACGGAGCGGCCCGCCGGCGACGCAGCGCGGGGCACCCCCGGCGGAGGTCGTTTTCACGATCCGCTCGAGGCCGACTGGCTCTCCTGCGAAGAGGCCCTGGCCCGGATCCTGGCCGGCGCCCGCCCCATGCCCGCGACCCCGGTGCACGTTTCCGAAGCCCTGGGGCGATCCATCGCGGAAACGATCCGGGCCCGCGCCACCCTGCCGGCCTGGAGGAACAGCGCCATGGACGGGTTTGCCGTGCGCAGCGGCGACCTGCCGGAGAGCGCCGGCGGCGGAATCCGGTTGCCCGTGGCGGGACAATCGTACCCGGGCGAGGTTCCCCTGCAGGGCATACCGCCCGGTGCCGCTGTGCGCGTGATGACGGGAGGTCCGGTTCCGGAGGGCTTCGACACCGTGATCCGGGTGGAGCACACCGATGGCGAATCGGAGCCGGGATTCGTCGTCGTCGGACGCACCGACGACCTGGGCAGGCACGTCCGGGCAGCCGGCAGGGACATGCGCCGGGGGAAGGAGACCGTCCCCGCCGGCACGCTGGTGCATTCCGGGTCGCTGCCGGCTATCCTGGCCAGCGGCTGCGACCCCGTCTCCGTCCACCGGCGCCCGCGCGTGGGTGTGCTGTCGAGCGGCGACGAGCTGGTCGGGATGGACCGTTTCGACAAAGTGGCCGCGGGACAGGCGATCCCCGACACCAACCTGGCCATGATCATGGCCGCGGTGGCCGAGTCCGGTTCGGTTCCGGTCGACCTGGGAGTGGCCGCCGACGACCCGGCGGCACTCCGGGCAAAGCTGGAAGCGGTCGGCGGAGTGGATGCGCTGGTCACTACCGGGGGAGCGTCCATGGGCGAAAGGGACCTGCTGAAACGGATCCTGCTGGATCTCGGCTTCCGCCTCGACTTCTGGCGGGCCCGAGTGCGCCCGGGCAGCCCGCTGTCGTTCGGTCATCTGCCGCGCGGCGGCGACCTGCTACCCGTCTTCGGGCTCCCGGGGAACCCGGCGTCGGCCTTCGTGACCTTCCACGTCTTCGTGGCACCGTACCTGCGTGCGCGGCTGGGATCGGCGCGCCCCCGGGGCATCACCGTGGTTGCCCGCACGAGGGACCCGCTCTCGTCACCGCCGCGCCTGACGCACTTTCTGCGGGTCAGGCTGTCGGAGGCCGAGTGGGTGGGCCGCCTCGACGCAGAGAGGCCCGGCCATGCCCGGAGTGAGTCGGCGCACCCGGCGGAGCCGCAACGTGGGCTGCGCTGCTCGCTGACCGGCCCCCAGGGCAGCGGTCTGGTGCGTTCTCTGCGGGACGCGGACGGTCTGGCGGTCGTTGCGGAGGGGGTGGGCCATGTCGAGGCGGGCGATCCGGTGCCCGTGCTCCTGCTTCCGGGAAGATGCTGAAGAAGCTGTCGGTCGCGGCCCTGGCGATCGTGGCCCAGGGTTGTCAGACTCCACAGTGGCCGGTGGACGGCGCGATCCGGTCCGCCTTCGGCGTGCGGGCCGGCGGCGTTCTGGGCGACATGCACCGCGGAGTGGACATCGCGGTCCCGGTGGGGACGCCGGTGCGCCCCATCCTCGACGGCCGGGTGCGCTTCGCGGGCACCATGAGCGGCTACGGCCGGGTGATCTGGATCGACCACGGCGACGACGCTCTCTCTTTGTACGCGCACCTCTCGGAGATCTCCGTGAAGGCCGGCCAGGAGGTCAGGAAGGCGACCGTGATCGGGAAGAGCGGACAGTCGGGCAATGCCTCCGGACCACACCTGCACCTGGAGGTCTGGCGCTGGGGGCGCGAGGTGGATCCGGTACAGGTTCTGGGGAAGCCGCCGGGCCATTGACGGGATGCGCCGGGGGGGCGTGTCGCCGGCGGCAGGGGGGACTCAGCCGTCCCGGAGTTTCCGGACGGCCTCGGCAAGTCGCGGGACCACCTCGAAGGCGTCCCCGACGATCCCGTAGTCGGCGACCCCGAAGATGGGCGCGTCGGCATCGCGGTTGACCGCCACGATCACCCCCGAGGTGCGCATCCCGGCCAGGTGCTGGATCGCCCCCGAGATCGCGATCGCGAAGTAGAGCTTCGGGGTCACCGTCTTGCCGGTCTGTCCCACCTGTTCCGAATGCGGCCGCCAGCCCGCGTCGACCACGGCCCGGGAGGCACCCAGGGCGGCAGTCTCGCCCAGCGCGTCCCGGAGGTCGGCGAGGATGGGCCAGTTCTCGGGACCCTTCATCCCCCTGCCGCCCGAGACCACGATGGTGGCTTCCGACACATCGAGGGCAGCGCCCCGGGACGCTTCGAGGCCCTTCACCCGGTATCCCCCGGCGGCGGCGCCCGCATCCACCGCCACGTCATCCACTACGGCTTCGCGGGTCGAGCGCCGCGCGGCGAAGACGTTGGGCCGGATCGAGAGGAGGACCGGGGTGGCGACCGCCCGCACGCGGGCGAGCGCCTTGCCGGCGTATACCGGTCGCGTCACCACGATGCCATCGTCGGCGGCTTCCGCACCCGTGACGTCGGTGAGCAGCGGGACCCCCAGTTTGGCCGCCACCCGTGGCGCGAGGTCCCTGCCGGCGGCCGTGGCGGCGAAGACCACCGCCGCGTGCTTACGCGCACCGACGTGCCCGGCGAGCGCGGCCGCGAGCAGGGCGGGTCGCCCCGCGCCGAGGTCCTCCGGTTGGATCCGGAGAATCCGGTCCGCTCCCCAGTCGGACAACTCGTCCCCCGAAACCCCGGGGACCGCCGCTTCGACCGCACCTCCCAGGGAGTCGGCCAGAGAGCGGGCCACGGTCGCAACTTCGCGCGACACGCCCGCCAGCACGCCCTGTTTCGTTTCGGCAACCGCCAGGACGTCAGCCATTTGGAGGGAATTGCGTCATTTTCATTGCTTTATTTTCATAATTTTGCTAAATTACCTGCGCTTCTTCGCGCAGAAGCGTCAGCAACTCGGGAACCGCGCCCGCGCCCTCTCCCACGATCCGACCTTCCGGCCGCGTCGGCGGATATTCCAGTTCCTCGACGACCAGACCCGGTTCGAGCTCGGGCGCTTCCTTTTCGGCCAGGGGCTTCCGCTTCGCCATCATGATGCCGCGCAGGGACGCGTAGCGCGGCTCGTACCTGCCCTTCGTCAGCGTCGCCACTGCCGGAAGGTCCATCTCCACCACCTCCTGCCCCCCCTCGACCGCCCTGCGGCAGGTCACCACCCCGTCACCGACCTCCATCGCGGTCACCGAGGTGGCACACGGCCGCCCCAGCAGTTCGGCAACCATGGGCCCCACCTGCTGCTGATCATCATCGACCGCCTTCACCCCGAAGAGCACGAGCGCGGCGTCGCCCCCGGTGAGTTCCGAGGCCAGCACGCGGGCGGTGACCCATCCGTCCATGGTCGGCTCGCCCTTCAACAGCACCGCACGGTGCGCTCCCAACGCGAGTCCCGAACGCAACGACTCCTTCGTCGCCTCCGGACCGAAGCTCAGCAGCGTGACCTCTCCGGCACCCGCCCCTTCAACCAGTTGCAGCGCGGCCTCGATGGCGAATTCGTCATAGGGGCCGAGCACGTACTTGACGCCGTCCCGCTCGATATCGCTGCCGCCCGCGGCGATCCGGATGCGGGTCCCGGTGTCCGGTACGCGCTTCACGCATACTGTGATGTTCAACTCTGCCGCCCCGGATCCGCTACCAGTCCGTGGATAAAGCCCCGCGAGCACCGAGAGCGGCGAGGCGCCGGGCTGGCAAGGTGCGACGAAGGGGGAATAGCAGCGCTATTCGCCAGAGGAGCAACGCTGAGCGAAGCCTTGGACCGGCAACATGTATAGCGGACATGACGAAAAGTGATGTGTGCTTTACAGTGTGGATAGGTGAGGCGAAGCGGCCAGCGCGGATGCGTCGCCGCTCGAATGCCGGGGGGATTTTGTCCACGGGCTGCTACAGGAGGACGCCCACCGCCGCGTAGCAGACGGTGGCCATGGCCCCACCGACCAACGCGTACGGCAGCTGAGTGCGCACGTGGTCCACATGGTCGGTGGCGGCAGCCATCGAGGAGATGATGGTCGTGTCGCTGATCGGGGAGCAGTGGTCGCCGAAGATGCCGCCCGACAGCGCCGCCGCCAGGAAGGGGGCCAGGTCGAGGTCGAGGGCGGCGGCTGCGGGCACGACGATTGGGATCATGATGGCAAAGGTACCCCAGCTAGATCCGATCGAGAAGGCGATCGCGGACGACACGACGAAGATCAGGGGCAGGAAGACCGCCGGCGACAGTACCTCCTGCGCCACGCCGGCCACGAAAACTCCCGTTCCCAGCTCGCGGGTAACGCCCCCAAGCGCCAGCGCCAGGAGCAGGATCAGCGCCAGCGGGACCAGGCCGCCTGCCCCGCGCAGAGCGATACGCGTGAGTTCGTCTACGGTGAAGGCCTTCTGGAAGAGCAGCATGATCCACGCCGTCGCCAGTCCGGCCAGCGACGCCCAGAGCACCGAGGTGGAACCGCTTCCGGCCGTCAGGTCTCCGCCGCCCGTCACCCAGAGCCCCACCGGCATCATCGCCACCAGCACCACGACGGGGACGATCATGTTGGCGGCGCGGGGAGCGACCGGTGGCTCCTCGTCCCCACCCAGCACGCCCTCGTCCATCATAGGAGTCGCGCCGGGCCAGAGCACTTCGCCCTGCGCAGCTCTCTCCTCGGCCCGTTTCATGGGTCCCCAGTCCAGCCGGAAGAGGACCACCGCCAAAGCCAGCAGCACCGCAGCGAAGGAGTAGAAGTTGAAGAGGATCGAGCGCAGGAAGACGCCCAGGGCATCCCCTTCGGGCACTCCCGCTTCGCTCAGCAGGCGCAGGTTGGTCGCACCCCAGGCGTTCAGGGGAATCAGGATGCAGATCGGCGCGCTGGTGGAGTCGATCAGGTACGCCAGCTTCTCGCGCGAGTTGCGGTAGCGGTCGAAGAGCGGGCGCGACACCGAGCCCGCCACCAGGACGGTGAGATTGGACTCGATGAAGATTATCACGCCGATCACCCAGGCGAGCAGCTGTGCACCACGGCCCCCGGTCACCAGCCTCCGCCGCTCCAGCGCCGCCACGAAACCCGCCACCCCGCCCGACGCCCCGACCGTGGCGATGAGGGCGCCCATGACCAGGGTGAACATGATGACCATCGCGTTGCCGGTGTCCCCGAGCACCCGGGCGGTGGACTCCACGGTCTCCATGAGTCCGGCGCCCGGGTTCCAGCCGTTCAGGACGGACCAGCCGAGCCAGAGTCCCCCGGCCAGGGACAGATATACCTGGCGGGTGGCGACAGCCAGCCCGATCGCCAGCAGCGGCGGCAGCAGTGAGACCCAGGTAGGATCGTTCATGTTGTAAAGCTACCACCTCGGCGGCTTCACTGCCGGATGCCCCCTGACAAAGAAGCGCAGTGGACGCTCCGCAGCCCGGGAAACGCCGATACGGCCGGAGGTGCCCACTTCAGCGTCCGGAACGGGAGGACGCGCAACAAGGCGGATGGGAGAACGAGACAGGTCGTGCCGGTTGTGGCGCATCGTGATCCCGAGGGCCTGGGAGAGTCTTCCCGGCCCGCTGCACAGGTCGGCGGCCCGTCCGCGGCGGGACGCCATTACCTCACGGCCCGAAACGGGATCGAGGGCGCGGACCAGAACCGCACCCGCCTCGCCGTCCTCCCCCGTGACGACGTTGCTGCAGTGATGCACTCCGTAGGAGACGTATACGTAGAGCGTCAGGGGCGGCCCGAACATCGCTTCGTTGCGAGGCGTCCGTCCGCGGAAGGCGTGCGAGGCGGGGTCGTCCCGCCCCAGGTACGCCTCCGTCTCCACGATGACCCCGCTCGCCTCGACACCATCGACGGTCGATACCAGCAGAGAGCCCAGCAGACGGCGGGCCGCCCGGGCGGCCCCTCCGGCGCGCAGCTCCGGGAGCACTCCGGCCGCCGACGGCTACCGGGAACGACGACCCTGCCGGAGAAAGCCGAACAGTCCGGATCGTCCCCTCTTGGCGGTGGGGGGAACAGGCTCGCCGGCCCGGTTCTCCGCCGACCCGGTCTCCCCGGCGGGTTCGGTTGAGCCCGCAGTGTCGCCGGATGCCGGGGACCGGGTCGTCCGCACCCCCGCTGTCCGATCCTTCAATGCCCTGCCCGGCCCATCCCCGCGGCCATCCTGCCGGCGGGACGGGGCCGGAGATGAAGCGGCCACCTTCGGCAACGCCTTCTTCCTGCGGCCGTAGTCCTCCGTCCAGGCGGTCAGAACGCTGTCGGCCCGCGACCGGGTGAGGACCTTGCGAATGCGCTCCGGTTCCCGTTCCAGCACCTGAAAGACCTTCGGGCCGAAGTGCTCCACCAGCCGCTCGGCAGTCTTGATGCCGACGCCCTTGTACCGGTTGGCGAAGTAGCTCTTGATCGAGCCCGCGGTGGTGGGCAGGCCCAGGGCCTTCACGTCCAGATCCGCGGGTGCCGCGGTCGCGGCGGCCGGCGCTTCGGTCAGGCGCACCCGGTAGCTGCCGTCGCGCGTGCGTTCCACGCTGACCACGCCCTCGGTTTCCGCATACTGCAAGAACTTGCTGAACTTGCCGAATCCAAGCGCATTCTCGCTGAATCCCTTGTCGATCGCGATCATCCTGCGCTTGACCTCCGAATCACGGGGCTTTCCGTCGTCTCGCCCCCCCACCTCCTTCAGTGCCCGCCGCAACAGACCGAGCGCAGGCGCACGGTCGTGCGGCGCCGCGGCCGGCCCCGCTTCCCCGGCGGACTGCCCGGCGGACTGCCCGGCGGACTGCCCGGCGGCACCCTGGCCACGGTTTGCACTCGCCCTCACCTCCTTGGCCGCTCCGCCCTGGCGGGTTCGGCGAGGCAGCGGTTGCCGGCGCCCCTTGCGGCGCTGCTCGTCCCCGTTTCCGGCCGCCGCCGCTCCTGCACGGTGCGTCTCCGTCCTCCCCCTTCCCCCCGGTGGCGCGACCATGTATTGCCCGTTGTCGGCGCGCTCGATGTCGAGAAGCCCCTTGTTCGCCGCCTCGACGAGGAATTTCGAGAATTTCTTGAAGCCGAGGTCTCGTTCATTGAAGCCGGGCGACACCTCCATGATGACCTGCTTGAGGCGGTCGGAGCGCATGACGTCCCCGCGCGAGACCATGCGCTGGACCGCCTCCTCGACGCACTGCCAGGCGTCGGGGGAGCCGGCCTGGTCGTCCGAAGTCTTGCTGAGCCCGGTCAGGGCCGTGTACGAGTAGTACTCGTCACAGTTCTGGACGAGAATGTCCGAGCTGGACTCCTGAATGCCGATCCCGATGACGTACTTGCCGTATTCCTTGAGCTTCAGGACCAGACTCGAGAAGTCGGAGTCGCCGGTCAGCAGAATGAACGTGCCGATTTCGGGCCGTATGAAGACCAGTTCGATCCCGTCGATGGCCATGCGGATGTCGGTGGCGTTCTTCTTCGAGCTGCCGTAGGCGGGGGCGAAGATGAGATCGATGGACGCCTCCGAAAGAGGGACGATGTACTGGGCGTAGCGCCGCCAGTCGGCGTAGGCGCGCTGCACCGTCACCTTGCCCTTGATGATGTCCGATTCCAGCAGATGCTTGAGTTCCTTGGCGAGGTCGCTGCGCATGCCCATCGTGACATTGTCGAAGTCGATGAGCAGCGCCGCGTTCAGCGCTTCACGGGAGATCGGCCTGGCCGGGTCGGTGTGAGGGGCCTTCATATAGGGATTCAACATATTGTGTCAGTCTTGGATGGTGGCCTCGCGCCGACCGGCCGCCGACAGGCGGCGGGCCAGCTCGTGGCGCCTAACCGTACCGGTGCCGGTCAGGGGAAGGTCATCCATGAAGCTAACAAGATCCGGCACCTTGTATTCGGACAGCGTCGCCGCGGCCCAGTCCCGGATTTCCTTTTCGTTAGCCACGCCGCCCTCGACCAGAACCACGCAGGCACAGATCGCCTCCCCGAGGATGTCGTCGGACACGCCCACTACGGCGGCCCTGTCAATGGCGGGATGCGCGATCAGCCGGTCTTCGACTTCCCTGGGGTGCACATTGAAGCCGCCCCGGATCACCACGTCTTCGCGTCTCCCTACGAGGTGAATGTAGCCTTCCGCGTCAACCATGCCCAGATCGCCCGTGAGCAGGTAACCGTCCGGATCCGTGGCGGCCGCGGTCTCCCGCGGCTGGCGATGGTAGCCGCGCATCACGCCGGGGCCCCGCACCGCGATCTCGCCCACTCTTTCCGGAGGCAGGACCGCGCCGTCGCGCTCCCTGACCCGCACTTCGGTCCTGCCGACCGGGCGCCCCACAGTGAAGATGCGCTTGGCGGCCGGGTCTTCGGGGCGGGTCATCGCCAGCGTGGATGCCACCTCGGTCAACGAATAGGCGATGACGAGGGGAACGCCGAAGGACGCTTCGACGCGGCGGGCCAGGTCGTCCTTCATCGGAGCACCCGAGGCCAGGCAGAGACGCAGCGTTCGCGGAGGGCCGCCCCGCCGCTCGATCCGGCGCAGGAGGGTGGCGAACAGGGTCGGAACGCCGTACTGCACGGTCGCGCCGTGGCGCTCGGCGGCCTCCAGGGTCCCGGCGGCGCCGGGATCGTCCTGTAGTATGAGGCTGGCACCGCTCAGAGCTGTCCCCAGCAGTCCGGGCCCGAGACCGAAGACATGATGGAGGGCGCTCACCCCCGCGACCACGTCTCCGGGCCCGAGGCCGATGGCACGGGCCGTCTCGCCGGCAGCGTGCAGCAGATTCCCGTGCGTCAGTTCGACGCCCCGGGGCTTGCCGGAGGTGCCCGAGGTGTAGAGGATGGCGAACGGGTCTTCCGGGGCCGCCCCGCGGACCTCGAAGTCGCGTCCTCTTCCGGCGGAAATGAGGTCCTCCCACTGGAAGATCCGGTCGTCGTACCACAGGTCCTCTTCTCCCACCGTTACGACGTGCCCGAGTTCGGGCAGTTCAGCAAGAAAATCCTCGAAGATCTGCAGGTAGTCGATTCCGAAGGCGTTCTCGGCCGAAACCGCGCACGCCGCCCCCGAATGCCGGAGCGCATACCGCAGCTCGGGAAGTCTCAGACGCGGGTCGACGGGAACGACGAGAGCGCCCAGCTTGGCTGTGGCAAACACGGAAATGACGAACTCCGGCCACGCCGGCAGCACAAGCGCGATCCTGTCACCCGCTCCGACGCCCAGATTGGCCAGTGACGCGGCCAGTGCCTCCGCCTGGTCGTCCACCTCGGCGAAGGACACGACGGCACGATCCGCAAACAGGAACGGTTCGGTCGGATCCGCGGCCGATCGAAGCACCAGCATCGAAGAGATTGTACGGGGCGTCATGCCTCCCTCTCGCTCCATCAGGACCAGTCCTCCATGATACGGACGAGTACTTCCTCCGGGACGGCAACCGTCGTTTCGTCCCCGGTACCCGCGCGCCCCATCCCCTCGAGGCGTACGATGTGAACTGCGCCGGACCGGACCTTCTTGTCGCGGGCCATCAAACCGGCCATCCGACGGGGCCGGAGCAGACCCGGATCAAAGTCGGGCAAACCGAAGGCCCGCACCAGCGTCCGAATCTCTTCGGCGGTGCCCGGGAAGGTAACACCGAGCGCCTCCCCGATCCGCGCTTCGGCCACCATCCCGGCCGCAACCGCGTGGCCATGCGGGAGTCCGTACCCCGAATTCAGTTCGATGGCGTGTCCGACGGTGTGTCCCAGATTCAGAATCTGCCGCCGGTTCGCCTCGAACTCGTCTTCGGACACGATCTCCGACTTGATCTCCACCGATCGCAGGACGGCCCGACTCATGTCGTCCGCATCTCGCTCGAGGAGCGACTCGGCGCGCACTGCGAGCCACTCCGCGTAGGCCGGGTCGAGGATGACCCCGTGCTTGACCGCCTCGGCAAAGCCCGCGGCCAGGGTTCCGGAGTCCAGAGTGGTGAGGAAGTCCGGATCCGCAAACACGGCCGACGGTGCGTGGAATGCTCCCACCAGGTTCTTCCCGGCGGAATGGTCGACACCCGTCTTGCCCCCCACCGACGCGTCGATCATCGCCAGGGTTGTGGTCGGCACCTGCACGAACGGCACTCCCCTGAGAAAGGTCGCGGCAACGAACCCGGCCACGTCCCCCACCACACCCCCACCCAGCGCGACCACACAGCTGTCCCGGCCCAAGCCCGCTTCCAGCAGCATGTCCGTGAGCGCCGCCCACGTCCGGCGCGTCTTGCTCGCCTCCCCCGCCGGGAAGGAGCCGGCCACCACGTCGATCCCCGCACCCGCCAGCAGCCGCTTCACCTCCCCGCCCCAGAGTGCTCCGACGTTCTCGTCGGTGATCAGGGCGCAGCGGCCGGACGGCGCCACCTCGCTCACCCTGGCGGCGAGCCCTGCGCGTACCCCCGTTCCGATACGGACCGGATAGCGCCCGGCGGCGGAATCGACGGATACTTCGCTGTAGCGTGGATTTCGCACGGTATCGAAGCAAGGCGGCGGCAGCGGCCGTTGTCAAGCGGCACCGGAACACGCCGGGGGCCACGGCACAGCGCTGCGGGGCCCATGCCGCAACACCCGCCGCGAATGGTGGTAGATTGAACCGGGAATCCTAACGGGAAGCTTGCAAGGAGGGACCGAGAACCGTGTTGAGGGCGGCACTGGCAAAGGCGGGGAATGTACGAATCCCGCCCGCGGTCTGGTTCCTGCTGCTCTTCCTTTGCGCCGGCGGGTTCGGTTTCGCGGTGGGCGCCTGGCGAAACCTGTGCGCCGACTGTCCCTCCATCGCCCGGATCTACACCTACGAGCCACAGCAGACCAGCAAGGTGTACTCGCAAGACTCCACCCTCGTGCAGGAGATCGGGCTCGAACGCCGGACACCGGTGGCCCTCGCGAGCCTCCCCCCACACATCCCCCAGGCATTCATCGCCATCGAGGACCGGCGCTTCTACTCCCACGGCGGCCTCGACTGGAAGGGGATCGCGCGTGCGGCGCTCGACGTGCTTCGGACCCGGTCCCTCTCCGGTTCGGGTGGAAGCACCATCACGCAGCAACTCGCCCGCAACATGTTCACCGACCGGATCGGTTTCGAGAAGCGGGTGCTGCGAAAGCTGAAGGAATGGCAGGTCGCTCTGGCGCTGGAGGAGGCGTATTCGAAGGACCAGATCATCGAGGCATACATGAACCAAATCGGGTATGCCCATGGATGGTATGGACTTCAGACTGCGTCCAGAAACTACTTCGGCAAAAACGCCATCGACATGAATCCCGCGGAAGGCGCGCTTCTGGCGGCGATCGCGAACCGCCCGGAGCGGTACAGCCCGCTGAACGATCCCGCTGCCGGACTGTCCCGGCGAAATCTGGTTCTCGACCTGATGGCGCGGGAGGGATTCCTCACCGGGGACGAGTTGGAACGCTGGAAGGCGGAGCCGGTGCCCCTCGAGCGGGCCCGCAACGTCACCGTGCAGGCGCCCTACTTCGTCGAGTGGGTCCGGAGCATTCTGGACGACCGCTTCGGCGGCAAGCTCTATACCGACGGACTCAGGATCTACACGACGCTGGACCTGAAGATGCAGGCCGCGGCGCAGGTCGCGATGGAGGCGGGATGGCAGCGGATCGAGGAGCGGCCCGGGTTCCGGCATCCCACCTACCGGGAGATCGCCGACCGGACGGACGCGCCCGACCTTTCCGAGATTCCGTACGTACAGGGCATGTTCGTCGCGGCCGACCCTGCGACGGGTCAGGTGCGGGCGATGATCGGCGGGCGTGACCATGTGCAGTCCAAGTTCAACCGGGCCACCCAGGCCAGGCGCCAGGCCGGCTCGTCCTTCAAGCCCTTCGTGTACGCGGCGGCGCTGGAGAGCGGGATACCGGCATCCGCGATCTTCGTCGACTCGCCGGTCGTCGAGGAACAGGTCGACGGCACGATCTGGAAGCCCAGCAACTACGAGGAGGAGTTTCTGGGACCGATCACGATCCGTCATGCGCTACGCAAGTCGATCAACATGGTCGCCATCAAGGTGGGCCGGGAAGTGGGCCTCGAATCGGTGGCGCAGATGGCCCGCCGCCTGGGTATCCGCACCGAGGTCGAGCCGTACCCGTCGAGCGCGATCGGGGCGGCGGAGGTGATCCCGCTCGAAATGCTGGAGGCATACTCGGCCTTCGCCACGCTGGGGATGAGGGTGCGCCCCTTCCCGATTCTCAGGGTTGAGAGCGCCGAGGGGGAGGTGCTCTGGGAGCCAGGGCCCGAACGCACGCGCGTGCTGGATCCACTCGTGGCCCGGCTCACCGTATCGCTGCTGGAAGACGTGGTGGCGCAGGGAACGGGCTACACCGGGATACGGGTCATGGCGGGGCTTCCCCGCGAAGTGCCGGCGGCCGGCAAGACGGGGACCACCAACGAGGGCCGCAACGTGTGGTTCATCGGCTTCACACCCAGCCTGGCAGCCGCGGTCTGGTTTGGGATGGACCTTCCGGATCCTATCGTACCCCGGGCCACCGGCGGGGGGCTTGCCGCTCCGGTCTGGGGCGATTTCATGAAAGAGGTGTACTACGCGGACGCTCCCCTGCTCCCCATTCCCGACCCCTGGCCGATACCGGAAGGGCTGATCATGCGGCGTGTCGACACCAGCACCGGCCTGCTGGCGTCCAGGTGGTGTCCCGCCAACGAATCGTACGACGAACTCTACCTGCCGGGGACCGAGCCGACCGTCCGTTGCGACCGGCAGGGCCCCCGCCGCGACCCACGGTGAACCCATGAGCGACGAGACTTCCACCCGCACCTTCGTCTTCGAAACCACTCATCACGCCATGTGGGCCGAGGATGTGGCCCGCGACCAGGCCATTCCCGCCCAGGTGGTCCCGGCACCCCCCGACGGAGGGGCCCGGTGCGGGGTCGCCCTCCGCACCCCCGCGCACCGTGCGGGCGATCTGGCCCAGGCGCTGGACGAGGAACGCATACTCTACACGATCCTGAAAGGCTGACGCGCGGCGGGGCCTTCAGGCCGTTATCCGCTCGATGATCAGGGGCAGCGGCTCGGACCCCGGCAAGTCACCTATCGTCACCGCCTCGACGACAACCCTTGCTCCGATGAACAGGTCGTCCCGCGTGGAGCCGTGCACCACGGCCAGCGGATCGCCCCGCGCCACCCGGTCTCCGACCCGCACCTCCAACTCGAAGCCCACGCGGGGATCGACGTCCTGATCCTGGCGTGTCCGGCCGCCACCCATCGGGATGATCCCGTACCCCAGCGCCCGCGGGTCGATTCCCGCCACGACCCCTGCCCGGTTGGCGGTGATGACCTCGGTTGCGGGCGCGGCAGGCAGGCCATAGCCGTCGCGCGACAGGTCCAGACTCCCGCCCTGCTCCGCTACCATCCTTCGGAAACGCTCCAGCGCGCCGCCGCCCGCCAGCGTCTCCCCGGCCTTCCGCCGCCCTTCGTCGAGGTCCGGAACCAGGCCGCCCGCGAGCGCCATCTCCGCCGCCAGCTCCGTCACCAGCTCCCGCAGGTCGTTGGCGCCGCCACCCGCGAGGCACTCCACCGCTTCGCGAACCTCCAGGGCGTTGCCCACGGTCCGGCCCAAGGGCCGGTCCATCGCCGAAAGCACCGCCGTCACCGCCAGCCCGCGCGCGGCCCCGACGCCGGCCATGGAGCGGGCCAGAGCACGGGCCCGGTCGATGGGCGACAGGAATGCGCCTTCGCCCACCTTCACGTCGAGCACCAGCCCGTCAAGGCTCTCGGCCAGCTTCTTGGACATGATCGACGCCGTGATGAGGGGGAGCGACGGTACCGTGCCGGTCACGTCGCGCAACGCGTAGAGCCTGCGGTCCAGCGGGGCGATCTCTTCGGTCTGCCCGATCATGGCACATCCGACGGACCGCAGAATCCGGTCGAAGCGGTCCAGTGAGATGCGGGTGCGGAAGCCCGGAATGGACTCCAGCTTGTCGAGCGTGCCCCCGGTGTGTCCCAGCCCCCTCCCGGACATCATCGGGACCACCAGTCCCATTTCGGCCGCCAGGGGCGCGAGCGCCAGCGAAACCTTGTCCCCCACCCCGCCCGTCGAGTGCTTGTCCACCCTGGGGCCCCGCGCCCCTCCCCGGGGCAGCACGTCACCCGAGTGCAGCATCACCTCCACCAGGACATCCAGCTCGGCGTCACCCAGCCCGTTGAAGTACACCGCCATCAGGAACGCGGCCATCTGATCGTCCCCCACCTGCCCGTCGAGGTAGCCGGTGAGCAGGGCCTCCAGCTCGGGCGCCGACAGGGTGTCCCCGTCCCGCTTGCGGGCGATGATCTGCTGCGGGATCACCGCGGGTCTCTTCACGGTTCCACCTCCGGGAACCTCCGCGCGACATCGGCCCGCCGAGACGAGCCTGCTAGGTCGCCGGAATGATCAACTCGAGCCGGTCGTCCGAATCCACCGGCAGGGTCTCGGTAAGGACCGTGGACCCTGCCAGGAACTTGATGCGGAGCTGAAGGTATGGAAGGTGCCAATCGAGCCTGAAGGTGGCCTCGCTCTTGCCCCGCACGACTCCGAGACGTTTCGAGCCGTGTTCGGGGGACGTATAGACCGTCGCCTGGTTGAAGTTGTTGTTCCGTACCAGGAGTTCGATCTGTTCCGTCCCGCGCGCCCCGTCTTCCACCGGGTTGCCGGTCTGTCCACCCGTTCCCATGCACCCGGCAAGGACGACCGCAAGGAGGGCAGCGAGGAAGGGGGTTCGAAAGGTCGAAGTCCCCTGAAAGGCCTGGTGTTGTTCAAACATGACGGTCTCCCGCGTCTTGAAGTGATCTTGCCTGTTATACTCCGCCCGGCCTCTCAGGCTCCCTTCCCCGCCGAGCTCAGCCACGTTCCTCCATCGGCACGAAGTCGCGCCGGGCGCGCCCTTTGAAGACCTGTCGCGGCCGGGCGATCTTCTGCTCGCGGTCCTGGACCATCTCCTCCCACTGCGAGAGCCACCCCACCGTGCGCGGAATCGCGAACAGCACCGGGAAGAGTTCGACCGGGAAGCCCATCGCCTGGTAGATGAGCCCCGAGTAGAAGTCGACGTTGGGGTACAGGTTCCGCTTGACGAAGTACTCCTCCTGCAGCGCGATCTTCTCCAGCTCCAGGGCGATGTCGAGGAGCGGGTTGCGTCCCGTGACCGCGAACACATCGTCGGCCGCCTTCTTGATGATGGTGGCCCGGGGGTCATACGCCTTGTAGACCCGGTGACCGAAGCCCATGAGCCTCCGTTCGCCCCGGCGCACACTATCCATGAAGGCCGGGATGTTATCGGTCGTCCCGATCTCGACCAGCATCCGGAGCACGGCCTCGTTGGCACCCCCGTGCAGCGGACCGTAGAGCGCGGCCATGGCACCGGCCATCGCCGAATAGGGATCCCCCCGCGAGCTCCCGATCACCCGCATGGCGGTGGTCGAACAGTTCTGCTCATGATCGGCGTGGAGGATGAAGAGAATATCCAGCGCGCGCACCAGCGCCGGCGGCGGCTCGTACTCCCGGCCTCCGATCCGGAAGAGCATGTTCAGGAAGTTGGCCGTGTAGGAGAGTTCGTTCTCGGGGTACACGTACGGCAGCCCCTTGTGGTGCCGGTAGGTGAATGCGGCCAGTGTGGGCATCTTGGCAAGCAGGCGGACGATCTGGGCCCGCCGGTTCGCCGGGTTGTCGATGCGCTTGGCCTCCGGATAGAAGGTGGACAGCGCCGCCACCGTCGAGATCATCATCCCCATGGAGTGGGCGTCGTAGCGGAACCCCTGGAGGATGGTCGTGACGTTCTCGTGTACGTAGGTGTGGTACGTGACCTGGTGCACGAAGTCGTCGAGCTCCCGCTGCGTGGGGAGTTCCCCGTTGAGGAGGAGGTAGCACACCTCGAGGAAGGTCGACCGTTCGGCGAGCTGCTCGATGGGGTATCCGCGGTATTCGAGAATCCCCTTGCCGCCCTTCACGTCCGTGATGCGGCTGGTGGTGAAGGCGGTGTTGGTGAAACCGGGATCGTACGCCATCATCCCGAAGTCGCCGTCGTTGACCTTGATCCGGCGGAGGTCCATGGCGCGGATGACATCGCCGTCCAGAACATCCACTTCGTACTGGAGTCCGGTGCGGTTGTCGGTGATGGTGAGGGTGTTCCTGGGATCGTGCGCGGACATTCGGTCTCCGGGGACCGGCGAAGTGCCGGATGAGGGGTTCGTGATCGAGGCAGGGGCCTTATTCTACTAGGGGACGCGGCTTCCGGTGAAGGGGTGGAGGCCCAGGGGAGGAACGGCACTTCGCTTGCTGGACAGGCCGACAATCCCAGCCGGTGCCCCCTTCGGGTACCTCGTTCCGCCCCGGGGGCGGCGCCGCCGCAGCGCTCCAAGCGGTCCCCGGGAGGAACCCCCGTCACACCGAGGCTTGCGGCGACGGGGGCCGGCGGCGCTAGCGCGATCCGCGCGGGTCGACGCGCTCGAAGACCGTGCGATTGCCCTTGCCGTCGAAGGCGATCACCTCGTACGGCTGCGGATTCGGCCCCTCCATCCCCGGAGAGCCGATCGGCATCCCGGGGACGCTGATCCCCGCGACCTGCGGTTTCTCCTTCAGGAATCTCGTGACGACCCGCGCCGGCACGTGTCCCTCGACGATGTAGTCGCCGGCGACCGCGGTGTGACAGGACGAGATATCCGGCGGGACCCCGATGCGTTGCCTCACCTCGGCCATGTCGAATTCGTCTTCCACGGTCACCTTGAAGCCCGCCGCCTCCATGTGGGTTATCCATTTCGCGCAGCAGCGGCAGTCCGGAGACCTGTAGACGTGGATCTCGGTCTCCGGTCCGGTGTTCCCGGGCCGGAACGATACGCCCAGCACGACCCCTGCAAACACCAGAATGGCCGCCAGAAGCTTTTTCATGTTCATCCGTTATCCTCCGCCGGTTCGGATCCTCGTGGGCGGTGCCGCGTGCGCCCGCCGCGAAGTGCCGAGGGAGGGACTCGAACCCTCACGCCCGCAAGGGCAAAGGTTTTTGAGACCTTCGCGTCTACCGGTTCCGCCACCTCGGCCCTGGTGTGGACAACCATTGTACCGCGGTTGCCGGTAGGCGTGAAGGGGGAGGCGCGCCGAGGATTCCGCTCCTGTCCGGCGGAGCGGCGCTCCGCTATCCTTCGAGACACTCTGCCTCGCAAACCCCCAGCGGAGCCACGCCCGCATGCCCCCCGCTCCCACCGACCCCTTCGGCGCCTTCGCCACCGTCGACCTCCCCGAGGGACCGACTTCCTTCTACCGTCTGAGCCGGCTCGAAGACGAAGGCCTCACCTCCTTCGACCGCCTCCCCTTCTCCATCCGCGTACTCCTCGAGAACGTGCTGCGCAACGCGGGCGCCGGCCATGTGACGCCCGAGCACGTCGAGGCCGTAGCGGCGTGGAGCCCGTCGAACGCGGGCGCCGATTTCCCCTTCATGCCGACACGCGTCGTTCTCCAGGACTTCACCGGCGTACCGGCGATCGTGGACCTCGCCTCCATGCGCGACGGGATCCGCGAGATGGGCGGCGACCCCGCGCGCATCAACCCGCTCGTCCCGGCCGACCTGGTCATCGACCACTCCGTGCAGGTCGACTTCTTCGGGACCGGCCACGCCTTCGAGAAGAACGTGGCGCGCGAGTACGAGCGCAACCGCGAGCGCTACGCCCTGCTCCGCTGGGCCCAGGAGGCCTTCGAGAACTACAGCGTGGTGCCCCCCGGCACCGGGATCGTGCACCAGGTGAACCTCGAGTACCTGGCGTCCGTCATCCACCGGCGCGACCACGGCGGCATGGCCCTCGCCTACCCTGACACGGTGGTCGGGACCGACTCGCACACCACGATGGTCAACGGACTGGGCGTGGTGGGCTGGGGGGTCGGGGGAATAGAGGCGGAGGCGGTGCTGCTGGGGCAGCCGTACCACATGCTGCTGCCCGAGGTGGTGGGCGTGAAGCTGACCGGAGCGCTCCCCGAGGGGGCGACCGCGACCGACCTGGTGCTGCGGGTGACCGAGCTGCTGCGCGCTCACGGCGTCGTGGGCCGGTTCGTGGAGTACTACGGCGCCGGGCTCTCCGGGCTCACCCTGCCCGACAAGGCCACCCTGGCCAACATGTCCCCCGAGTACGGGGCGACCGTGGGCTTCTTCCCCGTCGACGCGGAGACGCTGACCTACCTGCGCGGCACGGGCCGCGACCCCGGGACGATCGAACGGGTGGAGCGGATCGCGCGCGAGCAGGGACTCTTCCGCACCGACGACACCCCCGACCCCGAGTACACCTCCACCCTGGAACTGGACCTCGCCACCGTCGAGCCGAGCGTCGCGGGGCCGAAGCGCCCCCAGGACCGCATCGACCTCACCGATGTCCGTCCCGCCTTCGCGCGCGACCTCCCCGCCCTCGTCCCCGCCGGTTTCCCGCTGGACGGCGGCGGCGCCCCCGGGAGCGGCGGCGGCACGGCCGTGGCCACCACCCGCCGCCGCGCCGTCGAGATCGAGATGGACGGCCGCACCGTCGAGATCGGCGACGGGACGATCGTCGTGGCCGCCATCACGAGCTGCACGAACACCTCGAACCCGTCGGTGATGGTCGGGGCGGGCCTCATGGCGAAGAAGGCGCGCGCGCTGGGCATGGAGGTCATGCCCTGGGTGAAGACGAGCATGGCGCCCGGCTCCCAGGTCGTCACCGACTACCTCGAGGCCGCGGGCCTCATGAAGTACCTGGAGGAGCTGCGCTTCAACCTGGTGGGGTACGGCTGCACCACCTGCATCGGCAACAGCGGCCCCCTTCCCGGCCCGGTGGCCGACGCGGTCTCGGAGCACGGCCTGGTCGTCGCGTCGATCCTCTCCGGCAACCGGAACTACGAGGCCCGCATCCACATGCTGGTGCGCGCCAACTACCTGGCCTCGCCGATGCTGGTGGTGGCCTTCGCGCTGGCCGGCCGGATCGACATAGACCTCCACAACGAGCCGCTCGGGCGCTCCCGCGACGGCCGTCCGGTCTTCCTGGCCGACATCTGGCCGACGCCGGAAGAGATCCGCGACACCGTCGCCACCTCGCTCAGGCCGGAGATGTTCCGCGAGCGCTACGCCCGCGTCTTCGACGGCGACGAGCACTGGCAGGCCCTGCCGCTCCCGGAGGAGGGCAGCCTCTACGAGTGGGACCCCGAATCCACCTACATCCGCAATCCCCCCTTCTTCCGGGACATGAGCCCGGAGCCCCCGCCGCTCGCGGACGTGCGCGGCGCCCATGCGCTGGCGCTCCTGGGCCACACCACCACCACCGACCACATCTCCCCGGCCGGCGCGATACCGCGCGACGAACCCGCCGGCAGGTACCTCCGGGACCGGGGCGTGCCCCCCATCCGCTTCAACACCTTCGGGTCCCGGCGCGGCAACCACGAGGTGATGATGCGCGGCACCTTCGGCAACGTGCGGCTCAGGAACCTCATGCTCCAGGACAGGGAGGGCGGCTACACCGTGCACGTCCCGAGCGGCGAGGTGACGACGATCTTCGAGGCGTCGGAGTCATACCGCGCCGCCGGGACGCCGCTGGTGGTGGTCGCGGGACGGGAGTACGGGACGGGGAGCTCCCGCGACTGGGCGGCGAAGGGAACGTACCTGCTCGGGGTCCGGGCGGTGATCGCCGAGAGCTACGAGAGGATTCACCGTTCGAACCTGGTGGGGATGGGCGTGCTGCCGCTGCAGTTCGAGGAGGGGGAGGGCGCCGAAACGCTCGGGCTGACCGGGTTCGAGGTCTACGACGTGACCGGGATCGCCGGTGGGCTGGAGCCGGGGGGGGAGGTGGCGGTGCGCGCCGCGCGGCGTGACGGGTCGACGGTCGACTTCAGGGCCACGGTACGGCTCGACTCCGATGTCGAGGTCGAGTACTACCGCAACGGGGGCATCCTGCACACGGTGCTGCGGAGGCTGGCGGCGGAGTAGCCGGTGACCGCAGAGATCCCGATGCCACCCGACGGCCCCGACGACGAGGCCCGCCACTACAGCGAAGAGGAGGTGGGCCGTATCCTGAAGCATGCCACCGAGCTGCAGCAGGCGGACGAGGCCGGCGGGCCCGGTGGCGACGAGGATGACGGCATGACGCTTGCCACGTTGCAGGAGGTGGCCGCCGAGGCGGGCATCGAGCCCCGCTACATCCGGTTGGCCGCGGCCCGCGTCGACAGCCCCGAAGCCTCGGGAATCGGGACCGCGCTGGCAGGCACCCCGCTTGCGATTCGTGCCGAACGGGTCATTCCGGGCAACCTGCCGGAGGAGGATTACGAGCGCATCGTCGGGGAGATCGAGAGCGCCACCCGGGCAGACGGGAACTGGACGGCGATCGGACGCACCCTGACCTGGCGGGACCATCATGGATTTTTCGAAGTGACGGTGGTCTCCCGGAACAGCGAAACGCGGATCCGGGCGAAACACAAGCTCTACGGCTGGGCCGGAATACTCTTCGGCCTCGGGGTGGGCTTGGTGGGGATCGGAATCGGGACAATGGGTGTGGCATTCGGAATGGGAGTGCTGGGGTCGCCACTCTTCGCGGCCCTCTTCCCCATCGGTATTACCGGCGGTCTCTACGTGGCGATGCGCCGGGCCATGAAGTCGATGGGCCGCGCCCGGCGTGCGCAGATGGAAGGGCTGGCAGACCGGCTGGCGGACCGGATCGCGCAGTGCGTAAGGCAGTAGCGGACGGATCACATCCGCCGCGCCAGCTCCTCGATCAGGTCGGCGTGCCCGCTCGCCGCGTAGACGATCGTCCCGGCCCCGTCCAGCAGGTAGACCAGCGCCGGGTGCACGATGTCGCCCGTGTCCGGCACCCGCTCCCGCGCCACCCGGAGCGCGTCGAGCGCCCCGTTGACCGCCTCAACCGTGCCGGAGAGCAGGTAGGCTCCGGCACGCTCCTCGCCCCCGTCCCCGTCGTCCCCCGCATCGCCCGCGTCCCCCGCCCCACCCCCGTCCAGGTGGAACTGCCGCGCCAGCGACGGCAGCCGCGCCGGAGTGTCCCGCCACGGATCCAGCGTGATCACCACCAGGTCCATCTTCCGCCCCTCGGCCCGGAACCGGTCCTGCACCTGCCGCGCGTTCATGACCGTCATGGGACAGACCGTCGCGCAGTGCCCGAACCCGAAGGTGAGCAGCGCGGGCCGGCGCGCCACGCGTTCCCAGCCGAACGCATCGCCGTGCTGGTCGACGAGCCCGGCGATCTCCGGAAGCGGCCGATCGAGGCGCGGATAGGATGCGGGCACCTTCGCGGCGGCCGCCTCCAGCCACTCGGCGTCGCGGGGCGCACCCACGACGCGCACGGCGGCCAGCACGACCCCCGCCGCGAGGACTCCGGCCACACCCGCCACCCCGAGCAGCCCCGACGACGAGGCGAGCGCCCGCCGGAGCCCCGCGCGCACAGCGTCACCCGCGATCACCATGAGTACCGCCAGCATCCCGATCGGCTGCCCCACCAGCAGCAGCCACCCCGACGCATCGGGGAGCCCGGAAGGACCCGCGTTGAAGCACACCGCCCGCGCCCGCTCCAGCCACGCCGGCGGAACCCCCTCCACCGGCCACAGAGCCAGCGCCCACCACGCGACGGTGATCGCAAGCAGCGCCACCAGCCCCGCCATGGCGCCCCGCACGGCAGCCTCGGCGGGGGCGCCCCCGTCCGCACGCGTTCCCTCCGGCCGCGCCTCGTCCCCGTCCACACGCCGCCGTGCGCAACCCTGCCCCCCCACCCGCTCCGTCCCCACCCAGCCGGGGACCCCGTCCTCCACGGGAGAGCGGCTCCCCGGTTTCGCCGATTCCCCGCTCATCCCACCTGCCACAGGAACGAGAGCAGCTTCCAGTTCACGAAGTAGTAGGCGATGAAGGCGGCCAGAAAGATCAGCACGAGCACCATCGTGCCCGGGACCGGACCCAGCCGGCCCGACGGTCCCAGCGCCTCCCTGTCCTCCGGCCTGAGCGCGCGCGGCGGATTGGTGATCCCGGGCGGCAGACCGCGCCCCGTCGCCCCCAGCCCGGAGTCGTCCGCGGCCATCCTCCGGCCGAAGAAGACCGAGACCACCGTCACGACGATATAGATCGCGCCGCCCACGATGGCGATCAGCCCGCCCACCGCCATCACCCCGATGATCAGGTTCACCGCCGGCGAAAACCCGGGCTGGAAGAGCGCGTCGGTGAAGCCGATGTCCCAGTGCCGGCGCGGCACGCCGAAGGTCCCCGCGAAGGTCATGGCCATCGAGAAGACCAGCATGCCGCCTGCGAAGATGTACGGCTGGATCTTCGCGAGCCGGTAGAAGGCGATTTCGCGCCGGAATATCAGCGGAATCACGTAGTAGGTGATCCCCATGAAGGCCATCGCCGTGCCCGACACCACGGTGGCGTGGAAGTGCCCCGGAATGCGCAGCGTGTTGTGCGCGATGATGTTGATCTGCTCGGTGCCGAAGGTCACTCCGGTGATCCCGCCCACGAATCCGAACACGACGATCGAGAACACCAGCGAACTGAACCCCGGGTCTCCCCACGGCGCCCGCCTGAGCCACCCGAAGAGCCCCTGCGTGGCCCCCCTGAGCCGCATGCCCAGCTCCGTCCCGGCCGGAACCGTGAAGCCGTGGATCATCGACGCCAGCACCGCCATGTACATGAAGTAGCTGGTGTTCCAGACCTTCCACGCGGGTCCCATCCCGGGATCCACCAGCAGGTGGTGGGCCGAGGCCATCGAGATGAAGAGGACGTAGAGGACAAAGGCCGTGCGGCTCACCTTTTCGTTGAGGACGACGGCCCCGACCGTGAGCGCCCCGAGCAGGTACCAGATCGATACCATGGCCGCCACGTTGATCTGCTGCGACGAGTGTCCGAGCCCCCACCAGATGAGGCGGTACATCTGCGGGTCGACGTGCATCATGTCGAGCGACCAGAGGAAGGTGGGAACGTAGATGATCGCCCCGTGCAGCAGGGTCACCGCCGCGATCACCGCCGCCGTGAGCGCCCCGTAGGTGACCAGCGGCACCGACCCCTCGTACGCCCTTTCCCGCCTCGCGACCACGAGGATGGCGAAGAAGTGCCCGACCACGGTGAGGGCGCCGACCGCGAAGAGGATCACGCCCAGGTAGAAGAGCGGATGCGCCCGCAGCGGCACGTACGAGGTGAAGAGCACGTCGGCGCGCCCGGTCCACATCGTCCACTCGACCATCAGCGTCCCGACAACCATCAGCGCGAAGGCGATCCATCCGGTCTTCGGCGCGGGGACCCTGCAGTTCAGGAGCACGGCGGAGGCGAAGTAGAGCACCGCCATCTCGAAGAAGATGATGAAGAAGATGAGCATGTTCATGCCGTGCACGGTGAGCATGCGGTAGAACATGTCGGCCTCGAGGAGGAGGACCGCCTCCCAGCGCGTCAGCAGGACGAGCAGGGCCGCGATCCCCCCGACGAGGAGCGCCACCGTGGCCACGACGGCGTTGGCCTTGATGAGCCGGTCGGCCGTGCGGTGCACCTTGAGCCCGGTGGCAGGGCAGCTGCGGAAGGGGTTCATCGGTCACCTCCCAGGCCTGCGCCACCGTCCGCCGCGGCATTCGGGGGTCCGTCCGCCAGCGCATCCGGGGCCGGCTCCGAACCGTCCGCCATGGCATCGGCCGGCACCACCACGATCTTCCCGATCATGAGGTGGTGGCCGATGCCGCAGAACTCGTTGCACATGAGGTGGAACTCGCCGGGCACGTTGGGGACGACGCGCAGGCCGTAGTCGTACCCGGGCACCACCTGGAAGTTGATGTTGAGGGGATACAGGCTGAACCCGTGGTTCACGTCGAGCGACGACAGGTGCAGGGTGTACTCCGCCCCCTGCCTGAGCCGCACCACGGGAATCCACGCGTACTGCGAGGCCTGCATGTAGACGTGGCTGCCCGGCGGCGGCTCCACCACGGGAAGACCGTTGTCCGTGCCCACCTGGTACTCCTGCACGAACTCAAGGACCCGTGCCTGGTAGTCGGCCGGCTCCACGCGGTGCCGGATTCCCGACGGGTTCTGGCCGCCCCTGACGTGCCAGAGCGGCATCATCGCGAAGAGGACCATGCACCAGGCGAAGGCGATCCACACCCACACCTTCTCGTGCCGTCCCACCTTTTTCCACCAGATGCGCTCCGGCGGCTCGATTCCGGTTCGGTACATCGGGTCGCTTCCTTATGGCAGAGGTGCGGGTTCGAGGGACATGATCTCGATCATGCCCCAGACCGTGAAGAACGCGAACATGATCACGGTGCACGCCGCCAGCAGCAGAAACGGGCTGTCGTACAGCCGCTGCATGAGCGGAACCGGGGTGTCCTCTCCGGCAGGCGGCGGCCGGGAGGAGGGGGATGCGGCGTCGGACATGGAATCGGGCTCCTTCCAATTCGGGGGTGGGGGACGCCCCCGCTGAACGGGGGCCGGCGGGCCGAGCAGATCGCCCACCGTCGTCTCGGCGAAAAAACGGTCTATGGCCTCACGCACCTCGCACCAGCGTCCGTGCATCGCGCAAGGACTGGCCGGCGAGCACTCCGGACGCCCCAGCAGGCAGCGCCGTTCGGGTCCGTCCGGATCGATCGCCTCGACGACCCGGCTCAAGCGAAGCTCCGCGGCGGGCAGGACGAGAAGGTAGCCCCCGCCCCGGCCGCGGGTCGCCCGGAGCAGGCCGTCCCGCACCAGCCGGTGCAGCGTCTTGGAGAGGTAGTTGTGAGGCAGTTCGAGCTCCCGTGCGAGCGCTTTCGCCGAGACCGGGCCGGAGGATTCCCGTTCGGCGATGCAAAGCACCGCGCGGAGTGCGTTGCGGGCCGTCTTGGAAATCATCCGGACCTCCGGCTCATCCGGCGTCCTCTATTGCAGATAACTTCATGATGATATGATCTATTGAGTGGCGCAAGGCACGCGAGCGCCCCCCGGAACCGGGGACGGCTGCCACCCCCTCTCCACCCTTCGGCGCGTACCGCCAATGCTCAAGCGACTCCTCGGACGGGCCCTGGCCCGGCTGGACGGCTGGGCCGACCGGCTGTACGGCTGGAAGTGGAACCCCCTCTACCAGTCGGGCGCGCTCGTTGTCGCCTGCCTCGCGGTCCTTCTCGTCACGGGGCTCTACCTCATCTTCTTCTACCGGATCGGCTCGCCCTACGAGTCGATGGTTCGCATCGACGGGCAGGCCTGGGGAGGACGCTGGATCCGGTCACTGCACCGGTACGCCGCCGACGCGGCCGTGGTCGCGGTTCTGGTCCACGCGCTCAGGATGTTCTGCCAGGGCCGCAGCTGGGGACCCCGCGCGCTGGCCTGGATCTCGGGCGTCTTCCTGGTCTTTCTGCTGTACATCTGCGGCTGGACCGGCTACGTGATGGTGTGGGACGCCCACGGGCAGCTCCTGGCGACCGGGGGCGCCCGTCTCCTCGACGCCCTGCCCCTCTTCTCCGAGCCGGTCTCCCGCACCTTCGCCGGCGACGGTCCGCTGCCGTCGGCGTTCTTCTTCATGAACCTGTTCCTGCACATCGCCATCCCCGTCGGGGTGGTGATGTTCCTGTGGATGCACGTATCCCGGGTCGCCCGGCCGGTCCTGCTACCGCCGCGGCCGCTCCTGTGGACGAGCGTGGGGCTGCTCACCGCGGCGGCGATCCTCCTGCCCGTCCCGCTCGGACCGCCCGCCGATCTCCTGCGCATTCCCGGTGAGGTGGGGCTGAACGTCTTCTACTCCTTCTGGCTTCCGGCGGCCGGTTCCGCGTCGCCGGTGCTGCTGTGGGCGGCGGGCGGCGCGGCCGCGGCGGCGCTGCTGGCCGTCCCCCTCCTGACCCGTCCCCGCGAGGACCGGCGGCCGCCCCCGTCGTTTGTCTCGCCCAGGCTCTGCACCTGGTGCGAGCAGTGCTACGTGGACTGCCCCTACGACGCCATCCGCATGGTCGAACGCACCGACGGGCGCGACGGTCTCGTCGCCGAGGTGAACCCAGCATCGTGCGTGAGCTGCGGGATCTGCGCCGGGTCGTGCGCGCCCATGGGCGTGGGACCGCCCGGCCGCACGGGCCGCGACCAGCTCGCCCGCGTCCGGGAGTTCACGGCGCGGCGGTCCTTCGGAAGCGGGGACATCGTCCTCGTCGCCTGTGGCCGGTCGGCGGCCGGTGCGCCCGCCGAAGACGGGCCGGCGCGCTTTCCCGTGGCGTGCGCGGGCAACCTGCACAGCTCGGTCGTGGAGTTCCTGGTGCGCGCCGGCGCCGGAGGGGTTCTGGTCGTCTCGTGTCCGCCGCGCGACTGCTGGGGCCGGGAGGGACCCAGATGGCTCGTGGAGCGGCTGTTCAACGAGCGGGAGGCCGAACTCAAGCCGCGCGTCGACCGCAGGCGGGTGCGGGTCGCCTACGCGTCGGGAGGTGACCGGCCCGCGCTGGAGAAGGCGCTGGACGACTACTCGCGTGCTCTCGACCGCCTCGATGCCCCCGCCGGCGAAGCCGCCATCGAGGTGGAGACCGAGTGCGAGCTCTCGCAGTCCCCGGCCGGGTGACGGCGATGGGGGGTGCACGGCAGATGGCGGCCGCGGGGCTCGCGATCGCAGCCGTGGTGTCGCTGGTGCTCCTGTCCCGGGTTCCCTGGCGCGGCTCGGACGCCGATACCGCGGAGCTGAGGGTCTCGTGGCGCATCCCCGCACCCTCGCACCGGCGGTGCCGGCCGCCCACCGAAGCCGAGCTGAGGGGCGTGCTCCCGCACATGCGGCCTGCGGAGGTCTGCTCGGACGACGCGATCCCCTTCCACCTCACCATTCGGGTGAACGGGGACACGCTCCACTCCGAACCGGTGGCGAGGTCCGGTCCGAGGGCGCGAACCATCACGGTCTACAGGAGCTTCGCCATGTCCCCCGGTAGTCACACCCTCGAGGTGGCGTTCCTGCCCGAACCCCCGCCCGAAGCGGAACCCGGCGTCGCGGCCAACCCGGTATCGGCCCCGGATCCGGCCGACCCCGACCGCAACCTCGCCATGACCCTGAGCGCCACCGTGTCCGTTGCCGCAGGGGACGTGATCCTCGTGTCACCCGACGACGAGGGACGCCTCCAGGTGGCGCCTCGAGGGTAGAGCGGCACCGACACACTGTCAACCGCAGACTACACCTTGTAAGGTCGACTTGACATTGTACACTTGCTGGACCATCCGCCCTCTAGGACGGCGACACTAGACCGATTGGCAACCCGTCGCTATGATTTGAGGTTACCAGACCCCCCCCCCGGCTATCCGCACAACCGGTCTGCTCGCCACGGGCTGACCGAACAGTTACCAACGGACGATGTTTGCGGCGGCGACGTGGAGAGAGACAAGGCGAACCGAGCAATCTCCCGTCCATCCAAAGGCGGTTTCGCCGACCCCGGCCTCACCCCTCTCGCCCAGCCCTATCCGTCGAATTGGTACACGAGGTCGTCACCCGGCACACCCGCGATTCGCAGGACGACCCTTCCCGAACCGGGTCCGTAGAACTGTCGGTAGCGCGTCCTGACCAAGCTGAGGTCGAAGACGCGGGATTCAGTAGGGTATGCCTCGCAGGGATCGCCGTTCGCTTCGTGGGCCAGCACGGCCGGAAGCTGCACCGGATCCGACTCCCTGAACGACTCCGAGATCACCAGGGTGAAGATGTGGTTCCGGCACCCGCCGACGTAGGAGACCGAGATGGTCAGCTGGTGTCCGTCTATCACCGCCGAGTTCACCTCATAGGGGTCGTCGCCGTAGTCGCGGCCGTCGGCGACCACCACGTTGTTTTCGGGCAGGTCCGGTTCGAGCGGCGATTCGCGGCAACCGGGGGCGGCGAGCAGTCCGAGCAGGAGCGCGACCGAGGCCGCGCCCCTCGCGGCGGAAGCCCGATAATCCGTGAGTCCGGGTTTCATTGATCGCTCCACATGGGAAGATGGCCCCGGCCCAATCGCCGCCGTGCCATTCGAAATGTCCGCAGGACCGAAGAAGCAATGTATGGCATCGACGCCCGTGCGGTGTAGTGGGGGGGAGGACCGGACCGACTCGGGTCGCGGTTCTTCAAGCGGCGTTCGGCGCGCGGCCCGCCGGGCTGGCTCGGAGCACCGTTAGGTGTCCAAGCCACCTTATGGACCCCTTGGCGCTCCAAACACTTGAATTGAATTGAATCCTTCGCCATGGGGCTGACCGCCGCCGGGTTTTCCTCGACCCGGTGGCGGTCGCTTTTTCCGTCCTCATTTCGGGCACGCTCGGTTCAGCGCGGCGGCGGCCCCCTTCAGGCTCCACGAGAAGCGGACACCCTGTTTCCCGTACCACGGCAGCGAAACCGCGAAAATGTTGCCCTCGGTCCAAGCCTTCCGCAGCTCTCGGTTATGGCTGTCGGGATAGCCCCCGGCCACAGCTCTAGGTGGCCGGAACACGAGCATGTTCTCCCCCCGACGCTGCACGACCCTGAAAGCCTCGATCTCGACTCCATCGGTTGCCGTGGTAATTGAAAAGGTGCTGTACCCGTCTGCGTTCGCCTCGCCGCCGACCAGGTACGGAGCTATGGCTGCCCGGTCCCCTTGGATTATTTCGTCCGGGACCGTCGTGTCCGTCGTGTCGATTCGCGTCGTGAACCCGATCCAGACGCAGCCCCCACGCCAGCAGCGCGGCCAGCGGTCGCCGCTCTCACAGGTGTAGACAAGCCGCGCCTCAACGTCCGCGTACGGGAAATCCATGACCGGGACGGCCGCCGCGTACGCACTGTACGCCGTGCGACCCCTGCTCTCCCACTCCTGCGCGTGGACCCCACCCCCGCCCAACACGAACAGCGCGGTCGGGAACGAAAACAACGAAACGAATCTCCTCATTTTCCTATAAAGCCAGCTTGACGGGGCTGGGGCCGAGGTCACCGCTTCCCCGCTCCGGTAGGTGTCGCCGTTGCGGATGCCGGTGGCCAGCAGGTCGGCTATGAGCGCCTCCATGGTCCCGGTACCCTTCCGGGGGCTACGAGCCCGACGGGCGCCCTAAGTAACAGCGCCGCTCCCACAGGTCCTGGTCGGGGCCGGGCCAAGGCCTCGCGCGTACGATTATCCCCTCGTGCAGGAGACTGCCCGCCGCGCACCATGCGGAGCCGGGACCAACCATGCAGTCCGGGGGCTCCGGCGGCCCGTCGTACTTCCTGCACGGCGGCCTGCTCCGCTCGAACAGCGCCAGCGCGTACCTCCAGCCCCGGCCGTCGGGGGCCAGGTCGGCGTGGAAGACATGGGAAAGGGCTCTGTACAGCCGCGATTCCACGAACGTGGTCGGGTGTCCGTCCGGTCTTTTGTGTGCATGATCCCAGCGCGCGGCTTCGAGGAACGGGTCGTCGCCCCCGCCGGCGAGCGCCCGCTCCGCGAGCGTCTCGTAGATCCGCACCAGCGCGCCGAACGCCTCCGGGACGGGAACGCCCCGAAGATCGTCGGCGGTACGGTAGCCGATGTCGTCCACGTAGACGCCGGGCCGCCACGCCGCATAGAGTAGGGCGCTGCCAGCTTCACTGGGGCCGTTACACAGAAAGTTGGCGCACGCGCCGGGGGCCAGCGCGATTTCAACCAGGCCGTCGATCAGCGCCGCTATCTCATCGGCCGTCACGGGGCCGTGCACCTGCCGCAACAGGCTGCCAGCGTCGTTTTTGGCTCGGTTCAGGTCTTCGCCGGCGGCGAACCGCCGGAGCACGTCGTCAACCGTCCCCGGCGGCCCCTGGGCCGCGACCGCCGCTGGCATCAGCAGAACGGCCAGCGCCACGAGCGCGATTCTCGTCGTCATTTTTCGCAAGTCCTTTCCTTTGGGTAATCTAACATCCGTTTTTACCATTGTGCTTGGCCGGCCGAAGCGCCTGCAAGGTCCATGCGCCGTTGTCCCGGTGCTCCCAGATAACCGGGGACGTGGGGGTGCTCGTCGCGGTCTCTATCGCGTCTCTAAAGGCGCCTTCGAGGAATTTGTTGAACTCCAGGTCGAAGGCGCTTCTCACGTCAAGCCTGTCGGATCTCGTGATTTTCTCCATCTCGGCCAGCACGTTCCGCGCGGCGCTACCGCTTTGGAGGCAGAGGTTCGCGCCGTCCTCGTGCGCCTGCTCGTGCGCCGCCGCGCGGGGCTCCCACACCTCCTTCAGGGCCTTCCGGTAGCCGCAGATCGTGTTGACCGTGAGCACATTCGCTTCGGACGGGACTCCCGAGCAGGTCTTGTGAGCCAAACCCTCCTTCTTTCCGCTCGTGTCGAAGTCGGGATGAAGGTACATGCGGCCCTCCAGCTGGAATGGGCTCACGGTGTAGTACTCGCCCTCCCACGGTCCGGACCCCTCCCCCACGTACCCGCGGTCGGCGATCCAAGGCTCGTATGCGCCCCACGCCCCCTCCCCCTGGTTCTTGGCGATCCCGTAGGTGTACGGCGGGTGGGTCATGGCTTCGAATTCCCAGCCCGCCGAGCCGACCATGCGGGCCTTGACGTCCACCCGCTCCTTCGTGTCCAGCAGCACCGTTTCGCTCGGGCCGGTGACCACGACCCTGACGGTCCGGGGGGTCGTGGCGATGCCGCCCCACGAAGCGTAGTCCTCTCCCTTCCCTGACGGCCCCCGGATGCCGTCAGGGACGCTCCATGCGTAGTTGAAGTCGTTCAGGTTGAGATTTTGGGTCCCGACGTTCTTCACGGAACACATGACCTCGGAACCGCGCTCGGCATAAGGGCAGCTGAGCGCCAATTTCCCCTTCTTGCAATACGCTTGGACCGTGGTGTCGGGGTCCTCGCCCCCCCCACAGCTATCGCCGCCGCCGCCGTCCGATTCGCAGTAAAGCAGTTCTTCCGTGACTATCACTTCGTCCAGAATTGGGATCACCGTCACTAGAACCTATCTCAAAAACCCCTTGGGGCTTGTGCGCGGTATCGTCGGGGGTTAGTTTTGGTGCATGCTGAAGCTCACGGACGACCAGTGGAACCGGATCCGGCATCATTTCCCCGAGGAGAATCGGCCGAAGGGGCAGCGGGGACGCCCGCCGGTGCCGGCGCGGCAGGTCCTGGAAGCCGTGCTTTGGATTCTGAAGACGGGGGCCCAGTGGCACATGCTGCCGCAGTGCTATCCGAACTACAAGACGGTGCACCGGCGATTCCAGACGTGGTGCCGCGACGAGGTGCTGGCGGACGTGCTCGAGGATCTGGCGTCCGAACTCCGGGAAGTCCGGGTGATCGACGGGTCGGAGGCGTTCATTGACGCGTCGTTCGCCCGCGCCAAGGGCGGAGGGGACGGCGTGGGGCTCACGAAGGCCGGAAAAGGCGTGAAGATCATGGCGATCGTGGACCGTTGCGGCCTTCCACTGTCCGTCGGGACGCACTCGGCCCAGCGGCACGAGGCCAGGCTCGTCCAGCTGAGCCTCGATCTGGTCTTCGTGGACGACCTCCCGGAGAATCTGGTCGGCGACAAGGCGTATGACAGCGATCCGCTGGACGGGGATCTCAGGAAGCAGGGAGTCGAGATGATCGCGCCCCACCGGAAGAACCGGACGCGGGCGAAGACGCAGGACGGACGCCGCCTGCGCAGGTACAAGCGGCGGTGGATCGTGGAGCGGTTCTTCGCCTGGATCCAGTGGAACCGCCGCGTCCTCATCCGGTGGGAGTATCACGCCGAGAACTTCCTCGGGTTCGTCCAGCTGGCCACGCTATGCCTCCTGCTCAAGCCGCTTTATTATTGAGATAGGTTCGGAAAGGAGACGCCAATGCTGATGAGACGCTGGATCCTGGGACTGGCGGCCTGCCTTCTGGCGACAGGCTGCGAAGACGACACGGCCTTTACGAGGAGTGAGGCGGCCGCTCTGGCGGAAGTGGTGTGGCACGTTGCTACTGCGCCCTTTGTGGGGGGGGTGTTCGATACAACGTCGTCATCCAGCTATGACCTTGAGGTCGAGTGCACGAAAGGAGGCAAGGCTCAGAGCTCCGGCACCATGGAGGGAGATGGTTCCAATCGCACTCTTGAGGGAACCAGCACGTTCACCGACTGCGCAGAATATCAACCGCCGTGCTACGGGTGGCGCTGCAATGTTGATGACCCTGTAATCACCCTGAACGGTGACGTTCATCGCGAGACTGAAGTGGTTTTCGTCCGATTCGATGGTTGGACGGACTTGGATATTGAAGGCCGACTATCGGGTGAGTTCGCTTGGGAAACTGACTACGGAGAAAGTGGAATTTGCGAGCTGGACCTGATAGCCGTTTCCGAAACCGATTTCATAGGTGATCCCGTGTACGACATACGCGACAAAGGCCGCATGTCGGGAGCAGTCTGTGGCACTCCGGTCGATGTGGAGGGGGCTCCCGCAGGTTTATGGGGACCGCCGGGCGTTGCCGATGGAGGATGACCTAGGGACGCCTCTTCTCAGCGTCTCGATAAGCGGGGGCCGCACCTCCGGACCCTACGGCGGCGGCACGAGCCTCCGCCCCGCCACGTAGTTGACGCCGAGTTCGTCCTTCCAGCTACCCCATATGTGGGTGGCGTTCGCGTCGTGCACTTCGAGCGACTCGGGCAGCAGCACCCGCCGGGGGGGCGTCACCGTGTCGCCGCGCTCGATGGAGTACCACACGCTCAGGGTGTCCCGGCGTTCCTGGCTCCGGAGCCACACCTGCCCCGAGGACGCCGACAGCATGAACGAGCGGACGGACGGCAGGTATTCCGGCGCGTAGAGCGCCTCCTCGACCATGTCACGGACGGCGCCGGGGCCGACCTCCAGCACCAGCAAATCCGGCACGGCGGCCACCACACTGTCGATCGCGGCGTCCAGCATGGCCCGTGACAGCCTGGCGGGCTCGAATTCCAACCGGCGCCGCCACACCGTGTCGCCCGCTGCGCCGACCTCAACCAGCTCCGTCTCACCGGGCCGCAGGTCATCCCCCCGCATTCGGGCCAGGACCACGCTGCCCGACTCGCGGTCCAGGCGGTACCAATCCGAATCGGCATATTCTTGCCCCGCAAAGTAGTGGCCGTCGCGGTAGGGAAGCGCCATGGTGTTGTTTTGGATATCGTACCTCAACAGCTCCTCCCGGAGCCAGCCCTGCTCCGAGTCGCGGACCCGCAGCACCGGCTTGGTGTCGATGGGATCATCGCCCCAGAATCCCAATCGAACGCTGGCCCCAATGCTGGGGGTCCCCAGGAAGCTCCCGTCCTCAAGGAGCACATACACCCGGATGGGGAACCCCTGGTAGCTTACCGAGGTGGGCGGGCCGGGAACTGTTCTCAGCAGGGATCCGTCGTAGGAAAAGTACGAGATTCTCTGCCGGTCCCGGATGTAGAACCCGGACTCGTCCAGATCGACACGATTGGGAAAGGTGAAGTCTCCGGGTCCCTCGCCGGACCCGCCAAGATCCACAAGACGCCGTCCGTCCGGCCTCCATATCGAAACCCGGGACTGGAAGGGTTCCAGGACGAAGACGCGCCGGTTGTCGCCGGTGACGCGCACATAGACCCGGCCGAACAGGGCATCGCCGGCCATGGCGTCGCCGAATTTGTAGGCGGACTCGGAGAGCCATTCTCTCTGTGAGACACCGGTCGGTTCGGGCACCCGGTCCCCGCAAGCGGCCGCGAGTACCAGTGCCAGCGGAACAACGCGCCCGCAGGACACGACCGGCCTATCCCGCAAGCGGAACGGGCGCGGATGCGATGTCCGCAATGGCCACCCGGGCCACCTCGGCCGCACCGCACTTGCGCCTGACCACGAAATCGTCTCCTCGCCTTGCGTAGAAGAACGGTCCGTCGGCCGGTATCGACTCGCCGGCCCTGATGGCCGCGAGGGTCTCGGTGAGCTCAGCGTTCTGCTCCTCGAAAGGTAAGTCAAAACGGCAAAACCCCAGGCCCCAAGAAAAGCACGTGCAGGGCTCCTCATACTGGATACAGTTCCTATGGCCGATAAATCCCTCCCTCCCCACGCACATCTCCCCCCTGTCTTCCCTGCCCGATTCAAACTCGCATACAGCGCACCTTACGCATTCCGAGAGCTTCTGCCTCTGCGCGGACGCGGTCTCGGGCAACGAGGCCACGGCGAACACGGCCACGAACGCCAGTGGAAACAGCTTGCGAATCCTCATGATGGGTCTCCTCATCCGGAGTGTACTTGCTGCGTGCGGGGTCCTCGCCCCGTCACACCATCAAGGTACCCCCCGCGATCCCGCAAGTCGATGTGGAATGCGGCATCCTCGCGCCAGGAGTCGGGATCCCCACTCCATCTCCTCATCAAGCCTGTACCTCCCGACCTTGCGATAGGGCGTCCGCTCCCCGATCCCGAGGACTGCCGCAGCCCTGCGCCGGTTCCATTCTACCGAGCTCAGGACGGTGCGGATAACCTCCAACTCCATGTCCTTCAATGTGATGCCCGATCCGTGGGGCCCACGGTGCCGCGCGGCACGACTTCAGATGTCCCGGTTAGGATTCGGTTCCTCCCCGCGCAGGGCCAGCGGAGGACCGAGCACCTCGCGCGCCACAACCAGCCGTCGCAGGCCCCGCACCGAACCCAGGCCCAGGACACCCGGCTCCCGGGTCCCGTCACCCCGCCCCCTCCCCCCTTCCCGCCCGGGGACGTGCTCCGCCGACACCCCCCCGGCGTCCATGGAATCGGGACGCGCCTCCGCCCGGCGATGCGGCACGACCTCCCGCGCCTCCCGGGGCCGGAATTCCCGAGAGCGCACCTCGACCGGTCTCGGCGCCCTGTCTCGAGAAGGCACCACTTGCACCTCCTGAGATACGGGTGCCGGTACAGGCCGCGTCCGCGGCCCCGCCGGCCTCGTCGGCTCGGCCATCTCCTCGACCCGGGGGCGCAGGTCCCACGTCTCCGCAGCCGCGCCACGCCCCTCCGCCGCGTCAGGCGCGACCTCCTCCATGCGCCGGGACGGCGCTCCGGCCCCGGACTCCAACGCTTGCCGAATCGGATCGGGCGAATCCTCCGCGTCCGGCAGCAGGTCCATCTCCTTGAAGACCTGCGCCAGCGGGTCCACGCTTCGCGGGCGCTCCTCGCCCTCGATCTCACGCTCCCGGGCCTTCCGCATCCTCTTGGCCAGCATCTCCATGAGCGCGGCGACCAGGAAGATGATCGCGAGGAACCGGATATCCACGACCGGCCCGCCTACCCGCGCCCGAAGCGCACTGTGTTCTGGAGGATGCGCATTCGCCGGCTCCTACTCGGTGGCCGCCGACTCGTCGTCGTCACCCTCCGCGATGGCCCTGCGCATGTGGGTGTCCGACTCGATGTTGCGGTAGCGGGCGTAGTCCATGATGCCCATGTTGCCGCTGCGGAAGGCGTCGGCCATCGCGAGCGGGATCTTCGCCTCGGCCGCGATCACCTCGGCGCGCATCTCCTCCACCCGCGCCTTCATCTCCTGCTCCGCGGCCATCGCCATGGCGCGGCGCTCCTCGGCCCGTGCCTGCGCGATGCGCTTGTCGGCCTCCGCCTGGTCCGTCTGCAGCTCGGCGCCGATGTTCTTGCCGACATCCACGTCGGCGATGTCGATCGAGAGGATCTCGAAGGCGGTGCCCGAGTCGAGACCCTTCTGCAGCACGGTCTTGGAGATCGCGTCCGGGTTTTCCAGCACGTTCTTGTGGGTGTTGGCGGAACCGATCGTCGAGACGATCCCCTCGCCCACGCGCGCGAGAATGGTCTCCTCACCCGCGCCGCCCACGAGGCGGTTGATGTTCGCGCGCACCGTGACCCGCGCGACGGCGATCAGCTGGATGCCGTCCTTGGCCATCGCGGCCACGCGCGGCGTCTGCACCACCTTGGGGTTGACGGAGACCTGCACGGCCTCGAAGACGTCGCGTCCGGCCAGGTCGATCGCCGCCGCCCGCTGGAAGGGCAGGTCGATCGTGGCCTTGTCTGCGCTGATCAGCGCGCGCACCACGCGGTCGACGTCGCCGCCGGCCAGGTAGTGCGCCTCCAGGTGGGAGACGTCGAGGGGGAGGCCCGCCTTGGTCGACGCGATGAGCGGCCTCACCACGGCGGGGGGGCTGACCTTGCGCAGCCGCATCCCGATGAGCGTGCCCAGGCCCAGCCGGACCCGGGAGGAGACCGCCTCGATCCACAGGCGGACCGGTACCGCCCACAGGAGGATCATGATGGCGATGAAGCCTGCGAAGAGCAGGGCGAAGGTGGTGATCATGGTGGGGTCCATGCGGGATTCCGTCCTTTGGCTTTGAATTGAACTTCTTCCGGCGGGCGGCGGTTCCGTCCCGTCCGGCCGCCCGTCCTCATGTCGCGGGTCGCACCACGTGGCGGTATCCTTCGGCGCTCATGACGCGGATGCGGGTGCCTTCCTCGATCCACTCGCTCTCCGAGACCACGTCCACGCGTTCGTCTCCGAAGAGCCCCACGCCGGCGGGACGCAGGTCGGTGATCGCGACCCCCACCTGCCCCACCAGCTCCGCGCGCACGTCCGCCGAGGTGTAGCCCTCGTCGCGGTCGGTGGACTCGCCCAGGATGACGCCGCTGCGGCGCAGGCGCCAGCTCCCCGGCAGCGAGCGCAGCAGCGACCACGCGGTCATGCTCACCAGAACCATCGCGGCGAGGAGCACGGAGCCCGCCTGAACCACGTCCCCCCTGGTCGGGAGACTTCCGATCTGCGCCATGACGAGGCCGCCCAGCAGCGCCGCGATCCCGGCGATGCCGAAGATGCCGAATCCGGGGACGATCAGTATCTCGATCAGCACCAGGACGGCCCCCACGCCCACCAGGATGATGTCCTCGGCCCCGGCGAGCCCGATCAGCAGGTGGGCACCGAAGAACAGTGCCAGCGAGATCAGCCCCGCCGTGCCCGCCAGGCCGAACCCCGCCGTCTTGATCTCGACGAGCAGCCCCAGGAAGCCCAGCGACAGGAGGAAGGGCGCGATCACCGGGTTGGTGAAGAACCGGACGATGCGCTCCGCCCAGTTTACCGTGGCTTCGGTGACCGCCGCATCCTCGATTTCGAGCGTCTCCAGCACTCCGTTCCAGTCGGCGACGGCGGTGGCGTAGCCGAGGTCGACGGCCTCCTGTGTCGTCACCGTCAGGAGCTTCCCCCCCTCCACCACCCCCGGGATGTCGATCTCTTCATCGACCATCGCCTCCGCGATCGCGGGGTCGAGGCCCCGGGCTTCGGTCATAGCCCGCATCTGGGCCCGCATCGCCGACACCATCTTCTCCGACGCCTTGGTGCCGCTCCCGTCCACGGGGGTGGCGGCCCCCATCACCGCCCCCTCGCGCATCAGCACGCGCTCGGTGGAGAGCGCGATCATCGCCCCCGCCGAGTACGCGTACATGTTCACGTAGGCGTAGACCGGCACCCGCGCGCGGCTCACCGCGCTGGTGATTCGCAGTGCGGCGTCCACGCGCCCCCCCTGCGTCTCGATGTCCAGCACCACGGCGTCGGCGCCTCCGGCCTCGGCCTCCTCGATGACCCGCTCGATGAACGGCGCGAGTCCCATCTCGACCGTACCCGTCACCGGGACGCGGACGACCTGCGGCTGGGCGGCGGCGGGACCGGCCGGAAGGGCCAACGACAGGACCAGCGGCAGGAGCGCGACCGGAACGGTGCGCACGCCGGCGGCGGCAGGTGACTGGATCGCATTCATCGTGTACATGCCCCTCTGTCTCCCTGGTGGAGAGCCCCGTCTTCCGGTCGTCTCGCCCGGGCGTGTGCCACGGGAGCGTCGGCGACCGGCAACCCTGTGCCCCCATACGTGTTCCGGGTTCGGATCAATCTACGCGGGCGGTGTCGACTCCGCGCCCCCCGCGCTCCCGGCCGAAGGAGGACCGCGGCCTGGTTCACGGCAGCTCCACACCCAGAAGCAGACACGCGTAGTAGGCCCGCTGGAGTGCGAGTTCGTGACCCCCCGTGCTGATTGCCACCCGGCTCCACCACACGAGGCGGCGGGCACGAGCCGGGTAGGCCGCTTCCTCGTCGTCCCCGTCCGGCGGATCCCCCAGCGCTTCTTCGGCCGCCTCCACCAGGGAGAGCGCGACCGTTCGCGGCGATGTCTCGCGAAGCGCGTCGGCCGCCCTCAGCGCCTTCAGCCCCGCGGCGCTCCAGTCCCCGTCCGCTCCCGCCCGCTCCGCCTTCTCAAGGGCCTGCTCCGCCTCCCGGAGCGCCCCGTTCAGATGGGGGGAGAGGGGCAGGTTGTGCGACCGCACCTCGGCCACCGCCGCCCGCACGCCCTCGATCGCCGGCCGGGCAGTGACCGAATCGGACCCGAGCCCCAGCGACCCCGCGGCCAGGTAGGTCTCCTCGCGGAGGAGCCTGCCCGCTGCGACGCCGTGATTCCAGGAGTCCTCCCACCTCGCCAGCAGCTGCGTCGTCCCGGGGGAAGGCGGGGTGCCCGCCACGATGTCCGGCAGGCCCGGCAGCGGCTGCGCGATCTTCAGTGCGGGCCTGAGGGCGGACGCCACCACCCCGGAGTCCGCCTGCGTGAGGCTCTCCTGGCAGGCGACCGAAGAGGCCAGGGCGACAGCGACGATGGCCAGTGCGCGACGGCCGGACGATCCGGCGGCTTCGAACCCGAAACCGGCATCCACTTTGCTCATGTGTCTAATGTAACCCGGCGCTGGCTCGTGTTCCCCGGCGAGGGATCCGCCACAGCGATGACCGGTATCCGCTCCGGCACCGGGTTTCGCCCCCGACCCGTGTTATCTTTCTCTCCAGCTTCGAGAAAGTCACGGGCCGAAGGGCGACTGACAGGAGCGGTTCCGGGCCCGGATTCCCCCGCAGGCAAAGACCCCACCCACAGGATCGCACTACATGACCGAGAAGACCCTCGTTCGCTACTCCGACGCCGGCGGCGGCGTCGCCCTGGTCACCCTCGACGACCCTCCCGCCAACACCTACACGCACGAGATGATGCGCCAGCTGGACGACGCCGTCCTGAAGGCGCGCTTCGACGACGACGTCCACGTGATCGTCCTGACCGGCAACGGCGAGAAGTTCTTTTCGGCGGGGGCCAACATCGGGATGCTCGCCGAGGTGACGACCGGCTTCAAGTACTGCTTCTGCCTGCACGCCAACGAGACGCTCAACCGGCTGGAGCACACCCCGAAGCTCACCATCGCCGCGTTGAACGGCCACACCGTGGGGGGCGGTCTCGAGATCGCCATGGCGGCCGACCTTCGCATCGCCCGCGCCGGGCGCAGCATGTGCGGCCTACCCGAGGTCAACCTGGGCGTGCTCCCGGGGACCGGCGGGACCCAGCGCCTCGCCCGTCTCGTCGGCAAGTCGCGGGCGATCGAGCTGATGGCGACCGGCAAGACCTTCGGCTTCGACAGGGCCAAGGAACTCGGCATCGTCAACGACGTCTGGGAAACGGACGACCTGGACGCCTTCATGACGAAGGTGATCGCGTACGCGCGGGGCTTCTGCCCGCCGGGGCGCGCCGCGAAGGCCGTGGGACTCATCAAGCGGTCGGTGCAGACGGGCGCCGAGATCCCCTTCGAGACCGCGCTGGGGCTGGAACGCGAACTGCAGCAGCAGCTCTTCGCCAGCGACGACGCGCGCGAGGGGCTGAACGCCTACGTCGAGAAGCGGAAGCCCGAGTTTTCCGGCAGCTGATTCCATCCCCGCCGGCCGGCGGAGGAATCCGATGAAGAGGATCCCATGACCGAAGCGATCCGTACCCGGCTCTGGATCGGGAACGAGTGGGCCGACGCCGAGGGCGGCCGCACCTTCGCCACCGTGAACCCGGCCACCGACGAGGTCATCGCCGACGTGGCCGAAGCGGGGGCGGCGGAGATCGACCGCGCGGTCCGGGCGGCGCGCGCCGCCTTTCGCGACAGCCGCTGGCGCCGGATGAACCCGCACAAGCGGTCGCGGCTGCTGTGGAAGCTGGCGGACCTGATCGAGGCCAACGCCGACGAACTCGGGCTGCTCGAGACGCGGGACAACGGCAAGCCCTACTTCGAGGCACGCCGCATCGACGTCCCGGGCGTGGCGCAGACGCTGCGCTACTACGCGGGACTCGCCGACAAGATCCAGGGCGACACGGTCCCCGTGCCGGGACCCTTTCTGAACTACACGCTGCGCGAGCCGGTGGGGGTGGTCGGCGCGATCATCCCGTGGAACTTTCCGCTGTCGATGGCGGCGTGGAAGGCCGGTCCGGCGCTCGCCTGCGGGAACACGGTGGTGCTCAAGCCCGCCGAGCAGACGCCGCTGACCGCGCTCCGCTTCGGCGAGCTGGCCGCCGACGCCGGGTTCCCGCCGGGCGTGCTGAACGTGGTGCCCGGATACGGCGAGACCGCGGGAGCGGCGCTCGTGCGGCACCCGGGGGCAGACGCGATCTCGTTCACCGGCTCGACCGGGGTGGGACGGACCATCATGCGCGAGGCGGCGGGGACGCTCAAGAAGGTCTCGCTGGAGCTGGGCGGCAAGTCGCCCAACATCGTCTTCGCCGACGCGGATCTGCGGGTGGCCGTGAAGGGCGCCTCGATGGGCGTGTTCTACGGCAAGGGCGAGGTCTGCGCGGCCGGGAGCCGCATCCTGGTGGAAAGCGCGGTGCATGACGAGTTCGTGGACGGGCTGAAGGGGCTCGCCGCGAAGGCGACGGTGGGCGACCCGATGGCTTCGACGACGCGCCTGGGGGCGATCGTGAGCGGGGAGCAGCTCGACCGGGTGATGGAGTACATCGAGGCCGGCCGGCGGGACGGGGCGAACCTGGTGGCCGGCGGCGAGCGCGTGAAGGTGAACGGCCGCGGCAACTTCGTGACCGCCACCGTCTTCAGCGAGGTCGACCCCGCGATGACGATCGCCCGCGAGGAGATCTTCGGCCCGGTGGCGGCGGTCATTCCCTTCGACGATGTCGACGATGCGGTCGCCAAGGCCAACGACTCGCTGTACGGGCTGGCGGCCGGCGTGTGGACCCGGGACATCGGCAGGGCGCACCGCCTCGCCGCCGAGATCGACGCCGGGACGGTGTGGGTGAACACCTACAACCAGTACGCGCCCGGGTCGCCCTTCGGCGGCTACAAGGAGAGCGGCTTCGGCCGGGACCTGGGGTTCCAGTCGGCGCTGGAGAAGTACACGCACCTGAAGAGCGTCTGGGTGGCGCTGGACCGGTAGTGGGGCGCGCACGTGCGTGAAGCGTGGATCATCGACGCCGTCCGCACCCCCATCGGCCGGCACGGCGGGGCGCTGGCGCCCGTCCGGCCCGACGACCTGGCTGCCGCGACCATCGCCGCCCTTATCGACCGCAACCCCTTCCCCCCCGGCCGCCTCGACGACGTGATCTTCGGGTGCACCAACCAGGCCGGCGAGGACAACCGCAACGTGGCCCGCATGGGGCTGCTCGCGGCCGGACTCCCCGTCGAGGTGCCCGGCCAGACGGTGAACCGGCTCTGCGGTTCCGGTCTCCAGGCCGTGGCCGCCGCCTGCCAGGCGATCCGCGCGGGCGAGGGCGACGCCTTCATCGCCGGCGGCGTCGAGTCGATGAGCCGCGCCCCCTTCGTGATGCTCAAGCCCGAGCGCGGCTACACGCGCGGCGTGCCCGAGGTGGCCGACACGGTGCTGGGGTGGCGCTTCGCCAACCCCGGCCTGCCCGACGAGTGGACGATCGGCCTCGGCAATACGGCCGAGGTGGTCGCGCGCGAGTTCGGCGTGACGCGCGGGGAGCAGGACGCCTTCGCGGCGGAGAGCCAGCGCAGGGCGGCGGCGGCGGCCGAGGCGGGGCGCTTCGATGCGGAGATCGTGCCGGTGACGGTGCCGCGGCGGCGCGGGGACCCCGTCGTCGTCGCCCGTGACGAGCACCCCAGGCCGGGCACGACGACCGAGACCCTGGCCCGGCTTCGACCCGTCTTCGACCGGGACGGGACGGTCACGGCGGGGAACTCGTCCGGGATCAACGACGGCGCCGCCGCCCTGCTCGTGGTCGAGGGGGAGACGGCGCGCGCGCGCGGCCTGGAACCCATGGCGGTGATTCGCGGGGCGGCGGTGGCGGGGGTGGAGCCGCACCGCATGGGCATCGGTCCCGTGCCGGCCACTAGGCGGTGCCTGGAGCGGCTGGGAATGGCGGCGCGCGACCTGGACCTGGCCGAGCTCAACGAGGCCTTCGCCGCGCAGGCCATCCCCTGCATGCGCGAGCTGGATCTGGATCCGGACCGGGTGAACGTCAACGGCGGCGCGATCGCGCTCGGCCACCCGGTGGGGTGTTCGGGCGCGCGCATCCTGGCCACGCTGGTGCACGAGATGGCGCGCCGGGACGCGTCGCTGGGGCTCGCGACGATGTGCATCGGGGTCGGCCAGGGGATCGCGGCCGTCGTGGAGCGCGGCTGAGAATGCCGACGTCCGGAATCGGCGGGGTGGCCGTGATCGGCGCCGGCACGATGGGCCGCGGGATCGCGCAGGTGGCGGCCATGGCGGGGCACGAGACGGTGCTCTGCGACGTGGACGCCGGGCAGCTCGAGCGCGGCCTCGCCGGGATCGAGGCCACCCTGGACAAGGGCGTGCGCCTCGGCAAGGTGGCCGAGGAGAGCCGTGACGGGGCGCTGGCGCGCCTCCGGGGGACGGGGAGGTTGGGCAAGGCGGCGGAGGGGGCCGACCTGGTGATCGAGGCCGTGCCCGAGGTGATGGCGCTCAAGAAGCGGGTCTTCGCCGAGGCGGAGGCCGTGGTGGGGAAGCGGGCGATCCTGGCCACGAACACTTCGTCGCTGTCGGTGACCGGGATGGGGGCCGGGCTGGAGCGGCCGGGGCGATTCGTCGGCCTTCACTTCTTCAACCCGGTCCACATCATGGCGCTGGTCGAGATCGTGAGGGGGCAACGCACCGACATCCGCACGCTCAACAGCAGCTTGAAGTTCGTTCTGGATCTCGGCAAGGAGCCGATCCTGGTCAACGATTCCCCCGGTTTCGCCTCGTCGCGCCTGGGGATCGTGCTCGGACTCGAGGCCATTCGCATGGTCGAGGCAGGGGTCGCGTCGCCGGAAGACATCGACAAGGCCATGGTGCTCGGGTACCGTCACCCGATGGGTCCCCTGCGCCTGACCGACCTGGTGGGGCTGGACGTGCGGCTCGGCATCGCGCGCTACCTGCACGAGTCGCTCGGATCGGAGGCCTTCCGCCCCCCGGCGCTGCTGGAGCGCATGGTCGCCGAGGGGCGGCTCGGGAAGAAGTCCGGCCGGGGGTTCTACAAATGGGGCGGCGAACGGTGAATCGCGGGACGGTCCGGCTCTCGGTCCAGGACGGAGTCGCCGAAGTCACCATCGACCGTCCCGGCAAGCTCAACGCCCTGAACGAGGCGGTGCGCGGCGAGCTCACCGAAGTCTTCGACGAGCTGGCCGGCCGCGACGACGTCAAGGTCGCGATCCTCAACGGCGCCGGCGACAAGGCATTCGTGGCGGGGGCGGACGTGGGCGAATTCGCGGGCCGGACCGCGCAGGAGCAGCGCGAGGTGTACCGCCACCGGCGGGTGTACGACGCCCTGGCCGAGTTTCCCAAGCCGGTCATCTGCGCCATCCACGGCTTCTGTATCGGCGGCGGCAACGAGCTGGCGCTCGCCTGCGACGTCCGCGTCGCGGACACCACGGCCCGCTTCGGCCAGTTCGAGATCCGGCTGGGGCTGATTCCCGGGGCCGGTGGCACGCAACGGCTCGCCCGGCTCGTCGGGCCGGGCCAGGCGCTGCGGATCGGCCTCTCCGGCGACCTGATCGACGCCGGGGAGGCCCACCGGATCGGCCTGGTGGAGCTGCTGGCCGACGAGGGCGAGCACCTCGCCGCGGCCCGCGGACTCGCCGCGCGCATGACGCGCTGGAGCCCTGTCACGCTGCAGCTCGTCAAGAAGGCCGTGCGGGAGGCGTATGAGCGTCCCCTGTCAGACGGCCTGGCCGCCGAAAAGGAACTCTTCCTGGAAGCCTTCGCCTCGGAGGACGGCCGCGAGGGGGTCAGGGCCTTCGTCGAGAAGCGGCGGCCGCGGTTCCGGGGGCGGTGAGACGGGGCGTCCCTCGCCCGCACATCTCCGCGACCCTACTATCCTGAGCCGTCACCCCGCTCCGCCCCACCGCGACCACACCCGATGCCCCTGCGTACCTGGCGCCGCATCACCTGGGCGTACCACCTGATCTTCGCCGCCGCGGTCACGTGGCCGTTCCAGACCCTGGTCAACACTCCGGACCCGCTGGTGCTGGGCCTGCCCCGCCAGATGGCGTGGGCCGCGGGATGGGTCGTCGGAAGCCTGGTGGTGCTCTGGCGGCTCGACGCGGCCCGGACCCGGCACGAGCGCAGCGGGCCGCTCCCGCCCCGGCGGTGACGGCTGATGGACAAGGTCACCCTCATCACCGTCATCGTCTTCGCGTACCTGGCGGTCACGCTCGGGGTGGGGCTGGCGGCGGGCCGGCGCGCGTCGCGCAGCGTGCAGGGGTACGTCGCCGGCGACCGCGACTTCGGACTGCTGGTCATGTACTTCATCACCGGGGCCACGGTCTTCTCGGCCTTCGCCTTCCTGGGCGGGCCGGGATGGGCGTACTCACGCGGGGCGGCGGCCTTCTACATCCTCACCTACGGGGTCCTGGGAATGGCTCCCTGGTACGTGATGGGGCCCAGGGTGGCCGCGCTGGGACGCCGCTTCGGCTTCGTGACGCAGGCGCAGCTGCTGGTCGGCCGCTTCCCGTCCCCGGGCCTGTCCGCGCTCATGGCGCTGCTCACGCTGGCCGCCTTCGTCCCCTATGTGACCATCCAGATGCGCGGCGCGGGCATCGTGATCGAGGCGGTGACCGGCGGCCGCGTTCCCCTGGCCGCGGGCGCGGCGATCGCCTACGCGGTCGTGCTCGTGTACGTACTGGCCAGCGGCGTGTCGGCGGTCGGGTGGACCAACACCTTCCAGGGCGTCTTCATGCTGGTCATCGCGTGGGCGCTGGGGATCTACCTGCCCGCGCGGCTCTACGGGGGCGTGGGGCCGATGTTCGAACAGATCCTGGCCGAACGCCCCGAGCTGCTCTCCCTTCCCGGCCTTACCGGGAGCGGTGAACCGTGGGGCTGGGGAGCGTACTCGACCGCGATCCTCGCGAGCGCCATCGGGGTGACCATGTGGCCGCACCTCTTCATGAAGGCCTACACGGCCCGGAGCGACACGATCATACGCCGTACCGTCATCCTCTTCCCCACCTTCCAGCTCTTCCTCATCCCCGTGTTCCTGATCGGCTTCGCGGGTGTGCTCTTTCCGGAGTCTCCGGACCAGGCCGACTTCATCCTCCCCTTCCTGATCCTCCGCTCGGACCTCCCCGCTCTCGTGGTGGGACTCTTCTGCGCCGGGGCGCTGTCGGCGTCGATGTCCACCGGGGACGCCCTGCTCCATGGTGCGGCGTCGGTGGTGGTGGAGGACGGCGTTCAACCGTTCCGGAAGCTCTCGGACCGCGGGCAGCGGCTGCTCATGCGGATCCTGGTCGTGGCGGTCGGCGGACTGGCCTACCTGTTTGCGCTGGTCGAGGGGTTCTCGCTCGTGGACCTGCTGCTGGCGTCGTACGGGATCATCTGCCAGTACATGCCGGCGATGCTCGCGGCGCTGTACTGGAGACGCGCCACGACCGCGGGTGTGATCTCCGGACTGTTGGCCGGATCGGCCGTGTCGGTCTTCTTCTTCCTGAGTCCGGAACTCAAGCCGCTCGGGATGCACGAGGGCATCCTGGGGCTGATCGTCCACATTCCGGTGCTGCTCGCGGTCAGCCTGCGCGGCACGCCCCAGGACGACGACCACGTAGACGGGTACCTCCGCGTGTGACGATGCCCCCCCAACGGGGCAGGCGCCGGCCCCCGCGTGGGCGGGCGGACCCCATGTGTGGCGAGGATGGGATGATGCGGCCCGCGCCGGCCCCCGCGTGGGCGGGGGGACCGCCACCTCCACCCGGGGCTAGCTCGAGCACGGCCCGCGGGTGCCGGAGAGGTCGCGGCTTAGTCGCAGCTCAATAGAGAAAGCCCCCGGCGGGCAGCACACCACCCGCTCGGGGGCTTCGTCTCGCTGGCGAGCCGGAAAGCTCCGTTTCGGCGCCGCCATGTGCGGCGGCCGGTTTTCCGTCTCTTCACCCAGGCCGGCGTCTCCACCGCCCCAAGCCGTCCCCCGTTCCCGGGGACTTCGGCTGCTTCCAGCGACCCCGCAGCCGTCGCGGCTCCCACCGAACCAGAAACCGCGCCCGCCTCGGACTCCGTTTCCAGCGCCCTCGGCATGCCGACTCTCGACCGGTTCCCCCTCCGGGGTTTCCCCCTGCGAAGGCCTCTCCGAAACCCGGCTCCCGTCGCTTCGGCTGCGGCCCTTTCGGCCCGCCTCCTCCGCTTCGGGCAACCACATTAATACCTTAATCCGGAAACCGCAAGATCTGTGGTCCGGCGCGCGACCCCGCCGAGTGCCCGGACTCTACTCCGCGCAGACCGAAACCACCCGCCTGCGGCGCAGATTCTCGAACTTCACGACCCCGTCCGACTTGGCGAAAAGGGTGTCGTCCCGGCCCCTTCCGACGTTGTTGCCGGGGTGGAAGCGGGTGCCCCGCTGGCGCACGAGGATGTTGCCGGCCAACACCTTCTCACCAGCGTAACGCTTTACGCCCAAACGATTTGGGTTGCTGTCGCGTCCGTTCCTGGACGAGCCGACGCCTTTCTTGTGAGCCATCGAAGTCTCCTCAGACGGTGATGTCGGCGACACGCACCACGGTGAAGCCCTGGCGGTGTCCCTGCTTGCGGCGGTACCCCTTGCGGCGCTTCCGCTTGAAGACCGTGATCTTCTTGGTTCGGTCGTGGGCCAGCACCTCCGCCGTCACCCTCGCCCCCTCCACGTTGGGCTCCCCCACCGAGACCTCCTCCCCCTTCTCCGCCAGCAGGACGTCGTCGAAGGTCACCGTGGTGCCCGGTTCGACGTCCAGCGATGGGATCAGGAGCGTCTTTCCCGGTTCGGCCCGGAACTGTTTTCCGCCCGTCCTGATTACAGCGAACATGTGTATCCCGTCAGGTGGTGGTTCCAACGTCACGGACGATCAGCACGGTGTGGGGGGCACGGACTGCGCCGGGCGTCGCCCGTGGTTTCCCGGCCCGGAGCACCGGTGCGACCGAACAGCCGCTAAAGGTAGCCAAGGCGATTCTACCACACCACCCGCGAGTCCCGCGCCAGCATCAGCGCGGACCCGGAAGCCATCTCCCGGTAGTAGCGCACGAACCTGCGCGTCTCGGGCGCGTCGTACGGAGCCAGGTTTTCCGCCCATCGGTAGGCGATGGGCTGGAACCAGAGTTCGGCCTCCACCGTGAACGGTCCCGTCGCCGGGTCGACGGCGACCGAGTACCGGACCACGTCCGAGCCGGGTTCGAAGTCGGGGTCGGAGGCGGCCGCGCCGACAGGCAGCACCCGGGAGTCAGCGCGGCCGGAGTCGAAGCCGCGGGGCAGGATGCGGTTGTCCTTGACCCATCGCTCCGCCGACATGAGGCCGGTGGTGATCATCCCGTCGCCGTCGGCCATGACGCCCTGGTAGACCTGGACCTGGCCGGGGGACTCTATGGTCGTGTGGTGCGGTTCGTAGCGGGAGCCGCTGTCGTCGTGATCGTCACCGATGACGCGGCCCTCGGGAGTGAGGGCACCGGACTGGAAGACCGGGCGGCCTCCCGCATCGGTGACGGTGACGCGCAGCCAGGCGCGCCGGGACGGATAGGCGGTCGGGAACTTGTGGCCGGCGAGGTTGCGCACCGTTACCGCGGCCTCGAGCCGCCCCGTCCGCACGGCTGTCTCGCCGAACTCGACGGTGGCGGTGGCGGTGCGGAGGTGGTGGGCGGTGCGGTCGGCGGCGAGCTCCAGCTCCTGGGGCAGCGCGATCACCCCCAGTTCCTGCCGGTAGCGGTTGAGCATCCGCAGCATGAAGAAGTTGCCGCCGCGGAAGACGTGGCGCGAAACCTCCGGGCGCGGGCGGCCCAGGACGCGGGTGACGGGAACATCCTCGGCCACCACGGGCATGTGGCAGTCCTGGCAGCTGTGCTCGTTCGGGCCGCCGTCCCTGTAGGCGCTGGCCTGCCACTCCAGGAAGGGGGACTGCTCGGGAAATGGAGGCCCGCTCCCGCCGGGCCGCACCGCGTGGGTGATCACGGTGTGACAAGAAGCGCACAGCCCGGACGAGGTGACGTGCTCGCCCAGGGTGGGACGGAAGCCGGTCGCCGATCGCATGATGCCGGCGCCGCCCTCGTCGGGCTTGAAGGGGCCGAAGACCGGGCGGCCCTCCGGCGGCGTATCCGCAGCGATTTCGAAGCGGGCCGTGAAGGTGGATTCGGTGCCCAGGCCGTCGGGTTGGATCTGGTGGCACAGGGAGCAGGAGACGCCGTCGGCGGCGAGGTCGGCGTACGGGCCTTCGGCGTCCCCGACCGGCAGGTTGGCGAAGACCTCCCCGGATCCGCCCGCCTGGAGCGCCGCGACTGTCGCCATCGGCATGTGGCAGCGGGCGCACTCGCCCTCGATTTCGGCAGCGGCTTCGGGGTGGTCGATGACCTCACGCCGCACCGCCGCCTGGAAGTAGGGGTCGCGGGCACTGTTGGCCATCATCGAGGCGCGCCAGTCGAAGCCGATCGAGATATCGGTGCCGTCCGTCGCAGAGACCCCCTTGTGGCAGGCGATGCAGCGGTCGGAGGTGCGAAAGTTCTCGGCGGCGGGGCCGGGCAGCCCTGACACTGGCGTCAGTTGGGCGGGTTTCGGACCGCTCTGTCCGGGAGTGGGGGACGGAGGGGCTCCGGCCGCGGCAAGCACGCAGCCGAGCAGCGCGGTGGCGGCCGTGAGGGCGCCGACAGGCAGGCGATGTGGCCGCATCGTCACCAGCCCTCGAAGAAGCCGCCGTCGAACCAGTCGAGCAACAGGTACGCGAGGAGGCGCAACGGGGGACGTTTGCCGTCCTCCCGCCCGGCCGGAATGAGGATCCCGACGTTGCCAAGCACGTGCTGGCGCGTGTTGAACGACACCTGGACCTGGGGGACCAGGTCGAGTCGTATCCCGGCCCCGGATCGGAATTCCCGCTTCACCTGTGCCTCCAGCATGGGAGACCAGGCGCGCCCCCACTTCCCCTCGGTCCAGGTCCGGCCCAGCACGATCCGCCCGAACCCTTCGCTCGCCGCATCAGCGTTCAGTGGCACCGCGGCCCCGGCCTGGGCCTGCAGAAAGGCGTCGCCCGGCAGAAGCCGGCCCAGCGACAGAAAGGCCTCCACCTCGCTTCCCCGGGGCCCGGGGTCGCCGTCGTGATCGCCTGTCGGAAGGATCACCTCCCCCATCACCGACACGATCGTACCGGCGGCAAGGTCGTGGTACAGCGCATGCTTGAGAGCAAGCACCAGGTCGCCCAGCCCGTGGCCGACCCCCTCGGCCACCGGTGCCTCACCGCCCTCTTCCCCGCCGTCACCGCCCCTCCACCACCTGTAGGGAATCACCACTTCGATCTGGCTGCGGGGCCCGAAGCGCTGCTCGTAGACATACGTGCCCTCGACGGCCCCGTCGCCAGCGAGGTCCACCCCCACCTCCACCACCCATTCGTCCTCGGGGTATGCCTTCTCGGTCAGCAGGGCACGCGGCAGGTTCAGTTCGCCCCGCGGCCAGTTCGGATCGGTGCAGAGCGTTCGGATGTACTCCATGACGCGCCCGAGCTGCTCTTCGGTAAGCGCGCCCCGGAATGCCGGCATCATTTCGCTGAAGCCGCGCACCGGCCCGCCCTCGTGGGCCACCGCGATCCAGTCGGCGTCGGGTTCGCGGGCGGCGAAGTCGCAGTCGGTAAAGTCGGGGAGTTCCTCCTCGAAGGCGACCAGTGAAGGGGCCAGGCCGCGGCCGTCGAGGCCGTGGCAATTGGCGCACGAAGCCGCGTAGATTGCCTCGCCGTGTGCGTCCGCGAGTCCGGCTCCGACGCTACCCGCCGGGAGCTGGGCGGCCACGGGGATCCAGGCGCAGAGGGAGACCCCCGCGGAAAACCCCGGCAGGCAGGTTCGCAGGAGGGGGATTGGGTTCATTCGGTCAGCCGGGGGAAGCTGAGGGAGGCCATCTATCTCGGGCAACCCAAACTAGGACTACGACCGTTAGTGCGCACATCCGGGGGTGGGCGCAAACAACCCGGCAATGCGAAGCCGTGACCGTCCTGAAGCCGCTCCCGAAGCACTACCCCGAACGGTATTTGTCGGTGACGTCATCCTCGGCGCGCCCGGAGAGCAACCGGAAATCGTCAGGCCGCATCAGCGGATCATCCCGGATATCCAGCCGCAGGCGGGCGCGCCGAGCGAGCTTGCGGACGAAACGGGGCTCGAACTCCATGATGTTGAGCGCCACCTTCGGATGCACCCGGATGACAATCTGCCTCACTTCCCCGGACACCCCGGCGCGACAGACGGAGCGTTCCACCTCGCGGACGAGCGTTGTCGGTGTCCAGACATGGCCGCTGCCCCCGCAGGCTGCGCACGACTCGGAGAGCGATTGCAGGATGGAGGGGCGCACGCGTTGCCGGGTCATCTCGATGAGGCCCAGTTCCGACACCTCCCACGTCCGGGTCCGGGCCCGGTCGCGGCCCAGGTGGATCCGCAGCTCATGCAGCACCCTGTTGCGGTCTTCCTGGGACTCCATGTCTATGAAGTCGATCACGATGATCCCACCAACATCCCGCAGCCGGAGCTGCGTCGCGATCTCGCGCGCCGCGTCCAGGTTGGTCTTGAAGATGGTGCGCTCGGGGTCCTTCTTCCTGCCCGTGAACCGGCCGGTGTTCACATCGATCGAGACCAGGGCCTCGGTCGGTTCGATGATCACGTACCCACCGGACGGCAGATCGACCCTGCGCCGGAAGGACTGCTGAATCTCCTTCTCGATTCCCGCGTGGTCGAAGAGGTGTTCGCGCTCGTTGTAGAAGTGGATCCTTCCCAGAAGTTCCGGGTCGAAGGCGCGCACGTACTCCACGATCTGCTCGTATACGGTGCGGTTGTCGATCCTTACGGCGTCGAACCGGTTGGTGAAGAGGTCCCGGATGACGCCCGAGATCAACTTCGCCTCCGCGTGGATCAGCGAGGGGGCTGCGGCCTTCCCCGCCTTCCGTTCTATCGTGATCCACCGGCGTTGGAGCTGCCCGTACTCCTTCTCCAGCTTCTTCCGGGTGAGCTCCTCTCCTGCCGTGCGCACGATCACACCACCCGAGCCCCCGTCCACCACCCCCCTCGCCATGGCCCGCAACCGCGATCGTTCCCGCCGATCGTCGATCTTGCGGCTCACGCCCACCTGGTTGGAGTCGGGGATGTAGACCAGGAAGCGCCCCGGCAGGGAAATCTGTGTGGTGACTCGCGGTCCCTTCGTGGAGATGGCCTCCTTGGTCACCTTGACCAGGAGTTTCTGGCCCCTGGTCAGAACTTCCTGAATGGCAGGGGACGTGCGGTCCTGGCGCTCGCGCCCCCGCCGGCCCTCACCGTTGCCGTTGTCGTGGATTCCCCCGACGTCGGAAACGTGTAGGAACGCGGCCTTCTCTTCTCCGATGTCCACGAACGCCGCCTGGATCCCCGGCAGGACCGCTTCGACGCGGCCCAGGAATATGTCGCCGACCAGACGGTCCTGGTCCGGCCGGTCGAACATGAGTTCGGCAAGCCGGTTGTTCTCCTTCAGCGCCACCCAGGACTCCTCGTCCGAGGCGCTGATGAGGATTTCTCTCTTCAATGGGTTCCTCCCATGCTCGAGTCCGGGCCGAAAAGCCGATCCCGAACCCGCCCCGGCCGCGTTCCCGTCCCGGATGGACCTGGTACGCGAGCCGGCGATCGGGCCGGGGGACCATGCTCCCCAAGGCCGAACCGTAAAACGACTCCCCGCCTGCCCGGTGCCCGCTGAACACGCGCATGGGACCCCCACGGATTCCAGGGACAGCCGTGTCCGCAGGGTCTCTCACACTTCCAGCTCCCTGAGCAGATGACGGGAAATAACGATTTTCTGAATTTCTGTGGTCCCCTCGCCGATCTCGCAGGCTTTGGCGTCACGCATCATGCGTTCAACCGGGAATTCCGAGGTGTACCCCACCCCTCCCAGGAACTGGACCGCCGTGCGGGCAGCCCTGGCCGCCAGCCGGGCAGCAACGAGCTTGGCCATCGCCGCCTCCTTGCCGAAGGATCGGCCGGAGTCCTTGAGCCAGGCCGCATGGTAGGTGAGATGCCGCGCCCCCTGCACCTCCGCCGCAAGGTCCGCCAACCCGAAACGGACATCCTGGAATTCCCAGACCGGCCGTTTGAACTGGCGCCTGCGCGTCGTGTAGCGGAGCGCCACGTCGAGGGCACCCTGTGCGATTCCAAGGGACAGGGCGGCGATGCCGATTCTGCCCGAGTCGAGGGTCTTCATGAAGTTGGTGAAGCCGCGCCCCTCCTCGCCCAACCGCTGGTCCCGGTGCACCCACGCATCCTGAAAGTGGAGTTCGCGGGTGTCCGAGGCGCGCCACCCGAGTTTGTCCTCCTTGGCGCCGGGGGTAACGCCGTCGGAGTACGGCAGCCCGGGGCGGTGGCCGATGCCGGTCCGTGCGGCCTCTTCGAGGTCGACGGTCGGCTTGCATACGACGAAGCTGGTGATGCCGCGGTGTCCTTCACCCCGGCTCGTCCTGGCGGTGACCACGAAGATCTCACCCACGCCCGCATGCGTGATGAAGATCTTGCTCCCCGTGATGCTGTAACCGCCACCGGCCGTGACCGCCCTGGTTCTCGTGCCGGAAGAGTCCGAGCCCGCGCCCGGTTCGGTGAGACCGAAGCCCCCGAGCACCTGGCCCGAAGCAAGAAGCGGGATAAAGCGGGCCTTCTGTTCGTCGGTCCCGAAGGCGAGGATCGGTGAAGTACCCAGGGTCGTGTGGGCGGAAACGGTGATGGCGTGGCTGGCATCGTACTTCGCCAATTCCTCCACAACGAGGACGTAGCTGAGGTAGTCCCGGCCCATGCCGGAGAGCTCCCGGGGTACCGGGACGCCGAGCCATCCCCGTTCACCCATGGCCCTCACATTGTCCCAGGGGAAACAGGTGGTCTCGTCCAGCTCGCGGGCAACGGGGACAATCCTATCGATCGCGAAGCGGCGGACGGCAGCTTGCAGACTGAGGTGACTTCGGTCCAGATATGGATCCATCGCGCAGGGCGAGTTGGGTCGTGGGTTGGGGTTGGCAGGGTCAGGTTGCGGGGTCCCGGCGGCGCTCGCATCGGTCGCAGGAGCCGCAGGAGCGACGGTCGGGCACCTCTCCAAGGTAACGCAACAGGGCCATTCTCCGGCATCCCCGGCGACCGCAGTACCTCTGCATGGCGCGCAGCCGGTCGACGGCCTGCCGGCGAGCGGTGGCCAGCGGGCCGAGGTCGGCCGTGTTGCCCGTGAAGGCAAGCCGCGGTCCCGCTACGGCGGGCGGACCACCGGCCGCCCGGTCCGGCCAGTCGTCGATCCACTCCGCCAGGACCGGATCCAACCGTATCGCGCCGGAGCGCATGAGCCACTTGAGATGGGGCACGTTGGCGCCGCCCGGTCCGAGGAGCGTGTCCGGGGACCGGGGATGGGCCGCCGACTCGCGAGACCGGATCTTCGCAAGTACCCTCAGAACCTCGCGTGGCTTCGGATAGGCTCGTTCCATGAACGAAGCGGGGACCTTCCAGTCATCCTTGTGGACGAAGCCGAGCGCCATCGATTGCTCCCCGTCGCGGCCCGCGCGGCCGGCCTCCTGGTAGTAGCTCTCCAGCGATCCCGGGAAGGCGTAGTGGAAGACGGCCCACACGTCGCCCCTGTCGATGCCCATCCCGAAGGCGCAGGTCGCGACCACCACGTTGGACTGGCCGGACATGAAGCGCTGCTGCACGGCCTGCCGCTCCTCGCTCGGGAGCGCGGCGTGGTACGCGTCGCCGACGACGCCCAGGCTGGCGAGAGCGCGCCGCACATTGACGACCAGCCGCCGCGTGGGCGCGTAGACGATGAGCGCCCTCTCCGCGCACTCGGGAGGAGCCCTGCGGACAAGACGCACCATGGCGCGGATGCGGTCGGCACCGGAGCGCCGCCGGGCCACCAGCCAGCGGATGTTGGGCCGGTCGAAGGATGTGACGACCCTGAACGGGTCCGTCATGCGGAGCACCTGCGTGATGTCGTCCCGAACGGCGGGGGTGGCGGTGGCGGTCACGGCCAGGACGGGAGCGGAGACGATTTCGCGGAGGCGGTGGATGCGCCGGAAGGCGGGGCGGAACTCGTGGCCCCACTCCGAGATGCAGTGGGCTTCGTCGATGGTGATGAGGGAGACGGGCGACGACCCCAGCAGGTTGCGGAGCTTCCGGGACTCCAGGCGCTCGGGTGAGCAGAAGAGGAGGTCGAGGCGTCCCTGCGAGAGGTCCTCTTCGGCGCGGCGCTGGGTGTCCTTCGGGTCCTGGGAGGTGAGCGAGGCGGCGCGCAGGCCCAGTCGGCGGGCGCGGTCGACCTGGTCCTGCATGAGCGAGATCAGCGGGCTGACGACCAGCACCAGGCCGGGCATCATGAAGGCGGGGAGCTGGTAGCAGAGCGTCTTGCCGCCTCCGGTCGGGAGGACGCCGAGGGTGTCGCGGCCCGAGAGCACGCTGCCGACCAGCTCCTCCTGGCCTGGGCGGAAGCCGGGGAAGCCGAACTTGTCGCGCAGGACGGCGCGGGCGGCTGGGTTGGGGCGGGTTTCGGGTTCCGGTGTCACACCCGGAAGTAAGGGGGGGAAGGCGGGGCGGAAGAATGGCGTTTCGGGACTGGTGTGCGCGCAGGGCTGCTACCGGCCTCCCCGGCAATCCGTGGATGGAGCCGCCCGAGCACCGAAAGCGGTGAGGCGCCGGGCCTGCCAGGCGTGACGAGGGGCCGATGGCAGCGAACAGCACCGACCCTTGATCCCGCGACCCCGCGTGCTACGTTACACCAAACACGCCGACGACTGCGCCATGTACCATGGAACATTCAATCCAAACGGTTTCAACGGGCAGGCCGAAGCCATGGCGAGAATCCGGATCGAGCCCTTGGCTTGGCGGTCCAATCGGTGCCGCAACCAGCTCGGATTTCTCGAAAACCGCCTGTCACAACGGACGCCCGCCCGTCCTTCAAGACGAACCGTGACGATGGCCGGGCCACATGCCCCCCTGAACGACCTTCACCCACCCACTTCACCGTATCGGAATCCGAAAGCCCATCTCGAACCGCCAGCGCTCGAACGACGGGATCGGCGGGGCCAGTAGCGGTGGGGGGACCTGGCTTCCGGGAACCGTCACGCGCTCCCAAACATCGGTGCGATTGAAGGCGCCGATCATTGCACCGATGGGGCCGGTGATGAGAACGCCAGCGCCCACGAGCGCGACCCCGGGTGCCATCAGGAAGATCATGCAGAATATCGTGAGAAATGCGTTGTCGCCCATCGTCGGGTCATCAAGGCATGTCGTGATCAGCTGGATCCCCGGGTAGAGGAGAATCGTCGCGCCGATAACGTAGCCTTCCAACCACGCCCTCTTCTGGCCCACGCTCCGCTCCAGCTTCACCAGATCGCCGAACAGGAGCAAGTACTCGCCATCCTCTTGGCTGATCCGGAAACCCCGCTCAGTCACCGCAGTTACCTTTCCGATGATCGTCTGGTCGGCGAGAGATGCGCGGACCCGGTCGCCGACAGCCTGAGCCTCCAGGCCGGAACCCCACGGGATCGTCCACAGCGCGATGGCCATGGAGGTGGCGGGGATCGGGATCGATCTCAAGCAGGTCATGTCCGTAATGTCGTGGGATAATCGAGCCGCGTCGTCCCCTTTTTTGGGGACCCCCAGCCGAGTACGGGAGGATCTCCCAACGACCGTCCGCCCTCCACCACCCCCGCCACCAACTTTCCGTGGGCGTCAGGGCCAGGAGTCCGGGATGAACGTTGTGTTCCCGAGCCTACCCTCATCCGACCGCAAATCAGCCACTCCGGACCACCCGCACATCGAAATGCTCGAGCCCCCTTAGCACCACGCTGGGCCGGTACTTCGGCGGCCGCGCGCCGAAGCCCATCTCGCTGAACCGCTCCAGCAGGACCTCGAGCGCGATCCGTCCCTCCAGCCGGGCGAGAGGGGCGCCCAGGCAGTGATGGATGCCACGCCCGAATGAGATATTGCCCCGGTCGGACCGTGTGATGTCGAGTTCGGCGGAGCGCCGAAAACGCTCCGGGTCGTGGTTGGCGGATCCGATGAGCAGGCCGATCATCGCGCCCGACGGCACGGCCGAGTCCCCGATATCCAGATCGCGGGTCGCGATGCGCATATCGAGCTGTACCGGCGAATCGTAGCGTAACAGCTCCTCGACGGCCGAAGGAATAAGGTCCGGATGCTCTCGCAACAGCGCCAGTTGGCCGGGGTGTCGCAGAAGGGCCCGGACCCCGTTTCCGATCAGGTTCGTGGTGGTCTCGTTGCCGGCCAGCAGGAGAAGGCGAAGCATAACGATCGTCTCGTCGCGCGTGAGCTTGTCGCCCTGCTCCTCGGCCTCAACAAGGCGCGACACCAGGTCCTCGCGGGGCTCCAGGTGCCGTTGCTCGATGATCGACTCCGCGAGTTGCCGGTGGGTCCGGTAGACGAGTTCCTGTTCGGCCGGTGTGAGAATGGGTTCCAGCGCGCGCGCCAATCGGCCCGACCACACCTTGAAGCGGCCGAGGTCCCTCTCGGGGATGCCGATCATCCTTGCGATCACGATCGTGGGAAGCGGCACCGCAAAGGCCTTCATCAGGTCGAACTCATCGGTCCCTTCCATCCCGTCGACAAGACCGTGTGCGGTGGCTCGTATGAAATGAAATCCTCCAGCTCCGCGACCGAACGAGGCGTGAGAGCCCGGTTGACGAGCCGGCGCAGACGAGTGTGGTCCGGCGGATCCAGCGCGAGCATGCTCGGCTTGAGTTTCCTTCGCGTTGCCACGATGCCGCGCGAGTAGCGCGCTCTCGTCAAGTCGTTGGAGAAATCTCGGTGGTCCCGCAGGATGCGATCCACATCGGCGTATCGTGACACCACGAACTGGCGGGCGAGAATGCTGTAGTGGACCGGGTCCCGGTCGCGGAGCTTCCGGTAGGCCGGGTAGGGATCGGCGACCATGGCAGGTGCAAGCGGCCACCACGCCACGCCGCTTCGCAGCCGTTCCTCGGCCAATCGCGCGTGGATGTAGACGGACCTGACCGATGCCCCGAGCGCGTTACTCAGTGCCATTCCGCATGGTCCTGCGTGCCGGGACAAAAGCGGAGTCAGGCTCCGGGGGGCTGCAAGGTCCCTGCGAGCTTCAGCCACCGTCCGGCAGAAACCTGAGCAGCAACCCCACCACCAACACGCCGATCCCCACCCACACCAGCCAGGACAGTGACATCCCGATGCCGGCGAACTCCAGGGCGGCGCCGGCCACGAAGACCCGGACCTTCCACGCCAGGAATCGGTCCTCCCCTCTGCGCTCTCTTGACGGGCGGAACATGGTGCCCCCTACCCTCCCTTTCCGCGCAGGAAGTCGCGAACTCCGTCCCGGCACTCCCGGGTGAGACGGGCGATGGCGTTGACCTCGGCACCCCTGGCGATATCGTCTTCGAAGCCGGGGCCGCCGAGGCTGTGAAACAGACGTTTCGCCAGGGCGACGGCGGTGGAAGGGCGGCTGGCGAGGTCGCGCAGGTACGTGTCCACGGTGGCATCGAAGTCCTCGTCCGCGACCACGCGCGTGGCGAGACCCAGAGTGACGGCTTCGCTCGCGACGACCCGGTGTCCCCGCGCAACGAGCTCGAAGGCGGCGGCCTCTCCCACCTTCCGTCTCAGCACGGCCATGACCAGCGCGGGAACGAAACCGAGATGGATCTCCGGGTAGGCGAAGACGGCGCCCGGGTGGGCCAGCACGATGTCGCAGGCCGTGGCCAGGCCGCACCCGCCACCCAGCGCCCTGCCCCGCACCACCGCCACCACGGGCTTCTCGATTCGGCGAATCCCGATGAACACGTCTCCCAATCCACGCGCGCCCGCGAGTCCGGCTTCGGGGCCTTCGCCCTGTGAGGCGGCGATCTCGGCAAGATCGGCCCCGGCGGAGAAGTCCCCTCCGGCACCGCATAAAGCGACTACCCGCACCGCCCGGTCGTCACCCGCCTCCCCCAGGCGCCGGGAGAGCGCGGCCACCATTGCCGCGGACAGGGCGTTGCGCTTGTGCGGCCGGTTGAGGGTCAGCGTGGCCACGCCGGCAGCGGTCTCCATCAGGACGAGTGAGTCCCCGGCCGCCCCGTTCATCCCCGGCCTCCCGCGCGGTCCACCGGACAGCGCCCCCGCCCCCGCACCCGCTGCGCCACCTCGTCCGGCACCTCGATCTTCATCCGCAGCAGCGCCGTGCTGAAGACCTTGCCCTGCGCGTCGGTCATCAGCGAGACGGTTCCGCCGCCGTCGAGGGCGCCGTGCAGCAGGAAGTTCACGGCGTGCAGGTTGTCGAGTGCGAAGCGTTCCACCGGCCCCTGCACCAAGTGCCTAAAGTGTTGTTTCACACGCTCAGGCGTAACTTCTTTCAAGAGCAAGGGATAGTCTTCTTCGTCCCAGACGATCAGACCGACGTTGGCCGTGTTTCCCTTGTCGCCCGAGCGGGCATGGGCCAGCTCCAGCAGGCGCACCTCAGCCATCGTCGGTTCGCGCGCCGGAGAACCCGCCAGGGGCTCCCCGCCGACAATCGGTGATGGCCATCGCAACCTCCTTCACACTTCGACAAGATCGACCCCAATATGGGGCTCGACCACCGTGCGGTCGATCAGGGCCGGCCAGTAGGCCACGATCTCCTGCACCCTCGGACGCCCGCCCGCGAAGCCGGTGACCGATGGAGGCCCGGTCAGAACGAGCGGAGCCACCTCGCGGGTGAAACGCTCCACCCCCCGCCGGTCGTCTCCCCTGACACCCACCCGCAGCTGGACCTCCGGCAGGTCCGGGGGAGGGTCGCCGGCCATGTGGCCATGGGTGGAGTCCCAGCCCACCAGCTCCACCAGTACCCGTTCAAAGGCGAGGCCCAGGCGGTCCAGCCGCTCCCTGAGGATCCTCGCGGCCGCCCGGGCCTTGGCGGCGGCGTCGGGCCAGGCGTAGACCAGGGTGCCGACCGCCTTGTAGCCCGCCGCATGTGCGACCGAGACCTTCAGGAAAGAGGTGGGCGGGCGGCCGCGGATCCCGTGGACGCGAACCCTGTCCCCACCCTCATCCTCGAGACGGATCGTGGTGAAGTCCGCGGTCACGTCCGGGGTGATGTAGGTGGCCGGGTCACCCATCTCGTAGAGGATCTGTTCCTTGACCGTGCGCAGGTTCACCGCGCCCCCCGAACCCGGATGCTTGGTGACCACGAAGGTGCCGTCGGCGCCCGCCTCGATGATCGGGAAGCCCACCCGGGCCAGGCCGGGGATCGTCCACCACTCGGCCGAGCAGTTTCCGCCGCTCGCCTGCGCGCCGCACTCGTTGATGTGGCCGGCGACCACGCCGCTCGCCAGGAGGTCCCACGCGTCGCGGGGCCAGCCGAACTCCCGCACCATGGGGGCGTAGGTGAGCGCGGTGTCGGTGGACCGGCCCGTGACCACCACGGTGGCCCCGGACTCGAGAGCCGTGACGATCGGAACGGCACCCAGGTACACGTTCGCGCTGAGCACCCGGTCCCGGATCGCGCGGAGGGGCTCCCCGGTCTCCATGTTGGCGAGGGGGTGCCCGGCCGCGAGCAGCTCGTCGAGCCGGTCCATGAGGTCGTCTCCGGTCACCACGCCGACCCGGGCGCGCCCCGCCGTCCCCGCCCGCCGCCCAGCCTCGGCCACCGCCTGCGCGCACCCCGCGGGGTTCACGCCCCCGGCGTTGGTCACGACCCTGATGGCGCGCTCGACGCACGCCGGGAAAATCCTTTCCATAAGGGAAACGAAATCGCGTGCGTACCCGGCGCGGGGGTCGCGCGCCCGCTGCTTCTGCATGATCGACATCGTCACTTCGGCCAGGTAGTCGAGCATGAGGTAGTCGATGTCGCCCCCCTCCACCTGCCGCACCGGCGCCTCCAGGTCGTCTCCCCAGAAGCCCTGGCCACTCGCGATGCGCACCGTTCGGCGTTCGGAGGCGGTGCCAGGCACTGCTGCGGGTGCCGTCCCGGCGAAGCCGCCCGGTGTCCCCGTCACGGTCCCCTGCCGTCCAGTCCCGGCGGCAGCACGAAGGGTCCGAGGTGGGGCCCCGGATTCCGGCCGGCCGCGCGCAGCAGCAGGGTGAGCCAGTCGCGCAGCTCCTCCGGAAGCACCACCGCGTCCACGAATCCCCGGGCAGCCGCGAAGGTGGCGTCGAGCTGGCGGTCGTATTCCGCCCGGACCTCCTCCATGCGGGCGGTCATCGCCGCGTCCGGCTCCCTGCCCTGCTTCCCGAGCCGGTCCAGCTCGCTCCCGAAGAGCGCCATCACCGCGCTGGCCCCTTCCATGACCCCCATGCGCCCCGTCGGAAGCGTAAGGATGAAGTCCGGGTCGAACCCCTGTCCCGCCATGGCGTAGTATCCGGCCCCCGATGCGTGGTTCAGGGTCAACACCAGCTTCGGGACCACCGCGGTGGCCATGGCCTCCACGAAGCGCGCGCCGGCGCGGATGATCCCGCTGTGTTCGGCCTCCGGCCCCACCATGAACCCCGAGACGTCCTGGACGAAGAGGATCGGAATGCCCTGCCGGTTCACGGTGTCGATGAAGTAGGCCGCCTTCTCGGCCGACTCGGTGTAGATGATGCCGCCGAAGCGCGGCGGTCCACGGCGCGTGTCCCTGATCATTCCGCGGCGGTTCGCGATCACCGCGACCGGCAGGCCCGACAGGGTGCCGGTGCCGCAGATCAGCTCGGCCGCGTGGTCGGGCTGGAACTCGGTGAAGGATGCGCCGTCCAGCAGGACCTCGAGAACCGCGCTCATGTCGTAGGGATGGCGGTGGTCGTCCGGCAGGATCCGGTGGAGGTCGGCGGCCGGACGGGACGGCGGCCTGAAGGACGGTCCGGTGTCGGCGCGGCCGCCATCGTCCGCGGGCAGCCCCGCCACCAGTTCCCGTACCCTGGCAATGCACTCCTCGTCGTCGGGGCAGCGGTAGTGTGCCACGCCGCTGACCCCGGTGTGAACGGCGGCTCCGCCCAGCTCTTCCGGGCCCACGGCCTGCCCGGTCGCCCCCTTGACCAGATTCGGTCCGCCGAGGCCCATGAAGCTTGTCCCCTCCACCATGAGAATCACGTCGGAGAGCGCGGGCAGGTAGGCGCCGCCGGCGATGCAGGGGCCCATCACCGCCGCGAACTGGGGAATCCTGAGGTAGCGGCGCATAATGGAGTTGTAGTAGAAGATGCGCGCCGCGCCGTACTGCCCCGGGAAGACACCGCCCTGATAGGGCAGATTGACCCCGGCCGAATCCACCAGGTAGATGATGGGGATCCGGCAGCGCATGGCGATCTCCTGGGCCCGGAGCATCTTCCCTATGCTCTCGGGCCACCACGACCCCGCCTTGACGGTCGCGTCGTTGGCCACCACCACGACCTCCCTTCCCGCGATCACGCCCACGCCCGTGACCACGCCTGCGCCGGGAGCCATGCCGTCGTAGCGGTCGTGGGCCACCAGGAGACCCACTTCGGCCCAGGTCGCACCTTCGTCCAGCAGCAGGTGCAGGCGGTCGCGCGCAGTGAGTTTTCCGCGTTCCCGCTGCCGCCGCATCTTCTCCGTTCCCCCGCCTAGCCGCAGACGATCCCGGAGCGCAACCAGATCCCTGGCCAGCGCCGTCATCAGGCCTCCGGGGCGGGCGCCGTCCGCCGAGGCTGTCCGGCTAATAGGGATCCTCCCGCTCGGCGAACCACGCCCGGATGTAGCCGATCGCATCCGTGGTGGCCGTTCCGGGTCCGAAGATCCGGCCGACGCCCAGTTCGCCAAGAGCGATCGCGTCTTCGCCGGGGATGATGCCCCCGCCCGTCAACAGAACATGTTCCAGCCCGTCCCGGTCGAGGAGTTTCCGCACCCTCGGAAAGAGGGTCATGTGGGCCCCCGAGAGCACCGACATCGCCACCACGTCCACGTCTTCCTGGACCGCCGCCGCCACCACCATCTCGGGCGTCTGGTGCAAGCCGGTGTAGATGACCTCGAAGCCGGCGTCCCGGAAGGCCGCGGCGATCACCTTGGCGCCCCGGTCGTGGCCGTCAAGGCCGGGCTTCGCGACCAGAATGCGTATTCTCCTGTCGGAAAACGACATTTAGTCTCCTCAGGCGGCGGACAACACCCAGATAAGGTAACCGCGTCCCGGGCGCCGGCGACGCCGGCCCCGGTCCCTTGCACCCCTGACCCGTGGACAAAATCCCCTCGGCATTCGAAGGGCGACGCATCCAGGCTGGACCGCTCCGCTCAACGGGGCAGGCCGTTCGATCGCTGTCAGAGGTGACGCCCTCCGGGGAACCCCCCTCCGTCCACGATTCGTCCGTCGAAGAGGTGGATGGCCCGCTCAGCCGCCCGCCGGTACCGCTCATCGTGGGTAACCATGCAGATCGTGGCCCCTGCCGTGTGGAGTTCGAGGAGCAGGTCCATCACGGCCTGCCCGTTCTCGGAGTCGAGATTGCCCATGGGTTCGTCGGCCAGCAGAATCAGAGGGTTGCCGACGATCGCCCGGGCAACGGCTGCCCGCTGTTGCTGGCCTCCCGAGAGCTGAGACGGGTAGTGGTTGCCCCGGTGCGCCATGCTCACGCGTTCCAGCGATTGAAGCACCATGCCTTCGCGTTCGCTCTTCGGCAATTCCCTGTAGGTCAGAGGGAGTTCGACGTTCTCGAATACGGTGAGATCGCCGATGAGGTTGAAGGCCTGGAAGACGAAGCCGATCGCTCGATTCCGGATCCGCGCTCGCTCGGACGCCGAGAGTTGATCCACGGGCCGGCCCTCCAGCAGGTACCTGCCGGCGGTGGGTGCGTCCAGGAGGCCCAGGATCGAAAGCAATGTGGTCTTGCCGCACCCTGAAGGACCTGCGATCGACACGAACTCGCCGCGTTCGATATCCAGTGTGACCTGGGAAAGGGCGTGGGTCTCCACCTCCTCGGTGACGAAGACCTTGCCGAGCGCCTCCAGTTTGATCAGCGGTCGCCTCGCTTCAGGCATCTCCGGCAGAATCTCCCTCGGCAACGTATCCCTGTCGGGTCCGGAGGGACGATGCGACAATTCCGTGCCAGCGCGGGACCCGCACGGGGTTCATACACCGTACGCAACCCGGGTTCCCCGGGCCACGTCTCGGCCGGTCCGGCCTGCTTGCGGTGTTGCCGTGGCGCGGACCCGAGGCGAGAATTGTGTACGCGTCTCGTTGTTTCGCCCTGATCTCCATGCCACCCCAACAGCCCGTGGTGAAGCGCCCGGAATCGTCGCTCCTCGACCACTACGTGCAGGCCGTCGACCCCGGGCGGGTACGCCGCGATGTCCCGCTGGCGCCCCTGACCACCTTCAGGATCGGAGGCCCGGCCGACCTCTACTACCGGGCCCGTACGGGAGAGGAACTGCACCGGGCAGTAACCTGCGCCAGGGAGTTGGGAATCCCCAGTTTCGTCCTCGGACGGGGCGCGAACATTCTGGTGGGGGACCGTGGATTCCGCGGCGTCGTGGTGCGCTGCGACATCTCCGGGGTGAAGTTCCTTCCGGAAGGGCGGGTGGTGGCCGGCGCCGGAGTCGATACCTTCCCGGACCTGATCAACGCCACCGTCGCCCGGGGACTGGGTGGCATTCATCATTTCGTGGGCATTCCCAGCACCGTCGGGGGCGCGGTATGGCAGAACCTGCACTTTCTCTCCCCCGCACCCGAACGGGAACGAACCCTGTTCTGGGAAGAGGTGATGGAGGCCGCCACGATTCTGACCCCCGATGGCGAAGTGCGCCGGGTTGGGACCGACTACTTCGGCTTCGGCTACGACTACAGCGTGATTCACGAGACCGGCGACCTCGTTCTCGACGTCTCCCTCAGGTTGATTCCCACGCCGGTCGCGGAGCTCCGCAGGGTGATGCGCGAGAACCTCGCATGGAGGGACGAGCGTCACCCCGATCTGTGGCTGTATCCGTGCGTCGGATCGGTTTTCAAGAAGATCGAGGGAATCGGGGCCGGCCGGCTGATCGACGAATGCGGACTGAAGGGTCACGTGCGCGGCGCTGCGGAGATCTTCCACAAGCACGCGAACATCATCGTCAACCTGGGCGGGGCGACCGCGGCCGAGGTACGGACGCTGATAGACCTCGCGCGCGCCACGGTACTCCGGGAAACGGGGTACCGGCTGGAGACCGAAATCTGCCTTGTCGGCGAGTTCTGACCGGGGTCTCCCGCACCGCAGCGCACCCGCGTGATCCAACTCCTAGATGCGCTCGAGCGGCCCGTGGAAGCGTATCCACACCCGGGCCACCAGCATCACGGCCACGGCCCCCAGGCCGGCGGCCAGACCCCACCACAGACCCACCGGCCCCATCCCTCGCTGAAACCCCAGCCACAGGCTGACCGGCATTCCGAACAGCCAGAATCCCAGCACGTTCCAGACCAGCGGCCGCAAGGTATCGGCAACTCCCCGAAGTACCCCGGTGCAGACGACCTGAAGGCCGTCGAAGAGTTGAAACATGCCGGCCACGGGGATCAGCACCGCCGCCACCGCGACGACCCCTGTTTCCGTCGTGAACTGGCGTGCCAGCGTGCCCGGAAACACCAGGAAGATGAGTGCGGTCGCAACCATCACCGCGCAGCACAGGAGAATCGCGCCTCCCGCCGACCTCCTGGCGCGATCGGGTCTGCCCTGCCCCACCGCCCGCCCCACGAGCACGGCCCCGGCCTGCGAAATGCCGACCGGGATCATGAAGGCGAAGGCCGCCAGATTCAGGGCGATCTGGTGGCCGGCGATGGCTTCGGTTCCCAGCCACCCCATGGCGATCCCGATGGCGCCAAAGGCGCCGAATTCGAGGAACAGCTGGAGTCCGATGGGTGAACCAAGTCTCAGAATCCGCATCAGGGGTCCCGCCAGGAGCAGATCCCGCCGCACGCGCCCCAGGTACGGGACCAGCAGCCGCCACCCCAGCACCAGTGCGCACAACCACATGAACCACCGCGAGATGGCGGTGGCCCACCCGGAGCCCACAGCCCCCATCGCCGGAGCCCCCAGGTTGCCGAAGACCAGGATCCAGTTGGCCAGGGCGTTCACCAGGTTGGCCAACAGGATGGTCCACACCACCGGGGCAACCCGGCCCACGGCCTGCAGCACCTGCCGGAAGACGATGAAGCCGTAGAACGGCAGTATGCCCGCGATCTGGGTGCGGGCATAGGCGGCGGCCGCGGGTACGACCTCCTCCGGTTGCTTCAACAGGGTGAAGACCGGACCGGCCACCGCCAGCAGGGCGGAGGTCGTGACCGCGAGGCCGAGACTCAGTACAAGACCGCGCTGTATCGCGGCTTCGATGGAGGCGTGGTCGTCGGCGCCGAATGCCTGTGACACGAGCGGATCGAGTGCGAAGAGGAAACCCATGCCGAAGACCGCGACGCCGAAGAAGTAGAGGTTGCCCAGCGTGACCGCACCGAGTTCGGCCGCGTTGACCCGGCCCACCATGGCCGTATCCACAAGCCCCTGGGCCACGAGTCCCATCTGGACCACCGCCACCGGGAGGGCAAGGGCCACGACACCGCGGAATTCGGTGCCCCCGGGGCGAAAGGCGGACAATCGGGCCCACAATGGCCCGGCCGGAGTCGACAATCAGGACGCGGCTGACACAGGATTGTAGCTCTTTCGGGGAAGTGTGATCCGGAATTCGGTAAACTCCCCCTGCTCCGTCTCCACCTCGATCCTGCCGCCGTGTTCCTGGATGATCTCATGTGAGATCGAGAGACCGAGACCCGTGCCCTGCGTACCGGACTTGGTTGTGAAGAACGGATCGAAGATCCTGCTCACAATCTCGTCCGGCATGCCGGTACCGTTGTCGCGGACCGTGACGAGAACGTCGTCCTCGCGTCCTTCCGTGCTCACCGTCACGGTGGGCATGTAGGAACTGTCTTCGTCGCGCCCCCGGGACTGGGTGGCGTGGCAGGCGTTGGTGATGACGTTCAGGAAGACCCGGCTCAGATCTCGGGCGATGCCGTCGACCGAGCCCGCATCCTTGTCGTACTGATGGATCATGTCGACGTTGAATGTGGAGTCCGTGCCCCGGATTCCATGGTACGCGAGCTTGGCGTACTCCCGGATCATCAGGTTGATGTCGATGGACTCCACTTCTCCGGCTTCTTCACGGGAGTGCGCCAGCATCCCCTCGACGATGCGGTTGGCGCGTTGTCCGTGCTCGTTCACCTTGACTACGTTGGTGTTGAGGTCGCCCAGGATCTCGTCGACGTATTCCCGGTCCAGTTCACCATCACCGTTGGTGGCCTCCGCCAGTTCCTCCTTGAGCTCGTCGATGAGCTCGGACGACAGTGCGGCGAAGTTGTTGATGAAGTTGAGGGGGTTGCGGATCTCGTGGGCGATCCCGGCCGTCAAGGCGCCCAGCGAGGCCAGCTTTTCCTGATTGACGACCTGCTGCTGGGTGCGACGCAGGTTCTCCAGCGTGTCCTCCAACTCGGAGTTCTTGGCCTGTACCTCCGCAGCCAGCTTCTCCACCAGGTTGAGCCGCTGCACCTCGACCGCGTGCTGGCGGAACACTTCGAGCGCACCGGCCATGTCGGTAAGCTCGTCGTTGCCTTCGAGTTCGACCTGTACGTCCAGGTCTCCCTTCGACATCTGGCGGGTCGCGCTGGAGAGCCTTCCGATCCTGACCAGCAGACGTTCGCCGAAGAACTTCCAGGCCACGAACCCAAGCAGGATGGTTACGACGGTGACCGTGACCATGAACCACACCCCCAGCTGCACCAGGTCGCTGGAGCGGCTCGCCGCCCTCTGGGCCGAAAACTGTGCCTGTCCCTTGAGCGTGTCGATTCGGGCAACCAGCACCTCGGTGACCTGGTTGCTCCTCGTGACAAGGGCTTCGGCCGTGCCCAGTTCCTCCAGTTCGGCGTTGCGGATGGCGAAGACCCCTTCGGGCGAACTGGAGAGATCCGACAGCTCCTCCACCATTTCCTGCAGCCCGGCGCGGGGCCGGGCCCGGATGTCGGCCAGCGCCTCCTGCACGTCGTTGAGCGCCGTCCCGAAGCGCTCGAGGGTCGCGCGCAGCACTTCGATGTCGGTTTCGGTCATGGCCTGCGCGACCTGGGCGGTCACCTCGTTCTGATACGCCTTGAAGAGCAGGAGCCCGCTGTAGTGATCGAGTTCCTCGATGGTTCGCCGCCGTGACTGGGGCGCCGGCGAGTCGGTCAGGTCGCGGAGCCCCGTGCGCATGAAGAAATGCTGGTCGTCCAGCTCGCCCTCCACGTCGTTCTGCAGCCTCAGGCTGACATCCGCCAAGCGTACATCGAGCTCTCGCAGGCGTTCCTGGTAGGTCATCCGGGAGTGCACCGACTGGTAGATCTCATTCACCACCTCCAGGAGCGTGTCGACGAGCGGCACGATTTCTTCGCCGACGCCGCTTTCCGGGCCCACGCCACCCTCTATTCCGGCGACGAGCTTGACGGCATCGCGAAGAAGATTCTCGGTGACGACCACCTCGCGGCGCACCCTGTCCAGGTCCTCGGGTCGCGTCGCTGCCAGGAGTCCGGGGGTCGCGCGCACGAGTTCGGCGCTACGCTGGGCAACGTCGGAGGCACCCATGAGTGACGGCATATACTGGTTGGTGACCTCCGACTGGCGGGCACTCACGATGGACATCAGGATCAGCGCCAGAATGATCGAAACGACCGTGAGCAGGACGCCCCCACCCAGACCCAGCACGATCTGGGTGCCTATTCCGAAACGGCCACCGGTGGCCTGCCGGACGGGGTCGCCCAGACGCTTGGGAAGCCGCTCGAGCACCCATCCGAAGGCGGAGTGCAACCGGTGATCGAGGGTCTTGGGGGAATCGGTCATCGCGACAACCGCTCCACCGGAACGAACCTGCCCTGTCGGATCACGGTCAGAAACACCGCGTCGGATCCCTGGTTGTCCGCGGGTCCGTACTCCACCTCGAACCCGCCTAGGTCGAGCGGGCCCGCCGCGGTCAGGGCCTGGAGGAACGACTCGCGCGTTGGCGCGGCTGCGGCGGAATCCGTGGCGGCGGTGAGCGCTTCCACCACCAGGCGTCCGGCAAGATACCCCTCGAGGGACACGAAGCCCGGTTGGGCCGCCGGATCGATCTCACGGATCGCTGCCCGGTACCTCGTGACCACGGGGATCTCCGTGTCGCGCGGAAAGGGTACCACCTGGGTCACCACAACGCCCTCGCCGGACCGGCCGAGTTCATTGAGCAACGCGTTGCTTCCCACGAAGGAGATGTTCACGAACACGGCCCGCATCCCGATCTTGCGGGCCCACTTGATGAACGCCGCCGCCGGGCGGTACGCGCCTATGATGATCACCGCCTGGGGATTGGAGTCGCGGATCTTGAGCAGCGCCCGCTTTACCGCAACCGTGTTGCGTACGTAGGTTCCCTCGCTCACCAGGGACATCCCGCGCTTGTCAAGCGCGGTGCGGGTTCCGTTCAGGCCGGCCTGGCCATAGCTGTCGTCCTGGTAGAGGATGGCGATGCGCGTGAAACCCAGATCGGTGGTGAGCCGCTCCACCATCTCCTCGGTCTCCTGGTTGTAGGACGCCCGCAGGTTCACCACATAGCGCTGGTCCTCGCCCCTGAGCAGCGCGGCACCCGTGAACGCCCCGATGTACGGCACCCGCGCACGGCTGGCGATCGGTTCCGCGACCCGGGAGGTGGGCGTCCCCACAGCCCCGATCAGCCCGAAAACGCCGTGCGCGATCAATTCCCTCGTGTTCACGACAGCCACTTCCCCCTCGTAGCGGTCGTCACGCACCACCAGCCGGAGTTTCCGGCCCCGGATCCCGCCTCCAAGGTTGGCCTCCTCAAAGGCGGCGAGCACGCCCAAGCGCATGTTCTCGCCGAGTTCGCGCGCGGCACCGCTGATCGCGGCCGACTGTCCGAAGACAATCGAGTCCGGGAAGACGCCGTCGCCATCCCCACCCCCTTGCACCTGGCCCCGCGCACCCGGGACGAACGCACCGAGAGCCAGTGTGATCAGCACCACCATGTTCCCAACTGCCGCCCCTGCCGGGCGTTCGTTCACTGCGAATTCCTCAGGTAGCGGAGCGTGAGACAGGTGATGTCGTCGGACTGCGCCGCCTCCCCCGCGTGCTCCTGCACCGCCTGCACCGCCCTGCGGTTGAAAGTCGCCGCGTTCGACCCCGCCGTCTCGGCGAGAACCGCGGCCAACTCGTCCTCCCCGAACTCGACGCCCTCTTCGTCCATCGCCTCGGTGATACCGTCCGTGTAGAAGAACACCGAGTCTCCCGGCTCCAACTGAATGGATCCTCCGGGAAAATCGAACCCCGGCATGATCGCCAGAACCAGGCCGGCGTCACAGTCTATGGGGTTCACCTCGCCGTTGTCCTTGACGACCAGCGGCAGATTGTGTCCCGCGTTGGCGTACTCCAGGACGCCGGTCGCCGGGTCGAAGCTGGCGTAGAATACGGTGACGAACATCGACTCCTCGTTCGACTCGACCAGGAGCTGGTTGACCTCCGACAGGCACTTCGCCGGATCGTTCTCGCCGATGGCCGTGCCCTTCATCAGCGTGCGGCTCACCATCATGAACAGGGCGGCCGGAACCCCCTTCCCGGAGACATCGGCCATGACGATCCCGATGCGTCCGTCCTCCAGCTTGAAGAAGTCGTAGAAGTCGCCGCCGACCTCCTTGGCCGGGGTCATCCACGCGTGGATTTCGTAGCGGGGATCCTCCGGGAAGCTGGTGGGCAGGATCGACTCCTGCATCCGCGCCGCCACCCCCAGCTCCTGCCGCAGCGCCACCAGTTCATCTCTGGACCGAAGCGCCTCCCTCATGACCGCGAGATGCGCCAGGGTCTTGGAGATCGTGGTCTCCAGGTCCTTGAAGTCGAGGGGCTTGGTCACGAAGTCGAAGGCACCACGGTTCATGGCGGTGCGGATGTTCTTCATGTCCCCGTAGGCAGTCACGATCACGGCCCGGAGGTCGTAGTTCAGCTGGTTGAGCTGGTGGAGGAGGGTGAGACCGTCCATCTGGGGCATGTTGATGTCCGACAACACCATATCGACATCGGGGTGCACCTTGAGCTGCTCCAGGGCCTCCACTCCGTTCTGGGCGAAGACCAGAGTCAGCTCTCCCTTCCGGACCTTGCGCCGGAACTTCTGTCGGAGGAGCAGTTCGAGATCGGGCTCGTCGTCAACGACCAGAATCTTCGCCATCAAGTACCCATCCAGGTTGGCAAGCGGGGGAGGATTCGGAAAGGGAAGCCCTGGTGCGCGCCACCCCCACTTGGCTGCACGGGACCATAAGTCTAAGCACTGCTTGCCGTTCTGCCCACCGCGAGGAGGGCGTCGCGGCCCCGCGGACCCCCCGGGCCGGACGGCCTGGTTTGCGAGGCGCCCGGCGAGACGGAGTATCCGGCTCCGGGGAACCCCGCAGCGGCTCCGTGACCAATATCCGGGGACCTCGGGACTCCGTCAAGCAAATCCGGGTTGTCTTCAGGCTTCCGGACCTGGGTGTTCTGGACCTGGGGTGCCTTGCCCGATACCTTACATTGCTGTACTCTCGCGAATTCCCGCAGACCTTCGGTGGAGTTACGCCTACGTGAATCGACGCCCAGTCCAAATCCGGCCTGGCCGCCCGGGACGAGGCCCGTGGCGTGCCCCGGGGATACCGCCTTCGATCGCAACCATGCCGAGGCCGGAGTATTCCGGACGGAGCGCGACGTCTGAAGTGCGCAGCCGTCTGCGGCGCAGCATGGTCCGGATGGGGTGCCCGTGAGCAGCCGTTCCGATTCCGGAGAACACACGGTGGAAGCCAGGCTCACGCTGGAGGTCGGGCTCGATATGAAGGAACCCCGCAGGGTCGTCGAGCAATTCGAGCAGTTCGCCCTCGAACACGAACTGCCGATGGGCGTTACCTTCAAATTCCAGCTGGCGCTGGACGAGCTCCTGACCAACGTGGTCTCCTATGCGTTCGAGGAAGGAGTTCAGGATCCGGTCATCACGCTCGATCTCCGGCTTGCGGACGACAGACTGGAGGCCCTTCTTCAGGACAACGGGAGACCCTTCAACCCAATGAGGGACGCGCCAGTGCCCGATCTGGACCTTTCCGCCGAGGACCGCCGCGTGGGCGGACTCGGCATTCACCTCACCAAGGCGTTCGTCCACGCGCTCAGCTACGAGCGGGTGGACGGTTGGAATCGCCTGAACCTCGTGCAGCCAATCGGGGCGCACCAGGAGGACCAAACATGAATGTGGAGACCAGCTACTCCGGAAGCACGGCCGTCGCGGTGGTCGACGGTCGGATCGATTCCGCGAACGCCAAGGACTTCGACGAGGAGCTGAGTGCCATCATCGACCGGGGAGTAAGCAGCCTGGTGGTCGATTGCGGCGGCCTCAACTACATCAGCAGCGCCGGACTCCGTGTCCTGCTGATCGCAATCCGGAAGACCAACGAAGCCGGCGGCGGTCTGGCGCTCTGCTCCGTACCCGACCACATCCGCGAAGTGCTGGAGGTCAGTGGGTTCGTACGACTCACCAAGGTATTCGCGACGGCGGACGAGGCGCGGGCCAGCTTCTCCTAGCAGCAGTTTCTGTGAGGCTCCCGTGGCCCCCTGTTCCGGTGCGGAACGGGGGGGGCGGGGGCATGAAGTATCGGTCTTCCGCTCGGGAAACCCGCCGCCGATCCACCCCTCCGGTGGGTCGGCTTGCTCTGCCTTGCCGGAATCCGGGCGACCCGCGGCCGCCCACCACCGCCACACGTTCCAGGCGCCGTGCCGTTCCAGTTGCTGGCGCGGATCGATCCGCGGAATCCTAGAAGAAGGTGAAGGCCTGGACCTTGAGGGACCACTCGTTGATTTCGCTGGCGCGGTAAATGTCCAGGTTGGCCGAAATGCCGTTGCGGCCCGCGAAGTACACCATGACTCCCGGGGTGATCACCGTGCCGTCGGCGTTGATGCCGCCGGTATCTCCGGGCGCCGTGCTGGCCCAGCTCACGCGCAGCATCGGCTCGATCGCGGCCAGACCCGCCTCCGGGTCCAGCGGGCGATACCACAGTCCCATCGCCTGGAACGCGGTGAAGGTCACGTCGTCGCCCGCCTTCCAGTTCCGGCCGGTCAGGCCGTTGACCAGCAGGTGGGGACCGTTGCGCCATGTCCCGATCTCCAGCTCGGCCCCGTAGGCCGGTACCGTCATCGTCTCCTTGCCGGAGTCGAGCGTCTCGTCCAGCGCGACGTAGGCCGACAGACGGCGGTTCTCGCCCAGAAACGCGGAAAGCCTCGCGGAAGCCGATTTGCTGTTGTTGACGTCCTTCCCTCCCAGCCCTTCACCGTTCGTGAGGGTGAACCGGTATCCCATGCGGCCACCTCCGAAGCGTCCGGTCATCAGGATCCCGGGTTCATAGGTGTCCAGCCCCAGGCTGCCGGTCAACTGGCCGAAGGAGCAGACACCGCCCACCCCGGGGCAGTGGTTGACGCCGGTGACCCGCCCGTTGCGTTCGATCAGAGGCAGGTCGGCGTTGGCCGCCAGCCAGAAATAGGACATGGCCCGCTTGAACTGTCCGATCTGGACCTGGAATGCCTCCGAGTGCTTGAGTTGCAGGTAGGCTTCGAACACCGAAGCGCCATTCGCGTTGAACTGAACGCGCCCACCCACCTTGTCGTTGAGCTTCCCGTCGATCGTGACCCATGCCCGCCGGATGGAGAAGGAGCTGATGCTGTCCTGTGCGCTCGAGGCTTCGTACTGAACCTGGACACGTGCGCCGAGCGTGACGGTGGAACCGCCGCGGGCATTGAACTGCTGTGCCCCCAAGGGGGGGGGGGCGCAGGGCAGGACAACTGTCCAGAGTCCGACGCCCGCTGAGAGCAACGTAGCCCGAATCGTCATGGTCGCATTCCTTTCGGCGAATCGCAGCCGTGGGTTGAATCCGTGATGGTCGACGGGTCAAGATAGCCTACCGCAGTGGTTTGGACTAATCACCATGACCCCGCTATCACCGGGAATGGGGCCCGGATCGGCCCGGCTACCTTGCGATTCCTAGTGGGGACAGTAACTTGGCCCCATTCGAGGGTAGGCCGAGGAATCACGAACTCGCCGGTACTCCCCCTGCAACCAACCGGAACGCCAATGAAGACACCGACCTTCTTCCCCAACACGATCCCCACCTTCGTCCACCGCCTCGTACGGGCGACTGTTCCAGCGGGTCTTCCAGCCGCCCTGATCCTCCTGGTCCTGCCCGCCCCGGTGGCCGCCGCGGCCCAGGAGGCGGCCGCCCAGGACAGCGCGTTCGTGTTCAACACCTTCTCGTTCCTGATCTGGGGCGCACTGGTCATGTGGATGTGCGCGGGCTTCACCATGCTGGAGTCCGGATCGGTTCGCTCCAAGAACGCGTCGGTGATCTGCCTCAAGAACATCGGACTCTACGCGATCGCGGGGCTGACCTACTACATCGTCGGCTACAACCTGATGTACACCGACGTGGGGGGGTTCATCGGTTCGTTCGACTGGTTCTACGGGCCCTCGGCGGACGAGATCGCGCTCCTGGACGGCAACGAGGGCGCGGCGGCCGCGGTGGTCGAGAACGGCTACGCGGTTACCTCCGACTGGTTCTTCCAGATGGTGTTCGTGGCGACCACGGCCTCGATCGTCTCGGGAGCGCTGGCCGAACGGGTGAACCTCTGGGCCTTCTTCGCCTTCACGGCGGTCCTGACCACCATCATCTACCCCATCGTCGGCGCCTGGACCTGGGGCGGCGGATGGCTGAGCGAAATGGGTTTCACCGACTTCGCCGGGTCCACGATCGTGCACTCGACGGGTGGCTGGGCCGCGCTCGCCGGCGCTCTGGTGGTGGGCCCGCGCTGGGGCAAGTTCCGCAAGGACGGCTCGGTGAAGGTCACCGCCCCGTCCAACATCCCGGCGGTCACGCTCGGCGTGTTCATCCTCTGGCTGGGGTGGTTCGGATTCAACGGGGGCTCGCAGCTCGCCCTCGGCAGCGCGGCCGACGCCGTCGGGATGAGCAACGTGATCGTCAACACGAACCTGGCGGCCGCGGCCGGCGTGATCACCGCGATCTTCGTGTCCAGGCCGATCCTCGGACGCACCGATCTCTTCGCCGCGCTCAACGGGGCCATTGCCGGACTGGTCGCGATCACCGCCGGACCGAACATCATCGACAGCAGGTGGGCGATCGTGATCGGCGCGGTCGGGGCGCTGTCCTGCACGCTGGGGCTGAAGGTCCTGGAGCGCGCGCGCGTTGACGACGTGGTCGGGGCCGTTCCGGCGCACCTCTTCGCGGGCGTCTGGGGCACCCTGGCCGCCAGCATCGCGGCCGGGGCCGACTTCGTGACCCAGTTGATCGGCGTCGCGAGCATCGGGGCCTTCGTCTTCACCGTGTCGTGGGTACTCTGGACGATCCTCGAGAAGACCATCGGTGTCCGCGTCTCCCGGAGCGTCGAGGAGATCGGCCAGGATGCGGCGGAACTCGGGATCGACGCCTACCCCGAGTTCGTCCTGATGGTCGATCCGGACGACGGGGGCGACTACCGCGATCCCGATTGAGGCCCGGCGAGCCGTTGAGCGCCACCGCCGACGCGACGACCGTCGGCGCCGGTAACGGACGAACCGCTACCGGCACCGCCGGGTCGGGGGCGTTCGCCGACTATCGTGTGGACCCCGGCATATTCGACGAGATGTTCCGGGACGACGGCACTCCGCGCGAGGCCTGCCGCTCGCTGGGCGAGGCGCTGGCGCGGATACCCGCGGAAGAGCTGGTCCGGGTGCAGGACGGCGTGCACCGCCGCTTTATCCACGAGGGGATCACCTTCACCGTGCTCGGCAAGAAGGAGGTGTCCGAGCACATCATTCCCATCGACTGCGTGCCGCGCATTCTGACGGCCGCGGAGTGGGAGCACATCGAGGAGGGAATCAAGCAGCGCCTCAGGGCCGTCAACCTCTTCCTGCGCGACATCTACCACGAGGGCCGTTCGCTGCGCGACGGCGTGGTGCCGCCCGACCTGGTGCTGGGCTGCCCCCAGTACCGGGTGGAGATGCGGGGGGTCAGGGTGCCGCACGATGTCTACGTCGCCGTCGGCGGCACCGACGTGGTGCGCACCGGCGAGGGCTTCGTGGTTCTCGAGGACAACATGCGTGTCCCGTCCGGGGTCTCCTACATGCTCGCCTGCCGCGCAGCCACCAAGAGAGCGCTTCCCAACCTGTACCGGGAACACCGGGTTCGAGAGGTGTCCGCATACCCGGAGCGTCTCTATTCCATCCTCGTCTCCCTGAGTTCGAGGGCGGGAACGCCCCGCGTGGCGGTGCTCTCACCGGGCCGCTACAACTCCGCGTACTACGAGCACGCCTTTCTCGCGGGAGAGATGGGAGTCGACCTGGTGGAAGGGCGCGACCTCGTCGTTCACAACGCCAACGTGTACGCCCGCATGGCTTCCGGATTGCGCCGCGTCGACGTCATCTACCGGCGGATCGACGACGACTTCACCGACCCCGTGACCTTTCGCCGGGATTCGATGCTGGGAGCGCCGGGCCTGTTCCACGCCTACCGCGCGGGCAACGTCGTGATGGCGAACGCGCCGGGGACCGGGGTCGCGGACGACAAGGCGGTGTACGCCTTCATCCCCGACATCATCCGCTACTTCCTTGGCGAGGAGCCGATCCTGGCGAATGTGGATACACATCTGTGCCGCAGCCCCGACGGGCTCGCCTTCACGCTCGACAACCTGCAGGACCTCGTGGTGAAGGAGGTGGGCGGCTCCGGCGGCTACGGGATGCTGGTGGGCCCCCAGTCCACGGCAGCGGAACGGGAGGCGTACGCATCCCGACTGCGCTCCGACCCCGCCAACTTCATCTCCCAGCCCGTGCTTCCCCTTTCTCGCGCGGCGTGCTTCGTCGACGGCAGCCTCCAGCCCCGCCACGTCGATGTTCGCCCTTTCACGCTGCAAGGAAGCGGAGAACAGCATGTGGTGCCGGGGGGACTGTGCCGCGTGGCGCTACAGGAGGGCAACCTGGTGGTGAACTCCAGCCAGGGCGGAGGCTGCAAGGACCTCTGGGTCCTGCGGTCCTGACGAGGCGAACGGGGGAAGCGGGCGATGCTGGCGCGGGTGGCCGCCGACTTCTACTGGATGGGGCGCTATCTCGAGCGCATCGAACACACCGCGCGCCTGCTTCGTTACCAGCTGGGTGGACTGGTGGATACGCCGGCGGACGAGTTGGCGCTGGGCTGGCGGGTCGTCTACCGGGCGCTGGACCAGGCAGTGCCCGACGCGCCGGCGGATGCCGACGAGGCGGAGGTCTTCCTGATCGCCGACGCCTACACTCTGGCCGGAAGCCTCGTCGAGGACGATACCAACCCGGACTCGATGATCTCCTGCTGGCAGCGGGCGCGCGAGAACGCCAGGCAACTCCGTCCCCAGCTGCCCCTGCGCGTGTGGACCTGCCTCAACCAGGGCTATCTGTGGCTCCGGGACTGCGAGTTTCCCAGCGCATGGCGGGTGGCACCGGCGCAGCTGGTCTCCGAGGCGATCGACCGCTTGCGCCTGCTGGAAGGGGTGGTGCACGTGACCATGCCGCGAGACGACGCGTGGCGGTTTCTGGAGCTGGGCCGGTTCGTCGAGCGATTTCAGCACCAGAACACCCTCCTCCGCAACTGGGACCGGATCGGCTGCGCACCAGGCCGGGAGCCCCGGCTGTCATGGGCCGACCTGCTGCGGGTTTGCGGTGCCTACGAGCTCTACTGCCGGCGCCACACCATGACCGTCCGCCGCGCCGAAGTGCTCGACTTCATGATTCGCGACCCGGAGGCCCCCCGCTCGCTGCGGTTCGCGGTTCACCGGATCGAGAACCTGCTGCTCGGCATAGATCCCCTGGGCAACCGCCACCCGCTCGCGCCGCCGCACCGGATGGCGTTGCGGCTGGCCGCCCTGGTCGAGGCCGACGTGGGCGGTCCCGAGCCGGCCCGGGACGGAGCGACGAATAGGGAACGGCCGGAGGAGGCGCTGTTCGACCTGCTGGCGCGCGACGGCGGCACCCTCCACGACCTTGTCATGTCCGCCTACGTCGACTACCCCGTAGCGGAAGGCCTGCCCACATGATCGCCCGCCACACGATCGAGCACACGCTGGATTTCCGCTACAGCGCACCGGTGCACGCGTCGGTCATGACCCTCTACCTCTGTCCCCTCCAGGACCGCAACCAGGTGCTGCTGGAATTCGCGGTCGAGAGCGACCCCGGAGGGCGGGTCTTCGCCTTCCGCGGTCCGTTCAACAACAGGGGGCACTTTCTGGACCGTCCCAACCCACACCGACACCTGATCGTACGCGCCCGCTGCACGGTGGAGGTGGGCCCGGTCCGGCAGCTGCCCGGCCGGCTCGGTCCGAACGGGTGGGAGGACCTGCGAGCGTGCATACGTGAACCGGAACTGTGGCTGATGCTGCAACCCAGCCGCTTCACCCGCCCCTCACCCGCGCTGGAGGAATTCGTGCGAACGCACGGTCTGAAGGCGGGGGACGACCCCCTGACCACCGCACTGGAGCTGAGGGAGACCCTGTACCACACCTTCGAGTACGCTCCGGGAAGCACCGCCGCCGATTCGCCCATCGAGCGGATCCTGGAGAGCGGACGCGGTGTGTGCCAGGACTATGCCCACGTCATGACCGCCATTCTGCGCATGTGGGGCATACCCTGCCGCTACGTATCCGGGTATCTCGGACCGGGCACGGCGCGGTCGGCTTCCGGGGAGAGTCACGCGTGGGTGGAGTGCTGGTTGCCCGGCCCGGGATGGGTCGGGCTGGATCCGACGAACAACACCGGAGGCGACGAACGTCACGTTCGCGTGGCGGTCGGTCGCGACTACGCAGACGTACCGCCGACGCGGGGCGTATACCGGGGATGGGCGGAGTCCGTCCTGACGCCCGCCGTGACGGTCACGCGCGAGGACCTGTGACGAAGTCATGAGAAACCCCCGCCGGGACGAACCGGTCACCCGGAATCACCCTGCTCCCCATAGTCCAAGCTCAACCCCAAGGAGCCCCCCAATGCCGCATTCCATCGCAACCACACACCGCCGCCCCTCCATCTGGATCGTCGCCCTGATCGCGTCCTCGGTCCTTGCGGGTCCAGCCACCGCCCAATCGGCCTCCATAGGCGCCGACATCGTCAGCCGCTATGTCTGGCGCGGCATCGATTTCGGTGAATCGATGTCGGTCCAGCCCGCGCTGACCGTCGGCATCGGAGGACTCGAGCTCGGTGCGTGGGGATCCTACTCGATCAGCCCGCTGGCGGCGGAATTCAACGAAAACGACCTCTGGGTGAGCTACACCCACGAGTTCCCGTCGGGAGCGAGCGTCTCGGTCGGAGTGACCGACTACTACTTTCCGAGTCCCGGCGGCACGGGCTTCCTGGACGGCGAGGCGCACACTTTGGAGTTCGCCGCGTCGGTGTCGGGGCCGGAGTCCCTTCCCTTGTCGCTCTATGCGGGCATCGTGGAAGACGAGGACGAGGGCGGAAAGGACACCCACACACTGTACGTTGAAGCGGGATTTCCCCTGGGGACGCTGGAAGGTGTCGAGCTGGGGGCGCATGCCGGCATGGTTGGAGGCTGGAGCAAGTTCTACAACACCCCGAACGCCAGCCTCGTCAACCTCGGCATCACAGCCAGCAAGGCGCTCCGGATCACGGAATCCTTCGCACCCCCGGTTACTGTCTCGTACATCGTGAATACGGCGGCGCGCTACGAGGACAAGAGCGCGGACGGCATCAAGAAGCATGCTCGCGCCTTCCTGGTGTTCGCGCTCAGCCTGGCTCCGTAGCGGCGATGGCGGCGGTCGCCACCGGTTCAATCCCATCCGGTTGGCCGCACTTGCCCATCGAACAGCTCGGCAGGGAAACCGATCCCGTTCGTCACCAGAAGATCGGTCGGTTCCGATGGCAGCGTGAATCTCGCTCCGAACCGTCGCTGGTTGACACAGTCGTCCAGCGAGACGTCGGATGGCTCGACCTGCACATGGAGACCGGTGCCGGAGCGAAACGCCACGACCCGAAGCTCCGTGCACCGGGTATGCGCGAGGCCCCTGATCTCCAGTGTGTCACCGTCGACCTCCACCTCCGCGCTTGCACGGCGCCAACCTCCGGTGTCCGGTCTCTCGATGAAGGAAACGGGGTGTTCGGGCACCGCCCGGGGGTCCGGGGCGATGTGGGCCTCCACGGTTTCGGTCTCGACGTGGCATTCGTCGGCGTCCACGTCGGCGTGAACGATGTCCGTCAGGTGCCCAGGCCTGCGGACAATGATGGTGTGGGCGCCGGGAAGCTCGCGGGTCCAGTTTCCGTACAGGCGCAGGTCGCTGCTCGCGGTGAACTCCGTGATGACCCCGCTTTCGTGCTCGGATTTCCCCGTCACACCCCGAGCGGCCGACATCCCCGTCGCCGGATCGCGGACCTCCACGATTACGCTGTAACGCAACTCATCCGTGCATACCGCAACGATTCCGCAGCCGGAAAGCGGTGCGGCGGTTCCCAGGACGATCAGTGCCCGTAGAGTCAGGCGGGTCTGCGTGGTCATGGCCGATCATTCTCTCCGTGACGGTCAACGCCGGGGTCGCGACCCGTCACGTATCCTAGCAGCCCGTGGATAAGGCCCCGCGAGCACCGAGAGCGGCGAGGGGCCGGGCCGGCAAGGCGCGACGAAGGGCCAATAGCAGCGCTATTGGGCTGAGGAGCAACGCAGAGCGCAGCCTTGGGGACACCAAGTGTATACCATACATAACACAATGTAAAGTTGTCTTTACGTTTGTGGAAAGGTCGGGCGAAGCGTCCGGACCGGATGCATCGCCGCTTGAATGCCGGGGGGATTTTGTCCACGGGCTGCCAGCCGGGCGACGTGCCCGGTGCCAGTCCCGTGGCCCTGATGCCCGGCAGATGCGGAAGCGACCGCAGGGGCAGCTGGGGAACCGGAGCCCTGGTCTTGTAGGGTGTCGGTCACGGGCACTACATTTGCCCACATGTTGATGACGCGCCACGCATTCCGGATCCGGAGGGCAGCCGCCGCTGCGCTTTTCCTGCAGCTTGCCGCAATCTCCGGGTTGTCCGTCGCCGAGGCGCCCCACAACCACCTCGACCCGCACCCCGCCCAGCGGCACGGCCATACCGATGACCGCCCGGGCGACGGCCAGTCCGCTCACGCTCAGTGCATGCTGTGCGGTCATGGCGGTACGTGTATGCTGGCCGTGAATCGCGCGGGGGTCGTTCTTGCACCGGCGGTCCGCGGTGTCCGCACCCAGCTTCAGCCGAACTCCCGCCTCGCCGCGGTCGACGCCGCCTTCTCGACTCGACCCAGGGCGCCTCCGGGTCACCTGATCTGATCAGAGTCCCCAGCCCGGCCGGCGCTTCTCCAGCCTCCGGGCCACTCTCACTGACGCGGTCGTGCAGGTGGAGTCCAAGCTCCGGCCTCATGACGATTCGTCCGGCGCCCCCTGGGTCCCGCAGCGGTCTCCGGGCAGGAGCCCGGCACCATGAAAGACTCTCTCGCAATCATTCCGTCGAGGCCGTATCTGGCGGCCGGATCGCGGCTGGCGGCCTGCGCCGCGGCCTGGTGCGGCCTGCACTGCGCGCTCACACCGTTCCTGGCCGTGGCGGCACCCGCGCTCGCTCTCTCCGAGGGCGTCGAGCGAGCCCTTTGGGCCGGGACCGTCCTTATCGGCGCGGTGATGCTCGTCATGGGCCCGGGCCGAAAGAGCGGAGCCCTGATCCTGACCTTCGTGGGGGGAGCCGTGCTCTGGGCAGCCTCCCTGGCCGGTTGGCTCGATCCGCTGCCCGAGAACGTGACGTCGGGCGCCGGCAGCCTGACCCTCGCAGGCGCTCTGGTGTGGAGTGCGCGTGTCTGCCAGGCCGGCGCGTGCTCGGTATGCGCCGACGAGGAACACGCGGATCAATCATGACCGCAGTGGTGCAAAGGCACCTGCGGCACATCCGTCGTCGGCGCCCTCGCGGCTTCCTTCCCCACCTCCGCCGCCCGTGGACAGGAAGTCCCCGTCGCCCACGCATCACGAGCGACCGGTACGATCGAGGTGGACGGGCGTCTCGAAGACGATGCGTGGGAAGCAGCCCGCGGAATCGGCCCCCGGAGTCGGTTGCCGGCGAGACTCCCGATTGCCTAACGTAGTATGCGAAGGCTTTCGACCTTGCCCGTGTAGCACAGGAGATACCATGTCTACGTTCGTGATGGTTCGTCGTGTCCAGGTACCGGACACCCAGGCGTGCGGACCTCTCACAGCACTTCCTGCGGAGCAGGTCGCTTGCGGCTAGCCTGATCGCTCAGGCCCCCGTCAGACAGAACGACCTGGTCGTCGAGATCGGGCCGGGGCGTGGGATCCTCACGCGGGAACTGGCACGTCGATGCCGCAAGGTCGTCGCGGTAGAGTTCGACGGAGCGCTGTCCGATGCGCTTCGCGAGCGGTTCGTGAGTGACAGCCGCGTCACGATCGTCAGCTCCGACTTCCTGCGTCTTCGGCTGCCCGATGTCCCCTACAAGGTCCTGGGGAACATTCCGTTCAATCGGACCGCCGCCATCGTCCGGCGGCTTGTCCAAGCCGATTCTCCTCCGCAGGACGCCTTTCTCGTGGTCCAGCGTGAAGCTGCCGAACGGTTCGCCGGCAGTCCCTTCTCCCGGGAGACCCTGACCTCGCTGCTCCTCAAGCCGTGGTGGCAGATCGAGATCGCATGGCGCTTTCGCCGTACCGACTTCGATCCCCCTCCCGGCGTGGACTCCGTCGCGCTCTGGCTCGCCCGTCGAACAAGACCGCTTGTGGACCGATTCCGGGCCGCGGACTACCGCCGCTTCATCCGGAGTTGCTTCGGTCGCGACGGGCGCTCGATCAGGCGGTGTCTGCGATCCGAATTCACAGGAATGCAAGTCTACCGGCTGAGTCGGAATCTCAGGTTCGATCCTGCCGGGCCACCCGGCGCCCTCACCTTCGACCAGTGGCTCGCACTGTTCAGGTTCTGGAGGCTGACGCGATCGTAAAGGGCCGATGGGGCATCGGCGCACTCCGGCGGAGGCGTCCGCGGTCGTCCCCTCGAGTGATGCGCGGCGCGGGCGTCCTTGACAGTCCGGTTTCCGGGTTGACATTGAGTCATGCGGATCGAGGAAGACGGGTTGAAGCGCGCAGAAAACACTCAGAGCCCGAGGGCCGGACATGGCCCGGGCGGCGGACGTGTTCCCCACACGGCCCCCAAGCGCCGCCCCGTGAACATCCCCAGCGCGTACGCGGCAGGATATGAAGCGGCCCGGGCCCGCGATCCCCGACTGGCGGAAGCGTACATCCGCCATACGACCGTCGGCGATCCCCTCGCGGACGCGGTGATCCGCGATCTGGGATCCCTGTCTCCGGAGGAGATCCACGAGACCCTGGCCAGGGTGCTGGAGGGCCCGGACACGTCGCGCGACGGCGTCCCCGATTCCCTTTTGGCCTTCGTCGAGGAAGCCAACCGGATACCGGACTGGTTCGACCGCGGGCGCGCGCGCATCGCTTCCCAGGCCTTTCTCCGCAACTCGGACATCGTTCTCGCGGCCCTGGTGGGCGGCAGCATCGTGGAGGGGTTCTCCACGCTGATCAGCAAGTCGTTCCGGATCCGGGGGCGGCTCGTCGTTGCGGCCATACGCCGTCTCAAGCACAACGGCATGCAGCTGGTCGAGCAGTATCTCCCGGGCGGCATGGAGCCCGGAGGGGACGGATGGAGGCTGACGCTCCGGGCCCGCCTGGTGCACGCCCAGTCGAGGCATCTCCTCAACGGCTCCGACGAGTGGGACCGGGAGCGTTACGGCACGCCTGTCAGCGCGGCACACGTGCTGTTGGCCGGGGCCGCCTTCTCGGGCCGCCTGATGGGGCACGTCGCCGCACTGGGGGGCGACTTCACGCGCGACGAGCGCGAAGCCTTCGTTCACGTCTGGCGCTACGCCGGAGTCCTGTTCGGCATCCCCGAGGAGATTCTCTTCCACGACGAGGCCTCTGCGGTCCGAACCTTCGAGATCGGCAGGATGTGCGATCCTCCCACCGACCACGACGGGATCATCATGGCCAACAGCGTGGTGAACAGCGCGCCCATCATCGTCGGCGTCAAGGCGCCCCCCGAGCGCCGGAAGATGGCCCGCACTGTGACGCAGGTCTCCCGGGAGCTGATCGGCGAAGAGCTCGCGGATTCGCTCAGGTTCCCGCGGCGGAGGCGGAGGGTGGCGCCCTGGCTGCGGTTCAGACACCGCGCCCGGCGGATGGCCGGCAGGGTGCTTCCCCGCGTGGCGGCGAAGCAGAACCAGGATCGGTTCGAGGCCCTGATGGAGTTTGCGAGCTTCGACGAGTTCGAGCACTCGTACAAGCTGCCGACGGCGCTGCATGACGAGCGGTCGTCGGATTGGTAGAGGGGGGGATGGAATCAAGGGGAAGAGATGTGGGGACCCGAGCTCAAGGTGGCTGCGGCGAGTATCCGCTGTCGCCGAGGATCTTCCGGGACGGCGGACGGAACAGATCGATGAGAGCATCGGGGCCGTGCCTGGCGATGTATGCTTCCGAAATCCTGTATCCGAGGAAGTAGCCGACCCCTGTCGGTCCGGCGGTGGAGGATGGTGGTTTCCGTGACAAGATGAAACGCCCCTGGGCCGGACTCCCCAGCACGGTCGGTAGCGTGTCCAGCCCCGGGATCCCGGTAACCCCCCGTGAAATGAGCCAACCGCATCCCGGGACTGTGGAAGAGGACCTTCTACAGCGAGGGACAGCTCGCACGATTGCTCAGGCTTCATCGCCTCGAGGTGAGGCAGCTTGCTTCGCGATGCGCATTCCGCCGATTCCGATCACCTGTTCCGCCGATTTCGATCACCGATTCCGGAGGATTCGGATCAGTGATTCCGGAGGATTCCGATCACCTTGGTGAAGCGGAGGTCCGCAGCGGTGCTGGAGGCTCAGGTTACGGGGTTGAAGTCTAGGGGTTGGAAGGGGTCTTCGTCGAGTGCCGGGGCTGTTGTCGGGGGGTCGCGGGACCGGCCGCGGGCGGTTTTTCCGGAGGGGTGGAGGTAGGGCGAAGGGGTTCGGACCGCCTCCACGGCGCTCCGGGAGGCCGGTTTGGCTCGCGAACGGGGCCGTTTGGCCCGGATTGAGAGGATTCGGACGGATCCGGGCCGGCCGCAACGGACGCCCGGACGGCCACACGGCCCGCTCAGAGCCTTCTTTCCGTTCCATCGCCCCCGATCGCGGGAGAGAGGTGCCCGCCGACGCATGCGCCGGCCCGGTCCTTCGGCGGATCAGGCGTCGCCGGGGACGGCGCGGACCTCCTTCGTCGAGTCGTAAAGCCGTCTCATCGAGGCGCCCCTGAGGTCGATGCGGTGCGCGTTGTTGAGTTATGTGTCAATCACCATAACTCAACATATGTTGCGGCCCGGATTATGGTGCGTATGGTCCGGTTCAGCCGCTCGGGATGCGAGGGATGGGTCGGTCTCCGCAACACAATCCTCTGACTCTCCGTCAGTTCAAACCCCAGTCGATCTTCCAACCTCCAAGGAGGGGTGACCATGTTCGAGGATCTGTTCACGCGGCGCTGCACCATAGCGTCATACCACGCCGCGCCCCTGTTGGCCGAACGGCTCCGCTACCTCAGACATTGCACGCAAGAGGGCGTCGGGCGGGCGACGTTGCGCCAGATTGCGGCGGATCAGGTTCAACTCGTTCGCTTTCTGGGCCTGCGGGAGGCCGAGCGCGTCAGCATGTCCCGGATCGAGGCGGCGGCCGCCCGTTGGCTGAGGCGCCGCCAGGGCCGACCCAGGGGCGCCGTGCACCCGAAGACACGTCGGGTCTTCGTCGGTCGGGCAGTACGATGGCTGCGCTTCGTGGATCTGCTCGTGGAATCTCGCAAGGTACGACACACCCTCACGGAGGAGGTTGCGGCCTTTGCGGCGTGGATGCGCAAGGATCGCGGATGGTCCGAGCAGACGATCCGCTCCCGCTCCAATACGGTTGACCGCTTCTTCGAGTGGCTCGACGAATGGGATGTGGTCCTGGCTTCCGTCGGAACCGCCGACATCGATCGAGCTGTCGCACGGTGGCACGCCCGCGGCTGCAGCCGGCTCACCATCCGAAACTACGCGCAGCAGCTTCGCAGCTTCTTCCGGTTCGCCGAGCGCCAGGGTTGGTGTATGCCGGGGCTGGCCGACGGGGTCATGCCGTTGCAGTTCCATCCCGGCGAGACGGTGCCGAAGGGGTTGGACCGGGACGTGGTGCTGCGTCTGCTGCGGACCTCCGAGGGCAACCGGCCGGTCGATGTTCGTGACCGTGCCATCCTCATGGTGCTGATCGCCTATGGGTTGCGCTCCGGAGAGGTTGCCGGCCTGCGGCTCGACGATGTGGACTGGGTCGAGGAGACGCTACGGGTACGTCGCCCCAAGCCCGGACGGACGCATCACTACCCGCTCGCGCGCGGCGTCGGCCATGCGATCGTGCGCTACCTTACCGATGTTCGTCCCCCAAGGCCTGAGAGAGCACTCTTCCTCACGCTGGCGGCTCCGGTCCGTCCGCTGCGCCGGAACGCTGTGTCCATGGTTGTGAGGAGACGCCTCGATCGCATCGGCATCAATGGCAAGGGGTGCGGGGCGCATGCCCTGCGCCACGCCGTCGCGCAACGCCTGGTGGACCACGGCCTCTCGATGAAGGAGGTCGGCGACTACCTCGGCCATCGCAGCGTCTCGTCCACTGCGGTCTACGCCAAGGTGCAGATCGGCACGCTCCGAGAGGTGGCCGACATCGACCTGGAGGGGCTGGTATGACTCTCCGGGATGCCGTCACCGACTACATCGCCTGGCGACGAACACATGGGGCCAAGCTCCAATCCGGCGGACGCCTGTTGCATCGGTTCTGCGAGCATGTCGGTGGGAACATCAGCTGCGACGCCGTCGGCGAAGCGGACGTTCTCGGCTTTCTGGCCGGCAAAGGGCCGCTCACCGCGTATCGGTCCGTCAAGTACAGCGCCCTGGCCGGCTTTTTCCGCTACGCGATCAGCCGCGGCCACGTGGTCCGGCCGCCGCTTCCGGCACGCGATGATGAACCGAGGCGGCCGAGGTCGCTGCCTCCCTACGTGTACTCCCGTGACGAGTTGCGGCACCTGTTCGCCACCATCGATGTCAGCCGACGGCGCGCGCTTCGGTTGGACGGCGATACCCTGCGGGCGCTGCTGCTGCTTCTCTACGGCGCGGGGTTGCGCTTCGGCGAGGCACGGCGCCTGACTCTCGACGATGTCGACCTGCCCGACGCGCTCCTCACCATACGCGACACCAAGTTCTACAAGACCCGCCTTGTTCCCGTCTGCCCGCAACTCGCTGATGCGCTGCAGGTCTATGCTGCCAAGCGCGCGCAACGGCCTTTCCCACAGGGCGCGGCCTCGACCTTCCTCGCCAACCGCGATGGGACGCCCGTGGTCGCGGTTACCGCCCACCGCGCGTTCGCCCACCTGCTCCGGGACGCCGGAATCACTCGGAGGCACGACGGACAACGAGCTCCGTGCCTTCACTCACTACGCCACGCCGCAGCCGTTCACCGGCTGGAGGCCTGGTACCGGCAGGACGCGGATGTCCAACGACTGCTGCCCGCCCTGTCCACCTGGCTCGGACACAGGGATCTCGACGGCACCCGGGTATACCTGTCCATGACCACCGAACTGCTGCACGAGGCATCGGTTCGCTTCGACACCTACGTCAATGGAGGAGACCATGAGTAATCCCCGCACCCTCGGTCCCTGGCTCCGCCGCTTTCTGGCCGAGCACATCGTCTCCGAGCGCAACCTCACCCGCAACACCCAGAAGAGCTACCGCGACACCTTCGTCCTCCTGTTGCCCTTCGCCGTCGCGAAGAGCCGCAAGCCGGTTGAGCGGCTTGCAGTGCGGGACCTCACGGCCCACCGAATCCGGCAGTTCCTCGACCATCTCGAAGATGAGCGCGGCTGCTCCGTGCAGACCCGCAACCAGCGCCTCTCGGCGATCCGCGCCTTCGCCCGCTTTGTCGCCAGCCGCGACCCCGGACATCTCGAGTGGAGCTCAAGCATCCGCGCCATCGCCTCCAAGAAGGCAACGCCGCGGCCGATCGGTTGGCTCAGCAAGACCGAGATGAAGGAGCTGCTCGACGTTCCAGACCGCCGGACACCGAGAGGCCGAATCGAACACGCCTTCCTCCTGTTCCTCTACAACACCGGAGCGCGCGTCTCCGAAGCCATCCACCTCGTCGCGGGCGACCTCCAAGTCGGAAGACGCGATGGCGGGCACGCGCTCGTCAACATCCACGGCAAGGGTGGAAAACACCGGCAGTGTCCTCTGTGGCCGCGGACCGAGACTGCGCTCGCCGAACTCGTGGAAGGGCAGGGCGGTGGCGATGCCGTCTTCCTCAGCCGACTACGAAGACCCTATACGCGGTCCGGGGCGTATCGGCTCGTCCAGCGCTGCGCCGCCCGCGTGCCGTCGCTCGCCGGAAGGAGGATCACACCGCACACGATCCGGCACACCAGCGCCTGCCACCTGCTCCAGGCCGGAATCGATCTGAACACGATCCGTGCCTGGCTCGGTCACGCCAGCCTCGATACGACCAACGTCTACGCCGAGATCGATCTGGAGACGAAGGCAAGGGCCATGGCACTCTGCGACGCCGCGCAGTCCGGACCGGATCGACCGTGGAAGGAGAGAAAGGGGCTGATGGCGTTCCTCCTCACGCTCTGATGACAAGAGATTATGTTGCGGATAACGGGGGAACCTCCCCGATCCTCGAGCGGCTGAACCGGACCATACGCACCATAATCCGGGCCGCAACATATGTTGAGGAGTCTGTCGAGGATGGCGTCGCCGAAGGTGGGATCGCCGACGACCTCGTGCCAGTGCTCGACGGGGACCTGGCTGGCCAGCAGCGTGCCGCGGCGGGCGTAGCGGTCGTCGAGGACCTCGAGGATGTCGTGGCGTCCCTGGGCTGAGAGTGAAGCGAGCCCCCAGTCGTCGAGGATGAGGAGCCAGGTCCGGGCGAGCCGCTGGATGACCTTGGGATACGATCCGTCGCCCCGGGCGAGGGCGAGTTCGTCGAGAAGGCGGGAGACGCGGTAGTAGCGCGTGGAGATGCCGATGCGGCAAGATGCATGGATTATGCAACTATTTGCAGCCGGTGAACTTAGGGATTTCGTGAGCCGGATTCCCGCCGAATGATTCCCGCTGTTCGGGATTTCAGCCCCGAACCCTGTCGCGGCCTTCCAGCGCCGTCCTGAGTTGTCCAGCGTCCGGCCTCTGGTAGCACCTGAGCACCGTCTGGGCATCCTTCCATCCGCCAAGCTCGCAGAGCACCTTGAGCGGAAGATCCATCAGGTCGCTCGCGAACTTCCGCCGCAGCGAGTGCCAGCCCCGGCGCGGCTTCGGCTCCAGTCCCGCGAGCGTCTCGGCCTTCTTCCACCACTTGTGGGCGGCCGCGCGGCCCATGCACCGCGCGGCATCCCTCGACGAGGTAAGCACCGGGGCGTTCCCGCTCCCGTCGCTCATCCCACGTGCCTCCCTCAGCGCGGCGACCGCCTCGTCGGTCAGCGGCGTGACGTGCTCGTAGCCGGTCTTTTCGTGCTCCGCCCGCCACCGCACCTCGCGGTCCTCGAAGTCGATGTCGCTCCACCGAAGCTGGCGGATGGCACCGATCCGGTGGCCGGTCTCGTGCGCGAGCACGAGCGCGACGTGGAACCGCCAGTCCACCTGTGGGGACACCTGCAGCATTGCCCGGTACTCCTCGTCGGCGAGCACCACCCGGATCGGGTTCTTTTCTGTGGGCTTTTTGAGACCCTTGAGCGGGTTCCTGTCGAGGAGCAGGCGGCCCCGTTCGTCCCTCGACCTCTCGGCCCAATTCAGAACCGCCATCAGGAACTTGAGGTCGTACTCGACGGTGCGGTTGCCCACAGGCTTGCCCGACGGACCGGCTCTCCCCGCCCGCCGCGCTTGGATGAAGCGATCCCAATCGCGCTGGGAGAGTGTCTCCGGCCTTCGGTCCCTGCCGAAGAAGTCGAGGAACATCGCCATCGCGGCTCTGTCCCGCTGGCAGGACTTCCGCCCCTTCGTGGGCGTCACCTCCTCGCCGTAGATTTCAAAAAGCCGTCCCAGGGTGAGCGGCTCGGGCTCGGCTTCCGCGTTGCCGTTCAGGTCCGGGCTTGCGAACCCGGCGGCGAACTCGTCCGCCTGCTTCTTCGCTCGGGTCCAGTCCCGATGCCCGAGCGACCGGGTGAGCCTGCGCCCGTTCTCGCGCCACTCGACTTGGAACAGGCCGGTCTTCGGGTCAGGGAACACCCTCACGCGGTTCCGGCCCCACTCGCCGGCGCCGTAGCTCCGGCGGCTTCTTCTCGTGCGTGCCATCGTCGATTCCTTTCGAAGATGGACTACACGATCTGCGCGAACGAAATGTCGCCGAGCAAGGGGCGTTTGACCAGTGGCAGATCGTCCAAAACGTTGGATTGGCTACGATGCGAACGGTTCAGGCGCATGAGCTCGGGGGTCGCTGCGAGAGTGGAGCGCACGAGAGCTTCGGGACAGCGTCGTTGCACTCAGGCGGGGGCATTCGGGGCCGTGCGGGGACCGCACATGTGAAACAGACCGCATGTGCGCGAGATTGCGGTCCGGGCGTGCAGCTCGGCGACTGCGTATGTCGTTGTCCGGCTTTTGGTTGCACCACGGCCTCCGGGGCGGCTGCGCCGCGCCGGAACCGGAGGCCGTGGCCGGAGCGACCCCCCTCCCTGGACGCTTGGCGTGCCACGGGGGAGGGTTGGGATGTGCACGCCCATCCCAACCCTCTGCGGGAGGTCGCTCCGGGTCCAGCGGTCCCTTGCGGGAAGGCGAAACGGCAAGCCGAGATGGGTCCCGTCTCGACTGCGGTTGGCGATGCCGTACAGCCCACCGGCCAGCCGGTTGGCCAACAGGCCCGCGACCTCCTCGAAGCGGCGCTCGACACCTTCCGGACGGACCGATGGCTGGGAGCGACCCCGCGGCGGTCGGGGGGAGATGGGGCTGTCCGGCTCCATCCTCCCCGGTGCCGATTGAGGCACGCCGAAATGGGGGGTCGCTCCCAGCCACGTCCGAGGAGCGCGGATCGGCACCGGCGTTCCGCCGGACGTGGCCCAACTGCAAACGCGCCAGCGACCTGCATGACCGAGGCCGTGTTCGGCCGAGCGGCGATTTCGTGTCCGGCGACCCCCAAAGTGAACCGGACACGCAGGACTTGCCACCAACATCCGCTCCGGCGCGGATCTGACGCCGTGGTCGCCCTGCAAGTTATCATGGTGAAGCGGCACGATTGGCCAGACTTCGCGCGCGGAGAAGAGAATGACCAAAGCGGACCTCGTTGAGAAGGTCGCAGATGTGATTGGACCACGAGTCACCAAGAGGGAATGCGGACTGATGGTCGAGGCCTTCCTCGACGCCGTGAAGGACGCGCTCGCGCAAGGCGACCGCATCGAGCTTCGGGGATTCGGCGTCTTCAAGGTGCGGCACCGCAAGGCCCGGACGGGCCGCAATCCCAGGACCGGCGAGCCGGTCGAGGTGCCGTCCCGCGATGTGCCGGTCTTCGAGCCTTCGAGGCACCTCCGCAGCCGGGTGGACAGCGGCTTGGGGGTTCTTGGGAAGGAAGCGCACTGGGAGGCCATCCGCGAGCCACAAGCCTCGCCGTCGATGCTACGATGCGGCCCGGCGGTCGTTCCGCCGTCGAGACGGCGTTTCCGCTGGCTGAGCCACTGTTGTGTGGCTGATGCGCGAAACAGCCCCGGCGGAGGGACGGGCGGAGTCCGTCCCGGAGGCCGGGGGGACCGGCACCGCAGCGGTGGCAACGCCGACCACGCCGCCCGCCGGTCACGCCGCGGACTCATTCGCGAACCGACGGCCTCGACCGGAGGGGATCGTTGGTCGGGCGGACTCCTCACCCGCGAACGCTGCCGGAGCGGAGGTTTTCCGGGGGGATCGAAGGGGGGCGGCAGCACCCCCTCGCCAGCCTGCGGTTATACCGTGGGTATGCTGGCTTGTCCGCCATAGCGTGGCTCAAGCCAGCCCGCGAGGACGGCCTCGAAACGGCGCTAGAGACGGACGACAGCGCGGTCCAGATCCCGGGCGGTCGAGGCGCAGGCTCACACGGCGTTCGACCAAGCCGATGAGCCGTGGACGGGGGTGAGGTCGGGCCGACCGAACCGCTTCGGAGGGGCCAGAAGATCGCCGGATTCGACCGTGTTTGCACGCATCCGCGCTCAAGATTTCGTCCGCCGCCATCCCATGCCGTCCGGCGACTGGGCGATCCCGATGGATCAGACCGAGGATGCGCATGGACTCGGCCAAGCTCGGCATGGCTGCCATCCACGAAGCGCTCAGGTTCGAATTCCCGATGGCTCCACAACTACAGCCCTACGGCTCGAACAAGAACGCGGGGCTGGTTACTTGGCAGCTGGCTGGAGAAGCTCGACTGCGGAAAGCGGGATCACCGTGTCCCCGCACGCTCGCCCCGTAAGGGTCCCGGTGAACGAACCGCTCGCGTCGGTTTCGGTGGTCTCCAGCGCGAGGTCGAAGAGGCAGCTCTCGCCTCCTTCCGCCGTCCGCCAGTGAATGGCGCCCCTTATGGCGACAGCGATGTGACCGCCCTGCCCGGCGATGACCGCCGCCTCGGAGGTGAACGTGATGTCTGGGTTGCCGCTGACCATGATCCGTGAGCCCGCGGCGTTCAACCAGCACTCGGCCGGAACGAGTGCCCACCGCCCTGAGGAAACGGTCGTGTCGCCCTGCTGTCCAGAGGCGGTCGTGGCGTTGACGGTGGTCTCGCCCCCAAGGGGGCACTGGTGTACGCTGGTTCCTTCACCGGCATCCAAGGCCATCTCGGCCAGCCCGACCACCAGATCGTAGGCCGCGGCTTCGCCAAGCGCGTAGGTCGGGCCGGTCTTGTAACAGGCGGCCACGGCCAGCAACACGGCGGCAGCGGGTATTGCGATCAGCCTTGTCATGGGGGGCGCGCCTCCTTATCCGCCGCTCAGGTTCAGGAGCCAGGTGGATCTGATGTCGTTGGCGTTCCAATCGGACGGTTCCGTAGCCCCCTCCGAGACCGCGCTGGGTGGCAGGAGGCCGGGGAAATGCTTTCTATGGACCGCAGTGTTGACGCGGTTCTCAAGGCACCATACGAAATCAGCCACGGTGGTTCGTTTCTTCCAGCTCCCTATCTTTACGCGGCACGTCTTGAACGTCTTGATGACGTAGCGGGAGTATAGCGAGGTCTCGTCGTCTACCTCGTTATCGCCATCGATCAGGTCATGGAACAGGGCAGCGATGTAGCCTTCGATCTTTCCCTTCGTGCCGGGTTCGCCATCATCGTACGTCTCCCAGTCACGCCAGGTGCCCTCGCCGTTCGAGCCGATGGTGCCGCCGTAGTCGGCCAGCCCTTCGCTGAGCGCGCAGGTGTAGGACGAGATCGAGTCTATGTAGTGCGGGTTGCAATTGCCAGTACCCCACATCCCACCGAGCGACTTGTCGTGCAGCGCGTGGGTGTACTCGTGGGAGGCGACCCATGGGTTATCGTACCCCCGGCGCCCCAGCACGATCTTGTTCAGCCACAGGAAACTGTAGTAGTAGGACTTGTCGTTGAACAGGTCCGTCTTCCAGTGGACGCGCTCCCGCGAGTAGCCGAAATGGTAATTGATCCGGATGGCCGCCAGATGCAGGTGGCGCCACGGCATGTACTTCTCGCGAACCCCCTGGACGGTGATTGTGTCCCCGCAGCTCTCGCGGTCGGCCTTCCAGTGGTATACGAAGTTGCCCGAGGCCCCGTCCACATAGCGGGTGTCGGGCAGATACGCCTTGCCCCACCGGTACCACGGGCGGCTCGCGCACGGGAAGTCCACGATTCCGCTCGCCGGTACGGTGCGCGTGATCTTGTCGCGGTCGTTGCTGAGCTTAGCCCAGATCCTGGCGCCCACAGCCGGCTGGAGACCGAGCCGGCGTCCGTGGTTGTAGACCACGTTCACATAGAAGCTGCCACGGGGCTTCGCCTTGCGGGCCCGGCCGGACCAGTCGTCATCGTCGGCGGCGGCGGCGCTGGCGCGAACATCAGCCTCGGTCATGAAAGGTCCCTGCTCGGGCAGCACCCCCTCGGGAAACACCGCCCTATCGAAAAAGTCGGTGAGCCTGCCGTCTTCTTCGGCAATGGCCATCCACGTCTGGTAGTACACGTCGTCGGTCATGAACGGCCCCATAGGGCTGGGGGGGCCATGCGTGTCGGCGAACAGCGCGGCGAGGTAGTAGCCCGCGCCAGCGGCGGGAACGGTGAATGTCCGTTCCCATGTGTCGCCCGCCTGCATTCGCGGAAGTTCCCACTGGGCCGCCGCCGGGTGCGCCACGGCCTGCGGATAGTACAGCGGCCTGTCCGGCCCCGCATGGGCCATTGCCGCCTGCGTCGGGAGCGTGAGGGTCACCGTGCCCCCGTCTATGGCCTCATGTACTTCGCCGACGATCCGCAGCGCAACGGGGGCGTTCGGCACGAGCGGGGTCTCGGGCGTGAAGGTGAACGAGATGCGGTGCTTGACCACCTCCTCGATCATGATGGAGTCAGCGACATCAGCAGTCCTGTCCATCTGCCCATCGATGGCCGGGTCGATAGCTACGGGTGCGTCCAGACAGGCCGCTGCAGCAAGCAGCCAGATGAACGGGGTGGCGGCAGTTTGGTGCTGCCGCAGGATGGCGCGACTTTCCATTTTCGGCTCTTCGGTGTGACGGGGAGGGGCTCGTCCCTGCACTTCGTCTGGTGAGGCGACAGCCCAACCCAAGCACGGATTCCTCAGTGCCGTCAATGGCCGACGAAAAAATATCATTCCTGACCATCCACAATCAACCACTTTGGCTTGCGCCGCCGAGCGAGCGAAGCCGGCCGGGGAGTGGCGGGCCGAGTCCGTACCGGGCGCGGATCATAGGGTCCACCCCTTCGCTGGAGCGTTCGGGTTCGGCGCACGGCTGCGGCAGTTACGGCCCAGACGCGGTCGCTCTGTGTGAACGGGGCCGGGGGTCTGCACGAGCGAGGACGGGTTTGGTTGCTAAGGGTAGCAAGCAAGCCTACGCCATCATAACATGGGTGGACTGGCAAGGGGCGCTGACGCCCCCCTGGACCCCCAGCTTTTTCGCCCCGCTGCCCGCGGCAGGCGACGGGGTGCTCCGCCCCCCGAACCCCGTCGCCGGTGCCGCGGCCGGGCGTTGTGCCTCATGGCCGACGATCCGGTCGACGCGATCCCCGCCGGACCCGCCAGCCGGGAACTCGGGTCGCTACCGGCGAGGCCGTCAGGATCTGCCCGCAGGCGAGTCCCTGGCCGACCGGATGGCCCCGGAGCCCCGGAGCCGTGTCGAGCCCGGAAAACCGCCCTCACGGCGATTCTGGCCGTTTGGGGGCCGGTTGCGCGGAATCCGAGGCCGCAGGATCGCGTGTAACGCACGAACTCTACCCCCTGAGGGGTAGGAGTACCCCCGGTTTCGCGCTTTCGCGAGAGGAACTGGACATCGCCGCGGTCGGGCCTGATGGCGGGGATTGGCCGTCGGGCTCGGCCGGAAAGCTGGGCAGGGAGCGGGAACGGGTTGCCTATTCGTCGCGTCTCCAACGAACGGAGGAGGCGTGATGATCGGATGAGAAACGCGGATGACCCTCGCGAGCGGGTCGGCAACGACGACCGGATGCGGGCGCGGGAGTCCCGCCATTCCAACTCGGTTTTCCCGCTTTCGCCGCCCGGTCCAGCAAGGTCCGGTACAACGGCAGGAAACGCAGATCGTGCAGTCCCAGTTTGACTTACGTGATCTCCTGCCGTGATTCGGGCCCTTGGCGTTCCGCCGATGCGGCAGGCCTGGTGGCCGAGCGCGCACGCGATGTACGACTTTCCCGATCCCGTGGCCCCGCTGATCAACACCGTCTGGCCGTCCCGGATCCACTGGCCGGAGGCGAGGTGCAGGATGAGGGAGCGGTCGAGACCTCGCGGCGCCTTGAAGTTGATGTCCTCGATGGTCGCGTCGAGGTGGAGCCTGGCGTGGCCCTTGAGGCGCTGGTAGCGGCGCTGCTCGCGTTCGGTCTTCTCGCGTTCGAGGAGCAGGGAGAGGCGGTCGTCGAAGGACAGCTCGGCGATGTCGGGCATGCCGGCCTGCTCCTCGAAGGCCCGGGCCATGCCCGAGAGCCGGAGTTCGTGGAGCAGGTCGAGGGTGGGTTGGCGAAGCATGGTCGTCAGGACTCCTTTCCGTTGCGGGGAGTGGGGGCGTAGTACTCCGGCCCGCGGATGTTGGCGTGCCGGCCGGGCAGTGAGAGTTCGTACTGCTCGTCGCCGGCCCGGTCGAGGCCGGTCGCGAGGATGGACTTGACGGACCCGTAGGCCAGCGTGCCGATGCGGAGCGCGCGACGGCAGGCGGCCTCCATGCGTTCGCCGCCGTAGACCCGCAGCAGATCCTTGAGCCCGAGGCAGCTGCGGTAGCCCTGCTCGGGGTGGGGGCGGCTGTTGAGGAGCTGTTCGACGAACGCGGCCGTGTGCGGCCCGGTCCTCCTGCCCCAGGCGATGAGCCCCGACGGCGTCCATCCCGCATGCGCCCGGTGCGAGGCGGGCATGTGCGACGACTCGGTCGAGTAGCTGCCTTTCGCGTGGATCCGCAGGTGCGCGGCGACCCGGCGGTGCTTGTGGAAGATCTCGACGGTGTGGGCCGCGACCCGCACGTCGACCTCGCGGCGGCCCAGCTGGTGGGGGACGCTGTAGAACGCGTGCTCGACCTGGATGTGGTAGTCGATGTTGACCCGTGCCCTGCGCCACTCGGCGTACTCGTAGCGCTGGGCCGGGAGCGGCTTGAGCGCAGGCCGGTCCAGATCCTCGAACCAGCTGCGGCGGCTGCCCTCGATCTTCTTGAACGGCCGCTCGTTGAGTTCGGCCAGCAGCGGCCGGACGGCCTCGCGGAGTTCGCCGAGCGAGAAGAACTTCCGGTTGCGCAGCGGCGCCATGATGCGGCGCTCGACGTTCTGGACCGCGGCTTCGGCCTTGGCCTTGTCCCGAGGCCGGCCGGGCCGCGCGGGCAGCACCGTGGTACCGTAGTGGGAGGCCAGATCCCGGTACGTCGCGTTCAGTTCCGGCTCGTAGCGGCTGGCCTTGTGGACCGCCGCCTTCTCGTTGTCCGGGATCACGAGTTCCGGTACGCCACCCCAGTACTCGAACATCCGGACGTGCGACATTGTCCAGTCCGGCAGCGACCGGCTCCGGGTCACGTCCACGAAGGTGTGGTTCGACGCGCCGAGGACACCGACGAAGACCATGGCGTCGCGCACCTCCCCGGTGCTCCGGTCCACGACCTCGAACGTCGGCCCCGCGTAGTCGACGAACGCCTTCTCGCCCGCCCGGTACACCTGCCGCATGGCCACGTCGAGGGTCCCCCGCCACTCTCGGTAGCGCTCGCAGAACCAGCTGTACTGGTAGCCGTCCGGATGCGCCTCCCGGTACTCCAGCCACAGCAGCTCCAGCGTCACGCCCTTGTGGCGCTGAAGCTCCCGGTGGACCCGGTCCCAGTCCGGCACCGGCCGGCGAACCCCCGACGGCGGCGACGGCGGGAACAGCGCCGCCTCCAGCGCCGCGTCGTCCAGACCCTCCGGCAACGGCCACGAGAGACCGGCCGCCGACGCCCGCCGCGTGTAGTCGCTCACCGTGCTGTTGGCGATGCCGAGCGACCCGGCGATCTCCCGGTGGCTGCGCCGCAGCTCATGCTTCAGCCGCAGCACTTCTCGAATCCTCCGCATGGACAACCTCTTCTTTGGCACCTTCTTCCTCCTCGTTCAGGGAACCTCCGGCGAGGAGGGAAGAAGGCGTCGCTACATCAGGTTCTCCAGCACGGCTGCCCACTCAAGCCAAGGGTGATCGGAATGAACCGGAATCACTGATCGGAATCCCCTGGAATCAGTGATCGGAATCCCTTGGAATCAGTGATCGGAATGGAATGGAATGGGTGATCGGAATGGAATGGAATCCGCAGTCGACCAGCGGGAGCAGGCGCTGGCCTTCCCCGGCCAGCAACTCACGGGCCGCCCGCTTGTCGGCGCGACCCCTCCTTCCGTACTTTCCTTTCGTCGTGGTGGTTTCCTGTTGGGGGTTTTTCCTCGCTTGATTCTCAATCTGGAATCACGTCCCCGGGAGCCACCACGATTCTCTTCCCCCTTCTAGGGGAACCTCCAACTATTTCTGGGACATCCTCCGTCGCCTCGGAAACGGCCTCTGAGCCCCGTCGCAGGCACCAGCAACTTGCGGCATCGGCGGTGTGTCACGTCCGAGCGCGGTTCTCGTGCTCAACGACCCCGATGTCACATGGACCACCCTTGGATCGGCAACGGCCATGTCCACGGGCGGTCAAATCCGTCAAATCCCGCCTCCGGCGAAGCGGCTCGAACGCCCACACCGAATAGCCGTCAATCATTCCTCCGGGGAGGCCCGACGGCACTGGACCCGGTCAACCGAAACCGGCGTTGGACGGCGGAACAGTCACCCCCAAAACGGTCGCGTCAGAATGTGATGGGGCACGTCATGTGGTTCGGACCATGACAGGCCCGAACCGTCACGTCTGTCCTAGCCAATTCCACACGTCCAGGAGCGACGAGAACCAAGTCGAAGTTTTTTGCCCACCAAGCCAGCGGGCCGGTCTCTGGAATCAACTCGGTCTTGAAGGTCAGGAACGGAGCCAAGACGAATTCTCCCTGCTCGACTCCGAATCCCTCCGTGTCTCCTGGGTAACCCGGGTCCTCCTTGATCTCGAGGGTAAGCGGGCTTGGAGGAAAGCCCCAACACCACCACTCAATGTGGTCGGGCAGGTCCTCCCCGCTCTCGCTCATCAGGTCCACCCTCTGCCTCCCTTCCGGCAACTCCGCATTGGGGTCGGGCTCCCGGTAGACCAGCCCCCGATACACGGTGATGGGCTCAATCAGGCTCGGACTCCCGAATGCACACCAGCTAGGACCAGACGACCCTAGAGCCAGTACCTCGGACTCCACTACCGGGTCGAGCGCGTCCGGATGGACGGTGGTTGGGATGGGTTCACAGGCCGCCAGCCCTGCGAGGATTCCCAATGCTACGATTCCCTTACTCATTTTCCGTCCTCCTTTGGGATGGGGGTAGGTGCCGATGGAGTGGGTTGGAGTCCAGGGAGGAGGGGACCGGCCCCGTCCCTAGCGAGATTGAAACGTACAACCCTCTTTCCGAAGAGTCCAGAAAACCGGGCCCACCCGGGCCACGACAAGCGTTGTCGGCGGTGTTGGGCCGGGAGTCGTGGCGGGTGATCATTGACTCAGGCCGCCGACGCACCTGCGAAGCGGACCTAGTTGCACGCGAAGGGGTCCACCCCCTTCTCGCGCTCGGCGATCTTCCTGCCCCGGTAGGGGCTCTTGCAGCGGGACGCGGACGACAGGGCCGGGGAGACGACGGTCATCAGTTCGCCCGGCCGCTCGACGACGACCTGCACGACCCTGCGGGAACGGGACCACGACCCGGCCCGGTAGGACGACTCGCGGACCCAGATCCGGGGCTCAACGCCGGGCGCCCCTTTTTTGAGCGCATCCCAGACCGCGGCGTCCATGGCCGGCAGCGCCAGGCGCTTCATCGTCCGGGGATACGGAGATTCGCCGTAGCGCCGGCGATATCGCCGGTGCCGGCTTCGGCTGGCCGCAGGAACCAGCCGTTCCACCGGGAAGCCGACCATCTCTTCCCGGCTCCATCCGAACATCGCGAGAGCCTGCCGGTTGAGATCCCGGATCACCCCCTCCGAATCCACGACTAGCAGGGCGTCCGGTGACGCCTCGAATATGGCGGTGTAGTCGCTTTGGACGAGCACGCCAACGCCCTCCGGTCTCTCAAGCGGACTGAGATCCCGCACCCACGCGGCACGGGGCCAGCATTCACCCACAAGGCGTGTGGAGCCGCGTAATGTCAATGGTGAAGGGGGTTTGCCGCTACACAGCGAACCCCCTTCTCATACCGTAGCCAACTCCCACGGCAGCCACGCCGAGGCTGTCTGCCGGTTGCCCATCCGGGATCCGTTGCGGTCCACGGGTGGAGCGGACATCTGCGAGGCCGTGCCCCTCCGGTCCCCGGGAACTCGGGAGGTCAACACAGCGGGTCGCCACTGCACGGCCCGTCCTCGCTGATCAGACGCCCGGCACGCTCTTCAGGATGTCGAGGGCCGCTCCAATCGGTTCAATCTCCTCCCACACATTGTTCTACCAAGGGGGGGATTGGAGGAGCTGAACCTCGACCGGAGCCCTCCCCAGGAGAATAGGGGTGTTGGTGCTCCACAACCATATCTCAGTCCTCCTCGTCCCGAAATCAGGGTCGTATGCCGAAGGAATAGGGTAGGTCAGGAACCAAGCCCCGAACGTGGAAAGGTCAGTGGGAAGGAAATGCAATGCGAACTCGGGGTCAAAGAGGCCATACTCGGGCGGAACCAGAAAAGGCGTCACTGACGGGTCCTCGGGTGTGCAGGTCCACAGGATTTCATCACGAACGTCGACCTGGATGGTAGTTTCGACCTGATACATGTCCACCACCTGTCTCAGCACGGGTGTCACAATAACCGGCGGCACCGTATCGGTCGGCTCGACATAAACGAATCCGAAATACTCCGGACGCTCGAACTCACATCGAGGTTCCAGGCTCTGATATGTCGCACTCCCCACTGCTCCGGCGCCTGCCTGCGCGGCGTGGGGGGCTACGACCTCCGTCGGCTGGGCCGGGATGAGGTCGGTGCCGCAGGCGCCGGTGGCCGCCAGGGCCATCATCGCCGCAAATCTCCCGAGGACCAAACGATAGGCTGAGTGTCGCATCACATTCCGCTCCTGTGTCCAAAGATGAATCCCGGTTTTTCCACCAAACCCACCGCGGAGCCTGGGTTCCGGGGATCCGGCTTTCCCGGAGGGGAAACCGGACCACCTGTCAGCACTCCCATCGTAGGGATACTGGATGCCTTTTCGCAAGGGGCGGTGGGTGCGCAGGGAGAAGCGGCGACGAGGGCCGTGACTGGATCCGGCACTTCGAGCCTGTTCCCCGGCCCCCCATTGAGCAAGCTGTGCGTCCCCACCGCGTCGGTAACCTCGCTTCCCGCGATCCTGGACCGTGCCGAACGTCCCGGCACCCCGCTCATCGGGGCCCGACGGGCTTCTTCGGCGTCCCGACCTGTGACGGGCGGTGGAAAAGCGGCGATGTGCCGTCCGCAGGGCAAGCCTGTGCGACGATCGCGATCTTTCTGCGGGCTCGGGACCGAGGGCCGATGGCCTACAGAGGCGATTTCTTGCCGTCTTGGGCAGTCCGGCCCGGAAAGGTGGCACTTCGGGAAAGCCACGGGCCACAGGATCGCCTCTAACCCGAAGTTCTGCTCCGAAAAGGGCTGATTTCAGACCGTAACCTGTTGTGGGAGGGAGACTTGACATGGGTTGGGGCTTGGTCTATGTGTACCCATGTAGTATACATGCTATCCTGTTGACATAGGATTGGTTATCTGTTACGATTGAAGACATGTACATCGAACGCGTGCCCAACCGGAAGTCCCCGCCCGCCGTGCTGCTCCGCGAGTCCTTCCGCGAGGGCGGCAAGGTCAGGAAGCGAACCCTGGCCAACCTGTCGAAGCTGCCCTTCGAAGTCGTCGAGGGGCTGCGCATCCTCCTCAAGGGCGGCGTCGCGCTCCAGTCCTACGACGACGTCTTCGAGATCCTGCGCTCCCGGCCCCACGGACATGTCGCCGCCGTGCTGGGCACGGCCCGCAAGCTCGGCCTCGAGAGACTGCTCGACCGCCGTGCGTCGCGGATGCGGTCGCTGGCGCTGGCGATGATCGCCTCCCGCGTGCTCGACCCCCGCTCGAAGCTCGCCACCGCCCGCGGCCTCGGCTCCGAGACCCGGGCCGACACGCTGGGCGAGGAGACGGGCGCGGCGGACGCGACGGCCGAGGAGCTCTACGAGGCGATGGACTGGCTGCTGCGGCGGCGGAAGCGCATCGAGCGGACCCTGGCGGCGAAGCACATCTCCGACGGCTCGCTCGTGCTCTGCGACCTGACCTCGGTCTACTTCGAGGGCTCGAAGTGCCCGCTGGCCAGGCGCGGCTACTCCCGCGACGGCAGGCGCGGCAAGCTGCAGATCGTCTTCGCCCTGCTCTGCGACCGCGACGGCCGTCCGGTGGCCGCCGAGGTCTTCCGTGGCAACACCGCCGACCCAGGCGCCGTGGCCGCCCAAGTGGAGAAGCTGCGCCGGCGCTTCTCGCTGTCGCGCATCGTGCTGGTGGGGGACCGGGGCATGCTGACCGACGCGCGCATCCGCGAGGACCTCTCTCCGGCGGGGCTGCGGTGGATCACCGCGCTCCGTGCCCCGAAGATCCGCAAGCTCGTGGAGGGCGGCGACCTGCAGCTGTCGCTCTTCGACGAACGGGACCTCGCCGAGATCTCCGCGCCAGGGCTCTATCCGGGCGAGCGGCTCATCGTCTGCCGCAACCCGCTGCTGGCCGCCGAGCGGGCCCGCAAGCGCGAGGCGCTGCTGCAGGCCACCGAGTCCAAGCTCGACCTGGTCGTGCGGGCCACGAAGCGCGAGAACCGGCCGTTGCGGGGCGAGAGGAACATCGGCGTGCGCGCCGACCGGGCGCTGCGTTCCCACAAGGTCGGCAAGCACTTCGTGACCGCCGTGACCGAGGACGGCTTCTCGTACGGGCGCGACGAGGAGAAGATCGCCGCCGAGGCCGCGCTTGACGGCATCTACGTGATCCGCACCAACGTGAGCGACGGCGAGATCGCGGCCGAGGACGCGGTCCGGGCCTACAAGGGCCTCAGCCGCGTCGAGCGCGCGTTCCGCAGCTTCAAGGGGGTGGACCTCAAGGTGCGGCCCGTCCACCACCGTCTCGAGGGCCGCGTCCGCGCCCACGTCTTCCTCTGCATGCTCGCCTACTACGTCGAGTGGCACATGCGGCGGGCGCTCGCGCCCATGCTCTTCCACGACGACGACCGGGCCGCGGCGGAAGCCGCCCGCGCCTCCCCCGTCGAGCCCGCGCGGCGCTCGAAGGCCGCCCGCGCCAAGGCGGCCGGCAAACGCACGCCCGACGGCCTGCCCGTCCACAGCTTCCGGACCCTGCTCGCCGATCTCGCCACCCTGACCCGCAACCGCGTGAGGCCCGCCGTCCCCGGCGCCATGACCGCCGACCTGCTCGCCCGCCCCACACCACTTCAGGTCAAGGCCTTCCGCCTCCTCGGCGTCCGCCCATGACCCGTACCCAGTAGCGTACACTTCCGGATTCGCACCATGTCACTGCGCCGCAGTCACTTACCAGCTTCACGGGGGCCGAACTTCGGGCTAAAGCGACGATAGGCGCGCCCCTCCGGCGGGGGTCCCCTCGCGCTCCAGCGCCCCGGAGCCGTGCGGCCCACCCGAACGCTCCAGGCGAGTGGTGCGGCCACAATCAGGACGCTTCCCGACCCGGAGGGACGGGCGGCCGGTTCCGGTCCAGACGACACCCCTGGGGCAAGCGGGGCTGGGACAGAATACGATCTTCATGGGATCAATCGCCGTAGCGCTCCAGCAGGGTCTCGAAGGTCTCCTCCCCGAGTGCGTGGAGCGTGGTGTCCCGCTGGACGGCAAGCACTTTCAGCCGCCGGGCGGTGTCATGGTCGAGCTGAGGACGCCCTTCTTGCCGATCCGGCCGTTGGGGTCCCTGACGGCGTGGGCCAACTGGTGCTCGATGAAGTCGGGACGGAACCCCAGCACCTCGTCCAGAATCGTGCGCCACCGCGCCGTGCTGGGAAGACCAAGCCGGTACCGTTTCCAAGTTCCCCCGCTTGGTCAAGCACTCTTCGAACTCCTGAGGACAACGGCACCCGGTGCTCGCGCCCCGTCTTGGTCCGCTCTGACGAAGACACGAGGCCATCACCAAGTGGTCAACGGAAGGAGCTGCTCTTCCATGCCGCGTTCCGCCGACGCCGAACGGAGGGTGTGGCTGCCGTCCCACAACCTTGGCGGGCAGTGGTGTGAGTTCGCTGGAATCAGGGGTTGGCCCCGAGAAGACCTCCGCACGTCCGCCCCCGGTGGTGGCGGTTCGCGTGTCGGCCGCATCCCTTACGGGCTCGCGAGGAATCGTAGTGATAAGAACAGTGATAACGACTGAGACACGGCGTCCCATAACGACATACGTGTCAATAGGTTAGATGATCTCATCCAACCGAACATGCAGTTCCTGTACATGGCGGTCGCGAAACGCTCGGATTCGGAGGAGCTCGGGTGGTTACCATATTCGCTCCTCCCATTCCGCAACGGGAATGGTCCGGCGCATTTCGACGGTGAGGCCGTTCCGGTGAAGCTCAAGGCCGTCCGCATTCGTGATGACGGGACGGTCATCTCCCTGGGTCAGCACCGGGAGCCAGAGAGATCCCGGCTGTTCATGACTCTCCGCATCCTGATCGGCCAAAGCCATGAAGTCGTCGTGGCCAGCACCGAGCGCCGGCCGACCACCCGTCCTTCCCGCGGCTCGGACTGACCGATGCGGGGCTGCTGCTGGGTCTCCTGTCCCGGGACACGCCCCCTCGTCACTGTGGACCTCGATCACTATCTTGCCGCGCTGGCGGCGGATCCGTCATCGGCCGTCGATTATCGCCATCACCAAGAGCGGTACGCCCGTTCCAACTGATTCCAGCGGCGGATTCGAGTTCGACGAGGCGAAACGCGCGGCGACGGTCAAGGCCCGAGGCCTGGACATTGTCCGGGCGTCGCTCGTGCTCGCCGGCGCGGCACTGACCGCCGAGGACAACCGGCAGAACTACGGTGAGGTTCGCTACATCACCATCTGTTTTCTGGACGAGGCGATGGTGGTGCTCGCCAGGACGCGCCGCGGCGCCGCACACACAGGATCATCAGCACGGGGAAGGCCAATGAACGAGGACGACGGATCTGCAGCCCGAGGTGTTGACCCCGACACCGCGCCCGACCTCTCGAAGGACGGGTGGCCGGAGAAGTTCGCCAAGGCTCCCGTACGCCGCGGCCGTCCCCCGAAGACGCGACCGAAGGTATCGACCACCATCCGGTTGTCCCAGGAGGTCGTCGATCATTTTCGCGCCGGTGGTCGCGGTTGGCAGACACGGATCGACCACGCCCTGCGTGATTGGATCAAGCAGCACGACGTCGCTTGACACTGCCAAAACGGCAGACCGGTTGGGAAACCCGCCAAAACGGCAGGAAACTCCCCGTTCAATCCGGCCATTTTGGCAGGATCTACGTTCCGCCAGACCGTCCACCCGGCCCTCGCCCCGGCACGCCCCCTGCCCTCGATTCCCCAAGTCAACTTACCACACCACCTTCGTCAACACGCAACCCCGGCTCCGCCTGCAACCCCGGCTCCGCCCGGCCACCGGCCGATCGGCCGCGGCACCCCGACACGAAAGGACGAGACAATGGGCAAGATCACGGGAATCGACCTGCGTGATGGGGGCGCGTTCCGCGCGACGACGCGGGAGGGGTCGTGAAGAACGGGAGCACCTGGACGGCCGCGGATGTTCCCGACCTCAGGGGCCGCGTCGTCGTCGTGACGGGTGCGAACAGCGGTATCGGCTTCGAAACGGCTCGCGTTTGCGCCCGCGAACGCGCCCACACGATCCTGGCCTGCCGGAACACCGGCGGCGGCGAAGAGGCACGCGAGCGGCTGGCGCGGATGGAGCGGGGAGGGAGCACGGAGGTCCTGCCGCTCGACCTGGGGAACCTGGAATCCGTGCAGGGCTTCGCCGACGATTTCACGCGACGGCACGATCGGCTCGACGTGCTGGTAAACAATGCCGGTGTCGGGTTCATCCCCCACACGAGGACGGTCGACGGCTTCGAGCGGCAGTTCGCCACGAACCACCTCGGGCACTTCGCCCTGACCGGCCGGCTGTTCGACCGTCTCGCGTCCACCTCTGGCGCGCGCGTCGTCACGGTCACCAGTTTCCTCGAGCGCGGTGGTACGATGGACTTCGACGACCTCATGTACAACCTTGGCGGGTACGCGACGATGCGAGCCTACCGCCGTTCGAAACTGGCAAACCTGCTGTTCACCTACGAACTGCATCGCCGGGTCACGCGGGCGGAAATGGACACGCTCTCGCTCGCCGCCCATCCCGGCGTGGCGGCAACGAACATGGGTCGCCGGCTCGAAAACCCGTGGTACGTACGGCTCCTTGCGCTCATCCAGGGCTTGTTGATCGCGCAATCGGCAACGATGGGCGCGCTGCCAACCTTGCGGGCGGCCACCGACCCGCAGGTCGCGAGCGGCGAGTACTACGGGCCCGGCGGCTTCCACCAGGTGCGAGGATACCCCGTTCGCGTCGAATCGAGCCCCGGCTCCCGCGACCCCGACACCGCACGCCGGTTGTGGGTCGCATCCGAGGAGCTGACCGGCGTCCGATTCCCCATCTGAGCGACACCGGACCACTCATGGACAACTCGGCGGGGAATCACGACGGGGCGGGGACGGAGGCGGCGGGGAACGCCCCGCCAGGGGCGGAGGCGCAGACGGGGACCGAGTCTCGCTGGGAGGTCTTCCTGCACGCCATCCGGGGCACGGGCGGCGATCCCACCGCCGGCAGCGGTACGGCACGCCTGTCAGCGCGGCACACGTGCTGTTGGCCGGGGCCGCCTTCTCGGGCCGCCTGATGGGGCACGTCGCCGCATTGGGGGCGACTTCACGCGCGACGAGCGCGAAGCCTTCGTTCACGTCTGGCGCTACGCCGGAGTCCTGTTCGGCATCCCCGAGGAGATTCTCTTCCACGACGAGGCCTCTGCGGTCCGAACCTTCGAGATCGGCAGGATGTGCGAGCCTCCCACCGACCACGACGGGATCATCATGGCCAACAGCGTGGTGAGCATCGGGGCCGTGCCTGGCGATGTATGCTTCCGAAATCCTGTATCCGAGGAAGTAGCCGACCCCTGTCGGTCCGGCGGTGGAGGATGGTGGTTTCCGTGACAAGATGAAACGCCCCTGGGCCGGACTCCCCAGCACGGTCGGTAGCGTGTCCAGCCCCGGGATCCCGGTAACCCCCCGTGAAATGAGCCAACCGCATCCCGGGACTGTGGAAGAGGACCTTCTACAGCGAGGGACAGCTCGCACGATTGCTCAGGCTTCATCGCCTCGAGGTGAGGCAGCTTGCTTCGCGACACCCGGTCGCGCCGAGGGCTACGGTCCGTGGAATTAGCAAAGGGCAAGCCTCCGAAGGTCCGCCGCCGTCCTCCCCGTCCTCCGGCGCTACCCTTCCAACCAGCTCCTCAGGGCGCCGAGGAGATCGGGACCTCAAGAGTGGTCAAATGCTCCCCTGAGGGGGACGGGAGCTCGGGACGAGGCCCCCTGCAACAGGCGCGCGGCCTGCACGGCCGGACCCGGCGAGACGTGAAACGGGCTTTGCCGTGCCTCCGCGATCGCGAAACCGATCGCGAAGCCGCCCGGTCGGGAGGGGATCTGTGCTGTTGCCCCACCTGGAAGACCCATGGTCGGCGCGGCAATCGCCAGGAGGAGGAAGACCGGGATCATGTTCCGGCGCTTGGGCGGGTGCTCGGTCGCGGTAAGCATCTCCCGACGCCGTACGGACAGGAGCCCAAAACGGGTTCATGGGAAATCAGGAGGGGACATTCCTGTTTTCGGCGTCTGTCGCGAAAGCGGTGTCGGGCGGACTTGGGCGGCTCCGGACGACCGTTCCGTCCCGTCCGGCTTGACCGATTCGGTCGTGCAGGGCCAAGGTGTTATCCTGGCGGCAGCCCGCCAGGAGGACGGCTTGGGCCTGGCTGCGGCGCGGCAGCCGCCGTTGGGCTGAGCCTGGCAGCCCGTGGACAAAATCCCCCCGGCATTCGAGCGGCGATGCATCCAGGCTGGACCGCTCCGCTCACCTATCCAAGATGTAAAGACAACTTCACGTTATGTCATGTATGGTATACATTTGGCGTTCCCAAGGCTGCGCTCTGCGTTGCGCCTCGCCGCTCTCGGTGCTCGCGGGGCTCTATCCACGGACTGCTAGCGAGGGAGGAGCAAGATGAGGAAGCCCGGAGGACGGCTCCCCGGACTGCCGGCTGCCGTACTAGCCGGAGTCTCCCTCCTCGCCGTGCCGTCGCTCCGCGCCCAGTCGGGCGCAGGGCGATCCGCGACTTCCCCCGCGGGCGAGACCGACTCGGCGGCTATCGCGACTCTCGCGGCGTGGGCGGATCAGGTGTGGCTCTCCCTGCTCGACCGCGACGGTGCCTACTACGGCCGTCTGGCGGAGGAGGGCATCTTCCAGCGGTTCAACCCTAAAATGCACCCCGAGTACGAGCTGGATATCCGCACGAGTCTCTTCCATCCCGCTGAAGACGCACGCTGGGCCGCGCTGCCCAACGGCTTTCGGCTTGCCGGGGCCTCGATCAACCATCCGCACATCCTCAACATCGTGGACTGGCGCCAGGAGATCCACGTCTCCGGCCCCGTGGACCTGATCGCACGCTACCGCCGGGAGCGAACGCTCACGGCGCGGCGCGACTACCCGTGGGTCGGCATGCGCTGGCGCGATGTGCTCGGGACGCCGTGGACCGTGCAGGTGGGGATCGGCGTCCACTTCTTCAAGCCGTCCTCAGACGTGCAGGTCGCGCTGGCACGCTCCTGGAGAGACGGGGAAGACCGGAGCTGGACGCTGGAGGTGCGCCTCGCAGCGCTCGACGCCTTCAACGAAGTGATCTTCCAGGGCCTGGGAGTGAGGGCGGACGAGGTTGACGCCCACTACGACTACGCGGGGGCTCCCCTCGCCGCTCGCACGACCCTGAGGGCCGCGGCGTCACGCTGGCGGGCGGAGCTGCACGCGGGATCGAGCCGAAGAAGCGAGGTACAGGTGACCTTTCCGGCAACCGGTCTGGCTCCGTTCACCCAGATCGAACAGGTCGGGTTCCTGGGAGCACTCCTCCAGTTCACACCGCTCGAGAGCGTGACGTTGGCGCTGTACGGCACCTGGGCGAGGGCGGACACCGAGCGGCGGGCGCCCGCGAGCGGGCTCGGCTTCACTCTGCGCGAGCAGACGGTGACCGTGGGCGCCCGCGCACGGACCCGCCTGAACCCGGCGTGGGCGGTCGAGACGGAGCTGGTGCGGGTGCTGCGACCCGAATGGCGCTCGCCGGAAGGGGGCGCTCCCCGCGAGCACCGTGACCGTGAGGTTTTCGCCCGGGCGGCCCTGGTCCGGTACCCGGAGGCGGGATGGACGAGCCGCCTGGCCTACACCCTTCTGGACCGCGATGCGGGCTTCCTGGCGCCTTGGTTCACCGAGCAGAATCATCGACTGATCACGGAAGCGGGTCACCGGTTCCGGTCGGGCTTCGAGGTGACGGCCGGGGTAGGCTGGGACCTGGACCACTTCGGGCGGGCGGTGTTCGACGGCGGCCTTCTGCGGCTGTCGGCCGCGTGGTGATGGGCCGCCTCTTTCGGCGCCAGGTCCCGGCGTAAGCCCGAGTCGGGGCGGCCGGATTCGAACCGGCGACCTCCTGCTCCCAAACCGACGAAGGACGGACGCAAATCACGGTAAGAAACCCTGTAAGTTCAGGTGGAGAAACACGATCTGCGCATCTTACCGTTTTACCATGTCGGAGTCTGCCGTCCCCAATCAGCGCGAAAAACGGGTCATTCGGACGGAATCTGGACTGACCGGGTGCCTCACGGAGATGTCTTGACAACCGGTTTGTTGGTGCCGCGTTCCATGCGGTTTGGAGGTGGCACCGCAACGCGTGAGCAGGTCCTTCGCCGCCGTTGGGCTGGGTACCCATGGCGGCGGAGGGTGGTTCGCGGATGCGGTGCTGACCGTCGAGGACGGTCGCCAGTTCCGCCACGAGGTGCGCTTCATTCATCACCATCGGACGGCGCCTGTACGCCGAGGGCATCCCTCGAAGGCGCGTCCCGTACGCTTCCGTCGCCGAGTACTACCCACCCATCGGCGCGACCGGACTCACTCCGTACCCATTAGGCCGGGCGACTGAATCGGCTCGCCAAGGCATTAGCCAGCGTCTCGATAGCCGCGTAGATCGGTTTCACGGCAAGGCCGGACGCGAACGCGATCACGACGGGTGCCATCGCGATTGGGGCCGGGACGTCCGCGCTCGTCGCGTCGCCCCCGCCTGGAGCGGCCAACTCTCCCACAGGCGATCCGAAGTCCGTAAGGACTACGACCGCGAACACGGCGATCATAGCACCGAGGAAGATGCGCACGATATCACCCTGCTGTCGCACTCGCTCGTAGGCCTGTTCGGACAGCCTGTTGGAGAGATGCTTGGCGAGAAACGTGCATGCGCCGACACTTCCCCAGAGTGCGGGGATGAGCAGGGAGTTTAGCGCTCCCAAAAGCGTCACCCAGAACCCATCGGGCCGGAAGAGGTGCGGGATCGCATGCACAACGAGAGCGATCCCGAAAAGCACGACCCCGACCCACAACGGCCGGTACGACGCGCTCCGCAGCCCAGCGGCCGCAGTGTCCAGAACGCTACGGCCGTTGACGCCACGCTTCTCGTACGTCACGCTCGCGACCTTGGCGTACGCTTCCATCAGGATCTTCCAGCTTGCCGCCGAGGGCGATGACGTGGCCTTTGCTATCGCTTCGGCAAGCGTGCCCAATGGATCGTCGCCACCTTGGATTTCGTCGTCCCCAAACAGACCGTTCCCGTGGCGGCCGACATACAGCGCGAGGGCGTTGGCCTCCTCAAGAAGTGTGTTGCCGTTCAGTTGCTCCCACGTACTCGCGTGGTCGTCATCCGCGGCATCACACCTGGGTTCGTTCATCGGTGCTTGATCTTGTCCAGCCATGGGCACAGCCCTCCTCGTGCAATCAACTCTCTGAGCTGTCTTGAAGTACCGGGATCGCGACCGGGGCACTCACCCCTCTTCGCACCGTCTGACCTCCAGTCATTTCCACGCCAACCTCGGTTTCTCTCCACTTGAGAGTTGATCGAATGCCGCCAGCACATACCGCTGCGTCCGGTACTCTCCGAACTCCCTTATCTGATGTTGCTTGAGCGACGGGGAGGGGGTGCATTGGGCTACGTGAATCCAGGATCCATTCGAGATTGGCCCGCCCCAGCGCAGTCCTTCCGCACGGTCGCTGGTTAATGTCACTCCTCCGGTGGCTGGTCGCCAAACACGTCCATCACGGCACCGCGAACCGCCTCGCTTTCCGACGGGGACGGGTCCGAATTCAGATGTTTCGCGAGGCGCGCGGCCAGCTCCCGATGGTCTTCAACCTTCACCAGAAAGAACATGACGCGCGCTTGCTCGTATACCCGCCCTATCGCATGCCCCTGCTCGAGTGCCCTGTCAACCCATTCTCGAAACTCGCCATCGGCTTCCTTCCGGCGTGTCCCTTCCATCAGCCGTCCGCGACGGCTGCGGGCACCGCCGCGATGGCGGGCGGTCCGGCGTTGCGTCGTTCTTCGACTTGGCCCTTCAGTATTTCCAGGGCGCGCGCCTCTTCCGGCGTCGGTTCGGTGCGTCGCGCGAAGCCCCCGGCCAGGTGTCGGCCGGCGCGCGGGTCGGTCAGTTCCATGAGTGCAGCCTCCCAGGATTGGTACTCGTGTTGGGTCGTTTACGGGCTTGCATATCAATTATGGACATCGTGAGGCGCGGGGTTCGTAGCGAGCTCTGGGACCTCGCCACGCTGTAGTCGGTCGAATGCCGCCAGCACGTATCGCCGGGTCCGGTACTCACCGAACCGCTTGATCTCGTGCTGCTTGAGCGACGGAAAGGAGGTGCCGGGGCTACGCGAATCCAGGATCCATTCGAGATCGGCCCGCTCCAGCCGGTAAATCTGTGCGAAGATCGCGTCGAGTTCGCATTGGAGCCGATGGCGGCGTGGATCGTCCCACGAGAACGGCCGCTCTTGATAGCCGAGATCCGTAGCAAAGCCCTCAAGCTCATGACCCGTGTAGGTCAACTCCAAGACGCGGGGCACGATGAGTTCGACATACCTGCTTCCGCATCCGGCGTCCTCCAAGTAGGCGTCCGGCGGCAGGACCGGGAGCTGCTTCACGATGAAGAAGTTCATGTTGACGCCTCCGACCGAGAACCTCGCGGCCCAATCGAGAGGGATGGAGTTCATGTTGGCGACGACGAGGGCGGCAGCGACCGCCGGAGCCGTCGTGTAATCGACCACCGGTGCGCTGTTGCCCACGCCACCGGACGCGAGGCCGGTCGAGATCACCGTGCGCTCGTTCGTGGCTGTCGTGATTCCGCGCAGGGCCTGAAGCCACGCACGGTGATCGACGTTGACAAGCGGGGCCTTGTTGCTCACAGCGGTTCCCGGGACGGTGGCGAAGATTGCAGTTCTCTGGTTTGTCGGTGCCGCAATGTCTCTGAAGACGACGAGCCAAAAAGGAGTGTCGTTCCAGAATCGCTCAGCCCAAGGATCGGGATCACCGTGAAGATTCCCGTGCGCTCGTTGGTCGCGTTTGTGATCTTCCGGAGAGCGAGTTGATGGCCAGTGCTTCGAGAGCGCGGAGGACTCGGGTCGGTCGGTCGGTCGGTCGGTCGGTCGGTCGGTCGGTCGGTCGGTCGGTCGGTCGGTCGGTCGGTCGGTCGGTCGGTCGGTCGGTCGGTCGGTCGGTCGGTCGGTCGGTCGGTCGGTCGGTCGGTCGGTCGGTCGGTCGGTCGGTCGGTCGGTCGGTCGGTCGGTCGGTCGGTCGGTCGGTCGGTCGGTCGGTCGGTCGGTTTAATCTGACGAGGTCGTTGCGCCCTCCGACCGATTTGTCAAGTCTTTTCGCCACTTCATTTTCCGGCACCCAATACCTCGGGATGACCACAGACCCCGGCTCCGCCTTCTCGTCCGCCGTCATGGGGCGCGCTCGACCGTTTCGGATGTCCTTCTCTGACGCCCCATCGAACGTGGCGAACCGGTGGTCGTACTGGTGGAACAGCTTGGCCTCGTAGAGCGGCAGGTAGCGTTCGTCGTGGTCTTCGTGCGCGAACACGTTCCCATCGAGCGCCCACCCCTCTTCCTCCAGATTCTCGCGGGTGCGGAACAGCCCGGAGTCACTGGTCATGTTGAACATCTGTTGGAAGCTGACCCCCCACGGATTCTCCTCGGGCTGTCCCTCGCCCGCCTCCTTCCAGAACACGCCGGCGCGCCGGTACATCTTGCGGGAGATCTCCATGTCGCGGCGAGTGCGGAAGATCGGGCAGGTCCGGGTGTTCGGATTGAACAGCCTGAAGTCCTCGGCAGCGAGCGTGAACCGCCGCTCCCGTTCCTTCAGGTGCTCGACCTGGTGCAGGAAGAACGCATACTCGGCCTCCGGCACGGGATCGTCGCGCCCGGCAAGCGTGAGCAGGCAGAACTTGATCCGGCCATCGATCCCAGGGAACACCTTCTCCCGGTTCTCGAAGTCGTACAGCGTGGCGAGCCGCCGGTTGGCGACGACGTGTTCGAAGAACCTCCGGGTCGAGTGGTCGGTGGCGATCCCCGTGGGCACGATGAGTCCGGCGCGTCCACGGGCGTTCGTCAGATGCAGAAACGTCTCCGCAAAGAGCGCGTAGCTGTTGAGCTTGCCGTAGTTGCCCAGTGAGTATCGACCGCTACCCCGGCAGTACTGGTTCCGGGCATCGAACCCATGAAGGGTGCGCCTGTAATCCTCCCAAAGCCCCGGATTGCCTTTTTTCAGTGCGGTGATCGCACGCTTTCTGTTAGCACCGGCCAGAGCCGCGATACTTGGCGCGCGACTGGAAAAGAACTCGACCTCGTTGAGTTGGGAGACTTCCCACGGCGGATTGCCGAGCACGGCGTCGAACCCGCCGTCCTGCATGATTTCGGGGAACGCGAGGTGCCAGTGCAGGAATCGGTGCCGGAGGGATAGCTTGCGGGCTTCGGGTTCGACTCCCACCCGGCCGGGCGTGCCCGACCCACCTCGTTGCAGGTCGTCGGAGACGGGCACGGTTCTGGCGGTGCCGTGCGTCTTGGAAGCGAAGAACGCGCCGGCGAACAGATCCGCCTTGAGCGCTTCCCTGGCATGGTCCACTTGCGACAGGATCGCCTTCCACGCGGAGCGCTTGGCCTCCACGTCATCGAGCGTCTCCTCCGGCATCGCGTCCAGATCAATGCTCGTTATCGCGACTTCGAGCATGGCTTCCTCGTCGAGGAACAGGTCGCCTTGCCCCCCTGAATGGTTCCTCTTCTTGAGGTCCTTGCACACTCCCTTGTCGTCGCCCGTAAGAGGCTTGTATGCGGCGGCCGGGATCCCATCGCCGAGGATCTCCGGATCGAGGATGCCGATCAGGCTGTCGCCCAGTGCGATGTGGGAATCGAGGAACGTGAGCGGCTTGCCCGGCTCGATGGTCTCGATCCAGAGCGCGGTCTTGCAGAGTTCGACCGCGAGTGGATTCCGGTCAACGCCGTAGACGCAGTGCCGGACGACTTCGCGGAGCGCGTGTCGGCGAGCAGCCTCGTCATACCCGTCGTCGTCGGCTTCGATGCGCGCGATCTCGGCGGCGAGCCGCCGCGCCGCGGCCAGGAGGAAATGGCCCGATCCGCAGGCCGGATCGATGACGCGCATGCGGAGAATCGCGGCGGAAGGGTCTTCGGGGTACTCGCCGATCGTCCGCTTGATGACGGGGTCGAGCGTGGACCTTACGAGTTCGCCCACGAGGCTCGGCGGCGTGTAGTAGGAGCCACTCAGCTTTCGGGCGGATCCCCTCGCCTTCCTGTTCTCGTGCTCGTCGCCGCCGAACGCGAACCGCCACGGGGAGGCGTGCACGTCGATGACGGGGTGGAGTTCGAGCAGGCTCTCGTAGACGGACCCGAGTTCCTCGGTGTCCATGTCCCGGTAGTTGATGCGGGCGAGGCTCTTCCCCGCAAGCGACGGGAAATACCCGAGCGTGCGGATGGCCTCAAGCAGATGCTTGTTCGCGATCGCCGCTTGGTCGAGGTCGTGGCATTGCTCATCCCGGAACAGGCCGCCGAGGGCCGGAAGGCCGAGTCCCGGCGCTCCCTGGGCAAGCGCCCGGAACGTGACTTGGAGACCCTGCCAGAGGTCGGAGTTCCGGTCGTAGTGCCGCCGACGCAGGGCGCGTTCGCGAAGCCGCGCGAGTGCGTAGCCTTCCTTGTACACGCCGCGCTCGAGGTTGCCGGCCTCCGGCGCGTGTAGCAACCCGCGCTCCTCGGCCGCGAACAGGAAGAGCAGCCGGTAGACGAGCCGGAGCAGCTGCTCGTAGTAGTCGTCAGGCGACAGCGTGCCGCCGTCGATGGCTCCGCGCAGTTCGCGGTTGTCGGGGTGTTCGAGGAACCCGTTTCCGAGCCGCCGGAGCGCGGCGGTCACGCCGTCCCGAAGGTTCTCGCGCGCCCGTTCGCCGGTCTCGTGCGCCTTGGCCCGCCACGTTTCGATGATGCAGTTCGACGGGTTGTCGTCGGCGGGCACGAACCGGCTGGCGTGGGCCGAGAGCCAGAGGGCCGCGAAGTCGGGATAGAGTTCCTCGGCGAAGATCAGGTCGAGGTCGGCCTCGATGTAGGACGGGCGCGTGAGGCTCGGGTTGTCGCGGAGGATCCGGATTCTGGACCCGTTCGAGACCATCCCCCAGAGCGCGCCGGCCTCGGCGTTCAGGTACTCCTGCATCATGCCGTGCGGTGCCGGACGGCGGCCGTTGCCGCCGAGGCGCGGATCCGGCTTGTCCAAGTCGAAATCATGTGTCAGGAGCAGCAGCGGGACCGCGCCGCCGCACGCGCGGTGCGTGAGCTTGAAGACCCGCTCATCGAGCTCGACGCTGCCGGCCGTCGCCAGGCCCTCGTACCCGAACGATCGGAGCAGCGGAACCAGCCAGTCGTCCACCCCCACGCGGGACGGGCGGAGGCCCGTGCGGGGGCGGCGTTCGGCGTACCGCGCGTGGAGATCGTTGCCGATCATCCAGTACCGGGCGATCTCGTCCTTGATCGACAGCGATTTCGAGAGCCCGTAGTCCGCGCCGCTCTGGCGGGGCGCGGAAAGGGCGGCCACTTCGGTGAGGAACTCGGGCGGCAGGATCCCGCCTTCGACCTTGAGCGCCGTGAAGCCCCCGCCGTTCCGCCCGCGCGCCATCGTCAGATCCTTGCCATGGGCAGGAGGACGTAGACGCCGATCATGTCAACGGGCAGGGCCGGAATCACGTTGTAGCGCTCGCCCCTTACGCCGCTGGCGTCGCGGATCCGGCGATGATCCGCGAGGAGTTCCCGAGCCCGCTCGCGGGCAAGCCGCTCGAAGGTCGGTTTGAGCGCGGGCAGACTGTCGAGCGCTTGACGGACCAGATGCGACTTCTGGCCGTCCGGCATGTTGCGGCCAGGTTCGAGCGCGAGGAGCGACAGCGCTTCGTCCTCGGCCAGGAGTTCCGGCGTGCCGCTCCCCCGCACGGCGACGCCCAGGCATTCCTCGGCGAGGAGCGACTTGATGGGATGGTATCCGTTCGGTCCGCGCCGTTCGACCTGAAGATGGCTCCGCAGCCGGAGCAGGTAGAGGGCCGTGCGTTTCTCTATGCCTCGAACGAACGCGGCGGCCGACCGCGCCCCGACATCCGGCTCCATCCCGTATGGGAGCGATGTTTCGGCCACCACCCCGGCCCGTACGCGGGGCTGGCTCGGAGCCGCTCCCGCCAGCGCCTCCTCGGCCACATGGTCGGCGAGAACCGAGACGAGCGGATGCGCCCGGTGAATAAAGACGGTGCCGCCCGCTGCGCTCGAATCGAACGCGATCTTCGCGCCCTCGTCGAACCCGATGCCGTCGAGCCGGTCCTGGAGCGGCTTCGGCAGATGGGGCACCGGAAGCCGCCAATACCCGTTGCGCCGGTCGAGCGGGGCTCCCAGCCGTTCGGCGGACAGTCGCACAAACCGTCTCACATCCTCCTGTCCCCCGAGCACGGAGACGGCCTTCTTCCATTCGGGCCACACGTCCTCCGGCTTCAGACGCCGCTGGGCAAACACGGTACGCGTCGCCTTGTCGGCAGCCGCCTTCCAAGCGGTATCCACCTCTTTTTCGGTCTGGCCGAGCTCGAGTTCGGCCTGCCTGGCCCAGGAGTCGGGGTCCCCGTGGAGGAGCACGGCCCGCATGATCGCGTCCACGACCTTGTTGTTGTCCGACGGCATGGGCACGGACACGCCGAGTTCCCTTCGGATCTTCTCGGCCTTGCGGACGATCACGCGGAGGACGGCCCCATCGACCGGGTTGTCGCTGCCGTAGATCATCAGCGCACGCACGACCTTGGACGCCTGCCCGAAGCGGTCGGCGCGGCCCTCGCGTTGTTCGTGGCGCGTCGGATTCCAGGTCAGGTCGTAGTGGACGACGGCGTCGAAGTGATTCTGTAGGTTGACGCCCTCCGACAGGCAGTCGGTCGCCACCAGGACCGGCGTCACGTCGTCGTCGAGTTCGCCCAGCGCCTCGATGCGCTCCGCGCGCTGGTCGGGTGTCAGTTCCCCGGTGACGACGAGCGCCTGCGTGCGTCTGCCCTTGACCCTCATCCTCGCGAGGTACTCGTGAAGATAGTGGGCCGTGGCGATGAAGCGGCAGAAGATCACCGGCGCAAACCCGTTGCCGACCAGCCCCCGGACCTCGTGGATCAGGACCTTCAGCTTGGGGTCCCTCGACGGGCCGCGTAGCGCGTCCGCCTCGCCGATCAGCCTCGCAGATCTTCGCTCCCCTCGGGGGTCTTCCACCGTGCCCGCCGGGGCGCTCTCGGTCAGCACGAGAAGGTCCTCGGCGGCCTCGTCCATGACCGCTTCCCGTCCCGCCCGGTCGAGCTTGGCCAGTTGCGCCTTCTCGGTCTCGGCGACGGAGGCTTCGAGGCGTGTCCTGAGCGCGAGCGATGCGGCCGCAGGGCTCGACGACGCGCACCGGAGAAGCGCGAGGGCCGCCCACCACGACATGCGCTGTTCGACCTTGGTCCCGTCTTCCGCGCGCCTCACCATCGTCCTCGCGTAGGCCAGCACGTGCCGGACGAGGCGGCCCCAGCCGCCCGACAGGCGGTAGGTGGCCTCCCGGTTCTCTCGCACCGGGAAACGCGTGTCATCCCTCCACTCGGCGATGTCGCCCCGACGGCGCTGGACGAAGTGCCGGGAGAGCTCCTCGCGGAGCGCGCGGCGGGTCTCCCCCTCCGGCGTCTCCACAAGCTCCGCGAACCTCGGATCCAGCAGGCCGAGGAGGTTGTGGAAGGCGGTGTCGTCGCCCGAGTGCGGGGTCGCGGTCAGCAGGACCATGCCGCGCCGGGGCTCGCTCCCGGCGAGCCCCTCGAGAAGCTGGTAGCGCTGGTGGCGCGTGGTCGTGTTCGCCCGCACGCAGGTGTGCGCCTCGTCCACGATCACGAGCTCGGGACACGCGCGCAGGAAGTCGCTCCGCCGCCGGTCCGATTTGATGTAGTCGAGCGACACCACGGTGAAGGGGTAGACCTCGAACACCGATTCGTCGGGCCGGAGTCCGCGCTCGAGCCGGGTCGCGGTGCCGGTGCGGACGACCACGGCGTCGATATTGAATTTCTCCGCGAGTTCGGCCTGCCACTGCTCGCAGAGATGCGGCGGACAGATGACCGTGAGCCGTTCGATCTCGCCCCGGTCGAGAAGCTCGCGGGCGATCAGGCCGGCCTCGATCGTCTTGCCGATCCCCACGTCGTCCGCGACCAGGAGGCGGATCGGGTCGAGCTTGAGCGCCATGAGCAGCGGCACCAGCTGGTAGGTCCGCGGCTCGACGTTCAGGTTGCCGAAGCTCCGGAACGGACCCGCCCCGGCCCGCAGCTTGAGGCGGAGCGCGTCGCGGAGCAGGAGCGCCGCCGCCAGCGAACCCGGCGCGTCGGGGTCTGGGGGCGCGAACGTGGCAGGCACGGGCCGCTCGGGTTCGAGCGGCAGGTAGATGAGCGTCGCATCGGTCTCGGCGCCTCCGAGCGGCCGGAGCCGCAAGAGATCGTCTCGGGTCTCCGGCAGGACCACCCACTCCCGTCCGCGCGCACGGACGAGATCGCCCGGCTTGAACGCGGGACGCGGTTCCGATTCCGACACGCCCGCCCCCGTCAGCCCGCCGGGGACGCGCCCGGGCCGAAGACCCAGGCGTAGTCTCGCACGATCCGCTCCCACTCCATCCGGTCCGTACCGAAGCGCAGAACCGTGTAGCCCGCGTCCTCGAGCCTTCGCGTCAATTCCCGGTCCATGCGCCGCCTGCGCTTTCCGTCGTGGTGGGGTCCGTCGATGTAGACCAGCGTCTGGTGGTCGGTGTACGCGAAGTCGGGCCGCGTACCGAACTCCTCAAGATAAGGCTGTGCCTTGTCGGGTCGCCGGTACTCGCCGAGGCTGATGAAGGTGAGCCATCCCTTCTCCAGCGAGGAACCGGAGAAGGCCTCCATCTCGGCCATGGTGTCGCCGCCGCCAGCGGAACGCGTGGTTTCCGCAAGCTTGCCGCGCGCCAGCCGGCACAGAAGATCGAGCAACTCGGGGTCCCGGCGGTCGATCAGCCGATGGTCCGGCTGGTTGTAGTAGCTGAGCAGACAGCGGTAGCAGCCGGCCTCGCACTCGTCATCCCCGTTGACCGGATCGCCAGTTCCATCCCAGTCGCCGGTGGCCGGGGTGTAGTGGCAGACTTCGAGCGCCTTCCGGGCAATCCGCGACACCGCGCCGGGATCGCCCGCCACGCGGGTGAGCACGCCCGCGCCGCCTTCGGCCGCTTCGTAGAACAGGATTCTGTTACGGCTCTCCGCGTCGGGCAGCGGCTCTGCGGCGAGTTCGGCCTCCTCGAGCTGGAACTCCTGCTCGATACCCCGCTTGAGGGCGTGCTGGAGCGACACCATCGCGCGCTCGGATAGATCGACCGCCGGACGGAGGATCAGCACGTTGCGCGTGTCCTGCACGAACGGCGTGACGCGCTGGACGGTCTTGCCCTTCGCGACATTGTCATCCTCCGCGTCCGTCGGCGCCTGGGCGTCCCGGGTCCACTCGCCGGTCGTGGCGTCCAAGCTGAACCCGTAGACGGACTTCTCCCTTCTCCTCCGCCATCCCAGGTTGATGCGCCAGAGCGTGGCCGCCGGGCCATACTGGAGCTCGAGCAGCGTGTCGCCGCCGTGTGTGATGGCGGCCTCGGTAACGCGCGCCCGCCCGTTCTCCTCACTGAAGCGAAGCGTCGAAACCATCTCGTAGCCCTGGCGCTGGCGCTCCTCCTCGTCCGAAGTGATGCGGTTCGCCCTCCGGGCCGACACCTGTTCAATGCGATAGAGGTTCAGAATCGCGCGCCCGCCGTCGATCAGCGCGTCGCAACTGACGCAGCGCTCGAACTCCTTCTGGTTCCCGAAGTGCCCGTAGCCGCAGGACCCGCAGATCCGCGCGGCATCCACCGGCAGCCTGGCCGAGGCCGTCGCCGCCGACTCCTCTCCGATCGTGAGGATGACACGCCGAACGCGGTAGGTGCTGCCCTCGTGATAGATGATCGACTGCGGGCCGAACTCGGTCAGCCCGAGGAAGCGCGGGCGGCTCAAGAACGAATCGCGCGCGACCTTCCGGGGGCGGCCCGGGATGAACGCCATGAGCGGGAGACGCGGGAAGTTGTAGCCGGGCAGGAACCCCTGGGACGCCAAGTAGCGGTAGGTTTGGAAGTCGGAGTTCTTTGCCGCCCGCGTGCCGAGAAGCAGGTTCTGCTGCGTGTAGGCCTCGTCGTACCGGACCTTCGCCTCCTTGCGCTCCCTCTCGGTCGCCGCGGCGTTGTTTATGACTTCGTTGGCAAACCTGATCTGGCTCGCCGTCGCCCGGAAGAGCGAACGCCACCGGCCGAAGGACTCGTCGAACCTGCGCTCGGCCGAGTTCATGGCGCTCCCGAGCCAGGTGTCCGTGTACCACGGGGCGGCGTGCTCTGAGAGGTCCGCATCGAGCGTCCCGAGGATGCGCTTCGCCCGCCGTGCCGCCTCGCGGACGGCCCGGCCCGAACCTACTTGGGCCGCCGTCTCCGCGTTCAGGGGCAGGGTTGCGGGCTGTTCGCGGTCGAGCACCTCGCTTACCGTCGAGGGGAGCCCCACCCGCGTTTCGGCCAGCCAGACGGCCTGCAGGTGACTTCGGATCAGATCCTCGTTCGCGAGATCGATGTTCGGCGGCCTGACCGCGCCCGCCACCATCCGGTTCGGACCGGAGAAGAAGTACTGGTCGTGCGGCGACCGGGCCGCGCAGTAGGTCACGACGAGTGCGGGCTGCCCGCTCCGGCCCGCGCGTCCGCTCCGCTGGGCATAGTTGGCCGGCGTCGGCGGCACGTTGCGCATGTAGACGGTGTTGAGCGTCGAGATGTCCACGCCGAGTTCCATCGTCGGCGAACAGAAGAGGATGGGAAGACCTACGGGCGGGGCTGAGCGGTCCATGCCCTTGCGGAAGCGGACCTCGCGTTCTTCCCGGTCCTCGGCGTCGACTTGCGCCGTGTGCTCGCGCGCCTCGAGTCGGTGGAACAGGCGGTCCTCGTCGGTCAGGAGCCCCGCCACGTTCCGGTACAGCTCGCGGTAGAACGGGTTCGCGGCATCTCCGCCGCCCGCGTCTTCCCCTCCGTCCGCGGCGCGCCATTCGAGCACCGAGCCATCGATGCGGTATCCCGCCCGCCCGCCGCCGAGGTCGGAGCGCTCGACGTAGCCATAGGTGGTCAGCACCCGGAGAACGTTGTCGATCACTGCGTTGTAGGTGTCCTCGTCGAACTTCTCGGGGTAATGCGGGTTGCCGCGCCCCCAGTACGCCGTGGACTTCAGTTTCCGGCCGAAGGCGGAGCGGTGGGAGACGTGGTGGAGCCGGTACACCGGGCGGCGGCCCCGCGTGCTCGGGCGCGGCACCATGAACGCGTGCGCGAACAGGTTCTCGTCCTCCGAGAGACCCCACGGCTCCCTCAGTTCGTTGTAGCTCCGGTTGCGCATCCGCTCCTGGAACTCGGGATCGAGGTAGATCGTCTTGATGCAGAGCGCCTTGCGCATGCGCTCCAGCAGGTCACGGACGAGCCGGATCCGTTGTTCGGGCGTGATCGACCCGAGGAGCGGGTGCCCGCCGAGCCATTCCTCCTCGTCCGCGCAGCAGGCTTGCAGTTCCCGGTACTCGATCCCCAGCAGCCCGAGTTGCTCGATGTTCGGGTTGGTGATGCGCCATCCGCGTTGCAGGTCGAAGTAGAGCCGGTAGCCGAGCACGTCCCGGAGCGCCTTGCGCGTGTTCTCCGCCCTGATGCCCTTGGCGTGCGGGTTGGCCGCGTAGTCCGCGGGATCCAGATGCAGGTGGGCGAGCACCCTCTGCGTCAGCACGTCGTCCCTCAGCGGCTCGCCCCGCGCACCTCGCAGCGCGGCCAGGAGCGCGCCGCGCAGCAACAGAATCTGGATGAAGTCGTTGAAGTGGCCGGCCTGTAGGCTCGCGTCCTGACGATTGTCGGTGAACGCAAGCAGCTTCTTCGCCCGCTCGTCGAGGCCGGTTCCCATCAGGTGCTTGAGCGCCGCCACCGCCAAGACGGTGGTCGCGGAACTGCGGCCCTCGCTCGACAGGCCCGAGAGCTTGGTGAACTCGCTCCGGACCGTCCCGTCGTAGCGGGCCTCGCAGCCCGGGGCGAGGCAGAAGCGGAACGCGCCGGGGATGAAGTGGACCGGCATGCCGCCCGCGCCGACGCGGCCGTCCGCATCGACGCTGACTCGGCGGGGCCGGATCTTGCGGAAATGGGGCTTCAGCCGGGCCTCTTTTCCGCCGAACACCAGCCAGTCCTCCGGATACCGACTCTCGATGTCCGCCGGGTCGAACACCCCGTCCGGATCGGGCATGAGGTATCCGTACAGGACATCATCCTCCTCGTTGGACCGCTCGGCCAAGTCGCGCGGATGGAACTCGCGCGGCGTGTTCGCCGCCATGTGTGCCCAGGCGGGGATGTATTCCTGACCGCACCCGCGGCAGAAGCAGAGCGAATACAGCGGCCGGTTGCGGTCTCCCGGCTTGTAGCGCTGTCCCTGAAGGGTGAGATACCGTTCACCGGGCGCGTCGAGGGTCGAGTACACGTTCCACGCGCCGCTGATGAACTGGTGGAGCCGGAACGCGAACAGGCTGCGGCCGCCCTCGTCCCGGCTCCGGTGGGCCGCCAGCAGGAAATCGGCGAGGCGCCTCCGGCAACGCTCCGCGCCGATGCCCGTGTCTTCCGCAAGGCGCTCCGACGCCTGAACCACGTCGAGCGGCCGAGTGATGCGGACGAGCCTTCCCTCGCGCTCCTCCAGGCCGAGCCGGTGTTCGATCCATGCCGCGAGCGGATGGGCGGCCAACTCGCCATGGGCGTGATTCGCCGGCACGCCCTCCTCCACCGCACGCCTGAGCCGCGCACCGGTCGCCACCGCGTCCCGGTCGGTGACGGGCCTGAGCGTCTCCATCACCACGTTCGCCGGATCGACCCCGGCGCCGAACAGCCGGGTCGCGACGCGGGCCACGGCCGCGTTGCGCGATTCGGCGGACCCTTCCGAGGCCATGGTCGCGGACGTTCCTATGCAAAGCAGACGGTCGTTGAACCGCTCGCGAACGCGGCGGACGAGCATGGCGACATCGGCCCCCTGCCGCCCCCGGTAGGTGTGCAGCTCGTCGAGGACCAGGAACCTCAGCCCCGCCGCATGGCGGCGCACGGCGCTGTCGGTCTCCTGGAACCGCGTCATGATGAGTTCGAGCATGACGTAGTTCGTCAGAAGGATGTCCGGCGGGTTCTTCGCGATCCGCTCGCGCTCCTCGTGCGACTCCTGACCCGTGTAGCGGGCGAAGGTGACCGGTTCGCGTCCCTCCCCGTAACCGAGCCGGAGATACCGCTCGAGTTCCTCGCGCTGGCTGTTGCAGAGCGCGTTCATCGGATAGACAACGATCGCGGTGATCCCTTTGCGTCCATCGCGTGCCCGCCGCCTGAGCACGTCGTCCACGATGGGGATGAAGTAGGCCAGCGACTTGCCGGACCCCGTGCCGGTAGTGAGCACGAAGCTCTCGCCTCGTTTCGCGATCCCGATGGCGTCGGCCTGGTGCCGGTACAGGCGAAGAGGCTTGCCATCCGCGTCCTCCCGGCTCTTCAGCCGGAAGATGTTCGCGCACTCGTCGTGAAGGGTGCCGTCGGAGACGAGTTCGTCTATCGAGCCGCCGGGCTCAAAGCTCGGGTTCAACTGGATGAGTGGCGCCGGCCAGAAGTGGCCGGCAGCGTAGGCCGCATCGACCTCCCGCGACACATCCTCCGCGCGGATGCGCGTGAAGCTGCGGGAGAAGCGCTCGTACTCGGCTACGAGCTCGTCGCGGAATGCGAAGACATCCACGTCGCGGCGCTACCGGCCCGTCGCTTGCGGAGCGTTGGCCCTCTCCTCGATGGCTTCGCACTGCTCCATGACCGTGCCAAACGGTTCGTCCAGGTCCAGCAGCATCCCCGTTGAGAGCATGCTGGCGTAGTCTTCGGCAAGCGCGCCCAGGGCGCTTCCCGAGGGAACGAGCCTGAGGTTGCCCGACACGGCGGAGTGGTAGTCGATCCGCTGGCGGTTGGAATCGTTCTCGCGGAAAAACATCGCCTTGTGCCGCGCGACCGACAGCGCGAGCTCGCGATCCTCAAGAGCACGGGCCGCGATGCCGGCCTCGTCGAGGCGCATGAGGTCGTGCCAGTGCCTCGACCATCGCTCGCCGCGGACGCGCTCCTGGAGGCAGTAGACGTGCATCGAGGTCGCCTTCTCCCAGAACGTGCGCTCCGGCAGCATCACGGCTGGCCGGGCTTCTGGAAACGCGAGGCCGGGAAGATGCGCGGCGGCGTCACAAACGACCGTACGAACCTCATGAGGTTCGCCGGTGGACCGGGCCCCAAAGTCGACCTGCACATCGGGCCGCATGGGTCCGAGCGGCACGAAAAGCGGTTCGTAGGCAACGTAGAGCCGCTCGGCCTCCGCACGGACTCGCGCCGGGAAGCCGGTTCGCTCGAGCTCTCCCGCGAGGAGCGGGCACGCGACCTCGCGAACCCACTCGGCAAGGCGGGGCCGGATCGCGCGCGTCCAACGCCGCTCCTGGCTGCGCGTCGGTGGCAGCGCCTCGTCGTCGCCGCCCGCAACCAGTTCCGGCGCGAAGCCTCGGATGTCGTAGGTGATGTCGATGTCCTCGGAGAACCGCCGGATCGCCTTCCACACCTTGGACAGGGACGTGCCGCCCTTGAACACCAGATGTCTTCCGAACGGCGCCTCGAACAGAACCCGCAGGGTTGCCACGACCCAGGTGTCCTTCTCCAAGAGGTAGGTTCTCTGACGGGTGTGCTCCGCGGCGACTTGAAGGGCTTCGCGTCTTTCATCCCCAGTCAGGGATTGGTACGTGCCATCAGCCATGTCAGAGGCGTCTGCTCAGGGGTTCGGCCATCCATCCGGGCATGAGGGCCTGCACGGCGGACAGGTCGCTCAGGTCTTCCTTGGAGAGCACGGGAAACACGGCGTCAAGGCTTTGCTCAACCTCCCGCGGACCAAGCCACGCAATGGCCCGGATGACGGTGCCCGCAGTCTGGTACGGTGCAGACAGCATCCACGCGGGAGCGTGTCGCAACTCCACCGGGTGCCTACCGACGTGAAGCAACCGGTCGCGACCGGAAGTGAGATAGACGGATCGCACCGGGTTCTGCGTGGTAAGCCCAAGCCAGTTCGCCGCGTCGCCTCCATTCGGGACGATCACATCATCCCAAAGTTCGGACAGGGAATCCAGCACTTTGTCCAGACTCGGCGCCCGAAGCCCGAATCGGGTCTGGATCGGACGCATGTAGACGCCGAGGTAGATCCGCATGAGTCGCCCCGAACCGGCCAGGCGTGAGAGCGCCCGGTTCACGGCAGTCCGGCTCCCAAGGTGCAAGAGGTCTTTCGCCTGTATCGGCGCGGCCTCCGGCTGGGCCTCGGCGTGCTCCATGATCCGCTCGGTCAGGCTCTTCATCGCTTCATTTCTCTCGGTTCAGAACTCCGTCAACCAGGGTAACCGCCCCCTCACGGGGAGCATGGTACACTCAAAGATAACCGGCGGCACGAAGCGCCGCCTCGTCCGGCGTGATTCCACGAGCCGTGGGAATAGGGGGGCATGTCCTCCCCCTACAGCTTCCTGGAGACCCAGACGGCCCGTCCGACGATTCTGACCTCCTCGGCGGCACACTCGTGGCCGCCGTATTCGGGGTTGAGCGACTTGAGGATCACGCGGGAGGGGTCGGAGTGCGGCACGTGCTCGATCCGCTTCGCGACGAGCGCGATGCCGTCCCAGATCAGGAAGACCCCCGGTGGCGAGAGCGCCGTCCGGCTCACGTCGATCAATGAAGTGGTCGCCGCTTGAGAGCAGCGGCTCCATCGAGTCTCCGTCGACCTCGATCATCCACAGGTCGCCGGGATCGGCCGGGAGCCGGTGGCGGATGAACGAGTCGGCGAACAGCCACCCCTCGCCCGTCTCCCGCAGGTCGCCGTTCCAGGCCTCCGCACCCGGCTCCAACCTGACATCGGCTTCCGGAATGACGCTGTAGCCCCGCGGTGCGGCGTAGGTGTCCGAGGGCGGCAGCCGCCTGGCGTGCGTCGAGCGCCGGTAGCTGCGGCCGTGCTTGAGGAGGTCGGGCTGGCAGCCCAGATGCTCGGCCAGGGTCTCGCGGTCGTCCTCGGCGAGGATCTTCGGAATGCCCCGGTGGATGAACTGTTGCAGATAGGCGGCGTTCCGGCCCACGGCGAGCGAAGCGGTGATCATGGTCGAGCCCTTCGCCTTCAGCAGCCTGAGTAGACGGCGGCGCACCGGGTCCAGCGGCTTGGCGTCCTTCCTCTTCTTGCCCTCCATGGGGTTGGAATAACCCCGCTTCCGGCCGGTTCCGCAAGTCGGACGGGAACCCCATCGGGCCGGCGGTGCGGTCCGCGGCATGGGAGGCGGACACGTGCCCGACCCCGCCGTTCGAATCCGGCTGCCCGCCGTGTCCCGGCCCGCGATGTACGACGGAACCTCATACGACGACCCGCTTCTCCGGTCCTCCGTTCCGGCCACTCCGGCCGTGTTCCGCCCCACCTCCGCCGACCGTGTAGCCGAGCCTCGCATCGCAGCCCCGGGAGGTCCAACGGGGGTGTTTCGCCGCGCCACTGGCGGAGCCTTCCGGAAAGGCTGACCCAACATGACCCATCATGCTACACCATAACCACTTAGCGAATTTGCCCGCAGTTGACGTTCCCGAAAACACGTTTTCACCGTTATGGGCATCGAGGCGGATGGAACGGCGGTCAAGGCAACGCTGGAGGAACTATTCAACTCGCGGCTGAACGCGTTTCTGGAATGCCCGCGCCCGAGGCCCGGGCCATTGGGTTTGAGGGCACTGGGCAACCCGGGGACTCCGCGCCCGACCGAGGCCGGACGTCCGCCGTCGCTCAGGAGGGCGGACCGGGTTCCGCCGTTCATCGACAGCCACAAACGGGAGACGGTCGGTGCCCGGGATCCTCCCCCTCGCCCTTCGCAGCGGACGCCATGAACGCGAAGGGGGAGCAAGAACAGGAGGAGAACCATGACCAAGAACCGCGAACAGAAGATGGGACCGCCGACCCGCTTCCTGCGCATGTCGGAAGTACAGGCTCGGACCGGCCTCTCGCGAAGCACGATCCGAAGGTGGGTCAAACGAGGGCTCTTCCCTCCGCCGATCAGGCTGGGCGAGCGAGTGGTGGGCTGGATCGAGGCCGAGGTCGACCAGTGGATCCGCGAACGGATCGTGGCAAGCCGGAGCGTCGGATAGACCGTCGCCCATTAACCCCTTCAGGGAAAGGAAGAGAAACGATGAGAACGTTGCTGACGGCGATGCGGACGGCCGCGTGGGCCGCGCTGCTGGCGCTGACGCCGGGCGCGCTTCACGCGCAGGGCACGAGCCCGTGGGTGGACGCGGTGACCGAGCTACAGACGCAATTCACGGGGCCGATTGCGCGGGGACTGTCGCTGATCGCGATCGTGGTGGGCGGGCTGATGTTCGCGTTCGGCGAGGGCGGGAGCAAGCGCACGCTGGCCGGGATCATCTTCGGGATCGGGATGGCCGTGGGCGCGGTGAACTTCCTGGCCTGGCTGTTCTGATGCGGGGTCTCAGGCGCTGGCCGGGCTACGCCGCGCTCAACCGTCCGCTGACGGTGCTGGGCGTGGAGCGGCGGCTGTTCCTGCTGGGCGCGACGCTCGCCGTCGCGGTGTGGAACGCGACGGCCTCGCTCGTGAGCGGCGGCGTGGTGTTCGCGGGCAGCTACGGCGCGGGCTGGCTGGCTGCCCGCAGAGATCCGGCGATGCTCGCGGTGCTCCGGGCCGCCGCACGGTATCCGGCGCGGTTCGATCCGGGCAAGTGGGCGGACCAGCCTTGGCACCTCCGCATCCGGGTGGACTCCCGGTGAGGGTCTCCGAAGAGCGCCGGGCGTATCAGGCGGCGGGTTCGCTGGCCGAGGAGCTGCCCTATTGGGGCTGGCTCGGAGACGACCGCACCTGCCTGACCCGTTCGGGCGAGTTGGTCGCGGCGGGCCGGATCGAGCCCGCCGTGACCGACGGCAGGACACCCGAACAGATCGACCGGGTGCTGGGACTCTGGCAAAGGCTGCTGTCGGGGCTCGGGTCAGGCACACGTCTGCAGTTCCATCTGCTCCGCCGTCCAGGCGTGTCGCCTCGCCACGCCGATGACGCCGATGCCGGCGTTGCGGCGGTCTCGGCGGCCAAGCGAAGGGAGTTCCTGGCCGCTCGCGTTCAGCGTCTCGAGTCCTACGTCGTCTGGACGCACGATCCGGGTTTGCGTCCGGTGGCCGATGGTTCCGGGCGGGGACCGCTCGCCCGCTTCGCGAGCCTGCGGAAGCGCCGCAAGAAGAGGGGGTCGGCGTACCTCGCCTCCGAGATCGAGGGAGCCGCGGACCGGTTCCGGGCGATGATCGAGGCGGGCCGCGCGCTCGTGGCCGAACACACGCCCATCGAGGCGCTGGGCGCGGTGGAGGCGTCCCGGTTGCTCTCCGAACTCGTGAACCGTCCCGGCACCTTCTGGGACGGTGCGACGGGCAGCGGCATGAACTGGCGGCTCGCGCTTTCGGAACTTGAGGCGGAGCGTTCGCACCTCCGGCTCGACGGCGAGCCGGTCGTCCTCTATTCGCTGCTTTCGCCACCGGGCCAGGCCCACGCGAACCTGCTCCGCGACCTTTACTGCCTGGACGCGACGCTGACGGTCTCGCTGGAGTGGCGGCCCTTCACGGTCGAGGCGGCGCGGCGGCGGATCCGGAGCGCGCAGCGCCACTACTTCTCGCGCCGCTACTCGATGATGGCGCACGCGCAGGACGCGCAGGGCACGGCGGCGGCGATGGTCGATTCCGCGGCGGCCGCCGAGTCGGACCGCCTGGGCGGCGCGCTGGTCGAACTCGAGGCCGATGGCGTGGCCTACGGCGAGGCGTCGCTGACCGTCGCGCTTCACGGCGATCTGGAAGGGATCGGGCGGCTGGACGGCGAAGTGCGCCGCCTCTTCGCAGCGCACGACGCGAAGGCGATCCGGGAGGGATACGGCCAGTTGCCCGCGTGGTTCGCTCGGCTCCCGGCCCAGCCGCGCAAGCGGCAGGTGCGACGGGTGTTCGTGTCGGCCGGCCTCGCGGCGTGTCTCGCGCCCGTGTTCGGGCCGCCGAGGGGCGAGAAGACGAGCCGCCATCTCGGCCGCGAGCCGCTGGCCGTGTTCGAGACGCCGTGGAGGACGGCGTACCGCTACGACCTGTTCGCGGGCGACGTGGGCCACACGCTGATCCTGGGTGCGACGGGCGCGGGCAAGAGCTTCGCGCTGAACTTCCTCCTGGTCGAAGCGCTCAAGTACCGCCCGCGCGTCCTGATCCTGGACCTGGGCGGCTCGTACCGCTGGCTGACGCGCTTCCTCGGGGGCCGGTACCTGGAGCTCGCGCCCGACGAGACGGAGCCGACGCTCAGGCTCCAGCCGTTCGCGCTGCCTCCCACGAACCGAACGTTCCAGTTCCTGACCGGCTGGGTGCTCCGGCTGCTGAAGCTGGGCGGGTTCGAGGCGGGCGGCGCGGACACGAGCGAGATCCGCGCGCGGATCGAGGACCTGTACGCTCTCGGACCGGAGCGCCGGACGCTGAGCGTGCTGGCCGGTTCGCTCCCCGTCGCGATGTGGCCCGCACTGAGCCGCTGGACCGACGGCGGTGCGTGGGGGGCGTTCTTCGACAACGCTCCGTCGGGCGGGGCGGACATCGAGTTCCGCGACTGGCAGGTGATCGATCTGGCGGGCGCGGCGGAGCACGCGGACCTCTGCGAAGCGGCGCTCGCGTACCTGCTGGAGCGGATGCGCCTCGAGATCGAGGACCCGGCCGAGACCGCACGGCTCAAGCTGATGGTCGTGGATGAGGCGTGGCGGTACATGCAGGACCCCGCCGTGCTGAACTACCTGGCCGAGGCGGCCAAGACGTGGCGGAAGAAGAACGCCGCGCTGGTGCTCGCCACCCAGTCCGCCGTGGACGTGACCGGGACGCCCGGGGCGTCGGCGCTCCTCGAATCCATCCCCACCAAGCTCTTCCTCGCCAACCCCGAGTTGCCGGCGGAGGCCGGGGCGCTGTTCCGGCTGAACGAGTCGGAAGTCGCCCGGATCCGGGAACTCACGCCCAAGCGCGAACTCTACCTCCGCCGACCGGACGAGGCGGCGGTGCTCCGCCTCGAAGTCGATCCGGAGAGCTACTGGCTCTACACGTCGTCGCCGCTCGACGCCGAGAGGCGCGCCGAAGCCGTGGCGAAGCACGGCCTGGTCCGGGGGCTCGAAGTGCTCGCGGGCCGAACCCATCCCAACCCACCAACCGAGAGGACGTGAACACCATGAGAGCAACTCCCACCGCCGCGATCCTGCTGGCCGTCGTCGTCGTCCTGCTGACCGTGCTTCTGACGGCGCTGCCCTGCGAGGCAGCCGCGCAGCAAGCGACCGGAGACCAACCTCTGCTGACGGTGCCCGACGAGGCCGGTGACCGCATCCACCGGCTCCGCGCCCGTGTGCGCCACACCACCCTGATCGTGCTTCCGCCCGGTGAGCGGATCCTCGACTTCGTGGTCGGCGACTCCGAGTACTGGCACCTGACCGGCGCGGCGAACGTCGCGTACCTGAAGCCGCTGGCCGAGGGTGCGACGACCAACGTCGCGCTCGTCTGCGAGTCGGGCCGCATCTACTCATTCCTCGTCGGGGAACACGGCAGGAAGCAGCCTCACCTCGTCTTCCGGGTCGAGGAGGGCGCGGAGGCGGCGGGCATGTCCTTCCCCTCCGCGGACGCTCCCGGCTTCGTGGCCCGGAGTGAGGTCGCGGCCTACCGCGAGATGGCGGCCGAGGCGGTCGAGACCGCCCGGAGAGCCCGAGAGCAAGCCGAGGCCGGGGTTCTCGAAGCGCGCAGGCGGATGGAAAACGGGATCGAGTCCTTTCGGGCCGAGTATCCGGGGCGTCTCGCCTTCGAGTACGAGCTGGACCGCGACGCGTCGAAGCGTCCGTTCCTCGTCGAGGCGATGTGGCATGACGGCGAGTTCACCTATCTGCGGTCGCGCGCTCAGGAAGCGCCCGCGCTGTACGAGCTGCGGGACGACCGTCCGGCGCTCGTGGCCTTCGACCTGACGGCGGACGGTCTCTACGTGGCGCGCCGCGTGCTGGCCGACGGCTGGCTCCGGATCGGCGAGAAGCGGGCCGACTGGCGGTTCGTGCCCCGGGAGGAGTCCCGATGAGCCGCTGGAAGCAGTGGGCGAAGGAGCCGAAGGGCGCGCTGCCGGGCGGGATCGTCACGAAGGCGGGGATCGCGCTGATCGGCGTGCTGATCGCCGGACTGCTGTTCTCGTCGTCGCTCTCCGGTCCCGGTGAAGACGCGGCCGGCACGGGCGCGCCGAACGAACCACGGGCCTTGAACGACAGGGAGGGACGGTCGTTCCTGGGGCGCATCCGCGACGAGACGGAGCGCGAGAGCCAGCGGGCCGAGTCCGAGTCGCGCGACGGCGCGGCGGGCGGCGAGGAAGGCCAGGCGCCGGCCGGCGGAGAGTCGGGTGGCGGCGCAGGCGCGGGTGCGTCCTCCGGTCCGCCCGCGTACAGCGAAGCCGAGTTCGAGCTTCGCGAGACGCTCCGGCTCGAGGAGATCGAACGGCGGACGCGCTCGCTCCGCACGTTCCCCGTCGCCGAGTCGCACCGGGATCCAGGCGGCTCCGCGGATGCGGCGGCGGGGTCTCGCCTGGTGGGCGAGTCTCCCGATGCGGCGCTGGACGGGGCGCTCACGTCCCTCGGGCAGTCCCTCGCCGCCCTTGAAGCCGAGATGGCGGCCGGACTCGCGGGCGAGATGCTCCCGCCCGGTGCAGCACCGGCCGGCGGCGGGTCCTCCGCCTCGGAGCCGGGCCGATGGGTTCGTCCGGATGATCCGCCCGGCTGGGAGCGGATCCGCGAGGGCTCGTTCCTGGAGGCGGTGCTGGTCACCCAGCTGTCGGGCGAGTTCCCCGGCCCGGTGCTGGCCATGGTGTCGTCGCCGCTCTATTCGGCCGACCGGCAACGCGTGCTCATTCCGCGCGGCTCCCGGGTCGTCGGCACGGCCAGGGCCGTCCAGAACCGCGACCAGAGCCGCCTCGCCGTCGCGTTCCACCGGCTGCTGCTGCCCGACGGAAGCTGGATCGACCTCGAGTTCACCGGGCTGAACCAGGTGGGCGAGAGCGGACTCCGCGACGAAGTGAACCGCCACTACCTCTCGACTTTCGCCGCCGCCGGGGCCGTCGGGGCGCTGAGCGGCTTCACGCTCGCCGGGGCCTCCCCCTATGGGCTTCAAGCGGGCGTCGGCCAAGGGCTCGGCGGCAGCGCCACCTCGATGCTGGACCGGTACCTGAACCGTCTGCCCGAGATCACGATCCGCGCGGGCCACCGGCTCCGCATCTGGTTCACCGCGGATGTCCTGGTCCCCACCCCGAGCCCCACCACACACCGATGACAGGAAAGGACTCCACCATGCGCCACCGCATCCTCGTCCCCGCTCTGCTCGTCTCGCTGCTGACGCTCGCGGCCCCCGCGCCCGCGAGCGCGCAGTTCGACTTCGGCAGCTGGTTCCAGCGGGCCACGATCATCGCGAACCAGATCACGCAGATCTCGCACCAGGTCACCCAGATCCGGTCGCTGGCCCGTCAGCTGACGGAACTCGAAGACCAGCTCGACCACATGGAGCGCGCCGCCAAGGGCGAGATCGACGCGCTGCTGCAGCCGTTCTCCGACCTTGCCGCCGATCCGGTCGGTCTGGTGCGAAACGGACTGGGTTGGCGGTCCGATTTCACCGGTCCGGCCCGGAACACTGTTGATGCCGTCCGGCGCTTCGGAACGGGTGGCTCGTTCACCGACCTGTGGCGCGCAGCCCACGGGACCGCCGACCGGGTGAGCGAGGCCGACATCCTCACTCTGTACCGGAACCTGCCGCCGCAGGCCGCGACTCGGGCCGCCGGGGACTACCGCCGTGACCGCGAGGCCGCCGACCGGCAGCGCGTGCTCGACTACGCGGCGCTCGACGCGGCGGCGGCGCTCGCCGAGACCATCGAGAGCGCGCAGGGCTCGTTCGGCGGCCTGACCTCGAATGGCAATCTCTCGAATACCGCACTCCAGCAGGCCGGGGTGGCGGCGGCCCTGAGCCAGGGCAGGATCAACGCGGCCGCGGGCCAGGTACTCGCCCACCAAGCCGCCCTCGAGGCCAGCCGGGCGCGGGCGGCCGAACTCGCCCGTCTCGAATGGCTCGGCCGCTGGGCCGACGGCCGGACGCGCGCGAACGCGCTTGCGGTGACGATGCGCGACGCCGCCTCGCTGAACCGGACCACGCTCCGGAGCGGGCTGCTGTTCCAGATCCCGTCCGCCTACCGGTAGGGGCGTACCGGCCATGCAACTGCCCCCGCAATCCATCGACCCGAACGTCCCCACGCAGATCCCGCCGGATCAGCTCCAGGACTTCAAGAGCTTCCTCGACATCGTGCTCGACTCCGTCGTCGGCGGGGCCGCACCCGACATTCAGGCCGTCGGGCTCCAGCTCTGGGGCGGGCTCGCCGCCGTCATGGTCGCCTGGACGGGGCTCAAGATCGCGTTCAGCGGCACGTTCCAGCCCTGGGAGATCGTGCGCCTCGTGATCGGGATCGCCATCCCCCGCACGATCCTCCACTACTACGCCGTTCCGATCCCCGGCGTCGGGTTCACGTTCCCGGCGATGATCGCCGGAGGCGGGATCTGGCTCCAGAACCTGTTCCTCTCCGACGTGGTCTCGGCCGGGTACGGCGAGATGACCGCGCTCGTCCAGGCCTACGGCGCGCACCTGAGCGCGGCGTGGTCGAGCGGCAACCTGCTGTCGGTCGTGACGGCGGGCGTCGCGGTGCTCTTCTCCTCGCTCGTGTCTCTCGTGATGGGCGCGTCGCTCGTCGGCTGCTTGCTGGCGCTCTTCTGCGTCACCTACGCGCAGGTGATCTGGGCGCAGGTCGCGCTCGCCATCGCGATCCTCCTCGGTCCGGTGCTGATCCCGTTCCTGCTCTTCGAGCCGCTCGCGTTCCTGTTCTGGGGATGGTTCCGGACCATGATGGTCTACACGCTCTACGGCGTCGTGGCCGGTGCCATTCTGCGCGTCTTCATGGGCGTCGGGATGGGCTACATCACGACCTACGCCGACGCGCTCATGGGCACCGGCACCGCCGATCCGCTCGAACTCTGGCTCTGGGCCGTCGTCCTCATGCCGCTCGTCGTCTGCGGCCTCATGGCCGGGCTCAAGGTCGGCGAACTCGCCTCGATGCTGGTGTCCGGCTCCGGCTCGTCCGGGTCCGGGTTCATGGCCCTCGTCATGCGGGGCGCGGGGGGCGCGGCCGCGCCCGCATCCGCCGCCAAGCCCCCCGCCTGAGTCCGAAGGAGAAGCCGATGATGAAACGAGACCGTGACGCGGGCCGCGAGTACGCCGAGATCTGGGGCGAGGCCGTGCAAGCCAACCGGAAGCTCCGGACGATTCTGATCTTTCTCTCGGCGAGCATCGTGCTCGGCGTCTTCGTCCTGCTTCGAATCGCGGGGGCGGAGCCCCCCAAGCCCATCGTCGTGCGGGTGGACGAGGTGGGCCGGGCCGAGGCGCTAGCCTACGAGGCCGCGACCGCGCAGGCCGATCCGCTCGATCCGACCACCAAGTACTTCCTGAACCGGTTCGTTCACGACTTCCACTCGCGCCGCCGGGCGACCGTCGAGGAGCACTGGACTCGGAGCCTCCGGTTCCTCTCGACCGGGCTCGCCAACGCCGCCTTCCAGCGCGACGGCGCGGAGGTCGCTTCCACGGCGGCCGGCACCGCCGAGACCGAGCGCGAGGTCGAGAGCGTCGTGCTCCGCATCCATCCCGCGCCCGAGCCGCCGCACGGCGCGACGGCCGACTTCGACCTGGTGCACCTGCGGGGCGAACAGGAGATCCGGCGCGAGCGCTGGTCGCTCACGCTCCGGTTCGAGTTCCTGGACTCGCTCCCGAACGAGCTCGTCGTCCACAACCCGATGGGACTCCTCGTCACCTACATGCGCGCCGACCGCGCGCTGGTCACCGGGAACTCGCCGTGATCGCGCATCTCAAGGGCCGCGAGAAGGCGCTCGCGGCGTTCGGCTGGACGGGCAGGCAGGCCGAGTGGATCACGCTGGTGTGCCTGCACAGCGGCGTGTTCACGCGCGGGCAGGCGACGAGGTTCCTGGACGCACACCCCGAACAGGTGCGCCGCGGCATTCAGGAGCTTGTCGCGCAGGGCGTCGCGCGCGAGGAGATCGAGCCTCGAGCCGCGGACATCGGCCGCGTCTGCCGGATCTTCGGTCGCGCGATCTACCGCGCCCTCGGCGCCGAGCACATCCGGCACCGCCGCGAAGCGTCGGTCGAGGTGCTCCTTCGCCGACTGCTCTCGCTCGACTACGTGATCGAGCATCCGGACCTGCCCTGGCTTCCGACCGAGGACGAGAAGGTCGCCGCGTTCGAGGCGCTCGGGATTGAGAAGGCCATCCTGCCGTCGCGCCTGTACCGGGGCGCCATGGACGACACCCGCCGCTACTTCCCCGTCAAGCTGCCCGTCGCCGTCGAGCCGGACCGCGCCGTGTTCGTGTACGCCGATCCCGGCCACGACACCGCCACCGCGCTCCGCTCGTGGGGCGCGGCGCACCGGCCACTGTGGCGGGCCCTCGCCGAGCGGGGCCGGTCCGTCGAGGTCGTCGCCGTCGGCCGCACCCGCTCCGAGACCGGGCGCGCCGAGAAGGTCATGCGCCGGTGGACCGAGGCTTCCGGTCCGGACGAGCCGGCCGAGGAAGTCCGCGCCGAACTGGCCCGGATCGAGCGCGCGATCCTGAAGGGCGCGGTCGAAGTGCTCAACCAGTACGGCGGGCTGCAGGGCGCGATGCAGCGCTCCGTCGCCCTCGGGAAGCGGACCCGGCGGCGGCCCGGCCCCGGGTCCATCCATCGGGGCGGCACCTGGCGGGCCACCCGTCTCGCGGGGATGACCTACCGATGACCGGGCCGCGTGCCGTGCCGCAGCGCGATGTGAAAACGACGCAGGGGGTCGTTTCACACGGAAACGCCCCTGCGATTCACACGGCAGAAGACGCGTATCCGATGCCCCTGCAATGCCTTGCGGACAAACGGAACGGTCGCCCGGTGCCGCTCCGGGCACTCGGGCGGTGCCGGGAGCGACCCCCCGCCCAAAGGGCTTGGTGCGGCACGGCGCCGAGTGTGTTTTCACAACTCGCCGCCCGCCTTCCAGGGGTCGCTCCCGCGCCAGCAGTCCCTCCGGGAAGGGGGTTCGGCCGATGAAGTCCGGTACCCTCGCCATCATCGGGGCGGCCGTCGGAGCCGTGAGCGGCCACGCGCTCAAGGCGCCGTTCCCCGGCACGGGCGACAACCCCGCGCTCGACCTGATCGCCCATCACGATCCGCGCCTCTGGGCCGCGCTTCGCCTGTGGCACTACGCATGGCCCGCCGTCGCCGTCGTGCTCTCCGGGAGCCTCTGCCTCTCGGTCTGGCGGGTCTGGTTGCAGCCGCTCTTCCGGGTCCGGCGGCGCGGCACGCTCCCCGCCTGGCCCACCTCGCCGACGGACGCGACGCCCTCGCTCGTGATCGGCGAACTGCACCACCCGACCGACTCACGAGAGAGCGAAGAGCCGTCCTGGCTCGTGATCCCCGAGAAGGGACTCTACACCGGCACGCTCATCGTGGGAGCGGTCGGCACCGGCAAGACCAGCGGGTGCATGTATCCGTTCGCGCGCCAGCTCCTCACCTGGCGGGCCGGCGATCCCGAGCGCCGCGCGGGGGCGCTCGTGCTCGAAGTCAAGGGGGACTTCTGTCATCAGGTGAGGAGCATCCTCGAGGACGCCGGGCGAGCGGACGACTACCTCGAGATCGGGCTCGGCGGGTCGCTCCAGTGGAACCCGCTCGACGATCCGCTGCTCGACTCCTACTCGCTCGCCTACGGCGTCGCGTCGCTCATCAACCAGCTTTTCGGCAAGTCCCGCGAACCGTTTTGGCAACAGGCGTACACGAACCTCGTGCGCTGGATCATTGAACTGCACCGGCTTCTGCCGGGGGGCTGGATCACGCTCCGGGACATCTACCGCTGCACCGTCGACGCCGACCTCCTGGCCGGCAGGATCGCCGAGGCCCGGGGAATGGCCGACGAGCGATGCCCGGTCCGGGCCGTTCTCTCCAACGCGGATATCGCCAAGCACACCGAGCCCCTCGGAGCGTGGGCCTGGGAGGTCGTGCCCGGCGTGGAGGAGGCGGCGTGCCGGCTCGATGCCGCGCTGCGGACGAAGCTCGGGGAACTCGGCGTCGAGTACGAGATCGAGGTGGCCGGCGGCGGAGCCGGGAGGGAGTTCGCCGAGCGCGTCGAGGCCATCGAGCGGTGGTACGACAAGGACTGGTCTCAACTCGACGCCAAGCTCCGCACCTCGATCGTCGAGGGGATCAGCGTGTTCCTGTCGCTCTTCGACCAGCCGGAGGTGGCGAGCGTGTTCTGTCCGCCCCCGCCCGCGGACGACACGCATCCCGAAAGCGACGAAGACGCCCCGGATGTCCAGCCGATGCCCGGACTTCGGCGGCGGCTGCCTCCGCTCGCGCAACTGATCGACGAGGGCAAGGTGCTGGCGCTCAACATGCCCGCCGGGGCGAACCCGGCGCTGGCCCGCGCCATCGGCGTGCTGCTCAAGAACGCGTGGATGCAGGCGCTGCTCCGCCGGCCCGCCGAGGCAGCGCGCCGCCCCGACCGCACCATGCGGCCCGCCGTGTTCATCTGTGATGAATACCAGGCCTTCGCCACGGTCGGGCAGGACGACCCGTCCGGCGACGAGAAGGCGTTCGCGCTCACGCGGCAGTGCCGGTGCATCCCGATCGTGGCCACGCAGTCGATCTCCTCGCTCCGCTCGGTGCTGCCATCAGGAGAAGCGTGGCGCACGCTCGTCCAGACGCTCCGCACCCGGATCTTCCTGTCGCTCTCCGACGAGGGCTCCGCGAAGATCGCGTCCGAGATGTGCGGCTCCGTCATGAAGACGCAGACCTCCTACACCTTCACCGAGACCACGGGCAGGCCCGAGTTCTCGCTGCTCTCCGGCCGCGCGGGCGGCGGACGCGGCACCATCGGCGCGAGCAAGTCGTTCCGGCGGTCGAGGGAGCCGGTCTTCACGCCGCGCGAGTTCTCGCTGCTCGCCAACTACCAGGCGATCTGTCTGCCCTACGACGGCGTCAAATCGCTGCCCGCACGGCGCGTCTACCTCAAGCCCCACTACCTGCCGAGGGAGATCGGCTACTGGCGGCAGCGCGAGGAGGGCCGGATATGAAGCGCGCCAGCGGCGTCGGCCACCTGACCCCGTTCCTTCCGGGCCTGGAGGGGCTGCTCGGGGACCCGGAGGTCTCCGAGATCATGATCAACGGTCCCGCGAACGTCTGGGTCGAGCGGGCGGGGAAGCTGGAGCCCCACGAAGCGCCCGAACTCACGGCCGCGTGGCTCCACCGCGCCGCCATCCACATCGCCCGGCCGCTCGGACTCGATCCCGCCCAACGGCCGATCCTGGACGCCCGGCTCGAAGACGGGTCGAGGGTCGCGATCTGCACTCCGCCCGCGAGCCCCGAGGTCGCGATCACCATCCGCCGGTTCGGCGACCGCGCGTTCTCGGCCGAGGATCTGGTGCGCCAGGGCTCGCTGCCCGAAGACATCCTCGAAGCCGCTCAGAGCACGCTCGCCTCCCGCCAGAACATCCTGGTCTCCGGCGGCACGGGGTCGGGCAAGACCACGCTGCTGAACGCGCTCATCGAACTCCTGCCGGAAGACGAGCGGATCGTCGCCATCGAGGACACGCTCGAACTCAGGATCGACCGCGCGAACTGCCTCCGCTTCGAGGCCGGAGCCACCACCTCCGAGACGCCCGTCGAGATCCGCGACCTGGTGCGCCATGCGCTCCGGCACCGGCCCGACCACATCGTCGTCGGCGAGGTCCGGGGCGGCGAGGCCGCCGACCTGCTCCAGGCGCTCAACACCGGACACGGGGGCTCGCTCACGACTATCCACGCGAACAACGCGCGCTCCGCGCTCTCGCGGCTCGCGAGCTGCGCCATGCAGGCCGGCGACGCGCTTCCCTGGGAGGTCACCTGCCGGGGCGTCGTCGACGGGATCGCGCTCGTCCTGCACGTGGCCCGTCGCGGAGGCCGGCGGTTCGTCGAGGACGCGCTCGCGGTATGCGGCTACGACGCGCCCACCGGCCACTGGATCACGGCACCGCCCGGAGCGGAGCCCGGGACGCAACCGGAGAGAAGAACCCACACCCACCCACCGAAGGAGGTGAACGCATGACATGCGACGACCGGACCATCCGGGTCCGCACGCTCGACGACTTCGACCGCGAGCTCGCACGCGACGGCGGCGAGACCCTCGAAGTCGAGTCCGAGCTGGCCGAGGAGTACGGCCTCTTCCCCGAGGAGGTCGGAACCGAGGACGAGATCGCCGACGCCGCCGACGATCCGCACGGAGAGGCTGGGGAGGAGGAGGGCGACCGATGAAGCACGATGAATACCACCGGAAGTTCGCCGACGCGATCATCGAGCAGATCAGGAAGGGCACCGCGCCCTGGCAGAAGCCGTGGGCGCCGGGCGAGCGTGTGCTCCCCATGAACGTGGACACCGACCGCTCCTACCGGGGCGGCAACAGCCTGCATCTGGCCGCCGTCCAGCAGGAGCAAGGCTACGGCGACGTGCGCTGGGGCACCTACCGCCAGATCCAGGCCCGGGGCGGACAGGTCCGGAAGGGCGAGCGCGGCACCCGCATCCTCTCCTTCCAGGACAAGAAGCGGATCGCCGTGACCGACGAGCGCGGACGGCCCAGGAGGGACGCCGAGGGCAAGCGCGTCTACCGCTACGAGAAGCTCAAGGCGCCGTTCGTACGCCAGTACACCGTGTTCAACGCCGAGCAGGCCGACGGGCTGCCCGAGCGCGCCAACCCCACGCCCGAGCCGCTCTGGAAGGTCCACCAGGAGGCCGAGCGGGTCATGGAGGACGCCGGCGTGCCGGTCCGCCACGTCGCGGGCGACCGCGCCTACTACCACATGAAGCGCGACGAGATCGTGCTGCCCGAGCGCGGGCAGTTCCCCTCCGCCAACCACTACTACCAGACCGCGCTCCACGAGCTGGGCCACAGCACCGGCCACGAGAGCCGCATGAAGCGCGACACCCTCATCGAGGGGATCGGCGGAGGGTTCGGCTCGCCCCAGTACGCGCGGGAGGAACTCCGGGCCGAGATCAGCGCGATGATGACCGGCGAGCGGGTCGGCGTCGGACACGACCCGAGCCGGGGCGCGGCCTACGTCGAGGGCTGGATCCAGGCGCTCGAGGAGGATCCCCGCGAGATCCGGCGCGCCGCCGCGGACGCGCAGAAGATCTCCGACTTCGTGCTCCTGCGGCACCGCGAGCGCGTCGCCACGCGCGATCCCGTCGCCGTGGCCGCTGTCCGCACGCCCGCGCCAACCCGCACGCATGGGCTCCAGCGGATCCAGGTGCCCGTTCCGAAGCTCCCGGTCCCCGAGCGCGGCTTCGGACCGAGCCGCTGAAGACGTGAGAGGGAGAGAGATGTTCGGCCGCACCGCCGAACCGGACCCGCGCCCCGCCGCGCCACCCAGCCGCAATCGCAAACGCATGCGGAAAGGCCATCGCCGAGAATACGCCGCGGACCGGGCGCGCGGGTCCATCCCCTTCTCCGAGCGGTGCGCCGGGGCGCTCACCGACATCGGCGTCTTCGGCGCGGTCTCCTACCGCGACCTCTCCGAGGCCCGCTTCGGCGGCCATCCCCACACCACCCGCCGCGCCGTGAACGCCTGGATCCGCGATGGCACCGTCGAGGAGCACACGGTCACCGGACCGAAGGGCAACCCGTTCAAGCTCCTGACTCTGACCCGCGAAGGCGTGGCCCAGGTCCGCAAACTGGCCGCCAAGCGCGGAATGGACCCGGGACAGTCGATCCGGCCAGCCCGGATCCGGATCGAGGAAGCCGCGCACGACACCGCCATCTACCGCGCCTGCCGAAAGGAGCGGCAACGGCTTGAGGCCCGGGGAGCCGCCGTCCGGCGCGTCCGGCTCGACTCCGAACTCAAGAGCGCCGTCGCGCGAGCGAGCGAGGCCGCGCGGCGGAAGGACGGCAAGCGCGCCGCGGACGCCGAGCGGCACCGAACGGCAAGCGAACTCGGGCTTCCCATCGACGACGATGGGCGCATCCTCCACCCCGACGCCCAGATCGAGTACGAGGACGCCGACGGGCGGACCGGCCGCGTCAACATCGAGGCCGTCTCCGGCAACTACCGCGAACCGGCCGTCCGGGCCAAGGCCGCCGCGGGGTTCGCGCTCCACGCCACCGGCCCGGCTGCGGCGGGGCTCCTCCGCAGACTCGGCCTGGGCAACGACGGAGGCTCCTGGCTCAGGGGACCCACCGACCGCGACCCCGCCGCCGTCGAACTCTGACAGACGGGGAGGACCACCATGCAGCCATGGAAGATCAGCGCGGGACTCACCGCCGCCCTCGCCGGATCGGCGTTCCTGATCGGCGGCGCCCGCCTCGAATACCTCGCGTCCCACTGGCCGGCCGTCCTGGCCGAGCACGGCCTCCGGCTCGCGTTTCACGCCGTGCTCGTTCTCATCGCCGTCGCGGCCGCGATCTACGTCGTCGCCCGCGCCACCGGGCTCGCCGACCTGGGGAGCCGCGTCGATCTCGCCGAACGATCCGTGCGCCGCGGCGAGGGGGACGCCGGGCTCGAAGACGCGCTCCGGCAGGACGAAGAGGGAGTGTGGGAATGAGCACCGCGACCAAGTGCGTGCATTGCGGCGCCAAGGTCCCGCCGAGGGCGCCCGCCTGCCCGGTGTGCGGCGATCTGGGACGTTGCCCGTGCGGCCGCGTCGCCGATCTCGTCCGCGCCGGCAACCAGCGGCGGTGCTGGCGGTGGGACGAGGGTAAGCGCAAAGGCCGGCCGGGTGCCAGCGGCGAGCCATGAAGCGCTCCGAACGGACGCAGGCCCAGGTGGCCCAGGACTATCTGCACGCGACCGGCAAACGCCTCAACACGCGCGGCCGGGAATGGCGCGGACCCTGCCCTGCCTGCGGTGGCGACGACCGGTTCCGGGTCGCGCCTTCGGGACACTTCCACTGCCGCAAGCACCCCGGCGATCCGCAGCACTTCAAGGCCATGTGCGAGGCGCTCGGATACCGGCTCGACAAGCCTTCCTCCGATTGGTACGAGGCACGGGCCGAGCGGGCGCGGCGGGAGCTGGCCCTGACCGAGGACATCGCCAACGGACCCCTTGGCCGGAAGGATCCGGACCGCGATCGCATCCTGGCGGAATCGAGAGCCAACGCCGAGAAGGCCGCACGGGCCGCCGAGCTTCACAGGATCTTGGCCGCGGACGCCGTGAGCGCGACGCCGAAGGAGTTGAGCGGCGAGGTTCGGCTGGTGCGTGCCTGCGTGCGCAAGAGCGTGCTCGGCGACTTGGCGGTGGGACCCGGACGCTCGCGCCTCTACTGGACGGGATCGGTGTGGGTGTGCGGCTCCGGCCAAGCGAGCCCTGGCAAAGCGGTCGCCCGGGTCTGGAACATCGGCGGCAAGCGCGCCCGGACGAAAGTCGCACGGGCCGCGCTCGATGTGCTCTACGCCCATGCGCGCGAGCTGCACCCCGACGCCGATCCCATGCTGTGCGGCCTGCCCGGCCGCGCCGTTCTGGACCTCGAGCGGATCGAGGACCGGCCCGCCAGGAGGGAGGACGGGGTCACGCGCTCGCTCGGATGCACGCCCTCGGGCGGGAAAACGGAACGGTTCGACGCGTTCCTGCACGAGATGTGCGCCGGCGACGCGGATGTCGTCCGCTGGCTCTGGCGCTGGTTCGGCTATCTGCTGACCGGACGGACCGTCGTCCACCGGGCCGTCTTCCTCTACGGAAGCGGCGCCGCGGGCAAGTCCACCCTCGTCGAACTGCTCACCCGCATCCTGGGCGACTACGCCGCCCGGATTCCCCCCGACGGGCTGGTCTCCACGCGGGGAACCTCCGACCGCCATCCGGAATGGATGACCGCGCTCGACGGATCGCGGTTCGCATCCGCCGCCGAGATCCCCAGCTCGGGCCGCCTGAAGGCCGGACTCTTCAAGGCGCTCACCGGCGCCGACACCATCCGCGCCAACCGGATGCGCGCCGACGGCTACTCGTTTCGGCCCACCGCAAAGCTCATGCTCTACGGCAACGCGGAACCGCGACTGCCGGGTTGGGACTCCGGACTCAAGCGACGGCTCGTCGTCATTCCCTGCACGACGGCCAGGCGACCCGACGAGAGACTGCCCGAGACGCTCTGGAGGGAGGCGCCCCGCATCCTGGCCCGCATGATCGGCGAAGCGAACGCCGGCTGGCGGCGGCACCAGGCGGGCAGGCGATGGATCGCACCCACGCTCCCCCAGGGCATCGAGGCCGCGACCGCCGATCTCTTCGACTCCATGGACCCGCTGGGCGAAGCGCTCGACACGCTGTTCACCTTCGGCGAAGCCTACGCATCGGTCCCGGCAAAGAAGATCCGGGAGATGCTGGCCGACTACTTCGAGGAAAACGGACTCGGTGCCGTGCCCTCCGCACGGGCCATCGCCGCAGAACTGCGGAGACGCGGCTGCAAACGCTCGAAGCGCGGCAGTGCAAGAACCTGGCTCGGCTGCAAGGAAGCCTGAATGGGACGGATGCGGCCGATTGGACCCCTTGGTTGGGTTGTGTCGTGGGCGCGCGCGTACGTAACGGAAACCTACGGAAGGGCCTCAAGGGTCCCTATCGGTCCCAATAGCGACTTTTTCGCGCCGGATTCGTACAATCGTGCCGGTTTCCGCCGTCATCCGGTCCCTCCGATGTCGTCTCGTGCGGCCCAAGCCCCGGATCTCACTGGAACGCCGGTCCATCGGCGGCGAAACGGGCGAACCGAAACCCTTCCTTCCGCCGGTTCCGCCCCAACCCACCTGCGCCACCCCAGTGTGCCCCTGCACGCAACCCCCAAGCGCAATCCTACCGCAACAACGCAGGTCCGCTGATGACCAGGACCCACCAACCGTCCATCGGAGACCTTCCCGCCGCGTGGCGGAGAAAGGCGAAGACGCTCCGCAGGTACGGCGGCCAGGCACTCGCCACCGCGCTCGAACGCTGCGCCGACGAGCTCGAAGGCACCATCCAGGAGCGCGACGACACCACCTACTCGTTAGTCGAAGCCTCACGGGAGAGCGGCTACTCCGCCGACCACCTCGGACGCCTGGTTCGCGAAGGCAAGATCCCCAACGCCGGACGCCCCGGTGCCCCGAGAATCGCACGGGTCGATCTGCCCCGGAAAGCGGCGCCACCGGCCGAGCCGCAACTGGCGGCGGCAACCCAACCAAGCGACGTTTCAAATGCGCAGATCGTGCAATCCATCATCACGAGAGGAATCGAATGATGGCACGCACGAAACGTGACCGGCGCTCCTACAGCGCCGGCGAGTGGGGCCGGAACCGGGTCAGGGTGTTCGCTGATCCCAAGACCGGGCTCTTCCAGATTGAGTGGCGCGAGAACGGCCGGAGGCTGCGCAGGTCGCTGAAGCACGGCGACTTCGCGCGGGCGAAGCGGCAGGCGGACGAGTTCGCCGCGGGCTTCGTGAGACCGGACTCCGCGGGCGCGGCGGAAGCCGAACCGGAGCCGCTTACTCTGGAGCGGCTTTTTGAAATCTACGGTGAAGAAGTGACGCCCACGAAGAGTGAGCGATCCCGGAGGTACGATCGGGTCGCGATGAAGATGTTCCTCAAGTTCTTCGGGCGCTCGCGGATGCCGGCCACGCTTTCACAGCGCGACTGGGATAGATTCATCCGGGCGCGTCGCATGGGAACCGTGGGACCCAGTGGGAGACCGGTGTCGGATCGGACCATCGAGTACGATCTCAGATTCCTGCTCGCGATCCTCAACTGGGCTGCGAAGTCGCGGGACGAAGAGGGCAAGCTCCTCTTGGAATCGAACCCTTTCCGAGGCTTGAAGGTGCCCAAGGAGAAAAACCCGACTCGCGTGGTCCTGAGCCAACCCGAGTACGAAGCTCTGCTCCGGGTTTCGTTGACGATGGACTGGCGGTTTCGCGTGGCGCTGGTTCTCGCGCACGAAACCGGACACCGCATCGGTGCCATTCGCCAGCTTCGCTGGTCTGACATCGACATCGAGGGCAGAGTCATTCGGTGGCGGGGCGAGCACGAGAAGACCGGGTACGAACACCGGACACCGGTCACGGAGGAAGTGGTCGCCGTGCTCGGCGAAGCGCGGAAGCACAATCCCGGCATAGGAGACGTTCCCCTCTTGCCCGCGCCCAAGAACCCCGCCGTCTGCATGAGGCGTTCGCTCGCACGCGATTGGTGGCGGAAGGCCGAGAAACTCGCGGGTCTTGAGCCGAAGCAGCGCCGGGGATGGCACTCGCTGAGGCGGAAATTCGCCTCCGATCTCATGAACCAGCCGCTGAAGGTGCTCTGCGAGCTGGGGGGGTGGAAAACCGCCGAGACCGTGCTCCAGTGTTACCAGCGAGCCGACGAAGACCGCCTCAGAAAGGCCCTCGATGACCGCCGGAGGGCCGCAAACCGGCTATAATTAGCCGGAATCAATTAGCCGGAACGAGACACCCAAATCGCGTAAGTTCAATCGGGGCGGCCGGATTCGAACCGGCGACCTCCTGCTCCCAAAGCAGGCGCGCTACCGGGCTGCGCCACGCCCCGCCATGCGTGATTATCTTGAGAAGATCGCCCATTCACCGCATACACGGTAGGCCGCGGGAGGAAGCTTGTTCCGGTTAGTTCGCAGCAACGCGTGGCCGCCACCCGGAGTCCCCGGGCGGTGGACGACCGCTGCATGCTGGCTGCTGTTCGCGGGCCTGCCGACAGCGGCCGTCCCCCAGGAGTCCGAGGTAGCCTCCACGACCGCGCCGACAGAACCGCAGCCGGATACAACCCCCGCCGCCCCGGTTCCGGGCTCCTCCCTCTCCGTCCATCTCCTCACCGTCGAACCGGGCGATGCGGTGTGGGAGGTGTTCGGGCACAACGCCCTGCTGATTCGTGATGCGGAAACCGGATTCGAGGCGGCGTACAACTACGGCATCTTCAACCGCTTCTCGGCGGGTTTCTACCTTCGGTTTCTCAAGGGACGGATGATGTACCGGGTACAGGCGGAGGGGCTCCGCGACATGCTCGTCACCTATCGCAGGCAGAACCGCAGGATGTGGGCGCAGGAACTGGACCTAGAACCGGCCCGAAAGGTGCGCCTGGCGCAGCTGCTCGCCACAGCGGTCCTGCCGGAGAACCGATTCTACCCGTACCAGTACTACCTCAACAACTGCTCCACCAAGCTCCGCGACGCACTCGATACCGTCCTGGACGGAGCCTTGCGGGCCGCAACCGACGGTGCTCCGACCGGAGCGACCTGGAGGCAGCACACACGGCGGCTGTCCGCCTCGCATCCCCTCGGCTACCTGGGCATCGACCTCGTGCTGGGTCCCAGGGGCGACGAACCCACGAACCGTTGGCAGGAGATGTGGGTCCCCATGAAGCTCAGGGACACTGCCGGAGCACTGTTCCTTACCCGTGCCGACGGCAGCCGGACCCCGCTGGTTCGTTCCGAGGAGCTGTGGGTCGACTCCACCCGCGAGCATGAACCCGTCACCGCTCCGTCGCTCACGCCGCTCTTTCTCCTCTTCGGACTGGTCGCCGCCGTGGTCCTGTCGTTCCTGGGTTACCGGGCTGCGGCCGGCTCCACTCCGGGACGGGTCGGGCTGGGATTCTGCGGTGTCCTGTGGGGCGGCTTCTGCTTCCTGGCCGGTGCGATCATGACCGCCGTGCACTGGACCGATCACGAGTTCATGTACTGGAACCAGAACGTGCTGTTGCTGAGCCCGCTGGGAGCCGGAGTGGCACTCGGAGTCTTCCGGGTCGCGCGGAAGGGACGGACGGGCACCTGGGGACGCAGGTTCGTGCTGGGATCGCTGGCGCTGGCCCTCGTGGCCCTGATCCTCAACCTCGTACCGGCGACGACCTCGGGAAACACCGAGCTGATCGCCTTCGCGCTTCCCGTGCACCTTTCCCTGTGCTGGGTCATGCTGGGCATCCACAGGATGGAGCATGCCCTGGTCTACGGTGATTCGGTTTCGGGTTAGCAGTCGGCTGCCGTCCCCCGCTCGCGAGCTGCCAGGAATCTTGCCAGCGCCCGGAAGGCCCGGCCCCGGTGGCTGCGCCCGTTCTTCTCCTCGGCGGTGAGTTCCGCGTAGCTGAGCCCTTCCTGCTCGTCGAGGAAGATCGGGTCGTAGCCGAAGCCCCCCGTGCCCCGGGGCCGCGCCAGAATCCTCCCATCCGCCTCGCCGCGGAAGTGAACGGTTTCACCGGTCCCGGGATCGAGGAAACACGCCACGCACACGTAGCGGGCCCCGCGCCCGTCAGGCGGCACCTCCCGCAGGCGCTTCAGGAGATGCCGGTTGTTGGCCTCGTCCCGAGGCAGTCCGGGATAGCGCTCGCGCGGGGCAAAGCGCTTTGTCCGCACGCCGGGCCGGCCCCCAAGCGCGTCGACCTCCAGTCCGGAGTCGTCGGCGACCGTGGGCAGACCCGACAACAGCGCGAAATGCCCCGCCTTGGAAGCCGCGTTCTCCTCGAAGGTGTCGAATGGCTCGAGCAGCTCCTCCGCCGGATCGTACGGGATCGACTCACTCTCGAGGGTTGCGAGGTGGAAGCGCGTCTCCGCGGCAGCCATGATCCGGGCGACTTCCCCCGCCTTGTGCGGGCTCCGCGTGGCCAGCAGCAGCTTCATGGCTCGGCCGGACCCCGGATCCGCTTCACCAGGGCACTCGTGGAGTGGCCCGGCAGCAGCGGCACGATCACGACCCGGCCCCCGGCGGCGGACACGGCGCGGGCACCGGCCACCTCGTCCGGCGAATAGTCGCCGCCCTTGACGAGCACGTCGGGCTCCAGCGCGGCTATCAGCTCCGCGGGGGTGTCCTCTTCGAAGAGCGTCACCCAGTCCACGCAGCCCAGAGCAGCCACCATCGTCGCGCGCGCGTCCTGTCCCACAAGCGGCCGGCCGGGGCCCTTGTCCAGACGCTGTACGGATGCATCGGTGTTGACCGCCACCAGCAGGGCATCGCCCAGCCTCCGCGCCCGCTCCAGGCAGTCGACGTGGCCGGGGTGCAACAGGTCGAAGCAGCCGTTCGTGAAAACGAGGCTGAAGCACCGTCCCGGTCCGAGCCGCTCCGTCACCTCGCTCGGACCGAGGATCTTATCCCCCGAGGCACGGACTTTCACGAGTGTCCTTCCCGTCCGAATCCTCTCCACGCCGCCGCCCGGGCACTTCCCACCAGCCCCACCCCCCGCCGCTCCAGCACACCCACCAAGCGTTCCGCCGCGGCCTCCGGCGAAGATCCGCCCCACGCCACAACCCTGCCCCGCACCAACTGCCTCCCGTCGGCGCTCACCGCCATGGCCAGCAGGTGAATCCCGTCCGCCATCGGCGCGGCGATCACCCCGATCCCCCTTCCCGGCACGGATCCAAGAGCTCGCGCGACCGCCAGTTCGGCGCGCACGGCCCGCGTCGAATCCGCGTCGATCAGTGCCCGGGCCAACCGGGTCCGCGCTCCGTTGACGTCCCCGCGCGCGACGACGGCCAGCGCGGCACGCCCGGGATCCGCCACCCACTCCGTCAGCGGGAAGATAGTGGAAGCCCTGCCCACGCCGGGGGTACTCCCGGCCCTCACGGCCGAGGTGACTACCGCGTCCAGATCACCCCGGTCGACGCGGGCCAGGTCGTTCCCGAGTCCGTGGGCGGATACGACCCGGACTCCCGGATACCTCGCCCGCAACAACCCCGCCGAACGGACGCACGGAGCGGCCACCGCAGCCTCCCGTCGCAGCTCGTCCATAGCCGACCCCTCCGCGCTCACGGGTCCCAGCAGCACGTCGCGCGGATCACCCCGCCGGGTCGTACCCATCACCTCGATCTCACCGTTCGGGATCCCCGCCACCGACCCGGCCGCGCACAGGACGAGGTCGACGTCGTTCGTGGACAGGGCGTTCGGCACCAGACCGATGCCGCCGCTGCCGGTCCCGGGCAACGGCACCGTGCGGACCCGCTCGCCGACTTCGGCGGCACACCGGCCGATCAGCCCGGACACGTCGGCCGCACCCGCGCCGCAAACCCCGATTCTCAGGGTCATGCCACCTTCGCTCGATCGGCCAGATCGGTAATCTGTAAACTAAACATGACATAATGTAATGCTGACATTACATAGTGAACAGGTTGAGTGAAGCGATCCCACCGGGCGCATCGCCGGTCGAATGCCGGGGGGGTGGTACTTCACGTACTCCTAGAGGAACTGCAGAAAGAGGAACGCCGCCAGCAGGATCGAAACCCAGAGCACCATGCTCCCCGCCGGCCACGTGCGAGCCAGAATCCCCCGCGGGCCATGCGTCCGGAAGGCCCCTCGCAGCGTCCGGTCCACCGTGTCCAGCACCCTCTCCCGGAAGACCCCGTCGACGGCCGCCACCACAGAACCCGTCCAGCGCGTCACCCTCGCGGCCCCCCGCCGGTACACCCAGTCCACGTCCAGGTTCACGGACGGGATCTCGGCCGGGTAGAGCTTCCACAGGTGGAAGGCCGCGACCGCCCCGATGGCGAAGCAGAGCAGCTGGATCTGGGTGAGCACGTGTGTATATGTGTATGGCTCATAGTCTACGGGGTACGGAAGCAGCCCGTAGAGCAGGTCGGGCCATATGCCGATCCCGAGGCACACCGCCGCCCCGATCCCCATCGCCAACAGCATGTTGAGAGGCGCTTCGCGGGTGCGGATCCCCGAATCGTGGGCGAAGAAGGCGAAGTAGGGGATCTTGATTCCGGCGTGCTCGACCACCCCCGCCGACGCGAGGAGCATGAACGGCCAGACCCAGTAGTGGTGCCCTTCCAGCAGCGATGACATGATCATGCTCTTCGACACGAAACCGTTGAAGAGCGGCACGGCGGAGATCGAGGCGGCGCCCACGATGCAGAACGCTGTCGTCCAGGGCATCGAGCGCCACAATCCGCCGAGATCGGAGGCCCTCGTCTTCCCCGTGACGAACATGACCGCGCCCATCGACATGAAGAGCAGCTGCTTGAAGATGACGTGGTTGAAGACCTGTGCCACCACCCCGTTGATCGCCAGCGTCGAACCGACTCCGATCCCGCACACCATGAATCCGATCTGGTTGATCATCGAGTAGCTCAGCGTGCGCCTGAGATCGTTCTCGATGACGGCGTAGAAGATCGGAAAGCACGCCATCGCCGCGCCGATGTAGATCAGGTACTCCTCGCCCGGGAAGCCGCGCGCGAGCGCATACACCGCCGTCTTCGTCGTGAAGGTGCTCAGGAAGACGGTGCCGGTGGGGGTGCCCTCCGGGTACGCGTCGACCAGCCAGGTGTGCAGGAGAGGGAAGGCGGCCTTGACCCCGAACGCCAGGAAGACCAGCCACGCGGCGAGTCCCCGCAGTTCCATCTGGCCGAAGTCGAGGCTTCCGGTACCGTGGGCGTGGACCATCGCGCCTGCCAGGAGAACCACTCCCGACCCGACATGCACGATCAGGTAGCGCATCCCCGCCGCGATGGCGCGCGGGGTGCGCCGGGCCCAGATCAGGAAGACGGAGCTGACCCCGAGGAGCTCCCAGAATACGAAGAGGGTGATGAAGTCCCCGGCGAAGACCGCGCCCAGCCCGCTGCCCGCGTACACCACCGCCGAAGCGTACTGGACGCTGGGACGGTCGCCCTTGCCGAGGTGCAGCGAGTAGACGATCCCGATGAAGGCCGCAAGGTGGAACAGGTACCCGAAGAGGAGGCTGAGCCGGTCGACGGTCCGGACGGGGGTGAGCGTGTATCCCAGGAACTCGTACTGGAGCTGGTATCCCTCCGGCAGACCCCAGAGGTTGAGTGCGCCCGCCACCGGGATCAGGAGGAGCCACGCCGCGCGGACCATGGGGACGCGGCGCAGCAGCGGCACCACCAGCGCCCCGGCGAGGAAGATCAGGAACGGAGGGACGCTACTCATCGTCGTAGTAGTCCTCCCTGCGCATGACGAGCCGCCTGAGCCCCTTGGCGGCCAGGATCAGCAGCGAGATGCCGGCGAAGCCGAAGAGCGGGTACATGACAGGCCATTCCTCGAACGGGTGGTGCACCTTGCGGTCGACGAAGAAGTCCCAGACCAGCACGATCGCGCACAGGGCGAAGAGCCCCGCCAGGATACGCCCCGCCCAGGGCGGCGGCACGCTGTTGGGCCTCTGCTCGCTCATTGTCCGGTCACCATGCTCATGAGCCGGTAGAACGGCTCGGGATGGACGAAGAGGACGACGCAGCCCACCGAGGTGGTCACGATCGCGGCCATGGACCACCTGAGGATGCCGGGCGGGTGACCGTGGGCATGGTCATGGCCGTGGTCACCGCGGTCCCCCGGCTCCGCTTTCCCGAAGAACCCCTTCAGGGGAATCTCCATCAGGTACGCCAGCGACAGCAGCGAGCTCAGCATCAGCACCGCCACCAGCCCCACCTGCCCCGCCTCCAGCGATCCCACCCCCAGGAACCACTTGCTCCAGGACCCCCCGGTGGGCGGCAGCCCGACGATCGACAGCGTCCCGACGAAGAACGCCGCGAAGGTCACGGGCATCCGGCGGCCCAGTCCGCCCAGCTGGCTGACTTCGCTCCTGTGGGCGGCCACCATGATCGCTCCGGCGCAGAAGAAGAGGGTGATCTTGCCGAAGGCGTGCATGGCGATGTGCATCCCGCCCCCGATCACCCCCCAGCTGTTCGCCAGCATGGCCCCGAGCACGACGTAGGACAGCTGGCTTACCGTGGAATAGGCGAGGCGCGCCTTCAGGTTGTCCTTCGTGAAGGCCACCAGCGAACCCAGGATGATCGTCGCGGCCGCGACCCACATGAGCCACACCGAGGCGCCCGCCCCGGCGAGGAAGTCGATCCCGAACACGTACACCGTGACCTTCAGCACCGCGAAGACTCCCGCCTTGACGACCGCCACGGCATGCAGCAGCGCGCTCACGGGGGTGGGCGCGACCATGGCGGCGGGGAGCCAGCGGTGGAAGGGCATGACCGCCGCCTTGCCGATCCCGAAGACGTAGAGGCCGAGCAGCACCGGCACGACGGCTCCGGCGGCCCTCCCGTTCAGGATCCCGCCGTCCTGGAAGTCCAGCGTGCCCGTGATGGCGTACGTCCACACGATCGCGAGCAGCTGAAGGGCGATCGAGGTGGTCAGGAGGACGCCCAGGTACACGCGCCCCGCGCGCTTCGCCTTCTCGGTGCCCGCGTGCGTCACGAGAGGGAATGTGGTCAGCGACAGGGCCTCGTAGAAGACGAAGAGGGTGAAGAGGTTGCCGGCGAAGGCCACCCCCATCGCGGAGGCGATCGCGAAGGCGAAGAAGAGGTAGAAGCGCGTCTGGTGCTTCTCGTGGTGGCCCCGCATGTACCCGATCGAGTACATGGTGGTGACGATCCACAGGAACGACGCGATCAGCGCGAAGAGGACGCCCAGGGGCTCGGCCTCCAGCGCGATCGGAATCCCCGGAATCGGCTCGGCCAGAACCAGCGACGGTCGGCCGCCCCCGCTCACCGCCGCGTAGACCCGCAGAACGATCGCGAAGAGCGCCCCCGCCGTGACCAGGCTGGCCGCTTCGCGCGCATTCGGACTCCGGCGCAGCAGCACGATGAAGGCCGCACCGGCGACCGGGACGGCCAGCGACAGGCCCAGCATCGTCTCGGCGGTCACACTCCACCCCCGATCATGGCCCGACCCCCGTCATCAGTACCTCGGCCGCCCGCTCCGCCACCCGGGCCGTGCGCGCGGCGCCGGACCCGAAGTAGAGGTTCGCGCCCACCAGCGCCCAGGTCGGCACGAGCAGCCGCCACGGCGCTTCCCCCTTCCCCTCGTCCCCCTCGTACGGCCGGAAGTACGCGGCCTCGACCACGCGCCACACGTACACCAGCGCCAGCACCGAGGCCAGCAGCACGACGACCGCCACCGGCCACCACCCCCGCTCCAGCGCCCCCAGGATCAGGAACCACTTGCTAACGAACCCCACCGTGAGCGGCACGCCCACCAGGCTCAGCCCCCCCACCACGAAGGCCGCCATCGTCCACGGCATCCGCTTCCCCAGCCCGGCCATCGCGTCGATGTGCACCGACCCGATCCGGTAGACCACGCACCCGAGCGCCATGAAGAGCGCCCCCTTCATCAGCGCGTGGTTGAAGAGGTGGAGCAGCGTGGCCGTCAGCCCGGTCACCGACGCGAAGGACAGCCCCAGGACCATGTACCCGATCTGCGCCACCGACGAGTACGCCAGCAGGCGCTTCACGTCGACCTGGAAGATCGCCACCAGCGACATGGTCACGATCGCCACCAGCGCCAGCGGCAGGAGCACCCGGTCCAGCCCCATCACGCCGAAGGAGAACGGCGCGCCGAAGATGGTCAGGAAGAACCGCAGCAGCATGTACACCGCGACCTTGGTGGCCGTGGAGGCCAGGAAGGCGGTCACCGCGGAAGGGGCGAAGGCGTACGCGTTGGGCAGCCACAGGTGGAGCGGGAAGAGAGCCAGCTTGAGGCAGCACCCCACGCCCAGGAACCCGTACGCGACCTTGACGGTGCGCGAATCCCACACCTCCGGGAGCAGCACGGCGAGGTCCGCCATGTTGAGCGACCCGGTCATCACGTACAGGAGGCCGATCCCGATCACGATGAAGGTGGCGCCGACCGTTCCCATGACCAGGTAGCGGAAGGCGGCCGTGAGAGCCCGGCGGCGCGTGCCCATGGCGATGAGCGCGTACGCCGAGAGCGACGAGATCTCGAGGAAGACGAAGACGTTGAAGACGTCGCCGGTGATCGTGATGCCCAGGAGGCCGGCCAGGCAGAGCAGATAGGCCGCGTGGAAGAGGGGAATCCGCCGCCGCTCCACCTCGTCCTCGACGCTGGTGATCATGTACGGCGCAACCACGGAGGCGATCGTGGACACGATGACCAGCACCCAGGCGTTGACGATGTCGACCCGGTACTCGATCCCCAGAGGGGGCGCCCAGTCCCCCAGGGCGTAGGAGATCACGCCGACGGACATCACGTCGCCCAGCAGGGACAGGGCGACGGCCAGCGTGGCCCAGCTGGCCAGCACCGCGATCACGGCCGCCGCCCGCGCGTTGCGGAGGAAGGCGCACAGGGGAGCCGCCAGCAGCGGCACCACCACCTGGAGGATGGGGAGGTGGGTGGACATCAGGTGGGGGGCCTCACTCGCCCGCCTCCGTCTCCGCCTCGATCCGGTTGATCTCGTCCTCCTCCATCGTCCCGTACGCCTCCTTGATGCGCACGGCCAGGGCGAGCCCCACCGAGGTCGTGGCGATGCCCACGACGATCGCCGTGAGGATCAGGACGTGCGGCAGCGGGTTCGAGTACACGATTTCGGCGGCCGCCTCGCCCGCCATCTCCACGCCGCCGCCCGTGTCCGCACCGCCGTGGCCCTTGCCTTCCCCCTTCGGGTCGACGAGGATCGGCGGCGTCCCCCCCGATATCTTCCCCATGCTGATGTACAACATGAAGACAGCAGTCTGAAATACGTTCAGCCCAACGATTTTCTTGATCAGATTGCCGCGGGAAATCAAGATGTAGAACCCGACCATCATCAGGAAGATGACGACCCAGTAGTTGTAGTGGGAGACGAAGAGATCGAGGCTCACGAGCTCTCCCTTCCCCGCCCGGCAAAGAGGTAGAAGACCGTCACCATCACCCCGAAGACGGTCACCAAAACCCCCAGTTCGACAAGCAGGATCCCGTAGTGCTGGCCGTGCTCGGGGTGCGTGGGGTCCGGGGCGAGCGCGTCGTAGCCCAGGTAGTTGTGGCCCAGGAGCATCGTGACCACGCCGACGCCGGCGAAGATCAGCACTCCCAGCGCCGCGCACATCCGGGTGAACCACGGCGGCAGCACCCGCTGCACCGCTTCGAGTCCGTAGACCAGGGCCAGAAGCACGAAGGCGGCGGCCAGGATCACGCCGGCCTGGAATCCTCCCCCCGGGCTGTAGTCGCCGTGGAAGTGCACGTAGAGCGCGAACATGATGATGAAGGGGACGAGGATCTTCGCGCCCACGCGGACGATGATCTCCTCCCTCATCGGCCGCCCCCCTTCCCTTCGGGGGACGCACGCGAACTCGACCGTCTGGCGCCCGAGAGCAGCAGCATAACCCCCACGGCCGCCGCGAAGACCACCGTCGTCTCGCCCATGGTGTCGTAGCCCCGGTACGAGGCCAGCACCGAGGTCACCACGTTGGGGATGCCGATCTCGTCGTAGCTCTCCTCGAGGTAGTGGTCCGCCACGTGGTGGTGCACGGGGTTCTCGGGGTGGCCGAAGCCTGGCATGTCCATGGTCCCGTAGACGAGCGCCCCGCCGGTGACCACGACCACGATGAGCGGGAGGAGCGGGGTGTGGCCGGGCCGGTTCTCGTGGTGCCCCGCCAGCGCCAGGGCTCCCAGGAAGAGCACGGTCGAGATTCCCGCGCCCACCGCCGCTTCGGTGAAGGCGACGTCCACCGCGTCCATCGCCGTGAAGAGCCCGGCCGAGAGGAGCGAGTAGATGCCGGCCAGCATCACCACCGCGAAGAGATTGCGGACCTTGAGGAGCGCGAACCCGGTCGCGCCCAGCAGGGTGAAGAGGACGATGTCGACCACGATGCTCACGGCGAACCACCTCCCTCCCCTTCACCCCCGTCCGCACCGTCCTCCCCCGCCCCGAGAGTGTACGGCTCCGTCCCGGCGGCGAGCGCCGCCTTGGCCACCGCATGGGTCGCGATGGGGGCGGTGAACCAGAGGAAGGCCAGCACGAGCAGCAGCCGCATCGTGACGAGGTTCACGCCGCTGTGCAGGCACAGCCCCGCGAGGATCAGGCCCGCGCCCATGGTGTCGGTCATCCCCGCCGCGTGCATGCGGGTGAACACATCCGGGAGCCGCACCATTCCCAGCGCGCCCGTCACCAGGAAGAACGCCCCCGCGAGAAGCAGCATCCACGCCAGCGCGGTGAGTGCCTGTTCCATCATCCGCCAGCCCCGTCCCGGCCCGTCCCGCCGCCGGCGCCCAGGTCCCCGTACTCGATGTACTTCAGCACCGCGATCGTGCCGATGAAGTTGATCAGCGCGTAGGCGAGTGCGAGGTCGAGGAAGTCGGGCCGGCCGTTCAGGAAGCCGAGCACCGCGATGAGCACCACCGTCTTCGTGCCGATGTTGTTGAGCGCCAGCACCCGGTCGTACGCGGTGGGTCCGAGCAATGCACGGCACATGGCCAGGCACATGGCGACGAGCAGCGCGGCGGCGGTCACGGCGACCATCGTTGCGCCCCCTCCCCCTCCAGCGCCGCCACGCGCCGGTTCATGTCGTTCTCCTCCGAGCCGTCGACCTCTTCGCGCACGATGGCGTGGACCTCCAGGTCGTCGGCGACGATCCCGGTGGTGACGGTGCCCGGTGTCAGCGTGATGGAGCTGGCGTAGATGAAGCGCCCCAGGTCGGTCCGCTGCGAGGCCCGGAAATGCACGATCGAAGGGTCGACGCGCAGACCGGGGGACAGGATGATTCGGGCCACCCTCACGTTGGACTTGAGGATCTCCCAGACCAGCCACGGGACGTAGAGACACCCCCGCCAGACCAGATGCACCGGGACCGATTCCCGGTCCACGACCCCCATCCGCACGGCCACGAAGACGGCCACGGTGCAGGTTGCCACCCCGAAGACCAGGAAAAGCCACTCGAAGTGGTAGGAGAGAAGAAGCCAGAGGCCGAACAGAATCCCCCAGAGCCAGAGGATGCGGTTCAAGTGATCGTTCTCTCCCTCGTCCGGTCGTTCAGGAATTTCGCCGCGGGCGAATCTACCAGTTGGACTGGGCCCCGTCCACTATCTTCTGCACGAGGAGTTCGATGGCCTCCGCGCGCCCGACCTCCTCGGTCTCGCTGGCATCGAGGTACTGGCCGACCACGCGCAGGTTGGTGTCGTCCCACAGGATCGTGTATTCCTCGCGGTCCAGGATTTCGACCTTCACCTGGAGAACCACCTCGCGCTGCAGAACCTGCACGGTCTCGGCCTCCTGTCCGCGACGGTAGAGGGGCGCCGTGAGGTTGTAGCCCACGATGGTCCCGCTGACCACGGCGTCCGCCGCCTCCTCGCCCGCGGGATTCAGTCCGAGGGCGCGCGGGAGCTGCCTGAGCAGGGCTTCGTGGACCTCCTGGGTCAACTCGAAGCGGCCGGTTTCGTTGTCGAAGGGGAGAATCGCCACCGTGCGGATGTGGCCTGGAAGACCGGCACCCGATATGAAGGAGTAGTTGCAGCCGCCCGCCGCCAGCACGGCGATGAGAACGGCACCGATGGCCCGGTTACCGTCCGGGGTCCCAGATGTAGGGCGGAAACGGTTCCACATGCTCGAATGATTCCAGTCGCAGCTTGAGTTCACGGTACTCACGAAGGTTACGATAGGTCGCTTCCGAAGGGTAGGCCGACCCCTCGCCGGGCGCGGAAACCCGGACCCGTTCCACAACGGTCCCTCCATCCAGCAGGGCGGCCTCCGCCACCCCGTGTTCGCGCAGCCGGTAGCGGACCGAATCGCCGCCGGGGAGACGAAGGTGTACCTCCAGTGCGCCGCCGGCCCGGCCCCCGTCGAGCACCTGTGCTCCGTTCCCGGGGCGGAAAACGCCGAACGCGGCCCAGAGCAGCGCCGGCGGAGGCACCAGCTCCAGCGGCAGCGCTCCCGGGACCCGCAATTCGTCACCCACGAGGGCGGCGATGGCAGCGACCTCGCCGTTGTCGAGGAACAGATCCAGCCGCGCCCTGTCGGGCTCCACGCGCGCCACCCCCAACCCGTCGTGCCGGAAGTCGGGCTCGCGGGCGCGCCAGGTGAATGTCAGCTGGGTTGCGCGTGCGATCCGAGAGTCCTGCTCGGCCAGGCGAATCGCCGCGTCGAGGTCCTGGGGCGCCAGGGCAACCGGCGGGGGCCGGCCGGAGCAGGCGCCAGCGAACCCGCTCAGGAGACCCGGCAGCACTCGGACCGACAGTAGAGCGATCGGAACTCTCATTCCGTCCGCGGTCCTGGGCCGGTCCTACCCGGCAGCGTGGCGCCGGTCGTTGCCTTTCGGACGAACAGCGGCACTATCTTCCCTTCAACACCACCGGCCCAGCACTTCGCCCCGGCGCTCGGTGCTCGGGCGGTTTCATCCACGGACCGCTAGCTTCGGCGTCATGTCCTCCAGACCCGTCTTTCTCGTCTCCGATGTACACCTCGGGGCCGTGCCCCCACGGACCGAGGAGGCCTTTCGGCGCTGGCTTCTCCACGTGAAGGCGTCCGGCAGCCGGCTGATCATCAACGGGGACCTCTTCGATTTCTGGTTCGAGTACGGCAGGGTGATCCTCTCGGAACACGTCCGAGTTCTCGCCCTGCTTGCGGATCTGGTCGAATCCGGCATTCCGGTGCTGATCATGGGCGGCAACCACGACTGGTGGGGGGGCGACTTCCTGCGGGAGAGCATCGGTGTCGACTTTCACCGGGAGCCCGTGCGGATCCGGGTCAAGGGCAGATCCGTCCTCCTCGCCCACGGCGACGGTCTCGGACCGGGCGATCCGGGCTACAGGATCCTGCGGCTGGTGCTTCGCAGCCGGGTCACAAGAGGGCTCTTCCGCCGGCTTCATCCGGATCTGGGCGTGCGGATCGCGGAAAGGGTCTCCGGAACCCGGGCCCACCACGCATCCGGGCGGGGGCCCGGGAGCGACGGCAGGACGAAGTTCCTGTCCGCCTGGGCGAGCCAACAGCTCGATGAGGACGCCAGCCTCGATATTGTCGCGTTGGGGCACGTACACCTGCCCGAGGTCACCGAGATGGCTCCGGGCCGTTTCTACGTGAACTCCGGCGACTGGGTTCTCCACCGCTCCTACGTGACCATCGGCGACTCCGGCCGACCGGTACTCCACGAGTGGGAGGGGTAGCACCCCGCCTCACCCCAACGGCACCCGGATCGTCAGTTCGACCGTTCCTCCCGGGTCTCCCTCGACGGTCAGGGGATCGGGGAAGTCCTGCAGGTGAGCCGACACGAAGGCGTCCACGCCCGACATGAGGAGGGCGAAGATCCCGACCGCCACCCAGTCCTCCCGCTGTTCCTCGCGGGCGTCCACGAGTCCCCGCAGGCTGGCCACCTGCTCGTTGCGCCCCAGCTCGGTTTCCACATCCCCGGGGTCGGTGACGCCCTGCCGCTCGAGCTGAGCCGTCACGCGCTCCTCCCATACCGCAACCTGTTCGCGAGCGACCCGCAGACGCCGGGCCGTCTTGAACACCATCCAGCCCGTGAGCACCTCGAAGCCGAAGTAGAAGGCGCCCCGCGTCATCGACCCGGAGGCCGCGTGGCCCCACCCCGGAATGATGGCTCCGCGAAGGAATGCGCCGGCGGGGCTGAGGCGGTTCGAAACCGAGTCCGGCGCGATGAGGGAGTCCGACACCAGGATGGTGTCGCCGACGGCCCCCGCGCCCGTGGCCTCCTGTGCCTGCGCCAACCCAGCCAGCAGACAGGCGGCGACGAAGGCCGGGATCAATCCACCGATCGCCGGAAACGCGGCAGTCGACACGCCCCCGAGAGCGGCCTCGATCCCCTTTCGCGCACGACACACGCACTGCCTCCGATCCGGAGTGTTTCGCTTTCCCATGTGTGGAAGATAAGACAACCGCGGCCCGGGGCGGAAACGGCGGGGCTGGCCGTGCTCGTTCCGGGCCCCTCCATCTTCCGATCCCCGCCCGAGGGACGTACGCATCGCGGTTCTTCGCCTGGGCGCCGGGAATAGCCTTCGCAGGTGGGTGACGTATCGGGCGGGGCCCCCTCGCACCGGTCGACGCGCGAGACCGTCACGCCCCCCGTATCTCCAGCGATTCTCTCCGTGCAGTCTCCGTCACCACTCCCCATCTTCGGAACCATCTCTCTGACAGGCAGGGCCAACCCATCGGTGCCCGGGTCGCCCGCCTCATCAACAGCCCGAGTCCAGCCGGTCCGTTGCGGGTAGCTCCCCGACGTGACCAGACGGGTGACAAGGCGGGAGCCCCGCATCGCGGCAACTTTCCCTGCAGTGTCGGAGGAAAACGGCCCGGCACCCCGGCCAGGCCATTTGGAACCACCACCTCCGGCGGCGGTGCGGTCTCACACCCGCGACGCCCGGTCGAAAGGGAAGACAGGAAAGCGGCGACGCTTCTCCTGCGAGTCGTCTACGGGGCGGGCGAGGAGGACGGGGTCCTGCTCGAAAGGTACGCCATGACCTGGTCCCCAAGGTTCGGAGACAGCTCGGTGAAGTCGTTCTTCGACACGCTCGACGCCATTCAGACGAGAGCCGGATTGCACCACGTACACGAGCTGGAGATCAGCATGAGGATCCCGAGGGGGGGCGGCACGGCCAGCATGAGAGTCACATCCGCACTGCCATGGCTGCTGTGTGACGCGCTCAACTTTCGGCACGGACGGATTACGAGGCAGGAGCTCGAGGACACGTGGCGGGCCGAGGCCGAAGCCGGTGCCCTCCACCTCCCGTTCACGTCGCGCGTGCAACCCCTTCCACGACCCGATGTGCATCCGGGTGATCCCGTACTTCATCAGAATCCCCACCTCCTCATCTTCGCCCTTCGCACGCTCCCACTCCCGCAGGATGCGCAGCCTCTCCTCACCCGTGCGCATCGGGGCACCCTTCTGGAACTCCCGCTCCGTCGCCCGACCCGGCATCTCCGTTCCCTCGATCGCATCCTCGGGATCGTCGTTCACGGGTTCCGGCAGAGGCTCGTCGACCTCCTCGTGAACCTCGGCCCTCGATGGGGGCTCCGGCTCCGGCACGGTGCGCCCCGCAGACGCCCGCGATGGCGCTCGAGCGGCAACCGTCGTCTCAGGTGCCGCTGGTGCGGCTACCTGGGCCGGTGCCGCAGGATGGACCACCTGCAGCGAGGGCGCAGAAGCCGACTCCTCCGGAAAGTCCTTCGGATCAGGGGGCAGGTACGCGGCGCTGGGGCCCACCCGGCACCCGGCCCCCTATTGAGCCCGAACCCGCACGAGGAACTCGTAGCCGTCGGGGTCACGGTCTATGCTCACCACGGTGACGCGCACGGAGTCCGCCTCCTCGTGGGCGGCGATCTCAAGGGTCGTGATGTCGGCCATCGTGACGGCTACCGCCCCTGGGTCGGACGACCTGGCCTCGAAAATGACATAGCCATCGTCCCTGAAGGATTCTACGCATCCTATCGAGGGGATGCTATCGAGACGCCGCCACTGACACGTAGAACTCGTGGAAGGCAACGGGGTCCATCATCTCCTCTTCGGACCCCTTCACGGTCACGCGCACGGAGTCCGCCGCCTCCATGGCAACGGTCGTAAGAACGTGCTCCGAAACCGAGACGACAACCGCTGCCGGGTCGGCCGACCGGACTTCCCAGGTTCTGTCCCCGCCCTCGAAGCCTCCGAAGCAATCGGGGCGGGAAAAGTGGTCCGCGAGGGACGTCTCCACCGTATCCCCGGCTAGCATGTAGAGGTCCGGCATCTCGCCATGCGGGTACCCGAACTCGGCTTCGCAAGGGGCGGCTCCTCCCGTACATGCCGGCGTCGCCGCGACAACGGCGGTCAGGGCGATGTTTCTAGCTGTTCTCATTTCTCGCTCCTATCTCTTCAGGTTCTTGAGCCAGGTCGACCGGATGTCGAGAGGGTCGTGGCCTTTTCCCATCCGTCGGAAGGTCGACGGCTTGACCGCGCCGCCGGGGGAACCCTCAGCGCCCCGTGGGGTGTGGCCGAACACGCACGAGGAACTCGTGGCTGGGCTGCCCCTCCGGACCGATATTGAACTGAGCTATCGGCAGCGCCGGTGCCAGTCCTCGACGTGCTCCGGAAGACCGTCGGGCACGGGCTGTGGCCACCAGGCAGCACCCCTGCGGAGTCTGTCCCTGGGCGTCCGCTTCCGGGCCTGGCTCACGACGTCCCGGAACAGATAGCCCCCGGCCCGGCACCACGGCGTGGGGCGCGCGTCGCGCGAGAAGTTGTAGCCGTCGCAGCCCGGCAGGTCGTCCTTGGGGCTCCAGGAGGCACCCCCGACGATTGGCACCCAGCCGTGATCGCCGTCGTAGCGCCACCGGCACGCCGGCGGCCGCTCGCTCCGCTCTAGGACGCCGCGCATGTAGGCCGGGCCGCGCTCCGGATCGACCCAGAAGATGTTGCCCAGCGCATCGTCGTAGCCGCCCTCGTACAGCTGGACCAGCAGGTCGAAGGCGCGGGAGTAGGGCGTCCCTCTCGTATTGTGGCGGACATCGGCAGCACCCGCGAGGGCGTCCATGGCGTTGTCCCGGACATGCTCCGGCAGCGTGGCGTCGGCCGCCATCGCGGCCAGCCTGTCGGCGAAGGCGTCGAGCTCGGCCGCCGGAAGCGGGTTTACGGGTATTCCCAACAGGGTCACCTGACGGAGGAGGCGGACTGCGGGGCTCCACAACTGCCGCGCCTCCCGCTGCAGCGCCTCGAGCGCCTCCTCGATCGTCGTCGCCTCCTCCGCGATCGCCTCTTCGATCGTCATCTTCCTCGTCTCCTGGGCGCTCGCCGTGCTTGTCGGAGGCAGCCAGGCCAGCGCCGCAAGGGCGGTTATCGTCGTCAGGGTTTTCATCGGTCGGTCTCCTCAGATATGGGGGCAGCCGTTCGTGCCGCCATGGGGCACGGTTACCACGGGGGATCTCCACGGGCCGGGGTGCGGGCGGTATTGCCAGATACTCGCGAGCATGAGGCCTTGCGCGGTCTCGGCGGCTTTGAGAAGGGGATTGGTCCACAGCGCAAATAAATTCCCGTCTACCACATCGAAAATGCCGGCGATCTCCTCGATATCCCCCAGCCTGCCGTTCACGCGTTCTATGCACTTGTTGAGGCTCTTCTCGTGCTCCCCCTCGTGGGCGACGACCTTCCCTCGGAAGTCGTCCACCCTGCTCTTGTACCCGCAGGCATCGTTGAGCGAGTACAGGCTGACGGAGCCCCCCGATACCCCGCAGATCGTGTCCGCGGCGGGGATCGGGTACGCGGGGCCGCCGGGCTTCAGGTCGTTGTGAAGGTACATCACCGCAGCCGTGATGCTTGGCGTCCCAGAGACGTAGTACCTGTGCTCCCACGGCCCGCCGCCCGGCGCGGCCGACAGCCCGGCGGGCTCGGCCCCATCGTAGAAGCCCCACATACCCAGAGCCGCCCCGCCAGGGATCGAGTTGACCCACCGCGGGTGCGCCCTCGCGTTCTTTGTCGGGAGGCTCGTCCAGATGCGCGGCCTGACGTTGACGGTCTGCTCGAGGGTTATCGACTCTCCCAGCATCTCCATCGAGAGCGACACCTTTATCATGGCGGTCTCGGTCGCTACGCCTCCCCACGTCATACCCCCGTACTGGTCTCCACCCAGATCGGACCACCAATAATCGACACGTAGCAGATTGAGATTCACGTTGCCCGTGCGAATCTCGCAATTCGCAGTACCTCCGCGCGTCACGCTCGCGGGGCAATACAACGATACTTCGTCTTTCCAATCGCCTCCTCCGCTTCCCTCTCCGCACCCATGCTTGAACCACTTGCAAAAGTCCTCGGAAGGAACAACTACACATTGCCACCGTTCGCCATCCCATTCGCACACGCATAAACTGCCCCACGGACATTTGGAGTAGCATTCCCATATCGAGCGGCAGTCGAAGCTGTCCTCGAACGCCAAGGCCTTCCAGTCTTCCTCGCCGAGAGCGAAGCCCTCGGGGATCGCCAGGCCCTTCCCGATGGCGATCGAGCCGTCGGGACCGGCCGACACCCCCTCTGGAAGCTCGGGACCGACTTCGAGGAGCTCGCCGATGGGCTCGAGCTCCCCCACGCATCCGGAGAGCAGCGGGAGGGCAACTCCCAAGGCGAGATATCGCGGCCAGCAGCAAGGTGAATCGGTTCGGTCTCATTGGCCTGTCTCCCTTTCGACAAGAACTTTAGAGGCGTCGCGGGCCGGGAACAAGCCTCATGCCGTCCCTTCCGGCTCGCAACCTCGAGTCTCCCTCCCACTGTGCGCCCCCCAACTCGTCAGTGTCAACACTTTCAGCTAACACCGCCAGCGAAACGCCCTACATGCAAACCGCCAAGAACAGTGGATGCAGACCCGGTTGCCGACCCGCCAGGCGACTCCGATTCACGCTCACGGAAAACCGGTCAACACACCTCCCACGTCCCTAATCTCCGATCAAGGGGGCCAACGACACCCAGCACCTTGCAGCACCCCTTCAATTGAAGGTGTAGATCTCCGCAAGCCGGGCCAAGCATGTCCCGTCTCCTCCCGCATTCGCTGCACGTTCGCGGCGGGTCTTCCTTGCACGTCGCGGCCGCCAGAGCGCCGGCACGGGCGGGAGCATAGCCGAGTCCGCCGCAAAGCGTTTCGGTGGTACGCCAACAGATCTGAATGGGCCGGTTGAGACACACGAACACCGATAACGTCGCCGTCATTCCGCCACTGCCGTATTCGATGCCCACCACTCCGCACCACTCCTTGGAGGCTTCCTCGTCCTCCTCCTTCGTGGTCACGTTCCCATTCTGGTCGAACCAGACGTCCGGTGGCGCCGTCAGGAGGAAGTCCCGGCAGGTTCGCCGGGGTACCGTCCTGCACCACTGGAAGCCGCCGTTGATAAGGCCCGCGGACTTCGGCTTGAGCCGTTGGTCCTCCGGTATGCTCTCCTCCCTGGAAAGGTTCCTCTCGGCACAATTCTCCAGTTCCTTCGCCTCCGCCTCGCTCGTCTTCAGTCCGGCATGACTGGTCTCGTGGATGATCACATCGAGTATCCGGCGCTTCCGGGCGGCCCCAAATATCCTTTCAACTCAAGATCCCAGTTCTCCCGGATCACGATATAGTGGACCGGGAACCCCAGCTTGTTCTTCGAAGCGAACCCCTCCAGACCTTTGTGTTCCGATTTGAAGCGAGCGAAGAAGAACCTGAATCCGGGCATGGAGTCCGAAGGCGGTGCGAACAGAAACTTCCCGCTCGCCGGAAACGCCTGCTGGACCCAGCTCTGGAGCGTGTCACATATGGCCGAGTCCGTTCGCCGGTCCGCCAGCGCGGCCGCCGTCCCGTACTACTGGTACTGGGGGGGTCCCCATTCATTCCAATCGTCCGCCACATGGTCGAGGCATCTCTCGATGCTGCCGTAGCCGCTGCAGATGTCCAGCGTGTCGCCGTCAACGTCTTGGGCGGCTGCCGGGCCGGAGATTGCGGCCAGAACGGCCAGCCCCGAAAGCGCCGCGCGCCTCATCGGTCGTCTCCTTCCCCGACATAGCCCGCAAGCCACCGCTCCTCCGTCCATATCTCCTCCGGCCGATCCTGTGAGTAGTCGGCCCCCGTGGGCTTGCGGTACCGGCCACGCCCGTCCGTCCCCGTCAGCCAATGCAGAACCTTGGAGGGATCCCGGACGTGCGGCGGAAGTTCGTCGAGTTCGCAACCCGCGTACATGTGGACGTGTCCCACGTAGCGGTAGGACGGGACGTCAAGGCCCGGAGGTTTGCCGGTGCCGATACTGGCGCGGAACGCGGGGGTCTTGCTGCTCCAGATGGCCCCGAAGGCCATGTCGCCCACCCAGAAGACGTGGGGCACATCCATTTCGCAGAGGCGGGGAAACTGGTCGTCAAGTTTCATCCTCTGTAGGTCCGAGACGATGTCGCCGCGCTTGAGCGGCCAGCCCGGGGGAGAGTAGGGCGCGCGGGCCGCCCGCTCCTCCCTCGTGCCCATGGCCGCCTGGATCCGGGGGCCGAGATCGCCAAGGCCGTCCAAGAGCAACACCCCTTCTTCGTCGGTACGCGGCGCTGGGGTCACCGTCCCCCGGGTGGGGTTTCGGGGCGGTTCGCAGGCCACAACTCCCAAGGCGAGAATCGCGGCCAGCAGCAAGGTGAATCGGTTCGGTCTCATTGGCCTGTCTCCCCTTCGACTAGGCGTCGCGGGCCGGGAACAAGCCTCATGCCGTCCCTTCCGGCTCGCGACCCACTATGAGTCCCTCCAATCTTTGCACTCCCGCCCCGGCCATGGCAAATGCACCCGAAGAGCGAAAACGCCCCGGGGCATGACATTTCACATGCTGAAGGTCGGTAACAGTATGTCGTATACGCACATACACCCGGGGAGCCCGGCCCAACGCCGCCCTCCCTCCCGCGCGCGCCAGCGCTAACCCCGGAAAACCCCCCGTTGCCGATTCCCTCCCCCCAAATCGAGTGCCGATCCCGCAACTCTTTCACCCGCCGTCGGCGAATGGTCTGAACCCGTAAATGGGGTATCGGATCGGGTAGGGCCAGGCCGAGATCGCGCACAGAGCGGCCCATCAGGGTAGCCCGGTGGACGAATCCTTCCCGCCTCCATGCGTCCCATGGCCGGGAAGGCGGGTTTCCCCCTCGCATGGAACGGGACTCCCGATTCCCTCAGAAGGGGGGGGTGGGGGATCGCTGACGCGTTTTCGCGCGATCCCCCCATCAGGGCCGACCCCATTCATCCCGCTTCCGGGGGCATACCTGTCAGATCCAGAGTCCAGAGCGCCCGATCAAGGATCCGCATACTCACGCCGAGACGCCGGCTGGCATCCCGGCACAGTTCCGTGTACTCCAACCATCGGCCGAAGCTGTATGCGGCAGGTGCTCCGATCACGCGCATCACCCGCCTGTCGAGCATCGGGTAACGATCCGGGAACGCGAAGTGGAGAATCACACTGGCCATCGGCCACCCGACGCCATGGAGAGCCAACAGCGCGCCTATCAGCCCGTGGACAAAATCCCCCCGGCATTCAAGCGGCGATGCATCCGGTCCGGACGCTTCGCCCGACCTTTCCACAACGTAAAGACAACTTTACATTGTGTTATGTATGGTATACACTTGGTGTCCCCAAGGCTGCGCTCTGCGTTGCTCCTCAGCCCAATAGCGCTGCTATTGGCCCTTCGTCGCGCCTTGCCGGCCCGGCCCCTCGCCGCTCTCGGTGCTCGCGGGGCTTTATCCACGGGCTGCTATGCGTAGCCGCCCCGTCTCGGCCGAAAACGACGCCCGGGAGATCTCTTCTACTTCAACCGGCGTGTTCTTCCCGACGAGGTTCACCAATGCCTCGCCCGGGTACTTCCACCTAGCGATGAGACGCAGGTCCTCGGGCACCATGTGCCCCCGCTTGCGAATGGTCCGGAACCGCCTCTCGATATCCTCGTCCGCCTGTCCGTTCGAGACTCCGGCCTCGTAGGATGGCAGCTCGCAGTACCGCCGGGCAGGGTCCGGCGCTTCGTCGCGCGTGATGTCGGGAATACGCATCGCCGGTAGCAGCCTCCTGAGTCTCGTCCGACTCGCTCACGCACCCCCTCGAAGCCACTCGCCGTCCCGACCCGGGGGCAGCGGCACCCTCGGATACACCTGACAACAGATGATCGCCTAACATATTGTAATCACATTATTACGATCACGGATGGCGGGGGCGTGTGGGAATCGAACCCACCCACCCGGGTTCTAGCCGGGCGCACTGGTTTTGAAGACCAGACGGAACACCAGTCCCGATCCGCCCCCGCGGCCACCCGAGTCGCGACGGCCCCGCCGGGCCCGCCGCTTGCGTGCAGGCTCACCGTTCCCGCGCAATCACTCCCCCTCGGCACCTTCCGGGGCCGAAACGTTGCCACGATCTCCCCGTGAGGGCAAATCGGCCTCCCACCGCCGCTCCAACAGCCGGAAGGTCTCGGCCAGATCCCGGCGCATCCGGGCGAAGCGCAAGCGGACATCGGGCCGCCCCTGCAGCTTGAGGAACAGGATCGTGTCCTCATTCACCTCCCTGGCCAGGTCCATCCACAGGAGGGCCACGTAGCCGCAAAGAGGGGCCAGCAACGCGGTGCCGAGGGCGGCCCGCACCCCACCCGCGACATACCCCGCAAACGCCCACAGCACCCAGGCCGCGATCACCCCACCCACGAGCGCCGCGAGCTTGTAGGTGGCCGTAACCTCGGAGTCCGGCCGCAGACGCCGCACGCCGAAGCCGGCCAGCCGCGTGACAGGCACCCATAACAGCATGCCGGCCACCGCTAACGGAAGGCCCAGCAGCAGGAGCGTACCCCGCACGGCGATGTAACGCGCCACCGGCACGAGGCCGAACCGGAGCGGCACGTCCCCCTCCCCCGCCCCGACCCGCGCATTCATGGCTGCGTAGCGCTCCACCTTGTGCCGGAGTTCGCGGTGCTCCTCGGGCGCTTCACGGCGGATCCACTCCAGCCCGGCGGCGAAGCGCTGCAGGCGGGGAAAGCGGGTTCCAAGGGCTTCCCGGGAGCGCCACGGGACCCAGCGCGATTCCCGCACGTAGAGCTGTTCCGCCACCTCCACCAGCTCCCGGTCCTCGTGGTGCACGAAGTTGAGGGTCCGGGCGCGAATCCCCGCCTCGATCCGCCTGGTCAGTGTCCGTGCCGCCGCAACCGGATCCGCTTCGTACGCCTCCTTCAGACCGGCGCATCCGAATGCACGCCCGAAGCGCACGGCAACCGCGGTCCGGGCCCGTTCCTTGCGCGAATAGGTGATTCCGACCGGCACGATCGAGAGGCCCAGCTGCCACCCCGCCTCCGCCTCCGCCTGCAATGCGATGCGCGCGGCCCCGGTACGGAACTCGACCAGATGGGCCTCCGAATGGCTCCGGCCCTCCGGGTAGATCTGGATCGCCCCTCCTCCGTGGAGCACTTTCACCGCGGCGCGGAACATGTCCTCGTTGCGGTGCATCGCCGCCGGATCGTCCTGTCTGCGATAGACGGGGATACCGCCCAGGGCCCGCAGCACAGGTCCCAGAAGGAGCCGGTCGAAGAGCGGCGCCCGCGCCAGCGGCCGGGGCATGCGCTCGCTGCACAGGAAGATGAGGAGAGGGTCGAGGAGGCTGTTGGGATGATTGGCCGCCACGAGCAGCGGGCCTCCCGGCAGGGGGGGACCGTGGTGGTCCACCCTGTAGAAGAGACCCGCGGCGGTGCCCACCACCCGGGTGATCAGTCCTGCGATCCGGCTCTGCCGATTCGGCAATGCAGCATTCCTCCAGCTTCGATCTTCCGGCCCGGACGCATTATCTTGACTGTCGATCCCGGACCTCGCCACCTCGATACGGAGCCGCAAAGCCCGTGATCCGTTCTTCGACGACCTCGGCCGGCCACCCTCCCGTCACCGGGAGCTCCGCAACGGCCCCGAGCCTGCGCAACCCGGGCATGCCCCTGGACCTGGATGCCGTGCGCGGCGCAAGGGTCAACCGGGCCGCCGCCGACCATCGTGCGGCAACGCTCACCACCCGCCGGTCCGTCAAGCGGGAGTGGCAGGCCGGGTGGCTGCTCCGCGCGGTCACCCTGGTCGACCTGACCACCCTGGCCGGAGACGACACGGAGGGACGGGTGCGGCGCCTCTGCGGCAAGGCCAGGCGCCCGGTGCGGGGGGACATCCTGGCGGCTTTGGCCATCGACCCCTCCGAGGTGACCGCGGCCGCCGTGTGCGTATACCACCGCCTGGTCCCCGCCGCCTGCCAGGGCCTGCGCGGCAGCGGCATCCCCGTGGCCGCGGTGTCGACCGGTTTCCCGGCGGGGTTGTCACCGATGTCCACCCGGCTCGCCGAGATCCGCGACTCGGTGGCCGCGGGCGCGGAGGAGGTGGACGTGGTGATCACCCGCGGATCGGTGCTCAGGGGCGGCTGGGAGCGGTTGTACGACGAGGTGGCCGGCTTTCGCGAGGCCTGCGGGGACGCCCACATGAAAGTCATCCTGGGAGTCGGAGAGCTGGGGACGCTGGCGAACGTCAGACGGGCCGCCACGGTGGCCATGATGGCAGGAGCGGACTTCGTGAAGACCTCCACCGGCAAGGAGACGGTGAACGCAACCCTTTCCACCGGCATCGTGATGGCGCGGGCGATCCGTGAATTCCACCTGGCCACGGGAATCCGGGTGGGCCTCAAGGCCGCCGGCGGTCTCAGGACCGCACGCGACGCCCTATCCTGGCTCATTCTCGTGAAGGAGGAACTCGGTGACCCCTGGCTGGACCCGGGCCTCTTCCGGATCGGTGCCAGCTCGCTCCTGGCGGACATCGAGCGCCAGCTCGAGCACCACGTCACCGGGCGCTACTCGGCGTTCCACCGGCATCCCCTGGGATGAACACCCCGCGAACCCCCGGGCGGAGGCGGCTCTTCCCCTCCTGCCCGCTCCCAGCGTGAGCGGCGCTGCCGGAGCCCCCGGGTCCAGCGTCCGCGACGCCTTCCGCAGCCCCGGCTACGGACCCGCGCCCGAGAGCGACCGCTTCGCCCTAGAGTGGTTGAACGATGGCGAGCGCACCTTCGGCCACTTCATCGGTGGCAGCTGGACCGGCGGCGAAGGTCTTCTCAGGCAGACCCGCTGTCCCGCCGACGGCCGCCTGCTGGCCAACTTCCGCTACGGCACAGGGGCCGATGTGGACCGGGCAGTCCAGGCGGCACGGGCGGCGCTCGGAGGGTGGCGGGAGATCGGCGGCCACGGGCGTGCCCGTCATCTCTACCGGCTGGCACGGCAGCTTCACAAGCGGTCGCGGCTCTTCTCGGTCGTCGAGTCGCTCGACAACGGCAAGCCGGTGCGCGAATCGCGCGACCTGGACATTCCGCTCGCCGCCCGCCACTTCTACCACCACGCGGGCTGGGCCCAACTGCTACCCGGCGAGTTTCCGGGCTACGAGCCCGTGGGGGTTGTCGGGCAGGTCATTCCGTGGAACTTCCCCCTGCTCATGCTGGCCTGGAAGGTGGCGCCCGCCCTCGCCGCCGGGAACACGGTCGTCCTCAAGCCGGCGGAGTACACACCCCTGACGGCGCTGCTCTTCGCCGAGGTGGCGCACGAAACCGGTCTGCCCCCCGGCGTGCTGAACATCGTGACGGGCGACGGGGAGACCGGCGCGGCGCTGGTGCGGCACTCCGGTGTCGACAAGGTCGCCTTCACCGGGTCCACCGAGGTGGGACGGGAGATCCGGCGCGTCACCGCGGGGACGGGCAAGCACCTGTCGCTCGAACTGGGTGGCAAGTCCCCCTTCGTGGTCTTCGAGAGCGCGGACCTGGACGCAGCCGTCGAAGGCGTCGTGGACGGGGTCTGGTTCAACCAGGGACAGGTCTGCTGCGCCGGCTCGCGGCTCCTGGTGCAGGAGAGTGTGGAAGAGGAGGTGCACGACCTGCTCCGCAACAGAATGGAACGGATCCGGGTAGGGCACCCGCTCGACAAGGCGATCGACATGGGCGCGCTGGTGGACCGCTCCCAGCTGGACCGTGTGCAAGGCTATCTGGAGGCGGGCGCAGCCGACGGGGCGGCGATCTGGCAGCCGGCCCGGCCGGTCCCGCAGGACGGGTTCTTCCTGCCCCCTACGCTGTGCACCCGGGCCCCGGTATCGAGTTCCATCGTGACCGAGGAGATCTTCGGCCCTGTCCTCGTGAGCCTCACCTTCCGCACCCCCGCCGAGGCGGTGGCGCTGGCCAACGACACCCGCTACGGTCTGGCCGCCAGCATCTGGACCGAGGACCTGAGCCTCGCGCTGGACGTGGCCCCGGCGGTCAAGGCGGGGACCGTATGGGTCAACTGCACGAACCTCTTCGACGCCGCGTCGGGGTTCGGTGGCTACCGGGAGTCCGGGTTCGGCCGCGAGGGAGGCCGCGAGGGGATGTGGGAGTACCTGAAGCCGGAGGGTGCGGCTCGCGGGCCGGACTCAACGGCGGGCGGCGCGGTTTCGGCCGCATCCGCCCCTCCCCCGCCCCACGATCGCATCGACCGCACCCGGAAGCTGTGGATCGGGGGAAGGCAGCGGCGTCCGGACGGGGGCTATTCGCTCACGGTCGCGGATCCTGCCGGCGCCCCCGTGGCCGAGGTGCCGCGCGGGAACCGCAAGGACGTGCGCAACGCGGTCGAGGCCGCGGCCCGGGTCCGGGCGCGCTGGGCCGAGAGCAGCGGGCACCTGCGCGCGCAGATCCTCTACTTCGTGGCCGAGAACCTGGCGGTGCGCGCCGAGGAGTTCGCCGGGGAGATCCGCCGGTGCACCGGGGCCGGCAAGGCCGCCGCGCGGGAAGAGGTGGAGGCCGCGGTTCAGACCCTCTTCACCTTCGCGGCCTGGGCCGACAAGTACGACGGCAGGGTGCATTCCACGCCCTTCCGCAACGTGACCTTCGCCATGAACGAGCCGGTGGGCACGGTGGCCGTTCGTTGCGGAGACCGGGCGCCGCTGGCCGGGGTGGCCGGCCCCGTGGCCGCGGCGCTGTCGCAGGGCAACGTCGCGGTGGTGGTTCTGCCCGAGCGCTTCCCCGTCCCGGGCCTCGACCTTGTGCAGATCCTCGAGACCTCCGACGTGCCCGCGGGAGTGGTGAACATCCTGTCGGGCATCCACGAAGAGGTGCTGCCCGCGCTTGCCGCGCACGACGATGTGGATCAGCTCTGGGATTTCGTCGCGGACGGGCTTTCCGGAGATGCCGAACGCCTGTCGGCGGGAAACCTCAAGCGCGTCTGGGTGGACCGGGAGACGACGGTGGACTGGCTCTCGCCGCAGACACTGGACGGCGAGATGCTGCTCCGCAAGGGAACCCGCGTGAAGAACATCTGGGTGCCGTACGGGGTCTGATTTTCCTCTGAAATGTTATGTCTGATGTACAAATGTAATGTTTAGTGTACATCCGGCTCCGGTTTTTCCGGTCCGCTGCCTCGCACCAGACTCGACGCGCTTATCGGATTCTGAATATAGAGGATGGCCGTTTCGCCCGACACCAGGGAGACCGAGTTGGTCCTGAAGCTGCCTCCGGGCCGCTGGTCGATCTCGATGATCAGCAGTTCCTCGTCGGGCCACTCGAGCCTGAAGGTCGACCTGTCGTGACCGGAGACGAAACCGATCCTGTGCTGTACGCGGCCCAGCGCTTTGAGGAACATCCGGTGGAAGTTGTGATTCTGTACAATGAGCCGAATGGTCCCTGCTCCCGGTCTCGCTTCGTCGAACGGGTTCCGCGGCGCGCTCTGCCAGATGCAGCCGGTCATCGTCATCGTCGCTGCCAGCAACAGGACTATTCTGGGCATGTTCGCACTCCTTGCCTCGCGGCGTGTTCCCCGTCAGCTTGCCAGGCGGCCTTCCGGAATCGGCTTCAGGCCTTCGCGGACCAGGAGTTCGTTGAGCCTGCCCACATCGCGCAGAATGACGGTCTCCAACTGCTCGATCTGCTCGTCCAGGAGACCGGCCAGGCGCCGGAACACCACGTATGACTGGTCGGTGGGCCGGCTCTCCGAACCCTCCACCAGCCCAAGCAGCGCGGCGAGCTTGTTGTTGATCCTGATGGGATAGTTGAGCGGATCCTGATTGCTCCGGTTCCTCACCTGGTAGATCTCCGCCTCGACCGCGCTCAGATTGTCCCTGACCATGGCCGCCTGCGCCTTGATGTCCTCGTCGTCCGTCTCTTCGAGGCGCTCGCCGACCTGTGCCTTGATGTCCCGTACCCGGATGACCGCCTCATTGGCCTCTGAAACGCGATCCCGGATCCGGATGGCCAGTTCGAAGCGTTCCCGCAGATGGGCCTCGGTAACACCCTCCAGGTCGGGATTCATGCGGACCTGGAAATCCCGGCTCAGCGGGGCACCGTCGTCCACCGTCATCCGCACGGTGTAGGTGCCCGGGACGGCCATGGGTCCCATGGGCCGTGCCGCCCACATGATGCGGCCCTCGAAGTCCGTCCACGCCGGATATCGCAGGTCCCAGCGGAAGGCGTGCGCCCCTCCGGCCACCTCCGGGAGGCCGCCCCCGCCCCCGCCGAAGGACAGGGCAGCCGGGCTATAGTTCTCGCCGGCTTCCTCCGCGTCGGCGGCCGCCTCGAAGGTGCGGACGACCTCGCCGCCGGAATCGACGACCTCCAGGGTCACGCTCCCGGCGTCCTCGGCCAGGTAGTACTGGAAGCGAACGCCCGGGTCGACCCTGCGAACGGGGTCGGCCGGGTCGAAGAGCCACGCCGGAGCGCCGGCCACCTCCGCGCTCATCTGCCGGAGCGGCCCGATGCCCTCGAGCACCCAGAACGACCGCCCGTGGGTCGCTATCACCAGATCGTTCTCCTCCACCACCAGGTCCGAAACCTGCAAGACCGGGAGGTTGAGCGAGAGGGGCTGCCAGCGGGCCCCGTCGTCGAAGGACACGTACACGGTGCGCTCCGAGGCGGCGTAGAGGAGTCCGGGCCGCTCCGGATCCTCGCGCGTCGCGCGGATGAAGTCGTCCTCCGGCAGCCCTCTGACGATCTTCGTCCAGGACTGCCCGTAGTCTTCGGTCCTCCAGACGTACGGCGACCGGTCGTCGTCCACGAGATACCGGATGCCCGAGACGTACGCCTTCCCGGGCGTGTTGGGCGACGCTTCGATGGTGTTGATGCGGACGAAGTCGGGCGCGTCCGGCGGCGTGACCGGTATCCAGTCGAGGCCGCCATCGCGCGTGACGTGGACCAGGCCGTCGTCGGTCCCGGCCCAGATCACCTGCGGATCGTGATGCGAGGGCGCGATCGCGAAGACGGTGGCGTAGGTCTCCACGCCGGTCTGGTCCTTCGTGATGGGGCCGCCCGAGGGTCCCATCGTCGCCGGGTCGGCGCGCGTGAGGTCGGGGCTGAGCTGCTCCCAGCTCTGTCCCTCGGTCGTGGTCCTCCACACCTTCTGCGTGCCCGTGTAGAGCACGTCCGGGTCGTGGCGGGAGAACACGATCGGGAAGGTCCACTGCACGCGTTCGACCAGGTCCTCGGACGACTGTCCCATGGGGTTCTCGGGCCACACCTGTATGGCGCGCGCCGCACCCGTCGCCATGTCGAAGCGGGACAGGCTCCCCCCGTAGCAGCCGGCGTAGAAGATGTTCAGGTCGACCGGGTGCGGAGCGATGTAGCCGCTCTCGCAGCCCCCGGCCGCGTAGTACCAGGTCCGGTCGCCGGGCCCCCGCGCCGCCATGTGGTTCCATCCCCGCACCGGGATGCAGGCGGTGGAGTTGTCCTGCTGGCCCCCGCAGATGTGGTAGGGGGTGTGCCCGGTGGTGATCACCCGGTAGAACTGCGCTGTCGAGTAGTCCTGGTCGGTCCAGCTGCGGCCGCCGTTGAAGGTGACGTTGGCGCCCCCGTCGTTGGCGTTGACCATGCGGTCGGAGTCGTCCGGGGCGATCCACAGGTCGTGGTTGTCTCCGTGCGGCACCCGGATCCCGCGCGGGAAGGTCCTGCCTCCATCCCGGGACCGGTACAGCCCCGTGTTGAGGGCGTACATCACGTCCTCGTCCTTGGGGTCGGCGTACACGCGCGTGTAGTAGAAGGCCCGCTGCCGCAGCTTGCGTTCCTCGTTGACCCGCGTCCAGGTGGCGCCGGCGTCGTCCGAGCGCCACACGCCCCCGTCGGGCTCGTGTTCGATCAGCGCCCACACCCGGTCCGGATTCGCCGGCGAGACCGCCACCCCGATCTTGCCCACCGGCCCCTCGGACAGGCCGACGTTGGCGGTGATCTCCTCCCAGGTCTCGCCGCCATCGACGGACTTGAAGAGCCCGCTGTCCTCCCCGCCCGACGACATCCCCCAGGAGCGCCGCCAGGCCTCCCAGATCGAGGCATAGAGCACGTCGGGGTCGGTCACGTCGACGCTGATGTCCACGGCACCGGCCCTGTCGCTTCGGTACAGGACCCTGCGCCAGGTGGCGCCGCCGTCGGTGGTCTTGAAGACGCCGCGCTCGGGGTTGGCGGCGGAGTGCTTGCCGAAGGCGGCTGCCCAGGCGATGTCGCAGTCCTCGGGGTGGATGCGGATGCGGGCGATGTTCTGGGTCTCACGCAGCCCCACGTGCTCCCAGGTCACCCCTCCGTCCGTGGACCGGTAGGCGCCGTCGCCCTGCTGGATGTTGCCGCGGAGCTGGGTCTCGCCCGTGCCCATGTAGACGATGTCGGGGTCGCTCCCGCAGACCTCCACGGCCCCGATCGACGCGCTGTTGATCTGCCCGTCGGTCACGGGACGCCAGTTCTGTCCCCCGTCGGTCGTCTTCCACAGGCCCCCGCCCGTGGTTCCCATGTAGTACTCGAAGGGCCGGTCCGCCGAGCCCGCCACGGCGATGGAGCGGCCGCCCCTGGGGGGACCCACGTTGCGCCATTCCAGCGAGCCCCACAGGGCCTCGGGGTAGGCTTCCTGGGCGTGGCCGGGCGCGGCGAACAAGCCGGAGGTGGCCAGAGAACCCGTGGTGACGGCGGCGAGCAATGTGAACCGGCGAGAACGAGACATGCGGGCGATGTTCCTTGAGCGCTCTGTTTGCGGAGGAGCGGATGCACGGCGCCGGGCGCCGGGAAGGCCCGGCGTGCGGAAAGGCGCCTATCTCACGATCACGGCAACGATAGAGCCTCGAACGGCAGGTTATCAAGGCGGCGGGCCGGCCGCGGCGGGAAACCGGGGACTACCACCCCCAGATCGGTATGGTGAAGGTCTGGCCACCTCCGGGACCCGGCTTGCTCCCACCCGACCCGGTATCCCCCCGGAACGCCGCGACGGCCAGGAACACCGCGCCGCCCAGGATCGCCGAACCGAGCACGGCACTCCTGCCCGGCGAGAACTCGCGCACCTCGACACTCACCACCTCGTCGCGCGACACCCGGTAGGTGTTCTCCTGCATGAACTCGTTGAAGGCGCCGATCACCCGCCGGGTCCGAACCTCGAGAACGAGCGTGTCGCCGGAATCGAGCACGACCCCTTCGACCGACGCCGTCGCGGGCGGCAGTCCCGGATCCGCGAGCGCCGACCGCACCGGCACATGCACCCTGGCCACGGATCCGGGGGCCGGCGTCTCGACCGGCAGGTACGTGTGACAGCCCGAGAGCACGAGCGCCCCGAACAGTCCGTGGATAAAGCCGACCGAGCGGCGAGAGCGGCGAGGCGCCGGGCTGGCAAGGCACGACGAGAGGTGAATGGCAGCGCTATTCGCCCGAGGAGCAACGCAGAGCGAAGCCCCGGAGTCGCCGATTGTATACTGTGATTGACATAATGTAACGTTGTCTTTACATAGTGAAATGTTGAAGCGGAGCGGCCAGCGCGGATGCATCGCCGCTCGAACGCCGGGGGGATTCTGTCCACGGGCTGCCAAGACCGGAACCGCGCCCCGCAGGCTTCGCAGCAGGCACATCAGAACCTCACATCCACGCGGCGTGTGAGCTTCTGCCTGAACACGTACACGAAGTGCCAGGGAGCGTCCGGGAATATGCCTCCCGATTCGGAGATCAGGCTGCGGCCGTCCACCTCAACGGACACGTTGACGTCCAGGGTGTCACCCGCGAGCGCTTCGACCTGAACCAGCCACTTCTGCGCCGCGGCGATGCTCATCATCGTGTCGATCGGCAGGGTGTGCAGCACGGTGTCCGAGGAGAGCACGCTGACCTGAGTGACTCCCTCGACATCGACGCCGGCGACGAAGTTCCGCGAGTAGATCGCCATCGCCTGCCGCCCGGCGCTGCCGCGCATCTCGAAGGCAACCTCCGTCGGCCACTTCTCCTCGAGGATCCCGCAGGACGCAGCCGTGACGGCCAGCGCGGCCGCCAGCGAACGAAAGGTGAATCTCATGATTTCAATTCAATGGTGCAGGCCTGATCGAATCGAACCGGCAGGGGCGCGCGCGTTGGCGGGCATGCCGACGGCGCGGCCGCCACCTGCGCTGACGGCGCCTGATCCTGGTGCTAACCGCAACCATCCTGCCAATCCTGCGGGTTGGCCTGCCGCTCGATGTTCGGAACGGGGAGCATTACCCCGGGACACTTGGCGGAATCGGAAACGCCCTGCCACTTGGGGTCCTCCAGGCCCCACCGGTACATGTCAGCGAGCCGCAGGCCCTGGAGCATGACGGTCACCCGCCGCATGTGCCGCAGCATGTCCAAGTTCGAGATCTGGCCGCTGAACGGCGTCAGTCCGTCCAACGCCCGGATATGGTTGATGTGCTCCGTGAACATCGACTCGTTCCCGCCCGCCAGTGCATTCTCCGCCAGAATGATGTGCATCATCCGGGTGGAGGCCACCGTCAACGGCGGATAGATGCCTCCCTTGTCCAGGTAGTTTCCGCCCTTCCACTGATTCAGCCACTTGATCACCGAAGGATCGTCGACATCGTCGATCGGATCCTTGAGCGCGATGCCGCTAATGTCGTTCGCGGCGTCAACAGTGACGATGGACAGGTCGATCTGGTTCTCCTTCCGGTCGTTCATCCAGGCCGCCATCGAGTTCGCCGTGCTCGAGGCGGAGTACGTGAGATTGAAGAGCCAGTCGGCCCCGTTGCCGGCGGCGGTGATCACCGCCGCAGCGTCGGCACCGGCCTCGGGGGAATCGACCAGCCCGCTCCCCGAAGCACCGGGGTTGATTTCGTCCCAGATCGCCCGCGACTGGCGGGCGCGGGCGCGAACCGCCATGGCGTTCATGGCCATGCCCGCGTCGCCCACCTCCTCGAAACCCGAAATGGCGGCGCTCAGGCGCTCGATCCCCCCGTCCAGAACCGTATGCATGTTGGCAGCCCCGACGGGCGCGGCCCCCGTGTCCCTGCTGGAGAACGCAAAGTCCTCCTGAATCTCGCCGATGACCGTGTAGATGATCCCCGAGTGGAAGTTCGCGCGCGCAAGTTGAAATGTCATCGCCCCCTTCAGCTCCTCGGTGGCGGCGTTGGCAACGTGCTCCTCCAGGATCTCGATCGCGAAGTCGCTCATCCACCGGGCCTGTCCCATTGACGGAAAGGGGCCGTCGATGAACTCGTTGAGCGGATCGTCGATGAATCCCCTGTCGAGGGATAGCCACGCGTCCCTGGACCCGATCCAGTGCAACTCGTCCGAGGTTACAAGGTAGGGCTGCCAGGACTGCGAAACGGAGGACGACACGAGAGCCAGCGATCCGTTCGCCAGTGCGGCAGCCAGGGCCTCGTCACGTATGGCATCCTCGAGCAGGTCGTTGGGGTTGCTCACGTCCAGCAGGCCGCATGCCGCGAAACCCGGCATGGCCGCCACCGCCGCGACGCGGATCACATGATTCCGGAAACTCATGATCGCCTCTCCTTACCTTTCAGAACGTCAAACGGGTTGAAAGCGTGATCCGCCGCGGCACGGGAATACCCCAGCCTTCGGTCGAATCGAGGAAGTTGCAATCGAGGCCTTCGTTGCACCGGCCCAGCACGTTGCCCTCGGGGTCCATGCCAGGATAGTCGCCCAACATGAACAGCCGCAGGTTGCGCACGCCCAGGTTCAGCGTAGCGGTCGAGATGCCCCATTCATCGACAACGGCGGTGGGCACCCGGTAGACCAGCGAAAACTCCCGCCACTGCAGCCAGTCGGCGTCGTAGATGCCGTTCATGCCGCTCATCGGCGAGAGGCCTTCGACCTCCCTGGCCCATGCGATCGCCGCGTCCAGCCGGTCCTCATTCGTTGTGGCCGGGTTGACCATGATGGAGTACAGTTCCGCAGAGCGCGGCGTGTTGCGCCCGATGAAGCTGTTGGCCCGGCGGAACATTCCGGACAGGTCCTGGACCTGGTGGCCGAGCTTGTACTCGAAGAGCGAGCTCAGTTCGAAGTTGTCTGCGAAAGCGATGTTGAATCCGAAAGAGCCGGCGAAGTCGGGTGTCGGCTTGCCCAGGTAGGAGAGAAGCAGGCCTTCCCCGCAGTCTCTCGATGCCCACTCGCCGTTCGGAACACCAAACGGATAAGGCCTCTTCGTCTCCGGATCGATACCGGTCTTGTTGCCGTACGCCAACGGTTTGAACTGGCTGGGATCACGTGGTTCGCTAAAATACTCCAGGGCCTGCTCCAGAGTCGGGACCTGACACACGCCGTCCACCGGGGGAAGGATGTTCAACGGAATGTCGACATCGGCCAGCTTGGCCCCGAAGAACGCAGCCGGGGCATAGCCTTCCGTCAGGTAGTTCCTGTAGCGAGGGTACGTGTCGCCGGTCTTCAGCGGCGGCGCGCCGCCCATGTCGGTGATCTCCTGGTACTCGTACGCCGTGTTGGCGAAGAGGTTCACCGACAGCCCTTCCTGCTGGACCAGGGCACCCCGCAGGTTCAGTTCCAGCCCGTGGGCGTTCATCTCCCCGATGTTGTCGAGTTGCCTCTGCGTGAAACCGCCCGTGACCGGGTACTGGCGCGACACCAGCACATCGGTCCCCTTGCGGTTCCAGTAGGTGGCCTCGATCGACCAGCTGTCGTTCAGGAAGCCCATCTCGGTACCGATCTCGATCTCGGTGGACACTTCGGGTCTGAGTGCGTCGTTGCCCAGGTTGGCGGGACGCACGCCCGAGCCCGCCGGGGAGCCCTGTGATGAGAAGGTCGTGAACTTGTCGAAGGCCCCGGGCTGCAGCCCGGACTTGCCGATGGCACTGCGAAGGCGGAAGGTCGACAGCGTCTCCGATGAACGTTCCATCGCCCGGAGTGGTTCCATCGAGACCGAGACCTTCGGGTAGAATGCGGTGCTGAAGTCCGCGCCGAAGGCCGAGTTGGCGTCCCAGCGCCCCCCCGCGGTCAGGAAGAGCCAGTTGTCGACCCCAAGCTGGTTCTGCAGGTATCCGCCGATCTGAGTCACTCTCAGCCAGGTCTCGTAGGTGCTCGCGGAACCGAGCGCTGACAGCGTTTCGAGGCCCGGCCCGGGGAAGTCGCGGCCGCCTCCGCCCGCAGACTGCCGCTGGCGGAGGAAGCCCTGCCCCCCGAAGAGGAACGTGTTCTCGATCCTGTCCGTACGGGAAATATACGATCCCTTGACGTCCGCCGTGATCTCGCGGCTGCGGTCCTCGTTGAGGCTACGGCTCCCGTCCGGCGTGGATCCCGAGAATTCGTCAACGTTCCAGGCGTAGGGGCGAAAGGCCACAGCATCGTCGGCGGTGAAGTCCATGCCGAAGGTACCAGACAGCCGAAGTTTCTCGTTCGGCGTGTACTCGATGTTCGCGGTACCGGTGAAATGCTGTGAGTTCACGAAGTTCTGCTGGTACATGTTCTCGCGCAGCGTGGCGAAGGCCGGCTGGCCGTAGTAGTTCTCCGTGCAATCGGGCGGGTCGCTCGCCGTGCACACCTTGGCCTGCCGCAGCTGCATCATCAGCGCGGAGGAGAAGACCCCGTAGATGTTGTTCGAATTGTCCGGGGTGTGGTGCTCCATGTCGGAGAACAGCGTGGATACCCCGATCCGAAGCCTGCTGTTCGGCAGCACCGTGAAGTTCGACGTTACCGAGGCGCGCCGGTTCGTGTCCGTCTCCGGCTCGATGCCCTCCACGGGTTCGAAGTTCTGAGCGGCATCGTAGGGACCGTCCTCGGTGGTCAGCCGGCCCGACACGTAGTACTGGAACGACTGGGAGCCGCCCGACACGGATGCGGAGTAGGCCTGGCCCACGCCGGTCGTGAGCAGTTCGGGTATCAGGTCGCGCTCAACCGGGTCGTAGGGGGTCACGTTCTGGCTCCAACGGTCCGCCATCCGCTTGATCGTCGCATTCTTGATCGAATCGTCCTTCTCCCCGGTGCACCCGGGCCGCGTACACGCCCGCGCCGCGAAGTCGGCCAACGGCAGAATTCGGTTCGTCGGCACCGAAATCCCGGTGAAATCGACCTGCGCTGTGAAGCGCGGCCGGCCGATCTGCCCCCGCTTGGTGAAGATCTGGATCACGCCGTTCGACGCCTCCGTCCCGTACAGCGTGGCCGCGGCGGCACCCTTGAGAATCTCGATTCGCTCGATGGACTCCGGGGGGATGTCGTCGAGGCGCGACGGGCTCCCCTGGCCGTTGAAGCTCTGCACGGCCGAGCGGTCCACGCGGATCCCGTCCACATAGACGATCGGCTCGTTAAGCTGCGTGAGCGAGGCCGAGCCGCGGATGCGGATGCGCGCGCCCTCGCCGGTGTAGCCCGACGACGGCAGCGCGATCACGCCGGGCTCCCGCCCCGCGATGAGCTGGCTGAAGTCGCTCACCGGGGCATTCTCGACCGCGGCCGTGTTGATGGTGGCGATGGTGTTGCCGAGCTTCCGCTTCTCGGTCACTATGCCGGCGCCGGTCACGACCAGTTCGTCGAGCGCGATCGCGGTCTGGTTGAGTTCGAAGTCGAGTTGCGCCGTGGCGCCGACCGCTACGGTCACCGTCCGTTCCCCCTCGCGGTAGCCGACGCGGGTGGCGCGGACGGTGTACTCGCCCGCCGGAACCGACAGCACTATGTAACCGCCGGACGCGTTGGTCAGCACGCCGAAAGAGGTGCCCTCGATCGCCACCACGACCGCCTCCAGCGGCCGCATGGACCCCGCGTCGGTCACGATTCCGGTCAGGGTGCCGGTCGTCGTCTGGGCAGAGGCGCCCGGTGCGAGGGCAAGTCCCGCCACCAGGGCGACACCGAGCCCTCCGGCCCCATCTCCGGGACGGGTTCGAAACAGGTCGGATATCATGGCTTCCAGCCTCCGTTCTTGAGTTTTCAGGACATGCTGAGCACTCGGTCCGCTCAATGTTCGCCCGGGTATTTCCCGGTCAGGGCCACACGATGCCTCCCCTCCAGACTGCCGCCGCGATATGCCCGTTGGACCTTGAAGTATACACCCCCCGACTGGATTGTAACAACAGATCTGAAGGCGGCTCTTCCAATGGGACGGCAGGGCCGGAAGGCGACTATCCGACCGACCCGTTTCTGGCCACCCTCGCGACCGCCTCGATCTCCACGTCCACGCCCTTCGGCAACCCCGCCACCGCCACGGTCGCCCGCGCGGGGCGATGGTCGCCGAAGTGCCGGGAGTAGACCCCGTTCATGTCGGCGAAGTGGGCCATGTCGGAGAGGTAGACGGTCGTCTTCACCACCGTTTCGAGGCTGCCGCCCGCGGCCCTGAGCACCGCCTCCAGGTTCCGGAGGACCCGGTGGGTCTGCTCCCCCACGTCTCCCTCCACCAGCGAACCCGTCTCCGGGTCGATCGGGATCTGCCCTGAAGCGAAGATCCAGCCGTCGGTCACGATGGCCTGGGAGTAGGGCCCGAGGGCCTCGGGGGCCTGATCGGTGTTTGAGGCGGCGATCTCCGGCATCTCGCTTGGGTTCTCCTCTCGGATGGATCCTGTGGCGCCGACAACTCTGGCTTCAGAAGGACCCGCAAGTCAACCGTTCACCAGGGGATCGGGCGGCGGACCGGGCAGCGACCGCTCGATTTCCTCGCGGGTTACGGCGGCTACACCGACCTTCGCCACCCCCAGCGCAGCCGCGCGGGCGGCCAGGCCCACCGCCGCGGCCACATCCGCACCGGCGGCAACCGCCACCGCGACGACCGCCGCGACCGTGTCCCCTGCCCCCGATACGTCGTAGACCAGGCGGGCCCGGACACGGAACTCCTCCGTTGCCTCCCCCGGAGACGCCAGCACCATCCCCGCCGCACCCAGCGTTAGAAGAAGATGCCGGCAGCCGATCCGCGCTCGAGCGTTCTCCATCCACCCCGCGTCCCGCGGCCGGACCGTCTCGCCCAGCGCGGCAACGAGCTCGCTCCGGTTCGGCTTGAACACCGCGGCACCCCGGTAGGCGAAGAAATTGCGGCGTTTCGGGTCCACGATCACCGGCACACCCTCCTCCGCCGCGGCTTCGAGAACCCTCCGGATCACGCTCGGCGACATCACACCCTTGTCGTAGTCGGCCACGACCAGCGCCCGCGCTCCAGGCAGACGCGACAAGACCCGGGACGACACGTGCCGCGCGGCGGCCGGCGCGACGGAGCGGTCTTCCTCCCGGTCGACCCGCACCACCTGCTGTCCCCTCGCCAGCACCCGGGTCTTCACGGTGGTGGGCCTCTCCGCATCGTGCACGAGGTGGCAGCCAGCACCCATCGCCTCGAGGGTGCGGCGGACGGACTTGCCGGCTTCGTCCCCGCCCACCGCACCGATCACGTCGCAGCGTGCTCCCAGCGCCCGCACGTTCGCGGCCACGTTCCCGGCCCCACCCAGCGCGTCCCACTCCTCCTTCACCAGAACCACCGGAACGGGCGCTTCGGGAGAAACGCGATGCGCCGGACCGGCCAGATAGCGGTCCAGCATGACGTCGCCCACGACCACGATCCGGCATTCGGGAAACCGGTCCGCCAATCGCGTGAAACCCGCGCGGTCCAATCGCCCGGCCTCCGTGCTCACAGCCGCGGAGTCCCCAGGCAGCCGCGGAAAGCCGCCGACGGGCCGTTTGCCGGACCGAAATGGGGCCGGCCCCGGCGGGGCCGTCGTAACGTAGCTGTGGTCATGGTGGTCGTTAATGTGTATTGTCCAAGGGAGGGTGCGGAGCCGAAGCCGCCGCCCCGTCGCAGACGCCCGGCCGCGCAATCCGGCCGGGCGCGCGGTGGCAAGGACCTCCGCCCCAATGGTAGTGTATATGAATGGCAGGTCGGTCAAGAGCCCGGTGGGGCGAGCCGGCGGCGACCCGCGGCTCGATTCGCGGCTCGTGGAGACACCTCGCGACAAAAGGGTGGTCATGCTTTCAATGAAACGCACCAACGCACTTCCGGGCGCCCCGCTGCTGGCGGCCGCAGGTGCCCTCGGGCTCCTGCTCACCCTGCCCGTTCCGGCACTCGCCCAGTACTTCGGGCGCAACAAGGTGCAGTACGAGAACCGCGATTTCCTGGTCCTGACATCCGAGAACTGGAACATCCACTTCTACGCGGAGGAGTCCGAGGCGGTGGAGGACATCGCCCGCATGGCGGAACGGTGGTACGAGCGCTACTCCCGCGCCTTTCAGCACGAATTCGAGGCACGGAAGCCTCTCATCATCTATGCGGATCACCCCGATTTCCAGCAGACCAACACCCTGGTGGGGGCGATCGGCCAGGGGACGGGCGGCGTCACCGAATCGCTCAAGAACCGGGTGATCATGCCCCTGACCGCCTCCTACCGGGAAACGAACCGGATCCTGGGGCACGAGCTGGTGCACGCCTTCCAGTTCAACGTCGCCCAGAGCCGGCTGCACGGAGCATTCCTGAATCTGACCCGGATGCCGCTGTGGCTGATCGAGGGGATGGCGGAATACATGTCCATGGGGCGCGAGCATCCTCATACGGCCATGTGGCTCAGGGACCACATGCTCCGGGACGACAAACCGACCCTCAAGGAGATCTCCCGCGACCCGAAGTACTTCGCCTACCGCTTCGGCCAGGCGTTCCTCTCGTACATCGGCGGCACCTACGGGGACGACGCCGCCCAGGATTTCTTCCGCACGGCGCTGCAACGGGGATGGGAGCCCGCGATCGGACACGTCTTCGGCATGCCCTCGGACAGCATCTCGAAGCAATGGTGGGAGGTGATCGAGGCCGAGTACCGTCCGCTCATGGCGGGCAAGACCGACCCGTACGAGACGGGCGACGTCCTGCTCTGCCAGGAATGCGGAGCGGGACGCGTGAACGTGGCCCCGTCCCTCAGCCCCGATGGCCGCTATATCGTCTTCCAGTCGGAAAAGGACCTCTTCTCCATGGACCTTTTCCTGGCGGATGTCGCCACCGGAAGGATCCTGCGCCCGCTCAGGCGCAACGAGACTGCGTACATCGATGGAATCCGCTACATCGACAGTAGCGGTTCCTGGTCGCCCGACAGCCGCAAGCTCGCATTCGTCATCTTCGCCGAAGGCAACAACCAGCTCGCGATCATGGACGTGCAGAGCGGGCGCCTGGAAGAGCGGATCGACATCGCGGGCCTGGGAGCGATTCAGAATCCGGCATGGTCCCCGGACGGCCGGAGAATCGCCTTCACGGGCCTGAAGGGAGGGATCACCGATCTCTACCTTTACGATTTCGACACCGGGGACGTCCAGCAGCTGACCAACGACAAGCACGCCGACCTCCAGGCCGCGTGGTCGCCCGACGGCCGCACGCTGGTATTCGTATCCGACCGTAGCGAGGAAACGAACTTCCAGACCCTGGCCTTCGGCAACTACGTCCTTTCATTCCTGGATCTGGAGACCCTGGCCGTGGCGCCGCTGTCGGTCTTCGACGGGGCCAAGCACATCAACCCGGTCTACGATAAGACGGGCGAAGGCATCTTCTTCGTCTCGGATGCCGATGGCTTTTCCGACATCTACCATCTGCGGCTCGCGGACGGCGAGATGCGCAGAATCACCCGTGCCGTTACCGGCGTCAGCGGGATCACCGCGAGTTCACCGGCCTTTTCGTACTCCCCCCGAACCGACCTCCTCGCCTTCTCCGTCTTCCACGAGCGCGGCTACATCGTCAACACGGCCTATCCGGACGAATTGTCCACGCTCGTGGATGTCGTCGCGGACGCCGGCACCCATCCCGGGCGTCTGCTTCCGCCCGGCAGGCCGGCCTTCAAGGGCCGGGTGGCCAGGTACCTGGTCGACCCCTACACCGGACTGGTCGCGGACAGCATCTATACGGCCGACCAGGCGGAACAGTACGATCCCTCGCTGCAACTCGACTACATCGGCCAGCCGACGATCGGGATCGGCACCGACCCCTATGGGACCACCGCGGCTGGAGGGACCACCGCCACCTTCAGCGACATGCTCGGCGACCGCTTCCTGGGCGTTCAGTTGCTGGCCAACGGGAGCCTCAGGGACATCGGTGGAATGGTCTACTACCTGAACCAGAAGCGTCGCTGGAACTGGGCGCTGGGTGTCCAGCACGTGCCGTACCTCTATCGATATGTCGATACCCGAGTTCCGGGTGAACTGGCAATCGTCAGCCGGCGGACGTACGTCGATGTGGCAGCGGGGACGGTCGCTTTCCCCCTTTCGGGGACCCGGCGCCTCGAGGGCGGCCTCGGATTCAGCCGCTATTCGTACCACGAGGAGAGGGAGACGTTCATCCTGGACCAACTCGGACGCGTCGTCAACTATGAACGGAGGGAGGTCCCCACCCAGGATCCCCTGAATCTGGCATCCGCCTCCCTGGCCTTCGTGGGCGACAACTCCTACGCGGCGTTTACGAGTCCGGTCCGGGGAGAGCGCTTCCGCCTCGAGGCCGAAACGTCGCACGGCACCGTCAGCTTCCAGACCCTCATCGGTGACTATCGGCGTTACTTCAATGGCGGAGGCCCCGTCACCCTGGCCATGCGCGGACTCCATCTGGGGCGTTACGGAGACCTGCGGGAGGTGGAAGACCGGATCTACCCGCTGTTCCTGGGCTGGGAGACCTTCATGCGCGGCTACGCCTCCAATTCGTTCGACTACCAGACGGAGTGCGCCGCGGAATCGGTCGGCGACACCGGCTGCTTCGTAACCGACAGGCTGATCGGCCACCGCATCGGCGTATTGAACGCGGAAATCCGGCTGCCCATCACCGGAATCGAGGAATTCGGACTGATCAACTTCCCCTACCTGCCGATCGAACTGACGGCGTTCGCCGATGTGGGCGTGGCCTGGGACCGTGACCGGCCCGCGACCCTGAAGTGGTCAACCACCGACACAGGCAGGATCCCGGTGGCCAGCAGCGGCTTCTCGTTGCGATTCAACATCCTCGGGGCCCTGATCCTCGAATGGTATCACGCCTACCCCTGGCAGAGACCCGGCGTGGGTTGGGTCAGTGGATTCCACTTCGCCCCCGGGTGGTAGCCGCAGCCGAGTGACACCGCACCGGGATTCCCGGGCCCGGTCCCTTCGGGGTCGCGGCCCGAGAGTTCCGGGTGGTGTGGTCAGAAGACCTCGATCTTGAGGTACCGGCCCGGATTGGCCTTCACGTCGGCTAGGAGTTCCCGCAGGTTCTCGGCGGCCGCATGTATGGATTCGTAGAGCGAGTCATCGGTCGACAGGCGGCCAAGGGTGCCTTCGCCCCGTTCCATGCGGCCCAGGATGGTGTTCAGCGATGCGATCGACCTTTCGATCCCGGCGGACGTACGGTCGAGGACCGCGAGGGTCGCTTCGGCGGAGGCGAGGGTCCGGCGCCACTCCGCGGCACCGGTGATCCCTTCGATATTCTCGGCCGAGCGCTGCAGGCTTCCGGTGAGGGCGCGGAGCTCCGCGGCCCGGCCCTCCGTCATCCGTGAGAGGTCTCCCAGCACGTCCCGCAGAGAGGACACGGCCTCGCCCGCCGCGGCCACGGACGAATCGGCCAGCACGGACCGGATGCGCGCGAGGACCGTCTCGGCCTCGCCCGCGAGCCCCCCGGCGGATTGGAGCATCCCCGGGACTGTCTCCCCCGGAACGACCTCCATCGGCTCGAGGAAACGCTCGCCGCGGCCCGGCAGGATCGACACCACCATTCCGCCGAGCACACCTTGCGAGGACAGTTCGGTGCGCGAGCCTGCGGGGATTCTCCATTCGCCGTCGATCTCGAGCGTGATCAGGACGCCCGCGCTGTCGAGCTGCGAACGGTGAACCCTGCCGATGTTGATCCCGCGCAGCCGCACCGGGTCTCCGTTGCGCACACCCTGGGCGTCGTCCACGTGCGTCAGGATCGTGTATCGGCCCCGGAACGTACCGGGGTCGGTCAGCAGGAAGAGGAAGGTGAGGAAGCCCGCGATTCCGAGAATCACGAAGATCCCCACCCGGAACTCCTGCAGTTTCGCGGTGGGCGGCACGGCCCCAAGGATCTCCTGGTCGGAGAGACCCGAATTGCGGGAACGCTCGGCGTTGTTCATGTCATCTCCACAACATCCAGGGCGGCCTCGGCGGCCGCGCGATCAACGAAGGCTCTGACGACGGGATCGGGACAGGCCCGGAACTCCTCCGGTGTTCCGCAAAAGCGAACGCCTCCGCCTTCCAGCATTGCCACCCGGTCGCACATCCACAGGGCACCCTCCACATCGTGGGTCACCAGTATTGAGGTGACCCGCAGCTCTTCGGAAAGCCGCTTGATGAGCCGTTCGACGGCCGCCGTGTTGACCGGGTCGAGGCCGGTGGTAGGCTCGTCCCAGAGCAGGATCCTGGGCCGCCCGACGATGGCACGAGCGATGCCAACGCGCTTCTTCATGCCCCCCGACAGTTCCGAGGGGAGGAGCGGCAACACGGCGCCGGGGTCGAGGTTGACCAGTTCGAGCGCCCTCCATACGGCTCTCGCCGACGGAGCCCGGCCGAGGCGACGGAGGCGGTCCGCCGGCAACCCCATCTCGACGTTCTGATACACGTTCAGCGAATCAAAGAGGGCCGCGTGCTGGAAGACGTAGCCCACCTGCTTGCGCACGGTCTCCAGCGCCTGCCGGCCGCCGAAATAGACGGACTTCCCCCTCACCTCGACATCTCCGCGGTCCGGAACAACCAGCCCGATCGTGGTCTTGAGCAGAACGCTCTTGCCCGTGCCCGAGGGCCCGAAGAGGGCGAACATCTCTCCCTCGAGGATATCCAGGTCCACACCGGAGAGCACCGGCTTGCCGAACGCCTTGTGGGTGTTCCGGTAGCGGATGACGGGGGGAGGGCTCATCGGGACGACCGTGTCCCGGCGGTCCGGCGGCTCGCAGGCCTCGGTAGGATGCGGGGATTCTCCACGGCCTAGTCGAGGAAGAGGGCCGGGAACATGGCGTCCAGGATGAAGATCGTCAGCGTCTGGAACATGACGGAAGCCGTCGTGGTGCGTCCGACGCCCTCTGCACCGCCACGGGTACGCAGTCCCATGTGAATCGCGATGATCGGAATCGCGAAGCCGAAGGCTATCGACTTCAGCAGGGAGTAGAGGAGGTCCCACGAGAACCAGAACAGGCGGGCACCGAAGAGGAAGGTCTCGAAGCTGAGTCCCAGGGCGAGCTGGGCCGAGACCATGCCGGAGAACAGCCCCACGATGTTGGCGATGCCCACGAGAAGCGGCATGACCAGCAGTCCCGCCAGGATGCGGGGTGCGCCCAGTACGATCAACGGGTCCCGTCCCAGCGAGCGGTAGGCGTCGATCTGCTCCGAAACGACCATGGTGCCCAGTTCGGCGGTGATCCGGGCCCCGACCCTGCCCACCAGGACGACAGCCGTCAGAACCGGTGCAAGTTCGAGCGCGATGCTCTTGGCCGTTACGCTGCCGAGTACGTACAGGGGAACCGTTGCGGTGATCTGGTAGCCTCCCTGCTGGGAGGTGACGATACCCGACAGGATCGAGGTTACCGCCACGATGGGGATGCTCTGCACCCCCATCACGTACAGCTGGTTCACGAATTCGCGATAGGACACCCGCAAACGCAGAGTCGCCGAAACAGTGGCCCAGACAAGCAGGCCCAGCTGCCCGGCGTGCTCGGCCCATTCTGCCCACCAACGCCCGACCGCCCGGACCGGGCGCTCCAGTAGTGTGTCTCCCGTCATCAGCGCCCGGGAGCACGAGGGGCGGACCGCGCCCGGGCGGGACCGATCAGAATGCCGAGGGAGACCGACTGATCGTTCAGGGCGTCCGATCCCAACGACTGCCGAGCTTCCAGAAACGGCACGACCACCGGCAGTCCCAGCAGCCGAAACCCGACGACCACGGAGAACTTCCAGTCGTCGGATCTCGTCGTCAGGTCGCCTGCAACCTCCTCGTAGCGCGACATGACGACGTTCAAGCCGATGTAGCCGGAGCCTGCACCAAGGGTGGCCTGTCCTCCCGCCTCCCAGGAGCGGCACTCCTCGCAATCCTGGAAGAGATGGTTGTAAACGGCGCCAAGTGCCAGCTGCGGCATAACGAATCCGAGGTCGAACTCGGCTCGCGCCCCGACCCCGAATTGCGACCTCACGATTTCGTTCCTGTAGAGGCCGTGACCCCCGATCCGAACCTGGCCCGGCAACGGTGCCGCGACGACGGCCAGGAACAGGACAGCAAGTGGGATCGCCCTGGTGCCTGTGGACGCACGGAGTCCGTCGACCGGTCTCCGCGAGCGACGAGAGCGGCGGGGCCCCGGTCCGGCACGGCGCGGCGAGAGGGTCTCACGGCGCGCGGGAGACCCGGGGGTCTCCGCCCGAAGGTCCCTCCCTGGTTGATTCGTTGACACCGACATCTGCATCTTGTTTCGGTACGCCGCCCCTCAAGGTTCCCTAGGCCGCAGGGTCCGCACCGGACCCTCGGGGGCTTCGGGGAGTAGGAAACGGCAACCATGACCCTGCACGCGAACGTCTGGAATGTACCAGCTTAGAATCGTTCCCGCCCTGCGCCGCCTTCGCAACGCTGCGGCAGCCACCACCTGCCTGCTGGCCGTCGGTGCCGTTCCGACTCCGGAGAAACCCCATCCGTTTCGACTGTCCGTCGCGGACGTGGCCGTGTCCGAGTCCGGTTTGCAGGCGCGGATCCGATTCTTCTGGGACGATCTCCAGCTTGCCGTGATGGAGCACACCTCGGACATGGACTTTGAACTCGCGGAGAACGAGGAGGTGGATACAATCCTCGAAAACTACATCAACGACATGCTGGTGCTCGAGTCCGGGGAGACCGTGGTGCAGGGAGAGGTCACCGCCCGTGGTGTGGAAGATGCGGCCCGGATCGACGAGGTGATGTGGTGGTACCGGCTGGAATACAAGCTGACACCCTCGGCGGAGCGCATCCGGATTCGCAACCGTCTCCTCTTCAACCTGTTCGAAGACCAGCGCAACATCGTCAATATCAGGACGAGGAGCGGCAGGGAGCGGACCTACTATTTTTCCTGGGACGAAGACAACGTCACGATGCCGATCGGCTGACGCGATCCGTGCGGCGGCCGGCCGTGCCCGCACAAATCCCGGCAGGTTGCCCGTGGCGAGGGCCGCGGACAGCACGCCGCCGGGAGCACCGCCGAGCTCCGCGGGGCGCCCGCCCGCCCACCGGGGCCTCACTACGCACACAACGGTCTTCGCTTCTTGTTGATTCAGCTCGTCGCCGTCGTCGGAGCCAGCCTCGCGATCTCCTTCGTCTGTTCCGTACTCGAGGCGGTTCTGCTCTCGGTCGGTCATTCCTACATCGCCCTGCTTCGGAGCCGAGGTGACCGCGCCGGCGACATCCTGCATGCGATGAAGTCCAGGATCGACGAACCCATAGCGGCTATCCTGACCCTCAACACGATCGCACACACGATCGGCGCCGCTCTCGGCGGGGCGATCGCGGCGCGTGCCTTCGGGGACGTCGTGGTCGGGGCCTTCGCGGCCGGGCTCACCCTGGCCGTGCTCGTGCTGTCGGAGATCATCCCCAAGACGATCGGCGCGACCTTCTGCAACAGGCTCGCAAAGCCCGCCGCCCATCTGCTCCGCGCCATGGTGTTGGTGATGAAGCCGCTGCTCGTCCCGCTCGGCTGGCTGAGCAGATGGATCAAACCCGGGGATGCACTGCCCGGGACGATCAGCCGCGCCGAGATTGGGGCGCTGGCGGAGATCGGCCACCGCGAGGGCGCTATCGCCGAGGACGAGTTTCAGGTGATGTCGAATGTCATGCAGCTCGACGAGATCGCCGTCAGCGAGGTAATGACTCCCAGGATCGACATCGTGGCCGTGCCGGTCGAGGCGACGGTCGACGAGGCGATGGACGTGATGCTGGACCGGGGCCGGCTCCGTCTACCGGTCTATCAGGGAGGACTCGACCGAATCGTCGGCATCCTCCTGGCACGCGACCTGTGGCGTGCGGCCCGGCAGGGGCGTGACGCCGTTCACGAGATCGTGCGTCCCGTCCGGTTCGCACCCGCTTCCAAGCCCGTGGAGGAGCTCATCCGCGAAATGCGGGCCGAGCGAACCAAGATGATCATCGTTCTAGACGAATTCGGCGGCACGGCCGGCCTGGTCACCCTCGAGGATCTGATCGAGGAGATCGTCGGCGAAATCCATGACGAACACGAAGCAGATGAACCGCACGACTTTCAGGAGACCGGGGACGGGCGCATCCTGATCCGGGGTGGCACTCCGGTGAAGGACGTGGAGGACCTGCTGGGCATGGACCTCGGGGAGGAGTTCGACACCATCGGGGGGTACGTGTTCGGAGCGCTGGAGGGCGTCGCAAAGCCGGGCGACTCGGTCGAGACGGCAGCCGGGCGCCTGCGGGTGGTGCGGGTGCGCCGCCGCCGCATCGAGCATGTCCTGTACGAACCGCGCGACTGATCGCCTGCCGTCAGCCTTCCGTGGTGGGCCCGGGATTCGCGATGACTTCCGCGGGCTTGTCACCCGGTTCCTGGGCTCCCGCTCGCTTCATGGCCCGTTCCTCGAGCCAGAACGACAGGGCAAGCAGGACCGCTCCGCACGAGATCGCCATGTCGGCAATGTTGAAGATGGGCCAATCCATGAATCCGAGGTCGATGGGCCCGATGAAGTCGACCACGCCCCCGTTCCACCGTACTCGGTCGATAAGGTTGCCCAGCGCCCCGGCGATCACCAGCACCAGGGAAACGTGGCGGAGGTGGTCGCGCCGTTGCGCCCGCACGAACAGGACCACCATCAGCCCGAGGGCGAGCAGAGCTACCGAAATGAAGAACCAGCGCGGATCGCCGCCGATCGAGATGCCGAAGGCGGCACCCCGGTTGTGAGCCAGGTTGAGGGGCACGTAACCACCAAGGAAGTCCGGGCGGGACGCGTCCCGCAGAGCCTCCTCGGCCCAGCGCTTGGTGAGGATATCGGCTACGAGAACGATCGGCAGGATGGTGCAGAGGTATGCGAGCTTTCGCTTCACTGTGCCAGGGTCTCCCGGAGGTTCCGGCAGGTCGCCGGGACCGGTCGTGGGTCGCAGACGGGCCGTCCGGTCGCTCGAGCGACCGGAAAATGGAGGCGGCGGGAGTCGAACCCGCGTCCGTGAATGGGTCCTTCCAAGCGTCTACGTGCGTAGGTCGCCGTTCAGATTCGCGGCCGGTGGAGGTCGGCGAACCACCCCCGCCGGGCTAGCCACCAGGTATCTCGTTCTCCGGTCCGGTGGCGCGAACCGGGAAACCAGCCCGAATCATCGACGCTTCCTCGGTCTGCCTCGGGCGGGCGGACCGGGAAACGGGCTGCCTGTGTCTAGGCGGCCAGAGCCAAGTGAGAGTTGGCAGTTGTGTGTTTTCCGGGAGGATTAGCGAGGTCCCCGGACCTCGGCACGCAGCTTCGAGATTCCCAAACCCGTCGAAGCCGTGTCGCCCCCAGTTTCTGTCAATCAGCGGCCCGCCGGCGCGGGCCGGACCGGATCCGTGCCCGCGCAGGAACCAGTAACGATAAACCCGCCCGCGGGCTCCGAACACCCCCCCTCCACGCTCTCGTCCAGGTAACGCTCAAGGACGTAGCGCACCTCGCGCAGATCCCGGACCTGGAAGAGGCGCTGGCGGAGCCGCCGTCCCCCGGCAAGACCCTTCGTGTACCACCCCAGGTGTTTGCGGAATTCCCGCACAGCCTTGTCCGCGTCGCCCTCGAAGGAGACGGCGTTCTCGGCGTGCCGCACGCAGATCTCGAAGCGGGTGCGGACATCGGGCTCCGCCGGTACCGGCACTCCATCCAGGGCCGCCCGGGCCTGGTGGAACAGCCAGGGCGCACCGTGGCATCCCCTCGCGATCATGACCCCGTCGCACCCGGTCCGATCCCGCATGCGCCGTGCGTCCGCACCGGACCGCACATCGCCGTTGCCGATCACCGGAATGTCCAGCACCCCCACCAGGGCCGCGATCTCCTCCCAGCGGGCATGTCCCGAATACATGTCCGCTCGCGTCCGGGGGTGCAGCGTCACCGTGCGGGCACCGGCGTCCCGGCAGACCCGGCCGATAGCCACCGCGTCACGCGTCTCTTCGTCGAAGCCCGAGCGGATCTTGGCGGTGACCGGCAGAGTAGAGGCGTCAACCACGGCTCGAACGATTCGGCCCACCAGACCCATGTCGCGCAAACAGCCGGATCCCCCGTTGCGCTTGACGACCTTCTTCACCGGACACCCGAAGTTGATGTCCACGAAGTCCGGAGCGTACACCTCGGTCACAAGGGCGGCCGCCTCGGCCATGGTGCCGGGGTCGGCGCCGAAGATCTGGATCCCGATCGGCCTCTCCGCGTCGTCGAAACGGAGGTAGTCCGCCGTGCGGCCGCTGCCGCGCACGATCCCCTCCGCGCTCACGAATTCGGTAAGCACCACGTCCGCGCCGAAGCTCCGGCAGAGCCTGCGGAACGGTGATTCGGAGACCCCGGCCTGAGGAGCCAGGAAAAGCGGCGTGGAGGAGGTTCCCGGCACGTCGTAGGGCAGTGTCTTCATGTCTTCAAGGTAACCCCTGGGATCGGGAACGTTACGGCGGCCGGTGGCGGTCCACGCCGTAGCGCGAGGAGGTGGCGCCGGCCAGTGAGATCGCGGAACAGGCGGCTGGCCTTTCGAGCGCGCGCCGAATATCTTGCGGCGCCCCACCCACGGTTCCGCCCTGCCAAAGCCCCTGTGCCCGTCCGCCCGATGCAACTTCGAGACTTCTTCGACCCGAGCAGGGTCGAGTTGCACCTGCGGGGATTTTCCAGGGATGAAGTCCTTGCCACGCTCCTCGCCCGGCTCGAACTGGACGAGCGTTCCCGTACGGTCCTCTTCCGCACGCTGCGCCGACGCGAGAATCTCGGCTCGACGGGGATCGGCAGGGGGATCGCGATACCCCACTGCCGTTCCCTCATGGTAAGCCGGCTGCATCTGACCTACGGGCGGCATTCGCAGGGAGTGGACTTCCGAGCCATCGACGACCGTCCCACCCATCATTTCTTTCTGATCATCGCCCCGCCGCTGGAAGTCTCGGGACAGTACCTGCCGGTTCTCGGAAAGGTGGCCCAATTCGCAAAGGAGGCCGACGTGCCGGACAGGCTTGCGGCGCTGGAATCCGTGGCCGAGTTCTTCGAACTGCTTGACGCGAAGGGCATCTAGGCCGTCCGTGGACAAAGCCCCGCGAGCACCGAGAGCGGCGAGGCGCCTGGCTCGCAGGGCACCTTCGAGCGTCGTGCCCTACTTCGTTACGAACATCCTTCGCACGGCAGGCCCCCGGTCGTCAACCCGCATCTGAACGAAATAGACGCCGGAAGCAACCTGTTTGCCGTGCCGGTCGCGGCCGTCCCAATAGGCTTCGTAGCGGCCGGGGGACGTGTACCCGAGTTGGAGCAGAGGCAGTCCTTCTCCACCGGGGTGTCTGAGCGCCACGGGGGCGGCGACGAACTGCGTGAGGATATTGTAGATCCGAATCGAGACCGTGACCGGCTTGCCCTCCTCGAAGAGCGCATCCTCCAACTCGAAGGGGATCCGCGTATCGGGGTTGAAGGGATTCGGATAGTTCTGTTCCAACTTGAAGCCGAGCCCACGTTCACCCGTGGGCGGAGGCGGCTCCTGGGCGGTCACCGAGGTGAGGCCCGTGGAACAGAATAGGGCTATGACGCAAAGCGCGCGTCTCACGATATGTCCTGCTTTCGGGTCAGTAGCGTTCGTACGTTCGCCCCTCCCAGGGACTGGATCCGGCAACAGGAGGAAAGTGCCGCCCGACAGGCGAACGCCCCCCCCACCATGGATGCCATGGACCCGTAGGTTCGTCTTACTGGTGGGAATATCATACCCCTTACGCATACAAAAGGTCAAGTAGTTCCTGGCGGTAGGCGTCGCGGAGGTCGCTCTCAGGGGAGCGTGGAGGACACCTGGCGGCCGGTTTCCAGTCTCGTGGTGACACCAACCCCATCCAGGTATCGGAGTATCGGAATCAGGTGTCTACGTGTCACCGGAAGCACCTTGCGAAAGTCGGCGGGGCCGAGTCCCGCCTGACCACCGAGCACTTCGACCACCCGGCCGGCTGCCCGATTCAGCGCCGCCGTCGTGACCCAGAACGTGTCGGCAAGAAGCCGGACCTCCCCCCTGGTAGCAAGGAACGCGACAACGGCACCCGTTCTCGGGTGACCGGACAACCGGTCGCGCAGCTCATCGGTGGTAAAGCCCTCCAGGTCCGCCTTCCCGAGGATCCCGGCGAGACGCCGTGCCAGCTCCTCCTCGTCCGGCGAAAGTGCCGCCCGGAAACCCGGGAGCCGTGCAACCGTCTCCTCGATGACCAGCCTGTCCCGCCCGGCCAGTCGGGCCACCAGACCGTTCGCGAGCGCCGGATGGGCGCGCGAGGGCAGCGCCGAGCGAAGATCGGACAGGGGAGCGCCGGCTTCCAGCGAGTGCCGCCGGTGGTGGCCGCGAACCGCCGCGAGGATCCGGCCTTCGCCCTCGACCACGATCCGGTTGTCGAAGAGCAGGCCGGCCACGCGCCGGAATTCGCCGTCGAGCACATCGGTCGCGCCCCCCGTCCAGCCCGCGCACACCCCCAGATCGCGCCGGTGGAGCCCCTGCCAGCCCGCCAGCGCCACCGCGCCCCGCACGGCGCGGATTCCGCCCCGGGACAGCTCCTCCAGAGCGGTCCGCTCAAGCTCCGAGATTCGTTTGCGCTTGGGCGGAACCGGCTCCAGGACTGTGCCGCCCGCGATGGTCGTGACCGGAGAATAGGAGCGCAATACGAAAAGGTCCCCGCAACGGGCCACGACGGGCGCCTCCAGTCTCAACTCCGCCACCGCTCCCCCGCCGGGCCGGATCTGTTCGGCCCCGAAGAGGGCCACCCGGCTCATCACTTCGACCGTGCCGAGGTGGACCCGCACCCTCTGACCCGCTTGCAGGCACCATCCGCTGTCCCCGAGCACGCGAAGCTCCACCGTCAGCATGAGGGACGGGGACCAGCTCCGGTCGGTGACGAGAACATCGCCCCGCGATACCATCCCGCGCCGCACCGCGGCTCCGGTCAGCGCGAGGGCTGTACGTTGCCCCGCAACTGCGCCATCGACCTGGGCACCGTGCACCTGGACCGCACGAATTCGCGCCTCTTCCCCTTGCGGAAGGATCCGCACCGTCGAACCGCGCTCCACACGTCCGGACCATAGCGTTCCCGTCACAACCGTCCCCGCTCCCTCCATGGCGAATACCCGGTCGACGGGCAGACGGGCCAGGTCGTCCAGGGCGCGTTCACGGGCTAGGCCGGCGGCGCCCAACAGGGCCTGCGAAAGTGCGGAGAGGCCCGCGCCGCTGCGTACCGAGACCGGGACGATTCCAGAGTCTTCGTAGGGTGTCCCGGCCAGAAGGTCCTGCACCTCCTCGGTCACGAGTTCCAGCCATTCGGCCTCGACCAGATCCACTTTGGTAATGGCCACGACGATCGCCGCGACCCCGAGGAGCTTCACGATCGCCAAGTGCTCGCGGGTCTGGGGCATCACGCTCTCGTCGGCCGCGACCACGAGAAGCACGATGTCCATCCCGGTCGCGCCGGCCACCATCGTGCGGACGAAGCCCTCGTGCCCCGGAACATCCACGATCCCGAAGGAAACACCCGGTGCGGGTGCGTAGCGCGCGAAGCCGAGCTCGATGGTGATCCCGCGCCGTTTCTCCTCTGCGAGGCGGTCCGTGTCGATCCCGGTCAGGGCTCGTACCAGCGAGGTCTTGCCGTGATCGATGTGCCCCGCCGTGCCCAGGATGAGGCTAGTCCCCGCAGGGTTCTTCGGGTTGGGTGTCATCGGGAGGATCGAGAAAGCGGAAGGAACCGAGGCGGCGGCCACCCAGCATGTGAAAGGTGGTGAAATCATCCAGCAGCGACAGGTGGGCGCGGGGCTTCAGGAGGCCGCGGGGAGCCTCACCCGCCAGAAGACTCGACAGCTGTGCCCGGGCCATCGGTCCGATCCGCCGGGAAGCTGCCTGCGCGGGGCACTCCGGTCCGCGCAATCCTCCCGCCGCTACATCGAACCGTCCCATCTCACCCGCTTCCAACGCCCGGCCGCAAGCCGTGCACGAACCCAGCTCGGGACCGAAACCGAGGACCTGTACCATCCTCCAGCAGAGCGCCAGCACCTCCCCCGTCGCTTCGCCGGGGGAACTGCGTTCAAGCCGGTCAAGTCCCGTTGCGAGGGAATCGAAGAGATCCGCGTGCGGTTCCTGGCCCGTGTGCCGGAGCACCAGTTCGGCGGCGACCGAGGCGCCCGCCAGCCGCCGGAGGTCCCCCGCCAGCCCCAATCGCGCCTTCGTCGGGGTGAACTCGTGCAGAGACTGCAATTCGCGGTTGTCACGCACGGTGATCACGGCCATCCCCTCCCCGAACGTCCCCGGAGCACCCCGACCCCTGGAGGCTGCGCGCCGAACACCCCTCGCCATCACGCTCAGCAGCCCGAGGTCCCGGGTGTAGAACCTCAATACGCGGCTGCTCTCCGAGTAGGGATGCGTGCGAAGCAGAATCGCCGCCGTCACTATCGCGGGCATGGCCCGGCACCGAGGGACGATTCCGAGCCCGGTCTCGGCGACGGAGCGGCCTTCATCCTCCCAGTTCCCCCAGCAGGCGGGTTCTACGGTTCCTGTAGTCCTCCGCTTCGAGCCGGCCACCCGCCCAATCTTCGTCGAGCCGGGCAATCTCGAGCAATACGCGTCTCCGGCGGCTGCTCGCAGGCCCCGCAACCGCGCTCCTTGATCGGGCGGCAACCAGCGCCCCCGCGCACGCGAGCAGGAGAGTCAGAAGAACAGCGGCAATAGACAGCGATCCGAAGGGCAACCGGGCGGTGCCGGCGGTCACCGTGACGACGGAGGGCGCCATGTCGCGGCCCGCGAAGCGACGGTATCGGACTCCCTCCAGCTCGACTCCGTCGACAGCGGCAAGTCCGGCCACGGCAAGGTCGCCCGCCGGCTCCGTTATCAGAAGCTCCATGGAGCCGACGGCTACCTCCAGGGGGATGCTGAAGTCGTCCTTCGGAAGGGTGTAGCGCAACAGGTAGACGTTTTCGCCCGGTGGGACCGGGGCCGTTACCCGGACGCGGCCGTCGCCAAAACTCGCCATCCCCGGGGACAGGTCGCTCTGACCTACACGCGGGTCCCGGGCCCCGTGCGGCAGGGCATGGGACCATGACGGGCGGACATCGCTCGGTACCAGGGTGGCCGACAGGCCGTTCAGCAGCTCGAAGAAGTCGACCACGGCCCATCCCTCGCCGGAATCGGACCGGGTCGCAATGAAGTTGCGGACCCGCACCAGCGGCTCGGTTTCAGATCCGGCGGGCAGCGCCGGGTAGGCCTGTATGACGTAGCCGCCGCCGGGTTCCGGCAGCCCGGTGACCGCCTGGCCGAAGTAGAGTATGTCCTGGTAGCGGACCGTGGCGAAGAAGACATCGTCGCCCGCTCCCCTGTCCGCGGGCAGCCCCAGCCGGAAGGAGCCGTCCCGTGCCAACGCCACGCTGTCGACCTCACCCGACCATTCCCCGGAAACACGGTGCAGGACCACGGTCCCGGTGTCCGCCGGACGGTCGGCGACCAGCACCCGGCCGGCGAGTACGCCCTTCTCTTCCTCCTGCAGCGTTCCGGTGCCGGAAGGGCCATCGGCCTCCATGCCGCGGACGGTCGGACCCCGGACCCAAAGGGCCGGAATCAACACCAGCAGCGTTCCGGCAACCCTCGGCAGACCGGCGGCCCGGCCCGCAGCGAACGACGGCGGGAGTTCGCCGGGCGTCGGCATGGGGACCGGCCTCCTAAGCGCTAGCGGTCCGTGAACAAGGCCCCGCGAGCACCGAGAGCGGCGAGGCGTCGGCCCGCCACGTGGTTGTAGTTTCGCATCTTGTTGCAGTGAATGTGTTTGCATGTTCGACAGCCGGGATTCCCGATTGACTCCCGCCGTTTTCGATTTCAGCCGCGAGCCCCGGCGGCGGTCTTCCAGAGCCTTCCGAAGCTGTCCTCCATCGGCCCTCTGACAGCACCGAAGCACCGTCTTGGCCGTCTTCCAGCCGCCGAGTCGGCGGAGCACCTTGAGAGGTGGTCCATCAGGTCGGAGGCGAACTTGCGCCGCAACGAGTGTCGGCCCCTGCCGGGCCTTGGGCTCCAGACCCGCCAACCGCTCGGCCCTGTCCCACCATCCCTGCGCCAACGCGGCTCCCATGCAGGCCAAGGGATTCCGGGGCGCGGGAAGCACCGGAGCGTCCGCAGCCAAGGGACTCCAACTCTGCGCCTCCCTCAAGGCATCCAAGGCCTCGGGAGTGACGGACGTGATATGTTCGGAGCCGGACTTGTCGTGCTCCGCGCGCCAGACGACGGTTCCGCCCTCGAAATCGATGTCGGCCCACGATCTGCGCAATCGAAAGTTCGCATGTGGAAGGCTTCTTGACCAGTCGAAGCCTAGCCTTACCTAGCAGCTCCGTGGACAAAACCCTCCCGGCATTCGACCGGCGATGCATCCGGGCTGGGCCGCTTCGCTCGACTCCCGGAAGGGAGCTGCCGAAGCGCCGTCACTGACACGTAGAAGTCGTGGAAGGCAACGGGGTCCATCATCTCCTCTTCGGACCCCTTCACGGTCACGCGCACGGAGTCCGCCGCCTCCATGGCAACGGTCGTAAGAACGTGCTCCGAAACCGAGACGGCAACCGCTGCCGGGTCGGCCGACCGTACTTCCCAGGTTCTGTCCCCGCCCTCGAAGCCTCCGAAGCAATCGGGGCGGGAAAAGTGGTCCGCGAAGGACGTCTACACCGTATCCCCGGCCAGCATGTAGAGGTCCGGCATCTCGCCATGCGGGTACCCGAACTCGGCTTCGCAAGGGGCGGCTCCTCCCGTACATGCCGGCGTCGCCGCGACAACGGCGGTCAGGGCGATGTTTCTAGCTGTTCTCATTTCCCGCCTCCCTATTTCTTCAGGTTCTTGAGCCAGGTCGACCGGATGTCGAGGGGGTCCCGGTCCGGCGGCTCCGTGGCCTCTTCCTTGACACCCCCCGGAACGTCGACGCGGGGGAACACCTCCCTATGTAGCGAGGGGTCTATGTAGTTTTCAGGGCACCAGACGATATCGGACACCCTGCTCCGCTTCTTCCAGTCCGGTATTAGCCCCAGGAATTTGCCCTTCACCTCGCAGGTCTCGAAAACCTCGGCGACGTAGCGGCCGGGGTACTCCGTCCAGTCTCCCGTGAACAGGAGCCGCCTCAGGTCGCGCTGGCCCATCTTCGAGATGCCGCCCAGCCCCGGCTTGCCCCCGGTGGTGTGTTGCCGCGGCACCAGGCCGAGCCAGGCCGAGAAGTCGCGCCCGCGCCGGAAGCTCTCCATCGGCGGCGCGAAGGCCTGCAACGCCAGGGCGGTGACCGGCCCGATGCCCGGGATCGTCATCAGCCGCGTCGTCTCTTCATGCTGCCGCGCGCTCGTCCGGATCTTCCGGTCGAGTCCGTCGATCTTCTCGTCGAGCTCGTCAATCCGCCCGAGCAGCAGCCGGCCCAGCTTGACGACCGCTTCCGGCAGGCCACAGTCCCCGTCCTCGATGACCCCGGCCAGCTGCCCGATCCGGGCCCTGCCCTGCGGCGCGACCACCCCGTACTCGGCCAGGTGGCCCCGAAGCGCATTGATCGTCTGCGTGCGCTGGCCCACCAACAGGTCGCGCGTGTGAAAGAGCATCGCCTGCGCCTGCTGGGCCTCCGTCTTGACCGCCACGAAGCGCATGGCCGGCCGCTGCGCCGCCTCCGTGATCGCCTCCGCGTCGGCCGCGTCGTTCTTGTGGCGCTTTACGAAAGGCTTCACGTAGATCTCTTCCATGTGGATGTCTCCTCCCTGTGACGGTCAGACCTCTCAAGGTCGCGATCGCTTACATTACCATCCTTGGCACATTGCGATGCCGCCGGGAGGGGGCGTCCACTCCATCGGCCCAATCGTCACCAGGTCACCTGCCGAAGCGAGGCCCGGCCCGGCTTGACACAGGAGCGACGCCATCAACTGTATACTACATATGACATAGTGTAATGTGTGCTTTACAGTGTGGACGGGTGAAGCGAAGCGGCCGACCCGGATCCATCGCCGTTCGAATCTCCCATAGCCGCAGAGCGGGCCACCCCGCGGACGCACCGCGTCGTGCGGCATTGTTTCATTCACAGAAACGCCCCCGGGGGGATCTTGTCCCCACGGGTTTGTGTCGGGTCCCGGAAATTTCTTGGCTATTCGAGCGGTAGCTCACGAACTTCTGGGACACGACACTGGCGGTAACGTCAGCCGTCAAAGCGGCCGAGGTCTTCGGGACGAAGCTTGCGGAGGTGCTCCTCCAGTGTCTCGCCACTGATCGCACCCTCGTCGCCCCCCGACTCCCCGTCATCCGTCACCTCCACGGCCTGCCCCGCCGATTCCAGGAGGGCGTCGTCCGCGAAGATGCGCGCCTCCATTCGCAGCGCGATGGCGATCGAGTCCGAAGGCCGCGCGTCGACCGAGATGAGGTCTCCCTCGCGGTCGATGATCATCTCGGCGAAGTACGTGCTGTTCTCCACCCGGGTGATGAGCACGCGCTGGAGCGTGCCCCCCAGGCCACCGAGCACCGAAACCAGGAGATCGTGCGTCAGCGGGCGCTGAAAGGCGACACCTCCCAGATGCATGGCGATCGCACTGGCTTCGCCCGGTCCGATCCATATCGGCAGGATCCGGTCGGTGCCGACCTCCCGGAGAATGACCACGGGCGTGTTCGACGTTCGGTCGAACGCCAAGCTCTGAACGCTGACCTCGATCACCTGTCCATATCGCTTTCCGGACTCGTTCTCACAGCCCCAACACCGTCTTCAGATCGTCTGCGCGATCGGTTCGCTCCCAGCTGAAGAGCCGTAACTCCCGATTCCCGGCTTTCACCGTACGGGGCGTACGGCCGAAGTGTCCATAGGCAGCGGTGGGAAGGAACACCGGGCTCTGCAACTCCAGCTCCCGGATGATGGCCCGGGGCGTGAAGTCGAAGACGCGCTCGACCGCCCGCGAGAGTTCCGGGTCCGGCGCTACACCGGTGCCGAAGGAGTCGACCCAGATCTGCACGGGATCCGGCCTGCCGATCGCATAGGCGAGCCGGACCTCGCAGCGGGAGGCCGCGCCGGCCGCCACGAGGTTCTTTGCCGCCCAGCGCGCGGCGTAGGCGCCGGAGCGGTCCACCTTGGTGGCGTCCTTGCCCGAAAAGGCGCCACCCCCGTGCCGTCCCAGTCCGCCGTAGGTGTCCACGATGATCTTGCGCCCCGTCAGCCCCGAGTCGGCGGCGGGCCCGCCGAGGACGAAGCTGCCGCTGGGGTTGACGTGGCAGACGGTGCCGTCGGGATCGAAGTGGTGTGCGGGGAGCGTCGGCGCGATGATCTTCGCGACGACTTCGTCGCGGATCTCGTCCTGCAGCAGCGTCGTGCCCCGATGTTCCTCGGCATGCTGGGTGCTGACCACCACCGTGGAGATGCGGATCGGCTTGAAGCCATCGTATTCGTAGGTGACTTGCGACTTGCCGTCGGGGCGCAGCCAGGGCAGCTCGCGCGACTTGCGCGCGGCCGCGAGTCGCCTGACGAGTTGGTGCGCGGCCGCGATCGGGGCGGGCATGAACTCCGGAGTCTCGTCGCACGCGAAGCCGAACATCATGCCCTGGTCGCCCGCTCCGCCCTCGTCCACGCCAGTCGCGATCTCCGGCGACTGGGGAATGAGCGCGACCCGGCACGAAGTCCCGAATCTCGGCCTCTCGTACCCGGCCTCCTCGATCACCCCGTTCACCAGCCCGGGCACGTCCGGCCGCGCGCGCTCGGGGTCGGCCCCTACCTCCCCGGCCACCAGGACTCCGTCGGCCGCCACCAGCGTCTCGCAGGCCACCCTGCCCTCGGGATCCTCGCGCAGAATCTCGTCGACGACGGCGTCCGAAATCTGGTCGGCGATCTTGTCGGGATGTCCCTCCGTCACGGACTCGGAGGTGAACAGGCTCGGGCTCAACTTGGTTGCTCTCCGGAAAGGGAAACGAAGCAGGCGGGTGCCGCGGAAGGTCCTGTCGCGAACACGGTTACCACCGCGGCAGGACTGTCATGGAAGAAGGAATCGGGCGAATCGTCAAGACCCTGCGGGGTACCTGCCCCGCTCCAGCGTGACCGCGAGGGACACGCTGAGAGCCTGTTTCACCCGGTTGCCCGTGGGTGCCTCGAGCGCGGCGGCGGCCGCTGCGCGCACCTCGTCGAGACGGCAACACCGCACCAGCCTCCTGATCTCCGGCAGCGAACGCCAGGCAACGGACAGGGACTGGACCCCCAGCCCCAGCAGGAGGAGGGCTCCCAGCGGACGCGTTGCCATTTCCCCGCAGGCGCTCACCTCCAGGCCGGCGGCCTCGCCCGCACGCGCCGCCATCGCGATCTGCCGCAGGACGGCCGGGTGGAAGGGGTCGAAGAGGTGGGCCAGCCCGGTGCTCGTGCGGTCGACCGCGAGCGTATACTGAACCAGGTCGTTGGTGCCGATCGACAGAAAGTCGGCGTGGGTCGCGAGATTGCGCGTCGCGAGCGCCGCCGCGGGCGTCTCGATCATCGCGCCGACCTTCACCGGCCGCTTGATCTCGAAACCCTCCGCGCGCAGTTGCTCCGCGGCCCTGTCCAGGAGGTTCCGCACCGAGACCATCTCGCTCGCCGCATTCACGAAGGGCACCATGATCCGCACGTCCCCGTGCACCGTCGCCCGCAGGATGGCGCGCAGCTGCGTCAGAAAGAGCTCGGGTTCGTCCCTGCACACGCGCACCCCGCGCCTGCCCAGAAAAGGATTGTCCTCGGGGGGTGTGCGCAGGAAGACGGGGAACTTGTCTCCGCCCAGGTCGAAGGTGCGAATGAAGACGCCCCGGGAAGGGAACGCCTCCGCCACCGATCTGTAGGCACGGTATTGTTCCTCTTCCCCGGGCATGGTGCTTCGGCCGACGACAAGGAACTCGGTACGGAAGAGCCCGACCCCGTCGGCGCCGAGCCTGCGTGCCCTGGCCGCTTCGCCGGGCAGGTCCAGATTGGCTCGCAGGGTCACACCCTGGCGGTCCAGGGTCACGGATTCCTCCCGCGGACTCTCCGTCGCCTCCCGCCTCCACCCGCGCATCGCGGCGCGGCGGCGCTCGAAGCGATCCGCTTCACTCGCGTCCGGTTCGATCACCACGCGCCCGGAGAGACCGTCCACTATGATCTCCTGGCCGTCCCGGGCCCGGGTGCTGACGTCCCCGAGTCCCGCGGCCGCTGGAATCTCGAGGGATCTCGCCAGGATCGCCCAGTGTGAGGTCCGTGTTCCCCCGTCGGCGGCGAGACCCACCACTCTGGACGGGTCGAGGCGGGCCACGAAGCTCGGCGTGAGGTCCCGCGCCACGGCGACGGTCCCACCTGAATCGCCCACAGGTGACCAGGGATCGGGAAGACCCAGCAACCGGCTCAGAATCCTCCCCTTGAGGTCTTCGAGGTCGTTCAGCCGGTCCAGGACCATTGGATGGGAGGTGCGCGACCAGCGCTCCTTCAACTCCAGCATGCACCAGTCGAAGGCGCGCGCGGCCGAAAGGCGGCTCTCCGAAATGTAGCGCCTGGTGCCCTCGACGACCTCCGGGTCGTCCAGCATCAGTATCTGGGGATCGAAGATGCGCGCCTCGATGGATCCGAGGCGGTCTTCCGTCTCGCGTTTGATTTCCTCGAGTTCGCACCGCGCCCGCCTCCGTGCGTGGCGAAAGCGCTCGATTTCACGCGTCCGCTCGTCGTCGGGAACCGTGACGTGCGGCGCGACGGGAACGTCTCGCACGACACGCCGTACCCTTCCCCGGGCGATGCCCTCGGAAGCGGGGAAGCCCTCCAGGATCACGCGAGCGAACCCGTCACTCATCGAAGCCGCCCCTGATCAGCCGGGCCAGCGCCTCCACCGCCCGGGCCGCATCCTCGCCTTCCGCGGTGATGGTGAGCGCGCTGCCTCGTTCCGCCGCGAGCATGAGCACCCCCATGATGCTCTTGCCGTTCACCGACAGCCGGTCCTTCGTCACCGTGATCGAAGAGGAGAAACTCCCCGCGAGCCTGACGAATTCGGCACACGGCCGGGCGTGCATGCCCGCCCGGTTGGGCACCTCCACGTCGAGGGAGCGGGTCACGGTCCGGCAGCCCCCGGAAAACCCCCCGCGGTGGGCCGGGGGCGGTTGCCGCCGATGGCCAACCGGCCCCTGTCGGCGAGGCGCGGCACAAGCTCTTCGAAGCCGAGCTTCCGGTGGAATACGAAATCCAGGAGCATGGGGAGATTGACTCCCGTGATCACGGGGACGCCGGGGCGTTTCCGGGTGACGACCAGTGCGGCCAGGTGGCAGCTTCCGCTCGGAAGATCGGTGAAGATCAGGTTCCGGGGACCGGTGAGTTCGGCCAGAATGCATGCACAGAACTCCTCCCGCGCGAGCCCGCGGTTGTGCACCGCGCACAGGTCCTCCGGGGTAGCGCCCGCGATCTGGCGAACCGCACCCACGAGCCCTTCCGCGAGTCCGCCGTGGGCGACAACCACGCCCCGCGCCGGCTCACCGCCGGATTCGCGGGGGTCACTCATAGTCCTCGATCAGCGAGTCGCGGGGATTCATCGCCCGCCGCAGCCCGTCGTCGAAGCGCGTGGGAACATCGACGCCCGAGTAGGCCAGCAGCTGGTTCATCGCGATGACCTCGCTGATCGCGATCAGGTTCTTGCCGGGATTCAGCGGGATGATCAACCGCGGAATCTCCACGCCGAGGATCTCCACCGTCTCCCGGTCGAGGCCGGTCCGGTCGTATTCACGCGTGTCGTCCCAGGCCTGCAGGTCGACGATCACCTCGACGCGCTTCCGCTGGCGGGTGGCCCGGGTCCCGAACATGGACGCGACATCGACGATGCCGATGCCCCGGATCTCCATGTGGAATCCCTGCCTCTCGTGCCCCTTCCCCATGAGCACGTCGTTTCCGCGCCGCGAGACGAATACCAGATCGTCGGCGACGAGCCGGTGCCCCCGCTGAACCAGGCCCAGGACGCATTCGGACTTGCCGATTCCGCTGGGGCCCGTGAAGAGAAGACCTATTCCGTAGACATCGGCCAGCGAACCATGGACGGTGGTGACCGGCGCCAGGACATCCTCGAGGTAGGGCTTGAGGGCGCGAAAGAAATCCCCCGTGACCATGAGGGTGCGGAAGACGGGCACACCAGCCCCGGCCGCGGCTTCCAGGAACGGATCGGGTACCGCTTGGCCGCGCGTCACGAAGACCGCCGGGACGTCGTGGGCGAAGACGACTCCGAGCCGCTCGGCCACCTCCTCGGGCGTGAGGGTGGCCAGATAGCTCATCTCGGTCTTGCCGAACACCTGGGTGCGCCCCTCCGGGAAACGCGCGGTGTAGCCGGCCAGCGACAGACCCGGACTCGACACGTCCGGATTGACGATTGGGCCGTCGAGAGGGACGCCCGGCGTGAGAAGCTCCAGCCCCAGCGTCATCTTCTTGGCGCCGAAGAGCTGCCGGACGGTTACCGGAGAGGTCACAGGCCGCCGGCTGCGGCCGCCAGGTCAGCTTGTGAAATCGGACGACGCATGGCGAAAACCCTTGCGCCGCGATCGGTCCCGTCTGAGGCGACGTCTCACGTGGGTATCGAGGTCGTCCAGGGCCACCCGGAAGTCGGGCCCCTCGCCGCGCGCGACGACAGGCTGGCGGCGGCGCCTGGAAACGATCGCTTCCACCGAGTGCGAACGGCCCTCAAGCCGAAACACCACGCTGACGTCCATCACCGCGGGGTCGAAGCGGGGCCATCGTCGCGAGAGAACGTCTACGCGCTTTCGCAGCAGTGTATCGACTTCACATCCGTGAGCGGTGATCCGTGTCGCCATCGCGTCGCTGCCTCCATGGTGGGGTTAGGGTGGGTGCCTCCGTCTACGGCTCCGGATTTTCAGGGATTCATGGCACCGCCACAAGTTTATCAGCCCGTGACGGAAGGGACACCCCGCGGGAGGGTTCCCACCCCCCGCAAGCCGCTGTCCGTGGCGCCGAACTGCACCGTCGCCACCTCCCCCATGAGCCCGCGCAGCAGATCCTCGAACGCATCCGTGACGCCTTCCCAGGAATACCGTTGCGCCATGTCATGCGCCGCGCGTCCCATGCGGTCGCGATTCGCCGGTTCCAGCGCCGAGGCCAGCGCCGAGGCCAGCGCCTCTTCGTCTCCGTGCGGCACGAGGAAGCCGGTCTCGCCGTGACGTACGGTCTCCCTGAGCCCGGGAGAATCGGAAGCAACCGTCGGGGTGCCGCACGCCGAGGCCTCGATACTGGTGATTCCCCAGCCCTCCTTCGGAGAGGTGAGGGCGTGAACCCAGGACCTGGACAGCAACTCGTGCTTCTCTTCGCCGGGCACGAAACCCGCGAAGTGAACGCTGTCCCGCATACCGAGCCGCCGGGCGGTCGCTTCCAGGTGCGCGCGCGCATCTCCCTTGCCCGCCACGATCATCCGGACGTTCGTACCCTGCCCGCGCAGCCGCGCGATGGCGTGCAGCACGAGGTCGACCCGCTTGTAGCGCTTGAGCCGCCCCAGGTATACGACGGTGGGATCCGGGAACCGGGTGGTCGCCGGACCCAGCCCCTCCAGCTCAACCCCGTTACGGATGACGGCGACCCGGGTGGGATCGAGGCCGCGCCGGGCGAGATCATCGCGCGTGCTGTCCGAGACCGCGACACACGGCAGCCCCCGGTACACGGCGGGAATGATTCGCTCGAAGAGCCAGGTGGCGGTGGCGAGCAGCGGATTCGCTTCCTTGAAGGCCGTGGCGCCGAAGAGGTGGTGGACGAGAAGGAGATGAACCCGGGCGCGGGCCCACCGCGGCGCCAGCATCGGTACCTTGTTCAAGTCCTCCACCGAGATGTCGAAGGGCTCGTCCCGGAGATGACGTTCGTAGCAGGCGGGCGCCGCCAGGTTGAAGGTGTGCCGGCCCCCCGTGCGATGCACGCGGATTCCGTCCAGTTCCGCATCGGGCGCGGCACCGGGCCAACCGGAGCACAGCAGCGTCACGCGGTGCCCGCGGCCGGCCAGCCGCCCGAAGACCTGGTGCAGGTGTTCCTCGGCACCACCCGCGTTGGGGTTTTCGCGATCCTGCCAGTTCACGACCAGGATCCGAAGACGGGTGCGGGAGGGCAAGGTCGCGCGGCCCGCGGTCAGCCGGAGCGGGCGGCGTGGTAGACCGCGTCCAGCACGCCGTTGACGAAGCGCGGCGACTCCGTGCCTCCGTAGCGTTCCGCCAGGCGCACGGCTTCCTGGATCGCCACCTTGCCGGGCAGGTCGGTGAGGCACAGGATCTCGGTCGCTCCCAGACGCAGGATGCCCCGGTCCATAACCGACAGCCGGTCGAGGCGCCAGTTGTCCATGCAAGCGGCGATCAGCTCCTCGACCCGGTTGCGGTTGTCCGCAAATGCCTGCACCAGGCGCCGCAGGTACCGGATCCGGCCCGGAGCCACGGTCCGCTCCTGCATCGTGACGGCGAGCGCTTCGTCGAGGGTGGCCGAGTCGGCCAGGGTCTCCCAGCGGTAGTGAACCTGGAGAAACCAGGCGCGAGACCGGCTTCGGTCCCGGCGTCTCCGAGCCGCGATCGCCCGGCTCAAGACCGGTTCGCGTCCCTCGGATGCGACGCGTAGAGTTCCAGCATGTCCAGCACCGCGTCGGCGAATTCACCGCCCTTGTTGGCCCCGTGCATGCCGGCACGCAGCATCGCCTGCTCGCCGGTGTCCGTGGTCAGGACGCCGAAGACGACAGGGATATCCGCGGTGAGAGCCACCCGCCCCAGCCCGTCGCTGGCCTGGCCCGCGACATAGTCGAAATGGGCTGTTTCTCCGCGGATCACGCAACCGATCGCGAGGATGGCGTCGTATCTCCCCGAATCCGCAATTCTTCGGGCCGCCTGTGGCATGTCCCATGCCCCCGGCACGTACAGCACGTTCACGGCCTTGGACGTGATTCCCCGTTCCAGAAGCCGCTGGCGCGCTCCCATGAGCATCTGCTCGGTTATCAGACTGTTGAAGCGCGACACCAGAAATGCGATCCGCGGTCCGCCGACTCCCCTCGCTTCCTTCATCCCCCCACCTCCCCCTTCGCCGTGGCCCCAATCAGCGTGGCCGTTCCCGATACGTCGTTTCCGCCTATCCACACCCCCTGGAACCGCTCCCGCCCCGTCACCTGCAGGGCGTACCCGTCGAGGCCCACGATACGCTTTCGGCTGTTGGTCAGCAGCCTGATCGAAGTCAGCCCCAGATCCAGCAGAATCTGGGCTCCGATGCCGTAGTCGCGCAATACCTGCCGCGGCGCCGCGGGATCCCTCTCCGCGGCCGGCCTTCCCACGGACCGGCGCAGGCGCTCGACCAGCCGGTCCCCGGCCCGATCCCGGTGTATGTAGACGATGACTCCCTCTCCCTCCGCCTGAATGCGCTTCATGGCTCCGGCCAGCAGACTGCCGTGGTGTTCCTCCAGCGACGCGAAGGTGTCCGCCAGCGGATTCTCGGCGTGCATCCGCACCAGGACATCCCGCTCCCCTCCGATGTCCCCGTTTACCAGTGCAATGTGCACCCGCTCGTCGATATCGCTCCGGTAGCCGATGAAGAGGAATTCGCCCCACGCCGTGCGCAACGGCGTCTCCACGACCCGCCGCACCAACCGTTCGCGCGCCAGCCGGTACGCCACCAGCTGCTCGACGGATATGAACCGGAGGTCGTGCTCCCGGGCCATCACGTCGAGCTCCGCCCTGCGCGCCATCGTCCCGTCCTCGTTCAGGATCTCGCAGATCACGCCGGCGGGTGCCAGTCCTGCGAGGCGCGCGAGGTCGACGGCGGCCTCGGTCTGGCCCACCCGGCGCAACACGCCGCCGCGGCGGGCGCGCAGAGGGAAGATATGGCCGGGCCGCCTGAGGTCGTCCGGGACAGATGCCGGGTCGGCCAGGACCTGCACCGTCTTCGCCCGGTCTTGCGCGGAGATCCCGGTCGTGACCCCGAAGCGGCGGTGGGCGTCCACCGAAACAGTGAACGCGGTGCCCTGGGGGTCCGTGTTGCGGTCGGTCATGAGGGGAAGTTCCAGCGCGTCGGCGCGTTCCGCCGTCATGGAGACGCAGATGAGCCCCCGCCCGAACTTGGTCATGAAGTTGACCAGCTCGGGGGTGATCTTCTCCGCCGCGCAGACGAGGTCACCCTCGTTCTCGCGGTCCTCGTCGTCGGCGACGATCACGAGCCTGCCTTCCGCGATGTCGCGAACGGCCCCGGCAACGGAGTCAAGGGGCATGGGCGAGGGGGCTCCGGGGTAGCGACCCGGTGGCTTCGAGGATCCGCGCGACGTACTTGCCCACCAGGTCCGCCTCCGCGTTGACGGGATCTCCGGTCTCCAGGGCGGGGAAGTTCGTCTGTTCCCAGGTGTAGGGCACGATCGCCAACTCGCAGCGCCCCTCGCCGCGCAGGTCGTTCACCGTCAGGCTGACCCCGTTCAGGGCGATCGACCCGTGCAGAACCGTGGCGGCGAAGACCGCCTTCGGGAGTTCGAACTCGAGGAAGCGCGTCTCGCCGGAAGCCCACCGGCCCCGAAGCGTCGCGACGCCGTCCACATGCCCCTGCACCAGGTGCCCGTCCAGCCTGTCCCCGACTCTGAGCGCACGCTCCAGGTTGACCGCCGTGCCCTGCTCGTACCGGCCCGCGATCGTACGCTCCAGGGTGGACGGGCCCGCCTCGACCGTGAATGTGCCGGTACCGGCGGCGCGGACGGTCAGACAGGCGCCGTCCACCGCCACCGATTGCCCGGCCGCGAGTTCGCCGGCGAAGGGAGCGCCGATGACGAAGGTGCGGCCGCTGCGCGCCCCGTCCACCGCCGCCACCTCACCGACGGCTTCGATGATCCCGGTGAACAAGTGGGGTCAGCCTCCACGGTCGAGGACGATGAGGGTGTCGCTTCCGAATCTCACCGGGTCGAGGCGTGCCTGCCACCCCCCGGCGGGCGGCGTGCGGGCTCCGGGGATTGCACCGGCGGCGTGCGGAAAGGCGGGGACCCCGCCGTCGCCGATGACCACGGGCGCGACGAAGAGGTAGAGCCGGTCCACGAGGCGCCCGGTCAGGAGTGACGCGGCCAGGACGCCGCCACCCTCACAGAGGACGCTCCCCACCCCCCGCTCCGCCAGCCCCCCCAGCGCGGCGGCCAGATCGAGTCCCCACCGCGTCACCGGCACGGCGGCCACCTCGGCGCGGCCGGCCAGACGCCGTTCCAGCCCCCCGGCCGCATCGGGCGCGGCCACCACGATCGCGCGCGCTCCGCCATCGCCGTTCAGCGCCCGCAACCCCGCAGTCACCTCGCCACGCCGGTCGAGCAGCACGGGCACGGGCGGGACCCGCGGCTTCACGGCCCCCCTGGCCGTCAGCAGCGGATCGTCTGCCTTCCAGGTCCGGGTCCCCACCAGGATCGCGTCGAAACCGGCGCGCAGACGATGAACCTCGGCCCGCGCCTCCGCCCCGGTGAGCCACACGCGCCTGCCTCCGCCCGGCGCGATGCGGCCGTCCAGACTCACGGCCAGCTTGAGCGCCACATGGGGCCGGGAACCCGCGGCCCGGTGGAAGAACACGGGGTTCTCCGCGGCCCAGTCGGCCCTGTCCCCGAACGGGCCGTCCACCCGGACCCCCCGCCGCCGCAGCCACTCCCCCCCTCCCCCCGCTTCCGCACCCGGCTCCGCGGCCCAGAAGACCGTGCGCGCCACCCCCGCCCGGTGGATCGCCTCCGTACACGGCGGCGTCTTCCCGGTGTGGCGGCAGGGCTCCAGGCTCGTATAGAGCGTGGCGCCCCGGGCCCGCTCTCCCAGCCCTGCGAGCGCGGCGGCCTCCGCGTGCGGTCCCCCGAACTCCTCGTGCCGCGCTTCGCCGAGGACCGTCCCGTCCCGGGCCACCACCGCACCCACCATCGGGTTGGGATGCACCCGGCCCCAGCCGCCGCGCCCCAACTCGACGGCCCGGGCCAGGAAACGGCGGTCGCGCGCCCCAAGGCGGTCCTCGCCCGCCCCGATGCGGGGAGCCGCGGTCACGGAGTGACCCGGACGGACACGGAGGCGAACCAGTGCCGGCGCGCGGGATCGTAGGCTCCCCTGCGGTCGGCGAACGGATCCTCGACCCCATCCGCCCACCCGATTTCGGCGGATATCTGCGAGATGAGGAAGTTGTACCAACCCCCCGCGAAGTAGACGGTGCTCTCGCTCGCCAGCACCACGCCCGCGACCCCGGGATCGTCCAGTCCTCCGGCAGCCGCTGCCGCTGCCTCTCCCGTGTAGCGGTCCCATCCCGCGCCGGCCATGAGCCCCAGCGCGAACCAGTTCTTTCCCAGAACGGCCCGCAGCGACGTGACCTCCAGTTCGGCCTCCACCTCGCCAGGGTCGCCGTCCCCGGCGTCGCCGGCCTCGATGGCCCGGTGCCAGCGCCTCGCCAGCGATACCGAGATCCCTGGAACCGTGAACGACTCCCGCAGAACCCCCACCCGTACCCCGAGTCCGACCCCCGACGACGGACCTGCGAAGCCCGCACTCCGCGGCAGCCACAGGTGTGAGAACAGGCCGGTCAGGTCCACGGACAGGATGCCCCCGACGCCCGGCGACAGCTGCATCCCGTCCACGAGGCCCGCGGCCACGACACCCCGCAGCCCGAACACGGTCAGGGTCTCCTCTTCCTCGAGTTCACGGACGGATTCCCCCGAGAGCCGCGGCATGGCCAGCTGGAACCCGGCCAGCCCGATCGAGAACGCGATGCGGGGAACACCGCCCAGACGGTGGCCCGCCGTACTGGCCGTGCCGGGCACGTCGCTGCCCAGCGCCGAACCGAGACCCGCTCCCCGCTGGACCGCCAGCGCCGCCAGCGCCAGTTCCCGGCACGCCGCACCCCCGGCGGGACTCTCCTCGGCGCAGACCCCGGCGAGTTCGACCACCCCTTCCGTTTCGGCACGTCCCCGGGGAAGCTCCTGTCCGGAGACCGCCCCGAAGAACCCCAGGCAGGAGGCGGCCAGCAGTCCGTGGGCCGGCGGGGCGTTGCGCAACGCGGCTACCTCCCTCCCGCCAGCTCGACACCCCGGCCCCGCACCACCTCGCCGAGACCCCAGGCGACGTCCCCCAGGGCGCCCAGGACCTCCGCCTCCCGCTCCGGCGACACCACCAGGATCATCCCCACGCCCATGTTGAAGACCCGGTACATCTCGGCCCCGGCCACGCCGCCTCCCTGCGCGAGCCGGCTGAAGACGTTCGGCACCGTCCACGACCCGATGTCCACCCGCGCCCCCAGGCGCTCCGGCAGCACGCGCGGAAGGTTCCCCGCGATCCCCCCGCCCGTTACGTGTGCCAGCGCCCGGATCCACCCGCGCTCCAGCAGCGGCCACACCTCCGCCAGATAGCACCGGTGCACCCGCAGCAGTACCTCCCCCGCCGAAGCGTCCTCGCCCGGGAAAGGGTCGTCGACCCCCAGCCCCATACGCTCGAAGACGATGTTCCGGGCCAGGGTGAAGCCGTTGGTATGCAACCCCGAGGAGCGGAGCGCGACCAGGCGGTCTCCGGGGCGCACCGCCGCGCCGTCGACGAGGCGCTTCCGCTCGACGACGCCCACCACGAAGCCGGCCAGGTCGTATTCTCCCGGCGCGTAGAAGTCCGGCATCTGCGCGGTTTCACCCCCTAGCAGGGCGCAGGCGTTCTCGCGGCAGCCACGGGCGACTCCCCCCACCACCGCCGCCACCACCCCCTCGTCCATCTCGCCGGTCGCCAGGTAGTCCAGAAAGAAGAGCGGCCGTGCGCCCTGCACGAGGATGTCGTTCACGCAGTGGTTGACCAGGTCGCGCCCCACGGTGTCGTGCCGCCCGCACATGAACGCCACCTTGAGCTTGGTGCCCACGCCGTCGGCGCTCGACACCAGCACGGGCTCGGACATTCCGCGCGGTACCGCGTAGAGCCCGCCGAAGGCACCCGGCCCCGACAGGGTGTTCTCGTCGCTGGCGGCGTCGAGCAGCGGCCCCAGGGCGCGCTTGGCCCGGTCGGCCGCGTCGAGGTCGACGCCCGCGTCCCGGTAGGTCAGGGGATCGTCCATGGTTCGTCGGCTCATCACACCGGGCTGCGGACAGGTTCGGGCCGGCGCGCGGCCGCTCCGTCCAGGTACGCGACCCTGTCTTCCAGATCGGACGGAGAAAGGCCCCGGAACCGATCTACCGAGAAATCCTCGACGGCGCAGGAGCCGGTTGCGGCTCCAAAGGCCACCGCCCGGCGGAGCGCCGCCGCGTCGAGCGATCCAGTGCGGTCGAGGTAGCCGAGGAATCCTCCCGCGAAGGCATCGCCGGCGCCGGTGGGATCGGTCATGCGGGCCGGCGGACACGCGGGACAGGTGAAGGACCAGTCGGCCGCGAAGAGGTCGGCCCCTTCCTCGCCCCGTTTCACCACCACCATCGCGGGACCCCGCTCCCGGATCCGCCGGGCGGCCCGCGCGAGGTCCGCCTCGCCGGCCAGCTGGCGGGCCTCCTCGTCGTTCACCAGGAGCACATCCAACCGGGACAGCACCCGCTGCAGCGCCTCGGGCGTGCGCTCGATCCAGTAGTTCATGGTGTCGGCCGCCACCAGGTCCGGTGCTCGCACCTGATCCAGCACCCCGAGCTGGAGGTCCGGATCGATGTTGCCCAGGAAGACCACCCCGGAGTCGCGCCACGCGGCCGGAATGACCGGATCGAAGTCCGCGAAGACGCCGAGACGGGTTTCGGTCGTCTCGCGGGCGCGGAAGTCGGCGCTGTAGCGCCCGCCCCAGAAGAAGCTCTCGCCGGCTCGCCGCACCAGGCCCGTGAAGTCCACTCCCCGCTCGCGCAGGAAGCGGAGCCGGGCGAGGGGGTAGTCTTCACCGACCACGCCGACGACGCGTACGCCGGTGAGCAGCGAAGCGGCGGCGCTGAAGAACACCGCCGAGCCGCCGATCACCCCGTCGACGCGGCCTGCGGGGGTCTCCACCGCGTCGAGGGCCACGCTGCCCACCGACAGAATAGGCATACTATCTGTCCGTTGTGGCAGTTGTACCGGAGGAATCCGGGTCCGAAAAGGGCTCTCGAAGGGGCGTGCGACAAATAATGTGACGGATTCCCGTCACAATCTGTCTGCACTCACAACAGCTACTCACTCCTCACCATCCGTTGCGGTGCCTCGATGCCGAGCACTGCCAGCCCGTTGGCCAGCACCGTACGCGCCGCCACGGCCAGCGTCAGCCGCGCGTTGCGGAGCGGCTCGTCGCCTTCCGCCAGAGCCGCCAGTTCGGGACTGCGGGTCGGATGCCCGGCCTGGTACCACGAGTTCACGAGTCCGGCCGTGCGTTCCAGGTAGTCGCAGACCACGTGCGGCGCCCGTCCGCGCGCGGCCCGCCGCAGAAAGCCGGGGAACTCGCCGAGCCGGTTGATCAGCTCCCGCTCGGCCGGGGCGGCGAGCAGCGAAGCATCCGCCTCGGGCGCGTCCGGTTCCTCCATTCCGTCCCACCCCCTGCGGCGTGCCAGCCGCGACAGCCGGCAGAGCCGGGCGTGTGCGTACTTGATCTTGTACACGGGGTTCTTGTCGGACTGGTCCAGCGCCAGGTCGAGGTCGAAGACGAGGTGGGCCTCGGGGCGGCGCATGAGGAAGAAGTAGCGGGCCACGTCGGCCCCGACCTCCGCAACCAGCTCCGCGAGCGTAGTGTAGGAGCCCGCCCGCTTGGAGAAGCGCACCTCCTCCCCACCCCGCTCGACGGTGACCATCTGGTGCAGCACATACTCGGGATACCCCGCAGGGCGTCCCAGTGCCTGCAGGCCCGCGCGCACGCGGTCCACGGTGCCGTGATGGTCCGACCCCTGCACGTTGACGACCTCGTGGAAGCCGCGCTCCCACTTGCTCATGTGGTAGGCCACGTCGGGCAGGAAGTAGGTCGCGGAACCGTCGCTCTTGACCATGACCCGGTCCTTCTGGTCGCCGAACCCCGTGGTTTGCAGCCAGTGGGCGCCGTCACGGTGGTAGGTGAGGCCGGTCTCGTCGAGGGCGCGAACGGTCTCCGCGACGCGGCCGTCGGAGTGGAGACCGCTCTCCGGGTAGTACTCGTCGAATTCGACGTTGAACTCGGCCAGGTCCCGCTCCTGCTCCTCGCGGAGTTCGTTCACCGCGAAGCTGCGCATCGCCTCCAGCGCCGCCTCGCCACGCTCTTGCTCGTAGCGGCGGCCCTCGCACTCCAGGAAGGCGCCCGCAATCTCCCGGACGTACTCCCCGTGGTAGCCGCCGTCGGGAATCGGCTCGTCGTGGCCGAGCAACTGCAGGTAGCGGGCCCGCACGCTCTCGGCCAGGCGCAGGATCTGGCGGCCGGCGTCGTTGAAGTAGAACTCCCGGTGAACCCTCCACCCCGACCACTCCAGCAGCCGCGCAATCACGTCGCCCAGTGCGGCCTGGCGGCCGTGCCCGAGATGAAGCGGTCCGGTCGGGTTGGCGGAGACGAACTCGACCATGATCCGCCGCCCGCCTCCGTCCCGGCTCCGGCCGTAGCCGCCCCGCGTCGCAAGGATCCGGCGGAGCGTCCCCCCCACCGTGGCGGAGTCCAGGAAGAAGTTGAGGAATCCGGGTCCGGCAACTTCGATCTTCTCGACGCCCTCGATGCCATCGAGCCGCTCCCTGAGATCCAGCGCGATATCCCTTGGCCGGCGGCGCAGGCGCGAGGCGAGGGTGAGGGCCAGATTCGACGCCAGGTCGCCGTGGGCCGGGTCCTTCGGTCGGTCGAGGCGGACTCCCGCGTCCGGAGCGCCCAACCCGGCAGCGGCCTCCCGCAGCGCGTTCGAGATTCGCTGGGCGAACATGCGCTCAGGTGCTCTCGTCGCCTGCGACACCATTTCCCGGCTCCGACGCGGAACCGGCCGGAGCCGGGTCGCCACGCGGCTCTCGCCGGTCCGGACCCCCCGGCACGGGTGGGGCCTTCTCGCCCCGTCGCCGCCCGGTGGATTCGGGTCGGTCCGCCACCGGCTGTCCGGCCCGATCCCGGGGCGGCTTTGCCTCTTCCCCTTCGGGTCCGCCCCCGGCCTTCTCCCCCCCGCCCCCGTCCGCCTCCTGGCGCGCCCTTCTCCTGTACTCCTCCGACCGGTGGTCGGTTATGTAGAAGCCATCGCCCCTGAAGAGAAACCCGGCACCCCCCGAGATCAGCCGTTCGGCCCGGCGTCCACAATCGGGACAGGGTGCCCCGGGCCGGTCGCTCATCCTCTGGAAGACTTCGAATTCGCGGCCGCAATCGCGGCATCGGTACTCGTACGTGGGCATGGCGCGGGGCCGGGTCCGGGGTGTCCTTTCGGGCAGCTCGCAAGCGTTTGTTCGAACAAAAGTAACACGCGCGCCGAGTCCGCCCGCCCGTGCGTCTCAAGGTGGATTGTCGTACGTCCCCCAGACGCTCCTGAGCGCGTCGCTGATCTCCCCGAGCGTGACCCCTCTCTTCACGGCCTCGATCATCACCGGCAGCATGTTGTCGTCACCGCCGGCGGCCGCGCCTACGTCAGCCAGCGACGCGGCCACCGCTCCCGGGTCCCGTCCCTTCCTGAACGCCGCCAACGCCGCCGTCTGCCGCGCCTCCAGTTCCCTGAAGTCGGGCCCGGCGGGCGGCTCGTGCGGTTCCCCGGTCGCATGGCGGTTCACACCCACGACGACGCGCGTCCCGGCTTCCACCGCAAGCTGGTGCCGGTAGGCGGCGCGGTGGATCTCATCGCGCATGTGGTCGATCGCCTCCGGGGAACCGCCCATCTCCTCGATCCGCCCCATGAGCGCCAGCGCGTCGGCCTCGACGCGGTCGGTGAGGTGCTCCACGAGGAAGCTGCCACCCAGGGGGTCGGCCCAGGCGGCGACGCCCGACTCCGCCGCGAGAATCTGCTGGGTCCTCAGCGCCAGCCCGGCCGCCGCCGGGCCGGGCAGCGCCAACGCCTCGTCGTAGCTGTTGGTGTGCAGGGACTGGGTGCCGCCCAGGACACCCGCCAGTGCCTGGACGGTGACCCGCACCACGTTGTTGAGGGGCTGCTGCGCGGTCAGCGTGGAGCCGCCCGTCTGGGTGTGGAAGCGCAGCCGGCACGACCTGTCCGAAGCACCGAAGCGTTCCTTCATCACACGCGCCCAGATCCTCCGTGCCGCGCGGAACTTGGCGACCTCCTCGAAGAGGTCGTTGTGCGCGGCGAAGAAGAAGGACATGCGGGGTGCGAAATCCTCCAGCGCGATTCCGCGGGCCAGCGCCCGGCGCACGTATTCCACGCCGTTGGACAGGGTGAAGGCGACCTCCTGGGCCGCCGTCGAGCCGGCTTCGCGCATGTGGTAGCCCGAGACCGAGATCGCGTTCCAGCGAGGCAGTTCGGCCGCCGCGAAGGCCATCAGGTCGCTCACCAGGCGGAGCGAGGGCCGCACCGGGTAGATGTAAGTTCCGCGCGCGATGTACTCCTTGAGGATGTCGTTCTGGACGGTCCCCCGGAGACGGTCGCGGGACACCCCGGTCTCGTCGGCGACGGCCGTGTAGAGGGCGAGCAGGACCGGGGCCGTCGCGTTGATGGTCATGGAGCACGAGATCCCGCCCAGGTCGATGCCGCCGAGCAGAGTGCGCATGTCCGCGATGGAGTCGATCGCGACGCCCACCCGGCCCACCTCGCCCGCGGCCATGGCCGCGTCGGAATCGTAGCCCATCTGCGTCGGAAGGTCGAAGGCGACGGAGAGGCCCGTGGTTCCCCGCTCCAGGAGGAAGTGGTAGCGCGCGTTGGTTTCCCCGGCCGTGCCGAAGCCGGCGTACTGGCGCATCGTCCAGAGCCTTCCCCGGTACATGGAGCGGTAGACGCCCCGGGTGAAGGGGAATCTCCCCGGCGCGCCCAGATCCTCACCGGCGCGGAAGCCGTCGGGCAGCCCTTCGAAGAAGGCGCGGGCGTCGTCCCGGCTCACGGCGTCTCCGGTTCCCCGAACTCGACCAGCACCTGACCCTTCTCCACCGCCTCACCCGGTGCGGCCAGCACCCGCGTCACCCTGGCCGCGCCCGGCGCCCGCAACTCGTTCTCCATCTTCATGGCCTCCACGATCAGCACGGTGTCTCCCGCTTCCACCACCTCCCCCTCGTCCACGGCCACCCCCACGACCAGCCCCGGCATGGGCGCCCTGAGGGACGCGACCTCCCCGCGCCCCCCGGCCGCCGCCGACAACTCCCGCACTCTGGCCCGGCGCGCATCCAGAACCCGGGCTGGAACGGTCCGGCCATCCACTTCCAACTGCCATTCGCCCCCATCGCCGCGGCTGGCAAGCAGTGCGAAGGAGCTGCCGTCGACAAGCAGGGAATGGCCGTGCGGCGTGCCGGTCGCGGAAAGCGATGCCTCGTGCTCGCGGCCCTCCACGGCGACCCTGCCGTCCCGGCCAACCTCCACCTCGCAGCGTTCCCCGAGCAGGGAGACCACGTACCGGGCAACCCTCCGCGGACCCCTGGCCGGCGAACTCATCGGCGCTCGCCGGGCCGGGGTGGCACGGCGGTGCCGACCCTGTGGGCCCACGGCGAAAGAGGACGGCCGGTTCGGCGGATGCGAGAGGCCGTTCCGTTTCCGCGCCTCTCGTGCTCGAGAAGCGCCGCCGCCACCACCAGCGCCTCGCGGCCGGCCGCCGGGACGTCCGCGGCGAAGAGCTCCGGGTGCTCTTCCAGGTAGGCGGTCGATAGCCGTCCGGCCAGGAAATCCGGCTCCTCCACGATCCGTGCGAGGAGGGGTGTGCCGGTGGAAACGCCTCCGATCCTCAACTCCCCCAGCGCCCGCCTCATGCGCCGCACCGCCACCCCGCGGTCGGCGCCGTGCGTGATCAGCTTGCCGAGGAGGGAATCGTAGTGAAGGCCGACTTCGGTGCCCGCGGCGATTCCACCGTCCCACCGCACCCCCGGACCGCCGGGAACCTCCAGCTCGCTGACGACGCCTGTCGCCGGCAGGAATCCCTCGAAGGGGGACTCGCTGGTGATCCGGCACTCGATGGCGTGCCCCTCCAGGGGGATTCCCCGCTGCCGGAGCGGCAACGCCTCGCCCGAGGCGACCCGAAACTGCCATTCGACCAGATCGACGCCCGTGACCATCTCGGTGACCGGGTGCTCCACCTGCAGGCGCGTGTTCATCTCCAGGAAGAAGAACTCGCCGTCCTGGTAGAGGAACTCGACCGTTCCCGCTCCTACGTAGTCCACCGCCCGGGCCGCGCGCACCGCGGCCTCCCCCATCCGCCGCCGCTCCGCGGGGTCCAGAAGCGCCGACGGCGCCTCTTCGACCAGCTTCTGGTGGCGTCGCTGGATGGAGCACTCGCGCTCGTGCAGGTGCACCACGTTGCCGTGCGTGTCGCCGAAGAGCTGAACCTCGATGTGGCGGGGGCGTTCCAGGTACCGCTCCACGTATACGCTGCCGTCGCCGAATGCGGCTTCGGCCTCACGCACCGCGCCCGCGAGGGCGCCGGGGATGTCCTTCGCCCGCCTGACCACGCGCATCCCCTTTCCGCCCCCGCCCGCAGACGCCTTGAGCACCACGGGGAAGCCCGTCGCCCCGGCCGCCCGGCGCGCCTCGTCCGCCGAGGCCAGCGGTGTGGTGGTCCCCGGCACCACCGGAACTCCCGCCGCCTCCATCCTCCGGCGCGCCTCGGTCTTGTCGCCCATGGCCCGGATCGTCGCCGCCGACGGTCCCACGAAGACGAGCCCGGCGTCCGTCACGGCCTCGGCGAAGTCGGCGCGCTCGGCCAGGAAGCCGTAGCCTGGGTGGACGGCGCGCGCGTTCGCCCGCCGGGCCACCTCTAGCAGTCGCTCGACGTTCAGGTAGCTCTCGGCGGACCGGGCGGGACCGATCGGGTAGGCTTCGTCGGCGTGGAGCACATGGGGAGCACTCCGGTCGGGTTCGGAGAAGACCGCGACGGTGCGGATCCCGAGCTCGCGGGCCCCGCGAATGACGCGGAGCGCGATCTCCCCGCGGTTGGCGACCAGTACGGATTCGAGCAAAGCCGCCCCTCCCGGGAGCCGGGCGAATGTCAGCCGGTGGGTGGCAGCGCCCGATGCGATGCGCCGCCGCCGTCCACCGGCCGAATGAGTGGTACGGGCAGCCGGTCCGCGGCAGGTGCGGCCGACCGGCGAGTGTCAGCTAATGGTACCCGTTGCCGTGGTCTCCGCGCCATCGCGCCAGATCCGGAACCGGATCTCTTCGTCGTCCTCGTAGGAGGCGAGAATGCGGTGTAGCTTGGCGATGTCGCCGACCCTCCGTCCGTCGACCGCGACGATCACGTCGCCGGGCCTCAGCCCCAGTGTGGAGTCGTCATCGACATCCGCGACCAGAACCCCCTCCTCCGTCCCGAAGTAGGAGCCGAGTTCGGGATTGAGTTCCAGGAGGTCGAGGCCGTGGCCACCCTGCCGGCGGGTGCCGTCCCAGTGAAACCGGTAGCTTCCGGGGGCGAAGACATGCGAGGCTGACAACCGCTCGGGGATTTCGATCGTGCGGACGCGCGAAACCAGATCCCGTAACGTCTCGACGCTTTCGAGCAGCGGCCATGCCCGTGGAACCACCGCAAGGTTCAGCGTCTCCCCATCCCGGCGCACCGTCACTTCCACCGCCTCGCCTTCGGGCACCTCTTTCAGCAGAGCCCGCAGCCGCCGCTCGCGGAGGGAACCGCCGGCGGGCAAACGGCGTTTCCCTTCGTCCTCCAGCGGTTCGGCCAGCTCGTGCCCGTCGATCCGCACGATGATGTCGTCTCTCCTGATCCCGGCTGCTTCCGCCGGCCAGTCCTCCATCACCCGAGTCACCCGTAGTCCACTCTGGCCCATGGTTTCAACATAGACGCCCAGGATCGGCCTGGTGTCCGTCTCGTTCTGGTAGTACCGGACAATGGGGTAGCTCTCTTCCTCCTCTTCCTGCGCTACACCCGCCGCTGTCCACGCCGGCACGGCCACGAGCGCCAGCGCCGCAAGTCTCCCCCATTCGGTGAACCGTGTCACTGCTGTCTTCCGGGCCATATCGCGTTCTCCCTTGTGTTGCCGGGTTCCGGTCCCGCGGCTTCGCGGCTTGGCGAAGCCGCCCTGCTACAACCCCTTGAGACGCAGACGGCCATCCCCGGGTTGCCCCCGGGCCCGTCTCACAACGGTATGTTGCCGTGCTTCTTCGGCGGATTGGAGTCCCGCTTGTCGACCAGCATGTCGAGCGCGTTGATGAGCCGGGGGCGGGTGTCGCGCGGGTCGATCACGTCGTCCACATACCCCCTCGCCGCCGCCACGTACGGGTGCGCGAACTTCTCGCGGTACTCCGCCATGCGGGCCTCCGTCTCCGCCTCGGGATCCTCCGATGCCGCGATCTCCCTGCGGAAGAGGACCTCGACCGCGCCCTTCGGCCCCATCACGGCGATCTCCGCCATCGGCCAGGCCAGGTTGATGTCGCCCCGGATGTGCTTCGAGTTCATGACGTCGTAGGCCCCACCGTAGGCCTTGCGGGTGATGACCGTCACCTTGGGCACTGTCGCCTCGCTGAAGGCGTACAGCAGCTTTGCCCCGTGCCGGATGATGCCGCCGTGCTCCTGGCCGACCCCCGGAAGGAAGCCGGGGACGTCCTCGAAGACGACCAGGGGAATGTTGAAGGCGTCGCAGAACCGCACGAAACGCGCCCCCTTGTCGGAGGCGTCGATGTCCAGCACGCCCGCGAGAACCGCGGGCTGATTGGCCACCACTCCGACGGCGTGCCCGCCCAGGTGCGCGAAGCCGGTGACCAGGTTGCGGGCGAAGCCGGCGTGCACTTCGTAGAATCCGCCCTCGTCCGCAACTTCGCGGATGACATCGATCATGTCGTAGGGGCGATTGGGGTTATCGGGAAACAGTTCGAGCAGTTTCTCGCTACGCCGGTCGTGCGGGTCGGCGTCGGGACCGGCGGGAGGCCGCTCCGCGTTGTTCTGCGGGATGTAGCGGAAGAGCTCACGCACGGCCGCCAGGCTCTCCGCTTCGCTGTCATGCGCGAAGTGGGCGACGCCGGACGTCTCGGCGTGTACGTCGGCCCCGCCCAGCCCCTCCATGTCGATGTCCTCCTGGGTCACCGTCTTCACGACGCCGGGCCCGGTGACGAACATGAAGCTCGTCCGCCGCACCATGTACACCAGGTCGGTGATCGCGGGCGAGTACACGGCGCCGCCCGCGCAGGGGCCCAGGATCACGCTGATCTGGGGAATCACCCCCGAGGCGAGCGTGTTGCGCAAAAAGATGTCCGCATAGCCGCCCAGCGAGACGACTCCCTCCTGGATGCGCGCCCCACCCGAGTCGTTGAGGCCGATCAGGGGCGCCCCGTTCCTGAGAGCCATCTCCTGGACCTTGACGATCTTCTCCGCGTGGGCCTCGCTGAGCGAGCCGCCGAAGACGGTGAAGTCCTGGGAGAACGCGTAGACCAGCCGGCCGTCGATCGTCCCGTACCCGGTGATCACGCCGTCGCCGAGGATCTTCCTGGAACCCAGCCCGAACTCGGTCGAGCGGTGCGTGACGAACCTGTCCAGCTCCACGAACGACTCCTCGTCGAGGAGGAGGTCCAGCCTCTCCCGCGCGGACAGCTTGCCGCGCTCGTGCTGCACCCGCAGACGCGCCTCCCCTCCACCCAGCGCCGCTTCGCGCCCGAGAGTCTCCAGGCGCTCCAGCGCCTCGTTCATCCCCGGCCGGGGTACGCGACCGCGGTTCACCGGGGGGGCGGATGAATCGACGGGACCGACCGGCCCGGGGGCGGGTTCGGCGGAAAGGTCGCGTCCACCGCATCCAGGGCGCCCTGGAAGATCCGAACGGGAAAATACCGGCGCGTGAGGCGGCCGCCGGCAAAGGCGTACGTCCCGGTAGCACCCTCGAAAAGGCCGATCCGTTCCAGCGTGGCCGCAACCTCCGCCGGCTCGAGCGCGCCCTCGTTGTACGCACCCAGCGCCATCCGCAGGAGATCGAAGCCGGTAGCCGGAACCGAGCTGTTGAGCGACCTGCGAAAAAGGGTCTCGTACGCCGCAACGAACTCCGCCGGCGGCTCGCGCGGCTCGCCGGGAGGCGCCGTGCTCAGGGCAACGACACCGTCGGTATGCCGTCGCGCCACCCCGTCGACAACCGAGGGCGCGGTCCATCCCGCCGTGCCGGCGACCTGCACGTCCGTTTCGTCAAGTCCGAAGAAGGCGATCTGGGGAGCCAGGAGTTCCAGATCGGAGGGTGGCGCCGCCACGACCAGCAACGAAGGCTCCAGGGACTTCACCTCCAGGAGGGGTTTCTCGAAGGTGGTGGTACCGGGGGCATAGCGTATCCGTCGGCGAACGACGCCTCCCAACGATACGAAGGAACGCTGGAACGCGTCCATTTCGACGCCCTCGCGCGGACTGCGGGGGTGTACGATGACAGCATTCGCGAAGCCCAGTTCCCACACGGTCCGCGCCAGGATCCTCCCCGCCTGTGGATCTCCCGCGCCGATGCTGTATACGCCGCTGCGCCCGTAGGGAATCTGCCTGACGGTAGGCGAGAAGAACGCCATGCCGCGGGGCGCGGCTCGTGCCGCGGCACCCATGTTGTCGGCATCGAGCGGACCAAGAATGGCGAGCGCCCCCCGCGTCACGAGGGCAGCCGTACCGCGAACGCTCCCGGACGCCGTACCCTGGTTGTCCTCAACCACGAGTTCCACGCGGAGGCCGGCCTCCCGGGCAAGCAGCACCCCGATTTCCAGACCTTCGACAAAGAGGCGCGCGTACTCGCGCAGCGAAGGCGGTCCCGAGACCGGCAGCACCGCCCCGATCACGAGGTCGGCGGGCTCCTCCTCCGCGGAATCACGCTGCGGCCCGGCCTCCGCCTGCTCCGGACCGGCCGTGTCCGCGGGCAGCCGGTCGAATTCCCCGCCCCCCCAGCCGACCGAGCCGGTCCCGGCCGCGGCTGCGCCGGCTGGATCCGGCCTACCGGGAATACCGATGGTGCAGGCGAACGCCGAAGTGATCATCAGGCCCACCACGAACAGACGCACCACCGGTGCTGCGGACCCGGCATCAGGACTCACAACGCGCTCCCGACCGTCCACGGAACGATCCCGCGTCGCACCGGGGGTGACGAAGGTGGGGGCCCGGCGGTCTGTTCCGCCTCGGTTCCTATTCTTCCGTTCGCTCCTCTTGCTCATCGGCGTCGGCGGGCTCGGCTGTGTCGGCAGGTTCAGCGGCTCCGGTCGGCTCGGCGGCGTCAGGGGGCTCGGCGGCCGCGGCGGACTCGGCTGTGTCCGCGGGTTCGTCGGCGGCTGCCTCATCCGGCACCGGGGCTGCCTTCGCCCCGGCAGTGTGATCGGCCTCGCGTGGCCCAGCGTCCTCACGGTCTTCATCGGACCCCGCAGCTTCGTCCGGCCCTGCGGACTCGCCGGCTTCGACGGCCTCCTCCCCGGCGTCCCTCCGTCGCCGCGCGGGCGGCTCGACGACTTCGAGAACGATTCGCCGGTCGGAGGCGTCCGAGGATATCACACGCAGCGACACCGTGTCGCCAGCCTGGAAATGGTCGTCCAGGGCGTTGGCCGGGACGCCGGTATGGGAGCCGGGCACGAAGCCTTCCACATCGTCTCCCAGATCCACCACAACACCCCTGTCCTGGAGTCGCGCGACACGGGCATCCGCTTCGTACCCCTTGGAGAACCGCGTCACCAACCCCGGCCAGGGGTCTTCGTGCAGCTGTTTGATGCCCAGGGAGATACGCTTGTTGTCCGAGTCCACGTCCAGCACCATGACCTCGACCTGCTCACCCTTCCGGACCACCTCCGAGGGGTGTTCCACGCGGCGGGTCCAACTCATGTCCGAAACGTGAACGAGTCCGTCTATCCCCGCCTCGATCTCCACGAACGCCCCGAAGGAGGTGAGGTTCCGTACGGTTCCCGTGAGCCGTGTACTCGTCGGGTACTTCAGCGGCAGAGCGAGCCAGGGGTCCTCCTCGATCTGCTTCATTCCGAGCGAGATCTTCTCCTCCTTCGGATCGACCTTGAGCACGACCGCCTCGATCTCGTCTCCGATCGCCACGAGCTTGGAAGGGTGACGCACGTTGCGCGTCCAGGACATCTCCGAGATGTGCACGAGCCCTTCGACGCCCTTCTGCAGCTCCACGAAGGCTCCATAGTTGGTGATCGACACGATCTTGCCGCGCACCCTTGCGCCCACGGGATAGCGGTCCTCGATGTCCGTCCAGGGGTATGGCAGCAACTGCTTGAGACCCAGGGAGATACGCTCGCGCTCCCAATCGATGTCGAGCACCTTGACATCCAGCCGGCCACCGATCTTGACCACCTCCGACGGATGTCCGACCCGTCCCCAGGACATGTCGGTGATGTGCAGCAGCCCGTCCAGTCCACCGAGGTCGATGAAGGCGCCGAAGTCGGTGATGTTCTTCACAATGCCTTCCCGGACCTGTCCCGTGAGCAGTTCCTTGACCAGAGTGGACCGCTTCCTCTTGCGCTCGTGCTCCAGAATCACCCGGCGGGACACGACGATGTTGCGACGCCGCTTGTTGAGCTTGATGATCATGAACTCGTACGTATCGCCGATCAGGTCCTCGATATTGGGAACCCGCCTGAGTGCGATCTGCGAGCCGGGCAGGAAGGCGTCCACCCCCATGATGTCGACGGTGACGCCGCCCTTGATCTTGCGGGTCAGCAGGCCCTTGACGGGGCGGTCGTTCTCGTATGCCTCCTTGATCAGCTCCCAGACGCGCAGGAAGTCCGCCTTCTTCTTGGACAGGACGACCACGCCGTCCTCGTCCTCGAGGCTTTCGAGAAGCACCTCCACTTCACGCCCGGGCTCGACCTCATCCGGATCCTTGAACTCCTCGAGCGGAACGGCGCCCTCGCTCTTGAAGCCGAATTCGAGGATGACCGTGGACTCGGTGGTCCGCAGCACTCGGGCCTGTACGATCTGGCCCTCGCGGATATCGCCGGCGGCGGTGCGATGCTCGTCGAGCATGGCCTCGAAGGCGTCCCGGGAGACGTCGAGGATCTCTTCGCCGTAGGGGTCGTGGAGCAGTTCCGGCGAGATTTCATCCGAGGGAATCGTGCCCGCGGGATGGGGAGCGGCGGAAGGGCCGGGGGGGGCGTCGGTCGCCGACTGGGGTTCCTGGGGTTCGTTCATTTGCGCATCGCCAGCAGGCAGCTAGCGCTCCGGTTACCACTCCGGCTCGGCAGGAGGCGCGGGCAAGCCGGGTTGAATGATGGGGCTGCGGCTCACTGGCCCGACCCGCGGGGCCCGGAACCGCTTCGTCTTCTTCGCCGTCTGCCGAACGGACACCCGGCAGCGGTACCGACTCTGCCGGGGTCCCGACAGGGTACAGATTTAAATGATAGCGGAAATCGAACCTCAACGGGATACTCGCCGCGCTTTCTCCACCAGCCGCACGATACGATCGATCTGCTCGTCCGGTTCCAGACCGGTGGTGTCGATCACGACCGCGTCCGGGTCCCGGCGGAGGGGTGCGACGCGGCGGGACGAGTCGCGTTCGTCGCGTCGTCTGAGCCGGTCGGCCTCCGCCTCGATCTCGGCCGGGCCCGGACTGCGCTCACCGCGTTGCAGGATGCGCCTGCGCGCCCGTTCCCGGGGGTCCGCGTCCAGGTGGACCTTCACCTTCGCGTCCGGAAACACCACGGAGCCCATGTCACGTCCTTCGGCGACCAGACCGGCCCCTGCCCGGGCGGACCGCTGCAGATCAAGGAGGCTGGATCGCACGGCCGCAATGGCCGAGACCTGCGACACCCTCGCCGTGACCCGCTCACTCCGCAGATCCCGCTCGGGTATCCGGTTCCCGTCCAGCCACATCTCCATGCGTCCCTCTCCCCATTTCACGTCGATTTCGAGTGCCGCCAACTCCTCCGGGGTGACCTCTTCCAGTACCGCATCGGCAGTTCCCTTCTTGATGAGGCCCAGGGTGACGGCCCGGTAGATCGCACCCGAGTCCAGGTGGCGAAAACCGAGCCGGAAGGCGACGGCGGCCGCGGTGGTCGACTTTCCCGAGCCGGCCGAACCGTCGATGGCGACCACCAGGCAACCGGTTTCGGGATTGGCGGCGGCATCCCAGTGCGCCGCATCGCGGCGGGTGTACGCGGTCCGTCCGCGCCGGCCACTCGCGCTCCGGTGCGGCAAACGCGCCAGCAGTTTCCAGAAGCCCGGGAAACTCACGTTCGCCACCCCGGGATCGTCGACCCGGATGTCGCACCCGGGGGTGGCCCCCAACACCCCGAAGCACATGGCGATGCGGTGGTCCCCGAAGCACTCGGCGACGCCTGCGAGGCGGCGCCGGGTACCCTCGATCTCCAGACCGTCGGGAAGCTCCTCTACCGCCACCCCGATCCGCCGCAGGTTCAGGGCCAGCGCCGTCAGACGGTCCGACTCCTTCACCCGCAACTCGCGTGCTCCGGTAATCCGGGTGACACCCTCGGCCCGGGCCGCCAGGATGGCCAGGACCGGAACCTCGTCGATCATTGCGGGAATCTCCGCGCCCCCCACCTCCACCGCTCGCGGCGGCCCCATCGGGGCAGCCACCCGCAGGTCGCCCACCGGCTCACCACCCGCGGTCCCTCGCTGAGCGACATCCACCCTTATCCCCATCCTGGCAAGCACGGGCAGGAGACCCGTCCGCGTGTCGTTGAGGCCGACACCGCGCACCGTGAGCGCCCCCCGGCAGCCGGAGAGCACAGCCCACGCCAGCAGGAACGCGGCCGACGAGAAATCCCCCGGAATCTCCATGTCCAGGGGTGCCAGCCGCGTGGGGGGCGCGGGGACACGGACGCTCCAGCTTCCTTCGACCGCCCTTGCGACAACGCTCACCCCCATAGCCTCCAGCATCAGCTCGCTGTGGTCCCGCGACCTCCTCGGTTCGCGCACCTCCACCGCCACCTCGGCTCCCACCCCGGCCAGCAGCACGGCGCTCTTCACCTGGGCGCTCGCCACCGTCCCCCGGTGGCACAACGGGACGAGCGGCCCGCCCGTGACCCGCATGGGGAGCCTGCCGGGGACCCCCAGGCAGTCGATTGCCGCCCCCATCCGTCTGAGCGGCCCGGCAATCCTCTCCATCGGCCGGGACGTGAGGGACTCGTCCCCGGTGAGCACCGCCGCGAGCGGCTGCGCGGCCAGGGCGCCGGCGAGGAGCCGCGCCCCGGTTCCGCTGTTTTCCAGATCGAGAACCCCGTCCGGCTGCCGCCAGCCCCGCAGTCCCCGGCCCCGGATCCGAAGATCACTCTCCAGAGACCCCTCCAGGCCTCTGATCTCGACCCCCAGCCCGGCCAACGCCCGGCCGGTCGCCAGCGGATCCTCACAGCGGAGCACGCCGCCGATCCGGCTCTCCCCCTCGGCCAGCGCCCCCAGAATCAGCGCCCGCTGGGTGATCGACTTGTCGCCGGGGACCCGGACGCTCAGTTCCCGCCCGCCGGGAAGCGCCTCTCCGCCGGTCTCAATCACGGTAGCCGATCTCCAGTTCGAGCCCGTCCCGCGCAACCCGCGAAGCCGGGAAGACAGCGCGCGCCTGCTCTTCCAGCCGGGCGGGGGTCTCGGAGTAGCGGGCGGATACGTGGGTGAGCACCAGCTCCCGCACTCTGGCCCGCGCGGCCACCCCGGCGGCCTCGGCGGCGGTGGAGTGCCCGGTTTCGCGGGCCCTCCTTCCCTCTCCGGAGCCGAAGGTGGCCTCGTGTATGAGCAGGTCCGCCCCCATGGCCATCTGGACGGCTTCGCGCGTGGGCCTGGTGTCGCCGCTGTAGACCACCCTTCGCCCCGGGCGAGGCTGCCCGACCACATCGTCCGGCGAGATGACCCTCCCCCCGACCTCGATGGCCTCGCCGCGGTGCAGCCGGCCGAAGAGAGGACCTTCGGGAATACCCATCCGTCGCGCCGCTTCCACGTCGAAGCGGCCGAGCCGGGCCTCCTCGACCAGGGCGTAGCCGAGCGCGGGGACACCGTGCTCCGCGTGAAACGCCTGCACCGCCCACCCGTCGAAGTCCACCCTGCGTCCGGGGGCCAGCCCCTTCACTTCGACGGGAAAGGCCATTCGCTCCGCCCCGAGGCGCACGGCCGCATGCAACGTCGCCTCCGTGCCGACAGGGCCGTAGACTGTCATCTCCTCCTCCCTTCCCTGAAGTCCCATCGTCCGGAGGAGGCCGGGAAGGCCGAGGAGGTGGTCCGCGTGTGCGTGCGTGATGAAGATGTGGGCAAAGGAGAAGCCGGTTCCGTAGCGCATGATCTGGCGCTGCGTCCCCTCGCCGCAGTCCCAAAGGAACGACTCACCCTCCCGCTGCACGGCAATGCCGGACACGTTCCGGCGCACGGTGGGACGTGCGGCGGCGGTGCCGAGGAAACGTACTCGTATCATGGAAGCGGGTTCCCGAGGTGGGGCGGGCGGGTCGAACAGGCTGCCCTGAATTGTAGCAGACCGGCGCTGCGGGGGAGTCCCCGGCGCCCGGGACTCGCTTGCCCGCCCGCTGCGCCGGATGCTACGATGCGGCCACCAGAGCCCGACGCGGACGCACCCATGTCGCGGGGGCAGCGGCGGCCGGCCGCCGCCGGTTGTCCGCACGGGTGCCGTACCGCCCAGCACCGAGAAAGAAATGCGCAACCATTCTCCCGAAGCCGACAGAGACCGGCAACCCCCGAACCGGCGCGACTTCCTCGGCTCGGCGGCCGCCTTCATCGGGGCCTCCGGGCTCCCTGCCTTCAACGCGCATGCCGTGGACATCGCGCGCGAGCTCGCCGGCCACCCGGGCTCGCCCGCCGACACGGCGGGGGACGAGAACTTCTGGGCCGAGGTGGCCCGGGCCTTCACCGTCGACCGGACGCTGGTCAACCTGAACAACGGGGGCGTGAGCCCCTCGCCCTCCTTCGTGCAGGACGCCATGAAGCGCCACCTCGACTACTCCAACCTGGCGCCCACCTACACGATGTGGAGGGTCCTGGAACCCCAGCGCGAGGGCGTTCGCGCCCGCGTGGCACGGGAGTGGGGCGTGGACGCGGAGGAGGTCGCCTTCACCCGCAACGCCTCGGAGAGCCTGCAGACCTGCCAGTTCGGCTACGACCTGGAACCGGGTGACGAGGTCCTCACGACCACCCAGGACTACGGGCGCATGCTGACCACCTTCCGGCAGCGGGAACGCCGCGAGGGGATCGTGATGCGGCAGATCAGGGTCCCCGTACCGGCCGAGGACCCCGCCGAGGTGGTGCGCCTCTTCGAGGAGGCCGTCACGCCCCGGACACGGCTCATCCTCATGTGCCACATGATCAACCTCACGGGCCAGATCCTGCCGGTGCGCGAGATCGTGCGGATGGCGCGGGGGCACGACATCCCCGTAATCGTCGACGGCGCCCACGCGCTGGCGCACTTCCCGTTCAAGCTCCCGGACCTGGAGTGCGACAACTACTCCACCAGCCTCCACAAATGGCTCTTCGCCCCCCACGGGACGGGGCTGCTCTACGTGCGCCGCGAGAAGATCCCCGAGATCTGGCCGCTGATGGCGGCCCCCGACGGCCTGAACGAGGACATCCGCAAGTACGAGGAGATCGGCACCCACCCGGCCGCCAACTACCTGGCCATCGGCGAAGCGCTGACCTTCCACCAGGGGATCGGCGCCGAGCGGAAGGCCGAACGCCTGGTGTACCTGCGGGACTACTGGGCGAACCGGCTGCTGGAAGACGACCGGGTGAGCCTCAACACCAGCCGGAAGCCCGGCTTCGCGTGCGGGATCGGCAACGTCCACGCGGAGGGACTCGAACCGGTTGCGTTGAGCACCTGGTTGTGGAACACCCACCGGATCATCACGAGCCCGATCGGCCACGAGGAGTGCACCGGGGTGCGGATCTCGCCCAGCGTGTACACGACGCTGGAGGAGCTCGACCGCTTCTGCGAAGCGATGGAATGGGCGATCGCGCACGGGTTGCCGCCAACGTAAGGGCGGTGACGAGAGCAAGTCCTGAAACCCACCGGCGGTCCCCGCGTCGCGGGCTTCGGGCCCTGGCCGCCGGAGTCGCGGTGCCGACGATTCTGGTGGCGGCCCCGGCGGCGGCCGGGACGAGCCCGCACCACACCGAACTGAAGGAGTCGGGCCCGGCGGCGGACACCGCGCTGGAGGCGTCCCCCGACGCGGTGACCCTCACCTACACGACGGACGTGCAGCTCGCTCTGAGCATCGTCACCGTTCGGGCCGCAGGTGCCGACGGGGCCGTGGCGCCGGCTGGTGACCTGGCCTACCTCGCCGACGAAAGGCAGGATGTGCTGGTGCTGCCGCTTAGCGAGCCGTTGGGGCCGGGCAGCTACACCGTGGCGTGGACCACCGCGGGTCCGGATGGCCACAGGATCTCGGGCGACTTCGGGTTCCGGGTGGAGCCTCCTATCGAAGAGACGCAGGGGGACCCCCCGGGAGCCGCGGCGGCGGCCGTAGATTCCGTGACGAATGGGGGAGATGTTCGCCGTGAGAGCGCGCAGGCCGGCACCGCCGCGTCCGGATCCCGATTCCCGTTCGGCCGGACCTTCAACCGGCTCGTCCTCTACCTCGGGATCCTGGCGCTACTGGGCGCAGTGGCTTTCCGGTTTCTGGTGCTTGGCCGGTTTGCTCGGGCCGGCGAGGCGCGCGACGTGGTCCTGGCCGCCACGCGCCAAGTCTCGCTCACTGCCGGCCTGGGGCTGGGGATCCTGCTGGCGCACCTTCCCCTGAGCCTCCTGCACCAGGCGGCGGTCTTCTTTCCTGACGACATGCTCGGAAATCTGCGCACGGTGGCCACCGGGACGCCCTGGGCGGTGGGCTGGTGGATGCAGCTGGCCGGCGTGCTGGCGGTCGCCATGGGTCTCGCTGTCGCGGGCAAGGGTGGAACTCGCCACGCCGGGTGGCAGATCGTCGCTCTGGGTGCCCTGATAATCCCGCTCTCACCGATACTCTCCGGGCACGGGTGGGCGGACAGCCCGCGCGCTCTCTCCGCCGCGGCCACGTACCTGCATGTGGTAGCCGCGGGGGGCTGGGTGGGGGGACTCGCCTGTCTGCTGTTCGCGGGACTCCCGGCGCTGAGTGGACAAGGCACCGAGGACTGCGCGGATGCACCTGGAGTCGCCGGAATGGTGGCGGCGTTTTCGCGGGTGGCCCAGATCGCCGTGGCGCTGCTGCTGGTCACCGGTGCGGTCAAGGTGTGGATCCACGTCGAGTCCCTCTCCGATCTGTGGACCACGGCGTGGGGGAGGTCGCTGCTCGTCAAGGACGTTGTCGTAGCCGGGGTGCTGGCTCTCGGCTTTTACAACTGGCGCTTCGTGCGCCCGGCACTGGAACGGAGTCCCCGCATCGGACTCATCCGTAACGCGGCCACGATCGAATTGCTTCTCGGCGCCGCGGCCGTCGCCGTCACCGCGTACCTCGTCGCGCAGCCTCTGAGCTGAAGCGTTCACGGGACCGGACGGTCTCCCAAGTGGACCTTTCTGTAATGTCTACATTACATAATGGAAATTGTAGCATACATCAGGTGCGCTTGTTTCCGCCCCCCAGCGCCTTCCTGAAGTCGACGCCCCCCGGCGCCTGGAACGCCCTCAACCCGAATTCCGGCAATATCGCGATCAGGTGGTCGAAGATGTCCCCCTGGAACCCCTCGTAGTTGGCCCACGCCGTGTCGTTGGAGAAGCAGTAGACCTCGATCGGCACCCCTTCCGGCCCGGGCGCCAGCTGCCGCGTCAGCAGCGTCATATCCTTGTGGGTCTTCGGATGCGCCTCCAGGTACTTCTGCACGTAGACGCGGAAGGTGCCCAGGTTTGTCAGCCGCCGGATTTCGGGAGTCACCTCCGGGTCCCCGGTGTTCTTTTCCTCGTTGTAGCGGGTGATCGCGGCGACACTCTCGCGCATGTGGTCCCGCAGCAGCTCGCGGCGGGAGAGCTCCTCCACCTCGGCCTCGCTCAGAAACCGCACCGAGTTCATATCGAGCCTCAACGACCGCTTGATGCGCCGCCCTCCCGACTCCGACATCCCCCGCCAGTTCTTGAACGACTCCGTGATGAACTTGTTGGTCGGGATCGTGGAGATCGTCTTGTCCCAGTTCTGCACCTTCACCGTGTGGAGGGCGATGTCGATGACCTCGCCGTCGCACCCCGCCTGCGGCACGCTCACCCAGTCCCCGATCCGGACCATGTCGTTCGACGCGATCTGTATGCTGGCGACCAGCGACAGGATCGTGTCGCGAAAGACCAGCATGAGCACGGCGGCGAGCGCGCCGAGTCCCGACAGGAATACGACCGGCGACCTCCCGGCCAGGACGGCCACGATCACCACGGCGGCGGCGAGATGGGCCACGAGCGTTGCCACCTGGAGGTAGCCCTTGATTGGTCTCGACTTCGCTTCGGCGTAGCTCTCGTTGTAGATGTCGTTGACGGCGTCCAGGAACACCTGGAAGGCGCGCACCACGGCGAACGCGATGTAGGCGGCCGCCACGCGCCGGACGAGGGTCCACACCAGGAGCGGCGTACCGACGGTTGGCGCAGCGCCACCCGCCTCGAGCGCGGGCCCGATCCCGAGGTAGACCACCACCGCCGGAACCACGCGCGCCAGCCGTCTGAAGACGCCGCGTTCGATGAGGCGGTCGTCCCAGGTCGAACGCGTGCGCGAGGTAACTCCGCTGATCACGCGGTGCAGGATGCGCGAAGCCACCCAGCCGGCGGCCCACGCCGCCAGGGCCAGCGCGGCCGCGGCGGCCGCCAGGGACGGCCAGTACTCGGGAAGTTGAATGCTCATGGTTGAGTCGCCTCTCTTCGCCCGGTTCCTCGGCCGGCAGCTCGGGCGCCAGCCATGTGAATCGTTTCACAAGGGGGTGGGCCCGGTGGCCGGCCATTCGCCCGCGGCTGCGGGGCTTGCGGTGGAGCGCAAGGGCACCGCACCTTCGCGCGGTGGCGGACCTGGACGGAATCGGCGAAAGCCGCTTTGCACTTCACCGGAGGCCGGATGACCGGGAGCACGGCGTCCGCAAGCCGGGAGGACTCCCCGCGGGCCGCACGTATTCTAAACCATTGCGACCACAAGTCCACGGTAGCCCATGATTCGAATGGCCCGCGACGCCGACCCCCGACCCCCGATCCTGCCGGACCGGATGCGCATCAGCGTCAGGCCCGTGTACTCGGCTGCGCATTCGCTGCCCCCCGAGCGGTACGTTTTCGCCTACTTCATCCGGATCGAGAACGTCGGCGACGACACCGCGCAGCTCTTCTGGCGTCACTGGAGAATCCACGATGAGGCCGGCGGCGACCAGGAGGTCAGCGGGGAGGGCGTGGTGGGGGAATGTCCCACGCTGGCCCCCGGCGACGTCCACGAATACAACAGCTTCTGCGTGCTCGAGGGCCCGAACGGGTTCATGGAGGGCTACTACCACTTCCGCCGCGCGGACGGGTCGGTCTTTCGCGCCGAGATCCCCAGGTTCCTGCTGCGGGCGCCGTCCCAGGGGGGCGCAACCCACCTCGCCTGAACGGCCCCGGAGGATTCGAAGGGGCAATCAGCCCGTGGACAAAATCCCCCCGGCATTCGAGCGGCGATGCATCCGCGCGGGGCGCTTCGCTTGGTCAGCTAGAGATGTAATGAAAACATGACATTTAGTAAACCACAGTATACATTTCGTTTCTCCAAAGCTCCGCTCTCCGTTGCTCCTCGGGCGAATAGCTCTGCTATTCATCTTTCGTCGCGCCTTGCCAGCCCGGCGCCTCGCCGCTCTCGGTGCTCGGGCGGCTTTATCCACGGACTGCCATGTTCACGAAACCCTCGCAGGCGAGGTTACGTACCAGACGAAAGGCCTACCATTCCATTGCAACCCAACCGCATGCCCTTCCCCTGCTTCCGCACCAGCGCAGCCCTTGTTCTCCTTGCTTTTCACGTCCTCGGGGCTCCGCTCTCCCCGGTGCAGGCCCAGTACGATGGCCGGATGTGGGGGCGCGTAGTGACAAGAGACGGCGACATCCATGAGGGTTTCATTCATGTACGCGCGGCCAGGAGCGGCGGAAGCTGGGCCGACGTCCTCCTGGCTTCGCGGGAGATTCCGGAGGAGCATTACCGGGACTGGCTCGATGCGACGCGTGGGGGCAAGAGCCACACCCGGGTGCTCGAACTGAAGGGTCACCGGATTTCATGGGTGGAGAAACACCCGGCGTTCGTCGGGCCTTCCCGCGCCGGGGTCCGCTTCGGCCACATAGCCGAGCTTGCATTCGACGACAAGGGGAGATCCACGGCGACGATTCGCACGGGACACGGAACGGAACCGGCGCGGGGTGACACCGTGACGCGCCACGCCGGGGGGGAGGTCCGTATCGAGTCGTTCTGGCGGGGGGCGGAGGTGTGGGTCGACAAGGGAGACGGTTCGGTAAGATTGCGGGGGCGTGACATCGAACAAGTCGAATTCGGGCCCGCGCCGGCCGGCCGCGTCCCGGCGTCCCTCCGGTTGTACGGGACCGTCGAGGACAAGTTCGGCCGGTTTTTCACGGGTCTCGTGACCTGGAACCGGCGCAAGATCCTGGAGTCCCACTTCCTCGACGGGTTCTGGGAGGACGTGCCCGGGCTGGCGAACCCCTGGAGATCGGACGAATACCTGCGGTCCTTCCGCTTCGCCGATATCCGCTCGCTGGAGCGCACTCCGTGCTTCGCGAGGGTGATCCTCAAATCGGACTCGGTCGTGGAACTCTGCAACGAGCCGCTGGAACCGGATCCGGGGCCGGTGCAGATTTCGGACCCGGCCCTGGGACTGGTAGAGGTGGAGTGGCACCTGGTGCGGGTCCTTCGCTTCGAGCGCGCACCCGGCACCCCCGGTTACGACGCCTTCGACGGAGGCCGTCCGCTGTCCGGCACGGTCGTCACCCGTGAAGGTGAGGAAATCGCCGGGCGGATCCGCTGGGACGCCGACGAGGAGTGGTCCAGGGATCTGCTTCAGGGGAGTTCCGACGGTGTCGAACTGTCCATCGAATTCGCGAACATCGCGCACATCCAGAGGATGGAGCCCGGGGGGGCGCGGGTGACGCTGCGCGACGGGCGCTCGTTCCACCTGACGGGCGGAAACGACGTGGACGACGACAACCGCGGCATCTTCATCTTCTCCGCCGCGGTGGAAGAACCGGCCGGCGGCCGGTCCGTCGCCGAATGGCGCTACGTCGCATGGGAGAACTTTCGCGAGGCGCGGTTTCGGCTCCCGGACGACCCGGGGTCCGGTTGGTGAGGGCGTTCACGGTCGCGCTCGCGCTCGGCACGGGAGTCGCCGTCGCGGCGCCCGCGCGCGCCGGCGCCCAGTCCGGCTTCGCCCCCGACACCTTCGAGGATTCGGTGGCGCACCGTCTCTACGCGGCGGCCCGGGCCAACTGGAAGGCGCTGGACGAGTCCGTCCTGCGCTACACGGCCGTGATCCGGCAGAGATCCGCAACGGCCATGCGCACCTTTCTCCGCGACCGAGTCCTCTATCACAACGAGACGGCCGTGCGCGCCTTCTGGGAGCGGGATCACAGGCCGGTCATCCAGGTTCTCGGAACCCGCTCCGAGTATCCGGGGCGCGTGATCGAGGACGAAATGGACTGGCTCGACGACCTCTCCTTCGACCGGCCGTTCGAACCCGGGAGCGACCAGCTGCTCTTCGGGATCCCCGACCAGGACCTCCTTCCCCTCGAGCCGCGGGACGACGGATTCTGGCTGGCGCATCCCCTGAGCGGGGGAGCCGACTCGCTCTACCGCTTCCGCAGCGGCGACATCATGACGATCTCCTTCCAGGACGGGCGCCGGCTGAGGGCGATCCAGCTGGACGTCCTTGCCCGGGAGGCGGACGCCAACAGGATCAGCGGAACGCTGTGGATCGAACCCGAGTCCGGAGCGCTGGTTCGGGCCGTGTACCGGCTGAGCCGGAAGTTCGACGCCATGCGCGACATTCCCGACCTCGAGCGGGAGGAGGAACGCGGGACCTTCCGGTACGTGCCCGGGCTGTTGAAGCCCTGGACCTTCGATCTCACGGTGGTCGCGGTCGAGTACTCGCTCTGGGACTTCCGGACCTGGCTCCCCTACGCCATGCACCTCAAGGGCGAGGCTGCGGCGGGGATCTTCAGGTTTCCCATCTCCACGGACGTTTCCTACGAGATCGAATCGGTCACCCTGGCGGAGAGCGAGAAGGCGGACCCGGACGGGGACGCGGAGGCGGTCCATCCCGTGGCAGCGCCCCCGCTCAGGGAGGTGCACTTCGAGACCCGGGCCGAGGCGATGACGTTCATCGCCCAGCTTCTGTCGGGTGACGAGGGCGTGGAGTACGAGCACCTCGACGATACGTTGGCATCGGTTATGGTCAACCGCTCGTCGGTGATCGCCCCCAGGGAGCGCCATCTCGTGTCCGAGAGCCCCCACCTCCCTCCGCCCATCTGGCACGACGCGGCCGGGTTTCCGTCCGACGCCGAACTGGAGGAGCTCGTCGAGCGTCTGGGAGACCTCCCGGCTCCATCCGTCGCCAAGGCCGCGCTGGGTCTCCACTGGGGCTGGGCGCGCCACGATCTCATCCGCTACAACCGGGTGGAGGGTCCCGCTTTCGGGGGCGGCCTGGAGTGGGAGCCGGGCAAAAGGTTCCATGTGCGCGCCTCGGGGTTCTTCGGGCTGTCGGACCTGAGGCCCAAGTTGCGATTCGACCTTGAACGCTCGACGGTTCTGCGCCGGTTGTCGCTCGGTACCTTCCACGAGTTGCGGGCAACCGACCCTGACGGCAGACACCTCGGCTTCGGCAACTCTCTCAACGCGTTCCTCTTCGGCCGCGACGAAGGGGAGTACTACCGGGCCACCGGGGCCGACCTGAGCTGGCGGCCACCCGACGGAGCGCGCGAGTCCCTTGTCTTGCGCGCATGGGCCGAGCGGCAGAGCGCGGTGAGCAACACAATCGATTTCGCCCTTTTCCGGGCCTTCGACGGCGACGGGACGTTCCGCTCCAACATCGAGGCCGACGACGCCGAGGAGGCGGGAGTCGAACTGAGGCTTTCACCGTGGTGGGGGCACGACCCCGGCGGCATCCAGCTGGGGGCGGAAGTGGAAGGTCGCTGGGCCGTGTGGCGGGCGTCGGGCGAGGACCCCCGGAGCGACTACCGGCAGGCCGGTGCCACACTCCGGGCGATCATCCCGCTCGCGGGCGACGGCTGGCTCAGGTGGAACCTGGGTCTCGAGGCGGGGGCCGGGTCCACCTGGGGTGAAGCGCCCGCGCAGCGCTCCCGGTTCCTCGGCGGGGCCGGGTCGCTGCGCGGCTATTCGGCTTCCGTCATCTCGGGCCCGTCCTTCGCGCGGGGCCGGGTCGAGGTGTCCCGCACCTTCCACGCCGGATCCGCAATCCTCTTCGGCGACGCCGGCTGGGCCGGCGACCGAGACGCCTTCGAGGCGGACGAAATCCTCTACGGAATCGGCCTGGGGGGCAGTATCCTGGACGGGATCGTCCGCCTGGACCTGTCGCAGGGACTCAGGGGGCCGCACAAGCGCTTCCGGGTCGACCTCTACCTGGACGCGATTCTCTAGCCGTGGAGAAACCGCGCCCCGCGCCGGGGCCGGCGAGGCGCCGGGATGGCAGGTCCGCCCAAATTGGTGAATGGCGCTATTCGGCCGAGAAGCTGAGCAGGTGTCAGCACGCGGGCCGCCGGTCGGAGACCGAACATGCCGGGGGCGGGACTCGAACCCGCATGGGACTGCTCCCGGGGGATTTTAAGTCCCCTGTGTATACCGATTTCACCACCCCGGCCGAGCATCAATCATATCTGGTTCCGCCGATCTACGTGAAGCCGTCGTCAGGAGGCACGGGAACCACGCGGCTCCCAACGCGCACGAGATCCATCGCCGGGACGATGTCCGTACTCATTCCATTCCGCAGATCACTTCTTCAAGCAGATCAGGATCACCCCACCGGCGGCCTCGTTTCCGTAGCGTGCTACGGCCCCAGCACCCTTGATCACCTCGAATCTCTCGATGTCCTTGGCATCCGGCCACGGCGTTGGATCCGGCCACGGCGCTGCATTGCCGTCCTCGTCCAGTGCGTTCCCGTGGATTGTGACCCGGACGCCTTCGATGATCAGGATGGGCAAGGGTAGCGACTCAGCCATCCCTGAGAACTTGCCCCCCCAAAGATTGTCCCGGTCGGACTGCTTCGGACTTTCAGCCACGGCTTCGACCATCTCCGCCACCGCGGGCCGGCCCTGCGTGAAGATCCGGATGGCGCCGTTGGCACCCTCGTCGCCGTAGATCTCCAGGGACCTCGCACCATTGATCACTTCGACGCGACCGACCAGCCCGTCCCTCCTGAGGCCGCTCTCCGACCAGAGCCGGACCGATTCGGGCAGGTCTTCGTAGCGCCCGACACGCACATCGTCCACAAACACGAGCGGAGCCGGGTCCGAGACGAACCATTTGGCCAGATAGCCGTCGTAGGAGCCCTGGGTCCATCCGGAAGGTTTGCCCCGGGGCTCCGGGGCCTGAACCTCGAACGCCTCGTCGATCACGTCGCCGATTTCCGTCGGCAACCGCACGTCGCACGCCGTCACCAGTGCGCCCACCGCCACGCAGGCGAGCATGGCCGCGCGGCCCGCACCCAGCTTCTCTTGCCTCTCACTCATCGTCTTCAATCTCCTTTCAAGCAGGCTCCTGGATTTGCCCATCGCGGGGGCGAATCCCCACCAGCCACGGGACCGGGTTCCCGCGTTCAGGAGGACCGTGCCGTAATCGGCGACTCCGATCCCCGACGCCAGGACCCGTTCATCGCAGTCCATTTCCACCGCGGCGCGAAGCCGCCGGCACATCCACCAGATCGCCGGACTCCATGGGAACACCGCCGCGGCGAGGCCGCCATAGAGCAGCGCGAGGTGGTCCCGGGCACGCGCATGTTCCTCCTCGTGCCGGATGATCGCGTCCCGGACACCCGGCTCAAGCTCCGACACCCATGCGGGGACGACCACCTTCGCTCTGGCGACGCCGACCAGGGCCGGACCGAAGCGGCGGGAGACGTAGACCGGCTTTCCGGCCACCCTTGTGCGCTCCCAGCGGCGGCGCCTCCAGCCCATGACCAGCAGCACACTACCGATAACGAACAAGGCCGTCAGGGACGCGGTGCCCCATGCAAGAGCCGCGATCCTGCTCGGATTCACGCCCCCGGGAACGGAAAGGGCCGGAGTCACGCTCCGGGCGTCCGCCACAGCTGCTCCGCTGACCAGCGACACAACGGCCGTTGTGGCCTCCTGCACCGGGGGCGCGACCGGCGCGCGCGTCCTTCCGGCCAGAGGGACTGCCACCGCCAGGGTCAACGCCGCGAGCCAGGCGAACCGGCGCGGCCATCCCGCGGAGGCCGCCAACCGCTCCAGCGCCCATCCGCCAATCGCGACGATCCCGCCGACCAGCGCCGCATACGGCATCCAGGCAATCATGCCCGCGTCTCCCCCCTTTGCCACAGCACGCTCATGAGGTGCAGGTATTACCCCGCCGGTTCACGAAGGTTCTCGTACATGGATCTGGTACTACAGTAGGGAGCAGATGCGCATTTGTCAACGACAATCTTCGTAAACAATCTTCGTAAACGGTCTCCGCTGCAGATGGCCGGAGGGCGGTATTGGGATCAGAGGATCGTCTTCCCAAGCGCGGAGGCCACCAGGCCCACCGCCAGGACGGCCGTGTGATTGCGGTCGTCCAGGACCGGATTGAGTTCCACGACATCAAGGCTGAGGAGCCGGCCCGAGCGCGCCGCCTTCTCGCACACGAGGTGTCCCTCGCGATAAGTCAGACCACCCTGCGCCGGTGTGCCCACCCCCGGCGCGACAAGCGGGTCGAGTGCGTCGAGGTCGAGAGACAGGTGAAATCCGGCGGTTCCGGCGTTGGCGCGTTTCAGCGCCTCGTCCATGCAGGTGGCGACACCTCTTTCGTCGATCTCCGACATCGTGAAAACCCGTAGGCCGACCTCAGAAATGAGTTTCTTCTCACCCGCGTCCAGATCGCGGGCGCCCAGAACACTCGCATTCTCCGGTCTGATGCTGGGCAGTCGCCGGGTGAGGCGGTGGTGACCGTGTCCAAGCAGCACGGCCAGTGACATTCCGTGGATGTTCCCGCTGGGGGTGGTCTGGGGACGGTTCATGTCCGCGTGAGCGTCCACCCATATGACGCCGACGGATTCCCCCAGCCGCCGGTAGTGCGCCGCCACGCCGGCCACCGATCCGATCGAAAGCGAGTGGTCCCCGCCCAGGACCAACGGAATGCACCCGACCCCCAGGCCCGACTCCACCACCTGACGCGTCTGCTCGGTCACCTTGGCGATTTCGTCGAGAAAGCGCAGCGCGGTCTCGCCGGCCCCGGTGGTCTCGAGCCCGCCGGCGGTGATGGTACCCAACTCGAGGATGTGATAGCCGATGGACTGCATCTCGCGCGTGATCCCCGCGATTCGCAGCGCCGAGGGCCCCATGTCGACTCCGCGGCGCCCCGCGCCGAGGTCGATGGACACCGAGAGAAGCGCGATGTCGCGGTCGGCGAAATCGTTCATGGCGCGAGGGCGGGACGAAAGCGAAGCCGGATCGCCGGTCTCGGCATTTGGTCGCGGGCAACTGGAGACACTACCATATCCGTCGGTCATACGGCCAGTATCGTTCAAGGTCCGAACGCCGATGTCGTCGACTGCCCGTCCGGCGGCGTTGGATTGGAGTCTACTCAAAGATAGGGAGTTGGCGCATGCGCTACCTCGAGAGCGGCCGGTGGACGGCCGCGCTGTTGCTCCTCTCGCCCATGGCACTTCCGGCCCAGGAGGCCGACAAGGACCCCGACCGGGGCCTCCCGCTGGAACCGGCGCGCTGGGCGCGCTTCACCACCAGCGAGGGGACCTGGATCTCGCTCGACGTGAGTCCCGATGGACAGTCGATCGTCTTCGACATGCTGGGAGACCTCTACTCCATGCCCGCTGCCGGAGGCAACGCGACCAGGCTCACCAGCGGCATGGGCTACGACATGCAGCCGCGCTTCAGCCCGGACGGAGAACGGATCGCCTTCGTGTCGGACCGGAGCGGCGACAACAACGTCTGGCTCATGCCCGCCGCGGGAGGCGAGCCGCGGCAGCTCAGCAAGGGGATCGGAAGCCGGTTCCTGTCACCTGAGTGGATGCCGGACGGCAAGTACGTCGTGGTGTCGCGGGCGGCCGCCTTCGCCGGGCTGGAGAAGCTGTGGCTCTACCACGTCGACGGCGGAACGGGTCTCGAGATGGTCGGAGGGAGCGGCGGCCAGCGCATGCTGGGTGCGGCGGTGGATGCCGAGGGGCGCTACATCTGGTACGCGCAGCGCTTCGGCACCTGGCAGTACAACGCGATCTTTCCGCAGTACCAGCTCTGGGTCTACGACCGCCGCTCGGGGACCCGCACGCCCATGAGCAACAGGTACGGGTCGGCCTTCCGGCCCGCTCTTTCGCCGGACGGCACCCTGCTGGCCTACGGCACCCGCGAGGACGCCGAGACCGGGATTCGGCTCCGCGACCTCGCCTCGGGAGAGGAGCGGTGGCTCGCCTACCCGGTACAGCGCGACGACCAGGAATCGACCGCGTCGATGGACGTGTTGCCGGGGTACTCCTTCACCCCCGGTTCCGACGCGCTGGTCATCTCCTACGGCGGCCGTATCTGGCGGGTGCCGGTGGACGGCAGCGACCCACGGGAGATCCCCTTCAACGTCGAGGCCGAGATCGCGATCGGCCCCGAGGTCGAGTTCGAGTACCCGATCGAGGACACGCCGACCTTCACCGTGAAACAGATCCGCGACGTGCGTCCCTCCCCCGATGGCAGCCGGATCGCCTTCAGCGCCCTGGACCGCCTTTACGTCGCCGAGTTGCCGGACGGGACCCCGGAGCGTGTCACCGCCGACGACGTGGGCGAGTTCCAGCCCGTGTGGTCCCCGGACGGGCGTCACATCGCGTACGTGACCTGGGACGACGACAGCGGCGAGGGCCATATCCGGCGGGTCTCCTCCGGGGGCGGCTCCGCCACCACCCTGACCACGGAAGCGGCATTCTACCGCGAGATCGCGTGGTCGCCCGACGGTGAGCGGATCGTGGGGATCCGCGTGGACCGGCGCAACATCCGGGAGTCCCTGGGCATGACCGCCGGGGGTCTGGCCGCCGAACTCATGTGGATCCCGGCAGACGGCGGCCCGGCAACCGTGATCGGACCCACGCAGGGCCGGCGACGGCCGCATTTCACGCAGGATCCGGCGCGCATATACTACTACGGCTTCGCGCGCGCCGACCCAGTTCCCGGTTCGCCCACGCGGCCGACCCCGACCATCGCGCTTTCCTCCGCCAGGTGGGACGATACGGACCGGCGGCGGCACCTGCGGGTTACCGCTCGTGCGGACCTGTCGGCCGGCGGTGTGCCCGTCGGCTACCGGTATTCCGAAACGAGCGACCTGGCGATTCCCGAGGTTTTCGACGACGACGAGCCACGCGAGCTCATCCTGCGCCTGGGCGCCGGAACGGTGATGATGGCCCCGCTGGGCGACCTCGCTCTGGCACAGATAGGCGACGACCTTTATGCGGTCACGGTCCCGGACCTCGGGGCCACCCTGCCGACGGTCGACGTCACCAAGCCCGACTCGGCCGGAGTCCCCGCCTGGAAGCTGAACCGGCTGGGAGTCGAATTCCCCACCTGGGGGGCCGATGGACGCACGGTGCACTGGTCGCTGGGCAACGGACTCTTCACCTACGACCTGGACGCGGCCGCAGGCGACCCCGGCTACGAAGCGGCCGAACAGCAGATCGCCGTCACCGCCGAGCGTGACATCCCCCGCGGCACGGTGGTTCTGCGCGGCGGACGGGCCATCACCATGAACGGCAGCGAGATCGTCGAGAACGCCGACATCGTTGTGACGGACAACCGCATCACCGCGGTGTCCGCGGGGCCCGGAGAGGTGCCCGAGGGCGCGCAAGTGATCGACGCCGGCGGCAAGACCATCCTGCCCGGCTTCGTCGACACGCATTCGCACATGTGGAACCTGTGGGGTGTGCACTGGGAGCGTTCGTGGCTCTACCACGCCAATCTGGCCTACGGTGTCACCACCACACGCGACCCCCAGACCGCCACCACCGACGTGCTCGTCTACGAAGACCTGGTCCGCGCCGGCCGCATGACCGGTCCGCGCGTCTATCACACCGGACCCGGGGTCTTCTCCCGCGACTTCATTCGCAGCTACGAACACGCGCTCGACGTGCTCCGCAAGTACAGCCGCTATTACGACACCAAGACCTTCAAGATGTACATGTCCGGCAACCGCCGTCAGCGCCAGTGGCTGATCATGGCCGCACGCGAGCTCGGCCTGATGCCGACCACGGAGGGCGGGCTGGACTACCGGCTCGACATGACCCACGCCATCGACGGCTACCCGGGGATCGAGCACAACCTGCCGATCATTCCGGCGTATGGCGATGTGGTCGAACTCTTCGCCACCTCGGGAACGGTCAACACGCCGACGCTGCTGGTGACGTACGGAGGCCCCTGGGTCGAGAACTACTACTATACGCGGGAAGACGTCTTCGGCGACGAGAAGCTCACCCACTTCACGCCGAAGCGCGAACTCGACATCAAGGCGCGGCGCCTGCAGACCGATGGACCGGGGCCCGCCGGGTGGTTCATGGAGGAGGAGTACGTCTTCGACAGGCACTCGGCGTGGCTGAAGGATCTCGTCGCGGCAGGCGGGCGGACCGGAGTGGGCAGCCACGGACAGCTGCAGGGACTGGGCTACCACTGGGAGCTCTGGGCGCTCCAGGCCGGTGGCATGAGCGAGCACGACGCGCTGCGGGTCGCCACGCTGATGGGTGCCGAGGCGATCGGGCTGGGCGGCGACCTGGGATCGATCGAGCCGGGCAAGCTGGCCGACCTCGTGATCCTCGACGCCGATCCGCTCGACGACATACGCAACACCAACACGATCGACAAGGTCATGATGAACGGACGTCTCTACGACGGCGACACCCTCGACGAGTTGTGGCCCCGGCAACGCGCGGCTCCCTACGAGCCCTGGAGGCACACGGCTCCGGATGTGAGGGCCGGAATCAGGGGAGGTGAGAAATGAGTGCGCGAGCAATGGTATCGTCCATCCGGCGCGGGCGGTCGGCGGCCGCGCTCGCGACCCTGGTGCTGGTGTCGGCGTCGGCCCTGGCGCCCACGGCCGAGGCCCAGTTCAGGGGCGGCGGTGGCCGGCCCGATCCCCTGCCCCTGCGCCCCGCCCGCACGGCCGAGTTCACCGCCACCGAAGGCACCTGGATCTCCCTGGACGTGAGCCCCGACGGGCGGATGATCGTCTTCGACCTGCTGGGCGACCTCTATACCATGCCCGTCACCGGGGGCAAGGCGTCACCCCTTCTTACGGGAATGGCGTACGAGGTGCAGCCCCGCTTCAGCCCGGACGGCGAGTCGGTCGTATACGTATCCGACAGGAGCGGGGGCGACAACGTGTGGACCATGCGGCTGGACCGCACCGACACGACCCAGGTGTCGCGGGGGAATTCGAACCTCTACCTGTCTCCGGAGTGGTCCCCCGACGGCGAGTACATCGTGGCGAGCCGTTCCGGCGGGCTGGGCGGCGCGGCGCAGCTGGTCATGTACCGGGCGGACCGCGGGTCGCCGATCTCGATCCCGGGATCCAGCTTCCAGAAGAGGATCGGGGCGGCCTTCAGCCCCGAGGGGCGTCATATCTGGTATGCGGCAGCGTTCGGGGACTGGTCCTACAACGCGACCTTCCCGATCTATCAGCTCTACCGCCACGACCGCGAGACCGGCGCGACCACTCCGATGACGAATCGCTACGGTTCCGGGATCCGGCCAGCCATCTCCCCGGACGGAAGGTGGCTGGTATACGGCACCCGCTACAACGCCGACACGGGACTGCGCAAACGCGATCTGGAAACCGGCGAGGAATCGTGGCTGGCCTACCCGGTGCAGCGTGACGAGCAGGAATCTCGCGCACCTCTCGACGTGCTGCCGGGTTACAGCTTCATGCCCGACGGCTCGGCGATCGTCATCTCGTACGGCGGCAGGATCTGGAGCGTGCCGATGGACGGAGGCGACCCCGCGGAGATCCCCTTCGAGGTCGAGGCCGAGGTGGCCATCGGGCCAAGTGTCAAGTTCGACTACCAGATCGATACGACCGAGATGGTCACGGCCAGCCAGATCCGCAATCCCGTGGCGGATCCCGATGGCGGGCGGATCGTCTTCACCGCCTTCGACCGGCTCTGGATCAAGGACCTGCCGGACGGAGAGGCGCGGAGGCTGACCGACGCGGACGTGGGCGAATTCCACCCGCAGTGGTCGCGTGACGGCCAGTGGATCGCGTACGTCACCTGGGATGACCGCGATGGCGGCCACATCATGAAGGTGCCCGCGAACGGAGGCGAACCGGCGCGGCTCACGGCGACCGCGGCGTTGTACTACAACGTGGCCTGGTCCCCGCATGGGGAACGGATCGTGGCTTCGCGGAGCGCTGCGCGCGACCTGAAGGAGGTGACCGGCTTCTACAGCCCCGTGGGCGGAGAGTTCGTGTGGGTCCCCGCGAGGGCTTCCGAACCGTCAGAGGCCGAGGTGATCTCACCCACGGGGTCGCGCGACGCGGCCCACTTCGCCGCCGATGAGCCCGACCGCATATACGCCTACAGCCCGTTCGAGGGTCTGGTGTCATTTCGCTGGGACGGCACCGACGTCAAGCGCCACATGATGATTAGGGGCGGGCAGGGCGTCCCCGGCATCGCCGATCCGCATGTGGACCGGTGGGAGTTCCTTCCCCGGCGGGTGTTCCCCTGGCGCAGGCTTCCGGACCCGACCGACCCGGATCCGGCACCGCCGGCCGAGCCGGGATTCCCGTCTCCGGCAGGTCTGATCATGCTCTCACCGGAGGGTGACCGGGCCTTCGCCCAATTCGGCCGGGACATCTTCGTAGTCGACATGCTGCCCCAGGTCGGCGCCACACCTCCCACCATCACCCTGATGAACCTGTCCTCGTCACCGGTGCCCGTGCGGAAGGTGACCGATGTCGGGGGGGAATTCCCCTCCTGGGCGCCCGGCGGGTCGGCGCTGCACTGGGCCCTGGGGAACGTGTTCTTCACCTACGACCTCGACCACGTCGAGGCGGAGGAGGCCGAAGAGAAGGAGACCGCCCATGCGCGTGCGCTGATCCGGGCGCGGGCGCTGGCGATCACCGACACGCTCAAGGAGAAACGGGCCGAGGCCGACAGCCTCGGGAAGGAGGACGAGGAGGTGTCCGAGGAACTCGAGGCCGAGATCGCCAGGCTGGCGGCGGACTCGGTGCAGGTGGTGGCCGATTCGTTGATGGCGCGGGCCGATTCCATTCGCAGGGCGGCCGACGAGGTTGCCGCGAAGGCGCAGGCGGTTCGCGACGGCGACAAGGAGATCCTCGAGGACTCCACCGAGACGTACGAGGCACACGAACGAAAGATCGAAGCCAGGTTGCCAAGGGATGTTCCGCGCGGGACGGTGGCGCTCATGGGCGGGCGGATCATCACGATGGGCAAGGCGCCTGGCGACACCACCGGTGAACCGCACGTGATCGAGAACGGTGTGGTGGTCGTAACGGACAACAGGATCGTCGCCGTGGGGCTTGCCGATTCGGTCGAGATTCCCGACAGCGCCGAAGTCGTGGACGTCAGCGGCAAGACCCTTGTGCCCGGTTTCGTGGATACACACTACCACGCGCAGTGGCTGGTGCCCGAAGTCCATCCCGAGGAGGTCTGGCAGTACCTGGCGACCCTGTCGTACGGTGTCACCACCACGCGCGATCCCCAAACGGCCGTCACCGACATCCTCAGCTACACCGACCGGGTGCGCACCGGCGGCATGACAGGGCCGCGCATCTACTCGACCGGCCCCGGCGTCTTCAGCGGCGAGAACATCCGCGACGCCGACCACGCCAGGACGATCCTGCGGAGGTACTCCCAGTACTTCGACACCAAGACGCTGAAGATGTACATGACGGGGAACCGCCAACAGCGCCAGTGGATCATCCAGGCGGCCCGCGAACTCGAACTTATGCCGACGACGGAGGGCGGCCTCGACTTCAAGATCGACATGACGCACGCGATCGACGGCTATCCCGGCGTCGAGCACAACCTGCCGATCGCACCGATATACCTGGACGTTGTGGAGGTCTTCAAGGAGTCGGAGACCACCAACAGTCCGACCCTGCTGGTGTCGTACGGTGGTCCCTTCGGGGAAAACCATTTCTACGCGACCGAGGTGGTGCACGATGACCCCAAGCTCAACGTCTTCGTGCCGGCGGCGGAACTCGACGCGAAGACGCGGCGGCGCGGCAGCGGGGGGGGTGGCAGCCCCGGCCGGGCCGGGTGGTTCCTCGAGGAGGAGCATGTCTTCCCGCGCCACGGCGAGTTTGTAAGGAAGATGCTGGAGAACGACGCGCGGATGGCGGTCGGCAGCCACGGGCAGCTGCAGGGGGTCGGATACCATTGGGAGATGTGGGCGATGGGGGCCGGCGGTGCGTCGAACCACGGCATCCTGCGGGCGGCTACCATCCTGGGCGCCGAAGCGATCGGATTCGGGAAGCAGCTCGGCAGCATCGAAGAGGGCAAGTTTGCGGACATCGTGGTCCTCGACTCGAACCCGCTCGACGACCTGCGCAACACGGTGGATATCCGTTATGTGATGAAGGACGGCCGCCTGTACGACGGGATGACACTCGACGAAGTGTATCCCGAGCCGCGTGTCCTGGAGCGCGAGCGCGCCCTCGACCCCGATCCGGCAAGCGTAGCGGCCGGGATCCGGGAGAGGTAGCAGTCCGTGGATAACGCCCCGCGAGCACCGAGAGCGGCGAGGCACCGGGCTGGCAAGGCGCGACGAAGGGGGAATAGCAGCGCTATTCGCCGTCCGCGCGGGCCGGTTGGTGTCAGCGCCGCGTCCAGATAAGGATGACGCCGCAACCCGCAGCCATGGACGAGTACCGGGCCGGCAAGCCCGCGGACGAAGCGTACACTTCGATTCCAGCCACCGCGTCAGGATTCACGAGGTCGTCGATCCCGGCCGCCTCCCTCCCACCATCGTGAACCAGGATGCCATCGAGGAACACGCGGGGGTAGCAATACCCGTCCGAGAGAGAGAAGCGGCCACTGCGGAGCACCACCCTGCGTTGAGTGCCGCTTGCCTCGACCGTGACCCCGGGGAGGCCTGTGAACAGATCCGTCATCTCGCTCGGCGTACGGGTTTCGATGTCTTCACGATCGAAGAACTTCCCCCAACCGTCCTCCCGCCGCTCGTAGAACCCCGCATCCTGCAAGGCGGCTTCGCGCCTCTCGACAACGACTTTCAAGGGATCCAGATGAACGGGGTCCACTGAAAGCGAAGCCTGCACGCTGGTCATGCGTCCGGGCACTACGCGGACTGTATCGCGGCGCGTGGCGTATCCGATTTGGGCGAACTCGATGATGTGCAGACCCGCTGCCAGCCCGCCCAACATGAACCCGCCCCGCTCATCGGTGAGAACGCCCCCCCGGCCCGAATCCACCCGCACCGCCGCGCCCACCAGCGGAGAATCATCATCGCTCGCAGTAAGGATACCCATGATGCCCGTCATCAGGCCGCCACCTGCCCGGTCCTCACCGGCTTCGGGGGCTTCGCGGGCCGGGTGCATCGCCAGCACGAAGCCTCTGTCACGCACGACCGGAAAGTCGTCCACCACGGGGCTGTAGCCCGGGTGGGAGAGTCGAAGGCGGTAGAAGCCGATCGCGATGGCGTTCAATTCGAACTTTCCCTCGGCGTCCGTTTCGAGCCGGATCTCCGTGCCCTCCACCACGACCACCGCACCCGGGAGCGGATTCCCCGTCGCCGCATCGATCACCCGGCCGGTGATGCGAACCGTCTTCGGTTCCGGCTCCTGTGCCGCACCTGTGCCCGAGGGGCCGACGAGGCCGGCCGAGATAAGCGGCAGGAACCCAAAGGCGGCCCGCAAGGCGGGACCCACCGCCACCACTACCGCCCCCGCCCTGGCTGGCCGGCGCTGCCGGTAATCCTCGTCCAGACTGCGATGACCCCGCAGAACGAGCCCCCCGCAAACTGGGGCGGAAGCCCCGCTTCGGTGTGGTAGATCTCGATTCCCGCGATGGCGTTGGTATTGAGGAAACTGTCCAGGTGGGCTGGTTCCGATCCGCCGTTTGCCGTGAGGATGCCATCCACGTAGACCCTGGGGAAGCAGCGGTCGTATCCCGGGAGACCATCGGAGCGTGGGCCCGTTGGAATCCGCACCCGGCCGATGCGCAGCACGACGTACTTTTCGATCCCGTTGAACGGGTCGGGGTAGATCTCCACCCCCGGAATGCCGGTGAAGAGATCCGTCATCTCGGCGGGCCCCCGGTTCTCGATATCCTGGCGGTCGATGAATCTCCCGAAGCCCATATGCCTGCGGTGGTAGAAATCCACGTTCTGCAACCTGACCTCACGTCTCTCGACGGAGACCTCGATGGGGTCGAGCGCCACAGGGTCGACGGACAGCGACACCCGTACGTTGGTGACGCGGCCGGCGGTGACCCGAATGGTATCGGCCCGCGGGGCGTAGCCGATCATGGAAAACTCGATCACATGCTGGCCGGGAATGAGCCTGTCGAGCAGGAACTCGCCCCTCGTGTCCGTAAATGTCCCCATCTGTCCCTGGCCCGCCCGCACGGTCACGCCACCGAGCAGAGCGTCCGATTCCGCGTCGGTCAGCACCCCGACAATCCCCGTCACCAGTTCGCCATCCCGGTGCCCGACCGGTTGCATCGAAGTCTCGAAGCCCCCGGTGCGCATGACCGTGAAGTCTCCGACCGTCGGATTGTACCGGGGATGGGCAAGTTCGAGGCGATACTCACCCACCGCGATGCTCGGAACCGTGAACTCCCCCTCGCTGTCGGTTTCGAGCTGGAAGCCCGGCTGGACGCTCAGGCCCCTGGATGCAACGGTCACGGCCACTCCCTGGATCGGATTGCCGGTAACCCCATCTACGACCCGGCCCGTGATCGAGACCATCTCCTGGGCCACCGCTTCCCGCCCGGAAGTAAGCGGCAGTGCCAGAAGCGGTATCACCATGGCCCAGATCCTCGCCTGGCAGCCCGCCACGCGGGACCAACAACTCTCCCGGTTCGCGAATCGCTTAGCCAACGTTCTCCGATCAATCATGTGTTTTCCCTCCTGCCGACCTGCAACGCCTTATGATCCCGGGCTATCCCCGGTCGCGGACCCCGCCGAGGCAACTCGCCGACGCGCCTCGTCACGGGCAGGGTGCGCCCCTCGCCAACTATGATATAGAATCCGGACTACCGGTCGCCAGTCACGGAAACGCCCCGGGAGGCTACGACCCCGGCGGCGCCCCCTGCCCGGGCAGCCGACGCCCGCTCCTTTCGCTGTTAGCCCGGCCCGGTTTTCTGGCTGCCCACGCCCCTCATCCTCGTCCATATGACGATTACGCCGCAGCGGGCTCCACCGGCCTGGTACTTGGCCGGAAGTCCCGCCGTAGAGGGGTAGACCTCGATCCCCGCGATGGCCGCGGGAGCGAGCAGGTCGTCCAGCCTGGCCGGATCCGCTCCGCCGCTGTGCGCCAGAAGGTCGTCGATGTACACTGCGGGGAAGCAGCGGTTGTATTCGGGTGGCTGAAGATCCTTGAACCTCTCTCTTCTTTCCCCGATTTGCTCGTCCGTTAGCGTCCTGCTGCGCCACGGCAAGCGGCCGGACCGCAGCACCACGAACTTGCCGAGGGCACTCGTGGGGTGCGTAAAGAGTTCCACCCCCGGCATTCCGCTAAAGAGATCCGTAACTTCCAGGGGTCCCCGGTTCTCGATGTCCAGGCGATCGATGTACTTACCGAAGCCCACCTGCCTGCGGTGGTAGAAGCCCACCTCCTGCAACCTGGCTTCGCGTCTCTCAACGGAGACCACGATGGGTTCGAGTCCCACCGGGTCGACGCTCAGCGATACCTCCACGTTGGTGACGCGGCTGGCCGTGACCCGTATGGTGTCGGCTCGAGTGGCGTAACCGATCATGGAAAACTCCAGCACGTGCTGGCCGGGGATGAGGTCGTCGAACAGGAACTCTCCCCTCGTATCCGTAAAGGTGCCCGTCTGTCCCTGGCCCGTCCGTACCGTTACGCCGGAGAGAGCGTCGCCCGTTGCCGCATCGGTGAGGACACCGACGATCCCGGTCAGCAGTTCGTCATCTCCGAGCGCGACCGGTTGCATCGCGGTCACGAAGGGTCCGGCGCGCACGACCGTGAAGTCGCCGACCGAGGGATTGTAGAGGGGGTGCCTGAGTTCCAGCCGGTACTCGCCGACCGCGATGCTCTGCACCGCGAAACGCCCCGCGCTGTCGGTTTCGAGCTCGAGGTCCGGTTGGTCATCGGGACTCCTGGACGCGAAGGTCACGGCCACCCCCGGGATTGGATCGCGGGTCAGCGCATCCAACACCTGGCCCCTGATGGAGACCATCTCCTGGGCCGCCGCCTCCCGCCCGGAGAAAAGAAGGAGCGCCATCAGCGTCACAGCCGCGGTCCGCATGCCTGGGCAGCGCCCCATCGCGCGGAGCCGGCCAAGCCAACCCGCGGATTTCCGAAAGGGTTTTCCTCGATCCAACATTTGCTTTGTCTCCCAAGACTGCCTGATATGGTCTCCATGATCCCCCAGGGGTTGCCTTGGCAGGCCGCGAGTACCTTCCAGGGGACTTCGCCAACGTTTCATACACACTACTCGTCCGTCGGGTTCACGAACATCGCACCGACCGTCCACGACGGGGCCCGCGCACGACGATTCGCGCGCGGATTACGCACCCGGTACCGCAATTATCGGGAATCCCGGCGACTGTCGCCAGTCGGGCGACCCTGCCGGCCCCACGGAGACCCCCGGGGGCCTTGATCCCCGCCTGACTCTCCGCTACCAATAGAACAGGGGTCGGCGACAGGCCGCCCCCGAAAGGGAAATCACGGCGATTTGTGGCGTATTGCGGCCGGGAACAGCTAAAAAGCCACCCGCGGCGACGCGGGTCTTCGATGCCGCCGGACACAAAGCCGAGAGTTCCACTGGAGACCGGCTACCTCCCCGGTCCCGGAAGCTGTTTCGCCACAAACGCGTCCACGGGACCCGGCCCGGCCCGATCCCCTACACGCCGGGCTCCGGTGAAGGAAATGCGGCATCCAGTGAGACCTGCCAAGCAGAAAACCGGTGCGCCGTGGAGGCATCGGCGAATTCGCGCTGTCGACCGGATCCTCGAAGAGCGCATCCTCGTGCTCGACGGCGCGATGGGAACGATGATCCAACGGTACGGCCTCGGCGAAGCCGACTTCCGGGGCGACCACTTCACCACCCACCCCACCCCGCTCCTCGGCAACAACGACCTCCTCTCGCTCACCCGCCCCGACGTGATCGGCGAGATCCACCGCGCCTACCTGGATGCGGGCGCCGACATCATCGAGACGAACACGTTCAGCGCCACGCGGCTGCCCATGGCCGACTACGGCGTGGAGGACGCCGTCGGCGAGATCAACCTCGCGGCGGCCCGGATCGCGCGGCAGGCCGCCGACGAGTACACGGCCCGCACCCCGGACCGGCCCCGCTTCGTGGCCGGCATCCTGGGCCCGATGAACCGCACGGCCTCGATCTCGGCCGACGTGAACGACCCGGGGGCGAGACAGGTCACCTTCGAGGAACTCCGCACGGCGTACGGCGAGCAGGTCCGCGCCCTGATCGCGGGCGGCGTCGACCTCCTCATGGTCGAGACCATCTTCGACACGCTGAACGCGAAGGCCGCCCTCTTCGCGATCCTGGAGGCGCGGGAGGCGACCGGCCGCTACGTCCCCATCATGATTTCGGGCACGATCACCGACCAGAGCGGCCGCACCCTCACCGGCCAGACCCCGGAGGCCTTCTACAATTCGCTCGGGCACGCGGCCCCGCTGTCGTTCGGGCTCAACTGCGCGCTGGGGCCCGACGCGCTGCGTCCCTACCTGCAGGAGCTGTCGACCGTCTGCGAGAGCCGGGTGAGCTGCCACCCCAACGCGGGTCTCCCCAACGAATTCGGCGGCTACGACCTGTCCCCCGGCGACATGGCGCGCACCATGGGCGAGTTCGCCCGGGCCGGCTTCCTCAACCTCGCGGGCGGGTGTTGCGGCACCACCCCCGAGCACATCGCCGCGATCGCGGGGGCGGTCGAAGGGGTGGCACCCCGCCGACGCCCCGATCACCCCGTGCGCACCCGCCTCGCGGGCCTGGAACCCGTGACCATCGGCCCCGACTCGCTCTTCGTGAACGTGGGCGAGCGCACCAACGTGACCGGGTCGGCCCGCTTCGCCCGGCTGATCAGGGACGGCGACTACGAGGCCGGGCTCGAGGTGGCGCGGCAGCAGGTGCGGGGCGGCGCCCAGATCATCGACGTCAACATGGACGAGGGGCTGCTCGACGCCGAGGCGGCGATGGTGAGATTCCTGAACCTGATGGCCGCCGAGCCCGAGATCGCCCGGGTCCCCTTCATGATCGACTCCTCGAAGTGGGAGGTGATCGAGGCCGGGCTGAGGTGCGTGCAGGGGAAGGCGGTGGTGAACTCGATCAGCCTCAAGGACGGCGAGGACGCGCTGCGGGAGAAGGCGCGGCTGGCGCGACGCTACGGGGCGGCGGTGGTGGTTATGGCCTTCGACGAGAGCGGCCAGGCCGACACCGCGGACCACAAGGTGGAGATCTGCACGCGCGCCTACGACATCCTGGTGCGGCAGGAGGGGTTCCCCGCCGAGGACATCATCTTCGACCCCAACATCTTCGCCGTCGCGACGGGGATCGCGGAGCACAACGAGTACGCGGTGGCCTTCTTCGAGGCGACGCGCCGGATCAAGGCGAATCTGCCCCATGCGCTGGTGAGCGGCGGCGTCAGCAACGTCTCCTTCTCCTTCCGCGGGAGCCACGGGGTACGTGAGGCCATGCACTCGGCATTCCTGTACCACGCGGGTCTGGCAGGGATGGATATGGGGATTGTAAATGCCGGTGCCATAGCGGTTTATGATGAGATACCCGATGAATTGCTCGAAGCGGTCGAGGATGTATTGTTCAACCGGAACGAGGAGGCCGTTGAACGCCTGACGGCCCTGGCAGGCAGCTACCGGGGAAGCTCCGGAGGGGATACGGACGACCTCTCCTGGCGCGACGCTCCGGTGGAGTCGCGGCTCGGCCACGCGCTGGTCCGCGGCGTGACCGACCACATCGAGGAGGACACCGAGGAGGCCCGGCGGGGGGCGGAGCGCGCGCTGGATGTGATCGAGGGGCCCCTGATGGCGGGCATGAACACCGTGGGGGACCTCTTCGGCTCCGGGAAGATGTTCCTCCCCCAGGTCGTCAAGAGCGCCCGCGTGATGAAGCGGGCCGTGGGGTACCTGGTTCCGTACCTGGAGCGCGAGAAACCGGCCGGCGGCACGTCCCGCTCGGCGGGGCGCATCGTGCTCGCCACCGTCAAGGGGGACGTGCACGATATCGGCAAGAACATCGTCGGGGTCGTGCTGCAGTGCAACAACTACGAGGTCTTCGACCTGGGGGTGATGGTGCCCGCGGAGGTGATCCTGGGGAAGGCGCGCGAGGTGGAGGCCGACATCGTCGGGCTCTCGGGACTGATTACGCCGAGCCTCGACCAGATGGTGCACGTGGCCTCCGAGATGGAGCGCACGGGAATGGACATGCCGCTTCTGATCGGCGGCGCCACCACTTCGCGGGTCCACACCGCGGTGAAGATCGAGGAGAGGTACTCGGGGACCACCGTTCACGTGCTTGACGCCTCCCGGTGCGCGGCGGTGGCGGGCAAGCTCCTGGACCCGGTCAGCCGGGGCCCGTACTCCGCCGGCATTCGCGAAGAGTACGCCGCCGTGCGCCGGAGACGGCAGGCCCCGGGCAAGCGGGCTCCGCTCCTGACACTCGCAGAGGCCCGCGCGAACCGGCTGAGGCCGGATTGGAGCCGGTACCGCCCCGTCCGGCCCACCTTCACCGGCGACCGGGTCTTCCCGAGCGCTCCAACGCGCCCCGTCGCCAGTGGCCACGGCCCATCGGCCGCGCCACCGGCCCGGACCCGCCCCTCCTACGACCTGGACGAACTCACCGGACGGATCGACTGGACCCCCTTCTTCCACACCTGGGAGCTCAGGGGCACCTTCCCCGACATTCTCACCGACCCGGAGACCGGGCCCCAGGCCACCTCCCTGCACGAGGACGCACTCGCACTCCTCGGCCGCATCCGGCGCGAGGGGCTGTTGGCCGCGCGAGCGGTGGTGGGACTCTACCCGGCAAACGCGGTGGGGGACGACATCGTCTTCTACTCCGACGAGTTGCGGAGCGACGTGCTGGCGGTGTTGCCATGCCTGCGCCAGCAGTTCGCCAAGGGAAGCACGCGGCCGAACCTGTGCCTGGCGGATTTCGTGGCACCGGCGGGCTCGGGGGTGGCCGACTGGGCCGGGGCGTTCGTGGTCACCGCCGGGGAAGGCGTCAACGAACTCTGCGCCGAATTCGAAGCCGCGGGGGACGACTACCAGAGCATCCTGGCGAAGGCGCTTGCGGACCGCCTCGCCGAGGCCTTCGCCGAACGGATGCACGAGCGCGTGCGCAGGGAGTTCTGGGGATACGCGCCGAAGGAGTCGCTGACCAACCGGCAGCTGATCGCCGAGGAGTACGGCGGAATCCGGCCGGCGCCTGGGTATCCGGCCTGTCCGGATCACTCGGGCAAGCGGACCATCTTCGAGTTGCTGGACGCGGAGAGGATCGGGGTGACGCTGACCGAGAGTTGCGCCATGTTCCCCGCCGCATCGGTATCCGGGCTCTATGTCGGGCACCCGGACAGCTTCTATTTCGGGGTCGGACGGGTCGGTCGCGACCAGCTCGAGGACTACGCGCGGCGCAACGGGATGAGCGTGGAGGAAACCGCACGGTGGCTGGCGCCGAACCTGGCGGAGGAGGACGGGACCGCGGGCTCGGGCCGCGTGGTGACGGCAGCGCGCGCGAGCGCGGGCGGACGGGCGGAGAGCGGCGGTGGCTGACCTGCGCGACATGCTCGCCGACGGGCGCGCCCACGTGGCGGACGGCGCGATGGGCACGATGCTCTACGAACGGGGCGTCTTCCTGAACGTCTGCTACGACGAACTCAACGCCACGCACCCCGAGCTCATCGCGGAGGTGCACGCCCGGTACCTCCGGGCCGGAGCGGAGATCCTGGAGACCAACACCTTCGAGGCGAACCCGGTCAAGCTCTCGTCGTACCGGCTGGAGGACCGAACCGAGGAGCTGAACCGGCGCGCCGCCGGGATCGCAGTGCGGGCGGCTGGTGGCCGGGCCGCGGTGGCGGGCGCGATCGGGCCGCTGGGCATCCGCGTCGAGCCGCTGGGGCCGACATCGCTGGAGGAGGCCCGGGAGTACTTCGGCCGCCAGGTGGACGGGCTCTTGGAAGGCGGGGTCGACGGGTTCATCCTGGAGACCTTCTCGGACCTGGCCGAACTGGAGCAGGCGCTGCGGGCGGTGAGGAGCCGGTGCGGCCTGCCCGTGATCGCCCAGGTGACGGTGGAGGGCGACGATGGGAAGACCGCCTCGGGCGTCTCCGTCGAACAGGCGGCGCGCGCGGCCGACGAGTGGGGCGCCGACGCGGTTGGACTCAACTGTTCGGTCGGCCCGGCCGTCGTGCTGGAGGCGCTGGAACGCATGGCCCAGGTCACTTCCCTCCCCCTTTCCGCCCAGCCCAACGCGGGACAGCCCGTTGCCGTGCGCCAGCGCAAGATGTACCTCACCCGGCCCGACTACATGGCCCGGTACGCGCGCCGCCTGGTCGACGCGGGGGCACGCATCGTGGGCGGCTGTTGCGGCACCACCCCGGAGCACATCCGCAGCATCGCCGAGCATGTCAGGGCGAGCCGGCCACGCGCGTCGCCGGTGCGGATCACACGCCGGGCGGCCCCCGATGTGCGCGGCAGGCCGGTCCGGCCGCTGGCGGCGCGTTCGACCCTGGGCCGCCGCCTCGCGGACGGCGACTTCGTCACCTCGGTACAGGTGTTGCCCCCCCGCGGATGGAACACCGAAGCCCTCGTGGAGGACTGCCGCGCCCTGGCCGCGGCCGGCGCCGACGTGATCGCCGTCCGGGAGGACCGCGGCGGCGCCCGGCTGGGTGTGTTCCCCACCGCCGCCCTGATCGCGCGCTCGTGTCCGGGCGCCGAGCCGCTGGTCCACTACACCTGCCGCGACCGCAAGCTCCCGAGGATGATCAGCGATCTCCTGGGCGCGGCGGCCACCGGCATCCACAACGTCCTCCTCCTCACCGGCGACCCCCCGGGTCCCGCCCCCTACCCCGACTACCGGTCAGTCGTCGACGTCGACTCGATCGGCCTCACGAATGTCGTCACGGGTCTGAACAACGGGGTCGACCCCTCCGGCAACGATCTCGGCGAGCCGGCGGGCTTCGTGGCGGGTGTCGCCCTCGACCAGTCGGGGCGCGACCGGAGGCGGGAACTGGCGCGATTCCGCTGGAAGGTGGACGCCGGAGCCGACTTCGCCGTGACCCGGCCGGTCTTCGACACCGGCGCGCTGCGGCAATTCCTGGCCGAAGTTGAACGGAAAATCCCGGTGATCGCGGGAATCCTGCCGCTCGAGAGCTCCCGGCAGGCGGAGTTTCTGCAGAACGAGGTTCCGGGCGTTCATGTGCCGGACCGGGTGGTGGAGCGGATGCGCCGGGCGGAGGGGCGGGGTTCGGGCCGGGCCGCCGCCGAAGGCGTGAAGATCGCGTGTGAGATCGCGGGCGAGCTGCGGGACCAGGTCGCCGGGGTGCAGATCTCGGCCGTTCGCGAGGGGGTGGGAGCCGTGTTGGGGGTGGTGGAGGGGCTGGGGGTCCGTGGATGAGGCCGCCAGAGCCCGGAGGTTGCCGAGGCACCGGTCCGGCCGGGTTTGTCCACCGGCTCCCGGCAGTTGTCGCCTCATTCGCTTCCGGCGGGTGGTTCAAGGTCCCGGAACTCCACGCGCTGCACATCCAGCTCATCGACGGACACGCCGAAGAGCCGGCCATGGCCGACCCCGGTAACCCATAGCGCCGCGGGGACAACGACGCGGCCGAGGTGGTGGCCGTCCCGGCTGAAGACGTCCCATCTCCGCGTCGCGGCACCCGGCAGGTTGTAGCGCCGCGCCCAGAGTTCGCCGGTTGTCGGCGAAACGCTCGCGGAGTTCCTTGTGCGTCTCCCTGACGCAGGTCTCCACATGCGCGTCGGTGCGGACGTGCTTCCGCAAGGCGCGCGATCTGCGTCAGCGATCCCGAAGGGTCGAAGAAACGCTCCTCGTAGACATCACCCCCCGTGATCGCGATCCCGTCCGCCGATCCGGCTGCGGTGGGGCCGGCGTCGCATGCCGGAAACCCCGGCATCAGTACAGGGAAGGCGATCTTCCTCATCCGGTCCTCCTTGCAGTCCGTGGACAGAATCCCCCAGGCGTTCGAGCGGCGATTGCATCCGGGCCGGCCGCTCCGCTTCACCGGTTTTCGGTGTAAAGACAACATTACATTGTGTCAATCACAGTATACATTTGTGACTCCAATGCCTCACCCTGCGCTCGTTCAGCATAACCCCCCCACCCTCCCCAGCCGCCGCGCCGCATCGCGGCTCGGCAGGTTGCTCACATACACCTTCTCCGCCCCGGCCGCCCGGAGACGGCGCACCGACCGCGCACAGATCTCGTCGGCGCCCGTCCCGGCCGCGAATTCCGCCGTGATCTCGCGGGCCGGGACCGGAAAATAGCGATCCAGGTACCGGAGCGTGCGCGGATTGGCGCTACGGTACAGGAAGACGCCGTACACGACCGGGATGTCCACGCCGAGGCGTTCCAGCTCGGCCCGGAAGCGCTCCACCGGGCCGAGCGAGTGGTGGGACACGATCTGCGTGAGGACGAAGTCGGCGCTGAAGTCTTCCGCGGCCACGAAGCGGGCCTGCTCGACCGGGTCGCGGTGCGGGTTCGCCCACCCGCCGAGCGGGAACCCGGGCTGTTCGCGCCGCAGGATCGCGCGCAGATCCTTGCCGTGCGGGACGCAGCGCTCGGGCCCTACCGAGTGGTCGCCCCCCACCACCGCCACCCCCGCCACCCCCAGCCCCATCGCCCTCTGCGCGAACAGCCGGCAGTACGCCAGCGGGTGCTTGCACGTCAGGAAGGGCACCACCGTTTCCAGGTCCGCGGCACCGCCCAGATTCGCGGCCAGATGCGCCAGACTCTCCTCCTCCGGGTCTCCGGCAGCGTCGTCGGTCAGGAGGACGAAGGTGCCGCTCCGGGCCAGGCGCCGAAGCGCATGGTACATGTCGATCCAGACATCCATGCCGCTGGCAGCGTCCAGTCCCAGGCGCGGAGGCCGCAGTTCGACCCCGACAAGGGGCCCGGGTTCGTGCAGACGCGCCACAATGTCGCCGGGAGGCGCAGACCAGTGAACGCCCCCTGGCCCCGGCTGCCCCGCCCGGGATTCACTCGCCGCCGCGCACATCACCCCTCGGTCAGTTCCACCAGTTCGTCCACATCGACCGGAAGGCCGGCTGTCAGCACCTCGGCGCCTTCCCCAGTGATCAGCACGTCGTCCTCGATCCGGATGCCGGTTCCCGTCAGGCCGGGCAGCTCCGGATCGCCGCCGGGCGGGAAGTAGAGTCCCGGCTCGACGGTGAACACCATGCCGGGCTCGAGCCGCACCGGTCCGCTCCGGCCGCTGTATGGTCCGGCGTCGTGGGTGTCCAGCCCGAGCCAGTGGGAGGTCCGGTGCGGGAAGAACGGGCGGTAGAGCTTCCGATCCCTTACCTCCTCGGGCGGCCCCTTCACGGCACCGACCGCGACCAGTCCCTCCGAGACCTCGCGAACGGCCGCCGCGTGAACCTCGTCGAGCGTCGTGCCCGGTGCGCAAGCGGCCACCGCCACCCGGTGAGCATTCACCACCACTTCGCAGGCGTCGCGCCGGACGCCCTCCAGTCCCCCGGACGCCGGGACGGTTCGCGTGATGTCCGCGGCGTAGCCGTCGTACTCGGCCCCCGCGTCCACGAGGACCAGGTCGTCGGCGCCGACGCGGGAGTCGTTGGCCGTGTAGTGGAGCGTGCATGCGTTCACCCCCGCGGCGACGATCGTCGTGAAGGCGGGGCCGCCGGCGCCCCGGCTCCGAAACCCGAACTCCAGCGCGGCCTCCACCTCCCACTCCCCCACGCCCGCCCGGACCCTCGGCAACGCCTCCCGGAAGGCCGCCACGGTGATCTTCGCGGCTCGCCTAATGCGTGCGATTTCGGCGGCGTCCTTCCGCAGGCGCAACCCGTCCAGGATCGCGCCGGGGTCCACGAGCCGGTACGGGCCGACTCCGTCCCGCAGCCTGCGGCTCCGTCCGCCGCGGAGAGCTTCCCGGACCACCCGGTCGCACATCTCGCTCGCACCGAGCCGGTACCAGATCCCGTCTCCCCCGGCCAGCAACCCGGACGCGCGCGTGGAAAAGTCCCCGAGGGGAAAGACCCTGTCGGCACCGAAGGCGGCCTTCGCGTCGTCCGGACCGCGCATGGACCCCGTCCAGAGTTCCCTTGCCGGGTCCCGTTCCGGCACGAACAGCACGAAGCGGTCCTCGTCCGCGAACCCCCTGAAGAGGGCGATGCCGTCGGGCAGGTCCCACCCCGTCAGGTACAGCAGTTCCGAGTCGGCGCGGTAACGGTACTCGGAGTCTCCGCTCCTGAACCGTACCGGGGCGGCAGGAAGCACCATCGACCCGTCCCCGAGCCGCGAGAAGAGCTGGTCGCGCCGGTAGCCGTGCGGGATCGGTGGGAGCGACCCGCCGCTGCCCGGGCCGCCGCTCACGGTGGGCCGGCAGCCCGTAGGCAGGACCCTCCCGGCATTCGACCCACGATGCATCCGGGCCGCCCGGTCGCTTCGCTCACCTGCCCGCACCCGTCTCGGTGCGCCTCCGGGGCGGGTTCTCGACAAGGAAATGAACGAACCAGCTCCGGATTCGCTCCAGCCGGTCCACGAGCAGCCACGGTTCGCCGGTCCGGGACAGGCCGTGCGACGACCGGGGGTAGCGCACCATCTCCACGGGCACGCCCAGCTTCTTCAGCGACATGAACCACTGTTCACCGTCCCCGATCGGTGTGCGGTAGTCGTTCTCGCTGTGAATTATCAGGGTGGGCGCGGTGACGTTCTCGACGTAGGAGACCGGGGAGAGACGGCGGTAGAGGTCCCTCTGCTCCCACGGCGGCCCGTAGAACTCGTACTCGGTGAGACGCTGAGCATCCGAGGTGCCCCACCAGCTCTCCCAGTTGACGATCGAGCGCGAGGTCACGGCCGCGTGGAAGCGATCGGTCGTCGCGGTCAGCCAGTTGGTCATGAAGCCGCCGTAGCTGCCACCCGACACGCCCAGGCGGTTCGCGTCGATCTCCGGGTACGCCGCGAGCGCCGCCTCGACGCCGGCCAGGTAGTCCTCCCTGTCCACGATGCCCCATTCTCCCCGGGTGGCGTACTGGAAATCGTGCCCGTACCCGGAAGACCCCCGCGGGTTCGTGTAGAGCACGAAGAAACCGGCCGCGGAGAGGACGTGAAAGGTGGGAAAAAAGGTGTTCCCGTAGGCCGAGTGCGGGCCACCGTGGATTTTCAGCACCATCGGATAGGATCCGCCAGGACGAAAGCCTACCGGCTTAATGACCCAGCCCTCGACTTCGGTCCCGTCTTCGGTCGTCCAGTCCAGGCGCTCGGCCGGCATCAGGGTCACTGCGGACAGCCAGCCGTCGTTGAAGCGGGTGACCTTCTGTTCGCTCGAACCGTCCGGCGGGCCCACAAACAGTTCGGCGGGCGTGACCGCGTCCGTGCCGGTGAAAGCCATGACGCCCCCGGCAGCGGAAAATGAGAACGAGGACAACCTGCGCGTACCGCTGGTGACCTGCCGCACCCCCTCGCCGGGCGCCACCGCGAACAGGTGTCGGTCGCCGCGAATCCCGGCGGAGAAACGGATGCCGCCGGCAGTCCAGTTCGGCGCCCCGGGACGCAGGTCCCAGTCGGCGGTGAGGTTGACCGGGACACCCCGGAAGTGGCCATCGGATCCGATCTCCGCCATCAGCAGATCGGTCCGGCTGCCCCTCGCGGGTGTCGACAGGAACGCCAGGTAAAGGCCATTGGGAGAAACGGCCGGGGCGCTCTCGGTGCCGGGATTCGAGGTGAGGCGGCGCACCGTACCTCCCCGGATGTCGACCGCCCAGATGTCTCCCGAGTTTTCGGAGTCGAGCTCGTCGTCTTCACGTTCGTCCCCGGTGAAGAAAATCACGCTTCCGTCCCGGGACCAAACCGGGTTTCCCACATTGAACGACACCCGCGTCAGCTGGTCAGGCGCTCCTCCGGCCGCGTCCACCACCATCAGTTGCCGCTTCTCCCGCGCCAGGTAGTGTGGCTGCAGGGCGAGCCGCCCGTCTTGCTTGTAGCGCATCGAGGTCACGACCCGCCCGTCAAACCGGGCGGGGTCGAGTGTGCGCGTCACGGCATCCGGCGCGATCCAGCCGTCGCGCCCCGTCGCCTCGCCCTCGTCGTCTTCCGCGGACTCATCGTCATCCGGCACCTGGACATACGCGATCATGGACCCGTCCGGGGACCATACCGGGGCCCCTTCGACCCCCTCGACGTGGAAGGCCTCGCCGCCCGGACCCCGCACGCGGACGAACCAGACCGTGTTGGGGTCGTCGCCGCGCGGGGATGAGAATGCGAGCAGCGACCCGTCGGGCGACCAGCGCGGATCGCTCGATTCCTCGCCGGAGCTGGTAACCGGGAACGCGGCACCCACGGGGCGGCCACCAGACAGCGGCTGCAGCCAGATTTCGCGGTGACGCCGGTTTTCCTCTTCCACCACCGTCGTGACCGTGAAGGCCACATTCGCTCCATCCGGCGAGACGGCAACGTCGCCGACGCCGACCAGGCGGTAGTGCAGCTCGGGCGCGTAGCCCGGGTTCTGGGCACTCAAACCGCTGGTTGCATGCAAGACGCAAAGAGCCGCTGCAACAACGGCTATCAGGCCGGACCGCATCGGGGAAGCCTCTGTCCCGGCTGCATGCCCGTTCGTGTGCGGCGCCGCGTCGCGCCGAAGCCTCATTGAAATCGTCATTCCCGAATCCCATTCGTTGCCATGCAGAGACAGGTCGCGTTGGCCCGCCATCGGCCGTCCACCGCCGATCCGCCCCCCGCGCAGCGCCACGGCAACCACCGAGCGCTGACGGCAAACTACGAGGAAGCATCGATCCGGCTCAAGCTCCAGCTCAATTGACGGCTCGCAATCTACGTTGTGAACCGGTCCTGGTCGCGTGCGGGCGGGTTCGGGGGGTCCGGAACGGCCCCCGGGTCGAATTCCAAGCCGCCAACAACGCGGAATGCCCCAACCCGAACCGCGTATTACCTTGAATCGCGAGAGCATCGCCACAACCGGCACACCACGCGGAGGTACCCGTGAAACACTTTCCTGGTCACATCTTCCTCCATGTCGCCGCCGCTCTCGTTCTCGTCGCGAGCATCCCTCCTGGCACCGGCGCTCAAATGGTCCGGGGCCGACTCCTGGATACGGACGGCACCGCCGGCGTCGGCGGCGCGATGGTGATGCTGGTGGACGTCAGCGGCTCGGCGGTCGACGGCACGCTCACGCCGGGCGACGGCCTCTTCCGGCTGTCGGCACCGAGGCCGGGAAGATACCGTTTGAAAGCGGAGCGTATAGGGTATGCCACCACCATCTCCGAGTACTTCGACGTCGGGGCCGGCGAGACTGTGAGGATCGACGTTTCCGCGTCGGTGGAGGCGATTTCGCTGGAGGGCATCGAAGCAAGTGGAGAGCGACGCTGCGGGATGGACTCCAGGGAAGGGGTGAAGCTCGCGAGGGTCTGGGATGAAGCCCGCAAGGCCCTGGCCGCGGCGGCGTGGACCCAGGAACGCGGCTACTACCAATACGAGATGAGGAACCTCAGACAGCACCTCGAGCCGGAGGGCAAGCTGATCTCGGAGCAGCGTAGCTACAATAGTACCTACGTGAAGACTCCCTATGTCTCGCGCCCGGCCGATTCCCTGGTTGAAGGCGGTTTCGCGCGGATCACCGGTGAGGAATCGCTCTACTGGGCTCCAGACGCCGAGGTCCTGCTGTCGGACGCCTTCCTGGCAACGCACTGTTTCAGCCTCAAGACCGACGAAGACAAGGCTCCTGGAAGGATCGGCCTCAAGTTCGAACCCCAATCGGGACGCATGACACCCGACATCGGAGGAGTCCTGTGGATAGAACGCGGTACCTCTCACCTGAAGCGCCTGGACTTCTCATACAGGAACATGGACTATCCCGGCAGCATGGGGACCACCGGCGCGGGCGGAACGCTGGAGTTCGAAGCCCTGCCCAACGGCACCTGGATCGTCAATTCCTGGCGCATCAGGATGCCCCACTGGGGCATGCGCACCAGCCCGCTGACGGGAAAGGAGGTCACCCTCCTCAAGGCGATCGTGGTCCAGGGCGGAGATGTCGTCAAGGTGCACGGAGACCGGGGAACGGTTCTCGAAGCCGAACTCGGGGGCGGCATTGCCGGGGTCATCCTGGATAGCCTCCGAACCGGACTTCGCGGGGCGAGGGTCTTCGTCAAGGGTACGGGCATCGAGTCGGTCACGGACGCCGAGGGGAAATTTGCGCTGGGCGGGCTGGAACCCGGCCTGTACTCGGTCAGCTTCGCCCATCCGTACCTGGAGCCGTTCGGATACACCCCCGAGCCCTTCGAGGTGAGGGTATCGGCGAACGCCAAGACTCCGTCCCAGGTCAGCATCTCCGCACCGAGCGTGGCTGGGATCACGCGTGGCATGTGCCGCGACGTGGAGCGTCCGGAGCCACCCGTGGAAGCCGGCCGGAAGATCCCCATCGACGGGATTCTGGTGGGCCGGGTGACCGGCCCCGGCGGGAATCCGGTCCCGAACGCGACGGTCCGCATTCTGTCGACCCATTATGACCTCGTGTCCTCCGAAGGGCGGGTCAACCTGAGGTCGGGACGGACCGGCGTACAGGTGACAACCAACGCTTCCGGATACTACCGCGCCTGCTGGGTCCCGGTGGACACGCCGCTCGACGTGGCGGTGGTCGAGACCGGTAACGGGGCGAACACCGGGGGCCTCGGAGCCGCCGACCTGCGGACCGGGGAGCACCAGGTCGTCATCAATCCGAGGGAGCCCCCGGGCAGACTGGACCTCGAGGTCGGTGGCAGGTGATCCTTCCCGGCAGTATTGCACCCCGAACCCAGGAAACACAGCGTCCCGCGGCTCCCGCGCCGCGAGGACCGGTGGTCGGCAAACCTCTCTCAGCCGCGGACTCGTGCAAGCCGATATGGGTTTTCGCGCTGGTGCTGGCCACTGCGGCTCCGGCGTCCGTCCCCGTCCCCATCCGCGCCCAGAACCTCCCGGGCGACACGGTCTCGCTGGCGCCCATCATCGTGTCGGCGCTGAGGTCGCCGGTCCGGCTGGACCGCATGCCGTTTTCGGCCTCCGTCATTGCCGGCCCGACCCTCTCCGAAGGCAACTCGGGTCTCTTTATCGAGGAAGCGCTTCACGCCCTGCCCGGGGTGAGGGTGCAGAACCGCTACAACGCCTCCACCGGTGAGAGAATCTCGATCCGCGGTTTCGGCGCACGGTCCCAGTTCGGTGTGCGTGGCATCAGGATTCTCGTCGACGGTATTCCGGCGACCCTTCCCGACGGCCAGAGCACCCTCGATCATCTGGATATCGGCTCGCTGGGGCGGGTTGAGGTGCTCCGGGGTCCCGCGTCGGCCCTCTACGGCAACGGCGCGGGCGGCGTCATCCTCTTCCGCAGCGCACCGCCGTATTCCGGCACCTATCGACAGGATCTGTCGGTGGTTGCCGGCTCCGACGGACTGCTCAGGGTGCAGACCACCGGCTCGGGCACCGTGGGGCAGGTCGGCTTTCGCGCCAGCGCTGCCCGCACCGTGTTCGACGGCTTCAGGAGCAACGCTTCCGGATCCGGAGAGGACCCGTACAGCAGGGCGGAGAGGGCTACTATCACCACCGCCCTGACCTCGCCGGCAGCGGCAGGTACGCTCACGGTGCGGTTGAGCGGCCTGGATCTCGCCGCACTCAACCCCGGCTCGCTTCCGGCCGACGTGTTCGACGAGGGAAGCAGCGAGGCATGGGGATTCAACATTGCCCGCCGGACCCGGAAGGACGTCAGGCAGGGCCAGGTGGGCGTGCACTGGCGGGGGCCCTTCACCGGTCTGGAATGGGTCGTGGCCGCATACTGGGTTCGGCGTGAACTCGACAACCCGATCCCCACCAGCGTGATCGACCTGCGAAGAAGCGGCGGCGGCGCGCGACTGCAAATGGGCCGGGCGTGGGAGCGGATTGGCCGTCCGGGGCGGGTCGATGTCGGAGTGGAAGGGGACTTTCAGAGCGACTACCGCCGCAACTTCGTGAACGATGGGGGCAGCGCCGGCGCTCTGACCCTGGACCAGGAGGAGCGCGTGTACGCGGCGGCCGTCTTCTGCCAGCTACGGATGCCCCTCACCGGCCGGCTGGACGCCATGGCCGCGCTTCGATTCGACCGATTCGGCTTCCGGGTGAACGATCTCCTGGCAGCCCCGGACGATCCCGACGACTCGGGAGAGCGCGGCATGGGGGGATTGAGCCCGTCCTTCGGTGTTCACTTCGATCTGGGTGACCATGGTGTATTCGCCTCGGCCGGCCGCTCCTTCGAGACTCCCACGACCACCGAGCTCGCCAACCGACCCGATGGTGCCGGAGGGTTCAACCCAGATCTGGCACCGCAGGAGGGATGGACGTTCGAAGGCGGGATCCGGGGCGTGGCGGGAAGCCGTTCGGCCTACGACCTCGCGGTTTTCACAACAGTGCTGACGGGCCAGCTCGTACCGTTCGAGGTGCTCGCGGCCCCGGGACGCCGTTTCTACCACAACGCCGGACGATCAAGGGTGCGCGGGTTCGAGGTCTCGACGCGAACGGTGCTGTCGTCATTGCTTGCCGCCCGCCTGGCCTACGGCTACGTGGACGCACGCTTCATCGAGTTCCGCGCCGGGAACCGTGTATTCGACGAAAACCGCGTTCCGGGTATCGCACCGCACCGCCTCGAAGCCTCGCTACGGGCCGGCCGCGGAGTGTGGTTCGGCGAGATCAGGCTGGAGTTACGGGGTGAGGTGCCGGCCAACGACGCAAACGACGGGGTTGCGGAGGGCTACGGCCTCGCAGGGATCCGCTTCGGCGCAACCGATATCCGCCTGGGCAGGTTCACGCTGTCGCCGTTTGCGGCCGTCACCAACCTCACCAATGCGCGCCACGCTTCTTCGGTGGTGGTGAACGCCTTTGGCGGCCGGTATTTCGAACCCGGTCCCGATCGGGGTGGCCATATGGGGTTGACGGTGAGGTGGGAAACCGTCGGCGACCGGAGCTGAGCGATGTCGCAGCCCGAGCCGTCACGCACCAGCCAGAGACTATTGCCCACGGGACGTTCGCCCGCCACATCGGAGGGGTTGCTGACCAGCCGTTTCCCCAGCGCCATCGCCGAAGAACCACCCCCATCCAGGTTAAGCGCCTCGGCGGCACCGAGCGCCTCGAAGAGCCCGGTCAGCTCGGGAAGTGTCATGCCCACCGAATGCGAAACCCGGCGGCCATCGACCACGACCAGCCACAGAAGGCTACCCTCCGAGTCGTAGCCCACTGCCGTTCGCGGATGTCGGGCCGCTGCGAACTGAGGCCTTTCCGCAACTGCCAGGTCCTCCACCCGGGCCCCCTCGTCCAGAAGTTCGGGAAAGCCGCCGAGCACCTGGAGTCCCGCTGCCGAGACGGAGTCCCGGCCGAATGCGGTGCCGGGGCCGATTCGTGGAATCCGTCCCGAATCCCACGCAATGGCCGGACGTGAGGACGAGCGTCTCGTCGTCGCGGTGACTTCCGGCCCGACAGGGGAACCGTCCATCGAGAAGAAGTCCCCGTTGACACCAGCCAGGGGTGTGGCATCGCCGCGTGGGATCATGGCTGTGACCGCCTTGCGCGTGCGCGTGACCCCGTCCTCTTCCAAAGCGGGAACGACGACGAGCTTCAGGTCGCACCGCGTGAGGTCGGCTGACACCAGGTGGACCGCCCAAGGGCCGCCCTCGGACCACACGAAATGGTATAAGACACCGTCTCCCAGGGGCTCATTGTGCAGGGAATCGGGTTCGAGCCATGACAGGGCGGCCGCAGGAAAAGAGCGATCCGCGCCGATCTCCCTGTCCGGTGCCGCGCAGTTGGTCAGGGCGAGGAGGGCAGCGGCGAACACGGCCGGCCACCTGCCCCGGACGGGACCGAACGGAGTCACCATGGATACGTCGAGCGGCGCGGCGAAATGGGAAGTTGGCATTGCACAGGGGAGAGGGGCGGGTGGGTAAATCTGGGGCGGCATCACCGTTGCCGGGAGGGGGTCGCAGCGGAATGGCCCGCTGGCGGAGCTGGAATCCGATCCTGCAACCCGGTATGTTGGCACGCCCATGACTCCGAATCGTTCCTCCTTCGCCCGTACAACGCACCTCCGCGGGGGGCGTGCCCCAGGAGCCCGTCGAAAGACTGACCCGGGCATTGGACCCTTGCTCGTGCTCGCCACGCTGTGCTCGGCCGCCGTAACGGATACTGCCTGCGCCCAGTACCGTTTCGGTCTGTCGCTCGGCGGTGCGAGCACGGTCGCACTGGTAGTCGAATACCGATGGGAACACCAGGGACTGGAGGTCCAGGCGGGAACCTGGCAGTTCCGGGACCTGAGCCTGTCCGTCACCGGAAAGCAGTACGTGGGCTCCCGTGCGGTGGAGCCCTTCGTGGGCGCGGGGCTGTGGGCCATCGTCGCCTGGGCGGAGGAAGGAACCGGTTACGGCCTCATCGGCCGCATTCCGACCGGATTCGACTGGGACGTGGCGTCACGGCACGCGGTCGCGCTGACAATCTACCTCAACCGAGCCCTCGCCCTGAAACGCCCGGACCCGGAGAACCGGCGACCACCCCGAAAGACTCTGGTACCGCTCCCGGAACTCAGCTATCGCTGGCAGTCCGGGCGCTGAGAGCGACGCCCAGCGGTCCCACCCGCTCAGCCCAGCGGCTCCATTCCCACGTACTTCAGGCCACTGCCGGTATTGAACAGCACGACTTCGTCCGCCGCGCCCACGAGCCCCAGCTCCCGCAGCCTGGGCACGGCGGCGGCAGTCGCCCCACCTTCGGGTGCTACGAAAATCCCCGTCGCGGCTCCCATGCCGCGCACCCATTCCTCCATTTCCCCATCGGCAACCGCCACAGCCCCACCCCCCGATTCGCGAAGCGCACGCAGGATCAGAAAGTCCCCCACGGCCCCCGGCACGCGGAGCCCCGCCGCGTAGGTGGCGGCTTTCTTCCAAACGCCCGCCTCCTCCCACCCCCGCTCCCAGGCGTGCACCACCGGGGCGCACCCGGCCGCCTGTACCGAGAACATCCGCGGTCGCTTCCGCCCGATCCAGCCGAGTGCCTCCATCTCCGCAAACGCCTTCCACATGCCGATGAGTCCCGTACCACCCCCGGTCGGATAAACGATCGCATCGGGCAGGCGACCGCCCAGCTGCTCGAAGAGCTCGTAGCCCATCGTCTTCTTCCCTTCCACCCGGTACGGTTCCTTCAGGGTGGAGAGGTCCCACCAGCCGTCTTCGTCGCACCTCCGGCGCACAACTGCACCGCAGTCTCCGATAAGGCCGTCGAGAAGCCGGACTTCGGCTCCCAGCGCGCGGATCTCGGCCAGTATGGGCACGGGCGTGTCCGCCGGCACCACCACATGGACCGGCAGTCCCGCAGCCGCACCATACGCGGCTGCAGCTCCGGCGGCGTTTCCGGCGGAAGGAATCGCGAGCCCCCTCGCTCCGAGTTCCAGCGCCCGCGAGACGGCCATGCAGAGGCCCCTGTCCTTGAACGAGCCGGTCGGGTTCTGCCCCTCGTCCTTGACCCACAGCCGACCCACCTGCAGCGTGCGGGCCAGACGGGGCGACTCCACCAGGGGCGTGAAACCCTCTCCGAGGCTGACTCGACATGCACGGTTTCGCACGGGCAGGACCTCGGCATAGCGCCACAGGGTGGGCTCACGGCCGGCGACGGCGCGGGGGGTGAACCGGCCGCCGAGCTCGGCAAGGTTGTAGCGGGCGAAGAGCGGCTTCCCCGCTGGCGAAAGGCCGATCAACTGTTCGGACGGAAGGCGTTCCCCCGTGGCGGTGCACTGCAGAAACGCCGCCCCGGGAAGGTCGCCGGGCGGAATGCTCATCTCAGGGGTTTCGGGGTTGCGGCAGGCGTGGCGCTGCAGCGGGTGGGCGTGGCAGATTTCGCGCGGGCAACCGTACATTGTCCAGCACGCATCTCATGGAGGCAACCATCTGGAACCACCGGATGCCCCGGCCGAAACAGACTGCGAAGACCGAGGGAGATCACGGGTACGTGCAGTTGAATCGTGCTCGCGGGTACGCCAACTTGAAAACCGGAAACATCGAAGCCCAACTGATTCGCCGCGCGTGCGAGGGAGACGGCCGAGCCGTCCGCGCACTCTACGACCGCTATTCCCCCCGGGTGTACGCGGTGGTCCGCCGGATCGCCGGCGACGATGACCTGGCGGAGGACTACGCCCAGGAAGCGTGGATCCGGGCCATTCGGGCCCTGCCCACCTTCCGTGGCGAAGCCCGCTTTTCCACCTGGCTGCACCGGATCGCCGTCAATTCGGCGCTCCAGGCAGTCAGAAAGGACAATACCAGAAGGAAGCGCGAAGCGCCGCTCCCTGACGTCATTCCGGTGCCACCCCGGATTGGCGACACACTGATGGCCCGCAAGCTGGAGGAGGCGCTGGCGGAACTGCCGGAGGGCATGAGAAAAGTGTTGATTCTGCACGATGTCGAGGGCTACACCCACGAGGAGATCGGCAAGATCCTGGGCGTGACATCGGGCACTTCGAAGTCTCAGCTCTTCAAGGCGCGGGCCAAGATGCGGAAGATGCTCAAAGGATACGAAACACATGCCAAGGAAGTCGAAGCATGGAGCGTTTGACTCTTGAACAGTTGGCTCGGCTGGTCGACGAGCCGCCGACACCCGCCGAGCGGGTCATCCTGGACGGAGACCCGGATCTGCGGCGGGAACTGGAGGCGCTGAGATCGCAGAAGGAGGCCCTGCGAAACCTCCCGGCCGTGCTTCCACCCCCCGGCGGGTGGAACGAACTTGAAAAGAAGCTGCTCGCCGCCGGATTGATCCGTGACCGGCAGGGAACACCGCGCGTTTGGCGGAAGTGGGTGCGGGCAGCGGCAGCCCTGGTGATCTTCACCGGGGGAACCGCCTTCGGATGGGTGACGGCATCCACGACGGCGAGCCCGCAGCGTGCCACCTCCCCAACCGGCGGTCCGGCGTCGTTTGCGAGCGTCGAGGAAGCGAAGGCGGCGATGGACGAGGCGGCGAGAAGATGGCATGAGAGCTTCGGCGGATACCAGCGTCTCCTGGGCGCGGAGACCCGGACCGAGGCTTCGCGGGATCCGATCGTGCGGCTGGCCGCGTTCGAAACGGTGCTCGCGGCCAGCCGGGTCGCCGTCGAGAAATTCCCGGAAGACCAGTTCTTCAACGGGGTCTTCGTGCGCACTCTGGCGGAACGGGACCAGACCCTGCGCCAGGTCAGCCTCGACAACTGGCACTGATTCTCATGATCGCCGATCCGCCTCCCGTGTGGACGCCGCGCGGAATGCTGGGCACAATGCTGGCGGTTGTGGTCGCGTCGGGCGCGGTCCTTCCGACCGACGGAACGGCGCAGGACACGGCGAGTGCATGGATCGGGATTCGCTTCAGCCTGGAAGCAGGCGCGGCTCCCGGTCCGGGCCAGGGCCCTTACGCCCTGGTGGTGCGGGATGTCTACGGGAACAGCCCCGCCGACCATGTCGGCATCCGTCCCGGCGACCGGTTTGTCGCCGTCAACGGAAACCCTCTTTCAACCTACGAAGCGTGGCTGCGGACCACCTCGAACCTCGGTCCCGGACAGACACTGAGCGTGCGCCTTTTTCGCGACTCGGACGTGCAGGAAGTGATCGTTGTGGCCGACCGGCGTCCCCGGTCCGTACTGCCGGATCGGCTGTTCCAACTGGAGTGGGAAGCGGCCCGGGCCCGATTCGACTCACTCTTCGATGTCTTTCTGGAGGGTGGCCCCGGGATGGCGCAGTGGCCGGGATATCAACTGCCGCACTTCGGTTTGCCGAGAGGGTGGGGGCTGAACTCGGCGACCCTGGAAATAGCTGTCAACGACACGGGGCCCGAGGCCGGGGGGAGTGTTCTTGCAGCCTGGCGCGATGTGCAGCCGGGGTCCACACGGCAGAGAGGTCCGGGCGTGGACGAAGCGCAGACCTCGATCTCCCGGCGGACTCAACCGCGCTCAGGGATCGAGCCGGGCCGGACAGGCATGCCCGCCGAACAGCGTCGGAGGGCGGAGCGGGAACCGGGGCCGTGGACAGATGCAGGTATCGGGAATCGTCCCGGGCCGACAGCGTCGCCACGGGGCGCCGACGGCGGGGGCACCGAACCGGCAGTGGTGGACGGCACCGTTGCCGCGGCGGCTTCGGTGCTGACCCCGCAGCTGCTGGGCACCACCGTCACAGTGGTTCTCGGGGGTGCGGTGGTACGAGACCTGACAGCCGAACTGGGACGTTACTTCGGGGTGGACACGGGGGTGTTGGTGACCGACGTGATCGACGCCGTTACTCCGGCCGCGCTGGCGGGCTTTCGTCCCGGCGACATCATCGTTTCGGTGGAAGGCAAGGAAGTCAGAGACCTTCCGGAATTCCGCCGCGTTCTTGCGGAAGAGCAGACCCCGATCGAGATCACGGTCGTTCGCAGAAGGAAGGCGCTCAAGCTGGCTTACCCGAGCCTGTAGCGGGCCCGCCCGGCGAGCCGTTGACTGCCGCGCCCGGCACCCCGCTATCGCTATTCGTAGCGTAGCGCGTCGATCGGATCCAGAATGGATGCGCGCCGGGCCGGCCAGATGCCGAAGAACAGCCCGATCACAGCCGAGAAGCCCATGGCGACAGCGACGGCCTCGGGCGCTACCGCGGTGTCCCTGCCGTAGAGCTGCGTGACGAGTTCCGCACTGCCGAAACCGGCCGCGACTCCCAGTACGCCCCCCAGGATGCAGAGCACCAGGGCCTCCACAAGAAACTGGAAGAGGATGGCCTTGCGGGTGGCGCCCAGTGCCTTGCGCACCCCGATTTCGCGGGTCCGTTCGGTCACGCTCACCAGCATGATGTTCATGATGCCGATGCCGCCCACGAGCAGACTGACGCCCGCGATGCCCGCCAGGAGCATGGTGAAGGTCTCGGCCGTCTCCCCCAGGGTCTCCAGGAAGTCCGAGGCCTGCTGGATCTGGAAGTCGGGGTCGTCCGCGGGACGGATCCGATGTTCGCGCCGGATTATCCGGTCGATGTCGGCCCAGGCCGGCTCCAGCTGTTCCGGAGACGGCGCGGCCACATAGATCGCACGGAGCCGGTCACGGCCGCCCATGACCCGGTACAGCGCCGTCGAGAGTGGAATGTAGACCTGCTCGTCCGGGTTCTCCCACCCCATCGACCCCTTTTCCTCCAGGACTCCGATCACCTCGAAGCGGATACCGCGGATCTGTATGGTGCGGCCGACGAGAAGAGCGCCCGGGGTGCCCAGAGCCTCCGGAACTCCGTGGCCAAGGACTGCAACACGCTGCCGGCCCTGTACTTCTCCCTCGGTAAAGGGACGGCCGTAGGCGAAGTTGCGTTCGTGGATCGAGAAATAGGATGGCCATGTCCCGACAACCTGGTTCGACGAATTCCAGCGCATATACGACAACTGCAGCCGGCTCTCGGCCTCGGGAGCGATGTTGTAGAGGGCGCCCATCTGGCTGCGGAGCGCGTTGGCGTCGCTTTCCTCCAGCGGCTTGGTTCCGCCGGCCAGCCCGCGCCACCAGTTCTGGCCGGGCCGTACGGTGAGGACGTTGGTCCCCATCCTCTCAATCTGTTCCTGGACGGCGCGCTGCGCTCCTTCGCCCAGCGCCACCATGGTGATGACAGCCCCCGTACCGATCACGATGCCCAGCGTGGTGAGGCCGGAGCGAAGCGCATTTGCCCGAATCGACGCCAGCGCGACATTGACGGTTTCCCTGAAGATGAACATGGACGGACTCTCTATGCCTGGGGGGTCAGGTGGATCGCGCGCGCACCGGCACGGAGATCAGAAGGGGCGCATGCGTTGCCGTATGCGCGCGAGGCGTTCCTGCTGGCGGGCCTGAAGCTGGGCCGCGCCGATCAGGGCGAGGTTCTCTCCCGCTTCCAGCCCCGCGAGGATCTCGATGTAGTCCCAGTCGCTCAGGCCCATCACCACTGGCCGCGGTGTCATGTCGCCCGCCTCGTCCACCACGAAGACAACCGCGGGCCGGTACGCCCGGTCCCCGGTGGACCCGCCCATCGCCGCCGTCAGACCGCCGCGGAATCCCCCACCACCCCACCCTTGCCCACGGGCGCCGCCGCGTCTCCCGGCCCGTTGTCCACCCCTCACCTCCCCCTGCGTTTCCCCGCCCGCGTCACCGCCGACAGCCGCCGACCCCCCATCCTCGGAGGCACCCGCCTGCCGCCCCCCTCCACTTCGCCGTTGCTGCATCCGGGAGAAGAGGGCCCTGGCCGAATCCTCGCTGACTTCTCCTGATCGAATCCTGGCGCGCAGATCCGCAAAGCCACCCATGCCGTTGGTTTCTGCAACCTCGTCGCCGGCGTCACCGGGCTCGCCCGCGGCGGCATCCGGATCACCGTTGTCGCCGGGGACGCCATCGCCGGCCTGCCGACCGCCGAACCCGCCGGCTAATCCGCGGCCTGCCCCACCGCCGGACCGGGCGTTGGCGGCCGCCAGTTCCTCGAAGCGGGAGGCCGCCTGGGCCATCAGCGGCCCCCACGCGCTGAAATCCACCGAAACCGATTCCGGATCCAGGCCCAGCACCTCGGCGGCGGCGGTCATCTCCTGAGGCTGCACGATCGCGTTGTTCGGCACGGCCAGCGTTTCCGAGCGCTCGTCCACGAGGACCTCGACCTCGGCGTTCATGCCCGGCTTGAGAAGGCCGGCACGATTGTCGAGGAGTACGATCACCGGGAACATGGTAACGTTCTGCTGGACGATCGCCTGGGGCTCGATCTTCTCGATGTGACCCTGGAAGGTGCGGTCCTTGAACGCATCCACGCTGACCGTCGCGGGCAGACCCGCCGACAGCTTGCCCACGTCGACCTCGGCGACGAGGGTACGGACGCGCATGTCGTCGAGGTTCGCCATGACGAAGAGCGTGGTGCCGCCCGAGACGTTCTGGGTCGCCGACTGGATCACCTGGCCGTACTCGACCAGCTTTTCCAGAATCGTGCCCGCCATCGGCGCCTTGATGGTAACGTCGGTGCGACGCAACCGGGCCAGTTCGAGGTTGGTGGTAGCGCGCACCAGCGCAGCCTGGGCGTTGGCGTGTTCGAGCTCCCGGGACTCGAACTCCTGCTTGGTGATGACCTCTTCCGCGCGCAGTCTCCTGCTGCGCTCCAACTGCGCCCTTGCGTTCTTCATCCGCGCGTCGGCCACGTCCAGGTCGGCCCGCGCCTGCTCCCAGGCGTTCTCCACGTCCCGGGGGTCCACCCTGGCCAGGAGCGTGCCGACCTCCACCTCGTCACCGGAATCGACGAACAGTTCGAGGATCTCCCCCGAGGCCTTGGACTTGACCTCAACCTTGAGCACCGGCTCGAGGTGGCCGTCCGCTTCAGCGGTTATCCGCATGCCTCGAAGTTCGACTGGCGCCGTCTGCACGGTAATGCCCTCGGCCGCCTCCGGCTCGGCGCACCCCTGTGTGCCGATCAGCGTCAGGGCCGAGCCTGCGCAGACGGCCGCAACGAGTCCCGGATTTCGCTTCAGCTCGCGCATCAGATTGCCATCCCTTCATTGAAGAAGTCGCGCTCCACCAATCCATCCTTGAGATGGACCTGGCGGAATGCAGCGGACGCGATGCCCGCCTCGTGTGTCACCAGCAGTATCGTCTGTCCCGCGCGGTTGAGCGCGATCAGTATCTCCACGATCTCCCCGGTCGTCTGCGAGTCCAGGTTTCCGGTCGGCTCATCCGCGAGAAGGAGGGCCGGATCGTTCACCAGCGCCCGCGCTATGGCGACCCGCTGCCGCTGTCCCCCCGAGAGCTCCGGCGGCTTATGCATCATGCGGTCTCCCAGGCCAACCCGAACCAGCTTCTCTTCGGCGCGTCTCCGGCGCTCCCTTGCGCGCACTCCGGCGTAGATCAGCGGAAGCTCCACGTTGTGCAGCGCCGAGGCCCGCGGCAGGAGATTGAACGTCTGGAAGACGAAACCGATGTCGCGGTTGCGGACTCGAGCGAGTTGATTGTCCGAGAGTTCCGAGACCTCGTGACCGTTGAGCCAGTAGCTCCCGGCCGTAGGGGTGTCCAGGCAGCCGATGAGGTTCATGAAGGTGGACTTGCCGCTTCCGGACGGTCCCATGATCGCGACGAATTCACCCTGCTGCACGGTCATGTCCACTCCGCGCACCGCCCGCACCGTCTCCGCTCCGAGGATGTAGTACTTTCGCAGGTTCTCGGTCCGGATGACGACGCCGTTCTCCGGCTTTCCGTTCGTGTTGCCACTCATTGGTGTCCCCTGCCCTCTTCGTGTTTTCATCTATAGTTCCCTTCCTATGATCGATTCGAGTTCGGCCTTCGCGAGCACGTAGTCGTACCGGGCCGACACCAGATTGACCTGGGCCTGGTCCAGCGCGATCTGGCTGGTGATGACATCCAGGATCGGAGCTTCCTCGGCGCCGTAGCGCACCCGCACCAACCTGAGGTCCTCCTCGGCCACGACCAGCGCCTCCTCGGCGATACCGATCGCCAGTTCCTGCGTTTCGAGCGTCCGTAGTGCCGCGTCCACGTCCTGCCTCACACTGCGGCGTGCGTCCTCCTCGGTCAGGCGGGCCACCCGCCGGCTCTGGGCCGCCTGGCTCACGCTCTGGTCCCGCTGGAAGCCATCGAATATCTGGTAGCTTCCGGACAACCGAAAACTCCAGCTCCTGTTGCCGCCCTCCAGCGAAGGCTCCTGGTTGGCCCAGGAATAGCTCGACGTAGCGGACAGGGACGGCAGATAGGCGCTACGCGCGCTTCCGAGCGACGAACTCGCCGCGGCAGCGGCGGCCTCGGCGGCGCGGAGGTTCGGCGACGCGGTTTCGGCCAGCGCCAGGATCTCCTCCTCGCTCAGGGCCAGCGGGGCCGGATTCAGGTTGTCCGGGGCGAGGGGCCTGACCGGTCCGTTCGCTCCCACCTGGCGGCCGAGGGCGAAGCGCGCCGCCCGAAGCTGGTTCCGTGACTGAAGATGTGACTGGCGCGCATTCGCCAGCTCCAGGCGGGTACGCAGGGTATCCGACCTGGTCGCACTCCCGGCCTCCAGCCGGGCCCGGGTGATCTCCAGGCTTTCCTCCGCGCGGGCCACGCTCGCCTCCGCCACCTGGACCAGATCTCCCTGGCGCAGGGCGTTCACAAACAGAGTGGTCGTCTGCAGCACCACCGAGTAGCGCTGGGTCAGCAACCGGGCCTCCGCCTCCAGTCGAGCCGCGCCCGCGCGGCTCAGTTCGGAGTACTTCCGGCCCCCCTGGAAGATCTGGTAGTTGGCGCTTATTCCGGCGTTGTAGGAGTCGTTGCTCCCCTCGACGACGCGTTGCGTGTTGGGGTCGAAGCGGATCTGGCTGTTCACCGAAGCACCCGAGCTCACGCTGATATTGGGCAGGAAGGACCCCCACGCCCTGCGGCGGGTGCTGCCGGCGTTTATCACGCTGGCCCGGGTCTGCGCCAACTGGGGGTTGTGGAGCAGCGCGCGCTCGACCGCCTGCTCCAGGTATATCGCTTCCACCTGTTCCTGGGCCACCGCACCCATCCCGAGTGCGGACGCCAGGAGTGTGAGTCCAAACGTCATAACAGTCGACTTCGATATCATGTTACCGTTCTCCGCGCCCGTCCGGGGGGCCTTTCCTTTTTCCCGAGCCGGACGAGTCGCCCTCGCCCCGGCCACTCCCGTACCTCACCGCGAGCAGCGAATCGTAGAGGGCGCGCTGTTCAGGTTGCAGGACCGACTTGATCGAGTCGCGAGCGTCGTGAAGGAGCGCTCGATGCCTCGGCCTGTACGCCTCCCTGAATTCCTCGTCGAGGGCCTGCATGCGGGCCACGAAGTGCTGGACGATCGCCTCGACCTCTTCTCTCTTGGCGGGCTCCAGTCCCACCTCGTCGATGACAAGTCGCCGCTTGTCACGGTCGCGCGGCTCTTCGTCCGGCGTTGCGGCCGACTCCGGCGCTGCGGCCCGATTCCCTTGCCAGGCCACCCCGCCGAGGAAGCCCGCCCCCACGGTGAGCACGAGGAGCGCGACCGACAGAATACTCGCCTTCCTGAAACGGGCCATTTACGGAGCGTTCCCTTCCACCAGGGCCATGAAGGCCACCGGACTTGCGGGGGCCTGACCGCTTATCACGGCCTGAAACGCCCCGTCTCGAACTTCATTCGCCAGGATGTCCTCCAACAGCAGCGGAGGAGACGTGTCTGACGCCTGCCGCACCTCGGTGCCGATGAGAAAGGCCGCGACCACCGCGGCCGCGGCTGCCACGGGAATGAGGCTGCGCGACCAACCCGACAGGATCGCCGCCACCGACACGCGCGCCAGCCGGCGGCGCCTCGCCAGTTCCAACGAGGCGCGCTTCATGACGCTGGTGCGAAGCCGGTCCCAATACCCCGGGCGCTCGTACTCCGGGTCCATCGCCCGCAACGCGCGACGGATACCCCCCGCAGGCTCGCCGTTCCGGTCGTGACCCCGGGACCCTCTCAGCGGAGTCATCCTATTGCCGTCTTCAGTATTCATCTCAGCCGCCTTTTTGGTAGTCCTTCCACTCAGCCAACTGAACCCGCAACGCCTTTCTGGCAAAGTGCAGATGGGATCGGACCGTGCCGGACGGCATTCCGAGCTTCTCCGCGATCTCGACGTGCTTCCAACCCTCCAGGTCGTGGAGGAGCACGATCTCCCGCTGCACTTCGCTCAATGTGTTCAACGCCTCCGTCAGCCGGCTCCGCAGGGCCGATATGTCCGCCGCTCGCTCGGGACTCGGACTCGGCGAACTCGCGTTCGCCGGAATCTCGTCTCCTCTCCTCAGGCTCTCCCTGCGGATGAGATTGCGCGAACGGTTCCGCACGATTGCCAGTACCCAGCCGGCGAACCGGTCCGGGTTCCGGCACTCCTCGAGCCGCTCCAAAGCAACCATGAAGGACTCCTGGACGGCGTCCTCGGCGTCCTGGTGACGTCCGATCACCGACAGCGCCACGGAGTAGGCCGGTCTCAGATATCTCGCGACCAGTTCCCCGAACGATGCCGCGTCGCCGGAGCGCGCCAGGATCACCAATTCGGCGTCGGAGCGTTCCTTCATTCCCTGGGACTAGACACCTGTTGCGCCTTCCCCGTTGAGTGTCCGGCCACCCGGGGCACATTGGACACCCTGATGGGCCTTCCCGTTAGCCGCTTGTGGACAGACAGTCCGTTGACCGGGCCGCCCCAAGGACCGAGAGCGGCGGGTTCCTTCGCGGGACACTACGGGCGTCATCGATGCCGGGTTCAACGTATTCGGCGACGGTGGCGACCACGGCTGGGGCCCTTCCGGCCGCGGAGCGCCGATCCTGACGTAGCCTCGGGGCCGCGTTGCACCTCCGTCACCAGTTCACCCAGGACATCCTCGGCGACATCCTCGAGCCGGGCAGCGACCAGGTAGCGAGTGCACTCGGGGTCCGGTTGCTCTCCCGGCGCCTTGAAGCCGATACTCAGCAGAGGGGCCCCCCGTGCACTCCCGGACCCTGCCCGGGCGGACCCCTTTACCAGGACGGTCCAAACTTCGCCTCCGACCTCCACCTGGCGCGAGGCGGCCTCGGCTTCGCCCGTATCGGCAAGTTCACGAGCGGGTGGCGGAGCGCTTCCCTTTGCCGCCGGCCGCCGCTGCCGCGCGACGGGACGCCGCCTGCGACGGGCGGGATAGCGTCGGTCCGCAGGCATCGTCTCCCGCACCGATGTCGGACGGTCCGAACGGGAAGACCGGGTCTCCGTGCCTGCGTCACGTCCAGTCTCTTCCAGGGCCTCGTCGCCGTCCGGCCGCGCTGGTGGCGGAACCTCCCTTCCCCGGGACTCCGCGCTCTCGTTCACGTCACCATCCGTGGTTCGCCTATTCCCGGCGAACCCCTCCGCGTCTACGGAGCTGGTATGGGGCCCGGCCGCCGATCTCCAGCGGCACGGCGTCTTCACCGAAGAACATGCCGATGTACTTGGCCTGGATGGGCGTCACCCTGCGCACCGCCCACACGAGTTGAACGTGGTTCGGCTCCACGGGTCGCGACAGCAGACGCAGGCCGACCTCCTGCGGAAGGCGGTTCCCCTTGCGGTGGTTGCAGCTCGAACAGGCCGTGACGACGTTCTCCCACGAGTTGTCGCCACCCCGCGAGATCGGGAGGATGTGGTCGCGGGTGAGGAACTCACGATTCCGCAGTTCCCTCTTGTGGCGCTGGCAGTACTGGCAGGCGTAGCCGTCCCGTGCGAAGAGGAAGGTGTTGGTGACCTGTCGTCTGAAGCGCCGCGGTACATGGACGTACCGCACCAGGCGGATGACCACCGGACAGGGATGATGCTCCCGCACGGAGCGGAAGAAACGGTGAGCGTCAGCTTCGAGCACCTCGGCCTTCCGGTCCAGCACGAGGCGGATCGCCCGCCGCGAGGGGACGATCATCAGCGGCTCGTACGAAGCGTTCAGGGCCAGACAGCTCACTCGTGTCTCCAGTTGCCTTGTCGCGCGCCCTCAGCCGGGTGCCCGATCCCTCCCGGTGTGACCATCTCCTCGACCAATACCGTTCACGCACGACAGCCTCCATCGCAGCATAAATGTATCGGTTGCGCGCCGCGGCACCACCACGGGCTCCTAACCAGCCCGTGGATAAGGCCCCGCGAGCACCGAGAGCGGCGAGGGGCCGGGCCGGCAAGGCGCGACGAAGGGCCAAACGCAGCGCTATTGGGCTGAGGAGCAACGCAGAGCGCAGCCTTGGGGGACACCAAGTGTATACCACACATAACAAAAGTAAAGTTGTCTTTACGTTGTGGAAAGGTCGGGCGAAGCGTCCGGACCGGATGCATCGCCGCTTGAATGCCGGGGGGTTTGTCCACGGGCTGCTACATCAAGTGCAGCGGATCCCGGTCGAGAGAGACCCGGATGTCCGTGCCTGAGGGTTGAAAGCCCGAAGCCACCGCTTCTAGGACACGGCCCACGCCCCGGGTACTCCCGCGCAGAAGGAAGTGCCAGCGGAACCGTCCATGCAGCCGCTCGATGGGCGCCGGCGCGGGTCCCAACACCTCGACTCCCGGACGCCCCCGGGACTCAAGCCAGGAGCCCAGCGACTCGGCCGCCGCCAGCGTGTCGTCCTGCGCGGGGCTGCTCAACACGATCCTCGCCATGCGGAGGTGCGGCGGAAACGGGGGATCGGTTCTCACCCGCAGTTCGCGCTCCACGAATCCGCGGTAGTCGTGGGCCACCGCGGCACGCACGGCGTAGTGATCCGGCACGTAGGTCTGGATGATCACCTGGCCGGGCAACCGGCTCCGGCCCGCCCGGCCCGCCACCTGTGACAGGAGCTGGAAGGTGCGTTCGCAGCTCCGGAAATCGGGCAGGTGGAGCCCCGTATCGGCGTTGATCACCCCCACGAGGGTCACCCGCGGGAAGTCCAGGCCCTTGGCGATCATCTGGGTGCCCAGGAGGATGTCCACCTCCCCCCTGCGCACGCGCTCCAGGATGTCCCGGTGCGACCACTTGCCCCTGGTGGTGTCCACGTCCATCCGGGCGATCCGGGCCCCCGGAAAGCTCTCGACTACAACCCGCTCAACCTGTTCGGTGCCGAGACCCCCGTAGGAGATGTCGCGGGATCCACACCGCCCGCAGTGCTCCGGAGGGGTCTCGGCGTGGCCGCAATGATGGCAGATCATGCGGTTGAGTGCCCGGTGCAGCGTCATGGACACCGAGCAGTGGGCACACTCGCTCACCCGGCCGCAGCTCTCGCAGAGGGCGAAGGTCGCGTAGCCCCGGCGATTGAGCAGCAGTATCGTCTGTTCCCGGCGTGACAGCCTCAGTCGCACGGCGTCGGCGAGCAGTGGGGACAGGATCTGCGACGGGGGCGGGGGCGTGGTGGGAGATCCGGTGGGCGCGGGCATGTCCTTACGGTGAAACCGGGGCGCCGACGCCCGGCCGGAGGGGCCGAACCCCCCCGGTGTAGTCGGTGTCCGGAGGTCCACCACACGAACCTCCGGAAGGACGCCGCCGCCCACGCGGTCGGGCAGCTCGAGAAGGGTGTACTTTCCCGATCCGGCGTTGAGCCAGCTCTCCAGCGACGGAGTCGCCGATCCCAGCAGACAGATCGCGCCTGAGCGGCTGGCGCGCACCACCGCCACGTCGCGCGCGCTGTAGCGCGGCGTTTCGGACTGCTTGTAGCTGCCGTCGTGTTCCTCGTCGACCACGATGGCGCCGGGCACCGGCACGGGGGCGAAAACAGCCGAGCGGGCACCTATCGCGATACGTTTCCTGCCGGACCGGAGCAACCTCCAGGCGTCGTGGCGCTCACCGTGGGAGAGTCCCGAGTGCAACACGGCGACCAGGTCCCCGAATGCGCGCCGGAAGCGGCCGACGGTCTGGGGAGTGAGGGCGATCTCGGGAACGAGCACGATGGCTCCTCCACCCCGCTTGAGCGCCCGCCGGATCAGCTCGATGTAGACCAGTGTCTTGCCCGATCCGGTGACCCCGTGCAGCAGGAAGGTTCCGCCCCCGTCTTCCAGCGCGCGCTCGAGCCGGATCAGGACCCCACGCTGCCCAGCCGTCGGCACATGTACGGATTCGCCGGGGGCGGGCTCGTCCCGGAACGGATCCCGCACGACGACCTCCCTCGCCACCCCCGCGAGCCCCTTGTCCTCCAGCCCCCGGACGACACCCCGGCTGAACCCGGCTTCCAGCAGCGCGGCCAGCGGTTGCCTCCCCCCCGTGCGCACGAGGTGTTCGTACGCTTCGCGCTGACGCTTCGCCCTGCCGAAGACCCGCTCCAGTTCTTCAAGGGTGCCGACCGGGCGCACGACGCGAACCACGGCACGACGCGCCGGCGCCGGTTCCGTCGCGGCCGGTCTGGTCAGGCGCACGGGGAGCATCGCACGCAGCACGAAGCCGAGCGGCACCACGTAGTACTCCGCAATCCACCGCGCGAGATCGAGCAGCTCGCCGCCGACCGACGGCCTGTCCTCCAAGACGGCGACCACATCCTTCAGGCCCGCGACTTCCGAACCCGGCCCCAGCACCCATCCCACCAGCACGCGGTCCCTGAAGGGTACCCGCACGCGCGTTCCCGCCTCGGGAACCGGTGCGTCCAACCGATAGTTGAAGCACTGCCGCAGCGGGACCGGCAGCGCCACCTCCACCAGCGAACCGGGGCTCGAAGACATCAGGCGGCCACCGCGGGGGTCTCCGGCACCCCGGAATCAGCTGTGCGGACGTCCGTGACGCGAACCGCCGCTGCCTGTCGGGATGCAGGGAACCACCGCGCGCTCACAGAAGAAGAAACACATCCTGCTGCGGCTCCGACACCGTGACCTCCGGTCCCGCCGTTCCCACGAAGACGTTGATCTCGGTGCGCATCCCCACGTCGTCCCGGATGTATATGCCCGGTTCCACCGAAAAACCGACTCCCGGCACCAGCACGCGGTCGTCGCGCGTCTCCAGGTTGTCCAGGTTGGGGCCGCGGCCGTGCAGGTCGCGGTCGATCGAGTGGCCGGTGCGGTGGATGAAGTGCTCGCCGTACCCCGCGTCCGTGATGATCCCCCTGGCCACATCGTCGGCTTCGAACCCGCGGATGACCTCTCCTCGCGCGTGCCGGGTCCTGAGCGAATCGACCACGCCGTCCCGCGCGGCCTTCAGTGTCTCCCACAGCTCCCCGATGCGCGGCGGCAGATCGCTGCCCAGGTAGCCCATCCAGGTCTGGTCGGCCGGAACCGAGCCCTCGTGGAGCGCGCCCCAGAGGTCGATGAGGAGGAGGTCGCCGCGCCGGATGGGCTCGCCCACCTCGCCGGGGTCATAGTGGGGATCCGCCGCCCTGGGGCCGATCGCCACGATGCAGTCGGCCTGCGCCGGCGTGCCGCGCCGGGCCAGCTCGTCGCGAATCCAGGTGGAGAGCGCGCCCTCGCTGATGGTCTCGCCCCGCGAGACGTGGCCGGCCGCCCGCGCGAAGGCATCCCGGGCCAGGGTCCGGACCACCTCCGACGCGCGCCCGTGCTCCTCGCGCTGGACCGGTGTCCACACCGCGTAGAAGGTCGACACCAGGTCGCCGGAACTGTGAAGCTCGACCCCCGTGCCGGCGATCACCTCGCGCATTCCGGCGGGGAGGAGGTCGAGGTAGGGCACGTCGCCCCGCGGCGAGGTTTCGGTGGCAACCCGGGAGCAGCCGGCCAGCAGGCCGCGCAACTTCTCCACCATGTGCAGGCGGCTCGAATAGCTCTCGCGGGGCCAGTCCAGGTGGCGCCACGACGAGTGCTCGATGGCGTGGATCAGGAGGCGGGGCCGACCCGAAGCGGGAACGAGGGCGAAGCCGCGCCGGGTGGTCCATTCCAGGCCGAGCAGCGAGCGCCCGATCGGATTGCGGTCCTTGAAGTCGTAGATCAGCCAGCCATCGAGCCCCATGGCGCGGAGCGCCACCTGTACCTTCGCGACACCCTCCCGTGTGGCCAGCAACGCCCGCGAATCATCCGGATCGACCTTCATGACTCCGTTTCCTCCATCTCTTCAAGTTGCGCCAGGGCCGCGTCCAGCCGATCCCTCTCCTCATCCGTCAGTCCCGCAGCCGCTCCCGTGGCGGTATCCGGGCCCTTCAGCCGGCGAAGCGCGACCACGACCAGTCCGAGTCCGAACAGAAGCGCCACCGGGGGCGCCACCCAGGCCAGCAGGCCGGCACCCGTACGCTTCGGGAGGGCTCGGTACTCCTCGCCGTGGGAGGCGATCATCCATTCCACGAGACTGTCGGCTCCAAGTCCTGACTCTGCACCAATTTGAATGCTGTCACGCAATGCCTGGGCCTCTCGCGTGGGGCAGACTTCCAGCATGAACCCGGGACAGAAGGGGGAGCGGAGCCTGGAGATCGCCCTGCTCGCCTCGGGGTGCAGCTCTTCGGGCACCGATTCCGCATCGCGCGAGGGAAGCTCCTCCTGCCCGGAAGCGTGGTCCGGCCGGCACGCGATCGTGAGAGCCCCGAGCAGCAGGACGAATCCCCAGCGAGGACGGCCACCCCGGCGGCCGCTCCAGCTTAGCTTGCCCCGTTTCATCGGTCAGACATCCATCGTTACCCCTGCGAGCGCCCGGACTGCGGCCACGCACCCCGCACCGGTGCGTTGCGGATCGTAACCCCCCTCCAGGAATACCACGACCCTGCCCTCGCAGCAGCGGTCCGCCGCCTCCATCACGATCCGCGTGGTTCGGTGGAGATCCCCGGGCTCGAGGACCTGGCCACCCAGCGGGTCTCCGGCCAGCACGTCGAATCCCGAGGAGACCAGGATGAAATCGGGCTCGCACCGGGAGACCGCGGTCTCTAGCGCCCTGGCGAAGGTGTTCACATAGTGGGCACGGGGCGTCCGCGGGGCCAGCGGCACGTTCAGCGTGTATCCCTCCCCCCTCCCCCGCCCCGTCTCGTTCGCGGCTCCCGTGCCGGGATAATGCGGGTACTGGTGGAGCGACAGGAAGAACACGTCGGGGTCCTCGTAGAAGATGTCCTGCGTGCCGTTCCCGTGGTGGACGTCCCAGTCCACGATCAGGACGCGCCCGGCCTCGCCCCGGGCCCGGAGACTCGCGGCCGCGACCGCGATGTTGTTGAAGAGGCAGAATCCCATCGCGCGGCCCGGCGTCGCATGATGCCCGGGAGGACGCGCGGCCACGAAGGCGTTGCGGTACCGTCCGGCCACCACCCCGTGCACGGCTTCGAGTCCGGCCCCCACCGTCCCCAGCGCCGCCTCCCACGATGCCCCCGAAACCCGCGTGTCGGGGTCGACCTCCAAGGGCTGGCCCCTCTCGCGAGCCTGGCCCACCGCTTCGCGCACCGTCTCGATCAGCGCGCCGTCGTGCACCAGCGCCACCTCATCCTCGCGGGCCGCCTCCGGCTCCACCTGCACCACCCGCCCGTGCAGCGCGACCAGATCATCCTTCAGCGCCGAAGCGATTGCACGCAGCCGCCCCTGGTGCTCGGGGTGGCCCCAGCCGGTGTCGTGCAGCACCGCCGAAGGGTGCATGAGGAAGGCGGTCGGCGGTGACCCGGGCACGGCGCCGGAATCGCCGGCCGCGGCGGAGCCCGATTCAGCGGGGGACGCCATGGACCCGGAACCGCCGGCCGCAGCGTCCGCGCCCGCCGAACCCGCATGGTCCGTTCCGCGACCTCCGCGCCTACTGCGCACCGGCCGGCTCCTTCGCCCGCGCGATCCGTTCCTGGATGCTCAGGACCTCGGCGCGGCGCGTCCGCATGGCCGTCACGGCGTCGACCGCCGCGCTGGTGGCCGACATCGTCGTCAGATACGGCACCCCGTACGCGATCGCCGCACGGCGCATGGCGTAGTCGTCGTACTGCGACTTCTTGCCGAGCGGCGTGTTGATGAGCAGGTCCACCCGGCCGCTCACGATCCGGTCCACGATGTGGGGACGCCCCTGGCCGACCTTGTGAATCCTTTCACAAGGGATGCCGAGCTGCGTGAGATGGTTCCGGGTACCGCCGGTCGCCAGCACCCGGAAGCCGAGGTCCGCCAGCCGCCGCACCAGCGGCGTCACGGTGGGTTTGTCGGAGTCGTTGACGGTCACGATCACCGAAAGACCGTCCTCCCCCTCCGGCAGCCGGTTCCCCGCCGACACCTGAGCCTTGGCGAAGGCCATCCCGAAGGAGTCGTCGACGCCCATTGCCTCGCCCGTCGACCGCATCTCCGGTCCGAGCAGCGTGTCCACGTCGAACCGGTTGAACGGGAAGACAGCCTCCTTGACCGCGACCCCTTTCACCTCCGGCTCCGAGGGCACCCCAAGGTCCGCCAGCCTCTCCCCCGCCATCACCCGCGCGGCCAGCCTGGCGAGCGGCACCCCCGTCGCCTTCCCCACGAACGGCACCGTCCGCGACGCCCGCGGGTTCACCTCGATCACGTACACACGACCGTCCTTGACCGCGTACTGCACGTTCAGCAGCCCCACGACACCCAGCTCCAGCGCGAACCTTCGCGTCAGCCGCCGCATCTCGTCCAGCTCCTCGCGCCCGAGCAGGTACGGAGGCAGCACGCACGCCGAGTCCCCCGAATGCACTCCCGCGTCCTCGATGTGCTGCATGATCCCGCCGATCACCACGTCGGTCCCGTCGCTGAGCGCGTCCACGTCCGCCTCGAAGGCATCCTCCAGGAAGCGGTCGACGAGGACCGGGTGGTCGGGTGACGCCTTGACCGCCCGCGCGAAATACCCCTTCAGCGACTCCTCGTCATACACGATCTCCATCGCGCGCCCTCCCAGCACGTACGACGGCCGCACCAGCACCGGAAAGCCGATCTCCCGCGCAATCCTCAGCGCCTCGGCCTCGCTCATCGCCGTCCCGTTCGCCGGCACCCGCGCCCCGATCCGCCGGCACACCTCCTCGAAGCGCCGCCGGTCCTCCGCCCGGTCGATCGCGTCCACCGAAGTCCCCAGGATCGGCACCTCCAGCTCCGCCAGCCTGTATGCCAGGTTCAGCGGCGTCTGCCCGCCGAGCTGCACGATCACCCCCACCGGCCGCTCCCGCTCCACGATCTCGACCACGTCCTCCAGCGTCAGCGGCTCGAAGTACAGCTTGTCGCTCACGTCGAAATCGGTCGACACCGTCTCCGGGTTCGAGTTCACCATGATCGTCTCGAAGCCGGCCTCCCTCAGCGCCAGCACCGCCTGCACGCAACAGTAGTCGAACTCGATCCCCTGCCCGATCCGGTTCGGCCCGCTCCCCAGGATGACGATCTTGCGCCGGTCGGTGGGGTTCGACTCGTCCTCGGATTCGTAGGAGGAGTAGTAGTATGGCGTCGCCGCGGGAAACTCACCGGCGCAGGTGTCGACCACGTTGTACGTCGGCCGGATCCCCCACTGCCAGCGCCGCGAGCGTATGGCGGCCTCGTCGACACCGCGCAGGGCCGCGAGTTGCGCGTCGGCGAACCCCTCGCGCTTCATGCGCCGCATCGAGGCCGCATCGAGGGACGGCAGGTCCCTGAACAAGCGTTCCAATTCGAGGATCTGCGCGAGCTGGTCGAGGAACCACGGGTCGATCCCGGTGGCGCGGTGGAGGCGCTCGATCGAAATCCCCGCCTCGAGCGCGCGCTTTAGCTGGTACTTGCGGAAGGTCGTGGGCCGGCGCAGGGCGGCCAGGATCGCCTCCGGGTCGTCCGAATCGAGTCCATCGTCCTCAAGTGTCTCCCCCGTCACCCACCCGATCCGCCCAACCTCCATCCCCCTCAGCCCCTTCTGCCAGGCGGAACGGAAGGTGCGCCCGATCGCCATTGTTTCGCCGACAGCCTTCATCTGCACCCCAAGTGTGTCGTCCACGTCCGGGAACTTCTCGAAGGCGAAGCGGGGGAACTTCACGACCACGTAGTCGAGCGCGGGCTCGAACGATGCCGGCGTCGTCTTCGTGATGTCGTTCGGGAGCTCGTACAGGTGGTACCCCACCGCCAGCTTCGCGCCCACGCGCGCAATGGGAAAACCGGTCGCCTTCGACGCCAGCGCCGACGACCGCGAGACGCGGGGGTTCATCTCGACCACCAGCATCTCGCCGTCCTCGGGGTTCACCGCAAACTGGATGTTGCACCCCCCCGCCTCGACGCCGATCTCGCGGATGATCGCGATCGCGGCGTCGCGCATGCGCTGGTATTCCACGTCGGAGAGCGTCTGCGCCGGGGCGACCGTGATCGAGTCGCCGGTGTGCACTCCCATCGCGTCGAAGTTCTCGATCGAGCAGACGATGATCACGTTGTCGAGCCCGTCGCGGACGACTTCGAGCTCGTACTCCTTCCACCCGATAACCGACCGGTCGATGAGCACCTCGCGGATCGGACTGGTGTCCAGTCCCTTGCGCACCTGGGCCTCGAACTCGGCCAGGTTGTACGCGGTGCCGCCGCCGGTCCCCCCCAGTGTAAACGAGGGCCGGATGATCGCCGGGTAGCCGGTTTCCTCGATGACCGTGAACGCCTCGTCGAGGCTGCGCGCGAATCCCCCGTGCGGAACCGCAAGCCCGATCCGGTTCATGGCCGCCGTGAACTCCTCCCGGTCCTCGGCCATCACGATCGAATGCTCGTCGGCCCCGATCAGCTCGACGCCGTGCGCGGCGAGCACCCCCCGCCGGTGCAGGTCCATCGCGATGTTGAGCGCGGTCTGCCCCCCCATCGTGGGTAGGAGCGCGTCGGGTTTCTCCCGCTCGATCACCCGCTCCACCCACTCGGGAGTGAGCGGCTCGATGTAGGTACGGTCCGCCAGGTCAGGATCCGTCATGATCGTGGCCGGATTGGAGTTGACCAGGATGACCCGGAAGCCCTCCTCATTGAGCGCGCGCACGGCCTGGGTGCCGGAATAGTCGAACTCGCAGGCCTGCCCGATCACGATGGGACCCGAACCCAGGATCAGGATCGAGTCGATGTCGGTGCGTTTAGGCAAGGCGCGACCAATGTATACTATGCTTTACACTTGGTAAAGCTGAATTCACATTGTGACCAAAAGTGCGACGTGTTCCGGCCTGGATGCATCGCCGCGCGAACGCCGGGGGGATTCTGTCCACGGGTTAGCAGTCCGCGGGCAGAACCGCCCGAGCACCGAGAGCTGCGAGGCGCCGGGCCGGCAAGGCGCGACGAGAGGAGAATAGCAGCTCTATTCTGCGGATATTTCGTAAGTTACATATATTGCAATGATTTATGCTGTTTGATATGATCGCCATCCCCTTTTTACATCCCCATTCCAAAACGGGATGCTGTGCGACCTTAGTGGACGTTGGCGGAGGTAACTGTTCGGCCAAGCCGTGGCGGTGTGCTGTCGGGGCGCGGGTTCGTGGGGGGGCGGGGCTCAGCGGTTGAGGGGAGAGCGCGCGGCGCGGCGACTCGTCCTTGGGCGGAGTTCGGCACTCGTCGGTCGCTACCTATCCGACCTCGTCGCAGAACGGGCCGCTCCATGACTCGATCCCGTCGAGCCAATCGACGAATGCATCGGTGTTCGGGGCGCAGGCACTCCGGTTGTTCCCGAAGTGGAACTCACGGAACCAGTGGTGATCCAACAAGGACGCGGGAAGCTTGCCCGTCAACCTGTTCCCGTCCAGCCAGAAATCCCTGAGGCACGTGTATCGACCGACTTCCGCCGGGATCGCGCCTCGCAGTCGGTTTTGGCCGAGATCCACGACCCTGATGCAGGAGCCGCGGCGGTTCGATACGAAGAATTGCGGCGGGATCCTGCCCGTGAGCCGATTCCCCCGCAGCACCAACTCCTTCAGGTTGCGAATCCAGCCCAGCTCCGGCGGAATCTTGCCCGCGAGCCGGTTCCCGGCCAGGTTCAACTCCTCCAATTCCTTGAGGTTGCCGAGTTCGACCGGGATCTCGCCGGTGAGCCGGTTGTCGTCGAGCGCCATTTCCTGCAGGTCGACAAGCTTGCCGAGTTCCGGGGGGATGGTGCCGCGGAGGCGGTTTCCTGCGAGGCTCAACACCACCAAGGTCCGCCGCCAGCCTACCCTGTTCACATAGCCGATGTCGCCCAACTCCGGCGGGATCTTGCCGGTGAGCCGGTTGTGTTGGAGTTCCAACCACTTCAACCAGGAGAGGTTGCCGAGTTCCGAAGGGATACTCCCCGTGAGCTGGTTGCGGTCGAGGCGCAGGTCGTACAGCTCCTTGAGCTTCCCAAGACTCGCGGGGATCTTGCCCGAGAGGTCGTTCTCCGAGAGCCACAAATCCTCTAGGTGTGCGAGGTTGCCCAACTCCGGCGGGATCGTGCCCGCGAGGTTGTTCGCCGGGAGCGCCAATCCGACAACGCGGCCGTGGGCGTCGCCCATGTACCGGCTGCCGACCCAGACGCCGTACCAGTCGGCCAGCGGAGCGTCGGTGAGCCACTTGTCCTGCCGGATCCAGTTCTTGCCGCCGGCTGCTTCGTAGAGCGCTGTCAACGCCGCGCGATCCGACCCGTCGCCGCGTTTCGGAGCGGCGGTGTTCCCCGCTTGGTCTACCAGGTCGCCCGACGCGTTTCCACCGCGATCCGATACTCCAACCGGATCCGGCATTCCACAGCCGGCCATGGCGAGCAGGCCCAGCGCGGCCAAGATCGTGATTCTCAGGTCAGCCATTCTGTTCTCCCAAGCCGCAGACCACTGCGAGGCTATCGATTCCCGCAGCCCGAACGGATCGCGGAGGAATCCCAGCCTTCTGAAGAGACCAATATGGATCCGATGACGCCGCTCCGCAATTCTCGGTTTTCGGCTTCGAGGCCCGAACAGGGACCACGGAACGCGATTCCGGGCAAGGCGGTGCACCGCCTTCGCCCCCGCCGACGGTCAGGCGATCCGGCAGTAGCAGGGCGAGGGTCGGCGGCGGCCGGGCGACGATTGGCCGCCGGGCGATCCTCCGGCGGGGCGCAAAGGTCGGGCGAGTACGCGGCCGTCGGAGAGGAGGCCGTGCTCCGTGTGGTCTCGGAAGCCGGACCGGGTTCGACGGTCGGAGGGCGCGTCGTCATCGGGACCGGGACGAAAAGTCGGCGTCCAGGCCGATGTTGGCGATCTCGCGCGCACCCAGAGGGAGACGAGACCTCAACTCAATCGTCTTCGCAACGCCAACGGTCGAGCGGAAGCGGGATGTCGCCGAGCCAAATGTCGAATGCCCTCGTGTTCGGAACGCACAGCCCCGAGTTGTCCCACACCGAGAATTCCTCCAGGTCGAGGTTCAGAAAAGTCTTGGGAATCTCGCCCGACAGGTTGTTACGCGCGAGGTGCAGCCGAGACAGCGCGTCGAGTCCCCCCAGGCTGCGCGGAACCTCGCCCGACAGGTCGTTGCCGTAGAGGTGGAGCATCTCCAGCCGGGCGAGGGCCCCCAGCTTCGACGGGATCTCGCCCGACAGGTTGTTATTCCGAAGGTCCAGCCGCCTCAATTTGGAAAGGGCTCCCAGATCCGGCGGGATCCTGCCCGACAGGCCGGTGTTGATCAATTGCAGGATTTCCAGCGAGGCGAGGCCGCCCAGCTCCGGCGGGATTCCGCCCGACATGTTCGGGTTGTTACGGAGATCCAGCGAACTCAGGTTGGCGAGGTTCCCCAGCTCAGCCGGGATCCCGCCCGTAATCGAGGTGCCGGTGATTACCAAAACCCTCATTGCCGTGTTGTTTCCGAGTTCCGCCGGAATCTCGCCCGAAAGGTTTTGTAGAGGATCAGCGACCGCAGTCTCGCGAGATCCCCCAACTCCGGCGGAATGCTGCCCGACAGGTCGCCGTTGGAACTGAGGTTCAGCTGCGTCAACTGCGTGAGATCCCCAACCTCCGGCGCAATCCTGCCCGACAGGTCGTTGTCGCAGAGTATCAGGGCAGTGACGCGCCCGTCGTCATCCGTCCAGACTCCGTGCCACTCGCTCAGATCCTCATCCGTCCCCCAGTTGGTGTCGTCCTTCCAGTTCTCGCCGTCCGTGGACTCGTACAACGCCATCAACGCCGCCCGGTCGCCGCTGGCGGCGAATGCCGCCAGCTCGCCATCCGCGGGGAGAGGAGGAACCGTCGGTTGCTCGCAGCCGGCCACTCCCAGGACCCCGGCAGCGACCGCGAGCCGCAAACGAGTGGCGCGCCCCAGCGAGGGACCGGGCATCAAGCGCATGGCTACCATCCTTTCGTGATCTGGCTCTTGGACCGGTTTTGACGATCCTCAGGGCTGCTTCGCCTACCCCCTGATCATACCGCTCGAGGGCGGCTGCCGCAATACACTTACACACACTCTCACGTAGGCGCTCGGGTCGATGTCCCGGCCGAGAGCTTGCGGGGCTCGTCCCTCCGCTGGCGGGCGAGCTTCAGCGAAACCTCGGGACAGATCCCCATCGAAATCCGCTTCTCCCTGCCGGCGAAGCGGTACCTGAAGCGCCACGCCCAAGACTCCAACTGTCGGCGTGGAGGGCCTGGACGGGGAACGAACCCCCTGCCCGGCCATCACCGCTACCGAGCGGCCATCACGTAGATCTCGTGTTCGCCGTCGCGGTTGGAATGGAAGGCGATGACGGTTATGGTCCCGTCCGGCGACCACCACTCGGGGTCCGCATCCAAGGCCCTGTCGTTCGTCAGGCGCGTCTGGTTGCGTCCGTCATCGTCCATCGCGTAGATCTCGAAATTGCCGTCGCGCCTGGAATGGAAGGCGATCCTGGTCCCGTCCGGCGACCACGCGGGCCCATCGTCTCTGGAACTGTTGTTCGTCAGGCGCGTCTGGTTGCCTCCGTCATCGTCCATCGCGTAGATCTCGTAGTTGCCGTCGCGGTTGGACTCGAAAGCGATCCTGGTCCCGTCCGGCGACCACGCGGGCCCCCCATCTGTGGCGCTGTTGTCCGTCAGGCGGTCCACGTTGCCTCCGTCATCGTCCATCGCGTAGATCTCCCAGCCGTCGCGGTTGGACTGGAAAGCGATCCTGGTCCCGTCCGGCGACCACGCGGCCCCCCCATCGAAGGCGCTGTTGTCCGTCAGGCGGTCCACGTTGCCTCCGTCATCGTCCATCGCGTAGATCTCGGTGTTGCCGTCGCGGTTGGACTCGAAGGCGATCCTGGTCCCGTCCGGCGACCAAGCGGGCCGCTCATCTCTGGCACTGTTGTTCGTCAGGCGCGTCTGGTTGCCTCCGTCATCGTCCATCACGTAGATCTCGTAGTTGCCGTCGCGGTAGGACTGGAAGGCGATCCGGGTCCCGTCCGGCGACCACGCGGGATGCTCATCTATGGCGCTGTTGTTCGTCAGGCGCCTGAAGCAGTCCACTCCCGTCCCCCTGTGGTCGTCGATGCCATTCAGCCATCTCCGGAACGAGTCGTCCGCCGGGACGCACAGGTTCGTGGTGGTATAGTGGAACCGAGCCAGGTTCCCCAGACTCCCGAGTGCCGTCGGCAACGGGCCGGAAAGGCGAGGGTTGTCATGCACAAAGAGGCGTTCGAGGCTCGACAGGTCACCGAGTTCGGGCGGGACCCTGCCGGTGAGACCGTTGTCTGGCAGTTCCAACCGGACGACCCGTTCGTCCTCATTCGCCGTGACCCCGAACCACGTGTCCAAATGGGCATCCGTCTTCCAGTTCGTCTTCGTGGTCCAGCCGCTTCCGCCCAGCGCGTCGTACAACTCTTCCAGCACCGCCCGGTCCGGGTTCGTGACCGTCACATCGAACGTCTGGCTGGCGGCGAGCCCCTCCGGGTCACGGGCCGTGACCGTTACGCGGGCGCCGCCCTCCGCCACGCCCCTTGCCGTGACCGCGCTTCCCGACACGCTCACCCGCACGACGGCCGGGCTCGACGACGAGGCCGCGTAGACCAGCGCATCCCCGTCGGGGTCCGTGAAGGACGGGGCAACGTCCACCGACGCCGTGGTGTCCACCGCCACCTCCATGTCCGCGATCGTCCCCACCGGCTCGGGCGCCCGGTTCGGCACCGTCACATCGAACGTCTGCGTGGCCGCGAGCCCGCCGGGGTCCGTGGCCGTGACGGTCACGGTGGCCGCGCCCCTGGCGACGGCCGCGACCGTCACCACGCTGCCCGACACCGAGACCGTGGCCACGGCGGGATTGGACGGGGTGGCGGAGTAGGCCAGCGTCTCTCCGTCCGGATCGGCGAAGTACGAAGATGCGTCCACCGCTTCCGTCCGGCCGACGGGAACCGTAGCCGGAGGCATGGCGCCTCTTGGCTGCGGAGCCCGGTTCGGCACCATGACCTGAAAGCTCTGCCGGCCCTCCAGGCCGCCCGGATCGCTTGCCGTGACCGTGACGTGCGCGCTCCCGGGCGCGACGGCCGCGACGGTGATGTCGGTCCCCGACACGGACACCGTCGCCACGCCGGGATTCGACGACGCGGCCGAGTACACGAGCACGTCCCCGTTGGGATCGCTGAAGCATGCGGTGACGGCGGCCGTCTCGCCCGCGTTGACGGTCACCTCCGGGATGGGGCCGCAAGCGGCGGGGCGCTCCTGGCTCTCGCAGGCGGCGAGGGCGAGCAGGGGGAGAAGTGCAAGGCGTTTCATCTTGAAGTTGCTCCTGACGTTTGATTCCGAAGTTCGATTGTGTTGGAAGGACCGCGAACACTCACCAGGCCACCGCGGCCCGCGGCGACGCTAGCGGATTCGCCGTTCAGCGTCAACGGGACACACGCCGTCACCGGGGGAAGGGGAAACCCGGCCCGCGACCTGCGCCGGAGCGCGCGCATTCCGGGGGATCGAAGGGGGGGCGGACGCCACCCCTCGCCAGCCCTTTGTTCCCACAAAGGGTAGGCTGGCTTGACCACACTAACAGTGGTCCAAGCCAGCCGGGCGAACGCCCGCAAAACGCTCCGGCGTGCCGCCCGTAACAGCCGTTCTCCGGCCGTCACGGGCAAGCTCCCCGGCCTCTTGGCCGCCGGCCTCCGGCACGGCGAGGGGCTACGGGTGACCCCGTCACCTCCCTGCCGATAGCGGCGCGCTCTCCCGATGGTCGGTTTTCGCCCTACCTCTACCCCTCGGGAACCCGAGATCGTCGATCCTGGGCGATCCCAGCGCCCGTAGCTATCCCGAAACGCCTCCAGAAAGCCCCGAAAACGGCTTCCGAGCCCGTCGCGGGCTCAGATCAGGCCTCGGTGCCTGTTCTCCGGCCTGCGACATACGCTTCCCAATCGGCCATGAGCCGACGCCTCCGCTCGAACAGGTCGGAGCGCAAGTAGGCGGCCTCGACCTTGTTCTTCACGACGTGCGCCAGCGCCGCCTCGACGACCTCCCGGGGATGATCGGTCTTCTCCGCGGCCCAATCCCGGAACGACGACCGGAACCCGTGCGGCACCGCCGCGATCCTGTGCTTCCCGAGCAGCCGGTTCAGCCGCTTCGTGGCCAGCGGCCTCCCGCGCTCGCTCACGAACACGACCGGATTCTCCCCGTGGTCCAGCTTCCGCGCCGCCTCCAGAATCTCCAGCGCCCGACCGCACAGCGGCACCCGATGCTCCCGCGCCGTCTTCATCCGGCTTGCGGGAATCGTCCACACCTCCGCATCCTGATCGATCTCGCTCCACACCGCTCCACGGACCTCGGCCCCCCGTGCGGCCGTCAACACCATGAACTCGAACGCCAGCGAATCCACCCGACCCGGCTCCGCCGCCTGCACCTTCTCGATGGCGGCCGCCACCTCGCCGTGAGGCAAAGCCCGATGATGCGTGACGACATCGTGCTGGGGACCCAGCAGGTGCAGGATCCGGTCGCAGGGGTTGTCCGTCCGCCACTCCATGGCGATGGCCCACTCCAGCACCGCACGGACCCGCATGTGGACGAACCGGGCCGTGGGGGCCTTGGTGTGCCAGATGGGGGTGAGAACATCCAGCACGTCGCCGCTCGTGACCTCCGACACCGCGACATCCCCGATGCGCGGGAAGGCGTGGATCTCCAAAGTGCGGAACCAGTTCCTGGCGTGCGCGGCGCTCCGCCACCCGGCCCGCTTCTGATCGACCACCCGCTTGGCGGCCTCGGCGAAGGTGGGGACGCCCACCAGCCGCCGCTTCTCGGCGAGCGGATCACCACCCGCTCGGGCCAGCTTCCTGTTGGCGAGCGCCTGCTCGCGGGCCTCGGCCAAGGAAACCAGTTGGACGCTGCCGAGTCCAAGCTCCCGCTTGCGTCCCCGGATCACGAGGCGTTGAATCCAGCTACGGGTTCCTGTCTTCTGGACGTAGAGGTAGAGTCCGTTGCCGTCGCAGTGCCGACCGGGCGGAGCGGAGCGCACGAAGGGGGCAGAGAGCCGCTTGTGGGGATGGCGGCCCCTAGGCTTGCCTCGACGGCGTTTCTTGGCGGTAGCGTTCACATTATCCATCCCCTAATCGTAACCGGGATGGAGCGGGATTGCAAGGAACGAAGCGGGACGGACGAGGTAGGAAGAATCCTACCTAAAGCGTTGGCAATACAGGATGTTACGGACAGCTATGGACGATGTCGGACACTATCGGATTCGGTGCGTCCGACTTGCAGCGCTATTCGCCCGAGGAGCAACGCAGAGCGAAGCGGTCCAGCCTGGATGCATCGCCGCTCGAATGCCGGGGGGATTCTGTCCACGGGCTGCCTATTCGGAACTCTTTGCGGATTCCTTCCGAATCGCGGTGCGGATGGCCATCGTGAGGCCTCCCCATACGAACGCCATGATCACGATCATGGTGATCCAGGTTGCTGTGGTCATTAGGGCGGCTCTGGTCGATTTGGGCGGTGGGTTTCGGGCGGAGGGCGGCAGACGAGGGGGCCCGGCGGTGAGCACCGGGTCGGGGGCGACTGGCCCAGGGTCCTAGACCTTCATCGGCGTCGGCTGCCGTGGCCGCGATAAGGTGCTGAAACGGGGGCGGAGGGGCAAGGCGGGGGCAAGCGACTCCCTGCAGCGGCCTCATCCACGGTCGTAATGATTTGCGATACGTACCGCCCACCGTTACGCTGGGTTGTACGGCATGATCAGGAGTCTTGCCGACAAACGGACAGCCGCGGTGTTCGCCGGACTCGTCGCCCGAGGGCTACCACGCCAGATCCAGCGGAGGGCGCGAGCCAAGCTGCTCATGATTGAGGCGGCCGAACATATCGGCGACCTGAGGGCTCCGCCCGGGAACCGTCTCGAGATTCCGCGGGGAGACCGCCAGGGTCAACACGGCATTCGCGTGAACGACCGGGTGGCGGATCTGCTTCCGCTGGTTCGACGGTGACGCATGGGGGGCGTGGAAATCACCGACTCCCGCCCCCACCACCATACCGGGACCCGTCACGACTCCGACCCCCCGCGCTTGACATCTACGACACTGTGTCTTAACGTTACGACATTACGTCGTTTTTCATTTTCGTGGAATACCACTGCGAAAGGGAACCTCCCTTGACCGCACCCACCCTGCCCAACTCGGAACTCGCCGTGATGAAGCTGCTCTGGCGGAAGGGCCGCCTCACCGCCCGCCAGATCCTCGAGCTGCTCTATCCCGACGCCCCCAGGCCACAGCACGGCACCGTGCAGCGTCTCCTGCAGCGGCTCGAGGCCAAGGGCTTCGTGACCCGTGACCGAGGCCTGGGCGTGAACCTCTTCTCGCCCGCGGTCAGCCGGGAATCCTACGCCAGCGGCCAACTGGAGTCGCTGGTGGATCGTCTCGGGGGGGGATCGCTGGTGCCCATGGTCACCCGGCTGGTCGAGGACAACAAGCTCTCGCGCGCCGAGATCGAGAAGCTGCGGCGGATCCTGGAGGAATAGCATGTACGACGTTGTCCTGCAGATCGGCGCCTCGAAGCTGGTGGTCTCGCTCGTACTGGCCACCCTGGCGTGGGTGGTGCAGAAGCGCGTGGCGCACCCAGCCGTCACCCACCCGCTCTGGCTGCTGGTGCTCGTCGCCCTTCTCCTCCCGGCGGTGGTTTCGGTTCCGGTGCTTCCGGGAAAGGGCGAGATGGGTGCGGCTGTGTTCGGCGAAGCAAGCCTCGCGACGCAGGCGAGGGAGCGGTTGCCGGTCGGTGCGGCCGGACTGGAAGACTCCGCCGTCGGCTCGCCGTTCCCCACCCGAATCGCCGGGAACGCCAAGGCCGGACTGGCGACCGTGTGGCTCACCGTCACGGCCCTGCTGCTCGGGTGGACCCTCGTCCGAACGTTCCGCTTCAGGCGCTGGCTGGCACGGACCTCGCGCCCCGCACCACCCCAACTGGTGCATGATATCGCCGAAATCGGGCGCAGTCTCGGCCTGGCGCGCATGCCTGAGGTGCACACCACGACCGCGCGGGTGTCGCCGATGGTATGCTGGACCGGCGGAAGGGTCCGCCTCGTGATCCCCTCGTTCCTGGCGAACGGCCTCGGCGGGCGGGAACTCCGCGCGGTGCTGGCGCACGAACTCGCGCACGTCCGCAGGCGAGACCACCTCGTGCGCTGGATCGAATGGCTGGCCTGCTCGGCCTTCTGGTGGAACCCGGTGGCCTGGTGGGCCCGCCGCCAACTGCGGGCCGCCGAAGAGGCGTCGTGCGACGCGCTTGCCGTTGCGGCCACGAAGTCCACTACCCGCGCCTATGCGGGCTCACTCCTTCACGTGTTGGAAGTGATGTCCCGGCCGCCGACACCCCCCGCCCCCGCTTTCGCGAGCGGTGTCGCGAGCGGGAGGAACTCCATTTCGCTCCAGAGGAGGCTACGCATGCTTGTGAAGGGAAGTTCGACCGACCTGACCCCCCGCTGGACCCGCGGGAGGATCGCTGGGGCGGCGGCGTGTCTGCTCCCCATCGGTCTGGTGTATTGCGGCACCGACCTTCGAACCTCACCGACGGCGCCGGAAGAGGCCCCCATGGAGCCGCCGGTGGACACGGTGGTCGTCGTAGTGGGACCCGGAGGTCCGGACTCGCTTGGGGCGGAGCCAAACGACCCCTGGAGCGGCAAGAGGGAATATGCCTACTGGGACCTCGCCTCGAACAGGATGAACCGCCCTCGGCCGCTTGCCGACGCGCCAGTGTACCCGGAAGCATGCAGGCTGGATCCGGAAGAACCCGACGAGGCAGCCCGCGAAGAAGCCATGGCCGGCTGCGCGAGGGCCCTTTCACGGCATCTCACCGGGACGGACAGTACCGGCAACCCGCATATCTGCGTGGTTTGGCGACCCACGGCCCGCCGTTGGCGCGGAATCTGCGAGGACTCGGAGGCGGAGGAACGACATCGTCTTCACGGCAACGGCTTCGGCGGCACCTTACTTGAGCGGATCGTGGTTGTCGGGAGCGAAGGATGAGGATCGCGATCGGTGCGGGGCTCATCGCCCTGGCCGCTGCTGCGTGTGGTGACCGGAGGGCCGTGAGTGAACTCCGGTCCGAGGAGTGGGACAGCGCCGGCATTCGCATCGTCGAGAACGCACGGCCGACCGACGGCTCCAGGCTCGGCTGGCGGGTAGATTCGGTGCCGTCGGTGTCGATCGGCCAACACGAGGGCGAAGACCCCTACCTGCTCCACGAGGTCCGCGACGCGATGACACTGTCCGATGGCCGCATTGTCGTGGCGAACCGGGGTTCGCATGAACTGCGTGTGTTCGACGGGCACGGAGTCCATGCGGCGACCTGGGGAGGAGAGGGGGAGGGACCCGGCGAGTTCAACAGCCTGCTCGAGGTTGCGGACTGGCGGGGGGACTCGCTGATCGCCTGGTATTCGCAGGGCGACCGTCTTTCCGTCTTCGACCTCGACGGGAACTTCGGCCGCACGATGATCCCCGGCGACCTGCGCAACAGAGTCGAGGAGGCATCGCCGGGCGGTGCCATTCTCGTGTCCGGCCCCGGCGACGACGAATTCGCTCTTCAGGCCGGCCTGACTCGAGACGAACGGCGGTACGAGGTGCTGGACGCCGAGGGAGCGCCGGTGGCTTCTCTCGGCGTCCACCGGGGCTCGGAATACCACATGTCGGCGTCCGGTGACGTGTACCGCATGATGACGATCCCGTTCACCCGGTCGATCCACACCACCGTGTGGGCCGGCCGTCTTGTCGTGGCCCCCAACGACCGCTACGAGGTGAGAGCCCATCACCCGGCGGGAACGCTCGGACTCGTCGTGCGGCGCGAGCATCCCCCGGTCACCCCGACCTCGGCCCACATGGAGGCGTACATCGATCGGCGGGTCGCGGCCAGACCCCCAGCGGAGCAGGCCGAGCGGCGCCGGGAGCTGCGCGAGATGTACGGCGATGTACCGGTGGCGGAGACCTTTCCGGCCTTCGACCGGGTCGTGGCGGACGCCCTGGGCCATCTCTGGGTGCGGGAATACGACCTGCCCGGCGGGGAACGCGCGAATCCCCTGTGGACCGTGTTCGACCCGGACGGTCGCGTCCTCGGCTTCGTCGAAACGCCGCATGGCCTGCGAGTCCACGAAATCGGTGAGGACTACATCCTCGGTCGCGCCACCGACGATTTCGGGGTGGAGTACGTGCAGGTGTGGCGGCTGAACCGCGCGGGGCCCCGCCGACAGGGTTCCTGAGGCCCCCCGAACCGGTTCTCCCGCATGACCTTGCGCACAGGCGCGCGAGGGGCTTGTCTTAGTCTTAGTTGGCAGCCCAACTTCCCGCAGTAGGCCCACCCAGGCCATGAGCTCTTCGCCCGCGACCGCACGGCGCTGAGCGCCAGCCCCGAAAGGAATCCGCCGATGACCACTTCCACCATCCCGCGCGGGTTCCGGACCGTCCTGTCCTGCGGGGCCCTGGCCCTTCTGTCCCTTGGTGTCGCTTCCTGCAGTTCGGACCCGGCCGAACCGGAGGAGGAACTGGTGGACGTCGAGGCGTTGCAGCTCGCCCTGCGGGAGGCCCACGACGCCGTCGACCACAACCCGCTGGACGACATCCAGGCCGCGGCCAACAGGCGCCTCCTCGAAGAGGTGCGGCGCGGAACCATCACCCGGGAAGAGGCCCGGCGCGTGAGTGCGGCGATTGCCGGGATGAAGACACGTCTTCTTGCCGCGGTCGAATCCGGACGCATCACGATGGAGGAGGCGTGCGAGATTTTCCGGCGGGAGATCGCGAAACTGTTCAGGGCATTGCGCGAACGGAAACGCGAGGGGGGAAGCCGGCGCTAGCGGTCCGCGGACAGCCCCGCCCGGCACCGAGAGCGGCGAGGCGCCGGGCCGGCAAGGCGCGCGGCCGGCTGGACTGGACTGGAGATGCCGCGGCAGGGGCCTTTCGCCATTCGCGCTCTTACGCCCCGCCCGCTCCCCGCCGGGCCGCCATGTCCGCACCCCGTACCTCCAGCACATCCGCCACCGTCTTCAGCCCGTCGATCACATTGCGGATGTGCTCGGCGCGCGGCAGCCCGATAAGTTCGATCCCGCGGTGAACAGCCTCGCGGTGCACGCCCCGCGCGAAGGCCTTGTCCTTCAGCTTCTTCGCCACCGATTTCGGCTTCAGGTCGTCGATGCCGTTGGGGCGGACCAGGCAGCAGGCGCAGATCAGGCCGCTGAGTTCGTCGCAGGCGTAGAGGACGCGTTCCAGCGGCGTCCCGGGGGACGCGTCGGTGCGGTCGGGGTAGCCGTGGGTCAGAACGGCGTGGACGACCTCCTCCGGGTAGCCGAGTTCCCGCAGCCGGGCGACGCCGACGTGCGGGTGCTCGTCGGGATGCCTCTCCCAGTCCAGGTCATGAAGCAGTCCGGCCAGGCCCCACAGCTCCTCATCCCCTCCCATGAGGCGGGCGTAGTGGCGTACCGCCGCCTCCACGCCGTACATGTGCTTCCGCAGCGCCTCGCTCTCCACCCATTCCTCGAGCAGGGCAACGGCTTCGGATCTGGTGGGCATGGCTGGACCTTTCGCACACGATCGGCATGGGGGGTAGTCGGCTTGGCAGGGGCGACGTACATGTTGGCGAGCATCCATCACCGGATCAACCCGGCCTAACGTGCCGGAGCGTCGGTTGAAGAGGGTCACTCACCTGCACAGGAAGGAGATCCACATTCCGAAGACGGTCTCCGGCCTCCCTCCTCCGGCGCCACCCGGATCATATGGGCTTGCGCGGGAGGTGCCGACCTCGCAACGGCGCGCGCAGCCGGGTGCGCGGGGTTGGACGGGGCGTAGACCGGAGGGTGGACGAAATCATCCCGGTGTTCCATCGTATCTCACCGTGGGCAAGAGCGAAGATTCCCCGTCGCGCCGCGTTTGCTCGGCGCTCTTGCTCGGTTCCCGGCCGATTGGCCGTGGCGGGATTCGCATCTGAACCCGGAGGAGGAATGGTGTGACTGAACTGGAGCAAGGCAACTTGTCGCGCAAACCCCGCGGCAGCCGGCGACGGTCCCCGTACCCAGCGCTCCGCCCCCCGGCATGGACAACCAACAACCCGGTTATCCCGTTGCTCCTCGGCTCCCTGGCCGTCGGGGCTCTTGCCACACCTCCCCTTGCCGCCCAGAGCGCTTCCACCGCGGGGCTGCGGGGCCGCGTCGTGGACAGCGAGGGCACGCCCGTCGAGGCGGCGCTGGTGACCCTCACCCACACCGAAACCGGAGCCACCGGCACGGTGCTGAGCGTCGCCGACGGGCGTTTCACGCTGCGCGGGCAGCGCCCTGGCGGCCCTTACCGGCTCACCGTGACCCACATCGGATTCCGGGGCTTCACGCGCGAGGACATCGAACTGCTCCTGGGACGGTTCGTCGACCTGGAGATCACCCTCGTTTCGGAGGCCATCGACCTCGAGGGACTGGTGGTCGAGGCGGAGCAGGACCCCGAGTTCAACCCCGGCAGGATCGGCATCGCCACCCTGGTCACCTCGGAGGTCCTGAGCGAACTCCCGACCCTCACGCGCAACTTCGTCGACTTCGCCGCGCTGTCTCCCCTCTCCCGAGTGTCGGAGGAGGGGATATCGGTGGCCGGGGGCAACTACCGCTTCAACACCCTGAACGTGGATGGCGCCCTCAATCAGGACGTCTTCGGGCTGTCGACGAACAGCGTCGCCGGAGGGCGGGCCGGCGGCCGCGTCATCCCCCTCGAGGCCGTCGAGCAGTTCCAGCTGGAGGTCGCGCCCTTCGACATCCGCCAGTCCGGCTTCAGCGGCGGCGCGCTGAACGCCGTGACTAAGTCGGGGACCAACGAGTTCGAGACCTCCGCCTTCGGCTTCTACCGCGGCAGCGGACTGGCCGGGGAACTGGTCATCGACGATGTCTCGACCACCCCGGACATTTCCACCTCCCGCGGGGGCTTCACTGTCGGCGGACCAATCCGCCGCGACCGCGCGCACTTCTTCGTCGCCGGCGAGTGGGAACGGGTCCGCGAACCCCCGACCGGGTTCCATGTGGGCGAGTCCGACCCCTTCCGGCTGTCGCTTCATCCCGATTCGGTGAAGCGCCTGAGGTCGATCCTCGAAGGGTACGGGGCGGACCCCGGCACCGCCTCGTCGTTCAGCCTCGAGAACCGGATCGCCAACCTCTTCGCCCGTTTCGACTGGGAGATGGGGGAACGGCATGACGCCATGTTCCGATACAGCTTCGCCGCAGCCGACGACGACCCCGATCCCAACCGGCTGCCCGGCGACGCCTACGAATTGTCGTCAAACGGAACCGCCATCCGGTCGCGCAACCACTCGGCGGTGTTCCGGCTGATCTCCTCGCTGGGCAACCGGCTCTCGAACGAGTTCTCGGCGAACATCCAGATCCTGAGCGACGACGAGACCGCGAAGTCCGCATTCCCCCAGGTCGAGGTCAGAATGGACGGGAGGGTAGAAGGCCTTTTCGTCACGAGAGACGTGCGAGCGGGCGCCGAGTACTTCGCCCAGGACAACGGACTCGACCAGCGGGTTTTTCAAGTCGCCAACCACGTCAGCTACGACGTGGAAGACCACCAGCTCCTCTTCGGCGCTTCGGGGACCTGGTTTTCATTCGACCGGCGGTTCGTGCCCGGCGCGCTCGGCAGCTACGAGTTCGGCAGCCTCGAGGAGTTCGCGCAGAACCGGCCGGACCGCTACGAGGTCACCATCCCCGTCACCGAACAGGGCGTGGCCCCGTCCTTCCAGGTGAGTGAATTCGCTCTCTTCGCACAGGATGAATGGGAGGTGCACGACCGCCTTACGCTCCGCGGCGGCCTGCGCCTGGATTTGCCGCTGTTCACGGGCCGCCCCGAGCCCAATGCCGAGCTGGAGCGCGAACTCGGAATCCAGGTCTCCAGGCTCCCCGGCCAGGGGTTCAACTGGTCGGCCCGGGCCGGGCTCAACTGGCGTCCCTTCGACGACACACAGATCCGGATGGGAGCCGGACTGTTCACGGGCCGCCCAGCCTTCGCCTGGCTGGCCAACGCCTTCCAGAACAACGGGCTCGCTGTCACGACGCTCCTTTGCAGGGGCAACGAAGCACCGGCCTTCAACCCCTCCGAGCCCCCGCCCAAGCAGTGCGTCGGCGACCTGGGAGGCAGGGGGCCGTCCCCGCCGATCGTCAATTACTTCGACCCCGGCTTCCGCTTTCCACTGGACCTGCGGTCGCTGATCGCCCTCGACCAGAGGCTGCCCGGCGGCGTGGTGCTGTCGGTGAGCTGGATGGAAAACCGGGCGCTCCGGCAGATCTTCATCACGAACGAGAACCTCGGCTCGCAGAGCGACGGGGGGTTGACCGACGGCTTCGGGTTCATGGGACCGGACGCACGCCACGTGTGGGGGCAACCTGTCGAGGAGCTGGAAGAAGTGCTGTTTACCGGCGACCGGATCAGCGACCTGTTCGGTCCCGTGCTGCGGGTCGGGAACCGACGCGGGAACTTCGCGTATGCCGCCACGATCGAACTGAGGAAGGAATTCGGAAACGCCCTGGAGCTGAAAGCAGGATACTCGCTGACGCGTTCCGCCGACCTGCAGGATCTTCTCACGATCGACGTTACCACGAACTACGCGACGACTCCCATCAACTTCAACCCCAACGACCCGCCCCACCAGCGCTCGCGGTTCGACCGGCCCCACAAGGTGGTCGCGAGCGCCCAGACGAAGATCCTGCCCCGCTTCGGCGGCACAGGGATCACCGTCATGTACGTGGGACAGTCCGGGGCTCCCTATTCGTACGTGTACGAGGGCGACGTGAATGGAGACGGCTTCAACGGACCCCGCGCTTCCCGGCTGGCGAATGATCTGGTCTATGTTCCGGAACGGCCGGCCGACCTTCCGGCCGGCTTCGCCCACCAGCTCATCTGGGGCAAACTCCTTGAACAGGAAAAATGCCTGCAGGAGCAGTGGAACCGCATTCTGGCCCGCAACACCTGCGACACGCCATGGTCGCACCGGCTCGACCTCCGGGTCTCGCAGACGGTTGCGGCCCGCGGATTCTCGGCCGACGTGACCCTGGACCTGCTAAACGTCCTCAACTTCCTGGACTCTTCCTGGGGCATCGTGCAGGTTTCGAACCCGGTGGTCCAGCTCTTTCGGGTCCGCAGACCCGACCGAGACCCCTTCAGCGACAGCGATCCGCTCGAGGCGTACTACATGGGTGCTCTGCGGCGAGACCCTGACGCAGAAGGGATCGGCGTCACCGCGGTGCAACCCTACGCGCCGGAAGTCCCGACCTCCCAGTGGCGGGCGCAGCTGGGTCTGCGATTGCGGATGGGGGGACGTCGGTAGCGTCGGCCCGGGCCAGCCCGATGGCCGGTGACGCCGCCGCCCGGCAACAAGGCTCACACCGTGCTGGAAGGGCACAGATGTGATATCGCGCACCGGTTGCACCGGGGGCGCCGGGCGTTGCACACCTGCCGTCCGTGCCATATCAGCAGGTGCGCCAGCATGGTCCAGACACGCCGCGGAAAGAGGGCCATCAGGTCCTTTTCGATCTTTTCCGGAGTGGCCTCCGCCGTGAACCCCATGCGACGGGAAAGACGCTTGACATGCGTGTCGACAACCACGCCTTCGTCGACACCGAAGGCGTTGCCAAGAACGACGTTCGCCGTCTTGCGGCCGATCCCCGGCAGGGCCGACAGCTCCTTCATGTTCCTGGGCAGCTCACCGTTGTGCCGCTCGATCAGGGCGGTGGCCATCCCGATGAGGTTGCGTGTCTTGTTGCGAAAAAAGCCCGTCGAACGGATCACCTCCTGCAGCTCCTCCGGGAGTGCGGCGGACAGCGCCTCAGGATCCGGGTAGCGCCGGAACAGCTCGGGCGTGACCATGTTCACGCGGGCGTCGGTGCACTGGGCGGAGAGGATCGTGGCGACCGCCAGTTCGAAGGGGGAAGCGTGGTCGAGCGCGCATTTCGCGTCGGGGTATTCGGCGAGCAGAAGGTCGTAGATCGCACCGGCGCGCCCGGTGCGGGACTTCTTTGCTTCGAAGCGGGTCATGGGCAGCCCCGTTGGAGATGCCCGGACAACTTCGAGCGGAGGGAAGGGAGCCGCGGAGCGTTCACGGGAAGCTCACAGCGTGGCGAAGGGCAGCGCGGACGGGCGGGGCTGCGCGGGGGAAGCCGATTCCGGAGGGGGGTACAACCCGGGTCGGCCGCCGGCCATGCGGGCGAACAGCAGCGCCGCCAGCTTGAAGGCTTCGGCCGGAGTGCGGATCCCCAGCAGCCCGTCCAGCTCGGCGCCGGGCAATGATGTCTCGAAGTCGCAGCCCTCTTCCCGCGCGGGTCCCGCCGCCCAGCCGGGCAGGGTGTCGAGGGGCTGGGGGGGAACGGGCACGACCGCGTAGCCGGGGCGGTCGCTGCGCATGCCCGCTACCAGGGCCAGGTGCAGCACGCCGGTGCCATCGCCAACCCAGAAGAACCCGTCCATGGACTCTGGCGGACCACTCTGTGCCTCCTCGATCCAGACCATGTGCTGCGGCAACTGGAAGTAGCCGGCGCGATCCTTCAGGTCCTCCACCCACAATGACTCTCCACCCACCCCCGCCACCCCTGCCCCACCCGCCAGCAGGCCGCGCAACGTCTCCTGTTGCGCCAGCACGACCTCCCCATCCGTCCGCCACATGTGGTACGCGAAGAAAAGGACGCCTCCGTGGTCGTGCTCCGTCCCGGGCCCGGCACCCTCCTCGCGCAATTCCGCCAGCGCCCCCTGCACCGCCCCCAGCATCACGAACGCGGCCGGATTGTCCGTATCGATCCCCCGCTGCCGCGCCTCGGCGCCGATCCCGGGAAAGTGCCGCTCTGGAAACTCCCCGTCGGGGAGCAGCATTTCGTACGGCGTGAACCGGGCGTAGGCGTCGTGGATGGCCACTCAGCCGGCGTCGTCCCGGCGCGCCGCCTGGATCCTGCGCACCATCCACCCGTTGAGCGCGAACAGCGCCAGCAGCACCACCGCCCACTGGATCAGCACCGAACCGACGTTGTAGGTCGACATCAGCGTCCACGTCCCGGCCGACCAGAAGTCCTCGCCGCCCGCGGCGCGCAGCCACCAGACCATCAGGACGACCGCCTCGATCACCACCAGCCGGATCGCCCAGTCCCACCACTTCCCGATCCGCACATCCGAATCGGGCGTGTTGATGAAGGCCTCGCGCCATTTCGTCACCCCGTACTTCAGCACGGCGAAGGCGAAGAAGAAGCCCGACAGCATGAGGCCGACGCCCCACACCCAGTCCTGGTTCTGGAAGACCCCGATCCGCATCGCCGACGGGATGCCCAGCAGGAAGCCCGCCGTGCCCACGATCGCGATGGCGTGCTTGCGGGTCAGCCCCATGTCGATCAGGATCCGCGACGACAGCTCAATCATGGCCACCAGGCTCGACCACGCGGCGAAGACCAGCGCGAGGAAGAAGAGCCCCATGAAGAACTGCCCGGCCGGGATCTGCGCGAAGAGCTTCGGGACCCAGATGAAGGTGAGCCCCTCGTTGCCCGCGCCCACGATCTCGTCCGCCGCCTCGGGCATGACCGAGAAGATCGTGCACATCACCATGATGCCCGCCAGCAGCGACATCGAATTGTTGCCGAACCCGATCACGAAGCCGTTGAGCGCCGTGTCCTCGCGCGCCCGCATGTATACCGCGTAGGAAAGGACCAGTCCCCATCCGGCGCCGGTGTCCCACGCGTTCTGGGTGAGCGCCTCCAGCCAGATCCTGACGTCGCCCAGTTGGCTGAAGTCCGGGGTGAAGAGGAAGGCCAGCCCGTCGGACGCACCCGGCATCGTCAGCGCCTTGATCGCCAGAACCACCACCAGGATCACCAGCGAGGGGATCAGGAAGCGGGCCGCGGTCTCGATGCCGCGCACCCCCTTCGCGACCACGAAGATGCCCAGCCCGATCGCGATCGCGTGGAAGAGCACCGCCTGCGGCGTGGAGTTGAAGGCGTCCCAGAACTCGCCCGGGACCGCGGTCGGGATCTCTCCGCTCACCGTCGCCACGAAGAAGCGGATCGTCCAACCCATCACCACCGTGTAGTAGAACAGGATCGCGGTGGCGACCCAGGCCACCCAAGCCCCCATCCAGGCGAACTTCGGCCCGATCGTTTCGATGAACGACCCGACGGTGCCGCGCCGCGTCGCCTTCCCCATGCCGAATTCGAGGATCAGCAGCGGGACCGACCAAAGCAGCAGGAAGACCACCCACGCCACCAGGAAGCTGCCGCCCCCGTTGGATGCGGCGATGCGGGGGAAGCGCCAGATGTTTCCGGTGCCGATCGCCATGCCGAGCATGGCCAGGAGCATTCCCCAGCGGGTGGTGAAGACTGCGGATCGGGTGGACACGGGTGCCTGGCTCCTGGTTGGGGGTGCGTGGAACTGCCGACATACCTACCGCATCGCGGGGCCGGGCGCACGCGTCATCGTCTGTCAGTGCGAACCTAACGCCGCATGGTCGCCGACCGACAGCGCGGCCGGGCTCGGGCTGCTATGATCCGTCCGGCCTTTCGATGCGGAAACGGATCAGGTTTTCCACATCAAGCTCGTCGCGAACCACGGCATGGAGGTAGCCTCCACGCACCACCGGCGGCGGTGCGCCGCGCCCGACGGATATCCCCGGCGCCTCCATCGCACCGAGATACACCCCCGCGTCCGTGAAGACGTCCACGACCGAGCCGGCACCACGACCAACGGTCTCGGGAAGTACGTAGATGTAACCGTCGTCGCCGACCGTCATGCGCCGGATGATGGGCTTCGCCTGGGGGATGTCCAGGGACGAATAGCGGGGACCTTCCGAACCGCCGATCGCCAGGACCGAGTCCCGCTCCGCGTCAGTCACGGGCGCCGGGGAGGAATCGACCGCGAACCCGAGAGTTGTGTCGCCCGACAGGGTGACCCGTGCAATCCAGTATTCGTCCGTCCGATACCACAGCAACGAACCGGATGGTCCGGGGCGCATTCCGGTCGCGGGCCGGAAGGGGATCCAACGCTCGCCGCTGGCCACAAGGGGGACCACATGGCTTAGGACGAGCGGCGTGTCCAGGGGCTCGCCGTCGCTGGAAACGCGCACGAGCCTCCTGATCTCGCGAGCGGGAAAGTCCTCCACCGCCACCCTCTCCCTCCTGTAGGTCCAATCCACGAGGAAGCCGCCCGAGTCGAACCGGCCCGGCCAAGGGTAGATGAATCCCCGCACCGCACGGGGCATGGAGCGCAGAAAAGTTCCGTCCGGCGCAAAGGCGGTATAGACATACAGACCTGTACTCCGTAAGGTCCGCCGTCCAAACCAGATCGTCCCCGGCCGCCGCCGCGCTCCGGGCGCCCAGGCGCTTGGCGTCGGCCCGGAAGAAGGGTGACGATGTTCCGAAGGATCGCACGACGCCCCCCTTTTCGTCCAGAGGGTGGAGGGGCCAGCCCACCCTGTCACGGGTGTCGACAATCGCGCTCATCACCCATTCGCCCCCCGGCATACGGACAACGCCGTTGAAGTGCGGCTGCCCCGGCAGAGGCGTAGAACCCAGGAACTCAAGCTCTGGCGAAAACCGGGCGACGGTGAGTTCGTGGCGCTCGAACACATTGATCGTGTCGCCGGGCCCGACGATGATCGCCGCAGGTATGGTGGAGCCCTCACTGTACACCGGACCGCTGAGCGCCCCAACTCTTGCGCCCTTCAATTCAAGTCCCACACCACGCCTTGGGCCCGCTGGGGGGCCCAGCCGAACAACCTGCCCCGACCATCCATCGCAAAGGTGCCCATCGGGGTACTTCCCCTCTAATCCGCAGGACCCGGGTCGCGAAGACCGAGTCCACGCTCTTGCAGTCCTCGAGCAGGACTGCTGTCGCTTGTCCTGCCAGGGGGAGGCCGCGTGCAGTCTGGGCGTGTGCGCCCCGGAGGACTGGTGAGAGGATCCACGTTCCGCCTTGTGCTGGAACCGACCACGGCAGTGCGTGCATGTCTTGCAGCCGCGCGGGAACCGACGCTCCATGAGGTCTGCAATCCCCGGGGCGAGCGTGATGGCGACGATGTCGGCAACGATCCCGGTGTCGTGGCCACCATGGGTCGGCGCAGCCGTGCCCGCCACCGCCACAAGCGCCACAGCCGCGATGAAGTTGCGAGTATTCCGTGACATGATTCCTTACTTCCGAGAGAGTTTGCGCTTACTCAATCCGTTCCTTGAGAGTGTACATTGGGGGGGATACGCAAGTCCGCTTGCCCCCGAGCCGCTTGCCCCCGAGTGCCAAGGAACCTGCCTCCCGCCCGAGGTGCTTCGGTCGCCCTCGGTGCATGGCTTTCAATTCAATTCAGCGAACTGGCAGCGCCGTCTGCAGCCGCTCCCGGATCCACGCCGCTACATGATCCAGCCCCACCCGCTCCTGGGCCAGAGTGTCACGGTCCCGGATCGTCACACTTCCGTCCTCGCCGGTCTGCCTGTCGACGGTGACGCACCACGGCGTCCCGGCCTCGTCCTGGCGGCGGTAGCGGCGTCCGATTGAACCGGCCTGATCGTAGGAGGCCGGAATCCTGGCACTTCGAAGAGTCTTGATGAGCTCCATGGCCGTCTCGGGCTGCCCGAACTTCTTCATGAGCGGGAAAACGGCGGCCTTGATCGGCGCGAGCGCGGGGTGCAGCCCCAGCACCACCCGCGTCTGCCCGGCGACTTCCTCCTCGCGGTATGCGTCCACGAGCGCCACCAGAGCCGTCCTGCCGACCCCCATCGCCGTCTCCACCACGTAGGGGACATAGCGCTCACCCGAACCCGGATCGATGTAGAAGAGCCGCTTTCCCGAGTACTCCTGATGCTTCGCAAGGTCGAAGTCGGTGCGGTTGTGGACCCCCTCGAGCTCCTGCCAACCGAACGGGAATTCGTACTCGATGTCCACGGCGGTCTTGGCGTAGTGGGCCAGCTCGCCGGGCCCGTGGGCGTGGACGCGCAGCTTTTCCGGGCGGATCCCGATTTCGTGATGCCAGTCGAGGCGCCGGCCAAGCCAGTATTGGAACCAATCGTCGTCCGAGCCGGGCTTGACGAAGAACTGCATCTCGGCCTGCTCGAACTCGCGGGTGCGGAAGATGAAGTTCCCCGGTGTGATCTCGTTGCGGAAGGCCTTTCCCAGCTGGGCGATCCCGAAGGGAACGCGCTGGCGGGTGGTCTGCTGCACGTTGAGGAAGTTGACGTAGGACCCCTGCGCGGTCTCGGGCCGCAGGTAGACCACCGCCGCGTCTTCCTCCACCGGGCCCATGAAGGTCTTGAACATGAGGTTGAAGAGGCGGGGCTCCCCCAGCTCGCAGTCTCCGTGCCCTCCAGGATGCACCGACGGCTTGCGCGGGCAGCCGGCCTCGTCCAGATGGTCCGCCCGCCAGCGCTTCTTGCAGGTCTTGCACTCCAGCAGAGGGTCCGTGAAGCCGGAGACGTGCCCCGACGCCTCCCAGACGCGCGGGTGCATGAGGATCCCGGCATCCAGCCCCTCGATGTCGTCGCGGGCGTGCACCATGGTGGACCACCACGCATCTGCGATGTTCCTGCGGAGTTCCACGCCCAGCGGGCCGTAGTCCCAGACCGACGCGGCCCCGCCGTAGATCTCCGACGACTGAAACACGAATCCCCGCCGCTTGCACAGCGAGACGATCTTGTCCATGCGGTCCGGCACGTGGCATCCCCGTTTGGGTTGGTCAGGTCACTTCGGGTGTCTTTCGCGGGCCACCTGAATCTAGCAGCCGGGGTCGGTTCCGCCTCCACCGTCACGCACCGGGCCGCTCGTTGCGGGGGTTGGCGCTCCCGCCCGTTTCCCCGGGTTCCTCGCTCTTCAGCCCGGTCGCCACCGCGCTCCATTCCCAGAGCCGTTCCTGGGCCCTCTGGTCGCGCGCGGCCTTGGCGGGTATGGCCCGGACACCCCTGTCGAGGTACTGTCCGTTCAGGTCGACCCCGCGCTTCCCGGCGGCCAACTCGGCAACGATGGGCCCGGCCCGTTCCGCGCGGTTGGCGGTGAGCCTGCGAAACGCGCCCCCGCCCGGTATCCCGCCGATGTATTCGTGGAGCAAACCCGTGTCGTAGACCCCCGGGTGAAGGGCCACGGCCTGGACTCCGGTCCCCCCGATTCGACGTGCCAGCGCCCGGGTGAAGAGGACGTTGGCCAGCTTGCTCTGCTGGTAGGCTCGCCTCCTCCGATACCTGCGCCGCTCGAAGTTGGGGTCGCGGAAGTTGAACGCCGCACCGGCGTGGGCCGCTGACGACAACGTGATGACGCGGCTCGGCGGAGGAGCGCTGCGAAGTTGGGGAAAGAGAAGGTGGGTCAGGAGAAAGTGTGCCAGGTGGTTCACCGCGAGCTGCAGTTCGAACCCGTCCCGGCTCTCCGTGCGCTTCATCGGGAGACAGGCCGCGTTGTTGACCAGCGCAGAAATGGCAACATTTGTTTCCGCGATCTGCGCCGCTGCCGCACGGACGGAATCGAGGGAGGCCAGGTCGGCGACGACCAACCGGTGATTTCCCGCGCTCTGGGGCGAGTGGAGTGCTTCCAGCGCCGCCCGGCCGCGCGTCGGGTCGCGGCACACCAGGATCAGGTCGTACCCGCGACCGGCGAGGTTGCGGGCAGCCGCCAGTCCGATTCCCCGGTTGGCGCCGGTGATGATGACGGTCTTCATCTCGTCTCCACTGTCGGGTCAGGGCCGGATCGCGGTCTGTGGACACCCAAGCCATGCCCGGCACATATTCATATGCGCACATGACCTGTGCGGAGCAACGCCCGGGCGGGTCGGCCCGCCTGGTTCATCCGGACCCCGAGGGAAGGATATGAAGCTGAATTTTTCGGACAAGGCCCGCGACATGGTACTGTCCTTCATGGACCTGGAGGAGGACGGCGTGCAGGCGCTCAGGATCGCCGTGGAAGGAAGTCCGTTCGCTCCCAACTACGAACTTACTCTCGTGGACGCCGACACCCGGGGCGAGTCCGATCTCGCGGTGGACGCCGGGTCGTTCACCGTGCTTGTGGACAGGGCAAGCGCGGACCGGCTGGACGGGGCCACGGTGGACTTCGTGGAGACCGTGCGGGAAAGCGGTTTCCAGATCACCCCGGACCCGGACGCGCTGGAGTCCGCAATGGACGGTGCGGGCCCCGCCGGGGAACTGGCCGAGCGGGTCACCCATGTCCTGGACACGGAGATCAATCCGGCGATCGCGGCCCACGGTGGCGTAATCAATCTCGTGGACGTGCAGGGCACGGAGATCTTCATTGAAATGGCCGGGGGCTGCCAGGGATGTGCCATGTCACGCATGACTTTACGTCAAGGTGTGGAACGCATGGTTTCACAATCGGTTCCGGAAGTCACGGCCATCCACGACGTGACCGACCACGCGAGTGGGGACAACCCCTATTTCACCTGAGCGGGCGGGGATGGCCGCGGGCTGACCGGAGGTGGCGCACCGCACGCTGATCCGCGACGCGGCAGTGGTCATGCCGCGGGAGACCGTGCGGACTTCCGTGCTTGTCGAAGGGGGACGGATAGCCGCGGTCGACGCGGCGGTGCATGCCCGCGCGGACGAGGTGGTGGAGGCTGGTGGGCTGCACCTCATGCCCGGCGTGATCGACGACCAGGTTCACTTCCGCGACCCCGGCCTCACCCACAAGGAGGATCTGCGCACGGGCAGCCGGGCATGCGCGGCCGGGGGCGTGACCTCGTTCCTGGAGATGCCCAACACCGTGCCCCAAACCGTCACCGTCGAGGCGCTAGCGGCGAAGCTGGCGCTGGCCGCGCGGCGGTCGGTCGTCAACTACGGCTTCTACATCGGCGCCACCACCGACAACCTGGCCGAGGTGCGGCGCGCCTCCCGCACTCCCGGGATCAAGATCTTCATCGGGTCGAGCACGGGGAACATGCTCGTCGACGACCAGGACACGCTGGAGGCGATCTTCGCCGAAACGACCCTCCCGATCACGGCCCACTGCGAGGACGAGGCCACGGTGCGCGCGAACCGGGCCGCGCTCGAGCCCCCGCTCACCGTCCACGACCACTCCCGCATCCGCGACCATCGCGCTGCGGTCACCGCCACGCGGCGCGCGCTCGACCTCGCCCGGCGCCACCGCCACCGCTTCCATGTCCTGCACGTCTCCACGGCGGACGAGGCCGCGATCCTCTCCCGGCAGAAGCCCGGTCTGATCACGGCCGAGGTCTGCCCCCACCACCTCTTCCTGGACGTCTCCGACTACGGCCGCCTCGGAACGCTGGCCCAGATGAATCCGTCACTCAAGACGGAGGACGACCGGGCGGCGCTCTGGGGCGGGCTGCGGGACGGCGCGATCCAGATCGTGGCAACCGACCACGCTCCCCACACCCTCCGGGAGAAGGCGGCCCCCTACCCCGCCTCCCCGTCCGGGGTGCCGGCCGTCGAGGTGGTGCTCCCGCTCATGCTCAACGAGGTGCACCGGGGTCGCTGCACTCTCGAGGACCTAGCCGCGTGGATGTGCGACGGTCCGGCCCGGGTCTGGGACATCGTGCGCAAGGGCCGGATCGAGGAAGGATACGACGCCGACCTGGTGCTGGTGGACATGCAGGCCGAGCGCGCGGTCCGCAACGGGGAGCAGCGGACAAAGTGCGGGTGGAGTCCGTGGGACGGAGCCGTGCTGAAGGGGTGGCCGGTGCGGACGTGGGTGGGGGGGCGGACGGTCTTCGCGGACGGTCGCGTGGAGAGGGAGTCGGTAGGGGGAGAGATCGTCTTCGATCACGCCCGGGGTGGGTACTGGGCCACGCAGGGGGTGTGATGAGGAGATCCGTGGCGCCGCCGCTTTACCGTCGTCGAGGGACGGTCCTTCGAGCCCTTCCGCTCCGGGGCTCCACCGTCCCAACCAGTGGATAGTGATCCGACCCGAACGCGTCGTCCAGGCAGTGGTATTCGCCCCGCCAGCCACGCGGGAGCCGGAACAGAAGGTAGTCCGTCTGGCGCAGCCAGCCCCCGAGTTCCCAGTGGTGGGTCGGGTTGGGGTCGGGGTCTTCGGGCTGCGGGAACCGCTCTCGGGCCACCTTGTAGGCGGCCTCCGTGCGCCCCCGGAACCAGGTATTGACGTCGCCGCCGAGCACGTACGCGTCCGGGCGGGCGGGCGCGTCCTCCGCTTCCGGTCCCGGGAACGCCGTGAGGAGCCCGGCCATCTGGCGGCGGCGGCCGATGCCGAACGATCTCCACATGTATTTCCACGGCGCCCGGTTTTCGAGATGCACGGAACAGAGCGCGACGGACCCGGCCCCGATCGCCACCTTGGCCGCCAGCGCCACCCGGCGTTGGCGCTCGAAGGGCAGCTCGATAGCGCGGTGCGACGACAGCGGCACGTTTGCGACGATCGCGTTACCTCGGTCTTCGGGCGGCCCACCGTCGTCCGGATCTCCGTTCCGCATGGAGGGAGCGTAGAAGAGATGGAGACCCGCCCGGCGGGCAAAGGACACGATGTCCGTCCGGTCTTCCCCGGGCGGGTGGTCGGCGATCCGGGATGCCCATGCGGACCCGGCGCCGGCGGCGGGGAGAGAGGGTCCTCCGGCAAACACTTCCTGCAGAAGCAGGACGACCGGGGTGTCCTGGCCCGCGATCCCGGTGCGGCCCGTGAGGTGGTCCCACAACGCGTGGATGGCGCCGCCGCCGACGCGAGCATTCCAGGCGACGACCGTCAGGCGCGCCGCACCGGCCCCGGCACCGGGTCTCGGTCCGGAGGCGATGCCGGCCCCCCAAACACCCCTATCCCCCACTACACCGGCCCTTACCGGTCCGACCGCCGCCCGCCAGCGCCGCAATTCGGCCCGGTCGCGCGGCGGCGCCGCGGTGGTCCAGCTCACAGGCGGTGCGGGACGGCCGCGCGGATCCAGGCACGTCCTCCACACGTCATTCACAAACGCATTGCTCCTCTTCGCGGGAGTTAGATTTTGACCGCCAGGAGTCCGTTCCGGTGCCGAACCCCCTCGAACCGCTCGCCCGTCCATGAACGATAGCAGGAAGCCGACGGTCCTGATCGTCTGCGACGGGTGGGGAGTCGGCCCGGCGGACCCGCACGCCATCGAGCGGCAGGGCAACGCGGTGGCGATGGCGGACACCTCCGTTCGCAACCGGCTGCTCACCGGGCACCCCTGGTGCCTGCTGCAAACCTCCGGCGAGGCGGTGGGCCTGCCTCCCGGCCAGATGGGCAACTCCGAAGTCGGCCACCTTAACCTGGGCGCGGGACGGATCGTTCCCCAGGACGTCACCAGGATCACGATGTCGATCCGCGACGGATCCTTCTTCGACCTCCCCGCACTGGCGCGGCTAGCCGAAACCCTGCGCCACTCCGGGGGCGCGCTCCACCTGGTCGGGTTGTGTTCGGACGGAGGCGTCCATAGCGAGATCGGCCACCTGCACGCGCTCCTGGACTGGGCCGACGGCGCGCGCATGCCTGTACGGGTGCACTGCATCACCGACGGCCGCGACACCTCGCCCACTTCGGCAGTCGGGTGGATCGAGGAGCTGACCGCGCTAACCGGAGCGGCCCGCGACGCACGGATCGCCACCATATCGGGACGCTACTTCGCCATGGACCGCGACAAGCACTGGCCGCGCACGGAACGCGCCTACCGGGCAATCGTCGAGGGGGCCGGGCCGGGCGCGGAAAGCGCCGCCGACTACGTCGCCCGCTGCTACGGCCGGGGCACGACCGACGAGTTCCTCCCACCCGCCGTGATCGGCGAAGGCGCCGGTGTTCGTGCGGACGACGGAGTCCTCTTCTTCAACTTCCGGGCGGACCGGGCCCGGCAGCTCACTGCGGCCCTCACCGACCCCGCCTTCCCCCACTTCCCCCGTCCGCGAGGGACCCTCAGCACATTCGTGGCCATGACCCGCTACGAGGACCACTTCCCCCACCCCGTCCTGTTCCCCCCGCGCAGCCTGCCGGATACGCTGGGGGAGGTGCTGTCGCGTGCCGGCCGCCCCCAGCTGCGGATGGCCGAGACGGAGAAGTATCCGCACGTCACCTACTTCTTCAACGGCGGCATCGAGGAGCCCTTCGCCGGCGAGGACCGTCACCTGATTCCTTCCCCCGGCGTCGCCACCTACGACCTCAAGCCCGAGATGAGCGCGCCGGAACTCACCGAAGCGCTCCTGGCGCACCTCCGGGGAGGGCGGCACGACTTCGTCCTGGTCAACTATGCCAACGCCGACATGGTCGGCCACACCGGCAGCATTCCGGCGGCCATCGCCGCGGTGGAGACCGTCGACGCCTGCGTGGGCCGGCTGCTGGATGGCATCCGCGCGGCGGGCGGAACCGCCCTCGTCACCGCCGACCACGGCAACGCCGAGAAGATGCTCGACGCGGACGGCAACCCCTTCACCGCCCACACGACCTTCCCCGTGCGCCTCTTCCTCGTCACCACCGGCTCCCCCGCCATCACGCTGCGCGACGGTATCCTCGCCGACGTGGCCCCCACCGTCCTCGAACTCATGGGCATCGCGCAACCCGTGGAGATGACCGGCCGATCCTTGCTCGGAGGGACCGTCCCGGAATAGTCTGGGTGGGTCATGAACGGCAACCCCTTCACCCGCGCCGTCGACCGCCTCACGAGCCGCCTCGGCCGCATCGTCTCCTGGCTGACGCTGGTCATGGTGCTCATCGGCGCGTACAACGCCATCGCGCGCTACCTGGGCCGCTTCATCCACGCCAGCCTCAGTTCCAATCTCTACCTGGAACTCCAGTGGTACCTATTCTCCCTGATCTTCCTCCTGGGGGCCGGTTTCGCGCTCAAGGAGAACGCGCACGTACGGGTCGACGTGCTCTACGGCCGGCTGCGGCGCCGGGCGCGGGCGCGGATCGACGCGGTCGGCTCGGTCCTGCTGCTGTTGCCGTTCTGCGTATTCGTGCTCTGGGTGTCGTGGCCGTCGATCCGCAACTCGTGGGCGGTGCGCGAGGTGTCTCCGGACCCGGGCGGGCTGCCCCGCTATCCGCTCAAGGCCGTCATCATCTTGGCGTTCGTGCTGCTGCTGGCCCAGGGCATATCGCAGCTGCTCAAGGATGTCTCGGTGCTCAGGGGACGCGGTCCCGAAGACGGTATGGAACCGGACGACATCCCGTCACCCGGAACCCACAGCGGCAAGGCCGGCATGTAGCTCATGGCAGCGGCCCCCGCGGACTGACGGATGGAAGCCAACATCCTCGCCCCGCTGATGTTCGTGGCGGTCTTCCTGATCATCTTCAGCGGCTATCCGGTCGCCTTCGCGCTCGGGGGCGCCTCTCTCCTCTTCGCCTTCATCGGCGTCGAGGCCGGCCTCTTCGACTGGCACCTGCTCTTCGCCATGCCCGAGCGGATCTTCGGGGTGATGTCGAACTACGTGCTGCTGGCGGTCCCGTTCTTCATCTTCATGGGGCTGGTGCTGGAGAAGGCGAAGCTGGCCGAGGACCTGTTGACCACGATCGGCACCCTCTTCGGGCGGCACCGGGGCGGGCTGGCGCTGGGGGTCGTGGTCGTGGGAGCCATGCTGGCGGCGGCGACCGGCGTCGTAGGGGCCTCGGTGGTGGCGATGGGCAGCATCTCGCTCCCGGTCATGCTGCGCTACAGGTACTCGGCGCGGCTGTCGTCGGGGGTCATCCTGGCGTCCGGGACGCTGGGGCAGATCATCCCGCCGAGCATCGTGCTGGTGGTGCTGGCCGACCAGCTCGGGATCTCGGTCGGCGACCTCTTTGTCGGGGGGCTGGTGCCCGGGCTGATGCTGGCCGCGATGTACGCGGTGTACGTGGGCGGGGTGGCGATCGTCCGGCCCGAGGCCGCGCCCGCCCTGCCGCCCGAGATGACCGACATCCCCTGGCGCGAACTCCTCAAGCGGGTGGTCGTGGTGATGCTGCCCCCGCTGCTCCTCATCCTGATCGTGCTGGGGTCGATCTTCGCCGGCATCGCGACGCCCACCGAGGCGGGGGCGATCGGGGCGGTGGGCGCGATCCTGCTGGCCGGCACGCGCGGGCGCATGTCCATGGCGGTGCTGCGCGAGGCGTGCGTGGGAACCACCAAGCTGACCACGATGGTCATGTTCCTGCTCATCGGGTCGACCGCCTTCGCGCTGGTCTTCCGCGGCCTCTACGGCGACATCTGGATCGAGGACCTGCTGACCAACCTGCCCGGCGGCAAGATCGGGCTGCTGCTGGTCGCGAACCTGGCGATCTTCATCCTCGGCTTCTTCCTGGACTTCTTCGAGATCGCCTTCATCATCATCCCCCTGCTGGCGCCCGCCGCGGCGCTGCTCGGTATCGACCTGGTGTGGTTCGGCGTGATGATCGGGATGAACCTGCAGACCTCGTTCCTGACGCCGCCCTTCGGCTTCGCGCTCTTCTACCTGCGCGGGGTGGCGCCGCCGAAGGTGAAGACGACGGACCTGTACCGGGCGGTGATCCCGTTCATCGTCATCCAGCTGATCGGGCTGCTGGCGATCATCCAGTGGCCGTGGCTGGTGACGGCGCTGGTGCCCTAAGGGTCTCTGACAGCCCGCAGGGTTGCCGGCAGCGTTGGTTCCGCGGACCTCCACGCCGCCTCGGCCATCGGACGGACGTTCCCGCATCAGGGTTTCTCGCTCCCCGGCCGAACCAGTTTCGCCGTCATGGAACGGTTGGGGGTGCTCCGCGCGGCGAGCTTCGACAACGACTTCGCGATCTACCGCTTCGGCCCCCGGCTGTCGCGGGCGTTTCAGGTGGTTCGCTGACGCGGCGTTCGGCTGCAGAGCGCCGCTACCCCACCGCGTACTCCAGCCCTCGTTCGGGGTTCAGGCCCTTGAGAAAGGGCTCCACCGGCAGGCACAGTATGCCCCGCCGGACCAGCCGGTGTTCGCCGCGGTGGAGGAGGATGCGGCGGGCCTCCGGGTGTTCGTCCCCGAATGCGGTCAGCCCGCGGAGGTCGGCAGGCCGCACGCGGTCGGCGTTCATGACGTCGAAGGCCCACAGCCCCGGCGTTCCGTAGAGCACGAAGTCAACCTCGGATCCCCCGCGCGTGCGCCAGTAGTGGAGTCCCGCATCGCCGCCCGAATACGCCAGCCAGGCACGCAGGTGCTGGGCGACCAGACCTTCGAGTGCGGGACCGTCGATTTCGGAAGGCCTGTCGAAAGGGCCCGCTGGACGAAGACTCCGGAAGACGCCGCAGTCGAAACAGAAGAACCGGGGATGCGCGATCAGCCGGCGTTTTGCCCGCCGGGTGAAGACCGGCAGGCGGAAGGAGAGGAGCAGGTCTTCGAGCAGCTCGAGGTATCCCGCGACCGTGCTCCGGCTCGTCTCGCATTCCCGGGCGAGGCCGCTGACGTTGAGCGTCGCCGCGTGCGAGAACGCGGCCGCTTCCAGGAACCGGGAGAAGCCGCCGATGTCGCGCGCCAGTCCCTCGGCGCGGACTTCCTGTTCCAGGTAGAGCGCGGCGTAGGCTGCCAGGGTGGACTGCGGGTCCTGCGAGGAGACCACGGTCGGGACGGTGCCGGTCTCCAGGCTGGCATCGAGATCGAATCGATCCTCCATTTCGCCAGCCATGAACGGATGCATGGAACGCATCACCGCGCGGCCCGCGAGCAGGTTCACCCCGCCCCGCCGAAGCTTGCGGGCGCTGGAGCCGGTGAGGACGAATCGGTGTCCGCGTCCGGACTCGATGAGGGCGTGGACGACATTCAGGAGTTCGGGGACGCGCTGAACCTCGTCGATGACCACATCGCTGCCCGGCGGGAGGCCGAGGACGCGTTCCCGCAGGCGCTCGGGGCGGGCGGACAGTAGCCGGTACTCCTCCGGCTTCAGAAGATCGACCACGAGGGCGTCGGGTAGGACCGAGCGCAACCAGGTGGTCTTCCCCGTTCCGCGCGGGCCGAAGAGGAAGAAGCTGCCGGTGGGAAGGGTGAGAAATCGCGGTAGAACCGTCATAATGACAGGCAATATGACGATGGCGGTGTTATTCTGTCAATCGCGGACCCGCGTGTCCAAGGCTCCGAGCGCCGCCTCCGTCCCGGTCCCGCCTACACCGGAAACGCGAACCCCGCGTACCTCAGCTCGGCCGTGCCGAACCAGCGGTACGACGCCTCCTTGAAGCTGCGCCAGTGGTCGTACACCTGGCGGTACTGGGCGTCGGCGGCCGCGTATTCCTCGAGGATCTCGTTGATCGTGGTCCGGGCCAGCGCCATGATCTCGTCCGAGAAGGGGCGGAGCTGCGTGCCGCCCGCGATCAGCCGCTGCAGCGCGGCCGGGTTCTTCGCGTCGTAGGTGTAGAGCATGCGGCGGGCCGAGGCCTGGGCGGCGACCTCGAAGACCGCCTTGTAGTCGGCGGACAGGCTGTCCCACGCGGCCCGGTTCACCTCGAAGGAGACCGAAGCCGACGGCTCCCACCAGCCCGGGTAGTAGTAGTAGTCGGCGGCCCGGTGGAGACCCAGCTTCTCGTCGTCGTAGGGGCCCACCCACTCGGTGGCGTCGATCGCGCCCCGCTCCAGTGCCGGGTAGATCTCGCCCCCGGGCAGAAGCTGGACCGTCACGCCCATCCGGTCCATGACATCGCCGCCCAGACCCGGGATTCGCATCTTGAGGCCGCGCAGGTCCTCGGGCGTGTTCACCTCCTTGCGGAACCAGCCCCCCATCTGCGCACCCGTGTTCCCGCCCGGGAAGGTGATGATGTTGAAGTCGGCGAAGACATCGCGCACCACGTCGAGGCCGCCGCCGTCGTTCAGCCAGGCGTCCTGCTGGCGCGCGGTCATCCCGAAGGGCACCCCGGAGTCGAAGGCCAGCGCCTGGTTCTTGCCCGTGTAGTAGTAGCTCGTGCTCTGGCCGACCTGGACGGTGCCCTGCTGCACGGCGTCCATGACCTGCAGGCCGGGAACGAGTTCGCCGGCCGGGTAGGCGCGGATCCGGAAGCGGCCGCCGGTGAGCGCGGAGGTGATCTCGCCGATCTTCTCGGCCGATCCGTAGATGGCGTCGAGGCCGCGCGGAAAGCTCGAGGCGCAGCGCCAGGTGACGCGCTCGGCGGTCTGGACGGCGGGGGCGCCTTCGAGGTCGTCGCCCCCGTCGCCGCCGCATGCGGCGAGGAGGCCGGCGCCGGCCGTGGCGGCGGTGGCGTGGGAGAGGAAGCCGCGGCGGTCGAGGGGGGGGTCACACGATGGGTCGGGGGCGGCACGGGTGTAGCCGGAGGGACGGGTGGCGGTGTTCTTCTCGCTCATTGAGTTGTTCCGGGTGGTGGGAGATCGGCTGCCGCACGGCTACCGGGACCAAGGCGTCAAGAGTAGCACCGGCGTGTGGCCCCGGGCGAGTACGAGCAGGGGCGGGTCATGGGGCGCGGAGGTGACAACCGCGGGACACGGCACCAATGTTCCAACCCATCCACCAAATCCGACCCATTGGAGCGAGACCCACACGGTGAACCCGCCCGGCAATCCGTCCGCGGCAGGCCACGGCTTCGGCACCGCGCCCGTCTTCCTGGCCTCGATCAGCACCATCCTTGGTGCCATCCTCTTCCTCCGCTTCGGCTACGCGGTGGGCCACGTGGGCCTGTGGGGCGCGCTGATGATCGTCGTCATCGGGCACATGGTGACGATCCCCACCGTCCTGGCCGTCTCCGAGATCGCCACCAACCGGCGCGTCGCGGGCGGCGGCGCCTACTTCATCATCAGCCGCTCCTTCGGGACCACCATCGGCGGCTCGATCGGCATCGCGCTCTACCTCTCGCAGGCGATTTCGGTCGCCTTCTACCTCGTGGCCTTCGCCGAAGCCTTCCAGCCGGTCTTCGCGTGGATCGCCGCCCGCTACGGCCTCGCCCCCACCCTGCACTGGGTCAGCGTGCCGGCGCTCCTGGGCCTGGTGGCGCTGATGCTCACCCGGAGGGGGGCCGGACAGGGCGTCAGGGTGCTCTGGATCGTGTGCGGGATCCTCGCGCTGTCGATCGCGGCCTTCCTCTTCGGCGCGGGCCCGGAGGAGATCCGCCCCGACGGACTCAACCTGACCTCCACCATCGACACCCCCGACGGCTTCGGGATCGTCTTCGCCACCTGCTTCCCCGCCTTCACCGGCATGATCGCCGGCCTGGGGCTGTCGGGAGACCTGAAGGACCCGAAGCGCTCGATCCCGCTCGGCACGATCGGTGCGACGCTGGCCGGGATGGCCATCTACACCCTGGTCGCCATCAAGCTGGCCCAGTCCGCCACCCCCGAGGCGCTGGCCGGCGACCAGTTCATCATGGCGCGCATCGCGGTCTGGAGTCCCGCCATCTACGTCGGGCTCGCCGCCGCGGCCTTCTCCTCCGCGCTCGGCTCGGTCATGGTCGCCCCGCGCACCCTGCAGGCGCTGGCCCGCGACCGGGTCTTCCCCGGCTCGACGGTCAACCGGTTTCTGGTCACGCAAAAGGGCGAGGCCGGCGAACCCGTCAACGCCGTCTACGTTTCGGTGGCGATCGCGGCCGTGTTCGTCGTGCTCGGCGACATCGACTTCATCGCCAAGATCCTCAGCATGTTCTTCATGGTCACCTACGGCGCGCTGTGCTCGGTGTCGTTCCTGGAGTATTTCGCGGGCAACCCCTCCTATCGTCCCACCTTCCGCTCTCGATGGTATCTCTCTCTGTTGGGAGCACTTATGTGCTGGCTCATGATGCTTCAGATGAGCCCCGTATACGCCCTGATCGCGATCGGCATCATGCTTCTCATCTACCTGGGCCTCAAGCGGTCGAGGCACGGCGAGCGCGATCTGGCCGCGATCTTCCAGGGGGCGATGTTCCAGTTGGTGCGGCGGCTGCAGATCACGCTCCAGAAGAACCAGATCGGGCAGCAGGACGGCGGCTGGCGTCCGTCGTTCATCGCGCTCACCCGGCACGGGAGCCGGCGCGTGGCCCAGTTCGACGTACTGCGCTGGATCAGCCACCGGCACGGTTTCGGCCACTTCGTGCAGCACCTGGAGGGCGAGTACTCCCCCGAGACCGAGCGCGAGGCCCGCAAGCAGCTCGACAAGCTCGTCCACCGTTCCGAGGTGAGCCACGCGGGCACCTTCGTGGACACGCTGATCTCGCCGTCGTTCGAGTCCGCGGTGACCCAGGTGCTCCAGTTCCCCGGCATCTCGGGGCTGCCGAACAACAGCATGCTGCTCGAGTTCGAACGGGAGCACCCGGAGGAGATCCCGGAGGTGGGCCGCGCGATGAGGATGGCGACGAGATCGGAGTTCAACGTGGTGGTGGTGCGCTCGTCCTCGTTCCGCTTCGGCTACCGCTCGTCGATCCACATCTGGCTCACCCACGACACCCTGCCCAACGCGGCCATGATGCTCATGCTGGCCTACATCATCGTCGGGCACCCCGAGTGGCGGATGGCCGAGATCCGGGTGTTCGCGTGCGTGGGCCGGGACGGCGACGAGGAGGGGGCGAGCGAACTGTCGGCGCTCATCGACCAGGGACGCCTGCCGATCGGGAGGAAGAACGTCGAGACGCTGCGCGTACAGTCGCGGGAGGCGGTGGAGGAGGCGGTGCGGCGGCGGTCGTCGGAGGCGGACCTGGTGATCGCGGGGATCTCGCGAGGGCAGATCGAGGAGGGGGACCCGGTGGAGGTGCTGGAGGGGTACGGGGGGGCGAACAATGTGTTGTTCGTGCATGCGGTGGAGGCGATCGGAATTGATTGAACCTGCGCATGCTCGTCAGACTGCCGCGTCCGGATGCCGTGCATCGCACTCGGATCCGCCGGATTTGCCGTATATCGATATGCGATATAGGTTAGTAGATGATCCGGAGTTTTCGGTGCAGCGATACCGAACGGCTCGCCGCAGGATACCGAGTCCGACGTTTCCAGCCCTTCGAGCGGGTGGCGCAGCGGAAGTTGGCACAGCTCGACGCGGCTGCGACGCTGGACTTCCTGCGAGTTCCCCCCGGCAACCGCCTCAAGGCTCTGAAGGGTGACCGTCAGGGCTACTACAGCATCCGGATCAATGATCAATGGAGACTGTGTTTCCGATTTGAACGCGGAAACGTCTACGAGGCCGAGATCGTCGACTACCACTGATGGAGAAGACTCCAATGACACAACTCGATCCGGTGCACCCCGGGGAAATCCTGAAACATGACTTCATGGAGCCGTTGGCGCTCTCGTCCACCGCACTCGCCCGTGCACTCGGGGTGACGCCTGCGCGAATCAACGAGATCGTGCGTTGTCGCCGCGGCATCACGGCGGAGACCGCGCTGCGTCTCGCCAGGTACTTCGGGACCGACGCCCAGAGCTGGATGAACCTGCAGGATCGGTACGAACTCGCGGTAGCGGAGCGACGGGTGGGTGACGCGCTGGCCGCCATTCGGCCACGGGATGTCGCATGAGGGGAAGCGCGGCCCGGTCCCACTTCCCCGGCTGGAAGTCCGTTCCGGTCGCGCTTGCCCTCATCCATGGCGGCGCAAGCGCCCAGGCGGTCGTGGACCTCCCCGTGGAAGACCAGCTTGTCAGCGCCGATTTCCCCGAGGTGTACCGCATCGGAGACGGCATGGACGACCGGGAGCTGCTGTCCCGCGTGAACTCGCTGGGCTTCGACGCGAGCGGCAACCTCTACGTTTCGGACCTCTCGGGCCAGGAGCTGGAAATCCTCGTCGTGGACTCGGCCGGCGAGCTCGTGACCCGCTTCGGGCGGCGTGGAGGCGGTCCGGGAGAGTTCAAACGGGCGACCGAGGCGTTCGCGCTCGCCGATGGCCGGATCGTGGTCGCGGACCTGGGGATCCTGGCGTACCACATCTTCGGTCCCGACCGGACTTTCGAGCGCAGGGTGCGGTATCCGGGGGTGGGGGAAGTCGTCGTTCTGACCCCGCTCCGGCGTCCCTCCGGCGCCGATCCGCGCCTTCGCAAGGTCGACCGCTGGCAGGGAGGCCTGATCCTGCGCATCACCGATGTGTGGAGAGTGCAAATGGATTCGCTGACCCGGGAGGGTTCGGTCGAGGTCGTGCCGGGTCCCCGCGAAGTGCTGCGGGTGGACCTCGCAGGCGAGAACGCGGCGGAGGAGATGATCGCGCGCGGGACGAATCCGGACCGTGAGGCTCCATTCCTGTTCGGCCCGCTCCCCGGAGGCGCGGTGGCGTTCTCCGATTCGAGCGACTACGCAATCCGGATCGCCGAGTCCGGCGGGTTGGTGATCCGTACGCTGCGCCGCCGCCTTCCCCAGCGTTCCTGGAACGACCGGACCCGCGGCGAATACAGGCGGTGGGTGGAGCGGAATCTCAGGGAAGAGGCATCGACGAACAGGCGCACCGCGGCATTCCTGAACTGGGTCGGCGGTGTCGACAAGGTCCTGGCCGGTTTCGACGCGACCGGGCTGACCGGCGAGATCGGCCTGATCGAGGCGCTGGAAACCACGTGGGAGGGAACCATATGGGTGGCCCGGATACCGGATGACGGGTTCCCGGTTCTCGACTTCCTGGGTGAGTTGGACGCGGCTTACGACGACGTGCACAGCCGGGCTCGTCCCTCCCGCCCGGGCCCCATCGATGTGCTGGCGGCGGACGGGCGCTACCTGGGGACTCTGGCCGAGGCCCGGATGCCCGCGGCGTTCGGGCCCGGAGGCCTGGCGGCGTACGTGGAATGGGACGATCTGGATGTGCCGACGGTGGTGGTGAGGCGGTTGCCGGAGGGGATTCGTTAAGGGGAGGCGGCCTGGTCTGCCGAGAGGTGGCCGGTATCGTCGGGGTACCCGACATCTTCGGGATGGTCGGCATCCCGGGAGGTGGCATTGGCCTGGGGCATCGCCGCTCGAATGCCGGGAGGGTCTTGTCCACGGGATGCCCGGGGCCGGACAACTCCACCGCCTTCAAGCGTGTCTACACTGACGTCCACCCGCGTCCACCAGCCACCGTGGCGAGCCTTCGCCCGGTCATCGGCCGAGTCGCCGCTCCCGTCCGGAGTCCTCTTTCCGCCAGGAGGCCACATGCCCGCCCCGCACCACCACCGTTCCCGACGGAACTTCCCTGTCCGCTCATCTCTGTCCACGGCCTTCGCGGGTGCCGTCCCGGCCTTCGCGGCCCTCTCGGCCGAGTCCCAACAGATCACCGCCAGGCACGACAGCGCCGGGGTCGAGATCGTGACCAGCAACCCCTCGCTCTCGGACGCCGTCTGCACCCTCGGCGACGAACCTACCTTCCGCGTGGGCCAGGATGAGAGCGATGAAGCGACCTGGTTCAGCACGATCAGGGGTGTGCGCCGGCTTTCGGACGGCGCGGTGGCCGTGGTCGACCGCTCCAGCGCCGAGATCCGGATCTTCGACGCGGACGGCAGGCATGTGCGCTCCATGGGACGCCGCGGAGAGGGTCCCGCCGAGTTCCGCAGCGTGTGGAAGCTCTGGGCGCTGCCGGGCGACACCTTGTGGGCCGGCGACTACCGCCCCTGGCGCTACAACGTCTTCACCCGGGACGGGGAGTGGGTGAGGGCCGTGGAGATGAGACCGATCTACGGGAACCCCTCACGGCGCGGTGGCGTGCTGGACAACGGGGTCTCGATCAACACCGTGGAGAAGCGACCCGTCCCGCATGATTTCAGGACACCCGACACCGTTGTGGTGGAAGCTCACGGGCCGGATGGCGAGCGTCTGGCGGTCCTGGGCCGAATCCTCCACACGACGTACGGCCCCGGTGGCATGTACCAGCTCTTCACCGCGTCCGCGGTGGTCGAAGCGGGCGGAAGCACGGTCGCGCTGGGGCGCACGACCGAACCGGAGTTGAGGCTGCATGACGAGGAGTTGCGGTTGCGCCGGATACTGCGGTGGCCGGACGCCGACCGCGAGGTCAGGGGCGCGGACGTACGCGCGTGGCGCGAGGACTACATCGAGAGCCGCGGGGGCCGCAACTCTCCCGAATGGAGGGAGTCCGACGACATGGTGGTCGGCGACGATGTTCCGGCCGCCGATGTCTTTCCGGCCGTTCGTAGCGTAAAGATCGGTCGCGACGGGCGGGTCTGGGTGCTGCCGTACCGGAAACCGCGCGGGGAGCGGGTGCGGTGGATGGGTTTCGACGGCGACGGCGGGTTCATGTGCCACCTGGAGCACGATCACGCGGGGCTCACCGTCTACGAGTTCGGGGCCGACTACTGGCTGGGGACGCAGGCCGACGAGCTGGGGGTGGAGACGGTGGTGGTGTTTGGGTTGAGGGGGCCGGCCACACCTTCTACCGATAGAAGGAGTTCGTGATGGACTTCGATGGGCAACAGGTCATGGGGCGGAGTGGCAGGGTGGGGGGTGGTTGGAGGGGCCGGCTGTTGCTGGGGCTTTGTCTGGCGATCACGCTTGGCGGGGTCGCTTGCCGCGATGTCGCGGAGGACCCTGTCGGCGGCAGACTTGCCGGCCTTGCCGACTACGTCCGAGCGTCCAACTCGGACTGGGGCCTGCCCGGCCTGGCCGTCGCCGTGGTGTTCGGGGACGAAGTCGTCTTCGCCGAGGGGTTCGGCGTGAAGGAGTTCGGCCGGGACGACCCGGTCGACGCGCACACCCTCTTCCAGATCGGCTCGGTCTCCAAGTCGTTCGGGGCGGCGGCGATCGGTGCGCTGGTCGACGACGGGCTGGTGGACTGGGACGATCCGGTGGCTGAGCACCTGCCCTGGTTCCGGGTGAAGGACCCGGAGATCACGCGCAAGATGACGATCCGCGACCTTCTGTCCCACCAGTCGGGCATGCCGAGTGACGCCTTTCCCGGGCTGGCGATAATGGACGCCCGGGCGGCGGCGGAGCGGGTTCGACACCTGGACAATCAAACCCCGCTCAGGGAGAGTTTTCGCTACAGCAACCAGGGTTACGGGGTGGCGGGGCTGGTGGTGGAGGCCGTGACCGGAGAGACGTGGGGTGAATGGGTCCGGGAATGTCTTTTTCGTCCCCTGGAGATGTACAACAGCGCGGCCAGCCCCTACGAGTTGTGGGAAGATCCATTCGTGGCGCCCACCTTCCTCGGCACGGCGCCGGCGGGCACAGCGGGGATTGCCGACGCGCCGGGCAGGAACGTCGCAATGCCCCACGGCATCGACCGCGAGGGAGCGCGCAGGGTTCTGGTCTGGCAGTCCTACGACAGCATGCAGGCGGCGGGAAGCGTGGTGTCCAGCGCGATGGAAATGGCGAACTGGCTTCGCCTGCACCTCGCGCGGGGGAGGTTCGGCGACCGCGCCGTACTCGGGGAGGCAACGGTGGAGGAGATGCACACCCCTCAGGTTGCGAGCGGCGCGACGTTCCTCTTCGCGGACGACACCAGCCACACCTACGCTCTGGGGTGGCATCGCACCACCTTCGAGGGCCACCCGTACCTGTCCCACGGCGGCGGCATCCTCGGTTTTCCGGCGTACGTGGCGCTGCTGCCCGACATTGCCGCGGGCGTCGTGGTGCTGGCGAACGGGGACGCCTGGTTCCACCCACATCACGAAATCACCGCCTGGGTGTTCGCCCGCCTTCTCCGCACCGAGCCGCGAGACTGGCACGGTGAGGCCATGGCCCATAAGGCTGCGATCGTCGCACAGGTCGAGAGCAACCTCGCCGCGCAGGATTCGGCGCGCGTCCCGGGAACCCGGCCCACCCTGCCGCTCCTTGAGTACGTGGGGAGCTATGCAGATCCGCTCGGAGCCGGCCACGCCGAGGTCGCGTTCGCCCGGGACGGACAACTGAGGCTACACTTTGGCGAGCCCGGCACCTTCTCCGGAGACCTGGAGCACTGGAACAACGACGTTTTCCGCCTCTACTTCGACGGCGGGGACGGTCAGGCCTACGCGAGTTCGTTCGCGACCTTCACGGTCGAGCCGGAGCTCGGCGTCACCGTCCTGGATCTGGGTTGGATGGGGCGGTACCGGCGACGTAACGGGTAGCGCGACTCGGTGCGATGCCCGCGAGGTCCGAAACGACGTGACGCACTTCCGACCGGACTCGTTCGAGCCCGAGGACCTGCGGAAGGTGCGGAGGCTGCGGAGACTGCTGGAGCAGCTTGTTCAGTGAGGGGCGCCAGTGCCGTCCGGCGTTCGGCGTCCGCCAGCTGATTCGCCAGCAGTTGGATCCGAGCCCACCCAGGCCCTCATCTCCCCGAAACCCTCGTCCCCCGAGCCGGTCTCGGTAAACAGCGGCGACTCCGGGTGCCAGAACTCCCTCGCCGTCCGTCGCGCCAGCTTCGGGGCGCCGAAAACGAACCGCCGGTCGTAGATCGCGTACAGCCGCCGAAACATCCGGTTGAAATCCAGCACTGAGCCCGAATCAGAGTGGCCGGAGTCCACGGCGCACCGCTCCAACCCACCACCGCACCCCGCAGTCCGCACGCCTCGTAGCGCGACGGGTCATCCCGCAGGTCACCGCGTTCCGAGAGCCGACTTAGAGCATGGCGGTACCGGTAGAGTTCCCCACCCTCCCGATAGTCCAGCGCATCCGATACGCGACCGCCATCCGCCGTGCGACGGCGAGTTGGCCGGGCGACGTCGCCACCCACAGTCACGCCCAGGACATGCCAGAACCCACACACCAGCGCCGGATAGCCCATGTGAAGGTTGACGCAGCCGCCTGCGATTTGCTCCAGCTCTTGCGTGAGGCTCTCGGATCCGCAGTGAGTCCACTTCACCGACACCGCGAGCACCGACCCGACGCCGGGAACTGTGACCGTCACGTCAACCTTCCTAGTGTCCTGTCTCGACAATTCTTTCACAGTAGCTCTTGAGGGATTCCAGGATGTCGTCCGCGGATTTCGTCCAGACGAAGGGTTTGGGATCCTCGTTGTGGACGGCCAGGTAGTCCTCGATGGTCTGCACCAGTTCCCGGGTGCTGCGGTAGCTGCCGCGCCGTATCCGCTTGTTCGTGATCTCGGCGAACCAGCGTTCGACCTGGTTGAGCCATGACGCGCTGGTCGGGGTGAAGTGCAGGTGGAAGCGCGGATGCCTGAGAAGCCACTTGTGGATCATCGCGGTCCTGTGGGTGCCGTAGTTGTCGAGGACCAGATGGACGTCCAGCTCCTTGGGAACCCTCTTTTCGATGACGGTGAGGAACTTCCTGAACTCTACGGACCGGTGGCGCGGGCAGCATCTTCCGATGACCTCGCCCGTGGCGATGTCGAGTGCGGCGAAGAGCGAGGTGGTGCCGTTGCGCTTGTAGTCGTGGGTCCGGCGGGCCGGGGTCCCCGTACGCAGCGGCAGCATCGGCTGGGTGCGGTCGAGCGCCTGGATCTGCGACTTCTCGTCCACGCAGAGCACCACCGCGCGCTCCGGCGGGGCCATGTAGAGCCCCACGATGTCGCGCACCTTCTCGATGAACAGGGGGTCGGCCGAGAGCTTGAAGGTCTCCGTGCGGTGCGGCTGCAGGCCGAAGGCCCGCCAGATCCGGTGCACCGTCGCGGAACTCATGCCGCACGCCTTCGCCATCGAGCGCGTGCTCCACTGCGTGGCGTCGCGCGGCATCGACTCGAGCGTCATCGTCACCACCCGTTCGACGTCCGCGTCGCCGACCGTGCGCGGGGCGCCCGGCCTCGGCTCGTCCAGAAGGCCGTCGCACCCCTTCTCGATGAACCGCCGGCGCCACTTGCCCACCGTCCTGCGCGTCGTGCCCAGGCGGGCCGCCACGCCCATGTCGCTCTCTCCTTCGGCGGACGCCAGCACGATCCGGGCGCGCAGCGCCAGCGCCTGTCCGGTGCCCGACCGCCGCAGCCACCGCTCCAGCTCTTCCCGCTGTCCGTCGCCGACCTCCGGTACCGCTCGCGTGTGGTGATTCGCCATGATGTCGCATTCTCCCGTCTAGGTTCCATGGAAGGGCTACGGGAGAAGGATACCACACGGCCATTCACTGCGCAAGGATTTATGAGACGATACACTAGTCCCCAGACCACCGAGGAACGTGCGGCGACCGGGCTTCGCGGCGTCGGGGTCACGGTGCAGGAAGGCTCCACGTCGGTTTCGCCCCACCGAGACAGGAGGACGTGGCCGGATCCGGTCAGGTTGAAACCCGCCTTCAACGACCAGACGACTGGCCACACACCGCCGGAGCGCGGGGATGCGTTCCCCAAGCCGACCATTCGGATCGGAATGCGCGAACGGGGCGACCACCCGCGTCAGGCCGGTCGGTGTCCGCTCCTCAACCGACACGACGGTCCCGCTTCCGCCATGTGGCCGCACCGCAGAGGGGTCTCGACTTCGCACCCCCGGCTACGATGTAAACCACACTTGACAAAAAGTCAACCACAGTAGACATACGGCATCAATTCACAAACAGGTCGTCTGGTGGCTTCGCCGCCTTGAGGTTCATCCACGGCGACGATCCGCCCGCATCCAGAGCGCGTTGCAGCCATCGCAACAGGCTGCACCAACGCTGGCGCTGAATCGCTCGCCAACGTCTCTGGTGGTGTCGCGCTTCGCTTGCCTTACGCGGCCACTCGTCCTGGAATAGTTCTCCGAGTACGAACTCGACCGCCGCCATCGGCGTCACGAAGGGACTTGGTAGTCGCGGAATCGGGACACCATTTGGAAGCAGCGGATGGCCGCGGTCACCCGGTATCTGGAAATGGAAGTAGCAGCCCGGCGAGTCGTGGGCACCAAGCTCGATTTGCCATTGAGCGAGACGGCTCGATCCACTGAGTTCCTCGGACGACTGGCACCCGGCAGACCACAATGCGATCACGGCAGAGGCCTTGCCGGTGAACGCAATCTTGGACTTAGGGCCAGCTTTTCCGATGGCCCGCACTTCCCAGATGCCTGTCACGGACGCGCATATCTCTGGACCACCGGACTTCAATCCAGGCTCGTAGCCACGCGTTGGTTTGGTGCGAAGCGGGCGAAGCCGAATCTCGATGGGACGCCGGATCGCCCCTTGGCAGGCACGGTCCAATTGACTCCTCAGCTCAGCGAGCACTCCGTCTCCGTTCGGCGCGAGGAGAGCGGCAGCCATGTCCCTTAGCGCTTCCGTCTCTTCAACCAACTCCTTGTAACGGAATTGAAGCCCTGTCACAACTCCCCTACCCATCGGGCTCGACCCGGTATTGGTCGAGGGGGACAACCATGGCCCTGAATCCCGGGTCATCCCTTACCGTGTCGATGGTCATCCACGCCGGATCCGCGAACGGAGGCCAGTAGTCTGGACGTACCCTCACCGCATCATTCGGAGATGCAACGGCCTGTGGCTTGAAGTAATGATCTAGACAAACCACTGGATCGCGAACAGTCACCGGTTCGACGGCTTCCCCAGCCTTCTCACGAAGTCGGCCTTCGAACTCGCTTGATCTCTCAGACGACTCGCCACCGAGCTTCCACGCGTAGTCTTCCACTGCGGTTCGCCACCAGCGGTCACCCAAGAAGCCAGCCAGAACTCCGGCGTACTTGAGCTGATCCATATCCCGCGCCAACTCACAGTCGGAATCCATCAGGCGCTCAAGATCTACCACCCGGAGGCGGAGCCGAGCGGCCACCCAGTTTATGTCCCAAAGAAAGCACGGGTAGGGGAGGATCTGGTGGAGCAGCCAACGCAGGAACAGTACCCCGCGGTGACCACCGCCGAGTTCGTAGACGGGCGGTTGGCACTCACGTACATCCCTCCAGGCCCGTTCAGCCCACTCTTTGCCGTCGTCCAGCTTCAGCAGCTCCCGAGCACGGGCTTCGGACGCCGAAGGATCGGCAGGCCAATCACATTGAAGACGCTGCGCACAGCGAGCCAGTTGGACCATGCCCCGGTGGCGATCTCCATCTCTCTTCTCGAAAACCCATTCAAGATTGTTCAAACGCGCCACGACATGTCTGGAATAGGGTGGCCTAATTCTCCCGCTGACGTGGCTCAAGTGCACTGTGTGAAGAGCCACGATAGTCAGACGACCATTCGCGCTTTCGTCCGCGACCTCCCTGAGGATGGTGGCGAGGGCTAAGCCGGTTCGGATGTTGAAGGCGGTAGGCTGCCGATCGCGTTCCCGCCAATCATCCAGCTTGTAATCCATGAGCAACAAGTGTGCTCTTCTTAGATCGTCGTGCCCAATATCCGACGGACGCCGCACCATTAGCTCCGCGTCTCTCTCAAGCGGACTCGCGAGACCGCGTTGCAGTTCGGGCTCGTCGTCGACCACGAGGATGACCGGCTTATCGGCACATTCACGGTTCATTTGGGGAAGACCATTTCGATGGCGGTAGCGTATGGAGGATCGGGTTCGACAAACGCGATCTCGATCCCATAGTAGTCGAGCACCCTTCTCGTGATGGTAAGGCCGAGACCCATGCCTTGGCCAAGCACGGGATTGATTTCCTCGGTCGTGGATTGGAATGGTTCGAACCATTGCTCCGAAACCACGAGGTCGACCGCGGCGCCCGTGTTCTGGACGCGGACTCGCATCACACCTTCGTCGTCGACGGCCGAAGCCTCGATCCCTCCGCCCTCGCCCGCACCCTTTACGGCGTTGGTCAGAAGGTTTGCGAAGACGGCGGTCAGCTCCGCCGGGAACATCGGCAGCGTCTTCAGTGCGGCTGGAATCCGGTTCTTGATACGGATCCTTCGCCGCTCGGCGGAGTGCCTCACCAAGCGGACGGCCGCGTCAAAGCGGTCGCCGACCCACTGGCGAGAACGACGGCGGCGCGCATCCGGCGTAACCACGTCCACGAGGTAAGAAGCATGCCGCTCGATCCATTGTGTCAGGTCGACAGCTGCGGCCCACGCGAGTCTCACCCGGCGTCGTTGAACCGCCGAGAGCGACCGGTCGTCGAGCATCATCTTGAGTCCTTCGCGCAAAGTCTGCGACGCCCCAAGCAGCGCGTTCATCTCGTGCGCGAAGGCGGCCATTTGAGTGCCGACCGAGGCTAGGACGCGGAAGAGCCCCCACTGGGACTCCTGAGTGTCAGCTTGGTCCTTGGCCTCCTCCAAGGCTTTCCCGGCATCGCGGATCTTCGAAATGGCCCCTTCGGGGTCGCCCTGCTCTGCAAGCTGGCGAGCCTCGCCCAGCAGTGCGATGGCCGACGTGATGCGATCTGGCAGTGACGTAGCCGCATCGGCCTTGCGGCCCTTCCGCCGCTCCTCCCGCCTGCGCAGGCGATCCTTCAGGTTACTCGCCGCCCGTACTCGGGTGAACAGGTCCACACCCGTGCGAACCAACCGGACGAGCGTGTAGAACGCCGCCTCCGGGACGAAGCCTTCGCGGTTGACCAGCACCCTGAGGGTTGGCGCTCGTTCCTGAGTGAGGAACACACCGCCGAAATAGTTGATGTGGGGGAGACGGGTCAGCCCTTCGTCTGGATCCGCGTCTTCCAACTCCGCTGCGAGAGGCCAATCCTTCAGCATCTCGAGCTGGCGGGCACGTCCGGTATAGTCTGCGTCGATGGACAGCCAGTCGTCGTCGCCATAGGGCAGCACGCGGAACCCTTCGAGGTAGACGCGGATTCCGCTTGCTTTGCCAACCCATGTCCGCCGGTGCCGAGCCCCCTTCCCCTTGGTGTGCCCCTCCCGCACGAGGATGCGGGCGTCGAACGACGGCCCGCCTTCGGGGTCGGGGTGCTCAATGGTTGTCGCGTAGTCTCTTGCGTCGGGATTGTCGGCTTGGGTGCGGCATGTCGGCGAGATCGCGAACCGGACCCGTCCCTCCTCCGCTTCAGCACGAATCTCGATCACCCACGCGGCCATCTGCGCAATAACGTCCCAGTACTCGTCGCCGGACTCGAACTCGCCCTCCAGAAGCACTTCAAAGCCACCATCCGGTCGCGTCCCATTACCGTCAATGTCCCGGAGGACTGGACGCTCGAATAATACGGGCTTCGATGCTACCGTCGCCGGCAGCGGGCTATGGACGAAGTCCGGCGTCTGAAACGCCTGCACCTCGGCGAAGAATCGTCCTCGCTCCGCCGGAGTCCACGGTCGCCTGAGATTCGACAGAGTCAGGGCGGTACCGGTCCGGACACCTTTTTTGACTTCGTTCTCAATCAGCGACACCACATCGTCAGGCATTTCGTCCAACGTCTCGTATGCCTCGATCGCATCCCAGTCGAGAACGGCGGAGAGTTCCTCAGCTGCGTCTTCGTCCGGTCCTTCGCGGTGCACGCTAGAGACCTCCAGCCGCCGCGCCAGCTTGTGGGCCGCCAGCCTGCCGACCCCCTTGACACCGGTGTACCGGCGCCCAAACACCGTGGAACGCCTGCTCCCATCGTCCTTGAGCCGTGACGCGATGCGCAGGAAACCCGACAGAAACCGTTCACGCGTCATCCCGGTTCCGTTGTCCAGGATCACGATTCGTCCACGCTGCTGATCATCGAGGTTCTCGCCGTGGACGATCACTTCTGTGGCGTCGGCGTCGTACGAGTTCTTGATCAACTCGATCAGCGCCGTGGAATCACGACCCACGAGGAGCTCGCCAAGCTCACGAAACAGGTGGGTGTCGACGGTGAATCTAGGCATCGCCGTCCGCACCCCGGGAAGGCCTGCGCCACTCCATCAGATCGGTGCACACCTGCCTCAAGCTCTTGATCTCCCGCTCGTCAAGGCCCAGCCCCTCGTTCAAGACCCGCTGGTCCGCGATCTTTCTGGCCTCCTCTTCGCGGCCCTCACGAAGCAAGCTGTCTAGCTTCTCGAAGACATCTTCCGCACCCGAAATCAACGGCACTGGGATCCTCTTTAGCGTACCGGGTTCAATCTTCAGGACTCCGCCGCCGTAGCGACGACCCCGCAACTCGGCCCACGCCGAGACGGCGCTCGTAAGGAACCCCACGGCAACAGCTTCCGGCGTCACGGCCGGATCGGACTTCCAGGAAACGGTGTGGAGGGCGTTAGTGTTCAAGCACCTACCCCGGTTGAGAACGAGCAGGGGCGATCCCGCGCGCGCGCAGGTCGAAAACGCGTCGGGACGGGAGGGGAGGTCAACGCGGAACCAAGGACTTCGGAGCGCGCATTTGTATCGACCGTTGATATCTCCTTTGACGCCCTCTTGAATCCAGGGATCCACAAGGAGGTCGTGTTCCGCGCTGTCGGGCCGAACCAGAAGCGCGGCCGCCCCACCCTTCACGAGCGTCGCGTGGTCGTCGTCCGTGAATTCAAGACCCTTCAACCATCTCGTACGTGACACGATGGCATGACGAACATCGGCGGGAATCTTGAGGGCGTCGAGGGCGTCTCGTGAACGGATGAAGTGCCGATTCGCGCCGGTGACCACCCCGACCCGTATGGACGCCACGTCGCCCAACCGCTTGACTCTGTCAGATTCTCGGACTCGGCCCAGGAGGGCAGTGGCCGCGTCGAGGGTGTTTCCAGAGGTGGGCGGGAAGGAAGAGCAGCGAGGAAGGCGACCGTTCGAGCTGAGCAGAACCGACTGGAGATCCTCGACGGAACCGACCGCCATCGTCTCGACTGTCCCCCTCTCGCCGTGTCCCGAGCACGCCAAGGCGACCACGGCCTCGTCCGTATGGGCGAACTGGCGGTCGCGAATGTGGATCAATCGACTGGTGCCGAACCGCTCGGCCAGCATCTCGCGCAGCGGTGTCGCATAGTTGGTCTGCAGGATCGCCTCCGGCACCAGCATGGCCAGTCGGCCCCCTGCCGTCAGGAACCTCAGGGAATGAAGGAGGAAGTAGGCCCAGAGGCTAGCGGTTGCAGGAAGTGGCACCGACGACTCGGCTGCGACGGCTCGGGCGGACTCTCGCTGCTCGCCCGCGATCCAGTGGTGTCGCACGTACGGAGGGTTGCCCACGATGGCGGCGTACGGACTGCCCGGGAGATCACCGATCGACGCAGCCAGAAAGTCGGCCTTGATGCAGTTGTCCTCGATCAACAGGTCACTGGCGCGCGCCGTCTCGATGCAGCTCGGGTCAATGTCGACCCCGTAGACGCGTGCTCCGGCGCTCGACGGATCGTCCTCCGAGAGTACCTGCGCGGCAGCCTCCAGAAACGCGCAACCGCCGTAGCTCGGATCCAGGATCGGCCCGTCCCCCTCCGCCAGCGCCCAACGAACAAGCACGGTTGCCAACTCGTCCGGGGTGTAGTAGGACCCGAGCAGACGGCGCCTCGGCACCGACCCTGAATCGGGCTGGTGAGGCAACGCGTCGGTGGGGGGCATGATCGTCCTTTCTGCGCGCGGAGCGGCGTTACCGCACGGACGACGGTGTGGATCGGGTGCTGTTCACCGGTCCAAATATAGGGTCTCGGGCTGTCGCCGAAACCGGCACGGGCGTCGAGCCGCTCATTGGTGCACGCGGCGCCCCCATCCTATCTGGATCTACCCTCTCCGCCAGGCGTCGCAGGCTTCGGGCGGCAGCGTGCACCCTCCCCTTCGGACCGCAACCATCCATAATGGAAACTGCACTTGTCATTATGTAAATCACGGTTGACATTAGCGCCCCCGCCCCTCCCGCCGCTCACGCATCGCCCGAGCGCGCTCCCGAATCACCGCCCGCTGCGCCTGCCTCTCGATTTCGTTCAGGGCCCGCAGGAAAAACCGGTATTCGCCCCGCCGCCAGGGAGGCAGGCCGAACCCGCGTCCGAAGCGTCGAAGCGCCCGCCGCAGAACGGTATGGCGATCCCGGCAAGGTGGATCGCGCCCGGTGTGGCGCCCCAGAGCCGGCCGTCCCCGTCCCGCGTCGTCCACGTATCGAACGCCCAGGGGTCGGCCGGGGTGGGGCCCGAGACCCGACCGCCGACGGGACGCCCCGAGAGAACGATTCGTCCCGAACCGGTGCGAGGCGAAATGTCTCCGAAGTTCCTCCAGAACAGGGAATTGCCGATACCGGCCCTGAGAGCATCGGCGGCTCCCCTGCCCGCGGGCCCCGGACGCTCCGGTTCGAGGGTGGGCGACGGATCCACCGGCTCGGGGGTCGGCGTGGGCGCCTGATCCTCCGGCTCGAGTTCCTCGGGCTCCGCCACGACCTCATCGGTCACGGGTTCGCGCGACTCAGACGCGGCGTCCGGCCCGGCGACAAGGATTCGGGAGAGCCGGATGGCGGAGCGAGAGTCGGACGGCGCGGGGGCGGTCGCCGCTCGCACTCTCGGCGGATCGGGAGGGCTGACGTCGCGGGACAGGACCAATGCGTGGAACGCGACGGACACGAGCATGGCGGCCAGGAAGACCCGGCGGCCCCGCTTGCGGCGGGCATCAACGCTCGCCGGGACAAGGGGGGCCGGGCGATCCTGCCCCCCGCGCCGGACGTCACCTTAAATCGAACCGATCCAGGTTCATCACCTTGTTCCACGCGGCCACGAAGTCGCGCACGAACGCCTCCTGACCGTCGTCGCAGGCGTAGATCTCCGCGAGCGCGCGCAGCTCCGAGTTCGAGCCGAACACGAGGTCCACGCCGGTGCCGGTCCACCTCGGCTCGCCCGTCGCGCGGTCGCGACCCTCGAACACATCCCCGCCCGCCTCGGACCACTCGATGTCCATGTCGAGCAGGTTCACGAAGAAGTCGTTGGTCAACGTGCCGGGACGGTGGGTGAAGACGCCCAGCCGGGAGCCTCCGGAATTGGCGTTCAGGACGCGCAGGCCGCCGACGAGCACGGTCATCTCGGGGGCCGTGAGCGTCAGCAGGTCCGCGCGGTCCACCAGCGACTCCGCCGCGGGTCTCCCCCGTCCGTCGCCACCGAAGTTGCGGAACCCGTCCACCCTGGGCTCGAGCACCGCGAACGACTCCGCGTCGGTCCACTCCGCCGACGCGTCCGTCCGCCCGGGCGTGAACGGCACCTCTACATCGTGCCCCGCGTCCCCCGCCGCCCGCTCAACCGCCGCGCACCCGCCTAGCACGATAAGATCCGCCAGCGAGACGCGCTTTCCGTCCAACCGCGAACCGTTGAACTCGTCCCGGATTCCCTCCAACACCCCGAGCGCCTGCGCCAGCTCCGACGGGTCGTTCACTTCCCAGCCGCGTTGCGGCGCCAGACGGATGCGCGCACCGTTCGCCCCGCCGCGCTGGTCGGTCCCGCGAAACGTCGAAGCGGACGCCCAGGCGGTCGAGACCAGCCGGGACACGGACAACCCCGACGCCAGCACCCGCGCCTTGAGGTCGGCAACGTCCCCGGCATCGATCAGCTCGTGGTCGACTTCCGGCACGGGGTCCTGCCACAGCTGCGCCTCCGCCGGCACCTCGGGACCGAGATACCGCGAAACGGGCCCCATGTCGCGGTGCGTCAGCTTGTACCAGGCCCGCGCGAAGGCGTCCGCCAGCTCGTCCGGGTTCTCCAGGAAACGCTTCGCGATCGGCGCGTAGACCGGGTCCATCCGCAGGGCGAGGTCCGTCGTCAGCATCATGGGGGCGTGCTTTTTCGACGAGTCGTGCGCATCCGGCACCGTGCCGACGGCGGCTTCGTCGGTCGGGGTCCACTGCGCCGCGCCGGCGGGACTGGCGACCCGCTTCCACTCGTAGCCGTGCAGGTTCTCGAGGAAGTTGTTGTCCCACTTCACCGGGTTGGTCGTCCAGGCGCCCTCGATCCCGCTGGTGATCGAATCGGCGCCCTTGCCGCTGCCGAAGCCGGTCTTCCAGCCCAGTCCCTGCTCCTCCAGGCCCGCCCCCTCCGGCTCGGGACCTACATGCCGGCCCACATCGGCCGCCCCGTGCGCCTTGCCGAACGTGTGCCCTCCGGCGATCAGCGCGACCGTCTCCTCGTCGTTCATCGCCATGCGGCGGAAGGTCTCGCGGATGTCCCTGGCCGCCGCGAGCGGATCCGGCTTTCCGTTCGGCCCCTCCGGATTCACGTAGATGAGCCCCATCTGCACGGCGCCGAACGGCTCGTCGAGCTCGCGGTCGCCGCTGTAGCGCTCGTCCCCGAGCCACGTGTCCTCGGCGCCCCAGTCGATGTCCTCGGGTTCCCAGACGTCCTCGCGGCCCCCTCCGAATCCGAGCGTCCGGAATCCCATCGACTCCAGGGCGCGGTTACCGGCGAGGATCATCAGGTCGGCCCAGGAGATCCCGCGGCCGTACTTCCGCTTGACCGGCCAGAGCAGCCGGCGCGCCTTGTCGAGGTTGGCGTTGTCGGGCCAGCTGTTGAGGGGCGCGAAGCGCTGGGTGCCCGCGCCCCCTCCGCCGCGGCCGTCGCTGATGCGGTAGGTGCCCGCGCTATGCCAGGCCATGCGGATGAAGAGCGGGCCGTAGTGACCGTAGTCGGCCGGCCACCAGTCCTGCGAGGTCGTCATGACCTCTTCGATGTCCCGCTTCACGGCCTCCAGGTCCAGCGACTCGAATTCCTCGGCGTAGTTGAAGTCCTGGCCCATGGGATCGGGCGAGCGGGCGTGTCGGTGAAGGGCCTTCAGGTCCAGCTGGTTCGGCCACCAGTCCTTGTTCGATCTGCGCATCTCGTGGGTTACCAAAGAGTTGGGGGATAGTGGGTGTGTGGACTGAAAGTTAGCACCACTCGCCGCGGGGGCGGCGCCTACCCGGCGTACCCTACGCCGGCGCGCTTCGGCGGGAGCGCGACCCCCTACCGCACCAGCGGCCACACCTGGATCATCTCCACATCCAGCTCGCCCTCGGCGTGCCCCAGCACGTAGTCCTCGCCGATCTCGTAGATCTTCAGCCCCGCCGGGGTCTCGACGAACCCCAACACCCTTCCTCCCGGGCTGAAGACGGTCCACACCGGCGCCGGGCCCGCTTCCTTCGGGGGTTCGTACTCGCGCACCCACAGGTAGCCGGCCGCGTCGGACATGATCTCCTCGAATGCGGGGAAGAACTCCTCGAGCTGGCTCTGCTTCACCTTGCGCATTTCGGCCTCCAGGGGGATCCGCAACTCCGCCCGGAGCCGGGGGTCGACCTGGATGTCTTCCGGCCTGGGGACCCGGGGAACATGCTCACGGCGCACGATTCGCACGAGCGTTCCGTCGTCGGCGAAGACCTTCAGCTCGTACCGGTCGTTCGGGGCGGCCACGACCAGGTCTCCCCAGAGGCCGAGTTTCAGCTCCCGGCTGAAGTACAGGGCCCGGCGGCTGCGGTGGTTGCGCAGGGACGTATGCAACCCGCCCTCCCCGTCAAGGATCCGGACCTCGGCGGCGCCCGCGTTCTCCAGTTCCGCCAGAACCCCCAGAATGCTCCCGTCGCTTCTCACCAACTCCGGCCGTGTCACCTGCCACGGCCTCTGGCCGGCGCCGGCCCGATTGAACGAACGGCCGAAGTTCCCTCCGGAGTCGAACACGGAGATCGTCTGCGCATCCGAATACCAAGCCACGATCGAGTCGCCCGGCCAGGGCTCCACGTCGCCGAGGCTCATCCAGGGGAACTCGCCGGGCCCTTCACCCTCGCCACCCCACTTCGTCAGGTACACGCCGGCGGCGTCGAACACTCTCAGCTCGCTCGTGGAGCGGTCCGCCACGACGATCCGTCCGTCGGACAGTTTCGTGGCGTCCCAGGCGTAGCTGAGCAGGTAGGGATCCTCGCCATCGATGTCCCCGATCGAGACGGACGGCTCCGGTCCGATCAACCAGTGCAGCCGCGAACCCTCCGCGGGGCTGGCGTTCTCGACGATCCGGATGCCCGCGCTGTCCCGCGCCCCGGAGTGGGGGAGGTCGCCCCAGATCTCGACCGGGTAGTCTTCCTCCGGGGCATCGACGCTCCGCACTTCAGCGCTGCCGGGTGTTTCGGGCGGGGCGGCATCGGCCTGATCACCGTCCTGCTGGCAAGCCGGCATCCCGATCGCGACAAGTGCGGCGGCGAGTCGAGTCTTCATTCGGCGTTCCTGTCGGTGTGTCCGCGGGGGAAAGGAAAACCCGCGACGTTGTGCGCTCGACGGACCATGCATCTTGACCCGATCCGGGCGGCCCGGCTACCCTGCCCGGTGCGCCGCACGAGCCGGCCGATCCGACCCGCTCGCCCGCTACCCGCCTCGATGGCCCCATCTCCGGGAAAAGATCAGCACGATTCGGAACCCACCAAATGTCAACCATGGTTGACAAAAGTAATGCGCAGTTGACATACACTCCAAGCGAAACGCCCGAACCATGACGACCGCACCACCCCCCTACCCCACCCTGTTCACCGCCCTGCTCGCCGGCACCGCCCTCGCGGCCTGCGGCTACGGCGACGCCGCCGACCCGGCCGACACCGCCGCCGCCGCCATGTCCGTCGAGACCTTCACCGAGGCCGTGCAGACACTCTCCAGCGACGAGTTCGAGGGCCGCGCCCCCTCCACGCCCGGAGAGGAGCTCACGGTCGACTACCTCGTCGAGAAGTTCCGGGCGGCCGGTCTCGAACCCGGAAACGGCGACTCCTTCTTCCAGAGCGTTCCGCTCGTCGCGCTCACCGAGCAGGGACACCCCCGGCTCACCGTCGCGGCGGGCGACACCGAGCTGCAGTACGCGTGGCCCGAAGACTTCGTCGCCTGGACCAAACGAGTCATGGAGAACGAGTCGATCACCGGCTCCGAGATGGTCTTCGTCGGCTACGGCATCGTCGCGCCGGAGTACGGCTGGAACGACTACGAGGGCGTCGACGCGGCCGGCAAGACCGTGGTCATGCTGGTCAACGACCCGGGGTTCGCGACCCAGGACACGGCCCTGTTCCGCGGCAATGCGATGACCTACTACGGCCGCTGGACCTACAAGTTCGAGGAGGCGGCCCGGCAGGGTGCGGCGGGCGCGATCGTCGTCCACGAGGAGGCGGCCGCCGGATACCCATGGTCGGTTGTGCGAGGCGGCTGGACGGGCCCGCAGTTCGACCAGGCCGGGGAGGGCGGCAACATGCACCGGATCCCGATCGAGGCCTGGGTGCAGGGGCACGTGGCGCGCGAGATCTTCGCGGCGGCCGGACACGACTACGAAGCGCTCGCCGAGGCGGCCACCCGGCCCGGCTTCAGCGCCGTTCCCCTCGGAACCTCGGCGTCGGTCGCGGTCTCCTTCGGCATCGAGCGCTCCGAGTCGAAGAACGTGCTCGCGCTGCTTCCGGGGAGCGAGCGCCCGGACGAAGTGATCATATACACCGCCCACTGGGACCACTTCGGTGTCGGCGACGAGTCCCTGGAGGACCGGATCTTCAACGGCGCCTTCGACAACGCCACCGGCACCGCCGGGCTGATCGAGCTGGCTCGCGCCTTCGCGGCCCTGCCGGAACGCCCGGCCCGGTCCGTCCTCTTCCTGGCCGTCACCGCCGAGGAGCAGGGACTGCTGGGGTCCGCCTACTACGCCGCCAACCCGGTCTATCCCACCGCGAGCACGATCGCGACCATCAACCTCGACGGACTCAACGTCGACGGTCCCATGAATGACATCACGGTCGTGGGGATGGGGGCGTCGCAGCTGGACGACTACCTGGCCGAGGCGGCCGCCGCGGTGGGGCGCACGCTACGTCCGGATCCGGAGCCTGAAAAGGGATTCTACTACCGCTCGGACCACTTCAGCTTCGCCAAGGTGGGCGTCCCCTCGCTCTACACCGATTCGGGGATCGACCACGTCGAGCACGGGACGGAATGGACGCTGGCCAGGCGCGCGGACTACACCAGCAACCGGTACCACAAGCCGAGCGACGAGTTCGATCCGGCCTGGGACCTGACGGGGGCGCTCGACGACCTGGAGTTGATGTTCCGGGTGGGCTATCGGATCGTCACCTCGGAGGACTGGCCGAACTGGCTCGAGGGGAACGAGTTTCGGGGGATTCGGGATGCGGATCTGGGGTCATCGGGAGGAGGGTGATGCGATTTCCGAACCACGCCGATCTACCCCCCACTCGGTAGCAACCCCTCCGCCCCACCCCCCTTGATATACAGCTCCCGCTTCGGATACGGGATCTCCAACCCGGCCTCGGCGAACGCCACCATCGCCCTCTCGGTGATCTCGTCGGCGATCCGGCGCCGCGACCGCGCCTCGACGACCCACACGCGCAGCTGCAGGTTGACCTCCGACGGCCCGAAGCCGCGCACGATCACGATCGGCGCCGGGTCCAGCTTGACGCCCTTCACCTCGCGGGCAACCTGTTTCAGCAGCACCTTCGCCCGTTCGATGTCCGCCTCGTAGGCGCACGAGAAGGGAATCCTGAGCCGGATGTCGTCGCCCGACATCGTGTAGTTGATGATGTCGCGCCGCATGATCTCGTTGTTGGGCACCACAACCACGAGGTTGTCGGGGTTGCGGATCTTGGTCGCGCGCAGGCCGATCTCGATCACGTCGCCCCAGGTGCCCGTCTCACGGGGCGCATTCCAGAGCTCGATCCTGTCTCCCACCTTGAATGGCCGATCCATGATAAGCAGGACGCCCGCAATCAGGTTGGAGAGCGTGTCCTTGGCTGCGAAGGACAGGGCCAGCCCCATAACGCCCGCGCCTCCCAGCAGCGGCGCGATGCTGATGCCCACCTGGGGCAGGGCGAGAAGCACGCCGACGGCGATCACCAGGAACCGGACGAACCGGTTGACCATCGGCAGCGCCGTTTCGTCGAGGGCGGTGTCGGTGCGGGACATCACCTTCTGCTCGAAGGTGGCCATCAGGTGGCCGACGAACCGGCTGATGGGGAAGAAGACGAGGACCGTCCAGATGCCCCACACCCAGTCCTGGGGTTGAACGTCGTTCAGCTCACGCACGCCATCAATCACGGCGGCCAGTGGCTGCACCCATTCGTCCAGGAGCTGGGAGACGGCCCACGCGACCACCGTCAGGCGAACCACCTTGCGGAGCGACCGGAGGAACTCGTCGTCCAGTTCGGTTTCGGTGCGGGCGGCCAGCCGCTTTTCCACGCGGTGAAGAATCCCGCCCGCCACGATGTAGATGACACCGGCCAGAAGGAGAACGATCAGGCTGGGCAACCAGCGGGGCTCGGCGTAGCGGAGCGCTTCGTTCCACAACCCCTGCAGGTATCCCAATGAATCCACTATGCTATCGCCTCCGAATCACGGGGGAGCACCACCCGGCGCTCCGTGGACAAGTGCGGGGCCAGTTTGTCCATGCGCCGCCGGCAGTCCGCGGGCCACCGGGGGCATTTCGCGATTGCATGCTCATTCGTTGAACCTGCCCAACGCGCCCGACCGGAGCAACTCCGCGATCCCCGCCTCGCTACTCACCCGAGAAGCGCGGCTCACGCTTTTCCACGAAGGCCGCCGTTCCCTCCCGGTAGTCGCGGGTCCGGAACGCGCCTGGCACGTTTCGGCCCGCTCCGCTCCGCTCAACCGCCCCCCCTCCGCCAGACGCGCCGCACGAACCTCTTGTGCCAGCGGTTCACCAGCGGCGGCGCCCCGATTCTCCGCGCAACCTCTGCACCCACCTCCCCCACCTCCCCATCCGGCGCGATCCGGTTCACGAAGCCCATCTCGCGGGCGCGGCGAGCGTCCACCAGGTCACCCGTCAGGAGGATCTCCAACACGGCCCCCGCGCCGGCCACGCCCAGTAGCGGCGCCATCTCTTCATAGGCCATCGTGGCCCCCAGGCGGTTGACCGGGGCGCCGAAACGGCTCGACTCGCCGCACAGCCTGATCCCGTCGAGCCCTGGCGGACCGATTGCGCCGGAACGTAGCGGGACCGGTTCGCTTCGACGCGCCGACGCGGGGTCTTTACGCCAGCGACGCCTCCATCTGCCAGATCCGTAGTCCTCCCCCGCACCCTGGACGACATCGACGCCACCATGGCGATAGCGCAAGGAGTGCCGGTGCTGCCCCGGGGCGCCCGGCACCGCCTGGTGCGGGCGGCATCCCCCGGCAGGCAGTAGATTCCGTAACCACGTCCCTCAGCCACCCGTCGTCCGACGCCCGGAGATCCAATGCCAACACATCGACTCGCCGCCATCCCGTATTGCAGACCGCACCGTTCCCGCCCCGTGCTCCGGGCCGGCCTGCTCGCCCTCGCCTGCCTGTTCCCGCTCTGCCCACTCCCCGCCGCTGCCCAGGCCTTCGGGGGCTCGGTCCTGGTTGCCGGTGGCCGCGTACTGGTCGGCGAGGCGGCGCACGAGCGCGAGCCGGGCACCGTCAGGGCCTACGGGCCGGATACGGGAGGCTGGACGGAGGTCGCGCTGCTGCAGGGCCCCGGCGCCTCGGTGCGGGACGGCTTCGGCAGGAGTCTGGCCCATGCGAACGGCTTCCTCTTCGTCGGGGCCGGCGCGGGCCTGGTCCACGTGTATCGGCTTGCGGACGTGGGCAGTTCGGAGACCGCGCCCGTCCAGACCCTCACACGTCCCGGTCTCGATGGATTCGGAGATGTCCTGGCTACCTCGGGGACCGCCCTCATGGCGTTGGCGGCCGCGGACGGCGAGCTCTCGCTGGCGGAGTTCCGCGAGGGAGAGGACGGACACTGGGAGCACGCCGGGACGCTCGGCCTGGGCCGGGAAGGCATACCCGCCGGCCAACGGGTCGCCGTGGGCGACAACCTGATCGCCATCGCCTACCCCGGGGCCGGCACCGTCGAGGTGTTCGAGCGGGGGAGCAGGAACGAGGACTGGACCTCCCCGGCGGTGCTGGAGCGTCCGGGCGAGGACGGGGAGGCACCGGCGTTGTTCGGCGCGGCGATCGCCTCGTCCGGCAACGAGATCCTGGTCGGCGAAGTGACCCGGGCCGGGCGGGACGACCGGGCCGCGACAGCGACGGTCCATCGGTTCGCGAAGGTCGACGGGACCTGGAAGGCGATCGGCACGCTGGCACTCCAGGGACTGGAAGACGAAGCGGTGTCCGGGCTGTTTCTGACGGTTCACGGGGGCACGTTGCTGGCCGCGGCCGGCGACAGGATTCTCACCCACCTGCGGGAGGACGGGGACTGGACGCCGTCCGGAACCTACCCGCCCGCGGCCGACGACGGCGACAACTCCCCGCGCCTGTCCCCGCGAACGGTCGCCCTGGGCGACGGCCTGGCGGCGCTCGGAGACCCGGCCGCCGACTTCGGCATGGGTGCGGTGACGGTCCTGTCGCATGAATCCGGCGGGTGGACGGCCGCCGCGGTCCTCGTGGCCGACCACGCGCCGCTACCGGCAATCTCCGGCGGCGAGGTCCGCTGCGAGGACGGCGTGGCCGCCGGCTACGACTGCGACCACGTGGACCTGCTCTCCTTTCTGCCACGCGAGGAGCTGGCCGCGGGCAGGGGCGCTCGCCTCAACGACGTGTGGGGCTGGACCGACCCGGTGACCGGACGGGAGTACGGCCTGGTGGGCCGGATGGACGGCACGGCGTTCGTGGACGTGACCGATCCCTACAACCCCCGCTTTCTGGGGAACCTGCCCAGGACCGAGGGAAGCCGGGCCAACACCTGGCGCGACATCAAGGTGTTCAAGGACCACGCCTTTGTCGTGGCCGACGGCGCGGGAGCGCACGGCATGCAGGTCTTCGACCTCACCCGGCTCCGCGACGTGACCGAGCCGCGTGAGTTCGAGGCGACCGCCCTGTACACCGATATAGGATCGGTCCACAACGTGGCCATCAACGAAGAGACGGGCTACGCATACCTGGTCGGTTCGTCGAGCGGGGGGGAGACCTGCGGAGGAGGATCGCACATCGTCGACATCAACGACCCTCTGAACCCGGTCTTCGCGGGCTGCTTCGCCCACCCCAACACGGGACGGCGCAACACAGGCAGCTCGCACGACACCCAGTGCGTCATCTACCGCGGACCCGACGAGGACTACCGCGGCCGCGAGATCTGCGTGAACTCCAACGAGACCGCGCTCTCGCTGGCGGACGTGACCGACAAGAAGAATCCCGTGGCCATCGCCTCCGCCGGCTACCCCGCCGTCGCCTACGCCCACCAGGGCTGGCTCACGGAAGACCACCGCTACTTCTACTCCAACGACGAACTGGATGAACTCCGGGGCCTTGTGGAGGCAACGCGCACCCTCATCTGGGATCTCGAGGACCTGGACGATCCGGTCCTGCTGCGGGAGTACTTCAGCCCCACCAGGGTCACCGACCACAATCTCTACGTACACGGCGACCGGCTCTACATGTCCAACAACCGCGCGGGCCTGCGGGTGCTCGACATCAGCGACCCGGAGAATCCGGTCGAACTGGGGTACTTCGACACCACCCCCTGGAGTGCCGACGAGTCCGGCTTCGACGGAACGTGGAGCGTCTACCCCTACTTCGAGAGCGGGACGATCCTGCTGTCGAGCCGTCGCGAGGGACTCTTCCTGGTGCGGCCGCGGGCGCGGCGGCTGATTCCGTAGGCGGCGGTGGCCGCGCCTACTCGGGCTGCGGTACGATACGGATGTACGGCAGCGGCTGCTCCCAGCCTTCCGGGTACTTCCGCCGGGCGGCCTCGTCGGACACCGCAGGCAGGATGATCACATCTTCTCCCTGCTCCCAGTCGGCGGGAGTGGCCACCTGCTCGCTCGCGGTGAGCTGAATCGAGTCGAGCAGCCGGATGATCTCGGCAAAGTTGCGGCCGGTGCTCATCGGGTAGGTCAGCGTGGCCTTGATCCGCTTGTCGGGGCCGATCACGAAGACCGAGCGGGCGGTGGCGTTGTCCACAGGGGTGCGGCCCTCGCTCCTGTCTCCCGCGTCGGCGGGCAGCATGTCGTAGAGCTTCACCACCTCGAGTGTCGGGTCCCCGACCAGCGGGTAGTTGATGGCATGGCCCTGGGAAGCCTCTATGTCCCGCGACCAGGCGTGGTGGTCGCTTACGCCATCTACGCTTATCCCCAGCACCTTGCAGCCACGCTTCTCGAATTCGCCCCCGAGACCGGCCACCGTGCCGAGCTCGGTCGTGCATACGGGCGTGAAGTCCTTCGGGTGGGAGAAGAGGATCGCCCACCCGTCGCCGATCCAGTCGTGAAAGCGGATGCGGCCCTCGGTGGTGTCGGCCTCGAAGTCGGGGGCCAGGTCATTGATTCGCAGCGTCATGGCCGGTCCAATCGGAGTAACGGGGGACGTTTGGAGCAACGCGGGACGCCCGGCGCGAATTGCATCGCCCCTTCGGATGCCGGGGGAATCCGTCCACCTGCTGCCTGGCGCACGCCGGGGCCCGGGCACCGCTTGGCGGGCGGAGCATCCGTCTGCTCCGCCCGCCGTGCGACACCGGGCCCCGTCACGCCGGTTTGTCCGCCGGCGCTCTGGAATGTCCTGTCAAGGGGGACTCAAAGGGGCATCCCCCCCAGGCTTTCTACTTCCGGATCTCGATGGTCGGGATCTTGGCCCCGGGTGCGGACATAGTGGCGAGCTCGAACTCTTCGAACTCGGCCGGCCCCAACTCGAACGCGGGAGCTTCGGGGTCGGCCGCCTGATCGACAGCCTCCAGGCTGGCCCAGTCCCAGAACCCTCGTTGCCGGGTCGCGCCCCCGAGGCCGTACATCGCCAGCCTCGCGGTCGAGAGAATGCTCGGCCAAACTCGGGCGATCATGTCGATGTCGAACATTTCTTCGCCATCGATCGTGAAGATCATCCGGCCCCGCCGTGTGCTCATCGCAATCTCGTTCAACTCGCCCACTTCAGCGACTATGTCAGATTCCCCTCCGAAGGCCCCCTCGGACGACCAGCCGCAGCACGTGGCCATTCGCCAGTTGGAGTCACCCGCGTGGCCCAACACGTTCTCGCCGTACCCGAGCAAGAAGAAGAACGCATACGGAGTGGCGAAGTTCACGTAGGGAGCGATGGCCATGAACCCCGCGACCACTTCTTCGGTATCACGGCCCACGGACGCCGAGAACACATAGTCGCTCACTGCCAGGCCGGTCCTGTCGGCCAACCCGAACCAGCCCGAGTAGAGGTTGTAGAGGTAGAGCCTGCCGCCCGAGATCGAGGCGATGGACGCGAAGTTCCTTACCCAGTCGCTCAGGCTCGCGGTGGTTTCGAATTGATCGTCGAACATCATGACGGGCTCCACGATCGAAACCTCCATTTCCCGTTCGGCCGTCAGTCCGCCCGGATCGGTGGCGACCACCGTCACCGTGGTGGTCCCCAGCCCGGTACCGATCACGATCAGCTTGAGGGAGTCCTTGACATCCGCGCTGGCGACCGACGGATCCGCCGACCGGGCACTGAAGACCAGGGCCTGGTCGTCGGGGTCGCTGAAGTTCTCGTTGACGATCACCTGCCTCACGCCCTCGATCATGGTCTTGACATCGGAGAGCCTGCCGCGAGCTCTGGGAGCCCGGTTGGGCACCAGCACCTGGATGTCCATCGAGGCCGTCTGGCCACCGGGATCCTCCGCCGTGACCGTGACCGTCGTGCTGCCCGGAGACACGGCCTTGATCCTGATGGCCTGACCGAGGACGATCGAGGTCGCGATCGCCTTATCCGCCGAACGCGTGGTAAGCGTCAGCTTCTCACCCTCCGGGTCCTCGAAGCACGGCTGGATCAGTTCACTGTCCTTGGTGAACAGCTCGACCTCACCTATCTCGCCACAGACGGTCGGTGGGTCTCCACCGCACGCGGCAAGCAAGGCGACCACCAACAGCAGCGGAGACCACCGCAGCAGGGTCGGGAACCCCGCGATGGGCGACCGGGTAGACGAAGGTGTGTTCATCGTGTCCTCCTCTGTTTGGAGTGTGTTGACGCGTCCTGTCCAGGCGCGCCTTCCATAGTGAGCCACGCCGACCTCTCGGCGTGGCGACCGGCATCCATACCATTATAGGGCCTGCGGCCCGGTTTCGCACGCCGCCGGTCCGAACGGCGCGCCCGCGGGTGCCGGGGCGCCCCGGCTTGCAGTCGATTCCGGCGACCGGGTCGATCTGGGCCTCACCCTACACCACTATGGTGCGGGGCCGGCGCGGATTCCGCAAGCCGCGGCACGGCGTCCGGTGCCTGGCAGGCGTCCCCTCCGACCACCGGACTCCCAGCATCCTCAAGGGCGCCAGGGGTCGAAAGTCCTTTCCCGGACTTGCGCCAATCGGCTAGGTCTGGCGAAGCATGCGGGTGCCCCCCCGGAGCGCATATGCGTCGTATCCTATTGTCTGCATGAGATTTGCAAATTTCTGAGACTCAATGCCGTTGTCGCAAAATAGCACGTATGCATTGGTCTTATCAAGTTCTGGGACCAGGTCGGGAAGATCTTTCGCAGGGACCCGGAGAGACCCGGGAAAGCGCCACCCATCGTCGTGGTGAGCGGGCCGGCAGTCGATGACGCGAGCCCCGGCGGGCACCGCTTCCACCCAAAGGTAGTCGCGCCGCAGCCCGGCGTCGGTCACCTTGCGCACCTCCAGCACCGTGCGTCCGGCCACCTCGCGCGCCACGAGGCCGGGATCCAGCGGCGCCTCCTCACGGTCCAACGCCCCCGCTTTCGCCCCCGTTACCGGCTTTCCCGCCAGGATCGCGCAGTACTCCCTGATGCGGGCCGAGAGCGCCGCGGTTCCGATCCGCCTGGCGATCCGGATGATCTCCTCCTTGTCGAACCCCACCAGTGGGCGGAGGACCGGCAGCGTTGCCGCGGCCTCGATGGCCCGCAGGTTGGGGAGCGTCTGGGACGACACCTGCCCGAGCGATTCGCCGGTCACCAGCGCGACCGCCCCTGTTTCGGCGGCCACCGCTTCGGCCGCACGGTACATGAGGCGCTTGAGGACGACCTGCCAGTAGCGGGGAGTGACCCTGCTCTGCAGCTCGTGCACCGGCCGCGCGAAGTCGACGATGTGGATGCGCGGCCGGTCGCCGTAGCTCCAGCGGTCGGCGAGCACCCTGGTGACCTGGATCACGGACCTTTCGAAGGCGGGACCGGCCAGGTTGCAGAAGACGTAGTCGAGCGCGACGCCGCGCTTGAGAAGGAACCACGCCGCCACCGCCGAGTCGAAGCCGCCGGAGATCAGACAGACCGCCCGGCCCTGCACGCCCACCGGCAGACCCCCCGGCCCCTCGGTCCGGCCGGCGAAGAGGTAGGCCCGCCGGTCGCGCACCTCGACCGACACGGTCACCTCCGGCGCGGTGAGATCGACGGTGCCGTAGGGGTTGAGCGCGGCCCCCAGGTGCACCCCGACATCACGCGACGAGAAGGAATGGCGACCGGTTCGGCGGGCGGCGACGGCGTAGCGCCTGCCGCGGACGCGATCCCTGTAGAGTTCGTGGCCGGCCTCTACGATCCGGTCCAGGTCGGCGTCGAGGACCGCATCGACGCGGGAGAAGGAGTGGACGCCGAAGACGCGCGTCGCGGACCGCATCGCCTCGTCGGCGGATGGTCCCCCGGCCGGGCCGGAGAACGTGACGAACAGGCGGCTCCAACGGTCGCTCACCCGTGCGCCGGCGCCGGAGGAGCCGAGCGCGTCGCCCAGGTTCCGGACCAGCCGCTTGTGGAAGCGGCGGCGGGTGCGGTTCGACTTGCTGGCCACCTCGGCCGCGATCCGTACGATGTAGCGGGCCTGTTGCAAGGAGTGACTCCCGGCGACCGGGGGATCGGAAGAGCTGGAAACGGTGCCTTGAATCTGGACTATACCGCAGCGGGTGGAGAAGGCGCACCCCTGTTCGGGTGCGGTTACGGATAAAGCCGGCGCCGGACCCATCCCCCCGCCCCTTCGCGCGCGTACAGGAAGCGGTCGTGCAATCTGGCCTTGCCTTCCTGCCAGAATTCGATGGCATCCGGGACGATGCGGAAGCCGGACCAGTTGGGCGGCCTGGGAACGTCACCGCCCGCGAAGCGGTCCTCCAGCTCCCTCACCCTGTCTTCCAGGGCCGCGCGGCTCTCCAGCTCGCGGCTCTGGTCGGAAGCCCAGGCACCGATGCGGCTCCGGCGCGGCCGGCTCGCGAAGTACGCGTCCGCCGCGTGCTCCGACACGGGCTCGACCGGCCCGCGGAGCCGTACCTGCCTGCCGTGCGGTTGCCAGTGGAAGGTCATGCCCGCCCGCGGGTGCTCGGCCAGCGAATGCGACTTGGCCGACTCCAGGTTGGTGTAGAAGACGAAACCCCGGGCGTCGAAGTGCTTGAGAAGCACCATCCGGCCCTCGGGCGTGCCGCCGGGGCCCAGGGTGGAGAGGCACACGGCCTCGGCGAAGACGATCGACGGGTCGGCCTCGGCTTCGGCGAACCAGCGCGCGAACTGCTCCACGGGGTCGGGCGCCAGGTCACCGCGCCGGAGGGACTTGTCCGTGGACGACATGCGGGACTCGCGGGGTGCTCTCTAGCAGTCCGTGGATAAGGCCCCGCGAGCACCGAGAGCGGCGAGGCGCCGGGCCGGCAAGGCGCGACGAGGGGCCAATAGCAGCGCTATTGGGCTGAGGAGCAACGCAGAGCGCAGCCTTGGAAGTGCAAAATGTATACTGGATATGACATAATGTAAAGCTGTCTTTACATCGTCGGAGGGTGGGGCGAAGCGCCCAGCCCGGATGCATCGCCGCTCGAATGCCGGGGGGATCTTGTCCACGGGCTGCTTTAGGAGTCCGTGGACAAAGCCGCCCGAGCACCGAGAGCGGCGAGGCGCCGGGCCGGCAAGGCGCGACGAAAGGTGAATAGCAGGGCTATTCGCCCGAGGAGCAACGCAGAGCGGAGCTTTGGAGAAATGAAATGTATGCTGTGGTTTACCAAGTGTCATGTTTTCATTACATCTTTAGCTGGCCAAGCGAAGCGCCCAGCCCGGATGCATCGCCGCTCGAATGCCGGGGGGATTTTGTCCACGGGCTGCTTTAGTGGCCGGGCGCACGCCGCCCGAGCTGGAAGGCCAGCGATTCGCCGATGCCCTCGAAGTCGAAATGGAAACCGTCCCGCATCGCCGCTTCGGGCAGCACGCGGGCGCCGTCGAGCAGCAGCGCCCTGCCCATCTCGCCGAATATGCCGCGAACCGCAAGGGACGGCACCGGAAGCAGCGTCGGGCGCCTGAGCACATGCCCCAGCTTCGTGGTGAAGGTGGCGTTGGTGACCGGGTGGGGGGCGGTGGCGTTGACCGGTCCCCGCAGCGAAGGCGTGACCAGCGCATGGAAGATGAGAGCGACGAGGTCGTCGTGGTCGATCCAGCTCACGTACTGCCGGCCCGACCCCAGCCGGCCACCGATCCCCGTCTTGAAGGGAAGAAGCATGGTGCCGAGCGCACCCCCCGCGGGGCTGAGCACGAGCCCGGTCCTGAGGACGACGACCCGGACTCCGGACCGGCCCGCGATGAACGCCTCGTTCTCCCACTCGCGGCACAGATCCGCGAGGAACCCCTTCCCCGGCCGGCTCCGCTCAACCAGCCGTTCGCTGCCGCGGTTGCCGTAGTAGCCGACGGCCGAAGACGACACGAATACGCGCGGCGGGTTGCGCAGACGATTCAGGGCATCCGCCAGCACGCGGGTACCCACGACGCGGCTCTTCCAGATCGCCTCCTTCCTGACCGGAGTCCAGCGACCCCGCGACAGGCTCTCCCCGGCCAGGTGCACCAGGGCATCCACCCCTTCCAGACGGGCTCCCTCGATCTTCCGCTCCATCGGGTCCCAGTAGACTTCGCCCAGGTCGCGGTCCGGCCTTCGGCGCACGATGGGCAGCACCTCGTGGCCCCCGGTGGTGAGGAAGTGCCGCAGCGCCGACCCGATGAAGCCGGCCGCGCCGGTGACCGCCACTCTGAGCGGGGGCCCGTCGTACGCGGCGTGGCGCGCGAGGTCGCGGGTGAGTCGCCGGTTGCGGAAACGGAAGAGGCGCTTCGCTTCTCCTTCCAGCGCCGACCCGGCCAGGGCGGCGGTCGCGGACCCGAGGGGCGGTTCGTACGCGATGCGGTCCCGGATCAGGCAGGCCCCGCTGCCACGGGGTTCGAACTCGTGACGGTGCACCCACGACCCCATCGGGCCGGAGTACTGCTCGTCGGTGAAGAGTCTGCCCGGCTCGAATTCGGTGTGGCGAACCTTGAAATCCACCTTCACGGGACCCCGGCGCACCCTCAGATGCACGGTCCCGCCGTCGCCGATTCCGCCCTCCCGGCCAACCACCCGCGCATCCTCCCACGGAGGCATCAGCCGCTCGAGCGCACCCGGACGCATGTGCCAGTCCCATGCCTGTTCGACCGGGAAGGGCAGCTCCGCCTTATGCACGATGCGCGGCATGGCGATGCCTCAGTCTTCCCCGCCCGGCCACGAGATTCCGGCGATGGACGCACGGATGGCCTCCACACCGGCGCCGGGCCCGGCGGAGTGCCCGAAGACGGCCGAGCCGGCGACCAGAACCGTCGCACCCGCCCTCGCCAGCGCGGGCGCGGTCTTCGCGCTCACGCCGCCGTCAACCTCCACCTCCACCTGTCCCGGCCGGCGGGCCTCCACCATGGCGCGGGCCCGTGCCACCCTGTCCACCGCTCGCGGGATGAAGGCCTGGCCGCCGAAGCCCGGGTTCACCGACATGACCAGGAGCAGGTCGATCTCGTCGAGCACCTCGTCGACCGCGGCGAGGGGCGTCGCGGGGTTGAGCGCCACGCCCGCGCGCTTCCCCAACCCGCGGATCAGGCCGAGCGTCCGGTGGAGGTGGACCGCCGCCTCCGCGTGCACGGTGATCACATCCGCGCCCGCGCGGGCGAAGTCGCCGATGTAACGGTCGGGATTGTCGATCATCAGGTGCACGTCCAAGGTGCGTTCGGTCACCCCTCGCACCGCGTCGGTGATCAGCGGTCCGATCGTGATGTTGGGCACGAAATGGCCGTCCATGACATCGACGTGAATCCACTCCGCCCCGGCCTCGTCGACCGCGCGCACCTCACTGCCCAGCTCGGCGAAGCGGCAGCTCAGGAGCGAAGGGGCGATCCTGATGCTCACGCAGCGTTCCCTCCCAGGCGGCGCACCCCCTCCGTCCCCGCCACCACCGCCTCGCCGGCCAGATCCAGGAACAGCCCCGATTCCACCACCCCGGCCCTGTGTGCCAGCCGACTCTCCAGCCCGGCCGGGTCCCCGATTCCGCCGTCGAAGCGGCAGTCGAGGATCAGGTTGCCGTTGTCGGTGCGGTAGGGGGCTCCATCGAAGCCGGTGCGGAGACGGGGTTCGGCTCCCAGATCGCGCAGCCAGGCTATGTGGCTCGCATGGCCGAACGGAACCACCTCGACGGGCACCGGCGCTCGCTCTCCCAACCGCCCCACCAGCTTGGAGTCGTCCACGATGACCAGCATGCGTGCCGCAGCCTGGGCCACCATCTTCTCCCTGAGCAGCGCACCTCCCAGTCCCTTGACGAGGTCGAGGGCCGGATCGACTTCGTCGGCGCCGTCGACGGCAAGGTCGAGTGAGCCTAGTTCCTCCAGGGTGGCAAGGGGAATCCGCAGCCGCCGCGCGGCCTCTTCGGTGCGAACCGAGGTCGGGACGCCCACCACGTCCGAGACCTCCCCGCATGCGAGGCGCTCGCCCAGGTGTTCGAGGAAATGGGCGACGGTCGAGCCGGTGCCGAGGCCGAGACGCATGCCCGACGCGACGGTGCCGGCCGCGTTGCGCCCCGCGAGGCGCTTCATCTCTTCGACGGAGGGTGGGGCCAATACGCCGCCGGGTTGGGGGTGGTCTTCCGGGGAGAGGAGGCGGAATCTACCCGCCGCGCGGGCCGGTCACCAGTCGGGGCGGCGTATTCCCGTCGTCGCCTCCGGCTTCGGACATGGCTCCGGCGAGGGCAGCCAACTGCCGCTCCAGCGCTGCCGCCGAGGTGCCGCCCTCACCCCCCCGCGACTCTGCCGATACGACCGGATCGAACACCTCGAAGACATCCTCGGAGAATCCCGGGTGGACGGCACGCATCTGCTCCAGCGTGAGCCGGTGAATGTCCTTGCCCGCCCCCTCCGCGGCGCGGACAACCGCCCCGGCGGCCCGGTGGGCTTCGCGGAAAGGCACGCCGGTGCGCACCAGGTAGTCGGCCAGGTCGGTGGCCAGCACTTCGGGGCGAAGCGCCCGGGAGATCCGGGCCCGGTCGAGGGACATGCCGTTCACGGCACCCGTCAGCGCCGGCAGGACGACGGCAAGCGTGTCCACCGAGTCGAAGACCGCCTCCTTGTCTTCCTGCAGATCGCGGTTGTAGCCGGTCGGCAATCCCTTCAGCACGGTGAGCATCCCCACGAGGTTCCCGACCAGGCGCCCCGACTTCCCGCGCGCCAGTTCGGCCACGTCCGGGTTGCGCTTCTGGGGCATGAGCGACGACCCCGTCGTATGGCCATCGCCCAAGCGCACAAAGCCGAACTCGCTGCTGGAGAAGAGGACCAGATCCTCGGCGAGCTGTGATACATGTACGCCTGTCATGGCCGTGCCGAAGAGGAGGCGCGCTGCCCAGTCGCGGTCGGAGACGCCGTCGATGGAGTTCCGGGAGATGCGTGCGAAGCCGAGGTCGGCCGCCAGCGCCTCCCGGTCGATCGCGAACGGGCAACCCGCGACCGCCCCCGAGCCCAGGGGAAGGACATCGCACTCGCGAAGCGCCGCACCGTAGTGTTCCAGGTCCCGGACCAGCGGCCAGGCCCGCGACAGCAGCCAATGGCCGGCCGGCACCGGCTGCGCCTGCTGCAGGTGCGTGTAGCCGGGCATCAGGACTCCGGTGGTCGCACGCGCCTTCGCGGCAAGCGCTTCGACCAGCGCGGCCACCCGGCCCCGGAGTGCGCGGACCGCGTCCTTCGCCCACAGCCGGAAATCGGTCGCGACCTGGTCGTTGCGGGACCGTCCGGTGTGGAGCTTGCCCCCCAAGTCGCCGACTTCCTCGATCAGCATCCTCTCCACGACGGTGTGGATGTCCTCTTCGGGCAGTCCTTCGGGCCCGGACAGAGCCTCGAGCCGGCGGGCGACGGCCGCCAGGCCGAGGTCGATCCGCCGGGCTTCCCCCCGCGACAGGATCCCCGCGCGCTCGAGCCCCCGGGCCCACGCGCGGCTCCCGCGTATGTCGTGGGGCCAGAGGCGCCAGTCCACATGGAGGGACCGGTTCAACGCCTCCATCTCGCTCGCCAGACAGCCCTCGGAGCGCCCGCCCCAGAGGGCATGCCCCCCCCTGTTTCCCGGATCACCGGAGGCAGGGGAGGGAGGGTGTCTGTCCAGCGCGGTCAGTCGGCGTGCGTGTGGACCGGCGCCGCGGAGGACGTCCGGACCGGCTGGACGGACCCGGCCGGCTTTGCCCGCCGGGGAAGGGCTGCGGGCCCGGGCGCAGCCGTCGACTGCGCCGACAGCGCACGCTGGGACAGGCTGAAGAGCTTGACGAAGCCCGAGGAGTCTGAGTGCGCATAGCCCTCGCTGGCACCGAAAGAGGCGAGGTCGAGGTCGTACAGCGACGCGGGCGCGGACCGTGACACGACAGTCGCCTGACCCTTGTAGAGGCGCAGCCGCACCGCGCCGGTCACGTTGTCCATCAGGGAGTCCACCATTGCGTCGAGGGCCTCCCTCTCGGGCGTCCACCACCGTCCTTCATATACCAGATCGGCGTAGAGGGGAGCCAGCCGGTCCTTCAGCGCCAGCGCGCCGCGCGACAGCACAAGCTGCTCGAGCTCCTGGATCGCGCCCAGCAGGATCGTCCCTCCCGGGGTCTCGTAGACACCCCGCGACTTGATCCCGACGACCCGGTCCTCGACGACGTCGGCCCGGCCCACCCCGTGCTCAGACCCCGCCTCGTTGAGTTCGAGGAGCAGCGGCAGCGGCGACAGGGGGCGTCCATCGATCGTCACCGGCACGCCTGCCTCGAAGCCGAGTTCGAGCTCGAGGGGCCTGTCGGGCGCATCCACGGGGTCGCGCGTCCAGACGAAGACATCGGGTCCCGGAGCGTTGGCCGGGTCCTCCAGGGGACCGCCCTCGTGACTGATATGCCATAGGTTCTCGTCGCGTGAGTAGAGCTTCTCGGCGTCTACGCCCTCCAGCGAGATTCCCCGGGCACGTGCGTAGGCGAAGGCGTCCTCCCGCGAGGTGATGTCCCACTCCCTCCACGGCGCGATCACCTTCAGATCTGGGGCGAGAGCGGCAAAGGACAGCTCGAAGCGCAGCTGGTCGTTCCCCTTGCCGGTACAGCCGTGGGCCAGGGCACCCGCTCCCGTGCGCCTTGCGATCTCCACCATGCGGCGCGAGATCAGGGGCCGGGCCATGGCGGTGCCGAGCAGGTACTTCCGGCTGTACACCGCACCGGCCCGCAGCACGGGCAGGACGTAGTCCGTCAGGAATTCCTCCCTCAGGTCCTCGCCGTGGAATGCGCAGGCACCTGTGGCGAAGGCCTTCCCCGCCAGCCGGCCCACTCCGCCGCGCTGTCCCACGTCGGCCGCCATGCAGACGACCCCGGCCCGATAGTTCTCTCCCAGCCAGGGCACGATCACCGACGTGTCGAGTCCGCCCGAGTATCCCAGTACGATTCTCACGGCCTTCCGGCACTCCGTGTTGCCTGCGCCCCCGAACCGGACACGGGCCGGAACACGGGGGCCGTACGTCTCCCGCCAAGGCCGTACGGAACTGCCAGATCCCCATGCTCCGAACCCGCTTGTCGGTTCCGGAACTGCGAAAAGATAATATTCCAACTTCCATGGAATAATATGCATTACGCTCGTAACCGTCAACCCCGGGTGCTCAAGCCGCGGGCGCTCCGCAAGTCCTGGCTCCACCAGGGAACACCTTCCCCGCCACGCCGGGACCGCCCCGGCGCTGGGCCACTCGGGGAGAGTCCCGGCTTCGCGCGGAGAGCGGCGAGATGCCGGGGTCAGCGTTCACCGGCCAGCTCCCTGATCGTCGCGGCGACCTCGGCCGCGGCACGTGCGTCACGGAGAATGACGAGAACGGTGTCATCGCCGGCGATGGTTCCGGCCAACCCTTCGAACTCCTCCCAGTCGATCCCCGACGCCACCGCCTGCGCCGCCCCGTTCAGCGTCCTGACGACGAGGAGGTTGCCCACGGTCTCGGCCGCTACGAAGAGGGTCGGCAGGATCGAGTCCAGCGGAGCGACGTGCTCCCACTCCTCGGGCAGCGTGTAGTGCGGCTTCCCGTCGGCGCCGGTCACCTTGACCAGACGCAGGTCCCGGATGTCGCGCGACAGGGTGGCCTGCGCCACCGCGAAGCCCTCCGCGGCGAGGAGTTCGCGCAGGGCTTCCTGGTGCGGGACCCGGCGCTCGCGGATGATCCTGAGCACCCGGGCCTGCCGCCGCCGCTTACTTCCGGATTTCACCCGCCGCCCCGCGTGCGCCGGCCGTCAGAAGTCGTGTTGCACGCGGAGCAGGAGAAGCCGGCCCACTTCCGGGGCTCCGACGAACTCCCGGTGCATGTTGCCGCCGATGTTGTTGGCGGTCAGCGATACGCGGGTCCCGGGCTGGAAGGGCAGCCTGTAGCCGATCGCTGCGTCCACGACCGAGTACGCGTCCACCGTTCCGCGGTACACGCCGGAATTCATGGGAAACTTGCCGGTCATGCGCACGCGTCCCTGCAGCGACAGCCCCGCGGCACGGTCGTCGAAGGTGAACCCGACCGACCCCTTGCCCTTCGGGGCGTTCAGCGCGATGTCGGACTGACCGAGGCACTCGCCGTCCTTGTTATCGCCGAAGAAGCAGTCGGCGCTCACCATGGAGTAGTTGAGGTTGATCCGCAACCGGTCCGAGACCAGGACCTGCGCCGCCAGGTCGGCTCCCCAGTAGTCGACCTCGCCGAAGTTGCGGTAGGTCACCATGAGGTTGTGATCGCCGACCTGGTCCGGCACGATGGTGCCGACCGGCACCCCCGCGAACGTGGCGGCGATTCCCTGGGCCTCCTCCACGGTCATCTGGCCCAGCTGAATGAGAAGTCGGAGGCGGTTCAGAACGAAGGCGCCCGTGGAAACGGGTTCGAGGAAGACGTTGGGCGTCTCGACGCGCAGGGGTCCGACGAAATTCTGGATGTTCGCGAAGTACACGTCGGCGGCGAACCGCACGCGGTTGCCCAGCAACCCCTTGTAGCCGGCCTCGTAGGTCGTGTGAATGGTGGACTCGAGTGGGTCGACGTCGGCGGGACCGTCGGTGTCCAGCAGGAACACCCCTCCGTCGATGTCGAGCCGCCTCAGCACGGTACCCAGCTCGGGATCAGATTCGAGGGCACCCGGATTCTCGAGCAGGGCCTTGATGGCGTCCAGCCGGGGATCCGCCGCCGCCGCCAGTTCGAGGAGGGCATTCCAGAGCAGCGGCGCCCAGGCCGGAAGCTCCTGTCCGGGTGCGACGGGGGTACGCATGCAGCGGGACATGAATCCCCCCTCGCACTCCCGCGAAAAGGTGTATCCGGTCGCGGGCACCCCGCGCGCCCGCACCGCGAAGAAGTCTATGGGCGGAGGCAGCTTCGACGCTTCGATGTCCAGGAAGAGGTTGCTGCTGGTCGGAGTCCCGAAGGCCCGGTTGTAGGTGAGGCGGAAGTTCTGGTGTTCCGCGGGCTTGAAGACCAGGGCGGCGCGGGGCGAAATGTTCACGTCGCCCAGACGGCTGTGGTTGTCGACGCGGACGGCCGTGACCAGGTCCACCCTGTCCGCCAGAGCGGTCTCCGAGTGCACGTAACCCCCGATCTCGGAGATGATGTCGTCGTCTTCGTTGTCCCCGTTGATCGTGCCGCCGGTGCTGGGTTCGGTCCTCTGCCAGTCCACGCCGTAGGTGAAGCTCTGCCGGGAACCCACGTCGAAGCCGTACTGGAACTGGGCCGCCATGGTGTGGGACTGGTCGACGACGGGCTCGCCGCTCCGCAGTCCGAAGGTGCCTTCGCCGCCGGTGGTGCCGGCCTCGGACCCGGAGTTCGTCATGTTGAGGAAGAACTGGCCGAAGAGACGGCCCTTGGAGAATCTGGACTGGAAGTAGTTGTACCCCCAGTTCTTGACCTGGAAGGCGCCGATTCCGGTCATCTCCACTCCGCTGGCAAGGGTCGAGATTCCGCCGTTCAGCACGAGGTCCCCGTCGTCGGCGACGCGGAAATCGACACGCGCGTCAACGGAGTACCGCTGGCTGGCATAGTCCCGCCCGGGGATCGTGGGGTCGGCTTTGCGAGCGTCCTCTTCCACCGGGTCATCGTATTCCCAGTCGTTCCCCCGCATGTACTGCCCGGAAATCTTGAGTCCGAAGTTCTCGGAAGGGGCGTGGGCCGTGCGGAACTGGGCGTGGAAGAGTGACCGTTCCCCGCCGGCGAGCGAGATAGACGAGCCCTGTCTGTCCAGGGGAGACGAAGTGATCAGGTGCATGACGCCCGACGCGGCGTTGGGACCGTAGAGGGCCGCGCCCGGGCCCAGCGAAACCTCGATGCGGTCGATGTCGAGGTCCGTGGTCGGGAACATGCTGTAGGCGTTGAAGCGGAGCGACGGAACCCGCGCGTAGCGGTTGTCGATAATCGTGAGCAGTGCGCCGGAGAAGACGTTGTTGAAGCCGCGGGCCACCACGGTGCTCTGGGCCAGCCCCGTCTGGGCCCGGTCGACGCCGGGGAGCGTCTGGACGTGATCCGCCACCGTGACGGCCGCGATTCTCGCGATCTCGTCGGCGGAGACCGTGGAGACCGAGGCGGGGGCGTCGAGCGCCTTTTCCTGGCGGCGCGACACCGTCACGACCACCGGATTCAGCACCAGCGCACGGGAGCGCAGCGCGATGTTCAGCTCGGTCGTGCGCCCCGGCGTCACATCCACGCCGTCGACGCGGGCGGTCTCGTAGCCGATGATGGTCACGACGACGGTGTGGGTCCCGGGAGATGCTTCCAGAGCGAACCGGCCCTCTTCGTCGGACGCCTGCGAACCCGCCTGGCCGCGGACCTGCACGGACGCTCCCACGATCGGCTCCCCGGTCTCGGCGTCGGTCACCTGTCCCCCGATGGCCCCCTGTTGTGCAAGCGCCGACGGCGCCGGAAAACTCATGGCGAAGGAGACCGAAAGTACTGTGACAAGACGTGATCCGGCGCTCATGGCAACCATCCTTGCTGCGGGAGACGCTAAGTTGTGTGTCCTGCCGAAGGTAGGATATCCGGGGGGCAAACACAATCGCGGAGGAGGGTTCCCCCGCCCCCGGGCCCCGGCCCGACATGCCGCAGGATGGCGCAGGTGATGCATTGGCTCACACTGGAGGACTTCGAGGCGGCGAGACGCCATGTGGCCGCCTGCGTCCACCGTACCCCGCTCTTGTCCTTTCGCACCCTGGGCCGGGCGAATGGGACGAACGCCTGGGTAAAGTGCGAGAACCTGCAGAAGACAGGCTCCTTCAAGGTGCGCGGCGCCCTGAACGCGATCGCGTCGCTGGCCCGGCCCCGGAGGACCGCGGGCGTGATCACCATCTCGGCCGGGAACCACGCCCAGGCCGTGGCATGGGCGGCGCGGCGGGCGGGGATGCGGGCCGTAGTGGTGATGCCGGAGGGGGCGTCACCGTCAAAGGTGGCGGCCGCGGCCGGTTACGGCGCCGAAGTCCTCCTCCACGGGACCCCGGCCGAAGCCTTCCGCGAGGCGCGGCGGGTTGCGAACGAGGAGGGACTCGCCTTCCTGCATCCCTTCGACGCGGCGCCCGTGATCGCCGGGCACGGTTCCACCGGGCTCGAAGTGGCCGAGGACGTCATGGGCGGCGCGGCTGTCGTCGTTCCGGTGGGCGGCGGGGGTCACATCGCGGGGATAGCCGGGGCGCTCGCCGCAGCGGGCAGGTTGGCGGGCCGCGGCCGAATGCGTGTGTTCGGGGTAGAGCCGGAGGGAGCGCCCGCCATGCGCAGGAGCATCGAGGCGGGAGGCGCCGCAACACTGGAGAACACCGATACCATCGCAGACGGCCTGGCGCCTCCCATGGCCGGGGAGTTGAACTACCGGTACGTCTCCGAATTCGTCGAGGACGTGGTCCTGGTGAGCGACGAGGAAATCCTCTCCGCCATGCGTCTGCTGCTGACCCGCGCGAAGATGGTGGCCGAGCCCTCGGGGGCCGCGGCGGTCGCCGCGCTGATGTGCGGCCGGGTTCCCGTGTCGCCGGGCGAGGCGGTGGTGGCGGTGGTCTCGGGAGGCAACGTGGACGACGACATGATGGTGCGGGCACTCAGGGAAGGCGCGCCCCGGCCGGTTCGACAGGAGGGAGGTGACCAGGGATGAACGCTCTGCGCCGCTACCTTCTTCCGGGCTTCGTCTTCCAGTCGGTGGTGATCGCCGGCGGATACGGTACCGGACGGGAGCTGGCCGAGTTCTTCCTCTCGCGCGGACCCTTCGGGGGACTGTTGGCCATGGCCCTGGCCACCGCCGTCTGGAGCGCCGTCTGCATCGTCAGCTATGAATTCGCGCGCGTGTTCCGGGCGTTCGAGTACCGCAGCTTCTTTCAGAGATTGCTAGGCCCGTGGTGGGTGGCCTTCGAGGTGCTGTACGTCGCCCTCATGATAATCGTCCTCGCCGTGATCGCCGCCGCCGCCGGGTCGATTGCCGAGAGGGCCTTCGGGCTCCCCTACCTGGCCGGTGTCGTCGGAATTCTCGTGCTGGTCGGTTTCCTTGTCTTCGGCGGCAACCGGGTGATCGAGAGGGCCTTCACCGCCTGGTCGGCCGTCCTCTACCTCGTGTACATCGTTTTCTTCGTCCTTTGCATTCGCAGCTTCGGCCCGGCCATCGAGGCCTCTCTGGCCGGCGGCGGCATCCAGGGGAACTGGATCCTGGGCGGACTGCAGTATGCGGGGTACAACCTGGGCGCGCTTCCCGCCGTCCTCATCACCATCCGCCACCACCGCAGCCGGAGGGACACCTTCATCGCGGGACTCCTGACCGGGCCCATCGCGATGGTTCCGGCACTGCTCTTCCTTGTCGCGATCGCGGGTGAATATCCGCAGATATTGACAGAATCGATACCGGTTAATCATATGTTGGAGATGCTTGGATCCCGTGGCTTCCAGGTCGCGTTCCAGGTGATGCTTTTCGGCACGCTGGTCGAGACCGGAGCCGGCCTCCTGCACGCGGTGAACGAGCGCATCGCCCGCAGCTGCCGGGCACGGGACCGGGAACTTCCCGTCGCCATCCGGGTGGGGGCGGCGTTGGCGATGTTGGGGCTCGGCGCGGTCATAGCCCGGTTCGGGCTCATCCCTCTGGTCGCCAGGGGCTACGGCTACATCACCTACGGATACCTGGCGGTCTTCGTGCTGCCCGTTCTCACCTGGGGGGCCGTGCTCGTCAACCGGAACCGCGAAGGCGCAGGAGGCGCGCCAGGGGTCCGATAGCAATCAGTCTTCGACGGGTGCCGGTTTCCTGTTCACGAATTGCGAGGCATCGGTAAGGAGCCGCAGACCTTCGCTTCTGAGCACGACGAACACCTCTTCGCCGGGTTGCACACCGGACTCCAGGAGGGCCTCCCGCAGGCGGCCGATCTCCGGTCCGTTCGGGTCGTAGGACCGCCAGATTACGGATGCGTCATCCACACCCCGGGGGTGCTCGAACGGGATCTTTATCGAGCCGTCTAGGCCGACGCCGAGGTGCTGTGCGACCGCGACCGACACCTTCTGGCTGTTGCCCTTCAGGTGATGCACACCCGCCTCGAAGTGGAGAGCCGGTGTGCCGTCCCGCGACCATACCACATCCCTGGCATCGGCGAGATTCCTGGGTGGCGCGACAGGTGCGGCGACGACCCGTACGAAATCCCCGTCGACCGCGAATTTTCTCGTGCCGAGGTAGTTGCGCACGGTGGCGGGGAGAACCTCGAACCGGTCCGGGATCTCTTCGACCAGCGACTGGACGCTGACGACGCCACCGGCTTTCGCGATTCGTCTCATGATCGCCTCGACCACCCCTTCGTAGGGCTCGTCCGTCCAGTCCCTCAGACCCCACTTGTCCTTGGTGAACCGGACGAAGAGAGGATCGGATGAAAGGAGGCTGGAAAGCGACGAGTTGTCGGTGAGCCCGGCCAGGTCCGCAATCACATCCCTTGTGGACGGCTCGCCGATGTCGCTTAGGGCCAGGAAGACGCGGGCGCGCCGCGTGTCCCGGAGCACAAGGCTGCCACCCACCCGCACCAGCCGGGCGTTCCGCGCCAGGGCCTCCCACTCGGATATCCCGTCCGCACCGATCTCCCGGCGAAGTCCCTTTTCGTCGATCACGCCCGCCTCGTTGGCGAACCGCGGAGCAAGCCGCCGCGCCTCCTCCACCAAACCTCGGAACACCCCGTTTGCCACAACCCCGTCAAGGTATTCATACCCGGCCTGCTTCATGACCGCAACCTCGGCCGCGCTCCTCCACTCCGGCGGAGCATCGTCCACAAGCAAGTCCAGGATTCTCTGGAATTTCGCCGGTGTGGCTGCCGCCCCGACCGCCCGCACGAGCCAGTCGGCGGCCCGTTGCACGGCTCCGGACGCAGCCTCTTCCACCACCCAGCGAAGCCGGACTTCCAACTGGCGCGCACGCTCCCGGCTCACCCCGAACTCGTCCCCGAGAACCGCCAGCTTCTGGGGGACATGGGCATAGGTGCGCTTGGCGGCGATCGTTCGGGCACGCCTGTCCATGCGCTCAAGAACACCCGCAAACTCTTTCCCTATCTGTATCTCCGAGCGCAGGGCCTCGGCCGCATCGATGAACTCCAGGTCAGAAGCGGACATTCGCAGACCACTCTGCTCCAGAAGTGTTCCGAAATCGATTTCTGCGAGGTCGGCCAGGTTTTCGGCACCGTGGAAGAGGACCGCGCAGCCGAGAAGGCGCTCCATCGCGTCATGATAGCGGGGGTCGGTCGATTGGGTCATCGGGGGTTCCCTAAGGTGGACGTTGTGTGTCCACAACATACGAGATGAAGAGAGAGGCCGTCAACTGGCATGTGGCATTTCGCCCGCCTATTCTTCGGTCATGAGCCAGCGTACGGCCGCAAGAACCCATACATTTACCGAATCGGTCATTCGATACATGACCCGCGTGGCGGAGCGCCACGGCGCGATCAACCTCGCCCAGGGATTCCCCGACTTCCCCGCCCCACAGCTTCTCAAGGACGCCGCCTGCCGGGCCATCCGCGACGACGTCAACCAGTACGCGATCACCTGGGGCACTCCCGGCCTGCGCGCGGCGCTGGCGGCCAAGTACGCCGAGTGGTATGGGCTCGACGTCGATGCGGACCGGGAGATCACGGTCACCTGCGGGGCGACCGAGGCCATGGCGACCGTGATGCTCGCGGCTGTGGACCCGGGCGAGGAGGTCGTCGTTCTCGAGCCCTTCTACGAGAACTACGGTCCGGACGCGGTGCTCTGTGCCGCGTCTCCGGTCTTCGTGCCTCTCTCGCTCCCGGATTTCCGCCTCGACCCCGAGCGCCTGCGAAGTGCGGTCACCGAACGCACGCGGGCCATCGTGGTCAACACCCCCAACAACCCCTCGGGGCGCGTCTTCGACCGGGCCGAGATGATGGCGCTCGCCGAGATCTGCAGGCACCACGACCTTCTCGCAATCACGGACGAAATCTACGAACACATCATCTTCGAGGGCGAGCACATCCCGCTCGCCACGCTTCCCGGGATGCGGGAACGCACCGTCATCATTTCGGGGCTGTCCAAGACTTTCAGCGTGACCGGCTGGCGGATCGGCACGATCGTCGCGCCGCCCTCCCTGAACTCGGCGATCCGCAAGGTCCACGACTTCCTGACCGTCGGCGCCCCCGCCCCCCTCCAGGAGGCGTGTGCGGCCGGGATCTCGTCACTGCGACGCGAATACTACGACGGTCTCGCCGCCGACTACACCCGGCGGCGGGACATTCTCCACCGTGGACTCCGCGAATCCGGCTTCCGGTGCCGTCCACCCGAAGGCGCCTACTACATGATGGCCGACTTCTCCGCTCTCAGCACCCTCGACGACGTGGCCTTCAGCACCTTCCTGGCGCGGGAGTGCGGCGTGGCCCCGGTGCCTGGCTCCTCCTTCTACAGCAGGCCCGAAGACGGCCGGAAGCTGGTTCGCTTCGCCTTCTGCAAGCGGGGCGCGACACTGGAACGCGCGGTGGAACGCCTGGGCCGGTTCTTCGGATGAACGCGGGCCAGCAGCCCGTGGATAAAGCCCCGCGAGCACCGAGAGCGGCGAGGGGCCGGGCCGGCAAGGCGCGACGAAGGGCCAATAGCAGCGCTATTGGGCTGAGGAGCAACGCAGAGCGCAGCCTTGGGGACACCAAGTGTATACCATACATAACACAATGTAAAGTTGTCTTTACGTTGTGGAAAGGTCGGGCGAAGCGTCCGGACCGGATGCATCGCCGCTTGAATGCCGGGGGGATTTTGTCCACGGGCTGCCAGGGGGGTCGGCAACGACAGGGGGTCCACCGTCCCGCCGTGTTCGGTTCCGTAGCGAGACCCGGTGCGCTTGTCGCCGCGCTCCTGGCCCTGCTCGCCGGTACCTTCGTGCTGGTGGGGATCCTGCTGCCGGCAACCGTCGAGGTGACCGGAACGGTGGAAATCTCGGCTCCGCCCGAGGCCGTCTTCCCTCTTCTCGACAACCTGGCAACCTGGACGGAATGGACACCCTGGGGCGAGGTGGAGTCGCGCCTGGAGGGTCCCTCCGCGGGAGCCGGAGCGCGTCGCGTGTGGGACGACCCGGCGCTGGGGTCGGGCTCACTCACCCTGGTGGAATCACGGCCACCCCCTGCGGACCCCGGCCGGGACAATCCGGGAGTCGACTACCTGGTCGAGGTGGAAGACGGAGCCATCCGCTTCGAGGGCACGATCGCCGTCCAGCCGCATCCGCGAGGCTCACTCGTGAGCTGGACCGAGCGGGCGGACCTGGGGTGGAATCCCCTGCTGGGCTGGACCGCCCTCAACCTGGAGGAGTCCCAGGGGCGCCAACTCAGGGAAAGCCTGGCGCGGCTCAAGGCGCACGTGGAAGGTGGTGCGCCGTAGCAGCCCCAGGCCGCTACATCCTCTCCAGCGCCACTGCGATCAGTTCGTCGTTGGAGCGCGTCTGGCGCATCACACCCAGGAGTTCTTCCATGGCCTCCGCAGGAAGCGACGACGAGAGCCGCCTCCTCATCGCCCTGGACAGCCGGAGCGCTTCGGGCGAGAGCAGCAGCTCCTCCTTCCTGGTGGCGGACGCCCTGAGGTCGATGGCCGGGAATATCCGGCGGTCGGCCAGCTCGCGGCTGAGCACCAGTTCGCTGTTCCCGGTGCCCTTGAACTCCTCGAAGATCACCTGGTCCATGCGCGAGCCGGTGTCCACCAGCGCGGTCGCGATAATGGTCAGCGACCCACCCCCCTGGTCCTCCCTGATGAGCCGCGCACTTCCCAGGAACCGCTTCGGCTTCTCAAGCGAATTGGCGTCAAGTCCCCCGGAGAGCGTTCGGCCGCTGCCTTCGTGCACGGTGTTGTGGGCCCTGGCCAGGCGGGTAATGGAATCCAGGATGATGACCACGTGCTTGCCGGCCTCGACCCGCCGCCGTGCCCGCTCAAGCGTCATCTCCGCTACCTGGCAGTGGCGCTCGGCGGTGAGGTCGAAGGTCGACGCGATGACTTCACCGAAACCGCACATCTCCATCTCGGTGACTTCTTCCGGACGCTCGTCCACCAGCAGGATGATCAGCTCGCACTCCGGATGGTTCCTTTCGACTCCTTCCGCGACGGCCTGCAGGACGGTGGTCTTTCCGGCCTTCGCGGGTGCGACGATCAACGCGCGCTGCCCCTTGCCGATGGGACAGAAGAGGTCGACCACCCGGTTGGTCATGTCCGGTTCGCCGGCGTGGATCCGCCCGCATTCCATCTTCAGCTGGTGCCTGGGGTGCATTGCGCTCAGCCGGTTGAAGTCCGGCCGCCTCGCAGCGCTGTCGGGGGGCTGCCCGTTGACCCGCTCCAGGTAGCGTAGCGGCGGACTCTTGCCGTTGCGCGGGCGGCGCCCGACGATGCCCGCCAGTTCGTCTCCGGTACGCAGGCCGAACCTGTGAATGAGCCGGGATCCGACGTAGATGTCGTTCCTGCCCGGCACATATCCGTCATCGGGACGGCGGATGAAACCCGAACCGGTCGACAGGACCTCCAGAACGCCGAGGAGTTCCCCGGGCTCGCTCTGCTGGTGGTACGCCCCCTCGTGGTGGCGGGACGGTCCACCTCGAGGGCGGGAACGTCCCCGTCCGCGCCGACCACGCCGAGGCTGCCGGGCTACCGGCGCTTTCGACGCGGAGGCGGCTGCGGCCGCCTCGCCGGCCGAACCCGCCTCGGGGGTCGCGGCGGACTCGCCAAGGGCCGGGCCTCCACCGGTCTGTCCGGATTCAGTCTGTTCTGGGGCCATGTCATCGGTCACGGTAGCAACACCTTCCCGGAAGAGCACCTTCCAAGTTGAGCGGTCATACGGACCCGCCGGGCCTGCTGCTGTCCTGCTGGCGACGGCTCCGCGCCTTCGCGCGAGGCCACGGCCTGCGCGCGGATCTCTCGAAATGGCGCCCGGGTCCGAAAACGCGCCGCGCAAGGCATCGTGATGCTGTCGTACTTCGGCGCGGCGCCGATGTAATCAAGATTCACTCCGGTTGGGGGATTGGCAAGTGCCAGCTCCAGCCCACACCGGGTTGTCGCCACGGACAACAGCCGTGGGCACCCGGAAACGCGTCGCCGCGTAGCGGGAAACTCCCTGCCCGGACAACCGATCGGAAGCAGCCGGGTTCCCTGTCGCGCCCCGTAGCGTCCCGGTTAGGAAAGAACGTCCGCAAATCCACCCCGACAGTGTACCGCATTGGGGACAACCCCCCGGGAAACGAAATTGACACTGGTTCGCATATCGCTGCGGCACAATGAGTTAGGGAATTCACCCGTCTTGGCACGATCAATGCATTGGAATGTTGGCGAATCCTCACATCCGGAGGTCGTGACATGAAGAACTCGAGCATGCTCCTGATTGCCGTGGCGTCGCTGGGAATTCCGGCAACGGCCGCCGCGCAGGAATTCACCCACTTTTCGATCGGAATAGGGCTGGCGTCGCGGACCCACTCCGCCTACTGGCCCGGTGTTTCCCCGGGATTGGCGTATCAACCGCAGTCCGGCGGCGCCGTGCCGGGGTTGGCCGCATCGGCTTACGGATCCTCTCCCGGGCCGGGCCATTCCGGCTACCAGGACTACCCCGGGCACGGGCACCACGGAGGATGGAGCCCCTTCGACTGCTGGGACTTCTTCTGGTACCATCCCTGGGACTGCGACACGTATGTCCTGGTCGGATACCCGGGCTTCGGCTGGTGGGATCCGTATCATGCGTGGTGGTGGACCGGTTTCCCGGGCTGGCCCTCCTTCCGCCAGGTGCGTTTCTACCGGTTCGCCTTCGGCCCCTTCTGGTTCGGTGGATGGAACTGGCGGCATCCGCACTACTACGGGGCACGCCACTACCGTTCGCACCGTTACGCGTACCGCGACCACGGAAGCGGGTATCTGACCCCGGGAGGATACAGGTCACGCGGCCAGGCGAAGCCCCGCAGCAGCTCCGGCGACCGCATCGTGCGCGGGTCTCCTCTCTTCGGGCCCCGCTACAAGGAGGATCCGAGGGATCGTGTGACCGACAACGACCGGAAACGACCGGGCTCGAGGGCAGTCTCCCGGGGGACCCGTACGGAGGTTGGAAACGCCGGCGGAAGGAGACGGTCCGGAGAGACGTCGAACACACGCCGGGCCCGCCCCCGGAGTGAGGCGGCGCCCGCGCCGACGCGCCGGACGCCCCCGAAGCTCAGAACCCGAACCGGGTCTCCGTCCAGGGTCCGCTCGACGCCGACCCGGACACCCAAACCGAAGGCGCGGCCCGCCACCGGGGGACGGTCGGCTCCGGCAGTGCGGACAACGCCGACCCGGCGGGCGACGCCGGTCGCACGGCCCACCACCGGCAGACGAGGCGCACCTGCGGTTCGGACAACGCCGACGCGGCGGGCGACCCCCAAGGTACGACCGTCCACATCGAGACGGTCCGGCGGCACGGCCCGGTCCGCGCCGTCCAGGACGTCGTCATCCAAGGTCAAGCCGGCGGCCCCCAAGCGTCCCGGGGCCAAGGTGCGGGCGCCCGCAAGGCGCCCGCCCTCCAAGGCTTCCGCACCCAAGCGCTCCGCACCCAAGGCGCGGCCCGCATCCCGGCGGTCGGGAAGTTCAAAGCCCCCCCCGAGGCGTGGCGGAAAGGACTGATCGCCCCAGTCATCCTCTCCCCGGCCTCAGCTGCATCCCGCAGATGTCAAGTGGTCTTTACACGGTGTAAGGGCCACTTGGTGTTTCCGCCTCCCGCGACCACGATTGCGCCGTCCTTTACAAGGGATGCCAGAGGGCTCGCTCCCACCCAGTAGCAGAGGTCGGCCGGATCCGCGACGCCCCACAGGGCGAGATCGGCACGCTTGCCGGGCTCCAGCGTGCCCCGGTCGCGCTCCAGGCAGAGGACCTTCGCGGCGGCCGCCGTGAAGCCCAGCAGCGCCTCTTCGGGGCTCATTCCGAACAGGATGCATCCCAGGTTGAGGATCATGCCCACATGCGTGATCGGCGAGGACCCGGGGTTTGCGTCGGTGGCGAGCGCCATCGTCACGCCCTCCCGCCGCAGCGCGCCGACGGGCGGCCTGCGGTCCGCCCCCAGGGTGTGGGCCGCGCCGGGGAGAAGGACCGCGCACACATCCGCCGCGGCCATCGCGCGGACTCCCTCCGGGGACAGGTATTCCAGATGGTCCGCCGAGCGGGCCCCCAGGGACGCGGCCAGCGCACCACCGCCCAGGTCGGAGAGCTGGTCCGCGTGCAGCCGGCCGTGCAGTCCTGCCGCCATGCCCGCCTCCAGCACGGCGCATGCCTCGTCCGGGGTGAAGGCGATGCCCTCGCAGAACGCATCGACGGCGGTGGCGTGGTCCTGCTCCAGCGCGGCCGGGACAATCTCCTCCACCACCAGGCGGACGTACTCACGGCGGCGGTCCGCGTACTCCGGCGGGATGGTGTGCGCGGCCAGGAGGGTGGGCGAGATGTCCGCCGGAACGTGCCGCGCGAGTCCCGCGGCCACCTCGAGCATGCGGAGCTCGGTACCGGGATCGAGGCCATAGCCGGATTTGATCTCGATCGTAGTGACACCCCACGCGGACAGTTCCGCGGCCCGGGCCGCCGCGCGCACGGTCAGTTCCTCGTTCGAGGCTCTCCGGGTCGCCCGCACGGTGGACATGATGCCACCGCCCGCCCTAGCGATGGCGGCGTAGCTCTCGCCCAGGAGGCGGCGGCGGAAGTCCGCCGTGCGATCGCCTCCGAAGACGATGTGCGTGTGGCAGTCGATGAAACCGGGGGTGAGCCAGGCTCCCCCGCCGCGGATCACTTCGGCGGCGAGCCGCTCGGGCTCCGTGGGGAGGTCGGCGGCTCTTCCCACCCAGGCGATGCGGCCGCCGCTGCACGCGATGGCGCCGTCCCGAACGATTCCCATGGCAGGGTCGGTCATCGTCGCCAGGTTCACGCCGGTCCAGAGACGGTCCCAGGGGATGTGGGGCATGTGTCGGTCTCAGGTGCTGGTTGTGGCGCGCCATCTGCCATGCGGCCGCGTCTATGACGGCGCCGGTACGGAAGCCACATTGGCGTACCCCCGGACCGGCGGGCAAGATTCACGGGCCCCGCAGTCCGTGGAGGAACCCGATGCCGCACGGCGGCCGTCGCGGCGACAGGGCTGCAGGGCGCTCTGAAACACGCGCCGGCCGCCGGGCATGACTCCGCGGGTCGGCGCTCGAAAGAAACGCAAGGAGGAGAGGATTGTGTCACCCGTCGCCCGAAGTCCGGCGAGAAAGCCGTGGCCGCACCGGGAGCGGCGAGGCGCCTGGAGCTTCGAGCGGCTCCTGGTAAACGACCGCTGGGAGCGCGATGTGAGGGTCGAGGTGGACACCGGCGGCCGGGTCGCGGCGCTGGAGACCACGGGGACGGGACCGGGCTGCCCGCGGGTGGCGGGATGGGCGGTGCCGGGAGTTCCCAACGTGCACAGCCACGCCTTCCAGCGAGCGCTCGCAGGGCTCGCCGAGGGACGCGGGCCGGACTCCTTCTGGAGTTGGCGCGAGGTGATGTATGCCTTCCTGGACCGGCTCACTCCGGACGACGTCGAGGCGGTCGCAGCGCAGCTCTACGTGGAGATGCTCAAGGCGGGATTCACCTGTGTCGGGGAGTTTCACTACCTCCACCGGGCGCCTGGCGGGGCTCCCTACGACGATCCGGCCGAGATGAGCCGCAGGATTCTGGCCGCTGCCCGGACGGCCGGCATCGGTCTTGTCCACATGCCCGCCGTGTACGAGGCGGGTGGGTTCGGCGGGGAACCACTGGACGGGAGCCAGCGGCGGTTCCGCATGGATCCCGAGGGGGCGGCGCGGCTGCACGAGACGCTGGCGGCCGACTTCAGCGGCCCCGGTGAACGGCTCGCGTGGGCGTTGCACAGCCTGCGGGCGGTGCCCCGGGAGTCGCTCGCGCGGATCGGGGAGCTCGTGGGCGGGCAGCACGAAGCGGCGGGTGCGGGAGGGATGCCCGTGCACATCCATGTGGCCGAGCAGGAGCAGGAGGTGCGCGAGTGCACGGCCCGCCGGCAAGCGCGCCCGGTCAACTGGCTGCTCGCCCATGCTCCGGTTCACGAGCGGTGGTGCCTCGTGCACGCGACGCACATCAACCGCGAGGAGATGGCGGCGGTGGCAGGCAGCGGGGCGGTGGTGGGGCTGTGCCCAGCGACGGAAGCGAACCTGGGTGACGGGCTGTTTCCGCTGGGGGCGTTTGCGCGGGCGGGAGGGCGGTTCGCGATCGGGACGGACAGCCATGTGTCGAGGAGTCCGGTCGAGGAGTTGAGGTTGTTGGAGTATGGGCAGCGGCTGGCGACCAAGAGCCGGGCGGGGGTGGGGAGCGGGGGTGGCGTGTTGTCCGGGGCCGGGGGCGCGCTGCTGGCGCACGCGTGGGCGGATGGTTCCCGTGCGCTTGGCTGGGAGGGAGGAGAGGTGAGGATCGGAAAGCGGGCTGATGTGGTGGTGCTGGAGGCCGGGCATCCGGCGCTGGCGGGGCGTGCCGGGCCGGCCGTGCTCGATTCGTGGGTTTTTTCCGGGTCTGACAACCCGGTGCGGGACGTGATGGTGGGCGGTGAATGGGTGGTGCGGGGGGGACGGCACGAGCGTGAGGAGGCGGTGGCGAGGAGGTTCGGGGAGGCGGTGAGGAATCTACGGTTTTCCTGAACGGATTCGTGCCGGGATCACATTGCCTCGGCCCTCGCCGCGAGACGGCGACGTTACCGCCCGGGTGATTCCGTCGGGATCCTTATCCCCTTGGCCCGCGCAGTTGCCAGCGCTTCTTCGTAGCCGGCGTCCACGTGTCTGGCCACGCCCAGTCCGGGGTCGTTGGTGAGCACCCGCCGGATACGGGTGGCCATCTCCGGAGTTCCATCGGCCACGAGCACCTGTCCCGCGTGGAGCGAGTCCCCGATCCCCACCCCGCCCCCGTGGTGGAACGACACCCAGCTCGCGCCCGACGCCGTATTCAGGAGCGCGTTCAGCACGGGCCAGTCGGCCACCGCGTCGGTGCCGTCCTTCATGCCCTCGGTCTCGCGGTAAGGAGACGCGACCGAGCCGGTGTCCAGGTGGTCGCGCCCGATCACGAGGGGGGCGCTGATCTCGCCGCTGGCGACCAGGTGGTTCATGGCCACACCGAAACGCGCCCGGTCCCCCTGGCCCAGCCAGCAGATGCGCGCGGGCAGCCCCTGAAAGGCCACCCGGTCGCGGGCCATGCGGATCCAGCGGCACAGGTGCTCGTCCCCGGGGAACATCTCGAGCACCAGCTCGTCGGTGCGGTGGATGTCGGCGGGGTCGCCCGAGAGCGCCACCCAGCGGAAGGGGCCCTTGCCCTGGCAGAAGAGGGGGCGCACGTACGCCGGCACGAATCCGGGATAGGCGAAGGCGTCCTCGAACCCGGCCTCCCGGGCGTAGCCGCGCAGGTTGTTGCCGTAGTCGACGGCCACCGAGCCGCGCCGCTGCATCTCGACGATGGCTTCGCAGTGCCTGCGGATCGATGTCATCGAGTGTAGGCGATATTCGGTTCGATCGCGATTTCGCAAGACGGTTGCCTCCTCGATCGAGAAACCGCAAGGCAGGTACCCGTCCACCGGATCGTGCGCGGAGGTCTGGTCGGTCACGATGTCCGGGATCACCCCGCGCTCCAGCAGCTCGGGCAGGACCTCGGCGCAGTTGCCCACCAGCCCCACCGACACCGCCTCCCCCTCCCCCGCCGCCCCCACCACCCACTCCACCGCCTCATCCAGGCTGTGCGTCATGCGGTCGCAGTAGCGCGTCTCGATCCGCCGCCGGATCCGCTCCTCGTCGACCTCGACCACCAGGATGGCGGCGCCGTTCATGGTCGCGGCGAGGGGTTGCGCGCCACCCATCCCGCCCATCCCCCCGGTCAGGATCCAACGCCCGGCGAGCGATCCGCCGAAGTGGGTGCGCGCCATCGCCCCGAAGGTCTCGTAGGTGCCCTGCAGGATCCCCTGCGTGCCGATGTAGATCCACGAGCCCGCGGTCATCTGGCCGTACATCATGAGGCCGCGCCGCTCCAGCTCGTGGAAGTGCTCCCAGGTGGCCCAGCGGCCGACCAGGTTCGAGTTGGCGATGAGGACGCGGGGGGCGTGGGGGTGGGTGCGGAAGACGCCGACGGGCTTGCCGGACTGGACGAGGAGGGTCTCGTCGCCGGCGAGGGTTTCAAGGGCGGCCACGATGGCGTCGAAGGCGGCCCAGTTGCGCGCGGCCCGGCCGGTTCCGCCGTAGACGACGAGGTCGCCGGGCTTCTCCGCCACCTCCGGGTCGAGGTTGTTCATGAGCATCCTGAGCGCGGCCTCCTGGGTCCACCCCTTGCAGCGCAGGGTGGGGCCGCGGGGGGCGCGGACGGTGCGGGGGGCGGAGGCGGCGGGCGGGTTCTTCACGGACTGCTATACGTCGGAGTGGGCCAGGGCGCCCTCGCGCACCAGCGCGACGAGGAACGCAATGTCACCGCTCAGCACCCGGTCTCCGTCCAGGCGGGAGACTCGGCCGCGCACGGTCTCGAGCGCCTCCTCCACACCCGGTCCGCTCCGGAGCGGCCGGTGGAACTCGACGGCCTGGGCCGCGCACAGCAACTCCACCGCAAGCACCAGTTCAAGGAGCCCGACCGCCCGCCGCACCTTGCGGGCCGCCGCCATCCCCATGGAGACGTGATCCTCCTGAGCGGCGCTCGTCGAAACCGAGTCGACGCTGGCGGGCGAGGCGAGGACACGCATCTCGGATAGTGCGTCGGCCGCGGTGACCTGTGCAATCATGAGGCCGGACCGGGTGCCCGGTTTCGGGGTGAGGAAGGCGGGCAGTCCGGACAGGTCCGGGTTGAGCATTCGGTCGATGCGGCGTTCGGAGATCGAGGCCAGGTCGGCGGCGGCGATGGCCACGAGGTCGAGGCACTGCGCGACGACCTGGGCGTGGAAGTTGCCCCCGCTGAGGACCCGCGCCCGAGCGGGCGCGGGTCCTCCCTTGCCTTGGGACTGCGAGCGTCCCGCGGCCGGATCCCCATGCGTTCCCGCCGGTTTCTCACCGTCCCCGGCCGCCGGAACCACAAGCGGGTTGTCGGTGGTCGAGTTGGCCTCGGTGATGAGGATGCGGCGGGCGTAGGTATGGGCCTCGCGTGCCGCGCCGTGCACCTGGGGCATGCAGCGCAGGGAGTAGGCATCCTGCACCCGGAGGTCTTCCGTGCGGTGCGACTCGCGGATCTCGGAGCCTCGCAGCAGGGCCCACAGACGGCGGGCGCTCCGGACCTGCCCCGGGTGGGGACGGGCGTCGTGAATCTCGGGCCTGAAGGCATCGGGCGTCCCCTTCAGTCCCTCAAGGGACATGGCACCGGCCACGTCGGCGGTGTCGAGGGCGCGTCCGAAGCGGCGAAGCGCCAGCGCACCGATCGCGGTGGAGGCCTGGGTGCCGTTGAGCAGCGCCAGCGCCTCCTTCTCCAGGAGCTCCAGGGGGGCGATCCCGGCCTCCGCCAGCGATGCGGCGGCATCCGCCTCGCGCCCCCCGGCCTCCACCCGGCCCTCTCCCGTCAACGCCAGCGCGATGTGCGCCAGCGGAACGAGATCGCCGCTCGCCCCCACCGAGCCGGTTTCGGGCACAACGGGGTGCACCGCGCGGTTGAGCAACTCCAGCAGCCGCTCGACGACCACGAGGCGGCATCCCGATTGCCCCCGGGCGAGGGTGTTGGCCCTCAGAACCATGATCGCGCGCACCTCCTCGGCCGGAAGCGGGCGGCCGGCGCCGGCGGCGTGGCTTCGCACCAGGTTGCGCTGCAGAGCGCGCTGCTCGCTCCGGGGGATGCGCACGTCCGCCAGACGCCCGAATCCGGTGTTCACGCCGTAGACGGCCGCACCACCCGCGATGAGGTCCTCCAGCAGCGCGCGGGAAGCGTGGATCCCCTCGACCGCACCCGCACCGAGCCGCACCCGGACGCGGCCTCGCGCCACGGCCTCCATCTGCGCCAGGGTGAGGGTGTGGCCATCGATGGTGATCTCATGCCCGGCTCCACCTTCGGTTTGCACCCCCGGGCTCCCCCGGGCGCCACGGGTTTCCTCCATGTCGGCGTGCGGACCTCTCCTTGTCATCCCTCCTCCAGTTCCGGACCCGGCCCGCCCGGAAGGCCGGTGCCCCAGGTTGTATTGCCCGTGCGGGGGACTGCCCGCAGCTTCATCGCCGAATCATCCAACCGGAGTGAAAATAATGTCCAAGGCGATTCAACGCCTTCTCAATGCGATTCGGGGGCCCGCGCTGTGCGTGGCAACCGCCACCGTCCTGCCTGCCGTGAACACGGCAGCCGCACAGGACGAGTTCGGGCGGATGGTTGCGGTGTCGGGGAAGACGGTGATCGTGGGCAAGCCGGGCCCCGCCCGTGGTCCCGCGGCCCTCCACCGGTTCGTGCGCGATGGCTCAGGCCGCTGGGTACTCACCGGCGCGGAGTCCCCGCCGGGAGCCGCGGAGAACGGATTCAGGCTGGCTCCTTCGATGCAGTGGAGGGGGGAACACCTGGTCGTGGGTTCGGGCGACCCCGATGTGCGGTTCGGAGCCCATCTGTTCCGGGCTACGCGCGATGGCCTGGTCCATGACACCAGGCTTGAACTTCCGGGGCCCAGGCAACCGGAACCCACCGGGAGTGAGGCTGGGCGGGATGGTGCGGCAATCAACTTCGCGGCGGTCATGCGCATCCTCCAGCCGCCGGAAAGGACGGTCGCCGTCTACCGCGACCGGGTAGCGGTTTCGGTCTTCGGCACCGGGGCCGGCGGCGGCGTGTACGTCTTCCACAGGGACGGCAGGCGCGGGTGGGGCGTTCCGATCATCGTGCCGCCGCCCGGCCCGCCTTCGGAGTTCGCGGACTTCGGCGCGGCGCTGGCACTTCATCGGAACGACGTGCTCGTTTCCTCCCCCGGCGCAATCGGCGCCGGGCGGGTGTACGTCTACCGGCCCCGCGACAGCCGGCTCGGAAACACCACCATCTCCCCGCCGGACTCCCTGGATGCGGGAGCCCGGTTCGGGGCGTCCCTGGCGGCGGAGAGCGGTCGTCTCCTGATCGGTGCGCCCGGCGCGCGCAGGGGCTCCGGTCTCGTCTTCGCGTACCGGCGGTTCGGGGAAGGCGAGTGGACATTCCACCAGGTTCTGTCCGCCGGGTCGCACAGTGGCCCGTCCGGCCCCCGGGAGGGGGGAGCTGAACACGACTCCTCCTCCGCCTTCGGGACGACCCTCGCGTTGCTCGGCGACGAGCTCTGGGTCGGAGCCCCGCGGGCCCGATCGGGTTCGGGCGGGGTGCATCGCTTCCGGCTCATTGATGGCGAATGGCAGCCCGTGCCGCTCGTCGTACCCGAAGCCGGGCCGAAAGCAGCCCTCGGGTCGGCGATAGCCGTAGGCGCAAACGTAGCGGTGGTGGGTGCCCCGGGAACGGATGGGGGCCGAGGGGCCGCCCTGGCATTCCACCGCGAGCCGGGCCGATCCTGGGGAGAACCGAGGTGGCTCCGTGCCGGGGCCGGCCCCGGGGCCGTGACCGGCGGCGAAGTGCGTTGCGAGGAGGGTGCCGCGGCGGACTTCGCGTGCGAGGGGGTGGATCTCATGGCCTTCCTGCCCCTCGCGGCCATCGGGGCGGAGCCGTGGGAGCGCGTCAGCGACGTGTGGGGATGGAGGGACCCCGACACGGAGCGCGAGTACGCGCTGGTGGGGCGGAGCGGCGGCGCGGCGATCGTCGACGTGACCGACCCGGTGACCCCTCGCTACGTGGGTCTCGTGCCTGCGAATCCCAGCGGCGCGCGGGACCTCAAGGTGTACGCCGGACACCTCTTCTTCACGGGCGACCGGGCGGGCGACCACGGGCTCGTCATCTTCGACCTCACCCGGCTCCGCGACGTCTCCGCCCACCCGGCCGAGTTCGAGCCGGATGCGGTCTACCGGGGCATAGCGAGCGCCCACAACCTGGTGATGGACGCCGAGAGCGGATTCGCCTTCCCCGTCGGTGCCAGCGGTGCCGGCCGGACGTGCGGGGGAGGGCTCCACATGGTCGATGTGCGAAGTCCCGGGGCACCCGTCTTCGCGGGCTGCTTCACGGACACCGTGGGGCTGATCGCGCCGGGACGCACCCACGACGCCCAATGCGTGGTCTACCGCGGCCCCGACGAGCGCTACCGGGGGCGGCAGATCTGCTTCGTCTCGAACGAGAGCCTGCTCAGGATCGTGGACGTCACCGACAAGCAGGCGCCCCTGGCCGTCGGCGCGGCCAGCCACCCGGGCGTCGCATACATCCACCAGGGCTGGCTCACCGACGATCACCGCAATTTCTACCTCGACGACGAACTCGACGAGCTGGCGGGCACCACGCCCAGGACCCGAACCTATATCTACGACGTCGTGGAACTCGACGACCCGATTCTGGTGGGAAGCGTGGACGGCCCGAACAAGGCGACCGACCACAACCTTTTCGTCAGGGGAGACCGGATGTACCAGGCGAACTACCAGGCGGGCTTCCGCCTCTTCGACATCAGCGATCCGGAGTCGCCCGTGGAGATCGGCTGGTTCGACACCACACCCTACGAGGGTGACCCGCCGGGGTTCGCGGGCGCATGGTCGGCCTATCCGTTCTTCGACAGCGGCACGGTCGTGGTCACAAGCATGTACGAGGGCGTATTCCTGCTGAGGCCACAGCCCCGGCGGCTGGTCCCCTAGCCCGAAGTTCTACCCCTGTGAATCGGGCAAGTGATTGCGGTGCGGTGACATAGTGCGAATCCGGGAGTGTACGCTACTGGGTACGGGTCATGGGCGGACGCGCAGGAGGCGGAAGGCCTTGGCCTGGAGCGGCGTGGGGCGGGCGAGCAGGTCGGCGGTCGTGGCGCCGGGGACGGCGGGCCTGACGCGGTTGCGGGTGAGGGTGGCGAGATCGGCCAGCAGGGTCCGGAAGCTGTGGACGGGCAGGCCGTCGGGCGTGCGTTTGCCGGCCGCCTTGTCGCGTGCGGCCTGCGAGCGCCGGGCGGGCGCGACGGGCGAGGCGCGGGCGGCTTCGGCCGCGGCCGGGTCGTCGTCTTGGAAGAGCATGGGCGCCAGCGCGCGCCGCATGTGCCACTCGACGTAGTAGGCGAGCATGCAGAGGAAGACGTGGGCGCGGACGCGGCCTTCGAGACGGTGGTGGACGGGCCGCACCTTGAGGTCCACCCCCTTGAAGCTGCGGAACGCGCGCTCGACGCGGCTGAGGCCCTTGTAGGCCCTCACCGCGTCCTCGGCCGCGATCTCGCCGTCGCTCACGTTGGTGCGGATCACGTAGACGCCGTCGAGCGCGGCCTCGGCGGCGATCTTCTCCTCGTCGCGCTCGTGCGAGAAGCCGTCCTCGGTCACGGTGGTCGCGAAGTGCTTGCCCACCTTGTGGGAGCGCAGCGCCCGGTCGGCGCGCACGGCGATGTTCCTCTCGCCCCGCAGCGGCCGGTTCTCGCGCTTCGTGGCCCGCACGACCAGGTCGAGCTTGGCCTCGGTGGCCTGCAGCAGCGCCTCGCGCTTGCGGGCGCGCTCGGCGGCCAGCAGCGGGTTGCGGCAGACGACGAGCCGCTCGCCGGGGTAGAGCTCGGGCGCGGAGATCTCGGCGAGGTCCCGTTCGTCGAAGAGCGACAACTGCAAGTCGCCGCCTTCCACCAGCTTGCGGATCTTAGGGGCCCTGAGCGCGGTGATCCACCGCAGCCCCGCCGGAGAGAGGTCCTCGCGGATGCGCGCGTCGGTCAGCAGGCCCCGGTCCCCCACCAGCACGATGCGCGACAGCGAGAAGCGCCGGCGCAGCTTCTCGACCTGGGCGGCCACGGAGCCGGGATCGGCGGTGTTGCCACGGAAGACCTCGGCGGCCACCGGACGGCCGTCGCGGTCGCAGAGCAGCGCGAAGACGATCTGCAGCTTGCCGCGCCTGCCGTCGCGGGAGTAGCCGCGCCTGGCCAGCGGGCACTTCGAGCCTTCGAAGTACACCGAGGTCAGGTCGCAGAGCACGAGCGAGCCGTCGGTGACGTGCTTCGCCGCCAGGGTCCGCTCGATGCGCTTCCGGCGCCGCAGCAGCCAGTCCATCGCCTCGTAGAGCTCTTCGGCCGTCGCGTCCGCCGCGCCCGTCTCCTCGCCCAGCGTGTCGGCCCGGGTCTCGGAGCCGAGGCCGCGGGCGGTGGCGAGCTTCGAGCGGGGGTCGAGCACGCGTCCGGCGATCATCGCCAGCGCCAGCGACCGCATCCGCGACGGACGGCGGTCGAGCAGTCTCTCGAGCCCGAGCTTGCGCGCCGTGCCCAGCACGGCGGCGACGTGGCCGTGGGGCCGGGAGCGCAGGATCTCGAAGACGTCATCGTAGGACTGGAGCGCGACGCCGCCCTTGAGCAGGATGCGCAGCCCCTCGACGACTTCGAAGGGCAGCTTCGACAGGTTGGCCAGGGTTCGCTTCCTGACCTTGCCGCCTTCGCGGTAGGACTCGCGGAGCAGCACGGCGGGCGGGGACTTCCGGTTGGGCACGCGTTCGATGTACATGTCTTCAACAGTAACAGCCAACCAACTGTAGGTCAAGGATATGACATGTCGATTACATGGCTACACATAGACCAAACCCGAACCCGTGTCAAGTCCCTTCCGCACAAAGGGTTACGGGCCGAAATCAGCCCTGTTCGGAGCAGAACTTCAGCCTAGCCTAGCCTAGCAGTCCGTGGACATGGCCCCCACCGGATTCGACCACGGAGGGACCTTACGAGGCCGCACCCGTCGAACGCCGGAGACACGACCCGGGCGGAGAGGCGCCGGGCGGATTCGAACCGCCGAATGGAGGTTTTGCAGACCTCTGCCTTACCCCTTGGCTACGGCGCCGACACGAAGGGGGCGCCCGGCAACTGCCGTCGCCCCCGCCGGCAGCCCGCGGAAAAACCCCTGGGCGGAATTCGCGCCCGGATATCTCCACGTGCGGCCAGTCCATCGAACAGAGCGGGAAACCGGACTCGAACCGGCGACCCCCACCTTGGCAAGGTGGTGCTCTACCAACTGAGCTATTCCCGCAGGCCCGCAACCGTTCGGGAGGAGTTCCCGGACCGCGGCTGCCCGCTCCGATCGGACCCGAATTCGCGGAACGGGACTACAACCGTAGACGCGGGTGCGCAGGCTGTCAAGCGCGTGTTGGCGGGCCGAGCGCCGCTGCCGGGCCGACAACCGCATACGCCGCGCGGGCAGGCAGCGTTATCTTGTTCTCCGGCATCCGCCCGCGCCATCCGGCGCGACCCACTGGGCCAACGACAACCGGACTCGCCGTGCATCGTAATGCAAAGCTGACGCTCGCTCTCCTGAGCACCTTATGCGCGCCCGCGCTCGCGAGCGCCCAGGAGCCGTATTCGCCCCTGGTTCCCCGTGGGAAGATCCGGCTCGAGATCCGGGGAGAGTACTCGTCGTTCTCCTCACGCTACCGGATTTGGACGGACGGAACCGCGACCAGGGAAGGGCTGGAGGAACTGAGCGACCCGTTCAGCGGCATCGCCGGGGTCAGGGTCTTTCCTTTCCTGGCCCCCGTCCAGGAAGCGGTTCGCCAGGCCGGGAACGAAGACTATGACCTCAGCCTCGGGACAATGGCCTCGTTCATGGAGATGAACGCGGCCCGCGCCCCCATAGCCCTGGATGTGGGAATCTTCGACTGGCTCACGGCCGGCGTGGTCGTGCCGGCCGTACAGAACGAGGCCGAGTTCGCGTTTCACTTCGAGGCGGATTCCTCGGGTGCCAACGCCGGGTTAGGTCCGGGGGCGGGTGAGGCTTCCGCCTTTCTGACCATCCTGCAGCACTCGATCGGACAATACGACACGTTCCGAGAAGCGACCTGCGCCTCCGACCCGGGGTCGCCCGCTTGCCTGAACGCGACGGCTGTCCTGGAGGACGCGCTCGGCTTCGGGAATGCTCTCGCGGCCATGTACGAGACCGGGTTTGCGCCGCTCGGATGGTCACCCACGGGAATGGCGCTGCACGCCCGCCTTTCCGATCTGGGCGCGGAGTTCGGGGCGGCTGGCGTAACGGGCTTTCCGACGGCCATTCCTCTCGCGAATGCCTTCCTTACTTCAGAGGATTTCCTGCGCCTGGTAACCGATCCCGCCTTCGGGATCGCCGCCACCAATCCCATGGGCCCGTGGCGGGGCCTCTGGGGAATCGGCGATATCGAGTTGCGAGCAAGCGCCCGATTGTTCGAGTCCGGGGAATCGGAGGGTTCCAGCCACCTTGTCGGGGGAGGCGGTGCACTGGTCCGTCTTCCCGCCGGCACCCAGGGCGATCCCGCCAACATCCTCGATGCCGGCACTGGGGACGCCCAGACGGATGTGGAACTGCGGGGTTGGATCAATGCCCGGTGGCTGGGAAGGCTCGGCGTCTGGGCGGACTTTCGCTACGGCATCCAGCTGAAGGGCATTGCCGAACGCCGCGTCTTCGATCCCGATTTCACCTTCGCCCCGCTGTCCTCCCAGGTGAAGCTGGATTGGGATCCGGGCAACTATCAGTCCCTGGAGCTGGCCCCCTGGTACCGTGTCGCGGAGTCGATGACCCTTCTGGCCGGTTTCCACCACTACCGCAAGGGACGCGACAGCTTCGCGCTCGCCACCGGCGACGCCACGCAGCAGCAGCCTGCAGGGCCGGTGCCCGATCCCGAGATCCTGGTGCCGCACAGCGAAGTGTCCTCCAGCCGGCTGATGGTCGGCATGGTCTACAACCGGGCCACGCCGACCTGGGACGGAAAGACCGGGAGGCCGCTGGAGATTCGTGTCGTGTACCGGAGGGTCGTCGGAGGCCGTGGCGGAAACGTTCCCAATGCGGGTGCGATGGAGGCCGGATTCCGCTTCTTCGCGGGGCTATGGGGAGAGGGGTGAGAAGGGCTGCGAACTGGTCGTGACCCGGCAGGCAGTGGTGAAGTCCCGGCAACGGCAAGCCGGAGCGGCATCCGGGACTGTGGCTAATCGCACTCTCTCCGGGCCGGCTCACGTCCCTCCCGCAGCAACTCCCGCGCATGATCGCGTGAGGACGCCGAGTCGGGGTCGCCGCCCAGCATGCGCGCGATCTCCCGAACCCGTTCCTCTCCGTCAAGCCGGCGAAGCACGGTAACCGCGGTGCCGTCCACGGTTCCCTTCTCCACGAGGAGGTGATTGGAGGCCCGCGCCGCAATCCGAGCGAGATGCGTCACCACCAGAACCTGACGCCCCCGCGCCACCTCCCGGAGCCGCTCCCCGACCCGACCCGCCACCACACCTCCGATCCCCGCGTCGATCTCGTCGAAGACCAGGGTGGGCAGCTCGTCGATTCCGGCGAGCACCGACTTGAGCACGAGCATGACCCGAGACAATTCCCCGCCCGAGGCGATGCGCGACAGCGAGGCCGCGCGGAAGCCGGGGTTCAACGTGGCCATGAACCGGACGCGTTCCCGTCCTCCTGCCGCCGGCCGAGGGAGCGCCTCGAGGCGAACTTCGAAGCGGGCGCCCTCGAGACCCAGGCCGGGGAACGCGGCCTCGGCCTCGCGGGAGAGCCGGTCTGCCGCCTCGCGCCGCCTGTCCGACAGTTCCGCCGAGGCGGAACCCCAGGCCGCCTCCGCGCGAGCGAGTTCCCGACCGATGGTCTCGGCGTCCAGACCTGCGGTCTCCAGTTCGTCCAGTTCGCGTTGCAGGGCCTCGCCCCGGGCGATCACGTCCGCCAGTGTGGGGCCGTATTTGCGCTCCAGCCGCTCGAGCAGCGCCTGCCGCTCGCGCAGGGACTGCAGCCGCGCGGGATCGTGGTCGATGCGGGCGGCGTAGTTCGCGAGTTCGGTGGCCGCGTCCGCGACCCGGTGGTAGGCGTCTTCCAGCGTGGACAGATGGGGCGCGAGCGACGGATCCACCTTGCCGAGCCGCCGCAGGCGCGCCGCCGCATCCGCAAGGCGGTCGGTTGCGGCGCCTTCGCCGCCGTGAAGCAGGTCGTGGAGGGCATGGCCCTCCCGGGCCAGCAGATCCGCGTTCTCCAGCCGATTCGCTTCGGTTCGCAATTCCTCGTCCTCCCCCGCCCGGATCTTCGCATCCAGGATTTCACCGAGCTGGAAACGTATGAAGTCGGCCCGTTGCGCCAGCTCGAGCCGCCGTTCCTCATGCGCCGCCAGTCTGTCCCGCAGGCGGGTGATCCCGCGGAAAACCGTTCGCACCCTGCCGGCCAGGTCCAGGCACCCGCCGAAGGCGTCCAGCACCTCCTGCTGGAAGTCCGCGGACAGCAGGCGCTGGTGCTCGTGCTGGCCGTGGATGTCCACCAGCAGCGATCCGATGCGGCGCAGTGCGGCGGCGGTGACGGGGGAACCGTTCACCCACCCCCGGCTCCGCCCTTCGGCGCGGATCTCCCGCCGCAGGATGAGGTGGCCCTCGTCCGGCTCGAGTCCCAGCTCGGCAAGCAGCGCCGCAACCTCTGCCAGCCCCCGCACATCAACCACCGCCTCGGCCAGGGCACGTGACTCGCCACTCCGTACCACGTCGGCAGAAGCGCGTCCCCCCAACAACACCTCCAGGGCATCCACCACAATCGACTTCCCGGCCCCGGTTTCTCCCGTAACAACATTCAGTCCCACTTCGAGTGAGACGTGTAACTCCTTCAGGACTGCGATGTTATGGATTCTCAGCTCAATAATCATGATTCCTCGTCCGGGGCCACGGCCCGGGCTATCGCCATGGAGGTTGGGAACACCGTGCCCCCTGGATCAAACCGGCCGCCGAACGAAGTCCCGCCGCATCACCGGCGCCGGCCGGGCGTCAGCTCCCGTCGAGGGGCCGAACCGCCCAGTTCAGCTTCTGCCGCAGCGTCGTAAAGAACGAATACTCCGGCAGCCGCACCAGGGGAACCCGGAAGGCACCCATGCGCACAACCACCCGGTCACTGTGGCCTACGGGACCACCCTCCTGCCCGTCGGCCGTCAGGAACAGGGGTTCACGGCGGTCGAGGGCCGCAACCGTGATCTCCTCGCTACCGGGTACGACCAGGGGGCGGACGGCAAGCGAATGCGGCAGGATCGGCGTGACCAGGAAGCAGTCCATTTCCGGGACGACGATCGGGCCGCCGGCGGAAAGCGAATACGCAGTCGATCCCGTGGGCGTGGCAAGGATGACCCCATCGCCCGAGTAGCTGCCGATCTCCTTCAAGTCTCCCTGCGGCCCTACCCACAGGTCAAGGCGGAGTACCTGGGCAGCGCCCGAGTTGTGGACGGCGACGTCGTTGAGAACGTGGAAGCGGCTCCCAATCTCACCGCCGGGCTCGCGCACCTCCGCCTCCAGGGTTCGGCGCTTCTCGATAGCGTACTGTCCGCCCAGAATCCGGCCAAGGGCCGATTCGATCCCGGTCCCGGACACCGACGTGAGAAATCCCAGGCCCCCCAGGTTGATGCCCAGGACGGGAACACCGCGGCCGAAGACCGAGCGCGCGGCCCTGAGCAGCGTGCCGTCACCTCCGAGGGAGATGAGGAGGTCGATGTCGTCGCCCCCGACGTCCGTGGCGCCAACGCCGGCAACCAGGGGAACCAGGGACGGCTCAGCCACGACCGCCGCACCGAAGCCGTTGGCAACGGCGGTGATTTCCTCCAGCGCAACCCTCATGCGGTCTTCCCCGGCGCCCCGGCGCCCCACTACGGCGATCTTCTGAAACCGCATGCTGCCTCACCGGCTCCGTTGCACGATGAAACGGGCGAGCTGCCGCAGTCGGAACGCGGTCAGTCCGGCCGCGTCCAGCGCCGCCAGCGCTCGTTCCAGGAGCCCCCGGGCGTGTGCGCGAGCGCCCTCCACCCCCATCAGGGCCACGTAGGTCGACTTGTCGCGGTCAGCGTCGGAAGGCTGCTTCCCGAGCACATCGGCGGTGGCGGTTGCGTCGAGCACGTCGTCCGTGACCTGGAACGCCAACCCGATGTCCCTGCCAAAGCTCCCCAGCGCGGCAAGCAGGGCCCTGCCCGCACCCGCCGCCATGGCGCCCAGTTCGAGCGCCGCCCCCAGCAGTGCTCCCGTCTTCAGGACGTGGAGTTCCGCCAGCTCGCTCTCATCCAGGGATCTCCCTTCGCCCAGCAGGTCGAGCGCCTGGCCCCCGATCATGCCCCCCGCTCCGGCGGCTTCCAGAAGGTGCGCCGCGATCCTGCGCGCTTGGTCCTGCGAACGGCCGAGTGAGACTGACGCGTCGTAGGCGCGGGTCGCCGCCCAGGGGATCAGCAGCGCGCCTGCAACCGCGGCCGTGGGCGCACCGTGGAGAATGTGCGCGGTGGGGCTCCCCCGCCTGAGAGGCGCATCGTCCATGCAGGGAAGGTCGTCGTGCATGAGCGAGTAGGCGTGAATCAGTTCGACCGACGCGGCCAGGTCGTATACCGGGTCCGTGGAAGCGGCCCCGGCCTCTTCGTACCCGGCCACAAGCAGGAGCGGACGAATGCGTTTGCCGCCACTCATGACAGCGTCGCGAATCGCCGCCGCAAGAGAGCCGGGGATACCGGCGGCCAAAGTGTCCACGGAGTGGCGCAGAGCCGATTCCACCGGTCTTCTCCGGTCCTCCAGGAAGGAGACGAGGGAGGTGTCAGCCATCGCGCGGTTCGTTCGTTTCCCCGCCGTTGGTGACAGGGAGTTCACGGAGCTCGGCGCCTTCGGCACCGACCAGCTCTTCGACTCTGAGTTCCGTCCTGGCCAGAATCTCCCGGGCGCGGGCCAGGTGCGCCACCCCCTCCTCGAAGAGGGCCAGGGCCTCATCCAGCTCCAGCGTGTCCGAATCCAGCGCCGCAACGATCTCCTCGATTCGCCGCAACCGGTCGTCCAGGCCCTGCTCACCCGGCATGTTCGGCCTCCGCCGGCCGGGATCCGTAGGGGGCCGCGGCGCTGCGCGGACGGCCGGCCACGGTCGCGGGAACGTACCCGTCCGCGACGCGCAGATCGAAGTCCCGGCCAGGGCCGAAGTCCCGGATACCACGCAGCAGGCGCCCATCCGGGTCCAGTGGTACGGCGTAGCCCCGAGCGAGCGTCGACAGCGGCGACAGGGCTTCCATTGCCGCCGCGGCCCTGGCCAGCCGGGCCGTGCCGCGCCGGATCCGCGCGCGCACCGCGGCCGTCAGCCCGGTCTGCGCCCCATCCAGGCGGGTCCGGCTGGCGTCGATGTGCCGACGACCACCACGAAAGAGCATCTCGCCGGCCCGATCCAGCCGCCAGCGCCGAGAGCGGGCCTGCACGGCCAGTCCCCTGCCCAGCCGGTTGCCCAGCCCCACCAGGCGCTTCTCCACCCAGTCGCGGTCGGGTGCCACGGCTTCGGCAGCGGCCGATGGAGTCGCTGCCCGCAGGTCGGCGACCAGATCGCAGATGGTGACGTCCGTCTCGTGGCCCACCCCCGACACGACGGGCACGGGGCTCAGGGCGACGGCCCGCGCGACGGTCTCTTCGTTGAACCCCCACAAGTCCTCTATCGAGCCGCCGCCCCGGGCCACGACGATCACCTCGACTTTCCGGTTCGCCAATGTCGAGATGGCGGCGGCGATCTCGTCCCCGACCCCCCGCCCCTGCACCCTCGTGCCGCGAACGAGCAGGCGCAACCAGGGCGCCCGCCGGGAGACCACCGCCACGATGTCACGCAGCGCCGCGCTGGTCGGCGAGGTGACGACCCCCACGGTGGCCGGAAAGGCCGGGAGCGGACGCTTGCGCGCCGGGTCGGTGAGGCCTTCGGCGTCAAGTAGCCTGCGGAGCCTGTCGAAGGCAAGCTTCCACATGCCGCCCTCGCTCTCGCCTTCGAGTCTCGAGACGACGAGCTGGTAGACCCCCCTGGCTTCGTACAGGGTCAGAACACCGATGGCCCGCACGGTCATGCCTTCCTCCGGGTCCGCCGGGAGTCGGACGGCGTCGCGCCGGAACATGACGCAGCGGAGCTGGGCCGACTCGTCCTTCAGCGTGAAGTAGCAGTGGCCGGAGCGCTGGCGCCGGAAGTTCGTGACCTCGCCCGCCACCCACAGGCGGGGCAGACTCTCCTCGAGCAGAAGGCGCGCGGCCCGGTTGATCTGGCGCACCGTCCACACCCGCGGCCCGGGGGGACGGAGCGGCTCGAAGGGGCGGTCCGCCGCTGCACCCCCGGCACGCGGGCCGGCAAAGAGGTCCAGGTTAGGGTCGCTCACCTCTAACAGTCCGTGGATAAAGCCGCCCGAGCACCGAGAGCGGCGAGGTGCCGGGTTGGCAAGGCGCGACGAGAGGGGAATAGCAGGGCTATTCGCCCGAGGAGCAACGCAGAGCGAAGCCTTGGAGCGGCAAGATGTATAGCGGACATGACATAATGTAATGTGTGCTTTACAGTGTGAACGGGTGAAGCGAAGCGGCCAGCCCGGATGCATCGCCGTTCGAATGCCGGGGGGACTTTGTCCACGGGCTAACCCGCCTTCCGCAGTCTGACCGCGGCTTCGACAGTGTTGGCGAGCAGCATGGCGATGGTCATGGGGCCGACACCTCCCGGCACCGGCGTGATCCGCGCGGCCACCTCGCTCACACCCTCGAAGTCGACATCGCCCACCACCCGGTAGCCGCGCTCCCGGCTCGGGTCGTCCACGCGGTTCGTGCCCACGTCGATGACCGTCACGCCGGGCTTGACCATCTCCCTCGTGATCGTGTTGGGACGTCCCACTGCCACGATGAGCACATCGGCGCTGCGCGTGAGCGCCCCCAGGTCGGCCGTGCGGCTGTGCGCGACGCTCACGGTCGCGTTGCCGCCGGGAGCGCGGCGCAGGAGCAGCAGCGCCATCGGCTTGCCGACGATGTTCGAACGGCCCACCACCACCACGTGTTTTCCGGAGGGATTGACTCCGCTCCTGAGCAGCATCTCGATGACGCCCCGCGGGGTGCAGGGGGCGAGGACATCGGGGTCGCCGGTGGCAAGGCGTCCCACGTTCACGGGATGGAAGCCGTCTACGTCCTTGTCCGGGTCGATGGCCAGGAGGACCTTCGACTCGTCGATCTGCCGTGGCAGCGGCAACTGGACCAGGATGCCGTGAATTGCCGGGTCGGCGTTCAGGTCCGCGATCAGGTCCAGCAGTTCGGTCTCGCTGGCCGATCCGGGCAGGGTGACCTGGCGGGAGCGGATCCCCGCCTCGGCGGCTGCCCGGTTCTTCATCCCCACATAGAGCCGGCTGGCCGGGTCGTCGCCCGCGAGCACCGTGGCGAGGCCGGGCACCAGCCCTTGCTCCGCCAACTCCGCGACCCGTTCGTTCAGCTCGTCCCGGATGGTACGGGCGATGTCCTTTCCTGAGATGATCTTCGCGGACATGGATCTCCTGTCCCCCCTTTGGGGCTGATGCCGGTGTAAGGCTGGCTGCCGACCCGTCATGAGTTTAAGTTGGGCGGTTTCATCCGAGGCCTGCTAGCGCGCAAAGTCGATGGCCCGCGTCTCCCTGATCACGACCACCTTGATCTGACCGGGATACTGAAGTTCGCCCTCGATCTTGCGGGCCACCGCCTCGGAGATCCGGGTCATGTCTTCGTCGGACACCCGCTCAGGCTCCACCATGACCCGAAGCTCGCGTCCTGCCTGTATGGCGAAGCAGCGCTCCACCCCCGGGTGTTCCGTAGCGATCCCCTCCAGCCTTTCGAGGCGCTTGACGTATCCCTCGAACATTTCCCGGCGTGCCCCCGGGCGGGCCCCGCTGATCGCGTCGGCGGCGGTCACCAGCCACGCTTCCGCGTACCTGTGCGGCTCCTCGTCGTGGTGGGCGCGGATGGCGTTGAGAACCGGGTCGGGCTCCTTGTGGCGCTTGCACAGGCGGTATCCCAGCTCCACATGGCTGAGTTCCTGCTCGTGGGTGAGCCCCTTTCCCACATCGTGCAGAAGTCCCGCCCGCCGGGCCATCTGCACGTCGAGTCCCATCTCGGCGGCCATGTTGCCGGCCAGCAGAGCCACCTCCCTGGAGTGGGCAAGCTGGTTCTGACCGTACGAGGTGCGGAACTTCAAGCATCCGAGCACCTTGACGATCTCGGGATGCACGTTGTGGATCCCGAGCCCATAGAGGACCTCCTCCGCGGCCTCCCGCATCTCGACCTCCACCTCGGCAGCGCTCTTGGCCACCGTCTCCTCTATGCGTCCCGGATGAATCCGCCCGTCCTCGATCAGCTTCGCCAGTGCGACTCGGGCGACCTCGCGGCGGACCGGATTGTACCCCGAGAGGACGACCGCCTCGGGCGTGTCGTCGATGATGACATCGATTCCGGTGGCCTGTTCGAAGGCGCGGATGTTGCGCCCTTCCCGACCGATGATTCGCCCCTTCATTTCGTCCGCAGGCAGTTGCACGACCGAGACGGTGAGCTGGGCGGCTTCCTCGGCCGCCATTCTCTGGATGGCCATGGCCACCAGCTTCTTCGCCTCCCGGTCGGCGGTGCGCTGGGCCTCCTCCCGGATCTCCCTCACCCGGTTGGCGGCTTCGGCCCGGGCCTCGTCCTGGAGCTCCGCGACAAGCTGGGTCCTCGCCTCCTCGGCGGTAAGGCCGGCCATGGTCTGAAGCCGTGCATGCGCTTCGGCGCGAGCGCGCTCCACGTCCTTTGACCGCTCCACCGCCTTCCGCTCCCGCGCCTCTACCGCCCGGGCACGTTCCTCAACCGTGCGGGCGCGTTCGTCAAGCGCATCCTGGCGGCGGTCGAGCTGGTCAGACTTGCGGTCGGCGGCTTCGGAGCGCTGCAGCAACCGTCGTTCGCCGCGCTCGATCTCCTCCCGGCGGTGGCTCTCCTCCTGCTCCCAGGCCTCCCTGAGCCGGAACCTCGTCTCCTTGGCCTGCAACTCGGCGGTGCGGCGCAGGTTTTCGGCCTCCTCCTCCGCCCGTTTGCGGATCAGCGAGGCTTCGTCTTTCGCCGCTTCCTTCTCTTTGAGCTGCCGGGCCCGCTCCCGGCCCCTCCCCAGCAAGTACGCCAGAATTGCGGCGACAACCGCACCGACCGCCGGGAGAATGGCACCCAGCGGATCCATGTATTTTCTCCAAGACCGAACCGGAGCCCGGCCGTATGAGTCGATAGGAGAGCGCTCCCCGGTCCCGCCGACGTGCGCTCCGGGATTGCACAGCCACAATAGGCCATGTCACGAACCTGACGCAAGTAAGCCCAATCCGGCGGCAGGGCGGGGGTTGCCCCGTCCGCAGGCGACGGGCCGGTAGGCCGCCCCCTCGGCGTCTACCCGGATTCGCTCTCCGCCGGAGTCTCAGCCAGCACTTTCCGCAGACGTCCTGCGAGCGCCAGCGCCCCGTCCCGGAGTCTCTCCTCCTGCTGCAACAGATCGTCGGACAGGGAGAGCGCCGCCATGATGGCGGTCTTCTTCGCACTCAGCCCGGACTCTCCGCCGATCGCACGCATCCGTTCGTCAACGAGTGCCGCGCAGCGGCGCGTGTACGCCTCGTCCGCATCGGTGCGCAACGTGTACTTGTCACCGGCGATCTCCACCCGCACGGTGGTCCGCGACGCATCCGCCGGAACGCTCATCTCCTGTCCTCCAGGAACCTCATGCTGGCGAGGATCCGGTCGATCCCGGCCCGGCCCTGTTCGATTCGCCCGCGGAGATCCGCGTTCTCCGCTTCGAGCGCCTCGACCCGCCGGGAGAGTGCCCCCGGGTCTTCGTTCCCCTCCACGAACTGGCGCAGCATCGCGGCGTTGCGTTCGGCCCGCTCCTCCGCCTCGCAAGCGCGATCCCGGGCGGCCCGCACTTCGGCTACGGCCAGATCGATGGCCCTTGCCAACGAGTCCATTTCCGGCATTGGGGAATCCGCCGACCGCTCAGGTCCTTGGTTCGACACCGGTCATCTCCTTCACTTTCCAGAGCACCCGACGACAAGTCCCGTCCACCTCCTTGTCCGTCAGGGTCCGTCCCCGGGCGCGAAAACGCAAGCGCAGAGCCAGCGAACGCATCCCGGTCGGCAGGTCGTCACCCAGGTACAGATCGAAGACCTCCACCGCCTCCAGCAACTTCCCGCCACCCTTGCGGGCCGCGCCGAGAACGTCTCCGGCCGCAACGTCCGGCGGAACCAGAAACGCAAGATCCCGCTCCGACGCGGGCTGATCCGGCAGGTCTCGGGCGGTGACCCCGGGCTTCGGCCAGAAAGCCTCGGGAAGCACCACCTCGGCACCCACGACCGCGCCCACCCACGGGGGGACGTCCACGGCCGAGGGAGTCACCTCCCCACCCCACCCCACCACCTTCCCCGCCCCGGCCACCAGCTCGTAGCAACGTCCTTGCAGGTACGGATACGGCACGGCCTGCGCACCGGCGGGCGCCGCGCGCGCGCCGGGATGCGCCTCCGCGGCGACCAGCCCGAGCACCCGGGAAATGTCGTAGACATCAAACGGCTCACCCTGACCCGACCAGTGCGGCGGTGTCCGCCGCCCGGTCAACACCACCGCGACCCGCGACGACTCGCGCGGCGGCGCCCCCGCGACCGGCGCAAAGGCGGTTCCGATCTCGAAAAGTCGCACATCGCGCACTCCCCGGGCCGTGTTCCGTTCCACATGCTTGAGCAGCCCCGGGAGGAGGTCGCGCCGCAGGTGGCTCTCGTCGCGCGACATGGGATTCCGCAGCGGCACGTCGCCGTGCCGGGCAGGCCCCAGTGCCGGGGTCTGCGCCTCGCTGATCCCGTCGGCCGCCAGCTCAGCCCTGAGCGCATCCTCGACCTGGAAGAGGGGATGGTCCGGAACGGTTCCGGGCCGCCAGGGGGACATGGTCTCGGGGAAGGCGTCGTAGCCGTGCGCGCGGGCCACCTCCTCGATGAGGTCGACCTCGCGCAGGGTGTCGTAGCTGCGGTGGCCGGGCACCACGACCTCGAGTGCGTCGTGCCCCCGCTCCACCACCTCGTAGCCGAGCGGCGACAGCAGCCCGGCGATCGCGTCCGGCGTGAAGTCCACCCCCAGGACGTGCCGCACACGAGAGGGCCGGAGGGTCACCGCGGGAGCCCTCCACGGCGCCGGATGAACATCGATGACCTCTCCGGCGAGCGCCCCGCCGGCGACAGCCAGGATCAGCGAGGCCGCCCGCGTCACCGCAGTCTCCATCGTGGCCGGATCCACCCCGCGCTCGAACCTGTAGCTCGCGTCGGTGGACATGCCCAGCGCACGCCGAGTCGCCCGCACCTGCCGAGGTTCGAAGAGGGCGCACTCGACCAGAATGTCCACCGTTCGGTATGACACCTCGGAGTCCCTGCCCCCCATCACCCCGGCCACCGCCACGGGCCGCTTCGCGTCCCGGATCGTCAGCATTTCGGGCGTGAGCGGGCGCTCCTCGCCGTCGAGCGTGACGAGCGATTCCCCGGGCCGGGCACAGCCGGCCACTATCGTGCTGCCGGCCAGCCCTGCCAGGTCGAAGGCGTGGAGCGGCTGTCCCAATTCCAGCATGACGTAGTTGGTGGCATCCACAACGTTGTTGACGGGCCGCGCTCCCGCGGCCCGCAGCCGGTCGGCGAGCCAGCGCGGGGACGACCCGACGGTGACACCGCGGACGACCACACCGAGGTACCGGGAGCAGAGCGCCGGATCCTCGATCATGATCCGACATCCGTCCGAACCGCTCTCCGAGGAGCCCCGCGCAAATGAGGGCGCCGGTCCGGAAGTCATGCCCGGCAACGACGGGAGAACGATTCCCCCCTGCCCCTCGGGGTGAAGCTCGCGCGCGATACCCACGTGCGAAAGCAGGTCCCCCCGGTTGGGCGTCACCTCGACATCGAAACGGAGGTCGTCCAGGCCAACCGCCATCGCGAACGGGGCGCCCGGCTCGTACCGCCCTTCGAGCAGCATGATCCCGGCGTGGTCCTCCCCCAGCCCCAGCTCGCGCTCGGAGCACAACATGCCCTCGCTGTACTCTCCCCGGATCTTCCGCCTCCCGATCGTGAAGCCGCCGGGGAGCACCGCACCCACCGGCGCGAAGGGGTAGTAAGCGCCCTCGCGGACATCCGGAGCTCCGCAGACCACCGGCACCTCGCCCCCGGGCCCGACCACCCGGCAAAGCGTCAAGCGGTCGGCGTTCGGGTGCGGCCTCGCTTCCAGGACCCGCCCGATGACCACGTCCCCCAGGCCCTCCGCCAGGTCGACGACCTCCTCCACCGGCGCGCCGCGACGCGCCAGCCGCGCAATCGCCCCGGTGGCCGTAAGCCCCATGCCGGGGGCCACGTCGCGGACCCAGCGGTAGGAGACCTTCACCTGAACTGCCCCAGGAAGCGCATGTCGTTCTCGTAGAAGAGCCGGAGATCGCGCACCCCGTGGCGCAGCAGCGCCACCCGGGCCGGTCCCATCCCGAAGGCCCACCCGGTGTAGCGCTCGGAGTCGTAGCCCACGTTGTCCAGCACGGCCGGGTCGACCATCCCCGCGCCCATGATCTCGATCCAGTCGGTCTCCTCCTCCGTGCCGTCCTCGCGCACGATCACGCGCTTCACATCCACCTCGGCCGACGGCTCCGTGAACGGGAAGAACGACGGTCGGAAGCGGACCCGGGTCCCGGCCCCCCAGAAGCGCCGCGCGAACTCGGCCAGGGTGGCCTTGAGGTCCACGAAGGTCACACCCTCGTCCACCACCAGCCCCTCGATCTGCGCGAAGGCGGGCGTGTGGGTCGCGTCGTAGGTGTCGCGGCGATAGACCATTCCCGGCGCGATGATCCGGATCGGCGGCGGGCACTTCTCCATCGTGCGGATCTGCACCGGCGAGGTGTGGCTGCGCAGCAGGAGGCCGGGGCCGAGGTACAGGGTGTCCTGCTCGTCGGCGGCGGGGTGGTCCAGCGGTGTGTTGAGGGCGACGAAGTTGTACCACTCGGTGTCCACCTCCGGCCCCCGGGCGCGCGTGAAGCCGAGGCTGCGAAAGATCGCCCAGATATCGTCGATCACCCGGCTGACGGGGTGGATCGTCCCCCGCCACTTTCCCCGCGCGGGAAGGGTGAGGTCAACTCGGTCGCGGTCCGGAGCCGCCACGGCTTCCAGCTCCGCCAGGCGGTTCTTCAGCGCCCCGGCCACGGCAGCCTTCGCACGGTTCGCCGCGGCACCCACAGCAGGGCGCTCCTCGGGACTCAGCCGCCCCAGTCGTCGCAGCACCGCCGAGATCCGCCCCTCCCTGCGGCCCACGTAACGGACGCGAACCTCCTCGAGCTCATCGAGATCCGACGCGGCAGCGATCGCCGCCCGGGCCTCTTCCTCGAGCCTCCGGAGGTCTTCGATCACGGGTACACGCCCGCCAACCCCGTACGTCTTCCCCAGCCGGTGCGCCGCTAGTTCTTCAGCGCCGACTTCGCCCGGTCCGCAAGCGACGAAAAGGCGTCCGGGCTGCGAATCGCCAGGTCGGCCAGCGCCTTGCGGTCGAGTTCGACCCCGGCGCGCCGGAGCCCGTTCATGAAGCGGGAGTAGGAAAGGTCGTTCTGCCGGGCGGCGGCGTTGATCCGGGTGATCCACAGCCGGCGGAAGTTGCGTTTCTTCTTCCTCCGGTCGCGGTAGGCGTGCTCCCAGCCCTTTTCCACAGCGTCCTTGGCCGTGCGGTAGAGGTTCTTTCGTCCCCCGAAATACCCTTTTGCGGTCCTGAGGACCTTCTTCTTGCGCTTGTTGCGTGCGACGGCGCGGGTCGAGCGCGGCATCGGTCTCCTCTCCTCGTTTCCCTGGCTTCTATGTTCCCGGCAGCATCCGCCGCACGCGCGCCACATCGGCCTTGGCAGCCGATGTCGACGAACGCAGCCGACGCTTCCGCTTACGGTTCTTCTTGGTCAGGATGTGAGACTTGCTGGCCCGCATCCTCCTGAGCCTTCCGGTTCCGGTTGTCCGGAAGCGCTTCGCGGCGCCCCGGTTCGACTTCATCTTCGGCATGGGTTCCTCCCTGCGATTCAGTGTTTGGCTGAGCGGAGGGATGGCCGGGGTACCCGGAGCGCGAGGGCTCCGTGACGGTCCGCCTCGCCGGTCAGTTCTTGATGGGAGTCAGGATCATGGACATCTGGCGTCCCTCGAAGTTCGGGTACTGCTCGATCTTCCCGTACTCGCCGAGGTCCTCGGTGAGACGCAGCAGGACCTGCCGTCCCAGTTCGGGGTGTGTGATCTGCCGTCCACGGAACATCATGGTGAGTTTGACCTTGTTGCCCTCCGCGAGAAAGCGCCGCGCGTGGCGCAGCTTGAACTCGTAGTCGTGGTCCTCGATTCCCGGCCGGAACTTCACCTCCTTGACCTGGGTGGTGTGCTGCTTCCTCCTGGCCTCCCGGGCGGCGCGCGCCGCCTTGTACTTGTACTTCCCGTAGTCCATCATGCGGACCACGGGCGGCCTCGAGTCGGGAGCCACCTCGACCAGGTCGAGACCCATCTCGGCGGCCCGGGCGCGCGCCTCGTCCAGCGAAACGATCCCGATCTGTCCCCCGCCCTCCGCAATCAGCCGGATCGGACTGATCCGGATCTGTTCGTTCACCCGGACGCGTTTTTCTGCGATCTTGAGATTCTCCTTGTCTTTCGGGGCGGCGGCGCCGCCGGTTCCTTCCGTGTTCGATCCCGCAGCCCAAAAGGGAAAAACCCGGGGAGACCCGGGCCACGCGACCTGTCGGGCGGCGCGTCGCGCCCGCCGACCTGTTGACCCGGAAGCCCGTCTAGCTGGGGTGAGAGGCGGTCAGTCCTCTGCTTCCTGACTTGTGGTGCTGCGGAATCGCCTTGGAGCCCGCTCGCCGGAGGGGCTGTACGGATTATAATCGTGGCGATTCGCGGGGGCGGATGTCAAGTCGGTCGCGGACCGTGGCCTGGAACTCGGGCATCTCCCCCGAGCACCGGGAACACGGGCCGGATCCGGCCCACGGTGGTCAGTCCCCGGCTTCCTGATTCATGGCTCCGCGGAAATGTTCCGGGGCAGGCAGGCTTGACGAGTGTGAAGAGAGGCACCAGGATTGAAGGATGCCGATCCGGCGAGGAGAATGTACGGATCGGCGTCCCCGCGACTGCGAAGGTGGAGGGAGAATCAGATGCTTCGGCTTGCAATCGTCGCGGCCGTCCTTGCCGGGCAGGGATGCGACCCGATATCGGTCTGCGACCCCATCTTGTCTTGGGGTATCGCGGTCGAGGTCCGGGATTCGGCGACGGGGGGGAAACTCGAGGCGGCGCCAACCGGAATCGCGATCCTTCAGGGGGGATCCGCGACCATCATGAAGACCCGCGAGCGAAGTCACGATCATCACATGTTGGGAGCTTCCAGTGCCGGAACCTATGAAGTCGTGATCACGGCTTCGGGATACCGACCATGGGCGACGCGTGTGGAGGTGGAACCGAGAGTATCAAGCTGCCCTAGTCCGGCCGGACAGGTCCAGCTCAACGCCCGAATGGTCCGGCTCGGCACCTGAAGGCCGATCGTCCCGGCCCCTTCGCGGGCGGTCGGCGCGAACCTCACCCCGGCGCCCGCCGCGCCACCTCGCCCTTGAGCCGCTCCACGAACTCACCCCGCCCCATCGCCACCTGCTTCCTCCCCGCCCCCCGCATCCGCACCGACACCGTCCCGGCCCCCGCCTCGCGCTCCCCCACGATCCCCATGTACGGCACCTTCCGCATCTCGGCCGCGCGGATCCTGTAGCCGAGCGTGTCGCGGTCGTCCAGCTCCACGCGCAACCCCTCCGCCCGCAGCCGCGCCACGAGGTCCCGCGCCGACTCCGTCCACTGCTCCGAGACCGGCAGGATCCGCACCTGCTCCGGGGCCAGCCAGAGCGGGAACGCCCCCCCGTAGTGCTCGATCAGCCCGCCGATGAAGCGTTCCATCGACCCGAGCAGAGTCCGGTGGATGACCACGGCGCGGTGGCGCCTGTTGTCCGCGCCCACGTACTCGAGCCCGAAGCGCTCCGGCATCAGGAAGTCGAGCTGGAAGGTGCCGCCCTGCCACTCCCGCCCCAGCGCGTCGGTGACCAGGACATCCACCTTGGGACCGTAGAAGGCGCCACCCCCCTCGTCGAGCTCGTAGTCGAGCCCGCGGTCGCGCAGCACGCCGGCCAGCCGGTCGGAGGCCGCATCGTACACCGCCGGATCGCCGATCGCCTTTTCGGGGCGGGTGGAGAGCGCCGTGCGGTACTCGTAGCCGAAGACCCCGAGCAGGTGGTCGCCCAGGTCCAGGAGGCGGTTGTACTCGTCGGCGATCTGGTCCTCGCGGATGAAGATGTGGGCGTCGTCCTGGGTGAACGAACGGACCCGCAGCATGCCGTGCAGGGTCCCCGAGCGCTCGTAGCGGTAGCAGGTTCCCAGTTCGGCGAAGCGTAGCGGAAGGTCCCGGTAGGACCGCGTCTGCGAGCGGTAGATCATGAAGTGGTGGGGGCAGTTCATCGGCTTCATGCGGAACCGGTCGCCCTCGTCGTCCATCGCCGGGAACATGTCGTCGGCGAAGACGTCCAGGTGGCCCGAGATGCGGTAGAGCTCCTCGCTGGCGACGTGCGGCGTGTAGACGATCTCGTAGCCGTGCTCGACCAGGGTGTCGCGCAGGAAGTCCTCGATGACGCGCCGGACGCGGCCGCCGTTGGGGTGCCACAGGACGAAGCCGGGGCCGACCTCCTCCTGAATGGAGAAGAGGTCGAGGCGCTTGCCCAGCACGCGGTGGTCGCGCTTCTTCGCCTCCTCCAGGCGGTGCAGATGGGTGCGCAGGTCCTTCTTCGTGAAGAAGGCGGTGCCGTAGATGCGCTGGAGCATCCGGCGGCGCTCGTCGCCGCGCCAGTAGGCGCCCGCCGCGCTGAGGAGCTTGAAGTGCCGGAGCCTGCCGGTGGTGGGAATGTGGGGCCCCCGGCAGAGGTCCAGGAAGGGCCCGTCGCGGTAGACGGTGATGACTTCGTCCTCGGCGAACTCGTCGAGCCGTTCGAGCTTGAGGGGGTCGTCGGCGAAGAGTTCGCGGGCCTCGTCGCGGGTGACGACGCGCCGTTCGAAGGGATGGTCGGCACGGACGACTTCGCCCATGCGCTTCTCGATGGCCTCGACCTGGTCCGGGGTGAAGGGCTCGGGCACGTCGAAGTCGTAGTAGAAGCCGTCGTCGATGGCGGGCCCGAAGCCGATCCCGGCGCCGGGGACGAGTTCGCGTACGGCGGTGGCCAGGACGTGGGCCGCCGAGTGGCGCAGCACGCCGAGCGACTCCGGGTCGCGGTCGGTGAGGAGGCGCACGGACGCGCCGTCGGCGAGGGGGCGGTTCAGGTCGACGATTTCGCCATCGACCGAGGCGGCGAGGGCGGCGCGGGCGAGACCCGGGCCGATCTCGGCGGCGAGGGTGGCAGCGCTGGAGCCCGGGGGCAGTGCGACGGCGCGGCCGTCGGGGAGGGTGACGCGGATGGGTTCGCTGTTCATGGGGGGTTAAGCTAACGTGCACCGACGGTGGAAGGGGTGCCCGGACCGGCCCCGCCGCATTGCCGCCCGTTCCGGTCGGATTCAGATTCCACGCCACCATTCCATCCGACAGGAGCCTCGCGGCATGACCCCTTCCATCACCCGACCGATCCTGGCGGCTCTCGCGTGCGCGGCGTGCGCCGGGGAGCCGGAATCTCCCGAATCGCCTAACCCCCCAACCACCGGCCCCGAACTCGTCGAGGCCTCCATCGCCTACCACGACCCGGACGGCGTCTGGCCGTCGTTCAGTCACGGCCTCATGATCGAGCGGGAGCGCCCCGACGGGAGCAGGCGCATCCTTCGCGTGCACCTGGACGTGCCCGGCAGCGGGTTCCACTACGAGGAGGAGACCGTACAGGGAGTGGTGGTGAAGGGGATGTCGGACGCCGGGTGCTTCGCCACGGTGGACGGCGAGTCACCGACCGACGAGCAGGCCGCCAGCCTCCGCCTCGACTGCCCCGCCATCGAGCGGACCCGCAACTACCATCTCTACCTGTGGGGCCTGCCGATGAAGCTGCGCGATCCCGGCACCAACATCGACCCCGCCATCGCCGACGGCGAGCTGGACGGACAGGGCACGAAAGTCGTCACGGTGACCTACGATCCCGAAGTCGGGACGGATGTCTGGTACTTCCACTTTCATCCCGAAACCCATCGCATGGTGGGGTACAGGTTCGACCACGACGTTTCCACGGGCCGGGGGGAGTACATCTTCCTCGGCGAGGACCGCGACGTTCTGGGAATGAGGATCCCCGCCGAGCGCCGCTGGTTCACGAACCTGGAGGACCGCTATCTGGGAAAGGACTTTCTCGTGGGGGACTTCCCGGGGAGACCGGCGGGGTGATGGACACAACGCGTTGGCCGGCGAGACGGCCGGTCTCGCGGCGGTCCCGAAAGGACGGGCTGGACCCGGCGTCAGTGTTTCCTGGTTTCTTCGGCTGACGGGGGAGCGGAGAGCACCTTCTTCAGCTTCCGCACCGCGCGGTGCCGGAGGACCCGGACGGCCCCGACACTCTTGTCCAGCTGAGCCGCCGTCTCTTCGTAGGACATCCCTTCCAGCTGGCAATGGACGACCTCCCGCTGAGCGGAAGAGAGGGACGCCATGGCGCTGAGGACCTGATCCCGGCGCGGATCGTCCTTGAGACCTCGTGAGAAAGCGAACAGACCATCGAGGTCCGGCCGGGGATCCAGGTGTTCGTCCCTCAAGTGCATTCTGTGCTGTCGCTTCTCGGCGACATCCAGACCCGTTCTGGTCGTAATCCGCAACACCCAGGGACCTGGCGACGCCCCATCTCGCAGACTCTCGACCCGCTCCAGCGCCCTCATCGCCGCCATCTGGACGATGTCCTCGGCGGTGATGACGCCACTGGCATAGGGACGCGCGACCCGAAGCATCAATTCGCGGTTGCCTTCCAGCCACCGGATCAACCGTACGCGTTTCCCACTCGACAAGGTCATCGTGCCGTCCCACACATTGCCACGAAGCGTTCGCACCTGATTCGATCATACTGGCTTGCGCCGTTTCGCGCCCACCTGCTCGTCCGCGCGGCCGAAAGTCGAGCGCGTCCAGCGCCAACTGCGCCCGCAGGAGCGCCACGCCGCCGCCCGGGACGATGTCCCTCCTCCACGGCCGCGCGGGTAGCGTGCAGGGCGTCCTCGACCAGCGCCTTCTTCTCTTTCATCTCGGTCTCGGTGGCCGTTGCCCAGTTTGACGAGCGCCTGGCTGCCGACCAGCTTGGCCAGGCCCTCCTGGAGCTTCTCGCAGTCGTAGTCGGAGGTGGACTTGTCGATCGCGACCTTGCCCCCGGCAGGAGAACCAGGAAGAGGGCGGCCTGGTACGGTGATGACTTCGTCGTCACCGAACTCGTCGAACCGCTCGAGCTTGAAACGGCAAGAGCGAACCTGTCCCGCTTTCATGGACGGTCTCTTCGAGCGTCCCCGAACGCAAGTCTGCTCCACTCCTCAATCTGATCGGGCCCGGTCTTCCGAACCACCAACCGTTCGTAGTCGACCTCGATTGTCCGGTTCCCCGCCCACGCGATCGACCGCTCTGTCACAACCACCTGGGGGGTTGCACCGATTCCCCGAATATCCTCCCAGATGTACTTGATCACTCCCGTGTTCAGCCATCCCCGGCCAACCACGATCTCGTCGAACGGGCCAAACCTATCGAGCATTCGCTTTCCACTCGGTATGCTCCAATCCATGGCCACTCCGATCGTCACAAAGCGTTGGCCGTCACGTTCGGCCTGGCTTGCGAGACCGTCCCGGGCGCGGGACAACGCACCCGGCAACCTCGGGTCTTTGGTGCCGGGGCAGCTTGAACTGGTGACGAACACGAATACGAGTTCCTCCCCCGCGGAAATCTCGCCCACCACCGGAGTCACTCTCGTTGTCGCTCTCTTCAGAACCGCACCACCGATCGCCGCGAGAACGACACCCGTTGCCACCACGGTCCATGATCCGCGGCTCATCATGGGAATCCCTTGTGTCGCAGGACCATGACCCTGGGAAACGGGTCGTTCACGAATCCGTACAACCGGTTCTCTACCCGAGCGGCTACAATCATTTCGAATACCCGCCTCCCCAACTCCACGCCCGAGTTGGGGTCGAGAGCAACGACCACGAAATGTGACCAGTCGTTTATCCAGAGACTGTTGGACTGCAGCATGGTGACAGCGACTCGGCCGTCGCCCATGCGGCCGATGGCCTCCACTCGGCTGAGGATTCCGGTTTCCGGGTTGACAACCGCGCGAAAACCCTTGTGGCGGGGCCCACGATCGACGGTCTCCCATTGCAGGGGACTGAAGCCGTTCAGCTCGGTTTGCCAAATGAGTTCGCCGTCGACCGAGAAGGATCGGATGACCCCCAGGGACCGGCTGCCAACGATCACCGTGCCAAGTCCGGTACAGTGAACGAATCCCGTATTGCTCCTTGCCGACAACGAGTAGCGATACTCCTCCAGGTCCGCCGTCAACCTGACGGGCAGGGGCGCGCCGAACGATCGAATCGAATCTCCCGCGAGCGTCTTTACGTGAAGAATCGCCTTAGGTATACCGGGGGGGTCGCCGGCGTCGGCAGACAGCATCTGTCGGCCGAGGACGACCATGTTGTCCCCTTCAATGCATATGTCGCTGCCCCAGATTGAAGTCCTGATTTCCCTCGCCAGTGCGAGCCCCTCCTCGCCAAGCACGAAGACCGCGACCTTGGCGGCCGCATCCAGGACATACACCCTCCCGGCGGGGCCGATGGCGAGACCCCGGGGCAATCGGAATTCGCCCGGTCCCTCCCCATCCCGTCCCCCGATGTCCCGGTATTGTCCTTCCGGGGAGAACCATGACACTCCGTAGCTCTGATCGTCCAGGATCAGAACGTTGCCGTCATCGTCCACTTCAACGTGGCGGATGCTGCCGAAGACCTGGCGCGCATCGCCATGGACCACACCAATCCGCAGGATCGTGTCCTGTAGAGCGGACGAAGGCGGCAATACGGCCCCTTCCGCCTTTCCCGGAACGACGAGGGAGGCAATCCCGTAGAGGAGCAGTGGCGTCAGTGTGGCCTGATTTCTTCGCACGGCAACCACGGGGTGGGGTCAAGGCAGCGGACGTCTTCGTCAGTACAGACACAAACCGAGCCTGGTGGCTCGGAACACTCCCTGCGGACACCATCCGGACCGTATGGTGCTGGTGTCGCCGCATACGACACTGCAGCCGCGGCTCCCCCCGCCGCGACGACCAGCATTGTACGGAGGCTCGTCATCTTCATGTTCCTGTCCTTTCCGCCCGGGTGGTTCGTAGAGGCCCCGGTGCGGGGCCGCAGTGCAATCCAGCATCACCCGGTGGAAAGACCCGATCACACTTGGCTGCTCCCTCTGGAGCGATTGAGCGGGGTCTCAGCACCCTCGGTGGTGACCCCGTTTGTTGTAACGTAACGTATTCCTTGCCTGTGTTTCTGCAGGTGAGACGGGACGACAGGTACGATTTGTTACTCTGGACCTGACTCGCCCGGTCCATGTGCTTCCGCACCGCACGGTGCCGGAGCACCCGGACGGCCCCGACACTCTTGTCCAGCTGAGCCGCCGTCTCTTCGTAGGACATCCCTGTTAGCAGTCCGTGGATAACGGTCATGGCCACGCCGGTCGGGGTGGCCACCCCGCGGATCTGAAACCATGAGTCAGGGGCGGCAGGGGGCAGAGGTCGTACGGCTTAATGGTGCCGGGAGCCCGCTGGATAACATGACCCAGGGCGCTTCGGGGAACCCCGCAGTGCTGAGGCGGCTCGCGAGCGGGCCGTCATCGCGGACGGAAAAATCGCATTCGAAGAGCGCCCGCCCCCGCCAGGACTCCATCAGCCCGGGAGGGAGACATGAACGTAGTGATCGAACGGTGCGCGGGCCTCGACGTGCACAAGAAGACCGTGGTGGCGTGTGTCCGCACGCCGGAGGGCGGCCGGGGAAAGCTCCGCAGCAGGGAGACGCGGACCTTCACGACGGCCATGAAGGGACTGGAGGCTCTACGAGCGTGGCTGGGCTCGCACGGCGTTACGGATGTCGCGATGGAGTCCACCGGCGTGTACTGGCGCCCGGTGTACGCCGTGCTGGAGGGCGACTTCCGGCTGCTTCTGGTCAACGCGCGGCATGTGAAGCACGTTCCCGGCCGCAAGACGGATGTCCGCGACGGCGCGTGGACCGCGCAGCTCCTGGAGTGCGGTCTGCTCAAGGGGAGTTTCGTGCCGCCGCCGGAGATCCGCGATCTGCGTGATCTCACCCGGCTCCGCAAGACGCTGGTCGAGGACCGGACCGCACAGGTCAACCGGGTGGGCAAGATCCTGGAGCTGGTGAGCGTCAAGCTGGCCTCGGTGGTGTCGGACATCATGGGGGTGACGGGCCGCAGGATCCTGGATGCCATGATCGACGGGGAGGAGGATCCGAAGGTCCTGGCCAACCTAGCGCGCGGGAGCCTGCGTGGGAAGCGCAAGGCCGCATCGATTGGCAAAGGCAACAGCTGGCTGCGAAAGGCGTTGGCACAGGTGGCTTGGGCGGCCGTGCGGACCAAGGGGTGCTACTACCGCGCCCTGTACCACCGCAAGAAGGGCGAAGGGCGGCTCGAAGAAGGCCATCGTCGCCGTCCAGCATGCCATGCTGGTCGCGATCTGGCACATGTTCTCGACCGGCTCCATCCACGAGGACCTCGGACCGGACCACTTCCGGCGCCACGACAAGGAACGCCGCCAGCGCCACCCTCTCAAGCAACTCGAAAAGATGGGCGTCAAAGGTTCAGGTACAGGACGAGGCCGCCTGAGCCCTCGCGGAGGTGCCCTGCCCTGCGTTCCCACTGAGCGCTGCCCTCTGGAGCGCACTCCGCAATCACCCCATCGTGCCGATTCGGTGTTCACCCATACCCTCGAGTTTCACGGAAAAGCCGCACGAGCACCGAGAGCGGCGAGGCGCCGGGCTGGCAGGGCGCGAAGAGGGGCCAATTTGCAGCGCTATTGGGCTGAGGAGCAAAGCAGAGCGCAGCCTTCAAGCGGCAGAATGTATAGCGGACATGACATAAGTAGGGTCAGGGGGTGGCGCGGCGCCCGTAGCAGGCCGTGGATAAAGTCGGACCTGGCTGTGCCTTTGAGTCGGGTTAAATTACAGGCACACAGGCACACAGGCATCTCGGCCAACGGAGACGGCGATGGCTATCGGCAGGCGGCGCAGGGCTCCTCAGCAGGAGTTGTTCGTGGCGGCCAGCGACATCCGGGCGCTCGACAACCCGTTCTACCGGGCGCTGAACGGGCTGCTGGAGGAGCACGGGTTCGACGAGTTCGCGGAAGAGCAGTGCCGGGAGTTCCACGCGGGCAACCGGGGGCGTCCGGGGGTTCCGCCGGGCGTGTACTTCCGGATGCTGATGGTGGGGTACCTGGAGGGGCTGGGCTCGGAGCGGGGCATCGCGTGGCGGTGCGCGGACTCGTTCTCGCTGCGCGATTTCCTGGGGTGCGGCCTGACGGGGAACCCGCCGGAGCATTCGACGCTGTCGAAGACGCGGAAGCGCCTGAGCGTGGAGGCGCACGGGGCGGTCTTCGGCTTCGTTCTGGAGCGGCTGCGGGAGTCGGGGCTGCTCAGCGGCAGGACGCTGGGCGTTGACTCGACGACGCTGGAGGCCAACGCGGCGATGCGCACGATCGTTCGGAGGGACGACGGGACGGAGTACGAGGAGTGGCTGGAGCAGCTGGCGGCGGCCTCGGGGATCGAGACGCCGACGCGGGAGGATCTGGCGAAGCTGGACCGGAAGCGCCCGAACAAGGGGTCGAACAAGGACTGGGAGCATCCGCACGACCCGGAGGCCCGGATCACGAAGATGAAGGACGGCCGGACCCGTCTGGGGCACAAGCTGGAGCAGGCGGTGGACATGGATTCGGGCGCGATCGTCGGCACGACGGTGCAGACGATGGACGGCGGCGACACGGGGTCGCTGGAGGAGACGCTGGACGAGGCGGACCGGCGGCTGGCGGAGGCGGGGGCAGGGGAGGCGCAGGAGGTGGTCGCCGACAAGGGCTACCACTCGAACAGGACCATGACGGACCTGAAGGAGCGGGGGAGGCGAAGCTGCGTGAGCGAACCCAACCGGGGCCGCCGCAGGTGGAAGGGCAAGCGGGACGCGCAGAAGGCGGTCTACGCCAACCGCCGGCGGATCCGGGGCGACCGGGGGAAGCGGCTGCTGCGCCGGCGCGGGGAGAAGGTGGAGCGTGCCTTCGCGCACATGCTGGGGACCGGAGGTATGCGGCGGGTCCACATCCGCGGGCAGGAGGAGATTCGAAAACGGATGCTCGTCCAGGCGGCGGCCTTCAATCTCGGGCTGCTGATGCGGAGGCGGTGCGGCTTCGGCACCCCGCGCGCCCTCCAGGGTCTGGCCTGGGCGCAGGCCGAGCTCGCGGCCCACGCCGCCGACGCCGCTTCGGCTTGTGTTCGCCATTCCACAGCCGTTTTCCGGCTCCTGTCGGCCATTTCTGCCGTCACAGCCGCGAATTCGGGCCGCAGATGTCCAAATCCGCTATTCCTGCACAACCCGGCCCGCTTTTGCGCCGCGTTCCCCACGCACAAGCGACTTTCCCCGAGAACCCGTTTATCCACGGCCTGGTAGGGTCCGATGCTTGGATTCCACGCGCTTTCGCGGCGGTGCTCAGTCCGGCTCCCATAGGTCCGTTTCCACCCCCTGCCCTCCGAACCGGACGTGCGGATTTCCCGCATCCGGCTCTCCAGTGGGATCATGCCTCTCGCACGCGGAACGCCGGTGCGGGTCACGCTCACGGTACCGACGGCTTTGCGTGCCGCCGGCTGCCAGAAGCTGCACGGCTTCACCCGCGCGGTGTCCCTTACCGTCGCGCCGCCGGGCCTGTTCACGCCCCGGCGGTACCAGGCCCACTCGGCCCGGCCCCTTCGCTTACGCATGTGATGCTTCGCAACTCTCCGCCCCTTCCTGCGGGGTTCGTAGGCAAGTGCCACTCCCGCGGGCTTTCGTTCCTCCGTCATCTCCCCACACCTGAGGCTCCTTCCCTCGGCGGGCGTTACCCCGCGTCTCCGGTACTACGGGCCTCTCCGCCACCCTGCCAGCCCAGCTTGCCCCTCGCGGGGTCCCGGTTGCCGCGTGCCCGGCACCGGCAGGGCTTCCCGTGTTGCTGCGCCTTCCATCTTCCATGCGTGCCGACGCCATTACCCCGGCGGAAACCGGCCGGTGCCCGTGTCGCTCGCTTCCCGGCCGGCCGACGGCCTTCCCCTATTTCCAGGAGGGTCGGCTCCCGCATCAACCGTTTCGAGGCCTGCTCGGCGTTCACTCGCGTTCCGGCCTGCATGGTCGCTGAGCCGCCCAAGGCGGCCCTTCTGCCAGAGTGCTTCAGCCCATGTCGTTACCTCCATGAACCGCCCTGGCTGCTACCAGCCGGAGCGACAATCGCTGGGTGGGGTTCGCACCCACCAGGAAAGCGCGCCTTTCCACGGCGCACTGTCAACTCTTCTTTACGTTGCGAGCGCGTGAGACAAGGTCATCGTGCCGGCCCACACATTGCCAGGAGCGTTCGCACCTGATTCGACTCGACCGCAATCCAACCGGGCTCCGGTTCACCTCGGTTCCGTGGCGGGCCATGTTGATGACCGCCACGGCGCCCGGCCGGCTCGGCCTGCCGCTCCCCCGACCGGCGGAACTCCTACCTACCTATCCCGCTTCATCCGCGTACCTCTTCCGGACAAGCTGCAACGCAATGACCTCGTCGAGGCGCAACAGGTTGCCGTCGATCGTGTTGTTGTCGACCCGTTTCCCGGTGTACTCGGCGAGCGTGTACCCAGCGCGCAAGATGACGAGTTGCAGGTCGGGGTGAACGTAGTCCCCTCGGACCACGCATGGCATCCTCGAGTCAAGTTCGACCAAGGTGCAGGTTCCCAGGATTCTCTCCGGCGTCGTCCGCCAGCAGAGCCAACTCCAGCCGGGCCGGGTTTCCGGGTTCGGCCGGGGAAACCCACTCGCCGGTGACGGGCGAGAGTTCCTGCGGTTCCGTGCCGCAGGAGACGCCAATCCACGCGAAGGCGATCGACAGGGCAGCCGGAATCATGCGGCTCTTCATGGGAAGCGTCCTCCGTCAACGGGCACAGCCAATCGGACTCCCCAACATGGGGGGTGGAGCCCGCCGACGCAACTGCTCGTGCCTGCATGAGGTCGACGCGGATGCGTCTGCCCCGCTTAATCAAGCCAGGGAGGGGCCGCTCCGGGGGTTGAACCCGGAGCGGCCCCGACGTCTCCGCCAGTGGCTAGTACATCCCCCCCATGTCACCGCCCCCGCCGCCCGGCATCGGCGGCTTCTCGTCCTCGGGTCGCTCCACGACCACCGCCTCGGTGGTCAGCAGCAGGCTCGCGATCGACGCCGCGTTCTGGAGCGCGCTGCGCACGACCTTGGTCGGGTCGATCACGCCGGCCTTCACCAGGTCCTCGTAGCCGTCGGTCTGCGCGTTGTACCCGTAGCCGCCCTCGCCGTCCCGCACCTTCGCGACCACGATCGACGCCTCGGCACCGGAGTTGTCGGCGATCTGCCGGATAGGCGACTCGAGGGCGCGGCGCAGGATGTTGGCGCCCACCCGTTCGTCCTCGCGGTCGAAGCTGAGCGCGTCCAGCGCCGCCTGCGCCCGCAGGAGCGCCACGCCCCCACCCGGAACGATGCCCTCCTCCACCGCCGCGCGGGTCGCGTGCAGGGCGTCCTCGACCAGCGCCTTCTTCTCCTTCATCTCGGTCTCGGTGGCCGCGCCCACGTTGATGACGGCCACGCCGCCGGCCAGCTTCGCCAGGCGCTCCTGGAGCTTCTCGCGGTCGTAGTCCGAGGTGGACTTGTCGATCGCGACCTTGATCTCCTCGATGCGGCCGTGGATCCTGTCCCCGGCACCCGCCCCGTCGATGATCGTGGTGTTGTCCTTGTCGATCACGACCCGCTTCGCGGTCCCGAGATCGCTCGCCACGGCGTTTTCCAGCTTGAAGCCGACCTCCTCCGAGATCACCTGGCCGCCCGTCAGGATCGAGATGTCCTGCAGCATGGCCTTGCGGCGGTCGCCGAAGCCCGGGGCCTTGACGGCCGCCACCTTGAGCGTGCCGCGCAGCTTGTTCACGACCAGCGTCGCGAGCGCCTCGCCCTCGACGTCCTCGGCGATGATCAGCAGCGGGCGGCCCATCTGCGCGACCTTCTCCAGGATCGGCAGCAGGTCCTTCATCGACGACACCTTCTTGTCGTGGATGAGGATCATGGGCTCCTCGAGAACCGTCTCCATCCGCTCCGGGTCGGTCACGAAGTACGGCGACAGGTAGCCGCGGTCGAACTGCATGCCCTCGACCGTGTCCAGCTCGGTTTCCAGGCCTCGGGCCTCCTCGACGGTGATGACGCCGTCCTTGCCGACCTTCTCCATCGCCTCGGAGATCAGTTCGCCGATCTCCATGTTGTTGTTGGCCGAGATGGCGCCGACCTGCGCGATCTCGCGCTTGCCCTTGGTCTCGGTCGACGCGTCGGCGAGCGCCTTCACGACGGCGTCCACGCCCCGGTCGATGCCGCGCCGGATGCTCATCGGATCGGCTCCGGCGGTCACGTTCTTGAGCCCCTCGCCGTAGATCGCGTGGGCGAGCACGGTGGCGGTGGTGGTGCCGTCGCCCGCCACGTCGGAGGTCTTGGTCGCCACCTCCTTGACCATCTGGGCACCCATGTTCTCGACCGGGTCCTCCAGCTCGATCTCCTTGGCCACGGACACGCCGTCCTTGGTGACCGTCGGCGAGCCGAACTTGCGGTCGATGACCACGTTGCGGCCCTTGGGCCCGAGGGTGACCTTGACCGCCCGGGTGAGCTGGTCCACGCCGGACTTCAGCCGCCCGCGTGCCTCCATGTCGAAATCCAGTTCCTTCGCTGCCATTTCGCTTGTCTCCTGGTTTGTTCTCTGGGAAGGGCGTCCGGGGACGCCTCCGGTGGATGTTAGTTGACGATGGCCAGAACGTCCGATTCGCGGAGAATCAGGTACTCGTCCCCGTCGACGGTGACCTCGGTGCCGCTGTACTTCCCGTAGAGCACCCGGTCGCCCGGCTTTACCTCCATCGGGCTCCGGCCTCCGTCGTCGTTCACCTTGCCGGGTCCGACGGCGACGATTTCGCCCTCCTGGGGCTTCTCCTTGGCGGTGTCGGGGATGTACAGGCCACCCCGCATCTGCTCGGCCTCTTCGAGGGCCTTCACCACCACCCGATCCGCCAGCGGCTGGATCTTGTTCGCGGCAGACATGCGCTCCTCCTTAGGGTTTGGGTTGGGTTGGGGTCTTGGGCAATCCGCCCGCGTTGTTAGCACTCGCTGGGTAGGAGTGATAACAGGCGCGTACCAGTCTCGCGGGGGGAGGAGGGGTTGTCAACCCCCTTCGGTACTCCCGCCCGCCTGCTGTGCCTCCCCAAACCCCCCGGGACGGCTTCCCGGCAGCCCCGGGCACGATCCGGCGAGCGTGCCATCGGGTGGGTGGGCTTCGGGGACCACGGGCTCGACGCGCCTCCGCCGTCCCGGCACCTCGCCGCTCCCGGTGCCCGGCCGGCCTTGTCCACGGCCCCGCTAGCGCCGAAGTCCGATGCCGATGCTCCAGCGAGGATGCCCGGAGATGCCCGGACGAGGCGGAGAGGCGCGGTGGAAGCTGGCATGATCGCGACGGCCAGCACATGGACATTCGACGGCCCATCATCTGCATCGAAATTCAGGTATTTCGATATCGCATATCATCATAAAGAATTGCGGCATGGTTAGTTAGTGATCGTCACAATCCGACGACGGATGAATCAGCCATTGGACATTGGGTCGGACATTCCGTATCCTCATCACCCGAAACGTCCGCCAGGAGACCCGACCATGACGAATGACCGCGAATACCGTCGCACCCACCCCTGGATCAGCTTCCGCCACCATCTGGAACGCGCCGACCCCGTCCATTGGTCGTTGCTCGGCGAGGCGGCCGCAAGGTGCGATCAGGTCTCCCAGGCAATCCTCCCTCCCGCCGGCGCCCGCGAGCTGCACCGGCTCTACCTGGTCAAGGGTGTCCGGGCCACCACGGCGATCGAGGGGAATACGCTCAGCGAGGAACAGATCGCCGCCCAGCTGGAGGGCCGTCTGGAGCTCCCGCCGTCGCGGGAGTACCTGAAGCGGGAGGTCGCCAACGTCCTGGATGCGGTCAACGACATCTTCGCGGAGATCATGGGGGGGCGGCCGCCCGTCCTGGCGCCGGACTGGATTGCCGGAGCGAACCGGCGACTCCTTGCGGGTCTCGAAGGGCACCTCGAAGAGGGCGTGGTTCCGGGAGAGGTGCCGGCGCATCCCGTCGGAGTCCTCAGGTACCGGGGCGCCCCGAGGGAGGATTGCGCCTTTCTTCTCCGCCGACTATGCGGGTGGCTGGAGGGAGACGGCTGGCCGGTGCGCCCGGACCGGCAGGAGGACCGCGTCGCGTCCGCGATTCTGCGCGCCGTCCTTCTCCACCTCTACATCGCGTGGATCCACCCCTTCGGGGACGGCAACGGACGGACCGCCCGCCTGGCCGAGTTCGCGATCCTTGCGCGGGAGGGTGTGCCGCCGCCCTGCGCCCATCTGCTGAGCAACCACTACAACCTGACACGGGCCGAGTACCACCGGCAGCTCGATCGCTCCAGCCGCGCGAATTCCGGTCGTGGAGACCCGCTCGGATTCCTGCTCTACTCGCTGCGGGGATTCGTCGACGGCCTGCGGGAGCAGAGCCGGTTCATCGCCGGGCTCCAACTGACCCTGGCCTGGGAGCACTTCGTTTACGGTGAGTTCCAGCGGATTCCGTCGTCAACGGCCATGCGCCGGCGGCGCGAGGTGACCCTGGCGCTCGGTCGTGTGGACGGCCCGGTCCGCAAGAAGGCGATAACGGATCTGAGTCCCGGTCTGGCCAGGTCCTACGCGGAAAAGACCCGCAAGACGCTCACCCGGGACATGAACTGGCTGGTGAAGCGGGGGTTCCTGGAAAAGGCGGAGGACGGCTACCGGGCGAAGGTGGAGGCGATGCAAGCCTTCCGGCCCGCCGGGGCATAGGTGACTCGTGGTCCCGGAGCCGTGGGGCTGGAATGGTCGTGCGCTCACGGCCAGCGAGTTCGTCATCGGTGCCGACGGGAAGACCCAAATCCCCATGCAGTGGCGCGAGGAAGGTGACTAAGAGGAGCCACCGAACCCTGATTGACCGGGACGTCGCAGATTCGCTAGCTTGACCCCATGACGAACCGACGACCCGACCCACGCCACGCGCACCGTCCCTCGATCCACGCCGCAGGGCCGGTCCCGCAACAGGCTCCCCTGCGGATGCCACCTGACCATGTGCGCGGCGATCGTCGCCGAGCAGCTGGAACTACCCGCCGCGCACCCCCAGATGGGCGATGGCGACATGGACACGGCTCCGTATTGGATGGGCCGCTGTGCCGGGCCGTCGACGCCAACGGTGGGAGCTACGCGCTCAACCGCCTCGGGGACGATCCGGGCCAAGCCGGCGCAGATCGCAGCGCATCGGCGGGAGGTCGGCAAGGACGACCTGCACCGTACCGGATTTCGCTGACAAGCCGAGGAGAGGATTAGGTCGAATGATCGCACCGACACCGAGTCCCGTTGCAGTTGATGACCCGCTCGACGACGATGATGACATCGGTAGCGCAGTTCGGTACGCAATCACCAGTTACGGGTCGGACATGCCCGTCGATGGTATTGTACAGCGTTTAAATCGTGGGGATATCTTTATTCCCCCATTTCAACGGAAGTTCGTATGGACCCTCACGCAAGCGTCCCGTTTCATAGAATCGCTGATAATCGGGTTGCCTGTTCCGGGAATCTTCCTGTTCAGGGAACCGGCTACCAGGAAGCTGATGGTCGTAGATGGACAACAGCGGTTGTTGTCGCTACAGCAGTATCACCGGGGGACATTCCGCGAAAGGGCTTTCCGCCTAACCGGCGTTGCCGGAGAGTTGGCTGGCAAGTCGTATCGAGAACTGGCCGATGATGACCGTCGTGAACTCGATGATTCCATTGTGCATGCTACGATCTTCCAACAGGACCACCCGACGAACGACCGGAGTTCTATCTATTCGGTATTCGAGCGGTTGAATACGGGCGGCAGTGCGCTTCAACCGCAGGAGATCCGCGCTTGCGTCTATCGGGGAGCTCTGAGCGACCTCTTGTCGGAACTCGCGGAGAATTCTCACTGGAGACACGTTTACCACTCCAAGAACAGCCGGCGAAAGGATGAAGAGATCATACTCCGGTTCCTTGCATTGTACTATTCGCTGGGTACCTACGAGCGCCCAATGAAGCAGTTCCTAAACGACTTCATGGAGAGACACCGTGACCCCTCCCAAGAACAATGTGAAGAATTCCGTGCGACGTTCGAGAGGGCGATTAGAATAGTGGCCGAGGAGCTGACACCGAGTGCTCTACGGCCTGAACGAAACCTCAACGTATCAGTGGCCGATGCCGTATTGGTGGGTCTTGCGCATCGTTTGGAGCAACGGGCCGTGATTGACGACGTGGACGGATTGCGCGTGGCACACAAAGAACTCCTGCGACAATTGCGGGACGAAGAGCTGTACAACACGGGGACAACCGATAAGGACAGGGTAAACAGGCGAATTGAGCTTGCGCGTCTGCAGTTTGAGTCGGTGGCATGAGTTTCCGAGAAAGCAGACGATTGGAAACGGCGATTGCGTCGTTGCGCCTAGAGTCAGAATCGAGGGACCTGTCGGACGTGAATAAGGCACGACTTGCCCAGCTGTTGGCAGTGTGGGCATCGGGATATCTTGAGGCGAGTTGTCGGGACATACTGTTGGCATACACGAGCAATCGGGCGGACCCGAGTGTCGTTAGATACGTGCAACGCAAGCTGGAACGATTCCCGAATCCGAGAATACAGAACATTGTGTCGGAGATTCGTAACTTCGACGAGAATGCAGCGGATGAGATCGAGAGCTTTGCGGATGGGCGCATAAAGGAAAGCGTGAACAGTATAGTTGCAATACGCAACCAAGTGGCGCATGGGCGATCGTCGACAACGAGCATGGCGCGGGTTGGGGCATACGCTGATGATGCGAAGAAGCTTGTCAACCGCATTAGAGCGGTCCTTCGCGGGAGGGAGACAGGCAGGGGCGTCGCGGGAGGCGAAATTCGGTGATCCCCTTGTTCGCGTTGCGTTTTCGGATCGGGAGTCCGGCGATGATGAGCGATCATCGTCGGATCTCGTCCACATCCGGCCGATCCTGCGTCGTCCAAGTCGAGCGGACCGGACGCGGGCGGCGCAAGCCCGGCCTGATCCACGCCGAGGACCTCCGCGAATAGCTGCTCCGGCATCCGGCATCCGGCCCGAGCGCATCGCGGTCAAGACCAGCGCGAGCGACGACGGCGGCTCATGCAGACGATCATCGCCTTGCCGTCCATGGCCTCGGTGCGGTGGTCGAAGTGCGATACGATGTCCTGGGCGATGAGCTTGAGGCGGTGCGGAGATCCGGCGACGGCCTCAAGTTGAGCCCACTTGGTCTTGAGCTTCTCCTTGCGTTCGACCTCCTCCCCCTCGGTCGCCTCCTCGAAGTCGGGATCGATCGTCGGCCGCTCCGCCTCGTCCAACGCCAGCTTCGCGAGCCTGCTCTCGTAGTAGATCGGCACGGTCGCGCGGTCCTCGACCGCCCGCTCGATGTCGTAGACGCTGATGTAGTCGCCGAACACGGCCCGCGTGTTGGCGTCCTCCAGTTCGATGGGCGTGCCGGTGAAGCCGATGAACGAGGCGTTGGGGAGAGCGTCGCGCATGTGGCGGGCGTAGCCGTCGATGAAGTCGTACTGGCTCCGGTGCGCCTCGTCGGCGATCACCACGATGTTGCGGCGCGGCGACAACGTCGGACGCCGGTCGCCCTTCTCTTCCGGAAGGAACTTCTGGATCGTGGTGAACACCACGCCCCCCTGCTCGACGGCCAGCTTGGAACGCAGGTCCGCCCGGTTGCGGGCTTGGACCGGAGTCTGCCACAGGAGGTCTCGGCAGCGGGAGAACGTGCCGAAGAGCTGATCGTCGAGGTCGTTGCGGTCCGTGAGCACCACGATCGTCGGGTTCTCCATCATCGGCTCACGCGCGATCCGTCCGGCGTAGAAGGCCATCGTCAGGCTCTTGCCGGAGCCCTGCGTGTGCCAGACGACTCCGATGCGCCGGTCGCCGGGCAGCTTTCCGAGCGGTGGGCGAGGCTCGGCCACTTTCGCCAATCGGTGCAATGGGCCAAGGGCTCGCAGCGTTTCCTGGACGGCGACTTGAACCGCGTGGAACTGATGATAACCCGCCAATCGTCAGGAACCGGTCATGCTGGCACATTCCTTCGAGCATCACCTGCAACTGGGGCAGATGCGGGCCCGCGAGCGTCTCCCCGGTGATCGTGCGCCACGGCTTGAACCACTCGCGCCCAGCGGTGAGCGTGCCCATGCGCGCGTCGATTCCGTCCGAAGCGAGGAGCACCGCGTTGAAGGCAAACAGGTCCGCGAGTTCGGCCTTGTAGGTCTGGACCTGATTCCAGGCCGTCCACACCGTGGCCTTCTCGTCCGCCGGGTTCTTGAGCTCGATCAGACCGAGCGGAAGGCCGTTGACGAACAGCACGATGTCCGGGCGCCGCTCATGCTCGCCCTCGACGACGGTGAACTGGTTGACGGCGAGCCAGTCGTTGTTGGTGGGGTGTTCGTAGTCGAGGACGGAGACCTGCGCTCCGCGCACGGCCCCGACGGCGGTTCGGTACTCGACCGTCACTCCGTCCACGAGCAAGCGGTGGAACGCGCGGTTGCGGGCTTCCACGGTGGAGCCCTCAAGCCGGATGAGCTTTCGGAACGCGTCGTCCTGTACGGTTCACCTGCACAGTACGCCCGCAGCTCCCGGGGATCGGGATAGATGAAGATGGAGCAGACCATGCCCTGGTCGATTCCCAGCTGGAGGCAGGCCCAATACTTCTCCACCTCGGCCTGGGGGGTCATGGGGTATCGGCACTCCATGGTCATGGCACCTATGACGACTTCGGGCGTTTTCGTGCTACAGGTGGCAAGGTACTCCCTGGTCAGACTGGCCGGATTTGCCCATCCCGTGCAGTTCCAAGGAAGGGTCGTATTCTCGATCTGATCCCAGATACAGGCCCTGTAGTCGTCCCAGTTGTCCACCTGGCAGTCGTACCGTGGGGAGGGCGCAGCCCGCAGCGCCGCGGTCCATCCCCGCGTGTGCGGGGGAGCCCTCTGCGCGGGCGTGAACGTCACGTCGACCAAGGGTCCATCCCCGCGTGTGCGGGGGAGCCGTCTTGATGTCCATGACGAGTCCGATGGTCTCGGGTCCATCCCCGCGTGTGCGGGGGAGCCTTGCCGGCGATCCATCTGCCCGTGGACAGCAGCGGTCCATCCCCGCGTGTGCGGGGGAGCCGGACATTCGCCCTCGCCCGCCGCCTTCTCCAGCGGTCCATCCCCGCGTGTGCGGGGGAGCCGACCGGGTATTCGTCCTGATAGCGGATACCGAGGGTCCATCCCCGCGTGTGCGGGGGAGCCGAAACCGCTATCGTCCACATACAGGGTAACGAGGGTCCATCCCCGCGTGTGCGGGGGAGCCTGAACATGCGCACGCGCCAGCTCCTCATGCTCAGGTCCATCCCCGCGTGTGCGGGGGAGCCAACGGTGGGGGGTCACCTCTTTGCGGATCTCGGGGTCCATCCCCGCGTGTGCGGGGGAGCCAGCGTTGCCGATCGCCTGCCGCTGGACCTGGAGGGTCCATCCCCGCGTGTGCGGGGGAGCCTCCCTAGCCTCCTTTCTGGCGTTCTGGACGGCGGGTCCATCCCCGCGTGTGCGGGGGAGCCTACCGGCATCCGTTGTGATCTTGACCCGGTACAGGTCCATCCCCGCGTGTGCGGGGGAGCCCACGATTCACGAGCTGACCGACAACGGAGACTGGGTCCATCCCCGCGTGTGCGGGGGAGCCCTGTCCACGACACCGAAAGGAAGGCGCAAGATGGGTCCATCCCCGCGTGTGCGGGGGAGCCACCGTCTCCTCGAGCGCCTGGATCAGGTACTCCGGTCCATCCCCGCGTGTGCGGGGGAGCCGCCGTGGCATGGTTCCTCCTGCCGCTCGGCAAGGGTCCATCCCCGCGTGTGCGGGGGAGCCCGACCTGCCGGTACCACGTCCCTTTCAAGTCGAGGGTCCATCCCCGCGTGTGCGGGGGAGCCTCGACGACGACCATGAAGGCGTTGGCCGGAATGGGTCCATCCCCGCGTGTGCGGGGGAGCCTTCCAGCTCGGTGAGCTCGGCGGCATCATCCGGGGTCCATCCCCGCGTGTGCGGGGGAGCCGCCGAGACGCTGACCCAGTTCTCCGACACCGACGGTCCATCCCCGCGTGTGCGGGGGAGCCCAGTCCCGGGACCCGAACGATGAGTACGAACTGGGTCCATCCCCGCGTGTGCGGGGGAGCCCGAAGCCTCACCGGACGTGCCGCTGCACGCCAGGGTCCATCCCCGCGTGTGCGGGGGAGCCTTCGGACGAACACCCTGCTGTCGGACCGTCTCGGGTCCATCCCCGCGTGTGCGGGGGAGCCTCGTCGGCGGCTGCGCGGAGTTCGCGCGGAAGGGGTCCATCCCCGCGTGTGCGGGGGAGCCGGTGCCGCCCCGCCGGGCGACGGCCATCTCCAGGGTCCATCCCCGCGTGTGCGGGGGAGCCACAGGTCGGTCTGCGGGCCAACCGGCGAGGCGGGGTCCATCCCCGCGTGTGCGGGGGAGCCCAGGTCGCCTACGAGGACGGCTCTCATGAGCTGGGTCCATCCCCGCGTGTGCGGGGGAGCCCAGGTCGCCTACGAGGACGGCTCTCATGAGCTGGGTCCATCCCCGCGTGTGCGGGGGAGCCGCACCCACCGCGCGAAGGTCGGCGACTGGATCGGGTCCATCCCCGCGTGTGCGGGGGAGCCGCACCCACCGCGCGAAGGTCGGCGACTGGATCGGGTCCATCCCCGCGTGTGCGGGGGAGCCGCGGTCATCGGGGCGGTGTCGGCGGCGTGCGGGGGTCCATCCCCGCGTGTGCGGGGGAGCCGAACATTTCCTCCCAATGTTCGGGCGTTATGACGGTCCATCCCCGCGTGTGCGGGGGAGCCGGGCTCGACGGCCTGAACAACCCGGCCGACAACGGTCCATCCCCGCGTGTGCGGGGGAGCCCCGTGTCGATCCACACTCACGACTCCTCCGGCCGGTCCATCCCCGCGTGTGCGGGGGAGCCAGCGCGTTCCGGCTCGCGGCCGCAACGGCCGACGGTCCATCCCCGCGTGTGCGGGGGAGCCGGGCTCGACGGCCTGAACAACCCGGCCGACAACGGTCCATCCCCGCGTGTGCGGGGGAGCCTCCACATGGGAGGGGATGCACCTTTTCGGGTGCGGTCCATCCCCGCGTGTGCGGGGGAGCCGGACCGCGCCGAGTACTCGCAGGAGATCAGGGAGGTCCATCCCCGCGTGTGCGGGGGAGCCCGGGCGGTGGTCTCCGACCGTTCGACACGCCACGGTCCATCCCCGCGTGTGCGGGGGAGCCCCACCAAGCCGGAAGTCCGCGCGCGACAGCTCGGGTCCATCCCCGCGTGTGCGGGGGAGCCGCGTGGCATGACATTGCGAACTGTTTCGGACAGGGTCCATCCCCGCGTGTGCGGGGGAGCCGGCGTTCGGGGGCGCGGATGGGCTGCTGGCGGCGGTCCATCCCCGCGTGTGCGGGGGAGCCATGTTGTTTGCGCTCGTTCCGCCGCCTGTCCGAGGTCCATCCCCGCGTGTGCGGGGGAGCCATGTTGTTTGCGCTCGTTCCGCCGCCTGTCCGAGGTCCATCCCCGCGTGTGCGGGGGAGCCCCGCTGGTAGGGGGTGAGTTTGTGTTTCATCGGGGTCCATCCCCGCGTGTGCGGGGGAGCCCGCTTCGCTCATGCTTTTCTCCCTCCTCTTGGAGGTCCATCCCCGCGTGTGCGGGGGAGCCGCGTCCGGCGACGTAAGCGGCGTAAGCCTCCGGGGTCCATCCCCGCGTGTGCGGGGGAGCCGGTCCACATCACCCTCGATGAATGTCACCCGTGGGTCCATCCCCGCGTGTGCGGGGGAGCCGCCCTACGAGGTGTCGACGCCTCGTACCGCCCGGGTCCATCCCCGCGTGTGCGGGGGAGCCCATCCACGCCGTACGGAACCCGTCCAACTCGGGGGTCCATCCCCGCGTGTGCGGGGGAGCCTGGCGCGAGTCTTCGCGCATGATCGCCAACGAGGGTCCATCCCCGCGTGTGCGGGGGAGCCCCACCATGGACGGGTCACGAGGTGGACGTTGCGGGTCCATCCCCGCGTGTGCGGGGGAGCCACGCCAACGGCGTCCGCTATCGGAGCGTGAAGGGGTCCATCCCCGCGTGTGCGGGGGAGCCGCGACCAGTCCACCCGCCGAAGCAGTTCCTTGAGGTCCATCCCCGCGTGTGCGGGGGAGCCAGCCAAGCCAGTGGGTGTCCGTACGCTGTCCCCGGTCCATCCCCGCGTGTGCGGGGGAGCCGGGGTCCTGGCTCCCCATGCATCCCTCCGCTGGGGTCCATCCCCGCGTGTGCGGGGGAGCCCCGAACTGATCGTACAGAGCCCTCGATGCCTCGGGTCCATCCCCGCGTGTGCGGGGGAGCCCGTCGTGGCGCAAGGGACTTCCCGCCATCCGGCGGTCCATCCCCGCGTGTGCGGGGGAGCCGGAGGGGCGATCCGGATGCGGTCGATGTGAAGGGGTCCATCCCCGCGTGTGCGGGGGAGCCCTCGGCCCCGCCCAGCGCCTCGACAACGTGGAGGGTCCATCCCCGCGTGTGCGGGGGAGCCTCGGCCCGGTGACGGATATTGTGATTACCTTTGGGTCCATCCCCGCGTGTGCGGGGGAGCCAACAACCAGGCGGACGCCCTGTGGCTCCTCCAGGGTCCATCCCCGCGTGTGCGGGGGAGCCGCGGCAACACATGCCACGCGACGGACTCGCTGCGGTCCATCCCCGCGTGTGCGGGGGAGCCCCCTTGAAGCTGATCGTCGTCGAGTACTGCGAGGGTCCATCCCCGCGTGTGCGGGGGAGCCCGCCATGCCGCCTCGACGTCCATCTCTCTGGCGGGTCCATCCCCGCGTGTGCGGGGGAGCCGGACAGAACCCGTATTGTGCTGGCCGGATAGACGGTCCATCCCCGCGTGTGCGGGGGAGCCGCAGACTGGAGGCCTGACCGCAGCACAGGATGCGGTCCATCCCCGCGTGTGCGGGGGAGCCATCAGCCATATCACCGTGATCGGCGAGGAGAGGGGTCCATCCCCGCGTGTGCGGGGGAGCCGTGCCGACGAGGCAGCAACACATCGTCTCCGGGGGTCCATCCCCGCGTGTGCGGGGGAGCCATCTGGCGGTGGGCGTACGTGGACGGTCACGAGGGTCCATCCCCGCGTGTGCGGGGGAGCCGAACAACCATTAGCCGTGCAATCGGTGGATGTGGGTCCATCCCCGCGTGTGCGGGGGAGCCATCTGGAGGCGCACGTTCGCAACGTCCAGATGGGGTCCATCCCCGCGTGTGCGGGGGAGCCACCTCCCCCCCGTCCGCCAGCGCCCGGAGCAGCGGTCCATCCCCGCGTGTGCGGGGGAGCCGACCGGATGCAGGGCGGCAACTTGTCGCTGATGGGTCCATCCCCGCGTGTGCGGGGGAGCCCGGAGGGGATCGAGCGTGATTGATCGTCTCCGGGGTCCATCCCCGCGTGTGCGGGGGAGCCTGGGACATGATCGCCCTCGATGAGGCTTCGACGGGTCCATCCCCGCGTGTGCGGGGGAGCCTATTACGCCCCGCGGGCCGGTGGGGGGTTCGACGGTCCATCCCCGCGTGTGCGGGGGAGCCGCCCTGGACCCCGAGGCCTTCGCGGCGCTCCAGGGTCCATCCCCGCGTGTGCGGGGGAGCCAAGCCGAACTCCCCGTAATCCGGGTCATTGGGGGGTCCATCCCCGCGTGTGCGGGGGAGCCGGGCGGCCTACAACGGCACGAAGGGCTACATCGGGTCCATCCCCGCGTGTGCGGGGGAGCCCGTACCTGGAAGGCGGCGGGGGAGGTCTCGACGGGTCCATCCCCGCGTGTGCGGGGGAGCCTCGAGCATCGCGATGTAGCGGGTCAGGTCCTGCGGTCCATCCCCGCGTGTGCGGGGGAGCCACAGTCCGTACACTTCGTCAGCCGTCAGCCTAAGGTCCATCCCCGCGTGTGCGGGGGAGCCTCTTGCGTAACTGCAGGTCCTGTGACCAGATGACGAGATAATACGCACTATCTAACTACTCCGTTAGATCACATGGCAAGTCCTCCAGCTCGTTCCATGCCGTGAGAGCGTCGTACGAGCAGCACTCCGTCGCAGTCCCATATCTCCTTCGGCGGCTCTCCAAGGTACTCCAGCCTCAGCCCGCCGACCGAAGCGGCATCGGCGAAGAGGAGCGTGATCGATCCGTTGCCCAGGTGGGCGTACCATTTGGTCAAGACAGACCAGATGCGTTCACGTACTCCTTTCGAGAGGTTGGGTGACACGTAGACGCCCGCTGCTACCTCCAGCATTGTGGAGGCTAGGAACCCGCGGTATCGCGCCTCGACGTTGCGGGTAACGAACACCGTCATCGGCATCCTCCAGTTCAGTACTTACCCAGGATTGTCAAACAGCTCCTTGATCTTCTCGATCATCTTCGGAATCGTGCCTTGTCGGCTCAGCGTGTTGCCCACCTCTAGTCGCGTCACTCGTTCGATGCTCCCACCCCTGCTTCTCGTCGCTTTCTTGGCCGCACGGAACGCTGCGGGAATGAGCACCCTGTCGCGAAAGAGGTCGGAGATGTCCAGGACGAAGGACTGGCTGGCGTCCTCGTGAATGAACCCGAGCTGGGGAATGGTGGCGGTTGAGGCAACGGCAATCGCTGCCGCCGCCTCGACCGCGCTCGAGGCGTGGTTGAGCGCCTGATTGGGAACGTCCGCCCTACCTGGGTTGGACCGGTCATATCGGCGCCCGCGCCACTCGATGCCGACCGTCCGTGCCACGAGACGGTAGGTCTCGCGCATTCGGGCCCCTTCAATGCCCCGGAGCGCGGCAATGTCACGGTTTGGCAGGATCTCTCCCAAGCGCCAGGCATACATTCTGCGCGCGATGGCCAGCCGTGCTTCCTCGTCGGCCCAACAGCGGGCCTGGGCGCGGGCACGCCTGGAACGGCCCGACATGACGGGTGGAGCCGTGTAGAGGCGTACACCATCCACACCCACCGCCGCCATGCCCGTGCCGTGCCGTCCAAGCAGTCTCAGAGCGTCATGACTTACCATGGAACCCGGCCCCAGCAGGATCATCGACACTCCTTGGAACGGGATTGAATACCTACCGGGCTTCAGCGGATCGTTGCTCACCCCTTCCCCGGGCTTTCGTTCGAAGGACAACGTTCCGTCCTTTGCAGTCAGGTGTCCGCGGGCAAGCCATAGCAAGCCGTGCCGGTCCGCATGCGGAATGCGCGCGGAGTCGAGCCCGAGCCGTCCCTCCAACATCGGTCGACGGCCTGCCCTCAGGCGCCTCGCGCCGTACGGGCAGACCGGCTCAGCAGCAACATTCCGTAGCCGTAGGCGCGGTGGCGGCCGATGCCACGCACCAGCCTGTCGGCGAACATCGGCGTGTCGTCTACGACGAGCGTGCCCTTGATCGTGGCGTCCGGCCCTTCGGGGCCGCGCCCGTCGCCGCGCCAGGCGCGTGACCGCGCGAGGTGGAAGAGCCGACATTCGTCCTCCACCAGATGGGCGGCACTGTCCAGACGTTCGGCCAGCCATTCCATATAGACGCGTGCGTGCGTGATCTCGCGCTTGCCGTTGCCGTGATGCCTGATCATGGCGTGCTGGTAGGCGTCAATCTCGCAGCCGTCCTTCAGCGTCTGGCCGGAAAACGGGTCGTAGAGGTCGCGTGCGGGTCGGCGCACCGGTCGTATGCGGGTCTGGAACGCAAGGCGTGTTCCCGGCGGGAATGTCGTTGGCATGACTCGGATGGCCATCTCGCCGATGCGAACCGCTTCGCGGCAGACGGCGTGCGCCTTCCGCTCTCTCGCCCTGAGGCTCCGTGCGTCTTCGGGCGTGTAGCCGTACAGCAAGCCAGTCTTACCGCGTGCGGGCGAGATAATGTGGAACGGCTGGAGCGTGCGCTTGCCGAACAGCCTCGTCAGCAGACCGTGCATGGCCAGACCGATGTCGAACACGCCGGGCCGCCGGTGTCGGGCCGCCACGAACCGACTGAACGCCATCCAGTCGACGGGTACCTTTATCAGTCTAGTGGTCATTCCTGTCCTGTCCTTTCCAGTCTGTCGAGGCAGACGTGGCGGAGTCCGCCGTGCAGTCCGCTGCGCCAGTTCCTCTCGTCAGTGATGTCCACGACGAGCGCCGTGCTCGTGACGCCTTCGGCTCGTGGCCAGAGTGCTTCGCGAAGCTCGTCCGGCGGTACGAGGCTTCGTAGCGCGGAGATGATGTCGGGGCCGTCCACCCAGCCGTCGAACATCGGCCTGCTCGGAAGACACGGCTTGCGCCCGATGAAGAGCGGTCTGGCTGGGCTTCTGAACGCCTTCGTCAGTCTCTCTATCGTCGGGTCGTCGTCGTGCGCCAGCCGCATTAAGACCGACATTTGCAGGTCGGCGTGATATTCGCGATACCTCAGATCGGGGCCGTCGTACGATCCACCGGCTCTGACCATCGGGTAGCCACGGGTGGTCCAGGCCTTGTCGTTCCTGCGTAGCTCTGCCGTCTGGAAGTCGGTGAAGATGCGGCTACCGGGATCGAGTGCGTCGTGCATGGCTCCGAAGACGATGCGTCGCTGAAGCCCGTCATGCTCGTCGCCCATGTCCCTGGTCCAGCCGAGCGCATTGGCGCACAGACCCGTAACCATCGACTGTGTGGGGAATAGGCGGGTCACGCCAGCTGCGTCGACGAGCTCGGAGCCGAAGGACGCGAGGGGTGCCTGTAACCGCAGATGCAGCCAGCGCATCAGACGGTCCGTTGCACGATGTCGCCCGCCCAGTCCGCTAGCGCGGGCAGGGACACCCGCATCGCTCTGGGCATCGGCGTGTCGTTGAGGCTCATGACCCGCCGCTCGCCGTCGACACCGTAGTTGTCGTCGAGCGCCTCAACGTGCTTCGCGATTGCCTGGGCCGCGTCTGCGAGGTTGGGTCGGGAGGGCTGCCGGAACGCTTCGGCCAGACTGCGCGGCGGCTCCGCGCCGGCTTCGACCATCATGAAGCTCGCCCGTGTGTACGGTGCCGTGGACCCCAGCTTGGCACCCGGCGTGATCGTGGCGATCAGATGGATGAGACGCCTGACCACCTCGCCGGCCGTCTCGCGGTCTTCCGGGATGTTGGCGAACAGCGTTCCGAGGTCCACGACGACATAGCCGTAGAACAGGCCGCTCGTCAGGTCCGAGTCTCCGACGTGTCCGGCTCCCGACTCGTCGTCCGCCGCGAGGTCGTCGACGGCGGTGAAGTAGTCCGTCTCCTGCTCCTCTGGGTGCACGGTGAATGCGTGCGCGACGTGAATGGCGGCGTCGATGTTCGCCTTGAGGTCGGACGTCACCATCCGTCCGAACATCGCTCCGACCAACCCACCCGGCAGCTTCGTCTGGGCACGCATCTGAGCCATGTTTTTCTGGAAATTGCGGAACGTGGGCTTCTTGCTCTTGAGTGGCTTCCCTAGTTCCTCCAGCTCGGTCTTACGGTCTTCGGGCGACAGCTCCGCCAGCGACTTCGCCATTTCGGCCAAGTGCCGGATCTCGGGGTCGCCAAGCAACAGCGGCTGCCGGTTGCCCCTCTCGTGGCCCTTGTCGCCGTAAACGGCCTTCTGGAGCGTCTCTCCAATGGTGTCCACGACATCGTCGGGGTGGCCAGCTTTCCTCAGCGGCTCGACGACCCGCCTGGTCACGATCTCACGCGACCGGGTGGCGGCGGTGGCACCGTTGATGCCAACGAGCGCATGAGGGCCGTTCGCGAGCCGCCAGTGGCGCTTCAGGCACTGCGACGATACGCGCGTCCTGGTGGAACCGCCGTAGCGGAGCCGCTTGGCGAACCCCGTGTCGTCCCGGTTCAGGAGCGTGCCCGCCCAACCGTGGAGGCTGTGAATCTGAATGAATCTCGGATTGTCCATCGGTGCTACTCCTCTGTGTTGCCATCGCTCTTCGGAGCGATGTGGTAGTGGCGCGCGATCTTGAGCGCCGAGTGCTCTTCTTCGGACAGGACGAATCGTGCCAGCGTCCGCAGGTCGAACCGTGCCGAAGCCCTGTTGTTCGCCAGTCGGCGACACAGGCGGATCACCTGGTCCCGTCGCGCCGATCCCTTCGAGGCTAGCAGCCGAGTCAGGCGATGCTCCGACACCCCGGCCCGCCGGATGGCGACGCCCATGGGTATCTTCGGGTTGTGCGCGGACGGCCTGCCGGATCTTCGTCCGCGCGGTGTTAGAATGGCGATGCATTGGATCACGACCGCCCACAGCCGTTCGCGCTCGCCGGACGGCTGAAGCGATGTCTCTCGGAAGACATGGTACAGGCCGCTGATTCCCCTTCCTTCCATGGGGTTGCGGCGCAGCGACGCGGCCAGACCAGACTCCAGTTCGGCTGCGAGGTAGTGCGCCACGTGCGGGATCACCTCGCCTAGCTTGCGGTGTCTATTGCTACTCATTCGCATCCTCCGTCCTGTTGCGGGTAATGTCGATGTTCCCGGATCTCCTCAGGCTTCCCCTGAACGCCCGTTCCGAGAACACTCGGGCTCTGATTCTGTGAAGGTCGGATCGTGCGACCGTCTCCTGGGCGTCGCGGAGCAGCTGTCGGGCCCTATCGACCAGCTGGTCGGTGAACTCCCGCTTGACTGCCCTGCGGTCGTCTTCGTGCGCGGCGAACCGCTCCTGTAGGGCGGGGAAGAAGAACGCGTCCGCCAAGACATGCAGGCGATCCAGGAACGGCTCTGCCGCACGGTATGCAGCCCTCCGGTCAGCGCGTTCCAGCTTCTGGGGGTCCTCGCCCTTGCTCGCCGCGAAGGCGACCGCGAACCGTAGCGCCTTAAGCACGGCGGCGACCTCGTCCAGCATGGCCTCCGACATCTCCTCAAGCGCTTGACGCCTGGGGCCTCCGATCATCGCGTCCGCAAGGCCCGGACCCATGATGATGTCGGTGCGCTCCTGGAAACCGCTACTTGTCCGCCCTCCGTCTGCCACGGCACGCGCGACCAGCCGCCAGTGTCGGTCGCCGAGCTCCCTGCGCGGCTTCATGGCCGACGGTAGCCGAAACTCCCCGGAGTCGAACAACAGGGTCGCCAGCCGGTCGTACCGGAACGCACCGGGTTGAGGAGAGAGTGCCTTGGGAGCGCCCTTGTGGATCGGGGTCCAGTGGTCTCCTACATTGCCCTTGGAGTGCCGGGCCGCGATCCGCGTCCTACCGGATGTTCCGATCCTCGCCACGATCCGTCCGTCGATCTCGGCGAGCCGCACTCGTCGGCAGATCTCGATGAAGTGGGGGTCAAGGTCCGAAAGGCGTAGCTGGTCCTGCCCGTCCCATGGGACCAGCCAGACCAGTGCCGTCCCCGTGTCGGAGTAGTCCCTGAGCAGATTGTGTCTGTTTGCCAGCATCTCCCCGAGGTCGTGTGCCAGATGCGCACCCGGGCCGCCGTCCACTGGAGCCAGGCCGAGACACGGGCGGGCCGAGCGGCCTCCGTTCATCCGCGCAATTCCATAGTTGCCCGCCCCCCCGTAGCCGCTCATGGTCTGCAGGTTGACGAGCGCGAAGATCCAGTCGTCTGGAGTACCGAGAACCACCTTGGAAGCCTTGAGCGCGTGGTTCTTTGACGTGACCAGCGGATCCAGATCGTCCGGTGTCGCCAAGATCTTCTTGACGGCTGGGAGTCCGTCCGGCAACGGGCACTGAAGGAACGCCGGCCTGCCGGGATCCGCCCCGATCAAGTGCCACGGACTGTCGTCCGGCCAATCCTGCGTGAGGGCCAACAACAGTCGGTGCCACTCGCTTGCCCCGGTGGGGGTCTCGGTCATGTCCGCCCTGGCTAGGGCGATGGCTCCGAGCTGGGCGAGAAAGGCGTGCCAAGCGTGTCGTTGATGTGATCGAAGCGCCGGGAACGTGGCCACCTCCTCGGTCAGCATGGCGGCGTACACTTCTGGTAGCGATAGCGAGAGGAGTTTCGGTGGACTTTCGTTCGTCAGAGTCGTTCGAATGAGCCCGTCCTCAAGGATGTTCAGTGACATGTCTCTCCTTCGGGTCGTCTGTATGATGGATTTGTAGTACACCTGCACGTTCCCAGTTAGGAAGTATAACGACTGGTTGTGAACCGGTCAACTCATCCGGCTCCATCCCCGCAAGTGCCTCCACCCCCGCGTGTGCGGGGAACCCATCATTCCTGCGTCCACACCGGCACGCTCCCACGGCCTATCCCCACGTGTGCGGGGAGACTGAGGAAGGGGGCATCCAACGCAGTCCATCCCCCTCGTGGGGGCCAACGGTTCATCCGCCTTGCCACCAGACACCCCACGGTAAGGGCTGTCGCCATGGTCCGTCAATCAGTGCGTCCTACCCTTTCTCACCCCTCCGCGGTCGTAGATGAACCGGTGCGGTCCGACCACCAGAATCAGGCCGTCCGGGCCGGGTTCGGCGAGTGCGTGTTCGATTTCCTCCGGTTTGGCCTTTTCGGGGAACATGTGGGCCGGAAGATTGAAAGTCGTCGCCATCCCCAGCGGTCCCTGCACGGGCTCCGGGAGCCGGAACAGGAATCCGTCGTCCCCGAGACGGGTTCTCACCTTTTCATCCTTCGGGAACCCCAGCGTCGAGAACTTCTCTTCCCAGCTCAGCGAGTGTTCCTCCGCGAACAGTCGATCCGCAAACGTCTTTCCATCCACCTCGTTCCCCTTGTCCCTCCAGCCCATCTCCTTCTCCACGGCGGCCAGCCGTTCGGGATCCGTGGCCCCGTCGACCAGCATTCGGTTCATGTCCGGGATGATCCAGACCGGGTGGTTTACGACCGCCCGGCGGGTCAATTTCAGCATCGTGATGTCAAGGTAGATTCCGCGTCCGTTCCGACTCGAGATGCCGAGTCCGAACCGCAGCAGGCCGTCGGAGTCCAGTTCGCCCGGCGGCACCAGTACGTGACATCGCGCCGTGTCGAACCCGTCCGGGCGCTCGTTGGAGTGGCGGTGGAGTCTGCCAATCCGCTGCAGTAGAACATCCGCAGGACACAGATCGGAGATCAGCACGTCGGCGTCAATGTCCAGCGACTGTTCGAGCGTCTGCGTGCCCACCACGATCAGTCCTCCGCAGCCGCGCTCCGCGCCCAACTCTCGTTCTACGGCGGCGTCCAGCAGCCTGCGGTCTTCGGCCGCGAAGCGACTGTGATGCAAAGCCGGTCCGCCCACCACCTGGAGCAGCGAGTCTGGGGAGCTCTCCCGGATCGCGTCGAACACCGCGACGGCCTGGGCGACGGTGTTTCTCACCACGAGCACCTTGGCGCCCTCAGTCGCGTGTTGGACTGCCAGCGCCCCCACGGCCCCAGGTCTTTCGATGATCGGCTCCGCCGTCATCGACACCCGCTTGGGCTTTCCGGCATGCTCGAACGTCGCCGTCTCGGCCTCACCGTTCCCGGACACCATCGTCAGCATCGGGTATGGGGTGTCGGACGTGACGTCCGTCCGCGTCCCGGTGGCATCACTCACGATGCGTCTTCTCGCAGCCGTGCCCAGCGTGGCCGACATCAGCAGGGCGTGCCCGCCGGCGGACAGGTGATTGCGGAGTACGTGACTCATCACCTTGGTCATGTAATCGTCGCTCGCGTGCACCTCATCGACCACGAGTAGGCTGCGCGCCAGAGCGGCCCCCCTGAAATGCGCCCACTTCACCTGCAGCCCGGCAAGCAGCGCCTGATCAACGGTCCCCACCGCAACGGTCGCGCATAGGAACTTGCGCGCGCTCTCGGCGGCCCAGCGGGCGAGTCTGTCGTCGTCGTTCGGGTCGTCCCTCCACAACACGGACCATCCCTCCCGCTTCCCCGCCACTTCTCCGACCCGGACGATGTAGCCGGGGATCGCGAGCACGGTGTCGGCGCGTGCGGCGTCGGGAAGAAAGCGGCCCAGCGCCTTGTGGATGCGCTCTTGGATCTGCTTGGCCGCCGCACGGGTCGGCAGAGCAAAGTACAGGCTGTCGACCAGCCCTTCCTTGAACAGAATCGCGAAGCGCATCAGCGCAGCCTCGGTCTTCCCCGAACCCGTCTCGCTTTCCAGAATCAGCAGCCGGTGGTGGAGCGGAGCATCGACAACCGCCGTCTGCAACGGACGCGGCTCCCACTCGGGGAAGAGGGTTTGGAACGTGGCCGGTCCGGTTCGTTCCGCCCAGTCGGAACGTGTGAAGCCGAATGCGCGCACCGCGTCATCCGCTTTGGCGCGCGCGCGGTCGATGTAGTCCCTTTCCAGGACGGGCACCTGCCGAAACAGCTCGTCGTTGGAACCAATATGGTCGGCGAGGACCACGATCCCCGCGCAGAGGTGGACGAAGACCGGACTGGCCGGCAGGTCGGGGCCGGGCTCGAACGCTTCCGGGAACCATCGCCGAGCCAACCCGACCATCTCGCGGCCCGCCTTGATCGGATCGTATCCGTCGATGGCCTTCCAGATGTCGGCCGGCTCCCTGTTCTTCCACTCATATGGGATCACCGGACGTCCGTGATGTGCCAGCACGGCGTGAATGAGCTGTTCTGCTCCGGGTCCCCATTCACGCAGCTGGTCCAGCCCGATGTCCCTGTTCACGCCCGTCCGGCTGAAGTACGCCCAGAATACCGGGTTCAGGTGGCTGGGCCTGCCACGACCTCCGCGTACCGGGCCGACCTGAAGCTCCGGTCGGATCTTGCCAAAGTCGTGAAGGAAGACCAGCACGACCAGCCGAGCCATGTTGACATCGTCCAGCACGCGAACTCCCGCCGCCTGCGCCAGTCGCTGCCGCAGCACTGGTTCGCGGATCAGCGCCTCGAAACAGGCCGCCACGTCCGCACAGTGATGCTCAAGTCGATGCGTGTTACCCGACCGGTCCTCGGACTTTCCGCGAGGAAGCCTTTGGATGTCCATTCTGGTTTTCCGTAGGAGTGGAAGTCCCTTCACTTCACCCTCCGACCCCCGAATGGGCAACGTCTCTCGCGTGAACCGTGCCGGGGAGAAGAGAATGCGACGCTACCACCTGCCGGAGACCCGCACAACCACCACGTTCCCACCGACCCGGAGGATGAAGGACAGAACGCCCGACGAGCGTTCCTCTTCAGTTCAATGCGACCAGGACGTCGACCCAACCGCCACCAACCAGACCAACTCGCCAGGTGGGATCCGCACTCGCCGACCGACGCACCCCTTCCACCACCCACTGTCATGTACAGCATACACCCTGTAAAGCAGAGTATACATTCTTCTCCCCCCCGATCAGCGATCCAGATACGCCCCCGCGATCCCCAGCCCCTCCAGCGTCAGCAGCGGCTCGACCCGGTCCACCGACGACGCGTGCGGCCCGATCACCGGCGCGAACCCGCCGGTGGCCACCACCAGGATGTCTTCCGAATCCCAGCTCTCGCGGATCCGCCCGACGATCGCGTCCACCGCCCCCACCGCCGAATGGAACACACCGCTGCGAATACACGCCTCGGTGCGGCGTCCGATCACCTCGGGAGGCGGGGCCAGCTCCACCCGCGGCAGCTTGGCCGTACTCCGCGCCAGCCAGTCGAGTCCCGTGCTCACACCCGGCGCGATCACCCCGCCGAGAAACACGCCGTCCGCGGTGATGCAGTCGAAGGTGGTCGCGGTTCCCAGGTCCACCGCAATCGTGTCACGGCCGAAGCGGATCCGGGCCGCCAGGGTATTGAGGATCCTGTCCGCGCCCACGGTGAGCGGCTCCTCCACGTCGATCCGTATTGGTAGTGCCGACCTCGCGGTCACCTGCAGCACGGGTCCCTCCACGACCGAAGACAGGACCCGGCGCAGGGTGCGGTCGCCGGCCGGCACCACCGAGCCGATGACCCCCCGCCGGATCGAACCCGCAGGGGATGGACCAGAGGCGAGCAGGGCCGCCAGCAGGACCCGGTACTCGTCCTCCGTACGGCGTACCGCGGTGCTGATGCGCCAGTGGGCGAGAACCTCGCGCCCGGAGAGGCTCATGAGCCCGAAGACGGTGTCGGTGTTTCCCACGTCGGCGACCAGCTGGCAGGCCATTGCTCAACTCCTTGATGTCTCTGGGCTCGATCGGACCGACCCGGCGATCATGCGAAGCCAGGTCCCGGCGTCATCCCGCACCTCCAGCGTTCCGTCGGGAAGAATGTCGCCGCCCCGCACCCGAAGTCCGCGGACCGCGCGCGGGCGCCCCGAAGAATGACTGACCACACCGTCGGCCGACAACCTGCTCCCGCGGACCGGGGAGCGCGCGTTCAGTTCGGCGAGTTCGGCGGCGGGGATCGGCGGACCGGGGTGCAGCCATACGTCCGAAAGCTCATCGACGACGCGCGCCAGTACGCGGGCACGGGAAACGCGCACGCCGGCCGCCACCAGAACCGAGGTGGCGGCGGTCTCCAGCCCCCCGGGCAGGTCGTCGTGCGCATGATTCAGATTCAAACCGATGCCGGCAAGCACGGCGCCTCCGGTCTCCTCGCAGAGGACACCTCCCAGCTTCTCCCCTCCGACCAGCAGGTCGTTGGGCCATCTGACCTCGACCCGCACCTCCGGCACGAGGGACTCCAGGCCCCGCGCCACCCCGAGCCCCACCCTGAGCGGCAACCCGGCGGCACCTCCCGCCACCGGATCGGCGACGACGGTGAACCACAGTCCCAGCGGCGTGTCGGACACCCAGCGCCGTCCCCTCCTTCCCCGCCCCGCACTCTGGCGGTCGGCCACGACGACGACGGGCCGCGGCGCCCCCTCGGCCGCCAGCACCCTGGCCCGGTCGTTGGTGGAAGCCACCCGCGCGTGGAACTCCGCCGTGGCGACCCCCAGCCGCTTCGCCCACGCGTCCGCCGGGCACCCCTCCCAGGCACCCGGGAGCGACGGACCGGCCGAAACGCGTCCGCCCGCCCCCACCCCACCCACGTCCCTCACCGCACGCTCACGAACCAGAGGAACAGAGCCCCGACCGCCCACAGGTACGGCGCGAACCGGTGCAGCGACCGCTTCTCGAGCATCGCCCGGAACGCCCCGATGGCCACCACCCCCGTCACGCACGCGACCGCCGCCGCCCCACCCAGCACGCCCGGCGACACCCCACCCGGCGCGCCCGCCCCCGCCACCAGCCCCGGCACCTCGAGCAGCGCCGCGCCCCCCACCGCGGGCACCGACAGCAGAAACGAGAACGCCGCGGCCTCGCGCGCCTCCACCCCCCGCCACAGCGCGGCCACCACCGTGGCCCCCGAACGGGAGATCCCCGGCACGATCGCGACGGCCTGGGCCAGGCCGACGACGACGGCGCTCCCCGGCCCGGGCCGCCCGGCGGGACCCCGGGTCAGCGCCCCGCGCGCCGTCCACACCACGCAGCCCGTGACGAGCAGCGCCACGCCCGTCACCGCGGGACTGTCGAAGAGCGACGCGAGGAAGTCCCCGAACCCGGCCCCCGCGACCGCGGCCGGAACCGACGCCACGATCAGCAGCCCCCCGTACCGCAGCTGCGCGGGGTCGCCCCGCACCGCCCCCCCCAGCAGGGCCCCGATCCGGGCCCGGTAGACCACCAGCACCGACACCAGCGTGGCTAGGTGCAGCGCCACCTCGAATCCCAGCCCCGGCACCTCGACGCCCAGCACCGCCTGCCCCATGACCAGGTGGCCGGAGCTGGAGACCGGCAGAAACTCGGTCGCGCCCTGCACAAGGCCCAGAAAAACCCCCTCGTACCAGGTCACGGCCCACCATCCGCCAGCACGGCCTCGTAGTACGCCTCGTACATCGGCAGAATGCGCCGCACCGCGAAGCGCTCCACCGCCACCGCGCGCGCCGCGTCGCTGAAGCGCCGCCAGCGGGCCGGGTCCGCAAGCAGGCCGGTCGCGCCCGCGGTGGCCTCCTCCACCGCACCCACCGGAACCAGCACCCCCGCCTCGCCGTCGGGCACCACCTCGGGCAGTCCCCCCACTCCGTACCCCACCACCGGCACGCCGCACGACAGCGCTTCGAGCGCGGCCAGCCCGAAGGACTCGCGGTCGCTCGTCATGAGAAAGAGGTCGGCACACGACAGCAGCTCCTCGATGGCGCCGTGCTTGCCGAGGAAGACGACATCGCGCTCGACGCCCAGCGCACGCGCCCCTTCGGCAGCACGCGGCCGGTCCGGACCGTCGCCCGCCATCACGAGCCGCGCCGGGACCGCGCGCCGGATGCCCGCGAAGACCTCGATCACATCGACCACCCGCTTGACGGGGCGGAAGTTGGAGACGTGCATGACGATCTTCTCGCCGGCCGACGCGAAGACCTCCCGGTGGCAGGGATCGCGGCCGCGCCGGAACAGCTCGGTGTCCACGAAGTTCGGGATGACCCGGATCCGCTCCCCGGGGACGCCGAAGTCGCGCACCGTGACCGCCTTGAGGAAGTCCGAGACAGCGGTGATCCCCTGCGAACGCATGATCGAGAAGCGGGTGATGGGGTGGAAGGAGGGGTGGAGGCCGACCAGCGTGACGTCGGTGCCGTGCAGGGTGGTCACGAGCGGCGGTCCCCCGTTCTCCTCCAGCATCTCCCGGGCGATCCAGGCGGAGGTGGCGTGGGGGATGGCGTAGTGGACGTGGATGAGGTCGAGGGACTCCCTGAGCGCGGTGTCGTGGATCGCCGCCGCCAGCGCCAGGGTGTAGTGGGGGTGTTCGAAGAGCGGGTAGCGCTCCATCTCCACCTCGTGGAAGTACACCCGTTCGCGGAATCCCGACAGGCGGAAGGGCTGGGCGTAGGAGATGAAGTGGACTTCGTGCCCGCGCGCGGCCAGCCCGATCCCGAGTTCGGTTGCGACCGCCCCGGAACCCCCGTAGGTCGGGTAGCAGGTGATCCCGATCTTCATCGTGCGGCCTCGGCACCCGCCGGTTCGCCCGCGGTTCGCGCCGGTCCGGCTACCCCCGGCGCGGCCTCCTCCATCCGGCCGGCCCGACCGCCCCACGCCCCCACCACCACCTCCGCCTGCACCTCCGGCGGCGCCGTACCGTCGACCACCACCGCGTCCGGCCCGAGCTGGTGGCGAAACCACGTGCGCTGCCGCTTCGCGTACCGCCGGGTGGCGCGGCGGGTGCGCTCCACGGCCTCGTCCAGGGTGATGCGACCGGCCAGGTGTTCGGCCATCTCGCGGTACCCCACCCCATCCATCCCCGGGTCGTCCGGCGAGTAACCGGCGGCGAGCATCCCGGCCACCTCGTCGCGGAAGCCGGCTTCGACCATCGCGCGCACGCGCCGGTCGATCCGCTCGCCGAGCGCCCCCCGCGGCACGCGCAGCAGGCACACCACGCCGCGGAGCGGATCCGCCCCGGTGGGATGGCGGACATGCCACCATGATAGTTTTCTACCCGTCAGAAGGGTGACGGTTACAGTTCGGATCATGCGCTGGTATCCCCCCGGGCCCGACAGCGCAGCCACCCGCTCCGGGTCCAGTACCCGCATCCAGCGCTCCAGCTCCGGGCGCGGCAGCGCCCCGAGAGCCCGCTCCAGCCGGGCGCGCCGGGCTCCGTCCAGCGGCGGCTCGCGGAAGATCGGGTCGGTGAGCACCCGGAGAAAGAACCCCGTTCCGCCGACCAGCAGCGGCACCCGCCCGCGCGCCCGGATGTCCCGGATCCAGCGGCGCGCGTCCCGTCCGAACTCTCCGGCGCTGTACCGCTGGCCGGGTTCGCGGAGGTCGAGGCCGTGATGCGGCACGGAGGCCCGCTCGCGCGTGGTGGCCTTGGCGGTACCGACGTCCATGCCGCGGTACACCTGCCGCGAGTCCATCGAGATGATCTCGGCGCCGAGCCTCCGCGCGACACGGAGCGACAGCGCCGTCTTCCCGGATCCGGTGCACCCCACGATCGCAAGGAAGTCCGGAGAACCCGCCCGACGGGTCCCCGCCGGACTCCGCGAGCGCCCCGCATGGCCCGCCGTCACGTGCGCCCGAACTTCCTCCGCAGCTCGCCCAGCCCCAGCCGCACCACCGTGGGGCGGCCGTGGATGTCATGGTAGGGAAGCTCGGTGGCAAAGAGTTGGTCGAAGAGTTCGTGCATCTCCTCCCGGGCGAGCTTCTGGCCCGCGCGTATCGCCCCCTTGCAGGCGAAGCTCATGGCCACGCGCTCGTTCTGGTTCCGCGCCGAGTTCATCAGGTCGGAGCCGTGCAGCAGCTCGTGGATCATTTCACGAATACACCGCTCGGCGTCGAAGTAGCGGTGCGGCGCGGGAACCGATTGCACCAGGATCGCGTCGTAGCCGAAGCGCGAAACCTCGAAGCCCAGCCGGGCCAGAGGATCCCATATGGACTCGAGGACCTCCAGCTCGGGCTTCGTGAGGCGGATGGTGAAGGGGAAGAGGAGCCGCTGGCCCTCCTGGCCCGCACCCTCGAAGCCGGCGGCGATGCGTTCGTAGAGGATGCGCTCATGGGCCGCATGCTGGTCGAGGATGATGACGCCGTCGCGTGTCTCCGCCAGAATGAAGCTGTTGTGGATCTGCAGCAGCGCGGGCCTGGGCGCGCGGGGCATGTAGACCTCCTCCGAATCCCCGTCGTCGTCTTCCGCCGCAGCCTCCGGCCGGAAGAGGTGTATCTGGACGTTCTCGCCCGACTCCGCCTGCCGGGGCGGCTTTCCGGCCCCCTCCGCCCCCTCCCTCACCACATGGAGCGGCCGCGGCTCCCCCCACGTCGCCGCCGACTCCATCCCCTCCAGCGTTTCCCGCACCGACGCTTCCACGAACTTCTCGAGCTGGCCGCCCTCCCGGAAGCGCACCTCGGCCTTCCCCGGATGCACGTTCACGTCCACGTCGCCACCGGGGACGGCCAGGAACAGGAACAGCCACGGGCGCGCGTTCTCGGGCACGGTGGTGCGATAGCCCGCGTCCGCCGCCGCGAGGATCCCCCCGTCCCGGAACGGGCGTCCGTTCACGAAGAGGTGGGCGCGCCGGAATCCCGGGCGGGCCCGGTCCGGCCGCTGCACGGCGCCGGCAAGACGCAGTCCGCCCCGCTGGGTGGCCAGGGGAATGAGCCCGGCCGCGGCCGCGTCCTTCCAGATCGCGCCGATGCGCGCCGGCAGGTCCCGGCCCGCGGGGAGATCGAGGATCGTGCGCCCGTTCGACTCGAAGACGAAACGGGTGTCCAGGTTGGCCAGTGCGAGGGAGTGCAGGACCTCGGAGACGGCCCGGGTCTCGACGCCGGCGGCACGCAGGAACCGGGCGCGCACCGGGGTGTTGAGGAAAAGGTTGCGCACATCCACGGTCGTTCCCGTGCGCCGGGCCGCGTCCTCGACCCCCTGGATCCGTCCCGCGAGCACGCGCAGGCGGCTTCCCGCATCCTCACCGGCGGCCGCCGTCTCGACGACCATGCGCGATACCGCGGCGATCGAGGGAAGGGCTTCGCCGCGAAATCCAAGCGTATGCACGTCGCGCAGATCTTCGGCGCGCCGGATCTTGCTCGTGGCGTGCCGGTCCAGGCAGACGAGCAGATCCTCGCGGATCATTCCGCAGCCGTCGTCCGCAACGCGTATGCGGCCCTTGCCGCCCTGTTCGATCGACACCCGCACCGCGCTCGCGCCCGCGTCCAGGGCATTCTCCACCAGCTCCTTCACGACCGAGGCCGGGCGCTCCACGACCTCTCCGGCCGCGATCCGGTTGGCAACGTGGTCCGGCAGGACCCGGATGCGCGGGCGGGAGCCGGCCTCGGGCCGCGTCTTCATGGCCCTACGGGCCGCGCTCCTGCGGGTCCCCGCCGGGCCGGGCGCCCTCCGCGCGGCTGCTCTCTCCTCCCACGAGACCGTAGAAGCGCTCGGTATTGGCCCAGGTGTCGGCGGCCACCCGTTCGAGCGACTCACCCCGGATGCGGGCCAGCGCCGCGGCGACGTGGGGCACGAAGGCGGGCTCGTTGCGGCGCCCCCGCCTCGGCACGGGCGCCAGGTACGGCGCGTCGGTCTCGATCATGTAACGGTCGCGGGGCACATCGCGGGCAAGCGTCGTGTCGAAGCTCCGGAAGGTGGCAATGCCGGTGAAGGACACGAACCACCCGGCGTCGATGGCCGCCGCGAGCAACTCGCCCGGACCCGTAAAGCAGTGGAGCACCCCTGTCACCCGCCCGGCGCTCTCCCGGATCACGGCCGCGGTGTCGGCCGCGGCCTCGCGCGAATGGACCACCACGGGGAGACGCAACTCGGCCGCCAGCTCGGCGTGGCGCGCGAAGCTCCGGCGCTGGGCGTCGCGCGGCGCGTTGTCGTAGTGGTAGTCCAGGCCGGTCTCTCCGATGGCCGCGCAGAGCGGGTGCCCGGCGAGGTCGCGCAAGGCTCCGAAATCGCCTCCGGCCGTGGATCCGTTCACCGCGTGGGGATGAATCCCCGCCGTTGACCAGATGCCGTCGTGGGCGCGGGCCAGCTCCAGGGCGGCACGGGCGTCGGCCGCATCCGAGGCGATGGTGACCACGCGGTGAACTCCCGCCCGGCGTGCCCTTGCGAGCACCGCGGTCCGGTCCGCGGCGAAGGAGCGGTCGCTGAGGTGGCAGTGGGAGTCCGCGAACCTCACACCGCAGCGGCCCTCCGTGCGGCTCGCTTTCTGTCCTTGTCACGGGGGTCGGCGGTGCCGTAGCGCTTCTGGATCTCGAGCAGCGCGGGAGAGGCGATGAAGATCGAGGAATAGGTGCCGATCAGGACACCCAGGATGAGCACCATCGTGAAGGGGCGCAGAACCGCGCCGCCGAGGACCAGGAGGGACAGGAGCACCGCCAGCGTCGTTCCGGAGGTGAGTACCGTGCGCGGCAGCGTCTCGTTGATCGAGCGGTTGACCAGCCGGTACGGATCCTCGCGCCGGCCGCCGCGCCTGTTGAGGTTCTCGCGAATGCGGTCGAAGACGACGATGGTGTCGTTGAGCGAGTACCCCAGGATCGTGAGGATCGCGGCCACGGTGGGCAGCGAGATCTCGACCCGGAAGAGCGCCAGCAGCCCCAGGGTGATCAGGATGTCGTGCGCGGTGGCGATGATCGCCGCGACACCGAAACGGATCTCGAAACGGATCGCGATATAGAGCAGCGTCAGCAGGAAGGAGAACAGGATCGCCATGGCCGCCTGCCCCTCGAGTTCGTCGCCGATCTTCTTTCCCACCGATTCCCGGCGCACGATCTCGAAGGCGTCGGCGCCGTAGGTGGCCGCGACCTGTGAGGCGATGCCGGCGGCCACCTCGTCGAGATCCGACCCCTCGTTTACCGGCGCCCGCACGACGAACTCGTTCTCCCCGCCGAAACGGGTGATCGGAGGGGCGTCCACCCCGCCGAGGGCCTGCCGCAGCTCGCTGTCGCTGGTCGCCTGGTTGATGCGGACCTGAACCAGCACGCCGCCGGTGAAGTCCACGCCGTAGTTCTGCCACGTCCCGGTACGGACCAGGTTCAGTGCGATCCCCGCGAGCCCGAGGGCCAGCACGACGCCCGAGACGACGTACGCCTTCCGGCGCAGCCTGATGAACTCGTACTTCGATTCATGAAAGAGCCACATGGCCGTATTCCTTCCCTGGAAGGGTCTCCTCGCTGTGCCTACGGACTGCTACACGCTGATGGGATCCGAACCGCGCTTCCCGGACAGGTACATGAGGAAGAGGGTGCGGGTCACGTACAGCGCGGAGAAGAAGGAGGCCACGATCCCGATGCAGAGCGTGACCGCGAAGCCGCGGACCGGCCCGGTGCCGAACTGGAAGAGAATCAGGCCGGTGATGAGTGTGGTGATGTTGGCATCGAGGATGGCGGAAAAGGCGTTGCCGAAGCCCTCGTCAACCGCCGTGCGCGGCGCTCGCCGGGCCTCGAGTTCCTCCCGTATTCGCTCGAAGATGAGAACGTTCGCATCCACCGCCATCCCGATAGAGAGGATCAGCCCGGCGATCCCCGGCAGCGTGAGGGTGGCGTTGAGCGTGGCCAGTCCCCCGAGCACGAGGAGCAGGTAGATCGCGAGCGCGAGGATCGCCAGCGCGCCCGCCGTCCGGTAGTACAGAATCATGATCACGACCACGAGGATGAGGCCCACGATTCCCGCGATCCGGCCCTGGTCGATCGAGTCCTGGCCCAGCGACGGCCCCACGGTGCGTTCCTCCATGATGCGCAGGGGCGCGGGCAGGGCGCCGGCGCGGAGCACCAGGGCGAGGTCGTTGGCTTCGGCCATCTGGGCGGTCCCCAGGTCGATCGATCCCCGGGAGCGGATCTCGTCCCGCACCACGGGGGCGCTGACCACCTCGCCGTCCAGCACGATCGCGATACGTTCGTCGATGGCGCCGCGGGTGACCTGCTGGAACGCACGGCCGCCCCGGCGGTTGAGCTCGAAGAGCACTTGCGGCTGGTTGAACTGCTGGTCCCGGCTGGCGGTCGCGTCCTGGAGCTGGTCGCCGGTCAGGAAGGCCTCCTCCTGGAGCACGAAGAGCTCCCGGTAGAAACGCCCGCCCAGCGACAGCGAGTCCATTCCCCACTGCAGACTGACGCCCCGCGGCATCGTCCTCCGCAGCTCGGGCAGGGCCAGAAAGGTCACGGCGTCGTCCACGCGGGCCGCGTCCACGTAGTAGCTGACCTGCCTCTGCTTTCCGTCCGTATCGCCACGGTTGAGCAGCCGGGTGAAGGGGCGCAGGTTCGACTCCTCCTCCTCCGGTTCCGCGGCGCTGTCGGCGGCCGCAGGCTCCCCGCCCTCCGCGGCCGCGGCGGTGTCCTCGGCTTTGGCGGTGTCGCTCAGGTCGGTGAAGAGCAGGTCTTCGATCGAGGGCTGTTCGGTCACCGGCGCCTCCGCCTCGACCCCCATCTCCCGGATCGCCTCCTCACCCAGGGCCGCCACCACGGCGCGGTCCAGCCGCGGCAGCGCCTGTTCCACGTCGGTGGTGGGAAGGACGAGCTTCCACTCGAGGTACGCCTGCCGGTTGATGATGTCCTTCGCCCGTTGCTCGTCGTCCAGTCCCGCCAGCTCCACGATGATGCGGTCCCGGCCGCTCTTCTGGATCAGCGGCTCCTCCACGCCGAAGGCGTCGATCCGCGTGCGCAGAATCTTCAAGCCGCGGTCGATCGCGTCCTCGCGCAGTTCGTCGGTGAAACTCCCGTCGGCGTCGTCGATCTCCAGTACGAGGTGCATCCCTCCCTGGAGGTCGAGTCCCAGCTTGAGCCCTCTGGTCGCAAGATAGTAAGCGGAGAGCCCCATCACCGCGAGAATGACGATGATCCGGCCCCGGAATGATTTCAACATGGTGCGTTCCTGTCCCCTTCTTCGAACCCTGGGCGCTCCTTGCGCCGGTGACGGCGGGCGGCCCACGGTGAGCCCCCCGGACACATCGCCGGTCGAATGCAGTGAGGGGTACGCCGCAGGCCGCTAGGAACTTCGCCCCGGGGGGGAACGAGTGTCAATCAGGATCGGGGGGTGGAGCTCCCGAATGCTCGGTGGAACCCCGCGTCCCGCCAAGGGAGCCGCGCGCCGGGGGCAGGAGGGGCACCCCGGAGTCATCCTCCACGAAACGCGTCCAGCTGCGGAAAACCGGGAACGGAGACGGAAGGCGCCCGTCTCTGTCCGCCAAGCTGTCGGCCAGGGAGAACTGGATTTTGTCCTTCCTGCCGTAGTCCCTGACCAGGATGATCAATCCCGCGGTGTCGATGCAGTCTTCGCACTCCCGGGGCAACGTGCGCTGCACGGTGGGGTTGCGGAAGTCGAACCTGTAGATCGGCTGGCCATGCGCCTTCTCGATCCAGTAGTACTCGTGAAACACCTTCCAATCGTCCACGAGGTCGCCGTTCCTGTAGTACAGCGCCCGCAGAGCGAGTCCGCTGTGGAAGTCGAGTTCGATCCCCTTGCGGTGCTCGGCATCCCTGGCGCCGTCGAACTGCCAGAACACGCGGCTCTCCATATGGGCCGTGACCTGCGCGGCATCTTGCAGGCTCACGAACCTCCACACGTAGTCTTCCCAGGCGACCGGGTTCTTGCAGGCGGAGACGGAGATGGTGGCCAGGAGCAGGAACGCTGCGGATACAAGTATGCGTCTCATGTGATGTCCTCCATGCCAACGTCCAAGGCGGTGCGGCGCGGTGGGGACGGCGGGTCGGACGGAACGTGCCCTGCGGTCCGCGGCTGGCCGACTGGTAGCTTCCCTAGATCATACAATCTGGGAGCGTGCGGCGTTCCGTGGCAAGACCGGAAAGGGTTCGGGCCGAACTCCCACACGGCGCCGGGAAGCGGGGCGAGGTGGCACACGAACTCGCCATCGGGTGAGAAGGCGAGCCTGCCGCGCAGCGTCGGCCAGGGCGAAGGACTGGAAGAGCGGGAAGAGACGGAAGTCCGCCACTCCTCGACGGCCCCGCTGCTCCGGTCGGGCATCCGCGCCAGGGTGCCGACCGGCCCGTCGACCTGAGAGCCTGCCGGCTTCGGCTGGACACTGGACCTACGCACACGAGGTCCGTATCCTCCCCGGATCGACTGCAACGAGGTCCTTGGGAGATGAGGGCCGGATGTGCGCTGAGGTGACCGAAGCGGGTCAATCCTCGATTGAAGGTGCGCTATACGACGGCGCTCGGCCGGTAGCGATCCACCTGGATGTCGTCTTCCAGCGCCTGAGCCTGGGCGACATCGTAGGCGGCCTGAAGCCGCATCCACGTTTCCGTCGTGGAACCGAATGCCTTGGCGAGCCGGATCGCCATTCCCGTCGAGACGCGAGCGTGCCCGTTCACGAGATTGGAAAGGGCCTGGCGACTGACGCCGAGCACCCTGGCGCCGTCCGTCACGCTGAGGCCCAACGGCTCCAGGCAGGAAACCCTGACTACCTTTCCCGGGTGCGGTGGGTTCTTCATGGGCATGGATCCGAGTGTTCCTTTCCCGTCACCCTTGAGGGCGTGCAGCCGATAGCCGGGCAGGCGCATGGCTTGCGGAGAGCGGGCGACATCCAGGAGCGCGAGAATGACTTCCACGCGATCAATGAGATCGGGTCGGATGACGCTGCGGTCTCCGCGCAGGAAGAGACGCTTGGGCCCACGATGCCGAGAGCTGCGTATCGTCCAGAATCGTAACGTGTCGATAGTCACTTGACAATCCGGTGGGCCGGCATTGGGGTCTTGTTTCCGTCCAAACGTCGGGGGGGATTCTGTCCTCGGGTTGCCTTGGGGCGCGCTGACTCGTTCCGTTCGCGCGAGGCCCAAGGACGCTTGCTGGCGTGGAGGGGGCGGGATACCGTGGTGTGTCCGCTACGGTTGTCTTCATCAAGGGCGTAGCGAATGATCCGATGGGGTTTTCCGGCTTCGGGGATTTCGATCATCGCGGTGTCTCTGGCTCTGGTCGCGCCCGGACATGGAAAGGCTCAGTGTGTGGAGCCACCAGAATCCGCGCGGCTTCGAAAGCTCGCGGAGATCACCCGACGCGTGCTCGCCGACAGCGGGACCCCCCCGGAGCGAGTTGACGCGGCCGGGCGGGTCCCGTACGACTCTCTGGCGCAAGTCCATGTCGAAGCCGCGCGTGGGGTCAGTCAGGTCCGGGTAGGTGCCGAGAACGGCGACCCCCGGCAGCGCGCGACGGAACAACGCGTCGATCTCGCCGTATACAGCCTCGATTTCACGTTCCTTCAGTGTTCGATCCTTCGCCGGGTCGGCGCGGATCTCGTCTCCCCGGCGGCGGAGCTCCGACGCCTCCCTCGACGTGAGCGCGGGGAGCGTGCGCAGACGGCAGACCGCGGGAACGCTCGTCTCCCCACGGCAGGAAGCCGAACGGACGCGGCCTCCGGCCCAGTCGGATATCTCGTAAAACTCGTTCCCGAAGCGGGTGTAGGTGCGTGGCCTGGGCGGCTGGAGACCGTGGATCCCGGTGAGCAGCCGTGCGGTCCTGGGGAACGGCTTGGGTCCGTTCGCGCTCTCGTCCCACATCACCTCGTCCAGCGCCGTGACCACGGCGTTGCCCAGGTGCCCCGTCCACCCCCGCACGACGGTCTGGACGTGCAGCGGCGAGACGTTGAGGACGGCCCCGGCCTCCCGATACGGCAAGGGGGTCGAGCGGTCGAAGAACTGTTGCTCCGGCTCCCAGTTCGCCATGAGCCGTCGAGGCGCGGGCGTCCATCACCTATCTGGGTCCGGGACAGAGGGAAATCCGGCTCGGAGACGCATCGCTCGAAGTGTTGCCGGCCTACTCCGCCGCCCGGCACCTCAACGACAGGTCGCTGGCACTGCTGGTCCGATACGGGGACTTCTCCGTGCTGCTCACCGGCGACGCCGAGACCGCGGCCCTGACCCGCCTGGTTCGCACCGGCGCCGTTTCCGACGTGACTGTCCTGAAGGCTTCCCATCACGGGAGCGACAACGGGTTCACGGACAGTCTGCTGGCTGTCGCGCGACCGGAGGTGGTGGTGATCTCGGTGGGGTCCGGAAACGCCTTCGGGCACCCCGGCGCACTCGCGGTGTCCGCCTACTACGGCGCGGCCGCCGAAGTCTACCGAACCGATCTCGACGGTACCGGCACATCGGCGCGCTCTACCGTCTCGGGCCGGCGGCGCCGGAGATGCCTGGAAGGGGGCTTGCCGTCCACCAGCCCTTTGCCATACCTTACATCACAAGTTACATTGCATCACAAGGTAATCGGGAAGACCCACCACCCTCGTTCCAAACGAGGAACGAAAGAGTCAACTACAGTTCACATCAAGTAAACCAAAGTTCACATGTCAGTCTTGGGAGGCGGTCATGTTCGACCTGGAGAAGGCAATTCGGAGGTGGCGAAGGGGTCTGGAGCACGGTTCGTCGCTGTCGACGCGCGAGCTCGACGAGCTGGAGGATCACCTGCGGGCGCGTGCGGAGTTGGAGTCGCACCTGAACCCCGGACTGCAGCCCGCCCTGGCATTCGCCACCGCGCGGGCGGAGTTGGGCAAGCCGGCCGCGGTGTCACGGGAGTTCGCGAAGGCGGGCAAGCCCAGGTGGCGCCGGTTGCTGGTGGCGGGATGGGCGCTTTTCGGGGTGTCGTTCCTGCTGCCGACCTTCTTCACGTCGGGTCCCGGCCTGGGGCTCTTCTCGCGGCCTTTCGCCACCGAGCCCTACTTCGGATACGAGGTGTTCTGGAAGCTGCTTTCGGAGGGTGGCGAGCTCGCCAACGTGCTCGCGGCGTTGATACCCAATCTGGTTTTGGTGCTCACGTTGCCCGCACTCCGAGGCAAGCCGGGGAAAAGGCGGCGCGGGTTGCGGTGGTCCCTTACGACCGTCGGTGTGGCTACGCTGGCCCTGGCCTTCCTGGCGCCACGGATCGAGATGCGCGGGAACGGGTGGGAGCCGGTGTTCGCCGAACTCGGGATCGGCTTCTGGGTATGGTCGCTGTCGTTCGTCTGCGCCGCCTCCGCCCTCTGGCTCCGTGACAGCGGCCGGGCGAGGTCCAGGGCGGCGGAATCGACGGCTTGACCATGTCCGGACTTCGGACGGGCGCGTTGGCTGTTCGTGGCGGGGTGGGCGCTGTTCCTGGGCTTCGGCTACCGGGCGTGGGTCCTGTCGTTCGCGTGCGTGGCGGTAGCCCTCCGGCTACGCGAACCCGGCCGTGCGAAGGACGCAAAGGTACAGGAGAGGTTCTGTGAAGAAACCGGTCTACAAGGAACTCGTGGCCGCCTCGTCGCGCCCGATGGTGCTATCCATCCTGACGGGCGGCGAGAACTACGGCTACGAGATCCTCAAGCAGGTCAAGCTGCTATCCGGCGGCGAGGTGGAATGGTCCGACGGGATGCTCTACCCTGTTCTGCACCGGCTGGAGCGGGACGGGATGATTGCGGGGCGCTGGCAGCTGACCGACGAGGGACGGCGGCGGAAGTACTACCGGCTGACCGATCGCGGGAAGAGCCAGCTTGCGCGCGACCGGGCGGGATGGCGGGCGGTGCACGGAGCGTTGGAGATGTCATGGGGAGGAGGTCGGAATGTTTGACCTGGAGAAGGCGTTACTCGGGCGGCGGGAGAGCCAGGAGCGCGAAGCGTCCCTGGCAGGTGATCCCCGCGGCGATGGGCAAGTTGATGGGCCGCGACCCGAAACGGGTCATGGAGGCACTCCTGAAGATGGGTAAGATCGACATCGAGGGGCTGAGAAGGGCCGGGGGGCAAACCTGAGAAGATGCCCCCATCATGGGAGCGCCGGTGCCCACCCCTGCACCCTTCCCCTCGCCAACGCGCCTACCGGAGTACGGTCGCGCGGGCACCATCGGCGAAGCCCCCGCTTCACGCCACAACGGATCCACATCTAGAGAGGAAGTACCAATGCGTGCAAACATATGTTTCTGACTCCGCGCAGTCCGCGCCGCCGCTGCGGCTCCGGCCCTGTGCCTGGCCGCCATGCTCGTCTCCACCTCCGCACCCCTCGGCGCCCAGTACGAATGGACCTCGTCGCGACGCGACGGCCACGCCCCGATCGGGGTCATGGGCGAGCACACCCACGAGCGGGGAGAGTGGATGCTCTCCTACCAAGAGCCTCCACGGACCCCAGCTCGAGACCGACTGGGTGCTGACCGTGGGCTGGCAGAAGTCGTTCGCTCCGATCGGCCACCACTGAACTTCGGGGGTGGACCGCCGGACGCACACCGGGATTCAAGGCTTCCGGGCGCGGTGCCGTGATCCGCGAAGCGGAGAAAACCCTCCCAGACCCATTGCCAAGGGACAGGAATGCTCCTATGCTTTCCCCTGGAACCCCCCCACCGTAACAGGAGGCAAGGATGCGGCACAACTTCGGTCTGGCACGCTACATGTTCAGCCCCACGGGTCTTCGGATCGGCGCCTTCGCGGCGCTTGCGCTGCTGGCGTCGGGCCAGGCGGCAATCGCCCAGGATTTCAGGATGCCCAGCACACTGCGCTACGGTTCGGGCCTTCTCGATATCCCCGTGGCGTGGGTGCTTCCCCACATGGCTATCACGGGCACCTACTCCGGTTTCAGCCTGTCCGTGGACGAGCGGATAATCGTCAAGCAGGACGGAACGGAACTACAGAAGAGGGGAGATGCCTACAGCAAGTGGGTGTCGGACGGTTCGATCGCCATCGGACTGATGAACCGGGTCGAGCTCGGGGCGAGCATCCAGCACTTCGATTCGGAGGAAAACGGCGGCAACATGCTGGGTGGTTTCGCTCGTATCTCGCTCTTGCCCGCTTCCATGGAACGTTTCGGCCTCGCGGCCGGGGCGCGCTTCGTGACATCTCCGTCGTACGGTGCCGACAGCGACTACGGGAGCATTCAGCCGGGGCGCCTCGGGTACCCCGACTACCGGCTGCTGGAGAGTCCCTCCAGCCAGGAGGTGGAAGGCGTCAGCACCAACCTCAGCCCCTACGTGGTGGCGACGGCCCGCGCCATGACTTCCGAGAAGATGGACCTGACCCTCACCGGGGGATGGGGGATGGGGATGTTCTCGTCGGGCAAGGACCTCGGCTTCTACGCGGACGCGTCCACAGGCGGCGTCTTCGGGGGAGCCGCGCTGCACCTGCAACTGGGCGGAGGCAGGCTGCTCAACGTCATGGCGGAACACAACGGCTTCGACCTCAATGCCGGGGTGCAGCTCGACATGGGCAACATCCGGTTCGGAGGTTTCCTGCACGGCCTGATGGGCGGCGGCGAGAGCACCTACCGCTCGCAGAAATTCGGGATACTGGCCTCGCTTTCGTTGCCGAACCGGACCGAAATCGTGATCCACAGGGACACCATGGTCACGGCGGATACCGCCGTGTCCAGGGACACCGTGACCACGGCCGACACGACGACCACGACCCACACCCTGGCCGACGCCGACCGCGCCGCCCTGGAGGATATGGTTCTCTTCGCATTCGACAGGTCCGCGATTACGGACGAGGCCCAGGCCGGGCTGATGGCCAAGGTGGAGATAATGAGGGGCGACCCCGGGATCACCCTCCTGATCAAGGGCCACGCCGACGAGAGAGGGAACTCCACGTACAACACCAGGCTGGGACAGAGGCGTGCCGACGCCGTGCTCGAGTTCTTCACCGGAGAGGACCACGGACTGGATACGGCCCGCTTCACGGTGGAATCCCGCGGCGAGGATGATCCGCTCGACCCGAGACCCACTCCCATGGGCACCCCTTCGCGCAACCGCAGAGTGGATTTCGCCGTGACGGGGTTCACCGAGTCGGCCGACACCAGCATCTCCACAACGCACACGATTACCGAGACGACGACCATAACCGAGACGACGACCATAACCGAGACGGAAACGGTCTTGACGACTCGAGTCATCGGGAAGGCGGATACGGTCAGCACGGAGACGCGCACGGTCGACACGAGCACGCAGACCAGTGAGAGCACCGATACGGTCGGCGTCGAGACCACCGAGACCGCGGCCGAAGCGGCTTCACCCGGCCGGGCCGCCGTGGCCTGGGCCGGAGGGATGAACCGGTATCATCCGGTTGTCCGGGCATTCAGGGAAGTTCGGGGCCGGGTCGGGACGGGCACGCATCAGGAGTAACGCAAGAGCCGGTCGCATGATTCGAATTCGCTGTGCCGCCCTGGTGGGACTGGCCCTGCTGCCGGTCCTGCCGGCGGCGGCTCAGGATCTGCGAATGCCGAGCACGCTCCGGTATGGTTCCGGCCTTTTCGATGTCCCGGTGGCGTCGGTGCTCCCCCACATGGCCATCGTGGGCACGTATTCGGGCTTCGCGATCTCCATCAGCCGGACGATCGCGCATGACCGGAAGGGTCAACCGGCCGGCGCCGGCGAGCCGCACGAGAAATGGGTCTCCGACGGGTCCCTGGCGATCGGGCTCTTCGACCGGATCGAACTTGGGGCGACCATTCAGCATCTGGACTCCGAAGAACACGGAGGGAACGTGCTCGGCGGCTTCGCCCGCCTTTCGCTGATGCCGGGTTCGGTCGAGTTTCTGGACCTCGCCGTGGGAGCTCGCTACCTGTCCTCGCCCTCCTACGGCAACGACTACCTCGGCGGCCTGCAGCCGGGACGCCTGGGCCTGCCGGACTACCGGCTTCACAACCAGGCTGCCGGGTTCAAGGAAGTCCACACCAACCTGACGCCGTACGTTGTGGCGTCCGCCCGCGCACTGCGCTCCGAGGGGTTCGACCTGACACTTGCCGGTGGCTGGGGCACCGGCCTGTTCTCGGCCGGTGATGACCGGGACTTCTACGCCGACGTGGACGCCGGCGGGATCTTCGGGGGAGCCGCACTTCACGTGAGCCTGGGGGGAGGACGCCTTCTCAACCTCATGGCGGAATTCAACGGATTCGACGCCAACGCGGGTGTTCAGCTCGACCTAGGCGGGCTGCGCGTCGGCGGCTTCGCGCTCGCCGTCACCTCCGACTCCTACTCCACATACCGCTCCCGGAAGTTCGGCTTGCTGGCCTCGGTGGCCCTGTGCGCGGCCGAAGGTACGCTGTGCGACGGCAAGACCCCGCCGCCCCCGCCCCCACCGCCTCCGCCCGATTCCGGCCCCACGGCAGCGGAGCTTGAACAGTTGCGGCGAGATTCGATCGCGCGCGCGCGTTCCAAGGAGGAACGCCGGCTCGCTGCGGAGCTCGAGGCCGCGGAGCGGGTGCGGGCGGGGCGGGCCGCGGCCGAACGCCGGATACTGGAAGAGATGGTCTTCTTCGACTACGACCAGTCCGCCATTCGGGAGGACGCCGAATCCGCGCTCCGTAGCAAGGTGGAGGTCCTGCTGGCGAGGCCGACCGTGCAGCTCCGCATCGATGCGCATGCGGACGAGAGGGGCGGGCCGGAGTACAACACGCAACTGTCGCAAGAGCGCGGCGAAGCGGTGGTCGCCTTCCTCGTGGCGGCGGGATTGGCTGCGAGCCGCTTCACCGTGGTGTCCCACGGCGAGGATCAGCCGCTCGTGCAGGGAGCCAACGAGGAAGCCTGGGCCCGGAACCGCAGGGTCCAGTTCGTGATCACGGCCGGAGTCGGCGACCTGGGGCGCTAGGCCGCGTAAGCGCGCCTCTCGTTGCGCCTTGCCGGCCCGGCAGGAGGTCGCAATCTCACAATCCGTTGCGGGTATTGAACTTGGGAGTCTGACAAGCCCGATTCCCGCCATTTGACTCCCGCCGATTGGCGACCTCAGCCGCGAGACCGCCGACGAGCTTCCAGTGCCTTCCGACCAGCTCCCGACGAATCCGAATTCTTGCCGCTCTGGCCTCGGCCAACCGGCGCATATCAGGAGGATTCACCGTCGAAGCGAACCTCGGACGACCTCTTCCCTCGGCACACTCAGAACGACGAAAACCCTCAACCTTGACAGAGGGCCCTTCCATATCAGGGGGAACGCACAGCTTGGGGGAATCGAACGCACAGCTTGGGGGAGCGCACCCCCGAAGATCCCTGTATGCAAGCGGGTTTCGGTCTACCCCGATCTCGATTCCGACAGAGGGAGGGGCGGGGGATGGGCGCGGCCCGGTCGCGCTGGTGGCGCGCCGGTCCGGCCCGACCCCCTTGCTTTCGCTTCCGACGCCAACCTGACAAACCCCCGGCGGCCCCCACCTGTTGGACGGCGGGGCTCTTCACGGGCGCGCGGACGAGGTTCGGGCGACCGTGGCAAGGAACCTGTCCCGCTCCCTTTTCTTGGGGAGGCCGGGTTGCCGGACGCGGTGGAGGCGGAGCGGGAGCCGGAAGCGGGGGCGGACCCGCTGGCAATGCTCGGGCGGTTCGGGCTGGGGAGCCCGTAGGCGGGCCTTTCTACTTTGCGGGGACACCGTAGGCGGGCCTTCCCCTTGCGCCGGGGCGGATCGGCCCCAACCTTTCCGGTGCGAACCGACACCTCTTTCCCCCCAATCACGGAGACAGGAAACCCCTTTCAGGTCGGGTTACCCGCTGAATACAACAGCCCGCGAGGGCGAATAGGCGGGGACTCTTTCCGTCGGGCATTTTCCTGTTTCCGGGGGGAAGTCGGTTCGCAAACGGCCCGGCACCAACGGAGCGGTGCCGGGGATTCCACGACCCGGAAAGGAGCCCACGATGCGACCGAACCGAACCCCCTCGACCCCCTTGGCCTTCGCCTTGGCCGCGCTGGCGGTGGCGCTGGCCTGCCTTGCGGACCCCGACCCGCGCGGGGGCGGTCTCACCCCGACCGATCCCGCCGACGGGCGGGAGATGGCCCCGGACCCGAAAGGCGCGAACCCCGACGTCCAGGCCGCCGACACGGGCGGCCCCTGCTGGCCGATGCCCTGCGAACTGGACGAGCTCGTGGGCGTGGGGGAGAAGCCGTGTCCCGGCTTCGGGAAACTCTGGGACCCGATCAACGAGGAATGCCGGTGCATCGGGGGCATGGTGCTCGACGACAACGGGGGGTGCCAGTTTCAGGGAGTGACGCCGGGAGGCGGGGGTCCGGGAAACAGCAACGGGAACGGAGCGACCGGGGACATAGGCGATCCCGGCGAAACCGACCCCGACGAAAAGAAGCTCAACGTCACCCTCCGCTGCAGGCCGGGCGTGCCGTTGCCCGGCGACATGATCGAATGCGAGGCGAAGCCGAGGAACGCGAAGGGGTCCGTCGCCTACAAGTGGCGGTTCGCTCCGGACCCGGAGCGGGTGCCGATACGCGACGGCATGACGGGGCCGGTGCTGCCGACGGTGGAGGTGGACGGCACGCGCGACAGCGTGTGGGGCGGCACCGTCGCGGCGGGCGGCAAGGTGTCGGTACAGGCGGTGGACTCGGTCCGGTTCGAGCACGCGCATGTCTCCTTCGCGGTGGACGACAGCTACACCACCCCGGTCTCGTTCAACGAGGGGGCGAAACTCACGAACCACCTCTGGCCCGGTGCCCTGCTCGGCAGGAACGCCAACGCTGGCGGGAACGCCACCGTCGGCCAGATGATGGGCGGCGACGGTGCCCCCGTCTACACGGTGGCGAGCGGCCCGAACACGGGCTACGCCATGGTGAACTACCGGATGTATTCCGTCCACCGCTACCGGCAGTTGAACAAGCGGGTTGAGGCGACCGGCCCGAAGGAGATACCGGACGGCGACAGCACGTTGCGACATTGGGATTATCTCAAGAGCCTCGGCTACGACCCGTACCATCTTTTCTGGGGACGCTCCGCCACGAGGGATACGGCGGCTTCAAGCCCGGCAAGAAGGGCCACCAAGGGCAGATCGAGAAGGTGGTGACGGTCGAGGCGTGCGGCGACGTGGGGGCGATCACCTCCCGGATCGTCGCGCCAACGGAACGCAAGGCGGTGGAGTTGCGGACACAAACCGAGGAGATCGCCGATACGGCGTTCGCCATGGCCACGCTTCACAACCACGTCTACGGCCACCACAACAACTCGCCCATCGCGTACTGGAAGCCGGGGAGGTCGCCGTACACCGACTTCGAAAACGACTTGTACGATCCGAGGGACAACTTCAACTTCAGCAGCCCCGGATGCGACTGGAGCCAGTTCTAGAAACCATCGGGAAAGGAGACCCGAAAATGACGATCCGAAACACTATCCTCGCCGCCGTCTTGGCGGCGGTCCTTGGTGCGCCGGTCGCGCTGGCCGGACAGGATTACGAGTTGCCGGACTCGGTGGCGTGGCTTCAGCTTCCCACCGACCCGAACGAATTCGTCCGGCTGGTTGCAACGGGGGAGCGGTCGGGATGGGACGTGTTCGCCGCCGGTTGCCCGTCCGAAGGCGGGTGGGCCGGGGCGGCGTTCGCGGCCATGACGGAGGCGGCGGAGACCGACCCGCACATTCAACGCGAACTGGCGCAGAAGCTCGGCCACGGTGAACTCGCTATGGCCGTCAGACAAAAACACGGGCGTGGAGACTTGGACCCGCAATGTCCATCCGAGCATCCCCGCTACGAGGCGTGGCTTGCCGCGCAGTTGCGGCGGGAATGGGAGCGGGGTTTGCTGGCCCCGGACGCGGACGGGATGGGCCGGAGCGTGGTCGTTGGAACCCTTCTTTCGGCCATCGAGTGGGGAACGGAGCCGTCCACGCGGGAGCTTGTCCGCGACATCGCAAGGGACCCGGCTGTGTGGGAGCCGTGGCGGGATGACGCGGCGGAAAGGCTGGTCGCTCTGCACTTCGGCGAGGGACACGCGGCCAGCCCCCCGCCGGGAGGCCCGGCGATGGACCGTTGGGTGGGCGCATGGCAAGCCGCGCTGATCGATCTGGCCGCCGGTCCTTCGTTGCCCGGCTTCGACTGGAACGCCAAGTCGCTAATCGTACAGAACAGCAGTCCGGAGGCGAACGCCGCCTTCGAGCGGGAGTACGAGCGCGTGTTGCGGGCGGCGGGCCGGGAGCCCTTCTGGAGGTAAGCCGGGAGCCCTTCTGGAGGTAAGCCGGGAGCCCTTCTGGAGGTAAGCCGGGAGCCCTTCTGGATGGGGATTCCCCTCGATCACCGGACGCCCCGGTTCAGGCCCACCTGTCTTCGTTCCGGAGGGTGGCGACCGGCCCCTTCCTGACGCTGGCCTGCCGTCCGTGGTGGGCGGGCATGTCGGGGGCGGTCCACCCCCCGGCCTGCTGCATGGCGACGAGGGAGGCCCCACGGCTGGCCATGGACACGGCGGCCCCGACCCGGAGGCTGTGGCCGGTGGCCCGGAGCCCCATGTCGGCGGCGCGTTGGCGGATCGCGTCCGCGACCGCGCGCGGCTCCATGGCCCGGCGCGGCTCAACTGACGTTGCCCCAGCGGTCCATGGAGGGGAACAGGGGGCCGGACTCGATCCCGGCCCCCCGGCGCGGCACGCATCGAGGCGCCGGACGGTGGAGGCCCGGAGGTAGACCGGCCGCGTCACGCGAATCGCGAGATGGGCGGGACCTGATCTCACGGTCACGCGCGAGCACCTGAACCGCTACCGGGACGCCTACGTGGCCCGTTACGAAACGGCCGAGGAGCGCCAAACCTTCGAGAGGGAAAGGTGGCCCGAGATTCGGGACGACCTACCGGAGCGCTTTCCGGCCTATGTATCGAAGGGGTTCCTGTCGCTCCCGGACGGTAGCGTGTGGATAGTGCCCCATCCCTGGCGGGATATGGGTGGCGACGAGTTCCACCTGCTGGGTCCGGATGGCACGTGGCTCCACCGCCTCACGATCCCGGCCGGCCGGACCCTATTGGACGCAGGTCCGGGATGGGTATTGCTGCTTGAGGAAGGCGAGTTCGACGAACGGAGCGTAGCCGTCTACACTCTGGTGGAGGGCTCCTGACCAGCGCGTGGCTCGCGAAAGGGCTGGCGGCTGCCGGCCCGGCGCCTCGCCGGTCTCGGTGGGCGGCTTCATCCACGGACCGCTAGAAGAAGACCGGTTCCCTGTATGCCCCGAAAACGTCTTCCATGGCGGCCCGGATCTCGTACAGCGTGCAGTAAGAGCGGGCACACTCGAGGATGTGCGGCACCGTGTTCGCGTTTCCTGCGGCGGCGGTCCGCAGGCTCTGTAACGCGGCGCTGACCCGGTCGTCGTGTCGGTCGGCGCGGAGGCGGGCCATGCGCGCTCGCTGGCGCTCTTCGACACGCGGGTCGATTCGCAGCGTCTCGATCTCCACCTCGTCCGAGCCTTCAACGAACTCGTTCACGCCGACAACGGTCCGCAACCCGGCCTCGATCTCGGCCTGCTGCCTCGCCGCCGAATTCGCGATCTCACGCTGGAACCACCCGTTCTCGATCCCCGGCACAACCCCCCCCTCCTCCTCGATGCGGGCGAAGACCTCCTCGGCTTCGGCTTCGAGCCGGTCGGTCAGGGCCTCCACGTAGTACGAACCCGCCAGCGGGTCGATGGTATTGGCCACGCCGGTTTCCCAGGCGAGGATCTGCTGGGTTCTCAGCGCGATCGTCACCGCTTTTTCGGTAGGCAACGCCAGCGTCTCGTCCATCGAATTCGTGTGCAGCGACTGGGTGCCGCCCAGCACAGCGGCCAGCCCCTGGTAGGCGACCCGCACGATGTTGTTCTCGGGCTGTTGCGCGGTGAGCGTCACCCCCGCCGTCTGGGCGTGCGTGCGCAGACGCCACGACTGTGGATTGCGGGCCCCGAACTCGTCCCGCATGCGCCGTGCCCAGATCCGGCGAGCGGCCCTGAACTTGGCCACCTCTTCGAAGAAATCGTTGTGGACATCGAAGAAGAACGACAGGCGCGGCGCGAAGGAATCCACGTCGAGGCCGCGCTCGATCCCGCGGCGCACGTAGTCGAAGCCGTTGGCGAGGGTAAAGGCCAACTCCTGGCCCGCGGTGGCGCCGGCCTCGCGGATGTGGTACCCCGATATGGAGATGGGGTTGTAGCTCGGCGCATGCTCGGAGCACCACTCGAACATGTCCAGGATCAGGCGGAGAGCCGGCTCCGGCGGAAAGACCCACGCGTGCTGCGCCTGGTATTCCTTGAGGATGTCGTTCTGCACGGTCCCGCGCAGCTTCTCCGGCGGGACGCCCTGGCGCTCGGCGGCGGCGACGTAGAAGCAGAAGAGGATGATGGCGGGCCCGTTGATCGTCATCGACACCGAGACCCGGTCCAGGGGGATCTCGTCGAAGAGGGTCTCCATGTCGGCCAGCGACGAAATCGCCACACCGCAGACCCCGACCTCGCCGAGGGAGCGCGGATGGTCGCCGTCGTATCCCATGAGGGTGGGGAAGTCGAACGCGACCGAAAGGCCGGTCTGGCCCATGGCGAGCAGATACTTGTAGCGCCGGTTGGTCTCCTCGGCGGTGGCAAATCCCGCGAACTGGCGCATGGTCCACAGGCGGGTGCGGTACATGGTGGCGTACGGACCGCGGGTAAAGGGGAAGCCGCCGGGGACGCCGAGTTTCTCGACGTAGCTGCCCTTCGCGTGGGTGGGCGTGTAGAGCGGCTCGACCTCGTTGCCGGACACCGAGGTGAAGTAGGGGAGGCGCTTCGGCAGCGACTCGCAGGTGGCTTCCCAGGCGGCCAGTTCCGCGTTCAGGCGCTCGATCTCCCGTTGGCGGCGCTCGATCTCCGCGACCAGCGCGGCGCGGCCGCGCAAGCGGTGTTCGGTGGTTGACATCTTCGGTTTCTCCTACGTGGTGCCGGTTTCCCGTGCCTCCCTGAATATGGCGGCCAGAGCCTTCTCGGCCACCCCATGGGCGGTGGCGCGCCCGGCCGCCACGTCGGCGACCCAGCGCGGCAGATCCGGATGCCGGTCCAGAAAAACCCCCGCCCGGTGCCGCAGCCTCCCCTCGATCACATCCCCGATCCGGCGCCGGGCCCGCGCCCGGCGGCGTTCTTCCAGCGCGCCCGACACCGTCAGGTACCGCTGGTGGGCGAGAAAGCGTTCCAGGAGCTCATCGATGCCCTCTCCCCGCCCGGCAGAGGTCTTTAGCACGGGAATCTTCCAGTGCGGGGCGGGGGGCTCGGGGGGAGGTGTGGCTTCGGCAGGCGCGACCGGTGCGAGTGCGCGGGCCGGATCCGCGGCGCGGTCTCCGCGAGTCCCCATGCGCGACAGGTCCACACCGTGGTGTGCGGGCACGTCGCGGCTGCCTCGGCCGGCCTTCAACAGCAGGGCTTGCCGGATGGCCTTCATCATCCGGTCCGCACCGATCCGGTCGGCCTTGTTGACCACGAACAGGTCGGCGATCTCCATGAGCCCCGCCTTCATGGTCTGGATGCCGTCCCCCGACTCGGGCACGAGCACCACCGCGACCGAATCGGCGGTCGATGCGATCTCGAGCTCGGTCTGCCCCACCCCGACCGTCTCGACCAGGATGTTGGGGAAGCCGAAGGCGTCGAGCAGATCGATCACCTCGCGCGTGGCGGCCGCCAGTCCCCCCAGCGATCCCCTGGTTGCCATCGAACGGATGAATATCCCCGGATCGGTCGCAAGGTCGTTCATCCTGATCCGGTCGCCCAGAAGCGCCCCCCCCGAGAACGGGGAGGTGGGGTCGACCGCCACTATCGCCACCTCCTCACCACGCGCGCGGAACAGCGTCGCCAGGGCCGCGATGAGGCTCGACTTGCCCGCGCCCGGCGGTCCCGTCACCCCGAAACGGCGGGCCCGCGGCCGGGCGAGCAGCAGCTCCCGCAGGAGGTCGGCGACGCCGGACCGTCTCCCCTCGACCATCGAAATGGCCCGCGCCAGGGCCGGGCGCCTCCCGGCGCGGAAGTGGCGTACCAGCCTTCGTCGCCTTTCGGCCGCGGTCTTGGCCTCCATGGGCCGCTACAGCAGCAGCCCCGCCGCCAGGCTGAGCACCATGACGAAGCCCACCAGGTCGGTAAGAGTATGAACGAAGACCGACGAGGCAACCGCGGGATCCGCTCCCAGGCGCTTCAGGACGGTGGGAATCATCGCCCCCGCGAATCCGGCTACCACGATGTTGGCCCACATGGCCAGCAGGACCACCAGGCCGATGCGCGGGTCGCCCTCGCGGACGTAAGCGAACAGTGCGAAGCAGAATCCGAGGACAAAACCGTTCAGGAGGCCCACCAGCACTTCCTTCCCCACCACCTGGAAGCGGCCGGTCTGCAACCCGTCCCCCACGGCGATGCGGCGGATGGTCACCGCCAGCGCCTGGGTGCCGGTGTTCCCGCCGAGCGCGGCGATCACCGGCATCAGAAAGGCCAGGAAGGTGATCTCGCTGATCAGATCCTCGAAGCTGAGGATGACCGAGGCCGCCACCGCGGCGGTCACGAGGTTGAGCACCAGCCAGGGAAGCCGGGACCGCACCGACTCGAGCCACCCGGCCTTCAGTTCCTCCTCGTCCGACACGCCGGCCAGCTTGAGGATGTCCTCCGTCGTCTCGGCCTCGATCACGTCGATCACGTCGTCGAAGGTGATACGCCCGAGAAGCGACCCCTCGTCGTTCACCACCGGGATGCTGACCAGATTGTAGCGCCCCATCACGCGCCCCACCTCCTCCTGGTCGGTGTCCGGCGTCACGGTGGCCGCCGCGGGTACGACCAGTGATTCCACCGTATCGTCCGGGTCGGCCAGGATAAGGTCGTCCAGCGGTACGGTGCCGCACAGCCGCCCCCGCCCGTCGACAACGAACACCGTGTAGAAATCCTCCACTTCGCGCCCCTGCACGCGGATCTCCGCGATGGCTTCGGCGGCAGTGGCGGCGGTGGAGACCGACACCAGCGAGGTCGTCATCAGGCCGCCGGCCGTCTCCTCGTCGTACCGGAGCAGTTCCCGGATTTCGCCGGCCTCCTCGGACGGCAGGGCGGCCAGCATGCGGTCGCGGTCGCGCGGCTCGAGTTCGCCCAGCAGGTCGGCAGCGTCGTCGTCCGCGAGCTCATGCAGCAGTGCCGCTCCCCGCCTCGCGCTCAGGGCGGTGAGGAGTTCCGCCCGGGCCTCGTCCTCTTCCATCTCCGCCAGTGTTTCAGAGGCGACCTCGGTTGGAAGCGCCTTCAGCACTTGCAGTTGGTGCGCCTCCTCCGGAACCGAGGCCAGCAGGTCCGCGATGTCCGAGGGGTGCATGCCGCCGACGAGTTCGGGCAGCCGCGCGAGTTCGCCCCGTTCGACGAGCTCCAGGAGTTCGGCGAAAGCTGCCGGGCTGGCCACGACCGGCGGGGTCTCGGCACTCATTGCCCCGAGCCTCCGCGAGCCTGGGCCAGGCCCAGTTCCCGCAGCAGCTGCTCCTGCACCCGGAACATCTCGCATTGCTCGCGCTCCGGCCCTTCCGGATGACGGTATCCGAGAACGTGCAGCGCGCCGTGCACGGCCAGCCGCACGAGTTCCTCTTCGGGGTCGACGCCCGCGTCCGCAGCCTGGCGCTGCGCCTGTGCATACCCGACGTAGACGTCGCCCAGAGGATCCTCCCCTGCCCGGTGCAGCGCGAAGGACAGGACGTCCGTGACCTCGGGCCGCCCCCGGTAACGTCCGTGCAGCTCCGCCACCCCCGGGTCATCCATGAAGGTGACCGACAGTTCGCCCCTCAGCACCCCTTCGCGCCGCAACGTCCGCCGCACCGCCCGCCGCAACAGCCGTCGCGGCACCCGCGCGCCCTCCGGCGCGTTCACATGGACCGAGATCATCGCCCGACCTCCCCGTCGCCGGCGTCCCCGGCGGTCAGATGCCTGGTCTCCGGATACGCGACGCGACGGTGGTGGCTGCCGCCCAGCATCCTCACGAACCGCCTCTTGAGCACTGCAAGATCCTGGAAGGTCAGGGGGCAATCGTCCAGCTGGCCCTGTCTGGCCTTCGTCCGGACGATTTCATCGACCAGCTCCGTGAGCCGCTCCTCGGTGGGGTTCTCCAGCACCCGGGCGGCGGAATCAGCCGAGTCGGCCAGCATCGCGATCGCCGTCTCCCGGCTCCGGGGCCGGGGACCCGGGTAGCGAAAGAGGGCAGGGTCGGGGGGTTCGCTTCCCGTCGCCTCCGCCTGTTCGCGGGCCCGCCGCAGAAAGAAGCTGATGGACTGGTCGCCGTGGTGCTCCCGAATGAAGTCCACCAACACCTCGGGCACCCGTTCGCGCCTCGCCAGCTTCACCCCTTCGAGCACATGGTCCCGCACGATCGCCGCGGATTCGCCGGGATCGAGCCGGTCGTGGGGATTGCCGCCCTGCTGGTTCTCGATGAAGTACCCGGGTCGCGCAAGCTTGCCCACGTCGTGGTAGTAGACCCCGGCCCGGCAGAGTGTCGCGTTGGCACCGATGGCACCGGCCCCCGCCTCGGCGAGGTTGGCCGCCTGAATGGTGTGGGCGAAGGTGCCCGGCGCCTCCACGGCGAGCCGTCGCATCAGGGGCCGGTTGGCGTCGGCCCAGCCGACAAGGGTCTGCTCCGTCGTGATTCCGGTCACCCATTCGAAGACCGGGACGAAGCCGATGGCCAGGATCGTCCCGGCGATCGTGCTGCCGAGTGCCCAGCCCAGGGTGGGCAGGAAAGCGAAGTCCGCCCCTCTCAACAGAAACCCCAGGATGACCACGGCGAACGAGACCGCGGCGATGGAGATGAAAACCCAGGACTGGGCCAGCCTGCGAAAGGCACGTACCGACAGTGCCGCCGCCGACCCGCCGGCGAGCAGGATGACGAACACCTGGACCGCTTCGAAGGGTTCCTGGACGACGGTAAGCGAACACACCACCAGAGTGGCCAGCAGCGCCAGACGACCGCCCCAGAGGATCGACATGGACACGGCGACGAATACGATGGGCATCGCCGCCGAGGGCACGTCCAGTCCGGTGACCAGGAGGCCCGACACGAAGTAGATGGCAAAGATCCCGGCAACCGCCGCGACTGCGCGGAAGGAACGGTAGATCTCGGGCCGAAAGAAATAGACGAGGACCCCGAAGACGGCCAGCAACAGGGTGTTGAGGACGAATCCTCCGAGATCGCCCACCACGTTGGAGCTGTCTACGCTGATGCCATCGGCCCGAAGCTGGTCGCGGTAGGCGTCCAGCTTGCGCAGCTCGGCCTGGCCCACCTGGTCGTTGGCGCGAACGATTGCCTCCCCCTCCAGAACACCCTCCGCGACGATCGGCACTGCGTTGCGTGCGAGCGCCCTTTCGCGCTCGTTGCGAACCGAATCGGGCACGAGGCTGGGGGCCAGATAGCGGGCCAGGATGAGTCTTGCCAGGCCGGTCTCGGCGCCCGGTTCCCGTCCCGCGAGGGCACGGTCGTAGAACTCGCGTCCGGACAGCACCGAATTCCGGGCCACCACCGCCGCCGCACCCCGTCCGACCACCCGGATCGAGTCGGCCATCAGCTCGGAGGCGGCGTTCGGCGACATGACCCCGTTCGGGGTGAGCACCCGTATCGCCGACGCCGCGAGATCGTGGAGGGCGCTGGCGCGGCGCGCGTCGGCGAGGATGTCGATCTGTTCGGGGTCCGCTTCCACGCCCGTCTCCGACAACACTCCGTCGACTCCGGCCACGCCGCTCACGGACGCCGCCGAGTCCACCCTGGCGAAGAAATCCCCCAGTGCCGACAGCGACGAATCGCGCGCGTTCCCGCGGAAGTCGAAGGTGGGGATTACCGTTGCCGCCGCCGAGTCCCGCTGGTGCCGCAGGACCGCCGTGTCCTTTCGGACCTGGAAGGCGACCTGCGCGATTATGTCCCGCTCGGCCACCGTGCCCGCCTGGTGGCGCCCGATTCCCACGCCGGGCTCCGAGGGGAAGAGAATCACCAGACCACCCGCCATGAAGAGGAGTACCAGCCACCTCGCGCCGTGGTGGAGGACCGCGTCCGGCCAGGGCTTCTCCGGAACCCGCGACAGCAGGCCGGGTTCGCGCCTACCGGTCCTCATTGTCGCGGCCACCGGCCCGGCGCTCGTCCGCGGCTGCGTATGCGCGGACGATGTGCTTCACAAGGCGGTGCCGGGTGACATCGCGCTCGTCAAGGTAGACGAACTCGATCCCCTCCACCTCCCTGAGGATCTCCTCGACCTGGATGAGCCCGGAGACCTGGGAGCGGGGCAGGTCGATCTGGGTCTTGTCCCCCGTGATCACCACCCGCGAATTCACCCCGATCCGGGTGAGGAACATCTTCATCTGGGCCGCCGTGGCGTTCTGCGCCTCGTCCAGAATCACGAAGGCGTCGGAGAGGGTCCGGCCCCGCATGTACGCGAGGGGGGCGATCTCGATGGTGCGCTCGGCAACCCCCCGCCGCACCCGCGCCGGCGGCATCATGTCCTCGAGCGCGTCGTAGAGCGGGCGCAGGTAGGGATCCACCTTCTCCTGCAGGTCGCCGGGAAGGAACCCCAGGTTCTCGCCGGCCTCGACCGCCGGCCGCGCCAGGATGATCCTCCGCACCCGCTTCCGGAAGAGTTCGTCCACCGCACGGGCCACGGCCAGGTAGGTCTTGCCGGTCCCCGCCGGGCCGATTGAAATCACGATGTCGGACTCCTCCATTGCCCGCATGTATGTGCGCTGGCCCTCGGAGCGCGGCACGATGCTGCGGCGCGATCCCGGCACCGTGATGCGCAGCCTTTCGTCGTCCTCGCGGATGTCGGGCCCCTCGCGCGTCTCGAGGCTCGCCGCGAAACGGGCCACGTCCGTAGCCCGGAAGGGCCTTCCCAGGCGCGCCAGTTCGATCATGTGCTCGACCACCCGGGCGGAGTCGGCGACCGAGTCGAGCACACCCGCGAGCCGCACGCTGTCGCCGCGAAGAACCACCTGCACACCGAAGAGCGACTCGATTTCGCGGAAGTTGGAGTCCCCCACCCCGGCCAGGATGAACTGGTCCGCCCCCTCGGCGTTGAGGTGGTGCTCGACCATCGTGGCGCCCGTCATTCGCCGCCGGTCCGTGAACGAGCCCTCACGCTGATTCCCAGGGCCGCCAACTCCCTTTCCGCGACCGGCGACGGTGCCCCCTCGAAGCTGGCCCGGGCGGTGGTCGTCTTCGGAAACGCGATCACGTCGCGCAGGCTGCCGCCCCCCGAAAGGCAGGCCACGAGCCGGTCCACCCCCAGCGCGATGCCCCCGTGGGGGGGTGCGCCGGTGCGGAGCGCCTCGAGGAGGAAGCCGAACTTGGCCGTGATCTCGTCCGGTTCCAGACCGAGCATGGACAGGATCCGCGCTTGGAGATCCGCGTCGTGGATGCGGATGCTCCCCGAACCCAGCTCGGTGCCGTTATATACGAGGTCGTACGCGAGGCCGCGCACCGCAAGTGGTTCCGAATCAAGAAGATGCGCGTCCGATGGGTGAGGTTGCACGAAGGGGTGGTGGTTGGCGGCCAGCGCCCCGTTCCCGCCTTCCTCGAAGACCGGGAAGCCGGTCACCCACAGCCATGCGTGCTCGGTGGTTCGGGGCAGGGCGAGGGCCTCGATGGCCGCGCCACGGGTGGCGTCCAGCGCGGGCGAGGTGGTGCGGTCCGGACCGGCCGCCGCGACGAGGAGGTCGCCCGCTTCCAGGCCGAGCCTCGCTCCAGTGTCGTCCCGGAAGAAGCGGCCGAGGGGACCCGTGGCGCCGTCCTCGGTGATCTTGCCCCAGAGAAGGCCGGGTGCGCCCCCCGACTTCGCCGCGGCCTCGAGGCCCAGAATCTGTTTCCGGGTCAGGCGGGCTCCCCCGTCGAGGCACAAGCCGCGGATCCGCCCGCCGGCGGCGACCGCACCGCGCAGGATGTTGGACTCCAACTCACCGAGAACGGGAGTGAAGTCGCGGATTTCAAGACTGTAGCGCAGGTCGGGCCGGTCACACCCGAAACGCTCCATCACTTCGCCGTAGGTCAGCCGGGCAAACGGAGTCCCGGCCTCGATGCCGGCCACCTCCACCAGCTCGGCCATGAGCCCTTCGCACCACCCGTAGATGTCCTCCGGGTCCACGAATGCCGCCTCGATGTCGATCTGCGTGAACTCGGGCTGGCGGTCGGCGCGGAGGTCTTCGTCGCGGAAGCAGCGCGCGATCTGCATGTAGCGGTCGAAGCCGGCGATCATCAGCAGCTGCTTGTAGATCTGCGGGCTCTGCGGCAGAGCGAAGAACTCGCCCGGGTGCACGCGGCTCGGTACCAGGAAGTCGCGCGCGCCTTCGGGCGTGGGCTTGGTAAGGATCGGCGTCTCGATCTCGAGGAAGCCCTGCCGGTCGAAGTGGTTGCGGACCGCCAGAACCAGCCTGTGGCGGAGCGCCAGCCCGGCCTGCAGTTCGCGGCGGCGGAGGTCGAGTACCCTGTGCCGGAGCCGCAGCTTCTCGGAGGGCAGTTCCTCCTCCGGCGGCAGGTATACCGGAATAGCCGGAGTACGCGCCTTGTTCAGCACTTCCAGCCCGGTGACCTGGACCTCCACGTCCCCTGTCGCCATCCCGGGGTTGCGGGCGCCCTCCGGACGCGGGATCACGACGCCGCGCACCGCGACCACATCCTCCGGACCAAGGCCGCGTATCGCTGCGAGCGCCTCGGGCGAGGTCCAATCGGGACCCGCCGACGCCTGCAGAATACCCGAACGGTCGCGCAGGTCGAGGAAGACCAGCCCGCCGAGGTCACGCCTCCGGTGCACCCACCCCGCGATCCGAACCTTCCGGCCGACCAGGGCCGGCGTGACCCGCCCGGCCCCGGCGGTGCGCATCCCGGTGGCGCTCTTTTCGGTTACAGACAAGTACCCGTCTCCGGCTGGCAGTCCGTGTTCAAACCCGGGTTGCCCAGGGACTGCAAGCCATGGATTCCCGAGCCGGCGCCGACGAACGGGGCGGCGCCGGACGTGTTGCGGCGGTAAACTTAACCCCCGCTTCAAGGCGCTTTCAAGCAACCCGGCAGCCCGTGGACGAAAATCTGAGCTTGACCCCCGATCGCCCGAACCTCATCGGACTGACCCCGCCGGAACTGCGTGAGACGGCCGGCGCGCACTTCCGGGGACGCCGGCAGCCGGCCTACCGCACCCGGCAGGTCGAAGACTGGATCTTCCGGGGCGCCGCGCGTTCCTTCGGGGAGATGTCCAACCTCCCCCTGGCCGAACGCGAGGCCCTGGGAAGGCACTTCCGACTGGACGAGCCCGCGGTCGACACCGTGTCCGAGTCCGCCGACGGCACCGTCAAGCACCTGTGGGCGCTCAGGGGCGGCGAAGTCGTCGAGAGCGTCCTCATCCCCGCGCGGGACCGCCTGACCCTCTGCATCTCCTCCCAGGCGGGCTGCGCGCTCAGGTGCCGCTTCTGCGCCACCGGGTGGTCCGGCTTCGGCCGCCAGCTCACGCAAGCCGAGATCGCCGGCCAGTACCGGGCCTCGGCGCGCTGGGCCGCCGAACACGGCCGGGGACCGGTGACCAACGTGGTGTTCATGGGGATGGGTGAACCGCTCGCCAACCGCAAGGCCGTCTTTCCCGCCCTTTCGATCCTCAATGCGGGGTACGGCGTCGGGGCCAGGCGCATAACCGTGTCCACCGTGGGGGTGATACCCGGCATCGCCGCCCTCGCCGAACGGCCGGAGCAGTTCCGCCTGGCGCTGTCGCTGCACGCGCCCGTGACCGAACTCAGGGCCGATCTGATCCCCCTCGAGAAGCGCTACCCGCTGCCCCGGCTCATGGACGCGCTGGAGGCGTTCAACCGGAAGGGCGGCCGCCGCATCACCTTCGAGTACACGATGATCCGGGACGTCAACGACGATCTGGCGTTGCTGCCGCCGCTGGCCGAACTGGCCCTGCGCGTGCAGGCGTTCGTCAACCTCATCCCATTCAACCCCATTCCGTACGTGGATTGGCGGCCGAGCGGGCCGAGCCGAGTCCGCGCCTTTCGCGAGGGGCTGGAGGCGGCGGGGGTGTCCGCAGCCGTGCGGGAGCCCCGGGGGCGGGACATCGACGCGGCCTGCGGGCAGCTGAGGGCCAGCCGCCACGGCCGCCGGGTCACGCGGGCAACTGCCGGAGAGGCGCCGGCAGGCCGAACGGAACGGTCCGCACCCGGTTCCTGACGGCGGCGTAGGCGTAGCTGCGGTCGGGACAGCCTCGAAACCTGGCGAAATCCGCAGGCGTAGGTGCCGAAGCGTCGCCAGGGGGTCCACGCCGCCGACCGGGAGGGAAAGACCGTGAATTGCCTCGTCTCCGTGCTTTTTTCGCTACTCGTGTTCCCTTCGGCATTGCTGCGCTCCCCCGGCCTTGCCGAATCGGTCGGGGACGGCGCCCCACTCGAGCTGGGAGCGGATCTGTCCTTTCTCGATACCGAGCAGCACGGGGAGTTGTATTGCGGCTTTGGATTCAGGCTCGGTTATCAGTGGAGGGACCACCTGGTGCTGGAGGGCGAGTATTCCCACCACGGGGACCCCTATGATGCCGATGAACAGTCTCTCTTCCTGGCCGCGGCCGGCCCTCGGGTCGGCCTCCGCGAGAGAGGACTGGGCTGGTTCTTCAAGCTGCAACCCGGGATCGTCCACGATCTTGCATTCACCAGGGTCAGGCTCGCGCTCTCCGTTGGCGCAGTGATGGAGGCACACCTGGAGACCGTGGGCAGGGAGACGCCCGCATACCTCAGGTTCGACGTGGGTTATCTGATCGTCCGGGACGGGGATGGCATCCTCGGGGAGGTGGTGGCACAGCGTCCCGGCAACCAGTACCCTCGATCGAGCGTCGGCATCGTATTCCGCTTCTGACGCGGCGACGGGAGTCATTGCGATCCTGCTGCCTCCGAGGGCCGGCCGCTTGCCGCCGGCCGCCAACCCCGGCGACTACCGGAACGGCACCGAAAACCCGAACTGAACGGTACGCACCCGATTCCTGACGGCGTCCCCGGCGAGGCCGTCGGAAATCAGACCGAGGGTGTGGAGGACTTCCGCGGAGAGCCCCATATCCCAGAACGCCATTTCGGCGCCTATTCCGCCGACGGCTCCGAGGTCGATCCCCTCGCCCAGCGGGACTTGGCTGTCCGGTCCCACGGGAAGTTCGCATTGACCGTACTCGATACCTTGCGTGCTGTTCGGCCCCGTATACGCCAGCCAACTCACCTCGCATTCACTGGAGAAGGCCAACGCCGGCCCCGCGAACGCGTACAGCGAAACGCGGCGGTTCCAGAGGGGGAGCACCGTCCGACCCAGTATCGAGAATTCGATGTATGTACGCTTGTAGGTGAGTGTTCCGAGGAGATCATCGGAAAGGCCTCGCACCAGCCCGCTCACCCCGTAGGTGGTGCCCTTGCCACTGAGCGTCCCCCCGAAACGCAGGCCGAGGTGTTCCCGCAGCGCAAGAGTCACCGATGCCCCCACCGCAAAGCTCCTGCGCGGGGCCTGCTCCAGTCCGTGCAGGCGGCTGGCGGAGACCGTCCCGTCGGTAGCTCCGAACCGTAGGTCGACCGTGGCCTGCGCGAAGAGGGACACGGCACCAGTCAGCATGAGCAGCGCCGCCGACGGAATCGCCGCGATTCGGATCATGATCACTCCCCATCCTCAGGATTCTGGACCGGCCCCGGTGATGTAGCGCACAACCCGCCCCCACCTACCACCCGAACCCGGTCCGGCCCGGGCCCGGCAATCGCCAAGCCTACCGGATCCGGTCCCCGATGCGGCTTCCCCGGATCTCCCGGATCCACGGGAAGGCCCGGGTGGAACCTCGGTTGTACGAGAAGTAGATCGCCACCGCCCGTCCTTCGAAGCGCCATCCTTCGAGCAATCCCCAGTAGCGCGAGTCCAGACTCGAGTCGCGGTTGTCCCCCAGCATGAAGTAGTAGCCTGCGGGGATCGCGATCGGACCCCAGTCGTCACGGGTCGGGCGGTAGTCGTCGCGTGGGCCGCCGACGAGGAAGTCCTGCTGCCAGAGCATGATCCGGTCGAAATCGCCCGGCTGGCGGCTCGTCACCGCGTACGGCTCGTCCTGCGGCTCACCGTTCACGTAGAGGACCTTGCCGCGCATCGCCAGCGTGTCCCCCGGCATTCCGACGAGCCGCTTTACCAGCGTCATGTCCTCCTCGTGGTGGGGATCGAAGACCAGGACATCGCCGCGCCGGGGCTCCGAGAGCCCTGGAATGCGGACGTCGGTGAAGGGAATGCGGGAGCCGATGGCAGCCCGGTTCACCACCAGCATGTCGCCCACCAGCAGCGTGTTCTCCATGGATCCGGAGGTGATCACGAAGGTCTGGATGAGGAAGAGGCGGAGGATCAGGAACAGAACGAACGCGTACAGGATCGACTTCAGCCACTCGCCCCCCGTCCCCCGGCGCTTGTCCCCGCCGTCGCCGCCGTCGCCCTTGCGCCCGGCATCGGCGGTCCGTCCGCCGGTCCTGCGGCTGCGTGCTCCCCGGCCCGCGGAGGAGGGTCCCTTCCGGCCCTTCCCGGTGCGCCTTCCGCCCATCGCTAGCGATCGCTTTTCGTTGCCGGCCCGACACCCCGCGGCCATGCAGGCGGGAGAGTCTCACCCGCCGACCCGTTTTCCCGCGGAGCGGCCCAACCCGACCCCAATCGAACGGTCACGTCCACGTAGAGGCCCGGATCCGGCTCACTCTTCACGCTGTCGATGCCCAGTGCTCCGGCGACAACCAGCGCGGTCTCCGGCTCACCGATCCTATCGATCACCACCGACCCCTCCTGGTCGAAGTTCGTGGCGTTGCCCACTGTCACCACGTCGAATCCGGCGTGCCGCAGGCGATCGGTCGCCGCCCGGGCCATGCCGGCGACTCCGCCCGCGTTGCGCACCTCCACGGTGACCCGCTCCGTACCCGGGGAGAGCACCGCCCGCCCGTGCGGCGCGGCGTCCTCGGGTATCCACTGCCCCAGGGCCGACCCCAGCAGCAGGACCACTCCGGCCATGACGACCAGCAGCAAGCCCGACCCGACAAGCCGACGCACGTCAGCGACCAGCGGAACCGACCCGCCCGGCATTCCGCCGGCGATGCGCCCGTGCCGTATCACTCCGCTCAGGCTGCCCATGATGTAATGTAAACATTACAATATGTTACCTGTAGTATACATCTCCACACCTCCACCAACCGTTGACGAGTGATTCGCCGAATCCGGCCGTCCGCAGGTGGACAGGCCGCCCGGCCCGTGAAAGGTAATCGCAGCAGGATCGCCGCGGCAGGGCCGCGCAGGGCGTTCGGGGGCAGAACAGGGGTCAAGAGGGCCCGGCTCCCCTGACGCTCCTCCAGCCCCGCTCCCCGCCACTTGCGCCGGCAAGCGGGCCTGCGCAGCGTCCAACCCCGGCAGCGACCCCAGTTCTGATCGGTTCCACCATCTTTCCGGGTGGGTACATTGGAAGGCTCCACAGCAACGGTAACATGATCTGGGACCCCTGTCTGACCCGCGCCGTGGCCACCGAACTGGGGGCGCGGCTGGGGGGCGCCCGGGCGCGGGCCCTGTCGCTCCGCCGCGAAGCCATGACGGTCGTGGTCCACTTTCGCGACGCGACGCTGGTGGCGGACCTGTCGCCGCGGCGGAGCGTGGTGGTCGTGGAGGCGCCGTCGGAGCCGGGCGGCGAGGCCGAGCCGCTTCCCGCCGTCCTGGCCGGGGTGGAGGCCGTGCGGGACGAGCGGGTGCTTGTGCTGCGTTTTCGCCGGGTGCGGGGGAGGAAGCCGAATCCGGGGCTGATCCTGGAGTTGGCGACGAACCGCAGGAACGCGGTGCTGGCGGAGGGGCCGGAGCTGCGGGTGCGCAAGCGGCTGCGGACCGTGAAGCGGCGGGCGTTGCCAATCGGCCAGCCGTGGGTTGCGCCCGGCGAGGGGCCGTCGGGCCGGGTGAGGGGCGAGCCGGACGCGGCCGCCTGGGAGCGGTTGGTCGACGGTTTGGACGAAGCGGATGCCCGGGCGGCGCTGCTGGCGAACGTGGCGTACACGTCGGGGCTCAACGTGGCAAGTCTGGTGGGCGCTCGGGCCCCCGGGGCGGGTTTTCGGCGATGGCGCCGCATGGCGGAGGGCACGGACGTGGCCCCTCATCTGATGCGTCTCGGAGCCGGTTTGCAGCCGTATCCCTGGCCGCTTCCGGGTGCCGGCGCGGAACCGGTGGGAAGCCTGCTGGAAGCTATGGCCGGGATCGCTGCGGGGGACGCGGAGTCCCGGACGGGGGCGACTGTCGGAAGCGAGGGTGCGGTCCGCCATCTCGCCTCGCAGCACAGGCGGCTGAAGCGCAAGCTGAAGCGTCTTCAGGCCCAGCTGGAGAAGACCGGTACCGCTGATCGTCTCCGGGAGGATGCCTCTCTGATCCTGTCGTCACTCCACCTCATCGAGCCCGGTGCGACCCGTGTCACCCTGCCAGGCTTCGACGGTAGCCCACATATAGTGGAATTACGTCCACAGTACAAACCGCAGGAACACGCCAACACCCTCTTCCGGCGAGCCGCCCGTCTTGAACGAGGAGCGGCCACGCTTCGCGACCGCATCCGCGAAACCCAGGAGGATCTCGCGCGCATCGCCACCCTCCGCGACCGGCTCCGGCGAGGCGACCTCTCCGACGAGGAAATGGAAGCCCTCGAACCCCCGCGGCCCGAACGTCCCCGCTCACGGCGCCGCCCCCCCACCCTCCCCTACCGCCCCTACACCAGCTCCGGCGGACTTGAGATCCGTGTCGGCCGCGGTGCCCGGCACAACGACGACCTCACCTTCCACCATTCCCGCCCCGACGACATCTGGCTGCACGCCCGCCACGCCGACGGCGCCCACGTGATCCTGCGCTGGACGCGTCCCGAGCGCCCCCCGGCGGCCGACCTGGAGGAAGCCGCCATCCTCGCCGCAAACCACTCTGGCGCGAGGGGCGCGGGAACCGTCCCTGTGGACTGGACGCGGCGCAAGTGGGTCAGGAAACCGCGGGGTGCACCCCCCGGCGCCGTCATCCCGGACCGCGTTCAGACCGCCTTCGTGGCGCCGGACGCTTCGCTGGCCGAGCGGCTTCGCAGCCAACCCCGCTGACCCACCCCATCACCGCACCCGGTCCCCGATACGGCTCCCCCGAACCTCCCTGATCCACGAGAACGGCCGCAGCGACTCCCGGTCGTATGAGAAGTAGATGAACGCGGCCCGGCCCAGGAAGCTCCACCGCTCCAGCAGTCCCCAGTACCGGGAATCCAGGCTGTCGGAGCGGTAGTCGCCCATCATGAAGTAGCGGCCCTCGGGGATCACGAGGGGACCCCAGGTGTCGCGTGTGGGCCGGTAGTCCTCACGCGGGCCGCCCACGAGCACGTCCTGCTGCCAGAGCATTTCCGGCGAGAACCCGTCCGGGAGCGGGGCGTGGACCACATGGGGTTCGTCCTGCGGTTGGCCGTTCAGGTACAGCACCCGGTCACGCATCTCGAGCGTGTCCCCGGGCATGCCGACGAGGCGCTTGACAACCGTCAGGGTGTCGTCGTGGGGCGGATCGAAGACCAGGACGTCTCCGCGCCGGGGCTCCGAATAGCCCGGGATCCGCAGGCCGGTGAAGGGGACCGGTGATCCCATGGCCAGCCGGTTGACGTACACGAAGTCGCCGATCAGCAGCGTGTTCTGCATCGAGCCCGAATCGATGAAGAAGGTCTGGAAGACGAAGAGGCGCAGCAGAAGCACGGCGGCCACCGCGGTCAGCACCGACCTGGTCCATTCGGCCGGGGTGGACTTGCGGGCGCGGTCTTCGCCCTTCCCCCGCTCCGCGCCATCCGCGTTCGACGGCGACTTCTTCCGCCCGCCGCTCCCGGCCGGCGGCCCCTTCCGCCCTGTCCTCCTCCTCTTACCCACGGCGGGCACTCCGTCCCACCTCGTCCAGGGCAGCCCTCAGCTCGCCGGCCAGCGCCAGCGCACCGGCCACCCCGCCTGCGTCCAGCCGGTCGACCAAGGCGCTGCCGACCACCACCGCGTCGCAGGCCGCCGCCACCGCGCGGGCGTGCCCGGGTGTCGAGACCCCGAATCCCACGGCCACGGGCACGGGCGACACCGCGCACACCGCACCCGCCTCCGCGGCCAGTTCGCTCCGCAGTTCAGCCCGGGCACCCGTCACTCCCGTTCGCGCGATGTAGTAGACGAAGCCCTGGCTGGCACGGGCGATTTCCCGAACGCGGTCCGCCGAAGTGGTCGGCGCGATGAGCCGCACGAAGTCCAGCGGGGACTCCATCAGCCGCGCTTCGAGCGCCGGATCCGCGCCAAGGGGGAGGTCCGTGGGCAGAATACCGTCGGCCCCGGCCTCGGCCGCCTCGCTCACGAAGGTCCCGACCCCGCGCGCGTACACCGGATTCAGGTAGGAGAAGAGGACGACGGGCACCTCGCTGGTGCGGCGCAGCTCCGCCAGCGCCGCGAAGACGTCGTCCACCTTGGTGCCGCCTTCGAGCGCCCCCTGGCTGGAGCGCTGGATCGTGGGACCGTCGGCCATCGGGTCGCTGAAGGGGATGCCGAGTTCGATCACGTCGGCCCCGAGTTCGGCGAGTCCGGCCAGCAGGTCGCGCGTATGGTCCAGAGTCGGATATCCGGCCGTCACGAAGGGGATGAACCCCGCCCGCCCCTCCGCCTCCAGCCCCACGAAGCGCCCCGCGATCCGTCCCTCCGGCACCTACGCCTCCCCCCGCCCGCCCAGCCGCGAGACGTGCACCACGTCCTTGTCCCCCCGGCCGCTCAGACAGACGGCCACCGGCGCCGCGACCTCCCCCCGCCCCCCCGCCTCCGCCACCCACGCCAGCGCGTGGGCCGTCTCCAGCGCGGGAATGATCCCCTCCAGCGCGGGGAGCTCCCGGAACGCGCCCTCGGCCGCCCCGTCCCCGACGCTCACGCAGCGGGCCCGCCCGGTGTCCTTCAGGTGCGCGAGCTCGGGGCCCACGCCCGGGTAGTCCAGCCCCGCCGCCACCGAATGCGCCGGCGCGATCTGCCCGCCGGGGTCCTGCAGCAGGTAGCTCAGCGACCCGTGCAGCACCCCGGGACGCCCCTCGCTGAGCGACGCCGACGAGCGCCCGCTCCCGAGCCCCTCCCCCGCCGCCTCCACCCCGACCAGCGCGACCTCCTCGTCGCCGGCGAAGGCGTGGAACATCCCCATCGCGTTCGAGCCGCCGCCCACGCACGCGACGACCGTCGCCGGGAGCCGCCCCTCCGCCTCGAGGATCTGGCGGCGCGCCTCGCGCCCGATCACCGCCTGGAAGTCGCGCACGATGAGCGGGAACGGGTGCGGCCCCACCACCGAACCGATGATGTAGTGGGTGTCGGCCACATGGGTCACCCAGTCGCGCAGCGCCTCGTTGGTGGCGTCCTTGAGGGTGCGGGTACCGGATGCGACCGGCCGTACCTCGGCACCCAGCAGCTCCATGCGGTACACGTTCAGCGACTGCCGCTCCACGTCCTCCGAGCCCATGTACACGACGCACTCCAGGTCGAAGAGCGCGCAGGCGGTGGCGGTGGCGACGCCGTGCTGCCCGGCTCCCGTCTCGGCGATGATCCGGGGCTTGCTCATCCGGCGGGCGAGGAGCGCCTGGCCGACGGTGTTGTTGATCTTGTGGGCGCCGGTGTGGTTGAGATCCTCGCGCTTGAGGTAGACGGGCGCGACACCGGCGGCCGCCTCGAAGCGGCGGGCGCGGTAGAGGGGGGTGGGGCGGCCGACGTAGTGCGCGGCGAGGGCGTCGGCCTCGGCCAGGAAGGCGGGGTCGGCGAGCGCTTCCTCGTACGCGGCCGCGAGTTCGTCCAGCGCCGGGATCAGCGTCTCGGGGACGTAGCGGCCGCCGTAGGGGCCGAAGCGTCCCGCCTGGCCGGGCGAGGCAATCATTGCTGTTGTCCTCCCGCGCCGGCCATCCTGACCGCCCGCACGAAGGCCCGTGTGCGACCCGGGTCCTTGGCGCCGGGCACGGATTCCACCCCGGAACTCACGTCGAGCACGTCGGGGCGGAGCGTCGCGACCGCGGCGCCGGCGTTGTCCGGTGTCATCCCGCCGGCTGCGATGAAGCGCGCGGAACCGATGGCCGCGCGCACCTCGCGTCCCACGCCGGCCCACGGGAAGGCGCGCCCGGTGCCGCCCGGCTGCCGGGGGTCCCAGGAGTCGACGAGGATGCCGTCCGCGACCGCCGCGAACCGGCGGGCCGCCGCCGCAACGGACACGCCCGAATTCGCATGAAGCGTCTTCCACACCGCCCAGTCCCCCGCCCCCCCCACCTCCCGCACGGCTTCCGGCGTCTCGCTTCCCCCCAGCTGGACCACGTCCAGGTCCAGCAGCTGCGCAGTCCTCACGACCGCGTCGGCCGGCTCGTCCACGAACACCCCCACACGGCGCGCACGCGCGGCCGCGAAGACCGCGAACGCCTGTTCGGGCCCTACGCTGCGGGAGTAGCCCGGCGACAGGATCACGCCCATGAAGTCGGCCCCGGCGGCCTCCACCACCACGGCGTCCCGGGGCGTTCTCACACCGCACACCTTGGCCCGCACCAGCCCGTCCACCCTCTCTTTCACGCGACCTCCCCTCCTGCGCACATGCGCAAGGTCACCCCAACCAACACGCTCACGCCCGCGCCCGCAGCCGCCTCACGCCCGCCATCTCCCCCACCAGCCCCCCCGGCGACCCGTTCCGCACCAGCGCCTCGCCCACCAGCACGGCGTCGGCCCCCGCAGCCGCCACCCGCGCCACGTCCCCCGCGTCGCGGATCCCGCTTTCCGACACGAGCAGCACCTCGCCCGGCACGTACCGCGCCAGCCGCTCGGTCACCGCCAGGTCGGTGCGGAACGCGGAGAGGTCCCGGTTGTTCACCCCCACCAGGCCCGCTCCCGCCTTCAGCGCGGCGTCGACCTCCCACTCGTCGTGCACCTCGACCAGCGCGGTCATCCCCGTGTCGTGCACCATGGCGCGCAGATCGCCGAGCAGCGCCGGCTCCAGGATCCGCACGATCAGCAGCACCAGGTCGGCCCCCGCGGCCCGCGCCTCGGTGACCTGGACCGCGTCGATCACGAAGTCCTTGCGCAACACCGGGACGCCCCGTGCCCCCCGCACCGCCTCCAGGTCCTCCAGCGCCCCCCCGAACCACGCCGTGTCGGTGAGCACGCTGATCGCGAAGGCGCCGCCGCTCTCGTATTCCGCCGAGAGGCGCGCCGGATCCAGTCCCGGGTCGATCTCCCCCGCCCCCGGCGAGCGCCGCTTGACCTCGGCGATCACCCCCACGCGCCCGCTTCGCCACAGCGGGTCCATGAACGGCCGCGGCGGCGGCGCGTCCTCGGCGGCCCGGGCCAGATCCCGGCGCAAGGCCCTCAACCGGCCCACCTCGGCCCGCTTCCCGGCCACGATCCGGTCCAGAATCCCCGGCAGCCCGCGCGACGAATCCGCGCTAAGCCCGGCCGGCGATGCGACACGGGGCCTGTCCACGGACCGCCCACGGGTTTGCACTTCGGTCAAGTTTCGGTTACCTTGTTCGGAGCCTGTTCGGTCGGCCCGGACCCTCATCTCCGCCCGCGCCTATTTCGGCCCCACAAGATAAGGAAAGACCGATGCCGTTGACGAAGCGCCAGAAGCAGATCCTCGACTATCTCAAGGGGTTCATCGACGAACACGGGTACGCGCCCAGCTTCGACGAGATCCGCGCGGCCTTCAACTACACCTCGCTGGCGACCGTCCACGAGCACCTGAGCAACCTGCAGCGCAAGGGCTACATCCGTCGCTCCTACCGCGAGAGCCGCTCGGTCGAGTTCCCGCCCGAGGTCGAGCCCTCCGTGCCGCTCCCGCTCCTGGGGACGGTCGCGGCGGGGATGCCCATCGAGGCCGTCGAGGACGACGAGACGCTGTCGATCCCGGGCGAGATGGTCAGGAAGGGGGCCGGCCACTACGTGCTCCGCGTCTCGGGCGACTCCATGATCGAAGAACAGATCCGCGACGGGGACCACATCGTCGTCAACTCCCGCCAGACCGCGAACGACGGTGAAATGGTGATCGCGCTGGTCCGCGAGGAGTGCGCCACGGTCAAGAAGCTCTACCGCGAGCCCGGCAACCGCATCCGGCTGCAGCCCGCCAACGAGAAGATGGCGCCGATCGTCGAGGACGCGGCCGACGTGCGGGTGCAGGGGGTGGTGGTGGGGCTGATCCGGCAGTACTGACAACCGCGGCCCGGCGGCCCGCGGAGACCTGCGTGGCACGGAGTGTCCGCCGGGGCCGCCGAAGGAGGATGAAGAATGAGGATGATGTTCGCTGTCGGAAGCCTGAACCGGTCGCGCTCGAAGATCGTGGTCGCGGGGCGCCTGCGGGAGATCGAGATCCCCGCGCGCCTAACTTCTTCGCGCCGCCCGCCGGCTGGCCCTGACGAGGTTGTCCAGCACGGTGCCGGCGGCCCCGGAGTCGATCGCGTTCGCGGCGGCGGCCGCACCCTCGGCGAGGGAATCGACACGTCCCGACACCTGGAAGGCCGCCGCCGCGTTCACTAGCACCGCCGAGCGGGCCGGCCCGCGTTCGGATCCCTCCACAACCGCCCGCACCACCGCCGCGTTCCGGTCGGGCTCCCCTCCCGCCAGCGCCTCCGGTGCGACCGGTTCGATGGCGAAGTCCGTAGGCGTTACCTCGTAGGAGGAGACGCGGCCGCCGCGCAGTTCAGCGACCCTGGTGGCTCCGCAGGGGCTGACCTCGTCCATCCCCGGCGCTCCGTGGACGACCAGGGCGCGCTCGTGTCCGAGCTCGGCTAGGGCCCGCACCACCAACTCCAGGAAGGCGGGGTCGGCGACGCCCACCACCTGCCGCCGCGCACCCGCCGGATTGGCCAGCGGGCCCAGCAGGTTCATGATCGTCGTGATGCCGAGCTCCTTGCGCACCGGGGCCACGTGGCGCACCGCCGGGTGGTGGAGGGGCGCGAACATGAAGACGATCCCCGTCTCGGCGAGCACCTCGGCCGCGCCCTTCGGCGACAGTTCGATCGCCACCCCGAGCGCTTCCAGCACGTCGGCGCTGCCCGACTTCGAGGTGAAGGAGCGGTTGCCGTGCTTGGCGATGCGCACCCCACCCGCCGCCGCAACGATCGCCGCCGCGGTGGAGATGTTGAAGGTCGAGACGCGGCCGCCCCCGGTGCCGCAGGTGTCGACCAGGGAGGAGGGGTCGGGGGCGGGAACGGGGATCATGGCCGCCTGTAGGGCCGCGACTCCGCCCGCCACCTCGGAGGGGGCGAGGCCCTTGGTCTGAAGGGCGGCGAGGAGGGCGCCGGTTCGGACCCGGGAGGCACGGCCAGAGACGATGTGGGCGAAGGCGGCCCTGGCCTGGTCCAACGTGAGGTGCTTCCCTGCGACTGCCCTGGCGAGGAGGGGGAGCAGGGTGGGGTGGGGGTGGGGCACGTGAGTGGGGCGGGTTCGGGGAAGGTGCTCAGCCTCAGGCCGTCGAGGCGCGCGTCAAAGGTAGCAGAAGGGGACCGGAGCAACCCCTTGCGGGCTCGGCTCCCAGGCGGCGCGCGATGGGAAACCGGGCTCGTGTTCGCCAGGTGCGCCAAGGCCGATTCCGCCAAATGGAGGAGTTACGGCCGGCTGGCCGGGTGAAACTCGGGGCTCCGGGCACGGTTTTCAGTCCAAAAATCTCGAAAAACAGCAATTTGTCGGAAAACCCCACCGATTTTCCGCCCGTCGGCTCTTACTGCTAGCTTGCGGGACATGAGCGACCCCGAAACCCGCTTCAAACTCACCCTCCACTACGACGGCGGCGCCTTCCGCGGATGGCAGGTCCAGCCCGGCAAACCCACCGTCCAGGGAGCGATCCAGAACGCGGTGTCCCGCCTGACCGGCGAACACCGCACCGTGGTCGGCTCCGGGCGCACCGACACCGGCGTGCACGCCACCGGCCAGATCGCCGCGGTCACCATGCCCGCGCGCTGGACCGCCCGGGAGCTGGCGCGTTCGCTCAACGCACTGCTTCCCGGCACGATCTGGGTGCGGGACATCGAAGCGGTCCCCGAGAGCTTCCACCCGCGCATCGAAGCGGTCGCACGCACCTACGAGTACCGGATCGGCACGGCACCGGGCGCCGCGTCCCCCTTCCACCGCCGCTGGTGCTGGCCCCTTTGCCGCGCCCTCGACCTGGATGCCGCGACGCGCGCCGCCCACCTCCTTCCCGGCGAGCACGAGTTCCGCGCCTTCGCGAAGTCGGGACAGCCGCAACGGGGGTACGTCTGCCGCGTGTCGAGCGCGCGCTGGCGCCGCTGGAACGACCGGAGTGCGGTCTTCGCGATCACCGCCAACCGCTTTCTCCACCGGATGGTGCGATATTTGGTGGGAACCATGGTGGATATCGCCCTCGGCCGCCGGAAGGAGGAGGAGATGGCCCTGTTGCTGAACGGAGACGCGGAGCTGGTGACTTCCCGGCCCGCGCCTCCGTCGGGGCTGTTCCTGACCCGGGTGGAGTACGATCATGACGTGTTGCAGGCCGACGAGACACGCGAATTCGAGCTATCGTTAGACTGGGCAACCGGTGGCGGGACGAGAGATCGCCGACTCCGAGGCCAAAAGTCATCGACGGAGACAATCGTGACGGACAAGCTGATTGACAGGAACCCGGACATCCTGGGCGGAACTCCCGTGTTCAGCGGCACGCGGGTCCCGGTGAGGATACTGATGGAGCATCTTGAAGCCGGCGACCGGCTTGACGAGTTCCTCCACGACTACCCGACGGTCACCAGAGAGCAGGCCGTCGAACTGCTTGCGCGCGCCACGACGGCACTGGTGGGCGATGAGAGTGTTGCTTGACGAATCCACGCCGAGGCGGCTCGCGTCCTCGTTTCCGGGTTCGTTCGAGATTCGCACCGTGCAGCAGATGGGTTGGGCCGGTTGCGGAAACGGAGAGTTGCCGCGCCGCGCTGCAGGTCATGGATTCGACTCCATCATCACGGTCGATCAAGGGTTCGAGTACCAACAGAATGTCGCCGAACTGCCGATCCCGGTGGTCATCATGATTGCCCGGCGCACGCGATTGCAGGAATTGAGACCCCTTGTCGCAGCGGTGATCGCTGTTCTCTCCGGGGATCTCGAGCGCCGAATCTACCGCGTGGTGGCCTGACATCATGACATGTAAATCACAGTTTACAATATGTAATTCACGGTTGACATTTCTGGCCCTCGCAGCCGGGATGGTCCTTTCCCTGAACGGGTGCAAGGTGACCCCCAGGGTGGACGACGCGCCGGAAGTCACCCGGGACGAGGTCGCTACGGAAAGCGCCGGCGGCCTGCAGGCATACCGGGCGAACGCCTCCGGTTTCGGCGAACAGGCTTCCAGCGGGTCGCCGCCTGCCACCTACCCCGTCTTCCCCGGCGACGCCGACCCCTCGGCGCAGGTCACGGCCAGCCGCACCACCGCCATCGTGCGCGCGGCCCGCACCGTCGCCCCCGCCGTGGTCACCATCTCGGTGCTGCGGCGCCAACAGGTCCGGCGGCGCCCCTTCTTCTTCGACCCCTACTACCTGCCCTTCCGCGAGACCCAGGGCCTCGGCTCCGGCTTCGTCATCGACGCGGGCGGGACGGTCCTCACCAACCACCACGTGGTCGACGGCGCGACCCGGATCCTCGTCACCCTCCCCGACGCCCGCGACTTCGAGGCCCGGCTGGTCGGATCGGACCCGGCCACCGACATCGCGGTCCTCGCGCTGGAGAACGCCACGGACCTCCCCGTCGCCCCGCTCGGCACGGCCTCGAACCTGCTGATCGGCGAGTGGACGGTCGCGATCGGCAACCCCTTCGGCGGCCTGCTCTCGAACCACGAGCCCTCGGTCACGGCCGGGGTGGTCAGCGCGCTGGGCCGCCACATCGTGCCCGGCGGCGACGACGAGGGCTTCCACCTCGGCATGATCCAGACCGACGCCTCGATCAACCCGGGCAACTCGGGCGGCCCCCTGGTCAACGCCCTCGGCGAGGTGATCGGGATCAACGCCTCCATCCTGTCGCGCTCGGGCGGCAGCGAGGGACTCGGCTTCGCCATCCCGATCGACCGCGCGCTCAAGGTGGCCCGCGACCTCGCCGAACACGGGGCCGTGCGGCGTGCCTGGCTGGGGTTCGAGGTGGACGCCGTGGAGGCCGACGACTTCGGCCGCTCGCGGGGCGTGCGCATCGCGCGGGTGACGCCGGGGTCTCCAGCGGCGAAGGCGGGGATCCGGCCGGGAAGGAGGCTCCTGCGGGCCGGGACCAGCGGCATGGCCACGCCGCTCGACTACGCGGCCGCCATGCTGGATCTGCGCGCCGGGGACCGGATCGAGCTGGCGGTCGAGGGGATGGGGCCGGTGACCGTGGAGGCCGCCCAGCTGCCCTCCGTCACCGCCGAACGGGTCGAACTGCTGCGCGACCTGGAGGTGATAACGGTTACGCCCGCCATCCAGTCGGAGCGGGGGTTGGATTCGCCGGAAGGCGCCCTGGTCGTCGCGATCTCCGACCACCTGTCCGAGATGACGGGACTTGCGACCGGCGACGTGCTCCTGGGTGTCAACAACCGGCGCGTGAGCACGGCCCGCGAGGCGGCCGAGGAACTCCGGCGGACGCAGCGTGCCAACCGCCCCTTCGTCCTCGTCTTCGAGCGGGGCGGCCGCCTGGTGCGCACCGGAATGCTGACCTGGGGGGAGTAGACGCATTGGCCGCCTCCGCACCAGACCGCTACGCGCACCCCCTCTCGGCGCGGTATGTCTCCCGCGAGATGGAGCGTGTCTTCGCCCCCGCCTTCCGCTTCGGGGCCTGGCGGCGGCTCTGGCTCGCCCTGGCCGAGGCCCAGCGCGACCTGGGGCTGGACATCCCCGCCGAGGCGATCACCCAGATGCGCCAACGCCTGGACGACATCGACCTCGACGCGGCCGCCACCTACGAGCGCCGCTTCCGCCACGACGTCATGGCGCACATCCACCTCTTCGGCGACGTGGCGCCGGCCGCGCGCGGTATCCTGCATCTCGGCGCCACCAGCGCCTTCGTCGGCGACAACACCGACCTCATCCAGCACCGCGAGGCGATGACGCTGGTGCGCGACCGGGTCCTCGCGACCGTCCGGGCCCTCGCGAGCTTCGCCGAAGAGCACCGCGCGCTCCCCACCCTGGCCTACACCCACTTCCAGCCCGCCCAGCCCACGACCGTCGGGAAGCGGGCCACGCTCTGGATCCAGGACTTCCTCCTCGACCTGGAGGAGATCGAGCACCGGCTGGCGACGCTCAGGATGAGAGGGGTGCGCGGGACGACCGGCACCCAGGCGTCGTTCCTGCAGCTCTTCAACGGCGATCACGCCCGGGTCGACGCGCTGGAGAACGCCGTCTGCCGCCGTCTCGGGTTCGAGGACTGCTACCCCGTCACCGGCCAGACCTATCCGCGCAAGGTTGATCAGGCGCTGCTGGCCACCCTGGCCGGGGTCGCGACCTCGGCGTCGAAGATGGCCCACGACATCCGCCTGCTCTCCCACCTCCGCGAGCTCGAGGAGCCCTTCGAGAAGGAACAGGTGGGCTCCTCGGCGATGCCCTACAAGCGCAACCCCATGCGCTCGGAGCGGATCTGCGCCCTGGCCCGCCACGTGATCGCGCTGGCCTCGGACCCCGCGCACACGGCGGCGACGCAATGGCTGGAACGGACGCTCGACGACTCGGCCAACAAGCGGCTCGCGGTGCCGGACGCGTACATGGCGACGGATGCGATCCTGGTGCTGGCGGCGAACGTGGCGGGCGGGCTCACGGTGAACGAGGGGGTCGTGGCGGCCAACCTGGCCGTGCACCTGCCGTTCATGGTGATGGAGGCCGTGATGATGGGGGCGGCGGGGTCGGGGGGGGACCGACAGGAGGTGCACGAGCGGATCCGGAAGCATGCGCTGGAGGCCGCGCGGCGGATGGCAGAGGGGGAGGATGGCGGGCTGTTCGAACGCGTCGCGGGGGATGAGGGGCTGGGGGTGAGCGCCGAGGAGCTGGAGGCGATGGCGAGGCCGGAGGGGCTGGTGGGGCGGGCGGTGGAGCAGGTGGACCGTTTCGTGGCCGGGCAGGTGGCGCCGGTGCTGGGGCGGTACGGGGAGGGGGTGGGGGGTGGGGGGGTGCGGGTTTGAGGTGGTGAATTCGGATTTATTTCGGAAAAGGGGTGATTTCGGGGCTCTTCGGGCGTTTTGCGGGGATTTTGTGGGTTTTTCCCACATGAATTGGTGGGTTTTTCCCCCTTTACGGGTCAAGGGCTGGCTTGTAGACTCGTGGTGTCGTCGCAGTAAGGCCCGATCGGCCCCACGTTTTTCTGGCTCTTCACCTGTCGTGGTGGGTGGAGTCCAGCTGAAGCCTAATCGTACAGTGGGTGTGCCGGGCTGTCGCAAGGCGGAATCGGGTGTTGTCGGAGCGCACGTTGAGGGCGAACCCGCCGAGGAACACCGCCAGTCCCGCCAGAAACCGCGGGTCCCCCAGCCTCAGGCGAACGCCGTACTCGCCCAGGTGCGAGATGAACCGGGCATTCACGTACGCGTTGGCCAGGTTGAAGACGAATCCGCTCGCCACGACGAGCACCGGCATCTTCCGGCCCCCGCCACGGATGCGGAGCGGGTAGATGAAGCTCCGGTTCAGATAGTGGCACTGCCACATTCCAAGCAGAATGAGCGGAACCGTTTCGGCGGCGGCGTCGCCCAGCGCGTAGACGCACGCGAACACCACGTTGCGGGCGATTCCATGACGATCCAGCCGGCGCGGTTCGGGATATCGGGGCCCCAGCCGCGTCCGGTGTAGTGGCGGCCGTAGGGGGCCTTCATGCGGAGCAGGGTGACGAAGGTGACGGCCGCCAGGGCGAAGACGGCCCACACGAGCGTGGCGTGGACGGCGGCTTCGGTCATGTCAGCGGCTCCGGTTGTAGCGGGCTGTGGCACATTTCCCAAGAGGAAACGGATTTCACCGATGAAGACGTCAGGCTACGCAGAATGTCAACTGTACTATACATTTTGTCAACCACAGTAGACAACTGTTAGACCAGACCCTTCGGTGACCGCCCCATCCTGCTCCGCAGCACCGAGCCTTCCGGGGCTCACCCGCCAAACAGCGGTCCATGCGCGGTGAGCGTTGTCCGACGCGCATCGGGCGACTAGGTTGAGATCATACGTGAAGGGTCTGACCTCGAGCTGGAATCGAACGAATTCCAAGGTCTTGGGGACACTTTGGAACACCATTGGGATGACATTGGAGAAGAGCATGAAATCGCTGTGGGCGGTGACCTGCGTGTTGTTCGCAACCATGGCCCAAGCCGTGTTCCCCCTGGTCGGGTTGGCTCAGAGGACGCCCGAGGAAGAGGTGGATCGTTTCCAGTTGTTTACGAACTGCGCCCCCCTGGACCTGTTGGTCGTGGTGGAAGGAGATGCGCTGGATGGCCTGACCCAGGAGTCCACTACACGGGCCGTTCGCAGCCGGATGCGTACGGCCAGACTGTACGATGAAGAAGCAGCCCCCTACTTGAGCGTACACATCCATGTGGTGGGTGCCGCGTTCTCGAGGTCTGTTCGACTTCGGAAGAGGGTGTTCGACCCGCACAGCGGGGTGCGTCAATGGGCGACTACTTGGGAAACTAGCTCCACCGGGACGCACGGGAGGACGGGTGGTTCATTCGTTCTTTCAAAGTTGAGCGAAGACATGGACCTTTTCTTGGACGAGTACCTTCGCGTCAACGAAGCCGCCTGCGCCCGCCAGGCTTTCCGTGCAGTGACCCGTGGTCCGTCGCCGTCCCCTCAATCCCACCGGCCAGCACCGCTATAGTCTTATGTCCCCCCCAGGATCACGACGCCCCAGCCGGCCCAGCCGCGCTTCGCCGTGGCGAAGACGTTCCTCACGCAGCTTCGGGTCCGCCGTCGCGCCCGCCCAATCCATGTCGCCATTCTCACACACGGGAACCCGTAACACGTCACCCTCGGACACGGGGGGCAGCCGGGCAGCGCTCACGATCTGCTCTTGATCGGGCCGGGCGGTGGAACCGGCGTCCGGAACCAACACGGCATGGCCGTCCATGACGCGATCCACCACGAATACGGCTTCCTCCTGGCGCATTGGGTCTCCCTATCGCTCGGTCACGATCCGGTAGGTTCCATCCCGGAATCCACGGACTGTAATTGAACCGTCAAGGTCGGTCCTGTACACATCGGTCACCGTGGAGTAGTAGGCTGAGAGCGCCATTTCGTCAGGGTGTCCGAAGGCGTTGCGCGCCCCAACCGAGATCACCACCACTTCCGGTCGCGACTCGGTCAGGAAGACGGCCGTGTACCCGTTGTCGGCACCGTGATGGGACGCCTTCAGGACGGTCACGTCGGGAACGGCGCCGGTCTCCACCAGATGGTTGAGCCTTGGGACCTGGGCGTCGCCGGTAAGCAAAACGGAGAATTCGCCGTAGCGGACGACGAGTGCCAGTGACGCATCGTTGACCTGCTGCGCGGCTGGATAATTCGGGAGAATCTCGACGGAAGCGTCTCCAAGATGGATCGTTCGAGCCTCCGGCCTGAGGTAGGTCAATGTGGGCCGGGATTCGATCGCGGCCATCAGCGTCTGGTAGATGCCGCTCGTGTGTGGGATCCCGTTGTCGAGGTAGGCAACGACGGGGAACTCCTCGATGACCTCCTCCAACCCTCGGATGTGATCGGCGTGGGGGTGGGAGGCGACGAGGAGGTCGATCCGAGCCACTCCCCGGCTGAGCACCTTGTCGGCCGTGGCGGACGAGCCGCCATCGACCAGGATTGTCCGGTCACCAGGCGCCTCGATCAGCACGGCGTCGCCCTGGCCGACGTCCAGGAATGTGACGTCCAGGGATTCCGGCGCGCCTGCGCGCCAGAGCAGGACAATCGCTGCAAGCAGTGCCAGACCGAGGACGAGGGTACGGCCCCGGATGGGATGACGCGGAGGGAGAGTCATACTGGAAGAATGATACAATGGCGGCCCACTTGCCGGGGAACTGCCGCTGCGGGTTGGCCTCGGCGACTCCCAGCCACGCGCCACCCTTGTTCCGGGCGTGCTGGCGGGTTAGTACACCACCATGCCCTACGCACCTCCCTGGCACAGTAGGCTCCGCACCGCCCGCACCCTCTTCATACACCGGTGGCACGCCGCGCAAACGATCGGCGAGTGGTTCGGCAACGAATCCGTTGGCGAGCGTTTCGAGCACGTCAATCATGTCCGGTCGCTCGTCCAGTACGTGTGGCGCTATGGAGCGTTCCGGGAAGATGACGAGGGAACCGGACGTGTTCCGGTTGCGAACACGGCCGGGTCGCTGGGCGACATTGTGCGGCCGGTCGCGGCCAGGGGCCGGAAACACTTCGAGCTGGCGGTCAGGTATGCGGCGCGGTTCGGCGCATTCAAGCCGGAGAGTGGGGCCGCTGACGGTCCCCCCGAACTCGCCCGGCTGGTCGCCTACGCGGCACGGAATCCGGATGTCGTCACATTCTCGGCGAAACTCGTGGCTCTCCACCGCCGGATGCTGCGCTACTACGTACAGATGCGGTTCATCACGCCTGAGGAGGCGACGCAACTTGAGACGGGTCACATCCCCGTGCTTTCGCCATTGGGGAGTCCCGTCGGCCATCCCGCCGAGGATCGGGAGCACCCGGTCTCCACCGGGGAGCTTCCGGGAGATCTGTCGGAGGCCTTGCTCGGCACCTTCGCACGCAACATCTACCAGGCGCTCGGCTGCCGGGCCCGCAGCGAACTCTTCGAGACCCTTCTGCGCCAGGGAGAGGCCGCAACCGAGATCGCTGTCGCTTACGGACCGGCGCGCGCGGGGCGGGCGACCGCCATGGGGGAGCGGGCAACTGCCGGAGCTGAATTCGTTACCACCGCCGTCCTCGTTCAGGGACGGCGGTTGCGATTCGTGGTGCGGGATCGAGCGCTCGCCTCAATGCTCGCGAGCCTGACCGAGAAGCCCATGCCGCGGCTGATCCAGTGGCTGGCCGCGTTCAAGACAGCCGTGTCGACAATGATCACGGCCATGCCGGTGTTCATCGTGAAGAACTTCTTCCGAGACACGCTGGCGGGGTTCGTCGCCGGACGGTATGCGCAGATCCCCTTCGCGGGAACTCTGTCGGGAGGCGTTCACGCGATCCGGGACCTGGTGACGGGCCGTTCGGACGCGATGCGCGGATACCTGCTGCAGGGTGGCTTCTATTCGGGACTGGTGGAGTCGGAAACCCATCTTGCCGACATTCGGGACGAAGCAGGGAGGGTGAAGAAGGGAATCGCGGTCCGGCGCTTCTGGGCCCGCCTGGTGTATTGCGTAACGCGGCCTGCGTGGATTTCGGAAGCGGGGACCCGTGTCAACCAGTTCAGGCGGGCGCGACGGGCCGGGGCCACCAACTACGCAGCAAGCCGGGCGGCCCGTATGGTGTCATCCGACTTCGCGAACATCGGGGCGTCGCGCGGATGGCGGATGTACGTGCACACCGTACCATTTCTGAATGCGGCGATTCAGGGGTTGGACCAGCTCTACCAGATCTTCCGCCGCCCTCGTCGCGGCTCTCCCGGGGCGCCGACGCGAACCCCTGGCCAGCGCGCGCACATCCGAAAGGTATTCTGGTCGGGAGCGAGCCTCGCGGCGATGTCATGCGCCGCGTGGGCATTCAACGCGTCCAACGGTGACCGGCGCGACGCCTATCACGCCGAGACCGACTACGAAAAAGCTTCCTGGGTCACGCTCTACGACATCGCCGGGGACACTGACCTCCGTATCCCGGTACCCTTCCAGATCGGCGCCACCTTCATCAAGCTGCCGGAAGTGGCGCTCGACCTGGTGACCGGCCGGAAGACGGTCGCAGGACCCAAGTTCGTGTGGTCACTCGTCCACGGCAACCTGGCCGTGGGTTGGATCCCGACCGTCCTTCAACCGCTCGTCGAGATCCGAACGAATCGGAACTTCTTCGGTGACGAGATCATTCCCGCCTACATGGCGAACTGGGAGCCGTCGCGACAATTCTTCGACCGATCGACCCCCCTGCCGTACCGGGAAATGGGTGCGTTACTCGACGTCTCGCCACTTCACGTGCAGACGGTGGTGCGGGGTTGGACGGGGCACCTGGGCAACGCCGTGGTCACGGCTCTGGACGAGGCGATGTGGGACGAGAACGGGAATGGACCGAAGCCGTTTCCCCGGACCCTGCGTTTGCTTACGGGGGTCCACAGCCTCCAGCCTCCCAGACCGCGCACCTACACCCGCTACGGGAACGAGTTCTACGCAATCTCGGATTGGGCTCAGGGCCGCGTCCGCTCGGTCTCGTGTGCCACGGCGACACAGGTGCCGGCGGTATGCCGGCTACGGACGATATCCGCCCGCACCGCCCGGCAGGCTTCGGAGCTGCGGCGTGTGGGGGACGGCATCCGCACCAACCCGGACAAGCGTCGGCGGGGCAAGGAACGTGAGCTCGAAACGGTTTACGCGGAAATCGACGGGTTGTTCCGCGCCGCGCTACCCGAGTTGAGGGCCCTTAGAAGACTCCGCTTCGAGCTGGTCGCACATTCAGTCGCAACGACTGGAGACACTTCCGCGCCTCCGTCGAGTACCGATCGCGAGGGATCTCGTCCCGCAGCTCACGGGGGTGCCTGTGGCTCGCCCGGAACGGTGGACGTGAACCGGGCCGACGAATCGGAACTCGATCAGTTGCCGGGGATTGGTCCCGTCCTGGCCGGAAGGATTGTCGCGGAGCGAGAGACGAACGGGCCCTTCTCCAGCTACCTGGACCTGCAGCGCGTGCGGGGTATCGGGCCGAAGACGACGGAGGGTCTGCGGGGATTGGCCTGCGCTGGAAACTGACCATCCGTTCCAGGGCGTGGTGGTGGTCGTGCCTACTTGAGTCTGTTGATCGCCTGGAGCAATTCGGAGCTGAGTTCCTGTGCGCGCGCAACCTGTTCTCTGGTCATGCGCTGCCGCAAGGAGTTCTTGTGTTCCTGGGCTGGCTCATATCCCTGAGCGGCAGCCAAGTTGAGCCAGGCGTAGGCGAGTACGTAGTCTTCCGGGACGCCCTCACCGTTGGCGTACATGAGGCCGAGGTTGTTCTGGGCTTTGGCGTTACCCTGGTCGGCGGCGGTGCGAAACCACCGGACCGCCTCGGAATCGTTCTCCGGGATACCCTCGCCGCTCGCGTACATGACGCCGAGGCTGAACTGCGCTTCAGCCTCGCCCTGGTCGGCGGCGGCGCGAAACCACCGGACAGCCTCGGAGCCGTTCTGCGGGACGCCCTCGCCATGGTGGTACATGAGGCCGAGGACGGTCTGGGCCTCGGCCAGACCCTGCTCGGCGGCAGCGCGATACCACCGGACAGCCACGGAATCGTTCTCCGGGATGCCCTCACCGCTGGCGTACATGAGACCGAGGTTGAACTGGGCCCTCGGGTTGCCCTGCTCTGCTGCTGCCCGGTACCACCGGACAGCCTCGGAGTCACTTTCTGGGACACCTTGGCCGATGGCGTACATGACGCCGAGGTTGTGCTGAGCCTGGGCGTTGCCCTGTTCGGCTGCTGCGCGAAACCACCGGACAGCTTCGGAATCGTTCTCTGGTACGCCCTCACCGCTGGCGTACATGGCGCCGAGGGCGTACTGGGCCCTCGGGACGCCCTGGTCCGCGGCTGCGCGATACCACCGGACAGCCTCGGAATCGTTCTCTGGGACCCCCTCGCCGTTGGCGTACATGAGGCCGAGGTTGTACTGGGCTTCGGCGTAACCCTGGTCGGCGGCGGCGCGAAACCACCGGACAGCCTCGGAATCGTTCTCTGGGACACCCCGGCCGTTGGCGTACATGAACCCGAGGCTGGACTGCGCGACCGCGTAGCCCTGTTCGGCTACAGCGCGATACCACCGGACAGCCTCGGAGTGGTTCTCTGGGACACCTTGGCCGATGGCGTACATGAAGCCGAGCTGGTACTGGGCCATCGGGTCACCCTGGTCGGCGGCGGCGCGAAGCCACCGGACTGCTTCGGAGTAGTTCTCTGGAATCTCCTCACCTCCGAGATACATGAACCCGAGGCTGGACTGCGCGGCTGCGTAGCCCTGCTCGGCTGCCGCGCGGAACCACCGTAGCGCCTGGTTCATTTGCTTCGCTACTCCCACTCCCTGGGAGTAGCAGACCCCGAGAAGCCACTGAGCGGCGTGATCTCCGCCTTCGGCTTGCGTGCGGATTTCCCCCAGCGCGGATTCGTCCGTTTCGACAAGGGTCAGCAGGCTGTCGACCGAAACCAATCCAACGAGTGCCAGCGGCGACTGCTGCGCAAATGCCGACCCGGAGGCCGCCATGGCGAAAGAGACGGTGAAGACCAGGGCTCGTGTAATGCTCATGTGACTCCAGTCCAGATAAGGTTCCCTCATTCTGGTACGTCGCATACTCCGTCAAGATACCGACTTGGAGTGCTTGGCCAAAAGGGCTGGGCGGTCTGGTCCTGGGCGGTCTACCTGACGACCGCCTCCGATTCTACATCGACGAGACCCCCCGCCAGCGAAGGTTCCGGACCTCGCGTCCGTAGATTAAAACCAACACGAGCCGACCAGCACGAGGGCGATGAGTGCGATTCTAGCCCGATTTCTCACACCGGTAGGGTGGGGAAGGTGATCAGAAGCGACCGGTGCCGCCAACACGAGGGCGACCATCCGACGGAATCCAGAACTGTACATTCCTTCTACCCCAGAGGAGTCAAGCATGCCAGCCTCAAGAGCTCACGTTCCTAAGACTACCAATGGTCGCGCGGCTGGCAGCCCTGCCTGCGATCGTTGGTGTAGCCGGATGTGACCGGCTATCGGGACCGGTGGTCGTGGACGAGTCGGTTGTCATCGTGCATGGCCCAGGCGGATACCACGAGATGGTCGGATTGAAACCACTGCCGTTCCGGACCGACATCCTCCAGGCTGGGGGTACCCCCGGGGGGAGCTATGGCTGTCTTGTCAGGCGACGAACGGCCGCCGGACCTCGCCGACCGCCCCGGCGGGTACCCCCGGGGGGAGCTATGGCTGTTTTGTCAGGCGTCTGGGGTAACTGGCCGTGCACCAAGTTCAAAGGAGACCATGCTGAACTTATCGGTGTCGGTGCAAATGGCTACCATCAATACCACGATGGCTTCGGGTTGATCATCCCGGCACTACCGAATGGCATCGCCACCGTCGAGAGCCGCTTCAACATCTCACTCACTCTACGCCAAGGCAGACGGATATCACAATCACTTGGCTTGGAATTGGAGATTTAACTGATGATGAAGCGAATCCGTTATTGTCAGCTCATTCTTGGGGGGGTGGCGGTGATCACCTTTGTGTCGGCTCCGTCACTAGCGTGCCAAGGCAGGTCGGCGCGCTCCCAAGAAGAAGTCGCAAGGGACCTGAGGAGCTACGATCGCGATGTAGTCGCCCGTGCGCTGGGCCATGTGCCGTGACGCCTGGGCTGTCGGCGGCGCTCATCAGTGCACTGGACCGGGAAGCCAAGCTTCACATGGACGGCTGCACCGTCACGGGGACCGGTGGCAGACACCCGGAGTTGGCCTTGGACCTTCTGCACCATGTGATAGCGCTACGGGATTCCGCGGCCATTCCGGCCTTGGTGCAGATGATCTGTTCCGGTGGAGGGGTCCGGCAGGCATTGATGAACCTCGGCCCAGAGATCATACCTCATGTGGTAGAGTGGGCCGGGTCGCCTGCTGAGGGAGGGCATGAGGCACTTGACGGTATGGACTCTGAAGCTGCGGCCGGACTGAGAGACATGGCTAGGCGAGGGCTCGCTGATTCCCTATTGCGAATCGAACACAGGTAAGGCAAGAGGAGGACGATGCTGGCTGAGACGTCCTTCGTGAAGCGGAGCGCTCCAGCACGGATGAATCTCCGCTCGAATCTTCCATGGCCACGAGCGACGACCCTACGGCCTCAAACTCGCCCTGCGGAGCGTGGCGATGCTCAACTCCCGGAACCGGCATCTGATGATCGGGCAGTCGGTGTTGCGGGCCCCCGTGCCGATGGGCCAGTTCTACGGAGACTACGACCTGACCTGGTTCGACCCCGTTGCAGCTGTGCACCTGCCGTTCATGGTGTGGAGGCCGTGATGATGGGGGCGGGGGGGCGGGAGGGGACCGGCAGGAGGTGCACGAGCGGATCCGGGAACATGCGCTGGAGGCCGTGCGGCGGATGGCCGAGGGGAGGACGGCGGGCTGTTCGAACGGGTCGCGGGGGATGAGGGGCTGGGGGTGAGCGCCGAGGAGCTGGAGGCGATGGCGAGGCCGGAGGGGCTGGTGGGGGCGGGCGGCGGAGCAGGTGGACCGGTTCGTGGCCGGGCAGGTGGTGCCGGTGTTGGGGTGGTATGGGGAGGGGGTGGGGGGGGTGCGGGTTTGAGGTCGGCCCTAATCGTTGATTGTCGGGATAAACCCCGATAACTTCGCTATAAATGGACCGCCGAACGAGCCCGTACGCCCCCGGAGCTGGAACGCCACCCCCCGAACTGGTCGGACGCGACGAGCTGATCGAGGACGCCGAAGTCGCGCTCGACCGTCTGCGCAACGGCCTGGCGGCCAAGAGCCTGCTGATGGTCGGGCTGCGCGGCGTGGGGAAGACCGTCCTGTTGAATCGGATGCTGCTCGATGCCACCGATCGAGGATTCGAGTGCGTGCTGATCGAGGCTCCCGAGGATCGCTCCGTGCCTGGGGCCCTGGCCGGTCCGCTGAACTCCGCGCTGATCCGAATGAGCCGGAGCGCCGCGGCGCGCGAGGTGGCGAAGCGTGCCCGGCGCGCGCTGGCGGGTTTCGTGAGCGCGATGAAGCTCGGCTTCGACGACATCACCTTTTCGATCGACCTCGACAAGGAGGAGGGCGTCGCGGACAGCGGTGACCTCGATACCGACCTCGCCTCTCTCTTGCAGGTTGCGGGAGAGGCCGCCAAGGCGCGCGGCACCGCGTTGGTCCTGTTCATCGACGAGATGCAATACGTCGAAGAGCGTCAGCTTGGCGCCCTGATCGCCGCGCTTCACCGGACGGCTCAACGGCAACTGCCGGTCACGCTGATCGGATCCGGGTTGCCGCAGCTGGTCGGGCATGCGGGCTCGGCCAAGTCCTACGCCGAACGGATGTTCTCTTTTCCCGAGGTCGGTCCGCTGCTTCCGCAGGCAGCGAGGAGGGCGATGGAATCGCCGGCGAATCGGCTTGGCGTCACCTATACGCCCGCGGCCCTCGATGAAGTCCTGCGAATCACGGAGTGCTACCCGTATTTCCTGCAGGAGTGGGGCAGCGCGTGCTGGCGTATGGCCCGGGGCCCAGCCATAACACGCGCCGATGTCGAGGTGGCCACCCCCGTTGCCGTCCGGGAACTCGACACGACCTTCTTCCGCGTTCGCTTCGAACGTACCACCCCGTTCGAACGGCAATACCTGCAGGCCATGGCCGAATTGGGAGCGGGGCCTCACCGTTCGGGGGCGATCGCGCAGGTCCTGGGGAGGGCGGTTCAGCGCGTGGCGCCCACGCGGGCGCGACTGGTGAAGAAGGGGATGATCCACAGTCCGGCCCATGGTGACACCGCCTTCACCGTGCCGTTGTTCGACCAGTATCTGAAGCGGGTGATGGGGTGACCGACGCGGACCCGTCTCCTACCCGGGAAGCTCCCCCAGAAAATCGGCCAGCGGCAGCACCTCGACTCCGTCCAGCAGTTGGCGCCGCTCGCCCGGGAAGACGACGATCCGGCGCCGGACCCTGTCGCTGCGCGAGGCAAGGGACGCCAGACCCCGGAGCATGCTCCGCGTCACCCGGCGCCCGGCCTTGACCTCGATTCCCCAAAGGTCGCGTCCCACCTCGAGCACGAAGTCGACCTCGGCCCCTGATCTGGTGCGGTAGTGGAAGAGCGCGGCCTCCGGCCAGAGGGTTCGCAGGCGGCGGTGCAGTTCGCAGGCGACGAAGTGCTCCAGAAGGAGTCCGCGCTCGAACGGCTGCAGCCGCTCCACGCAGGGACCCGGAACATGACCAGCGTGTCCTCCAGGACCTCGATGTAGCGGCGCGCGGTTTCATACCCGAGTCCGGCCTGCCTGCACATCGCCTGGACGTTGAGGATCCGGCCCGAAGAGGCGGCCATGAGGTCCAGCAGGCGTGAGAAGCCCACATGCGGGTAAAATAGCGGTATTTCTACCCATGACCAGGAATACATGCAGGTTGCGGGGACCCGATCCCCGGTTGGTTGAAGGTCACCCCCCCCGACCCCGCTCACCGCACCGCCGCGGGCAGCCTCCGCACCACCACCCGTGCAACATCGAGCTCGTCGCGCTCGATGAACGCGGCCATGCCGTTCGGCCCGAAGGCATCGGGCATCTCGACCGCGTCCGCCGGGAAGGTGCCCACGTAGCGGCCGTCGCCGGCCACGACGTCGATGGGGCCGTCGCTATTCGGCTCGCCGCCGCGTCTCCGCACCCAGATGCGGCCTTCCCAGGTGGTGAAGAGGGCGCGCAGGATCGGGATTTCGGGGAAGAACTCCGGCTCGGGGAGGGCGAAGGAGAACGACTGGCTGGAACCGGGAGCATTCGCGCCACCGGTCGTGGATGCGACGACCCAGCCTACGCGGCCACCGCCGCCGCCGCGGGCTTCCTGCTCCTTCACGTAGTCCTTCTCGACCTTGGGCGTGACCGGCTCGGGCCGCAACGGGCGCCGCATGATCCGCGCCACCTCTCCGGCTCCCGGCGGTGTGACCTTCAGCTCGTACGCGGACGAGTCGGAGTGCACGATGCTCCCATCCGGAAGAACGCCCGCCAGGAGCGGGGGCTCGAAGACGAGAGGTTGCTTCAGTCCGCTCAGGGCGCTCGCGGCCCTGCCGCCACCGGCAACCCTGATGTTCCCTGGAAGCTCGATTTCGGCCTCCGCGCGAGGAGGGAGCCACGCCCTGACGACGGTATCGGCCCTCGCCACCTCGCCGCCCAGCCCGATCCGGGTGATCGGGCGCGATGTCGGCGGACCGGCGTCGCCGCCCCCGATGAAGGCGCGGCGGTTGCCGAAGTTCCCCGTGATCACCGCGTCTCCGCGGGGGTCCGCCAGCAGGCTCCTCGAAAACCCTCCGGGGCGGTCTTCCTCGCTGCCCCGCACCAAGCGCAGGAAGCCGCCGTCCGATCCGAAGAGCTGGTAGGCGCCGTGCCCCACGTCGGCGACGATCGTCGTGCCGTCGCGCGTGACCGCGAAGCCGGTCGGCACGTTGAACTCCCCTGGTCCTTCGCCTGCGGAGCCGAACTGGCGCAGGAAGTTGCCGGACGCGTCGAAGACCAGCACGCGCATCCCGTCCGAACCGGGCATCACCACGCGCGCACCTCCCCCGACCGACATTCCTCCGAGGCCGTCGACGATGTAGAGGTTCCCGTCCTGATCGAACGCGACGTGTGTGACGGTGCCGAGCATCTCCCAGTCCTCGCCGTCCAGCACACCGACGCTGAAGAGTTGCTCGAAGCCGGCGTCGAGGTGTTGATCGCTCCCCGGGAGGTCGATGACTTCCTGGGCCGTCAGGGAGCATGGGGCGGGCAGGGTGACGGCGAGCAGGAAGAGGCCGGTGGCGGCGAGGGGACTGATGGACATCGTGTAGACTCCTGTTTCGGTGGAAGCCATGGGTTGGTGCGCTATGGGATCGGACGCCGCGCGGATCGATGGATGTCCCCCTCGAGAAGCGCCGGGCGTCTCGTCGCTCGCCGGATGACCTGAATGGCACGTACGACGAACAACGTACGAATGTACTCGTATTGGTTGGGGGTTCGCAATTCCGACGCGGGAGGGGAGCCCGTTGCCCGACTCCATCCTCGGACTGCCGGACCTCGTCAAGGTCCTTCGGGCCATCGCCGGGTCACGGCCCGCAACTCCCCCGCAAGCTCGACCGCGGGCAGCGCCCGCACGCGCTCGCCCAGCCGGTAGCGCTCCGTCCCCGCGTGAATCACATCGAGGCGGTCGAGCTTGAGCGTTTCCAGCGCCGAACGCATGGAGCGGGTCAGGCGCGGAGCCTCCGAGCGCTTCACCTCGAAACCGTAGCGCCGCGTCCCCGCGAGCACGAGAAGGTCGAGTTCCGCGCCCGTGTGCGTGGACCAGTGAAAGCACTGCTCGGGAGACGCCCTCACGAGTTGGACGATCTGCCGGATCACGAAGCCCTCCCAGGACGCCCCGACTTTCGGGTACGACGGCACGTCCGTACGATCCGTGAGACCGAGCAGGGCGTGGAGGATACCCGAGTCGGCGACCCGGGATCGCGCCTGCCGGGTGAGTTCGGCCGACCGGAAGTGGCGGCGCAGAAGTGGGCCGGAAGGGCGGTCGCGCATCCCCGCGAGGTAGGCGCCGGAGAGCGAGGCGAAGAAGGCGTGGGCCTCCTCGAGGCCGCCCGGCGGCATGATGGGTGTGCGGCCTCTGGAATGATCGAACCAGCGGAGAGGCAGGGGACGGAGTCTGGCGCGGAGTTCGGGAAAGCCGTGGAACAGGGTGAGAGGTTTGCCCGGGCCGCCGATGAGGGAGCCGTGCGGGCCGAGACCCTCGGCTTCGGGATCGCCGCCCCTGAGAAGGCAGTCCTCGAAGCGCCGGCGTTCGTAGCGGGCGTAGAGTTCTTCACGGGCAGGGATGCGCTCAGGGTCTTCGGGAGGAGGGTCGAAGTAGTATGCGCGGACCTTGGCGAAGTCGAGCATGGGATCAGCGCGACCGGAAGGGAGGGGCGTCGGGAGACGGTGGGGACGGATTCGTGTCGCCGAGCGCGCGGCCGATGACGCGCTGGACGCTCACGCTCCGCGTTGCTGTTGGGGCGAATAGCGCTGCCATTCCCCTTCAAAGCGCCTTGCCGGCCCGGCGCCTCCCCGGTCTCGGTGCTCGCGCGGGCATATCCACGGATTCCTGATCATGACACGGGCACAATAGTCCTTTCGGCCGGGACGGTGAAGGGCATCGCGGAGCGCCACCGGGACCGGTCGGCAACCGCCCTCGCGGGTCTCCACCGCTATATTGTAGTCACCACCGCCGACGTGGCGCCGCGCCGCCCGGAACCGCGGGCAGGGCTCCGCCACCAACACGGAGAGCACGGGAGACCACCCTGACACCACACCCCCCGCGAACCCGGCCAGGTGGCGGCGCGCTCCCCCTCCCCCCCCTCTACCGCGGCAAGGTCCGGGACGTCTACGCGGTGCCGGGCGGCACGGGAAGCGGCCACGCTTCCTGCCCCGCCGGGGACACCCGCGGCGGCCACGTCCCCCACCCCCCCACCGACCTCCTCATCCTCGTCGCCAGCGACCGCGTCAGCGCTTTCGACGTCGTCATGAACGAGCCCGTGCCGGACAAGGGCCGCGTGCTTACCCAGCTCACGGCCTGGTGGCTGGGCACCCACCTTCGCGACATCCCCCACCACCTGGTCTCGGTCCGTCCGGAGGAGATCCGGCGCGCCGTCCCCGAGCTGGCCGATTGCCATGAGACGTGGGAGGGCCGGGCGACCCTGGTGCGCCGGACGCACCCCCTCCCGGTCGAGTGCGTGGTGCGCGGGTACCTGTCCGGCTCCGCGTGGAAGGAGTACCGGGAGTCCGGGACGCTGGCGGGGGAGCCGCTGCCCGCGGGCCTGGTCGAGAGCGACGCACTGGTTCCCGCGATCTATTCGCCGGCGACGAAGGCACGGGAGGGCCACGACGAGAACATCACCTTTGCCCGGGTGGGTGAACTCCTGGGCGCGGAGCTGGCCGGACGGCTTCGCGGGCGCTCCCTCGACATCTACGAGCGGGGCCGCAACGCCGCAGCCGCGGCGGACATCATCCTCGCCGACACCAAGTTCGAGTTCGGCACCTCACCGGACGGCGAACTGCTCCTGATCGACGAGGTGCTCACCCCCGACTCGTCCCGCTTCTGGCCACGGGAGCGCTACGCGCCGGGGCGCGGACAACCGTCCCTTGACAAGCAGCCAGTAAGAGACTACTTGGACGGACTACCGGACTGGGACAAGCGGTACCCGCCCCCTCCCCTGCCCCCCGACGTCGTCGCGGCCACCTCGGAACGCTACCGGGACGTTTTCCGCAGGCTCACCGGCACGGCTCTCGACGACTTCGAGCCGCCTCGGTTCGCCGCCGACGACGGGCCCGGCGCTTCGGCGCCACGCACCGGGCAACCCTCCTCCGCTTCCGCGCAGGGCACCCCGTGACCCTCCCCTTCGCCCGCGAAGGCCTCCCCTTCATCCTGCTCTGCCTGGCCGCGGCCGCGCTGGCCGCCGTGTGGGCCCGTAGCGGAGGATGGGGCATGCGCTCGGCCGCCCCCGCCCTTCTCCTGGCGCTCATCCTCTTCGTCGCATACTTCTTCCGCGACCCCGAACGACACCCCCCGCAGGATCCGCGCCTCGTCGTCGCCCCCGCCGACGGCAGGGTCATCAGCGTGGGGCCGGCCGACGGCGAGGACTTCATGGACGGAACCGCCACCCGCGTGACCATCTTCCTGAGCATCTTCGACGTGCATGTGCAGCGCGCGCCCCTGGGAGGCCGCGTGGCCCGCTACTCCCGCCGGCCGGGGCGATTCGTCGCGGCGTGGAGGGAGGAGGCCGGCAGCGAGAACGAGCGCGCGTCGCTTGGCATCGACACCGGATCGGGGCCGGTGCTGGTGCGCCAGATCGCCGGTCTGGTCGCGCGCCGCATCGCCACGTATCCGCGCGAAGGGGACACCGTCGCCAGAGGCGACCGCATCGGCCTCATCCGCTTCGGTTCGCGCGTGGACCTGTTCGTGCCCGCGCAGTGGCCGGTGGCGGTGCACCCCGGAGACCGCGTGCGCGGCGGCGAGACGCCTGTGGCGCGGATGCCCGCGGCAGTCCCGCGACCGGCCGGCGCCGGAGCCCCCCGGTGAGACGGCCGCTGCGCCGAACCGCCTCCCGCGGCCGCCTGCGCCGCGGCGTCATCATCCTGCCGTCGGCCTTCACCATGGGGAACCTCTTCTTCGGGCTCTACGCCATCGTGGCGGCGCTCCGGGGAGACTTCGCCTGGGCAGGCTGGTTCATCGTATTCTCCGCCACGCTGGACCTGCTGGACGGGAGGGTCGCGCGCTTCACCCGGACCGGGTCCGCGTTCGGAGCGGAACTGGACTCGCTCACCGACGCCATCTCGTTCGGGGTCGCGCCCGCGCTCATCATGATACTCCTGTATTTCACGGGCGCGGATTGGAGCTGGGTGATCGGGTTCGTCTACGTCACGGCTGTCGTGGTTCGCCTCGCGCGCTTCAACGTCGAACAGGGCGGCGAGGCCAGGCGCCACTTCCACGGCCTGCCGACCACCACCGCGGGAATGATCCTGGCGACCCACTACCCGTTCTCGCAGACGGCCTTCTTCCAGCAGTACCTGGGGGACCTGAACTGGACCCGGATCATGGTCATCACGATGGTGCTGATCTCGATCCTGATGCTGAGCCATGTGCCCTATGCGAAGTTTCCGCGCATCGACCTGAGGAGCCGGAGGGGAATGGTCAGGACGTCGCTGGTGGCGGTGACCATCGCGGCCCTGCTCCTGTTTCCCGCGTACGGCTTCTTCCCCTTCCTGGTCGGCTACACGCTGTGGGGACTCCTCAGGTCGGTCTTCCTGGGCCTGTTGGAACGACTGCCGGAGCGCGACCCCCTGCTCGACACCCGCGGGCCCTCCGGCAGCGGCGTGGAGCCCCGCGAGCTGGACTACCACGAACTCACCCGCGAACCCACCTTGGACGACTGGAAGGAGAACACTTCTTGAGCCGATTCACAGTCGAGGTCCTGGTCACCCCCCGGCCGGGCCTTCTGGACCCGCAGGGCAAGGCGATCCATCACGCCCTCGCCTCGCTGGGATACGACACCGTCGAAGATGTCCGCGTCGGCAAGGCGATCTACCTTGAAGTCGCGGCCGACTCGGCGGAGGCGGCGGCGGAGCGCATCGAGGAGGCCTGCCGCAAACTGCTGGCCAACCCCGTGACCGAGGATTTTCGCGTGACCGCGGAGGTGCAGCGATGAAGGTTGCCGTCGTCACCCTTCCGGGGTCCAACTGCGACCAGGACTGCCACCGGTCGGTGGAGCTGGCCGGCGGCTCGCCGCGCCACGTGTGGCACCGGGAGCGGTCGCTGGGCGACGCGGAAGCGGTCATCGTCCCCGGCGGATTCGCCCACGGCGACTACCTCCGGCCCGGCGCGATCGCCCGCTTCAGCCCGATCATGGACGCGGTCATCGGCTTCGCCCGCGAGGGTGGACTCGTCGCGGGCATCTGCAACGGCTTTCAGGTACTCTGTGAGGCCGGGCTCCTGCCCGGGGCGCTGCTGCGCAACCGGTCGCTGCGCTTCCAGTCCCACGACTGCCGGCTGCGCGTGGAGCGGGCGGACACGCCGTACACGCGCGGGTACGGCAAGCGCCAGGTCATCCGCATGCCACTCTCGCACGCCGACGGCAACTACTACGCCGACTCCGCCACGCTGGCCGAACTCGAGGCGGCCGGGCGCGTCGTTTTCCGCTATTGCAACGCCCTGGGCGACGTGACGCAGGAAGCCAACCCCAACGGCTCGCTGAACCACATCGCGGGCATCGTCAACGCCCGGGGCAACGTGCTCGGCATGATGCCGCACCCCGACCGCGCCATCGAGGAGGTGCTGGGCTCGGTGGACGGGCTGCCGCTCTTCGAGTCGCTGGTGGGGACCAAGGTCGCCGCAACCGCCACCGCACGATCGGAGGTGGCCTGATGACGGATGACCGCCGCAGCCCCGGCAACGGCACCACCCAACCGGCCGCCTCCGCCAACGGCGAAATCCCCCTCCCCCGCCCCGGCGACCCCCCCATCACACCCGAGCTGGTCGGCGAACACGGCCTCTCCCCCGGCGAGTACGACCGGATCCTGCGCATCATGGGCCGCGAGCCCACCTTCACCGAACTGGGCGTCTTCTCGGCCATGTGGTCGGAACACTGCGGCTACAAGAACTCGAAGCGGCTGCTGCGGCTGCTCCCCACACAGGCCCCCTGGGTCATCCAGGGACCCGGCGAAAACGCGGGCGTGATCGACGTGGGCGGCGGCTGGGCCCTGGCCTTCAAGATCGAGTCGCACAACCACCCCTCGGCGGTCGAGCCCTACCAGGGCGCCGCCACCGGAATCGGCGGCATCCTGCGCGATGTCTTCACAATGGGCGCGCGCCCCGTCGCCACCCTCAACTCGCTTCACTTCGGCGATCTCGACCGCCCCCGGATCCGCTATCTCTTCTCGGGCGTGGTCAAGGGGATCGGCGACTACGGCAACTGCGTCGGCATCCCGTCGACCGGCGGCGAGGTGTACTTCGACAAGGGCTACGAGGACAACCCGATCGTCAACGCCATGTGCCTCGGGCTCATGCGCCGCGACGACCTGATCCGGGGAACCGCCGAGGGCGTCGGCAACACGCTGATGGCGGTGGGGGCGCGCACGGGACGCGACGGGATCCACGGCGCGACCTTTGCGTCGGAGGAGCTCTCGGAGGGGGACGACGAGGCGAGCCGCCCGCAGGTCCAGGTGGGCGACCCCTTCACCGAGAAGCTGCTCCTCGAGGCCTCGCTGGAACTGATCGCGAGCGGGCACATCGTGGGGATCCAGGACATGGGCGCCGCGGGGCTGACCTCGAGCGGTGTGGAGATGGCGGGGCGGTCGGGGACCGGGGTCGTGATGGATGTGGCGCGCGTGCCCGTCCGCGAGCAGGGGATGACGCCGTACGAGATCCTGCTCTCGGAGTCGCAGGAGCGGATGCTGGTGGTGGCGGAGGCGGGGCGCGAGGACGCCGTGCGGGAGATCCTGGAGAAGTGGGAACTCGAGGCCGGGACGATCGGACAGGTCACGGCGACCGGGACCTTCCGGGTCCTGGAGGACGGCGTGCCCGTGGCCGACATCCCCGCCCTTCCCCTCACCCGGGGCTGCCCCACCTACGAGCGGCCGGGAGAGGAGTCGCCGGAGATACGTGAGCTGCGCAAGACGGACATCCTACCCCATGTGCAGCCCCCAAACGGCCTGGAAAGCGCCTTCCTGGCCGTCGTGGGCTCCCCGAACGTGGCCTCCAAGCAGTGGGTCTACGAGCAGTACGACACCACGGTGCGCGCCAACTCGATCGAGCGGCCGGGGGGAGACGCCGGCGTCTTCCGGGTGCCGGGCACGAACCGCGGCGTCGCCGCCACCACCGACTGCAACGGCCGCCACACCTACCTGAACCCGCGCCAGGGCGCGATGGGCGCCGTCGCCGAGGCCGCGCGCAACGTGGCCTGCACCGGCGCCGTGCCGATGGCCGTCACCAACTGCCTCAACTTCGGCAGTCCCCTCAAGCCCCACATCCGCCACCAGTTCCGCGAGGCGGTGCTGGGGATGCGCGACGCCTGCGCCTACCTGGAGACCCCCGTCACCGGCGGCAACGTCTCCTTCTACAACGAGACCGACGGCCAGGCCGTCTACCCGACGCCGGTCATCGGCATGGTCGGCGTCATCGACGATGTGGGCGCGGTGGTGCGGCACGCCTTCCGGGACGAGGGCGACGCGATCTTCCTCCTCGGCACCAACAGGGGCGAGCTCGGCGGGTCGGAGTACCTCTACGCGGTGCACGGCATCGTCGCCGGCGAGCCCCCGGAGGTAAGCCTCCCGGCCGAACGCTCGCTCCAGCGCTGCCTGCTGGCCCTGGCCGGATTCCGGCTGCTCAGGTCCGCCCACGATGTGGCGAGCGGCGGCCTGGCGGCTACATTGGTGGAAAGCTGCCTGGGCCGCCCGCGCACCGGCCGTGCCGTGGGGGCGTCGGTTCGCCTCGAGGACGACCTCCCCGACACGGCGCTCCTCTTCGGCGAGGATCACGGGCGCGTGGTGGTCAGCTGCGGACCGGATGAGGAGAAGCGCGTGTGCCGCATCGCATCGCAGTACGGCGTCCCGTGCGCGAGGATCGGCACGGTGACGAACGGCGAGTCGCCACTCGAGATCGAGACCCGGTCATCCGCCCTCCGGCTGGACCTGGACGCGCTGCGCGCGCGCTACTTCGGCACCATCTCCGGCATCATGAGCGAGGCGGGATGAAACGCCCCACCGACATCCGTCTCCCCCTCCTCGGCGACCGCCCCCGCGAGGAGTGCGGCATCGTAGGCATCAGCAACGTCGAGAACGCCTCGGAACTCGCCTTCCTGGGACTCTACGCGCTGCAGCACCGCGGCCAGGAAGCCGCCGGCATCTGCGCGGCCAACGGAGGACGCACGAAACTCCACAAGGAACTCGGCCTCGTCTCCGACGTCTTCGACGCCGAGCGCATCGCGTCGCTCCCCGGCCGTACCGCCCTCGGGCACGTCCGCTACTCCACAGCGGGCAGCGGGCAGCGCGTCAACGCGCAGCCGATCGTGGTCCGGTACGCCGAGGGCGATCTCGCCATCGTCCATAACGGGAATCTGACCAATGCCAAGTACATGCGGCGCCAGCTGGTGGGCGAAGGCGCGATCTTCCAGAGCTCGTCCGACTCGGAGCTCTTCGTGCACCTGGTCGCGCGCTCCCGCCACCGCTCGGTGGAGGCGCAGCTGCGCGACGCGCTCAGCTTCGTCGAGGGCGCCTACGCCCTGGTGGTGACCGTCGGCGACACCATGTACGCGGTGCGCGACCCGCGCGGCTTCCGGCCGCTGGTGCTCGGCGAGCTGGACGGCGGCCACATCGTCGCCAGCGAGACCTGCGCCCTGGACATCATGGGGGCCCGCTTCGTGCGCGACATCGAGCCGGGAGAGCTGCTGCGCCTCAAGGGCGGCCGCGCCGACAGCCTCCACGGCCTGCACCCGGAGACCCCCGCTCCGTGCATCTTCGAGCTGGTCTACTTCGCGCGGCCCGACTCGAGCCTGTGGGGCATGAGCGTGGACCGGGCCCGGCGGTCGTTCGGGAGGCAGCTGGCCCGCGAACACCCCGTCGACGGCGACTGCGTGATCGCGGTGCCCGACAGCGCCAACTCCGCGGCGCTGGGCTACAGCGAGCAGAGCGGCATCCCGTACGAACTCGGGCTGCTGCGCAACCACTACGTGGGCCGCACCTTCATCCGCCCCTCCCAGGCCGACCGCGACTTCGGCGCCCGCATCAAGTACAACCCCGTGCGCGAGGTGCTCGCGGGCCAGCGCGTGGTGGTGGTGGACGATTCGATCGTGCGGGGGACGACGTCCACCAGTCTGGTCAAGTTCATCCGGGGCGCGGGGGCGGCCGAGGTGCACTTCCGCGTGGCCAGCCCGCCGGTGCGGTTCCCGTGCTACTACGGGATCGACATGCCCTCGAAGGAGGAGCTCATGGGGTCCAGGATGACCGTGGACGAGATCGCCGCCGATCTGGGGGTGGACTCGCTGGGGTACCTCTCGCTGGACGGGTTGGTGGAGGCGGTGGCGGAGGGGGGGCCGTTCTGCGCCGCGTGCTTCTCGGGGGAGTATTCGGCACCGCTCGTCGATCTGGAGGGTTGAGACGGGAACGGGTCCCTGCCGGGAGTTGCGGGCCCCGGGACAATACGGTCGGGTCTGTGTTTACGGGGTTCCGAAAGTCACAACCACCACATCAATATACCCGTAAGTGTATGTGATTCCACAACATAGATGACATCTGCATAGGGCCGATGCTCCATGCAGTGTGTGCGCAGGAGTATACAATAGTGCATTCACCTATGTGTCAAATGTTATGCACACTCGCGTTTGGAAACTCTTACCACTTGACACACGGTTTTCGTCCGTTCAGTGTTGACGGTCGTAACCTTCAATTCAAGCAACTCGTCGAGAACACCGGCACGCGATTCACGAAGGGTGCACAAATGCCTGATCACCGTCATTCGTTCACCGACGCGGGCTGCCGAGCCCCGGGCGAAGGCGTGTCCGGAGCAATGCCGGCCCTGGATTGGGGCGGCACTATTCCGGCACCACCAGCCTTGACGCCTCACCGGAAGAGTGAACCGTCGCTCGAGCCGGATCGTGCCTGCGGCGAGCGCGCAGTGGGCGCGAAGGAGGAGTTCCGAAGGGTCGTGAAGGTGCTGCTCGCCGATGACCACAAGGTAGTGCGTGCCGGTCTGAAGGCGGTGCTGGAGTCCAACGACCGGGTGGACGTGGTGGGCGAAGCATCTTCGGGCGAGGAAGCGGTCGAACGGGTCCGGGCTCTGGAGCCGGACATCGTGATCATGGAACTGGGAGTCCCCGGGATGGATGGAATCCGGGCGATCAGGGCCATCACCGCGCTGGGACCTGCAACGCGGGTTCTGGTCTTCACCGTCCACGACGACGACGAATACCTCGAAGCGGCCCTGGACGCCGGGGCGGCCGGCTTTCTGAGCAAGTCCGCCACGGACAGGGATATCACGGGGGCCGTGCAGGCGCTCGTTCGCGGCCACTCCTATCTGCCCAGGAGGGCGACCTTTCTCCTCGCCCGGCGGAAGACGCCGAACGCCTCGTGCGACACCCCCGGGCCCGGAGTGCTGTCGCCGCGTGAGCTCGCAGTGGTCACGTTGTACGCGAGGGGCTTCACGGCCAGCGAGATGGGCAGGCAGGTGTTCCTCAGCCCCAAGACCGTGGAGGGCTACCTTGCCCGTGCCCGGAACAAGCTGGGCCTGACCAGGCGCCCGGAACTCGTGCGCTTCGCTCTGGAGGCGGGGCTGATGGGGCGTGAGAAGGAACAGTGACGGACTCGGTCAGAGCATAGGGAGTACGGGGCGGCCCTGTTGCGAACGTAGCGGTCCGTGATGATCCGGCGCGCGCAATGCGACCGGCGATCTGCGGGGCTGGCAGGTTCGAGCGTGCCCACAATGTCACCTCCGGTTTCCGTCATGTAAATCGGACTTGACATCTCGAATGCTCGGTCGCCCCGGTTCCCCCGCCCGCCCCCCGGCACGGCGAGGAACACGCGGGACGCTCCCCCCGCACCGAACCCTGGAACGATCGGTCCCCCCGAGACTACTATCCGATACCCGAACCCCTCGTCCCGAGCAGGCGGAACCACGTACCATGACCACCGGAACAACAGCCGCAAACGCAGTCAAGGTCGCCACCTGGAGCACACTGGCAGACCGCAGCCCGGCCTACGCGCTGGTGGCCGACGTGGACCTCGTCGTGATCCGCTACGACGACCAGGTGTCGGTCCTCTTCGGCCGCTGCCTCCACCGGGGCGCCCTACTCTCCGACGGCCACATCCGCGGCGACGACCTCATCTGCGGCGTCCACAACTGGGACTACCGCTACGACACCGGTGTCAGCTCCTACAACCCGGAAGAGGCGCTGCACAAGTTCGGTGCGTGGATCGACCCGGACGCGGACGCGGTCTTCGTGGACGAAGCAGAGGTGGCGGAGTGGCACGACAAGTTCCCGCAGGCCTACAACCGCGACGAGTACCTGGGCCTCTACGCCGACGTCCACGGCACGCCCGAGGAGCCGTACAACCACTACATCCGGGAACTCGCTCGGAACGGGCTCGAGAAGGTCGGCCATCACGGGGTGGTCTCGGCGATGGGGGTGCCGCTCACGGAACTCCCGCGCTGGGCCGACATCCAGATCCTGACGGGCCAGCTCGCCACCCGCCCGCTCGCAGACGACGATCCCGTGGGCACGGAGCTCGTCATCGGTCCCCGAGCGAAGCGGCCGCTGCGCCTGAAGATCCCCGTCTTCGTGAGCGACATGAGTTTCGGTGCCCTGAGCGAAGAGGCCAAGCTGGCGCTCGCCAAGGGGGCCGAGATGGCCGGCACCGGCATCTGCTCGGGCGAAGGAGGCATGCTGCCGGAGGAGCGGGAGAGCAACTCGCGCTACCTCTACGAGCTGGCGTCGGCCCGGTTCGGGTGGTCCATGGAGAAGGCGCGCCTCTCGCAGGCCTTCCACTTCAAGGGGGGACAGGGGGCGAAGACGGGCACGGGCGGACACCTGCCCGGGACCAAGGTGACGGGCAGGATCGCGCAGGTGCGAGGCCTCAAGCCAGGCACCCCCGCGATCAGTCCGTCACGGTTCCCGGACCTGGTCACCGCAGCCGACTTTCGCGCCTTCGCCGACGAGGTGCGCGCCGAGACCGGCGGCATCCCCATCGGGTTCAAGATGTCGGCCCAGCACATCGAGGACGACATCGACTTCGCGCTGGACGTGGGCGTCGACTACATCATCCTGGACGGGCGCGGCGGGGCCACCGGCGCGGCCCCCGAGATCTTCAGGAACAACATCTCGGTGCCGACGATCCCCGCGCTTGCCCGCGCCCGCCGCCACCTGGACGCGCGCGGGACCGGTCGCGACGTCACGCTCATCATCACGGGCGGGCTGCGCACCGAGTCCGACTTCGTCAAGGCGATGGCGCTGGGGGCCGACGGCGTGGCCATCGCGAACTCCGCGATCCAGGCGATCGGCTGTCTGGGCATGCGCGCCTGCCACACCAACAACTGCCCCGTCGGGATCGCCACGCAGAAGGAGGAGCTGCGGGCCCGGCTGCAGGTCCACGCTTCCGCGCGGCAGCTCGCCAACTACCTGGACGCCACCGTCGAACTGATGAAGATCCTGGCGCGGGCGTGCGGCCACGACCGCCTGAACCGGTTCGGCATGCGCGACCTCACGACCTGGAAGCGCGATATGGCGGACCTGGCGGGGGTGGGGTACGCGGGGGTGGGGTGAACACCATGTCCAACATGTCCTTTGCGAGGCCCCCATGGCGCTCATGACCATGTTGCTGGTTTCGTTGAGTTCCGCATGCGAATCGACCGAACCGACCGACACGACGTTCACCTTTGACTTGAATCGCGGTCCCCAGGGATTCGTCGCCGGATTCGCGGACTATCCGACGGCCCGCTCCCCGGACCACGACCTGGTTTCCGAGTGGGAACTCAAGTCCTTCGAGGCCCAGTCGATTCCATCACCGGTGTCCGTGTCGTCCGATGGCCGGGCCTGGATCCTGTTCGGCACGGACTCGGGTTACGAGGGCCGGACCGGAATCTACTTCACCCGCTTGTCGGTCGGCTTCACGCCGAAGTAGCCGACCCGCCGCCCGGGCGGATTATCACCTCAGCCGAAGGTCGACCCCCACTCGGAGCACCAGACCCCGGTGCCTCGCGGTGGTGTGCGGCTTGCTGTCGTTGATATCCGGCAACCCCAGGTCATAGAGACCCTCGGCGACCAGCGTCACCGAGCCGATGTCGAGACCGACCCCCGCTCCCCCGGTCAGGAGGAAGTCGTTCTGCCGGTACACGGCATCGGCAGACTCGCAAGAGGCCTTCACCGATATCCTGGTGTAGCACGCGACACGGAAGGCCATGGTTGGCCCGGCGAGCAGATGGGCGGGACCGAACGATACCCGGCCAAGCAGAGAAAGATCGACGTAGTCGTATCCCCAGATGACATCGTAGAGGGCGTCAATGTCCAGGATCGTGAGCTCCGCCCCCCGTTGGGTGTACCCGACCTCCGGGGGAGCGGCGAAACGAGGATCCTCGCCGCAGTCGGGAACATCTCCGGTGCAGCGGCCATTACGGTGAGTCTGATTCAGCGGGATGCGCTCATGAAGCTCTTCGAGAGCCTGAACGGAGACGATTGGAACAGGAAGCGCAACTGGGGAACAGGAACCGCGCTCGGTACCTGGGCCGGCGTGACGACGGACGAAGACGGCAACGTTGTGGACCTGACCCTCGCGCGCAATAACCTGAACGGGGAGATCCCGGCCGAAGTCGGGCTCTTGAAGCACTTGCGGGGCCTCGACCTGGCTTTCAACGAAGACGTCGGGGGGACCATACCGCCCGAAATCGGCGAGCTGGAGAACCTTACGGCACCGCTGCTACACCATAACGCCCTGATCGGCGGAATTGCGCGCGAGATTCTGCAACTGGGCCGACTCGATACCCTGGACCTCCACCACAATCAACTGTCCGGGACTCTGCCGGAATGGCTCGTAGACCTGCCGGCAGTCGGATACCTCGGTCTGTGGGGCAACGACTTCACGGGCTCTCTGCCAGCCTCGCTGGGCAACCTGGAATCCCTGGAGGTTCTCTACGTCAACACCCAGGATTTGAGTGGCCCGCTGCCACGAAGCCTGATGGACCTGGACCTTTAGGTTCTACTGGTATTGGACCGACCTCTGTTCGCCACCTGACGACGAGTTCCAGGTCTGGCTCGATACCATCCGCCACCACGAGGGGGGTAGTGTCTGCGATCAATGACAGGTGCGCTCCGGGGCCTCACCCCCCACCCCCCTCCAGCGCCACCTCGAACACCATCCGCTTCCCGTCCCTGAGCACCACGACCTCCACCTCGTCACCCGGCTCGAACTCCCCCAGCGCGTACATGTACCCGTAGACGTCCTCGATGTCGTGCGGGCCGAGCTTCACGATGATGTCGCCGCCCTTCAGCCCCGCCTTCGCCGCCGGGCTCCCGTCCCGCACCCCGGTGATCGCCATTCCGCCCGACTCGCGCGAATAGTCGGGGATCGTGCCCAGACGCACCCGGAAGCCGCTCCGCACAGTGCCACCGTCAGTGGGCCCCTGCACCCCGTGAGGGTTCCCCGCACCCTCGACGGGTGTCAGCGCGGCCAGCCCGGCGGCGGGAACCACATCGCGCACCACGGCAGTCACCAGCCCGGTCACCCGCGCCATGCCATCGGCGTTCACCAGCTCCCAATCGTCCTCGACACGGTGGTATTCCGGGTGCGTATTGGAGAAGAAGTGGAGGACGGGGATGCCCCTTGCGTAGAACGAGCTGTGATCCGAGGCGCCGAAGCCGTCGCTGTTCAAGCGGAGATCGAGGGGGGCCGGGATCCTGTCGTTGACACGCGTGAGGATGTCGGTCCATTCCTCGGCCGTGCCGGTCCCGAAGACGGTGAGACGATCGTCCTTCACCCGGCCCACCATGTCGAGGTTGAGCATGGCGACCGTGCCTTCGAGGGGTCGCAGGGGCGACGCGACGTAGTGCGCCGATCCCCACAGCCCCCGCTCCTCGCCGGTAAAGGCGATGAAGAGGACGTCCTGCGCCAGCGGCGGACCCTCGGCAAGGCGCCGCGCCGCCTCGATGAGCACCGCGGTACCCGACGCGTTGTCGTCGGCACCGTTGTGGACCTGGCCGGCCGCGTTCGGCGACAGGGAGCCCTCGCCGCCGAAGCCCAGGTGGTCGTAGTGGGCCCCGATCACCAGCGTCCGGCCACCCGGCGGACCGGTGCCGGGGAGGAGGGCGGCCACGTTGCGGGCCTCGCGCCGAACCGGTTCGACGGCGGTGGCGATGGTGGCGGCGGCGCCCGTGGCGGCGGCCGTGCGGACACGGTCGGCGGCGTCGCCCCGCACGGCGATCACGGGGATGGCGAGGGCGGCGCGCCGTTCGGCGTCGAGCGAGGGGAGCGGGTCCGACGGGCCGAGGAGCAGGATCAGGGCGGCCGCGCCCATCGCCGCCGCGCTGGAGGCCACCCGGTGCGCGTCGGGGGGAGCGGTGTGGGGGTGGGGCGCCGTGCCTTCGATCACGAGGGCTCTGCCCGTCAACTCGGCGTGTGCGGCGTCGCCGACCCGTGCACCGGCCAGCGCCGGAACGAGGGTCATCGGGGCCCGGGCGCGGGTCGAGGCCGAGAAGCCGTAGGGCATCCAGTCGTCGCCGAGCGCGATTTCGGCGCGCGTATCGTCGCCGAGCGTGCGATCGGCGGCGGAATCGCCGCTCACCGCGAACTCGTTGCCTTCGCCCAGGGCGCTGCCGGTCCGCACCATCCACGCCTGGAAGTAGCCGTCCGCGTCGCCCGCCGGGCGGAGCCCCAGATCGTGGAACCGGGCCGCAATGTAGTCGCCCGCACAGCGTTCCCCGCGCGTGGCGACCGCACGGCCCTCGAGGAGATCGTCGGCCAGGTAGCGGACGTGGGCCACCTCTCCTTCGAGCCCGCCGATCAGCGACGCCGGATCGGGACACCGCCAGGCATCTTGCCGGGCTTCGAGCGGGAGCGGGACGGCGAATGCCGGGATGGCCGCGGCAAGCGGGAAGGTGACGGCCCGAAAAGCCGCGGCAAGCGACCCGGCGACGGGTGGCATTCGACCGCGACACGGGAATGCCGAGCCCGGCCGGCCGTACTGCCGGCCGAAGGCGGCGAGAGCCCCGAACACGGACCCGCTACCGGATGATCGCCAGCGGCAGCAGCACCACGTACCCGACCACGAGGAGCATCGGGGCCAGCGTGATCGAGCCCTGTCCCAGCAGGTAGTAGCCGAGCACGATCGTGGCCAGGCCTCCCAGTCCGAACCAGAGGTTGACCTTCGAGAACTTGAGGGACGGCTCCTCCGCCTTCCTCTTCTTCTTGCGTGCCATGTTCGGACGCTACCGCCAACGGGGGCCACGGTCAACCGGGACATCCGCCTCCCCCGCCTCGTTCCAGTACTCGGGCGCATCCGGCGGCTCTTCCGCCCTGAGCCGGGCCATCTGCTCGCGCCGGTAGCGCCGCCTGACCACGAACATCACCACCAGCGCGGCGGACAGCACCGACCAGAAGACGGCCGAGTCGGCGATCACCGCGAGCCAGCCGTACCGGCGCTTCACCCACTTGCGCCAGTCGTCCTCGAGCTGGGCGACGGTCCCCCCGTAGACGCCCCGCAACGCGGCATCGAAGGACCCCATGCGCTTCCACTCCGACAGGAAGGCCTCCAGGCCGCGTTCCCCGCTCGCCTCCACGAGATACTGGACGACCGAGGCCGAGAGGAGATACGCCAGCTCGGCCGGAACCCGGTCGCGGGGCCAGTCCAGCGCGATCGAGTCCAGCGGCGGGGCCCCTCCGAAGGCCAGGGCCACGCGCAGCTTCCATCCGCCGCCGTCGAGCCAGGCACCGGCCGACCACTCCGCGTACCCCTCGTTGAACCACCGCGGGATCCGCAGCCGACCCATCTCGTGGGCCAGCGCCAGGTGCGCCCATTCGTGCCGGAGAACCTGTGCCTCCTCGTAGGGGGTGCGGGGCCAGAAGCGCCCTCCGGGTATGATCATCTCCATGCGTTCACGGATCGCTACGGCGCCCGCCCACTCGGGGAGCCGGCCGCCGACCAGCGAGTCCATGGCCGCCCGCGTGGGGGCTATCGTCACCGTAAGGCGGGGGCCGGGGCCGGTCAGACCGGGCAGCCGCTCGATCGACTCCAGCAGCGCCAGCGCCCGCGACGCCCTGAGCGAGTCGGAACCCTGGTACCGGGCCGTGAGAGTGCGTCCGTGCAGGAACCGCCACTCCGACGCGTCGTCCGGGGCCTGCCCGGCGCCCGCGGGCAAGCCCCCCGCCGCGAGCAGGAATGCCACCGGTCCCATGGTCCGCCACTTCCATGATATCAGCATGATATTGATATGATATCACTCTGTCCCGCCGCCCAAGCCCTCGCGGCTTCCAAGTCGGGCGGCAGCGGCGCCGAGAAGTTCATCTTGCGCCCCTCGGCGTCCAGGATCGGGTCGTTGACGATCACGTTGCGGAAGGCCGGCCCCAGCCCGAGCATCGTCGAGATGGCGTGCAGCGAATAGAACCAGCCACGCGTCTGGTCCACGGCCTCGCAGATGAAGTCCGCCGAGTCCTTGATACTTGCGGCTTCCGTCATGGCCGCCCCCTCACCTGCCCCGGCTGTGGTGCCGGTACCCTCCGCCGTCGTCTGTGCTCCTCCGGCTACCGCCCCGGTCTTCCGCGGCGTGATCAGGAAGGCATCACCCGCCATTATGTCGTCCACCGGCCCGGTCGCCACACTCATGTCGTCCATCGTCGCCAGCAGGTGGAGCGCCTGTTCGACGGTCTCGATCACGACCCGCCCCGAGCCGTCCCACACCCGCCCGGTCTGCCATTCGTACCATTGAACGACATCGTTGTCCTGGCCGTCGGGCCGGCCCTGCCGCGAGCGCGACAGCCGCCGCCGTGATGATGGTTCGTGCAGTCTCATAATCCCTCTTTCCTTTCCGGCGGAGCCCCGTCCGGCCGACAGCGCGACCGCCGGGGGGTGGATCGGGTTCCTCATGGTTCCGGTTCTCCCTTCCGGAAAGCTGTCACACTCCACCCGGTCCCGCCGGTACGGGAGCCGGGCCAGTTCGTCAGGAACCGTCGCGTCCGAGCAGGTAGAGCACCGCCGGGTCGCGGGCGATGCTCAGAAGCACCGCGCCTCCGGGGCCGTGGCCATGTCGTCGCCTCGAACAGCTTATTCCCTTACGTGGTGCATCGGGTGTGAAGCGAATTCCACGTCATTCCCGGTAGGCGCCCCGTCCTCCCACGCCCGCCGCAACTGTTCGCCGAGCCACGCCTCGCCCCGCTCGAAGATCGCCACCGCCCGCGGCCTCGACTCCGAGACCCAGGCCGGCACGCCGGGCGAGGAGACGGGCGCGGCGGACGCGACGGCGGCTGCGCCAGTCGGGACTGCCGAGCGGCAGGAACCGGTGGACCCGCTACGGACATGCCGGCCCACTGCGGACGGCAGGCCGGCGTCAGCGAGGGGCCGGTCGCCACGCTGCGGGCGGAAGATCGGCGGGCACGGCCAGGGGGCACCACCTCCCCCGTTCACATCCCCCAGCAGCGATCCCACCACCGGGCCGCGTTCGGCTCCAGCCCGACGGCCTCGTAGGCACTCTGCGGCACCTCCTCGTAGTGGATGATCTCCGGGTCCTTCAACCGCTTGCGGCATGTACGCTGTACAGGACCCACCCGGCCCTGCAGAACGTCGTGCTGAACGGGTTCGACGTGCAGTCCGGGCGCGTGTCGCCCGCCTCGCGGTGCCAGGCGTCGCGGAAACAGTCCGGCGGAGCCTCCGCGGCCTCGAACACCCCCAGGACGTAGGCGCGCCCCCGTACCGGGTCCGCCGATTCGATGTAGCCGAGGTGCACGCGTTCGTGGAGGCCGAGCGCGACCGCCCGTTCGTAGGTCCGGACCAGCACGTCGAAAGAGTATGCATGGCCGTGGATTTCGGATGCCCCCCTTAGGGTTCCGCTGGCGTGCCGCGTGACCCGCTCGCCTTGCGTCGTGCTGCCAGGATCATCTCCCCCAGCCTGTCGGCCAGGTCGTTCCGCTCGGCCTCGGTGAGATCGAGAAGATCACCCGCCATTATGTCGCGCACGGGTCCGATCGCCACGTTCACGTTCAGTGCCGTCGCCAGCAGCTCGAGCGCCTGGTCGACGGTCTCGATCTCGACCCATCCCGAGCCGTCCCACACCCGCCCGGTCTGCCATTCGTACCATTGGACGACGTCTTTGTCCTGGCCGCCGACCGGCCCGGCCGCGAGCGCGACGGCCGCCGCCGCCGTGATGATGGTTCGTGCAGTCATAGTCCCTACTTTCCTTTCCGGCGGATCCCCGCCAGTTCGTCTTGATGCAATCTAGCAACCATTGGTGCCGTCGTTGTGACCTTTTCCGGACGCATAATCGAAGCTCCACCCGCCGTGGACCCAGGGGGGGATCCACAACGAGTCGGCCGATATCGTGTTCGGTTGCTTGCTCCGTCTGGCCTTCAAGAGCTTTTGATGGACCTGCTTCTCGTATAATTCTTCGACCTCCATGGTTACCGTGTTCGCATCCGTGCCTACACGGCTCTCCATCTCGCCGAGCGCTCCGGAGTTGAACAGCGCCGCCCCGCAGCGCGCCAGGCTGTTGTGGTGTTCCCATTCGTGGGCCCGGATCTGCCAGTGCCAGGTCGTGAACGCCGATAGCGTATTGCAGGCCGTGTTCACGTCGAGCATGGACGCGAAGTCGGGCAGCCCGTTGTTCTGGCAGGTGCTGTCGGCCGCATGGGCGTAGTCGGGATGGCCGTTCTTCAAGCGGATGTCGGGACGCCAGTAAAGGTGGACCGCCCTGACCTCCGGGGGATTCCGGGCGATGTAAGCCGTCGCCCTCCCACGGGCCGGAGCCCTCCAGCGTTCCCGGATTGTAGCCGTCCGGCTCCTCGATGTCACCCAGATAGGTCCCCCAGGTCCTTCCCGGCACCGGCCAGTGCCGTCCGTTTTTCTTCGGGCTTCCTTCGGCCGGCCAACCGGGGTCCAGTCTCCATTCCTGGCGCGGGTGAACCCGCACCATCTTCGACGTGCGGTTGAAAATCAGCGTGTCGTCGTGCTCTACCTCCACCTTCACCTTTATTGACTTCGAATCGATCGCACGGCCACGCCAGTAGGAGCCGGACAATTCCCGCGTCCCGTGCTTGCTGTTGCCGCCCGCTGTCCAGGTATATAGGATGCTCGCGTTTGTATTGTCCCAACTGGTCCTCGCAATGCATTCGACTGTCGACCCCCTTTCCGGCTGGGCCCCACAATCGATTGCCACGTCAACTACGCAAGCCGGTGGCCCGTATCGAAGCGTATCGGTCGGTATGTCGCCGCCGTCCGCGCAGCCGTCGCCATCGGGGTTGTCGCCGCCACCTCCGCTACCCTCGCCGGGCCCATGCTTCACCTCGCAGATGTACAGAATCTTGCTGGCCGTGCATTTGCAAGTGGTGCTACTGCCGTCCTTTTCCACCAGGAATTTCTGGCACTCGTTCCAGCAGTCGCGCGGACCGGTGCAGACGAACGTCGTGTCGTCCTCCTCCTCGTCGGCCAGGGCGTCGCCGGGCTCCCAACCGTCAATGGAATCCCCGTTAAGCAGGGTCACCTCCCGCCTATTCGCCCGGACCCTTTGGGAGCTACCCGCCAAGCCGCTTTCATGGGCTGTTGTATTCGGCAGGTGACCCGACATGGGGGACCTGCAGACACAACAATTTCTGACGCCAACAAAATACACGGCCCGGCGGGTTTCCGCAAATCGCTCGAAAGAGGCCGGCCCCGCAACTGTTCGGCGAGCCACACCTCTCCCCGCTCGCGCGGAAAGTCCGCCGGACACCCGGGGGAGGTAATCGTCGTCGGAACTGACGCGAGCGAGCCACAGTTCCCCCCACCACACGAGCACCATTCCGTTCAGCGCGAGCGAATCGGTCTTCGCCGTCCTTGGGAGCGCGGCGAAGGCGGCCCCGGCATAGCCGCCGTCGGACGGGCAACCAACCGCGAACGCGTGGACTCCACGCAGTCGCGACTCACCTCCGACAGGTCCTCGACTCGGGCTCCGCCGCGCAGCTTCGCCCCTCCGGCGGGTGTGAATTGAACTTGCAGCTGTAGAGTACATCCCCCTCCGCGCCGTGCGGTTTCGCCGTGCAGGTGATGTGGTTGCCCCGGACCATCGCCCCCGGAGAACACGACACGGTCAGGAAGAAGCCTTCGATGTCGTCGAACGGGCAGACGGGATTGTCGTCATTCCCACCACAGTACCGGCCCGGGGGTTTTCCACAGCTCCGAAGAGGTCGGCTATCCCGCCTCGTTCCAGTACTCGGGCGAGTCCGGCGGGTCCTCCGCCCTGAGCCTGGCCATCCGTTCACGCCGGCGCCGCCTCACCACGTACATCGCGACCAGTGCGACGGACAGCGCGGACCAGAAGACTGCGGAGTCGGCGATCCCACTTGCGCCAGTCGTTCTCGAGCTGCGCGGCAGTGCCCCCGTAGATACCCCGCAACGCCGCGTCGAACTACCCCGTCCCCTTCCACTCCGCCAGAAAGGCCTCCACGCTCGTCCCGCCCGCCTCGACGAGGTACTGCAGGACCGATGCCGACAGGAGATACGCAACCTCGGCCGGGACGCGGTCCCGGGGCCAGTCGAGGGTGATCGAGTCCAGCAGGGGAGCCTCTCCGAAGGCCAGCGCCACCCGGAGCTTCCATCCGCCCCGGTCGGGCCAGGCACCCGCCGACCACTCCGCGTAGCCTTCGTTGAACCAGCTGTGACATATCACCCCCGCCCCACCGCCCACCCCCTCACGGCTTCCAGGTCGGGCGGCAGCGGCGCCGAGAAGTTCATCATCTCCCCCGTGACCGGGTGCTCGAACCCCAGCCGCCGCGCATGCAGGAACTGCCGCTCCGCGCACCCGGCCAACTCCGCGGCCCAGCGGCGGGCCGCCCCCGCGAACCCCCGTTCCCGCCCTGCGCCGTAGACGGTGTCCCCCACCACCGGATGCCCGATCGCCGCGGCATGCACCCGGATCTGGTGGGTCCTCCCGGTGTCGAGCGCGGCCTCGCAGAGCGAAGCAGCGTCCCAGGTCTCCAGGTGGCGGAAGCGTGTGCGGGACGGCCTCCCCCCCGCCACCACCGCCATCCGCGTCCGGTCGCGGGGGTGACGCCCGATCGGCCGGTCGACCAGCACGTTCCGCTCACCCAGAGCCCCCCACAGCGCGGCCAGGTAGACCCGCTTCACCCGGCGTGCCCTCAGCGCCTCGGAGAGACCCCGGTGCGCTCGGTCGCTCTTGGCCACCACCATCAGCCCCGACGTGTCGCGATCCAGCCGGTGCACGATCCCGGGGCGAAGCGTCCCCCCGATCCCCGACAGGTCCCCCACGTGGTGGAGCAGCGCGTTGACCAGCGTGCCCCTGGGGTGCCCCGGCGCGGGGTGCACCACGAGCCCCGCCTGCTTGTTCACCACGACCAGGTCCCGGTCCTCGAAGACGATGTCCAGCGCGATGTCCTCGGGCTCCGCCTCGCTCGGGGCGGGGGCCGGGACCGCCACCTCCACCACCCGCCCCTCCGCCACGGCCTCCGACTTCTTGGCGGCCCGTCCGTCCACCAGCACGCACCCCTCCCCAATCAGCGCGGCCACCCGGCTGCGCGACAGTCCCAGCCTCGCCGCCACGTAGCCGTCGAGACGTCCCGCGGCCCCGCTGCCGGCGGTCCAGGAGTGGCGCGCTTCCCCGCCCGGCGGCGACCCGCCCGCTGGAACGTTGCTCACGCCTGCCGGGAAAGCCCGAGGACCGCCCCCTCCGCGTCCACCACCGTCTCCTTGCGGAAGGCGAAGTCTCCCATGCGCCCGTCGCCCACCTCCACCGCCACCGCCAGCGTCTCGCGCGCGATCACCGCCTCGTGCTCGCGGGCGGCCGCGCACACGGCCTCCGTCCCGCCGACGCCCAGCCGGATGCGGTCCGTGATGTCGAGCCCCGACTCCCGCCTCAGGCGCTGGATGCGGTTCACCAGTTCACGCGCGAGACCCTCCCGCCGGAGCGCCCCGGTCAGCTCCGGGTCGAGCGCCACGGTGTACCGCCCCTCCGACCGCACCACCCATCCCCCGCGCGCCTCCTCGACGACCTCCATCTCGTCGCCGCCCACCTCCTCGGCCACTCCGCCGACCTCGACGCGCACCGTTCCCCCGCCCCGCACAGCGTGCAGCTCCTCCGGCCCCAGCTCCCGGACGCGACTTGCCGCCTCGGGCGTCCGCTTCCCGAAGCGCTTGCCGAGCGCACGGAACGCCGGCCGCGCCGCAAGCCTCACCAGCCCCTCCGACGAGGCCGCGAACTCCACCCGCTTCACGTTGATCTCGTCCACGAGGAGCGCCAGCACATCGTCGGGCGGCGGCGCGCCCGGCACCACCGCCAGCATGCGCCCGAGCGGCTGGCGCACCCGGATCCTGACGGCCTCGCGCGCGGCCCGGGCCAGGGTGCTCAGGGTTCGCACATCGGCCATCTGCCGCTCCAGCTCGCCGTCGATCAGGGACGGGTCGGATTCGGGGAAGGGTTCGGTGTGGCTGGAGCGGCCGGTCAGGGCCCGGTGCAGCCAGTCCGAGACGAAGGGCGTGACCGGGGCGATCAGCAGGGCCACGGTGCGGAGCGCCTCGTGCAGGGTGGCGAAGGCGGCCTCCGCGTCGGCCGGGTCGGTGTTCCCCCAGAAGCGGGGCCGGGCGCGGCGGACGTACCAGTTGGACAGCTCCCCGTCCAGGAACGCGGCCACGGCCCGGTAGGCGCGGGTGGGGTTGTAGCCGTCGAGTTCCTCGCGCACCCGCCCGGCCAGCCCGTTCAGCCGGGACAGCAGCCAGCGGTCCAGCGGCGGGCGCGAGGCAGCCTCCGGCCCGGACGCACCCGGCTTCCAATTCTCCACATTTGCGTAGAGAGCAAAGAACTTGTAGATGTTGAGCAGCGTATCGAAGAACCGCGCCGCCGACTCGCGCACCCCGTCCGGGTCGAAGCGGGTCGGCAGCCACGGGTTGCTGACCGTGATCATGTACCAGCGCACCCCGTCGGCGCCGTGGTCGGCCACCGCGTCCCACGGGTCGACCACGTTCCCGCGCGACTTGGACATCTTGCGCCCCTCGGCGTCCAGGATCAGGTCGTTGACGATCACGTTGCGAAAGGCCGGCCCCAGCCCGAGCATCGTCGAGATGGCGTGCAGCGAATAGAACCAGCCACGCGTCTGGTCCACGGCCTCGCAGATGAAGTCCGCCGGGAAGTGGCGGCCGTACCGCTCCCGGTTCTCGAAGGGGTAGTGCCACTGCGCCCACGGCATGGCGCCGGAGTCGAACCAGACGTCGATCACCTCGGGGACGCGGCGCATCAGCGATCCGGTCTCCGGGCAGCGCCAGGTCAACTCGTCGATGAAGGGGCGGTGCGGGTCGAAGTCGTCCGGCAGCCCCCCCGCTCTCTCGGCCAGCTCGGCGAGGCTGCCGATCCACTCGACGTGGCCGGGGTCGTCTTCGGAAACCCAGACCGGCAGCGGCGTGCCCCAGTAGCGGTCGCGCGACAGCGCCCAGTCCACGTTGCCCTTCAGCCACTCGCCGAATCGCCCCGCGCCGACCTCGGGCGGATGCCACTTCACGCGCTCGTTGTTGTCCAGGAGCTCCTGCCTGAGCGACGAGGTGCGCGCGAACCAGCTGTGCCGGGCCATGTACACGAGCGGGGTGTCGCAGCGCCAGCAGTGAGGATAGGAGTGGACCTCGCGCCCGGAGCGGAAGACGAGCCCGCGCGTCTCCAGGTCGTCGACCAGCAGACTGTCGGCCTCCTTGAAGAAGACGCCGCCCACCAGCGGCAGGTGCGCCGCGAAGGTGCCGTCGGTGCGGACCGGCTCCAGCACGGCCAGGCCGTACTCCCTGCCGGCCCGGTAGTCGTCGGCCCCGTACGCCGGCGCCATGTGCACGATCCCCGAACCCTCCTCGTCCGAGACGAAGTCGCCCGGAATGATCTCCCAGGCGCACCCGCGCGCCTCGGCGGCGGGGATCAGGTCGAAGGGGCGGCGGTACTTCGCACCGAGCAGTTCGCCGACCTCCACGCGGCCGACGATTCGCTCCTCGCCGAAGAGGGCCGCGGCACGGCTTCGGGCCGCGATCAGCCGCCGGCCCTCCTGGTCGACCTCGACGTACTCGACCTGCGGGTTCACGGCGAGCGCCACGTTCGACACCAGCGTCCACGGCGTGGTGGTCCAGACCAGGAGGTGGCGTCCCGACCCGTCCAGCAGCTCGAGCATGACCCAGAGCGAGGGATCCTCGACCTCCCTGTACCCCAGCGAGAGTTCGTGCGAGGACAGGACCGTCCGGTCGGCGGGGCACCAGGGGACCACCTTGTGGCCGCGGTAGAGGAGTCCCCGCTCCGCCAGCTGCTTCAGGATCCACCAGATCGACTCCACGTACTCGGCGTGGAAGGTCACGTACGGCCGCGAATAGTCGAGCCAGTAGCCGATCCGTTCCGAGAAGCGCTCCCACTCGTCCTTGTAGGTGAAGACGGACTCCTTGCAGCGCTCGTTGAACCAGGCGATGCCGCGCTCCTCGATCTCCCGCTTGTCCTCGATGCCGAGCCGCTTCTGCGCCTCGATTTCGACGGGGAGGCCGTGCGTGTCCCAGCCGGCGATGCGGGTGACGTGACGGCCGAGCATGGTCTGGTAGCGGCACACCAGGTCCTTGATCGCGCGGCTGATGATGTGGTGCAGCCCCGGGCGCCCGTTCGCGGTGGGCGGGCCCTCGAAGAAGACGAAATGCTCGCCGTCCCGGGTGGCTTCGAGGGTGCGGCTGAAGGTGTCCTCTTCGCGCCAGGTCTCGAGGACGGACTCCTCCAGCGCGGCGCGCGAGGCGGGGAGGGGGGGATATCGCACCGGCGGGCGTCTCCGGGGCCTACGCGGGGCCGGGGTCCGGCCGGCCGCCGTCCAGACCGCCGAGCACGCCCCTCACCAGGCGCGCCAGCCTAGGCTCGGCCGCCCGCGCGGTCGCGATGATCGCCGACACGTCGGCCTCCTCCAGCGCATCCGGCAGGCACTGGTCGGTGATGACCGTGACGGCCAGGACGCGTAGCCCCATGTGCCGAGCCGCGATCACCTCGGGAACCGTGGACATGCCCACCACGTCGGCGCCCATGGCCCGGAGCATGCGGTACTCGGCCCGCGTCTCGAGCTGGGGACCGGTCACCGCCACGTAGACGCCGCGCCGAAGCACGATACCCTCCGCCATCGCCACCGCCGCCGCCGCCTTCTGCAGGCCGGGATCGTACGGCACCGACATGTCGGGGAAGCGCGGTCCGAGTTCGTCCAGGTTGGGTCCGGTGAGCGGGCCGTCGCCCATGAAGTTGATGTGGTCGTCGAGGAGCACGAGGTCACCGGGGCCCCAGAGCGGGTTCATCCCCCCGCACGCCGCCGACACGATCAGGGTGTCGGCGCCCAGCAGCTTCATCACGCGGACGGGGAAGGCGATCTGCGCGAGCGCGTACCCTTCGTAGCGGTGAAAGCGGCCCTGCATGGCCACCACGGGCACGCCCTCGAGCGTCCCGAGCAGCAGCTTCCCGCGGTGGCTCTCGACCGTGGAGACGGGAAAGTGCGGCAGGTCCTCGTACGGGATCGAGACCTCCGTCTCGATCGCCTCGGCAAGGCCGCCCAGCCCCGTACCCAGAACGATGCCGACCCGGGGCCGCGTCCCCCCCGCCCCCCGCACTGCGGCCACCGCCTCGCGCAGCCTGGCCATCTCCGCCGCCGCGCTCACGGCCGCGCTCCCATCAGGGTCGTCCCCAGCCGCACCATCGTGCTTCCCTCCTCCACGGCCAGCCCGTAGTCGTTGGACATCCCCATCGAGAGTTCGCGCCCCTCCACCCCCGAGATCCCGGCCGCGGCCTCCATCACCGCGCGCGTCTTCGCGAACACCCCCCGGAGCACGGCCTCGTCGCCGGTGAAGGGCGCCATCGTCATGAGGCCCAGGACGCGGAGGCCCCGCAGTTCCGCCACCTCGCCGATCCCGTCCAGGGCGGACGCGGCCGGAAAGCCGCCCTTGGTGGCTTCTCCGGACGCGTTGACCTGGACGAGCACGGGTATGCGCCGCGCGCCCGCCTCGCCGAAACGCGACAGCTTTTCGGCGAGGCGGAGCGAGTCCACGCTGTGAACGAGCGCCGCAAGGCGGGCCGCCCGGCCCGCCTTGCGGCGCTGGACGTGACCGATCATGTGCCACCTCACCGGCAGATCACCCGCCAAGCGCACCTTTTCCTCCAGCTCCTCGACCCGATTCTCGCCGAGGTCGAGGAGTCCCGCCGCGACGGCGGCCCCGATCGCGCCGGGGGGATGGCCCTTGGTAACCGTGACCACGCGGACCGCCGATGCATCCCGCCCGCTCAGCTCCGCCGCAGCCGCGATCCGCTCCCGGACGCGCGGAAGCCGCTCCCGCAGCGTACTCCCGAAACAACCCGTTGAAACGAGCTTCCTGTCGTCCATTTCCTCGATTCGCAGATGACTCTCGCACACTGACGAAAAAACGTCCCGCCGGACATGCGGCCAGCGGGACGTTCAATGCCGTCTCCGGCGACCCGTGGCAGAACGCGGTCCGTTCTCTCCCCGGATCGCAACCCGCGCGGCAGACTACCGCGTCGTGAAGGTAATGGGCAGTTGTATCCAGACGGGAACGGGCTTGTCCCGGTTCAGCGCCGGCGTGAATACGGCGACGTCCGCAACCTTCAGGGCCGCGTCGTCCAGAGCCTTGTGCCCCGAGGTGGTGTGGACCTGGGTACGCAGCACCTTGCCCTGCTCGTCGATGTAGAACCATACGATCGTGGTCCCCCCGATGCCCGCGTCCCGCAGCAGGGGCGGGTATTCACGGGAAAGCGCGCGCTCCATCTCCGCCTTGTTCTTGTAGTCGGGCCTCACGTCGTACGGCGTGTACTGGGGCGCACCCGAAATGTCCGTGTCCACCTCTTCGGGCGGGGGCGGAAGGTTCTCCACCGGGTTGGCGTCGAAGGTGATGTCCTCGATCGTGATGTCCTCGTCGATCGGGGCGTCCGTTATGACCGGCGTCGCCGGGCGGGCGATGGCCTCGGGCGGAGGTGGAATCTCGATTTCGTCCGGAATATCGATGGTCACCATCTCGTCCCTGTTGAAGCTGACATCGTCGGCCGACATCGACGGCCACAACGCGAAGACCAGGAAGTGTACCAGGGTCGCGGAGATTATCGCACCCCAGAACCAGGTCGAGAACGAACGCTTGAATTCGTCGTTGGCGGTCACGCTCAACTCCGCCACTGCGCCTTGTCGGTCATGGTCGGTCATCGTCTCTCCCTCGTGATGTTCTGTTCTAGCTCAGCCGCAAAAACGACCCGCAGCGCCCCCGCTGCGACCAACTCCTTCTGTAATCCGTCAACGTACTTGTACGGGACATTCTGATCGGCACGGATCGAAACCACCAGGCGCTCACTGTCCCGGCGAAATGGCCTCACGACGCCGCTGACGTCCTCCATCACCCGAAGCGCGTCATTGATGTAGACGTCTCCGTTGGTCTCCACCCAGACGTTGAGGATGTCCTTCTGCTTCTCGTCGATCTTCTCGGACTCCTCGGCCTCGACCCACTCGATCTCCCGCTTCCGGTCCTTCTGGAACACGGTGGTGACCATGAAGAAGATAAGCAGCAGGAAGGCGATGTCAGCCATCGAGGAAGACGGTATCTGGCTCGAAGCCTTGGATTTCCTCTCGAGCCTGCCGGACTTGAGACCCATGTCGTGCTACTCCAGTATCTGAAGGGAGATCTTTGTCGCGCTCGCAGCCTGGAGGGCGTCGAGAACATCGATCATGAAACGGTACGGGGCCTCCGGATGGGTCTTGACCGCCGCGATCAGCTTGGGGTTCTGCGCCACACCCTGCCGCCAGATCTGCTCCACTTCGTCGGGGGTCACCGTCTGTTCCTGCTGGCTCTCGCCGCGCCTGATGTTCACCGCCCCGGTCGGGTTGATGAGGATGTGAAGAACGTTCTTCTGGCTGACCTCCTGCTCCCTGGCCTGCTCCGGCAGCACGATCGCGAGCCCCTTGTCCTTGGGGAAGGTGGTCGTGACCAGGAAGAAGATGAGCAGCAGGAAGGCGATGTCCGCCATCGACGAGGACGGGATTTCGTCGGATATCCTGGACTTCTTGTTGCCGAGAACCGCCATTGATGAATCTCCCCCGGTTCGGGTCTTTTCTCAGATTACTTGTACCGTAACGGGTTCGGCAAGGTTCCTCCAGGCCCGCCGCGGCGTGTACCCATCAGGACAGGACACGAAGCGTTCCCGCGCGCTCCAGATCCCACGCGATGTTCAGTACCTTCTGTGTGCTCTCCTCCATTTCGACGATCAGCTTGTCGATCCGGCTCACGAAGAAATTGTAGCCGAGGTTGATCGGGATCGCGATGGTGAGCCCCGCGGCCGTGGTCAGGAGCGCCACCTTGATGCCCCCGGCGACGGTCGCGGGATCCACGTCCCCGGAAGCCTGGATGGAAGCGAAGGCGAGGATCATCCCTGCCACCGTGCCCAGAAACCCCATCAGGGGCGCCACATTCGCGATCGTGGCCAGAATCACGAGACCCCGCTCGAGAAAGCTGAGTTCGATGGAGCCGGTGGTGGAGACGGCCTGCTCCAGCTCTCCCTCATTCACCTCGAGACTGCGGATCCGCCGCAAACCCGCCAGGAGGATCGCGGCCGCCGGCCCCGGCGTCAGGGCGGCGATCGCGGCCGCCTCTTCGAGCCGTCCGGCCATGGCCGCCTCCTCCACCTGTTCGATCACCGATGCGGTGGCCCGGCCGGCGACCCAAAGGGTCCAGAACTTCGCGAGGATGACACCAAGACCGATCAGCGAGCAGATGACGAGCGGATACATCATCATGCCGCCGTCGGCGAAGAGCGTGAGAAGCTCGAATTCTCTTTCTCGCAACGGATGCTCCAGGGAAAACGGTGGTGAATGTCAGCGGAAACCGGTCGCAATGTAGGAGGCCGCCTCCCGAGCGTCAACGGCAATATGTGCTGCCCGGGTGTCCGGCGCCACTGCCGCCGGTTCACCCGCCGCCGGGAGTCGCTGATTGCTCCTTCGCCCGCGCTGTTATTGTAAAGGGGTCATGAACGGTTTTCTCGAGCAGCTGCGGTTCCTAAGACCGGCGTGGAACGACCTCGTCGAGATCGTCATCGTCTTCCTCCTCGTCTACCGGCTGCTGCTGCTGATCCGCGAAACCCGGGCCATGCAGATGCTGCTGGGCGTCCTCCTGCTGGCCGGGCTCTACCTGTTGTCCGTCATTCTGGACTTCTCGCTCATCCGCCGACTTCTCGAGGCACTGTTCCAGTACGGGGCGATAGCGGCGCTCGTGGTATTCCAGCCCGAGATGAGGGCGGCCCTGGCCCGCCTGGGCCAGAGCCGCCTCGTCACCTTGCTCGGGTCCAATCGCGAGGCCCGGATCGTGGACCGGCTCGTGGAGGGAGCCACGCTCCTGGCCCGATCGGGCGTGGGAGCGATTCTCGCCGTGCAGATGGAGATCGGGCTGCGCGAATACGCGCGGACGGGGAGGAGCGTGCAGGCCGTGCTGTCGCCGGAACTTCTGGGGACGATCTTCGCGCCCAGCTCCCCCCTGCACGACGGGGCGGTCATCATCGTGGGCGACACCATCCAGGCGGCCGGCGCCATCCTTCCGCTCACCCAGAACCCCCTGAGCGACCGGTCCCTGGGAACGCGCCACCGCGCGGCCATCGGCCTCAGCGAGGAGACCGACGCCTTCGTGATCGTCGTGAGCGAAGAGACTTCCCGCATCTCGGTGGCCTACCGCGGGAGGATGGAAACCGGCGTGGGCGTCGAGCGCCTGCGCGAGATGCTGGAGGCATCGCTGCCACGGGCGGGGTCGGCCGGGCTGGGCACCTCGGCGCTGGAGCCCGCGTAGGAGCAGCTGACGGAGGTTCCGGGCCCGCACATCGCGTCCGGGCCCGGTCGCCCGGTGTCCCGGTTGGCCCGAATCAGCCGGGCGACGGCAGCGGGTCCGGCGTTCCCAGCCCCGGTTTGGGCTTCGGCAGCGCCCTGGGCTCGGCGCCCGGAAGGGGAGGCTGCGCCTGCCCGGCCTCGAATTCACCGCTCAAGGGCGGCAGGGGCTTGCCATCCAGGAGCAGCTGGATCTCTTCGCCGTCGAGGGTCTCCCGTTCCAGCAGAGACGCGGCGAGGTCGTCCAGGAGGCTTCGGTTGGCCTCCAGGATTCCCCGTGCGCGATCGTGGGCGGCGTCCAGCAGATGCTTGACCTCTTCGTCCACCTGCCGAGCCGTGTACTCGGAGACCTCCCGGCGCTGCACCAGCTCCCTGCCCAGGAACACCTCCTGGTCCGAGTCGCCAACGGCCATCAGCCCTATCCGGTCCGACATGCCGAAGCGCGTGACCATCCGCCGCGCCATGCCGGTCGCGCGCTCGATGTCGTTGCCCGCCCCCGTCGTGACCTTGTCCGTGCCGAAGGCGAGCTCCTCCGCTACGCGGCCCCCGAAGAGCATGGCGAGCTGGCCGTTCATCCAGTCCCGCGTGTAGGAGTGGCGGTCCTCCTCCGGCAGCGACGCCGTGAGTCCCATCGCGCGTCCCCGCGGAACGATGGTGACCTTGTGGACCGGATCGAGACCCGGGATCTTGACGCCGATCACCACGTGTCCGGCCTCGTGATAGGCGGTCAGCTTCCGCTCCGCGTCGGTGAGGACCATGCTGCGCCGCTCGGTTCCGAGCATCACCTTGTCCTTGGCCTGGTCGAAGTCCTCCATTCCCACGCGGTCGACTCCCCGGCGCGCGGCGAACAGCGCCGCCTCGTTGCAGATGTTCGACAGGTCGGCGCCACTCAGCCCCGGCGTGCCCCGCGCGATCAGCGAGAGCTCCACGTCCTCCTCCAGCGGCAGCTTCCGTGCATGCACCCGCAGGATACCCTCCCTGCCCTTCACGTCGGGCAGGTCCACCACCACCTGGCGGTCGAACCGGCCGGGCCTCAGGAGGGCCGGATCGAGGACATCGGGACGGTTCGTGGCCGCCAGGAGGATGACACCTTCGTTGGCCTCGAAGCCGTCCATCTCCACGAGCAGGGCGTTGAGAGTCTGCTCGCGCTCGTCGTGACCACCCCCGAGCCCCGCACCCCGGTGCCTCCCCACCGCGTCGATCTCGTCGACGAAGATGATGCACGGGGCGTGCGCCTTGCCCTGTTCGAAGAGGTCCCGCACGCGCGACGCCCCCACGCCGACGAACATCTCCACGAAGTCCGAGCCGGACATCTGGAAGAACGGACGCGCCGCCTCGCCGGCCACGGCACGGGCAAGCAGGGTCTTGCCGGTGCCGGGAGGCCCGACCAGCAGCACACCCTTGGGAAGGCGCCCTCCCAGCCGCGAGAACCGGGGCGGGTCCTTTAGGAACTCGATGATCTCCTCCAGCTCCACCTTGGCCTCCTCCGCACCGGCCACGTCGGCAAAGGTGACCTGGGGGGTATCCGGACTGATGAGTCTGGCTCGCGAGCGCCCGAACTGGAACGCCCTGTTTCCGCCGGCCTGCATGGAGCGCACGATCCATAGCCAGAAGACGATGATGAGAAGCCAGGGAAGGAAGGTGCCGACGACCGGCAGCCACCCGGCCGGCTTCGGCCTGGCGTCGACCTCCACCTTCCGCTCGCGGAGCTGCTCGGCGAGGTCGGCCGCGGCTCCGGGGACGATGTTGGTCACGAACTCGTTGACGTTCGCTTCGTCGATTTCAACGGTGTTCCTGAACTCGCCCCTGACCTCCGATTCGCCGAGGAAGGTGACCTCGAGGATGTTGTCGTTCTCGAGCTGCCGGTAGAGTTCCGAAGGACTGATCCGGCCTAGCGAACGCTCGCCGCTGCGCATGAACTGAAACGCCAGGATAGACATGAGGGCAAGCAGCAGCCAGAAGGAGGCCGTGCGGGAGACCCGTTTCAGGTTCTTCGGAGGTTCGCTCGGTTGGGAATTCTTGTCGGACATCGCTGTTCTTCTTCGCCCCGGCCCACCGGGGCCCGCGGCTGCGTCAGAGTGAGCCGATATACGGAAGGTGCCGAAAGTCCTCGCCAAAATCCAACCCGTACCCCACCAGGAACTCCTCCGGGGCCTCGAAACCGACCCAGCGGGCGTCCTTCCGCAGACGGACCAGCCGCTTGTGCAGCAGGGTACAGATCTCCAGGCTCGCGGGGTCCCCCTGCTGCAGAAGGGGGATGACCCGGCGCAGGGTGTTCCCGCTGTCGATGATGTCCTCCACCAGGAGCACGTTGCGCCCGCTGATCGCGGTGTCCGGATTGTAGAAGAGCTGCACGTCGCCGCTGCTCGTCATGTGTTTGCCGTAGCTGGCCGCCACCAGGAAGTCCACGTGAATGGGCAAGGGGATCTCCCGGACCAGGTCGGCGACGAAGACGAACGAGCCCTTCAGCATGCCGAGCACCAGGAGTTCGTCGCGCGCGCCGTAGGCGTCGCCGATCTCGCGCCCCAGCTCCCCGACCCGCCGGCGGATGTCGCCGGCCGTATAGACCACACGCCGCAACCGCCGCCCCCAGCCGGGGCTGTCGCCGGCCGGGGCCGTCCCCGCCGCACCGGCCGGCCGGACCTGCACGCATCCGTGGTCGTGTGACACGGTGACACCACCGGCCAGCGTGATGGCCTTGCCGCTCGGAGATTCCCGTACGAAGCGCAGCAGGTCGGCGGTGGCGGCACGGCCGGGCCGACCCCCCAGCCGTGCGGCGGCGCGGCGGAGCAGGACGGTCAGTACCGGATCCGGCAGGGCGGCAAGGGCTTCGCGGCCGAAGCGGAGGCCGGTGTCGGTGCCCGCCGGCGCCGCCAGCGCCTCGATGCGTTCGTCGAGGAGCGCGTCCAGCGCGGCCGTTTCCCCCCGGCTGGTCTCCGCCACGGAGACGAGCGCGGCCGACGCCCCCGGAACTGCGGCCTCCAGGGCGGGGAGGATCTCGTGGCGGATGCGGTTGCGTGTCCAGCGCGGGTCCCGGTTGGAGGGGTCCTCGCGGTAGGGGATGTCGTGCCGGGCGGCGTACGCCTCCAGTTCGCGGCGCCGGAAGGGGAGCAGCGGACGCACCAGCGACGGGGACCGGCCGGGACGGATCCCCGCCAGACCGCGCGGCCCGCTCCCCCGCGCGATCCGGAAGAGCACGGTCTCGGCCTGGTCGTCGGCGGTGTGCGCGGTCATGACCACCGTACCTTCTCCCAGCTCCCGTGCCACCCCGGCAAGGAAGGCGTAGCGCAGCTCCCTGCCATCTGCTTCGGTGCGCACCGGCCCGGGTGCGGCACGCAGGTGAAACGCCACCCCCCATTCCTCGCAGACCTCGGCGAGCCACGCGGCGTCCGCACCGCTCTCCGGGCGCATGCGGTGGTCCAGGTGGGCGGCGTGAACGGGAAGCGACCCGGCCGCACCGCCGAAGCGCAACAGGTGGAGCAGCGTAGTGGAGTCGAGCCCGCCCGAAACGGCCGCAACCACGGACGATGCCTCTTCCAGCCATCCCGAATCCAGCAGGTGAGTGCGGAAGCGGGCGGCAAGACCGGCGTTCATCGCCGGGCCGGGGCCGGCGGGCGCCCAGCCACCTCGGTCAGAACATCGGCGAGCAGATCGGGGCGGTCGGTCTGGATGCCGTCGACGCCCCACGCGAGCAGCCGGCGCATGTCGTCCGGGTCGTCCACCGTCCACACGTGTACGGGGATGTTCACCCGGTGCGCCGCCCGCACGAAACGTGGAGTGACCACCCGCCAGCGCCCCGACCGCTCCGGAACCTGGAACGCGTCCACAGCGGGTACGTAGAAACGCCCCACCCCGGGCATGCGGTGGAGGAGCCAGAAGGGGAGAACCTGGCCGCGCGACGCTCCCCGGGGCCCGCGGTATCCCCGGGCGCCGACCCGGGTCCGCTCGAATTCAGCCCCGATGAGCACACGGTGTTCGGCACCCCGGGAGCGGATCACCTCCACCAGCGGTCCCGCGGCCTCCGCCGCCTTCGGTTCCACCATGATGCGCATTCCGGGAAACGCATCCAGCAGTTCGGAGAACAGTGGGAGACGGATCCCGCGGCCGCGGAAGGGGAAGCCGCCCCCGGCATCGCGGAAGCGGAATCCCGCGTCCAGCTCCCGGGCCCGTGCCCAGGTCATCTCCCGGATCGGTCCGGTGCCGTCGGTGGTCCGGTCGACCGTCTCGTCGTGAAGGACGACGACCTCGCCGTCCGCGCTCAGCCGCACGTCCGTCTCCAGCATGTCGGCATCCCAGTCGTCGATGGCCTGCCGAAAGGCCGCCAGCGTGTTCTCGGGCGCCAGGCCCGCGCCGCCGCGGTGGGCCGCCAGAACCGGCGCCCCGCCGCAGAAGGGATGTCCCGGACGGGGCCGAGGGAACACCGCTAGCGCCACCCGGTGCGGGTCTCAGCGACTCCGCCCCCCGGTGAGTTCCTCGACGATTCTGGCCGCTCCGTAGATGTCCTCCAGCGCCTCCAGGATGCCGCGTACGTCCACCGCCACCGAACGGTTCAGGTCGGGCAGGTAGATGTAGTCGCCCGGCAGACTCTGGATGTTGCCGTCGAAGAGCAGCCCCACCACCTCCAGGTCGCGGTCTACCAGGGGGGAACCCGAGTTCCCCCCGATAACATCCGCGGTGCTGACGAAGTTGAGAGGCGTGGACAGGTCGAATTCCGCGGAGGGGTTGATCCAGCGCGGGGGGAGGTCCCATTCCTCGGCGCCGGGGTTCGAGTAGTGGCGGTCATACAGGCCGTAGAAGGTCGTGTGGGCGGGGGCCGCCGTGCCGTTGTACGGGTATCCCGTGACCACTCCGTCGGCGATTCGGAGCGAGAAGGTGGCGTCGGGGGGGATACGGGTGCCGTCCAGCTCGAAGCGGGCACGGCCGAGGCGCGCCGCTATCGCCTCCTCCTCCGGACCCACCGAGGACATGACACCCCGGAAGGGACCGTAGCGTGACAGCAGGCCCTCGACGAAGGCGAAGGCCGGATCCGCGGCCGCGTCCGGTGTTCCTCCCGCGACCGCGTCCACCGCCTTTGCGGAGTCGGCCATCACCGAAGTCTCCATTAGCGCGGCGGCCGCTTCCTCCACGCTACGTCCGCCGAGCAGCGTCCGAACCGAGGAATCGTCCGCACCCAGGGCCTCGACCAGATCCTGCATCCGGGCCCGCAGAAGGGCCTCGTCGAGTTCCCGGGGCCGGTTCGCGACCGCCTTGAGTCCGTCGAGCAACCCTTGCAGTTCCTTATCCGAGACACCCTGTTGCTGCGCGTTCCGGTAGCGGAAGGTGGCCAGTGTGCGCAGGATCGGCGTCGACTCGAAGTTGGGATTGCCCAGTACCGCAAAGGCGTGGACTTCGGCGGCCACGGCGGCCTTCCGCGCCTGCAGCTCCGCCATCTGGTCGAAGAGCGCCAGGTGCTCCGCCGCGAGCGCCGAGTCGGCCGCGAGCGCCTCGCGAAAACCTCGTTCCGCCGCGGCCCGGCGCGCGATGATGTAGGGGTCCCGGAGCCCTCCCAGCATTCCCGTATAGGCCTTCTGGGCGTTGAGGAGGCTGAAGACGGAGTTGCGGATCTCGTCGACGCCGGGCTCGTCCTTGCGCCCATCGAGGTATCCCTGGATGGCCTCGATCCGCGAAGCGAGGAACCCGAGCAGCGCGGGCATCTCCACGTCGCGCCTGTACTCCAGCTCCGCGACCGTCTGCAGCCGCGAGGTGCTCCCCGGATTGCCGAGGACGAAAACCAGGTCCCCCGCAGTCGTCCCGCTCTCGCTCCACACGAAATGGTCGTCCGTCTCGAGCGGTTCGCCATCGTCCCCGTATAGACGCAGGAAGGCGAAGTCCAGCGAGTAGCGCGGGTAGGTGAAGTTGTCGGGGTCTCCCCCGAAGTAGCCGATCTGAAGCTCGGGGGCCATCACCAGCCGCGCATGTCCGTACCGGCGGAAGACGTACGCCGAGTACAGGCCGCCGTTGTAGAGCGACACGATCTCCACATGGATCCCGGCTTCTTCGCCGCCGCGTTCCTCCCGGATGCGCGAGGCCGCCGCCTCGGTGAGGCTGTCGCGCAGCGCGCTCCGGGCCTGGGCGTCGGTCACTGCGTCCACCGCATCGCGCACCTCGTCGGTGATGTCCAAAATCTCGATGAGCTGGTCAGCCCGGAAGTCCTCGACTTCGCGCTCCTCCTCGAGGGTGGCCGCGTAGAAACCATCGTCGAGGAGGTTCTCGTCCTCGTCGGACACCTGTGTGACGAAGTCGCGCGCGCAGTGGTGGTTGGTGAGGACCAGGCCGCGGGGCGAGACCAGGGAGGCCGAGCAGCCGGGAATCCTCAGCGCGCCGAGCCGGGCCCGGGCGTACCAGTCGTCGTCGGGTGAGAAGCCGTAGGTGGACTCGAGATACTCGGTGGGCGGGGCGTCGAAGGTCCACATCTTGCCGTTGTCGAAGGCGCCGGCCTGCACCGTGTCGAAGGGGTCCGGGGCCGGGGGCGGCGCGGGGTCGGCGGGTGGTTGCGGTACGACAGCCGGGTCGCCGGGCTCCGCTTCGGCCGGGGGCGCGGGCGGGTCGGCGGGCGGAGGGGGTGCGGGGGTGGCGCAGGCCGCGAGGGCGGTGAGCAGCAAGAGGGGGGTCGGGGCCGGGTGAAGACGCATCGGGTCGGGTCCTCGGTGGGGGCTGCGGGCGGTGTGGCGCGGTGGACGTGCCACGCGGTGGATGGACAAGGTCGAGTGGGTGCGGGTGTCGGGCAAGGGAGGCGGGGCGGGGCGGTTGCCGTCGATCGCGGTGGGGCCGAAGTTGCGTCATGCCCGAAGTCCCGGCAGTCCGTGGACGAATCCGCGCGAGCACCGAGAGTGGTGAGGCGCCGGGCCGGCATGTGGTTGTAGTTTCGCATCTTCTTGCGGTAAATGCATTTGCGTGTTCGAAAGCCCGGATTCCCGCCATTTGACTCCCGCTATTCGCGAATTTCCGTCGCGAGTCCGGCGGCGGTCTTCCAGAGCCTTCCGAAGCTGTCCCTCGTAGGCCTGCTGATAGCACCGAAGCACCGTCTTGGCCGTCTTCCACCCGCCGAGTTGGCAGAGCACCTTCAGCGGCTGGTCCATGAGATCGGACGCGAACTTGCGCCTCAGCGAGTGCCAGCCCCTGCCGGGCATCGGTTTCAGCCCCGCAAGAATCTGGGCCTTGTTCCACCAAGCGTGCAACCGTCCGGCACCGAGACACGCCAGCGGATTCCTGGGCGCGGGCAGCACCGGAGCTTCCCCGGCCAAGGCGTTCGCGCTCCAGACTTCCTTCAGCGCGTCGAGGGCCTCGGCGGTGACGGGTGTGATGTGTTCGTAGCCCGACTTGTCGTGCTTGGCTCGCCAAAGGATCGCCCCGCCCTCGAAGTCGATGTCGCACCACCGAAGCTGGCGGATGGAACCGATCCGGTGTCCGGTCTCGTGCACGAGCGCGACGTGGAACCGCCAGTCCACCCGGCGCGACACCTTCAGCAGCGCCCGGTACTCCTGCTCGGTGAGCACCACGCGGGTGGGGTTCTTTTCCGTGGGCGTCCTGAGACCTCTCAGTGGATTCCGGTCGAGCAACAACCGGCCCTGCTCGTCCGGGATTTCGCGGCCCAACTCAGGACCGCGATCAGGAGCTTGAGGTCGTGAGGGTGGCCGGGTCGCGGCTTCCGTCCGAAGAACCGGAGGAACATCCGCATCGCGGCGCGGTCGTGCCCACGCGAATGAGCGCCCTTGGTGGGCGTCACCTCCTCACCGCATATGGCAAAGAGCTTGTCCAGCGTGAGCGGCTCGGGCTTGGCCTCCGCCTTGCCGTCCGGCGCGTCGATGAACCCGGCGGCGAACTCGATTGACGGACTGCACGATCTGCGCGAACGAAAGCTCGCGGAGAGAAGCCGCTTCCGCCAGACGCGAGGTCCGGGGGGTGGGGTCGCGCCGCAAGTCGACTCGTCTGCGACGGGTCCGACCGCCGTCGCGGGAGCTTGCCGATGTCGGTGCGTAGGGCCATGAATCGGAGGCGGTTTTCGACGTTCCCGATGCCGATCCACGAGTGTACATCCCACGTCGGGGTGCTTGTGCACGGAAATCGCGCTCCTGACGTACACGATGTCGATTCCGCATGTGGTTGCCGTGCTTGCGGTTGCGCCACGGTGGCCGGACCGGCGATGCCGATCCGGCCGTCGAGGCCGTGGCTGGGAGCGACCCCCCATCTCGGCATGCCCCGATCGGCGTCGGGGAGAATCGCGATGTGCATCGCCATCCTCCCCTCCGCCGGGGGTCGCTCCCGCCACGGCCGAGCCTCGTTTGCAACGGACGACCCGAGCGGTCGGGCCGCAAGACGTTGCCGCACCGGCGGATGGGCAGGAGGGCCGGTGTGTATCGCCGGGGGGCCAATGCGTGAATCGAACCCCCATGTCGTTTTCACACACCAGTGCGGATCCAAGTCGACGGGCGGAGCGCCGCCGAACGAGCGCCGGATGGGATATCTGAGACGCCCAACTCGTGGGACAGTTGTCCCCCTTCCCATCCATGTACCTGTGCGCGCGGGGCGACCTGTTCCATCCGTTCCCAGGCCGTGAAACGGCGCTGAACGAAATCGGGGGAGTCGTTCGAGATGTCTGGCCGACGTGGACTCATGACGGATGAGCGATGAGGCAACTTACCGAGTCTCCAAGTGCCCCAAACTCGGCGTTTCGTTGGTGTTCCTTGCGGATCGAGAAGGAATCTGGGGCGATCCTCTGGCGGGATCGGAATTGGGGTCTTAGTTTAGTTTAGGTTGAAACGCGTGGAGGTGATGGCATCGACCATCCGGGTTTCCACCATCAAGCGGGAGCTAGGGGGTCCGGGTAGGCGAAGATGATGCGGGCTTGCTTTCAGGCGGCAGCGATGGTCTGGTGGCTGGCTCTTGGATTGGACGAACTGGGCTTCCTGTGGGTTCGCCGATCTCCGTCGCCGGGGGAGGGCGACGAGGGAATCCCCCAGGAGTGGTTTACGCCGGATAGCACGGAGAGGATTGGTGTGGTCCAAAACCCGTCGGGACTACACGATGTCTTTCGCCCGGACGGAGCGTATCTTGGAACTGTGCAGCTGCCACCCGACCTCCACGGCCCTGGAATGATCGACCTTCTGGGGGTTGAGATCGGCGCCGACTACGTTCTCGGGATTACTTGGGACGAATGGGGCGTTGAGCTTGTCAGAATGTATGGACTAGAGCGAGGCCGGTCCGCGCCCCCACCTTCGGCTTAGGCTGCCATGGTCCGCCCTTACCCCCTCAAGCGGAGTGCGAGGTGGCCCGCCCGTGAATGCTCGCCCATTGACCCTACTTTCCCGTTTCGAAACATCGTGAATGAATATGAATGGAGCGAAGCGCCCAGCTCCAATGCATCGCCGCTCGAATGCCGGGGGGATTCCGTCCACGGGCTGCCGGTGCCGACAGTCCGTAGCGGGATTTGCCACCGCCCGGGGACCGGAAAACCGCGCCCCCGGGTCCTGGGCGCCCACGTGTCCGTGGCGGGCGGCGTCGACCGGGCGCCCGGCCGGGCAGCCGAGATCGGGGTGGCGGTCTTCCAGATCTTCACCAAACAGCCCAACCGCTGGGCCGATCCCAACGTCCCGGATGATCGCGCTGCCGCCTTTCGCAGGGAAGCGGCCCGCATCGACGCGGCCTGCACGGTTTCTCACGACTCCTACCTTATCAACCTGGCGAGCCCCCTGCCCGAGCTGTGGCGCCGCTCGGCCGACTCCTTTCGCCGGGAGCTGGAGCGCGCCGCCCTTCTCGGCATGGACGCGGTGGTCACCCACCCCGGCAACGCGACCGACGGCGACCGGGCAAGCGGGATCGCTCGCAACGCGGCCGGGGTTTCGGAGGCCCTGGAGGCCGTCCCGGCCGGCCCGCGCGTCCTGCTGGAGCTCACTTCGGGATCGGGCACGTCGGTCGGAGGTACCTTCGAGGAGCTGGCGAGTATCATCGAGCGGGTCTCCGAACCGCACCGCGCCCGGGTGGGGGTGTGCTTCGACACCTGTCACGCGTGGGTCGCCGGGCTGGACCTGCGGGATGACTTCGACGGAGTGTGGATGCGTGCCGACGACACCTTCGGAATCGACCGCATCGAGGTGTTCCACCTCAACGACGCGAAATCGCCCTTCGGCTCCCGTCTCGATCGTCACGAGAACATCGGCGCAGGGACGATGGGGATCGAGCCCTTCCGGCGCCTCATGAACGACGAGCGGTTTCGCGACGTACCGAAGATCCTGGAGACGCCGAAGGGCGACGACGGCGTGAGCGCCGACCGTCAGAACCTGGCCGTGTTGAGGGGTCTGCGGGGGAGGCGGCGGTTGTCGACACCCCCTGCCGGGCCGAGGCGGGGCGCCGGACCATAGCAGGTGGCCAACTCCCCTACCCCGGCTTCGTCCCGGATCACCCGTTCCCCACCGAGAAGACGCGCGACTGCACGGCGACCCCGATTTCTCCGGTCTCCGGGTCGTAGCCGACGATCGAACAGGTCCCCACCGGAGACCGGAGTTCGGGAAATCCGTCGAATGTGGTCTCCTCCCGTGGTCGCGAATCGGCCCGGTTGGCGGCCGCCGGAATCTGGTGTGACCGCACGGTGGTTCGCTAGCTTCCCGGCATGTCGACCATTCCCCTCCGCCCCCTCGGTTTCGGTGAAATCGTGGACGGGTCGCTGCAACTCTACCGGCGCCATTTCGGGCAGTACTACCTGATCGCGCTGCTGGCGGCGGTCCCCGGATACATCATCATGCTCGTAACGGGTGCGAATGCCTCCCTGCTGGCCGGCGACCCCGAGGCCGACCCCGCGGCCACCGCGGTGGCGGGCATCGCCCTCCTGCTCGCGGCCATCTTCGCCTGGGTGGGTACGGTGGCGGTGGCGGCGGCGATGGCGGAACGGATCGAGGGGCGCGGGATGTCGGTGGGGCGATCCTACCGGGACGCCCTGCGCCACCTTCCCAAGGCGGCGGGCGCGACCATACTGGCCTTTCTCCTGTTCGGGTTCGTCGCCGGGGCGGCCGCGGTGGGTGCCATGGTGTTCGCCATTCCCATGGTGTTGTCCGGGAGCGTCGCACTCATGCTCATCGGCAGCTTCAGCTTCATTCTCATGGTCGCGGGCATCACGCTGTTCTGGCTTGGGGCCACCTTCGCCATTCTCCCGGCGGTGATCATCGAAGGCAAGGGGGTGATCGGCGCGCTTCAGCGTTCGCTCAGCCTCTGCAAGGGCGGCTGGCTCCGCGTGATCGGGATCATGGTCGTGGCATCGATCATCAACTTCGCACCGACGATGGCGATCACGATCCTCTTCGGCATGCAGGACCTGTTCACCTCGCCGGAAGCACTGGGTACCGTCGACCCCCAAAGGAAGTGGCTGACGAATACGGCCAACCTGCTGATCGCACCACTGACCGCACCCTTCATGGTCGGAAGCATCATGATGCTCTTCCACGACCGGCGGGTGCGCAGCGAAGCCTATGACCTGGAGAAGCTCGCGGGCACCCTGGACGCCCCGTGATTCAGGACCCGGGGCCCGGGCGGCAGCTTCCTGAGGCGGACGAGGTTTCCGAGGTCCTGCGCGAGATCCTGGCCGGGTCCGAATTCGCGACCTTCCCGCAGAACCCACTCGCGAGGTTGCTGGACTGGGTGGCCCGGACGGTGCAATACCTTTGGAGGTGGCTGCGGGAGTCGCTTGGGGACCAGGGCGCCGCCGCCGTGATCGTGACGGTGGTCATCGTGGTCGCGGTCGCGGTGCTCGCGGTGTACCTGGCCCGCCGTTACGCGCCCGAGTGGCCGAGGGGCGGTGACGGCGACCAGGGCGAGGCCGCGCCGGAGACGCCGGTGACGGCGCGCGAGTGGTTCAGGCTGGCGACCGACCGGGCCGGCCGGGGCGAGCTTCGTCCAGCGGCGACGGCGCTCTACCAGGGGTTCCTCCTCACGCTCGACAGGCAGGGGGCGCTCTCGTTTCACAACTCGAAGACGCCCGGCGACTACGCGCTGGAGATGGCCCGGGGCGGCGGCACGGGGGCCGCCGGGTCGCGGTTCCTCGATTCCTTCCAGGACTTCTCCTTCGGGCAGCGGAGGCCGACGTCGGCGGGGTACGAGGGACTGGCCAGGCTGGCACGGGAAGCGGGTTGTCCCGCTGGTGGAACGGAGGGGGGAGGCGGAGCCGGGGGTGGCGCGGGGGCGGCCGGCACCGGGGAGGCGTCCGCGGAGGCCGGGCAGCCGGCGGGCCGAGCCGCGCAGCCGGAGACCGGGACCGAACAGGCGGCAAGCGGGACGGGGCGGCGGGACGGGGAGACCGGTTCGCGGTGAACGGACCCGCAACCGAGACCGGCGGATGGGCGCGGCAGCCGCTTTTCTGGATTGTCGTGATCGTGGTCATCGCGCTTGGGGTGGGGTACGTCTATCGCCCGCAGGGACAGGCCAACCGGGACGTTCGCCGCAGCTACTTCCGCACCACCCCGGACGGGGTGGCGGCACTCGCCCGCGGGATCGACCGCCTGGGCCGCGCGACCGCGCCCCGCACGACGCCGTTCGTGGAAGCGGACGAATCCGATCCGCTGCGCGGGACCGTCGCGCTCCTTCAGCCGGCGGTGGTCCCGAGTCCACGGGAGGTTGCGACGCTGCTGGAGATGATCCGCGAGGGTGGTACGCTGTTCTACATCCCCCGCTACCTCGGGACGGCGCGGTCGCCGCTCATGGACTCGCTGGGCGTCCGGTTCCACGATCTCTCACCGGCGGACCGGATACGGGAGCAATCCCTGGAAGAGCCCGGCTGGCATGAACACGCGCTGACGGCGGGACTGGGTGCATCCGGCTCCCTGGTTCACGGGCTGCGCATCGATGGGGAGGACAACCCCGACTCGGCAGGCGTCCACGATGTCCGGCGCCTGCTGACCGCCGCGGACTCCGGAAGCAGTGACCGGGAATGGATCCTCGCGGCCGAGTTCGCCTTCGGGGAGGGGCGCGTGGTGATCTTCTCCGAGGGCGGCCCCATCTCCAACGCGCGGGCCGGAAAGCACCCCCTGGCCGTGCTCGCGGTGCGGGCCGCCCTGGCCTACACCAGCGAGGCCGACACGGTCTTCTTCGACGAGTTCCACCAGGGGATACGGGGCGACCGGACCCAGGCCGAGGTGCTGAGAGACTTCTTCCTGGGCAACCCGGCCGGCCGGACACTCCTCCACCTCGTCGTTGTCAGCTTCCTGATCCTGGCATGTCTCGGGCTTCGATTCGGGGCGCCGACCCCGGCCGTGGCCCCACCCGACCTGGAGCGCCGGTCGCCGCTGGAACACGTCTCGGCGCTGGGAGACCTCTACCGGAAGGCCGGGGCCGGCGACACGGCCGCGCTCCTCCTCGTGGCGCGGCTGGCGAGAACCACGCGCCACCCGCCGCCCCGCACCACCGCCGAAGCCGCTTCCCTGCTGCGGAAGCTGGACGCCGGCGCAGGCGCGGACACTCCCCTGGCCCGGGCCCGCAGCGGTCTCGGCAACGATCCACCCGACCTCGCCGCGCTGGCCGCCGGCATCGACGAATACCTGGCGGCCCGCGGATGAATCCCGCCAAGGAGAACCACCCATGACACCACCCGACGCCGCGCTGCGCCTCCTCGGCGACCTCGACAACGTCGTCCTCGGCCAGCAGGTCGTCCTGCGCCAGCTCACGATCACCCTGCTCGCCCGCGGGCACGCCCTTGTCGAGGGCGTTCCGGGGACCGCCAAGACGCTCGCGGTACGGGCGCTGGCCAAGGGGCTGGGGCTCGACTTCGGCAGGGTCCAGTTCACCCCCGACCTGATGCCGACGGACCTGGTCGGCGTCAACATCCTCGGCGACGCCGGGTTCACCTATCGCGCCGGGCCCGTCTTCGCCGACCTGCTGCTGGCCGACGAGATCAACCGCGCGCCGCCGAAGACGCAGTCCGCGCTCCTGGAGGCGATGGAGGAGCGGCAGGTCACCGTGGACGGAAAGACGCGGCCGCTGCCGCTTCCCTTCACCGTCTTCGCCACCCAGAACCCGGTCGAGTACGAGGGCACATACCCCCTCCCCGAGGCACAGGTCGACCGCTTCCTGATGAAGATCGTGGTGGACTATCCCCCGGAGGAGGCCGAACGGGAGATCCTCGACCGGCACGAAGGCGGGTTCAGGGCCGACGACGAGGTCACCTATCCCATGGGCGACCCCGCCACGCGCGAGGAGCTGCTGGAGATGCGGGCCGCGGTGAACCGGGTGCACATGGACGAGCGGGTGCGGCGCTACGTGACCGGCATCGTGCGGGCCACCCGCGAAGACGCCGCCTTCGTGCTGGGGGCGAGTCCGCGGGCCGGGGTCGCGCTCTTCCAGGCGGCGCGGGCCGAGGCGTACCTGAGCGGACGCGACTTCGTGACCCCCGACGATGTCAAGTCGCTGTCGTTCCCGGTCCTGAGGCACCGGGTGGTGCTCACGGCCGAGGCGGAGGTCGAGGGCCGCTCGTCCGACGAGGAGCTGCAGTCGCTGCTGGAGACACTGGAGGCTCCGCGGTAGCGGTGTATACTATACATGACAAGTTGTAAAGTGCGCATTACATTATGAAGAGGCTGGGCAAGTGCGGCTCACGCTGATCCCGAGCGCGCGCACCCTCACGCTGCTGCTGCTGGCGTCGTTTCTCCTGCTCGTGGACGTGGGACCGGCGCTGGCGGTCGACGCCCTGATCCTGCTGCTGGCGTTCGTCGACGGCAGGCGCACGCACGCGCCCTCGGCCGAGCGCGAGGTGCCGAGGATCTCGGCGCTGGCGGCCGTGGCCGAGGTGGCGCTGACGGTCACGAACCGCGGCGAACACGCTGTCACCGTCAGGGTGACCGACGACCTCGACCCGTGTCTGCGGCGCGTCACCGGCGCCGATGGCGTGGACCCGTGGGAAGAGGGTTTCCAGGTCGGGATTCCCGCGGGTTCGTCGGTGGAATGCCTGTACCGGGTGACACCCCGTATCCGGGGCTTCCTCGAGCTCGGCACGGTGCATCTGCGGACGCTTTCTCCGTGGGGGCTCGCGTGGCGCCGTTCCAGTGTCGAGCTATCCCATACCCTGCAGGTTCAGCCTGGAGTCCGGGACCTGCTCCGCGACCGAAGCGTCCACGCGATCCACCGCCCGCTTCGCATCCCGGGGCAGCGCCGCAACCGCCAGTGGGGCGAAGGGCGCGAGTTCGAGAGCCTGCGCGACTACGCCCAGGGCGACGACCCCCGCGCCATCGACTGGAAGGCGTCGGCGAAGCGGCGCAAGTACGTGGTGCGCAACTACGAGGCGGAACGGAGCCAGAACATCGTGCTGGCGATCGACGCGGGACGGCACATGCGCGAACGGCTGTCGCCGCTGCGCGAACGGATCGATTACGCGCTCGGGGCGTGCATGATGCTCGCCAGCCGGGCGCAGAACTTCGGCGACAGGATCGGGGCGGTGGTCTTCGACGACCGGATCCGTCACGTGTCGCCGCCGCGCCGGGCCGATCCGCCCGCGCTGGCCCGGGTGCTCGCGGGCGTGGAGACGCGGCTGGTCGAACCCAACTACCCGCTGGCGCTCGCCACGCTGGGCCGCACCTTCCGCAAGCGCTCGCTGGTGATCCTCTTCTGCGACGTGATCGACGGGTCGGTGTCGCGGGCGCTGGTGAGTTCGCTGAGCCGGATCGGGCGCGCGCACCTTCCCCTGGCGATCGCCATCCGGAACCCCGCGCTGGAGGCGGCGGCCACCCGGGCGGTGGCCAGGCCGAAGGACGGCTACTACCGCGCCGCGGCCGAAGAGCTGGTGCAGGCACGCGCGACGACGCTGCAGGTCATGCGCCAGTCGGGCATCCTGGTGGTGGACACGCCTCCGGGCGAAACCCTGGTCCGCACGCTGGACAAGTACGTGGAGATCAAGGAGCGGGGGCTGTTGTAGCAGCCGAGGGAACGCCGGACTTCCTGCCGGCCAACCCGAAGTACAGCAACATGAGCACCCCGGTCGCGCTGCCGAAGGTGAACTTCGCTACCGCGGGCAGCGTGGAGGGTGAGTAGAAGCCCTCGATCAACCCCGCGACCACCAGCATGAGAGAGGTTCCCGCCAGGAGTGAGACGAAGGTGCGGCCGCGTTCCCGCAGCGCCTCCGCCCGGGTGCGCCGTCCCGGCATGAGCAGCGCGGACCCCAGCCCGAACCCCGCCCCGCCCGCGATGCAGATCGCGCCGAGTTCCAGAAAGCCGTGCGAGAAGACGAAGGCGAGGATCACCCCGAGCACCCCCTCGTTGGCATACACGCCCAGTGCGGCCCCTATCGAGATGCCGTTGAGCAAGAGGATGTAAAGGGTTCCCGCACCCGCCAGGAATCCCCCGGCGAAGGTCATGAAGGTGACGCCGACGTTGTTGGTGATCAGGCGGGAAGAGAACATGGGCATTTCGGCCGCGGCGACCTCCTCCTCCAGGTACAGTGTGTTGATGTCGCCCTTCACGGTGTTCTCCGCCCGGGCGAACATCCCCGGACCCACGAGCGAGCGCCCCAGCCGCGGCTCGTCGTCGACCGCGGCGAAGGTGGCCGCCATGGGACAGAAGAACAGGAGCGCGGCCAGCAGGATCGGGCGGCGGAAGCGGCGCACCGAGCGCGGGAACCCGGCGGCCACCCAGCGCCAGACCGAGACCGCCACCCGGCCCCGGGCGCGGTAGAGGAGGTTGTGCCCGGCTCCCGCCCATCGCTGCACGGTTCCCAGGAGCCCCGGCGACGCTCCGTAGGTGCGGGCCCGTTCCAGGTCGGCCATCATGCCGCGGTACAAACGCCCGAACCTGCGCGTCTCTCCCTCCGTGAAGCTGTTCAGGCCCCGCTTGCGTCCCTTCTCGACCAGACCCGAGTAGGCCGCCCACTCCTCGCGCTGTTCGCGGGCCATGGTCGAGGCCTGGAGGCTCGCACCGCCACGCCGGGCCGCGTGCCGGGGCGCCTCCTCCCCGTGAAGGCGGGCGAGAGCTTCCCCGGGAGTGGCATTCGCGTTCATCGGCTGCTGCTCGACGGCGGAGTCGAGGGCCTTGAGAACCGACTCGGCCACGCGGCGCCGCACCGGCGGCTCCAATCCTTCCCGCCGGGCCATGTAACCCGCCAGCAGCTCGAATTGCCCGGCCGAAAGCCGGGGGCGTCCCACCCGTCCCGGCGGGAGCGCGTCGGTGCCGAGAAGCTCTCCTCCGCCCGCGTCGCGCACCACCATGGTGCCGGCAACCAGGTCGCCCAACCGCTGGGCCCGCTTGTTTGCAAGGATGCAGACTGCCCCCGCCACCCCGCTCCCTCCGGGCTGCAAATCAATGATCCGGATGAGATTCCGCAGCACCGAACCCTGGAAGGACAGGGGCTCGCCGCCCACGTGCACCACCCGCAACCCGATCGCCCGTTTGCCCGGTGTGCGCCCGTCCCAGAACCATTCGCAGAGCAGGAAGTAGCCCCACTGCGCAAAGAAGAGGGCAAAGATGAGCACGGTGCCGCTTACGGAACCGACGAAACCGCCCAGGCGATCGATGTAGTAGTAGGCCAGGCCGAGCAACAGTATCCCGACGATGAGCACGCCCAGGTCGATGGCCAGGGCGGCGGCGCGCGACCCGACGTCGGCGAGCACATAGTCGAGTCGGACGTGCTCGGGGGTGTCCACCGCGACCCGGCGGTGGAGCGATCCGGTCTTGGAAGCCTGGTCCATGTCTTTCGCCCGGCAGCCGGAGGCCTGCGTCGCCGGTCGAAGAACGCGGTGGCCGCACCACGGGCCGCCGGATCCGTGCGCGACCCCGCGTCGCCAATGCCGGAGGAGGGACTTGAACCCCCGACACGCGGATTATGATTCCGCTGCTCTGACCAACTGAGCTACTCCGGCGAAGAGCACGAAAGCTCCAAATCCTCCCGAAGCTTGTCAAGCGGCGGACGTTCCGCCGGGGACGCCGGGGTGCCGGAGTGACCACCGAGCGGTCCGCCCCCTTGTCAACCCGGGGGTCGCGGCACCTATTTGCGGCAACAACCGCACAAGAGTCCGTGGAAGCATCCCCCGCGTCCGACCGGATCGATCCACGGACCCCTGACCACGGAGAACGCAACATGGACCTGGGCTTCGTCCTGATCCCGGCGGTCACCGCCTTCGGCCTGATCGGTCTTCTCAGTTCGCTTCGCATCCTGTGGGAGTACGAGCGCGGCGTGGTCTTCCGTTTGGGCAAGCTCACGCGGGCAAAGGGGCCGGGCCTGGTCTTCATGGTTCCGTACGGCATCGAGCGCATGCGGAAGATGGACCTGCGCATCATCGCCCTCGACATCGCACCCCAGGACACGATCACCAAGGACAACGTGAGCTGCACGGTGAACGCCGTGGTCTACTTCCGGGTCGTGGACCCGTCCAAGGCGGTGGTCGAGGTGGAGGACTACTACTTCGCCACCAGCCAGATCGCGCAGACCACTCTGCGGAGCGTGGTCGGACAGTCCGAGCTCGACGAACTCCTGGCCCAGCGGGAGCGGATCAACGAGATCGTGCGGAGGATCATCGACCTCGAGACCGATCCGTGGGGAATCGAGGTTACGGCGGTCGAGATCAAGGACATCGACCTGCCGAAGGAGATGAAGCGGGCGATGGCCAAGCAGGCCGAGGCCGAGCGCGAGCGGCGCGGCAAGGTGATCGCCGCCGAGGGGGAATTCCAGGCTTCGCAGAAGCTGTCCGCAGCCGCGAAGATCATCTCCCAGTACCCGGAGGCGTTGCAGCTGCGCTTTCTGCAGACCGTGGTGGAGGTGGCCGCGGAGAACAACTCCACGACCCTGTTCCCGATACCTGTGGACCTTTTCGCCCCGTTCGTGGAGAAGGCCACGAGTGTGCCCGCGGGCGGACGCCCGGCGGGGCTCGGCAAGGAAGAGGCGAGGGCCTTGGCGGCGGCCGCGGCCGAGAGCCTGGGAGCAGGTTCGCAGGAAGTGGTTGCGGCGCTGGAGGCGGGGAATGCCGAGCGCGTTCTCGAGGAGGCGAAGCGGGCGTTGGGAATGGGGACCACGCCCGCTGAAGCGGTGGCCGACGAGGAATCAGCGGGAGCGGTCGGAGCGCAACCCCCTCCGCAGACGGCCGAGGACTGACGTGCCGCCCCGCTCGTCCGGCGCCACGGTTTCTTCCGGTTCGAGACCAGGGGATATCCTGTAGAGGAGTTCGCCGTCCCGGATTAACCCGTATCGTTCCCGCGCAAATCGTTCCAGCGCCTCGTCGTGGTGCAGCAGGGAATCGATGCGGGCGCGCAGCGAGTCGTTCCGTTGCCGGGCGATCTGCAACTCCGCGCTCGTGTCCAGGAGTTCCCTCGTGGCCCGGCGGGCCTCCAGGAGCGAGTACTCCCCGCCCGCGAAACCGACGTACAGCGCCAGCCCCAGTACGCCCGGAAAGACGATCCGCTTCCACCGCCTCATCCCACCGACCTCCCCGCCGCGTATTCGGCCCGCCCTCCGAGCGACTCCTCGATCCGCAGCAGCTGGTTGTACTTGGCGACCCGGTCGGTGCGGCTGGGCGCGCCGGTCTTGATCTGGCCCGCGCCCGTGGCCACCGCGAGGTCGGCGATGAAGGTGTCCTCCGTTTCGCCGGAGCGGTGCGAAATCACGGTGCCGAACCCGGCATCCCGGGCGGCCCGCACGGCCTCCAGCGCCTCGGTCAGGGTGCCGATCTGGTTCACCTTGACCAGGATGGCGTTGGCCGCGCGGTCGCGGATGCCGCGTCCGAGGCGCTTCAGGTTGGTGGCGAAGAGGTCGTCGCCCACGATCTGGCAACGCCCCCCGACCCGTTCGGTCAGCGCGGCCCATCCGTCCCAGTCGTCCTCGTCCAGGGGGTCCTCGATACTGACCAGGGGGAAGCGCGCGAGCATATCCGCCCAGAAGGTGATCATGTCTTCGGTGGCCAGGCTCGCGCCCGACGACTTGCGGAAGGTGTAGGAACCCCCCGCGAAGAGCTCGGACGCGGCGGCATCGACCGACATCACGACGTCTTCGCCGGTGCGGTAGCCTGCGGACTCGATCGCCCGCACCACAACTTCCGCCGCTTCCGTGTCGGAACCGAGGTCAGGCGCGAATCCGCCCTCGTCACCCACGGAGGTGCTCTTTCCCGCCTCGCCAAGCAGCCTCCCCAGCGCATGGAAGACCTCCACGCCCATGCGCAGCCCCTCCGCGAAGGTGTCCGCACCCACGGGCATGACCATGAATTCCTGAATGTCCACGTTGTTCGACGCGTGAGCCCCGCCGTTCACGATGTTCATCATGGGCACCGGCAGGGTGCGGGCATCCTCCCCGCCCAGATACCGATACAGCGGCAGTCCCTGCTCCGAGGCCGCCGCGCGGGCCGCCGCCAGGGAGACGGCCAGCACGGCGTTGGCGCCCAGCCGTCTCTTCCCTTCGGTCCCGTCCAGGTCGATCATCGTCCGATCGATGTCCCGCTGGTCGAATGCGTCCCGGCCGACAACCGCGGCACGAATCTCCGTCGCGATGTTGCGGACCGCGCCGCGCACGCCCCGGCCAAGGTAGCGGCCCGGATCGCCGTCGCGCAGTTCCACCGCCTCGTAGCCTCCGGTGGAGGCACCGCTGGGAACGGCCGCACGGCCGCGGCGGCCCGACTCGAGGGTGACCTCCGCCTCGACGGTCGGGTTGCCGCGCGAATCCAGGATCTCGCGCCCGCGAACGTCTACGATGGCCGGCATGCGACCTCGGACTCCGTGGCCATGTCCGGCCCGGCGGAGGGCGTCTCGGGACCGGGCTCCGGTGCAGCCGCCTCGGGGAGCGAGCCCGCGGCAGCACCGCCCTCCCGCAACGCCGCGACGGCTGCGCGGGCCTCCTGAGTGAGCCGGTCACGGTCCCTGAGGGTCAAACCGCTCGTGTCGATCGGATGTCCCACCCGGATGGTCACCCGCCCGGGCCTGATCCGCCAACTTCCCTTCCGCATCACGCGCCTTGAACCGACCAGGGCAACCGGAATCACCGGCACCTGGGCCTTGATGGCCATCACGAACGCCCCCTTCTTGAACCGCCCGAGCCGCCCCGTCGGCGAACGGGTGCCCTCGGGGAACATGATGATGGTGCGGCCTCCGTCGCGGATCTGCCGGTCCACCGCCGTCAGGGACTCCAGGGCCGACTGGTGATCGGCGCGGTCGATGGCGACGTGGCCGACCTTCTCCCAAGCGTGTCCCAGGAACGGAATGCGCGAGAGTTCCTTCTTGCCCACGAAGCTGAAGGGGACGGGAAGCGCCGCCGCGAGGGAGAACACGTCGAACCAGCTCTGGTGATTCGACACGAGGACCTGGCTGCGGCCGGCGCCGAAGCGCTCCGGATGGTCCATCGCCACCTTTACCCTCGAACCCCAGAGGATGCCGACGGCCCACCTCGCGGTGGCGCGCTCCGCGAAGTTCCCGAATCCACGGATTCGCAGGGCGGACCGGGCGGCCACGGTACCCCCGAAAAAGACGGTCGACGCCGCTGCGACCGCATAGCCCCAGGCCAGCCGGATCATCGGTCGCGACGTGACCCGGGGGACGGGAAGTGATCGTACCCTCCGCGACCAGGGATGCTGCGACGCCCGTGGGCGTCCCGGAGGACCACACCCGTCCCTTCTTCCACCCAACCGATCCGATTCACCGTCACCGACACCTCCTGTGCGAGGGCCACAATCCGGGACTCGGCCCCGGCCGGGGCCGTAAACATCAGTTCATAATCTTCGCCCCCTTCCAGTGCGAGGTTCAAGTCCAGGGCCGCACCCGGGTGCACCGGGACCCGGTCCCGGTCAATGACGATCATGGCCCCCGAGGATTCGGCCACCCGCCCGGCGTCGCATACCAGTCCGTCCGATATGTCGATCATCGAGCGGGCGAGTTCCGCGCCGGCCAGACCCGATCCGAGCGGTATCCGGTCGGGCGGAACGGTGAAGCGTCTCCGGGCAGCCGGATCCGGTTCAGTACCGGCGGACCAGGCGGCCACAGCAGCCGCGGATCCGCCCAGCGAGCCGGACACCCACACCTCCTGCCCCACCTCCGCGCCGCCGCGGGTCACCACGGTCCTGGCCCGCCCCACAGTGACAACATCCATCACGACCGGCCCCGGGGAACGGCTGACATCGCCCCCGATGACCGCCACTCCCACACGGTCTCCGGCATCGCGCACACCCCGCTGCAATGCCTCCGCGAGCTTCGGTTCGTCCGGAACGGCCAGTGACACGAGGAGCCCCTCGGGAGCCGCGCCCATGGCCGCCAGATCGCTGAGCGCCGCCGCCCCGGCCCTGAAGCCGGCTTCCTCGGGAGTGATCCAGTCGAACCTGAAGTGCACATCCTCGACTGCCAGGTCGGTGGCAACGACGAGGCCACCCCGAAGAAGGGCGGCATCGTCGCCCGGACCCAGCCGGACGGCCCGGCTCCCCCTCCAACCGATCGCGATCAGCCGTCGTACGAGTTCGGCCTCGCTCACGGGCCCTCAGCCGGGCTGTCTCTGGTCGAAGGTGACGAAGGGGAACGGGAGATCGGTGGCACCGCTTCCGCGCGCCGCCAGCGCCGCCGGGATCGCCTCCACCACGTCGGAAGGGGTGAGCGCCGCCCCCAACCTTGCGTGCGACGCCGCCCGGCCCGTCACATGAAGGGCGAGACCCCCGGCCCGGAACGGGTCGATGCCCTGAGCCAGGAAAGAGCCGAGAGCACCGGTGAGCACGTCGCCCATTCCCGCCACCGCCAGTTCCGACGGGTTCTCCTGCACGCTGACCATCAATCCGCCCCCCGGTTCGGCCACCAGGGCGGGCACGCCCTTGAGGAGGGTCACCGCACCCCTCGCCTCCGCGAGGAGCCGCGCGTTCGCTACCCTGTCGTTCTGTACCTCCGCCACGGTGCACGCCATCAGACGGGCCATCTCGCCGGGGTGTGGCGTGACCACGATCCCCCCGTCCCCATTCCCGCGGGCACCCGAATAGCCCCAACTCCCATCGGCCAGAAGGGTCAGCGCATCCGCGTCGATCACCGCAGGCCGCAACTCGCGCGCCCCTAGGGCGATCCGCAACTGTCGCCGAGCCCCGCCCCCCGTTCCCAGCCCCGGCCCGATCGCGACCGCGTCGCTCCGCTTCACCGCTTCCCGCAGCGCACGGTCCTCGCCGACGTCTACGAACACCGCCTCGGGCACCTCGGCAATCACCTCCCCGACCGGCCCCGAACCGCACACCCGTACGAGTCCGGCGCCACACCGGAAGGCGCTTCGGGCAGCCAGGACCGCCGCGCCGGCCATCGCCGATCCGGCCACGACCGCCAGTGCACCGACCTCGTTCTTGTGCGTTGCGGCGGGTCGGCGGGGAAGGACCTGAGACGCCCAGCCGGGAGTGATCAGGCGGGGCCAGTTCGCCGTCCCACCGGGCGGAAACCCGATCTCAACCGCCACGATCCTTCCGCTCCGCTCCCGCCCCGGGTAGAGGAGGGTGCCCAGCTTCGGCCACCCGAAGGCCACGGTTGCATCCGCCCTGACCGCCACACCCGGCACCCGGCCGGTGGTGCCGTCGACGCCCGAGGGCGTGTCGAGCGATACGACCGCCCCCCGCCCTTCATTGACGGCACGGATCATCGCGGCATGTCTCGTCCTGGGCGCTCCCCGTATTCCCGTGCCCAGAAGACCGTCGACCACGACCTCGGCGCCCGCCAGCATGCGGGCCGGATCCCCGGTCGCGCCGGGCCCCGGGCGATGGAATTCGAACCGGGGGAGATCCCAGTCATGCAGGACCGGGTCAGGGTCGGGACGCTTCCCGACGATGATCGCGGCTACGGAGCGCCCCCACGCGGCCAGGGCCCTCAGGCACACCAGCGCGTCGCCCCCGTTGTTCCCCGAACCCACCACAGCCACGACCCGCCCTTTCGGGAACAGATGTTCGACGATCAGCGCCGCCTGCCGTCCGGCATTCTCCATCAGAGCCGGCTCGGGAACGCCGCGCTGGACGATGGCGGAATGGTCGAAGCGGGCGGCCTGCTCCGCCGTCGGCGCCCGCGTGCCGGGTTTCCCGAACGGCCCGGTGAGGCTGTCCGGGGTCACGGCTACTTGTAGCTCTGCCCGATCGACCGCCCGAAGGTGATCTCGCCGTTGTCTATGCGGATATTGAATCCGCAGTCCGGGTTCGAACAGACCCAGGCCTTGTACCGGATCGGGGCTCCGTCACGCCCGTAATCGGACATTGGCAGCAGCACTCCGTCGCCACACTTCTTGCAGTCGGCAAAGCCGTTCTCATCCACCGTGTTCATCAAACCCTCGTCATTGGCCGATTCCGGCGACCCTCGTAAGGCCGCCTCAATGGGTGATTTGCGGTCCGCCGTCCGATCCTCGAACCGGCCGTCGCGCAAGTTGCTCGGGGGCGGAAGCTACCAGAATACGGGACCGTATGCCAGCTTCTTTTCCGCTATTCCGCAAAAAAACAGCCATTTGGCCCCTCAATCCACCGATGTCGCCACCGTCCAGGGGCACACCGTCGCCACCTTCCAGGGATACACCGTCCAGGGATAGTCCCGGTCGAAGGCCTCCTCGAAGTCGAAGACGGCCGAGAAATCCTCGGGCCGGTCGTCGACGTTCTTCACCAGGATCCCCATGTCCACGAGGGCGAAGACGAGCTCGCCCACATCCTCGGTCGAGCGGATTCCCCAGTATTCGAGAACGGTCCGCGCCATGGGGCCGAAGCGCTCCAGCGCCAGTCGCCGGACACCTTCGACCAACTCCTGCCCGGAGATGTGGCGGCGTTCGCTCAGACTTGAAATCACTTCCTGGAGCGCGTCCAGAAGAAAATCGTACGCGTGGCGGTGGAAGCGGGGGTTCGGCACCTGGAGGGCCGCGGGATGGTCGAAGGGATCGCAAGTGCTCATACCTGCCAATCTCACATCGTCAGGCGGGCGTCGCCAGTTCCCCGAAGAGCGGGTAGGCGGCGCACAGCTCGCTGACCCGCCGATGGATCGCGGATAGGGTGACTTCGTCGCCCGGCCGCTCGAGGACGTCGGCGATCCAGCCGCCGATCAGGCGGATCTCGTGCCCGCCCATCCCCCGCGTGGTGATCGCCGGCGTCCCGATCCGCAGCCCGGACGTGACGAAAGGCGACCGGGTCTCGCCTGGAACCGTGTTCTTGTTGACCGTGATGCCCGCGCGTTCCAGCGCCCTCTCCGCATCCTTTCCGGTCAGCTCACGGCCCCTGAGGTCGACCAGGATGAGGTGGGTGTCGGTTCCTCCGGACACCAGGCGGACACCGCGCTCCAACAGCGTATCCGCCAGGACGCGTGTGTTCTCGACCACCCGGCGGCCATACTCCGCGAAGCCGGGGACGAGCGCTTCGCCCAGCGCTACCGCCTTGGCCGCGACCACGTGCATCAGAGGCCCCCCCTGCACGAAGGGGAAGACCATGCGGTCGACGACGCCGGCGTGTTCCCGCCGGCTGAGGATGAGCCCTCCGCGAGGACCCCGGAGTGTCTTGTGGGTGGTCGTGGTGACCACATCAGCGTGGGGCACCGGGCTCGGGTGATGCCCACCCGCCACCAGTCCGGCAATGTGCGCGAGGTCGCACATGTGCACCGCGCCGACCGCCCGGGCGATCGCTCCGAAAGCTTCGAAGTCGAGGGCGCGGGGATAGGCGGACGCTCCCGAGACGATCATCTTCGGGCGCGTCCGGCGTGCGATGTCGCGGACTGCGTCGTAGTCGATCCGGCCATCCGACTCGCGCACGCCGTAGGCCACGGCATCGAAGAAGCGGCCGCTGAAGTTGACGGGCGAACCATGCGTGAGGTGACCACCGTGGCTCAGGTTCATGCCCAGGATGCGGTCGCCGGGCTCGAGGAAGGCGAAGTACCCGGCCATGTTGGCCTGTGCCCCCGAGTGGGGCTGGACATTCGCGTGGTCCGCCCCGAAGAGCCGCGTGGCCCGCGAACGGGCCAGCTCCTCCACCTCATCCGCGAACTCGCAGCCCCCGTAGTAGCGCCTCCCCGGCAGACCTTCCGCGTACTTGTGGGTGAAGACGGTGCCGAGTGCTTCAAGCACAGCGGGAGACACGAAGTTCTCGCTCGCGATCATCTCGAGCTGGCCAAGCTGGCGCGACATTTCCCCGGCGACGAACCGGTGGACCCGCTCGTCCGTGTGCTTCAGGTGTTGCATCCACCTCCCCGTTTCCCGTCCAGCAGCCCGTGGACAGAGCCGCCCGAGCACCGAGAGCGGCGAGGCGCCGGGCCGGCAAGGCGTCCACGGGCTGCCCGGGCGTCCCACGCCGCCCACCCGCCCGCCGGCGGCCGCTGGCCGCCCTTCATTCCGCCCCCGTGAGCGCACGGCCGATCACCAGCCGCAGGATTTCACTCGTTCCCTCGTAGATCTCAGTGCCCTTGGCGTCCCGCATGAGCTTCTCCACGGGAAACTCACGCATGAAACCATAGCCGCCGAAGATGCGAACCGCCTCCTCCGTCACCCACATGGCGGTCTCGCTGGCCAGCAGCTTGGCCATCGCCGAACGGGCAGTGACCGGGAGGCCATCACCGGGGCGGGAGGCCCGTGCTTCCCACTCCTCCGCGCCCTCTCTGACCAGCGCCCTGGAGGCGGCGATCCTGGTGGCCATGACAGCCAGCTTGCTTCGGATCGCGCCGAAGGACGCGATCGTGCGGCCGAACTGGCGGCGCTCCCGGGCGTAGCGGGTGGCGTGCTCCAGTGCGGCCCCGGCGATCCCCACCGCCTGAGCTCCGATCCCGAGCCTCCCCAGGTCAAGTGCCTCCAGGGCGTAGGCGAGCCCGCGCGCCGGGTCGCCGACGAGCCGGGTTGAATCCACGCGCACATCCTCCAGCTCCACGGATACGGTCTCCGAGGCGCGGAGGCCCATTGTCTTCTCCCGTCTTGGGACACGGTACCCCTCGGCGCCGGTGTCCACGATGAAGGCACCGGTCGGGGCCCGGGGTTCCCCGGAGCCGGTCCGCGCGAAGACGACAGCAACATCGGCCAGGCACCCGTTTGTGACCCACCTCTTCGATCCCGAAATCTCCCAGGCACCCCCGTGCCGCCGCGCCCGGGTGTGCATCCCCGCCGGGTCGCTACCCGCGTCGGCTTCCGAGAGGGCGAAGGCGGCGATCTTCTCTCCCGCCGCGAGCGCCGGCAGCCATTCGGCCCTCTGAGCCTCGCTCCCGTGCGCCAGAAGCAGGTGGGGGACGGGCCCGTTCTGGATCGCCACCGTCAGGGCCAGGGCGGCGTCGCCGCGCGCGATCTCCTCCAGCGCAACCAGGTAGGTGGGAACATCGAATTCCAGGCCCCCGTAGTCCGCGGGGACCAGCATTCCCATGAACCCCAGGGCGGCGAGCTTGTCGAGAATCTCCCTTTCGAAGGCGCCGTCACGGTCCCACGAAGCGGCCCGGGGTACGATCTCGCCCTCTACGAAGTCGCGCGCCAGGTCGCGAATCTCGCGCTGTTCGGCGGTCAGCACCGTCAGAGGCCCGATTCGTAGTCGTGGAAGCCCCGCCCCGCCTTGCGCCCCAGCCACCCCGCAGCCACGTACTGGCGCAACAGGGGACAGGGACGGTAGCGGTCGTCGCCCAGCTCCCCGTGCAGCACCTCGAGGATGTTCAGGCAGGTGTCGAGCCCGATAAGGTCGGCCAGGGCGAGGGGCCCCATGGGATGGTTCATCCCGAGCTTCATGACCGTGTCGATGGCCTCCGCCTCCGCCACCCCCTCCATGAGAGCGAAGACGGCCTCGTTGATCATCGGGGCCAGGACCCGGTTGGAGACGAAGCCCGGGAAGTCGCGCACCTCCACGGGGGTCTTGCCCAGTGCCGCAGAGAGCTCCATCACCGCTTCCACCGTGGCGTCGTCGGTGCGCAGACCGCGGATCACCTCCACCAGCTTCATGACCGGGACCGGATTCATGAAGTGCATCCCGACGACCTGTCCGGGACGGGACGTGCGGGCCGCGATCGCGGTAATCGAAATCGACGAGGTGTTCGAGGCCAGGATGGCGTCGCCGGGCGTGAGCCGGTCGAGCTGTTCGAAGACGTCGAATTTCAAAGCGGCGATCTCGGGCACGGCCTCCACCACCAATCCGGCGCCACCCGCGAGCCGAAGTTCGGTTGCGGGAACGATGCGGTCCAGCGCCCGGATCCGCTCCGCATCCGAGATCCGTCCCTTCGACAGTTGCCGCTGCAGGTTGCGGTCGACCGTAGCCACGCCGCGATCGAGCGCGGCCGGATCCGAATCCACGAGCGTGACCTCGATCCCGGCCAGCGCGCAGACGTGGGCGATGCCGTTCCCCATGGTCCCCGCGCCGACCACTGCTACTCGTTCGAAGTTCATCCCCTCTCTCTGACTGGTGCGGGTGGTCGTTCCAGCAAACGTGAGGGCACCACGGCCGTGCGCGCCACGAGCAGGATCGCCAGGCCCAGCGCGAGGGTCGCCGAAAGGCCCCCTTCAAGGCCGAATTCGCCCCCGGTCCACAGCCCCGCGCCACCGGCGGACACCTCGATCAACGGAGCGTCAACCAGCCGAATGCCGCTCACCGGGCGGTCGGCGAGAAACCCCGTCGCCAGGTTCCAACCGGTGTGAATGCCGGTCGCCCACCACAGGTTCCCCGTCTTCAGGCAGACGAGGCCCAGGAGGACGCCCGCCAACAGGATGTTCAGAAGCTCCACGCCCCCCACGTGCGGATTGGCCCCGTGGAGAACCGAGAATATCGCCGAGGTGACGGCGAGGGCCGGCCACGGACCCCAGCGTTCCACGAGTACCCGCAGGGGATACCCGCGGACGGCGATCTCCTCCCCGGCGGCCACGATCAGCAGGACGAGACCGGTCCAGAAACCCGTGGCCGCATACTCGATCCAGGTGCCGGCATCGGCACCGTAGCGGAGTCCACCCACCCCCACGGCGATGGCCACGGCCGGCATGACGATGGTGACGCCCAGCAGCATTCCCGCGGCCAGACCCCGGGCGGCACCCACCCGCGGGAGTCCGATGGCGGACAGTGACCTCCCCCCGTCCAGGCGCAGGATCACGACACTGGCGACGACGGCGGCGACGAGTTGCAGTGCGCCCAGCTGGGCCAGGCTCTCGGGCATTCCCAGAGGCAGGGCGATGACGAAGAGGGTTGCAGCCAGGAGAACGGCGAAGCCCCCCACGCGGATCAGAATGCGGAAGAATTGGCTCTTCTCGGGCAGAAGGTTCGCGCAGGGGTTCAGCGCGACCGACTCCGGAGCGTCCGGGCGACGGTCTGCCGCGCCACGACCCAGGCGATGCCCGCCTTGATCAACGCCCCCGGGAGGAACGGTTGCACGCCCGCGGCGAAGACCTCGCGGGAACCGAGTTCCGTGACCACCGACAGCCAGCCGGCGCCCAGGGTGAAGATGAGCGCCGTGGCTGCAACGAGCGCCGCGCCCGTCCGTATCCGGTGACCGTCCCGCCCGGCAATCCAGCCCGCCAGCGCAGCTGCGGCGGGGAAAGCCATCAGGTAGCCGCCGGTCGGCCCGAAGAGCCAGGGCAGGCCGGCGGCACCCATCGCGAACACGGGTACCCCGGTCACACCGAGGCCCAGGTATATCAGCTGCGACGCGGCACCGGCGGCGGGACCGAGCAGCAACCCCGCGAGCAGCACGAAGAGCGTCTGCAGGGTCATCGGCACGGGCGTGAAGCCGAGCGGCACGGCGATGTGTGCTCCCAGCGCCGTGAGAACCGCGAAGACCAGGACCGCCAGCGACAGCGCGACGGGTCGGTTGGCCGTGAGCACACGCGAAAAGGGCGCCGTTCGGCGGTCCTCCGCTCCGGGAATGACGATCAGCTCCGTAGTCGTTTTCACTAGCCGCGTTTCCTCTTTCAGTTCATGCGCACCGACAGGGCGACCGCGTTGCCGCCTCCGAGACAGAGGGTGGCCATCCCCGTCTCCGCCCGGCGCTCCGTCATGGCCCCCAGCAAGGTAACCAGGATGCGCGCGCCCGACGCCCCGATTGGGTGTCCCAAGGCTACTGCGCCACCCCGTACGTTCACCAGCCCGGGGTCCAGTTCCAGCTCCCGCATGTCCGCGATCGCCTGCACCGCGAAGGCCTCGTTCATCTCCACCAGTTCATAGTCCCCGATCCCGGTCCCTTCACGCCTCATGAGGTTGCGCACGGCCTCGACCGGGGCGAAGAAGAGGTCGCGCGGTTCGGTGCCGCCGGCCGCGTACCCGGTAACGACCGCGCGCCAGGCAAGACCGTGCGCCGCCGCGTACTCCTGGCTGGCCACGACCAGAGCCGATGCGCCGTCGTTGAGCCCGGGCGCGTTTCCGGCCGTTACGACCAGCTGGTCCAGCTCCTGGGGCGCATCGCGGGGGAAGGCCGGGCGCAGTCGGCCGAGTGCCTCGAGCGAGGTGTCCCGGCGGGGACATTCGTCCCTGTCCACCACCACCGCGCCGCGGCGGGTCTCCACCGTCACCGGCACCGTCTCCGGCCCGAAGCTGCCGTCGTCGATCGCGGCCACGGCCTTCCGGTGGGAAGCAAGCGCGAAGGAGTCCGCCTCCTCCCGCGTGATGCCTGCCTTCGCCGCCGTGTATTCGGCATGTCCTCCCATGTGGCACATCCCGAAGGAGCACCACAACCCGTCGTGCACGAGCCCGTCCTGCACCGTGCGGTCCCCGAACTTCACACCACCCCTCATGCCCCGCAGGTAGTAAGGCACATTCGACATCGACTCGAAGCCGCCCGCCACGACCAGCCTCGCGTCGCCCGCCCGAACCGCCTGCGCGGCCAGCATTACCGCCTTGAGGCCCGAGCCGCACACCTTGTTGACCGTGACCGCGGGGACCTTGGCGGGAACACCCCCGTTCACGGCGGCCTGGCGGGCCGGGGCCTGTCCGGAACCGGCGCCAACCACGTTCCCCATGATGACTTCGTCGATCTCCGCGGCGTCGATCCCGGCCCGCGCCACCACCTCGCGAACCGCCACGGCACCCAGTTCGGGCCCCGAGAGGGGGCTCAGCCCTCCGAGGAACCGCCCGATGGGGGTGCGGACTCCGTCCACGATCACGGGTGTGCGGGCGGGGTGGGGCACGGTAGAGTCCCTGGGTTGCGGGTGTTGTCTTGCTCGTCGGCGCGGCGGGGGGGGCGGTACCCGCCGGCCTCGGGCGGTGTCGAACATCTCCATGGGCGGCAGGCTGCGCCCAGGAATTATACCAGAAGGAGAGCGTACGCGGCACGTGCCGGGTCATCTCCGCGGCGGAGCCCGCACCCGGCTCCCCCGGCCGCCAGACGCGAAAAGGTCTCCCTGCCGACGGGCGGTCCGGGGTGGACGGTACCGCTTCAGTGAGCGCAGGTCTCCGATTCCCAGGGACTCCGCGCGATCCAGCAACCGGAGCAGGACGCGAGCGGTGGCGAGGGCGTCGCCCCGGGCGCGGTGACGCCGGGGGATGGGAACGTCGAAGAACTCCGCCAGCGCGTCCAGGTTGCGACGGCGCAGCTCGGGAACGAGGCGTCGCGCCAGGCTGATCGTGCAGAGGCGATGCACCTCGGGGACATCTCCCAGCGCATCGCCCAGCTGTGCACGCAGCCACCCCCAGTCGAAGCCGGCGTTGTGGGCGACGAAGACCCGGCCGGCGATCCGGCGGAAGACCTCCTCCGCCACTTCGTCGAAGGTGGGCGCCCGGGCCAGCATGCGGTCGGTGATCCCGGTCAGCGAAACGGCCCGCCGCGGGACGGGACGGCCCGGTTGCAGCAGCGTCCCGAAGACTTCCCCCACTACCCCGCCCCGCACCTCCACGACCGCCACCTCGGTCATGCGGTGCCCCCCCTCGTAGCGCCCCCCCGTCGTCTCGACGTCCACGACCGCGTAGCAGAGCCGGGAGAGGGGCTGGCCCGGCCGCCGGGACCCGCAGCGCAGGCTCCACACGCCTTCGCCGTCGACCTCGAAACGATCGTCGCCGCCCAGCAGCGCGAAGACGGCGGCCGAGGCCGCACCCGGATGGCCGTTCAGGCCCAGCACCCGGCGGGCCACCTCGCCGGTCCCGCGCGGCCCCTGCGCCAGCAACGCCCAGGCATCGCGCAGCAGGGAGCGGCGGCGGGGGGGGAGGCGGTCGGCCCGGTCGGCCACGGCCACGACACTAGCAGTCCGCGGCGCGCGTGAGGGCGTACGAGAGACTCTCCAGCTCGACGAGCATGCTCACGTTCCTGAGCGCCACGTCTTCGGGGAGATGCAACTGCACCGGTGCGTAGTTCAGCACCGCCTTGACATCCGCCGCCACCACGCGGTCCACCAGCCCCTGCGCCGCCGGCGCGGGCACCGCGACGATCACCAGGTCGATTCGCTCCTCCCGCAGAACGCACTCCAGCTCCCGTTCGGCCCGGACGAGGATGTGGCCCAGACGGGTGCCGACCTTGGCGGGATCGTTGTCGACGACAGCGGTGATATGGAAACCGCGGCGGCGAAACGGCTCGTATTCGAAGAGCGCCGTGCCGATGCGCCCGGCACCGAGCAGCGCGACCCGCCACACCGTGTCGAGGCCTAGTACGGTCCTCAGCACACGGGTGAGTTCCTCCACGGAGTAGCCCAGGCCGCGCTTCCCGTAGGAACCCAGGTACGAGAGGTCCTTGCGCACCTGCGCGGCGGTGGTTCCTCCACGCTCCGCGAGGGCGTTGCTGGCGATGCTCGTAACGCCCGAGCGCCCGAAGTCCTCGAGGAACCGGAGGTAGAGCGACAGGCGCCGAACGGTGGCGGCCGGGACCCGGTTTGTGAATTCGTTCACAAGCTGAAAGCTAGCAGTCCCGGGGCGAATCCGCACGAGCGCCGTGAGCTGGGGGCGACAGCGCGGACGAGGCGGATTGAAGGGCGGCCGCGAGCGCGATGAAGTCATCCGGCGACAGCTGTTCGGGCCTCAGTGCGGGAGCCAGAGAACATCGTGCCAGCACGCGTTCCCCGATTGCGCGAGGAACGCGAAGATCCGCGTGCCGGGTGAGGATCGTGCCCAGCTGCTTGCGGCGCCACGAGAAGGCCGCCCGTGTAAGGACACGGACGTCCGCGGCGGCGGCGGGAGTCAGCCGCGGAGGCGAGCGCGGAGTGATCCGGAGAACCACGGAGTCCACGCGCGGCACCGGCCGGAAGGCGGATCGCGGTACCTTGCAGATCCTGGTCGTCCTCGCGTGCAGCCTGACGCCCACCGAGAGAGCGCCATAGGTGCGGGTCCCCGGTCCGGCCTGGATCCGCGCGGCCACCTCGGCCTGCACGGTCAGCACGATGTCGCGCGGGTACGGGAGCCGCAGCAGGCGGAAAATGATGGGGGTCGTGATGTTGTACGGGATGTTGCCGACCACCGTCGTGCGTGCCCAGTCCCCCGCCAGCGCGGGAAGCTCCAGCGCCAGCACGTCACCGTGCACCACCTCGACCCGGGGGTTTCCCGCGAACCGCGACGAAAGCCCGGCGGCCAGTCCATCGTCCAGCTCCACGGTCGTGAGGCGCACCTCGCGACGGGCCAGGTGCGCGGTCAGCGCGCCCCTGCCCGGCCCGATCTCCAGAACCGGTTCGCCCGGTCCCGCTTCCACCGCCGCCACGATCTTGCGCTGAAGGTTGGGGTCGACCAGGAAGTTCTGGCCCAGCGAGCGCTTGGGGCGGCGGCGGGACACTGGTGCGCGCCTCAGTTCGCCCGTACCACGTCGAAGGGCGCTCCCGCGGTCCGAATGGGTGGGCCGGTCGCCGACAACCGCCGGGTGGTCCCCCCGGCCTTGACGACCAAGGCGTGCGGATGGCCGGCGTTCGCCCATACCCGTTCGGGCACCCCTTGCGACAGCATGCAGCAGAAGAGAGACAGGTACATGTCGGTGGATTGGAGTTAGTCGCCACTCGCCCGGTCGAGGTATTCCAGCACGGTGGCAGACGCCGGACCACTACGCTTGACCGACCATACTGTAAACTCCTCTGGGTATTATGTACTTAGGTTGACACGAGCCGGATCGTCGGTCACCTTCTTCGGCGTGGCGGACGGGCCCGGGCGGGAGCGGAGCAGCGCCTTCGCCACCTGTTCCGGGGTCGCTCCGCGGTAGTCGGCTTCCAGGCCCTTCCGCCGGGGCGGACGAGACTTCTTCATGGCGAACCGATTCCGTTCCTTCGGGGGTGAGTTGGATCCTGAAACCTACACCCGCCGCCGTGTCGGTGTCAGTGCCGTTGCGACGGCAACCGCACCGAGCCGGGCAGGTAGCGCACGATGTCGTGTCCCGTGTGGTTGCCCCACACCTCGTGGTGCTTCGCCGCCTGCTCGAACGCCTTGTTGGCCGCGTCCTCGATATCGCTGCGCCGGTCCATCGCCTTGGCCTCGGTGTCGGTCACGAGCCGTTCCGCAAGCCTCCCGCCGTCGCCGCAGGCGATGGGGTGCAGCGCCAGCAGAATCTGGCCTTGGTGGCCCTTCCTGCCGTTCCGCCCGTAGCGCTCGTGGGCCTTCACGCCCGCCCCTCAGGTCGGCGGGATCGTAGCCCCGGCGGGCAAGGTACGTCCAATGGTTCACGGTGTCGCCGTGGGCTGCGTCGGGAAGCTCCTACGGTCCCTTCAGCGAGTCGAGCCGCTTGTTGATGTGCCACCGCCTGTCCACCCTGTAGTCGTGATCGACCACGTACCAGTAGCCCCGGTTCGGCCCCTCCATAATCTGGTCGAGCACCGCCGACGTCGGGTCGTTCGCCGTGGAGTCGCCCTCGAAGATGTCGTCGAAGTGCAGCGATCCCCCGGCGCTCGCGTTCGCGCCCAACAGCAGCGCCGTTCCCGGCCGGAAATCGGTCTGGAGGTACGCTCCCGAGTCCAACTGGATCAGCTGGCCGATGCTCCGCCATCCCCGTCCGAACACCCGTACGTCGGCGCTGTCTTTCACGGTCGGATGCACGCTGTCCTGCACCGAAAGCGTGACCTTCCCGCTTGCCGCCGCCACTCCCTTCCAACTCCGCGTGTCGTCCGTCGTGCTTTCCTCCATCTCCACGTCGCTCAGCGACTCCCTCGGTCCCCTGGGCCATATCCGCGCACCCCCGCTGTCGGGCTCGAACAGCCATTCGTAGCGGATGGTTCCCTCCGCGCCGGACACCTTCGCGTGGCAACTCAGGGCCAGCCCGCGAACCGCCACCGCGTCGCAATCCGGATTGACCGAGAACTTCTTGTCGTCGTCCTCGCCGTTGTTCCCGTTGTTGCCCTCGCCATTCCCGCTGCCCTCTCCGCTGCCCTCTCCCGTCTCGCCGGTCTCTCCTCCGCTGTCGCCGCCCTTGTCCTCGCATCCGTCCGGCCCGAGCTTCTGCCATTCCGGGCAGCGGCAACCCCCCTTGCCGTCCTTGATCATCCCTTCGAAGGGACAGACCACGAGTTCTTCCAAATGGCAGTCGTCGGTGTCGTCCGGGTTTTCCGGGTCGTGCCCGCCCCCGTCGTCGCTCCCGCACAAGTGAGGCGCGACCTCGGGGCGGCCTTCGGGCTCCGGAATCTCCAAGCCGCTTCTGCCGGGATGATCCGCCCCGCCACCGGGGGACGCTCGCCTCCACGGGGGGGCTCCGGGTCCGCAGGGCAGGCGGCGGCCACGGCCAGCAGCGCCAGCGTGAAGGCAGGGGGGAAAGACGGGTTCGGTCTCATCGTCGGGGCTCCTTTCGCGGAGGGTTTGTCCGGTTGGCCCCCGCGGCAAGGCCGGGCCGTTGTCAGACACCGGAAAGGGCGAAACCCTGCTTCGTGCTCCCGCTTGTTTGCCGGTGAGCGCGGACGGTAGCTGGCCGCCCGGCCCTTTGCACCTGCTCTTGTATTCGGCGGGCGGCCCGGCGAACGCCGGAAAGCGCCCTTTTCCGAAGTCTGACGCGGAACAACGTAGGGGGCACCGATCCACCGCGCAACTCTCCTTAACCGCCCCTGCTTGATACGGATCGGCGCCGGGATCGCGTCCGCCTCCGTCTTCTGCGCCCATGCCGGGGTCTCCTAACCCGGCCATGAAGAAGGCGGTGGCAGGGGGTCGGCCGAGGAGCCGAACAACACGCGGCTCATGCGGGTGGCGCGGGCGCTTCGCACGCCGGGTGTAGGGCTCGGCGAAGGGTGCGGGTGTACAACTCGCGTACGGCAGGAGCGGGAGAACGGAACGGGGACCTGGCCGGGGGCTAGCTTCCCGGTGACCCGGGCTATGAGGGCGTGTTCGTGGTCATCGTGCGCCGGGCTCCTCCGCGTCGTCCGAGATCCGGAAGAAGGTGTCGAGTCCGGTCATTGCGAAGAGGGTCTGCAGGTCCTCGTTGAGGGAGGCCAGCCGCAGCTCGCCACCCTCCGCCCGGACCTCCTTCGACAGGCTGATCAGCACGCCCAGCCCCGACGAGTCGATGTACCCGGTCCGGGAGAGGTCGATGACGAAGCGGCGCGCCCCGTCCGCGAGGGCGGTGAGCATCCTGCGCTTGAGTTCCTGGCGGTTTCCGACGATCAGCTGCCCGTCGACTTCGAAAACGAGTGTCCGCCCGACAATTTGCTGCGTAAGTGACATGGGCTCGATTTGTGGAGTGGCGGAGGTGCGGGCGGGGATGTCCGGGGCCACAACAAGTATAGCAGCCCGTGTCTGTTCAAGCTTCGCTCCGGACCGGGCTCAGCGGTCCCCACCGGCCATCAGGGCCGTGATCGCGGCGACATGGGTGATGTCCGCCACCGACGCACCCCGCGACAGGTCGTTCAACGGGGCGCTCAGGCCCTGCAGAATGGGCCCGAGAGCCGTCGCGCCCGCCAGTCTCTCCACCAGCTTGTACGCGATGTTGCCCGCATCCAGCGAGGGGAAGACCAGGACGTTGGCCCGGCCCGCCGCCGCGGACCCCGGCGCCTTGGTGGCGGCAACCCCGGGGATCAGAGCCGCGTCCGCCTGCAGTTCGCCGTCCGCGGGCACCTCCGGACACGCTGCGCGGAAGCGCCGGACCGCGTCGCGGACCCGCTCGACGCAACGGCCGCCCGCGCTCCCGAGCGTCGAGTAGGAGAGGAACGCCACGCGCGGTTCGTCGCCGACCACCAGACGGCGGACCCGGACCGCCTCCCGGGCTATCTCCACCAGGCGGCGGGGTCCCGGCTCCGGAACCACCCCCGCGTCGGTGAAGGTCAGCACTTCGTTCCCGCAGTCCCGGAAGTCGTTCACTTCCATGAAGAAACACGAGGACAGAGTGCGCACGTCCGGCCTCAGCCCGACCCCGTCCAGCCCCGCCCGGATCACCTCCGCACTGGTGTGGACCGCCCCCGCCACCACACCGTCCACCTTGCCCCCCGCGAGCATTGCAACCGCACGGGTGAGAGTCCCTTCCTCCCCCGCCCGCACTACCACGGGCTCCACAATCTCCCGGCGGCCCAGCACGGCCACCGCCTTCGCCACCCGGGGATCGTCACCCTCCGGGAAGGCGACCTTGCGCCCGAGACGCCGCGCGCGTGCCGCCAGACGCTCGTTGAAGGTCACGAAAAGCGGCGCTTCAGCCGTTGCAGCACCAGCGGCGAGACAAAGGTGCTGACGTCGCCGCCGAGCGCGGCCACCTCCCGCACCAGGGATGCGGAGAGGAAGGAGTAGTGAACTTCGGGCGTCAGGAAGATCGTCTCGACCTCGTCCCACAGTTCGCGGTTCATCTGCGCCATCTGGAATTCGTAGTCGAAGTCCGATACGGCCCTCAGTCCCCGGATGATGAATCGGGCCCCGACGTCGCGGGCGAAGTCGACGAGTAGCCCCGAAAAGGCTACGCACTCCACCCTCGGCTCGCCGCCGAACACCTCCTTGAGGATCTCCAGCCGCTCCGCGACCGGGAACAGGCTTCTCTTCGGCTGCGTGGAAAACCCGGCGACCGCCACGATCAGGCGGTCGGAGAAGCGGAGCGTCCGCCGGACCACATCCTCGTGGCCGAGGGTGACCGGGTCGAACGAGCCGGGGTAGACGGCGACGATGGGACCGTGCGTCTTCATGGGAAGTCACCTGTCTGCAAGGGGAATCAACTCCTTCGGGATGCCGGCACCGTCGCAGCCCTCCGGAGGCGGTCTTCGTCCCGGACCGCTCCGCGTGGAAGTGCGACCGCCGTGAGGACGGTGTCCCCGTACGTGCGCTGCCACACGGAGATGTCGGAGGGGAGTACGTCCGTGAAATGGTGTTCGATCCAGAGTTCGCGGGCGAAGGGCCGCCTTGCAAACCGAGAGACGAGCTCGGACGCGTGGCCCCGGCCGTAGGGCGGATCGGCCAGCGCGAGGTCGCAACGGAGCGGGTCCAGGGCGGGCAGGTGTGCCAGCGCATCCCCGTGGACCACCGTCGTGTCGCCGCCCGCGCCCAGCGCGCGGATGTTGCGCCGAAGAGCCTGAAGCGCCCTGCGGCTCCGTTCGACGAAGGTGACATGGGATGCGCCCCTGCTCAGCGCTTCCAGCCCGAGTGCCCCGGACCCCGCGAAGAGGTCGGCCACCGCCGAGCCTTCGATTCGGGGGGCGAGGATCGACATCCACGCCTCGCGCACTCTATCCGCGGTCGGCCGGACTGCCCGGTCTCCAACCGGGATCAGCCTGCGGCTCTTCCACTTGCCGGCAATGATTCGCACCTGGGCTCGCTCCCGGCTCTTCGCTGGGTTCGGATCGGGCAACCGGGGGTTACGGCATTCTGCACCGTTGGACTCCGGATCACTCGCGCGGCCGGACGTCCACGACCTTCGCCTCGACCGTAGTGTAGCTCCTGAAGGTATTCTCTAGGAGATTGAAGGCGACGTCCACCGGTCCGCTTCGCAGCATCTCCAACGGAATCCGGTCCGCGAGACGAAACCCGATCGCACCCAGTCGGTTTCCGCCGCGCTCCATGCGGAACTTGAGATGGCCGCCGTTCAGCACTCGCGGGGTCCCGGCGATGCGGACGCCGCGGGCCATGAAGACTGGTTCGGGGTTGCCGCGGCCGTAGGGTCCCGCATAGCGGGTGTAACGGCTCAGATCGAGGGTCACCTCGTCCAGGCCGATCTCCAGATCCACATCCAGCGCGGGGCGCGGTTCCGCGCTCCCCAGGCGGTCGCGGGCCACGGCCAGGAACGCTTCCCGGAAGGCGTCGATGCGGTCGCGGCGAATGTCGAGCCCCGCGGCCTGGTGATGGCCGCCGAAGCGCCCGAGGTGCCCGGCGCATGCGGAGATCGCGCCGTGCAGGTCGAATGAAGGAATCGACCGGCCGCTGCCGCGCCCCGCCTCCCCGTCCAGCGCGATCACGATGGCGGGGCGGTGGATCCGTTCGACCACCCGCGACGCGACGATGCCGATCACCCCCGGGTGCCAGCCGTCCCCCGCGATGACAACGGCCCGGTCCCTGGAGGGATCGTACGCCGGCCCCAACGCGGCGAGAGCCTCGTCCGTGGTCCTCTTCTCCAGATCGCGGCGCTCGCTGTTGTTGCGTTCCAGCTCTCCCGCCAGCCGGCGCGCTTCGTCAACCTCCGTGGTAAGGAGCAGCCGCAGCGCCGCCTCCGTGTCTCCCACCCTCCCCGCCGCGTTGATGCGCGGACCCAGCCCGAAAGCCACCGCACTCGCTTCGACATCGTTCACCGGCTTCACCTTCGCGGACTCCATGAGGGCCACGAGCCCCGGCCGGCGGGTCCGCGCCAGCGCCCGCAGGCCATACCGTGCCAGAATCCGGTTCTCTCCGCGGAGCGGCATCTGGTCGGCGATCGTCGCCAGCGCCACCAGGTCCAGGTACTCCCAGCTCTCGTCGGCGGGCCGGCCCAGATTGCGCGCGAGGAGCTGGCCGACCTTGAATGCGACTCCGGCGCCGCAGAGATCACCGTTGGGATACGGACACCCCGGGAGTCTGGGGTTGACGACGGCCAGCGCACCGGGAAGACCGGGGCCCGGCGCGTGATGGTCGGTCACGATCACGTCCATCCCGGCCTCGGAGGCGAGCCGCACCGGTTCGAGGGCCACGATCCCGCAGTCCACGGTCACCAGCACGGAGGCGCCCCGATCCGCCGCCCTCCTCACCCCGGCCCGCGAGAGGTCGTAGCCGTGCTCCAGCCGGTCGGGCACGATGGCCTCCGCCCTTCCTCCGAGCTCCCGGATCCAGGCTGTCAGCAGCGCAGCCCCGCCGATACCGTCCACGTCGTAGTCCCCATGCACCACCACCATCTCGCGGCGTTTCACGGCGCGGGCCAGCCGGCGCGCAGCAGTCCCGGCATCCCGCAGCCCGGCGGGGTCGTGCAGGGCCTCCAGGAGGGGGCGAAGGAAGGACTTCGCGGCCCCCGGGGTGTTCCGTCCGCGCACGGCCAGCAGTCTGCAGAGGGGTGTGGGAAGCCTGAGGCTGCGTTGCAGTTCCCGAACCGCGTACGGGTCCGGAGGGGGACGGAGCTCCCAGACGGGCCGCGGATGAAACCAGGAATCGGCGGCGGCGGGGGCCGGACTCACCCGCCGACAGCCGGGGAATGAAGCCGCGCGTGCACCGGGAGTGGCGAGGCTCCGGGTTGGCCGGGGTTCCGGGAGCCGCCGGGGCTCACCGGCCACGCGGGGAGTCGGCCGCCTCCATTTCGGCAGCCTCCGACTCCACCGCCGCCGCGGGCGAGGTCACGATCAACCCGCAGGCCTCGCACCGGACCAGCGGCGCACGGGTGCGGATTTCGTTCTGGAGCTGCAGGGGGATGACCGAGAAGCAGGATCCGCACGCCCCGTCCTCGGTCATGCTGGCCACGGCACTGCGACGCCCCCCGCGGGCGAGGTGGTCGTAGACGCGCAGATACCTGGGGTCGATCGCGGCGGCGATTGCCTTGCGGCTCCGTTCAAGCGTGGCGGCCTCCGACCGGGCCAGCTCCCGCTCCGCCAGAAGCTCGTCCCTGCGGGGGTCCACGGCGGCGCGGGCCTGCTCCATGGCGGCCTGTTGGCCCGCCAGCCGTTCCTCGAACCGCGAAATCTGATCCAGCAGGTTCACCACCTCCTGTTCCTCCTGGTCCAGCGCCCTCCGCATCAGCCCCAGTTCAGCCTGAACCGCCGCTTCCTCGCGGACCGTCCGCACCAGCTTCAGTCGCTCTTCGAGCCGCTGCACCCGTACCGTCTTGTCCTCGGCCGCCAGCCGCAGCCGGCGCTCCTCCAGCCGCAGGTCACGGACCCTGCCTTCGGTCAACCCGGCTTCCTCGGCCAACTCGAGGGCCGGCGCTTCCACCTCCTTCAGCAGGGGACCGTATGCTTCGATACGGTCACGTGTTTCCCGGATTCTCGCGTCCATGGTCTGGAGCTCCAGCAGGCGGCTGGAGACCGCGCCGCTCTCGACCGTCACTTTCTGTCTTCTCTCTCCTGTGGGATTCTTCCGATAGCCGACAGCATCCTGCCGGATCTGCGCCAATCGACCGGCAGGGCCTGCCTTTCCTTCATCAGTTCCTGCTTATCCCGGACCAGCCTGCCCTGTTCCTCGGGTCCGGCACGGCGCAGTTCCTCGGCGTTCGCGGTGAGCCGGCGATCGATCCGGTTTCCCTCGATCCTGCCGACGGCATCGCCGAAGACTTCCTCCGGCGAGGTCAGTGTTTCCGGGTCTGCCATGAGTTGCTCGAAGCGGCGAACGGTTTCAGGCGGCGTGCCTTCCGGGAGCGTGTCGAGTTCCGGGTCGGCGATCAACGCTTCGAAGATTACACGGTAGTCCCCGTCCTCCAAATCGGACGGGCCGATGCGTTCCACGACCTTTTCGATCCAGTCACGGTCCTTGATGAGCACGAGGAGCAGGGTTCGCTCCTCCCCGAGGCCATGAAAGCGCGGTGCCGGGCGCCTTCGCAGGGGGGCCGCACGGCTTCGACGGGGAGGCGCTGACGCCATCCGCATCTCCTCCACGAGGGTCTCCCTCCGGACCCCGGTGCGCTCCGCCACCCGTGTCAGGTAGATGTCGCGCAGCCGCGGGTCGCGGGCTGCCCGCAGCGTCGGGAGAAGCCGGTCCAGCGCCCGGCGGGTCATTTCGATCGAATCGAACCAGCCGCGCTCCTCCAGCATGGCGATCTTGCGGTCCAGCACATCAACGGCCTGGGCCACGAAGCCCCGAACGGCCTCCGCACCTCCGGCTCGCGCCACCGAATCCGGATCCTCGCCGTCCGGGAGCGTAACCACCGATGCGTGGAGCCCCTGGCCCAGGAGCGTGTCCGCGGCACGGAAGGTCGCCCGCAGTCCGGCCGGGTCGCTGTCGAAGAGGAGGCGTACCTGTGTGGTGTATCGCTTCAGGGTCCGGGCATGCAGAGTGGTGAGGGCCGTCCCCAGCGGTGCGACCACGTTGCGGATCTCCACTGCGGCCAGCGACACCACGTCCATGAAGCCCTCGACGACAAGGGCGGAGGCATCCCGGCGGATGTGGTTGCGGGCCCAGCTCAGCCCGTACAGGACCTCGCTCTTGGAGAAGATCGGACTCTCAGGCGAGTTGAGGTACTTGGGCGACCCCTTGCGCGCCTCCCCGAGGAGGCGGCCGCCGAAAGCCAGGACACGCCCCGCAACCGACTCGATCGGGAACACGATGCGGTTGCGGAAGGCGTCGTAGGGATCGCCGCCCCTCTCGCTCTTCTTGAGGAGGCCCAGCTCGAGCAGCATCTCCTCATCCAGGCCGTGGACCGAAGCCGCCTCCCGGAAGGCGCCCCATTCGTCCGGTGCGTACCCCAGTCCGAAGCGCTCCGCCGCCTCCCTGTCGATTCCCCGCCCCTCGAGATAGGCCCGGGCGGCCTCCCCGCCCTCCGACTCCCGGAGCCGTTCCTGGAAGAACGAGTTGGCGTAGGCGGACGCCTCGTAGTACGGTCGCCAGGGATCGTCCCTCCCGCGCCCGCTTACCTGACGGACATCGACCCCGCTGCGGGCACCCACGTACTTCACGGCGTCGGTGAAGCTCATCCCCTGGTGCTTCATCAGGAAGGAAAAGACGTCGCCCGACTCGCCGGAGGAGAAATCGTGGAAGAAGGCCTTGGCGGGAATCACGTAGAAGGAGGGTGTCTTCTCCTGTTTGAAGGGGCTCAGCCCGCGGAACTCCTTCCCCGCCTTCTTCAACTGGACGAATTCGCCGATAACCCCTACGATGTCGGCCCGGGCGCGGACCTCCTCGACCACGTCGTCCGGGATCATCCTACCGGATCCTGGCCACGGTAACCCCGAAGCCACCCTCTCCGGGCTTTCCGGCGCGGAAGCGCTCCACCCGGGCGTCCCGGCCGAGCACGGCGGTCACCCGTTCGCGCAGCGCCCCGGTTCCCTTGCCGTGGATCACCCGCAGTTCGCGCAGGTCGGCCACCGACGCCGCGTCCAGCGCGCGGGAGAGGGAGAGTTCGGCCTCGTCGGCGCGCTGGCCCCGCAGGTCCACCTCGGCAGCCGGATCCGCCGCGGGGGCGGTCCAGCCCGGCCGGGCCGGTCCCGCACCGTCTTTCGCATCGTCATCAGGGACCACCAGGGCGCATCCCATCCTGAGCCGCATCCCACCCACGTTCACCACGACGCGTCTCCCCTCCACATCCACCACGGTGCCGCGAGCTCCCGAATCTACCACACGGACCCTTGCGCCCGGCTCGAGGTACGGGTTCGCACGGGAATCGGCGGCGGGCCCGGCGCGGATACCACCGCCCGCCCCGGGGGCAGCTGACTCCTCCAACTCCCTGGCGGCCTCTTCCACCTCCCTGCGCGCCGCGCGCGCCGCCTCTCGCAGCGCCGCGCCCTCCCTTGCCCGCTCCTCGAAACCTGCGATCGCGGCTTCCACCTTCGCACGCGCTTCGAGGAGCATGCGGCGGGCCCGGCGCCGCGCCCGGGAGGAGTGCTCGCGCTCGGTGCGGCGGAGGTGCTTCTCCCGCACCTCCACCTCGGCGCGCAGGGCGGCGGTGCGGCCGCGCTCCCCGTCGAGTTCCGCAAGCGTCCGCGAGACTCTCCGCTCCTTCGCCTGCAGGCTGTCCAGAAGCTCGTCCAGCCGTGCTTCCGTACGGTCCCTGTAGCCCTCCGCACGGTCCAGCACCTCTTCGGGGAAGCCCAGGCCGCGTGCGATCGCCAGGCCGTAGCTGCGCCCGGGACGCCCCTTCGTGAAGTGGTACGTGGGAGCCAGGCGCTCCCCGTCGAAGTTCAGCGATGCGTTGACGATCCGGTTGCCGGGAGCGGCGAGCCGCCTGAGAGCGCCCAGATGCGAAGTCACCACCGCCGTGCATCCGCGCTCGGCCAGCGTCTCGACGAGGGCCCGCGCCAGCGCCTCACCCTCCCTCGGATCCGTGCCCGCGCCGGGTTCGTCAATGAGGACGAGAGACCGGGACTCCGCGTTCTCGAGGATGGTCCGGAGGCTGCGGAGGTGGGCGGAGAAGGTGGACAGGCTGTCGGCAATGGACTGACCATCCCCCGACTCGGCGAAAAAGGAAGTGAAGACCGGCAGACGGGTTCCGGGGCCCGTCGGGGGAACCACCCCCGACTGGGCCAGGGCCGACACCAGCCCCACCGACTTGAGAAAGACCGTCTTGCCGCCGGTGTTGGGGCCGGTCACGACCACGACTCCCTCATCCGGGTCCAGCTCCAGGTCGAAGGGAACGGGTTCGATCCCGGCGACGACCAGCAGAGGGTGCCGTCCACCCCGGATGCACACGGGCCCGTCCGTCATTTCCGGGACGTACCCATCCCAGCGGCCCGCGGCCCGGGCCAGCGCCACCCGCCGGTCCATCTCGGTCAGTGCGCCGAGCGAATCGGCCATTGCGCCGGCCAGGGGGCGGCACCGCTCGCTCAGGTCGCGCAGAATCCTCAGGACCTCCCGCGCTTCGGCGCGCTCCAGTCCGCGTACCAGATTCATCATCTCGATGGCCGAAGGCGGCTCCACGAAGAGCGTGGCCCCGGAAGACGATTCGTCGTGGACGTATCCCCCCACCGCGCGACGGCCTTCCCGGCGCAGGGGGATCACATACCGGCCCTCGCGAATGCTGACCGATGCCCCCGGGACGCGGTAGCGTTCGTCCACGCCTTCGAGCAACCCCTCCAGATGGGCCACAACCCGGTTGTGGGCCCCGGCGAGCTGTCTTCGGATACGTGCTAGCTCCCTGCTGGCACCGTCCAGTACGACGCCCCGGGGATCTACGGCACGGTCGATCGCCGTCTCGAGCCCAGGCACGGCAAGGAGTACGTCCTTCAACGCCAGGAGCGTCGGCAATCCGCCGGCTCCCTCGGCAAGAGCCTTCCGCACCGCGTTCCCCGCCCCCAGCAGTCCGCTCAGCGCCGCCAGTTCCTCCGCCGGCAGAACCGAGCCTTCCACGGCGAGACGTCCGATCGCCGCCGCGGCCTCAGGGACAGGCGGAAACACCCAGTCGTCGTGCGCCGTGAGGAATCGTGCGGTCTCATCCACCGAGGCCAGCCGGATCCGAACCTCATCGATGTCCGCGTACGGTTGGAGGGCGACCACCGCTTCCCTGCCCCCGGGCGTGGCAGCGAACCGGGCCACGTACTCCAGCACCTTCCGGAATTCGAGGATGTGGAGGGCGCGGCGGGACATCCTGACTGCCCGGCTCAGCCGCCGCTCAGTTCCTCACGGACGATCGCGGAGGCGGCCCCGCCCTCGAAACGCCCGCGGATCCGCGGCATCAGCGCGGACATGACCGCGCCGATGTGCCCGGCGCCCCCGGCTACGATCTCCCGCACCATCTCACGGACCTCGTCCGCGGAGAGCGCCTCCGGCAGGTAAGCCCGCAGGATCGTCGCCTGGGCCTCCTCCCTTTCGGCCAGCTCCGGTCGCCCGCCGCTCCTCATCTGCGCGGCCGCATCCAGACGCTGCTTGACGGCGCGGGCGAGGACGCCGCGAACGCCTTCGTCGTCCAGAGAGGCCCCCATCTCGATCTCCCTGTTGCGCACCTCGGCCAGCGCCGTGGAAAGAACCAGGGTGCGTTCCCGGTCCCTTCCTCGCCGCGCGCCGTTGAGATCCGATCGCAATGCGTCCTTGAGCGAGTTCTTCACCGTGTCCTCCGTACGCGGCAGCTGGTGGTGTCCCGAATCCTTCAATATGGCCAAAGATCGGGCGGCGCGGATCAGCGCGCAGCCCGGCCTCCGATGGCGCATGTCCCTCCCCGGGCACCGGAAGGCAGGAAGGCACGGCAGGATACCGCCCCGACTCAGCGTCCCATCCATCAGCGGTCCCATTCTGGCATGGAGACAACGGCGGGTACCCGGTAGAGTACCAGCGGCCCCCCGGGAGAAGAGCCTGGCGCACCCGGGGGTCACCGAGCGCGGGCGGTTGCCCCCATCCCCTTTGTCGACCACCCTCCAGACCGTAAGGAACATGCCGGGAACAACCGAGTGCGTAGTGGACCTCCTGCGGCGGTGCGGCCCCGGCCTGCTCTCGGTCCGGCAGCTGCGGGCGGAACTCCTTCGCCGCCGGCCGGCCATTGCGTTGAGTGTGGAAAAGCTCCGCAGGTTGGCGGGCGAGTCGCAAGACCGCCTGCGCTTTCTCCAGGTGAAACTCGACCGACTCGAGGAAGGTGCGGACCCGCCGCTGCTGGAGAGCTGGGTGGTGCTGGCGGACCCCGGGGACGCGCCCGACCGCCCCCGGCTTGCCCGGACACTGTGGGAGAGCCTCGCGGCGCTGGCCCTCGACCTCGATCCCTCGTCGCGGGTCGAGGTCTGCAGATGGGCCATAAAGGCCGAGCAGGCCCGGAGACTGGGGGCCGAAGAGAATCCGTGGAGGCGTTGAGGCGAACACGCGCGCCCCTCCGCGGCGCGCTCCCCTACGAGCCCGTGGGCAAAACCCCCACGGACTCCTACCCCAGCGCCTCCTTCACCCTCGACCAGAACCCGCGCCTCCCCCCCGGATCGATCTTCTCCGGCGCCGAGTCCTCGACCTCACGCAACCTGCGGATGATCCGTTCCTGCTCCGAGGTGAGGCGCTCGGGGATCCACACGACCAGCCGGACCAGAAGGTCGCCGCAGCGGCGCCCGTTGAGCTCGGGGAGCCCTTCTCCCTTCACGCGGATCGCCTCGCCGCTCTGCACACCGGCCGGGACCTCCACCCTGGTGGTGCCCCCCTCCACGGTCGGCACTTCCAGGCTGGTTCCGAGCGTCGCCTGGCTGAATGTGAGCGGCACCTCCACGACCAGGTCATCCCCATCGCGCCTGAAGCGCTCGTCCCCGGAGACTTCGAGCAGGACGACAATATCCCCGCGGGGTCCGCCGCGAGGTCCCACGTTTCCCTCTCCGCGCAGCGTCAGGTAGTTCTCGGACGACACGCCGGCCGGCACGTTCACCCGAATATGCCTGTCAACCCGCACGCGTCCGTCGCCGTTGCACTCCGGGCAGTAGTCGGCGATCACCGTTCCTTCGCCGCGGCAGCGGCGGCACGGGGCCACGCTCACGAACTGGCCGAAGACGGACCGCTCGACCCGGCGCTCCTCGCCGGACCCCCGGCACGTGCCGCACGGCATTGCGCTCGCACCGCCCTTCACTCCGGTTCCGCCACATGAGTCGCAACCCTCGAGTACCGCCACGCGCACCTTCTTCGACGCGCCGGTGCGCACGTCCTTCAGCGTGAGGGGAAGGCGGAGCCGCAGCGACTTGCCGCGCACGGGCCGGTTGCCTGTGCGGCGCCCGCCGAAGAGGCTCTCGAACCCGCCGAAGTTCCCGAAGTCACGCATGAAGACCTCCAGCGCATCGGAAAACTCGAAGCCGCCGCCGAAACCGCCCTGCCCCCGCAGCCCCTCCCTGCCGTACCGGTCGTAACGGGCACGCTTCTGCGGGTCCCTGAGCACTTCGTACGCTTCCGTTACCTCCTTGAAGCGCTCCTCGGCCTCCCTGGACCCGGCATTGCGGTCCGGATGGTACTCCAGGGCGACCTTGCGGTACGCCTTCTTTATCTCTTCCTGGCCCGCGTCGCGCGCGACGCGGAGCAACTCGTAGTAGTCGGCCATACGACTCCGGCCGGGGCCCTCAGGGCTCCAGCATGCGTGTTACGAGGGACGAGGTGTAGTCCACGATTGCGATCACCTTCTCGTACGGCATCCGCGTCGGCCCGATGACGCCCACCACGCCCCGGAGGCCGCCGAGCCGGTATCCGGAGGTGACCAGCGTGAATCCGGCCAGCTCCGGGGCGTGCTCGCCGCCTATGGTCACATACGGACCGCCGCCCGAGACGCGTCTCCCGAGGACCTTCGCCAACAACTCCTTCTGCTCCGTCAATGCGATAAGGTCCTTCAAACTCTCACTGGTCGCGAATTCGGGCTGCGCCGCGATGGCCGAGGTCTGTCCGAGCACGACCTGGTCCTGCGCTCCCGGCGGGGTTCCGAAGAACTCGTCGCCGGACTCGACGAAGATGTTGAGGATGTCCCTCGCCGCCGGATCCTCGACGGCGTCGCGCAGCCGCTCGCCGAACGACCGTCGGATCTCCAGGAAGGTCAGGCCGGCGAGGCGTTCGTTCAGGACTCTCTGCAGTCCAGCTAGGACATCGGAGGGGACATCCCCCGGGAGGTCGACGTAGACGGTCCGCACCATGCCGCTCCGAACGGTGAACACCATCAGCACCCTGCTCGCGGACACGCGGATCAGGTCGATCTTCTCCAGGTAGGCGTTGTCCAGCTGCGGAACGGAACCCACGCCGAGTTCGTTGACCAGAATCCCCAGGGCGCGCGTTGCCCTGCGGAGGATCTGCTCCAGCGTCGAGTCACCCGCCGAGAGTTCCCCTTCAATCAGGTTCTTCTCGGCCGGCGTCAACGCTTCGGGCTGCACCACCCGGTCCACGAAGAAGCGGTAGGCCATGTCGGTCGGGACGCGGCCTGCCGAGGTGTGGGGATGGGTCAGGTAGCCCTCCTCCTCCAGATCCGCCATGGTGTTGCGGATCGTGGCCGCGGACACTCCGAAGCTGTAGCGTCTGGCCAGCGTGCGGCTGCCGGCGGGTTCGGCGGTCTCGACGTAGGTACGCACCACGGCCTCCAGCACGTTGCGTTCCCGCTGCGAAAGCGGACCGTCGTCGATACGCCGCCTCAAGGCCATGATTGGATCGTTCGTCGTGATGCCGTTCCGGTTTCTCCCACAACTTGAAAATCCCCTTTAGGACGAGGACGTCAAGCCAGTTCCAGCGTGAGATCGTCCAGGATAAGCCAACCCTCCGGAGTCAGACGCGTCCGGCCCGCGCGGCGTGAAGCCCATCCGGCGGCCTCCCAGCGGCGCACGGCCAGCCGTGCCGGTCCTCCCAGGGCCGCCTCCTCCAACCCTTCCCTCGTTCGCAACCCCAGCCATAGGGTCTCCAGGCGGATTTGCCCGGCGTCCAGCACCTCCTCGCCCACCACGGCCCGGCCCGACTTGCGCACGCGCTTCGCGTAGGCGTCCCAGTCCCGCTCGTTCCACCAGCGGCGTCCCCCGTGGTAGCTGTGGGCCCCGTTGCCCAGACCCAGGTAGGGTGCGCCCCGCCAGCAGGCGCGGTTGTGCCGCGAGGCGAAACCGGGGAAAGCAAAGCTGGAGACTTCGTAGTGCTCGTAGCCGGCGCTCGCCAGGGCCTCCACCGCGAAGAGATACTCGTCCCGGTACCGGCTCCCGGCGGCCACCCGCGCGCGGCCCTCGCTCACGGCGCGGTGGAGGGGGGTCCCCTTCTCCACCGTGAGGCCGTACAGTGAGATGTGCGGCACGGACAGTTCCAGGGCGCGCGCAATGTCGACTTCCCATGAACGGGTGACGTGGTCGGGAAGCCCGAAAATGAGGTCGACGGACAGGTTGGCCACCCCCGCGGCCCGCGCGCTGTCCACGGCAGCCGCCGCATCGGCGGGCGAATGCAGCCGTCCCATCCATTCGAGCGCACCCCGATGGAAGCTCTGCACCCCGAAGGAAATCCGGTTCACTCCCGCGGCCGCCCACACCTCCGCCGTCCGATCGCCGAAGGACTCCGGGTTGGCCTCGACCGTCCACTCGAGGGCCGGGCTCCCCAGCCGCTCCCGGCCGATCACGCCGGTCAGTCCGGCGATGAACCGCGGCTCGAGCAGCGAGGGGGTGCCGCCGCCCACGTAGAGTGTCTCGAGCACCGGTGCCACGGGGGCCTCTCCCGAGGAACGCAGGGTGCCGAATTCCCTGCGAATCGCGGCTAGCCAGCGGGCGGCGGCCGGCTTGCGGTCGACCTTCACCGCGAAGTCGCAGTAGCAGCAACGGCGCGCGCAGAAGGGCGCATGCACGTAAACGTTCGTGATTCTGCGAAGTTCGGAGGGCATATCCAGCTAGTTATGTATAGTAAACATGACACAATGTAATGTTGACATTACATCTTGAACAGCCAGCGCGCGACTGCCGCTCACCGGGCCAGGATGCCGGCGCGGCCCGGCGTCCTCATGACCCGGCCGTCGCGGGTCGGTGTCAGGTAACCGCGGATTTCCAGCACCGTCAACGAGGTCGCGACCTCCTCCACCGGGCGGGCGGCGGCAAGTGCGACCTCCTCCACCGTGACCGGCGCCGCCGGGATCACCTCGAGCAGTTCGCGCAGGCCGGGTTCCTCCGGCGGCGGCGCGCTGTGCGCGAGCGCGTCTTCCAGGCCCGTGTCGACGATCACGCCCGCGCCGTCGGCGATCAGGCGATTCGTACCTTCGCTGGTGGGGCGGTCGATGGGCCCCGGCACGGCGAGCACCTCGCGCCCCAGGTCGAGCGCGATCCCGGCCGTGATCAGGGCCCCGCTGCGCTGCGACGCCTCGACGATCACCACCTCGCGGGCGAGCGCGGCGATGATGCGGTTGCGCGTGGGGAAGTGGTGGGGCTCGGCCCGTACGCCCGGGGCGTACTCGCTGACCACGACGCCGCGTTCGACGATCTCCCGGTAGAGGCGCTCGTTGCGCGGCGGCGACACTACATCCACCCCAGACCCCAGTACCGCCGCCGTGGGCCCCGGGAGGGCGCCGCGATGGGCCTCGGCGTCGATCCCCATCGCCATCCCCGATACGACGCACCGCCCCTGCCCCGCGAGACGCGCCCCCAGCCGCCGCGAGACACGACGCCCGTACGACGTTGCACGCCGCGACCCCACAATCGCCGTGCCCGGATTACGCAGCAGTTCGGTTCTCCCCAGCGCAAAGAGCAGGGAGGGGGGCGCGTTCAGGTCACCCAGGGCGGGCGGGTACCCTGGATCGCCATATACCAGCAGCCCGATGCCCGCGGCCACGCACCGTTCCGCCGTGAGCCGGGCCCGCCGCCCGGGCGCGCTGCTCCGGCGTCTCACGGCCGCGGTGTGCCCCGTCACCTCCGCGAAGTCGGCGTGGTCGGCTTCCAGGGCCGCCCGGGAGCTTCCGAACCGGTCGACCAGCCCCCGGAAACGTGCCGCGCCCACACCGGGGAGGCCACGCAGGGTGAGGGCGGCTACCGCCTCCAGCGAGGGCTCCGGCCCGGACGGCAGACCCGCCGCTACCACAAGTCGTCCGTACTCCCGGCTGCGCGCCGCGCCGCCCGCAGCTGGCTCCAGCACCCCTCCAGCAGGGCCTTCAGCCCCGCGCCGGTCACCGCGCTGACGTGATATGTGCCCCACGCTCCAGGCGCGTCGACCGTCGGCCTGGCCGTGTCGGAGGGGTGGAGATCCATCTTGGAGAACACCACCGCGTAGGGCAGTTCGGCGAGCGCGGCCGAGTACCTCGCCAGCTCGTCGCGCAGCCCCGCCAGGACCGACGCGGGGTTCTCGTCGTCCGCCGGGAGCAGGATGGCAAGCGCCCGCGTCCGTTCGATGTGGCGGAGGAAGCGGTGGCCGAGGCCCCTGCCCCGGTGTGCCCCCTCGATGATGCCGGGGATGTCGGCCACTACGAAGGAACGAAAGTCCGGCAACTCGACCACACCCAGGTTGGGGGTGAGCGTGGTGAACGGGTATTCCGCGATCTTCGGCCTCGCCCGGCTGATCCGGGAAAGGAGGGTGGACTTTCCCGCGTTGGGCTCGCCCACCAGGCCCACGTCGGCAAGCAGCTTGAGCTCGAGGCGAACCACCCGGCGCTCCCCGTCCCCGCCCGGCTCCCACCGCCGCGGCGCCTGGTGCGTGGGCGAGGTGAAGCTTGCATTCCCCCTCCCACCCCGTCCCCCCCGCGCCACGATCAGCCGGACGTCCGCGGCGAGCATTTCGCCCAGCGCCTCCCCACTCCCGTCGTCCACGGCGATCGTGCCCGGCGGGACGCGCAGCTCCAGGTCGCACCCGCTCCTGCCCGTGCGTTTGGAACCCTCGCCGTGCCGGCCCCGCTCCGCCCGGTGATGCCGGTTGTAGCGATAGTCGCTGAGGGTCGTAAGCCCCTCGTCGGCCACGAGCACCACGTCCCCGCCTTTACCCCCGTCCCCCCCCGCCGGCCCCCCGCGCGGCACCCCCTTCTCGCGCCGGAAGGCCTCTGCCCCGGAGCCGCCTCGTCCGCCTTCGACCTCGATCGTCACCGAGTCTATGAACACGGGCACTCCACGACGGCCAGCCGGCCCACCTCGTCGCCCAGGGTGTTGCGGCGCACCGGCCGGGCATGGTCGCGGAGCGACCGCTCCGCGGCGGCGGAGAGAATGCCGGCGCGCCGCATGACCCACAACAGGGCGGGGTCCGCAGCGCGCCGGGCCCCGTCCTCCACCTTCAGCGCCACCCCCAGCCCCCGGTCCACATCGCCGGCCACGTGGACCGCCTCCGCGCCGACCTTGCTGAACACCCGGCCGTATTCCACTTCCATGAGCCGGGTGCACAGCCGGCCGCTCCCGGCAACCATGAAAGGGAAACGGGTCATTGCGCGCACGATGCGCCGCGGAGCTCCATCCCGGGCAGCCGCCCCGGCCAGACGTGCCGCGGCCCCCGCCAGATTCACGAGCGGTACCCCGAATGTGGGTACGCCGCATCCGTCCGTCTCCCACGCCATCTCGCCGGCATCCGTCCCCATCCAGCGGGACACCTCACTTCCTATGCGCTTCTGCACCGGGTGCTCCCGCCTTTCGTAGCCCCGCGGGGGCCAACCGTGGAAGGCGGCGAGTGCCAGCATCCCGGCGTGCTTGCCCGAACAGTTGCTCATAACCGCCGTGGGCGCCTTCCCCGCCGCCACCAGCGCGTTGCGACGTTCGGCCAGCAGCGGCGGGTGCGCGCCACATGCCAGCAGCTCCTCGGCCACACCGGCCTTGGCCAGGATGGACCGGGCGATCTCGACATGCACTTCTTCGGAGTTGTGGGATCCGCTGCAAAGGGCGATTTCCTCCTCGGAGAGACCAAAGTGCTTCGCCGCGCCGTCCGCGATAAGCGGCAGAGCCTGAAAGGGCTTCGCCGCCGACCGGACCACGGTGACCAGTCGCCTGTCGCCCCACGCTGCGACCACCCGCCCCGTCCGGTCGGCAACCACCGCGTGGACCCTGTGTGTCGATTCGACGAGCCGCCCCCGGAAGACCTGCACCTCCAGGCGCGGGTCGCCCACCGTCGATTGCGACATGGCGTCGGCTACCGGCGGGCCCGGCGCGGATCCCGCGGCATTCGAACCACGGGCGATCCGTGACTCAAGGCATGGACAGGCAATGATGGGGAGGCGAAATGGGCGTCTCCATGGCTGGACGGGACCATCCCCGCAACGGGAGGTTCAGCGGGAGGGGTCACTGCCGCCGGCCGCCACGTCTTCGCCCGGCCGCGATCCCTCCAGGGGCGTGCCGGCCATCCTGAAGAGATCCCGCTGGCTTCCGGCCGCGAGCAGCAACCCGAGCGCCTTCCGCAGCTGGGCATCGCGGCTCGCGTTGCGCTGGAAGCGGCCGCGGTCCTCCCACGCCTGCAACGCGATCTCACTTCCCAGATGGTACTTCACGGTGCGCCCGGCCCGGTTGAGGTCCGCGAGGCTCAGCCCGACCCCTCGTTCGGAGAGGGAGGCATGGAAGCTGGCCAGATCGCCGTCGGCTATGGTGAATCCGGGCTTGAGGTCCGGGTGCTCCTGCAGGTAGAGCACCGCCCAGTTCTGAAGCGTCCGCACGTACCCGCTGCCCACGGCGAACAGCTTGCGCACCGCTTCGCCCTCGGAACCGGCCAGGGTGTCGGGCAGGATCCACAGGTCCGGCATTATCCCGCCCCCGCCCCGGAGTACCCGTCCTCCCGCCGAGGTGTAGAGGGGCCGATCCGAAAAGTCGGGGTAACGGACCACCTCTCCCCGCAGGGAGATGACTCCGTTCTCCACGTCGATCAGCTGCTCGTGCACGTTCTTCTGGATGGAACGGCCCGAGGGCGTGTACCAGCGTGCCGTGGTGAGCTTCAGGACACGCCCGCCCGCCACCGGGAACAGGGACTGAACCGATCCCTTGCCGAAGGTGGGCGCACCGATCAGGAGGGCCCGGTCGTGGTCCTGAAGCGCGCCAGCGACGATCTCGGCCGCCGAGGCACTCCCGTGGTCCACGAGGACGACGATCGGCAACTCCGGGCGAGCCTGGGCCGCCACGGCCCGGTACCTCTCCGGCGGTGTCGCGCGTCCGCGCACCTCAACGATGTCCGATCCGGCGTCCAGAAACAGGTCGGACAGACCCACGCCCTCCAGGAGCAGGCCGCCACGGTTGCGGCGCAGGTCCAGGATCAGCGATGTCATCCCCTCCGCGCCCAGTGAGTCGAGCCGGGCCTGCACCTCCTCGGTCGTGGTCTCGTTGAAGATCTCGACCGGCACGTACCCCACGCCACCCTCCAGCAGGACCGCGAAGGGAACAGCCTTCAACTGGATCACGGCGCGGGTGATCTCGAACGGAATGATCTGCTCCACCCCGTGGCGCCGCACGCCCATTCGAACACTGGTGCCGGGCTTCCCCCTCAATATCTGCGCGACTTCGTCCGTCCCCCTTCCCTCCACCGACCGCCCCTCCACCTCGACGATCCGGTCGCCGGGTCGGAGCCCCGCCCTCGACCCGGGTGTCCCGGGGATCGGCGCGACGACCGTGACGAAGCTGTCCCGGTCGGCTACTTCGAGCCCCACGCCCCCGTACTCGCCCTGGGTGCGAATCCGCATGTCCTCCCAGTCCGGCGCCTGCAGCAGACTGGAATTGGGATCGCCCAGCCTGGCGACCACCCCCTCGAGCGCGGCGTCGTAGAGCTCCTCCGTGTCGATCTCGTCCACGAAGTGATGCTCGATGCGCGCCACGACCTCATCGAGGACCCGCGTCTGCACGTAGAGGTTGGCACCCAGTCCCAGGTCCTTCTGCAGGAACCAGCCGCCGCTGATGACCGCCAGAACGACCACCGCTCCCGGCACTGCCAGCATTTTTCCTTTTTTCATTCGATCTCCTTCGCCGCTCCCGGCCCCATTCGCGTTGCCCCCGGGTCCCACCGTCGGCCGGTCCCTCTACCGGCCTCCCGGCCCGGCCGTTCCGAAGGCATCGGGAAAGGCCAGCGCGACTTCCCGGCGAATCCGGCCCTCGACATCGCCCGGACTTCCGCAGGCGGACACCAGCACCACGCCGGGACGGGACCGGGCCAACTCAACATACCCGCGCCGCACCCTGCCGAGAAAGGCGCTCCCCTCCGACTCGAACCGGTCGCGCGATTTGCCCGCGCGCCCCTGTCTCGCCATACCCTCTTCCACCGGGAGGTCGAGGACTACGCACAGGTCGGCGGCCAGTCCACCTGTTGCGAACGAATTGAGGCGCCCGACCCTGCTCACCCCGATGCCCCGGCCGTATCCCTGGTATGCGAGTGAACTCAGATCATATCGGTCCGAAAGCACCCACCTCCCGGCCGCGAGAGCGGGCTCGACCACTTCGCGGACCAGGGCCGCACGCGCCGCGAGCATGAGCAACAGTTCGGTCTCCGGATCGACGGAAGCCCCGCGCCCATGCAGAACCAGCTTGCGGATTCCTTCCCCGAGCGCCGTACCCCCCGGCTCGCGGGTGACGACGACGGGAACGCCCCCGTCCTCCAGGAAGACGCGCAACCGCTGTACCTGGGTGCTCTTCCCGACTCCTTCGCCGCCCTCCACGACGATGAACCGGCCGCGGCTCATCGGGGACACTTCCTGCGGCACCGATTGCTTTCGAGGACCGGGCCTATTCGTAGTACTCCCGGCCAAGGTGGGTGATCTGTGCCTCGCCCGCCAGCCAGCGCAGGGTGTTCTTCAGCTTCTTGTGCTGGATGAACAGATCGTGTTCCGGGTAGAGCCCCTCCGGCGTATGCGGACTCTTGAAGTAGAAGGACAGCCACTCCTGGATGCCCCCCATTCCGGCGCGCCCTGCCAGATCGAGGAAGAGGGCCAGGTCGAGGACGATCGGTGCCGCCAGGATGGAGTCCCGGCATAGGAAGTCCACCTTTATCTGCATCGGGTACCCGAGCCAGCCGAAGATGTCCAGGTTGTCCCAGCCTTCCTTGTCGTCGCCGCGCGGCGGGTAGTAGTTGATGCGGACCTTGTGGTAGATCTCGCCATAGAGTTCCGGGTACATCCGCGGCTGCAGGATGTAGTCCAGCACACCCAGTTTCGATTCTTCCTTGGTCCTGAACGACTCGGGGTCGTCGAGGACCTCGCCGTCGCGGTTGCCCAGGATGTTCGTACTGAACCAGCCGCTGACTCCCAGCATCCGCGCCTTCAGCCCCGGAGCCAGGATCGTCTTCATGAGCGTCTGGCCGGTCTTGAAGTCCTTGCCCGCGACCGGCACGGAGCGTTCCCGGGCCAGTGCCTCCAGCGCCGGTACGTCCGCCGACAGGTTTGGGGCACCGTTGGCGTAGGGCACGCCCTCCATGATGGCGGCATAGGCGTAGATCATGCCGGGTGCGATGGAGGGGTCGTCGACGCGCATGGCCCGTTCGAATGCCTCGACGGTGGCGTGGGCGGGCCCCGCGCGCTGGAACACCTCGGTGGAACCGCACCAGATCATGACGGCACGATCGCATCCATGTTCGGCCTTGAAGCGGCGGATGTCGTCTCTCAGCGCTGCGGCCAGCTCCATCCGGTTCGCACCGGTCTTGCGGTTGGGACCGTCCAGCCGCTTCACGTAGGCGGTGTCGAAGACCGCCGGCATAGGCTTCACCGACTCGAGGAAACCGCGAATTGGATCCAGATGGCGCGTCCGCTCCAGGACACCGGCCCGGACGGCACTCTCGTACGCGTCGTCCGGGATCGGGTCCCAGGCGCCGAAGACCAGCTGGTCGAGCTCCGCGAGCCCGACGAATTCGCGGATGAGCGGCGTGCGCTCTTCGGTGCGCTTCCCCAGGCGAATGGTGTTCATCTGGGTGAGGCTGCCGAAGGGCTGCGCCAGCCCCCGCCGCACCGCCTCGACCCCGGCCACGACCGTCGTGGCCACGGCACCGAGCCCCGGCAGGAGGATGCCGACCCGGCCGCTGGGCGGATCGATGCTTGGAAGTCTGTCCACAAGACACCTATGCCTTTCCGGAAGCCCCGCCGCCGCCGTCGAGGGGGACACCCTTTCCGCGCTTGTACACCCAGAACATGCGTTGCACGGCGGTCGCGTTGGTGAGTACCGCCACTATCACGATGATCGCGGTGAGAACAACCCCGTCCCAGGCCAGGCCGAAGAAGAGCGACCCGAGGCCTAGGAGCAGGATGCGTTCGCCGCGCTGCATGAGCCCCACGTAACAGTCGAACCCGAGCGATTCCGCCTTGGCCCGCGTGTAGCTCACCATCAGCGACCCGCCCAGCGCCAACGCGATGACGTAGATCATCCAGATGTCGATGAACTCGAGCTGGTAGGCGTTGTAGAGGGTCATGAGCCCGATGTACATCGCGATCTCGGATATGCGGTCCAGGGTCGAGTCGAAGAAGCTCCCGAACTTGGAGGCCAGTCCGGACACGCGGGCCACCCGGCCGTCGAAAACGTCGCAGAGCGCTCCGAGAAGCAACAGCAGCCCCGCCTCGCGCACATGGTCGCGGGAGTACATGAACGCTGCGGCCACGGTCAGGGCGAACCCCATGACCGTGATCGTGTTCGGGTGGACGCGCCGCCGGATCAGCCACTGCGTGACGGGTTCGATGATGCGATAGACAGGCTCCGCGAGGCTGCTGATCCCCGTCGGCTTCGAGGGCTTGACGGCCGACTCGGCCGCGGCTCCGGTCCCGGATACGGAATCGCTCATGGAATCGCTCATGAGGTGACAATGATGCGGGACTCGGCACCCCTCTGCATCCCCTCCTGCAGGGCTGCGTCCACCCGGTACATGACGCGGTCGAAATTGGCCTGTGCCGCCACCACGCTCTGGTACACCGACGAGGCCTGAAGCCGTCCCAGGGCCGTCTGCAGCCGTTCCATCTCCGCCTCCGGGGGCTCTTCACCCTTGCGGGCGGCCGCTTCGAGCACCTCCTGAAGCGCCTGCACCTCGTTTCTCAGCGCCACGACCTCGCGGTCGCCGTCCGCGCTCTCGATGGCCCGCGCCAGCGTCCGGTACTCCGGAGTCCTGCCCAGCACCCGGCCGAGCGACTCCGCCATCTCCTGAATCTCCGCCATTTCCGCCTTCCTGTGAGGATACCTGTTCGACCCGTCTTCCCCCGCTCCTGCGTGCAAAAACATAGCGCCGCCTCCCCGCCAGGTCGTCATGCACCCCTACGGACTCCAGCACGGAAGCGGTTTCGAGCATTTCGGCGACGGTGGCCGCTTGGGTGCTTCCCACCTCCAGCCCGACCCAGCCTCCGGGCCGCAGTACGGGGTCCAGACCGGACACCAGCCCGCGGATCACGTCCAGCCCGTCCTCGCCGGCAGCCATCGCGGCGCGCGGCTCCCACTCCCTCACCTCGGGCGCGGCGCTCCGCCACTCCGCGTCGCTGAGGTAAGGGGGGTTCGAAAGCACCAGGTCGAAGCTCCGGTCCCGGACCGGTTCGAGCAGCGGGCCGCGCCGGAAGTCGATCCCGGTGATCCCCGCCTCCACGGCATTCCGCGTGGCGGTGGCCAGGGCGCCGGCGGAAATATCGGTGGCGGTAACCGACCGGGCCATGCGCTCCGCGGCCAGAGCCAGGGCGATGGCTCCCGAGCCGGTGCCCACTTCCAGGGCCGAATCGAAGACGCGGTCGGTGCCGGCCAGCCGCAACAGGACATCGATCAGGTACTCGGTCTCGGGACGGGGGATCGCCACCCGGCGGTCGACATGGAGGTGCAGCGTCCGGAACGGGGCCGAGCCCAGGACGTACTGCAGGGGTTCCCGGGCCCCGCGCCGGCGCAGGAGCGGCTTGAAGCGCGCCAGCTCGTCCCGGGTGAGGGGGCGGTCGAAATGCAGGTAGAGTTGAAGCCGCCCAGTCCCGAGGACGTGGGCAAGGAGGTGTTCGGCATCGAGTCTCCCCTGCTCCACCCCCCTTTCGCGCAGGTAGTCGCCACTGACGCGGACAACCTCCATGACGGTCCAGGTGCGCTGCTTCGGTGCCGAAACGCTCGAGGTCATCAGGGTGTGGAGCCCTCCCGGAGTCGTTCCTCCTCGCGCGCCAGCCGCAACGCCGAGACGATTTCATCCAGGTCGCCGTCGAGCACGTCGGCCAGGCGGTACAGGCTCAGCCCGATGCGGTGGTCGGTAACCCGGTTCTGCGGGAAATTGTAGGTGCGGATCTTCGCGGACCGGTCCCCGCTGCCGATCTGCGACCTCCGCTCGGCGGCGCGCCGGGCCTCGCGGGCGGCGATCCTGCGGTCGAGGAGTCGGGAGCGCAGCACCTTCATCGCCCTGGCCTTGTTCTTGTGCTGCGACTTCTCGTCCTGGCAGGTGACGACGACATCGGTGGGGAGATGGGTGATGCGCACCGCCGAATCGGTGGTGTTGACCGACTGACCTCCGGGACCCGACGAACGGAAGACGTCGATGCGCAGGTCGGCAGGGTCGATTTCGATGTCCACCTCTTCGGCCTCCGGCAGGACTGCCACCGAGGCGGCCGAGGTGTGGATGCGCCCCTGGCTCTCCGTCTCCGGAACCCGCTGGACCCGGTGGACCCCGGACTCGTAGCGCAGCCTCCCGTAGGCACCCTTTCCGCGCACGGTGAAGACAGCCTCCCTGACCGACCCCGGAATGCCCTCCGAGAGACTCATCAGTTCCACCGTCCAGCCGCTGCGCTCGGCGAGCCTGCGGTACATGCGCAACAGGTCGGCGCCGAAGAGCCCCGCCTCGTCCCCTCCCGTCCCGGCGCGGATCTCCACCACGGCGGGGCGGTCCTCCATGGGGTCGGCGGGAATCAGTGCTTCACGGAGTCTGGCGAGCGCCCCCTCCAGGCGGCCCTCCAGCGCCCCGACCTCCTCTTCCGCCAATTCCGTCATCTCGGGGTCGGCCGACTCGGCGAGCAGCTCCCGTGCCTCCGCGAGTTCACGCTCGAGGGCGCTCACCCTCCGGCCGGTCTCGACGGCGGCGGCCAGCCCGGCTCGTTCGCGGCCCAGCTCCCGCAGGAGATCCAGGTTGCGCACCACCTCCGGGTCAGAGAGCCGGCGCTCCACGGTCCGGAAGCGCTCCTCGGTCTCGGTGACACGGCGAGCGAGGCGGGGATCGATGACGGCACTCCTCCGGTGTGGCGGGTGAAGGGTGTTGAAGTGGCGGCGCCCGCCCGGACGAGGCGAGACACCAGCCCTCAAGATAGCAGCGCCCTGCCGGCTGCGACCCGGAACTGAAGGGACACTTGCTTGTGACCAGGACGCAAATCTGCGCGTCGCCAGGCGGCCCTTGCGGACTCCCTACGAACCCGATCGGGCCACGACCCTGGACCGGCCGGTGCGCGCGGGGCGCGATAGCGGTCACTCCCGCCACCAGAGCGAAGATGAGGAAGCAGCCCAGTCCCAGTACGTCACCGATACCGGTGAACAGCGTGACGGCTCCGCGGCGGCCGACGGCCAGGGTTGCTACGCCCTCCTCGCCGGCGCCCAGCACAAATTCGGCTCCCCTCCCTCCCGCCGACACCGCGAAGGTGTGACCCGTGGCGGCCACCTGGACCAGCGAGATACGGTTCTCGAGGGCGCGCAGGCGCCCGTGGGTGGCGTGCTGCCAGTAAGCCCATGTCGTGCGGAAGGGCCGCTGCGGGTCCAGCCAGTCGTCGTTGGAGATCACTGCCAGCCAGTCCGCACCACCTCGCACCAGCGCGCGGGCCGTCTCGCCGTACGCCGAATCGTAGCAGACCATGGCGCCCACGGCTCCCCCGCCGAGGGAAAGCGGGCGCGGGCTTCGACCGGGCGCATACCCTCGGTTGGCGAGGCCGAAGACGGTTCCTGGAAACCACCCGATCCCTTCAACTCCCGGAACCGGGCGGATCTTCCGGTAGGCCTCCGAAAGGAGCTCGCCGGGCGTCTGCACGAAGGCTGCGTTGTACCACAGGGTGTCGCGGTCGTTCTCCCCCACGTCCGCGTCCAGGGCACCGATCAGTACGGGCGAACCAAGGGCGGCGGCGAAGTCCGCCACCTCCCGGCCGGCATCGGTGGAGCGGCCACCGTCCGCGTCCCTCAGCGGGGCTGCCAGGAAGCGCTCCGGAAAGATGGCAACATCGAAGGGCCCTTCCGCGGCAAGGTCCCTGAGCGGCGCGTGCCATTGCCACAGCTCCCCCCTCGCGGCCGCCGTGTCCGCGCGACCGGCCTGCACGGCCGCCGCCGTCGCGACCACTTCAAGCCGCTCGAAAGCCCGCTGGCGCAGGATGCCGGCCGCCAGCGGAAGCGCGACCAGCCCCAGCAGCAGCAGGACGGGACGGACCCGCACGCCGCGGCGCGCAAGCCGAGCCCGCCCGACGACCACCCCCGCCAGCCCCCCCACCGCCACCGTCCAGAAGGTCAGGAACCGGGCACCCAGGACCTCGGCCCCCGCGGCCACCGCCGGATACCACGCCAGCGACCCACCCGCGTTCAACCACGCGTACGAAATCCCCGGCACATGCGCCGCCGCCCACTCGAACCCGGTCCAGCAGCACGCCAGCGCCACCGGCACCGGCCAGCGGCGGCGGCGGAGCGCGGTTGCAGCCGTGCACGCAATTCCCCCCAGAAGTCCCAGCAGGGCCACCATCAGTACGTACAGGGGAACGGCGAGCGGAGTCCTCCACCAGAGCGCGGGCACCATCCAGTACAGGCCGATCGCGTGGGCCACGGCCGCCGCGACGAACCCCGGGGCGAACACGACCGCGAGCCTCCCCCGCCCGTCACCCCATTCGTCGCCACCCAACCGCTCGAGAGCCGCCCCCAGCGGCGCGAAGGCCAGAAAGGGTAGAATCGGCCCGCCGTACGGCGAAAAGGTCGCACCGAGCGCCAGGCCGGACATGACCGCGAGCAAGCTCCCGCGCGGGCCGGCCCGCAGCCGCCATCCGGGCCGCATCAGGACGGCAATTCGACCTCGCGCCCCTCCCGCGCCGATTCGTAGGCGGCCTCGACGAGCTGCATGAGCATGGCCTGCCCGGCCGGGGACTCCGCAGGGGCCCTGCCCGCGACGACCGCCACAAAGTGGTCCAGCAGGCGCCGGTAGCCGTTCGCGAAGAGGGTCTCGCCGCCGCGGGGTGCGGGGTAGCGGGGGGTGGCCTCGATTGTGCGTCCCGATTCTTCCCTGAAGATGGACAGGGGCGACAGCGCCGCCGAGCCTTCGGAACCGAACACCTCGAGTTCGTGGCGGTCGTCGGGGGCGTGCAGTCGCCAGCTCGCGGCGAGCGAAAGCGTAGCCCCGTCGCGGGTGACCGCCTGCAGGTACGCCTCCTCCTCCACGTCGGCCTCGTCGCCGAGGGTCACCGCGGAAACCCGCGCCACCGCCGGGTAGCCGAGGACCCAGAGGGCCAGGTCCAGTGCGGGCACTCCGAGGTCCATGAGCACACCGCCCCCCGATTCCAGCGCTCTCCGCCGCCACCCTCCGAGGGGACGGCGTACGGCGCGGTTGAGCCATGTCAGCCGAACCGAGCCGGGCGTCCCGAGCACCCCGTCGGCAACCGCGGTCCGGAAGGCGCGCACATCGGGCTGATACCGGTGTGCCATGCCCAGCAGTACGCCCCGGTCCGCCGCGGCGGCGGCCCTGGTCACCCAGCGCACCCCCCCTGCCGACAACGCCAGCGGGCGCTCCACCAGCACATGTTTGCCGGCTTGCAGGCAGGCCGCGGCAAAGCTCTCGTGGAGGAAGCTGGGCGCGCAGATCACAACACCCTGGATCTCTTCGTCCGCCACCAGGGCATCATCGTCCAACACCCTCGGGACCCCGAACCTGCGTGCGACGTTGCGTGCCTTGAGATCGTCAAGATCGGCTACCGCGGCCACCTCCACGTCGCGCCGTTCGGAGAGAATCGGCAGGTGCATGAGCTGGCTCACCGCTCCCGTGCCGATGACACCGATGCGAACTCTGCGGCGGTCTCCTGCAGTCATGCGATCAGTCTCCCGGTCAGATCGTAGTCGTCGGCGTCCACGATTTCCACCTCCACAATATCGCCGGCGCGCACGGACGCCGATCCGAACCCGGTCAGGAAGGTGCGCCCGTCGACCTCCGGGGCCTGTCCACCCGTGCGCCCCACGGCATCGTGGCCTGCCTCCTCCGGAGCCGGCCTGTCCACCATCACCTGTGCGCGTCGCCCCATCCAATCCCGGTTCGACTGCCACGAGATCTCGCGCTGGAGTTCCATGACCCGGTCCAGACGCTCGGCCTTCACCTCGTCCGGGACCTGGTCCGGCATGGCGGCCGCAGGCGTGCCCTCCTCGATCGAGTACGCGAAGGCGCCCAACCTGTCGAAGCGGATCTCTGCGAGGAAGTCCAGCATGGCCTGCACGTCCTCCTCGGTCTCGCCGGGGAAGCCCACGATGACGGTGGTGCGCAACGTCAGGTCCTCGATCTCGGCGCGGAGCCATCGTACCCGCTCGCGAACCGTCTTTCGCCGCTCGGGGCGGCGCATGCGCGCGAGTACGCGGTCGCTGCCGTGCTGGAGCGGCATGTCCAGGTAAGGGAGCAGACGCGGTTCGCGCGCGAGGAGCGAGACCAGCGCGGGGGTGATCCCCGACGGGTACATGTAGAGGAGCCGGTACCAGTCGACCCCGGTGCCGTCCAGCAGCGCCTCGAGCAGGTCTTCGAGGAGCGGGGCCGAGCGGTCCCGGCGCCACCGGTCCCGCCCGTACCAGGTGGTGTCCTGTGAAACCAGGTTCAGCTCGCGCACCCCCTGCTCTCCCAGCGCGCGCGCCTCGGCCACGAGGCTCTCGAGGTCGGCCGAGCGGTGGAGTCCGCGCATGTGGGGGATGGCGCAGAAGGCGCAGCGGTGGTCGCACCCCTCGCTGATCTTGAGAAAGGAGACGTGGCGCGTCTCGGTTGCCAGAATGCGCAGCGGCCGCTCCATGTTGTGCACGATGTCGTCGCGGATGTGTCCGCGCGCCCGCAGCTCGGGAACCAGGCGCGACATCTCGGCGATCCCCAGGAACAGGTCCACCTCCGGGATCTCCCGCTCCAGCTCCTCACGGTAGCGCTGGACCATGCAGCCGACGGCGGCCACGGCCCTCACCCGTCCCCGCGCCTTGAGCTCGCAGGCGTTCAGAATCGTGTCGATCGACTGCTCCTTGGCGGCGTCGATGAAGCCGCAGGTGTTGACCACCACCACGTCCGCCTTCTCGACGTCGCTGGTAACGCGGGCTCCGGCCGCCACCAGGGCGGCCATCATGTGCTCCGAATCGACCGTGTTCTTGTCGCACCCCAGGGTGACGAGCCCCAGCCGCGGGCCGTCCTTGGGGCCGATGTCGAAGGAGCGCGGGTCGACGGCCTGCACACCGGGATCCACCCCGGGTCGCACGGGTCCGGCTGCCACCGGGAAGACCGGCAGCTCGCGCGTGCGCAGCCTCATCCGCCTGACATCGGAAGACGCGGCCCGCGGCGGGCGGATACCGAAAGCCGTCGGCTCCGCGCCATGTCAGCGGTCTCGACACCGGGGGACGCGGGGCGCGGCGGGCCACTCACCCGTGCCCCTTCCGGCACCGTGAAGGTGAAGAGATCGGGGTCCAGCACCGGCGAGAGGTCGAGGTTGGTCAGCGTCACCGTGCGGACGTTGCCGCTCTCCTCGTGCAGCTCCAGCCGCCGAATGAGGTTGCTCTCGATGTCCAGCCACAGCCGCGCCCGGCGGTACGCCGCCCCGGCCCCGGGGGCCAGGGACACGACCCGGCACTCCCGGCCGCCCACGCGCTCGGTGCCCCCGTCCGCAGCCGAGTATTTTCCGGCCGGGTCCTCCAGGAACTCGCGGAAGAAATCGTGGCGTCCGGGCGAGTCCGCCACCGGGTGGCGCACAACCTGTTCCTCGTCGATGCTCGGGTAGTAGACCCAGAAGTACCGGCCGTCGGAGATCACCATGTCGCCCTCGGGGTCGGCGAAGCGCATGGAGAAAAGGTTGGGGCGCCGCTGGCACACCTTGCCGGCGCTCTCGACCCGGCGACCGAGCAGCCGCACCTCTATCACCTGCTCGAAGTTCGCGCAGAGGGCGTTCACCTCACGGTAGCGCCCGGCCGCGGCCTCGAGCGCACGGAGACCCACCGCGGACGTCTGGGCAAGGGTCGGCGGAGCGGATGCCAGCAGCCAGAGGAGGGCGGTTCCCGCTGCCCCGCGCGCCATACAGGAGAGAGGGATCATGACGGACATATCTCGTCCAGGCCCGCGGCACCCACAAGCACCTCGCGCGGCTTGGAGCCGTCGGGGGGACCGAGCACGCCCGCATCGTGCAACTGATCCACGATACGCGCCGCCCTCCCGTAGCCGATGCGCAAGCGGCGCTGCAGCAGGGAGGTGGACCCGGCTCCCTGCTGGATGCACGCCTGCGCGGCTTCCCGGAAGAGCGGGTCCCAGTCGCCGCGGATGGCCGCGTCGTCGCCGGCTCCGTCCTCTCCTTCCAACGCCTTCACCGCCTCCAGTATGTCGCCTTCGTCGCTCCTAACCCGCGCCTTGAGCGCCTCCAGGGTATCGGCCTGCTCTCGATACCACCCCATCAGCGCCTCGGTCTCGGCGGTAGAGATGAACGCCCCCTGCATCCGCACCAGTTCGCTCTGACCGGGGGGGAGAAAGAGCATGTCCCCCGCGCCCAGCAGGGAATCGGCGCCGTTCTGGTCGAGAATCGTTCTTGAATCGGTCTTTGATGCGACACGGAAAGCGATGCGGCAAGGAAAGTTGGCCTTTATCAGTCCGGTAATCACATTGACGCTTGGTCTCTGGGTTGCCACCAGGAGGTGGATGCCGATGGCGCGGGCCTTCTGCGCGAGCTGCGTCAACGGCTTCTCGACTTCCGCCTGTACGGTCATCATCAGGTCGGCCAACTCGTCCACCACCACTACGATCCAGGGGAGCGGCCCTTCCCTGTACCGCCACCGGTCCGGATCCTCCCCGGGTTCTTCCGGCGTGCCCAGCTTCATCTCGATCCCCTGCTCGACCCGCTCATTGAACTCCCCAGCAGACCGGACTCCGTTGGCGCTCAGGAGGCCGTAGCGCCGCTCCATCTCCATTACCGCCCATTTCAGGACCCCGGCGGCGTCCCTGGGGTCCGTGACCACCGGATGGCGCAGGTGCGGGAGGTCGGCGTAGGCGGAGAGTTCGACCATCTTGGGATCGATCAGGAGGAAGCGGAGACGGTCGGGCCCGTGCCGGTACACGAGACTGGTGATGACGGTGTTGAGGCAGACCGACTTCCCCGAACCGGTGGCACCGGCGATCAGGGCGTGGGGCATCTTGGCAAGGTCGGCAACGAAAGGCCTGCCGGTAAGATCCCTGCCCAGGGCCAGGGGAAGGACGCCCCGGGAACGGACGAAGAGGGGCGCCTCCAGGATTTCGCGCAGGAGTACCACTTCGGGCCGCGGGTTGGGGATTTCGACACCCACCGCGCCCCTTCCGGGGATTGGCGCCACGATGCGGACGCTCCTCGCCTTCATGGCCAGCGCCAGGTCGGCGTCCAGGTTGGCGATGCGGTTGACCTTGACGCCGGGTTGGGGCACTACCTCGTACCGGGTTACGGCAGGGCCGGTGGTGCGGCCCGCGATGCGACCCTCGATCTTGAAGGTGGTGAGTGTTTCCATGAGAATCTCGCCGAGGCGGTCGAGTTCACGCTCCATTCCCAGTCGGTTGCCCCGGTTCGGCGAGCGCAGGAACTCCAGGGTCGGCAGCGGATAGCCGGGTGGGGGCAGCGGGCTTTCGGGGAGGAGGTCTTGGCCTGCCTCGGGCGGCTGGGGGTGCACCGGTTCGCGATCGCGGACGAGACCCTCGTCCGGTACGCCGGTTTCGCGGGCGGGCCCGACGGCATCCCCGCCGGGGGGCCGGGCGGCGCTCGACACGGCTTCCGCCCGGGCGCGCTTCAACTCCCGCCGGGCCCGGCGCCGGTTACCCCACCCCTTCCCTGCCCGGGCCGCCGCACGCACGCCGCGCCCGGTCCCCCTCGCGACCTTCGAGACGGCCCTGGCCGGCGGCGCCAGCGGGTTGAACGTAAAGGCGCTCATCCAGGCGGTCACCGCCACCCCGACGACAACGACCCACCCGCCCACCGGACCGATGCTTTCCTCCAGCGGGACCCCCACAAACCTCCCCAGGAAACCGCTCGGCGTACCCGTCGCCCCCACCAGGAAGGCGGACACCGGCAGCAGCACAAGCAACGCCCCAGCCACAATCCAGAGACTCTTCCGGCGCTCGAACGCCCACCACCCTCCCACCGAAGCGGCGGCTGCGAATATCGCCAGGGGGAACGCCACGGACCCGATCCCGAGGGCCGCCGGGAGCCCCTGGTTCACCACTTCGCCGACAGCCCCGACCGGGTTGCCGGACGGGAACACGCCGACCGCGCGGGAGCCCAGCCAGTCCAGGGGAAAGAGCGCGGCGGCAACCAGGAAGGCCAGCACCGCGGTCACGGCGGAGAGCGTGCGCCGCCGGCGTAGCTGCTGCCCGGAAGACCCCCCCGGCCGGGCCGTCCGCCTCTTCGCCGTGTTGCGCTTCCGGCCCGCCCTTCCCTTCGCCGGTCCCCGCCGGCCGCGCGGGCTGGCCACTTATCGTCTACCCGCGCGGGGCCGCTATCACACGATCGTACATCATGGGTACAATCTGGTGCCTGTCGGCCTGCGCGCACAGTGCCAGATCGGCGCCGAACCCCACCTCGACCAGGGCTCGGCCGGCCGCGGTTCCCGACAACATCTCCGCCGACACGCCGTGCCGGCCCGCCAGATCGGCGGCCGCAAACGCTCCGTCATCGGGGATCACCGTACCGGTCGCCCGGTCGAGCACGGCGCGGACAAGGTGTCCCGCACACACCACGTCGTCGAGGGCGAAGCGGCCCTCCCTGCCCGCGCACACGACCGCGACCGAGCGCTCGGAGCGAACCGCGTCCGCAACCGCGCGCTGGTTGAGGAAGGAGGCCGCGATGACGCGGTCGGCGGCGGCGGCGGCCGCGAACGCCTTCGTGCCATTGGTGGTGGTCATGACCAGCGTGCGGCCGCCGACAGCCGCCGTCGTGAATTCGGCGGGGGAGTTGCCGAGGTCGAATCCGTCGGGACGGATCCCGCCGCGCTCGCCGCACAGGAGCGGACGGGTGCCGGCATCGGTGCCGTCCAGCGTGGTCCGCAATCTCGCGGCCTCTTCGACCGAGACGGCCGGATGGATGGCCGCGGCCCCGTTCGCGATCGCCTCGACGATGCAGGAGGTGGCGCGCACGACGTCGATGACCACCGCGGTGGCACCCGCAAGGTCACCGGCATGAACCTCCCGGGGAGTAGCGTACACCCGGAGGAGCATCCCCCCGCTCAAGGCTCCCCGCTGTTCATGAACCGTTCGACGAAGCCGGTGTCGACGCCCCCGGCCCGGAAGGCGTCATCGCGCGTGATGCGCGACAGGTATCCGATCGTGGTCGGGATCCCTTCCACGATAAAGGACTCCAGCGCCTCGCGTCCCCTCACCACCGCCTCTTCGCGCGTGTTTCCCCACACTATCAGCTTGCCGATCAGCGAATCGTAGAAGGGGGGTACGCGGTATCCCGAGTAGACGTGCGTGTCCACGCGCACACCCGGTCCTCCGGGCTGGTGGAAGGTGGCGATGCTCCCCGGCGACGGGGCGAAACCACGCGACGGGTCTTCGGCGTTGATGCGAAACTCGATGGCGTGTCCGCGCAGCCGCGGCGGACCCTCCGCGAACGACAGCGGCTCGCCGGCGGCCACCCGGATCTGCTCCTTCACGAGGTCCAGGCCGGTGACGACTTCGGTAACCGTGTGCTCGACCTGGATGCGCGTGTTCATTTCGATGAAGTAGAACTCTCCGGAGCCATCGAGCAGGAATTCCACCGTGCCCGAGCCCACGTAGTCGATGGCGCGCGCGGCTGCGACGGCCGCGTCTCCCATGCGTTCACGCAGCTCCGGGGAGAGGCCGGGCGAAGGCGCTTCCTCGACCAGCTTCTGGTGGCGGCGCTGAATCGAGCAGTCCCGTTCACCCACATGCACTACCCGGCCATGCCTGTCGCCGAAGATCTGAAACTCGATGTGACGGGGCCTCACCAGGCAGCGCTCCAGGTAGACGCCCGCCTCCCCGAAGGCGGCTCCCGCCTCGGCGCGGGCTGCCGCAAGGTGACGCGGGAAGGACTCTTCGTCCGCGGCGATGCGCATCCCCTTCCCCCCTCCGCCCGCCGCGGCCTTGATCATGACGGGGAACCCTATTTCGCGGGCCCGTTCCAGCGCCTCGCCCTCGTCCCCCACGATCCCGTCCGAACCCGGCACGACCGGCACGCGGGCGGCACGCATCGTCTCGCGCGCCACGGCCTTGTCACCCATGGTGCGGATCTGGTGCGGGGTCGGCCCCACGAAGACGAGGCCCGAGCGCTCGCAGATCTCGGCGAACTCCGCGTTCTCCGCCAGGAAGCCGTACCCGGGATGCACGGCTTCCGCACCCGTCACCTCGGCCGCGGCCACGATGCGTGGCACCTTCAGGTAAGACTCCGCCGCCTGGGCAGGGCCGATGCAGACGGCCTCGTCGGCGAAGCGCACATGCAGCGATTCCCGGTCGGCCTCCGAGTAGACCGCCACGGTGGCGATGTCCAGTTCGCGGCAGGCCCGGACGATCCGCAACGCGATCTCGCCCCGGTTGGCGATCAGGAGCTTCGAGAACATCCTGCCGGGCTTCCGAAAACGACGCCTCAGGCGGGATCGACGCGGAAGAGAACCTGTCCGAAGTCGACCGGTTCCGCGTTGTCGACGCAGACTTCGACGATCCGGCCGGCCGTTTCGCATTCAAGCTCGTTCATGAGCTTCATCGCTTCGATCACGCAGAGCACCTCGCCCGCCGCAACGGTGCTGCCGACCTCCACGTACGGAGCCGCCTCGGGGGAGGGGGCCCGGTAGAAGGTCCCCACCATCGGCGAGGTGACCTCCATCAGCCCGGCGGAGAAAGCTCCGTCCGGCACCTCCGGCTCGGGCCCGGCCGCGGGCTGGGCCTGATCGGCAACCGCGGCGCGTTCCGGCGCGGCGTTGTTCGCCGGCGGGCTCGCGACGGCCGCATGCCCATCGGGCGACTTGGACAGCCGGATGCGGGTCCCTCCGCGCCTGATCTCCAGGCTGTCGAGCGCGGACTCGTCCAGCATCCGAATCAGGGACTCCACGAAGTCGATATCGATCATGCGCTCACCCGGGTCAGATACTTGTCCTCGCGGCGGTCGATCTTCAAGACGTCGCCGACCTCTACAAAGAGCGGAACCTGCACGACCGCGCCGGTCTCCAGTGTGGCGGGCTTGGTCGCGCCCTGGGCCGTGTCACCCCTGAAGCCGGGATCCGCGTCGGTGACTTCCAGTTCGACGAACGCGGGGAGTTCGACGCTGATCACGTTGCCATCGTGAACCAGCCCCTCGCACTCCATATTCTCCTTCAGGTACTTGAGCTGTTCGTCCCCCAGCATCTCCCGGCTGATCGGGATCAGGTCGTAGGTTTCCTGGTCCATGAAGTAGTACAGGTCACCATCGGTGTACGAGTAGTCGACGGGACGGCGCTCCAGCCTGACGCTCGTCACCCTTTCACCGGCCCGGTACGTGCGGTCCACGACCGCCCCCGAAAGGACGTTCTTGAGCTTGGTGCGCACGAAGGCGCCGCCCTTTCCGGGCTTGACGTGCTGGAAGTAGGTGATCGTCCAGAGTACCCCGTCGATCTCCAGCACCATCCCGTTGCGGAAGTCAGCGGTGCTCGGCATCGGCTCGTAGAAGGTGGTTGTGGAGGCAGCGAAAGCCCGAAAGATAGCTGTCCATTCCGAAACCGGCGACCACCCCCACCGCCGCCGACGTGAGGAGGGACTGCCGGCGGAATGACTCCCTTGCCGCGGGATTGCTCAGGTGGACTTCGACGAACGGCCGGGAAATCGCCAGCAGCCCGTCGAGAAGCGCGACCGAAGTGTGCCCCAATCCGGCCGGATTGACCAGCATGCCGTCCGCGCGGTCACGGACATCGGCAAGGAAGTCCAGGATCCTGCCCTCGCTGTTCGATTGAAAGGGTTCCACCTCGGCGCCGAGTTCCGCCGCGAGGTCGGCCAGTGCCCGGTTCACGTCGCCGAGGGTGGCCGCACCGTAGATCTCCGGCTCGCGAACGCCCAGGAGATTCAGATTGGGGCCGTGGACAACGGCGATCCGCACAGTGGTCCCTCCTGGGTTGATTCGGCGGCCCGCGATACCGCTGCCGCCCCGGTTTCGAAGCGGCAACGCCGACACGGCCGCCAAGGTCAGGTCACGGACCCGGAAGCCCGCGTGCGAAAGTTAGTTTTCGCGTCGCACGGTCGTCAACGAGTTCCGGCAGTCCCTGCCCGAGGACAGGGACATCCCGCCGGGGGACCGCCCTCCAACGGCACGCAGGCGACGCCCACGCGGAAGCGGAAACGGCCGGAAATCCCGCTGCAGGTGGTTCCCGCCGGTTCCTTGAAGCCGGATTCCGCGGTAGGTTGGCAGCCCGTGGACACAGTCCCCCCGTCATTCCAACGGCGATGCATCTGGGCTGGACGCTTCGCTCCACCTTTCCACGCCGTAAAGTAAACATTACATTATGTAATGTATAGTATACACATAGCGACCCCGGGACTTCGCTCTGCGCTGCTCCTCGGGCGAACAGCCCCGCTACTGCCCTCTCGTCGCGCCTTGCCGGCCCGGCGGCCCGACGCTCTCGGTGCTCGGGCGGCTTTGTCCACGGACTGTTAGCTTCCCTGACAAGGAGGTAATACCAAACCATGATGCAGCAACTGCGCAGGAATACGAAGTGGATCATGATCCTCGCGGTCCTGGCCTTCGGCGGACTCATGTTCTTCGAGTGGGGGATGGATATCACCGGCCAGACATCCGGCTCCCAGGGGGAGATCGGGAGGGTCAACGGCACACCCGTGATGTACGACCAGTACCAGGGAACCTACCGCAGACTGTATGACCAGGCGGCGCTGAGCCAGGAGGAACCGGTTACCGGGGCGCAGAATTCCCGGCTGGAGGACCAGGCCTGGGACGAAGTGGTCAACGGCATCCTGATCCAGCAGGAACTGGACCGGAGGCGGATCGTGGTGACCGACGAGGAGATCCTGAACGCGGCGCGCTTCAGCCCGCCGCCGGAGATGATGGGTGACCCGGCATTTCAGACGGACGGCCAGTTCGACCTCACGAAGTACCAGCAGTTCATCTCGGTAGCGGGTCGTGACTGGCTGGTGCGGCTCGAAGCCTACTACCGGAACATCATCCCGCGGGCCAAGCTGCTGCGCCAGGTGGGTTCCGGGATCCACGTGTCCGAAAACGACCTGTGGAACACCTACAGGGCCGCCAACGAGAAGGCGAGCGTACGTTACGTGACCTTCGACCCGCTAAGGCGGATTTCGGACGACGAGATCGAGATCACGGCCGACGAAATCCGCGACTACTACGACGAAAACCGCGAGAGTTTCTTCGATCCCGCCAGCGCCGAAGTCATAGTGGTGTCCATTTCCAAGGCACCGACCGCAGCCGATACCGCAGCCGTCTACGCCAGGGCCGAGGCGCTGCGGCAGGAGATCGCCGACGGAGGGGACTTCGCCGCGGTGGCGCGCAGGGAATCCTCGGATTCCAGTACCGTCCCCGAGGGAGGCGACCTGGGTGTCTTCCCCAGCGGGGGGATGGTCCACACCTTCGACTCCGCGGTGTTCGCCAGCCGGCTGAACCGGGTTACCAGCCCGGTGAGAACCAGCTTCGGGATCCACCTCATCGAAGTCACTCGCCGCTGGGGCCGGGATTCGGCCCAGGCCCGCCACATCCTGCTCCCCTTCGAGCGCACGGATGACTCCGAAATCGAACTGTTCACCCTGGCGGACTCCCTGGAGGAACTGAGCGAATCCATCGCCCTGCCCGAAGCGGCGGCCATGCTGGGACTGGAGGCCGATACGGTCGAGTTCCTGGAGTCCTTCCCCCTTGCCCCCGGAGCGGGCGACGTGACGGAAGGAGGCGAGTGGGCCTTCGAGCCCCAGACGTCACCCGGCGAAGTGAGTCCGGTCTTCGAGAACCGGACCGCGTTCTACGCCATGGATCTGATCGCCGTCGACTCCTCCCGGTATCTGACGCAGGAGGAAGCCGAACCGGCCATCCGGTCCTCGATCAGCACCGTCAGGAAGGTCGAGGTCGCCATGGCGGAGGCACAGACCCTGGCCGAGGAGGTTCGGAGCGGCCGCCCGCTGGAAGAAGTCGCCCGGGAGATGGGCCTGGACGAGGTGCGGGAGGCCGGCCCGTTCGCGAGGAACGACAACGTGCCCGGGCTGGGACGGTACAACGCCGCGATCGGGACCGCATTCGGGCTGGAGGTCGGAGAGGTGTCCGACGCGGTGCAGGCGAACCAGAACGCCTTCGTCATCGAACGTACGGCTTCGGAAGCCGCCGACAGTATGGCCTGGCGGGACCAGATCGGCTCCCAGCGCCTCCAGCTGGGCGGAGCTCTGCGGGAGCAGCGGTTCTTCCAGTGGATCGCGGCTCTGCGGGAAATCGCCGAAATCGTCGACCGTCGCGAGGAGGTCCTCAACCCGCCCGAAGAGGATCAGGTCCGTCTGCCACCGGTGTTCTGAGGGTCGGCGGCCGCACCGGGATCACGGAGCCGGAAACCGATGGATGAGCCCATTTGCTGGCTCGCCGCCCTCGGTGGGACGGGCGGTTCCCGGAACTGAAAGGCGGTCAGCCCTGCGTCAGGCGCCGCGGTGAACCCTTGTCCCCGGCGTCCTGTGTCTGAGCCGTGGATACGTTGTCGGATGGAGGGTTCAACTCCCCCTCGGCCCGGACCGAGGACTCGATTTCCCGCACCGAGGACTTGAACTCCCGTATTCCCTTGCCGAGCGAGGTCCCGATCTCGGGAAGCCTCTTTGCTCCGAAGAGAAGCAACACCACGAGGAAGACGAAGATCATCTCCATCATGCCGAATTGGAAGGGCATTTCCGCTGCCTCCTCGTGTCCGGGAACATCCGGGGTCGTTCCCCGGGGCAACCCGCCCGCGACGGGCTGGATGAAGCTAACCCTTTCCCTGCCACCGGCGAAAGACCAGGGCGGGTTCCGCCACCAAGGGACAGGCGGGTTCCACCAGGGTGCGCCAGGCCCGGCAGCCCCGGGAAGGAAACCCCCCGGCGCATTGGCCCATTCGGGGCCGCGGCATGTCGTCGCCGAGATAGGCCGTTACAACCAGGAGCGGACCACCAGCGCCACCAGCGCAATGCCCACCAGTGTGAGCACGTTCAACACGAACGAAACGGGTCCCAGAGTAAAGGCCATGGCCCCGAGATCTACGGACACCGGACCGAAGGACCCGCTTACCGCGGTCGTCAGGAACGAACGGGCCGTGCTCTCCAGCAGGAAGTTCTCGGCGAGCGCCGTGAGGAGTCCACCCAGGAACAGCCCCAAAACCAGAGTCCAGAGCCCACGCGTTATGCTTCGCTTGTAACTGGATTCCATATCAGTCTATCGTGACCGGTCGACGGCGTAGACCACGGCGTCGGCGAGAGCCTCGAGCGCCGGGCCCGGCGCGAGCCGAGCGATCTCCGCTTCGGCCGTTCTTGCGTAGGAGAGCGCCTTGCGCCGGGCGTATTCCAGTCCGCCATTGCGAACCACCAACGCGATTGCGTCCCGAACCTCGTCGTCACCAGGCTCCACCAGCGTGAACATGTGCCGGATCTGGTCAACCTCGGCGGGCGACATCTCCCGCAGCGCGCCCACCAGCGGCAGCGTGATCTTGCGTTCCCGCAGGTCGAGGCCGGCGGGCTTCCCCGTCACATCTTCGGAACCGGCGTAGTCGAGCATGTCGTCGGCGATCTGGAAGGCCATCCCGAGAAAATGTCCGAAGCGCTTGAGGGCGACACGATAGGACCGCACCCCGGCCAGGGCTCCCATTTCGCACGCCGCCGAGATCAGCGATGCCGTCTTGGCCGCGATGAGCCGGTAGTATTCGGTCTCGGAGAAGGTTATGTCGTCGTAGGAGAGGAGCTGGCGCATTTCTCCGACGCTCATGGTGTTGGCCGCGGACCCGAGAACCCGCACCGCCTCCAGATTCCCGATCCGCGCCAGCTCGGTCACGGCACGACTGTACAGGTAGTCACCCATGATGATCGCGATCTGGTGGGTCCACAGCGAATTGACGGTAGGCATCCCCCGCCGGAGCGCCGAGTGATCCACGGCATCGTCGTGCACGAGCGTCGCAACGTGAACGAGTTCCACAACAGCCCCCAGAGTCACCGCGTCGTCGGAGGACCGGCCCCCGACATCGCTCGCGAGGAGCAGCAGCGTGGGCCGAAACAGTTTTCCGGGCACGTTGAGCAGGTAGGCGTTGACTTCCTCGATCATGGAGAAGTCCGAGACCGCGATCCCGCGCAATTCCTCCAGCACCAGGTCGAGGCGGTCCCTGACGGGAGCCTGGATCCCATGCAGCCCTGTCGTCGCTCCTTGCGGAACCGTCGTGGTGTCGGTCATGGGTGCGTTGAAGGAAGCATTGCGCTGGCGGCCCGTGTCGGATCCCCGATCGTACGCCGCCGCCTCATACCGGGAACAAGTTAGCACGAGGAGCGGGAAAGGCACATTGTGCAGCGTGGCCGGACCGGTTCCGCTCACACCGGGAGAGCACGCGGCCTCCACGTCACGCCATCGGATTTAGCCCCCACATATTGCAGCGACCCGGCGACTCAGGATTCGATCCGTCGACCAGTCCCGGATGGCCATTGCACCGGCAACCACGCTCGTAATGGCGTCGGGCGCCATGCCGACGACCTCGGTCCCCACCACTCGCCCGCCAAGCCGCTCAACTCCGGACTCGATGGCCGCGAACACCTCCATCGGGCCGGTCTCATCCGGTGTCTCAAGGCTCATGGAAATCTGCGTCCGGCCCTGTTCCGGCAGAAAGAGCGCGAGCGCGCGAAGACCTCGAAAACCCCCTCCGGACTCCCGGATGCCCGACGCGACCTTGCCGGCCTCCTCGAGGGAAACCCCTTCGACATCCACGTTCCAGGCCAGAAGAACCCTTCTGGCTCCCACGCAGGCGCCACCTGCCGTGGGGTGGGCGAAGAGGTGGGCAGGTTTCCCGTTTTCGTCCATCCCGGGGAAGTCGGCCGGCGGCCGGCCGGTCGGCTCCTCCGCAACGAGAGCCTCGAAGCCGCCCCGGCGGATGGAAGCGAGTCCCCGGCCGGGCGGCCGCGAGGCCATCCCGTACAGGTAGACGGGGACGCCCAGCCTGCTGATCCGGGCTCCCGCACGGCGGGCCATGTTCGCGGCCTGCGACATGTCCATTCCCGCCAGGGGTACGAAGGGCAGAACATCCAGGGCGCCTATGCGTGGATGAACGCCCCGATGGGCGCGCAGGTCGATGTATCGGTGGGCGAACCGGGCAGCCTCAACCGCCCCGTCCTCCACGGCCTCGGGCGGGCCGACCACGGTCACGACGCTGCGATTGTGATCGGGATCCGAAGTGGTGTGTAGGACCTCACACCCCGTGCGGCTGAATCTCCTCGCCACTTCCGAAACGAATCCCGGATCCCGCCCCTCGCTGAAGTTCGGGACAGCCTCCACTACCGGTACCACGCCGGCCTGCTAACCCTCCGGTGGCGAGAGGCCCGGGTTGCCCGCCTGGGTCTGATATGCCCAGTCGAAGATGCTGAAGTGGTTGGGGCAAGCACCGGTGTGCGTAGGACGCACCGCTCCGTACCGCATCTTGTCGTCGTCTCCGGGAACGTAGAACATGTAGGTGTAGCCGAGCTCGAGCTGCAGGTCTTCGGACAAATACCCCGCCGTCGGCGCCGTCTCCCAGGATACGCAGTCCGGATCCGCCCCCGGACCGCACTTCAGGGCCGAGGTCTTCTTGCGCGTCGGGTGGATGAAGGCGCCAGGTCCGGGAACAAACCAGTACCTGCCGTCGTCGTACTCGATCCTGAAGTGCCGGTCGGCGTCGTCCCCGTCCATGACGGCGTCGTGGTCATCCGACTCCTGGAAGCGGAAGCCGGAAGATTCCGGGACGCCCTGATAGGTGTACGCGACTTCGCCCGTGTAATCCGGGCGGGGCGTGCTCTCGACGACTCGGCTGGCGGCGCTTTCGTGGCCCTGAACGTCGACGGAAGTGACGTAATACACCGCCGTCTTGCCGTTCTCGGCCAGAAAGTCGAGAAACGCCGGAGAGTCTGTCTCTCCCAGGAGGTAGTCTTCGTCCGCGCCGTCCTGGTAGACCCGGTACACGGAGAAATCCTCGGCTGTGGCGCCGTTGTCGTCCCATCGGAGGTAGACCGCGTCGTCCAGCGCCACGGCTTCGACCTCGGCGGGTATCGGCGGCGGATCGGGCAGGGGCACGAAGACCTCGACCGAATACGGGCTGGCCCCCTCCATTCCCGTTTCGGGATCCACCGACGCAACGTAATACTCGTACATCCGCTTGGGACTGACGTTGATGTCCCGGTACACGCACCCACCCTGGGCACAGCTCGTCACTTCCGCGATGAAGAAATACTCCGTGTCACCGGTCCGTTTTCCGTAGACGCGAAAGGCCTCCCCTTCCCATTGGGAATCCAGCTCCCACCACAGGTCCACTCCCCGGTTGAAGTAGTCACCGTCCAGATTGCGCGGTGGGGCGGGCTCGTCCACCATCATCAGCCTCCCGTCACACCCCCCCAGACACACCGCCACCACACCCAACAGCCAGTATCGCATATGCTCCCTCGTTTCGGTTCTGTTACGGCAGGCTCTCGAAAGCCACCTGGGCGAGCGCTCCCCGGATTGGAACGGTCACACAGCAAAGCCCGGCCGAGCACCTCTGGTCGAAGTTGCCACGAGCGGATCACAGCAATTTCCGTACCAGGTTAAAATACCATGCCGTAAAAGGAACTCGCCGGACGCGCGCCCAGCGATCCTGTCCTCACCCTGGGACGAAGCGGCATCCGTTGGGGACAGCCGAGGGTGGGTCGTCCGGGCAGTGTACGGGGTCGGAATCCGGGCGAGCATCGATACCGGCGAGGCGCCGGGCCGGCAATACGGGACGAGAAGGCGGCAGCAGTTGCCCGCCCGAGCAGCAACGCTGAGCGAAGCGGTCCAGGTGCCCGGATGCATCTCCGGTCGCATGCCCCGGGGGGGCCTTTCCACCGGCTCCTACCGGCGGGTCTCCCTGGTGCTCCGCCCCCCCCCTGTTCGCTGCTCGTAGTCGAAGTGCAGGTCCCGGTTGTCCGTCAACGCCACCTCGAAGACGAAGGTCCAGTTGCCGGTCGCCGTCTGCTGGAAGGCAAAGTCGGCTTCCCAGCGGTGCATCTCCCGCTTGAGGTTGATCACGTGGTCGTTGAACGCTCCCGCCACGATGTCGTACGAGGTCCGCCAGTCCACCGACCATTTTTCCGTGGGCCGAAACCGCACGTTCGCCTGCAGCATCTGGTTGCCGCCCGTTTCAGCCCCCCGGGTGCGGGCCAGGGAGTAGGAAAGCGAGGCGGACCATTCGCCGACCCGGCCTCCGCGCTGGGAGCCTCGGGGCCGTCTGCGCCGGTCGCCGGACCGCGGCACGATCGTCGATTCCCCCAGGTCCGCCGACTCCAGCCCCGTCGGGTCCGCCGCCTCTCCCTCGCCGCCGGTCGCCGCAGATGCGGATCCCTCTTCCGCTTCACCGCCCATCAGCCGTCCCAGCCACCCGAACAGCGCGGATTTGTTGCTCAATGAGAAGGCGAGGTTCGTGCTGGAAAGGAACGGAGCGAAGGCGAGCGCGGCCGCCCCGCCGCCCTCGTCGGCGGCAGCGTCGAAGATGTCGTGTTCCACCGAAACGGACAGACCGCGAAGGTAGTCCGAACTGATCCGGTTGGAGACGCGCAGGTTTTCGGCGAAACCCCGGCTGAAGTGGCCCGCTTCCTTGGCCTGCTCGAAGTCGTAGGTTACCGCGCTGGTGCGCAGTCCCAGCAGCGTGACCTTTCGCGCCCGCGGCAGCCTGCGGGGACCTCCGGACCGATTGGGCGCCGGACTCTCCGCGGCCGCCGAATCCGTTGCCGCGTCCGAGACCTTCATCTCGAAGGTCTGGGTCATCCCGAGACGAATCTCGTTCTTGGGCTGGACGGCACGGTCACCGAAGACCAGCTTTTGCAGATCCGTCGGCTTCGTCTCGGGGGAGTACGAGTACGAGAAGCTCGGCGACCACTTGTGCCGGATCCGGTCTCCGTAGTAGAAGCCGTACAGATCGACCTTCAGGTTGGCCCCAAAGGAAACACGACTCGGGGCGGCGAAGAAGCCGCCGTCGCCCACAGTGGCGGTATCGGACCGGATGGAGCGGCCCGACAGGGAGAGGTTCGGGGTGAGCGAGGTGGACCCCACCAGGTTCACCTGGTAGTTGACGCCGGTGGACCAGATCAGCTCCTCCTCCCGGTGATCCAGGCCGTCGGCGGCCCGGGGGTAGAAGGCAGGTTGCCGCAGATCCCCCACGCTCCCGATCCCGGCCTGGGGGGCCGCGGTGTCGGGTTCGAAAAAGTCCGCCGGCAGGTCTCGTGAGGTGTTGCGGTTCAGGTTGACACTCTGTGAAACCGAGAGGGCGCCCGCCGACAGGCTCGTGGAGAAGCTGCCGCGCCAAGCCTCGGAGTCCGCGGATTTCAGCCGGAAGGAGTCGGGCGCCTGGGCCGGAAGATCGCGTATCGACCGCGACAAGCGGCCGGAACCCGACCACGTCAGGTTGTTGTAGAACCGGGCCCGGTTGGGCGGCGCGTCAAACAGGGTTATCGGCGAAACGGAAAGGTTCACCGTGGGAAACGTCATCTCGACCTTGTCATCGGACAGGAACTGCCTGCGGTTGGCGTTTACCGAGAGGTTGCCCCAGTCGAAGCGCCGGCTGAACCCCCCCTCCGAGTCGATCGACTGGGTGACCTCCCTGGGATCGAACGAATTCCGGCGCACGAAGGACGCACTGGAAGCGTAGCGGAAGGAGGCCTGCGCCTTGGTCCGCTCCGAGATCTCCCATCTGTGCCGCGTATCGACAGCGAGTTCGGACCCCCCTTCTTCCCTCCAGAACTGCCGTAGGTTGGCACCGCCCGCCAGGAACTGCCGAGTCCATTCGTAGCGCAGCGCACCCGTAATGGCCATGTAGTTGCCGCTCCACCAGTCCAGCCCCATCTCGGCGTCGGCGTAGTCGCTGATCGCCCAGTAGTAGCCGATGTTGGAGACCCGTCGCGAATAGTTTCCCGAGCTGCGCACGACATCGTTCACCGAGAAGCGAACCGGGAGCAGACCGGAGCGGCGCTCCGTCTCGGTGCTCTGCGCGATGAAGGGGAGCCAGAACACCCCGACATCCGCGAAGTAGAGCACCACGTTCCGGGCGACCATCGTGCCTCCCGGAGTGATCTTGATCTCACGCGCGAGAAAGTGGTAGTGGGGCTCCTCCTCCTCGCAGCTCGTGAACCGAAGCCGGTGGCAGTAGGACAGGTCTCCGTCGACCCAGGGACAGTCGCCGCGCACGATCCATTTCCCCGCCCCGGCGTCCATCGTGGTCCGGGCGTCCACGGCGGTTGCGCGATCCTCATCGAGGTCGAAGATGATCTGCCGTGTGAGGACCGAATCTCCGTCCTCCGGGGTGAACGTGGCCGCCTCGCCCTTCGTCACCAGCCGTCCGGCGTTCTCGTCGATGACCAGCGCCGAGTCGGCCTTCAGTTCGAGGCCCTCGCGATTGAGGAGGGCGCTGTTCCCTTCCGAACCCGTCAGCGTGAGCAACCCGGTTTCGGGCTCGAAGACGGCCCCTTCCGCCCGATACTGGACCACACTGTAACCGTCCAGGCCGAGCAGCAACTTGAGCACGGAGTCCCCGACCATGCTCACGTCGGCGGAATCCGGCGGGAGGGTGTCCGGCAACAGATCGGTCGAGTCCCCCAGCGCGCGGGTGAGCCGCTCCAGCCTTTCCCGGACCACATCGCGCAGCGAGTCGTTGAGCTCCTGGCCGTGCGCCGGCGCCGGGATCCCCGCGAGGGCCGCGAGGGCCATCGATCCGGCAAGGGCCCGGAATCGCATCCAGCTCGGCTTTCTCACTCTACTCCTCTTCCCGGGTTTCCGGGGGCTCCGGCGCGTCCGGCTCCGCCGTGGGCGACACGCCCGTGTCCCCCGGTCGCGCCGGGTCACCATGGTTGTACGGCGTGTCCGCCGCAACGGCATCTTCCGGCCCGGTCCCCGCCAGGCCGCGGCCTCGAGCTTCCCGCTTCCTCCAGACCAGCACCGAAAGGAAGATACTGAACTCGTAGAGCAGGATTAGAGAACCCGTCATGATTACCGTCGCCAGCAGCATGTCGCCCGGCGAAATCATGCTGGCCAGGATCGCGCCCGCCACAATCGCATGCCGCCTCTTGGTTCGGAGAAAGCGGGGCGTGACCAACCCCAGCACGCTCAGCACCAGGATCACGACCGGCAACTCGAAGACCAACCCCATGGCCAGCAGTAGTTTGACGATGAAGCTGTAGTAAAGGTTGGCCGTCCATCCCTGGGTCATGAACTCGGTCCCGATGCCGATCAGGAAGCGCAGGGAGACCGGCAGGACGACGAAGTAGGCCACCGCCACACCGGTCAGGAAGAGGACGAGTCCCATGTACAGCGCCGGAACGATGGCCCGCTTTTCGTGTCTTTCCAGGGCGGGGGCGAGAAAGGACCACGCCTGATATACGAGGGTGGGCGAAGCCAGGATGAGGCCGATCCACAGGGAAACCTTCAGAAGGACGAAGAAGTGGTCGGTGGGTGACAGTGCCTGGGGCAGCCACTCCGCTCCGAACAGGTCCTGGCCCGGATCGAGCAGGATCTGCATTGCGTCGATTCTCGGGTTGGTGACGAGGAACAGGCCCACGGCGAAACCCAGGATGACCGCGAGCAGGCTCCACAGGATCCGCCAGCGCAGCTCTTCCAGGTGGTCCAGGAAGGGCATCTCCGCCTTCGGATTCCCTTTCCCCCGCGACAGAAGGCCGTCGCGCAACCTCCGCATCAGCCTTCGCCACTCCGACTGTCGCCCAGCGGGAGCGGAAGCTCGGCCTGGAAGCGCCTCAGGTCCTCGTGCCGCTCCCTTATGATCAGCTCGTCCACGACCTCCTGGAACTCGTCGATGTCCTCGAAGTTCCGGTACACAGACGCGTAGCGAACGTAGGCCACGCGGTCGAGCGGCTTGAGTCCCTCCATGACCTCTTCGCCGATCCGCGCGGACGCAACCTCCCTGCGGGCCGAAGCGGAGAAGCGATCCTCGATGCGGTCCACCAGCGCCTCGATGTCGCCCGGCGAAACCGGACGCTTGGCGCACGCCACGGCGATACTCGCTTCCAGCTTGTCGCGCTGGAAATCCTCGGCGCTGCCGTCCCGCTTGACGACCTGCAGGGGCCGTTCCTCGACGCGTTCGTAGGTCGTGAAGCGGCCGCGGCACTCCAGGCATTCGCGCCGCCTGCGAATGGCGCGGCCCCCGCGGGCCGTGCGCGAATCCACAACCTTCGAGGCGGAGTTACAGACGGGACAGAGCACGGCCGCCCGTCAAGGGATCTTCTCGAGTTCTTCCTGTGCCAGCTCGGCGTACCTGTCGTCCGGATAGGTGTTGATCACCCGCTCCAGGAACTCGCGGGCCCGGTCGTAGTCCTCCAGTTCGATGCAGAGCACACCGGCCCGGTACAGGGCCGCGGGAATGTGCTCCGATGTCGGGAACAGCTTGGGGACCTCGAGGTAGTTGTCGACGGCCTCCTCCCGCAGACCCTCCAGGGTGAGGAGCTCCCCCAGATGCAGATGCGCGGCCGGAGCCAGCACACTGCGCGGGTATTCCTCCAGAAACTGCGTGAATCCCCGGCGGGCCGAAGTCCGCAGGTCCCTCTCGAGGTTGCTCACGGCGGCGTCGTACAGTGCTTGTTCCGCAGCCGTGCCACCCTGTGCGCCCGACTCCGGCGGTTCGGCCGAGTCACCGCCGAGCGTGTCCGCCCCTGCTTCTTCGCGTGTCCGGATCCGTTGCTGCATCCGCTGCAACTCGTTGTCCATATCCTGGCTGAGCTGGTCCAGACTGCGCTGGCTCTGCCCCAGGATCTCGTTGAGGCGGACCTGCTGCTTGTGGATCGCGAGCAGGCGGTTGTTCGCGTCTCCCCTGAAGTCGAACAACACATCCGACAGCAGGCGCACGGAGTCCATTGCCGCCCTGTTCTGTTCCAGCAGCGAACGGCGCAGTTCTGCGAAGGCCGAATCCTGCCGGGCGGACAGCGCCCGTACCTCGCTCCGCAACTCCGACAGGTCGCCCCTGGTGGCGCACGCCGCCGGCGCGAGCAGGAGCAATGTGAGTGCGCTGCGGGTCGTTGCGGTGCGCATTGTTCGCCCTCCTCGTTGTGCCTCCGCGGTGCCGGACCGCTCCCGGCCGAGCCGTGCGGCCACCGCCAACGCTCCCCTGCCAACCGGGCTTCGGCGGCAGGCCCCGCGGGGCGAGGGAGAATCCCCGCTCCGTTGCTGGGAGCCCTGTCCCTCCCGGCCCCTATCGTCCGAGGTCGCCGGCGCCGCCCGTAATGACAAACTCGACCCGCCGGTTCTGCGCCCATGCGGCCTCGTTGGATCCGCTGGCAATCGGGCTCTCCTCCCCATAGGACACCAACTCGAAGCGTACCCCGTCCAGGCCGTAGCCGGTGAGGAACTGTATGACGGATTCGGCCCGTTCGTACCCGAGTGCGGTGTTGTATTCCGACGTTCCCCGCTCATCGGCATGTCCCTCCATTCGCATGCGAACGGTCGGGTAGTCGCGCAGGACTTCAAGCTTGGCCTCAAGTCTGCTCCTGGCGTCGGTCCGAATGTTCGCCTCATCGTAGTCGAAGAAGACCATCTCCTCTAGGGTCGCCCGCAGTTGCCGCGCGCGCTCCATCCGTTCCCTTTCGAGGCGGGCCTTCTCGGCGGCCACCCGGAGAGCTTCCGCCTCGGCCGATGCAATCGAGTCGGCGATGCGCCGCGCCTCCAGTTCCTCGGGCGTGGGCCCCGTCGGCGGCGGCGGCGGCGGCGGCGGCTCCGGACGGCAGGCGGCGGCGATGACGACAGCGACGAAAGCGGTTAGGACCAACCGTGGGTTGAACATCCCTTCTCCCGGTGAGTGAAGATGAGCGTGTCGGCAAGGCGTCCGGACCGGACACCGCCTAGAATATAGGCGAATTCGAAGACGGGTGGGGGATCCGCGGGCCCCGGAAGGGCGAATCAGGGAGGGCACCCGACTCACCCGCCCACACCGTTTCCGGCGAGCAGCGGAGACCAGTCGGGGTCCTCGACAAGCACGTTGGCCACCAGGAGCCGGGTCCGTCCGGTGGCGGTGTCGACAATGAAAACCCCGGTTCCGTAGGTGCGCTCCCCCTTGAAGACGATGTGCCTGTCATCCGGCGCCCAGCTGGGATCTTCGTTGTTGCCTTCCCGCGTAAGCTGAACAAGCCGGTTGTCACCCTTCGCGACGTCGGCAACCAGGATGTTGTAGCGGTTGGCCTGGCGTCTGCCCTTGATTCCGCCCGCGAAGGCGACCTTGCTCGAGCCGGGAGACCAGTCCGGGTCGGCGAAGTAGCCGCCTGCTCCGAAACGGTACGGCGAGAGGAGCTCGGCACTGCCGCCCCTGGAAGGACGCACATAGATCTGCGGCGTCGCCACTCCCAGACGGCTCGACAGGAAGGAGAAGCTCGAGCCATCGGGCGAATAGCCGGGCGAGAGGTTCTGATAGGGGCCCCCTTCCAGGCGGGTCAGGCAGCACCCGTCACGGATGTTGAAGGTGAAGATGCCTTTCGGCTCCGCCGCGATCACCGAGAAGATGATCGTGTGTCCGGCCGGATGATAGGACGGCGTGAACTGGTGGCCGTGGCCATCGGGGATCAGGGCCCGGTCCCGTCCCGTCTCCAGGTCGAATTCGTAGATCCTGGGCACGCCCGATTTCCAGGAGGTGTACGCGATCCGCTTGCCGTCCGGCGACCACACCGGCGACGCCACGATGCTCTGATCCCACGTCAGGCGCCGCAGGTTCTCGCCGTCGGAATCCACGACGTACAGTTCCTTGCCCCTCTCTTCCCCGAAGGCGCGCATGGCGAGCACGATGCGGGTCGCCGCGGCGCCCCGTTCGCCTGTCACCCACTCTACCACCGCGTCCGACACCGCGTGCACCGCCATCCGGTAATTCGCGCTGCCACGCTCGGGAACCTGGAAGCGCTCCCGTTCGTGGAGGCTGCCGTAGACCACGTCGTGCAGTTCCAGCGATAGAATCCTGCCCTCGCCGGTCGTGTCGCCCTCGATGGTTCCGGTAAGAAGCCAGTCCACCTCGAACTGCTCCCAGAGCGCGTACTGGACACCCCCTCCCGCGAACTCCGCCGGCAGCGTATCGCGCACCAGGAAGCGGTCGCTCAGGTCAAGGTCCCGCGCGATGATCAGCTCGATCTCCCGCCCCAGCGCATCATCTCCCGCGATCGACAGGGTGAACGGTTGCACCGCGATGGGCGGCACATACCGGTTCTCCAGGACGATCCCGAGTTCCACACCCGGAATCGTCCCCTCCTCCTCCTGGGCCGCAAGCCCGCCGGCGGCCACGGCCGACAGCGCCGGCAGGAAAACCTCCGCAAGTATCGTCGATCTTCTCAATGGGATCCCTCCACCGGTGTGTCCGCGGACTCCTGTCCTCCAACCCTCGAGGTGATGGTGAACCGGACGGGAAGTATGGAAAACGGGTACTCGTCGGGCAGCGGACCCAGGCGGTCGTTCATGCCGGCGCATTCGACGGCCCCCAATGCATCGATGTCGAAGGCGTGGTTCCCGGAAGGCTCGGCGACCTCCATTCCGGTCGTGGTGCCGTCCCGGCGAATCCGGAAGGTCACCAGCACCTCGAGCCGCCCGGAGCCCTGCCAGCGGAAGCAGCGCTCGATCTGGTTCTGGATGTTCTCGTAGTACTCCGGGTAGTCCCTGCGGAACGCCTCGACGCGGCGGGTCACCGCGTCATCGCCGTCTTCGGGCTCCGCGGTCGGTGCGGCCGCCTCGGGGTCCGGGGGCGGCGGCTCTTCGGCGGGCAGAGGCGTCTCGGCGGAGTCGGGCTCGGGTTCCGGCTCCGGCTCCGGAATCGGGGCCTCCTCCTCCGCGGGAGGCGGATCCTCCGGGGTCTCGACGACGAGTTCGTCCTCGGGGGCGAGGGCCGCCGTGACCATATCGACCTGCACGACCTCGTAGATGATGACCGGTTCCTGCAGCGCCGGAATGATCCCGAAAAGGAATACGAGCGCCCCGAAATGCACTGAGACAGACACTCCCAGGGCACGCCTGTCCAGCGGACGGCGCCGGACGCTCCCGGTTTCCTCGACGCCCCCTGCCGGGCCTGTCATCGCTGCATCTCCCGGATGACCAGCGACAGGCGCACACCCTGGTTGGCGACCGCGGCGGCGATCGCGCGGGTGACGCGCCCGTATACGGCCGACGAGTCGCCCTTCACGAAGACGATGTCGGCATCGCGTCTCTCGATCAGTTCCGCCAGGGTGACGTCCAGCATGTCCGGTGCCACCGGGGCTTCTCCCACGTAGTACGTCCCCGCGGAGTCGACGGTCACGATGATCTGCTCGTCCGACGCCTCGATCACGCTAACCGGCCCCGGGGGCACGTTCACCTCGATCCCGCCCTGCAGGACCGGAGCGGTGATGATGAAGATGACCAGGAGGGTGAAGGCGACATCGACCAGGCTGGTGACGTTGATCTCCGCGCGGACCGGAAGCCCGACACGCTGCCGCTCCCGCCTTTTCACGGGTCCCGCCTCCTCATGAGGAGTCCTCTCCTCGCCGGCTCAAGCCCCATCACACGTGCCGCTCCTTGGCCAGGGTCCCGATGAACTCGCTGGCGAAACCCTCGAACTCCCCGCGCACGAGGTTGAGGCGGGACGCGAAGTGGTTGTAGGCGATCACCGACGGGATTGCGACGGCCAGTCCCGCGACCGTGGTGATGAGCGCTTCGGCCACCCCGGGAGCTACCGCGCTGATGTTCGCCGAACCGTGGGCCGTGATGCCCAGGAAGGTGTTCATGATGCCGATGACCGTTCCCATCAGACCCAGCAGCGGCGACACCGATCCGATGATGGCGAGCCAGTTCAGGCCGTGCGCGAGTTCGTCGATCTCTTCGGCCTGGACCTTGTCCATCACCAGCCGCAACGCCTCCAGCTGGGTGAGCGAGAGACCCGCCGCCTGGCTGGCACCGAAGAGCGCCCCCGGACTGAGTTCGGCAAAGAAGGACAGCCCACCCCGGAACAGGCGCGTGTAGGGCGACTCGGGCAGACCGATCAGCGCCTCCGAAGCCCCGGTCAGGTTGGCCACCTCCTCCATCCGGCCCAGGAACCGGTCCCCCTCCCGGCGCACGCCCCGGAAGTGCCGCACCTTCGAGATGATCACCCAGAGCGAGAGGATCGAGAAGAGCACCAGCACCACGAGGACGACCTGTGTGGGTACGCTGGCTCCGAGGATCATGTCCGCCGGGTTGCGCGGCGTCTGGGTCTGCAGGACTGCCCCGCTCATGCGACCCGCACGGCTTCGGTGGAGGCGATGGCCTCGAAGGTCGCGGCCAGCCCATCGCGCAGGCTCGACGAGGGCGCCCAGCCCTGCTCACCGATTCTCTCCGTGGCCAGGGCACTGCGGCGAAGCTCACCCGGCCGCGAATCCCGGAAGACACGGCCGGTACGGATCGCGGCGGCGTCCTCCAGAGCGGTGGCCAGCCGGTTCACCGACGTCTCCGTCCCCGTCGCCACGTTGTAGGCACGCGCGTCGATCCCGGGAGCGCATGAGAGCTCCATGCGGGCCGCGAGCAGGTTGGCATTCACCACGTCCCCGACGTAGACGTAGTCGCGGGTCTGCTCTCCGTCGCCGTAGACCACCAGCGGCTCGCCCCGGAGCAGCCGCCGTGAGAAGATCGCCACGACGCCGGCCTCGCCGTGCGGATCCTGCCTGGGGCCGTAGACGTTCCCGTAGCGCAGGGCCACGTACTCAATCCCGTACACCTCCCGGTAGTAGTTCAGGTAGTGCTCGCCCGCCAGCTTGGTGACCCCGTAGGGAGACAGGGGTTCCTTCGGGGCCCGTTCCGGCGTGGGGAATTCCCGTGGTTCGCCGTACACCACGCCGCCGCTCGACACGAAGACGAACCTGCCGGTTCCGCTGGCGCGCGCCGCCTCCAGGACGTTCAGGAGGCCCGCCACGTTGACGCGCGCGTCCCGCACCGGATCGTCCACCGAGACACGCACGTCGATCTGCGCGGCGTGGTGGTTGATGAGGTCGAAGCCCACGCTCCGGATGAGGTCCCCCACCGCTTCGTCGGCGATGTCGAGCAGGTGGAACTCCGCGCCGGCGGGAACGTTTCCCACGCGTCCGGAAGAGAGGTCGTCCACAATCCAGACCCGGTCGCCGCGGTCGAGATGGGCGTCGGCGACATGGCTCCCAATGAAGCCGGCACCGCCGGTTACCAGGACCTTGCGGCTCTCTTGGGGCATCTTCTCCATAGGGGTCGTGTAGCCTCCGTTTCACAAAGGTAGCCGCTCAGGCGAAAACGAGAAGTCCCCGGTTGGCTTCGGCGACCGGAGGGCCCGGGTTCAGGCCGGGCCCCGGGAGTTGACCGGGAGGGGCGGCAGAGCTCGACCGGCTCCGGGACAACCTCATGCCGGTTCCGGTCACCCGGGCCGCCACCGCCGGACGTACTCGGGCTCCCAGGCGCTCGCGTCCACGGGCTCCCACGAGCAATACGACAGGACCGCATCGGCCAGGGGCACTCCCGCTGGATATGGGCGCGTCCCGTAGCCCGCCGCCCGCAGCAGGGTCCGGTACGCCCGGGCGCCTTCACCCACGAAGACCACACCACGCGACGGCCGCGCATTGATCACTTCCACAACGGTGCCCCCGTGCGGCGCGGTAACCTCTACCGGCCCGTCCGCGCCCACATCGTAGCTGGCCCCGTAGACCCGTCCGTGGCGCGCATCCAGAAGCACGTAGCGGTGTTCGCGCTCGTCGCCGGCCAGATCGTGCGGCTTCGCTCCCCGCCCCGGCGGATCGCCCTCGTCGCGAAGCTCCGGAGGCAGGCCGGCCCCCGTCCCCACCACCTCCTCCGCGCAGCACGCGGCCCGCAGACTCGAGGTGGCGTACAGCGGCACGTCCAGGCTCGTGGCCAGCCCCTTGGCCGCCGCACCCCCGATGCGCACCCCCGTGAACGACCCCGGTCCCGCACCGACCACGATTCCGGTGAGCTCGTCGAGGCCGGCTGCGGCCTCGCAAAGGACCCGGCGGACCGCGGGGATCAGTCCGGAAGCGTGTTCGGAGGGCGTCGTCAGAAAGCGCCGGGCAACCACGGTGCCGTCGATGGCCACCGCCACCGAACCCACCCGCCAGGAGGTCTCGATGCCGAGCAAGCAGCTCCCGGGGCCCCCCGCCCCCCCCGCAACCCCGCTCACCCAACCCCCGGCAGAGGCGCAGGCTCTCCGAAGCGCTCGACCTCCACCCCGCGCCTCCCCGTCTCGCCCGGCACGAATCCGAGACGCACCTCCCAGCGATCCGGCGGAAGCGCCTCCCCCGCCCGCCCGCACCACTCCACCAGCACGATCGCGCCTTCGTCGCCGAGCAGCTCCTCCCAGCCGATCCCGGCCAGCTCCCCCGCGGCCTCGATCCGGAAGAGGTCGGCGTGGATCACCGCCCGGCCGCCCGGCAGCGCATACCGGAACACCAGGTTGAACGTCGGCGACGGCAGCGCCCCCTCCACCCCCGCCCCGCGCGCCACCGCCCGGGCGAACACCGACTTCCCCGCGCCCAGCGGCCCCCTCAGCCCGATGAAGACCGGCGGGAGCACTCCACCCCCGACTCGTCGCCCCCAGGCCGTCAACTCCCCTTCCGTCACCCCGGCCCCACCCCCGTTCACCGTGCCGCCCTCAGGTCGAACAGCTGGTCCCTGAGCGCCGCCGCCCGCTCGAAGTCGAGCGCCTCGGCCGCCTTCGCCATCTCCTCCTCGATGATCTTCATGAAGGCCTCGGAGTCGATCTCGTCCGCGTACCCGGGCACGGGCTCGGCCACCTTCGCGACCGGCTTCTCGCGCGCGTCGGCCACGCGGGTGGCCCGCTCGATCTCCTCCACGCTCTTGCGGATCGTCCTGGGCACGATTCCGTGCCGTTCGTTGTGCGCGAGCTGCACCCGCCGGCGCCGCTCGGTCTCATCGATGCACAGTCGCATCGAGCCCGTGATCCCGTCCGCGTACAGAATCGCCCTGCCGTTGGCGTTGCGGGCCGCGCGGCCCACCGTCTGGATCAGGGAGCGGGCGTTGCGCAGGAACCCCTCCTTGTCGGCGTCCAGGATCGCCACCAGCGACACCTCGGGCAGGTCGAGACCCTCGCGCAGCAGGTTGATCCCGACCAGCACGTCGATCCTCCCCAGGCGCAGCGTGCGCAGGATCTCCATCCGCTCGATCGTGTCGATGTCGGCGTGCATGTAGCGGACCCGCACACCCACCGACTGCAGGTACTCGGAGAGGTCCTCGGCCATGCGCTTGGTCAGCGTCGTGACCAGGATGCGCTCGTCGCGGGCGGCGCGCTCGCGGATCTCGGCGAGCAGGTCGTCCACCTGGCCGCGCACGGGGCGCACGTCGATCGGGGGGTCCACCAGCCCGGTGGGGCGGATGATCTGTTCGGTCACGACCCCGCCGCAGAGTTCCAGCTCGTAGTCCCCGGGGGTGGCCGACACGAAGAGGGTCTGGTTCAGGAGCGAGCGCCACTCGTCGAAGGTGAGCGGGCGGTTGTCGACCGCCGAGGGGAGGCGGAAGCCGTGCTCGACGAGGGTGAGCTTGCGCGACCGGTCGCCCTTGTACATGCCGTGGATCTGGGGAATGGTCACGTGGGACTCGTCGACGATGAGCAGGAGGTCCTCGGGGAAGAAGTCCAGCAGGCAGGCGGGCCGCTCTCCGGGGCGGCGGCCGCTGGTGTACCGGCTGTAGTTCTCGATCCCCGGGCAGGTGCCCATCTCCAGCATCATCTCCAGGTCGAAGTTGGTGCGGGTCTCGATCCGTTGCGCCTCGAGGAGCCGTCCGGCCTCCCTGAACCTCGCCACCTGCTCCTGCATCTCCTCGCGGATCAGAGGCGCCATCTCCTCGATCGTGCGGCGGCGCGTGACGTAGTGGGACGCGGGGTAGATCGCGGTCCGGTCCAGCACCGCGATAGTGTCCCCCGTGAGCGGGTCGAAGCGGGTGATGCGCTCCACCTCGTCCCCCCAGAGCTCGATCCGGACCGCCTGTTCCTCGTACGCGGGGAAGACCTCGACCGTGTCGCCGCGCACCCGGAAGGTGCCGCGCTCGAAGGCGATGTCGTTGCGCTTGTAGAGAATGTCGACGAGGCCGCGCAGGATCTGCTGGCGGGGGACCTCCTCGCCGACCTCGAGGTGCAGCATGAGGCCCCGGTAGTCGGCCGGGTTGCCCAGGCCGTAGATGCACGAGACCGAAGCCACAACGACCACGTCCCGCCGCTCGATCAGCGACGAGGTGGCCCTGAGCCGCAGCCGCTCGATGTCCTCGTTGATCGAGGCGTCCTTCTCGATGTACGTGTCGGTGGAGGGTATGTACGCCTCGGGCTGGTAGTAGTCGTAGTAGGAGACGAAGTACTCGACGGCGTTGCCCGGGAGCAGCGACTTGAGCTCGCCGTAAAGCTGCGCCGCGAGCGTCTTGTTGTGCGACATGACCAGCGCCGGGCGGCCCGACTGCGCGATGACGTGGGCCATGGTGAGCGTCTTGCCCGTCCCCGTCGCACCCAGCAGCGTCTGGAAGCGGGTGCCGTCGCGAAGCCCGGCCGCCAGCTCGGCGATGGCGGAGGGCTGGTCCCCGTGAGGCTCGAAGGGTGCCCTGATCTCGAAGTCAGGCATAGGCGGTGTCCGTGCGGGTCCCGGCCGCCGGTTCGGAAGATCGTGTCATCGCAACATCATCGCATCACCGCATCACGTCATCACACGAGGTCGCTCTCGTGGAAGCTCTCGCGGCGCACCACCGAGACCACGCCCTTGACCCGCTGCACCGCCTGCATGATCCGCTTGAGGTGGTTCAGGTCCTGGACCTCGACGACGAACGCCGCCGTCATCCCTCCGTCGTTGGCGCGCATGTCGGCGTGCTGGATGTCCGTCGCCGTCTCGCTGATCGTGCGCGCCACGTCGCCCAGGAGGCCGCGCCGGTCGGTGCCCTCCATGTGCAGGTGCACGAAGAAGCGGTCCCCCCGCTCCGCCCGCCACTGGATCTCGACGCGGCGCTCCGGATCCTTCTTGAGGTTCAGGACGTTCGAGCAGTCCATGCGGTGGATCGAGATCCCCCTGCCCCGCGTGATGTACCCGATCACCTTGTCCCCCGGGACCGGCTCGCAGCACTGCGAGTAGCGGATCATCAGGTTGTCCATCCCTTGGATGGTCACGCCGCGGTTGGACTTGCGGATCTTATCGGCGATGCGCTCCAGCGCCGACGGCGACCGGCTGACCACCTCGGAGGGATCCTCGTCCGGGTAGAAGCCGCGGATGACCGCCGACGGGCCGATGTCCCCCCGGGCGAGCGCGGCCAGCATCTCGTCGAAACGCTTGAACCCGAGTTTGCGCGCCACCCGCTGCGCCTCGTCCTCGCCGGGCTTCGGGAGCCGCCCCTTGCGCAGCGCCCGCGCGAAGAGTTCCTGCCCGAGCCGGAGTGCGGTGTCGAACTCCTGGCGGCGGATCCACTGGCGGACCCTCTGGCGCGCGCGCGAGGTCTTCACGAACCCCAGCCAGTCACGGTTGGGCCACTGGCGCGGGTTGGTGATGATCTCGACGGAGTCGCCGCTGGTCAGCTCCCGCGAGAGCGGCGCGATCCGGCCGTTCACCTTCGCCCCCGCGCAGTGCAGGCCCACCTCGGTGTGGACCGAGAAGGCGAAGTCGATCGGCGTGGCACCGACCGGAAGCTGCTTGACGTCGCCCCTCGGCGTGAAGACGAAGATCTCGCCCTGGAAGAGGTCCATGCGGAGGAACTCCATGAACTCCTCCGGCTCGCTGGCGTCCTTCTGCCACTCGAGCACCTGCCGGAACCAGGTCAGCGCATCGTCGACCCCGCTCTCCCTGCCGTCCGCCTTGTAGCGCCAGTGCGCGGCGATCCCGAACTCGGCGGTGCGGTGCATCTCCTCGGTACGGATCTGCACCTCGAACCGGCGTCCGCCCGGACCGTACACCGTCGTGTGGATCGACTGGTACATGTTCGACTTGGGCGTGGCCACGTAGTCGTGGAAGCGCTCCTGGATCGGCGTCCAGCGGCTGTGGATGATCCCCAGCGCCGCGTAGCAGTGCTGCACCGAATCGGTGATGACCCTGAGCGCCATGAGGTCGTAGATCTCGTCGTAGCTGCGGTCCTGGGTGATCATCTTGCGGTGGATCGACCACAGGTGCTTCGGGCGCCCCGTGACGTCGGCGGGTACGCCTGCTCCGGCCAGGGCGTCCTCCAGCGGCCGCTGCATCTCCAGGATGTGCCGTTCCCGGGCCCGGCGCCGCTGCCGGACCAGCTTCCTCAGGTCGGCGTAGGCGTCCGGGTCCAGGAACTTGAATGCAAGGTCCTCCAGCTCCCACTTGATCGCGGCCATACCCAGGCGGTGCGCCAGCGGGGCGTAGATCTCCCGGGTCTCGCGCGCGATCGGACCCTGCTTCCTGTCGGGCAGGTGCTCGAGGGTGCGCATGTTGTGCAGGCGGTCGGCCAGCTTGACCAGGATGACACGCGCGTCGTGCGCCATCGAGAGCAGCAGCTTGCGGTAGTTCTCGACCTGGCGCTCGGTGCTGGAGCGGAAGCGCACCCGCCCGATCTTGGTGACGCCGTCGACGATCGCGCCCACCTCGTCGCCGAAGAGTTCGCGGATCCCCTGCAGCGATACGACCGTGTCCTCCGGGACGTCGTGGACCAGCGCGGAGACCACGGAAGCCGTGTCGAGCTGGAGCTCGGCGACGATCGTGGCCACCTCGACCGCGTGGTTGATGTACGGTTCGCCCGAGGCGCGGCGCTGCTCGGAGTGGGCCTCGGCGGCGAGTTCGTAGGCGGACCGGATCGCGTCGACGTCGAGACGGCCCGCGTACACCTCGAGGGCGCGGGCGAGGGGGCGGGGGAGGCCCCGGATGGTCTCGGTGCGGGGTGCGGCTGCGGTGGTGGGCATGGGGGTAATGTAGGGGTTTGATTCGGGCTTCAGCACCCGTAGGCGACATTCCCGGGACCGGCCTCCCTCCATTCCATGGACGGGTGTACGGTAATACGGTTATCATGTTCGAATGAAGGCGACGATCGACATCCCGGATGACCTGTACCGGCAGGTCAAGTCGGAGGCGGCGCTGCGAGGGCTCACGATCCGCGAAGTGACGACGGAGCTCTATCGGCGCTGGTTGAGCGGGGGAGAGGCCGGGGAAGCCGGGGAGGTCCCAGCCGCGTGGCTTCGCTCCTGGTTCAACGCGGCCGACGAAGCGATCAGGCACGCTCCGCAGGGGCGTCCGGCGAGGGAGGAGCTGGCCGCGGACAGGAACCGGCTGAAGCGCGGGTGACGGCTCCGGCAGCCACGCTCGTCATCGACGCCAGCGTCTGGGTGTCGGCTGCCGACGCAACGGATCCGCTGTCGGAACCCAGCCGGGCATTCTTCTCCGAGGTTGCGGCCCGTGAGCTTCCGATCGCGGTCCCCGGGTTCGCGAGACTGGAGATCGCCTGCGCGCTGGCCCGCCGCTTGCGGAGTGCCGAGCAGGGCAGGCCGCTCGCCGCCCGGATGCTGGATTCCCCGTTGGTCACCGAGTACTCGTTGAATCGGACGATGCTCCGCCGGGCCGTTCGGGTCGGCACCAGGGGGTTCCTTCGCTCGGGGGACGCTCTTTACGCGGCCCTGGCCGAGGGGATGGAGGGAGAGGTGGTGTCCTGGGACAGGGAGCTGGTCGAGAGGGCCGGGGCGCTTACGCCGGAGGGCTGGATCGCGCGCATTGACACGGAAGGTACGGCGGGGGACCGTTGAGTTCCCCGCCCGCCGCCGGGCTGGGCGGCCGGAGGCGGACGCAGTAGTCGGCGCTGTCCTACGCCCCGAACGGCATCTCGATCTGATCCAGGTGGTCCTTGAGGAGCTGAAGGCGACGGTGGCCGCGGATCTTCATGAATCCCCGCTCCGTATCGAGGAACGATGCGGCCGCCCATGCGAGCACCGCCTCGCGGCCGCCCCAGCTCGGCACGCCGCAGATCTGGCGCCGCAGTCCCGAGCTCGCGCTGTCGATCACCCTCGTGGTGACCAGGCTCCCGGCCAGCCCGGGATCCAGTCCGAACCGGTCCACCGTGAAGAGGTCGCGGGATCCGGCGCGAAGGCGGCCCGCCGCCCCGTCCCATCCTTCCCGAGCGAGCCGACCCGCAAGCCGCTCCAGCAGCCGCGGTCCCTCCGCCACCCCACCCGACCACGCCTCCCGCAGCGCCTTCCTGGCCCTGTCGCGCTCCTCCTTGCCGCGCACGCGTGACAGGACGTCGCGCTCGCGGTGCGGCCGGCAGGCCTGCACGTACGTGTCGCCGCCGAACACCGTGACCGCCGCGTCCCTCAGCCGCGCGGACCCGTCGGTCACCACGAGGCGCCTCCGGTCCGGGCGGACGCCCCGGCCCACGATGTCCCGCAGCAGCTCCTTGGCCGCGGCCGTCCCGTCGTCCCGGTCGCTTTCGACCAGGCGCAGCCCCAGTACGCGCTTCGTTCCCCCGGCGTCGACTCCTACCGCGCCGACCAGCGGATGCGGCCCGATCTCCACGACGTCCAGATAGACCACGATCCAGGCGCGGTCGTCCAGAGGCCGCGCCGCGAGCTCCCGCACGCGTTCCGAGGCCGTGGCGATGACGAGAAAGTCGGCGGCCCTCTGCGCGTGGGTGGCGGCGCTGTGGATGGCTCTCTCGTCATCCTCCAGCACCGAAATCCAGTGATCGATGTACGGCGCGTGACCCTGTTCGACGAGGCAGGGCAGGCCGAGGCGGCCCATGACGAAGGAGGCGCCGAGCTCGGCGACGATCTCCTCGAAGGCGTAGGTCCGGTCTCCAAAGCGGCCGCCGAACTCGCGACGCATCCGGCTGCGGTGGCCGGTCCAGTGGATGGCCTCGTGCGCGAGCGTGGAGTAGTAGCGGACCGGATCGCCGAAGCTGGGGAATATCGGCATCATGATGATGTCCCTGGCGCGATTGTAGGCCGCCCTGTCCCCTGCCGGCACGATCTCCGCCCCAATCGCCCCGAAGAAGGCTTCGGCGGCGTCGATCCTGCCTCCGTGACCGGGAGCGGGACTGTCTTCATCGACCCGGAACCTGGGCGGCAGCCGGTCGAACTGTTCGCCGTTGAACACCTTGTAGCGTTCCATGATGGGGATGGGTGGACGGTGGCGGGCCTCCTTTCCGCGAGCGGGGACCTGGAACGGGAGCGGACGCAGCACCGGCGTGCCCTCCTCGCCGTCCAGGACGCTCGCGCCGCACCGGCGTCCCTGGGCCTCCGTCAGCCAGAACGGATTGGCGTAGCCCCTCGCGTCGGCCGCGAGCGACAGCACGAGGCTGTTGGTTCCCGTGAAGGGCAGCCCGGTGTACCGGGTCGGGGTCAACGAGCGCCATGGCCGCCGCCACGGAACCACGCCCTCCCTGAGAGCCGCCAGGATCCGGGCGGTGAGGTCCTCGAAGAAGTCCGATGTCCCCGGTTGGGCGCTCACGGGCCTCGCCGCTCCCTCACTCCAGCACCTTGAACACCGCGTCCTGGGCGCCCCGGTGGAAGTTGATGTTCACGTTCATGAAGTTGAGGATGTCCGTCCGGTCGAGGGAGCGGCCGACGACCTTCGTCGTAGAACCCGACATCCTAATGGCCGTCGCGTCGTCACGCATGATGTCGGCGTCGGCGGGAACCCGGTGCGCTCAGGCACCAATCGCCCGGATTTTGCCATTCCCGCTATCCTTCGTCCGTGAGCACCATGAACGTCTCGCTTCCCGCCCCGCTCAAGTCCTTCGTCGACGAGCAGGTGACGGACCGCGGATACGGGACCTGCAGCGCGTACATCCGCGAACTGATCCGCCAGGACCGGGACCGCCGACACCGTCGGGACCTCCTGATCGAGGGAGGGGAGTCTCCTCCTGCGGTCACCGCCGACGCGTCCTACTTTGGGCAATTGCGAGACGGGGTTCTCAAAGGGAATTATAGGGAATACTTGACAGTGCCGGACGTATCGGTTAGATTGAAATAGGGCAAAATCAACTGGCACAAGGAGTTAGCCGAATGAGAACGGACAAATGGCCGACCCCGAAGGAGGAGTGGCGGGACATTCAGAACGGTAACCACGCAGAGGCTCGGAACGACCGCAGAAACGTCTTGAATCAGTTTGCTCATCAGGTCCAGGAGTGGGTTGGGGTACTCAAGGATCACCCGCAGGGAGGGCCGTCGAAGCAGGAGATGGCGGGGATCGTGGCCAGCCTACGCAGGTGTCTCGACTCCATGACCGAAAAGGACTGACGATGGCTCACGGACCTGGAAAGAACCACCGGGAGGGTATCAGCCTCCTCGAGTTGGCCGACATGTTCCCCGACGAGGAAGCGGCGGTGAAGTGGTTCGAGAGCTGGCTGTGGCCTGACGGACAGATGGCGTGCTTGCGGTGCGGGAGCGTGAACTGCTACCGGGTGAAGTCGGGGAAGCCCATGCCCTACCGGTGCCGGGACTGCCGGAAGTACTTCAGCCTCAAGACGAACACGTCGATGGAGGCCAGCAACTTGCCCCTTCGGAAGTGGGCCTACGCGATCTACCTGGAGATCACCAGTCTCAAGGGCGTGTCGTCGCTGAAGCTCCGCCGGGACCTGAAGATCGCCCAATCGTCGGCGTGGTTCATGCTCCACCGGATCCGGGAAGGGTTGGGTGCCGAGCGGAAGAGGATGTTCGAGGGGCCGGTCGAAGTCGACGAGACCTACGTCGGCGGGAAGCGGAAGAACATGAGCAACGCGAAGCGGAAGGAGCTCGCGGGCACGGGCCGCGGGCCGGTGGGGAAGACGGCGGTCGCCGGCATGAAGGACCGGGAGACGGGACAGGTGGCCGCGCGGGTCGTCGAGCGGACGGACGGCGAGACGCTGAAGGGCTTCATCGACGACCACGCCGAGCCGGACGCCACGCTCTACACCGACGATGCCACCGCCTACAGAGGCAGCGGGCGGCCCCACGAGACCGTCAAGCACAGCGTGTCCGAGTTCGTCAGAGGACAGGCCCACACGAACGGGGTGGAGTCCTTCTGGTCGATGCTGAAGAGAGGTCACACGGGGGTCTACCACCGGATGTCCCCGAAGCACCTCCAGCGGTACGTGGACGAGTTCTCAGGCCGCCACAACATCCGGAACCTGGACACCATCGACCAGATGGCCCACGTGGCAGCCGGGATGGTCGGGAGACGGCTGCTCTACCGGGACCTGACCGCCGACAACGGGCGGTCGGCTGTGGCCAGCTGAGGACCCTGGAGAGTGGGACATCTGACCCAACGGTTGCGAATCGAGGAAGACATCGGTAGAGTATACCGTCCGATCCGTTGGCTCGAACCGGGATAGCGATCCATTGGAAAAGACGAAGACCCCCCGCAGGGCTTTCTGTTGGCTATGTGGTCACCGAAGGGCCATCGCCAATGAGGATCTTTCGGATGGCCTCCGGGTCAGCCGACCCCACGAAAAACCCTTCCTCCCGGCTTTTTCGGATCTGGCTAAGGTAATTTGGGAGACAAGTCTGCTCCGCACCGTCGAAACCTTCTCGCACATCGGGATCGAGGTCCCGCTTCATTTCGGAAAACGCGGTGTAGAGAGACTGGATGAAATCCGCGACAGTAGCAGTGTCCTTCACGTCTTCGGCGAACGCCTGTGCTATAAATGTCGCGGAAGCCAGAATGTCATAGAACATAATCGCCCCCAACGACTTAGCGACGATCACATCCTGTTTCCGGGCCATGGACTGGAGGCGTGACCACAGTTCTGTGACCATTCCCTGAGCCAGCCGGACCCTGCTGTCAGCTTGAGCTTGCCGTAATTTCGCTCTCTTCCCAAGGTAGTCGCCCTCCGACAGTGTGGTGATGATTTCGGACACCCGCCGTGCGATGTCGTCTGGTGAATTGGCAGTCATGCTTCCAGTCTCCTTGTATTGGAGGGGATGAGCCGCCATCCGGTTCCGGCATGGCTCTTGCGTTGCTGTGATCGTTCCGCGAGGCCTTCCCCCTTCAGGCCGCTTAGCGTGGTCATTCTGAACTGAAATGTAGGAATGAGGTGTCTGCGGAGCAAGCCGCTTCAGAGATCTGACCGGATGGTGTCCACGACCGCTCCGAGTTCAGTCATTGAGCAGGCTGGGGCCATGCGGCGGAGCACGTTGAGCCCGATGGACTTCTGGTCCGGGAGGTCGCGTTCGGCGACCACGTGGAAGACCCAGGCTGCCGGATCGCGCTGGTCCTCTTTCTCGCCGGGCTCACCATGCCAGGCGAAGACGTAGATGTGAGCGTGGCGCCCGGGTTCGTCCATCCAGCGGTTCTCGGCAGCCGCCCAGTACCCGGTTAGCGGAGCGATGTTGAATCTCGGCGGACTGGACCTGCCGTCCGATTCCCAGGCCTGGACATCGGCGGCCTGCTTCACTTCGAGACGGGTACCCGATGGGGTGTGCTCGAAGTCCCAGGAATCCCAGGGAGCCATGCGGCTCCATCCGGAATCACCAAGAGCCAGGCTCACGAGGGCTTCGACGTAGTCGGACCGGTGGATGTTGGTCATGGGCGTTCTCTGGTAGGATCGCATGACCTCGTAGAGCACGTCGATGGCGGTAACAGACATGGGTCACCTCACCCTGCGGAATCGAAGAGGCTCGGTTTTGGTGTTTTCCTGCCAAGCGGTGTCTTGAGGCGCCGGTTCCTGCCAACGAAGAGCGATGCCCGGGATGACCCTGCCGTAAAGCGCCTCAGTAAGCACGCCCTCGAATCTCAGTCGCGTCCAACTGTACCCATCCTTGAGCGGTTCGAATGGCAGGCGCGCTGGATGGCCCGTCACCAGAATGGAGTCGGCAGTCTCGACGACCGTGGCGGAGGCTGTGAACGTCGCTGTCGAATCGTCCCACGGCGTCACGTACCGCCACGACGCCGGCGGGTCCAAGGCAAACGTGTAGTACCAGTCCCTCGTCTCGCTGTGTGGCCTGGAGGCCTCCCAGGTACCGAGCCTGCCTTCGTCAGGTTCGGTGCCCCGGCAGCCGAAGGCCAGAAGTAGAAATGGAAGAACGGCTCGGAGCCGGGTGATGGTGACCAGAAGCGCGGCGACTTGGGTAGAGACCTTCATACGACTCCCCCTCTCCGGGTGAGGGTGACATCGACCCGGATGCCGGACGGGTGTCCGGGCCGTTATCACACTCCCAAGGGAAGCCTTAGAGGTCCTGCCTATTCACCCCTGGTCCTGGATGGGAGCTACCCACCCGGACCCATAGCGTCGAGGCTGTTGTATTCGGCGGGCAGCCCGGACACGAAGGTCCGGCGGCCCTTGGGAAGTGTGATGCCCCGAAGGTGGGGGTATTTTTCCGAGAAGTCAACCAGAATCGCTTGACGACCTTGGAGTTGGACAGTCGATGGAAGCGGGTAGCTCTCGACAGCCTCGGATGGCGACAAGTCTGCAGAGGACCTTGACTTACGGCCCGCTGCTCGGTAGCTTTAAGTAGGGTAACTTCCACTTGGAACTGGAGGACCCGAATTCACGGCAGCTTGGTTTCCTGATAGATTCTTCAAGCAGGATGTGGACGTCCGAAAGGAGACAGGAAGAACGGAAATGGGAATGATCGACACCGAAGAAGGGATGAAGGCAATCGCTCACCTCTGTGAAGGGGAAGCGTTCGTCGAAATCAAATTGCCGGACTTGGCTGAGGTCCTGGAAACCAACGAACTCAGAACCCAGGTGCTTCTCGACACACTGAAGCGTGAAGGGATGGTGGATAGCAGGGGTGCCGGATGGACGCTCACCCGCGATGGCCGTGCTCTGATAGTCGAACAGGGGTGGGATGAAGGCTGACATGGTCTCCCTACGATCAGTGAGTCCGTCTCGAGGAAGATAGAACGTGAGAAGACAGATTGTGGTTGGCGACGGGAAACCAGGGCCTCCCTATCCCGAAGACAGATGGCCTGACGCCCGGATTGGGAAGCATGCCCTCCTCGCTGCGATCAGAAACCTCCAGGAGAGGGTGTTGGTTCTTGAATCAGAGAAGGGACGGCCCGCAGACAAGGCTTCCGAATAACCCCGAACCGGAGAAACGGACTGATCATGAAGGAGCCTGCTGAACGCGAGAGGCTGACCGAAGAAGAGCGCTTGGCGAAGCTACGTGAGCTGGACCGGACGCCGTCACCGAACCCGAAGTACCGGGGGATGACCCCGGGGGATGCGGCCCGGGCCATCCTGCGGCCGCCGCCTCGCCAGCGATCCCAGTGACTCCTCCTGCGGTCTTGAAGGATGTGGACACCTCCCATAGAATAGACGAAACGCTCACTTCAACGCAGAAACACTCCTACCCATGACCCAAGATGTCTACGCGATCTATCTGACCGGGTCTGACGAGAACCGGGCAATGGCAGCAGATGTGATCGCTGGCCTTTGGGATGATGTGCGGCCCTTGGGCGACCGAGCGTTCCTAGTCGCCGATGATGAATCCTCCACTAGCGGCGAGGTGCGGGACAAGCTGCTCGCCGCTGCTACGGGTCATGACGACGCTCCTCCTCTGTTCCTGGTGGTCCCAGTCGAATATTACGCTGGCTACAACAGTAAGAGCTTGTGGGAGTGGCTGAGCAAGAGAATTGGGCCGTGAGCAACGGACGAGATCCAGAGAGTGTGAGATCGGGTGAAGGCGGTCGCTTCCTCGAAGGCCGAATCGACCGAATGTCAGGTCGTATTGAGAAGCTCGACGGGAAAGTCGATGACGTTGCCGGTACTGTGAATACGATGAAGGGTACCGTCGATACCTGGAAGATCGTAGTACCGGCTGCTGTCGTGGCAGCAGGAGTGATCGGCACCCTGCTCGGCATCATTCTGAAGTGAAACAGTCCCATGGGATTGGGCTTGCCTCCAGACCCGGGCCAACAGTAGGATGTCCGCAGATACGTCGGTCAAGTCAATGGACCCACCCGCCAGCCAGGAGGAATCCAATATGGCCAAGAAGAAGTTGAAGCCTGTGATGCCACCGGAGCCGAGCCGCCCTCCGCCCGGTCCGTCGCCAACTGCCCTGGTCCGGGACATACTGTCGAAGATGCCGCCCGGCCGCCCGATTCGTCCGAAGGGGACCGCGACTTGAATCGCGGATGACGCAGCGGTAGGAACAGGTGTCCCCTCTAACATTCCCTGTAATCCCCTTCTCAAACACGGGGAGGCATGACCCCTCGTTCCCCCACCTGGTCTCCCACATGATGGGCGAGGATCGCATCGATGTCTGGCGCATCCTGCACGACCGACGTGACATCCCGGCATGGCTGCTTACGCGATGAACACGACGGGCCGGATGAACGTGGGACGCAGCACACCGGCCCCCATCATTCCAACACCTTGAACACCCCGTCCGACTTCGGCGGTCATGCGAGCGCGATGGAAGGGTGAAGAAGAGCGGGCAGATTGACAGCAGGAAATGCTAGCATTAGTCTGGTAGCGTCAAGGGAATCAACCTCACGCATTCGCGTCCATCAGGGGCGAAGGAGAATTCTGTTCACGATGAGCGGCACGATCACGGTTCGGCGTATCCATCCCGCTGACAAAGCCTGGTTGAAGAGCCAGGCGCGTCTGAGCGGTGTGTCCATGGAGGAGTTCGTGCGTCGCCTGATCCGCGACCGACGGGATGAGGCGCGGCGCCAAACCCGTCCTTCGGAGGCTTTCCGCCGCTACTTCGGCCCCGACCACGGAGTCGAGCTGCCCCCACGGGAGCGCTACCGCTACAAGCCCGTCGAGCTCCGGGACGTGGAGTAGGCGGCCGGTGTCCTGGCTGCTCGACACCAACGTCGTCTCCGAGATGATGCGTCCGCACCCCGAACCCCGGGTCGCGCGCTTCCTCGACGGCATCGCAACCCACGGACTGCATGTCAGCGCGATCACGGTCTGGGAAATCCACAACGGCATCCGTCGACTTGACGACTCGGCGCTGTAGCGCGACAATCAGGATGAGAAGCCAGCGACAATCAGGATGAGAGAGCGGGGGGTGGTCGCGAGCTGCCCGAGATTTGGTGTTTTTCCCGAGAGCGGAGAGATGCCAGGTGCCGGGCCGACACATCACGGACCACCAGATGGAGCTCTACATGACGTACCGGAAGGAGGACCGCCCGGCGCTGGCTTCGGCGAAGGCGGGATTCAGCACGTCGACGGGGTACCGGATCGAGTCTGATCCGCGGCCGCCGTCGCAGAAGCGGAAGCGGAGGGGACGCAGGAGGCCGGATCCGCTGGCGGGGATCTTCGAGGAGGAGATCGTGCCGCTGCTGCGGGCCAACCCCGGGCTGCGGGCGGTGGCGCTGTACGAGGAGATGATGCGGCGGCACCCGGAGTTGCATGCGGGGGTTCGCCGCACGCTCGAGCGGCGGGTGCGGGCGTGGAAGGCGAAGCATGGGCCGGACCAGGAGATCATCTTCCTGCAGAAGCACAAGCCGGGACGCCGCGGCCTGTCGGACTTCACGGACGCGACGGGCCTGGGCGTGACGGTTGCCGGGAAGCCGTTGGCGCACAAGCTGTATCACTTCCGGCTCGAGTACTCGGGCTTCTGCCACGCCGCGGTGGTGTTGGGCGGGGAGAGCTTCGTGGCACTTGCCGAGGGGCTGCAGGATGCGCTCTGGGCGCTGGGCGGATGTCCGAGGGAGCATCGGACGGACAGCCTGTCGGCGGCGTTCCGGAACCTGAAGTTCGACGTGCGCGACGACGTGACGCGGCGCTATGAGATGCTGATGGCGGACTACGGGATGGAGGCGAGCCGCAACAACCGGGGCCTGGCGCACGAGAACGGGTCGGTCGAGGGGCCGCACGGGCACCTGAAGCGGGCGCTCGGGGACGCGCTGCTGTTGAGAGGTTCGCGGGACTTCGAGACGATCGAGGACTACCGGGCATTCCTGGCGACGGTGGTGAGCCGGCGCAACGCCCGCAACCGGGAGCGGATCGACGCGGAGCGGCAGGTGCTCCAGTCGCTGCCGAAGCGGCGCAGCGACGGCTTCGAGGAGACGCTGGTGCGGGTGACGAGGACGGGCGGATTCTCGCTGCGCCGGGTGTTCTACACGGTGCCTTCGCGGCTGGTGGGACACCGGCTGCGGGTGCGGCTCTACGACGACCGCCTGGTGCTGTTCGCGGGCACCGACGAACTCATGACGCTGCCGCGGGGCCACGCGGGCCCGGGAGGGCGGCGCGGGCGGGTCGTCGACTTCCGCCACGTGCTGCCGTCGTTGCGCCGCAAGCCGATGGCGCTCCTGAACTGGATCTGGCGCGATGGCCTGTTCCCCCGCGACGCCTACCGGCGCGCCTTCGAGGCACTGGTCGAAGACCTGGACGGCCGCGAGGCCTGCCACCGGATGGTGGATCTGCTGGGCCTGGCCCACGACCACTGCTGCGAGGCCGGGCTGGCGGCCGAACTGGACGCACTGCTCGACGCGGGACAACTGCCCGATCCCGCCGCGCTGCGCGAGCGCTTCCTGCCAAAGCCGGACCCCGTGCCGGACGTTGACACTCCCCTGCCGCCGATGTCGGTCTACGACGGCCTCGCACCGGACGCCCACGCCTCGCCGGCTTCGCCCCCCGGAGGACTCGCATGAACGCCCCCTTCATCGTTGATCCCCCCGAGATGGACCTGCTGCTCAAGCAGCTGCGCCTGCCGACCATGCGGGCACAGTGGCGCAGCTTCACCGAGCGCGCCGACCGGGAGGGCTGGCCCTCGGCGCGCCTGCTCGCCACGCTGTGCAGCCACGAGGTCACCGACCGCGAGCGGCGGCGCTTCGAGCGGCACCGGGCCGAGGCGAAGCTGCCGCCCGGCAAGACGCTCGACAACTTCGACTTCACCCTCGTCCCGGCGGTCTCGAAGGCACGCGTCGGCGTGCTGGCGACCGGTGACACCTGGCTCGCGGAGGGCGCCAACGTGTTGTTTTTCGGACCGCCCGGCACGGGAAAAAGTCACTTGGCGGCGGGTCTCGGGCTGAAGCTCGTCGAGAACGGGTTCCGGGTCCTCTACCAGCGCACCACGAACCTGGTCCAGAGGCTTCAGACCGCCCGCCGGGACCTCGCCCTCGAAGCGGCCATCCGCAAGCTCTACAAGTATCACCTCCTGATCCTCGACGACTTCTCCTACGTCACGCACGAGCAGGCGGAGACCAGCGTGCTCTTCGAGCTGATCGGGGCCCGCTACGAGAACCGGTCGGTTCTGGTGATCGCCAACGAGCCCTTCAGCACCTGGGGCAGGATCTTCGGCAGTGACGCCATGACGCTGGCCGCAGTCGACCGCCTCGTCCACCGCTCCCACATCTTCGAAGTCAACGCCGAGAGCTACCGCAAGCGCGCCGCCTACGCGGCCCAGGCGGCTCTTGCGAAGGAGCCGGCCGCTGAAGGCCCGGACCCGGCGGAGGCGGGCTGAAGCGCTCCACAACGCGGGTCCCTCCCCCGAACGGGACCGAAGAGGCGGCAGAGATGGCCCTGAGAGGCCCGTGGAGCCGCCGGAAGGGTCACCGACGAACCCCTCGGAGCCTCTGACAACCCGAATCCCGGGGCCGGACGGCCCGAATCCGGAGCATCGGGGCGAACAGGGGGCGGGAAATGCGCCCGTCGAGGGCGCTTTGACGCACTCGGCCTACCGTTACCCCTCGGAAGAAGGCCAGCCGACGCTCCGGCCCGGCTCGCTACGCTCCCCGCGCCGGAGCGTCGGCCGAGCCACCCACCAACCCCCCGCAGCGCACCCCTCCCCACGTCCCCCCCCCCCCCCCCCCCCCCCTCCCTTGCCCCAGCCCCCCAAACCCCTCATCATCTCCACACTCGAAGCGTCGCGGCCTCTTATTCTCACCTTGATTGTCGCAACGCTCTCATCTTGATTGTCGCCGCGCACGGCGCGGCGCGACGAACTGGAAAGGCGGTTCGAAGGCATCCTGAACAATCTCTTCAAAGACCGGGTCCTCGATTGGACGGCCCGCGATGCCCTCGAATGCGCCCGCATCATGGAAGTCAGGCGCCGGCGGGGCGAACCGCTGGACGACCATCTTCCGGATGCCATGCTCGCCGGGTCGGCGATCAGCCGGGGGCTTGTCGTGGCGACCCGAAACACAAGGGACTTCCGGGATATCGGCGTCAGAGCGGTCGATCCGTGGAGGCGGCGGCGGGAGAGGTCCGACTGAGTCCCGCTCCGCCTCCTTCGCCTCGTGCGGACCAATCCTCACGGGCGGCGTTGCCGAAGACCAACAAGTGTGGCGCGGAGCTGGCACCCCGGCACCGGCTCCCGCACCGCGAACCCGACGCTATCTGGGCTGACCGCTCAACACAGGTATTAGGCCGTGCTTTACCAGAATCTCCTTCAGGTTCCTGCCATCCTGCCGAATCCGCTCGACCAGGGGCTCAACTTCAGTGGCACACGCACTGCGCTCGGGCCGCCTATGGGCGTCGCGACGCACCTCGGCCCGGAGAGCGTCAGCTGACTGTAGGATCGCGTCCACGAGGATTCCAGCCCAGTTGTCGTCAACGTCCTTGCTCAACCTTCGATCGAACTCTTCGTCGCTGAGGCCTGGCTGTCTACCCATTTTGGTCCACCTCTCTTACAGATTCAGTTGTGTGCGTGTGTACGACTCGCTGCTCGCTCGGTGAGTCCATAATCGGCGCACTACGATGCGATGCTTCTCAGGACGTTCGCAGAGATAGACCTTCCGGCCGCGTTCGTCGGGCTCGTCCTGCAGCAAGAGCGGTACTCGCGCTCCGCGGTACAGGCAGGGAAGGCAGTACGGCCTCCCGAACTCGGGATGACGAACGTACACGTAGTTCACGCAGTCAACGAACCGCGCCCACCCGGACATTCCTATCGGCCCCGTTTTCGGCTGGACGACTTCACGATATTCCCATCCGAGTCCATCACGCCCACCGTGGTGCCTTCGGCTTCCCGCCAGGCGAGTCGTCGTGCCGTTTAATCGTGTTTCGATGCCATTTTCTGTCTCCTCCATGGTTCGTGTTCGGGTCAGTTGTTCCCCGTCGCGCGATTTCGAGAACCCAGCGACATGACCTCTGCGTCACCGAATATCGACCGAAGATCGGTGGCGGTCAACGGTCGGATCGCGGTCCCCTCACTCCAACACCTTGAACACCCCGTCCTGCGCATCCCGGTAGAACTCGATATTCACCTTCGTCCACACGTCGTCATCGAGGTTCATCAGCTCCCGCCGAGCCCCCACTGGCATCAGCAGCACGGTCGCCTGCTTGTCCACCGCCAGCTCCGCCATCGCCACCGGATCCGCGATCCGCTCCAGCGATCCCCCCAGATTCAGCGGCCCCACAATGATCGTCGCGCCGCGCGTCTTTCGTTCCAGCAGCCCCCCCACCATCGCCGCGAGCACCGGCAGTCCCAGCCCGGTCCCCGACTTGTCGTTGTCCCGCGGCTGCATCTGGACGGTGTACTGATGCGCACGCGCGTCACGGTCACCCACCAGCACTTTCCCTCCCGTGTACAGATTCTGCTCGCCCACCCGGACACTCTCCCGAAACGCGGGAGGCACCGGCTGGTTCAGGATCTTCGCGCCGCCCGCACCCGGCCCCACCACCACCTCGATACGGTAGAGCCCAGGCCCGGTCTCCTCCACCCCCGGTCCGATCGCCCACACCTGCCCGGGAGGCAGCGGGTCGCTGTCGATCGCCTCGTCGCTCCGTAGCTCGGGCGTCGCCACGAACTGCTCCGTCCCGTCAACACCGAGCGTGTAGGAGAAGTGGGTGCTCCGGAACTCGGCCTTGAGACACCGCTTCTGCTGTTCCTTCACCCGCCGCCGCGACTCCAGGGCCAGCCGCACCATCCACTCCAGATCGTCGTCGTCCACCTCCATCTTCGGGTCCGGAAACAACAGCTTGATGAGCCCCGAGACCGTCTTGTGCACCGCCTCGATGTCGCGACCCGACAGCGCGCCGCCCCAGAACACGCGGTTCTGCAGGATCGGCAGGCGCGTGGTGTCGCGCAGCTTCGTCCAGCACGCACTCAGGAAGTCGTTGACCAGGCCGAAGTGGTCGGTGAGGTGCTCGCCGGGGTTCAGCTTCGGGAAGTCCCAGCCGGGGGCGTAGCCGTGGATGCGGTCGTGGAAGGCCGTGTCGTCACGCATCTGTTTGGGCAGCGGGCTCAACAGGTGGCCAACGCGCTGCTGCTGCTCCACCGAGACGTCGAAGTTGCCGACCAGGACCAGCGAGCCGTCCGCGCGGATGCTCTCCTTGCCGCGGCTGAACTCGCCCGACGCCATGTATCCCTTCATGATGTTGACGCCGTCCCTCTGGTCGAATGAAATCCCCGCGACCTCGTCGAAGCACACGACGTCGTACTGGCAGACCAGGCCGCGCTGCCCGTTGGCCATGTTCACGAACATCTTCGCGACGGTGGCCTTGCCGCCCGAGAGCAGGTGGGAATGCGGGGAGAGCTGCTGGTAGACGTGACTCTTGCCCGTCCCGCGGGGACCGAGCTCGACGAGGTTGTAGTTGCGCTCGACGAACGGAATGAGGCGGAGCAGCGCGACCCGCCTGGCCCGTTCGTCCAGCGCGGAGGGTTCCAGGCCGGTCGAACGGAGTAGGAAGTCCTTCCAGTCGGCGGTATCGAAGCGGCGCCGTCCCTCGGCCAGGACCTTCAGGACTGACGGGCTCGACATCTGGATCGGGCGCATGGCCGCGACGCTGAACGGGCGGCCCTGTTTCTCCTGGGCTATCACCGGGTCGTATTCCAGCGTCACCTCCGCGTATAGCCCGTCGGCCAGCATCCGCTGATGCTCGGTGACGAACTCACTCTCGATGCGGATGTCCCGGAGGCCGAGGCTGGGAAGTTCGGCCAAGTAGCAGTCGTTTTTCGCGTCCAGGCGTGCGCGCAGGATGTCGATGAGGCGGACGGAGCCCCCCTCACGCGCCCTCATTTTGAAGATCTCCCGCTCGGCGGCGCGGACCGTGCGCCCTTCGAGCTGCTTCTTCACGATTTCGAGACCTTCGTCGATCTCCTCCTGTTCCACGCTGGCGCAGTACCGACCCAGCAGGAACTCGACGACGTAGGTAGGAACGGGATACTGGCGGGCGTACCGCCGCACCAGGTCCTTGCGCACCAGGTAGCCGGGGAAGGCCTCGTTGGCGGTGTGGTCCAGCGCGTCCATCCGGAACTCGGTGGCGCTCATGTGTCTTCTCCCGTGCGGGTCGGCTGTTGCGCGAGGACGCGGCCGGCGGCGTCGGTGATGACGACGACGAGTGGGGCGTCCTCGTGTTCGTCGTCGGCCAGAACCAGGCTGGCGAAACCGTCCTCATGGATCGGCTTGGGCGAAGAGGCGACGGACTTGCCCTCTGGAGTTCCGAGGCGCAGGTCGGCGGTGAGGGGCGGCGGGCCGGAGGCGGCGGGGGCGCCCCGGACGCGCACGGCGACGTTGCAGCGGAAGCGGCGCCAGGAGACTGAGCGGAGCTGGACGGTCACGCGCGCGTCGGCTGTCCGTTCCACCCGGATGTCCGGGATGAGGCATTCCTGGATGCTCAGGCCGCCGTGCGCGTACTCGTCCCGCTTGCTGAAGCAGGCGATGCCGGGTGGGGTGGCGAAGTGTTCCTCGGGGTTCCAGTGCCAGGGATGCAGGGGCGCGTCCGGCGTGGAGCCGGGGGCGACGACCGCGCAGCGCGCCCACTTGGACTCGGTCAGGTGCCCGGGAAGCGTGACCATGGGCAGTCCGCCGGGCAGGAGAAGCCAGCCGTGGTCGGTGACGACGCGAACGGAACGCCACCCGGCATCGAGAAGACCGGCGATGCGGTCGGCGAGCCGGACCAGCTCGTCCTCGACCAGGCGGGCGAACGCGGCCGCGCCGTGGTGGTGGCCGTGCCTGTCGATCTCGCCGGTCTCCAGCCAGCCCCGGGCGCCGGCGCTCAGCGGGATGTCGAGTGTGCCCGAACCGAGTATCTGGTAGCCATGCTCCTCCATGGCGTCGCGGAGGTTCTTCGCGGTGGCGGGGCGTCCGGAGTCCTTCATGGACGGGCGGAAGTCGGCGCCGAGCCGGTCGCCCGCGATGTCTCCGGCGACGGGGGTGACGGCGGGTTTCGCGGTGGCCGTGACGGTCGGCGTCGCGGCCCAGCGGTGATCGACGGCGGCGGCGCAACCGCGTGTCTCCAGCCGTTCGGCCAGGCGTCGGCCGAGCTCGTAGCGGAGTCCGTCGACGAAGACGATGCACTCATCCTCGCCAGCGGTCACGTCCGGCTGGCCGGCGGCGGTGGGAAGCGGTGCGCGGTCGATGGCCGACTGCAGGGCGCGCGCGGAGTCTTCCAGCCAGGGCGCGATCAGGTGGTGGACGGCGGCGGAGATCGTCTCCTCGTGCTCCGCAGGGGCCAGGGCGAGGGCTTCGCGGGCGCTCGCGTCCGCCAGCCAGCCGCGGTCGGCGTAGGCGTCGGCCACACCGTCCGGCGTCGCGCCGCCGATCGCCGTCCGGGCCGACTCCGCCAGCCGGGCCAGGGGCTCCAGCACCGCCGCGAGCGGGGAGCGGCCCAAGTGCGCCCACACCCAGTCGCGGCGATGGCGGTGCTCCTCCTCGAGCCGCGCGACCTCGGCGCAGCCGTCGGCGTGGGAGAGTCCCGGAACCACGGCCAGCGCGCTTCCCAGCGACGCCTCCTCCTCGTCGTTGAGGTCCGGCCAGCGCTCGCGGTCGAACTGCAGCACGCCCGAGGGACGGCTCCGCGCGAGCACGTCGGGCACTCCCCCGAACGCCGCCGACGCCTCGACGAAGCGCGCCCACACGTCGGCCCAGCGGCCCTCCCCCCTGCCGAGGAGGGCGCCGGCGGAGACGTCCGCCTCCGTCTCGGGATCGAATCCGAGTTCGCTCCGGCACTCGGTGCGGAAAGCGTTCCAGCCGTTGTCGTCCAGCCGGAACCGCATGCGCTCCGGGTCGCCCATCCAGCGGAGGATGTCGCGCGACACGTCCACGCCGGCCATGCGGTTGAAGTCGGCCGCGTCGAGGCGGCGGCCGCGTAGTCGGTCGGTCGGCGCCAGCGCGACCTGCTCGAGCGCGCCCAATAGCGCCGCGTTGGTTCCCCGGTCGGTGGCGATGTCGAGACCGGGGCCCTTGGGGGAGCGCAGGAACGCCGCCACCGTCCATTCGCGGCCGCTGGTGTGATGCCAGAGGACGCCCCGGTACATCAGCTCGACGAGCGGCCTCAGCTCGCCGGGGCAGTCCTCGCCGGCGCGCAGCCGGCCGCGTTCGACGCCGGGGAGGTAGATGATCGGCGGGCGGTCGCGGGGGAGGTCGGGAAGATCGATGGCGCGGTCCACCACGCAGCGAAGCCAGATCGCGGGACCGGTGCGGTGCTCGGAACGGTAGTCGCCGAGGACGAGCAGTTCGGGGATGCGGGGGAGGGCGGCCGGGATGAGCGCGCGCCATTCGGCACCGGGGTCGGTCCACAGGATGGCGGCCGGGCCGTCCTGACCGCTCGGGACCGAGGCGCGGGCGCGCAGGGCGCGGGCGAGGTGGTCGAGGGGGGTGGGGGGGGCGCCCACGGGAGTCGGAGAAATCCGATTATGGTCGTTCATAACCGGGCGACTCCAATTCATTTTTTTCCGAAGTCATTGGAAAATAATGACTTACGATTCTAGAGAACGACTTCATATTCCGTCCCGGAGAATTCATAAGTGACGGGGGACGGGACCGTAAAAACGATCCGTTCTCTCCACCATTTCGATTTCATATCTCGTGATTTCCAATTCATATTTTCTCCAACTCCATGCTGGAACACGACTTACGGAATCGTACGGTGATTTCATAACGGGGTTCCCGGCGCGCAAACGGCAATTTCATTCTCCCAGAACGTCGGTCGGAAGGTACCGGGTCCCGCGGCGCTCGCCCTCGACTTGGAGATACCCGTGCCGGACGAGGAACCGAAGCTCGCTCAGCGCGGTGAGCCGGTCGACGGTGAAGAGCTTTCGGTAGTCGGCGTTCTGCAGGGACGGAAGACCCCGGAAGTACCGACGGAGTCTCGGGAGACGCCCCTCGAGCACCCGCCGCGCGGCGTCCAGATCCGGCGCGATACGGAAGGAAGGCGGTCCGCGGAGATCGGTTTCGACGGGAACCACGATGCCCTTGCCCAAGAGGTCCGATACCCGGTCGCGTGCTTCCTGTTCGCCCACCACGTTGAGTCTCCGGTAGTCCTCATGGGTGAAGCCGTCCGGACGCGCGATCAGGATTCTCTCCTGGTCGTCGGCGACCGGAAGCCCGCGCACCTTTCGGCGCCAGTCCGGATTCGCGGTTTCGTACACGGGTTTGTTCAGGAGCGTGATCGTGAACAGGCCGGATTCGGACGCGATCCGCGGTTCGTGCAGGAAGCCGCCCTCCATTTCGCGGAACACCCGCACGATGCCCTCCCCCTCGTCCCGCATGATCTCCGCGTCGGCAAGCACGCGCACCAGCATCGGGTTGCGGCTGGCGTGGGCGCGGCGTCCCTCGCGCAGGGCTTCGATCGTTACAGGCGGGACGAGCTCCCCCGGGCTGGAGATCTCAAGCCGGTCCTCGTAGAACCAGATCTCGGTCTCCCGACCCTGCATTTCGTAGTCGCGGTGGGCGACGGCGTTCACGATCGCTTCCTGCCACGCGAAGTCGGGATATTCGGTGATGTCCTCGAAGTGGAGCCCGACCAGCTTCTCGGACCTGCGGACCTGGTGGCGCGCCAGTTCCTTGATCTCGTGGATGGCCGAGGCCAGCGGAGGATCCGCACGTCCGATCTGCGTCACGTTTCGCTTACGCCCGTACTCCATCTCCGTTCCCGCGACGCGGAACACGCGCAACCCGGCGCGTGGGTGCCAGCGCAACGCGGGGCGGCGTGCGAAGAGAAGAAGGGCGGCGTTCGTCACCCTCCAGTCGCGGACATCCCGCTCGATGAGGCCGTAGTAGGCGAGCGCCTCGATGACGGGACGGCCTCCTACCGGCGTCTCCTTGAGGAAGGACTCGGCAAGCGACAAATCCAGGTGGTCCACTGTGGCTTCCGGCCGGAACCGTTTCTCGTAGCCGACGACCCGGTACGCCTGCTTTCGCTCGTTGATGGTCTCCTGCGGCTCGCGGACGATCCGGGATCCGACACGGTACGGGAAACCGTTTCCGGCGATCATGACGGCTTCGGGAGCGATGGGGACCTCGAAGGCGAGGATCTCGTTAGGCGCGCGGTGCGGCAGTGGACGGCGGGGGACAGTCGGCGGTGGGGGACCGCGAGGAAGTCGTCCACGACATGGTCCGGATAGCCGTGGCCGGTCGCGGCACCGTCGTCGGTCACGCCGACGAGCAGGAGTCCGCCGTCCGCGTTCGCGAAGGCGGCGACCGCGTCCGCGATCTTGTCCCGGACGGCTCGGCGTGGGAGGGGACTGGGCGGCGTGGCGCTGCGGTCCCAGGCCGACTTGAGTTCGACGAACTGGCCCTCGCCTCGGGACAGGATGGTCTGGAGTTCGGTGGGGGAGAGGAGGGGGGTCATGGGGCCTCGCTTCTGATACATTTCCAACCCGAATGGGCGAGAAACGTGTCAGAAAGTTCCGGTTTCGACTTCCTCTGATACGTTTCCGGTCGGAAATGCGACAGGAAACGAGGATTTGCGCATTTTGGTAGCATTTCTCGTGGAAATGAGTCGGAAAACGTCCAGAATGTCATTTCTGATGCATTTGTTATTGATAATGCGTGCGAATTGCGATTTGTCGCATTCCCCTCGCGATTCGGCAGAGAACCGCGACCCAAGGCCGATTCTCTCGTTTCCACTCGCATTTCGGTCACTCCTCCTTCCTCCCCGAGTCGTTGTAGACGTATCTGGCCGCGCGCCCGTGTCCTTCGATCGCAACCAGCCCGTCGGCTCTCAATCGGTGGATCAGGCGGCGGACCTGGTGGCGGTCGAGGCCGGTCAACCGGCGGACATCGGCGTTGGCCAGGGGCTTGGCGCCGGTCTCGGCGCACCGGCGGATCACGCGGATCACCCTCTCCTTGAGGCCGTTCTAGGCGGCATCCGGATCCCGGTGGGTCACCGTCCCGTCGGCCTTGACGATGGTCATCGATTCCCGGTGAAAGTCGTCCGCGGACACCAGCCGGGCATGGACTTCGGGCGACAACGTCCAGTACATGCCGGGACCGTTGCCGCGCTGCGCGAGGTACCCGAACTCCGACTCCATCCCGGCCAGAACAGCGGCGGCGGTTTGCTCCCGGCGCTGACAGAGCCGCGAAGCGGTGGGCGCGTCGATTTCACCGTGTTGAACCAAGTGGCGCAGAACGAGCAGCTGGTCCGTTCCGAGCACGATTCTCCTCCGCGTCTCCTCGGCCACGAAGCCGCGGAACCGGGGCCGGATGCCGGAGGCCCGGAACGTCAGCCGGACGGCCCCCCCGGCGTCCTCGATCTCGGGCGGCGGCATCCGCCGCATCCCGTCGCCGTAGCTGCCGATTGGAGTTCGCGGTCTGCCGGGCTTGAAGCCTAGTACGATGCCGCCTGCGGACCCCCCGGACGCGCTACCCGTGAGGAAGTGTATCGAGCGCAGGTCGTCCTGCAGAATCCTCATGGCGTCAACCACCTCGGGCTCCCGGCCCTCCACCAGGACCTGATCCCAGACCCGAGCCATCTCCCGGGCGTGCAGGGATTCGGCCGTGATGAAATGGATGGGGACCGACGGGGAATGCGGCAAGCGTTCCCGGATCGTCGCTTGCGTCCATCGCCCAGTGATCAAGCCGTCCGCATCCAACGGGAGCTCGATGTCGCTTTCGCTTGCGTCACGTTCGATCCTAAGCCGGAGCGGCCCGCCGTCTTCCGCTGTCCGATCGAAGACATCCGCTTGTTCGGAGCGCACCTGCTCAACATGGATTGTCACCCGCCCCATCCCATCGCCGGACGATATGGTCAGCCGGCTACCCGGCCAGATCCGGTGGCCATGGAACTGGTGGTGGACGGGATACCGGGGATACCGGCGGCGATCATATCCCGGGTCGGGCTCGCCAAGGGCGAACTCGCTCCGTCGGCGGGCGGACTTGACCAGCACCCCCGGATCCCCACCCGACGCCAGCAGATCCACCGCCTCCAGCACCGACGTCTTGCCGCAGTTGTTCGGGCCGACCAGAAGATTCACGGCCGCGAGGTCGCGGAGCTCGTACTCCTCGAACCCGCGGTAGTTCTCCAACCTCAGCGTTCTGATCACGAGTGCCCCCCATTCACCTGACGATCACCGGTCCCTTCCGGACGGCCCGGTTTAGCTTCCGTTCGTGCTCGGCCACCCAGCGCCCGGACCGCCTCGGGGTCGGCCAGCGTCGCGCGCCGAAGCACAACGTAGCTGATCGTGCAGTCGTCCGCCGACAGCCGCTCCCCGCCTAGCTCCAACGCCCGGTCCATGGTCGGTCTCGTCAAACAGCGAGTCTGGAGCCTCCCCCTTCATCGCCGATACACCTCGCGGCGGTGGCCGGTGGCGGCGATCAGCACGGTGCGAGTGGCGTCCTCGACGGTGTGGATGATCCGGTAGCCGCCGGCCCGGATGCGATGCAGCCCGTCGGAACCCTCGAGCCTCACGACCTGGGGCGGTCGCGGGGCCGTTGCAAGTCCGTCGATCGGGCGGACGATCGGGCGGGGGCGGTCCGATCGACAATCTTCCCGAGCGCCCGTTCCGCCGCGGGCTTCAGGTAGACGGTGCATCGCGGAACGTCGGTCAAACCGCACGGTCGTCCTGCAGAGCGAGCTCAGCCCTGACCTCGTCCCAGCTCCGCCGCCCGGGTTCCCTGAGCGCTTTCCGGGCCGCCTCGATGTCCATCCGGTCCTCGATCGCTTCGAGCAGCTCGAGGTCCTCCGGGCTGACGAGGGCGGCCACCGGCTTTCCATACCGCTCGACCGCGACCCGCTCGCCATGGTGGACCACGCGGTCGAGGAGGTCCGAAATCGTGGTGCGTAGCTTGGTGGCGGCAACTCTGGTCATCGGTAGGCCCGGGCCACATCCGCATCCACGGCGACCGTGATTCTATCGGTCATGGTTGTCCATTTCTCTGAGAGTCATATCGTTGCCATCTCGTTATCCAAGCCACCTGTCCCACCCCCCTCACCGCACGATCACCGGCCCCCCGCGGACCGCCTCCGTCAACTTCCTCTCGTGCTCCGCCACCCACCCCCGCACTGCTTCCTCATCCTCCAACGTCCCCAACCGCACCTTCACATACGAGACCACCGGCTCGCCCTCCCCCTCCCCCAACCGCCTCCCCGCCTCCTCCAGCGCCTTCGCCACGCGCGCCCCCACCGCATCGATCTCCGACCGCCACGCGGCCAGACTCCGCGCGTCCAGCGCCCGCCTCAGCGCCTCATCCGTCTCGACCGACAGCCGCCCCGGCGTCACAAGCCCGACCTCCTCCAGAATCGCCCCCAGCTGCTCACTCCCAACAAGGTGCGACAGCTCGTCCACGAACCGCGTATCGGGAACGGCGGGCAACGGCGCATCCCCCCCCGCCCCCTCCGCCAACCCCTTCAGCTTCGCCAGAAACTCCGCCGCCCGCAGCTCCTCCTCACCCGTCCTGGCCCGCACCCCGAGCTTACCGAACAAGCCGCGGATCGCGACGCGCTGCCGGGCGGTCAGGCGCACCTTCTCGGGCCGGAAATCGGACTTGGCGATCGCCGTCTGGTCGAGATCGCCGGTGGCCACTGGACGGCCGTTGCGCTCCGCCTTGAGGTGTCCGTTGCGGTGGAGCGCCGCCAGCGCGGCGTCGACGGCGTCACGCGGCCACCCGTAGGGCGCGGCCTCCAGCGTCCTCCGCACCCTGGACCCTCGCGCCCCGGCGCCGACCACATGCAGCACCTCCTTGGAAACCGCGTGCTCGGACACGCGACCGTCCCAACCCACGACGGCGAACGGCTGGCCCGAACCCTCCCGCGCCCGTTTCGAGGCCACGTGCCAGGCGCGGTGGTCGGCCTCCGGGAACCTCGGGAAGAGGCGGGCGAGCGATGCGACGGCGCCCTTCTCGAGCTTCGCCTGCAGATCGGCGCCGTGGATCTCGCCGCCACCCCCCTGCAGGACCCTCGCGGCCCGCACGATGTCGCGGACGATCGCGTCCCGGGCGGCCTCGGCCCCGGCGAGCCTGCTCCTCATGCTCTCGCGCGCCTCCCGTCCCTCCCTCGACGCCGGGTTGCCGCGGCGGTCGAGCACTCTCGCGGCGGCCTCGACGCCGACGATGTGCCTTCGCAGCTCCTCGGCGCTCCTCTTCGGCAGGTGAACGTGCAGCACGGCGTCCTCGATCCCGCGCCGTTGCGCCTCGGCCCGCACCTGGGCCCACGAGCCCGACCATTCGTCGCGCAGCCACACGCGCACGGCGTCGCCCTCGGCCGAGTCCGGGTCGGTGCCGACGTGAAGCGCCACCTTCCGCCGCACCTTGGCCGCGCCCTGCACCGGCCGCACCCGGCTGACGACCTCCTCGACCGCGCCGCTCAGCAGCTGGTCGCGCCGCGCGGCGATCTCCACCTCGCTCCGCACCAGCGCGGTCCGCTGCTCCCGAAAGGCCCGCTCCCAGTCGGCGCCCTCGGTGGTCTGGATCCTGTACTCGCCGGCCACCTTCATCAGGACGCCCTCGGCGGCCAGCTTCTCGAGCTCGCGCTCCACGCGGTTGCGGAAGGCGCCGGAGTCGCTTGTGATTTCTTTCACAAGCAGGTCGGCGAGAGTCGCGGGGTTCGCCCGCACCCCGAGATCCACCGCGTCCTGCCGGGGCAGCTTCCCGATCAGGAATACCACCCCGCACAGGTCGGCCCGCAACGTGCCCTCCCCGGTGCCGTCGTCCAGCTTGGCGATGCGGGTGTTGATCTCGTTCAGGAGCACGTCGGAACCGACCAGGTCGGCGGCCAGGGCGCGGAAGAGGTCGCTCGCGGGGATGACGGTTCCGAGCGGCTCCCCGGCGATCGCCCGCAGCGAGTCGTGCAGGATCCTCAGCTGCGACCGCAGCTGGCTCTGGGTGCCCGACGGGTCGGCCGTCTGAAAGCACGCCTCCCAGAACCGCCGGCGGGTGCGGAGCAGGGGATAGTCGCCGGCGGCGAGCGCCTCGTCCTCGGGGCGCGCGGCCAGGCGCGTCCCGCGAAGGTGCCTCGACACCTCGCCAGCGTGGTCCGCGAGAAGGTCTTCGATCTCCGGCGTGGCGCTGGCCTTCTTGCGGAGCAGGACCTCGCGCGTGACCGCCTCGACCTCGGCGTCGGAGAGCTGGACGGCGATCCGGAAGCGGTCGCTGAGCCATTGCAGGGCCGGGGTGCCCGCCGACAGCGCCGACTGTCCCGAGGCCACGAGAAGCACCCGGCTGTCGAACTGCACCTGCAGGGCCTCGGCCAGCTCGGTGATGGTGGCCGAGCGGTCCTGCGCCTCGTTGATGTACTGCTGGACCTCGTCGAGCACGAGGATGGTGAGCGGGATCTCGCCCTCCGGCGCCAGCGCCTCCCTGGCGGCGGTGACGAACTGCGCGGTCGTGATGTCGGCCCTCGGCTGCGGGAACTGGTTGAAGAGGAGCTGCCTCGCCGCCTTGACGTCGTCCGCGAAAGTCGGTTCCGCCTCGATGAGCGCCTTAGCGATGACCGGGCTCACGTAGAGGTTGTGAAGCTCGCGCGCCCAGTCCCGTCCGGCGGCCTCGACCGCCCCGCGCACCCGGTCGAGCAACCCGTTCTCGCGCAGCCAGAAGCAGAAGCGGGCCTGGGCGTACTGTTCGGGGAGCGCGCGGGCGGCCAGCAGGACCGACAGCACCGAGAGACGCACGTGGCCGACGTTCCCTCCGAGCAGCGACCCGGCGGCGGCCACGAGCGGGCTGCCGATGCGGCGCGACCGGACGTCCAGCTCCCGCAGGGCATCGCCGACCTCCGAAGGGAGCCGACCGCCGACCAGACCCCGCGCCGTGGCACCGTCGTCGAACTTCGTATCCACCCAGAGGTGCTGCAGCATCTTGAGCAGGTGCGACTTGCCGCTGCCGAAGAACCCGCTCACCCAGACCGCGTCCTGGCGCGATGCGTCCAGATTTTCCAGATAGCGCTCGAGGATGCGCTGTAGCGCATCGGCGAACTTCCCCCTGCACACGAAGGTCTCCAGCTCGGCTCGGATCTCGCGCGTCTCCCCGGGGTCGGTCCCGCGGGTGATCCGGGCCTGGCCGTTGTTGGCCAGCCGGACCTGGAGCGGGTCGCGGTCGAGCGTCTGGTGGATCTTCAATGGCGTCGGCGGGTTCAAGGGGCTACGGCACCCAGGCCTCGTGGAGGGTGATCGGCTGCGCGAGATAGCTCCATCCATCGCGCGCGTCCAGCAGGCGGTAGTTGTCGTCGTTCTTGGTGCCGGGGAAGAAGACGGCCAGCCGGCCCCGGATCGACGGCTCCACGCACTGGATCAGTTCGGAGACGCGCAGGAATCCGTACAGCGAGGCCGCGCCGACCAGGGCGACGACGGTATTCTCGTCCGCCTCCTCCAGCACCGACGAGAGGCGCCCGGCGGCCTCCTCCCTGAATTCGCCCTCCAGCTTCATGCCGAGCAGCTCCGGTTCCTCGAAGTAGGCGTCGCGGTACTCGTCGCCCGCCATCCATTCCGCGAACCAGGGCGTGGCGTCGACCTGCCGCCAGTCGTGCCCGGCGTTCCGCGTCGCCTCCTCGAACTCGCCGATGCGGTCGCGAAGCGCGCGCTCCCTCTCCTTGGCGTACACGACGATCATCACGCGCTGCGCCCCCGCCATGGTCCGCTGCCACGGCACGCCGACGTGCCGGCCGTAGATCGCGGCCAACTTGCTGATCTGGTTCACGGGTTGACCCCCGGGTCGAGCGTTCGTGTGTCGATCTCGACCACGTTGCCGGCCACCCGTACCCGAATCAACCCCAGACGCTTGGCGTCGAGCGCGAAGGGCAGCAGCGACCGCCCCCGGGCATCGAGCACGGCGGCCCAATCCGAGTCCAGAAGGGACAGGCCCGCGCGGCCCTCGATGTGGCCCAGCCAGAGCGCCATCGCGGCCGCCGCCGGGGTGGGGGCGACCCGGCGCCGGATCTTCCGCATCCGCCCCTCCAGGTGACCGGCCTGAGCCCAGGAGCTCGCGGCGTTGCGCGCCACCTTGTCCAGCACGGAGTCGTTCAGGCGGGAGCCGACGGCCGCGCGAATGACCGTTGCGAAGCGTGACCGGATGAGCTCCTCGCCGGGCTCCAGGGCCAGCACCGGGTGCGCGGTCGCGCGAAGCAGGGGATCGCGGGCGAGCACGCAGAGCAGGGCCAGCAGCGGCCGGCCGGCCGGATCGATGTTCCACAGGTGCCGCAGCACGCGGAAGAGGGCCAGCCTCGGGTCGAGCCCGTACATCTCGTTCAGGCGCTGGCGGGAGCTGAGGCGGGTCGCGTACGTCCGCTTGCCGAGGGCGTTCTCCTCGACGATCGCGGTCGCGTAGTCGTCGCGCGCGGCGTCGGGGGGGAGCGCGGCGAGGATCTCCGTCAGCTCGCGCAGCATGATGGTGCGGCTGCCGTGCGTGCCACGCGCGCCGAAGCGGAAGCCCGCGCGTTCCATGGCGGGGGTGCGTGACAGGGTGGCGAAGGTGACGGGCATGGGGTGGAAGATGCGTGGAGAAGAAGCCATCGTCAATGGGATTGGACGGCAAGTTTGCCGTCTATTTTTATGACAGGCACCGACACGACGAGCGTGTCAGCGGCGAGGCGCGCCGCTCGGCTGCGGCCGCCGGATGCACGGCCACGACCGCGCGGCGGCCGACCTCCCTTGCGAATGTCAAGGGGTCCGGCGAAAATGACGAGGAGTACAGAAAGGAGCCCCTAGTGTCTGCCAGCCGAGTATTGGACCCACCAGGCCCGCTCCAAGTGGAACGCCTTCCGGATGGGCGGCGGAAGCTGTTGAGTCCCCTGCACGTGGACCTCTGCGACCAGAAGCACCCCTTTGTGGTGCATGTCCCGAAAGACTTCGTGACCGACTTCAGTTCCATGCCGGGGATCGCTCGGGTGTTCATACGCTGGTCAAGGGTAGATATCGCCGGTGTGGTCCACGACTGCCTGTACCGTAAGGGCGTTACTGCCGTACACCAAGGCCGACAGAAAGACGGCCGACCGCGCCTGGCGCGCGGTCGCCGTATCCGGCCAGCACCATCTGAGCGGGCGGAAGGCGGAGGTGGCCTACAGGGCCCTGAGATGGTGCGGGAAGGGATCGTTTCATAAGAAGGATCTCCGGGCCCACGGTGCCAATATCCCACTCCCGACTCCGGTCATTTTTCCCTGCGACCAAGGAGATTAGGAATGTCGGGATATTGTGTGAACAACACTGCGCAGGCTCCGAACGGCGATCACGAAGTCCACGAGGAGGGGTGCTACTGGCTGGGTCGATGAAGCGCAACGCGTCCCGGCGCTCCTCGATGTCGCGCAGCTGTTCCTCGACCAACAGCCCGGCCGCTTCCGCTTTCTGCTTTCGGGGTCCAGCGCCCGCAAACTCCGGAGGGGACGGGCGAATCCGCTTCCCGGGCGCGTGCGCGTTGATCGCATGCACCCGTAGCTGGCCTGCGAGCTGGGTGCGGACTTCGTGGTGGAGATCGGGCGCGAGCTGTGGGGGATCGAGGTGAAGGCCGGCACGAACGTCACGCGCGCGATGCTGGGGGGACTGACTTCGTTCGCCGCGCGCAGTCGGCGAGTCGGCCGCCTGATCGTAGTGTTTCTCGGAGAGCGCTCGCAGGTGATCGGCGGCGTGGAGATCCTGCCGCTGGCCGATTTCCTCGCACTCCTGCCGGGAGGACCGTCCGAAACGCCGGCTTGGGAAGAGCCATGAGCGACCGGTCTCCCCGCCACCGCATCGAAGCCCTCGCCCGGTCCGACAAGTGGTACCTCGGGGGCCTGGACGGCGTCGTGTGGGCTCCGCCGTTTCCGCAGTGGCTCAACCGCCCCGGCTTCTGGGACCCCGTTCACATGGTGCAATACGAGCTGGGGCCGTGCTTCTCGATGGTGCTACTGGACGCGGAAGGCAATGAAGTCCCGGTAACGCGATCTTCGGGTTCGTCCGATTCGTCGCGCCGGCACGGCCACGACACCTGGCGCCCCGGCATGCTCACCACCCGCTGGACGACCCCGGACGGTTCGGTGGCGGTGGAAGACAGGCGGGTGCTCCCCGGCGGGATTCTCGAATCCTCCTGGACGCTCGCGCCCGAACTCGCGTCCGGCCACCTCGTCGCCTTCACCGCCCAGCCTGCGGGCACGGTGTCGGACGTGCGGATTTCCCGCAGCGGATTGAAGTGGATGCGGACCGTGGCCGACCGGACCGGCCACGAGTTGGCGGTACGCATGGAGATCCTCGCATCCCGTCCCGTCGCTTGGAGAAGGGTCCTCCCGTCCGAGGGCGGCGGGGTCCCGGACTGGACGCTCACCCCGTTTGCGGAGGGGGGAATAGAGGACTTCGACGGCCCGGACGCCGAAGACGAACCCGCCGTTCCCCTCCCTCCCAACCGCATCGGCCGGATCTGGATCGCCGCGGCCTTCCCATTCCACGCCACCGACGACCGGCCGCTCGCGCTCCGCATGCATCTCGCCCCGCGGCACGCACCTTCCACACGGCCCTCCGCACGCCCCTCCCCCACCCCCCCCACCTGGCCCTCCTTCTTCGCCTCCTTCCCCTCCTTCTCCTCCGGCCACCCCCACCTCGACCGCTGCTTCGACCACCGCATCCACGGACTCGGCCTCAACCGCATCGACGGCAACCGGGGCAACATCCGCCACCCCTGCATCGCCGAGGGCCCCGGGTACTTCCACGTTCCCATCGCCTACAGCGCCCAGTGTCACATGATGGAGATGCGCTGGCGCGCCGGCGGACGCGAGGCGTGGGGCTCGCTCCTCAACTTCCTGGACAACCGGAAGGAGGACGGCTCGCTGCACGGCCGCCTCTACCCCGACCACCTCGAGGGCACCGACTTCTATCACGCCAACTGGGGGGACGCGCTCCTTGCCGTGCACGCCATGCACCCCGACCCCGCCGCCCTCGCGCGCTGCTACGGGGGGCTGTCCCGCTACGCCCGCTGGCTCAACCGGTCGCGCGACCCCGAGGGCTCCGGCATGTTCACCGTCGTGAACCACTTCGAGACGGGGCAGGAGTACATGTCGCGCTACATGGCCGTCGACCCGGAGGCGGACGTGCGCGGGTGGCAGCCGCGCCTGCGCCTCAAGGGCATCGACGTGACGGTGTACGCCCATCGGCTCTTCCGGGCGCTGGCGACGGTCGCCGGGTGGCTGGGGCGTGGGGGGGACGGAGCGGAGTGGCAGTCCCTGGCGGCCCGCAGCGGCGACGCGATCACCCGCCACATGTGGTCCCCCGAGGCACGACTCTTCACGGATGTCGACGGGCGTACCCTCGAGCCCGGCGCCCGCCCCTTCACCCGCACCAACGTCAAGGCCGCCGTCGGCTTCTACCCCATGCTGACCGGCCTCGTCGGCGACGCCCGCCTCGACGCCATGATGGACCACCTCGAGGACCCGCAAACCTTCGGCACACCCTTTCCCCTCCCCTCCTCCAGCGTCGACGACCCCCGCTTCTCGGCCGAGGGGATCTGGCGCGGCAAGCGCCGCAACTGCCCCTGGAACGGACGCGTCTGGCCGATGACCACCAGCCACGTCATCGAGGGGCTGCTGCGGTGCCGCCGCCGGGGCAACGAGCGGGCGGGCGCTCTCGCCGCCGACATGCTCGTCCGCTTCGTCCGCATGATGTTCACCGATGGCGACCCCGGACGCCCGAACTCCTTCGAGCACTACAACCCGTACACGGGCCGCGCCTGCCACTTCCGGGGGATCGACGACTATCAGCACTCCTGGGTGCTGGACCTGCTGGCGCGGGGAATCGCGGGTCTCCATGTCGACGAGGAGGGGGTGGAGGTGTGGCCGCTGCCGCATGAATTGCCGCAGGTGCGCCTGGGGCCGGTGCGGACGCGCTGTCGCGCGGTGACGGTCGAGATGGACGAGGAGCGGGTTGTGGTGGAGCTGGATGGAGAGCGGCACGGGGGGCCGCGTGGACAGCCGCTGAGGGTGGGCTGGGAATGACCAGGACCCCCCGGGACGTCGCCCTCCGCCGCGTCGAAAAGCGCTTTGGGGACGTGACCGCCGTGGCGGCAGTGGACCTCGAGGTGCGGGCGGGGGAGCTGCTGGTGCTGGTGGGGCCTTCCGGGTGCGGGAAGAGCACGCTGCTGCGCCTCATCGCGGGGCTGGAGGAGCCGACGGCGGGGGAGGTGTGGATCGGGGGACGGCCCGTGGAGAATGTCGCGCCGGGAGACCGCGACGTGGCGATGGTCTTCCAGAGCTACGCGCTCTATCCGCACATGACGGTCGCGCAGAACCTGGGATTCGGGCTGCGGGTGCGGGGTGTGGGCCGCGACGAGACCGCGAAGCGGGTGGGGCGGGCGGCGGAGGTGCTGGGACTCGCCGAACTGCTCGGCCGCCGTCCCGGGCAGCTGTCCGGGGGACAGCAGCAGCGGGTGGCGCTGGGACGCGCGATGGTGCGCGACCCGGGTGTCTTCCTCTTCGACGAGCCGCTCTCGAACCTGGACGCCGGGCTGCGCCTGCGGACCCGCGACGAGATCGCCGCCCTGCACCGCCGCCTCGGCACGACCATGATCTTCGTCACCCACGACCAGGTCGAGGCGCTGTCGCTGGGGCAGCGCGTCGCGGTCATGGACCGGGGACGGATTCAGCAGGTCGGCACACCCCGCGAGATCTACCGCCGGCCCGGCAACCTCTTCGTCGCGGGCTTCGTGGGTTCGCCCCCCATCAACCTGCTCCGCCTCACCCGCAACCGGGACGGCCACCTCGCGGGCGGCCCGTTCGTCTTCCCGGGAGAGTCCCCCCACCCCACCGCCAAACTCGGCGTCCGCCCCGAGGATCTCACCGTCACGACGACTTTATCGCCCACCCCCACCCACCCACCAGATATATCTGGCATATCACCAGGCACCCCGTTATCCCCACAGGGCACCCCAGACATCCCACCCGTCCCCTCCCCACCCCCACCCCCCCGCCTCACCGCCACCGTCCTGCGCGTCGAATCGCTCGGTGCCGAGCAGCGTGTTCACCTCGACGGCCCGCCCGGCACGGCCTGGGTTGCGCGCACCTCCCCCGCCCATCCCGTCACCCCCGGCGACACCGTCCACGTCGCGGTCGCCTGGGACCGCACCCACCTCTTCGGCCCGGACGGCAGCCGCACGGGGACGGCGCCCGCACCCACCGTAACCGGTGACCATGCCTGACCCCGGCAAGCCGGCGGCCGGACTCCTCGCGGCGGCGCTCCTCGCCACCGCCTGCGCCCCCGCCCCCCCGTCCGCCGCCACGCTGCGCGTCGCACTCTGGGCCGGCGGCCACGAACTCGAGATCGAGCGACTGGTCGCCGGCCGCTACGAGGCACTCCGCCCGGGCGTGCGCGTGCTCCTCGAATCGGCGCCCAACGGCTACGAGGAGCGCCTCCTTACCTCGATCGCGGCGGGCCACCCCCCCGATGTCTACCTCCTCGATTCCCCCGACATCCCCACCTTCGTCGACCGCGGCCTCGCGACGGACCTGGCGCCCTACCGGGAAGCGCTGGGCTTCGCACCCGACAGCGTCTTCCCGCAGGTCATGGACGCGTTTCGCCGCGGCCCCGCCGTCTTCGCGCTGCCGAAGGACTTCACGCCGATGGTGATCTACGCGAACCGCGCGGTGCTCGAGGCGGCGGGGGTGGAGACACAGCCGCCCGCGGGGTGGACCTGGGACGACTTCCGCGCCGCCGCCGCCGCCGTCACCGCGGACCGCGACGGCGACGGCCGGCCCGATGTCTTCGGGTTCGATTTCCCGCGCAACCTCTACCAGTGGATGCCCTTCGTCTGGTCGGCCGGGGGAGACATCCTGTCGCCCGGCGGCACCGCGGCCACAGGGTTCATGAACGGACCGGCGGCGCTCGAGGCCTACGCATTTCTGACGGGCCTCGCCGAGGACGGGCTGACACCCGGATCCCGGTTCGTGCAGCGGGGCGACCCCGCCCGCGAGGCCCGGTTCGCCTCCGGAGGCCAGGCGTTCCTGCTCTCCGGGCACTGGACGCTGCGCGACTTCCGCGGTCTGGTCGACGGCGGCGGGCTCGACCTGGCGATCCTGCCCATCCCCCACCACCCGTCGCGGACCCGCGCGACCAGCGTGCTGTACGCCTCCGGCTGGGCCGTGCCGCCCAATGCGGCCAACCTGCGCCAGGCGATCGACCTGGCCGGCTTCCTCGCCTCGCCCGAGGCGCAGCGCATCCGGGCGCGGTCCGGTCTGGCCATTGCATCGCGCATGGATGTGGCGGCCGAGATCGCCGCGGCGGACCCGACCGGCATCGAGGGGGCGTTCATCGCGCTGACCGAGGGCGCGCGGATGACCTGGGGCGCGCACGTGCCCGACTTCTCCCGCATCGAGGCGCTGGCGGTGGAGATCATGGACCGTCGGCTGCTGCGCGGAGAGCCGCTCGCGGAGAGCGCGGCCGACGTGGCGCGCCGGGTGGACGAGGAGTTGCGGCGGTGACCGGGGCCGGCGGCGGGGAGGCCGGGCCCCGGAGACACCCGGGACCCCGCATCCGCCCGGGCATCCTGGCCGCGGCCGTGACGGGGGCGACCGCCGCCGGGCTGTTGCTGATCCTGGCCGTGGCCGCCGGCAGCGTGAGCGAGGCCCGCGAAGACGCGGCACAAGGCATTGCCCGCATGGCCGCGGCGCTGTGGGAACTGCCAGGCGGCGGCGCGGAGGCCGTGACGGCCTTCCTGGGCGGGCGCGCGGCGATCGGAGCCGTGCGGGGGGAAGGGGCGGGGGGTGGGGCGGGCGCGTACGCGTACCTCCCCGGAACCCTGCAGCCCGCCGTCCGGATCGAGGTCGTGCCGGGAGGACCGCCCCGCCGCCGGCCCCTCCTCCCCGCCGCCCTCGCCCTGCTGGGTCTCGGACTCATGTCGGCCTGGGCGGCCGCGCGGCGAAGATCCCCACCGCCGCACCGCTACCCCGCGCGCACCGCACTGCTGGCGGCCCTGCTCTTCGTCGCGGTGGCCGCCGCGTCGAAGACCTGGGCCGACGGCGAACTCGGGCACGTCAGCGCCGATCGCGCCGCCCAGGGAGCGCGCGCGGTCCGGATCGCCCTGGCCCACGGCGCGGACCCGGGCACCGCTCCCCGGGTAGCCGGCCTTCCCTGGGCCACCACCACGGCGCTCGCGCACCCGGACGAGCTCCGGACCCTGCGCCGCAACGTCGCCGAGGCCGTCGCCGCCGCGCGTCCACCCCCGGCCGCCGGAACGGCCTACACGGTCGAGGCAGGCGGCGCCACACACCACATCGCCCGCATCCCCCTGCCCCCGGCACCCGCCGACCGGGCCCTCCGCACCCCCGACCACCTCCACCTCGTCCTCCCCGGCTACGAGGACACGCGCTCCCCCGCCGTGCCGCTCACGGCCGCGGCGACCGTCCCGGCCCTGCTCACCACCCTTCTGCTCCTCCTTCTCCCCCTTTCGGCCCGTCCCCGGGCGCTGCGGCGCACCCTCACCGCCTGGAGCTTCCTCGCCCCCGCGACCGTCCTCCTCCTTCTCTTCACCTTCGGCCCCCTCCTCTTCTCACTCTGGATCTCGCTGCACGAATGGCACCTCGTCGACGCCGTACATTCTTATGTGGGTATTGACAATTATGTTAATAACGTACTAGATGGTGAATGGTGGTCCGCCATCCGCAACACGGTGGTCTTCACCCTGCACGTCCCGGTCGCGATGGCCGTCGCGCTTGCGCTGGCGCTGCTCACGCGGGGCTCGCGGCGCGCCCTGCGGTGGGCGCGGCTCGCCCTCTTCCTCCCCGGCATCACGAGCGTGGTGGCCATCGCCGTGGCCTGGAAGTGGCTCCTCGACGACGGGTACGGTCTGGTCAACCGCGCGCTCGAGGCGGCCGGGTTCGGCTCCGTGGCCTGGCTGACCTCGCCCGATACCGCGCTCGCGGCCCTGATGGCGATCAGCGTGTGGATGGTCGTCGGCTACCAGATGGTGGTCTTCCAGGCGGGCCTCGCGGCGATCCCCCGCGACCGGTACGACGCGGCCCGGGTGGACGGCGCGGGGCCGCTGCAGCGCTTCCGCCACATCACCCTGCCGGGTCTGCGGCACACCCTCTTCTTTGTGCTCGTAACCTCGGTGATCGGATCATTCCAGGTCTTCGGGCTGGTCTACGTCATGACCGAGGGCGGGCCGCTGGGCGCGACCGACGTGGCGGTCTACCACATCTACCGCGAGGCGTGGGAGTTCCTGCGCTTCGGCAACGCGGCCGCGATGAGCTGGCTCCTCTTTGCGGTGGTCTTCGCCGCGACGTGGCTCCACTTCCGGTTTCTGGAACGGCGGCAGGCTCGTGCGTAGCACCCTCCGCACGCTGGTCCTCCTTCTGGCCTGTCTGGCCATGGCGGCACCCTTCCTCTGGATGGCGGCCACCAGCCTGATGGGCCAGCTGGAGGTGTTCGCGTCCGGCCGGCTGCTCCCCGAAACGCCCCTCTGGTCGAACTACCCCGGGGCGCTGACCGCGCAGCCCTTCGCCCGCTACTTCCTGAATTCGCTCCTCTTCGCCACGGCGGTGGCCGCGGGCCAGGTCGCCACCTCCACCACCGCCGGCTACGCCTTCGCGCGCCTCGACTTCGCCGGACGCGACGGTCTCTTCCTGCTCTTCCTGTCCACGATGATGGTCCCGGCGGTCATCGTGCTCATCCCGCGCTTCCTCATGATCGACGCGCTGGGCTGGATCGACAGCTACCAGGGGCTGGTCTCCACCGAACTGGTGACGGTGTGGGGCATCTTCCTGATGCGCCAGTACTTCCGCACCGTCCCCCGCGAGCTGGAGGACGCGGCGCGCGTGGACGGCGCGGGGCCGTTCCGGATCTTCCTGAGCGTCGCGCTGCCGCTCGCGAAGCCCGCCGTGGCAACGCTCGCGCTCTTCGCCTTCATCGACGCCTGGAAGAACTTCCTCTGGCCGCTCCTGGTCACCCGCTCCATGGAGATGCGTGTGGTGGAGGTGGGCATCGCAGCCTTCCACTCGACGTACGAAATCAACTGGCCGTACCAGATGGCGGCCGGGGTGGTGGCGGTGCTGCCGGTCGCGCTGCTCTTCCTCTTCACCCAGCGGTACTTCGTGCGGGGAATCCGGCTGGAGGGAATTCGGTAGGCAGGCCGGGCAGGCCGGCGGCGGGCGGGAAGAGAGCCCGCCCGCCGCCGGTTTCGGCGACCCGGCCGCCAACCTGCCGTCAGAACCGCGTCCTGACCGACAAGAGGAACCTTCTCGGTTGCGGAAGCGCCATGAACGGCAAACCCTCCAAGTCCCCGTGGAGGTAGGTCAGGCTCGGGTCGGGACAGTTGCAATCGTCCCACCAGTGCAGGTTGTACGCCGAGAGCGTGACCGTCGTCCCGGGCAGTCCGAGTCTGTTCCCGATACCCTGCGGCACGAAGTACGACAGCGCCACCTCCTGGAGGCGGATATGGTCGCGCTTGTCCACAACTTCGATACGGTGGAAATCGAACACCGAGTCGGCCTTGTAGGTCGGTTCTCCGTTGTCGTCCAGGTGGCGCAGGTACTCGTCATGGGCGTGAACCCTCACGCCGTGGGTGCGGCCGCTGTTCCTCATGACCGCGCCCATCTCGCCCCGCAGCTGGAAGGACAACCGCAGGCTCCCGCCGAGACGGAAGCTGTTGAAAACCGAACCCATGTGAATGGGCCTGGCCTTGCCGCGGTTGAACCGGAAATCGGTGGCCCTGTGCGTGTTGGTCGCGGGGTCGTAGCCTGCGATCCCAAAGGACAGGATGTCGCCGACGGATTGACCCTCGAACCAGCCATCGAGAGACCTCGCGCGATCCCACCGTACAAGCTCCCACGTGCCGTCTTCCTTCCGCCGGTATCTGGGGATGGAGTCGTCCGCGGCGTACGGGCCGAGGTTCGTGATTCGGTTGCTGTTCCACTCGTAGGCGAGGTCCAGCTTCCAGCGGAAGGAGGGCAGATCGACCAGTGACGCCGCGAGGGACGCCTCGAAGCCGCGGTTCACGATCTCGCAGCAGTTGTCGCTGAACGCCCCGCCGCCCCGGCTTGCCGGTATGGGCAGCAGCAGCAGCGCATTTGCCGTGCGCGCGTCGTAGTAGGTCAGTTCGACCCCGATTCTGTCGTCGAGCAGACCGACGTCCAGCCCCGCCTCGACCTCCCGCTTGTTCTCCGGCCCAATGTCGGTGTAGACAAGACGGCGGGTGTATCTCATACCTGGCTTGTTGCCCAGCACCACCGTGCGTTCCCACGGCGGCAGCCCGTAGAACGGGGGCAGCAGTTTTCCGGCCTTCCCGCCGGCCGCACGGACTCTCAGGGTCGAAATCGCCGCTGGCAGAAACGACCGGGGAAGATCGTAGGAAAGGGCCGCTTTCGGATAGGACATCCAGCCCGGGTCGAATTCGAAGGACGAGTTTGCGTCGAACCGGACAGCGGCCGTCAGGGACAGGTTGGGGGTCAGATCGAAGCGGTTCTGCACGAATGTCCCCAGGTTGGCCTGCTCCGAGAAGCCCGCGTCCGCGAATGTCGTGACCTCACCCCCGACGTACCATCCGGGGCGGTAGCCGCGCACAACCGACATCGACGCGCCCACGCTGTCCCTGTCGAGTTGCGCGCCCGCGACAAGGCTGCCGCTGAGGAAGGCGAGGCCGAAGAGGTCGGCGTAGCCGTACGTCATCCGGTAGCCGACGGTAGTCTTGCGGGACCGGCGATGGGTCAGGCTTTTTTCGCCCTCCGAGCCAAGGTGGGCGTACCGGTGTCCCCAGGGCAGACGCCGCGACTTCTCCTCCCCGACGAGGTCGACTCCGACCGTCAGCCGATGAGTGAAGTTCGGCCGCGGGTTGTGCTCGATCCGGATCCCCGCGGTCCAGCGGTCGGTGTGCGAGAACGCCTCTATCGCCTGCGTGGCGGCCACGCTTCCACCCAGCCCGCCACCGTACGGCTCGTCCTCGCTGGCCTGCCGGGGATCGCTCAACATCGCATTGGTGTAGACCCCCAGCCAGCCACCTCCCGACTCAAGCACGATCCGGTTCCGGGCGTGCGCCGTGGTGACACCGAGGATGAGGTTCCTTTCAGCCACCTTCCACCGGAGGTTCACGCGAACGTTGGCGCGATTCTGGTCGTTGGGCTTTATCGAACCCTCCTCACGGGTCAATCCGCCGGAGACGAAGTAGGTCAAGTCCTCTCCTCCTCCGAACACCGTGAGGTCGTAGCTGTTGATCAGGCCGTTCTCGATGAGCGTCTCGTTCGGATCCCAGGCCGGAAAGACCAGCTGGCCATTCCCGTCCAGCCGGCCGATGTTGGGACGCAGCGTGGTGGGCAGGTTGGGGCGGAGCCGGTGGAACCCCAGTCCGGCGTTCAGGGTGAAGGTGGCCGGCGTGTTGCCCCGGCCCTGTTTCGTGAACACTTCGATCACACCCGCGGAGCCCTCCACTCCGTAGAGCGTCGCCGCCGCCGGGCCCTTCAGCACTTCGACGCGGTCGATCTCCCCGGGGTTGAGATCGGAGAGGCGGTCTTCGCCCGCCCCACCGTAGAACCGGCAGCACATGATGTCCGTCAACAGGAACCACTCCGCCTGCTCCATGTTGTCAACCCGGATGCCGTCGACATACACCAGGGGACGCTGTCTGGTGTGCCCGAAGGAGTCGATTCCGCGGATTACGAGTTCCCGTTCCGCGCCGACGGCGCCGTTGGTGCCGACGGAGCGGACACCGGGAATGCGTCCCTCCAGAAGCTGGCTGAAGCTCTCGACCGGATGGAACTCGGCGACCCGGACGGCATCGAGGGCCGGCGACGTCGCGCCTCTACTGCGCCGCTCCACCGGACCTGTCATGCCACCCCTGACGACCTGGCCGAGGTGGAGGCCGGAGACTTCCAGCTGGAAGTCGGCCACGCGGGTGTCTCCCGCGGAGACGGTCACCTCCTTCTCCCGGCTTCGATACCCGGGAATCGCGACCCTGAGGGTGTACGTGCCGGCGGGCACGCCATCGAGCCGGTAGCGGCCGCCGAGGTTGGTCAGCCCGCTCGTTTCGGTACCCGCCAGACTGACGGAGACCTCGGCGAGAGGCTGGCTGGTGCCGGCATCCGTAACCGTTCCGGTCACGGCGCCGGTCTGGGCGGCGATGCCGGTCGCTCCCGTCACGCCTGGCGCGAAGAAGAGAGCGGCGAGCGCGCCGCGGATGCAGTAGCGATGGAACATGGCACATCTCCTTTCCAAGGGGGTTGAATGATGTCCTCGCTGGCGGCCGGCGGCGCATTGTTGCCGGACCCGGCCGCTGTGGTAATATAGTATTCTGACGACTCATAATGCAAATCCTTTCGGTCCGTCGTCGGCCGCCGCGTGACGGCAACGGACATCCCGTCCCGGGCTGGACGGTCGTGGAAGAACCCGGAAGTGAGTAGATTGGTCGGACCATGAGGCTGTCCCTCTCCCATGCCGTCGCCGCCCTTTGCGGGTTGTCGTTCCTTCGTCCCCAGCCGTTGTGCGCACAGGAAGTCACGACCGACACCCCCCCACCCGAAGTCGCCTGGGAGGAGCCGCACAGGGGCGATCTGGCGAACGTTCTCAAAGCCTACTACACGGTTCTCATCCACTCCGACATGACGAAGAGCTGCCGGGCGGAGAGGGCAGAGGTGTGCATGAACGGCGACCACGAGGACCAGCGCTGGCTCAGTTCCACGCCTCGCGAACCCGAGCGGATCGAGAGATTCGTGCGCAGGATCGTCGAAGTCGCCCGCTCCAGTCCCGGCGACGCCCTCGGCTTCGCCCAGGCCGTCTACGCCGTCGCGCGGCTTCGGCCTCCCGCCGAGGCCGTGGCGCTGGCCGAAGACTGCACCCTTGTTCGCTGGTGGTGCGAACTGGTGCTCGGCATGGCCCAACAGCGCGCCGGGCGGTACGAAAGGGCCGGACGCCATTTCCGCACCGCCCTGCCCGAGGCCGATCCGGCGCTTTTCTGCCGCCTCACGGGAATCGGCGAGTTGCTCGACGATTCCGACCGGCAGGACTACCGGAGACTGTCCTGCTCCGACCGGACGGATTTCCAGCGGCGCTTCTGGTGGCTCACCGATCCCATGATCTCGATGCCAGGCAACGACCGCTGGACCGAGCACATCACCCGGCGGTTCGAACTCATCCTGCACGAGCGGCTTCTGTGGGCCATCGGTTCCGACCACCCGGATTCTCACGAGGCCGCGGTCGTCCGCAGGGGACACGAGGATTCGTGGACCGACATGGAGTTGGAGCGGCTGGGGATGGATCGGCTGGGGACGGAGCGGATGAAGCGGTGGACAAGCGTTGGAGCCGCCCGGTACCGGTTCACACCGGTGTCGCGGATCGGCGATGGCGTCGCGGCCCTGCGGTATCACATATTCGCGGACGGGAATGACGAAGGTTACACGCCCCCGTCGTACGGCCCCGTCTTTGAATTGCCCGCGCAGTTCGCCCGCTTCAGGGAGGGCGATCGGCTGTTCGTGGCCGCCGCCGCCGAACTGGATCAGGTGCCGCTTCCGTTTGCCAGAACCGTCTTCGTCCTGAGTGAGGGACCCGACAGCATTCCCCTGGTCCTGGGCCAGGCGGAAAGGAACAAGCGCCCGGTATTCGACGCCCTCTTGGAACCCCCGACCGCGGTCGCGGGCATCGAGTCCGTCGCCCGCAACAAGGCCGTCGCGCGGGCCCGTATCGGACTGGTCCCGCTCCCTTCCGAGCGGTTCGCGCTCTCCGATCCGATCCTGGTGACGCCGGGGGGGACGGATCTCCCGGCGAGCCGCGACGAGGCGGTGGCGTCCATGCTGGGCAGAACCACCATCCGCTCCGGCGACGAAATGGCTGTCTACTGGGAGGTCTACGGGGTGGCGGAGAACCAGCCCCTCACGATTTCGCTCTCGATCGACGGGGGGCCGGAGGGGTGGTTCACCCGTGTCCTGAGTGCGCTCGGGGTCCGGTCCGACGCGCGTGGCCCGGTGGTCTCCTGGACCGAATCCGCTTCGGCACCCACCCACCTCATGGCCCTGTCGCTGGACATCGGCGGCCTGGATGACGGAACCTATCACCTCCGGATCACGGTCGCCGGCGCGGACGGATCGGAGGCCGTCACCGCCCGCCGCTTCCAGGTCGATCGCAGTCGGTAGCCGGAGGTGCCGCCGTGAGATTCCCGCTCGTTCGCACGGCAATCGTCCTTGTCGCGCTACCCCTTCTTCTCCCGCATCCCTGCCCCGCGCAGAAGGTCAACTGGAAGGGCAACGTCCACTTCGGCATCCGCAACATCCTCGACCTCCACTACGAGCGCCGCTCCTCGGGGCATATTCCCAAGCATTACTGCTCGGCGGATGACGGCGACATCTGCTTCGGCGGCGACCACGAGGACACCGGGTGCCTCGATATTCCCGCGTGCCGTTGGCCCCGCGACATCGACTACTTCGCCAACGCGGTCACGAAGGAGGCCAGGAAGCGGCCCGGCGATCCCTACGCCATCGCGCAGGCGGTCTACGCGCTGACCCGCCTGGATCGTTTCCCGGAGGCCGTCGCTCTCGCCCACGAGTGCAAGACCGCTCCCTGGTGGTGCGAGTTGGTCCTGGGCACGGCGCTGCACCGCTCCGGCGAAGCGGCCCGCGCGGCGCCCCACTTCCGGGCCGGGCTGCGCGGGGCCGACCCCGAGCTGGCCTGCAGACTGACCGGGATCGGCGAACTGCTGGTTGGAACGGACGTACGTGCCTACAACGCCCTTTCCTGCGATGAACGGATGGAGTTCGCGGAGCGGTTCTGGTGGCTGGCCGATCCGCTCCTGACGGTTCCGGGCAACGATCGCTGGTCGGAGCACATCACTCGCAGATTCGAGTTGCTGCTGCACGAGAAACTGGTGTGGGCGATCAGGCAGAAGCGGCACGAGCGCTACCACGAGACCGATATCGTCCGCCGCGGGTTCGAGGATTCCTGGTCCAGATCCGGGCGCCATATCCGCAAGTGGACCAGCTACCGGGCGGCCCGTTATCGCTTCACCCCCGTCTCCGCGGTCAGCGACGGGATCCGGACCCTCCGGTACGATCTCGAGCCCGGAGACCGCGACGAGGGCTACACGCCGCCGGACCACGGCCGGTTCTTCGAGATGCCTGCGCAGTTCGCTCGCTTCCGCGACGGAGACTCGATGACGGTGGCCGCGGCCGGACGGCTCGATGCCACGCCGCTCGACCCGGCCGAAGCAAACTTCGTCGTGAGCTACGGGCCCGGCGGCGCCCCGCTCATCGTCGGACCGGAGACCGGGGAGCTGCGTCCGGTCTTCATCGCAACCGTCGCGCCCGTTCCCCTGCTCTCCGGCATCGAGGCCTTCGGCGAGCGCGGCGCGGTCGCCCGGGCGCGACGGGGACTCGCGCCGCTCGACCTGGACGGGCTCGGCCTGTCCGACCCGCTTCTCGTGCGAGTCTGGGGCGGCGAACTCCCGGCGAATCGCGACCAGGCGGTGGCGGCCATGCGCGGCACGACCAGGATCGACCGCGGCGACGAAATGCTGGTCTACTGGGAGGTATACGGTCTGGAGAGCGGGCAGCGCATGGACGTCTCGGTGTCGCTGGCCGGCGAGCGCGAGGGTCTGCTGACCCGGGTCCTGCGCGCCCTGGGGGCGGGGGCGGACGCACCGGCGCCCGCAGTCAAATGGGTGGAATCCGCCTCCGCTCCCACCCACCCGATGGCCGTTGCGATCGATATCCGCTCCCTCGAGGACGGCGACTACACCCTGGGGCTGACGGTGACGGGACCCGACGGCTCCGGGGCCGGGGCCGAACGCCGGTTCGAGGTGGACCGGAGGTAGGCAGCCGCGTCAGAACCGCGTGCGAATCGACATCAGGAACCTCCTCGGCTGCGGAAGCGCGATGAACACTAGCGTCGAAATGCCCCCGGTGTCCGCGGCGTAGCGCTTCGCGTTCGGGTCCTGGCAGTTGCAGTCGTCCCACCAGTGCAGGTTGTAGCCCGAGAGCGTCACCGTCGTTCTCCCCAGTCCGAGCATCCCGGCCATGCCCTTGGGCACCGTGTACGACAGCGAGACCTCCTGAAGGCGGATGTGGTCGCGCTTGTCCACCACGCGGAGATTGTGGTAGTCCTGAACCGAATCGGCCTTGAACGTCGGTCGGCCCCGGTCGTCAAGGTGCTTTACGTACTCGTCGTGCGAATGAGTAATCCGCACGCCGTACCAACGATCCCAGTTCTGCATCGAAGCCCCCACTTCCCCCCTGAACTGGAAGGACACCCCGAGGTGGTTGCCGATCCGGACTCTGCTGAAAATCGAGCCCATGTGCATGGGCTGGGCCAGGCCTTTAAAGAACGCGTGGGAGGTCCACTTGTGCCGGTTCTCCTCGCGATCGTAGCCGGCGAGGCCGTAGTAGTAGATGTTGTCCAGGGGCTCCCGCTCCCACCAGCCGCCGAGACGCTTGGCGTAGCGCCATCCGACATGCTCCCAGAATCCGTCGTCCTTCCGGCGGTAGAGGGGCATCGAATCGTCCAGGGCATCCGGGCCCAGGCTGATGATCCGGTTCCGGTTCCACTCGTAGGTGACGTTCATGTTCCAGCTCAGCGCGGGTCCGTCGACCAGCGACGCCGCCACAGCCGCCTCGAAGCCGCGGTTCATGATCTCCATACTGTTCTCGGGCCTGAAGTGCTCAACCGGGTCGGCCGCCCTCTGGGGGTATAATCCGTTCAGCACCAGCGCGTCGTAGTAGGTGAGTTCCACCCCGATCCGTTCGTTGAGAAGACCGATATCGATCCCGGCCTCGACTTCGCGCTTCTTCTCGGGCTCGAGGTCCCAGTTGGCCGGTACGGTGACGTATTCCCGGGAGTTCGCTGTCAAAGACCTCGCGCTCCGTGCTGCGGGGGGGAGGCTTGCCGGCCAGGCCGTAGGCGCCCCGGAACCTGACCCTGGAGATCGCCGCGGGAAGCACCGGCCCCGGCACGGTGTAGGCGACGTTCGCCTTCGGATACACCTGCGCACCCGCGCTGTCCCCCAGGGCCGGGTGTTCGTCCACCCGGACGGCCGCCGTCAGCGAAAGGTTGTCGCCGAGGTCCAGGCGGTTGAGCACGAAGACCCCCCGGCTGCGCTCTTCGTGTACGGTGTCGTCCACAAAGGTCCGCTCGGCTGCGGCCATCGCCATGCGACCGCCTTCGGGGAAGCCGCGCCCGGTCACCATCATGGTCGACACTTCGTCCCAGTACGCCTGCCCGCCCACGGCGAGAGAACCCGAAGCGAAGCTCGCGCCGAGGATGCTCGCGTAGTCGTAGGTCGAGAGGAAGTCCAGGGTGTATTTCCGTGACTCCCTGGACCCGGCGTTCCTTTCGCCCCCCTCGCCAAGGAAGGTGTAGTAGCGACCCTGGGGCAGGGTGCGCGTCTTTTCCTCCGAAACGCGGTCTGCTCCGAGGGTCAGCTGATGTGTGAAGCCCGGATCGGGAGAGTAGGTAACCTGAACCCGGCCGGTCCACCGGTCGGTGTCGGAGACGATCCGGATAGCCCTGTAGCCTTCGGCGGTCACGCCCCCAAACCCGTGGTTGTCCGGTGCACCCTCCTCCTCAATCGTCGGGTACAGCACCGCGACGCCGTACACATGGGACTGAAGCGACCGGATCCTGTTTCTCACTCTCCCCGAGGTCACGCCGACGTGGAGCTTCTGCGAGGGCGCCAGGTCCAGGTTGACCCGAAGGTTGGCGCGCCTCCGGTCGTTGGGCTTGACCGAACCCTCCTCGTTGGCGAACCCGCCCGCGACGAAGTAGGTCACATCCCCGCCACCGCCCTGCACCGTCAGGCCGTAGTCGTTGATCGGCCCGTTCTCGATGAGGTACTGGTTCGGATCCGGCAGCGGCAAGCCGTCCTGCCCTGTCAATCTGGGGCGCAGCCGCGTGGGCAGGTTCGCGCGCAGCCGGTTGAATCCCAGCCCCGCGTTCACGGTGACGGCCGCCCGTGTGTTGGACCGGCCGCGCTTCGTGAACACCTTGATCACGCCCGCCGACCCCTCGGTGCCGAAGAGCGCCGCCGCGGCCGGCCCCTTGAGCACCTCGACGCGGTCGATCTCCTCGGGGTTGAAGTCCGTGAGACGGTCCAGTCCGGCTCCTCCGGAGAAGTCGCAACAGGTTACCCCCTTCATGTCGGCGCCCCACTCCTCCTTGTTCATGTCGATCCGCACCCCGTCGACGAGCACCATCGGGCGCTGCCGGGTGTAGCCGAAGGAGTCTGTGCCACGGATGCGGAGTTCACGTCCCGCGCCGATGCCGCCGTTCGTCCCTATGGAGCGGACGCCGGGAATCCGTCCCTCGAGGATTTGGCCGAGGCCGCCCGGCGGAACGGCTTCCCCGAGTGGGTCCAGGCAGACGGCCGGCAGCGATACGCCGATCTTCCGTTCAGGCGGCCGCACCGGACATATCCCTGCCTGACCGGTGACGCCCACCTCGAGCTGGAAGTCGGCCACCGCGGTGCTCCCCGCGCTTACCGTGACCTCCATCGTCCGGACACCGTACCCGGGCATCCTGACGCGGACGGTGTACTCTCCCCCGGGCACATTGCCGATCAGGTAGCGCCCGTGTGCGTCCGTGAACCGGCCTTCGCCGGTACCCACCAGATCGATGGCGGCTTCAACGAGCGAATGGCCGTTCGCCGCGTCCGTGACCACCCCGGTCACGGCGCCCGTCTGGGCGGCGAGGCCGGCGGTTCCGTCCTGTGCGGCCAGGGCAACCGCCGTGATCATGAACCAGCGCATGTTTGCTCTCCTTCCGTTGCCGGCGCGCAAACGCGGCCCCGGTCGTGGTCAGAACCGCGTGCGAATCGACAGCAGGAACCTCCTCGGCTGCGGGAGCGCCATGAACGCAACGGTTGAAGGTTCACCGGTGTCCGCGGCGGCGTACCTCGCGCTATAGGGTCCTGGCAGTTGCAGTCGTCCCACCAGTGCAGGTTGTAACCCGAGAGCGTGACCGTCGTTCGCCCCAGTCCGAGCATCCCGGCCATGCCCTTGGGCACCCGTGTACGACAGCGAGACCTCCTGCAGGCGGATGTGGTCGCGCTTGTCGCGGCGAGGGCAACCGCCGTGATGGCAAACCAGCATTCTACTCTCCTTTCATTCGTCGGACGCGCAACACGACGCCCGTTGTTGTCAGGACCGCGTGCGAACCGACGCCAGCGACCATCCCGGTATCGGTGAATGTGACCCGGGCGCCACCGGGTGTCCGGCCGGTCGTGGCGTCGGTGACCACGCCGGTCACAGTCTGGGCGGCGAGGCCGGCGGCTCCGGTCGCGCACGTGGCGGGGGTGAGGGCGGCGGACACGCCGCGGGTACGGTAGCGGATGGACATGGCACTTCTCCTGGCCGAAGGTGACTACGCGTCGCAGCGAGGGACCGCGGGCCCCTTCCGAACCGGACCCGGCCTGGCTGCGCGAGAAAACCCCGGACTGCCGGCGGCTGTGCGGGGAATGGCGGGCAAAACGCGGATAACCGGCGTCTCCCCGTCGTCCAGAACCGCGTGGGGAACTGCGGCTCAACCCTCTCGGCTCAAGAGCCCCTGTTCGACATCCGGCCGTGGCGTGCCGGCCTTAACGGCCCTAGCTCGGACCCGTCACGCCTTCCGGTGGCAAACCCGCCGGGGTACCGGTGGACCCCGGGTTCCTTGAAGCGCCTTCAAGGTGGCGGCACCGCCAACGACTGCTGCTACGGCGCCGGTCGGTGTGGAGAGTGTGCTCGCTTCGGCCCGCCCATGGGCGAACTGCGAGAGCGGCACCACACCGAGAGGACGGTAACGAAGGGGAAATGGCACATCTCCTTGCTGAAGGTGGAAGGTATCCCCGCCATTCGGCTGCCGGCCCCGCGTCGTGACGGATCCGGCATGCCAAGAATACGCCACCTCATGGTGCCCGTCAAGTGTCGCGGAAATCCCCGTTCTGTTGTAGACTCGGTAGCCCCGGGAGCGGTGGCAAGGCGGCGCTCCCGGAAGACCTCGAGCCCCTCACCTCCCCCTGTGACTACTCCCCGACCGCCGGCATGCCGTTCGGGCAGCCGACTCCCGACAGGAACCCGATGAGGGCGGCACCGACCGCCGCATCCCTGGTCGAGCGATTCAAGCTCAAGGAACGCGGCCGCGAGCGCGGCCAGGACGGTCAGCCCCAAACCAGCCAGCCGACGCTCGACAACATCGAAATGGGTGTGGTGGGCTACTGCGACAATCTGTACGCGAGACGGCGCAACGAGTACCACCGCCACCGGTCCGCGCTCGAGGAACGCCTGCAGCCGCCCCCCGCGGACCACGGGGCCGACCCGCTGGTGGAAAACACCTGCAAGGAGATGAGGGACGCCGTCGCGGAGGAGCGGCCCGACCTGTTGCGGGCCGCTAGGGAGGCGCAGCGCGCGATCGGCGAAGTCAACATGTTCAGGCTCGAACAGGGGCGCAGCGCCGACGCCGACTATCCGGAAAGCCGCGTGTGGCACTGGGGGATTCTGGTCGCGCTGGTGGTCCTCGAGAGCCTCGTCAACGGTCTCTTCTTCGGTGCCAACGTCGAGGGGGGACTGTTGGCCGGCACGAGTTACGCGGTCCTGATCAGCGTCGTCAACGTGGTGGTGCTCGGAGCGGTCCTCGCCGCCATGGTACGCCAGATCCACCATCGCGATTTCCGCCGCAGGATCGGCGGGATGGCCGGGCTGGGCGGGGTCCTTGTGGTCGCGGTGTTCTGGAATCTGTTCGTGGCCCACTACCGGGAGGCGCTGCCGTACGACTATCCCCCCGCGCCCGATACCCTTCCGGTTGCGCAGTCGGCGGCCGCATCGTCGCCCACCACCCGGTCGCCACAGACCGATTCCCTGCCCGAGACCTGCTGGCGGGGTCCCGACGAGGCCGACGCCGACCAGGAAGCGCTCTGCCTCTTCCGCGCCAGCCCGTTCGGCCTCGGCGGCTTCCACTCCTACATGCTGCTGCTGGTCGGGCTTGCCATGTGCGCTGCGGCGGCCATGGACTGGTTCAAGACCGACGACCCGTACCCCGGCTACGGGAAGCGGGAGCGGCACCGGCGGAAGACGGAGGAACGGCTTGAGCAGCACCGCCGGGAGCTGCTGGCGGACCTCAACGAACTCCACGACGACGCCGCCCGCAGGCTGCGCAACGATTTCCGCGATCCGGTCCAGGCCCGGCAACTCGCGCTCGGCGACTACACCAGGCTGCATGCGCGGCACACCGGCCTCCGGGGCTTTGCGCGTGACCTCGCGAAGAGCTGCAGCGGTGCGCTCGACATCTACCGGAACGCCAACCGGGAAGCCCGCGCCACGCCCGAGCCGCAGGTCTGGCATACTCCGTGGACCGCCGACTGGGATCTGCCGGAGCCGCCCGACAGTGCAGGCCTGGTGAGCGAGGCGGAGGCCGAGGAACGCAGTCGGCGGATGCACGCGGTGCTGGAAGAGCGCGAGCGGCAGCTGAGGGACGTTCACGACGAGTGCTGCGAGCTTGTGAATGAATTCACAAGGCTCGATCCCCACGACAGGGCCGTGCCGGCGTGAGGAGAGACCACAGGCGCGGGCGGGGGTCGCGGCGAAGGCCGGCAAAGGGGCGTGAACGCGGGCCGGGACGGGGACGGGCGACGAGACGCAACCGGACGACGAAGCGCAAGAACGTCTTCGGGGGAATCATCGGCGTGCTGGCCCTGGCGATCCTGATCGCCCTCTTCGTCCGCGGCCAACGCGGCAGCCGCGCCTTCGACGCCGCCAACTGCCCCGAAGACGGCGACTACGCCGCACAGATCGCGATCCTGGTGGACCCCTCCGACACACTGACCAACGTGCAGGAGGGCTCCGGAGCGCCCCGCGTACTCGAGAGCATCGAGAACAGCGCCCCCACCACCGCCGAGATCCAGGTCTACACCGTCGGCCAGGCCGGCAGGGGCAACACGCTCGCGGTGTTCAGGGTCTGCAAACCCGACCACCCGGACGATGTGGGTTCGTTCACAGGCAATCCGGCGCTGGCGGAGCGGCGCTACCGGGAGGACTTCCTGGCGCCGCTCGAAGAGGCGCTGGCCGAACTCCTGAGTGTGGAGGGCGACTCGATCTCGCCGATCGTCGAGGGCATCCAGGTCGCCGCGGTGAGCGCGTTCCAGCCCCGCGACGCGGATATCCCGCGACGCCTCCTCATCGTCTCGGACATGATCCAGAACTCCCGCAACCTCTCGTTCTATCGTGAACCCGTCGAGTTCGGCCCGCTTTCGCGCAACCCCGACTACGGGACCCTCAGGGTGGACCTGTCGGGCGTCGAGGTGTCGGTGTTCCTGCTGGCGAGGCGCGGCGGCGCCGGCCGCATCCAGGGCGGGGCGCTGCGCGGCTTCTGGGAGGACTACTTCCTGGACCAGGGCGCGTCGCCCCTCGCTCGGCCCAGGTGGATCATGGTGGAAGGATGAGCCCCGGGTACGAGGAGCGCTCCGCCTCACAATCCGAAGAAACGCAGCGAGAGTACCGCGATGCGTGGATGATCGCGCTGGTTGTCGGCTGTGCGATCATCGCTTTCGGGAACCTCATCGGAATCGGGCCGTGGTGGCTCGCTTCGGCGGTGTCCGCGTGGATGAGCGGCTACGGCCTCTTCATCGAGCGCACCGTGGACGAGGCCTACATCGCCAGCGACACCAAGGGCGAGTCGATCTATTACCTCGGCCTGCTTTTCACCTTTGCCGCCCTGGTCGCCGCGCTGATCACCTTCGACTGGGGGACGCCGGGCGGCGACGGGACCGGCACGGCCGGGTCGATCCGGAACTTCGGGATCGCGCTGCTCACGACCATCGTCGGGCTCGCCGGGCGGGTCTGGTTCACGATGTCGCACGAGTCGCCCGGGGACATGGTGGACACCACCCGTTCCCAACTCGAAGAGACGGTGTCGCGGATGAAGGAGAGCCTCGACCGGGCGCGTGACGACCTGGACATCATGGCGCACAAGTTCCAGGACTCGTCCACGGGTCTGGGGGAGATGGCGGGGAACATCGCGGAGGGCACGCAGAGAACGGCCGAGATCTACCGGGCGCTGGACGAATACGCGGGCTACGTGGCCACGGCGACCCGATCGCTCGCCCGGGAGATGGACCGGTTGACCACGGTTTGCGGGGCCGGCGCCCACGCGATGGGCGCGCTCGAGGACCGGGCCGATGGGCTCGGAGAGCGCATCAGCCAAGTGCAGGGGCGACTCGCCGGGGTCGAGGAGACCTTCGAGGGGATCAACAGGGCCGCGGGGCCCGCCGCAGAACGGGTCGCCGCCGTGGGGCTGGCCGTCGAGAGCACCGACACCGCCGTGTCCGCACTCGGCGACACCCTTGCCGGCATGCGGAAGAGCGCGGAGAGGGCGAAGGAGGCACTCGCGGGCATCGCCGCCGCCGTGGACCACCATGATGTCCTGCCGCTCTGGAAGGAAGCCGTGGATCAGCTGCACGAGGGGACCCGGGGGATCCGCGGGATCGGCAGGCGCGCGGCCGAAATGAACGCGGGGTTCGAGGGACTCGGGGCATCGGTGCAGGCCGCCAGCGACGTGGTCGCCTCGGTCCCAGGCACGGCCCGCGAGATCAACGAGCAACTGCGCGGGCTGGGGCGGGAGCTCAGCGGCGAATTCGCTCCGGTGGGAAAGCTGGCGCGGGAGCTGAGCGCCGACCTGGAGGCGGCCGGAAAGCGGTCCGCCGAACTTTCCGGCGCCCTCGAGGAGGCGAAGCGGCACGCCCGGGGGTTGTCCACGGCGACACGGGAGGCCAAGGGGGTCGGTAAGCTGGTCGCCCGGGTGCTGGGACCGGCCCGCCGGATCCGGCGGGCGGCTGCGAGGGTGCGGAGGGCACAGCCGTGGCTGCCCCGGTTGCGCCGCAAGTCCTGACCGGCGGATCGAGGCATGCTCCCCGCCGAGAAGAAGCACTACCGCAAAGGTCTGACGCTGGGCCTCACCCTGGCCGAGACGTTCAGCATCGTCGTCTTCATCCTGCTGCTGGCCTGCGCGGTCCTGCTGCGATTCGAGCAACACCAGCGTGACACGGCCGAGGCACGGCTGGATACGGCCAGGGTAGACCTGTACATCACCCGGGAGATGCTGGACGCGGAGACCGCTTCCTGGGGCAATGCGGACGCCTGGTACGAATACGCCCGCCGGCTGCGCGACACGGTGGCCGCGCTGCAAACGCGGGCTGAGGTCGCCGAGAGGGAGCGTGACAGGGCGAAGTTGCGCGCGGCGGAAGCGGACTCGCTGCTGGCCGGGAGCGGGGTGGCGGATGGTCTGGCCGACCGGGCCGTCCACCTCGCGGCCGAGCGCGATTCCCTGAGGGAGGCGGCCGCCTTGAACGAGCGGCGTCTGCAGGACGCAACCGCCCTGCGGGACTCGCTGGAGACGCGGGTTGAGGAGGCGGAGCGGGTCGCCGGACCGCTGCGCGATGCCGTGGCCGCCAGGGACGGGCTGACCTCGGAAGAGGCCGGGAGGATCATCGGGCAGGCGGCGCGGGCGGCCGGACTGCGCGACTCGCTGGAGACCGCCCGCCGGACGATCGGGACCCTGGACCGGGAACTCAGGGCCGCGAGGAGGCGGATCTTCGCGGACCGCGATTCCGTGATCGATTCGCTGCGCACACATCTCGGCGAGAGCCGGTTCCGGGAGGACACCCTGCGAAGCCGCGTCAGGGAGGCCGAGCGCGAGCGGGACGATGCCGTCGGCAGGGCCGAATACCGCGAAGTCCAGCTTGAGCGTCTGCGCCAGGGGAGCGGCATCGATCCCCCGCCCTGCTGGATGGATGGGGAGGGGAATCCCGAATACATCTTCAGGATCGAGCTCTCCGACAGGGGAATGCGGCTCTTCCGGATCGCGCCCTCCCACCGAATCGGGAGCGATCCGCAAGCGTCGGGATACGCCGCCGCCATAGAGCAGGGAAGGGTTTATGGACCGGCGGAGTTCCTGAGGGTGACCCGTCCCTTCCATGCGCTGGGCGCCTCCCGCACCGAGGCGTTCGGCTCGATGGGGTGCCGCTTCTGGATTCGGCCGGTGGACCGGACGGGTAACCGCAAGGACGTGTTCCAGGAGCGGCAGCGGCAGTTGTGGCGGCGGTTCTGGTTCCGGTGGTAGGAAGGGTCTTCGATGGCGGACCGACGTGACGGTGAAGCCGGTGTCCGTCGGGTCGCGCGAGACGGCGCCGGTTTCCTTTCAGGGGAAGAAGAACCGGTAGACCCGTCCGGCCCGTTGACGCCCGGCGGGCAAGCGGCTCTCAGTCGCGGGTCAGGTCCTGGTAGTATCCCCCGACAAGGACGAACTCCTGATCGGCTACCGGGGAGTAGTACCGGATTGCATAGGCCTGCTTGCAGAGGACGTCCTCCGGGTCGGCGGGATCGTCCCAGCACCATTCCACGAACCCGCCTCCCTCCCCGGCTCCGGTGCTCAGCATCTCCTGAACGACCAGGGTTCCCGCATCGTCCCTGATGTTGACGGCGTTCTTCCTGTCGGTATCCGGATCCTCACCGTGAATGAACACGCGTCCCTTGAGGGTGAAGAGGATCACGTACATGTTGCCCGCATTGTAGTCGCCGGCCTCCGTTCTGACCTCCTCCAGGAGCCGCGAGCCTTCGTCCATGTCGTGGATCCGGCTGAAGACGGATTCGGCCCAGAGCACGAACTTCCTGAGCGTCTCCCCGTCCACCACCTCCCCGGCGGTGACCTTTTCCACCTGCGCGTGTGCGGGACGGGGAGGCGGGGTGCTGGCAAGGACCAGCAGACACAGGAGTGCGGAAACGGATCTGATCATGGCGGATCTCCACTCTACCAGCGCACGGCCAGGTTCACCGTCGCACGGTATGCCCCGTCCCGGTCGTAGGGGCCGGCGCTCCGTCCGGCCTCGATGCCCGCGGAGACGCCGGGACCCAGTCGCATGCGGCCACCCAGCAGGTATCCGAAGATACCCTGGTTCGACACAGCGACCGGTGTCGGACCGACCCTGCTTGCAACGCCGCCCGCTCCGACCCAGGTGGCGTCGAGCCGCTCCGACATCGCGAACCTCGCGTAGGGCGTGAACAGGCCGTGGCCCTCCAGCGCTTCGATCCCGTACCCGATTTCGGCTTCCAGTCCGCGCCTGCCGGCTCCGTAGCCGAGGCCGGCGGGCGTCATCGCCGTCGCGCCGAGAGCCCAGAGGCGCGCCGTACGGGTCGCCGTGGATCCCCACGAAGGCCTGACGCCTACGGACAGACCGCGACCGCCGCCCCCGGGATTGAGGCTGAGAGATCCGCCGATGCCCCACTCGCCGTATCCGTCCTGCTTATGCACCATCAGCCTGCGGCCGTGCACACGGATCGTCAGGCCGCGATCGAGATTGACGAAGGACACCCCGCCGCCGAGCTCCATGCCGATTCCCGTTTCGACGTCGCCGTCCCCGCCGTCGTAACGCATCGCGACGCGCACTTCCGGCCGCATGTTGGACGAGCCCACTTCCATTCCCGTCGATCCCTCGAGCATCAAACGCACGCGGCTGGCGTTCGTACTCAGCTCTCTGCGTCCTTCGACCTCCTCGGAATCCATCTTTGCCAGAAAGGCGTCCGACCGAACCGCGAGTTCGAATTCGCCGGCATTCTCGGAGTGCACAAGCTCCGCCTTCAAGCCGACGCCGCCCATCTGCATCGAGATGCCGCTTTCGGGGTCCTTCTCGCCACCGCCCTCGATCGTCAGCCGGCCGGACCCGTACCCGAGCACGCCCCAGGTGAACAGGCGGTCGCCGATCGAGAGCCGGGCGTAGGGAAAGCCGCTGGTGAGCGTGGTGGTCACGTCACCGAAATCGTCTTTTCCGGCTCGGCCGAGTTCGAATCGGCCCGACCCCCGGCTGTGGGTCACCGCGAGTCCGGCAACCACCGAGCCCATCGCGTAGTCGCCGCCGAGAGCCGCGGTCATGACCTCGCCGTTCCCGAATCCCTCTCCCTCCTCGTTCGAAAACCGCATGATTTCGCCCCCGCCCCACAACGAGTAACCGCCGCCGTCATCGTCGGCTCCGGGTGAGACCTGGAAGGAGGTGCCGTCGAGGAGAGCGTCGGGAGAAAGCGGCAGGGAGGCCGCCAGCGATGGCTGCGCGCCGTTGCCGGAACGGGCCGCCGCACCGGCACCGGCGAGCAGGGAACCGAGATAGGACAGTGCCTCACCGCCGTGGGGATCGTTCAGGTCGCGCAGGGCACCGAAGTCGAGCGATCCCCCCCCGACCTCGACATGGTCCTCGGGGTGGTAGGGGTGGGAGACGCGGTTGCCGATCATCTCCATCGCCTGGCTCACCACCGACCGGCTGAACCGGTGTAGCCAGTCCTCCGCGGCCTTCTCCGCTTCCTCGGTCGAGAAATTGCGATAGAATCCCGCCCCGATTATGAACTCCTGCCCGGGGTAGAAATCGAAGTTGCTCGTGAACGAGAGCGCGTAGCTGACCTTGGGCGATCCGGTGTCCTCATCGCCCTCCACCGTGGGATCATCCCAGAAGTACTCGACGAATCCACCTCCGGCCCGCGCCGCCGCGATGATCTGCTCGACGAACGGCGTCCCGTTGATGTCGACGACATCCGTCCCGATCCGGCCCTCCCGCCAGGGATCGGCACCGTGGAAGAGTACGTACGCTTCGGGAGTGAAGATGAAGAGGTAGATTGGGCCGGATCTGAAGTGCCCGCCGTCTTCCCTCAGCACGGCCTTCCATTCGTTCGCGCGGGCGAACCCCACCAGCTCGAGGAGTTCGACAAGCCAGTCGAGCGAGCCCTGCACGAACTGCCTGAGGGTCTCCCGGTCCACCACGTCGGCCGCCGCCACCTCCGGCAGGGGTATGTCGGGGAGCGGTTCCCCGGCGTGCTGCAGGTCCTGGTAGTATCCGCCCACGAGGACGAAGTCCACCTCGGCTATCTTGGAGTAGTACCGGATCGCGTAGCTGTCCTTGCAGAACTCGTCGTCGTCATCGGCGGGATCGTCCCAGCACCAATCCACGAAACCGCCTCCGTCCTCGGCCCCGGTTTCAAGCATCTCCTGGACAACCAGATTTCCTTCGTCGTCCTTCACGTTGACGGCGTTCTTACCGTCGATGTTCGGGTCCTCACCGTGGATGAATACCTGTCCCTGGGTGGTGAACAGGATCACGTAGACGTTGCCCACGTTGTAGTCGCTGCCTTCCGTTCTGACTTCCTGGATGAGCTTCGCGCCTTCGTTGATGTCGTCGACCGCGGCGAACACGGACTCGGCCCAGAGCACGAATTCCTTGAGCGTTTGCGCGTCCACCACCTCGCCGGCGGTGACCTTCTTGACCTGTGCGTGGGCTTGGCGGGGTGGCTGGGTCGTGGCGGCGAGGGCCGGCAGGATCAGAACGGCGGGTACGAACCTCATCATGGAAAACCTCCGTAGGTTGTTGTGTATCATAAGGATACGACACGCCGGAGATGGCGTCCAGATCCGGCGATGCCGCCAACGGGCAGCCAGGGGGGCGATCTCAGGAGGGTGGCGCCTGGCAGTCCCTCACGTAGATTGGAACGAGTCAGTGGCTGTACCTCTGGCGTTCAGCCCCTCATGCCGGTCGCAGCACCGGGACCGCTGCACAGCCCGCCGGAGGCCACACAATGAGCGATTCCCAGGACACTTCCGCGCCGCCTTGCGAGGGGGAGCGATGCCGGTCCTGCAGGGGAAGCCGGGAAATCCCGAGCCCCCGCCACGCTGCTCACCCTGCTTTTCGTCGCTCTGAAGCTGACCGGTCACATCGACTGGTCGTGGTGGTGGGTGCTCTCCCCGCTCTGGATCGTCACCGCGCCCGTGCTCCTGATCCTCGGCGCCATCTCCCTGTTCGGGGCATTCACCGGGAAGAAACGCAAGACCCGACCCGGGTGAAGCCCCTCACCGGACGACTCGCCGTGCGCGAGCTGATCCCCCGTCCCGCACCGCTCCCCGCACCGGGAGTCCATAGCCCGTGGGCAAAATCCCCCACTCCACCCGTCCCATCCGATCCCCGCGCACCACAGTGAGTCGCCCCGGCAACAACCACGGCGAATTCGGCGGCCCTATCGCCGGCATGGCGCAACACAAGTGGCGCGAATCACGGCAAGGAGTCTGGCGCCGCCAACAACGCGGGTGCCGTGATCGGAAAGCGGATCGGCGGGGCCTGATCCGTCCCGTCCCGCCGTACCCCGCGAGTCGCCACCGCGCTCCTCGCACCCGAACTCCGTAAAGGACGAGCCCTCCCTGTCTTCGGGCTTCCATCGGTAACGGCGAGGTCTGTTCCGGCCCCTCAACCCACTTTCCCTGCCACCCGGATGCCGTTGCGATCCGCCCGGGCGTGCCTTCATGTTACGAAACGGTCGAAATCAGGCTGCGTTGCAGGATCCGGGTTGGTGGCTCCCATGCTTCGCCCGTGCGTTGCTCCTCGTGCGAATAGCCCTGCTATTCGCCTCTCGCCGCGCCTTGCCAGCCCCGGCACCTCACCGCCCTCGGGCTGGCAGCCCGTGGACAAAATCCCCCCGGCATTCAAGCGGCGATGCATCCGGTCCGGACGCTTCGCCCGACCTTTCCACAACGTAAAGACAACTTTACATTGTGTTATGTATGGTATACACTTGGTGTCCCCAAGGCTGCGCTCTGCGTTGCTCCTCAGCCCAATAGCGCTGCTATTGGCCCTTCGTCGCGCCTTGCCGGCCCGGCCCCTCGCCGCTCTCGGTGCTCGCGGGGCTTTATCCACGGGCTGCTAGGGCGGCGCTATCCACGGACTGTTAGCGGCCAGCCGTCCAGCGTCCCGCTGGCAGGTTGACGCCGTATGCCGGTCCCGCCACAATCAAGTGGAGGGTTGGGGTTTTCGGTAGCGTACGTCGACCTCCGGGGAGTGAACTGTCATGCGCAACAGCAGTCTCGCCGTTCCCGGCGCTATCGACCTCGGAACTGCGGCGACCATAGCTCCATTGCTCGTCCCGGCGCCGGAGCCGGAAGACCGAGACCTTCCGCCGCCGATCGCCTTCGTCCAGACCGAAACCGACCCGGTGCGATGAATCCCGGCTCGGGTCCCGAACCGGGCTACCCCCGCGAGCGGTCCGGTCCGCTCGCCTACATGGCCACCAACGGCATCGCTGCCAATCTCCTGATGATGGGCATCGTTGCGGCCGGACTTGTGTCCTTGACCGGCCTCGAGCGTGAAGCCTGGCCTGTCACTCCCTTCTACCACATCGAAGTCTCGATGGCCTATCCCGGTGCCACGCCGGAGGAGATCGAAGAGTCGATCGTCGTCAAGATCGAGGACCAGGTCAGTGGGCTCGACGACGTGAAGGCGGTCAAGTCCGTAGCGGCTCCCGGCATAGCCTCCGTGCGGATCCAGATGGATTCCCGTACGGACATGGACCGGGCACTGGACGACATTGAATCTGCGGTCAATCGTATCCAGTCCTTCCCGGCCGGTGCCGAACGTCCCCGGTTCCAGGAGATGGACAACCGCTTCAGCACGATGCGGCTTATCGTCCACGGCGACGTCTCCGAGCGCTCGCTGAAGGAACTGGCGCATCGGATCGAAGACGACCTCACCGCGCTACCCTCCGTCTCCCAGGTCGAGGTCAGCGGGGTCCGGAACTACGAGATCTCCATCGAGGTGCCGCTTCACCGGCTGAGTGCCCTGGGACTCACGCTTACCGACGTTGCCGGCGCGATCCGCCGCAGTTCGCTCGATTTGTCGGCCGGCAGCATCGATACCCGGCAGTCCCAGGTTCGCGTGCGGACCCTCGGGCAGAGCTACGACCAGCAGGACTTCGAGGAGATCGTCATTCTCAGCGGCCGTGACGGCACGCTCGTGCGCCTCGGCGACATCGCCGAGGTCCGCGACGGGTTCCAGGAGGCAGACCTGATTGTCCGTCATCAGAACCAGCCCGCCGCATTCGTCGAGGTCTATCGGGCCGGTGGCGAGCATGTGATGGATGTGGCCACGACGGTCCGCGAACACCTGGCGAACGAGGTGATCCCGAGCTTGCCGGACGGCGTGGGTATCACCATGTGGAACGACGAATCCCAGGCCTATGAGGAACGCGCCGATATTCTTCTGAAGAACGGCATTCTGGGTTTGTTGCTGGTGTTGGTCGCACTCAGCCTGTTTCTCCAGGTTCGGCTTGCAATATGGGTTGCCGCGGGCCTCGCCGTTTCGGGTATGGGCGCCCTCGCCGTCATGATGGCGCTCGACATGGCGATCAACACCATCAGCCTCTTCTCCTTTGTCCTCGCCATCGGGATCATCGTTGACGACGCGATCGTGGTGGCCGAGTGCATTCAGAACGAACGCAATCGGGGAACCCCCGGGGTCGCGGCCGCGATACGCGGCGTCCGGCGGATCAAGGTGCCGTTGACGTTCGCGGTCCTCACTTCGGCGGTGGCCTTCGTGCCGCTGCTGTTCATCCCGGGCGGCGTCGGTGACGTATGGCGGGCCCTGCCGATCATCATGATCGCCATGCTGCTGGTGTCGCTGGTGGAATCGCTTTTCGTTCTGCCCAACCACCTGTCCCACCTGCCGGGTCCCGATTGGGTCCCGGGCAATGCCTTCGACCGATTCTTCTCGGGACTCCAGAGTCGTGTCGACGTCCAGCTGCAGCGGTTCGTGCAGGGGCCTCTGGACCGGGCCCTGCGGTTTGCCACGGCCCGGCCCGGGGTGACGATGTCGGGGGCGGTTGGAACGCTCGTGCTGAGCATCTCCCTGTTGCCTGCGGGAATCGTCCCCACCACGCTTGCCGACGACGTGGAGGGTGATATCGCGACGGCCGTGTTGGAGATGCCCGATGGGACCACCGCTCCGAGAACGTACGAAGTGGCGCGGGAGCTGGAGGCTGCGGGGCGCCGGGTCATCGAACGACTCTCTCGCAGCCGGGCTGAAGACGCGCCGCCGCTGCTGACCGGTGTCACGGTGACCGTCGGACTGGGATCGAGAATCGCGGGCGGACTCAACCCGCTGCCCACCCTCAATCCGCAGGCCAATATAGCCACCATCGAGTTCAAACTCCTCGCTGCGCAGCAGAGACGGATCTCCACCGGAGAAGTCGTGCAGGCGTGGCGGGAGGAGGTCGGTGTGCCGCCCTACGTGCGCGGCATCACCTTCAGCGGCGAGATCTTCACCCTGGGGAACCCGGTCGAGGCCGTACTGTCCCATCCGGACCCGGAGCTCCTCGGCCGGATCGCCGACTCGGTGGTTGACGGACTCCGCCGCGTGGGAGGCGTCTACGACATACGGTCGGATCACGTCCCGGGCATCCCGGAAGTTCAGCTGGAGTTGCGGCCCGAAGCAACGACCCTCGGTCTCACCGTGCAGGAGTTGGCCGGACAGGCGAGAGCCGCGTTCTTCGGCGCGGAAGCCGTCCGGGTGCAGCGCGGCCGGGAAGAGGTGCGAGCTTACGTTCGGCTGCCCACGGAAGAGCGGAACTCGATTGCCGATATCGAAGGCTACCTGCTCCGTACGCCGGGCGGGGACAAGGTGCCGATCATCAGTGTGGCCTCGCTGGGCATGGGCGTGTCGCCGTCGGCCCTCCGGCGCAGGGACGGCCAGCGCGTCGTCACCGTCACCGCCGACGTGGACCCCTCGGTGATCTCGGGCGACCAGGCCAACGAGACCCTGGCCGGTTCGATCCTCGCGGACCTGACCCGGGTGCACCCGGAGCTGACATACACGTTCGGGGGCGAACAGCAGCAACAACTGGAGTCCATCGACGCCCTGTACCGCGGGTTCGTGGTCGCCCTGATCATGATTTTTGCGCTCCTTGCCATCCCCCTCCGTTCATATACCAAACCGTTCATCATCATGGCCGTGATCCCCTTCGGGTTCATCGGCGTGATCCTGGGCCACTGGATCCTGGGGGTAGCCCTGAGCGCCATATCCTTCATGGGAATCTTCGGTCTCAGCGGGGTGGTCGTGAACGATTCCCTGGTCATGATCGATTTCATCGATCAGAAACTCAAGGAAGGCGCCCCGCCGAAAACCGCGATCGTCGAGGGCGCCAAGGGGCGCTTTCGTCCGATCATGCTCACTTCCCTGACCACGTTCCTGGGGTTCACGCCGCTGATCCTGGAGCGCGCAATTCAGGCCCAGTTCCTGATACCGTTCGCCGCGTCGCTAGGTTGTGGCATCATCTTCACCACCGCTATACTCATGATGGTTGTTCCGGCGCTATGCGCGTTACATCTGCATTTGACGCCGTCGCGACGTCATTCGACTGCGAGCGCCGGATAGTGCGCGTCGGCTGGGGCAAGGCGAGAACCGATGAATGACACGGCGGAGAGCTCGAAGGCCGAATACCTTGGCCTCGCCGACGAGCTAATCCTGATGCTTATCGACGAATTCGTCCGGAAGCTCCGGCTCAATCCTATTCCGTCGCTGAAGCCGAGCAATAAGCTGAATCTCCGCATCTCCGAGCAGAGGCGGGATCTCCCCACCTGAACTCCACCGGAATGCGACTGGGCAAACTGTCGAAAGCGCTGAGAGATGCGCACCCGGGATCGGGCGTCGCCCGTCGAGTCCGACACTTTGACGGCTGGCTTGACCGGGCGGCATCGGAGGGTGCGGGCGCGGGCACCTACGACCACGCGGAAACGGTCAGGGACTACTACGAGCTTTGCAACGGCTTCATGGTGTACGGCTGGGGTGAATCCCTGCATTTTGCGCCCCTCATGCCCAACGAAAGCCTGGGGGAGTCCAAGGTCCGGCACCAGCGGGCGATGATCTCGAAGTTGGAGCTGCAACAGGGCATGAGGGTGGTCGATGTCGGTTGTGGAATAGGCGGCCCCATGCGCCGTGTCGTCCGTGAAGCGGGTGTCAGGGTCGTGGGAATCAACATCAATGAGATCCAGCTGGCGGAGGCGAAGAAGTTGAACGCCGAGGCGGGGTTGGAGCACATGACCGAACTCAGGAAGTGCAGCTTCGCGGACATGAGCGCCATCGAGGCCGATACCTTCGACGGGGGTTACGCCATCGAGTCGACGTGCCATGCGCAGGACAAGCAACGAGCTTTCGCGGAGATATTCCGCGTACTGAAGCCGGGCGCCCTGTTCTGGGGTCAGGAAATGTGCCTGACGGACCGGTTCGATCCGCAGGACGGCCGGCACCGGACCATCAAGCGGGACCTCATGCGCGGCATTGCGCTGCACGACATCGCCACGTTCGGGGAAGTGAATCGCGCTCTCGGAGGGGCGGGATTCCAGGTGGTCGAGGGGAGCGATTGGGAGGTCAGGGAAGGACCCTCAACGCCCTGGTATCAACCCATGGCGAGTCGCCACGGGACGTTGGGGAAGGCGGTGCGCAGGCTTCCCTGGGGCCGCAAGGCGTTCATCGCAGGATCGAAGTTGGCCGAGGTACTGCGGCTCTTTCCGCACGGCTCGGCAGAGGTCGTTCGACTCCTTGATCGAACCGCGGAGGCCTATGTCGCGGGCGGCAGGACGGGCATCTTCACGCCGCTGTACTGTTTCCTGGCCCGCAAACCCCTTCGGGTGCGGCCGCCACCGCGCCTGCATGCCCCGTGACTGCAACAGAGCCTACGGCTTCCCCGCGCGCACCTTCCTGAACCGCCAGCCGTGCAGGATGCTCCCGTAATGGTTGAACGCGCGTCGGGCCTCCGCGTCGTCGAACGGGTAGTCCGCACCGAGCTGCCTCGCCGCCGCGAGCCCGCTGACGAAGCAGGTCTCCTGGCTGTTGACCAGCGTGTGGGCGCCGCAGTGCCACGTACGCCTCCTGCCCTGAATGACGCGGAACAGGGGGACGAGGAGCGCGACATGGCGCACATCGTGAACGACGTGCTGGAACCACCACCTCCCGACCACTCTCTCCTCGTCGATCCGGCTGACCGGGTTGTAGGTGACCAGACACGGCTTGTCCGACCGGCCGGCCCACGGCTGCTGGTTGTGCATGATGTAGGTGATCTCGTAGTTGTCCGGCCTGGCGCCGTACTGTTCGACGTGATTGCTCCGCGTCGCCAGGGGCTTCACTTCGTTGTCCGGCAGAACCGAGGCGTCGGAGTGGACGATCGCGTGGTTGTGAAGCTCGCTCTCGTAGCGCACCGACGAGAGGATGTAGCGCTCGAGCACGGTGGGCCGGTCGAGGATCATCAGCGTCTGGTTCGCATTGCACGCGAAGATCACGTCGTCGAACCTCTCCCGCATCCCGTCCTCGTCCTCGACCACGACGTGCGACCGCTCGCGGTACACCTTTCGGACGGGCCGGTTGAGATGGATTCGGTCCCCGAGGTCGGCGGTCAGGTTCTCGTAGATGCGCCTCGTTCCCAGGTCCCACGTCTGCATGGGCGTGGCCGACTCGATATCGAAGAACTCGAGATACCTGGAAAAGAGCGACGCGGGCATGTCGAACACGTTGGTCGCCATTAGGAAGTTGACGAACATCGGCTTCAGCACCTGGTACCGGAAGTCCCCGGAAAACCCGGCCAGATTCAGAACCGTTCCCATGCTGACGTAGTTGAACGGGTTGAGCGCATTCAGGAACTTCGACCGGGAACGGGACAGCCCGCCGAACCGGTGCAGGCGCCTCAGGATCCGCTGGAACTTCGCGATTTCCGGTTGCAGCTCGTCCCGGATGCCGGAGTCGAAGTCATGGGCGTAGACCCGGCCCCGGTACTTCACGCTGTAGCTGAACCGGGTGTCGACCAGGTCGATGCCGAACCGCTCCATGAGCACCACGATGTGGTGGTACACGGACGGGATGCAGGCGGTGACGGAGATGTCGAAGGGAATGGAACCCCCGCCGTCCTGGGGCATGTCGGCCGTCACCGCGTTCCCGCCGATCCGGCCCCGGGCCTCGAAGAGCCGGAAGTCGAACCGGTCCGGGTGGCGGTTCAGCGCCCACGCGGCGCCGAGCCCCGATATGCCTCACCGACGATGGCTATTCGCCGTGGCATCCGCTGTCCCGCTGTGTTCGCCCCTTCACGCAGGCGGCGCACACAGATCCCGGGAGCGCGTGGACAAGTCCGCGCGCGTCCAGGCCGGATGCATCGCCGCTCGAATGCCGTGGGGATCTCTTGCGCGGGCCCCCGGACCTCGTCAGACCGGCAGCTCCCGCACCTGCTCGGCGATGCGGAACTTCAGCTTCTTGCTCGGCTTCATCGAGGGGAAGGGATTGAACCGGAACCTGAAGTTCGCCGGGGCGACCTCGACCGTGAAGTAGCGAGCGACCATCAGCACGTTGGCCGCCAGCTGCAGCTCCATCCACCGGAAGCCGAGACACCTGTGCGTACCCAGACCGTACGGTGCGTACCCGGGGCCCCGGTGCTCATGGCGCGGAGCCATGTAGCGATCGACATCGAAGGTGAAGGGGTCGGCGAAGACGTCGTCCATGTAGTGCGAGGCGGTCTGGGCGATCAGGATCGTCTCTCCCACCGGCAGCTCATAGCCCTCTACCACGCACGAATTCATCACAGTGCGCATGGATATCGGCACGATCGGGTACATGCGCAGGCACTCCATAAGGAAGCGGTGGGTGAAATCAATCGCCTCCGGCGTAAAGTCCTCCCCCTTCGGATCGCCGTTGCCGAACAGCTCGTCGGCTTCACCCCGGATTCGCGCGTAGTCCTCGGGCCGCGAAGCCATGGCGTAGACCGCGAAGCTGAACGCGTCGCCCAGGTAGACGCTGGCGATCAGCGCCGCCGACAGCGCGAAACGCAGATTCGACTCCGGCACGAACTGCGGGTCTCTCGCGTTCAGGCTCAGCAGGTCGTCAGCGAGATTCCGTGGGCACCCGGCCCGCTGCGCGGGTGTATGCACGCTCTGTACCCGCCCCAGCAACGTGTCGACGGCCTTCGCCCGGCGTTTCATGCCCGGTGTCTTCAGCATGAACTCGGGCAGGGTCTTGGTGATGTGAACGTTGAGCGCCCGCTCCTTGTACGTCGACATGTCGTCGAAGACGTCCTGCGACTCGACGCTGACGAGCATCGGGGAGATCTGCGAGTTGATCATCCGTCGGCTCAGCCGCGTGGCGGACACGGTGTCGCCGACCTTCCACTCCACCTCCATGTGTCTGCGGCCAAAGTGGAGGAGCTGGTCCATCTGGTCCACCAGCCTCCGACGCGAATACGCCGGTGCCAAGGCCTTGCGCAACCGGAAGTGATCGGCACCATCGAGGGAGGGAAGCACACCGGACGCACCGTAGACCTTCTCGAAGTCGGCGAAATAGTCCCTGGCCCTCAGGTACATCCGCCCGTGCCGGTTGACCCATTGGTTCGTTTCGGTACCGGCGATGAAGATCTTGGGCTTCGCAAACGGCGGCCGGATCTGGTACACGGGGCCGTACTCCCTGGCCAGATCGGCAAAGAGCGCGGGGAGGTTGCCGTTCCGGACATGGCGATTGACCAGCAGCTTGCGCAGCGCAACACGCGGAATGTGCTTGGTCAGGCGGGAACGGCGCAGTAGCGGGCCGGCGGCGTTGTGCACGACCGCGGCGGCGAGGGAACGGCCGATGAGGTCCATCCTGCAGATGAACTCGATGCGCTGCTCCGCCACCTCGTCGAGCTGGAATATGAAGCGGAAGACATCGCAGGTATTGACCAGGCAGATGACGATGACATCCCGCGGATCTGGAATCGTGTCGGTGAAGATCGCCCTGCCGATACGCGTCTTGATGAACTGCCCCGCCGTGCTCTCCTCGGTGTCGCCGTACAGTTCCGAGTGCCAGACCGTGCGGGCCACCGTCCAGAAATCGCCGTCGTGGTGCTCCAGAATCCTGAGCTTGACCAAGCGGTCCAGCGTCAGGTCTATGACCGACTCGGCACGGTGGGCGAGCCGCTCGACCCAATACTGGGCGTTTCGCTGAACAGGCTCGTTCGCGACTTCCTCCAGAATGGGGTCCAGGGCGGGGTCGCCCGTCTGCGTCGCGTCCACCAGGAACAGGGATTCCAGGTCCGTGTCGATGCGCGACAGCAGCGAGAGCTCCGCGAGCACCGCGCCCATCACGGCGCAGTTCAGCTGCCAGCCGGGCACCTGGTGGAAGTATCCGTTCTCCTCGTTGAGGAGCATGAGGATGAGCTCCTCGGGCAGGGTCAGCGCCTGGTTGATCACGCCCTCGGTTGCAACAGCCATCAGCCTTTGCCTCCCAGCTTGATCTCGATACCACGGGCCCGCGTGCGTGATGGCGAAAGCTGCGCCACGCCGAGTCTCATCTCCGGTTCCTCCCGGCCGATACGGCCAGACGCTTCTTCGAGTCAGCGCGCCGCGCCGGCGCGCGCACTGCCGATTGCAGTTCTGGATAGAACTGCCGGCAGTACAGGCGATATTTTCCTATGGGTCCGTCGGTCCGGCACAGCCGTGGCGGCGACCGGTAACGCTTCCGCTCCCAGATGACTACATCCTGCATGACGTACCGCTTCTCCTCGGCCAGGAGAAGTCGGCTCATCAGCCTGTGGCGCAGCCTCACGGGGAGAAACCCCAGACCCGTGATGAACCGGCCCGGCTTGCGGATTTCGCACACCTGGGTGACCAGCGTCACATCAATAAGACTGCCGTCGACCGGCGTCGACAGTACCCAAAGTCTCGCGTCCATGCCGATCGTCCGCTCGCGGAATTCCACGAAGGAGTACCCCAGTCCATGGACGTGGGTGACGGCGGAGATCTCGGACACGACGTCGACCAGACCCGCGATTCTGCGAACGTTGGTAAAGTCGAAGCAACTCTTCAGGTAGGGGCCGTCGATCGCCAGCGAAGCGGCCGGTTCCACGTCATCGTAGCCGTGCGTGTACCCCAGGTGTTCGACGTCCACCGAGTTCTCGGTCGTCTCCTGCGGATGGCCCCGGAAGCGCAGCGTGCAGGATCGGAGCCTGCTCCACCGCGCCCCGGTGGGGGGATCGTCGGGCAACTCCCACTGCACCGGCCGACCACCGCTCCCCCACCAGGCGAAGACCATACCGAGGATCTCCCGGGTCTCGTAGACCTTCAGCTTCGCGGCCCTGGGGGCCGGGGCGTTGGGCGTGGCGACGCACTTTCCGGTGGTGTCGAACTCGAACCCGTGGAAGGGGCAGACCAGGAAGCCGTCGCGCACCCTGCCGCCAACGGTGGGTCCCATGTGCGACCCCAGGTGCGGGCAGTACGCGTCAGCCACGCAGACGCGGCCCTGTCGGTCGCACCACGCGACGATTCCCTCGCCAAGCCAGGTCTTCTCGATCAGTTTCCCTTCGAGAAGGGACTCGCGTGTGGTGACGAAATACCATCCCTCGGGAAAGGGCGGCAACTCATCGACACGATGGAGCGACCGTGCGTTGGACCTGGTGGTGACCATCTACCGGACATTCCCCTGGTCGAAGGCGGCTGGAGCTATGGGGCCCGCGTGTGCGCGCCGCGACACCCGCTCTTCCCGCCGTGCACTCTCAGCTTCATGTATCCTAATGGGTATCCTCTTGTCCGACAAAGTCAGCCCGATACGGTTCTTCTCGTTTCCGGCCGGCAATTCGGACCCGTGTCGACCTTGACTCACCCCTCCCCCACCTCCACCGCCACGTCCCGCGCTCCCCTGAGTATCGCGCTTTCAGTCGTGGCAAGCCGCACCCCCAACTCCCGCGCCGCCACCACGAATTCCGCGTCCTGGGCCGTCAGCCCGCACTCCAGCGCGGCTTCGATCACCCGCGCGGACGGTACGGACACGAGACGCGGCCCCAGCACCGCGGCAGCGTCATCGCACATGGCCCTCGCCTGATCCGCCGTCACCCAGCCGCGGCGCAAGCATCCCAGCAACAGGCCTCGGAGCTGGCTCATCACGAGGGGCGGCGCGGCCCATTCGGGGTCCCGCAGGAACAGCCATGCGGCCCCCGCCCCGCCGGGGCCTCCCACCACGAGCCGCACCATGACGTTGGTGTCGACGACGATCACCGTAGTACCGCGTTCATTCGCCGCACCGCCGACGAAGCCGTCCCCACCTCACTCCGCACCGCTCCACCGCCGCCGCCCCTCGTCCCGGAGACGATCGAGGGTGGCCTCGTCGAGGTCGACCGGCCCAAGTGCCCGGTTGCGGCGCCGGATCCGCTCCAGCAGCACGGCGGCCTCGACGGGAGCGATGCGGACCGACGCCGCCAGCCGCGCCAGGATCTCGCCGTTCAGGCTGCGGTGGTTGCGTCTTGCGGACGCCTTGAGCTCTCGGTGCAGTTCTTCCGGGATTCCCCGGAGCGCCAGATCGGGCACGGTCTCCCCTATCCGCGAATATGATACCATTACAATATCATAATAGTATCAAACATCCGGTACGATCGCAACCTTGGAAGCCACGCCCGGCAGAGCGAGGCCTCCGTGAAGGTGAGGTCCGTCTCGCCTACCTTCTCCGCGCTGTTCGACCTGGGTTGTCGTGGCGGTCGCCACCCGTGATTCCCGGCCGCTTCATGGCGAGCATTCCCTGTTTCCGATCTGATCACCAATCGACGCCAGCCATCGCCGAAACTCCGTGTCGGCGGGAGCGCAGAGATCCGTTTCGTTCCAGTGAAACCGTCCGAGCGAGATATCCAGCAACTCTCGCGGAAGCGGACCACTCAACGCCGTATTGTCGATCTCCAGGACATGAAGGTACCCGAGACCGGCGAACCGGGGCGGGATCTGGCCGGTCAGTCCATTGTGAGACAGACGCAGTGACTCAAGGCTTGGCAGGTCGCCCAGTTCGGAGGGAATCGAGCCGGTCAGCTCGTTGTGCTCCAACCGCAGCCACCCGAGATAATCCAGGTTGCCGAGTTCGGGCGGAATCGGACCGGTCAGGGAATTCGCGCCCAGATCCAGGTGGTCGAGCGATTCCAACATGCCTATGACAGGCGGAATCAGGCCGGAAAGTCCATTGCTGCGCAAACCGAGTTCGGTGACATTTCCCCCGGCGTCGGTCACGACTCCGTGCCACATGTCGAGCGGCGCGGCCGTTCCCCAGTTGAGGTTTCGCCTCCATTCGTCACCTCCCAGCGCACCGTATATCTCGAGCAGCACCGAGCGCTGCGATATGTCGACCGTCACCGCCACATTCGCCTCGATCGCGCCGGTGGAAGCAGAAACAATTGCAGTCCCGTTGCCCACGGGCGTCAGAAGCGCCCGCGCCCCGTCGCCAGCTGCCGCTGCGACGGTGGTGTCGCTGCTCGACCAGAAGACCTCCGGGCCGTCGAGGGTCCCCCCGTTCTCGTCCTTGACGATGGCGACCAACTCGGCGGTTTGCCCGATCTCCGTCAAGGTCAGGCTCTCAGGCGAGAGTGCGATGGCCGCCAGGGCGTTCCGCAATACTGGCCAACGCGTGGCCTGGTCAATGCGTGCGGCGTCAAACCGTATCACCCTGTCGTCCCCCGTGGACGAGGCACGGGCCGGGCTGTACCTTCCGCCCCATGGCAACACCTCGCACCATGGCCCAAGGCGGCCTCGCCGCGCTCCTGATGCTCCCCCTGTTCCCAGCCTGCGACCGCCCCTACGACGGTCCCCCCGTCACCGAGGACGACAGCGCCGGCGTCCGTATCGTCGAGGCCCACGTTCCGGTCTGGAACGACACCACCAGATGGCGCCTCGACCCGGAGCCGCTCCTCGATCTTCACGGATACGGCTCTCTCGACGCACATGTGTTCAGCCGGGTTCGCGGGATGAGGTGGCTCCCGGACGGGTCGATCGCGATCGCCAACACGGGCACCGGTGAGATTCGGCTGTTCACGCCCGCCGGCGGCTTCGTCGCTTCTGCCGGAGGTGAGGGAGACGAGCCGGGCGAGCTTGCCGGGATGCGGCTGATGGCGGTGGTCGGAGACTCCGTGTTCGCCCTCGACCGGGACGGCCGCGTCACGGTCTTCGGACCCGGCCCGGAGTTCGCGCGCACCATGAGTCTGGATCAGGGGGTCGAGAGCCTCCACTACCTGGAAGATGCCACGCTGGTCGCGACCGTGCCGGCCCCGGCACCCGAGCCGGAGGCCCCGGGGATCGTGCGGCCCCGGCGGACCCTGCTCAGGTTCGGCCTCGACGGGACGCTGCTGGACAGCATCGGCTGGATCGCCGGGAACGAGACGTACTCGGACCATCGGACCTTCATCGGAACGCCGCTCTTCCCCAGGCGTTCACATGTGGACACCCACGACGGGAGGATCTACCACGGGTCCGCGGATCTGATGGAGGTGCGCGAATTGTCGCCGGGAGGGGAACTCCTCCGGATCATGCGAATCCCGGACTACCCGCTGAGGCTTGGCGAAGAGGAGGTTCAGGCCGAACGCGAGGCCCGCGTAGCCATGGCTCCGGAATTCGCCAGGGACGGTCTGGAGAAGGTACCGGCCCCCGCAACCCGGCCCGCGTTTTCCGACCTCCTGGTGGGTCCGACCGGCGCGATCTGGCTGAGACCGTACGTCGGGGCAGCCGAGCAGGACGAACCGGCGGAGTGGCTGGTGCTGGACGCGGACGGCACGTGGCTCGGCGGCGTGGAGGTGCCGGCCAACTTCAGGATCTGGGACATCGGCTTGGACGCGATCATGGGGACGTGGGTGGACGAGTCGGGGGTGCAGCATCCACAGGTGCTGCGGTTGTCGCGCGGCACGGTGGCGGGAGATGGCTGACTTGCGACGCGTAGCCGCCGCCGTTTGCGTGGGCACAATTCTGCCGGTGTGGGCACCCCTGTCCGAACCGGCCCTCCAATCGGCCGACGATCCCCTCTGGCTCGCTGTGATGGGAGGACGCGGCCACCTGTACCCGGTTGCGCGACTTGACGGGGAAAGCTGGGAGGTGCCCGATTGGGTCAAGCCCTTCGAGGTCGAGGGTGTGGATGCGCCGGAGGAAGCCGAACTCACCCCGGTCGGTGACGGCGGGTGGAGATGGTCCGGCGGCCTCGTGACAAGGGACGTGCCCACGAGCTGGCTCCTCTACTCGGACGAGCATTCCGGCTCCCCGCTCACGATCACCGGTGGTCGTCTCGCGACAGCCCACTGCGTCTTCAAGTGGGCGCTGACCGTTGACGGCTCGGCTCCCGACCTTGCCGGAAGACCAGTTCGCCGGCGTGGCCCTAAGCCGTGCGCCGGAGGCAGTGCTTTTCGAGGACGACATCCCCGCCCTGAACAGGATCAGGGAAGACCTGGGTCTGGTCGACAGCACTGCGGACAGGTGGAGCGAGAGTTACGGGAAGTTCCGCTGGCTGGCGTTCGTGCGCGTCGCGGGCACGGTGATCGGCGTGATGCACGGAGAGTACTACGAGGGGGAACTAATCCACGTCGTGGAGATCATCGGGGATGTGGGCCGTGTTGTGGCCGAAACACACATGGGGGGGTGCTGAACGGCGCTAGCCCGGGCGTGCATTTCATCGTTACGAACGTGATCGAAAGGCCGGATCCGGACATCCGGACAGGAGGCTGGAAGTGAGATTCCATGTGGACGCGGAAGACGTCGTGGGCGTGAAGATTAGTGAAATCGAGGTGTCCGTGCAGGCCATGTTCGCCCGGTGCACGCCATGGGCACTGACAGCGCTCGCGGCGCTCCCCCACCCCACCCACCCCCAGCGCCTCCCCGACCCCCCCTCCGGCGACCTCGCCACGCTGTCCGTCCCCCGCTTCCCCATCCCCCCCTCCCCCATCGAGCTGACCGGCCCGGTTCGTCCCGGCGAGTACCTCGGCGTCACCGGTCCGCGTGCCGCCTGGCTCGGCCTCGAGACCGGCCAGGCCGAGCTGTGGATCCACCCCCTCAAGGTCGGCAACGGCTTCCAGCTCGCCTTCTCCACCCCCCGCTACGGCGCCCCCATCCCCGGCGACCGCGTGGCGCGCACGGTGCGGATCCGCCCCGAACTGACCACCATCACATACAGCCATGCGGCCTTCCAGGTTCGGCAGCACATCCTCGCGCCGCGGGACACGGCCGCTTCAGGTATCCTCGTCCTGCTCGAGGTCGACAGCCCGGAGCCGATGGAGATCGTGGCCGAGTTCCACCCGGTCCTCAACTACATGTGGCCCGGGTCGGTGGGCGGGCAGTACGCGTACTGGGACGAGGGGCGGCGCGTCTTCGTCCTCTCCGAGAGCCTGCGGACGCGCAATGCGGTGGTGGGTTCGCCGTGGGCGACCAACTCGGTCGAGCACCCCGCCCACCAGCTCGGCGAGTCCCCGCGCACCATGGTCATTCCGGTCGATCCCGAGCGCGCCCGGCGTGAGTTCATCCCGATCGCGGTGGCGGGCGGCGGCGTCCCGCGCAACACCGTATTCGCCCGCTACGCCCACCTGATCGCGAACGCCGAGGCGCTCTACCGCGACACCCGCGCCTGGGCCGACTCCGCGCTCGCCTCAACCGCGTCCATCGAGACCCCCGACCCGTCGCTCGACCTGGCACTCGAATGGGCCAAGATCAACCTGGAGGAACAGCGCGTCTGCAACCCCGACCTGGGGTGCGGCTTCGTGGCCGGGTGGGGGCTGTCGCGGGGCGGCACGCGGCCCGGATTCGGGTGGTTCTTCGGCGGCGACGCGATGATCAACACCTACGCCATGGACGCGCTCGGCCAGTGGGAGCTGGTCGCCGAGGAGCTCGCCTTCCTGGCCCGCTACCAGCGCGGCGACGGCAAGATCACCCACGAAATCTCGCAGGCCGCCGCGTACATCCCCTGGTTCGACACCTACCCCTACGCCTACTACCACGCCGACACGACCCCTCACTGGATGTACGCCGTCTACCTGTACTGGCTGGCCAGCGGCGACGACGACCTGCTGCGCGAGCTGTGGCCGGCGTACCGGCGCGCCTGGGCGTGGTGCCTGGGCGCCGAGACCGACGGCGACGGGATCATCGAGAACACGGTGGGCGGGCTGGGCGCGGTCGAGGTCGGCGGGCTCGGCGAGGCGCTCCACCAGGACATCTACCTGGCCGGGGTCTGGGTCGGGGCGCTGGAGGGCACGCTGGAGATGGCGGAGCGCATGGACGACGACAAGCTCCTCGGCGCGGCCACCCGCATCGCCCCGACCGCCCGCGAGACCCTCAACAACGCGTACTGGCGCGAGGAGGACGGCCACCACGCCTTCGGGATCCTCGCGGGCGGCGGCACCAACGACAATCTCACGGTGTGGCCCGCCACCGCCGCCGCCTTCGGCCTCTTCGACGAGGACCGCGCCCGCCGGACCCTGGCCCGGATCGCCGGCGACCGCGTGTCATCCGACTGGGGCGCGCACATGCTCTCGACCGAAAGCGACCTGTACCACCCGCTCCAGTACAACATGGGCACGGTGTGGCCCTTCGTTACCGGATTCGCCGCGTGGGCCCAGTACCGGTACCGCCGTCCCTGGGCGGGGTTCCACCTGATGGACGCCGTGAAGCAGATGACCTTCGACTGGAGCCTGGGCCGCCACGGCGAACTCTTCTCGGGCGACTTCTACCAGCCCCTCGATCAGACCGTGCCGCACCAGTTCTTCGCCACCTCGATGCTGGTGACGCCTCTGCTCAGGGGCGTCTTCGGGTGGGAGCCGGACGCGCCGCGGGGACGGGCCCGCCTGGCGCCGCAGCTGCCGCCGGACTGGCCGGAGGCGGCGGTGCGGGGGCTGAGGGCGGGCGCGACCACGCTGGATGTGGAGATCGCGCAGAAGTGGGGGGCGGGGGGCGGGGAGCAGCGGGTGGTGATCCGCAGCGACGGGCCGGCGCTGGAGTTGGCGTTCGTACCGGATGTGCCGGCCGGGGCGGCGGGGTTGAGGGTGGCCGTGAACGGGGTGCCCACGGCGTGGGGTGGGGAGGAGGCGGGTCGGAGAGGCGAGCCGTCCGGGCCCGCGCCGCTTGTGTTGCCGGTGACCGTGGGTCAGGCCACCGAGATCACGGTTGCCTGGGAGGGCGGGCTGGCGGTGGCCCCGCCCCGGATCGACCTGGAACCCGGCCAGCGCAGCACGGGACTGCGAATCATCGATCTGGAGGAAGACGAGGACGGATGGCTGCTCACGATCGAGGGGACCGCGGGGCGTGAGTACGACATCGGCCTCGCCGGGACCCCCGTGCAAACACGGGTAACGGAAGGGAACGTCAGCGTGGCGGGCACCGGCGACGGAGGCCTGCGGGTGAGGTTCTCCGCAGGCGAAGGCCGGGTGACGGCGCGTGTGCTGATGACCCCGGGGGGGTAGGAAAGCCCCGACACCTCCGCATCCCGTACCGCAACCCTGAGCCCGCGGGGGCGGGGAGACCGCCGAGCCTGGCAGCCCGGTGGACAAAATCCCCCCGGCATTCGAGCGGCGATGCATCCGCGCCGGCCGCTCCGCGAGGGTCTCACGTCGGGCCTCCTCGCGTGGGGCTCCGACACGGCACTCGTTCCCGGCCCGGGAGAGGTTCCCCCCTGGGAGGAAGGCGCCGGCGGCCACCAGCGCGCGGCCTGGGAGTCGGGCCAGGACGACCTGCCCCTGTGGGACGAAGCCGAGTGGGACCCCGACCGGGAGATTCTCGCGATGTCGGCCGTGGATCTGTGCAGCTACCGCGCCCTCGACCTCGAATGCCTGTCGCGGATCGCCCGCATCCTGGGGGATCACGCCACGGCGGAGAGGCTGAGCGACGACCACGCCCGCCTCGCCGCCACGATGAACCGGGTCCTCTGGTCCGAATCGTACGGGCTCTACCTGGACGAGCTGCCCTCCGGCCCGTCCACACGGGTCGCGGCGTCCAACTTCCTCCCCCTCCTCGCTGGCGTGCCCTCCACCCGGCAAGCCCGCCGCATGATCGACACGCTGCGCGACCCCGCCCGCTTCGGGGGCCGCTGGGTCATCCCCACCATCTCCCGCGACGATCCCGCCTTCGCCGACCAGCGGTACTGGCGCGGCTCGATCTGGCCGCCGATGAACTACCTGGTCCTTCACGGACTCCGGCGCTACGGCTTCCGCGACCTCGCCTCCGACCTGGCGCGGCGGGGCGCGGACATGTTCCTCGCCGATCGGCGCCGCTCCGGAATGTGCCGCGAGTACTTCGACGCCCGCACCGGCCATGGGTGCGGGCAGCGCTTCCAGAGCTGGGCCCCGCTCCTCGCATTGGGAGCCCTTGACATGCTCCGAGCCGCTGGTGTCGGGCAGCGATGAACCCTGCCGGCAAGCCGCCTCGCCCAGCCTATTCGCAGTTGCTGCCTCCCATGTGGTCGGGAATCGACCACAGCCACTCCTGGAACATGTCGCTATCGGGAGCACAGAGCTGCGTGCCGTGCCACCAGAACGCTTCCAGGGGTAGCAGGATCAACTCTTCCGGAAGCCGATCGCTCAAGTCGTTCCCGTTGATTCTCAGGTGGGTGAGCTTCTCGAGATTGCGGACTTCGGCCGGAACGGCGCCGGTCAGGTAGTTTTCGTCAAGCCAGAGAAACCGGAGGTTCGTGACGTAGCCGAGTTCCCAAGGGATCGGGCCTGTCAACCAGTTGGAAGACAGCCCGAGGAGTTCGAGGTTCTTGAGGGCGGCGAGTTCCCAAGGGATCGGGTCGCCCAGTCGGTTCTGCCGGAGATCCAGCGTGACGAGGTTACTGAGGTAGCCGAGCTCGGAGGGGATCGGGCCGTCAAGGTCGTTCGACCCGAGCCGCAACGTGACCAGGTTCGTGAGGTAGCCGAGTTCGGGGGGGATCCGCCCGTCGAGGGTGTTGTTTCTCAGGTCCAGCGACTCGAGGTGCACCAGCGCGTGTATCCGCCAGGGAATCCGGCCGGTCAACCCGTTGTCCCTCAGATTCAGTCCAACCACATTCCCCTTGTCGTCGGTGGTCACTCCGTGCCATGAGTCGAGCGGTGCGTCCGTAGCCCAGTTTTCGCTGTTGGTCCACCCGGTACCACCCATCCGGTCGTAGAGTTCGAGCAACAGCCACCGCGAGTCGTCCGGCGGCGGCTCAACCGGGTCATCGACGGCGCACCCGGCGGCCAGGGTCAGGACTACGAGTGCCAAAGCGCACTGAAGGCAGTTTGAGGTGATGCATCTGACCGGTCTCATCCTCTGACGACCTCCTGTTCGACTGAACTGAATACTGATCTGATTCATACAGTCTATCGTGTCAAATCCGGATGGCAAGCGAAACCCTGAATTGCAGAAACCCTGAATTGCGGCATCCCGGAACGACGCGCAATCCCGGATCCGGGACAGCCGGGCGACCGGAAAACCGGCGCCGCCCGCCCTCTCAAGCCAGGACCCCCGCCAGCACCTCCACCACATCGTCGATCTGGGCTTCGCTGATCACCAGCGGCGGCAGCAGCCGAATCACGGTGGTTCCGGCCGCCAGCGCGAGCACGCCCTCGTCCGCCAGCCGGTCGATGTATGGGCGGCACCGCTGCCTCAGCTCGACGCCGATCATCAGGCCCACCTGGCGCACTTCGCGCACCCGGGCCGGAAGCCGGGCCTGAAAGCGCTCGCGAAAGCGGGCCCCGAGCGCCTCGGCGCGTTCGTCCAGCCGCTCCTCCTCCATGAACCCGATCGCGGCCAACGCAGCCGCACACGCCAGCGGGTTGCCGCCGAAGGTGGTGCCGTGCCTGCCCGGAGGAAGCCGGACGCGCTCGTCCGAGAGCACCGCCCCCAGCGGCACGCCCCCGGCGATCCCCTTGGCCAGGCAGAGCATGTCGGGCACGACTCCGTAGCGCTGGCACGCGAACATGCTCCCCGTGCGGCAGAAGCCCGTCTGGATTTCGTCGAAGACCAGCAGCGAGCCCGTCGCGTCGCAGATCTCACGCGCGGCATGCAGGAATCCGGGGCTTGCCGGACGGATCCCGCCTTCGCCCTGCACCGGCTCGACCAGCACTGCCGCCGTGTCTTCGCCCACCGCACCCCGCAGCTTCTCCGGGTTGTTGAACCGGGCGAAGGAGAAGCCCGGCACGAGGGGTTGAAAGGCTTCCCGGTACTCCCTTCTGTAGGTGGCGGAGAGCGCTCCCAGGGTACGGCCGTGGAAGCCGCGCGTGGCCGAGACGACGCCGGTTCGCCCCGTTGTGAACCGGGCGAACTTGATCGCCGCTTCGACGGCCTCGGCGCCCGAGTTGCAGAGGAAGCCGCGCGAGAGTCCCGGCGGCGCCAACGCGGCCAGCTTCGCAAGGAGCCGCGCGCGCACGTCGTTGTAGAAGATCCCGGGACATGTCACGAGAGTCCGGGCCTGGGCGGCCAGCGCCCCGGCCACCGCCGGGTTGGCATGACCCACGCTCGCGACTCCGATCCCGGCCACGCAATCGATGTAGCGGCGGCCGTTGTCGTCCCAGACCTCCGCCCCGCTGCCCTTCACGATCGTGATGTCGCGCTTCGGGAAGACTTCCAGCGCGTAGCGGCGCTCCACTTCGCGGGCCCCGCCCAGGCCGGGACCGGTTTCCGGCGGCACCGGCCCCGGCGCCCCGGGTTCCGCCTCCGGGCTACTCATATGCACATTACACAATACACATTACGCCACCGCAAACGGGACATCCCGACATCGATCGTTCTCCGGGTTCCGGGTTCCAGGTCCCCTGCGAAGCCCGAAATCTACCGGATCGGGAACCGTCCGTGGAGAAGTCCTGCATGGCACCGGGGGTGGCGCGGCCACGGAGGCCGGCAAGGCACCGATCCTTTCGACGCGCACCGCTGGTCCCGGATGTCCGGGGGCGGTAGTATGGGTTTCGGACACGGTGCCGCGCGGACGACGGGCGTCCGAGGGACCGGGGCACCGGCCTGGCGAAGGGAGAGACCCGGTGAGCATCCACACGACTTTGCGTCCGTTCGCGACCGCGTTCATGGCGGCCCTGGTGACACCCCTCGGCATGTCGGCCCAGGACAGGCCGCCGGAGTCGCTGGCCCGGCTGGGCCTGCCCGACGATCCGGAAGCAGTTCCCCGCCTGGTTCTGACAAAGGGTCTGCCGATCATCTACGTCTTCGAGGCCGGTTGCCCGTCCGGGGGTGGATGGGGCGCCGCCGCGCTCGCCGCCCTCGAAGAGGCTGCCGAGACGGACGGGGAGCTGCGGTCCGAGCTCGCCAATTCGCTGGGGTCCAGGGTGCTCGCCAGGGACCTGTGCCTCTCCGATCTTCCCCGTTTCGAGTCCTGGCTCGCAGACCAGCTGCGTCGACAGTGGAGCGACGGCTCGCTGGGCGCCGAAGACGGCGGCGCGAGTGAGGAGGACGACATTTCGCCCCGGCCGTTCTTCCTGTTGTCGTACATAGGATTGTCGCAGGATTCCGCCACGCAGGCGCTCGTCCGGAACATCGCCATGGACTCCACGGTTACGGATTACTGGCGAGGCCAGGCGGCCCACACGATGATCACCCAGCGGTACGGAGAGGATCTTGGGGGAAAGGACCTCGAGAACGACCAGCGCTACCGGGATGCTGCCCGATCGGTCCTGTCCGAACTGGCCTCCGGTCCTCCGCTTTCCGAATTCCACAGGCACATGGAAGAATGGTTCGGCAGGGTGGAGGCCGAACGGGAGCGCGAGGAGGCATTGAGGGTCGCGCGCCGGGAGGGCTGGGCCAGGCCCGAGATTCCGGATACGTGCCTTGCCGGTTTCAGGCCGGCCAGGCAGGAAAGTGGCAGCGGTGTCGTCTCAGACCTGATACGGCGCCACTACCCGGATGAGATGAAGGGGCGCGGGAGGGGCGGTACGACAAGCCTGACCCTTCAGATCGACGACAAGGGCCGGGTCAGGAACGCACGAGTACGTGATAGTTCCGGGAACAGGCACTTCGATGAAGCGGCACGTCGCATAGTACGCCGTTTGCGGTTTTCGCCAGCACTGATGTGCAACAAGCCGGTCCACGATGTGGTCCAGTACAGCCTAAGGTTCTACCCCAGTCATCGGGATCGGGCGCGCCGCTCGCCCAGCGACGAAATCGGGATCTCCCGCGCCTCCACCCGGTCCCCCGCCCGCACCGTCGTCACGTACGCCTCCATGGCGCGGTAGCCGGGAAGCCCCCCGGCGACGCCAGAAAGTCGGCCGTCCCAGGTCAAGGCGGCGCGTGTGCGAGCGGCGCCCCGAACCGGATCCGGTCATGAATGCTTTTCCGGGGCAAACCCGTGGCGGGAGCCCCCGTGCCCGGCCGCGTTTCCGGACCGGGCGCGGGGCTTCCCCTACATGGTTCCCTACGGGATCTTCTGCTCCGGCAGAAGTACGAACTTGGCGTACTGGTCCATCCGCAGATAGCGGTTGGCGGCCTGCTGCACCTGCTCCGCGGTCCAGTTCTCGATCCGGTCGTACCTGGGAATGTCGCGGAAGTCCCTTCCCACCTGTGCGTAGGCCCTCAGCTGGCCATGCCAGTAGCGGTTCTCCTTGAGATCGGTCTCCTTGGAGCGCCGGTCGGTTTCGCGCACCTTGGCGACGATTTCCGCGTCGGGTCCCTCGGCCTTCAGCCTCTCGATCTCTTCGAAGACCACGGCTGACAGCTCTTCGGCCCGCTCGGGATCCGAACCGAAGTTCACCTGTATCCGGTACTCCTCGTCGGGCCGGTAGGTGAGGGATCCCGAAACGCCGACGCCGTACGTGCCGCCCATGTCTTCGCGCAGCAGCTCGCGCAAGCGAATGCGGAGAACGCCGGCCAGCGCCCTGATCGTCGTCGCTTCCTCCAGGGAATACTCCGCGTCTCCCGAGAAGTAGATCCGGGTCCGGCTCTGGGGCTCCAGTCCCTTGTGCACCACCTTTTCGATCACGCCGGCAGGCGGATCGATCCCGTGGTCGACCCAGTTCTCGACGCGCCCCAGGTTGGGAAGCCCGCCCAGGTAGGTCTCCACCATCGGCTTGATGCCTTCGAGATCGAACGCCCCCACGAAGTAGAAGGTGAAGTCGGAGGCATCCGCGAAGCGGTCCCGGTAGAAGTCGAGGGCCACATCCAGGTCGGCCTCCTTCAGCGCCTTCAGCTGGTCGGAAAGAGTGCCGGACCGCGGATGTCCCTGGGTCATGGTGCTCGACACGGTATCGGCGAAGGCCACCTGCGGCATCGCCCCGTAGTTGGCCAACATGCCCAGCTGCTGGGTCCTGAACGCTTCAAAGGCCGTTTCGTCCCGCCTCGGGGCCGAGAAATACAGGTAGATGAGCTGGAACGCCGTCTCCAGGTCCTGGGGCGACGCCGAGCCGTTGAATCCCTCGGTGAGGGTCCCGATGGACGGCGAAACCCTGGCGACCTTTCCGGTCAGTTTCTTGCCGAGCGCGATCTGGTCGAACTCGCCCACACCCCCCTGCCGCACCGCACTGGTCGCCATCTCCGCATCCCGAAACGTCTCGTCCGGCGCCAGCGAGGAACCGCCCGGACTCGTGGCCGAGAAGATGACCTCGTCGTCCTTGAAGTCGGTGGGCTTGAGGATGACGCGCACACCGTTTTCCAGCTCCCATATGGTGACGCCCACCTCGTCGATCGCCTCCTCGGACACGACCGGGGAGCCTTCCGGCACGCCGGCGACGAGCGGTGCATCGACCGCCGCGTCCTCATAGGCCTCGATCTCCCTTGCGGAAACCGCCGCGAAGATGCCGGTCACCTCGTCCTCGGTCGGGGTGGCGAGTCCTTCCTTTTCCGGTCCGCTGACCACGATCACGCGGCCCTCCTCCTTCATCCATCCCTGGGCCAGCGCATTGGTTTCCTCCAGCGTGATCCCCGGCAGGAAGGCGTCCAGGAGCTCCATCTGCGTTTCCACGCTGGGATATGGAACTCCCTCCAGGAACACGTTGACGTAGCGGCTCGCGAGCGCTCCCGACTCCCTGTTCTCTACCTCGGCCAGCCTGCTCTCGTACAGCCGCCTAAGCGCAGTCTTCTCCCTCTCCAGTTCCGTGGCGGTGAAGCCGTGCCGGGCGACCCGTTGGGCCTCCGTCAGCAGCGCATCGAGGCCTCGCACATAGGCGTCCCCGGCGACGTTGCCCGCGAGCTGGACGGCGTCCATTCCCCGGACGAACCCGCCGCCGCCGACGGACGCACCCAGGAAGGGGGGGTCGGCCTGCTGAGTCAACTCGTCCAGCCGCTGGTTGAGCATGTACGAGTAGAGCGACCGGACCCGGTCGCGACGGAAGTCGGCCAGCGTCCCCCGCGGGCTGGGCGGCTGCTTGTACATGACCCCGACCTGGCTGAACGGCATCTCCGGGTCGGTGGCGATCGAGATCAGCGGCTCATGGTCGACGGGGACTTCCGTTTCGGTTCTGGGTCTCGGCTGCTCGGGGCCGCTCAAGCCTCCGAACCGCTCCCTTATCGTGGCCTCGATTTCCGCGGCGTCGATATCACCGACCGCGATGATGGCCATCAGGTCCGGGCGGTACCAGTCCTCGTAGAAGCGGCGCAGCGTCTCGGCCGGCGCCGTTTCGAGGATTTCGGGGTCACCGATCGGAAGCCGCTCCGCGTAGCGCGATCCGTGGAACATCACGGGGAATTGCTGGTCCTGGATCCGGGCAAAGCCACCTCGGCGGCCCCGCCACTCCTCGATGACCACGCCGCGCTCCTTGTCGACCTCCTCCGGGTCGAACACGACGGCACCCGCCCAGTCCACGAGGATCTGGAACGCGGTCGAGAGCATCTCGGGGTCGTCCATCGGGACCTGCAGCATGTACACGGTCTCGTCGAAGCTCGTGTACGCGTTGATGTCCGGCCCGAAGCGCATCCCGATCGATTCGAGATAGTCCACGAGCGCCTGCTTCTCGAAGTTCTCCGTGCCGTTGAAGGCCATGTGTTCCACGAAGTGCGCCAGACCGAGCTGGTCTTCGTCCTCGACGATCGAGCCGACGTTGACGGCCAGGCGCAGTTCAACCCGGTTTTCCGGCTGGTCGTTCTCGTGGATGAAGAAGGTGAGCCCGTTCTCGAGGGTGCCGGTGATGACGGCGGGGTCGGGGGGGATGGGGTCGTCGAGCGCCAGGTCCTGGGCCGAGGCGCCCGTGGCCCAGACGAGCATTGCCGTGCCCACAAGCGAGGAGAGCAGGCAGGGAGAGTGATGTCCTTTCATCGGTGTCCTTTCGTTGACGGTGTCCGTCGGGTGAGGAGCGGAACTTACACGCTAGGTCGGGGCAGGCGCGGAACTTCGGGCGGTGCGCCACGATCGGGTTCCCGATCCCTACGGGGGGAATTGATGATAACTTCATGGTGTGCGACCGCGCACCCCCGTGCCCACCTCCGACTCCCCAGCCTGCGCGGGAGAAATAGCGGATCTGTTTGCAGGCCAACGGTTTGCGTGTTACCCCCCCGCGCCCCGCAGACACCCCCTGCCCGCCAGCGACGAAAAGGTCTCCCCCGCCACTATGACGTGGTCCAGCACCGGGATCCCGATCTGCTCCCCCGCCGCGCTCAGCTGGCCCGTCACCTTGAGGTCCTCGGCTGAGGGTTCGGGGTTTCCGGACGGGTGGTTGTGTACCAGGATTACCGCTGCGGCACGGAGCACGATCGCATCGCGAAACACTTCACGGGGGTGAATGAGCGACGCGTCCAGGATACCCCGCGTGACCTGGCGCTGGCAGATCGGACCGTTCTGGCTGTTGAGGAGCAGTACGTGGAACTCCTCGTGTGCGAGGTGGGCCAGGGCGGGCGCGAAGATGTCGTGGACATCGGCTGGGCCGTTGATGGGCTCTGCGCGGCTTGAACGCGCGGACCCGACCCTCCGGCCGAGTTCGATGGCCGCGACGATGCGCGAAGCAACGGCTGGACCGATCCCGCGGATCTCGACAAGGCGGCCGGTGTCCATCCGTGCCAGGTCGCGGAGGTGTCCGCCGGAGAGGCCCAGAACCTGCTCGGCCAGCGTTCGCGCGGAGAGCGGTCCGCTCCCCGAACCGATTACCAGCGCCAGCAACTCATGCTCCGAGAGCGGACCGGGACCGAAGCGCTGCAGCCGTTCGCGGGGCCTCGCCTCCGGCGGATATACCCCGCTCAGGTCAAGCGCCCGTGGCACTTCTTGTATTTCTTTCCGCTGCCGCATGGACAGGGAGCGTTGCGCCCCGGCGCCTTGGCGACCGTGACCGGCGTCCTCGGCCGCTCCTCGCCGCGGTTGGTGGCCAGCCGCCTGACGTCGGTGCCCGCTCCCGACGGGACTGCAACCGGGCCTCTGCGCGCCGCGGCGGCCACCCCCATCGAGTCCACCGCCTGGCGGGACGCCTGCGGAGGGCTGTCGGCAGCCCCGCCGGGATCGGGCATGCCGGGAGCACGCAGGCCGCCACCCACGGTGTCGGCCGGGCCCGAATAGGAAAGCCGCCGCTGGCGCTGCAGGCGCATCGCCGGACGTTGTTCGAGCCGGACCCGAAACAACTGCTGGGTCACCGAGCGGCGAAGGTCGTCCATGAGGCCCACGAACATCTCGTAGGCTTCCTTCTTGTATTCCACCAACGGGTCCTTCTGCCCCCAGCCCCGAAAGCCGATCGACGCCTTGAGGTGATCCAGATCGTAGAGGTGGTCCTTCCACTTCCCGTCGATGGTGGAGAGGAGGACGAAGCTCATCACCCGCTCTCCGTGTTCGTCGAAGGACTCGACCTTGCGTTCGAACGACTCGCGCACCGCTTCCTCCGCTACGTGCAGCACCTCTTCGCGGTCCAGCTGCTCCGGGTCGTCCTCGTCCTCGACCGCGGGGAGGACGGTGTGCAAGTCGAGCAGAATCCTCTGCCTCAAGCCCTCGATCTCGATTCCCTCCGCCAGGTCGGACTCGGGAAGGTGGTCCTCGAAGACATTCTCCATGGTGTGGTGTACCATCTCCCAGATCTCGCCCTTGAGGTCCTCGCCGCCCTCCAGCGCGAAGAGGCGCAGGTCGTAGATGACCTCTCGCTGCTGGTTCATGACGTCGTCGTAGTCCAGCAGCCGCTTCCGGGCCTCGAAGTTGTTGCCTTCGACCCGCTTCTGGGCCCGGCCGATCGATCGGGTGACCAGCGGGTGCGTGATGACCTCTCCCTCCTCCGCGCCCATCCGGTCCATGGCGTTGGCGATACGCTCCATTCCCCCGAAAAGGCGCATCAGGTCGTCCTCGAGGGACAGGAAGAACTGTGACGCCCCCGGATCCCCCTGCCGCCCCGCCCGTCCCCGCAGCTGCCGGTCGATGCGGCGGGCCTCGTGCCGCTCCGATCCCAGGATGTGGAGCCCGCCCACCTCGATGAGATGGCCGCCCGGCTTGTCTTCCAGCTCTTCGTACCGAGCCGGGTCGGTGGCCGCCAGAGGCTCGAGCTCCAGGCCGCGCTCGTTCGCCCACTCGACGGTGCGCGCGTCGGTCACGCCGGGCCCCAGTTTGATGTCGGTACCACGGCCGGCCATGTTGGTCGCGATCGTGACCGCGCCGGGACGCCCCGCCTCGGCCACGATCTCCGACTCGCGCTTGTGCTGCTTGGCGTTCAGCACGTTGTGGGCGATCCGCCGCCGCCTGAGCATGCGCGACAGCGTCTCGGACACCTCGACGTTCGTGGTCCCGACCAGAACCGGCAACTCGAGCCGGTTGAGACGCTCGATCTCGTCCATGATGGCCGTGTACTTCTCCCGCTTGGTGCGGAAGATGAGGTCGTCGCGATCGTCCCGCGCGATTGGGCGGTTGGTGGGAATCACCGAGACGTCCAGGTTGTAGATCTGGTGGAACTCGGTCTCCTCGGTCTCCGCCGTGCCGGTCATCCCCGCGAGCTTCTCGTACATGCGGAAGTAGTTCTGGATGGTGATGGTGGCCAGCGTCTGCGTCTCGCCCCGGATCTCCACCCCCTCCTTGGCCTCGACCGCCTGGTGCAGCCCGTCGCTCCAGCGCCGCCCCGGCATCTGCCGTCCGGTGAACTCGTCCACGATGACGATGGCACCGTTCTCGCCGATGATGTAGCGCTCGTCCCTGTGGAAGAGGGTGTACGCCTTGAGCAGCTGGTGGATCACGTGGATCCGCTGCGATTTCTCCGCGTACTGCGCCTCCAGCTCGGTCACCCGCTCCCGCTTCTCCTCCACCGAGAGCGTCTCGTCCTCCTGAATTTCGCCCATCACCTCCGACAGGTCGGGCACCACGAAGGCCCGGGGGTCGCCCGGGGACAGCTCGTCGAGCCCGGCGTCCGAGAGGTGCACGTTGCTGCCCTTCTCGTCCATGGCGAAGAGCAGCATCTCGTCCACCTCGTGGAGGCGCTTCTCGCGCATGTAGTCCCCTTCGACCTTCTCGACGAGCCTCACCACGGAGGGCTGGTCCGCAAAGAGCTTCATCAGGCGCTTGTTCTTGGGACCTCCGCGCTTCGCAGCCAGGAGCTTCTCACCGGCCATGTACTCGTCGCCCTCTTCCGACTCCAGCTCCCTCACCGCCTCGGCTACCAGCCGATTCACCATGCGCGTCTGCTTGCGGTACAGCCCGCCCACCGCGGGCGCCATCTGCTTGAACGGCGTCGAGGTGTCGCGGCTCACCGGCCCGGAGATGATGAGCGGCGTGCGCGCCTCGTCGATCAGGATCGAGTCGACCTCGTCGATGATCGCGTAATGGTGCCCGCGCTGCACCCGTTGCTCGAGCGTGTGCACCATGTTGTCGCGCAGGTAGTCGAAGCCGAACTCGTTGTTCGTCCCGTAGGTGATGTCGGCGGTGTACGCGGCCCTGCGCTCGGGCGACCCGGGCTGGTGCAGGTCGATGCAGTCCACCGTGAGGCCGAGCAGCTCGTAGATGGCCCCCATCCACTCTGCGTCGCGCTGGGCCAGGTAGGAGTTGACGGTGACCAGGTGGGCGCCGCGGCCGGCCAGTGCGTTCAGGTAGAGCGGCATGGTGGCGACCAGCGTCTTTCCCTCGCCCGTGGCCATCTCGGCGGCCCGTCCCCGGTGAAGCTGCGCGGCCCCGATCAACTGGACGTCGTAGGGAATCATGTCCCATGCCAGCTTGTGTCCCGTAACCGTCACCTCCCGCCCCATGAGGCGGCGGCAGGCCTCCTTCACGACCGCGAACGCCTCGGGCAGGATATCCTCCAGAACCTCCGCCAGCTCCTCCCTGTACTTCTCCTCGCGCTTGCCGATCTCGACGCTGAGGTCCTCGCGCTCATGCGGGTCCGTGGCCACGCGCTTCCGCTCCCGGATCGACTCGATCTCTCCAAGCGTTTCCTCGGTGCGCCCGGCGATGGTCGCTCTGAACTCGTCGGTCTTCCCCCTCAGCGCTTCCGTCGAGAGCGACACCATCCCCGCGTAGAGTTCGTTGATCTCCTCAACGAGGGGACCAAGGCGCTTGACCTCGCGACCGTGTCTCGACCCGGCGATCTTCTTGATGATTCCTTTGATCATTCTTCCGTTCGGCACCCCCCGTTACCGGGAGGCATCCGCCTCTTCAGGCTTTCCGGCCCGTCCGCGTTCCTCCGCGGAGTTCCGGACCGGTTCGGTAGAGTCGTTCACCTTCAATAATGGACAGGACACCGGGCACCACCATATCGGAAACGGCCTCTCCGCGAATCACCCGGCTCCGGATTCGCGACGACGAGATGTCGACCGGCGTCACGCTGACGATGCATGCTCCGACAGCCTCCGCTGCCGGCGGCACCGGCATCCCGGCCCGGGAAACGGCCACCAATTCCGCCAGTCGGCCAATGACTTCCGGTTCCTTCCAGGACGCGAACCCGGCCACCAGGTCCGGCCCGAGAATCAGGAACAGTGACCACGCGGGATGGCTCGCTCGCAGGCTCCGGAGCGTGTCGACCGTGTACGAGATTCCCTCCCGCTTCAATTCCAGGTCGCACAATACGAACCTCGCATCGTCGCCGACGGCGGCTTCCACCATCCGTCTCCGCACCGCCGCCGCCGTGACTGCACGTCCCCGTTTGTGGGGCGGGATTCGCGCGGGCACCCAGAGGAGACGGTCCAGACCCACCGCGTCCACCACCTCGCGGGCCACGACCGCATGGCCGATATGTGGTGGATCGAAGGTGCCCCCGAAAACCCCTACCCGCCACCCGACAGACATTGCGGCGGCGAAGGTTGGCCGGGCGGCGCGCGGCTCCCGACCGGCGGGACCGAGTCGCTCGGCGCGACCGCATCAAGAGCCCTGGCTTCGGGAGATTCCGGGTAGGTCCGCAGAAGCCAGGCCCTGGCCTCCTGCCGGTCATCGTCCCATCCCCATCGGTCGTAGATCTCGCTCAACCGCGCCAGAGCCGTGGGCGCTGCGTCGGTGTCCGGATAGTCTTCCAGCAGTCGACAGAAGACGTGTTCGGCCGATTCGTAGATCTTGCGCTGGAAGTACCACTGGCCCACGCCGAACTCCTTCTGGCCGAGCTTGTTATGCATATCCCGGGCCACGACCGCCGCGGAGTCCCCGATGGGCATCCCCTGGAAGTCGCCGGCAACCTGGTGGCAGGTATTGCGGGCCTGGACCGTGTACTGTTGGTCGCGTTCCGGGTGAGGGGACATTGCGGCATAGGAGTGACACAGCCCCATCCACGCGCTTGCGCTGCGCTGGTCGTCCGGATAGAGCTGCGTGATTCGAGTGTATTCGGCGACGGCACTCAGGTATTCCTCGTCTTCGAAGAATGCCCGGGCCAGGTAGTGTCGCGCCTCCACCGCACGGTCGTAGCCCGGAAAATTGAGGACCAGCCGTTCGAAGGCGCGCCGGGCCTCGCGCCAGTCACCCTCGTCGTAGGCGCGCTGGCCGTGTTCGTACAACTGCTCCGGCGTCCAGCCGGTGTAAGGCGGCGCCGTTGAGCACGCCGTGCCGAGCAGACCCACCAGCAGCCCGCGAACGACCCCGTGCGAATGCCTGGGACGTCCCGGGCTCAGCATGGCCCCTCTCCCACCCCGCCGAACCTGATTTCGTCGATCCTGTCCAACGCCCGCCGAGCCAGAGCTCCAAAACCGGTACCGACTGTCGAAGATACGAGACGATAGGCTTCCAGCGCGCCGGCGCAGTCCCCGAGCTGCGCCAGAATCTCACCCTTGTCGAAATACGCCTGGGGGAGGTGGGTTCTCGGCTCCTTCAGCACCAGAACCAGTTCGAGGTGTTCCAGGGCTTCCGTCACCGCGCCCTGATCCTTCAGTTCCCGGGCAAGCTGGAATGAACACCTGCCCACATGCCACCGGGCCTCGGGCGCTCGCCGGGGAGCCAGCTCCTCGAACTGGCCGAAGTACACGAGCGCGCTCCCACAGTCTTCGATCTCTTCATGAGCCAGCGCGGTTTCGAAGATGATGTCGGGATTGCCCGGGTCTGTCCCGAGGGCCCGGAGGTACAGCGGCCGCGCCCGCGCGCCCTGGCCCGTTTCGCTGTAGTGCCGCGCCAGGGGCAGCGCCAGTTGCTCGACGAGAACTCCTGGCCGGAAGTGCTGCGCTGCTTCGATCGCCGACGCCGTCCCATAGCTGTCGCCGTTCGCGTGCGTCCGCTTGGCCAGCGCAATCAGGTCGGATACGGCCTGATCGACGTACTGGCTGTCCTTCCGGGCGGCCTCGTCATAGAGCGATCTGGCTTCGTCCACCCGGCCAAGGACTGCGTAGGCATGGGCGGCGCGCACGACTCCCTTGGTCCCTGAATCCTCGCGGAGCAGGGACAGGCGGTATTCGGCCAGTGCCTCTTCGTAGTCACCACGGGCGAAGGCGCGGTCGCCCCGCAGCTGCGCGGTCTCCTTCCCCGGGTCCGTGCCGCACCCCGAACCGGAGACCGTAAGAACCGCCGCCAGCGTGGCTCGCGTGAGGCCGCGGAAGGACCATGTCTTCATGCGCTGTCCAGTTTTCATACCCTGCTTCATTCCCCGTCGATCAACCCGCTGAAATAAGGGATCGTCCTTCTGACGCCCTCGCGCAAGCTGATGGTTGGCGCCCAGTCCAGTTCCCGCCGGGCGGTGGAAATGTCCGGACAGCGCACTACGGGGTCGTCCGGGGGCAGCGGCCGGAAGACCGGGGGAACCGGGCTTCCCGTCTCTTCCATGACCAGGGCGGCCAGTTCGAGGATCGTGTATTCGTCGGGGTTACCCAGGTTGATCGGATCGACGCGCCGGCAGTGGTAGACCCGGACAATCCCCTCCACCTGGTCGTCCACATGACAGAAGGAGCGGGTCTGGGAACCGGTCCCGTAGATGGTCATGGCTTCACCCCGCAACCCCTGCACGATGAAGTTGGAGACGACCCGGCCGTCCCTCGGCCGCATGCGCGTACCGTAGGTGTTGAAGATCCTCACGATGCGCGTGTCCAGCCCGTGGGCCCGGTGATAGGCCATGGTCATCGCTTCCGCGTAGCGCTTGGCTTCGTCGTACACGGCCCTCGGACCGACCGGATTGACGTTGCCCCAGTAGCCCTCCGGCTGGGGGTGGATCTCGGGGTCGCCGTAGACCTCCGAGGTCGACGCCAGCATATACCGGGCGCTGTGGCGGCGGGCGAGTCCGAGGGTGTGGTGGGTCCCGAGTCCCCCGACCTTGAGCGTCTGTATGGGCAGGCTGGCGTAGTCCACCGGACTGGCGGGCGACGCGAAGTGGAGCACGCCGTCCACCCCGGGCTCCAGGAAGAGTGGCGTGGAGACATCGTGCTCGATCAGGTCGAAGCGCGGTTCCCGAGCGAGGTGCGCCAGGTTCCCGCGGGAACCGGTCAGCAGGTTGTCGACACCGATCACTTCGTGTCCGTCCGCGAGGAAGCGGTCAGCCAGATGGGAGCCGAGGAATCCGGCAACCCCGGTGATCAGGATACGTCGCGCCACTGCTACTGGCGGTCCGCGGATGAAGCCCCGCGAGCACCGAGAGCGGCGAGGCGCCGGGCCGGCAAGGCGAGACGAGGGGCCAATAGCAGCGCTATTGGGCTGAGGAGCAACGCAGAGAGCAGCCTTGGAGTCATCAAATGTATACTACACATGACATAATGTAATGTTGTCTTTACGTTGTGGGAAGTGGGGCGAAGCGTCCAGGCCGGATGCATCGCCGGTCGAATGCCGGGGGGGTTTTTCCACGGGCTATAACCCTGCCGGCGCAACCGGGCGGCGACCGACCGAGTAGTATTCGAAGCCGCGAGCGTGCATTGCCCGGGGCGAATACAGGTTGCGTCCGTCGAAGATCACCGGCTGCGCGAGGAGCGCATGCATCCGGGAGAAGTCGGGGTGGCGGTAAGGGTGCCACTCCGTGTGAATGAACAGTGCGTCCGCACCATCGAGGGCATCGTAGTTCTGTTCCCGGAAGTCGACGGCCTCGCCGAGGATCCGCCGGGCTTTGCGCGTCGCCACCGGATCGTGCGCGATCACCCGCGCCCCGCGCTCCAGGAGAGCCCGGATCGTGACCAGGCTCGGCGCCGCGCGCATGTCGTCGGTGTTCGGTTTGAACGCCAGGCCCCAGAAGGCGAAGGTCCGGTCGTGCATGTCTTCGCCGAAGCGCTCCACGGCCAACTCGGCCAGCAGCCGCTTCTGGTCTTCGTTGACGCGTTCCACGGCGTCCAGGATGGAGGAGTCCAGATCCAGTTCTCGCATGGTGCAGGCGAGCGCCTGGACGTCCTTGGGGAAACAGGAGCCCCCGTACCCCACCCCGGGAAAGAGGTAGGTGGGTCCGATGCGCCCGTCCGACCCGATGCCGAGCCGCACCATGTCCACGTCGGCTCCCACACGCCGACACAGCCGGCTGACCATGTTCATGAAGCTGATCCGCGTGGCGAGCATCGCGTTTGCGGCGTACTTGGTGATTTCGGCGGAAGCCGCGTCCATCACCAGGATCTGGTTGCCGGTGCGCACGAATGGAGCGTAGAGATCCCGCAGCACCTCGGCGGCTCTCGGGTCGTCGACGCCCAGGATCACCCGGTCGGGCTTCCGGAAGTCGCTGACCGCGGCCCCCTCCTTCAGGAACTCGGGGTTGGAGCAGACGTGGACGGGGTGCTCAGTCTCGGCCTCGATCTTCGCCCGGACCAGCCGCGCGGTCCCCACGGGCACCGTGCTCTTCGTGATCACGATGCGCTCGCCGTCCATTGAGCGTCCGATGTCGCGGGCGGCGGACAACACGTATCGCAGGTCTGCCGATCCGTCCTCCTCGGGCGGGGTCCCGACCGCTATGAAGACAACGAGGGAATCGCGGACGGCACGCACCACATCGGTGGTGAAGGTCAGGCGACCCTCCTCGAGGTTCTGTCTCACGAGCGCGTCCAGGCCGGGTTCGAAGAAGGGGATCGTGCCTCGGTTCAGTGCCTCCACCTTCTCCTCGAGAATGTCCACGCAGACTACATCGTTGCCCGTCTCGGCCAGGCACGCACCCGTGGTGAGTCCGACATACCCGCTTCCCAGGACGGCAATTCTCACCGGTACCCGCTACCCCTTTACGATCCAGCGCTGCGGACGCGCTGTCCGTTTCGAGGCCTCCACCGACGCGGTCACATTCCTCGCGTCGACGAGAACCGGCGAGAGTTCGAATATCCTCTCCGCGTCGAAGCGGGAGTGGTCGGTGAGTATCACCACTGCGTCGGCCTCCCGCAGCAGGTCGTCGGTAAAGCGGGCGGACCGGAGTGTACGGCCATCCCGTGTCCCCCACTCCGGCACATGCGGGTCGTGGTAGAATACCTCCGCCCCGTCGCGTTCGAGATGGTCGAGGATGTCCATGGCGGGAGACTCACGCACATCTCCCACGTCTCTCTTGTACGCGACTCCGAGGAGCAGGACCCGCGAGCCGCTGACCGGCTTCCGCACCCCGTTCAACGCCTCCCTCACCTTGCCCGCCACGAAGGTGGGCATCTCGGCGTTGATCTTGGACGCCATTTCGATGAAGCGCGTGCGGTAGTCCATCGTCCGCATCTTCCAGGACAGGTAGTGCGGATCGACCGGAAGACAGTGCCCGCCCAGTCCGGGGCCCGGCGTGAACTTCATGAAACCGAAGGGCTTGGTGTCCGCGGCCGCGATCACCTCCCAGATGTCCAGACCCAACCGGTCGGCTATGAGGGCCATCTCGTTGACGAGGCCGATGTTGACCGCCCTGAAGGCGTTCTCGAGGATCTTCGTGAGTTCCGCCGCTTCGGCCGAGGATACCGGGACCATGCGATCGACGAAACGGGAGTAGAAGCCGGCGCCGACTTCGGTACACCGGTCCGTCACCCCCCCGATGATCCTGGGCGTGTTCCCCGTCTTCCAGACGTCGTTGCCGGGATCCACCCGCTCGGGCGAGAAGCAGAGGAAGAAGTCCTTGCCCACTTCCAGACCGCTCGCCAGCAGGATCGGCAGCACCACCTCGCGGGTCGTCCCGGGATAGGTGGTGGACTCCAGTACGATGAGCTGCCCGTGACCGAGCGCTGCACAAACGGCTTCCGTGGCCGCGAGAACGTGGGAGATGTCCGGGTCGCGCGTCTTGGAAAGCGGTGTGGGAACGCATATGGCGACGGCATCGCAATCGTCCAGCCCGGACATGTCGGTGGTGGCCGCAAGAAGGTCCCGCTCCACCAACCCCGCCACCGTCTCGCCGCTCACATCCCGGACGTGGCTCCGACCACGGTTGACGCCGTCGACGACATTCGGGTCCACATCGAACCCGCGCACCCGGACGCCGCTTCCGGCAGCCGCGGCGGCCAGGGGAAGGCCCACGTATCCCAGCCCGATCACTCCGAGGGTGGCCTCCCCGGACTTCAACCGGGCGAGCCTCGGTTCCCTCAACCCCGTCACCTCCGTGCGATCCGTCTCCGGCCGTTCAAAGTGACCGCACTACCGTTCCGCACCGCCGCGGCCCGGCGCTCGGGCGGCTATGTCCACGGACCGCTAGCCGGACCCGGAACCATCACCCTGGCCGGGCCGGGGAGCATCCGGCGGCTTGATTCTGGTGACTTCGAGGAAGCTGAGGTGGTAGGTCGACCTGGCAACCTGACTTTCGACCGGGAACATGAAGGCACCCGCCGCCGACCATTCGTCAACGATCGAGTCGGTGGTGTTCGTGACGATGCCCGAAAGGCTGACGATCGTCCCGGGACCGAGCGTCGAGAGCGCAATCGTGGTGTCGGCCCGCAGCGAGTCGGACAAATGGAGCAGGTAGGCGTTGTTCTGCGCGTCAGGCAGGTTGATCCAGTGGAAATGGTTGCCAAACCGATTGCCAAGCTGGACGTCTTCCAGGCTGATCGCCTCGCCGACATACCCCTCGGGGTCCACCGCGAAATCCGCAAGGCTGACCACGTTCTCAAAGATATCCTCGGGATCCGGCAGCACGACCTCGGTCGGTTTCGCCGTTACCGACAACCAGAACAAGAAGCCCGCGACCATCACGAAGCTCGTTATCATCAGCGGTATGCCGAGCTTGGCGGCCCCCGCCCGGGACTCCAGCAACGTTGCCATTCTGCCTTTCCTCAGTACTTGTCCAGTTCGGTTTTCGGAGGCCCTCGGACCTCTCCGGTAGGGCAGGATTCTATCACACCAGTTCGATGAGCGCCATGTCGGCGGCATCGCCACGACGATTGCCGAGTTTCAGGATGCGGGTATAGCCACCAGGCCGCTCGGCGTAGCGGGGCCCGATGTCGTCGAAGAGCTTGCCAAGCACTTCTCGGTCAGCGATACGCCTTGCCACCAGGCGGCGGGCGTGCAGGTCGCCGCGCTTCGCGAGGGTGATCAGGCGCTCGACATAGGGCCTGAGCTCCTTGGCTCGGGCGGTGGTCGTGGTAATTCGCTCGTGGCGCAGGAGCGACGTGGCCATGTTCCTCAGCAGGGCCCTCCGGTGACTCGGAGACCGCGAGAGGCTTCTTCCCTTCTTCCTGTGACGCATGGTCTATCCTGTTTCTGTTCCACCCAGCGGCTACTCTTCCGGGCCGGCGGGCGTTCCCTCTTCCACGTAGAACAGCCGGCCGTCCTCCCCCCGCTGCATCTTCATCCCGAACCGGAGTCCGTGCCCTTCGAGGAACTCATAGATCTCCGCAAGGGATTTCCTGCCGAAGTTGCCGATTCCGAGCATGTCCTCTTCGGTACGGCTGATGAGATCGCCCAGCGTGAGAATCGATTCCTTCTGGAGCGAGTTCCTGGAGCGCACGCTGAACTCCGCGACGTCATCAATCGACTTGTCCATCAGCTCCGCCGTCTTTTCGGGAATCGGCTTCAACGCGGGCACGCGCTGCTCGGGAAGCCCGCCCTCGGCGAAGTAGAGCATGTACCTCAGGTGGCGGCGCACCAGTTCCGCCGCATACCGGACCGCACTCACAGGCGGCACCGACCCGTCCGTCTCCACATGAATGGTGAGCCGGTCGAAATCGGTACGCTGCCCCACCCTCGTCTCCTCGACCGTGAAGTTGGCCCGCAGAACCGGATTGTAGATCGCGTCGATCCGCACCAGGTCGACCGGGGCCGTGGAAGGGAGCGGCTGCTGGTCGGCCAGAACGAATCCTCGCCCCTTGTTGACGTAGAGTTCCATGTGGATTTCCCGGTCGTCCTCCAGGGTCAGGAGGTGGTGATCCGGGTCGTGCACCGTGACCATCCCCGGAGCTCTGATCTTCCGGGCGGTCACAGGCCCCTTCTTTTTCACGTGGATTTCGAGGACCGCCTCGTTGATGTCGTCGTCCAGAGACACCACGAGCGACTTCAGGTTCTGAATCACCTGGTGGACATCCTCGACCACGGACGAAATGGTCTGGTGCTCGTGCACCACCCCTTCGATCCGGAAGGCGCGCACCGCAGCGCCCCGAAGCGAGGACAGGAGCACTCGCCGGACCGCGTTGCCGAGGGTATGGCCGTATCCCCGCTCGAGCGGCTCGAGGACGAACGCGGCGGAGCGGCCATCGGCGGCCTCCCCGGTCATCTCGATGCGTTCGGGAAGCACGAGACCGGTCAGATCAATATCCAGATTCACGCTCGGTATTCCCCCTTGGTCATTTGACTGTATGCGTTGCGATCGGTGAAACCGGCCGGACTCGTCGATCCGGCTGCCGGATCACTTGGAGTAGAGTTCGACGATCAACTGTTCCTGCGCCGCCAGCGGGATGTCACCCCGCACCGGTTGCCGAAGGACCCTGCCCACCCGCTTCTTTTCGTCGAGGGCGAGCCAGTCCAGCAACTGGGGTCGTGAACGAGACCCCAGGCTCACTTCCACCGGCTCCAGCTCCCGGGAGCGCTCACGCAGCGCAACCTCGTCGCCGACGGAAAGCCGGTAGCTGGGAATGTCCACCACCGAGCCGTTCACCTTCACATGCCGGTGCCGGACGAGCTGGCGCGCCTGGCGGCGGCTCACGGCTAGTCCCATGCGAAAGATCACGTTGTCCAGCCGGCTCTCCAGAGCGACGATCAGGTTCTCGCCCGTGACCCCCGGGCGCCCCGCGGCGTACTCGAACAGGTTGCGGAACTGCTTCTCGTGAAGCCCGTAGATCCGCTTGACCTTCTGTTTCTCGCGCAGCTGAACGGCGTAGTCCGACTGCTTGCGGCGCCGGACGGAAGCCGGACCGTGGTGGCCGGGCGGGTACTGGCGCCTTTCGACGGGGCACTTTTCCGTGTAGCACTTGGCGCCCTTGAGAAAGAGCTTCTGCCCCTCCCGTCGGCACCGCTTGCATACCGGACCTGTGTATCTTGCCATGAGCGGGTTCCGCTACACGCGGCGTTTCTTGGGTGGACGGCAGCCGTTGTGGGGCAGCGGTGTCACGTCGTGGATCGATTCGACGGTGAGTCCGGCCGAGGCCAGAGCCTGAATTGCCGATTCCCGGCCCGACCCCGGACCACGCACTCGAACCACCACCTTGCGGACGCCCATCGCCACCGCTTCGCGTCCGACCTGTTCGGCCGCCATCGTCGCCGCGAAGGGCGTGGATTTCTTGGATCCCTTGAAGCCGGCCGTCCCGGCCGAACCCCACACCAGAACGTTGCCGGCCTGGTCGGCGATCGTGATCAGCGTGTTGTTGAAGGTCGCCTTGATATGGGCCACCGCTTCCGCCGCCACGACCTTCTTCGACTTTTTCGTTCTGCTCGATCTGGGTGCTGCCAACAGGCACCTTCCTCCCGGGAATACGATCCCTTCCGTGGATCGGCTGTGAGACTCTACGACGCCGTTCGCTACTTCTTGGGCGCCTTCTTCTTGCCCGCGATCGCCCGTCTCGGACCCTTCTTGGTGCGGGCGTTCGTGTGGGTACGCTGGCCCCGGACGGGGAGCCCCCGCCGGTGCCGGAGACCCCGGTAGCAACCGATGTCCATGAGGCGCTTGATGTTCATGGACACCTCGGTCCTCAGCGTGCCCTCAACCTTGTAGTTCTGCTCGATCTCCCGGCGAAGACGGCTGGCATCCTCTTCGGTGAGTTCGTGGGTGCGCAGATCAGGGTTGATTCCGGTCGCCTCGAGGATCTGCTTCGACGAGGTGCGGCCCACGCCGTATACGTAGGTCAGAGCCACCTCGATACGCTTGCTCCTGGGGAGATCTATTCCGGCGATGCGTGCCATGGCGCTCCTACCGGTCCGTGGACAGAGCCGCCCGAGCACCGAGAGCGGTGAGGCGCCGGGCTGGCAGGGCGCGACGAGAGGGGAATGGCAGCGCTGTTCGTCCGAGGAGCGACGCAGAGCGAAGCGGTCCAGCACGAGTGCATCGCCGCGCGAATGTCGGGGGGATTCCGTCCACGGGCTGCTAGCCCTGCCGCTGCTTATGACGGGGATTGCGGCTGCAGATGATCCGCACGACGCCCTTTCGCCGGATCACGCGGCAGTATTCGCAGATGGGCTTCACGCTGGTTCGGACCTTCACGCCGGAGTTTCCCTTTCGTTCATGTCCTTCCGCCAAGGAGCAGTCCCTCCAATGGGGCACAGCTTAAAAGGATAACGCTCATGATTGTTGGACGGTAGCCCCTGCCCCAGTCCCGACCGCTCCCCCGGCCCCGGCCCCGGCGTGACCGGGCCGGACCGAGTCCACCTCCAACCCGTCATCCCAAATCCCGCCTCCGGTGAGAATCGCCGGCCCCTCCACGGTGACGGCGACGGTGTGCTCGAAGTGGGCCGACAACGACCCGTCCAGGGTGGTGACCGTCCAGCGATCCTGGAGCGTGCGGATCTCGTCGGTTCCCACGGCCAGCATGGGTTCGATCGCGAGCACCATTCCCGCCTGCAGCGGGACTCCGAAACCCGCCCGGCCGATGTTGGACACCTGGGGTTCCTCATGAATCGCGCGCCCGATGCCGTGCCCGACCAGATCGCGGATGATCGCGTGACCGGTGGGGCGAACCGTCTCCACTACCGCCGCACCGATGTCTCCGACGTGAAGGCCGGGCTGCGCGGCCGCCACCCCGGCGGCAAGCGCCTCGTATGTGACCGCCAGGAGGCCCGCTGCCCCTGCTCCGATCTCCCCCACCGGGAAGGTGTAGGCCGAGTCCGCACACCACCCCCCCTGCTTCACACCCACGTCGATCGACACGATGTCCCCCTCCTGCAGCGTCCGCCCGGACGGGATCCCGTGCACGACCTCCTCGTTGATGCTGATACAGGCGCTCCCCGGGAAGCCGTAGAGACCCTTGAAAGCGGGAACGGCCCCGCTGTGCGACCGCACGAAACGATCGACAAAGCGATCGAGCGCCGCAGTCGAAACACCCGGTTGCACCCTGGGCTCGATTTCGGCGAACAGGGCGGCGATGATACCGCCGCACCTCCCGATAGCCCGAATCTCGTCCGGGGACTTGAGGTGGACCAACGGACGCCTGCTCCCGGCCATCGCAACAATCACTACCTTCCGACCGCCGCGCGCAGGGCTCCGTAGACCTGCTCGATACCGCCCTCGCCGTCCACGCGTGCCAGCAGACCCCTGTCCTCGTAGAAGCCGACGAGCGGGGCTGTGACCTCCCGGTAGACGGACAGCCGCGTCCGCACCGTGTCCGGATGATCGTCGGCGCGGTGGATCAGGGGTTCGCCGGTCTCGTCGCAGACGCCGTCCCTGAGGGGGGGATCGAAATAGATGTTGTACACCCGCCCGTTCGGTGAGGCGCGGCGACCGGAAATCCGCTTGACGAGAATCTCCTCCGGCGCCTCGAGGAGACACACCCGGTTCACCCTCCTGCCCGCCCCGGCCAGCACACGGTCCAGCGCTTCGGCCTGGGGGACGGTGCGGGGAAACCCGTCGAAGACGACGCCGCGGCTGGCGGGCATCGTGGCAAGGTGTTCGCGTACGAGGTCCACGATCAGGTGGTCGGGGACCAGTTCCCCCGCGTCCATGTACTTCCTGGCCTTCACGCCGAGAACCGTCCGCTCGCCCAGGGCGGCTCGCAGCAGGTCGCCCGTGGAAACGTGCGCCCACCCCAGATCTCGCCCGAGACGGACACCCTGCGTTCCCTTGCCCACACCCGGGGAGCCGAGGAGCACCAGGACCCCACCCCTGCCGTTCGTTTCCCTCACTGCCCGTAGCAGTCCGTGGACAAAGCCCCGCTGGCACCGGGAGCGGCGAGCCGCTGCACCGGCAAGGCGCGACGTGTGGGTGGCGGCAGCGCTGTTCGCCCGAGGAGCAAGAGAGCGCGGAGCCGTCCACGGCGGACGCATCGCCGGTCGAGTGCCGGGGGGGGGGCTTCCACGGGCAGCCCCCTACATGTAGCGCCCGCGCCCGCGCATCTTGACCCGCCCCTTCTTCATGAAGCCGTCGTAGCGGCGAAGGAGAAGATCCTGCTGGGCCTGCTGGACGGTGTCGAGCCCCACTCCGACCACTATGAGCAGGCTGGTGCCTCCGAAAAAGAACCACTGCATGTTGAAGATGTCGAGGATCCAGAAGGGAAGCAGGGCGATCAGCGCCAGGTAGATCGACCCGGGGAGGGTGACGCGGGTCAGGATCCGGTCGATGTACTCCGCGGTGCGGGAGCCCGGCTTCACTCCGGGGATGAACGCACCCTGCTTCTTCAGGTTCTCGGCCAGGTCCACCGGGTTGAAGATGATGGCCGTGTAGAAGTACGCAAAGAAGATGATCAGGGCCGCATAGGTGATGGAGTACGCCCAGCTCGCCGGCTGGAAGATGTCCGCCAGATCCTCGAAGATCCCGACCGAACTGAAGGCGGCGATCGTTCCCGGAACGACGATGAACGACTGCGCGAAGATGATCGGCATCACCCCCGCCGAATTCACCCGCAGCGGGATGAAGCTCTTCTGACCCTCCCGGATGCGCCCGCGTCCCACGACCTTGCGCGGAATCTGGATGGGAATCTTCCGCGCCGCCATGGTCATTGCGACGACGCCGGCCGTGATCCCGACGATGACCGCTAGCAGGGCCAGCACCTCGAAGAGGCCGATCTGCCCACCGCTGACCGCCTCCCAGGTCCGGCCCACGGCCCCGGGGAACCCCTGGATGATGGAGAACAGGATCATCAATGACATGCCGTTGCCCAGACCCCGCTCCGTGATCTGTTCGCCCATCCACATGATGAAGACACCGCCCGTGGTGAGCACGACTACGGTCGTGAACGCGAAGCCCGGACCCGGGTTGTTGACCGCCCCGGCCAGATTCTGCAGGAAGGAGGCGTACGCGTAGGACTGGATCACGCAAAGCAGTACGGTGGTGTAGCGCGTCCACTGCGTCAGCTTCTTGCGTCCCTCGTCGCCCTCTTTCTGCAGCTTTTCCACCGTGGGGAAGACCGCAGCCAGAAGCTGGAACATGATGCTGGCGGAGATGTACGGCATGATCCCGAGCGCGAAGATCGTGGCCCGGCTGAGCCCCCCACCCACGAACATGTCGAAGACGCCCAGGAACGTGTTGCCGAACTGCCCGGCGAACTCCTGGAGCGCATTCACGTCGATGCCCGGCACCGTGATGTGCGAGCCGATGCGGTAGACGAGCATCATGAAGAGCGTGAAGAGGATCTTCTTCTTCAGCTCCGGAGCCCGTAAGAGATCCGGAATGGGATTAGCCATCGTCGGGATACCCCCCCTTATGCCACACCGTTCAGCCTTCGCTCCCGCCACCCGGGGGAAGCACGGTCACCGACCCGCCGGCGGCCTCGATCTTGCGCCGCGCAGCGGCGGACGCGCCATGGACCGTGCAGCGCAGGGGCACGCCGACTTCTCCCATACCGAGGATCTTGACCGGACGGCGCAGGGAACGGATCAGTCCGGCATCCTTCAGCGACTCAGGCGTCGCCTCACCATCCAGGATGTTCAGGTCGCCCACGTTGACCACCTGGTACTCCACGCGGTTGCGGTTCTTGAAGCCGCGTTTCGGGATGCGGCGCTGCAGCGGCATCTGCCCGCCTTCGAACCAGGGCGGCACGCCGCCGCCCGAGCGCGAGTTCTGGCCTTTTTCGCCGCGGCCCGCTGTCTTGCCCTTCCCCGAGCCCGGACCCCGGCCGACCCGTTTCCGGCCGCGGCGAGATCCCGCGGGTGCGCGCAGGCTGTGAAGTTCGATCATGGATCAGTCCTCCTCCGTCACCTCTACAAGATAGTCCACCTTCGCGATCATGCCGCGGATCGCCGGGTTGTCGTCGTGTACCACTGCCTGCTGGTGGCGCCGTATCCCCAACGCCTTCAAGGTGCGCCTCTGGATCTTCTTACGCCCCACGGCGCTCCGCACCTGGGTGATCCTGATCCGCTTACCCACGTTTCCCGACCCCCAGTTCTTCAACCGTGATTCCACGCTCGGCCGCCACATCGTAGGCGGTCACCAGATTCTCGAGACCGTGGACCGTAGCGCGCACCACGTTGATCGGGTTGTTGGTTCCCAGGCTCTTGGTCAGGACATCGGTGATTCCCACGGCTTCCAGAACCGCGCGCACCGGCCCTCCCGCGATCACCCCCGTCCCCGGAGCCGCCGGTCTCATGAGCACGCGTCCCGCGCCCCAGCGTCCGATGATCTCGTGCGGTATGGTCCCCCGCACCACCGGAACCTCGATCATCTCGCGACGCGCCTGCTCGAACGCCTTCCGGATCGCCTCCGCGACCTCGTTCGCCTTTGCGTGGGCGATGCCCACCCGTCCTGCCTGGTTTCCCACCGCAACGAGGGCGGTAAAGGAAAACCGGCGCCCACCCTTCACGACCTTCGCCACCCGGTTGATGTGGATCAGGTTCTCAACCTGTTCCGCACCCTCCGGAAGCCCCTTCTTGTCCCTGGCCATCAGAAGACCAGCCCTCCTGCCCGCGCGCCCTGCGCGAAGGCCTTGACTCGTCCGTGGTAGCGGAACCCCCCCCGGTCGAAGACGACGGCGGAGATTCCCTTCTCGCGCGCCCGCTCCGCAAGCAGCGTTCCGGCCGCCCGGGCCGCCTCCACCTTGCGGTTTCCTTCACCCTGCGCTCCACCCCGCAGCTCCGGTGCCAGCGTCGAAAGGCCGAGCAGCGTCCGGCCCTCGTCGTCGTTGACCAGCTGGCCCTCGATGTTCCGGAGCGACCGATAGACCACCAGACGGGGGCGCTCGGCCGTGCCGTGCATCGTCTTCCGGATGCGGGTGTGGCGCCGGTGCCGCTGAAGCCGGCGGCTCTTTCTCAGCTTGGCGGGTTTGATCCTGGTCATGTTCCAGCCGTCTTGCCGGCCTTGCGCCGGACGTGTTCGCCTCGGTATCTGACCCCTTTGCCCTTGTAGGGTTCAGGGGGACGGAAAGCCCGGATGACGGCGGCCGTGTGGCCTACCTGCTGCTTGTCCGGGCCCTTTACCACGATCGTCGTCTGATTCGGAACCTCGAAGGTAATCCCCTGCGGCGCGGGAAACTCGATCGGGTGCGAGAACCCCAGGCTGAGCCGGAGTCCGTTGCCGTCCGCCCGCACCCGGTATCCGACACCGACGATCTCCAGCGTCTTGCTGAAACCCTGGCTTACCCCTTCGACCACGTTGGCCACCAGGGACCGGGTGAGCCCATGCAGCGCCCGGTGCTCCTTTTCGTCGGAAGGCCGGGTCACCACCAGCGTCCGCCCCTTATCCGCTCCCCACTGCACCGCGATCGGGGAGGACACCTGCAACTCCAGTTCGCCCAGGGGGCCCTTCGCCGCAAGACGTTGGCCGTCCAGCGTCACCGTGACGCCCGCGGGAACCGTGACCGGTTGCTTGCCGATACGTGACATGATACCTCCTACCAGACCACCGCGAGGACTTCGCCGCCGACCCGCGCATCCCGGGCGCCCCGATCCGAGAGGAGGCCTTTCGAGGTGGACAGAACGGCCATGCCCAGACCGTTGCGGATCCGGGGAATCTCGTCGACTCCCACGTAGCGTCGCCAGCCGGGCCGGGAAACGCGCTCGATACGCCGGATAACGTGTCGGCCGTCGTAGTACTTGAGGTAGACGCGGACGATTCCGTGGCGGCCGTCGTTGAGGACCTTGTAGTCGTGAACGAAGGCGTTCTCCTTCAGGAGCCGCGCCACCTCGACCTTGAGCTTGGACAGCGGTATGTCGGCCCAGCGGTGTCCCGCGCTGCCGGCGTTGCGGATCCGGGTAAGCATGTCCGCGATGGGATCGGTCATCATGGTCGGTTCGTTTCCAATGTATAGTATACATGGCATAATGTAATGTTATCATTACATTGTGAGCGGATGACCGAAGCGGTCCAGCGAGGACTCGCCGTCACCCCACTACCGCGGGCGTCCTCTCCACGCGCCGCCGGTCGGTGCTCGCAAGCGTTCATGAAGCCTGGGCCCCGATGATCACCGGGATTTCGCCCCGGAACGGAAAACCGAGCTGCCGCAGGAGCGCATAGGCCTGGTCGTCCTTGTCGGTCGACGTGACGATGGTGACGTCCATGCCGTGAATCTGTTTGACCTTGTCGTAGTCGACCTCCGGGAAGATGATCTGTTCCCTGATTCCTACGGTGTAGTTGCCGCGGCCGTCGAAGGAACGCGTGTTCAGCCCCCGGAAGTCCCGGATCCGCGGCACCGCCACCGAAACGAAGCGGTCCAGGAACTCCCACATGCCGCGCCTGCGCAGTGTGACGGTCGCACCGACAGCCATACCCTCGCGGAGCCGGAAATTGGAGATCGACCTGCGGGCCCGCGTGATGACCGCCTTCTGGCCCGAGATCACCGCCAGCTCGCCGGCCACCGATTCCACCAGCTTCCGGTCACGGCTTCCCTCTCCGACCCCGACGTTCAGGGTGACCTTGACCACCTGGGGAATCTGGTGGGGGTTCGGGAATCCGAACTGCTCCTGCAGCACCGGCCGTGCAACCTCCCTGTAGTGGGTAAGAAGGCGTGGCTCGATGGCGCCGGGCATCCTCGTGCCACCCCGGGTCCCGTTTTTCCCTGCCGCCCTCCGCGCCGTCATCACACGTTCCTCGGTATGGGGTTGCCGGTCTTCACCGCGATTCGCTCCTTCAGACCGTCCGGCTCGACGCGGAGACGGATGCGGCTCGGCTCGCCGCTGGCAGGCTCTATTGGCATCACGTTGGAGATGTGGATCGGTGCCTCGAAGGTGATGATCCCGCCCTCCGGGTTGGCCTGCGAGGGCTTGGAGTGGCGCTTACGCATGTTCACCCCCTGGACCACGACCCGGTTCGACTTGCGCAGCACGCGCAACACGGTGCCCTCGACCTCGCGGTGATTGCCGCGGATGACCCGGACCCGGTCTCCCCTGACGATCCTGCTGGTGCCCCGCGCCATGATCACAGCACCTCCGGGGCCAGGGAAACGATTCTCATGTAACGCTTCTCCCTAAGTTCACGACCCACCGGCCCGAAGATGCGGGTTCCCCGCGGCTCCTTCTGGGCGTTGATCAGCACGGCGGCGTTGTCGTCGAAGCGGATGTAGGTACCGTCGCGACGCCGCATCTCCTTGGCCGTGCGCACGACCACCGCCTCCATTACTTCGCCCCGCTTTACCGGCGCGTTGGGCACGGCGTCCTTGATCGTCACAATGACCCGGTCGCCGATCCGGGCGTAGCGCCGCCTGGAACCGCCGAGCACTCGGATGCACAGCGCACGCTTGGCGCCCGTGTTGTCGGCGATCTTCAGCATCGATTCCTGTTGGATCATCGGGTCTCACCGTCCTCTTTCCGTGTGGCGTCAGGCGGGCCGCTCGATCAACCCGACCACGCGCCACCGCTTCGTCTTCGACATGGGCCGCGTCTCCATGATGGAGACCTTGTCGCCCACCCGGTACTCGTTGGCTTCGTCGTGCGCGTGGTACTTCCTGGTGCGCGTGACCTGCTTTCCATAGAGCAGATGGGCGAACCGCCGCTCCACCACAACCGTCACCGTCTTGTGGGCCCGGTCGCCTACCACCACTCCGTGGCGGATCTTGCGCCGCCCGCGAACGCTGTTCTCAGTCACCTCGGTCTCCTTCCTGCGTCGCTCATCGCCGTTCGGCCGTGCCGGCGGTCCGGCGTTCGTGCAGGATGGTCTTGATTCGCGCGATGTCCCGGCGGATCTCGCGTCTCAGCCGGGGGTTCTCAAGCTGCATGATGGCACTGCGGAAGCGCAGGCGGAACTGTTCCAGCTTGAGTTCGCCCAGCCGGTGCTCCAGCTCCGCGTTCTCGAGTTCCCTGACTTCCTCTGCCTTCACTGTGTGCTCCCCTCTGGGTCGTGACTTCTCTAGAGTTGCGATTCCCGGTCGACAAAGCGCGTCTTCACGGGCAGCTTGAAGGAGGCCAGCTGCATGGCCCTGCGGGCCGTTTCGACCGGAATCCCTTCCAGCTCGAACATGATCCGGCCGGGCTTGACCACCGCGACCCAGTGCTCCGGGTTGCCCTTCCCCTTACCCATGCGGGTCTCGGCGGGCTTCCTGGTGACGGGCTTGTCGGGGAAGATGCGGATCCACACCTTGCCGCCGCGTTTCACGTGCCGCGTGATCGCCACACGCGCCGACTCGATCTGCCGGTTGGTTATCCAGCCCGCGTCGAGCGCCTGCAGTCCGTATTCGCCGAAGGAAACCCTGTTCCCCCGGTACGCCTTGCCGCGCATCTTGCCCTTGTGGGTCTTCCTGCGCCGTATCCGCTTCGGTGCCAGCATGGTGTCTCTCCTTCCGGACCCTCTACGCTCCCGGTCCGGCCGAGTAGGTCCGGCCGAAGCGGTCCTCGATTACCTCACCCTTGAAGATCCAGCACTTCACGCCCACGACTCCGTAGGTCGTCCGGGCCTCCACCTGCGCGTAGTCGATATCGGCGCGCAGGGTGTGAAGGGGCACCCGGCCCTGGTTGTAACCCTCGGTCCGAGCGATCTCCGCCCCGCCCAGCCGTCCGGCGCACTGGATGCGGATCCCTTCGGCACCTGCGCGCATCGCCGACTGGACGGCCCGCTTCATGGCCCGCCGGTACGAAATACGCTGCCGCAGCTGGTGAGCCACGTTGTCGGCGACCAGCCGCGCGTTCATTTCCGGGCGCTTGATCTCCTCGACGTTGACGGAGACCTCGCTGTTCGTGAGCACGGCCAGCTCGTCGCGCAGCTTGTCCACCTCGGCGCCCCGCTTGCCGATAACGACGCCCGGCCGTGCGGTGTGCAACGTGACCACCAGCTTGGAGGGCTTGCGTGCGATGTCCGCGCCGGCCAACGCCGCGTGGTGAAGGCGCCGGTGGAGGTAGGTGCGGATGACATGATCCTCCTTGAGCAGCGCGGGCAAATCCCGCTCCGCGTACCACCGGGAACGCCAGTCGGAAACGATCCCGAGCCGGAATCCGTGGGGGTGTGTCTTCTGGCCCATTCGCTAGCAGTCCTTGGATAGAGCCGCCCGAGCACCGAGAGCTGCGAGGCGCCGGGCTGGCAAGGCGCGACGAGAGGGGAATAGCAGCGCTATTCGCCCGAAGAGCAACGCAGAGCGAAGCCTTGGCAAGGAAAAAAGTATACTGGACATGACATTTGGTAATGTTATCATTACAGTGTGAGCAGGTGAGCGAAGCGTTCCAGCTCGGATGCATCGCCGTTCGAATGCCGGGGGGATTCTTTCCACGGGCTAGTTCTCCTTCGCTTCCACGACAATGGTGATATGGCTGGTGCGCCGGCGCCGGGGCTTTGCCCTCCCCATAGCACCTGCCCTCCACCGCCTCAGACTCGGTCCCGCGTCCACGAACACGCGGCTCACCATGAGTTCGTCAATGTCCACCGACCCCCCCTCCAGGTCGGCCCTCTCGCGGGCATTGGCGACTGCGGACATGAGCGTCTTGTCGATGGGTACGGCCGCGGCCTTCTTCGAAAACCTGAGAACCGAGATGGCCTCGTTCACGGAACACCCGCGGATCCGGTCCGCAACCAGACGCACCTTCCGCGGACTCATCCTGATGTCCCGTGCGATCGCGCGCGCTTCCATGACGGTCTCCATCACCTCCTTGACCGCTTGTCGGCCAGCTTGCCGCCGTGGCCTCTAAAAAGGCGGGTGGGTGCGAACTCGCCGAGCTTGTGGCCGACCATGTTCTCGGTAATGTAGACGGGGATGAACTTGTTCCCGTTGTGAACCGCCACGGTGTGCCCCACGAATTCGGGGGAAATCGTGGACGCGCGGGACCAGGTCCGGATCACCGTTCTCTCGTTTCGCGCGTTCATGAATTCGACCCTGCGCAGCAGCTTCTGGTCGATGAACGGGCCCTTCCTGACGCTTCGCGGCATGGCTCTATCCGGTCTCCGTGTCCCCCATGGTCAGCGCGTCGCCTTGCCGCGCTTGCGCCCACGGACGATGAACTTGTTGGACAGCTTCTTCTTCTTGCGGGTCTTGGTTCCCTCGGGCTTGCCCCATGGGGTGACCGGCGGACGCCCTCCGGACGCCTTCCCTTCCCCTCCTCCGAGTGGATGGTCGACGGGATTCATGGCCACACCACGCACCTTGGGGCGCCTCCCCCGCCAGCGGCTGGCGCCCGCCTTGCCCAGCGACTGGAGGCTGTGGTCCACGTTGCCTACCTGGCCCACCGTGGCCAGACAGCGCTTGTGGATTCGGCGAACCTCCGTCGAGGGTAGGCGCACCGTGACGTAGCTGCCCTCCCTCGCTACGATCTGCACGCCCGCTCCGGCGCAGCGCGCCATCTGTCCACCCTTGCCCGGCTTCATCTCCACGTTGTGTACGGTGGTGCCGAGTGGGATGCGATCGAGGGGCAGCGCGTTTCCCGGAAGGATGTCCGCGTCGGGACCGGACGAAACCACGTCGCCCACACCCATGCCCCTGACGTAGAGAATGTAGCGCTTGTCCCCGTCCTCGTAGTGAACCAGGGCGATGAGCGCCGATCGGTTGGGATCGTATTCGATCTCCGCGATCCGCCCCTTCACGCCGTGCTTGTTGCGCTTGAAGTCCACCTTCCGGTACCTGCGCTTGTTGCCGCCACCCCGCCTGCGGACGGTGATTCGGCCGTGGTGATTCCTGCCTCCGGACCTCTTGAGCGGCTCGGTCAGCGATTTCTCGGGACCCTTGCGGGTAACGGCGTCCTTCGCGGTCACGGACCGGAACCGCGTCCCGGGAGTAACGGGCTTGAATTTCTTGAGCGCCATCGGGTCAACCCATCTCGTAGAATTCGATCTCGTCGCCCCGGACCAGCTGAACCACCGCCTTCTTGTAGGACGGCGTGCGGCCCAACTCCCAGTTCTTCACCATCCGGCCCAGCAGCGCCCGCTTGGCCTTGCCCGGATACCGCATCGTGCGGACATCCGCCACCTTCACATCCCACAGCGCCTCGACGGCCCGCGCGATTTCGTGCTTGTTGGCGCGTCGGTTCACGATGAAGGTGTACAGGCTCGCTTCCATCTGCGCGGTCGTCTTCTCCGTCACGACCGGAGCCACGATCACGTCGTAGGCCTCGCGCATCAGGCTTCCCCCTCGTCCAGCGCGGGTTCGGCCCTCGGGACGCGTTTCAGTGGGCGCCGCCGTGGTCGTTCGCCCGCGGGAAGAGCATCGCCCAGTTCAGCCAGCGCCGCCTCTTCGATGACTGTTGTCCCGGACCATACGACGTCGTACGCCGATTCGGTGCCGAAGGGGAGGACGCGCACGCCGGGAAGATTGCGCCCCGAGAGGTAGAGTTCGCGGTTTACGCCGTGCGTCAGGAACAGGATCTTGCCGGGAAGGTCGATTCTGCCGAGCAGCTCGCTGAGTCTGCGCGTCCTGGGCACCTCGAAGTCGAAACCTTCGATGACGGCCACCCGCCCCGCTCCGGCCCGGCTGTTGAAGGCTGAAGCGCGGGCGAGTGCGCGCAGCCGCTTGGGCGCCCGTAGCGTCCAGGACCGCGGCCGTGGAGGGAAGGCCCTACCGCCACCCTTCCACTGGACGGCGCGTATGGTTCCCTGCCGCGCCCGTCCCGTGCCCTTCTGCCGCCAGGGTTTCCGACTGCCGCCGACAACGGCCGCGCGGTTCTTCTTCGAGGCCGTGCCCTGCCGCTGGTTGGCGAGGTAGGCCCGAACGACCTGGTGGAGCGCCCCCTCGTGGACCACCCCGTTGAAGAGGGAGTCCGGGAGCGTGACCTGCGATCCGGCGGAGCCGTCCGTCTTGAAGTAGGAAGCCTGGTACATGATCTATTTCCGGATCAGGACGTAGCTGTTCCTGCTGCCTGGAACCCCTCCCCTGACGAAGAGCAGATTCCGTTCCGAGTCGACCCGGACGACTTCCAGATTCCGGATCGTTTTCCTGGTCCCACCCATACGGCCGGGGAGTTTCTTTCCCTTGATCACCCGGGAAGGATCCGTACCGGGTCCCATCGAGCCCGGGTTGCGCGACATGGGATGGCCGTGTGACGCGGGTCTCCCGCGGAACCCGTATCTCTTCACGACGCCCTGAAATCCCCGCCCCTTGGTGACCCCGCTGACCCTGACCTTCTCACCCGCCTCGAATAGCCCGACCGTCAATTCCTGGCCGGGTTCGTAGGTCTCGCCGTCCCCGGGCCTGAATTCGCGAACGAGTCGCGGGGCCGCGTCGAGCCCCGCCTTGGTCGCGTGCCCCAATTCCGCCATCGTCGAACGCTTGTGCTTGCGCTCGCCGAAACCGACCTGCACGGCCGCGTATCCGTCGGACTGCGGGCTCTTGATCTGGACGACGGTACAGGGACCGGCCTTGAGGACGGTTACCGGAATGGCGAGGCCTTCTTCGGAAAAGACCCGGGTCATCCCGACCTTTCTGCCAATCAGTCCGGGCATCGTTCAGTCCACCTTGATCTCGACGTCCACGCCGGCGGGCAGGTCGAGCTTGGTCAGCGCGTCGATGGTCTGGGGACGGCTCTCGACGATGTCGATCAGGCGCTTGTGGGTCCTGAGCTCGAACTGCTCCCGGCTCTTCTTGTCGATGTGCGGGGAGCGCAACACGGTCCACCGCTGGCGGCGGGTGGGCAGGGGGATGGGCCCGCGAATCCTGGCACCGGTCTTCTGGGCCGTGCGCACGATGTCGGCGGCGGTCTGATCCACCACCCAGTGGTCGAAGGCCTTGAGCCGGATACGGATCCGGTTGGTGATCCCTGTGTTCGCCCCCCCCTGAGCCGTGCTGGCCGGCGGGGGGCCCGTGCCGCGTGTCCGTGCCATGATCCCTGTACCCCTCTACTCGATGATGGCGGTGACGACGCCGGCGCCCACGGTGCGGCCGCCTTCCCGGATCGCGAAGCGCAGCTCCTCGTCCATCGCGATCGGCGTGATCAGCTCCACCTCCATCTGCACGTTGTCCCCCGGCATCACCATCTCCACCCCGTCCGGAAGCATCGCCGTGCCCGTCACGTCCGTCGTGCGGAAGTAGAACTGCGGACGGTATCCGTGGAAGAACGGCGTGTGACGCCCCCCCTCCTCCTTCGTCAGCACGTACACCTCCGCCTTGAACTTCGTGTGCGGCGTGATCGACCCCGGAATCGCCAGCACCTGGCCACGCTGGATCTCCGTCTTCCCCACCCCCCGCAGCAGCAGCCCCGCGTTGTCCCCCGCCTGGCCCTGCTCCAGGATCTTGCGGAACATCTCCACCCCCGTCACCACCGTCTTGCGGTCCTCCCCCATCCCCACGATCTCCACCGTCTCACCCTTGTGGATCACGCCCCGCTCGATCCGCCCCGTCGCCACCGTGCCCCGGCCCGTGATCGAGAACACGTCCTCCACCGGCATCAGGAACGGCTTGTCGATGTCCCGCTCCGGCTCCGGAATGTACGTGTCGATCGCCTCCATCAGCTCGTCGAGACACTCGCCCGCCTCCCCCTCGCCCCCCGCCTCCAGCGCGTGCAGCGCGCTCCCCATCACCACCGGCAGGTCGTCTCCGGGGAAGTCGAACTCGCTCAGCAGCTCCCGCACCTCCAGCTCCACCAGCTCCAGCAGCTCCTCGTCGTCCACCATGTCCACCTTGTTCAGGAACACCACGATGTGCGGCACGTTCACCTGACGGGCCAGCAGGATGTGCTCCCGCGTCTGCGGCATCGGCCCGTCCGCCGCGCTCACCACCAGGATCGCACCGTCCATCTGCGCCGCGCCCGTGATCATGTTCTTCACGTAGTCCGCGTGGCCCGGACAGTCCACGTGCGCGTAGTGACGGTTCGCCGTCTCGTACTCCACGTGCGCCGTCGCGATCGTGATCCCGCGCTCCCGCTCCTCCGGCGCCTTGTCGATCTCGTCGAACCCCACCGCGTCCCCGCCGAACTTCTTCGCCTGCGCCATCGTGATCGCCGCCGTCAAGGTCGTCTTCCCGTGGTCCACGTGGCCGATCGTCCCCACGTTCACGTGCGGCTTCGTTCGCTCGAAGGTCTCCTTCGCCATTCTTGCTCCGTGATTGGGTTAGCTGTGTGTTGGGGCGGTACCGTCAGACGCCCGCCAGGACTCCCTGCCCGGCCTTCCTGCGCCGGGACTTCCCGGATTTCTTCTCCGGGGCGACTTCGTCGTAGTGCGAGAACTGCATGGTGAACACGGCCCGCCCCTGGCTCAGGGACCGCAGCCGCGTCGAATACCCGAACATCTCACCGAGCGGGACACTGGCGCCGATGACCTGCGCGTCTCCGCGGTCGGTCATTCCGCCCACCTTGCCGCGGCGGGCCGAAAGATCGCCGATGAGGTCTCCCATGTACTCGTGAGGCGTGACCACCTCGACGTCCATGACGGGCTCCAGCAGGACCGGATCGGCCCGCCTCAGTCCCTCCTTGAACGCCAGCGAACCGGCGATGCGGAAGGCCATCTCGCTGGAGTCGACATCGTGATGAGAGCCGTCCAGGAGCGCAACCTTGACGTCGACCACCGGGTATCCCGCCACCACCCCGGAGTGGAGGGCGTCCCGGATGCCGCGTTCGACCGCGGGAATGTACTCGCGGGGAATGACGCCCCCCTTGACGCGGTCGTCGAAGAGGAAGCCGGATCCGGATTCTCCGGGCTCGACGTCGATGACGACATGCCCGTATTGTCCCCGTCCCCCGGTCTGCCGGACGAACCGGCCCACGACTCCCGACGCCACGCTGCGGATCGTTTCGCGGAAGGCCACCTGGGGACGGCCGACGTTGGCGTCCACCGAGAACTCCCGGCGCAGGCGGTCGACGATGATCTCCAGATGGAGTTCGCCCATCCCGCTGATGATCGTCTGCCCGGTCTCGGGGTCGGCGCGCACCCGGAAGGTCGGGTCCTCCTCGGCCAGCTTGGCCAGGCCGGTCCCCAGCTTGTCCTGGTCGGCCTTCGTCCTGGGCTCGATCGCCACCGAGATCACCGGTTCCGGGAAGTCCATCGCCTCGAGGATGATGGGGTGATCGGGATCACAGATCGTGTCGCCCGTACGGACGCTCTTGAGGCCGATCACCGCCGCGATGTCGCCGGCGTACACTTCGTCACGCTCCTCGCGCTTGTTGGCGTGCATCTGCAGAAGGCGCCCCGCGCGTTCCTTGCGGGCCCGTGTGGCGTTGTACACCCGGGTGCCCTTCGGCAACGACCCGGAATAGATGCGCAGGTACGTCAGCCTGCCCACGAAGGGGTCGGTCATGATCTTGAATGCGAGCGCGGCCAGGGGCGCGTCGTCCGAGGCCTCGCGCGACTGCCGGACCGCGTCGCCGAGCGGGGGGCGTCCCTCGATGGCCTGCACGTCCATCGGCGAGGGCAGGTAGTCGATCACGCCGTCGAGCAGGCGCTGGATGCCCTTGTTCTTGAAGGCGGAGCCACAGAAGACCGGGAAGAAGGCGCCCGAGGCCGTAGCCGCCCGCACCGCCAGCCGCACTTCGTCCTCCGTGAGCGGCTCGCCGAGAAGGTACTTCTCCAGCAACTCGTCGTGGTGCTCCAGGGCGGCTTCGAGCAACTCGTGGCGGAGTGCCTCGACCCTTTCCCTCAGCGAGTCGGGGATTCCGACCTCGATGATGGTGGCTCCGAGCTCGTCATCCCATACGTACGCCTGCTTGGCCACGAGGTCGATGACGCCGGTGAACAGGTCGGCCTCGCCCAGGGGGTACTGCACGGCGAAGGCGTTCGCCCCGAGCCGCTCGCGCATCATCCGCACGACTCGTTCGAAGTCGGCGCCGGTCCGGTCCATCTTGTTCACGAAGGCAATCCGTGGCACGCCGTAGCGGTCGGCCTGGCGCCACACGGTCTCAGACTGCGGCTCCACGCCGCCCACCCCGCAAAAGACAGCTACCGCCCCGTCCAATACCCGGAGCGATCGCTCGACCTCGGCCGTGAAGTCCACATGGCCGGGCGTGTCGATGATGTTGATTCGATACTCGGTCCCGCCGCGATGCCAGAACGCGGTCGTGGCCGCGGAGGTGATCGTGATGCCGCGTTCCTGTTCCTGCTCCATCCAGTCCATGGCCGCGGCACCCTCATGCACCTCGCCCATGCGGTGGAGCCGGCCCGTGTAGAACAGGATGCGCTCCGTCGTCGTCGTCTTACCGGCGTCGATGTGTGCCATGATGCCGATATTGCGGAGCTTTGGCAGTGGTGTGAGTCTGGGCATATCTGTTCTTCAAATCGGTCGTCTGCGCCTGTCAAACAGCGGTCCCGCCGGAGATCCCTCCCCCTCGGCCGACACCCGCGGGGGCCGGCTGCGGGCCGGACGGCCTACCAGCGGTAGTGCGCGAAGGCTTTGTTGGCTTCGGCCATCCGATGCGTGTCGTCCTTTTTCTTTACGGTCGCGCCTTCCCCTCGGCTGGCCGCCAGCAACTCGCCCGCCAGACGCTGGGCCATCGTCCGTTCGCCCCGCTTCCGCGAGAATCCGATCAGCCACTTGATCGCCAATGCCTGGCGCCGCTCGGTTCTCACTTCGATGGGGACCTGGTAGGTTGCACCGCCCACGCGCCGGCTCTTCACCTCGAGGGCCGGCTTGACGTTGCTCAGCGCCTGCTGGAAGACGTTGATCGAGGGCTGGCCGGCCTTCACCTCTACGATGTCCATCGCCTCGTAGAAGATCCGCTCGGCCAGCGACTTGTTCCCCTTCAGCATCAGTCCGTTGATGAACTTCTGGCAAATCGGCGATCCATAGCGAGGGTCGCCCGGAGGCTCTCGGCGTATCGCGCGGGTTCGGCGGCTCATCTCGGCAACTCCACTCCAGGCGGCTACTTGGGCCGCTTGGCTCCGTACTTGGACCGCCCCTGCCTGCGAACGGTCACACCGGAGGTGTCGAGCGTTCCGCGGACGATGTGGTAACGGACTCCCGGCAGGTCCCGTACCCGCCCTCCCCGAATCAGCACGATCGAGTGCTCCTGGAGATTGTGACCCTCACCCCCGATGTATGCCGTGACTTCGTAGCCGTTGGTCAGTCGCACGCGAGCCACCTTCCGGAGTGCCGAGTTGGGCTTCTTCGGGGTGGTGGTGTACACACGGGTGCAGACCCCCCGCTTCTGGGGGTTCTTCTGGAGTGCGGGCGACTTGTTCTTCCTGGCGAGCCGCGCGCGCCCCTTCCGCACCAGCTGGTTCAGCGTTGGCATCGAAGCCGAACTCGTTTCCTCGTCGGGTTTTCCGCAGGGTCTGGCAAAACCGGCCTCCGGGGCGAACAAAGGCGCGCTTGGTGGGAGGACAAGCGCGCCCGAGCCGTCCCGGAGGCCGACCCTCCAGGGATTTCCTGGACAGCCTAGGAAAGGTAGCAGGAAACTCCCGATTGTCAAAGCAAGTCCGGGCCGCGAGTCCGGGCGGGCGAGCTTCCTGCACAGGAAACCCGTGGAACCCTGCGCCCCGACCTCGGCGGCTACTCCGTGGAAGCCCCCTCCTCCACCATTTCCCCCAGCCCCGGAAGAATCTCACCCGGCGCCGTCAGCGGCAGGATCTCCTCTTCGTAGAAGTCCTGCTCGACCACGAAGTCGACATCGTACCAGCGGTGCCTTCCCGTCCCCGCCGGGATCAGGTGGCCGATGATGATGTTCTCCTTGAGTCCCCTGAGGTCGTCCCTGGCCCCGCGTACCGCCGCATCGGTCAGCACACGGGTGGTCTCCTGGAAGGAGGCGGCCGAAATGAATGAGTCCGTGGTGAGGCTCGCCTTGGTGATTCCAAGGAGCAGCGGTTCCTGGCGGGCCGGTTTGCGGGGCTTTCCGCCGTCCTCGAGAAGCTCCCGGTTCTCCACCGTCAGGCGCTCGTTGACCCGGCGGAAGGCCAGGCGGTCGACATGGTCGCCTTCCAGCAGGTCCGTGTCGCCCGGATCGACCACCCGCACCTTCTGGAGCATCTGGCGAACGATCACCCCGATGTGCTTGTCGTTTATCTTGACTCCCTGGAGGCGGTAGACCTCCTGGATCCCGTTGAGGAGGTATTCCTGAACCTCCCGGGGTCCCAGGATCCTGAGGATGTCGTGAGGATTGATCGGACCCTCGGAGAGCCGGTCGCCGGCGCGTACCTGGTCGCCCTGGTGGACCCGCATGTGCTTTCCGACCGGGATCTCGTACTCCCTGCGCTGCCCCTGCTTGGGCGTAACGATGACCTTGCGTTTGCCCCGCTTGATGGCGCCGAACGACACGACACCGTCGATCTCCGTGATGATGGCCGGGTCCTTGGGCCGCCTGGCCTCGAACAGCTCCGCCACCCGGGGGAGTCCGCCGGTTATGTCGCGGGTCTTGTACACCTCGCGACCGATCTTGGCGACCCTGTCACCCGGATGGACAGGGTCCCCGTGGGCGCACATGAGCTGAGCTCCCACCGGGATGATGAACTCCTTGACGATCTCGCTCGTGGGCGACTCACCGCTCCGGATCTGGATCGTCGGATGGAGCTTCTTGTCCCGGTCCTCGATCACCATCATCTGGCGCCGGCCCGTCGATTCGTCGAGTTCCTCCCGCACCGTCTGCTCCTCCACGATGTCCACGAAGCGCAGGAAGCCCACGGAATCGGCGACGATCGGCTCCGAGTACGGATCCCAGCTGAAGAGCAGGTCACCGGCCTTGATCGACTGGCCCTCCTCGACGTGAATCGTGGCTCCGTAGGGGACCGAGAGCTGGCTGCGAACCTGGCCCTCGCGGGTCTGGATGATGATCTTCCCCTCTCGCGAAGTGATGATCCGGTTCCCCTCCCGGTCCTCCACCAGCGACACCCGCTCCAGCGCGACAACGCCGGCGATCTTCGACCTGCGCTGGTTCTGGGCGGCGATGCGGGCCGCGGTGCCGCCGATGTGGAAGGTGCGGAGCGTAAGCTGGGTGCCCGGTTCACCGATCGACTGGGCGGCAAGGATCCCCACCGCTTCGCCGATGTCCACGGGCCCCATGGTGGCCAGATTGCGGCCGTAGCACATCTTGCAGATCCCGCGCTCGGCCTCGCAGCTGAGCACGGAGCGGATCTTCACCGACTGTATCCCCGCGTCCTCGATCGCTTCCGCCGCCTCTTCGCTGATCAGTTCACCGGCCTGAAAGATCAGTTCCCCGTCGATGGGGTCGAAGACCTCTTCGAGTGCTACGTTCCCCGCGATGCGGTCCGCCAGGGGCTCGACAATGTCCTCCCCCTCCTTCAGGGCGCTCATCTCCAGTCCCTGGAAGGTGCCGCAGTCGTCCATGGTGATGGTCACGTCCTGGGCGACATCGACGAGCCTTCGGGTCAGGTACCCGGCGTCGGCGGTCTTGAGCGCCGTATCGGCCAGGCCCTTGCGGGCACCGTGGGTGGAAATGAAGTACTCCACCACGCTCAGCCCCTCACGGAAGTTGGACCTGATCGGGCTTTCGATGATCTCGCCGATTCCGCCCGTGAGCTTCTTCTGGGGCTTGGCCATCAGGCCGCGCATCCCCGCGAGCTGGCGCATCTGGTCCCGGTTTCCGCGGGCGCCCGACGTCATCATCATGTACACCGGGTTGAAGCCGCCCTTGGAGCGCTCCAGGTGCTGGACCATCGCGTCGGCCACATCGTTGTTGGCGTGGGTCCAGGTGTCGATGATCTTGTTGTAGCGCTCGCCGTTGGAGATGTAGCCGGCGGCGTAGGCGTTCTGGAAGCGGGAAACCTGTCCGGTCGCGTCCTCCAGCAACTCCGTCTTCTCGGGTGGCACCTCCAGGTCGTCGACGCCGACCGATACGCCGCCCATCGTCGCGTAGCGGAAGCCGAAGTCCTTGAGGTGATCGAGGAAGGCCGTCGTGGCGGCTAGCCCGGCCTCGTTGAAGCACCGGAAGACGAGGTCGCCGAGTTGCTTCTTGCCGAAGGTCAGGTTGAGGAAGCCGATCGGCTCGGGGATGATCGAGTTGAAGAGAACGCGTCCCGCGGTCGTGCGCACCCAGCCCGTTGAAGACGCCGAATCGGGGTCAGTCACCTGTTCCCGGGCCGCAGCCCAGTACCAGCACGGTGTGGAAAACTCGACCTGGTCAAGGGCCAGAGCCATCTCCACCTGGCCGTGGGTAGAGAATCGAGGTGCCCCCTGGTACAACTCTTCGAGCCTGGCGACGGCCCATGCACGGTCCTGTTCCAGCAACGTCGGGTCGTTGGCCCGGGGCTCCAGATCGGAGATTTCCAGCGGCGGTTTGGTGAGGAAGTACGAACCGATCACCATGTCCTGGGTCGGCGACGCCACCGGCCGGCCGTTGGAGGGCAGCAGCACGTTGTTGCTGGACAGCATGAGGACCCGGGCCTCCAGCTGCGCCTCGAAGGACAGAGGCAGGTGAACTGCCATCTGGTCTCCGTCGAAGTCCGCGTTGAAGGCAGCGCACACCAGGGGATGGATGCGGATCGCCTTGCCTTCGACCAGGACCGGCTCGAAGGCCTGGATTCCGATCCGGTGCAGCGTCGGAGCCCGGTTGAGAAGCACCGGATGGTCGCGGATGATGTCTTCCAGAACCTCGTAGACCTTGGGTTCGTTCTGCTCTACGATCTTCTTGGCCCGCTTGACCGTCTCGGCCTCGCCCCGCTTCTCCAGCTCATGGATGATGAAGGGCTTGAAAAGCTCCACCGCCATGGCCTTCGGCAACCCGCACTGGTGCAGCTTGAGTTCCGGGCCCACCACGATCACCGAACGCCCCGAGTAGTCCACTCGCTTGCCGAGCAGATTCTGGCGGAAACGTCCCTGTTTTCCCTTGAGCATGTCGGAGAGCGACTTCAGCGGCCGCTTGCCCCGGCCGCGAATCGCCTTGGCCCGCCTGCCGTTGTCGAACAGCGCATCGACCGACTCCTGCAGCATCCGCTTCTCGTTCCTGAGGATGACCTCGGGCGCCCGCATGTCGATCAGCTTCTTGAGCCGGTTGTTGCGGTTGATAACGCGCCGGTAAAGGTCGTTCAGGTCGGACGTGGCGAACCTGCCCCCGTCCAGGGGAACGAGGGGCCGCAGGTCGGGAGGTATCACCGGAATTACGTCCAGCACCATCCACTCGGGCCGGTTCCCCCTGTCGTGCGTGTCCCCGGAGTTGCGCAGCGCGTCCACGACCTTGAGGCGGCGCAACTTCTTTTTCTTCCTGTGCTGGGACGTCTCGGTCCGAATCTCCTCGCGCAACCAGGCGGCCAGGCGCTCGAGCCCCCTCCCGTCCCGGTTCTGTTCGGCGATGGGAACCTCGGGCGAATCCAGCCGCTTCAGCAGGGTCCTGACCGCTTCCGCGCCGATCTCGGCCATGAATTCATCGTCTTCCTCTTCCCGGGCCTTCACGCGCAGGTCGTAGTAGTCGTCCTCGTCCAGCAGCTCCAGGAACTCGACATCCTGCTTGCCCGGATGGGTGACCACGTAAGCCGCGTAGTAGATGACCTTCTCCAGGTCCTTCAGCGTCATGCCCATGAGGTAGCCCAGCTGGCTCGGCAGCGTCTTGAAGAACCAGATGTGACACACGGGAACCGCCAGCTCGATGTGACCCATCCGTTCGCGGCGGACCTTCGAGAGCGTCACCTCCACACCGCAACGGTCGCAGACGATGCCGCGGAAGCGAATGCGCTTGTACTTGCCGCAGGAGCACTCCCAGTCCTTGACCGGACCGAAGGTGCGCTGGCAGAACAGTCCGTTCGGCTCGGGCTTGAACGAGCGGTAGTTGATGGTCTCGGGCTTGGTCACCTCTCCGTACGACCAGTCGCGGATGTCCTCCGGCGACGCGATCCGCACGCGGATGAAGTCGAAGTCCATCAGCCGGGGCTCTTTCGCGCGGGGAAAATCGATCATGTTCAGCAGTCCGTGGATAAGGCCACCCGAGCACCGGGAGCGGCGAGGCGCCGGGCTGGCAAGGCACGACGAGAGGGCAGTAGCAGCGCTATTCGCCCGAGGAGCAACGCAGAGCGAAGCCCTACGCGGGATAACTGTATACTATACATTACATAATGGAAACTAGTCATTACATCTCAAAGAGCTGGGGCGAAGCGGGCCGACGCGGATGCATCGCCGGTCGAATGCCGGGGGATCTTGTCCGCGGGCTGCAAGCCACAGTTTCGTTGCCGTCCCGCCTTGTTGCGGGACCCGGGTTGCCGTTCTCACTGCCACCCTCTACTCGTCCTGGCTCAGTTCCACCGCGAGGCCCAGGGCCTGAAGCTCCTTCACCAGCACGTTGAAGGACTCGGGAATGCCCGGCTTCGGAAGGTTGTCCCCCTTCACGACCGCCTCGTAGACCTTGGACCGTCCCGTCACGTCGTCGGACTTGACGGTCAGGATCTCCTGAAGGGTGTGGGCGGCGCCGTACGCCTCGAGTGCCCAGACCTCCATCTCGCCGAACCGCTGCCCGCCGAACTGGGCCTTTCCGGCGAGAGGCTGCTGGGTCACCAGCGAGTAGGGGCCGATGCTGCGGGCGTGGATCTTGTCGTCGACCAGGTGGGACAGCTTGAGCATGTAGATCACGCCCACCGTGATCGGGAACCTGAAGCGCTCGCCGCTGCGCCCGTCCCTCAGCCAGACCTTGCCGTTCGCGAGGATGTCCCCGGCCGCCAGCAATTCCTGGACAGCAGCTTCGAGGCCTCCTTCCCGCAGGTCGCGGAGCGCCAGCGCCCAGACGGCGGGGAACTCGTCCCGGAGTCCGCGTCCACGGTTTCCGGCCACGCGTGCACCGGTCCGGACCACGAAGTCGCGCACCGTCGCGAGCACCTCGCGGGCATCGGACCCGGTCGCATCGCCAACGTACTCGTCGAGGCTCTTCCCGATGCCTGCCGACGCGGTCTCCACGTCCCCGTTGCCGGCCTTGCCGACACTCAGTATCCGGCCGATTTCGGGGTGTGACTGCACCGCCTCCAGCAAGTGCTGGTAGTGGCGGTTGTCCAGAGGCCACTCCAGGTCCGCCTGCAGTGTTGACGCGGCCCACCGCACACCCGCCAGCTTGAGCAGGACCGAAATCTCGTCTTCCGAGGCCCCCTGGAAAACCGGCGTCTTGGCTTCGAATCCGAGGTTTTCCGCCGCCCATCCCAGGTGGGTCTCGAGGATCTGTCCCACATTCATGCGCGACGGCACGCCCAGTGGATTGAGGACGATATCAACCGGTGAGCCATCCGGCAGGTAGGGCATGTCCTCCTGGGGCGCTATCCTGGCGATGATCCCCTTGTTCCCGTGCCGGCCGGCCATCTTGTCGCCCACCGAGATCTTCCGCTTCTCGGCGATGTAGACCTTCACCAGCTGGACCACGCCGGGCGGCAGCTCATCCGGCTGGAAGACCTTGTCGATCTGCTCCTCGGTGCGTTCCCGCACGCGCTCGATGCGCCGCTTCGCCTCATCGATCAGCCTGCGGATCTTCTCATTCACAGCCTTGTTGCGAACCTTGAGGGTCGAGAGATCCACTTCGGAGAGGCGAACGTTGCGCAGCAGCGCCGCGTTCACCTTGGTGCCCTCTTCGAGGAACGGCTCCACCGTGCCCTTCTTCAGACACAGGGCGATCGTCTGGTTGCGGGGGCGGGTGAGCAGACTGCGGAGTTCCTCGTCGCGGGCCTCGATGATCCGCCGGATCTCCTCGCGCTCCTCCTGCCTGAGTTCCCCGATGCGCGCGCCGTGCTCACGCTCCAGCAGCGGATCGTCGATTCGACGCGAGAAGATCTTCACATCGATGACCGTCCCGATCATCCCGGGCGACATGCGCAACGAGGAGTCCTTCACGTCCTTCGCCTTTTCGCCGAAGATGGCGGTGAGCAGCTTCTCCTCCGGCGACAGCTCGGTTTCGCCCTTCGGCGTGATCTTGCCGCAGAGAATGTCTCCGCTCTTTACACGGGCGCCGATGCGGACGATCCCCCGTTCGTCCAGGTCGACCAGGCTCTCCTCGGCCACGTTGGGGATCTCACGCGTGATCTCCTCCATTCCGCGCTTGGTGTCGCGCACGTGGAGTTCCAGCTCCTGGATGTGGATCGAGGTGAAGAGATCGTCCCTGACCAGCCGCTCCGAGATCACGATCGCGTCCTCGAAGTTGTACCCGTACCAGGGCATGAAGGCCACCCGTACGTTGCGTCCCAGCGCCAGCTCCCCTCGGTCGGTCGAGGGTCCGTCGGCGACGATGTCTCCCTTCGCAACCCGCTTGCCCGACGTGACCAGCGGCCTCTGGTTGATGGCCGTGTCCTGGTTGGTGCGCCAGAACTTCTTCAGCCGGTAGCGGTCGAACTGGGCCAGTTTGGCCAGCGGCTCCCGTGACGCGCCGCGCTTCACGCCGGTGTCCACCACGATTTCGTCGGCGGTCACACGCACGATATCCCCGTCCCGCCGCGCGGTGATCACGGCGCCCGAGTCCTTGGCCACCTTCTCCTCAAGACCCGTCCCGACCAGGGGAGAGTCCGTGTACAGCAGCGGAACCGCCTGCCTCTGCATGTTCGAGCCCATCAGCGCCCGGTTGGCATCGTCGTGCTCCAGGAACGGGATCATCGCGGCAGCCACGGAAACAAGCTGATCCGGCGCCACGTCGATGTAGTCGATCCGCTCCGGTCTCTCGAGCGGGAAGTCGCCGCGCAAACGGCACAGGACGTATTCGTTGCGGAAGTGTCCGTCCGAGGTGACGGGCGCATTGGCCTGGGCGATCGTGGCCTCCTGCTCCTCGCTCGCGGACAGCCACGCGATCTCCCCGGTGACCCGGCCGTCCACGACCCGGCGGTACGGCGTCTCCACAAACCCGAGGTCGTTGACGCGGGAATAGGTCGTCAGGGAGGTGATCAACCCGATATTGGGACCCTCCGGCGTCTCGATGGGACACATCCGGCCGTAGTGCGAATAGTGCACGTCCCTCACCTCGAAGCCCGCGCGTTCGCGGGTCAGGCCGCCCGGGCCCAATGCGGAGAGCCGCCGCTTGTGCGTCAGTTCGGCCAGCGGATTGGTCTGGTCCATGAACTGGCTGAGCTGGGAGGATCCGAAGAAAGCCTGGATGACCGCCGAGACCGTGCGGGCGTTCACCAGGTCGTCGATGTTGATCTTCCTGGGATCGGTGTTGATCGACATCCGCTCCTTTACGAGGCGGGCCATCCGCGAAAGGCCGACGGAAAACTGGTTGGCGATGAGTTCCCCGACCGTCCGCACCCGGCGGTTGCCGAGATGGTCGATGTCGTCGATGCTTCCCCGGCCCTCGCTGAGTTCGATCAGATACTGCAGGATCGAGACGAAGTCCTCCCTGGTAAGGACCGTTTCGCTCGCCGGAATGTCGAGGCCGAGGCGCTGGTTGATCTTGTAGCGCCCCACGCGGCCCAGATCGTAGCGCCGCGGATCGAAGAACACCCGGACGAGAGCGGTACGCGCGGTGGCGACGTTGGGCGCTTCGCCGGGCCTGAGAAGCGAGTAGATGGCGTGGAGCGCCTCTTCCTCGCTTCCGGTCGGGTCCTTGCGCAGCGTGTTCTTGACGATCGGACTCTCGCCGGGGCGCCCGCCCTGACCCTTGTGGGTCGACCTGTAGACCATGACCTCATCGAGCCCCGCACGCTGCAGAAGACGGACCTCGTCCTCCCCGAGCTCCGCGCCCTCCTCGATGAGGATCTCCCCCGTCTCGGGGTCGACGATCTCTTCCGCGACAACTGCGCCCAGCAGCTCCCGCACGTCGTCGTCGGGGCCGGGCACGGAAGCCGCACGCACCTCGAAGAAGAGCCGGTAGATCTCCGCATCGTCTCCGTACCCGAAGGCACGCAGGAGCGCGGTGGCCGGGAACTTCTTCTTCTTGTCGATGTGTACGTAGCAGATGTCGTTGATATCGATGGTGAACTCCACCCAGGAGCCCCGGAAGGGGATGATGCGGGCCTTGTTCAGCCGCGCGCCGTTGGGGTGGATGTCCTCCTCGAAGACGACGCCGGGAGAGCGGTGCAGCTGGCTCACCACCACCCGCTCCGCCCCGTTGATCACGAAGGTTCCCAGAGCGGTCAACAGAGGAAGGTCCCCGAGGTAGACCTCCTTCTCGATGATGGTGTCGGCCCGGCGCTTCTTCTTGCCCGACTTCTCGTAGATGATCAGGCGCAACGTGGCCTTCAGGGGTGCCGCGTAGGTCATGTCGCGCTCGATGCACTCCTCCACGGAGTACTTCGGCTCGCCCAGGGAGCACGCCACGTACTCCAGCGACAGATCTCCGTTCACGTCGGTGACCGGGAAGATGTCCCGGAAGACCTGGTCGAGGCAGAAATCCCAACTCTCCATCCCGGACTCGGCGGAGTCCACCAGCTTCCCGAAGGAGCGCGTCTGGACATCCAGCAGGTTGGGCATGGGCATGGCCGCACGGAGCTTCGCGAAGCTCACGAGCGGGCGCGTTCCTTCGATGGTACCGTTCTGACTAGCCAAAGGACCAATCCCCCATGATGGTTATGGACATGAGTCGAGGCACCGGGGTGCACTCCGGCAGGGCACCATGGTGCACACCGGCGGCAAACCCGGGTGAGATCGCCCGCCCGGCTCCATTCCGGCGGCCTGCGGGGCCTGCGGGCGCTGTAGCCGCGTCGTGGCGGGGCGACAACCTATTTGACGACGACCGTGGCGCCGACTTCTTCGAGCTTGCTCCTGATGTCCTCGGCTTCGTCCTTGCTGACCGCTTCCCTCACCGGACTCGGAGCCTTGTCGACGAGTTCCTTGGCCTCCTTCAGGCCCAGGCTGGTGATCTGCCGGATGACCTTGATGACCTGGATCTTCTTGGACCCGAACGACTCGAGCATCACGTCGAATTCGTCCTGCTCCTCGACGGCCGCCTCTTCGGCGCCGCCCGCGCCCGGCATTGCCATGACGGGCGCTGCCGCCGCGGTCACGTTGAAGCGGGTCTTGAAGGCTTCAACGAACTCGGAGAGTTCCAGCACCGTCATGTTGCCGAAGGTCTCGAGCAGTTCTTCCTGATTCACAGCCATTGTCTGTTTCCCTCCTTGGATGCGCCCGGTTCTCCGGGCGTTGTGGTCAACTGCCGCTCTCTCCCGGCTCCAGATCCCCACGGAGTGCGTCGACAAGACCCGCCATCTCGTGAAGCTTGCCCGACAGCGCACCCGCGAGCGCAGCCATGGGCCCGCCCAGGACACCCGCCACCTGGGATAGCAGTTCCTCCCGGGGAGGCATGTTGGCGACCCTTTCGATCTGGTCCGGTTCGAGGATATCCGTTTCCAGGACGCCGACCTTGAAGACCGGCCTGTCCCCGTTTTCCTTCGCGAATTCCGTCACGGTGCGGGCGGCGGCCACGACATCGGCGTCTCCGAAGACGACTCCGGTGGGACCGGCCAGGAACGCGGAGATGTCGGGCAGCTGGGTTTCCGCCAGCGCCCGCTTCACGAGACGGTTCTTCACCACCAGGTACTGTCCGCCCGACTTCTTCAGCCGGCTCCTGAGGGTGGTCATCTCAGTGACGTTCAGCCCGGTGAAGTCTGTCAGGAATACGGCCTCCGACCTCTCCAGACGTTCCCGGAACTCGGCGACGAAGGCCTGCTTCTGTTCCCTGGTCATGATTCAGCAGTCCGTGGATAGTCCCGCGCGAGCACCGAGAGCGGCGAGGCGCCGGGCCGGCAAGGCGCGACGAAAGGGGAATAGCGGCGCTATTCGCCCGCGGAGCAACGCAGTGCGGAGCCTTGGAGACGAATGATGTATACCATACATGACAAAAAGTAATGTTATCTTTACATCGTGAACAGCTAAAGCGAAGCGATCCAGCGCGGATGCATCGCCGCTCGAATCTCCCATGGCCGCGAGCGGCCAACCCGCAGGGCTGAAACGCGCCGCGTCGAGCGGTGTTGTTTCACAGGAATGCCGGGGGGGTCTTTTCACGGGCTGCTAGCCGCTCCGCGTGAAGCTGTTGGGGTCGACGGGCACGGCGGGCCCCATCGTGCTGGAGACCGTGACGCTCTTCACGTAAGTGCCCTTTGCGGCCGCCGGCTTGGCCCTCAGCACCGAGGCCATGAACGCGCTCAGGTTTTCGGCGAGCAGCTCGACATCGAACGACACGCGGCCGATGGGCGCGTGCAGGTTGCCCGTCTTGTCCACGCGGTACTCGATCTTGCCGGCCTTGATCTCACCGATCGCACGGCCGACATCGAAGGTCACCGTGCCCGCCTTGGGCGTGGGCATCAACCCGCGCGGACCGAGAATGCGGCCCAGCGGTCCGACCATCCGCATCAGGTCGGGGGTCGCCACACAGACGTCGAAGTCCAGCCAGCCACCCTTGATCCTGTCCACGTACCCGGTGCCGATGTAGTCCGCGCCGGCCTCCTCCGCCTCGGCCTCCTTGTCTCCCTGGCAGATTGCCAGCACCCTTGGGGACTTGCCGGTACCGTGGGGCAGAACGACGGTGCCGCGGACCACCTGATCGGCCCGTCTGGGGTCGACGCCCAGGTGCGTGGCAACATCCACGCTCTCGTCGAAGCGCGCGAAGGCCATATCCTTGACCTGTCCGAGCGCGTCGCGGGGTGGCTGCCGGACGAGCCGGTCGTACGACCCCCGGGCGCCGGCGTATTTCTTGCTGCGTTTTGGCACGCCTTCCTCCGTCAGGCCGTGAGCTCCCCGTCCACCTCGATCCCCATCGCCCGTGCCGTGCCCTTGATCATCCTCATGGCCGACACGATGTCTTCCGTATTGAGATCCTGCATCTTCGCTTCCGCAATCTCCCTGACCTGGTCCACCGAGAGAGTGGCCACCTTGTCGATGTGCGGCTCCGACGACGCCTTCTCCAACCCCAGCGTCCTCTTGATGAGAAAGGACGCGGGGGGCGTCTTGGTGATGAACGAGAAGGAGCGGTCGGCGTAGACCGTGATCTCGACGGGGATCAGGGTCCCCGCCTGCTGCTGGGTCCTGGAGTTGAACTGCTTGCAGAAATCCATGATGTTCACGCCGTGCTGGCCCAGCGCCGGCCCCACCGGGGGCGCCGGATTCGCCTGTCCGGCCACGATCTGCAGCTTGATGAACCCGAGGACTCTCTTCTTCGTGGCTTTCCTCGCTGTCGCCATTCTAGAATCCCCTCAGTTGGGTGAAGTCCAACTCCACCGATGTGGGACGACCGAAGAGGGACACCTCGACCTTGACCTTGCCCTTTTCGGGGTAGATTTCCTGCACCGTCCCCGAAAAATCCGTGAACGGTCCCTGTATGACCTCCACGACCTGCCCGGGGCGGAAGGGTATCTCTTCGCGTGTGGCGGTGTCTTCCTCGACCTCGATCCCCATGATCCTGTTCATGTCCTCTTCGCGAACGGGCTGGGGGTCGCCCCCCTGCCCCACGAACCGCACCCCCTTCATCGCGGATATGGCGTGCTCGGTGCGTTCGTTGAGAACCATCCGCACCAGCACGTACCCGGGGTAGAGCGGCTTCGTGACCGGCACCCGCTTGCCCCGCCGGATCTCGACCACCTCGTGGGTGGGCACCAGTACCTCCCGGATCCCGGCCGGCCGGCCGGGATCCTTGTCGATCTCCTGCTGAATCAGGCGCCGCACCCGGTTCTCGTGCCGGGCCTGCGTCTGAACGGCATACCAACGCTCGTCCGGCACTAGGTGAAGATCCCCATGATGAAATCGACGATGACCACCCTGGAGACCATGTCCATGATCCAGATGATGAACGAGACCAGGATCGTGAACAGGATTACCACCCAGGTGGCGTTGCGGAGCTGGTCACGGTCAGGCCAGGTGACCCTCTCCATCTCCGTGATGCACTCCCGCACGAAGACCCTGGCTCCCGCTATTCGCGACATGGTATCCGTACCCCTCTACTCGATGATGGCGGTGACGACGCCGGCGCCCACGGTGCGGCCGCCTTCCCGGATCGCGAAGCGCAGCTCCTCGTCCATCGCGATCGGCGTGATCAGCTCCACCTCCATCTGCACGTTGTCCCCCGGCATCACCATCTCCACCCCGTCCGGAAGCATCGCCGTGCCCGTCACGTCCGTCGTGCGGAAGTAGAACTGCGGACGGTATCCGTGGAAGAACGGCGTGTGACGCCCCCCCTCCTCCTTCGTCAGCACGTACACCTCCGCCTTGAACTTCGTGTGCGGCGTGATCGACCCCGGAATCGCCAGCACCTGACCCCGCGAAATCTCCGTCTTCCCCACCCCCCGCAGCAGCAGCCCCGCGTTGTCCCCCGCCTGGCCCTGCTCCAGGATCTTGCGGAACATCTCCACCCCCGTCACCACCGTCTTGCGGTCCTCCCCCATCCCCACGATCTCCACCGTCTCACCCTTGTGGATCACGCCCCGCTCGATCCGCCCCGTCGCCACCGTGCCCCGGCCCGTGATCGAGAACACGTCCTCCACCGGCATCAGGAACGGCTTGTCGATGTCCCGCTCCGGCTCCGGAATGTACGTGTCGATCGCCTCCATCAGCTCGTCGAGACACTCGCCCGCCTCCCCCTCGCCCCCCGCCTCCAGCGCGTGCAGCGCGCTCCCCATCACCACCGGCAGGTCGTCTCCGGGGAAGTCGAACTCGCTCAGCAGCTCCCGCACCTCCAGCTCCACCAGCTCCAGCAGCTCCTCGTCGTCCACCATGTCCACCTTGTTCAGGAACACCACGATGTGCGGCACGTTCACCTGACGGGCCAGCAGGATGTGCTCCCGCGTCTGCGGCATCGGCCCGTCCGCCGCGCTCACCACCAGGATCGCACCGTCCATCTGCGCCGCGCCCGTGATCATGTTCTTCACGTAGTCCGCGTGGCCCGGACAGTCCACGTGCGCGTAGTGACGGTTCGCCGTCTCGTACTCCACGTGCGCCGTCGCGATCGTGATCCCGCGCTCCCGCTCCTCCGGCGCCTTGTCGATCTCGTCGAACCCCACCGCGTCCCCGCCGAACTTCTTCGCCTGCGCCATCGTGATCGCCGCCGTCAAGGTCGTCTTCCCGTGGTCCACGTGGCCGATCGTCCCCACGTTCACGTGCGGCTTCGTTCGCTCGAAGGTCTCCTTCGCCATTCTTGCTCCGTGTCCGTTTCAAGGGCCCGCCGGTCGAGCCCCGTCGTTCATGTCTTGAGTTACCGTTCGCGCGCCGATTCGTCGCCGGCGGGGCCGCTCCGCCCCGCCAAGCTCTGGGCGGGGATTGAACCCGCGACCTCTTCCTTACCAAGGAAGCGCTCTACCACTGAGCTACCAGAGCACCCTCTCGCCGGCCGCCGGGGCGCCCCGCCGCCGGACCGAGAGCGGGAGACCGGACTCGAACCGGCGACCCTCAGCTTGGAAGGCTGATGCTCTAGCCAACTGAGCTACTCCCGCGGCATGCCGGGGGATGTCCAACCTCCCCCGTCTGGCTTTCGCCATGGTGGGGGTAGGATTCGAACCTACGTAGGCGTATGCCAGCAGATTTACAGTCTGCCCCGGTTGGCCGCTTCGGTACCCCACCAAAAAACACGTTCCCACCCCGCCCGCCATGATGGCAGCGCGCATCTCGGGCTCGGATGGAAACGAGCAATGGAAGATAACTATTCGGTCGTCGGGGATCAATGACCTGACTCTCGGGATTTCCAGGGACGAGCAGTCTGCCGGTGCGTTGCGAGCCGGCCGCCGGAGACGAGAGCCCGCCGCAAGCTGACGCGGGGACTCGAACCCCGGACCTGCTGATTACAAATCAGCTGCTCTACCAACTGAGCTACGTCAGCGGACCCGAAAACTGGCCGGTTGCGATCAAGCGGGGAAGGGCCCGCCGGCGCGCACCCGGGTCCACCGCGTCCCGTCCGGCGTGTCTTCCAGCCGGATGCCCTCCGCCGCCAGCTCCTCCCGGATCCGGTCCGCCGTGGCGAAGTCGCTATCTCCACGGGCCCGCTCGCGGGCCTCCACCAGACGCCGCACCCGGTCGTCCTCGGCACCGGCGACCTCTCTGGACGCGGCCGCCAGATCCAGAACGCCCAGCACCGTGTCCATCCCGGCCAGCGCCCCCAGCACGGCTTCCCGGTCCCCGCGGGACATCCGCCCCCCCGCCCCGTCGAGCGCCGTGTTGACCTCGCGCACCAGCGTCCAGAGCGCCGCCAGGGCGCGCGGCACGTTCAGATCGTCGTCCAGGGCGGCGCCGAACGCCTCCAGGTGCTCCCCGGCACGGGCCGCGAGACGCGCCCCGGATCCGGTCGCCGCGGGACATTCCCGCACCCGGCGGCGAAAGTCGAGCAGGCGCTGCACGCCGGCAGCCGCGTCGTTGAGACCGTCGCGGGTGAAGTTGAGTTCGCTGCGGTAGTGGGCCGCGAGGAGCGCCCAGCGGATCGCGGCGGGATCGTAGCCCTCGTCGAGCAACTCGCGCACGGTGTGGAAGTTCCCCAGCGACTTGGACATCTTGCGCGCATCCACCTTGAGGTGCCGGACGTGCAGCCAGAAACGGGCGAGCGGACGGGCGGTCGCAGCCTCCGACTGCGCGATCTCGTTCTCGTGGTGGGGGAAGAGGAGGTCCTCGCCGCCCATGTGGATGTCGACCGTGTCGCCGAGCAGTGATCCCGCCATGACCGAGCACTCCAGGTGCCAGCCGGGCCGCCCGCGCCCCCAGGGGGAATCCCACACCGCGCCCACCCGCTCGTCGACGGGCTGCGCCGCCTTCCAGAGCGCGAAGTCGCGGGGGTCGCGTTTCTCGAAGTCGGCCGCGTCGACCCGGGCGCGTCCGGCCGCCTCTTCCTCGCCCTTGCCGGACAGGCGGCCGTAGTCCGCAAACGACGGCACGGAGTAGTATACCGACCCGTCCGCGGCCCGGTAGGCGTGGCCCTTCTCCATGAGCCGCCCGACGAACGCCACCATCGCCGGGATGTAGGCGGTGGCGCGCGGATGGTTCGAGAACTGCAGGAACCCGAGCGTCTCGGCGTCGTCCAGGAAGGCCCGGGCGAAGGGCTCCGTGTGCTCGCTCAACCGAATCCCAGCGTCCGCAGCCCCCTGGATGGTCTTGTCGTCGACGTCGGTGAAGTTGACCACGAAGTCGACCTCGTGGCCGCGCCGGCGCAGGTGGCGGTGAAGCAGGTCGTAGGCCACGAACGCGCGGAAGTTGCCGATGTGCGCGAAGTCGTAGACGGTGGGGCCGCAGCCGTAGACTGTGACCCGTCCGGGGCGCAGCGGCTCGAAGGTGCGGGTCTCGCGGCTGAGGGAGTCGTGGAGTCTCATGCGAGGTCGGGGTTCCGGGGTGGGGGCGGAGAATGGTATGGGGCGGTCACCAGGAGGTCATCATCCTTCCCGCGCCGCCCGCGCCCGGCCCGCGATGTGGTGGAAGGCCGCGGCCGGGTCGGGCGCGCCGGTGACGGGGCGGCCGACGACGATGTGCGTGGCCCCGGCGGCGAAGGCCTCCCCCGCCGTGCGAACGCGGTGCTGGTCGTGGACCGGGGCGCCGGCGGGACGGATTCCCGGCGTCACGATACAGGGCCCGGGTCCAATGGTCTTCCTCACCCGCTCCGCCTCGGCGGCCGAGCACACGACCCCGCCCAGCCCCGCATCCCGCACCATGCGCGCCAGACGGTCGGCCTCGGCCCCCGCATCGTCCACGCGGCGCCCGAAGACCGCCCCGAGCCCGGCGGGGTCCAGCGACGTGAGCACCGTCACCCCGAGGAGCGTCAGCGAGGCGGACGCCGCCCCCGCCGCCGCCGCCAGCATGTCGCGTCCCCCCATGGCGTGCACGGTCAGGAAGGTCACCCCGATTTCGCCGGCGCGGGCCACCGCCCCGGCCACCTGGTTGGGGATGTCGTGCAGCTTCAGGTCGAGGAACACATGTTTCCGCCTTTCGCGCAGCGAGGCCACGACGGACGGCCCCGCCGCCGCAAAGAGTTGGAGGCCCACCTTGTAGAATCCGCACGCCGGGCCGATCCGGTCGACGAGACCGAGCGCGGCCTTCGCGTGCGGAGCGTCCAGGGCGACGATGATGCGTTCGTTCATGAGGCTGGCGGGTAGGCATCCGGATTGTGAAATCCTTCACAATCCCTTGCCACACGCGCCGCACAGCGCGGATCCGCAAAGGAGGCCGTGCCCACCTGCACCAGCGACGCTCCGGCGCGCAGGTACGCCCGCGCATCCCGTCCGGTGAGAATCCCCCCCACCCCGATCACCGGCACCTCTACGGCCGCCGCCGCCGCCCGCACGGCCGCCAGCCCGACCGGCAGGAGAGCCGGGCCGCTCGTCCCCCCCGTCCCCGCCCCGATCCGGCGTTTCCCGCCCCGCCCTGTGAGGAAGCCGGGCATGGTATTGATCGCCGTGATCCCGTCGGCACCGTGTTCGACCGCCAGCGCCGCGGTCGCCGCGATGTCCGGGTCGTTGGGCGCGAGCTTGACGAGCAGGGGCCGTTCGGTGAGGGGGCGTACGGTATCGAGGACCAGGCGCAGGGAATCGGGATCCAGGCAGAACGGGCGGCCGTGCAGGTGCGAATCGTTGGGGCAGGACAGGTTGAGTTCGAATCCCAGAAGACCGTCCTCTCCGTCCAGCCCGTCCACGACGGCGGCGTATTCGGCGGCGGCCGCCCCCGCAACGGAAATGAAGACGGGCAGGCCTCCCAGATTGCGGCGCATCCAGGGCAGCCTGTCCGCGCGCACCGCCGCGAGCCCCGGGTTGGCGAGCCCGACCGAGTTCAGCATCCCGCCCGGGAACTCGGCCACCCTGGGAGCCGGGTTCCCCCGGCGCGGCTCGGGCGTCACCGATTTCGTGACCAGTCCCGCGACCTCGTCCGGGGACATGACCTCGACGAGAGGCTCCCCGAAACCGCAGGTGCCGGCGGCCATCAGGACGGGGTTCGAGAAGCGTGCCCCGAAGACCTCCGTCACCACCGGCCGCCCCGGTCCTTCATGGCCCGTTCAGCTTCGCGCTGCATCGTCCTGCGCTTCAGCTCCTCTCTCCGGTCCCGGTGTTTCCTGCCGCGGCAGAGTCCAAGGGTCACCTTGGCCCGCCCCCTGCGAAAATAGAGATCGAGCGGCACGATGGTCAGCCCCTTCTCTTCGGATTGGGAGACGATGCGGCGGATCTGGTCGCGGTGCAGGAGCAGTTTGCGCGGCCGGAGTTCTTCGTGGTTCCACCGGTTCGCCGCCTCGTAGGGGGCGACATGGAGGTTGTGCAGCCACATCTCGCCCGCGTCGGCCCGGGCGTGCGCGTCCCGGAACGCCACCTTGCCCGCACGGATGGACTTGACCTCGGTGCCCTTCAGCACGAGCCCGGCCTCCCAGCTGTCCATAACCTCGTACTCGCGGCGGGCCTTCCGGTTGCGGGCGACGACCTTCCGCGCGTCACCGGGCGGCGGTGCGCCCAACTAGCGGTCCGTGGACAGCGCCGCCCGAGCACCGAGAGCGGTGAGGCGCCGGGCCGGCAAGGCGCGACGAGAGGGGAATAGCAGCGCTATTCGCCCGGGGAGCAACGCAGAGCGAAGCGGTCCAGCACGGATGCATCGCCGCTCGAATGCCGGGGGGATTCCGTCCACGGGCTGCCACTCAGTCCGCGGCGGCCGCCAGAGCCATCGTGGCCTCGCGGGCCCGCCAGTCGGCGAGGAAGGCGGCGTTGCCGCTGTCGGTGAGCGGGTGCCGCATCCCCTTCTTGAGGACGCCGAAGGGGCAGGTGGCAATGTGCGCTCCGGCCAGCGCCGACTCGATGACGTGCCGGGGGTGCCGGATCGACGCGGCCAGGATCTGCGTGCGGATGTCGGGGTCCTGCTCGAAGACGGCGGCGATCTCGCGGATCAGCTCCATGCCGTCCTGGGAGATGTCGTCCAGCCTTCCGATGAAGGGCGACACGACGAAGGCGCCCGCCAGCGCGGCCATCAGCGCCTGGTTGGCGTTGAAGATCAGGGTGACATTGCAGCGGATGCCCCTGCGTCCGAGCCGGGCGACAGCTTCCAGACCGGCGGTCGTGGCGGGCACCTTGATGATCACGTTGGAGTGCCAGGCCGCGTACTCGACGCCCTCCCGGACCATCCCGTCGGCGTCCTCGGAGACCGTCTCGGCGCTGATGGGGCCGTCGACCAGTCCCGCGATCGTGCGGATGGTGTCCTCGAAGCCGGCGCCCGCTTCACGGGCCATGAGGCTCGGGTTGGTCGTCACTCCGCTCAGGATGCCCCAGCGGGCCGCCTCGCGGATCTCGGCCAGGTTCGCCGTGTCCAGGTAGATCTTCATGGGGTGCCCGAATCCTCCTTACGTTGTCGGGTACGCGTTCTCCGTGATCGTCTCAGGAGCCGTCGGCGGGGGAACCGTTTCCCCCGGAATCGGCAACCTGCCGCCTGGATTCCTCGCGCGCGGCGTCAATACCCGCCCGGTAGACCGCCTTGGACCGCTCCAGCTTGTCTTCCAGCTCCGCGCGGGCATCCGCAGCGATCTGGCGCCCCTGTTCCACCACGCCCCCGGCCGACCCCACGCGCGAGCCCAGGTCGTCGCGGAGCTCGCGCACCCGGTCGCCGGTCAGATCCTTCAGCTTCTTCGCCTGCTCGCGGATGCGCTTCTGGGTGTCCGCGCCGGACGCGGGCGCGAAGAGGAGCGCGAGGCCCGCTCCCACCACGGCGCCGATGAGGAACGCCATGATCTCCGGCGCGCGGTCCTTTTCCTTTTCGATTATGACGGTATGCTGGTCTTCCCCGGTGCTCATCCTCTATCTCCCTGCTCGATTCATAAGTGGTGGCCCGATGGGCTCCGCCTGCGGCCCGCGAACGATTGCGCGCGAGTCACGGAAGCGGCGGGCGATGAGGCTGGATGCAAACCTAAACGCGGGGCCTCACACGCGCCAACGGGGATCCGGCGCGGGGATTTCGGGAACCTCGTAGCCGCTCCGTCCCATGAGCCCGCAGGTGAGCACCTTGCCCAGTTCGACGCCCGGCTGGTCGAGGGGATCGACGCCGTAGAGCGCTCCCGCGTAGACGACGGCGACCTGGAAGAGCATGAAGAGGGCGCCGAGCGACTCCGCGTCGATCCGGTCCACCGTGACGGTCAGGTTCGTGCGCCCCTCCCGCCGCAGGGCCTCGGCAGTCGCGAGCCGCTCCCGGTCGAGCAGTTCGAAGAGGGTGTGGCCGCCCAGGTAGGAGAGGGCGGGCGTGTCCCGGAAGAGAGAGGGGATCGCTACCTCCTCGCCGGGCGTCTCGCGGGCCAGGAAGACCACCACCTTGTCGCGCGGTCCCTCCATCAGCAACTGCAGGATCGAGTGCTGGTCCGCCGCCCCGAAGGCGGGCAGCGGCGTGGGTCCGGTTTCGACCCGCCGCCCCTGCCGGTCCACCGCCTTGCCGAGCGACTCGGCCCAGAGTTGCTGCACCCAGTACGCGAGGCCCCGCAGCCGGTCGGTGTAGGGCATGAACACCTGGGTGCGCGCACCCGCTTCCGTGTCCGCGACGTGGAGCAGCGTGGCCAGGATCCCCGCCGGATTCCTCGCCAGTTCGTCAGTTGCGCAACGCCCGGCCATCACGGCGGCGCCGCCCAGCACGGCATCGATGTCGATCCCCGTGACCGCCGCCGGCAGCAGGCCCGCGGGTGACAGTACCGAGAAGCGTCCGCCGACCGCCTCGGGCAGCGGGAGTACGCGGAGGTCGTATTCGGCGGCCAGTCCCCGCAGCGTCCCCCGCGCGGGCGAAGTCGTGACGAGCAGGCGGTTCCCGATTCCGCCGGCCCCGAGTGCGCGCTCCAGCCACCGCCAGACAACGAGCAGATGGGCCATCGTCTCGGCCGTCGTGCCCGACTTGCTCACCACATTGCAGAGCGTGTGCGACGGGTCCAGGTGTGACAGAAGGGCCGAGACCGAATCGGGATCGGGGTTGTCGAGGATGTAGATGCGTGGAAGGCCCCCCCGCGCCTCTCCACCCAGTTCGTTCCAGAGCGGAGGCAGGAGCGCGTCCCGGAGCGCCGCCGCGCCGAGAGCGGAGCCACCGATGCCGAGGACGACGAGCGCGTCCACCCCGCGGCGGCCGCGAAGGGCGGCCTCCCGAGTGGCCGCGGCGAGCCCCGTATCCTCCGGAAGGTCGAAGAACCCCATCTCCCCGGATGCTCTCCTCGCCCCCACCTCGGCGTGCGCGCTCCGGAAGCGTTCGGCCAGGTCGCCCCGGATGCGTCCCGGATCGATTCCGGCGCCCCGGAGCACCCCCGCGACCATGTTGCCGAAGTCGATCGCGGGAGAGCGTTCACGCCCGGCCATCGCCGGTCCCTTCAGTCGCGGACGCATCGCCGGCCGAATGCCGCGGGGGAGCCTGTCCACGGGCCGCCAGCTCCACCGTCAGCCCGTCGTACGCCGGTTGGATCCCCGGCGGCAGCCACTCCGCGAGTTCGCGGTACCCCACGAAGTGGGTCAGATGGGTGAGGTACGTGCGGCGCGCCCCGATCTCCCGCGCCGTCTCCACCGCCTCCTCGACGTTGAAGTGGGTCGGGTGGGGACGGCCCCGCCACAGCGCATTGAGTACCAGCACGTCGACGCCTTCGAGGATTGCGAGCGCTGCCGCCGGGACGCGCTTGGCGTCGGTCACGTATCCGAGGGGGCCCACGCGCAGGCCGAAGGCGTCGACCGGTCCGTGCGGGACCCGGAACGGGGTGATTTCGGCGCCGAGCACCTCGAGCGGGACGCCCTCGTTGTACTCCCTGAGGGTGATTCGCGGCTTCGAGGTCCCCGCCGGAACCCGCACGCGGCCATCGAAGATGTAGGGGAAGCGCGCCTTCATCGGTGCGATGAGCTCCCCGGGCAGATAGGCGGGGACGGGGGGGCGGCCCCGGCTCGAGAAGACCCGCACGTCGTCGATGCCGTGCACATGGTCGGCGTGGAGATGCGTGTACCAGACGGCGTCGACGCGGTCGATGCCCGACGCGAGCAGTTGCAGCCTCAGTTCGGGCGGGGTGTCGATGAGGAGGTTGCCGCCTCCCAGTTCCAGCAGCGCTCCGTGGCGGGTGCGCCGGTCGCGGGGATCGGTCGAAGTGCAGTTGGCGCACGAGCAGCCGATCACCGGCACGCCGAAGGACGTCCCCGTGCCCAGGAAAGTCAGGTGCAATTACAGCTGCTCCACCCGCATCGTGTTGGTGGAGCCCGGCTTGTGAAACGGAAGCCCCGAGGTGACGATCACCGGATCGCCGGTGCGGCCCTTCCCCGAGCCCAGGACGACGCGCTTCCCGAAGTCGGTCAGGTTCTGGTAGGTGATGTCGCCCTTGTCGGCCAGCACCGGATGCACGCCCCACACGCCGCAGAGCTGCCGGTGGACCTTGGGCTCGGTGCAGACGGAGAAGATCGGGATGGGCGGACGGTACGAGGCCACCAGGCGAGCCGAGAACCCGCTGCGCGTTATGACGATTATCGCCGGTGCGTTCAGATCGCGGGCGGAACGCACCGACGAAGCCGCCACCGCGTGCTCCCTGGGCGACGCACCGCGCCGCTGCACGGGTCCCATCTGGGCCAGGTAGTGGGGGCCCTCTTCGAGCACCCCGCTCTCCTCGATCTCGGCCGCGATGCGCACCATGACCTCCAGTGTTCGCACCGGGTGCCTGCCGACCGCCGTCTCGCCCGAGAGCATCACCGCGTCGGTCCCGTCCAGGATCGCGTTGGCGACATCGGAGGTCTCCGCGCGCGTGGGGCTGGGGTAGGTGGTCATGGACTCCAGCATCTGGGTGGCCGTGATGACGGGGCACGCGTACCCGTTCGCCGCCTGGATGATGCGCTTCTGCGCCAGCGGCACCGAGGCGAAGGGGAGTTCGACACCGAGATCGCCGCGGGCCACCATCACCGCGTCGCTGAAGGCCAGGATCCCGTCCAGCTCGTCCAGTGCCTGCGCCTTCTCGATCTTGCTCACGAGCCAGGCCCGCCCCTTGATCCGGTCCTTCAGCCCCAGGACATCGTTCACGTTGCGCACGAAGGAGAGGCCGATGTACTCCACGTCCATGTCGAGCGCCACCTCCAGGTCCCGCTCGTCCTTTTCGGTGATCGAGGGTGTGTTGACGCTGATCCCCGGAAGGTTCATCCCCTTGCGGGACCGCACTACACCCCCGCGCAGCACCCGGAAGACCGCCCGCGTGCCGTCGGTGTTCACGCACTCCAGCTCGAGCTGCCCGTCGTCGAGCAGGAGCTGCGTGCCGCGGCTGACCTCCCTGGCCAGCCGGTCGTAGGAGGTGGGGAGTTCGTCGCCGGCGTGGTCGCCTTCGGGGACGATGGCGACCGTGGAGCCGTCGCGGAGGTGCACCGGCTCGTCGAGGTGTCCGAGCCTCAGCTTGGGTCCCTGGAGATCGGCGAGGACCGCCACCGGGCGCCCCACCCTCCGCGAGGCCTCGCGCACCAGACCGATGCCGCGGCGGTGGTGCTCATGGTGCCCGTGCGACATGTTGATGCGCGCGATGTCCATCCCCGCGCGCACCAGATCGGTCACCACCTCCAGCGTGGCGGCGGCGGGGCCCATGGTGGCGACCACCTTGGTTCTCATCATCGCTTCAGGCGTCTCCTGGGATCTGTGGCGGGACACGCCACGGCGAGGGCCGGCGCCCGGGCGTGCGCGGGTCACGGCGCCGTGGTGAAGCTATCCCCGCCCGTTTCCCGGGACCATATTCGCGGGAACGGGCCGACTACCGGGCAACGCAATGGAAACACCTTGACTCCACCCATCACCTACATCGACAGCGCGGGCGAGCTGGAGGGGCTCGGCCAGTCGCTCGCGGGCGCCGCCGACCTCGCGGTGGACTGCGAGGCGGCGGGCTACCACCGCTACTCGGACCGCCTCTGCCTGGTCCAGCTCTCGACGCCTTCCGAGACCTTCGTCCTGGATCCCCTTGCGGTCGGACTGACGGCGTCGCTGAAGCCGTTCCTGGAGGATCCGTCCCGCCGCACGCTCATGCACGCCTGCAGCTATGACCTGCGCCTCCTGCGCCGGGATCTCGGCATCTCGGTGGCCCGGCTGTTCGACACCCAGGTCGCCGCCAGCTTTCTCGGCGAGCCCGCGATCGGGCTGCAAGCGCTCCTCGAGAAGCATCTCGGAATCCGGGTCGCGAAGAAGTTCCAGCGGGCCGACTGGGCCCGCAGGCCGCTGTCGCGCGAGATGATCTCCTACGCCGCCGGCGACACAGGCTACCTGCATCGGCTGACCGCCGTCCTCGAGGCTCGCCTTCGCGACCTGGGCCGCCTGGAATGGGCGCAGGAAGAGTGCCGCCGTCTTGTCGATACAACCGGAAAGTCCGGCGAAGAGGAGCCGCCGCCAGACCCCGTGACCCGCGTCAAGGGGGCCCGGCGGCTGGGCCCGCGCGCCGTGACCGCACTGAGGGAGGCCATCGGGTGGCGGGACGGCATCGCCCGCTCACGTGACCGCGCCCCCTTCCGTGTGGCCTCGGACGCCGCGCTCCTGGAAACCGTACTGACACAGCCGGGGTCGGTGGAGGAACTCATCCGCGTGAAGGGGTTTCCACGACGTCTGGCCGCGACGGACGGCCGGGCGCTGCTCCGGGCGCTGCGCCGGGTCCGCCGCCTCGCCGCCCATGACCTGCAGCCGTATCCCGTTTCCATAAGGGGTCGCGGACGTCCCTCCCCCGAGGAGGAGGCAGCGTTCGACCGCCTGAACGCGGTGCGCAACGAGGTGGCCGCGAAGCTGGGGCTGGAGCGGGGCCGGGTGATGGCCAACCACCTGCTGCGAGAAGTCGTCGCGGCCAGACCGAGCGGCCTGGTCCAACTCGGGAAGGTGCCGGACGTGCGACGCTGGCAGGTGGACGTTCTCGGCGCCGAACTACTGGAAGCGCTGTAGCTTCTGTCCGCCGGCTGCTTGAGGGGCTCAGCGTCCCCCGGCCGCTTCCAGCTCCCGCTTGTACTCGATGCAGTAGCGGGCGTGGGGCAGCGCGTCGAGTCTCTCGAAACTGATGGCTTTGCCCGTGGCGTGACAGCGGCCGAAGTTGTCCGGGTCCAGGTAGAGCCGCCTGAGCGCCTCCTGCAGGCGGTAGAAGTAACGGCCCTCCTTGGTCGCGAAGAGCGCGGGCCAGCTGCTCGCTCGAGAGAACCGGACCGGCACCGTTCGCCGCGGGTCCCGCCCCGGTCGAATTCGTTCGCGACATCGATTGCCTCCCTCTCCTGCCGTCGGACGTTACAAAGCAAATGTACACGCCTCCGCGCCGCCAACCAATTCCCACGGGAAATGTTATCTTCCCGTCGCGGGGTGGCGCCACTCCCCGCTGCGAGGCAACAACTTCGGTCAACGAGGAACTCGGACCCGTGGAATCGATCGACTGCCGCAGGCATCCCGGGCGACCCGGTCCGCCCCTGCCCCGCCCTCCCTTCCGCTCCCCGCTCGGCGAACGGATTCGGCGCGAGATCTGCGCGGACTGCTGGCGCGACTGGCTGCAGCACCAGACCCTGCTCATCAACCACTACGGGCTGGATCCGCGGAAGGCCGAGGCGCGCGAGTTTCTGTACGGGCAGGTGAACGCGGTGCTGTTCGACGAGGGCGAGGCCGCGGAAATCGACACCTCCAGGCAGGGGACGATCGCGCCCCCGGGCGGTTGAATCACCCCCTCAGCACGGCCTCGATCTCCACCAGCGCGGCCTCCAGCGTCTCCCGCTCCACCGTGAGCGGCGGCGCGAACCGCACGACCTGGCGGTGCGTCTCCTTGGCCAGGATGCCGCGCCCCTGGAGCGCCTCGCAGAACGGCCGCGCGGTCCCCGACGACTCCCGGATCACCACGCCGATCATGAGCCCCCGCCCCCGCACCTCCTCCACGTGCGGCGACGGAATCGCGCGCAGCCGGTCCATGAACCAGTTGCCCAGCTCGTCGGAGCGGCGCGGCAGGTCCTCGTCGATGATCACGCGCAGCGAGGCCATGCCGACGGCCGCGCCGAGCGGGTTGCCGCCGAACGTCGACCCGTGGTCGCCCGGCCGGAAGACGTCCATGAACTCCGTGTCGGCGATCGCGGCCGAAACCGGGTAGACGCCCCCGCCTAGCGCCTTGCCCACGACCAGGACGTCGGGGCGCACCCCCTCCCAGTCGCAGCAGAACATGCGGCCGGTGCGGCCCAGTCCGGTCTGGATCTCGTCGGCCACCAGGGCCACGCGGTGCTCGCGGCACACCTCCGCCGCCCGGCGCATGTACCCGTCAGGCGGCACGATCACCCCCGCCTCACCCTGGATGGGCTCGACCAGGAAGCCGACGGTGTTAGGGCCGATCGCGGCGGTGAGCGCGTCGATGTCGCCGTAGGGGACGAGGGTGAAGCCGGGCGTGAAGGGGCCGAAGCCGTCGCGGTACTGGTCCTCGGAGGAGAAGCCCACGATGGTCGTCGTGCGCCCGTGGAAGTTGTCGTCGCACACGATGATCCCGGCCTGGTCCTTCGGGACGCCGCGCACCTCGTAGCCCCACTTCCGCACCATCTTGATCGCGGTCTCGACGGCCTCGGCGCCGGTGTTCATCGGCAGCGCCGCGTCGAAGCCGGACACCTCGCAGAGTTCGCGCAGGAACGGCCCCATCCGGTCGTTGTGGAAGGCGCGCGAGGTGAGAGTGAGGCGGTCGAGCTGTTCGCGGGCCGCGGCGACGATGGCGGGGTGACGGTGGCCCTGGTTGACGGCCGAGTAGGAGCTCAGCATGTCGAGGTAGCGGTTGCCCTCCACGTCCCAGACCCACGAGCCCTCGCCGCGCTCGAGGACGACGGGGAGGGGGTGGTAGTTGTGGGCGGAGTAGCGTTCGGCCTCCGCGAGGTAGCGGTGAGTGCGGGAGGGGGGTGGGGCGGTGGTGGTGGTGGCCATGGACGGTCTGCCTGTGATGAGTTGGAGCTCTCGGTGGACTGCGGGGTTCCGTCAATCCTCCGTGCGGGGGATCCCGCGGCCGTACCAGCGGTGAGGAATCTACTTCAGCCTTCCCGGTTCGGAATACCCACCGCTTTCGATCCAACGCCGCCAGGAGCACGGGGAACTAGACTCAGGCCAAGGGGCAATGTGTCTTCAGACACCCGGGCGTCCACCTCACGCGTGTCGTTTGCCGCAGTAGGATGGACTATTCTGTTTTTCGTCTCGAAATACTCACAGCCCGTCAGACACACACCTATAATTCCGACCACCATCACCGGGTGACCGTGGCCACGTCCCTTTTTCGTGCACCTTTCCCCGCCAATGCGGACATACGAGACCATGGCCGCTACCCTACTTCACTTCGGTGTCACGTCGCAGACGCCACTCTCGCAGGGGGCGGTACCTTTCGGGTTCGGTACACAGTGAAAACGCCACCGGTCGGGTTCGTCCCAGCACTTTAGTGGCCCTTTACGCTCAGGTCTCCGGTTGCACACTTGATAGTTGCATGCTGCTAGTGTCGGCCCTTGAGCCGCAGCTGAAGCTCCAACGAAGATGCCGCCACAGACGCCGACCACGAAGAACCCAACTAGCCCGACCGCCACCAACAACGGTCGTGCCGACCATTGGGCGCATGTGGCGTCTTGCGCCCAGGGGACGACGGAGCAACGCAAAACGACAGGGCAACGTAAGTGCTCTATTCATAGGCACTTACGTGTCCACCCCCCCAACCGCCCTCCGCACCTCCTCGTTCACCCGCAACTCGAACACATCCGGCCGCGCATAGTGCCCCACCACGTCGAAGTCGAACTTGCCGCGCGCGATGTCGCCCATATCCAGATCCGCCACCAGCATCCCCTCCACGTCCAGCAGCGGCCCCGCCACCCTCTCGCCCAGCGGACTGTACATCGACGTCCCGCCCCGGCAGAGCACGTCGGGCCAGTCCTCCATCTCCCCCAGGATCTCGATGTCCGCCGGATAGTGCTCCTTCGTGACGAACTGGTTGCACCCGATCACGAAGCAGCGCCCCTCCAGCGCGATGTGCCGGAGCGTGGCCTGCCAGCGGCCGCGCTCGTCGGCGGTCGGCGCCAGGTAGATCTCCACCCCCTTGCCGTACATGGCCATGCGCGCGAGCGGCATGTAGTTCTCCCAGCAGATCAGCCCCCCGACCCGCGCAAAGGGCGTCTCGATCACCGGCAGCGTGCTCCCGTCCCCCTCGCCCCAGATCAGCCGTTCGGCCGCGGTCGGTTTGAGCTTGCGGTGCAGGCCCGCCAGGGTCCCGTCGGGGGCGAAGTAGAGGAGGGTACAGAAGAGGGTGCCCGGGGCACGGCTGGCTCCTCTTTCGATCACGCCGACGGCCAGGTAGACGCCGGCGGCTGCCGCTGCCCGGCCCATTCGTTCCGTCTCGGGTCCCGGTACGGAGATGGCGGCGTCGTGGTAGCGGCCGAAGGTGCGGCGGCCGGCGGGGGTGCGGCCACCGACGGCGGTGCCGAAGGCGAGGCCCCAGGGGTAGCCGCCGACGAACGCCTCGGGGAAGAGGACGAGTTGGGCACCTTGCTGCGCGGCCTCGGCGGTGGCGGTGCAGAGGTGGTCGACGGCGGAGGCGGCGTCGAAGGGGTAGCCGCGGGGCTGGACGGCGGCGACGCGGACGGGGGGGCGGGGGGTCATGACGGGGTCGACCAGGGTTCAGCCAAGCCTGTAGGCGAATCCGACCTGCCGAGAACATCGCCGGAGTTTGAGACCGGGATGTCGAAGTCGGCTCCGAAGGTGAACCCCCGAACCGCATCTTCCGCGGAAGAGGGACATTCCATGTCCGGTGGACAAGGCTCGAAATCGACACTTCCGGGACTGGCCATCCACGCACTTCCCACCCCTGCCCGGACGCCAATGGCCATCTGCCCGGCGGCGGGCACCGCAGTTGCAGGCAGGATCAGCGAAACGAGTACGATTCCTCGCATTGGAGCTCCCGGGATGGTTGGGCGACGGGTCCTCCACCGCGATCGGGCGGAACCGAACGCAGGCAGGTGGAGTTGCCGACCAGTGCAGGAATCTGGGGGACCGCGGGCGGAGGAGGAAGGGTGGGGACGCGGCGAAGCGTCTGCTCCGGCATGACCTCCGGCCTCTGCCCGGCCAGGGCCGGGCTCTTGAACCGCAGGAAGTCCCGGTCGTCGGTGAGGATGGTCGAGATGCCGTGCTCGCGGCACAGAGCGACGATCTGCGCGTCGAAGACCAGGTTGCCGCGCGCGCCGGCCGCGAGGGAGGCGGCGGTCAGCAGACCGACGAAGTCGGGCCCCGGCCGCACGATCCGGCATGAGGGGGACGCGAGGACCCGATCGAGGAACGAGACCGCCTGCGGCAAGGTCGAAGGCGGGTTCAGTATCCGCCGGTGGGTGACCACGCGGATGAACTCGCCTACGCAGAACAACGGCAGGCCCCAGACCGTCGTCCCCTCCGCCAGGAGGACCAGCTCCCTGGCCGCCACAGCGTGAAGGTCGGTTTCGGCCCGGTGGGAGTAGATCAGGACATTCGTGTCGACCGCGATCATGTCCCGTCCATGACGTCGTGAAGCTCCTCGCGGTCGGAGATGTCCACGTTGGGAGGAGCGAGGCCGTGGACGGTCACGAGCTCCAGTTCGAAGGGAGGTTTCGGCCGGTCGTCCTCCGCCAGCCTGGCGCGCAGGGCGTCTTCGACGAAACGGGTCAGTGTGACGCCGCCCCGGGCCGCGCACCGCTTGGCTCTCGTCAGGAGCAGGTCGTTCAGGTTGAGCGTGGATTTCATCGGGTTCGGTTCACAAAGCGGCAACGGGGATGGTCGGTCGACTGGACCCCCGGCACCGGGTGGGACTATCCTCACCCGTCCACGGGCTGCCAGAGCGTACACCATGTCCAGAGAAACCCCATGAAGACACGCTTCGTTCACACCACCCTTCTCCCCGCCCTCCTCCTCCCCCTCCCCGCCTCCCCCCAGTCCCCCCACGACGCCGTCCTCGCCCACGTCGAGGCCAACGCGGCCGCCTACGCCACCACCGCCCAGCGGATCTGGGAGCTGGCCGAGGTCGGCTACCAGGAGGCCGAGAGTTCGGCGCTGCTGCAGGCCCACCTCGCCGGGGCCGGCTTCCGGGTCGAGGCGGGCGTCGCGGGAATGCCCACCGCCTTCATCGCCAACTGGGGCGAAGGCTCGCCGGTCATCGGGATCCTGGCCGAGTTCGACGCGCTGCCCGGGATCACCCAGGCCCGAAGCCCCGAGCGGGCGCCCCTGCCCGAGATGGGGGCGGGCCACGCGTGCGGGCACCACCTGTTCGGCGCGGGATCGGTGGCGGCGGCGCTGGCGGTGAAGGACTGGCTGGCCTCGTCGGGCACCGCCGGGACGGTGAGGGTCTACGGCACCCCCGCCGAGGAGGGGGGAGCGGGCAAGGTCTACATGGTGCGGGGCGGTCTCTTCGGCGATGTGGACGCGGTGCTTCACTGGCACCCCGGAAGCAGCAACGACGCCAGCCCTTCGACCTCGCTGGCCAACAAGTCGGCCAAGTTCCGCTTCCACGGAATCTCGGCGCACGCGGCGGGTGCTCCCGAGCAGGGACGGTCGGCGCTGGACGGGGTCGAGGCCATGAACCACATGGTCAACATGCTGCGCGAACATGTGCCGCAGGAGTCGCGCATCCATTACGTGATCACCGCGGGGGGGCACGCGCCGAACGTGATCCCCGACTTCGCCGAGGTCTACTACTACGTGCGCAACCCGGAGACCGAACTGGTGCGGTCGATCTTCGAACGGGTGGTGAAGGCGGCCGAGGGGGCGGCGCTGGGGACGGGGACCCGCGTGGAGTACGAGGTGATTCATGGCCTCTTCCCCATGCTGAGCAACGAGGTGCTGCAGCGCCGTGTGCACGCGAACCTGGAGCGCGTGGGCGGGGTGGTGTACGACGAGGCCGAGCGGGCGTTCGCGGAGTTGATTCGGCCGACGCTGGCCAATGCCCGGCCGCTCGAGAGCGCGGCCGAGGTGCAGCCGTACATGCCGCGCAAGGGGGGCGGGTCGACCGATGTGGCGGATGTGAGCTGGGTGGTGCCGACGGCGGGGGTGCGCACGGCGACCTGGGTGCCGGGGACGCCCGCGCACTCGTGGCAGGCGATCGCGGCCGGGGGAATGTCGATCGGGAACAAGGGGATGATCGTGGCGGCCAAGACGCTGGCGATGACGATGGTGGATCTGTTCATGGATGGTGAGCTGCTTGAAGCGGCCGCGGTGGAGCATCGGGAGAAGGCGGGGGCCGACTTCGAGTACGTGTCGCTGGTGGGGGACCGGGATCCGCCGCTGGATTATCGGAGGCGGGCGGGGGGGTAGGGGCTCACCTGCCTCGCGATCAGCAGCCGCGAGGGAACCGATCCGGAGCCGGACAGCGGGCTGACGGATCACTCCGGCGGAGGACGGCGCCATGTTGGTTGACTCGATCCCCGACTGCGCAGAAAGAAGCCATGAGCGGTTCACCCCAGCTGGGAGCAGACGACTGATGTACAAATACGAGATCATTCTCTACTGGAGCGATGAAGATCACGCGTTCATCGCCGAGGCGCCCGAGCTGCCCGGATGCTTGGCGCACGGAGACGATCACGAGACCGCGTTGGGGAACATCAAGGATGCGATGCGGTTCTGGATCGACAGGGCCCGGGAGTTGGGACGGCCCGTGCCGGAACCCAAGGGCGAGCGCCTGATGCGGGCATGACATGACTGCTCTCAGACGACCGGGCTCCGCCGGTGGACTACCGAGGGGCGCTGGGGAACGGGTGAAATGACATGCCGTCGCGCGGGGAGAACCCGGTCCTTTCATTGGCCAGCCGACCAGGGGTCGATCACACTCACTCCCGTACCCTCGAAATCCCGCACGTTGAGCGTGACCAGATCCGCTCCGCGTGAGCGGGAGATGGCGGCAATCTGGCAGTCGGCCTCGCCGATAGGCCGGCCCGTCCGACGGCGCTCGGCAGCGATCTCGGCGCAGACTCGTGCCGCGGCGCTGTCGAACGGCAGGATCCGCTCCCTGAAACCACGATCCAGCCAGCGGGTCATCGCGGCCTCCAGCGCGCCGCGCCGCTTGCCGACGGGCATGATCGCCACTCCGTAGAGAAGTTCCGCTTCGCTCACGGCCGTCAGATACATATCCTGCGCATCGCGGTCGGCGATCCACGCCGCCACCGCGGCCGTCGGTCGAGGGCGCATCAGTTCCGACGCGACGTTCGTGTCAATGACGAACATCGAACCGCTCACGCGAAATCCGGAGGCTCGCGCATCGGGCCGCGCGGGGGGAGTTCGAGCTCGACGCCGCCAACAGACGCGAAGCACTGGCGGGTGAAAGCCACGAGATCCCTGGGACCGGCGCGACGGCCGGTCACGGCGTCGCGCAGGATGATACGCACTTCCTCCTCCATCGAACGGTGATGTTCGGCGGCGCGTACGCGAAGACGCGTCTTTACGTCGTCGTCGAGATTGCGGACTGTGATGCTCGCCATTGGCCGTGCCTCCTGATGGTGCGGAAGATGCGGAGAAGCTACCGTGTGATTGCAGTGCAATCAAGGATCGGTGGTCGGGTTGCTTTTTTCCGTGGGCTGCCGGACTGGGGCTTCTGCGCCGCCGAAATGACAAGCGTGGATTACATTCTGTAAATCATGATTGACATTCTTCAGTTATCGTATCGGCCCATCGACTCGCAATCCCCCACCGCCAAGGGCTCCATCACCGTGTCCGCCCAACGACCCAGAGGCTCCTTCACCGATTCGCCTGATCGCCGAGCTCCGGCTGGTCGACCGGGTACTGCCGCCGGATGAAGTCTCCGAGAAGAGGAACCGCGAAGGAGTACTTCCCGTGCCGGTTCCTGAAGACGACGCCTGCGTTGATGAGCGCCGCCAGGATCTGGCTCGCGTGGCTGGGGCTGAACCCCTTCACCGGCAGTTCCCGGGAGAGCTCCACGATCTCCTGAACGCTGAACTCGGCTTCCGGGTCATCGAGCCTCGACACTACGTGCAGGAGATCGCGCTGCCGGTCGGTCACCCTCGACCAGCGGCCCGCAAAGAAGTCGCTGTCCAGCCTTGCGGTGATCGCATCGATCGGGACGCTCGGGTTCTCCGCTCCGGTAGCGAACTGCGACACGAAGACATCGAAGGCCTCGTGGCAGATGAACTGGATGAAGTAGGGGTATCCGCCCGAATGCTTCTCGATCTGGCGGATGGACTGTTCGGTGAAGCTGATCGGGCAGCCGTCCTCCTGGATCGGCCTCACGATCGCCTCTCGGACATCCGGGGGATCCAGGCGATTGAGGAACAGCACGCGGAACATTCGTTCCGAGTAGGTCCTGGCCTCAACCAGCTTGGGAAAGAGCGTGGGCAGACCGGTCAGGGCCAGAAGGAACGGGGCCCCCTGTCTCTGGATGGACTGGAACACGTCGAGCATCACCGACAGCGGGTATTCGTCCTTCCCGGCGTGGTCCGCCATGTTCTGGGCTTCGTCGTAAGCGAAGACGATTCCCCGGGGCGGCTTCGGCGACGCGCGCAGAGCCAGCCAGGCGAAGGTCAGCGTGGCCTTCAAGCGATCGGCGACCAAGCCCCGCGTTTGTTCGTACACCGCGCGAAGCGCCGGATAGTCGAGCGTGGCCTCGAAGAGATCCGCCTGGCGGCCGAAACCGGGGCGGCGAACCTCCTTCCTGTCGTAGACGAAGTTGGACGTCACCAGAGCCACGTCGGTGATGATCCGGGTGGCCAGGCGCTCCTCGTCGACCGTCGTGCTCTCCGACAGGTCCGCGCCCACCCACAGCCAGCCGTTTCGCACAGCCAGCGGCTTGAAGGTGTCGAGAAGCACCGTCTTGCCGACACCGCGCAGCCCGGTGAGGACGAGGTTGGATAGGACGACGTCCTGGTCGAGGAGCTTGAGGAACTCCCGTCGCTCCTCCCTCCTTCCGGCGAGATACGGGGGCGTGTGGCCGGCGCCGGGGCGAAACGGGTTCCGAAATCCAATCGCAGCTTCCATGGAGATTCACTTGATCGTTAGGTGTGGTTAGGAGGCAGCCTAACGTTAGTCAATCATCTTATGTTAGGTCAATCCCCCTCGCCCCTCTCTCGCCGCGGCACACCCGGCATCGTCGCGCTCTCCCCGCAGACGCTCCCCCGCAGACCGACCACCCCACCGGCGTGTTATCATTCACCCCGTTCGCCATCCGCAATCGCCATAGGAGGGTTCAGAAGCCGTGTCGACCAGCTTCAACGGTTCCTCGACGGCGGACGCGTCGGTCAGCCGCTTCTTCGAGCGCCCGATTCTGAACAACCCCTACGAGTATCCCCGCCGACACTGGGAGCTCGATGCCGAGGGGCAACCCACCCACCGGATCCTCGACGGGCGACGTCCAGCTGAGTTCGTCACGCCGTTCCCGGCGGCGCAGCAGCAGGTCCCTGGTCGGTGATGTCGTTGGCGTCACTGCCGTGTCCGCCGCGCTCGACTCTGGACCCACGACAAGCGGCTGGAGGGCCTCGCCCAGAGACTCGGCGTGGCGCATCCCCGAGACGACTGATGCCAAGCACCCTGACCCGAGGCCACGCGAAGATTGGAGGTCAAGCCATGTTGAACGAGTCGATCAGGACGGCCATCTGGAACGAGATGGTCGACACGGACCGGCTAGCGCGATACTACGGCGCCCTGGCGGGAAAGAAGGCGGATCTGCAGCGGCGAATGGCCATTCTCACTACGGGACTGGCACTCGTCAGCCTGGCCGTCGCGCTCCTGGACACCCAGGCGTGGGTGCTGCTCCTGAGCATTGCGCTTACAGCCGTCGCGAGCGCGGTCCCGCTGGTGCGCCGGGTCGGCGGAACAGTTCGCAACGCCACCTACACCCACAAGACCCTAGCGGACATCGGCATCGAATGGGAGGCGCTCTGGCGACGAGAACGCGATCTGCCCACCGCCGAGGCCGAAGAGACCTGGACGGCGCTCGCGCGCAGAAAGAACGAACTCACGGCGCCGCGTACCTCGGAGAAGATGGACGAACGGCTGCGTGACACAACCGAGGCGGAGGCCTATGACTACTGGAGACGCCGGGCTCGTTCGTCCCCGAAACCCGTGAGTGCAGAACAGGGTGGCCAAGCGACCGAGGACGATCAGGGCGGTCACGCACCATGAGTCGCGCAGGGAGATTTGACCGGCCCAAGATTGCCACCTGACCGGTAATAGGTTACACTCGCCGGTACGAGATCCTCGGCTTTCGTCATCGAGGCCTCGCGCGACTGTTCGAAGAGGGTGACCGGCGGCGGATCGCGCCGAGCCTGATCGCCAAGGTGGAGCGGGTTCTCGCCCGCCTCGACGTGGCGGCCAAGCCGAGGGACATGGACCTGCCGGGCTTCGGGCTCCACCCGCTCAAGGGCGACCGGGCGGGCTGCTGGGCCGTGAAGGTGTCAGCCAACTGGCGGATCGTCTTCCGGTTCGAGGGGCGCGATGTCAGGGATGTCGACTTGACCGACTACCACTAAGGAGGCCGCGACATGCCGATGCGAGACCCGCCCCATCCGGGGCTGTCCGTTCGCCACGACTGCCTTGAGCCGCTGAACCTCACCGTGACCGAGGCGGCGCGGAGGCTCGGGGTGAGCCGAAAGCAGCTCTCGGAGCTCGTCAACTGCCGCTCGGGCATCTCTCCGCTCATGGCGATCCGCCTGGACAAGGCGTTCGGAGGCGGTGCCGACACCTGGTACCGCCTGCAATCGGCGTACGACCTCGCGCAGGCCATGAAGACCGCCGACCAGATCGATGTCGAGCGGATTCCGACCCCCGTGTGACCCGCAACCCACCAGCGAGATGGCCAGAGCCAAGAAGCCGAAGACGATCGCGGCGATCACCCACGAGGACTCCCGCCGAAACATCCCCACCGCCGAATACCAGTCAGTGATGAAGGACGAGGAGCGCCATCCCGTCCAGGTCGCCTACGAGCGCCGCAACCGGGACCTCGACCCGCAGCTGGTGTGGCGGGGAAAGGACGAGCAGGACGCCGAGCCCCTGATCGCGCAGGCGCCGCCCCTCTACATCCAGGAGAAGGTCGATCTGCAGCGGCTCGATCCGGCGTCGCTGCCGCCGGGAGGGCCGTCTGGAAGGGGAGCGGGAGCTGGTCCGCCTACTCGTAGATCGCAGATTCGGTCGGGGGGCTGCGGAGGACTTCGTTCCCGTGCTCGCGGGCATCTCGGATTCGGATCGCCTGGCCGCGATCGCCGCCGAGGTGTTCACATGCGAGACGGCTGCGGAGCTGGCCGAACGGGCACGCGGGGATGGGACGGTGGAGTGACCGTGGTATCCGGGCACCCATCACGACCCAACCCGGATCGGCGGTCCTTCCATGTCGAGGGTGGCAGGCTTCCCACGCCGGGCCTGCCGGGTCTCCTCGCGAACCCGCTTGGCGGTCTCGATCTTCTCGCGCCAGTCCGGATCGATGCCCGGAGGCGGCGGGAGCGCGGGCGAAGAGCTCCCTGCAGGCCGGGTGGCGGCGTGGCCGGTGTTCGAGTCTGACATCCTGGAGCGCGCTCCCCCGTTGAAAGATCGCCTGAACATGGTCAATCCCGGCGCTGGTTTCCACTCCCCCTCCCCTACACCGACCCCCGCGCCACCACCCACTCCATCGCCTGGCCCGTGACTTCGGCGATTCGGTCGAAGTCGGCGTCGTAGTGGAGCAGGACCATTCCGGCGCGCTCGGCGGCCGCCGCGATGATCAGGTCCGGAATCGGCACGCGGTGCCGGCCGCGCAGGGCCAGCAGGCCCTGAACCTCGATGGCGCGCTGGAAGGTCGCCTCGGCCAGCTCGACATGGCGATACGCGAGGGTGCGCCGACGGCGGGTGCGGGCGTGGTCGGACGCGTTGCGCGTCGAGTAGAGGACTTCCAGATCGATCACGGCACAGGTGGCCGCCTCGCCGGCTTCGAGAATCGGTACGAGTCTGGCCTGCACCGCCGGGTGCGGCATGCGGGCCAGCGCGCTCCTGTCGATCAGGTAGGGCATGTGGTTCGTCCCGTCGTGGGCTAGTAGCGCCACGTCTTCGACATGACCGCCGGATCGCGCAGGTCGAGTCCGTCCATCTCGATCAACGCCCGGATCTCACGGCGCCTCGCCTCGCCTCGCTCCACTTCCCGCAGCGCCTCGTCAATGGTCTCCCTGATGGACGAGGTCCCGAGCAGGATGCGCACCCTGTCGACGAGCTCGCCGTCGATCACCACGCTGGTCTTCCTCATCGCTGTCCCCTTCGGTGTCGGCACGTCGCACAATATCTTGGGAAAAGACTAGCGTATATCTGTCAAGGGTCAATGTCTATATCCCGTGAATCTCCATCATCTGCCGGGCCGGTGGGCGGGACTCGGGCGGGCGGATCGGCCAAGGCAGTTCCGTCAAGTAGAGTGAGAGAGCGAGCGCGTTGCCGAGCGATCATCGCGAACGCTATCTTGGGGACGGACGAGTGGCTGGAGACCCGTACACGGCCACCACGTACCCGACGCCTTCCGCCTCCCCAGCTTCGGGAGGTCGCGCGACGACCTCGCCAGCCGGGCCTGGCCGCGACGAGCGGTCGGGTGTTCCCTGTCCCCGGCGAAGGGATCTGTTCGAGTCCATGCTGGGTAAGCTCGACCGGTCTGGCTTGGCCCTTCCGGCACCGCTGGTCGAAAGATCCTGGAAGCGGTGGAAAGCGATTCGAGGGTTCTTCCTGGGTGTCTCGCACCATGGCAAGGACACCGACTTGGACACCCTTCGAAACAGGATCGCCGACCTTGAGGTCTTCCTGAGTGATCGACTCCTCCCCAGGACCTCCGCGGAACTGGATGCGATCGACGCCATCATCGAGGAGGCACGCGATGCCTAGCCCGGCACTGGTCCAGAAGGCCCTGGCCCTCATCGAAAGGCGTCCCGTCAACCACGCCTACTTTTTCCGCAAGCTGGACTCGCCCGACTGGATCAAGCCGCTCGTTGAGGCGGGGCTCTTCAGCACCCCGCCCTCGCCCCAACTTGTGGAGGAGGACCTGATCAGCTTTCCGCCGTGGCCGGAATCGGACTATCTGGCCAGAATGGCCCCACTCGCCCCGAAGGCGGTCGGGAAGCCTTGTTGGAGATTCCGGCTACGCGGAATGAGTCGGTCCACATGGACCTCGCACGGGCCGCGGCCCACGTACCCGTCAGGATGGCGGCGCGCTGGGCGAAGAAGGAGGCCGCGTGGCTCACGGAGAAGGATCGTGTCCACATGCCGATTGCGGAGGCACTCGGCCCGGTCATGGGGCGGCCTGGAGGGGGAGGGACGAGCGTCATTGCCCCTACCCGCCGCAGTGTTATCGTACTGACCGAGCAACCCCCACAATTCCCCACCGCCAAGGAGTCAAATGACCATGTCCGCCGACTCCAACGTCTCCTCCACGGGGAATTCCTCGCTCAGCCGCTTCTTCGAGCGCCCGATTCTGAACAACCCCTACGAGTATCCCCGCCGACACTGGGAGCTCGACGCCGAGGGGCAACCGACTCACCGGATCTTCGACGGGCGCCGCCCCGCCGAGTTCATCACGCCGTTCCCGTCAGCGCAGCAACATGGCGCCGGCACCGCCCAGGCGCGGCTCAGGATCGACCCGCACTAGGACTAATGGGGCCGGGGAGATCAGTGCGCTCGGCCATGATGTGACGCTGGTTCCCCCGATCTACGTGAAGTCCTTCGTCAAGAGGGGAAAGAACGACACAGCCGACGCGGAGGCGATCACCAGAGGCCGCGCAGCGTCCGACCACGCACTTCGGGGCGGTCAGGACCGAAGCGCAGCAAGCGCAGGGGATGGTCCTTCACACCCGTGACCTTTTGGTGCGCCAGCGGACGCAAAACGATCAACGCGCTTCGAGGGCCGACGACCCTTGTGGCGCGCCGCCGCAGCCTCCCGGTCGTGTTCGCGGCCCGCGCGTCCGCCAGTTGCGCCTTCACCTCCTCGAGCTCCTCACCGACGCAGTTCTCCTCCTCCCGTCCCGTCCTGCCGGTCGACAGCACCTGTATGGGACGGGAGCCGCGTCGCGGCACACGGTCACCCCCTTGCACCCCTGCTCCACCGGTAGTCCGTAGCGCTCTCCATCCGCTGCCGACACGATCGCGTCGTGGTCCTCGGGTTCGCCGACCAAGTGCTGCTGCAGGCCGGTCGTGAGATTCTCGACATCCTCGGGCGTGCGCGACGGGACGCTCGCCAGAGCCTCTCGGATCTGGTCTCCGCTTCAGTCCATGGCGTCGCGGCTCTGCTGGACCATGAGCGCCGTGATGTCGGCCAGAAGCGACGCGTGAAGTGGGATAGGTCGTAGGATTCTGCTGAATCCTGCGCTCGGCTTCCTCCACGGCGGCGATGATCGCCCGTGCGGCGGCCAGCATTCGTAGAGAGGGGTGCGGTCCGTCACCGGCGAATCCGGATCGGCGGCCCCCGCATGTCGAAGGTGGACGGCTTGTCACCCCGGGCCTTCCGTGTCTCGTCCCGTACCCGCTTGGCGATCTCGATCCTCTCTCGCCAGTCGGGATCGATGGTCGCCGGCGGGCGTCCGAGCACGGGCGAGCCGCCGACGGCATCCCGACCGCGATCTCTGGGCGTGGTGCTGGTACGGATCAATTTGCGAAGGGGCTGCGAGAGCTCCGAGAAGACCACGGCTCCGGCGCCAAGGAGCGACTGCTCGGCCGGTGTGTGCTCGGTGGACAAGTTGCATTGAATCTACAACTGCTTGCATCCGATGAACTTAGAAGTTTCGTGGAACGGATTCCCGCCGAATGATTCCCGCTGTTTGCGGTTTCAGCCGCGAGCCCTCCGGCGACCTTCCAGCGCCGTCCTGAGTTGTCCCGCGTCGGGCCTCTGGTAGCACGTGAGCACCGTCTGGGCATCCTTCCAGCCGCCAAGCTCACAGAGCACCTTGAGCGGCATGTCCATCAGGTCGCTGGCGAACTTGCGCCTGAGCGAGTGCCAACCCCGCTGCGGTTTCGGCTCCAGTGCCGCGAGGGCCTCGGCCTTCTTCCACCACTTGTGGGCGGCCATGCGGCTCATGCACCGCGTGGCATCCCTCGACGAGGGAAGCACCGGCGCGTCGCCGGTTCCGGCGCTCATCCTGCGTGCCTCCTCCAGCGCGGTGACCGCCTCGTCGGTCAGCGGCGTGACGTGCTCGTAACCCGTTTTCTCGTGTTCCGCCCGCCACCGCACCTCACGGGCCTCGAAGTCGATGTCCGCCCAAAGGAGCTTGCGGATGGCCCCGATGCGGTGCCCGGTTTCGTGCGCCAACACGAGCGCGACGCGGAACCGCCAGCCCATCCGGCGCGACACCTTCCGGAGCGCCCGATACTCGTCCTCCGTGAGCACCACCCGGGTCGGGTTCTTCTCCGTGGGCTTCCTCAGGCCCTTGAGCGGGTTCCTGTCGATGAGCGGGCGGCCTTGGTCGTCCCTCGACCTCGCGGCCCAATTGAGCACCGCGATCAGGAACTTGAGGTCGTGTTCGACCATCCGGTCGCTTACGGGCCTACCGCTCGGTCCGATTCGGCCCGCGCGCCGTTCGCGGATGAACCGGTCCCAGTCTCTTTGGGACAGGGTGGCCGGATCGCGGTTCCGTCCGAACAGGCGAAGGAACATCTTCGTCGCGGCCCGGTCGTGCGCCCGCGAACACCTTCCCTTGGTCGGCGTCACCTCCTCACCGTAGGTTTCAAGAAGCGTCTCCAGGGTGAGCGGCTCGGGCTCGGCCTCCGCCTTGCCGTTCAGGTCCGGGCTTGCGAACCCGGCGGCGAACTCGTCCGCCTGCTTCTTGGCTCGGGTCCAGTCCCGGTGCCCGAGCGACCGGGTCAGCCTTCGCCCGTTCTCGCGCCACTCGACTTGGAACAGGCCGGTCTTCGGATCCGGGAACACCCTGACCCGGTTGCGGCCCCATTCGCCGGCACCGTAGGAGCGCCGACTTCGTTTCGTGCGTGCCATCATTCGATTCCTCTCTTGATGGACTGCACGATCTGCGCGGACGAAATTTCGCTGAAGAGGGGGTGTTTGACCAGCGGCGGGTGGCGGTTGGAGCGCGTGATCGGGAGTCGCTGGGAACGTGGCGGCGCACGCGGGCTTCGGTAGGCCGTTGTCGGACCCAGTCAGGCGTGGTCGGGGCCGCGCGGGAGCCGCACATGTGAAACGGACGTGCATGTGCGCGAAATCGCGGTTCAGACGTGCACCTCCGCGACTGCGTATGTCGTTGTCCGGCTTTCGGTTGCATCACGGGCTCCGGGGCGGCTGCGCCGCGCCGGAACCGGAGACCGTGACCGGAGCGACCCCCCTTTTTCGGTGCCTGCCGTGGCATCGGGGAGGGTTGGGATGTGCACAGCCATCCCACCCTCCGCGGGGGTCGCTCCGAAGCAGCGATCCCTTGCGGGAAGGCCAATGGGCGAGCCGGTTCGGTTTGCCCCGGTCTCGGTCGGCGATGCGAACAGCCCAACGACGGCCAGCCGGTCGGCCAACGGCTGCTCCACCGCTGAGAAGCGGCGCCCAACCCCTTTCCGGGACGGACTGCATGGCTGGGAGTGACCCGCAGCGGCGGGGAGGGTGGGGCTGTCCGGCTCCATCCTCCCCGCCGCCAATTGAGGCGTGCCGAAATGGGGGGTCACTCCCAGCCACGTCCGAGGAGTGCGGATCGGCATCGCCGCTCCGCTGGCCATGGCACAACTGCAACTGCAACAGCGACTTGTACGGCCGGGGGCCGTGTCCGGTCGAACGGCCATCCCGTGTCCGGCGACCCTCGAAGTGAAACGGACACGCAGGAATCGCCACCACCACCCCGCTCACGGCGGTCACTAAGCCCCCAGTGACCCAACTGCAATACGTCGCGTCGCGAGCGACGGGAAGTGGCCAGTCCATGGCCTGCCAATGGCCCCCAAGGATTCACCCGTGACTGACACGCCGGAGCCTCGCTCCACCCGGCTGCGGAGGTGCCTCGACGGTTTGAACACCGGCACATCCCGGGCCGGAACCTCGACCGTCTCTCCGGTCCGGGGATTGCGGCCCGTGCGGGCCTTGCGGTGCCTCACCTTGAAGGTGCCGAAGCCCTGGAGTTCGATGCCGTCGCCTCGGGCGAGCGCCTCCTTCACGGCGTCGAGGAAGGCGTCGACCGTCAGCCCGCATTCCCTCTTGGTGACGCTCGGTCCGACCGCGTCGGCGACCTGCTCAACGAGTTCGGCTTTGGTCATCCTGTTCTCCTCGCGCGAAGCGTGGCCGAGTCCTGCCGCTTCGGTATGATAACCTGCGGCGCGACCCACGGCGGCTGGTCCCACCGACCGCGCCAAGGCGAAGCGTGCCCCGATGGCGTTGGCCGCAGCAGACATCCTTTCTTGGCTTCAGGACGTGTCCGTCGCGGCGGGCCTTCCGGCACGGACCGCTGGTTCGGGAGCGACCCCAAGGGGACGGGGGCAGGGGTGTGAAAACACACCGTGCGCCGGAACCGCACCAAGCCCTCGGGCTGGGGGGTCGCTCCCGCCACGGCCCGAGCCGCTCGTGTGCCACGGGCTACCGAGCGTCCGGGCCACAAGACGTTGCCGTGCCAGCAGATACGCAGGAAGGGCGATGTGCATCGCCCGAGGGTCAAACTGTGAAACGACCCCCCATGTCGTTTTCGCGCTCCAGTGCGGCTGCACGTCGAGGCGCGGGCACCGTTCAACCCAACTCCGGCGAGCGGCTTCCATCCCGAATCGCGCGCCGACGGCGGCAGCCAGACTGCCGTGGCGAGGGCGGCGGCCTGAGGCCCTTGGTGGATAACGGTCATGGCCACGCCGGTTGGAGTGGCCACCCCGCGGAGCTGAAACCCCCGTCCCGGACGGTGGAGTTTCACGGAAAAGGACTCTGCCCCGGTTGCTGCCGAGGCTCCTCGCGTTGACGGCGGTCACGCAAGTGCCAGGAGCTGCCTGGACCGGGGGGATGCGGAACACCACACGTCGCGGTCGTCCGGCATCGTCGCGTGGACGCGCGCTCCGCACGGGGCTCATCCCGACTCCGATCCGGAGCCCGGAGGGGTGCTTTCCGGTACGGGCGGGCGCCGGGGCTTCTTGATGAGGTCCAACTCCTCGGGCCGGGGCAGTGGAGGGCGGACAGAGCCCGAAGCGGCGCTTCCGGGTTCGGGCGGGCGCCGGGGCTCGACGCGCACATCGCGCCGGGGCAGGGACGGACCGACCGTTCCCCGCGGCGGCGGGATCACGCGGACGACCCGGCCATCGGTATCGAGGACGACCACCGGTCCCCACACGACATCGTTGCCCAGGTCGAAGACCGCTTCGCCGCCCGGCCGCTTGGCCGTGCCGCCGGGCAGCTCGTAGTCGTCGGCCCGCGACACGTCCACCTCGTAGCCGACATCGGCGAACGACTGCAGGGTGATCGCGCTGACGGGCAACTTGTCGGTTCCCACCCTCATGGTGGGAGACATGATCTCGTCTCCGAAGACGGACTCCCGCCAATGGCCGTAGACCCTCAGCTGGATCGGCACCTTCTCGCCGTCGTAGTCGTCGCCTCCGGCGTCATCGAAGGCCTCGATGGCCAGCTCGCCCTCGAAATGCGGGTCGTCGGCATCGAGGGTGTCGACCAGATCGTTATAGAACCAATACCCGGGGAAGCCGAGGGCGTGGCCCATCTCATGGAACGCCACCGGGACCAGGGCGTCCTCGTCCGCCAGCTCCTCGATGTCGTCCTCGTCGATCACCGTCGCGGACAGCAGGGGGGACCCGTCCGACGTTCGGCGATAACAGTAGGTCGCCACGGCCAGAATGCCCCCCTCGCCGTCGATACTGTCGACGTGAGCGAACAGCATGTGGTCGTCCACGGTGCCGACGTAGCCCGAGATGCCGAGGCAACGGAGCGTCCTGTTGACCCTGATGTCGCCCAATTCCGTGTCCCTCAGAACCAGTTCCCATTCGTCCCTCGCCTCCCCCAGGCGAGAACGAACGGTGCTGGAGACCGCGCCGGTGAATCGCATGTCGAAGTCGAAGGATTCACACCTCGGGCCGCTCCAATACTCAATCTGGTTCAGCCATCTGGTGAAGGCGGCCGTATTCGGCGCGCACAGGCCATCGTTGTCGCCGAAGTACAGCCATCTCACTTTCAGTGTCAGGAAACTGTTTGGGATCTCGCCCGTCAGGCCGTTGGAGGACAGGGACAAATACCACGGGATCGAGAGATTGCCGAGTTCGGGCGGGATCGAACCCGTCAGATCGTTGTCACCCAGGTCCAAATGCTTCAAGTTCCCGAGATCGCCGAGTTCGGGCGGGATCGAACCCGTCAGATCGTTGTAACCCAGGTTCAAATACTCCAAGTTCCCGAGATCGCCGAGTTCGGGGGGAACCGTCCCGGTCAGCGAATTGTCCCCGAGCCACAGGACTTCGAGATCCGGCAGGTTGCCCAGTTCGGGCGGGATCGAACCCGTCAGTTGGTTGGAGGACAGCCACAATTCCGTCAGGTTCGTGAGATCGCCGAGCTCGGGCGGGATCGAACCCGTCAGATCGTTGTAACCCAGGTTCAAATACTCCAAGTTCCCGAGATCGCCGAGTTCGGGGGGAACCGTCCCGGTCAGCGAATTGGCGTTGAGCCACAGGACTTCGAGATCCGGCAGGTCGCCGAGTTCGGGGGGAACCGTCCCGGTCAGCGAATTGTTCCCGAGCCACAGGACTTCGAGATCCGGCAGGTCGCCCAGTTCGGACGGGATCGCGCCGGTCAGCGAATTGGCGTAGACGGCCAGGGTATCGAGATTCGACAGGTCACCGAGTTGGGGGGGGATCGAACCCGTCAGGTCGTTCTCCCCCAGGTTCAAATACTCCAAGTTCCCGAGATCGCCGAGTTCGGGAGGAATCGGGCCGGACAGCCCGTGTGACACGTATTCTCCGTCGTCGGAGTTCCACTCGCCCGCCAGGTCGAGCCGCACCACCCGGCCGGATGCATCCGTGTCCACCCCGTACCACTCGCCCAAGGGCTTGTCCGTGAGCCAGTTGGTATTGTCCCGCCAGTTCGGCCCGTCCGTCGCGTTGTAGAGTGCCACCAGCACCTCGCGGTCGCGGTGGGTCGAGGTGACCTCGAAGCTCGACGCCACCGACAGCCCCTCCGGGTCGGTGGCCGTCACCGTCACGGTGGCCCTGCCCTGCGACAACGCCTCGACGCTCACCGTGCTTCCCGACACCGACACCGCCGCGACCGCCGGGTCCGACGTGGTGGCCCCGTAGGCCAGCGGGTCGCCGTCCGGATCTGAGAAGTGCCCCGATGCGTCCACCTCCGCCGCGTCCCCGACGAACACTTCGATGTCCGCGATCGGGTTTCCCGCCACGGGAGCCCGGTTGGGCACCGTCACCTGGAAACTCTGCGTTGCTGCCAGCCCGCCGGGGTCCGTGGCCGTGACGATCACGACGGCCCCGCCCTTGGCCGCGGCCGCGACCGAAACCACGGTTCCCGACACCGAGACCGTGGCCACGGCGGGATTGGACGAGGTGGCGGAGTAGGCCAGCGTCTCACCGTCCGGCTCGGCGAAGTACGAGGACGCGTCCACCGGTTCCGTCCGGCCGACGGGAACCGTGAGCGAAGGCATGGTGCCTCTTGGCTGCGGAGCCCGGTTCGGAACCAGGACCTGAAGGATCTGTTGCGCCTCCAGGCCGCCCGGATCGCTTGCCGTGACCGTCACGGACGCACCCCCGGGCGCGATGGCCGCGATGGTTATGGCGGTGCCCGACATGGACACCGTCGCCACGCCGGGGTTCGACGAGGTGGCGGAGTAGACGAGCGCGTCCCCGTTGGGATCGTTGAAGCAAGCGGTGGCGGCGGCCGTCTCGCCCGCGTTCACGGTCACCTGCGGGATGGGGCCGCAAGCGGCGGGGGGCTGCGGGCTCTCGCAGGCGGCGAGGGCGAGCAGGGGGAGAATGGCGAGGCGTTTCATCTTGGAACTGCTCCTGGCTCGGGGCGAAACAAGCGGGACTCGCGAACGGCGCGAGCCTAGAGAGGTGGGCCAAGGGGAGCGCGGTGCAGGAGGACAAGCAGGGATCCCGGGACGGGGCCGCTCACACACCCACGATGCGCCAGTTGTTCGTGCCGGAGATCCTCGTCGCGACGAAGTGGAAGTTGCCGAAATTCAACGAGAAGCCCGTGCCCGCCCGCATGCAGCAGCCGAGTTGGCCGCCGCCGTTGTCGAGCACCCAGAAGGCCCAGTAGGTGTCCGACGCGAGCGTACAGGCATCCCCGGGGCTCAGCACCTGGTCGGCCTGGCAGGGGCCACTGCCGCGAGGGAGCACCGAGATGTCGAAGGAGACCTCGTCAGTGTCCCCGTCCGTGTCCGTCACGGAATACCCGTGCTCCTCGTAGATCTGCGCCGATGCCGGCCTTCCGGAGATCGTCCGGGACGCCTCGTCGAACACCAAGCCGGCCGGAACCGGCGTCAGAGCGTACTTCAGCGGCGGGTTGCCGAGGGACGCCTCCGGCAACACCGTGCGGACCGCCTCACCCACCTTGTACCGCTGCTCCGAAACGCTCGGAAGCGAGGGATGAGTGTCGACCTCCTCCGTGGGGCTCTCGCACGCGGCGAAGGCGAGGATCGCAACCGGGACCAAGGCTCTCATACTCATGGGACTTCTCCTTGTCAAACATGACGTGGACGCCGCCGCTCTTCGGCGGCGAAAATTGCGGGGACATCTCCACTCTCACCCCTCCCCTCAAAAGCGCAGGGCCATTCCGACGCCGAGCCGCCCGTCCGGGGTGGGAAGGAGGCCGAGGGTTGCCGTGCTGCCAGACGCAACGGACCGGTTGTGCTCGTTGACCGTCCGGACCGCCGAGACGAGGCCCCAGATCTTACCGCCCAAGACCGCTCCGAGCGCCACCCAAAGGGCTGGACATCCACCACCCCGGCCGGTCCGGCCCGCCCCCACCAACCGGCAACACCGTTGTGGTTCAGAACCGGAGCCGTACGCCCATCGTGGTTCGACCCGCCCCACCGACGCTGGCCATGGGCTGAACGGCCCTTTCTCCCCCTTCCGCTTTGATGCGATCGCCTATCCCGAGCCCGACCAGATAGCCGAACGCGCCGCCGGTCCCCATCATAAAGAGGGCTTCTTCTCCCCCCGCCCCAGAATCGGTCATGGAAAGCCAAGTCACGACCCCGGCCGCAGAACCGACACCGGCACCGATGAGAGCCCCCACCTTCGCACGGCTTCGCCGCACCGATCCTTCTTTTTTGATGAGATAGCCCGTCCCGAGCCCGACCAAGCCGCCGACCGTGCCCCATAGCGTGCACACAATGAATGCGAGCTGGACCCGGTCCCGTTCCTCCCCCCTCAGCTCCTCGTCTAAGGAGAATCCAACCGTCCCGACCGTGAAACCGACAAGGGAACCGATGAGAGCCCCCGCCTTCGCGCGGCTCCCCCCGTACTGCGTATCCGTGGCCCAATACGGGGAGGAGGAGTTCACGGCGGAACGCCTCCATCCGGCTCTTTCTCTCGTGACTTGAGGGGAGAGCGGTTGAAGGAGCGGCGACTGGCCAGGTGAGAAGCCGAGTTCGGATGTTTGGTGCCCCTCGGCCTCGCCGCCCGACAGCGCGGATGCGGCGGGGCCGGTGAGCGAGCGAAGCATCGGCGGTGCCTGAGCGAAGCCAGCGGTTGCGATGCCGAGCAGCAGGGGGAACGCACCAATAGGGACGGCGCGCGGATTCAGGGTGCGTGTCACGGGTTCGTTTCCTTTCATTGAATTGAAAGCGAGTGAGAGGCTGCCTGGACCGGGGGGATGCGGACACCACGCGTCGCGGTCGTCCCGCATCGTCGCTTGGACGCGTCGCTCCGCATGGGGCTCATCCCGACCCCGATCCGGAGCCCGGAGGGGTGTTTCCCGATCCGGGCGGGCGCCGGGGCTTCTTGATGAGGTCCAACTCCTCGGGCCGGGGCGGTGGCGGGCGGACAGAGTCCGAAGCGGCGCTTCCGGGTCCGGGCGGGCGCCGGGGCTCGATGCGCACGTCGCGCCGGGGCAGGGACGGACCGACCGCTCCCCGCGGCGGCGGGATCACGCGGACGACCCGGCCATCGGTATCAAGGACGACCACCGGTCCCCACACGACATCGTTGCCCAGGTCGAAGACCGCTTCGCCGCCCGGCCGCTTGGCCGTGCCGGGCAGCTCGTAGTCGTCCGCACGCGACACGTCCACCTCGTAGCCGACATCGGCGAACGACTGCAGGGTGATCGCGCTGACGGGCAACTTGTCGGTTCCCACCCTCACGGTGGGAGACATGATCTCGTCTCCGAAGACGGACTCCCGCCAATGGCCGTAGACCCTCAGCTGGATCGGCACCTTCTCGCCGTCGTAGTCGTCGCCTCCGGCGTCATCGAAGGCCTCGATGGCCAGCTCGCCCTCGAAATGCGGGTCGTCGGCATCGAGGGTGTCGACCAGATCGTTGTAGAACCAATACCCGGGGAAGCCGAGGGCGTGGCCCATCTCATGGAACGCCACCGGGACCAGGGCGTCCTCGTCCGCCAGCTCCTCGATGTCGTCCTCGTCGATCCACGTCGCGGACAGCATGGGGGACCCGTCCGACGTTCGGCGATAGCAGTAGGTCGCCACGGCCAGAATGCCCCCCTCGCCGTCGATGCTGTCGACGTGAGCGAACAGCACGTGGTCGTCCACGGTGCCGACGTAGCCCGAGATGCCGAGGCAACGGAGCGTCCTGTTGACCCTGATGTCGCTCAATTCCGTGTCCTTCAGAACCAGTTCCCATTCGTCCCTCGCCTCCTCCAGGCGAGAAAGAACGGTGCTGGAGACCGCGCCGGTGGAGTATATATCGAAGTCGAAGGATTCACACCTCGGGCCGTTCCAAAGCTCAATCTGGTTCAGCCATCTGGTGAAGGCGGCCGTATTCGGCGCGCACAGGCCGTCGTTACCGTAGAAGTCCAGCCATTCCAGATTGTTCAGTGTCAGGAAACTGTTCGGGATGGGGCCGGTCAACTCGTTGTTTTCAACCCACAACCGGGTCAGGTTCGAGAGATCGCCGAGTTCGGCCGGGATCGAACCCGTTAGGTCGTTGCCTTGCAGGTACAAATACTCCAGGTTCGAGAGATCGCCGAGTTCGGCCGGGATCGAGCCGGTCAGCCGATTCGCTGAAAGCGAGAGAAATGTGAGATTCCGGAGGTCGCCCAGCTCAGGAGGAATCGTCCCGGTCAGCGAACTGTAGCGGAGGGCCAGGAGTCTGAGATTCCGGAGGTTGCCCAGCTCAGGCGGAATCGTCCCGGTCAGCAGCGAATTGCCGTTGAGCCACAGGACTTCGAGATTCGACAGGTTGCCCAGCTCAGGCGGAATCGTCCCGGTCAGCGGATTGCTCGAGAGATTCAGGAGCACGAGATTCGACAGGTCGCCCAGTTCGGGCGGGATCGCGCCGGTCAGCGAATTGGCGTAGACGACCAGGGTATCGAGATTCGACAGGTTCCCGAGTTGGGGGGGGATCGAACCCGTCAACTCGTTGCCCCACAGGTACAAAGACTCCAAGTTCGCGAGATCTCCGAGTTCGGGAGGAATCGGGCCGGACAGCCCGTGTGACACGTATTCTCCGTCGTCGGAGTCCCACTCGCCCGCCAGGTCGAGCCGCACCACCCGGCCGGATGCATCCGTGTCCACCCCGTACCACTCGCCCAAGGGCTTGTCCGTCAGCCAGTTGGTGTTGTCCCGCCAGTTCGGCCCGCCCGTGGCGTTGTAGAGTGCCACCAGCACCTCGCGGTCGCCACGGTGGACGGTCACGCTGGCCCGCTGCGTCGCGGTCAGCCCGCCCGGGTCGCGGGCGGTGATGGTGATCGTCGCGCTTCCTGCGCCAACCCCCCTGATCCTCACAGTCGGTCCCGACACCGAGACCCTGGCCACGCCGGCGTCGGACGACCTGGCCGTGAAGGTGAGCGCGTCGCCGTCAGGATCGGTAAAGTAGTCGGACGCGTCGATCGTGGCCGTCCCGCCGATGGCAAGGTTCACGGCGGGGATGCTCCCCACCGCGCGCGGCGCCCTGTTCGGTTGCTCGACGATGGCGTCGGCCACCTGTGTCGCGGTCAGCCCGTCCGGATCGCGGGCGGTGATGGTGATCGTCGCGCTTCCTGCGCCAACCCCCCTGATCCTCACCGTCGATCCCGACACCGAGACCCTGGCCACGCCGGCGTCGGACGACCTGGCCGAATACCTCAGCGGGTCCCCGTCCGGATCGCTGAAGTGCTCCGCCAGATCGACGACCGCCGAGCTGTCCACGGCCACGTCGATGTCCGGAATCGGGTCCCCGGCCACGGGAGCCCGGTTCGGGACCGTCACCCGGAAGGTCTGGGTGGCCGAGAGTCCCTCCGGGTCCCGCGCGGTCACCGTCACCGTGGCGATCCCCTTCGCCCGAGCCCTGACCGCCACCACGCTCCCCGACACCGTCACCCTTGCGGTGGCGGTGCTCGACGACCTGGCCGAATACTCCAGCCGGTCCCCGTCCGGATCGCTGAAGTGCTCCGCCAGATCGACGACCGCCGAGCTGTCCACGGCCACGTCGATGTCCGGAACCGGGTCCCCCGCCACGGGAGCCCGGTTCGGGACGGTCACCCGGAAGGTCTGCGTGGCGGCAAGCCCCTCCGGGTCGGTGGCCGTCACCGCCACCGTGGCGCTGCCCTTCGCCACGCCCGTCACCGTGAGCACGCTGCCCGACACGCTCACCCCGACCCTGTGCGTCCTCGAGGACGAGGCCGCGTACGTCAGGTCCCCGTCCGGGTCCGTGAAGTACGCGGCAACGTCCACCTCCGTCGTGGCGTCCGCCGCCACCTCCCGGTCCTCGATCGTGCCCACCGGCTGCGGAGCCCGGTTGGGGACGGTCACCCGGAAGGTCTGCGTGGCGGCAAGCGCGCCGGGGTCCGTGGCCGTGACCGTCACGGTGGCCCTGCCCTGCGACAACGCCTCGACACTCACCGTGCTCCCCGACACCGAAACCGCCGCCACCGCCGGGTCCGACGTGGTGGCCCCGTAGGCCAGCGGGTCCCCGTCCGGATCCGAGAAGTGCCCCGAGGCGTCCACCTCCGCCGCGTCCCCGACGAACACCTCGATGTCCGCGATCGGATCCCCCGCCACGGGAGCCCGGTTGGGGACGGTCACCCGGAAGGTCTGCGTGGCGGCAAGCTCCTCCGGGTCGGTGGCCGTCACCGTCACGGTGGCCCTGCCCTGCGACACCGCCTCGACGGTCACCGTGCTTCCCCACACCGACACCGCCGCGACCGCCGGGTCCGACGTGGTGGCCCCGTAGGCCAGCGGGTCCCCGTCCGGATCGGAGAAGTGCCCCGAGGCGTCCACCTCCGCCGCGTCCCCGACGAACACCTCGATGTCCGCGATCGGGTCCCCGGCCACCGGAGCCCGGTTGGGCACCGTCACCTGGAAACTCTGCGTTGCTGCCAGCCCGCCGGGGTCCGTGGCCGTGACGATCACGACGGCCCCGCCCTTGGCCACGGCCGCGACCGAAACCACGCTTCCCGACACCGAGACCGTGGCCACGGCGGGATTGGACGAGGTGGCGGAGTAGGCCAGCGTCTCACCGTCCGGCTCGGCGAAGTACGAGGACGCGTCCACCGGTTCCGTCCGGCCGACGGGAACCGTGAGCGAAGGCATGGTGCCTCTTGGCTGCGGAGCCCGGTTCGGAACCAGGACCTGAAGGATCTGTTGCGCCTCCAGGCCGCCCGGATCGCTTGCCGTGACCGTCACGGACGCACCCCCGGGCGCGATGGCCGCGATGGTTATGGCGGTGCCCGACATGGACACCGTCGCCACGCCGGGGTTCGACGAGGTGGCGGAGTAGACGAGCGCGTCCCCGTTGGGATCGTTGAAGCAAGCGGTGGCGGCGGCCGTCTCGCCCGCGTTCACGGTCACCTGCGGGATGGGGCCGCAAGCGGCGGGGGGCTGCGGGCTCTCGCAGGCGGCGAGGACGAGAAGGGGGAGAATGGCGAGGCGTTTCATCTTGGAACTGCTCCTGTCTCGGGGTACAAGCGGGACTCCGCTCCCTTCGGGGCCGCCTCGAACCCCGCGCAAGCGCGGGCACGCAACGTGGCCGCTCCATCGCTGCCGAACGGCACGGAACCGGCGGGCCATGCGAGCGCGATGTCCGGAGGACAAGCTCAGGGATCGCGGGACGGGAAGCGACGCAGCGAGGGGGCTGGCGACGGAGACGCACGCGGGCCCCTTGGCCCGGCGGCGGAGTTTGGACCGGGGGCGACCTCGGATCGCCCTCTTGCCTTTTTGGTATCTAAGTGATATTCGGGGGGGGGGGTGAAGATGCCGTGCGCACAACGCCATCGGCCACCATGCCACCGAGCATGGACAACCGGACGGCCTCGCCTCTCAAGGCTGCCCAGTTGTCCGACCGCAAGTTCATGGCTCCCCCGAATGCAGTGCTCAAGTCACCGTAGCGGCAAGGTAGGGACCGCGACCGGGCCACGCAACAGGGATCGAGCATATTGCCGTGCGCGAGGTCGGGCCTTGCGGACTTCGACGGGCGGGAGTCCCGCCATTCAGGTCCGGTTTTCCCGCTTTCGCGGTACGATCAAGCCGGGTCCCGTACACCGGCAGGAAACGCAGATCGTGCAGCCCTGTATGACTTTAGACGATTTCCTGCCGGGATTCAGACCTCGGGCGATCCGCTCGGTGGGCATGATCATCGCTCGAAGACCTCGCATGTCGGCGGGGGATGACCCCCTACCCCACCGCGCGCCGGGGCGTCACCTGTTCGGCGATCTCGCGACCCGCCTCGATCTCCGTCCGGCGCAGCTCCCACGTCTTCTGAAGGTTGAGCCAGAGCTGCGGCGTCGTTCCGAAGTAGCGGCCCAGCCGAAGCGCGGTGTCCGCGCTCACGCCCCGCTGGCCGTTCAGGATCATCGTCACCCGGTTGACCGGCACGCCCAGCGCTTTCGACAGCGCGTTGGCCGACATCCCGAGCTCGGCGAGTTCCTCGCGCAGAATTTCGCCCGGATGTACCGCCCTCATGCCGTTCGACGCGTTCATGCCATCCCCTTTCGCCTTATTCTACTCCCGCGTTACGACATGCGTAAAGGGGTGGCCGCACTTTCGTTTCGGGGGCGGCCGCGCGGCCCGCCCGGACGGCTTCCCGGTCTTTGACGTGGGTCCCGACGCACCACCGCTGACGCCCTACATGGTCCGCGACGCGCTGGAGGACGTCTGACCAGGCTGCTGCACGCTCACCGAGTCCGGCTTCGTGCGGGTGTCGAGCAACCGCCGCGCCATTCCCGGTGCGTCCACTCCGGCCGAAGCCATCGCGCTGCTGGGGCAGATGCGTCAACTCGAGGGCCACGTCTTCTGGGCCGACGACATCTCGCCCGCCGATTCCGCCGCGACGCCGTTCGCGCGCGTCATCGGCTATCGTCAGGTCACCGACGCACACCTGCTCGCTCTGGCGCCGCGCCGCGGCGGCGTCCTGGCGACGCTGGATCAACGTCTCGCCGAACTCGCAGGCCCGGACGAGCGCGACGCCGTGGAAGCCATCCGGTTCAAGGTCCGTTTCGGGGAATGAGCGCTACGGTCGAAGCTGACCACGCACGCGTGCAATGCCCATTTCCAGTAATAGCCAGCCCCGCTCTCGTGGACGCGCCGCCCGCGCCCCAGGGCAACGTCTCCGGCCCGGCACGCTAATCGTCGCCTTCACATCCTCGCGCACGGTCTCCGTGAAAAATCGGATGCGCACTCCGAGATTTCTCGTTAGCTTAATCACCATGCTTGCACGCCCCGACTATCTCCGGCGGCTGGAGGTCTCGACCGCTCGCGCTCCCGTCACCGCCCTGCTGGGACCGCGACAATGCGGCAAGACCACGCTCGCGCGGCAGTTCGCCGCCGGGCGGAACGCCACGCGCTTCGACCTGGAGTCGGAACCGGACATCCGCCGGCTGGCCAATCCCGAGCTCGTTCTCGGATCCCTGGATGGACTGGTGGTGCTGGACGAGGTGCAGCGGATGCCGAAGCTCTTCTCGGCTCTTCGGGTGCTGGTGGACCGTCCGGGTTCGCGAACGCGGTTTCTGATCCTTGGCAGCGCGGCGCCGGATCTGGTGCGCGGGGTCTCGGAATCGCTGGCCGGGCGGGTGGAGCTCATCGAGATGTGCGGCTTCGGCCTGGACGAGACCGGGGCGTCGCAGTGGCGCGATCTCTGGATGCGCGGGGGCTTCCCCCGCTCCTATCTCGCGGCGTCGGACGGCGACAGCCGGGCCTGGCGGGATTCGTTCGTGGGCACGTTCCTGGAACGGGACGTGCCGCAGCTCGGGATTTCCATTCCAGCCGCGGCGATGCGGCGCTTCTGGACCATGCTGGCGCATTCGCACGGCCAGACGTGGAACGCCTCGAATCTGGGACGCGCGCTGTCTCTGTCCGACAAGACGGTGCGACGCTACCTGGACCTGCTGACCGGCACCTTCCTGGTCCGGCAGCTGCAGCCGTGGTTTCACAACATCGCCAAACGCCAGGTCAAGGCCCCCAAGGTCTATCTGCGCGACACCGGCCTGCTTCATACCCTGCTGGGCATCCCGCACGATGCCGCGCTGTTCTCGCATCCGCGTGTCGGAGCTTCCTGGGAGGGATTCGTGATCGAGCAGCTGCTTCGCGTTCTGCGTCCGGCGGATGCGTGGTTCTGGGCCGCGCACGGGGGTGGAGAGCTGGACCTGCTGGCCACGGTCGACGGCCGGTGGACGGGATTCGAGGTCAAGTTCAGCGAGTCCCCATCCGTGTCGCGCATGACTCGCGCTTCGGCGGACGCGCTGGAGGTTGACCACCTGTTCGTGGTGTGCCCCGCACCGCGGGCCCATCCGGTCAGCGAGCGGATCACGGTGGTCCCGTTGTGGGAGATCGGGACGCTTCGCGAGCGGATAGCGCGATGCTAAGGCCTACCATGAGCGCACGCTACGATAGCCCCCTCGGTCCCGAGCAGATCGCGGCGGTAAAGGACGAGGACATCGATTTCAGCGACATCCCCGAACTGGACGAAGACTTCTGGAACCGGGCCGAGCTTGTCGAGCCCGATCGCACCGACCAGATCACCATTCGCGTCAAACGCTCCGTGCTGGCCTATTTCAAGGCTCCCGGAAAGGGCTACCAAACGAGGATGAACCGTGTCCTCGAGAGCTACGTGCGGCACAAGACGGAAGAAGCCGCCAGAACCGGAGAGGGCGCGAGCCGCTGATCGAGGGGACCGGGAAGAGACGCTCGCCGGACTCCCCCCGTCCGCTGCTGGTTTTCGGGAATCCGCCTTGGGGGGTGACCAGGGCTGAACGTCGCGACCCCTGCGGGCGAACGCCGTCCGGAGGCCAGTCGTCGCCCCCACCACTCCCCGCAGTGTTATCGTACTGGCTCACCGCCCCCACAACCCCCCACCTCCATGGAGGCACATCCGTGTCCGCCAACTCCAACGGCTCCTCGGGGGGAAACTCGTCGGTCAGCCGCTTCTTCGAGCGCCCGATCCTCAACAACCCCTACGAGTATCCCCGCCGGCACTGGGAGCTGGACGCCGAGGGGCAGCCGACTCACCGGATCCTCGATGGCCGCCGCCCCGCGGAGTTCATCACACCGTTCCCGACAGCGCAGCAGCAAGGCGCCGGTTCCGCCCAGGCGCGGCTAAGGATCGACCCGCACGAGGAGCTCTCGACCGACGACGAGCAGTACCTGACTGCGCAGATCAACACCGTCCGCCGCCATGTGGACCGGTGGCGCGACATTCCCAACCCGAACGACTGGGGGGTGACGCCGACCACCGCTCGACTCCTGCGGCACTGGCGCTCCCACCACTTCAGCGGCATCCGCCCCTTCTTTTGCCAGGTCGAGGCGGCCGAGGCCGCGATCTGGCTCACCGAGGTGGCCCCGAGGAGTCGCGCGAAGGCGATCGTGAACCTGCTGCGCCACCTGGAGGAGGTCAATCACGCCGCGAATCCGGGTCTTTCGCGCCTCGCGCTCAAGATGGCCACGGGAGCCGGGAAGACGACGGTCATGGCCATGCTGATCGCCTGGCAGACGATCAACGCCGTGCGGCACCCCAACAGCCCGCGGTTCACGCGCGGGTTCCTGGTCGTGACCCAGGGGATCACCATCCGCGACCGGCTGCGGGTGCTCCAGCCCAACGACCCGGACGCCTACTACCGGAAACGATAACTGATCCCCAGCGAGATGCTCCGGGACCTCAACCAGGCCAGGATCGTGATCACGAACTACCACGCGTTCAAGCTGCGCGAGCGCGTGTCGCTGCCCAAGGGGAACAGGGCGCTGTTGACGGGCAAGACCGGGACCGCCCCCCTGACCCGGGAGACCGAGGGGCAGATGCTTCAGCGCGTGATGCCCAGGCTGATGAGCGTCAAGCGCGTGATGGTCTTCAACGACGAGGCCCACCACTGCTACCGCGAAAAGCCGGGGTCGCGCGACGAGGAGGTCCTGAAGGGCGACGACAGGAAGGAGGCCAAACAGAACACGGAGGCCGCGCGGCTGTGGATCTCCGGGCTGGAGGCGGTGGCGCGCAGGCTCGACGTGAGCCGTGTGATGGACCTGTCCGCCACCCCGTTCTTCCTCCGGGGTTCGGGCTACGCCGAGGGGACGCTCTTCCCCTGGACGATGAGCGACTTCTCGCTCATGGACGCGATCGAGTGCGGAATCGTCAAGCTGCCGCGGGTGCCGGTGGCGGACAACATCCCGGGCAACGAAATGCCGATGTTCCGGAAGCTCTGGGAGCACATCCGGGACAAGATGCCGAAGAAGGGGCGGGGGAAGGCGGGCGAACTCGATCCGCTGATGCTGCCGGTACCCCTCCAGACCGCTCTCGACGCGCTGTACGGACACTACGAGAGGACGTTCCGGCTGTGGGAGGAGGCCGAGATTCCGGTGCCGCCGTGCTTCATCATCGTTTGCAACAACACGTCGTCTTCGAAGCTGGTGTACGAGTACGTCTCGGGCTTCCAGCGGCAGTCCGGGAATGGGAATCATGCGGTACTTCAGAATGGACGATTGCCCCTGTTTCGCAATTTCAACGACCACGGCAACCGGATCGCCCGTCCCCGCACCCTGCTGATTGACAGCCTCCAGCTCGAGTCCGGGGACGCGCTGGACAGGAACTTCCGCAAGATCGCCGCCGCCGAGATCGAGCGCTTTCGCCAGGAGCGGGTCGCGCGCGGCGGACACGGCAGTAACGGCGCCGGGATCACCGACCAGGAGCTGCTTCGCGAAGTGATGAACACCGTCGGGAAGCCGGGTACGCTGGGCGACTCGATCCGCTGCGTGGTCTCGGTGTCCATGCTGACCGAGGGATGGGACGCGAACACCGTCACCCACGTGCTCGGCGTGCGGGCGTTCGGCACGCAGCTTCTGTGCGAGCAGGCGGTCGGGCGCGCGCTCCGGCGCCAGTCCTACGACCTCAACGAGGACAACCTGTTCGATGTCGAGTACGCCGACGTCCTGGGCATCCCCTTCGACTTCACTGCGGAGCCGGTGATCGCCCGGCCGAAGCCGCCCAAGGAGACTGTGCGGGTGCGTGCCGTCCGGCCGGAGAGGGACGAGCTGGAGATCGTCTTCCCGAGAGTGACGGGGTATCGCGTGGAGCCTCCCGACGACTGCCTGGAGGCTGAGTTCAACGAGGATCATGTGCTGGAGCTGACGCCCGAAATCGTGGGTTCGACGGAGGTGCGGAACTCCGGAATCGTCGGCGAGGGCGTGGACCTGAACGTGCGCCACCTGGAGAGCACGCGGACCAACCGGGTCCTGTACGAGATGACCAAGCATCTCATCTACACCAAGTGGCGGGACTCCGGGGAGGCGCCACCGCTCCACCTGTTCGGGCAGCTCAAGCGGATCTCGCGCCAGTGGCTGGACACCTGTCTGGAGTGCAGTGGAGATACGTACCCGGCGCAGCTGCTCTACCTGCAGCTGATGGACTGGGCCTGCGACCGGATCACCGCCGCGATCGTCAAGGCCAAGGCCGGTGACGGAATCGTGAAGGCCGTCCTGAATCCCTACAACCCGGTCGGCACCACCGCCGATGTCGATTTCTACACGTCCAAGGCGCACCGCCACCGGACGGATCCACGCCGCTCCCACGTCAACTGGGCGGTCCTCGACAGCGCCTGGGAGGGCGAGTTCTGCCGGGTGGTGGAGGGTCACCCGCAGGTGCCTTGGCCCGTGCCCGCATCATGGGTTCCCGCTACCCGTACTACCTACTCGCCGACAGCCCCGTAGGCCAGAAGAAGGACGCCCAAGTAACCCGCCGGCTTCCGTCCGACGAGCCCACCTTCGGTCGCATCCGTCAGGGATTCGTCTACCACCGAGTCCCCCACATCACCATGAAGCAGATCGCCAACAACGCCGAAATCGACGTCATCTGGGAGGTGTACCAGGAGACACTCGAGCCCCTCCGCCACGACCTGAACGCGGCACTCGGCGAATCCTGGGAGGAATGGCAGATCCCGCGCGACAACGACGACGATTGGCCGACCGAGGCCAAGGAGCTCCACGCCGCGTGGTGGAACGACCGCGTCGCACGTCAGAAGGACATTGACGCCTCCATCGCCGCCAACGCACCCTTCGAGTACCTCTACGACAAGCCGTACGAGGACAAGAAGGTGGTCCGCGTCGCCGGACCGTTCACCGTGGAGAGCCTGTCCCCCCACCGCCTGCTCGCGGTTGACGAGCACGACGAACTGCTCGACAAGGTGGCCGAACCCTCGACCGTCGACTACGGCAGCACGCGAGACTTTGCGGACGTCATACTGGATAATCTCCGCACCGCCGGTGTCCAGCAGGCTCGCAAGAGCGACAGGATCGAGTTCTCTTCGATCACAGGGTGGCCAGGCGAGTACATCTGCGCCGAGGGTCACTACGAGGACAGGAACTGTTCACGGCGCGCGGGGATCATGGTCGGCCCCGAGTTCGGCACCGTCTCCCGTCCCGACCTGACGGCCGCGGCCAGAGAGGCGGCTGACTTCCGTTTCGACACCCTCGTCTCCTGCGCCTTCAGCTACGATGCCGGGTGCTCCGACTTCGATAAGCTCGGCCGGATGCGAGTCCTGAAGGCACTGGATGAACGCCGACCTTCACATGGCGACCGATCTCAAGAAGACGGACGCGGGGAATCTCTTCGTGGTCTTCGGCGAGCCCGACATCCGGATCCATGACGCGCCCGACGATCAGATCGAGGTCGAGATCAGAGGCGTCGATGTCTTCGATCCCGCCAAGGGCGAGGTTCGTAGCGACGATGCGGACGGAATCGCCTGCTGGTTCATCGACACCGACTACGACGAGGAGAGTTTCTTCGTCCGCCACGCGTACTTCCTGGGGGCGAGGGACCCCTACAAGAGCCTGAAGACCTCGCTCAAGGCCGAGATCGACGAGGAGGCGTGGGCATCGCTGCGCAGGGCGCGATCCCGGCCTTTCGCCAAGCCGCGGACCGGGAGGATCGCGGTCAAGGTCATCAATCATCTCGGGGATGAGGCGATGAACGTGTTCCGGGTCCAGTAAGTCGTGCTACACGGTCAGTTTTCTGAAACCGGTGGGGATCCGACCCATCTCCCCTTCTTCATTCGGAGGAATGGGGAGGCATTTCCGCCTTGCCTGAGAAACACAGAGTGTACTGCGCGTAGTATCCCAAGATGATTGGCCCTCTCTTTAGAACCTATCTCAAAAACCCCTTGGGGCTTGTGCACGGTATTGTCGGGGGTTAGTTTTGGTGCATGCTGAAGCTCACGGACGACCAGTGGAACCGGATCCGGCATCACTTCCCCGAGGAGAATCGGCCGAAGGGGCAGCGGGGACGCCCGCCGGTGCCGGCGCGGCAGGTCCTGGAAGCCGTGCTTTGGATTCTGAAGACGGGGGCCCAGTGGCACATGCTGCCGCAGTGCTATCCGAACTACAAGACGGTGCACCGGCGATTCCAGGCGTGGTGCCGCGACGAGGTGCTGGCGGACGTGCTCGAGGATCTGGCGTCCGAACTCCGGGAAGTCCGGGTGATCGACGGGTCGGAGGCGTTCATTGACGCGTCGTTCGCCCGCGCCAAGGGCGGAGGGGACGGCGTGGGGCTCACGAAGGCCGGAAAAGGCGTGAAGATCATGGCGATCGTGGACCGTTGCGGCCTTCCACTGTCCGTCGGGACGCACTCGGCCCAGCGGCACGAGGCCAGGCTCGTCCAGCTGAGCCTCGATCTGGTCTTCGTGGACGACCTCCCGGAGAATCTGGTCGGCGACAAGGCGTATGACAGCGATCCGCTGGACGGGGATCTCAGGAAGCAGGGAGTCGAGATGATCGCGCCCCACCGGAAGAACCGGACGCGGGCGAAGACGCAGGACGGACGCCGCCTGCGCAGGTACAAGCGGCGGTGGATCGTGGAGCGGTTCTTCGCCTGGATCCAGTGGAACCGCCGCGTCCTCATCCGGTGGGAGTATCACGCCGAGAACTTCCTCGGGTTCGTCCAGCTGGCCGCGCTATGCCTCCTGCTCAAGCCGCTTTATTATTGAGATAGGTTCTACAGACCACATACCTACATGGTCGCCGACCGCCATTCGTATGGGGATTATGCCAGACGGGTTACTTATTGCCCCATTGAATTTGTGGAGAATACGATGCTCATCGGATTTGACCGGAACAGTGATATCGATATCGTGTATGCTACGACGGCCTGCGCGGTTCGGCGGCGATATGTGGATATCTGTTATTTCGACGGTGATTCTAACCACGTTCCCGTCGTTCACTCTCGGATGGTAGAGTTCAATCATTCTGGTTCTCATTCAATCCTCTCTCGCTATAGCTATATCGTGTTCGTTCTGGCACCCGGACGGTGCGGCTTATCATACCGGAAGTCGACCGATGGTCAAGGCAGGCGACCGGGTGCTGCGTGTCCGCCACAGCTACCGAAGACTCACCGACGGGAGGGGGTCTGGACCTGGTCCGCAAACTGTTTGACCGCGAGTGACTGGCGGGCTGGATCGACAACCGGACGAGAGGGAGAAGAGCTTCTTCCGCTCGTCGCTGATGGTCGAGACGTGGGCCGTGCTCCTGCTCTACGGAAGCGTGCGTGACTGAGGTCGGTCACAAGCGGTCCTGCATGATTCCCGATAGGGAGGGACGACGTTGGGTTCAGACTCGAGTCACCGCTACACCACAGGCCGAAGATACCGCAGAGGAGGCCAGGGAAGCGATTATCTGGAGAGACCTCGATTCGGTCAACCCGCTCCATCCTGACCCAGTCCACCTGCGTACCCTCATGATCTTGAACCAACAGCCAGTTCGTAAAACTACGCAAGACATAGGCTTTTTTTGCAACTGATCCAGAGTCCCCTGCCTGCAACCGGACATAGGCTACACTTGTTTACGGGTTTCGTGAGTCACCTACTCGGTCATCTTCCGGGCATGGTGAGGGCGGGTCAGGCGCTTCGAGTGCCTGCCTGCATCTGCCCCATCCCAGCCTGCGCCCGCATCTCCGCGAGTTCCAGTTGCAGATCGTGTGCAACGTCTCGGATCTCCTTCGCGACCCTGGGCTCGTCACCCATTTCCAAGTCGAGGGCGGTGGTCAATGCCAGGAGACGATCTGCCGACGGCGATTCCCGGATGAGCAGTGCCATCTGCTCGATGCCGAGTCCAATACTAGCTACCATCAAGCACTGGATCGTTCTCGCCGGTATTGTGGCGATCCGCGGAAGGATTCCGAGAACGACTCGGGTCTCCTCGACAAGCGCGGCATCGTTTTCGGCCTTGGTGAGTGCAAGCATCCGAATCTCATGTGTCGCCAAGCGCAATGAGAGAAGGGCGCCTGAATCGTAATCGGCCACCTCGTCAGCCAAGGCTCGTTGCTCGTGCACATCCAGTCGACCCAATAGCTCGCGGCCAACCGCGAGAACCTCGGCAACGTGACCCTGCTCGCCTAGGATCACAATCTTGATGGCCATTCCCCGAGCCGCAGTCTGCAACAACTCGGTCGATGCGCGCTTTCCGAAGCGATCCCAGAGCGTCCCACACACCTGCAACGCCTCGTCCCATCTCTGCGATTGAAACAGTGTTGCTGCCTGGTTGAATAACCCGTTCGCAACCCGGACGAGCACGGTCTCCGACATGTGGGAACTGAATCGACGGAAGAGATCGTCATACCCCGCCAGCGCTTCATCCGTCCGACCTAGTTGGGTCAGCATCGTGGCGCGATCGAACATGGCGATCGCCACCGATTCCGCGACCGTATCGGTGCGACAGTCGCCGAACTCGGTGATCAACTCGTCGCACACCGCGATGGCATCCGGCATCCGTCCGGCACCCTTCAGACATTGCGACTTGCCGACCAGAGCGATCGGCAGAGCATCGCGGATCTCCGGGGAATCAATCGAAGTGAAGATCCCAATGGCTTTATCGTAGGCGATGATCGCCTCGTTGCCTCTATCGAGATCCATGAGGACTGTTCCCGTAATAAGCCAGGCCTTGGCTACGGTATCCCGAACGGTGGGCGTCTCCTGGCCGTCGAACTCCTGCAGAAGACCGTCCAGGTCATTGAGCTCTCCGGCGAGATCACCGTCTTCGTGTTTCGCACGAGCTTGTTCCAACAGGAGGGACGCCCGCTCCGTCACCGTTCGCACATGGTCGGGCAGATGAGCTGGGTGTCTCCAATAGAGGTGCCAAGCCACCTCCGGGAGGGCGCTAAGTTGCTCGAACGCCGATTGGTAGAACAGGCGCGTGTGGGAATCCACACTATCCAACACCGCCACCATCTCATCCACGACTCCCTGGAGCTCCGACCGCGAATAGTACGCATCCATGAACTGCACCAGCGCCGCGACGAGGCTGTCTCGGCCGCGGCTCCGGCGAAGCAGATGGTAGATGTTGTAGAGCCGCTCGCTGACGTAGTACTCCCTCCTGCGGTGAGTTCCTCCCGCAGGCGACACCACGCCCCGGCTCATAAGGCGCCTGAGCTGCGCGCTGCACTTGCTGGTCTCCAACCGCGCGCAATCGGCGACCTCCCGGGCCGTCGCGGGCTTCCACAATTCTGCAAGGGCCAGGTAGACCCGGCGCTCCTGGGCAGCCAGGGACTCCAGATGACCCTTGAAGTAGGCCGTGTGCTCGTCCACGAGATCGAGCAGATCGGCCAGCAAGGTCCGAAACGACCTGGCCGCCGCGAACCGGACCAGAATCGCGAGCAGCCTGGGACTGCCGCCGGTGAGGATCTGAAGCCGGCGGACCACGCCGGGATCCACGGTCCTTCCGGACACGTTCTCGCAGAGCACCGCGCTCTCCTTCCGATCGAGCGGTCGCAGCTGCAGTACGCGGAAGAGGTCGTAGAGGGCACGGTCCGGCCTGTCGATTTCTCCGAATCTGCTGGTGGCGCTCCCGATCATCATGATTCGCGGCTCGGTCTGGAGCGTCTTTCGCAAGCACCAGCCCGCATCGCGATCCATCATCTCGGAGAACAGCATGTTGAGGTTCTCCACATGGAGCACCAAGCGCTTGTCCTCCCGTTCCGCGAAGTCCAGCAGTGCGCCGAGGCAGCGTTCGCGGAGCATCCGGTCGTCCCGCTCCCTTCGCACGTCTTTGACGGTACGCCGGAGGTCCGGTTCTCCGGGGCGGGAGGATACCTGTTGCGACAGGCGGGAGAGGCATTCCAGCCAGAACTCGCCGCAGGTGCCGACCGAGTAGCTCTCCTCCGCGAAGACGATCGGATACAGCCGGGACGAGAGTGGCGGATCCGACCGGACTTCCAATGCGAGCCGCAGCAGCAGTGTCGTTTTTCCGCTGCCCCGCGGCCCGATGACAATGGCGTGCTGGTTCGACTCGCCGGTGTTCTCGCGAAGGGTCTCGAGGAGCGACTCTAACTCTCCTACTCTCACGCAGAACATCTGCCGGAGCTCGTCGTCCGTCAGGAATCCCGGATTGTAGCTCTTGGCGGCGGTCGCCATGGTTCGCCTCCCTTCCTATGCCTGCCGCTCGCTGAACGGCACGAAGCCCCGACTGTTGCGTTTGCACCACCAGTCCTCCACCAGCCCCGACACGAAGCGGTAGCCGTCGTCGCCGCGCGTCAGGTATCCGTCGTGCTCCAGGACATTCAGCACCCCCTTGATTGGCACGGAGGAATCATCGGATAGGACCGACCTGTACGCCTCGTACAGCCGAAGCGCGCGGTCCGTAAGCCAGCCATCGCTGACGGCCGCTTCCGTCAGCAGTTCCAAGGCGACTTCGTAGCCTGCGTCGCCGAGCACCATCCGAAGCCGGGTCTGGTAGTGTTCGAGGTGGACCTGCCCCCGGACGCCGAGCATGTCCTGGGAATACACGCGGTCCACGTCATCCGCCGTCGCTTCCTGCCGCCGCTTCCGTCGCAGGTGCTCGTGGAGCTTGTCGAAGAAGAGCTGGACATGGTGCGGCACCCCACATCGGAGACGCCGGAACATCCGGCGGCGAAGCCCACTCGGAATCCGAATGTGGTAGGAGCCGGCCAGCTCACCAAGGCACATGACTGCGGCCTCCTCACCCCACGGCTTCAGATCGAAGGGCGGGAAGACATTGGCGTGGGCGCTAAGTCCGGCCTGCTCCAGGATCGGTTCCAGACCCACGCTGCCGGACACGATGAGTCGGATGCGACCTCGGTGCGCCTGCGCGTTCTTGCGGAGCCAGCTCATGAATTCATCGGTTTCCCGTCTGTGCTCCGGCGTGATCCTGTAGTCGCTGTGATCGTGGCCCTTGAGGAGCCGGTTCACCAGGATCGGAAGCTCGTCAATCGCCATCACCACCGGCTTGTCGCACCTGGCGAGGGACGCGAACAGCGCGTCGCCCTGGATTTGCCACCTTCCCGCGTCGATTCCGGCCCGCAGCTTGACCTTGAGTTCGCTCACGCTCAGGTGGTGGATTCGATCCCCGGCCGCCTTCGAAGTCCTCGCGACCCAGTTGCCGACGCGAGTCCACATGCTCCCGGTCTTCTTGGACGCGGCCGCAATCTCCACCAACGCGTCCGCCGCACTGGAGGCGTCCTCCAGATCGACGAACACGGTCTCGTAGTCGCCCCTCTCCTCGAGACGGCGCAGCAGTTCGCGCACCAAGCTGGTCTTGCCCATGCGGCGCTGCGCGGTGATCAACGTGTGGCTGCCGTCTTCGACCCGCTCGGTGAGCGCCTCGATCTCGATATCGCGGTCGAAGAAGCGCTCACCATCGACCCAGTTTCCTCCGGCTTTTCGTAGTGGCACCTCGTCTTCTCCCATCAAGTTGGTTGGCAACGGTTTTGTTGGCAACAGAAATGTTGGGAGATGATGTCCGAAAGTCAAGTCCAGCGCACGGGAGGATGATGGTATCGCCTCAGGTGGCTCCACTCCCGGATCACAAAACGGCATGCTCGAAGCCATGAACTCACTCGGCTAGGCCGCCAAGGTCCGTACCTGCGGCTACCGAACCACCGGATCGGCGGCCCCCGCATGTCGAAGGTGGACGTTGTGTCAGTCCGCTTCGCAGCGGCCTTCTGACAACCACAGTTTACATAATGTAAACCACAGTTGACATTTCTCGATCCCAAGCGTGGTCGTGAAGGGGGCCGTGGTTCACCCCCCCTCACCCACACTCCGAAAACCCACACACGTAGCACTTCTTGCACCCCTCCTCGAACACCAGCTGCCCCGCCCCACAATCCGGACACGCCCCCAACGTCTGCGCCGTGTGATCCACCACGTACTCCCCCCTGCCCTCCGCCACCGCCCCACCCACCCCCACCCCACCCCTCACCGTCACCGGCACCTCGATCGGCAGCACCTCCTGCACCCCCTCCTTCTCGGCCAGGTAGCGCTCGATCGCCTGCGCGATCGCGTCCGGCGCCGACAGCACCTTCTGCGGCCCCACGCCGACCGCCCGGTCGCACGAGATCCCCCGCAGCTGGTCGCGCACCGCGGTAATCGGAATCCCCGAACGCAGCGACAGCGAGATCAGCCGCCCGATCGCCTCCGAGTCGGCCATGGCCGCGCCGCCCGCCTTGCCCACCGTGCAGAACACCTCGAAGGGCTTGCCCCGGTCGTCCTCGTTGATGGTCACGTAGAGGTCGCCGAGCGGACATTCGACCTTCACCGTCCGGCCCTTCAGCATCGACGGGCGGCGGCGCTTGTGGCGCGCGGCCGCAGCCTCCCGGTCGTGCTCCTTCAGCTCCGCGCGCGCCTTCTCCAGCACGCCCTCCAGGTCGTGCTTCTCGGCCCGCGCGTCGGCCAGCTGCGCCTTCAGCTCCTCGAGCTCCTCGCCGACGGCGGCCCCCTCCTGCCCCGTCTTCCCCGTCGAGAGCACCTGCATGGGCCGCGAACCGTCGCGGTACACGGTCACCCCCTTGCATCCCAGCTCGAAGGCCATGTCATAGATCTTGCGCACGTCTTCGCGGGTGGCCTCGTGGGCGAAGTTGGTGGTCTTGGAGATGGCCGAGTCGACGTGGTCCTGGAAGGCCCCCTGCATGCGCACGTGCCACTCGGGGGTGATGTCGTGGGCGGTGCGGAAGGTGTCCTGCACCTCCCGGGGGACCTCGTCGAAGTGGATGTGGCCCTCTTCGGCGATGCGCTTCATGAGGTCGTCGGAGTGCCAGCCCTCGGCCTTGGCGCGCGCGACGAAGTCCTCGTTGACGTCGGGCATCATCACGCCGGCCTGGTTGCGCATGAACGCCACCGCGAAGAGCGGCTCGATGCCGCCGCTGCAGCCGGCGATGATCGAGATGGTGCCGGTGGGGGCGACGGTGGTGAGGTTGCAGTTGCGCAGGCGGCGGTGGTCGCGGACGCGGTCGCCGGAGGCGTCGCGGGCGCACTCGTCGTCGGGGCCCCAGATGGACTCCTCCCACGCGGGGAAGACGCCACGCGACTCGGCCAGCTTCTCCGACGCGACCCTCGTCTCCTCCTCGATGAAGGCCATGACGGTGCGGCCGAGCGCCACGCCCTCGTCCGAGTCGTAGCGCACGCCCAGGCGCACCAGCAGGTCGGCCCAGCCCATGATGCCCAGCCCCACGCGGCGGATCTTCTTGGCCAGGTCGTCGATCTCGCCCAGCGGGTAGCGGTTGGCGTCGATCACGTTGTCGAGGAAGTGCGTGGACAGGTGCACGACGCGGCGGAACTCGTCCCAGTCGATGCCGTCCTCGGGGCGCTCGAAGCGGCCCTTGCGGGCGAAGGCGCCCACGTTGATGCTGCCCAGGTTGCACACGTCGTACGCCAGCAGCGGCTGCTCGCCGCACGGGTTGGTGGCCTCGTAGGAGCCCAGCCGCGGGACGGGGTTGTGCTCGTTGGCGCGGTCGATGAAGAACACGCCGGGCTCGCCGGTCCTCCACGCCCCCTCGACGATCATGTCGAAGATCTCGCGCGCCTTCTCGCGGCCCACGACACCGTCGCCGCGCGGACTGACCAGGTCGTACTCGCCGTCTTCGCGCACCGCTCGCATGAAGTCGTCGGTGATGGCGACCGAGATGTTGAAGTTGGTGACCTGGGAGGTGTCGTTCTTGCAGGTGATGAACTCGCGGATGTCGGGGTGGTCGACGCGGAGGATGCCCATGTTGGCGCCGCGGCGGGTGCCGCCCTGCTTCACCACCTCGGTCGAGGCGTCGTAGAGGCGCATGAACGACACCGGACCCGACGCCACCCCCATGGTGGACCGCACGGTGTCGCCCTCGGGGCGCAGGCGCGAGAAGGAGAACCCGGTTCCGCCGCCTGACTGGTGCACCAGCGCCATGGCGCGGAGCGTGTCGTAGATGCCGCTGGCCCCGTTGGAGAGCGCATCCTCGACGGGCAGCACGAAGCACGCCGAGAGCTGGCCCAGCGGCCGGCCCGCGTTCATGAGGGTCGGGGAGTTGGGCTCGAACAGGCCTGTGGTCATGAGCTCGTAGAAGCTCCGCGCGACCTCCTCGACCGCGGCGTCCGAGGCGCCGTGGTTCCTGTCCTCCTCCGCGATCACCCTCGCGATGCGCCAGAACATGGTCTCCGGATCCTCGGTGGGCTCGCCGGCCTCGTCCTTCTTCAGGTAGCGCCTGGCGAGCACGATGCGGGCGTTCTCCGAGAGCGTGGCGGGGGGCAGGTCGGGCGGGACGCGGTCGTCGAAGAGACGGGGGTCCGGGGCTGGCGCTTTCATCGGACACTCACCTTCCGGGATTGGTGGAACATACCAGATGTTGGGGGGCATGAACTTTAATGCCCCTATGGATTGTGGTCAATAGATCGGTGATCGTGGATCCGGCCGCGGGGGTTACCGAACCGGTCGGCGCCCGTTACGGGCGCGGGTGGCTGGTGCTCGCGGCAGCTCCATCCACGGACCGCTAGAAAGCGTTCCCGATCCGGATGTAGAAGACCGGGTCGCCTTCGATCACCGGGACTTCGGTGTCCACCAGCGGGAATCCGGCCCCGAAGCGCAACGTGAGTCCGCGCTGGTAGACCGGGACCACGATCACCGACACCTCCGCTCCGACGCTCATGAGCACGTCCTGCTTCGGGTTGTCGTAGCGGGGCTCGCTCTCGCCCAGATCGGGCCCCCAGGCGTTACCCGCGTCGACGAACACCGAGCCGTGGAACCTGTCGAAGAAGAGGGGCAGCGGCCCCAGACCGCGATCGATCAGCAGGACCGGGAAGCGGTACTCGGCGCTCGCGGTCCAGGCCACCTGCCCGTAGCGCACGTCCGTGGGGTAGCCCCGGATGGGGAGCAGGCGGGCCGAGCCGCCGAAGAGGCCGAACCCGGTCAACCCCTCCGGTGTGCCCTCGGCTCCTCCGACGCCGAAATGGTACTGGTCGGCGCCCGGCCCGTAGCCCTTGCCCGCCGAGAAGCGCAAGGCCAGCACATGGTTGGCGAACCCGCCGGCACGGAAGCCCTTGTATGCCGAGACCTCGCCGGTCAGCTCCTGGAAGCTCCGGTCCTCGCGGCGCTTGCCGCGCATCTCCGATTCCAGTCCCCCCTCCCGCTGCGTCCGCGCGCTCAGCCACCCGCTGACCCCGTCCTCGCGTGAGAGGGAAAAGGCCCGTCGCTGCGCGTTGGAGGCCGAGAGCGTGGCCCGCAGCTGGGTGAAGTCGGTCTCGTGGAAGCGTGACGGAATGAAATCCTGTGGGCCCTCCTCCCCCTGCAGATCCTGCAGAGTCAGATACTCGCGCACAAGGCTGCCGCTGAGCGCAAAGCCGATCACGCTCCGGTAACGGGCTCTCTGGAACGAAGCCGAGAGGGTGGTCCACCTTTCCCGTTCCATCAGGAAGTATTCCTGCAGGTCCCCCGAGACGCGGACGGAGTCCGTGCGGGACCGGGCGTCGTGGCTCTGGCCGCCGGAGAGCCCCAGCACCGGGTTGCCCAGTCCGTAGTACGAGTACCCGAAGTTGCCCGTGAAGCGCTTCCCGTCGAGAGAGACGCGCGCGTCGAGCGAGTAGTGGTGCCGCCCGACGATGTCCTCACCCTCGGTCGCCAACCCGATGAACGGCTCGAAGACCGTGTAGCGCATTCTGTCCACCACGCTGGTCCCCTGCTCCGCCGCCGTGAACAGGGGTCTCCAATGGTAGGGGCGGAGCGTGGGCAGGGCCCGGTAGTTCCTGTCGTCACCGGTAATGTCGGCGGCCTCCGCCGGGGGCGCGGCGGTCTCTGCAAATCGCTCGTGCAGCGGCTGGGGGGTGAACCACTCCTCCGGCGCGAAGGGGATCCGCTCGATGTGCCACCCGTCGTAGTGGTAGGAGGAGAAGTGGATCCAGCGGCCGCCGGGATCCACCGAGGGGTGCATGGCTCCGCCGAGCACGTTCGTGACCTGGCGGATTTCGGGGTCGCCGCCGGCGGGGACGGTCGCCGCGAAGAGATTCGGGATCCCCGTGCGGTCGGAGGACCACAGGAGCATGGTGCCGTCGGGGGTCCAGTAGGGGTTGGTGTCGACGGCGCGGTCGTTCGTCACCCGGGTGGTCACCGTGCCGGTCGTGTCCAGGATGACGATGTCCATCATGCCGGGCGCCATCCAGCGCACCCCGGCGATGCGGCTCCCGTCGGGGGACCAGCGCGGATAGGCCCAGTGCGTGCCCGGGCCGGGCTCCGTGAGCGGCGTGACATCGCCCGTGCCCAGGTCGACCAGCACCAGCCGGTTCGTGCCGCCGCCCTCCTGCACGGCGATGGCCCGCTCCCCGTCCGGCGCGACGTCCGCGGAGGTGAGGCGGCGGCCCCGCGTCAGGCGGTCCACCCATCCGTCGAGCGTGACCCGGTAGAGGTCCATCGTGAGGCGGTAGGGATCGGTGAATTCGAACTGGGAGAACACCAGTGTCCCGTCCGGGCTCCAGGACAGGCTGCCGTCCACCCCGTTGAGCCGGGTGAGGCGGCGGGACCCGCTGCCGTCGGGTCCGGACACCCGGATCTGCGCGGCGTCGACTCCGTCCGCCCTGGCGAAGGCGAGCGTCTCCCCGTCCGGCGACATCATGGCCTGCCGGGCCAGGCGGCCCGCGCCCTCGACCTTTTCGCCGGCCGTGATGGGAGCCGACTCCGCGAGGCGGGCGGCCAGGGCGCGGTACTCTTCCGCGCTCGTACGGCGCCAGCTCTCCCAGCTTTCGCCGATCCCGCTCCCGAAGGCATCGTGCGCGGCCGCGCTCATTCGATACGGGACCACGAGCCCCGCCACGGAACGGGCGAAGTCGCCCAGCGACTCCTCGCCGTGCAGCCCGGCCATGTGGTCCAGGTAGTGCGCCCCGTACGCGTAGGGACGGTAGCCGCCCGGCCACACCGGCGAGCTCCCCGAAACCTGGTCCACCTCGTCGAAGGACGCCTCCAGGGCGGCGGTGCGCAGCACCATGTCCTGCCAGGTTCCCTTGACCCGCCCCGCACCGGTCAGTTCCGACTCGAAATAGGTGGCCAGCCCCTCGAGCACCCAGGAAGGCGACGAACTCGAGGGAAAGATCGGCCAGGTCCCCGGGGGCCGGCCGAAGATGGCGCGGATCACCTTGCCGGCCAGTCCGGTCATGTCGAGCTGGAAGGTGTGGACCAGCTCGTGGGTGATTACCAGTTCCAGCCAGTCGTCGAAGTACGAGAGACTGCCGCCGTCCATGGGCGGGCGCACGAGGACGACGATCCGGTTGTAGGGGAACGGGGAGGCCAGACCGTTCGAGAAGTCCGCGTGATCGCTGAGAAGGAGCTGGACGCGGCCCGGCGGGGACTCGACGAAGCGCTCGTCGAGGAGGGCGTAGGCCCGTTCGGCGCTGGTGGCCGCGCGCGTGGCCAGCTGCCCGAGTCCGTCCGGATAGGTGACGACGAAGTGCTCGGTGGTGAGCTGGCGCCAGTCCTCGTCGGGCGGGACGGCCTGGGCCGCGGCGGGGCGGGCGGGTGCAACGACCAGGAGGAGGGTGATGGAGAGGGGTAGGGCTCTGTGTCTCATGGAGGCGGTTCCATCGGGGATTGGTGCGCGCCGCTGCTCACCGATTATCGGGCACCCGTGCTGCCCCCGCCAGTCTCCGTTCCGGCCGCACCGTCACGGGGGAGCGCGGCGATCACTCCACGCACGCGCGCAAGCGCCGCCCGTGCCTCGTCCGCCCCCACCCCCAGCCGCCGCATGGCCAGCGCGGTCTTCACATGGCCCCCCGCCGCCTCCAGCAGCCCGCGCGCCGCCGCGCGGTCGAGCCCGAGCGTCGCCATCAGGATGCGTTCGCCGCGGTCCTGCAGCTTGGCGCAGGTTACCCGCAGGTCCACCATCAGGTTCCCGTGGACCTTGCCGAAGCGCACCATCGCGGCGGTGGTGATCGTGTTCAGCACCATCTTGGTCGCGGTCCCCGCCTTCATGCGCGTCGACCCGGTGACGACCTCCGGTCCGGTCAGCGGGGCGATCACAACGTCGTGCGCGTCCAGGAGTTCCCTGCTCGGGGGCGTGCACAGCAGCAGTCCCGTGCGGGCGCCCCGCTCGCTCGCGCGGGCCAGCGCCCCGTGCACGTACGGCGTGGTCCCGGACGTGGCTATCCCGAGCACCACGTCGGTGGCGCCGACTCCCTTCTCGTCCATGGCCGCGGCCCCGTCTTCCGGATGGTCCTCCGCCCCCTCGCACGAGCGCACCAGGGCCCCGAAGCCCCCCGCGATCACCCCCTGGACCATTTCGGGATCGGTGCCGTAGGTGGGCGGCATCTCGGCGGCGTCGAGCACGCCCAGGCGCCCCGATGTGCCCGCACCGACGTAGATCAGGCGCCCCCCGGACCGGAACGCCGCCACCGCCAGGTCCACCGCCCGGGCGATCGCCTCCGCCTCACGCTCCACGGCCCGCGCCACCGTTCGGTCCTCCCGGCTGATGAGCCGCACGATCTCCAGTGAAGCGAGGCGGTCCACCTCCTCGCTGCGCGGGTTCCGTTGCTCTGTCAGCCGGTCATCCAACATCTTTAGCCTTCCCGCCAACCGTGGGTGAACGCCACCCGGAAGCTAGAACCTATCTCAAAAACCCCTTGGGGCTTGTGCACGGTATTGTCGGGGGTTAGTTTTGGTGCATGCTGAAGCTCACGGACGACCAGTGGAACCGGATCCGGCATCACTTCCCCGAGGAGAATCGGCCGAAGGGGCAGCGGGGACGCCCGCCGGTGCCGGCGCGGCAGGTCCTGGAAGCCGTGCTTTGGATTCTGAAGACGGGGGCCCAGTGGCACATGCTGCCGCAGTGCTATCCGAACTACAAGACGGTGCACCGGCGATTCCAGGCGTGGTGCCGCGACGAGGTGCTGGCGGACGTGCTCGAGGATCTGGCGTCCGAACTCCGGGAAGTCCGGGTGATCGACGGGTCGGAGGCGTTCATTGACGCGTCGTTCGCCCGCGCCAAGGGCGGAGGGGACGGCGTGGGGCTCACGAAGGCCGGAAAAGGCGTGAAGATCATGGCGATCGTGGACCGTTGCGGCCTTCCACTGTCCGTCGGGACGCACTCGGCCCAGCGGCACGAGGCCAGGCTCGTCCAGCTGAGCCTCGATCTGGTCTTCGTGGACGACCTCCCGGAGAATCTGGTCGGCGACAAGGCGTATGACAGCGATCCGCTGGACGGGGATCTCAGGAAGCAGGGAGTCGAGATGATCGCGCCCCACCGGAAGAACCGGACGCGGGCGAAGACGCAGGACGGACGCCGCCTGCGCAGGTACAAGCGGCGGTGGATCGTGGAGCGGTTCTTCGCCTGGATCCAGTGGAACCGCCGCGTCCTCATCCGGTGGGAGTATCACGCCGAGAACTTCCTCGGGTTCGTCCAGCTGGCCGCGCTATGCCTCCTGCTCAAGCCGCTTTATTATTGAGATAGGTTCTAACCATCTTCACGGACCCCGAAGGGAGTCCCGCAACCCGATGCCGAACCCTGCGCCGGAACACTCGTGCGACTTCTGCGGCGGCCGGTCGGTCTCCACCCGCTACGATTTCGGCCGGCACCGGATCCTCCGCTGCCGCGGATGCACCTTCATGTGGCTCGACCCGCAACCGTCGGAGGCCGAGTTGCACGAAGTCTACGGCTCCGACTACTACCGCAACCGGCGTTTCTTCGACGGGGACGGGACGATCTACGGGTACTTCGACTGCTTCTCGGAGCACCCGGCCAAGGAATTCGACAACCGGCGCATCCTGGACCGGCTCACCCGGCTCCTCGAACCGCCCGGTTCGAACGGCCGCCGGTTTCTGGACGTGGGATGCGGCCTGGGCCACCTGATGAATGCCGCCAGCCGCCGCGGCTACCGGGTGCAGGGTATCGACTACAACCTCGCCGCCACCGAGTGGATCGCCGACACCTACGGGTTCCCGGCCTTCTGCGGCGACTTCATGGAGTACCAGGGAGAGGCCAGCGACGCGGTGGCCATGCTGGACGTGATCGAACACCTGCCCCGTCCGCTGGCGGCCCTGGAAAAGGCCCGCTCCCTGACCAGGCCGGGCGGGGTCTTCGTGCTCTCGACCATGGACTCCGATTCGCTGGTGTCCCGCCTGGTCGGCAAGAGGCTGGAGGATTTCCGGCGCACCCGCGAGCACCTGTACTTCTTCAACCGCGCCACCATTCGCAAGGCCCTCCGGCGGGCCGGGTTCGAGGTGCTGCGGATCGACTCGCACGGGCTCACGATCCGGATGGACTTCCTGGCACAGCGGGTCCGGCTGGCGTACCCGCGGGCCGGAGCCGCGCTGGAGCGCATGGTGCGGTGGCTGCGCCTTTCCGACCGGAAGCTGCACTTCGATCCGCGCACCAAGATGATCGTGTACGCGCGCAGGCCGGCCGGCTCGTGAAAGGCGACCGCGCGACCCTCGTCCGGTTCTCCGACCGGGTGAAGGAACGGGTCCCCATTGTGACCGCGGGTCTGGTCGTCTTCCACATCCTGCTGTGCGCCGCACTCTTCGAGCCCAAGATCCACACCGGGGGCGACAGCGTCACCTACGTCCTGCTCGCCGAGAGCCTGCTCACGCCGGGCGACGGCTACTCGCTGTCCATCGACCCCGGACCTCCGCAGGCCCACACCAAGTACCCCCCGGGCTACCCCGCGGCGCTCGCGCCGCTGGTGGCGGCCTTCGGACGGAACTTCGTGGTGCTCAAGCTGCTGTCGCTGGTCTTCACGGCCGGCGCCGTCCTGGTCTTCTGCCGTTACGCCCTGAGGGGGCGGGAGCCGGTGCTCTGGTTCTTCCTCGCGCTGGCCTTCGCGGTCAGTCCCGGGGTGATCGACTACTCGCGCTGGATGCTGAGCGAGGCCCCCTTCCTCTTCTTCACGCTGCTGGCGCTGTGGCAGCTGGACGAGGACCGCTCCGGCGAAGGGATGGGCCGGGCGTTCTGGCTGGGGCTGGCCGCGGCCGTGATCGGCTTCTACGTGCGGTCGATCGGCGCCCTGCTGCTGGCCGCGGCGTCGCTCTCCTACCTGGTTCGGCGCGAGTGGCGGAAGTTCTTCGTGCACGGAGCCGTCGGGGCGGGTCTGACCATCCCGTGGCTCGTCCGCAACAGGATGGTCTCGGAGAGCGCGACCCCATACCTGGAGGAGTTCCTGCTGGGCAACGTGTACGAGCCCGAAGCCGGATACCTCGACCTTGGGGGGATGGTGGAGCGGTTCTTCGAGAACGCCCTGCTCTACGGCACGCGGGAGCTTCCCCGGGCCCTTGCGGGGTCCGACAGCGGCTGGGCCGCGACCCCGCCGGTCGTCCTGGTCGCCGTGGTGGTGTGCGCCCTGGTCCTCTGCGGACTGGTCCGGGCGCTGCGCCGGCGGCCGGCCGCCCCGGAGTTCTATTTCCTTCTGACCTGCCTGGCGATCATGCTCTTCCAGACGAGCGTGAACGACGTGCGTTACCTGGTTCCGCTCATTCCCCTGATCCTGGTCTACCTGAGCCAGGGGGCCGCCATGCTGGCCGGGGTTTCCCGGGGATTCCTGCCCGCGCGTCTTCCCGTCGTGGTCACCGCCGCCCTCGCCGCACTTGCGGCGGGATCCCAGGCGGCCCGGATTCCCGCCAACCTCGACATGATCGCCCGGTACCAGGCCGGCGACCGCTACGCCGGCTACCACCCCGCCTGGGGCACCTTCTTCGATGCCGCCCGCTGGCTCGACTTCAACACGCCGGCCGACGCCACGGTGACCGTGCGCAAGCCGCGCCTCTTCCACGCTCTGGCGGACCGCCGGGCGTTGATCTATCCGTTCAGCACCGAAGCCGACAGCGTACTCCGGGTCGTACGGGAGACGGACTACGTGTTGATCGATGCCCTGTTTCCGACCACACGCCGCTATCTCGTGCCGGCCCTGCAGAGTCGGCCGGACGATTTCGACCTGGTTCATCAGACACGAGAACCCGTCACCTGGGTCCTGAGAGTGAAAGATGCCGCTCACCCACCGAATCCGTAGCCGGAACGCCCCCCTGCGCGGCGCGGCCCCGGCGCTCCTCCTTCTCGCGCTGCCGGGCTGCGAGCCCCGCACCACCGCAAGCGACTTCGCGCGGGCGGGCGGGTCCTTCCCGGACGGCTGGCCCTTCCCCCCCGGCGCCCCGCCGGTCACGGCGCGGGGAGGCATCGTCGCGACCACCGACGAGTACGCCACGCGGGTCGGGCTCGACATCCTCGCCGCCGGCGGCAACGCGGTCGACGCGGCGATCGCCACCGGGCTGGCGCTGGCCGTCGTGAACCCGGAGGCGGGGAACCTGGGAGGTGGCGGCTTCATGATGGTGCGCCTGGGCGACGGCAGCGTCCACGCCCTCGACCACCGCGAGAAGGCCCCGCTCGCCGCCACCCGCGACATGTACCTCGACGGGGAGGGCGACCTCACCGACAAGTCCGTGCTGGGACACCTGGCGGCGGGGGTGCCGGGAACGGTCGCCGGACTGTGGGAGGCCCACAGGCGCTTCGGCACCATGGATTGGGCCGCCCTGGTGGCACCGGCGATCCGCCTGGCCGGAGGGTTCGAGGTCACTACGCGCCTGGTCTCCACCCTCGAGGCGGCCCGCGACCGCATCCTCCTGTTCCCGGCCGGTGCGCGCATCTTCCTGCCCGGCGGCGAGGTCCCCGCAATCGGGGACACCTTCGCGCAGCCCGGCCTGGCCGCCGTCCTCACCCGGCTCCGCGACCAGGGACCCGACGACTTCTACCGCGGCGAGACCGCCAGCCTCATCGCGGCCGAGATGGTGCGGGGCGGCGGCATCATCACGCTGGAGGACCTCGGCCGTTACGAGGCCGTGTGGCGCACTCCCGTCGCCTTCGGCTACCGCGGCTACACAGCCTACTCCATGCCGCCGCCCTCGTCGGGCGGGGTCACCATGGCCATGATCGCCGGGATGCTGGAGCGCCGGGACCTGGCCGCGCTGGGGTGGAACACCCCCGAGACCATCCATCTCATGGCCGAGGCGTTCCGGCGGGCCTACGCCGACCGCAACGAATACCTGGCCGACCCCGACTTCGTGGACCTGCCGGTCGAGGAACTCACCTCCGGAACGTACGCGGCCGTGCGCGCCGCGACGATCTCGCCCGACCGCGCGACCCCCTCCAGCGAGGTGCGGCCGGGGCTCGGGGAGTTCCTGGACGAGAGCCACACCACGCACTACGCGGTGGTGGACGCGGCCGGCAATGCGGTGGCGGTCACGACCAGTCTGAACCTGTGGTACGGGAACAAGGTCGTGGTGGACGGCGCCGGGTTCTTCCTCAACAACACCATGGACGACTTCTCCGCCAAGCCCGGCACCCCGAACCAGTTCGGCCTGGTGCAGGGCGAATGGAACGCGGTCGCGCCGGGCAAGCGGATGCTGTCGGCGATGAGTCCCACGATCGTCGAGGACGCGGACGGGGGGCTCTTCCTGGTGACCGGCACGCCGGGCGGCGCCACCATCATCACGACGGTGCTGCAGACCATAATGAACGTGGTCGACCACGGCATGAACGTGGTTCAGGCGGTCCACGCGCCCCGCGTGCACCACCAGCACCTGCCCGACCGGATCTTCTTCGAGTACCGGGGGCTGCCCGAAGCCACCGTGCGCGCGCTCGAAGCCCTGGGTCACACGGTCGAGCAGCGCGACCCCGGACCGCCCGACGCCTACTTCGCCGGCGGGGTGTCGGGCGACGTGCAGCTGATCATGGTCATGCCCGACGGTTCGCTCGAGGGGTGGTCGGACCCGCGGCGGGGCGGGATGGCGCTGGGGTTTCGGGAGTAGGAACGGGCCGTCAGGACGGGCGCGCGCCCGGTATCGAATCCGGCTTCGGCGCCACCGAATCCTCCGGAAGGACAGGCTCCGCCGGGGCGGCGGGCGGCGGCACGTGGACAGCCTCGCGCAGCTCGACGGCGATGATCGTCCCCGCCATGATCAGTCCCGGCACCTCGGTCACCGCGGCCACCCGGCCCGAGGCCGACCGTCGTGCCCGCGCGGCCGCCGGATCCAGGACCACGGGCGTGTTGACGACGACGCCTTCCACCGGCCGCTCCCAGGTGTAGGCCGACAGCGTCTCGAAGGCGATCTCCAGCACCGGAATCTCACCGGGCCCGCCGGAGCCCACCGACGCCTCGACGCGCCCGAGCAGCCTCACCCCCTGTGGGAGGAGACGCTCCCCGCCCGGACCGCGAACGTCGTGGATGACAGTCGTGATCACCGGGTCGTTCACCCGGTAGTCCGCCGTTGAGATATCCTCGTCGGCCACGACGTTGACGCGGGTGCCGGCGGGGATCCGCATGAAGGGGCCGGGTTCGGCGGTGACGGCTCCGGCAGTATCGTTCGTCTCCATCCCGCCGGGGTCGGCCGACTCACCCGGTGCGACGCCCTCCGGGTCCCCCTCCGCTCCCTGGTCGTCCTCGCCGCCACCGGGGAGGACACCATCGGCGTCTCCGGGAGCCGGTGGGGCATCCCCCCCTGTCGCCGAGTCCCCCGTCGCCGCGCCATCCGCGGTCGATTCCGCGTTCCCGCCGCAGGCCGCGGCAAGCAGCAGGCAGAGGACCGGCGCGAGCAGTCCCCGCCGGCGCTGTGTTGTCGCCATCCCGGTGCCCTCCTTGGACCGGCCGGCCCGGACGCGCCATCGCGTTCGCCGCCGGCCTCCTTAATATACAGGCCGGGACGCGCGCGCCGCGCACGCACCCGGCCCGGCCCCACCGACCCCCCCGGACCGCCGACCCGGCCATGGACCAGCTCAAGACCGTTCTGCCCTACTTCCGCCCCTACCGCGCGCCGATGATCTGGGGCCTGGTCCTGGTGATCGTCGCCAACGCCTTCTCCCTGGCGAGCCCCTACCTCCTCAAGCTGCCCATCGACGCCCTCACCGCCGGCGCCGGCTCCGGCGCGGACCCGGACGGCACCCGCCGGACGATCCTCACCTTCGCCCTCCTCATCGTGGGCGCGGCTGTTCTGGGCAACGCCGCCCGCTACGGGATGCGGGAGATCCTCAACGGCCTCAGCCGCCGCATCGAGGTGGACCTGCGCAACGACTTCCTGCGCCACCTGCTGCGTCTCGACGCCGGCTTCCACGGCCGCACCCGCACCGGCGACCTCATGAGCCTGGCCACAAACGACACCCTGGCCGTGCGCCAGGCGGTGGGGCCGGCGGTCATGTACTCGGTTAACACCCTGGTCAACTTCGCCTTCGGGCTGGGCGTGATGATCTGGATCAGCCCCCGGCTCACCCTGGCGGCGCTCCTGCCGCTGGCGCTGCTTCCCCCCGTGGTCCTCTGGTTCGGCCGCGCCATCCATACGCGCTTCGAGCGCATCCAGGAGCAGTTCGCGGCGCTCTCGACGATGGTGCAGGAGAATCTGGCGGGGGTTCGCATCGTGCGGGCCTACGGGCAGGAGACCGCGCAGGAGCGCGAGTTCGACGCCTTCAACCGCGAGTACGTCAGGCGCAACATGCACCTCGCGTACGTCTCGGGCGCCTTCCATCCGATCATGGGCCTGCTGACCGGCGCGGGCATGGTGGTGGTGCTCTGGTACGGGGGCCGGCTGGTCATGTCCGGCGCGATCACCACGGGCGACTTCGTGGCCTTCTCCTTCTACCTGGTTCTCCTCGGCTGGCCGATGATCGCCCTGGGCTGGGTGGTCAACCTCTTCCAGCGCGGCGCCGCGTCGATGGGCCGCATCAACCGGATCATGGCGACCGAGCCCGCCATCGCGCCGCCCGCCGCACCGCATCCGCCGCCCACGGGCGCCGCGGCCATAGAGTTTCGCAACGTTTGTTTCCGTTACCCCGGCAGGGGTGGGGAGGGGGAAGAGAAGGCGGGCGGCGACGCGGAAACGTCCGTGCCGGAGCCGGATCACCTGGTCCTCGAGGACATCTCCTTCACCGCCGAGCCCGGCCGCACCGTCGCCATCGTGGGCCCCACCGGCTCCGGCAAGAGCACACTCGTCTCGCTCATCGCGCGCGTCCACGACCCCACCTCCGGCGCGGTGCTGCTGGACGGCGTCCCGCTGCACGAATACGACCCGGCCGACATCCGCGGCCGCGTAGGCTTCGCCCCCCAGGACGGCTTCCTCTTCTCGGCCCGGCTCGGCCTCAACATCGGACTCGGCGTCCACGCGTCCCTGCCCGCGGACGAACGCAAGCGGCGCATCCGGGACGCCGCCGCGGCCGCCGACCTGCACGAAACCGCCGAGGGGTTCCCCGACGGCTACCGAACCCGGCTCGGCGAGCGCGGCATCAATCTGTCGGGCGGGCAGAAGCAGCGGGCCACGCTCGCGCGGGCGCTGGCCATCGAACCCGCCGTCCTGGTTCTGGACGACGTGCTCAGCGCCGTCGACACGGCCACCGAATCACGCATTCTGCAGGGCCTGCGGCGCGAGTTCCGGGGCCGCACCGCGTTCATCATCTCGCATCGGGTCACCGCCGTGAAGGACGCGGACCTCATCCTGGTGCTCGACGGCGGGCGGATCGTGGAGCGGGGGCGTCACGAGGAGCTGCTCACGCGGCGGGGAACCTACGCCTCGCTGCTCAGGAGGCAGTTGCTGGAGCAGGATCTGGCGGGGGCGGCCTGAGGCTACACAACTACACACTACACATCGCCTTCGAGCCCCCCCCGGCTACCACCAATCCGGCTCGTTGCCCAGCTTCCACTTGATGTTGCATCCGATGCTCGGCAACTGCATCGGCGACGGCTCCTCTCCCGCCAGCACGGCACCCATCGCGGCGCGCAGATCCCGCCCGGTCACGATTTCCTCGGATCCCGGCCGGCTCGAATCGAACTGCCCGCGGTACACCAGGCGGCGGTCCGCGTCGAACAGGAAGAAGTCCGGCGTGCACGCCGCGCGGTACGCCTTCGCCACCTCCTGGGTCTCGTCGAAGAGGTAGGGGAAGGTGTAGCCGCGCCACTCCACCTCGCCCTTCATGTTCTCGGTGTCGTCTTCCGGATGGGTCGTCGTGTCGTTCGAGTTGATCCCCACCACCGCCGCTCCGTCCGTCCGGAAGCCGCCGGCCACCGCGGCGAAGTGGTCGGCGATGTGCTTGACGTACGGGCAGTGGTTGCACAGGAAGGCCACGAGCAGCGCCGGCGCGCCGTCGAAGTCGGAGAGCGAGACGATCCGGCCGGTGTGGGGCTCGGGGAGCGAGAAGCCGGGGGCGGGGGTGCCCAGCGGGAGCATTGTCGAGGGAACCAGGACCATTCGCGGCGGTCTCCTCAGCAGTCCGCGGATAAGGCCACCCGAGCACCGGGAGCGGCGAGGCGCCGGGCTGGCAAGGCGCGACGAGAGGGCGGTAGCAGCGCTACCGGCCCGAGGAGAAACGCAGAGCGAAGCCTTGATGAGGAAGAGAGTATGTCAGGCATGACAAATCGTAACGTCGCCTTTGCAGTGTGACCAGACGGGGCGAAGCGGCCAGCACGGATGCATCGTCGCTCGAATGCCGGGGGGTCTTGTCCGCGGGCTGCTTCAGTTGATTGTCGGCGGGAATCCAGGCGGAGGCCGACTACAACCGCTCCACCAGGAATTCGGGGGCGAAGCGGTTCAGCCAGGAGGCCAGGATCACGAACGAGCCCGTGACGAGCAGGAGCCCCAGGACGACAAGCAGCGCGCCCGCGACCTTCTGCACCGCGGGAAGGAACCGGCGGAAGCGGGAGAAGGCGTGCAGGAAGCGTTCGAGCGCCACGGCCGCCAGCATGAACGGCACCGCCAACCCCATGGAGTAGACGAAGAGCAGGAGCATCCCCGTCCCGACGTGCTCCTGCGAGGCCGCCATCGTCATGATCGCACCCAGCACCGGGCCGATGCACGGCGTCCACCCCGCGCCGAAGGCGGCGCCCACCGCGAGGGTGCCGGCGTACCCGGCCGGCTTGTCCGCCAGGTGGACCCGCTTCTCGCTCAGCAGGGGCAGGAGCTGGAAGACTCCCATCAGGTGCAGCCCGAAGAGGATGATGATCACGCCCCCGACCCGCGCGATCCACTCGCTGTTGTAGAGCAGAAGGGCACCCACGTAGGTCGCCCCGGCGCCCAGCAGGACGAAGATCAGGGTGAAGCCGATCACGAAGAGGCCCGAATGGAGCAGCACGCGGCGCCGCTCGATGCCCTCCTGCATGTCCTCGAGCGACATGCCCGTCACGAAGGACAGGTAGCTCGGCACGAGCGGGAGGACGCAGGGGGACAGGAAGGAGAGCAGACCCGCCATCAGGGCAATGGGGAAGCCGACGGATTCGGTCAAGGTCGGGGGGGCTCGGGCGAGGAGGCATGGGTGTGGGTGACCGAACCACACTCGCGGGTCGCGCCGCCAACCGCAACCGCGGCGGGCCGCGCTCCTGCGTCATCGCGGTTCCGGGTCCGGGGTGGCGACGGCTCGGGTCAGGACGGACCCATCCCCACCCGCTCCACCGCCAGCGTTCGCGTCAGCTCGCGGTCCCCGATCTTCACACTCACCGTGTAGGTCCCCGACTCCACCAGGTCACCCTGCCCCCCACCCCCGCCCCGCCTCCGGAACAGCCCGCCCATCCCCACACCCGGGCGGACCAGTTCGGCGAGTTCCCGCATCCGGTTGAAGCTGGGCATGCCTCCACCGCCCCCACGCCCCCCTCCGCCACGCGTCGACTCACCCGGACGCTCCCGGAAGGCCTCCGGGTCCCTGCTCTGGCCCCCACCACCCCCGAAACCGCGCCCGAACCCCCCGAACACGGCCTGCGGAGTGCTCTCGCCCGTGAACAGCCCGACCAGCCGGCGGAGCGGCGCCTCGTCCCATCCCGCTTCGATCAGCGAGTCGGCCACGAAGCGCGCCCGTTCGGCCACCTCGATGCTGTCGCGGCGCTCTGACGGCGAAAGCGGCTCGGGCGGCGGCGCGGGACCACGCATGTTCCAGGTAACGGTGTGGAGCCCGGCCCCGGCGGGACCGCGCAGCGTCCGCACCTCTTCGCCCGCCGCATCGGTGACCGTTATCTCGACCCGGGGCCCGAGTCGGCGCGGCGGACCCGCCGGCCGCTCACCCGCCGGCCGGGCACCCGCCTCCCCCCGCCCAGCCCCCCGCCCGGCATCCCCCTCGCCTTCGGCCTGCTCTTCCTCCTCCTCTTCCTCCTCGGCCGCGGCCACCAGCGCCTCCGCCACCTCTTCGCCGATGTAGTATCGGATCCGCGCGCTCGTTCCCGGCGTCGGCCGCGAGAACCACGCCTGTCCGTACGCCTCCCCGCCCCTGGCCTCCTCGCCGAACTGAAACGCAGGCGCGGGCTCGAAGGCCGCCGCCCCGTCCGCCAGCACCTGTGCCGTCAGTTCCTGGAGCGGCGCGATGTCGACGATCCAGATCGAGCGCCCGTGCGTCCCCGCGATCAGTTCGCGGTCGCGCGGGTGGATCTCCAGGTCGTGCACCGGCGCCGTCGGCAGGCTCTCCATGAAGCGCCGCCACGACGCGCCGCGGTCCAGCGAGGCGTACACGCCCACGTCGGTCCCCACGAAGAGCAGGTTCTCGCTCAGCGGGTCCTCGCGGACGACGTGCACGAAGTCCGGGGCGCCGGTGGGGAGCCCGGCCGCGATGGAGCGGAAGGAGTGCCCACCATCGTCGGAGACGTACACATACGGCGTGAAGTCGTTGGTGCGGTGGCCGTCGAAGGAGACGTAGACGCGTTCGGCGTCGTGGCGCGAAGGCTCCAGGCGGCTCACGTAGGTGCCCGCGGGGACCCCCCCGAACCGGTCGGTCAGCTCGATCCACTCGCCGCCGTCGTTCGGCGACATCCAGACCCGCCCGTCGTCGGTCCCGGCATAGAGCAGGCCCCGCACCAGCGGCGACTCGGCCAGCGCGGTGATCGTGGCGTGCGTTTCGGCGCCGGTCACGTCGGGGGTGATGCCACCGGTGGTGCGCGTGCTCACCTCGATCTTCTCCGGGTCGGCGTATGAGAGGTCCGGGGAGATGATCCGCAGGTCGTCGCCGAAATCGGTGCTCTTGACAACACGGTTACCAGCAGCGTAGAAGTGGGTACGGTCGTGCACCGACTGAAAGAACGGGGTGTTCCAGTTCCAGCGCATGATGTGGCTGAGAGAGTCCGCGGCCGCCTGTTCGCGAAGCGCCCCGATCTGCGGATCGTCTTCGGCCATGCCGCCTTCGAGGAGCAGCACGATGCTGTCCTGCAGCGGGCGCCAGGCGTCCTCCCACCCCGGCCTGCGGAGCGAAGCCGACTCGCGCGTGGCCAGATTGAGCCGCCGCATGTTGCCGCCCTGCGACTCGGCCCACACCAGGTTAGGGTCCTCCGGATCCTGCGCGGTCACGAAGCCGTCGCCGCCGCTGATGTTCCCCCAGTGGTACTTCGAGATAGAGCCTCTCGATAAACGACTGGGGCCGCACCATGTTCCGTTGTCCTGCAACCCGCCGCACACCCGGTACGGCTTCTCCATGTTGTACGAGACGTCGTAGAACTGCCCCACCGCCATCGTGTTCAGGTAGCGCCAGTTGCCGCCCCTGTCGTATGTGATCGCCGCGCCGCCGTCGTTGCCCACCACGATCCGCTCCGGGTCCACCGGATCGATCCACATCGCGTGGTGGTCGACGTGGATTCCGACGGTCGTGGACCCGACGGTGCGCCCGCCGTCGTCCGAGAACAGCACGGGGGTGGACGAGAAGTAGACGCGGTCGGGGTCCTGCGGGTCCACCCGCACCTGCGAGTAGTAGAAGGGACGCGTGTTGGCGTCGTTGACCTTCTCCCAGGTCTCGCCGCCGTCCTCGGAGCGATAGAGGCCGTTGCCACCGGAGGCGCGTTCCCTCTGCACGGCTTCGGCTTCCTCACCCGCCTCCGCTTCCTCACCCGCCTCGGTGTCGCCCGCCTCGCCGGCCTCAGCTCCCTCCTCCTTCCCGGCTTCCGCCCCCTTCCTGGCTCCGGCTCCCTCGCCAGCCTCGGTCTCCTCCTTCTCGGCTCCCTCCTCGCCCTCGGCTTCGTCCTCCTCCGCTTCCTCCTCGACCTCCTCCTCCTCTTCGGCCTCGACCATCGCGTACATGATCTCGGGGTCGCTCTCGCTGATCGCAATCCCGATCCGTCCCTTCATCGCCGTCGGGAACCCGTTCCCGGCAACCTCGGTCCAGGTCGTCCCGCCGTCGGTCGACTTCCAGAGCGCGCTCCCCGGTCCCCCGCTGTTCAGGAACCAGGGGCCGCGCACCCGCTCCCAGCTGGCCGCGAACAGCGTGTTCGGATCGCCGGGCTTGAAGGCCACATCCACGAACCCGGCCTTGTCGCTGATGAACTTGACCAGCTCCCAGCTGTCGCCGCCGTCGGTGGTGCGGTAGAGGCCGCGCTCCGGGTTCGACCCCCAGATGTGGCCCAGCGCCGCCACGAAGACGATGTCCGGGTCCTCCGGGTGAACCACCACGCGCCCGATGACCTGGGTCCCGCGGAGCCCCTTGAACTCCCAGCTGTCGCCCCCGTCGGTGGACTTGAAGATCCCGCCTCCCGGCGAGATCGAGTTGCGCGAGTCCTCCTCGCCGGTCCCTGCCCAGATCCGGCTGGGATCGCCGGGCGCGATCGCCAGGTCGCCCATCGACACGACCCGCGGGTCGTTGAAGACGGAGCGGAAGGTGATGCCGTTGTTGGTGGTCTTCCAGATCCCGCCCGCGGCGGCCGCCACGTAGAAGGTCTTCGACGGGCTCGGCAGGCCCTCGACGTCGGTGACGCGCCCGCCCATGTTGACCGGGCCGACGGAGCGCCAGCGGAAGGTCTCCCAGACCGCGTCGGGGACCTGTTCGGTGAGCTGGGCCGACGCGGCTAACGGGGCCGCCGCGGTGAACGCCGTGACGGCGAGGCGGAGGGCACGGGTGGGAGCGGAACGGAGCGCACTGCGGATCATGAGGTTCTCCGGCAAGGGTTTGGAACGTCGGTGCTACCCGAGGACACCCGAAGCGAGGACCGCGTTGGGGCAGCGACAGTCAGCGGTGCCCGGAGCGGTCGCTCCAGTAGCCGATCATCCTGCAGATGAGCTTGGCCACCAGGAAGTCCGGCGCCGCCAACCCGGGTATCGGTGCGTGCTCCACGACGTCGGCGCCCACGACCCGCCGTTCGCCGAAGACCCGCCGGAGCAGGGCCAGCGCCGTGGGCCAGTCCCCGCCGCCCGGCTCGGGTGTCCCGGTGGAGGGCACCAGCGAGGGGTCGAAGAAGTCGACGTCGAAGGTTATGTAGACGGTCCGGCCGAGCGCCGCGAGGGCGCGCCCCATCCAGTCCCCGCCGGCCATCTCCTCCGCCGTGACGGCGGTGACGTTGGCGCGGTCCCGCACGACATCCCACTCCGCGGCACTGATCCCGCGCGCACCGACGGCAACCAGGTCCACATGCTCGACGACCCGTCCCATGGCGCACGCGTGCGAAAAGGGGCTGCCGTCCAGCTCCGCGCGCAGGTCGAGGTGGGCGTCGAACTGGAGCACGCTCAGCCGCCCGGGGTGGCGGCGCGCGTGTGCCAGGATCGCGGGGGCCGAGACGGAGTGCTCACCGCCGATCGTGATCACGCGTCTGGCGCCCGCCGCGTCGAGGACGCGGGTCATGGCGTCCTCGAGTTCGGCCATGGCGCGGGCCGCGTCGCCGCGCGGGAGTTCCAGGGCGGGAAAGGTGTAGACGCCTTCCCGGGAGGGATCGCGGTCCAGCTCGTGGTCGTAGAGCTCGACGTAGCGCGAGGCGTCGATGATGGCGCGGGGCCCGTGGCGCGTCCCCGGGCCCCAGCTGGTGGTGGCTTCGTAGGGCACGGGCAGGATCCAGGTGGCCGCGCCGTCCGGGGTGGCCCCGGCGCCGTCCAGTCCCAGAAAGACCCGCGGGAGCTCCCAGGGAAGCCGTTCCAGCCCGGCGGGCAGGGTATGGATGGTGCCGGCGCCCCCGCGCGCGAGATCCTCGGGGTCCCTCCGGTTGGGCATCGGAGCGGCCCGGTGCTCAGGTGGTCTCGATGGGGCAGGTGAGGCCGCGGGAGGGAACCTCCGCGCCCGACTCCTGGCTGGCGCGGCTCAGGCCGAAGATGACCAGCTTGTGATGCGTGGGGCGGAAGCCGTGCCGGGCGGCGGTTTCCTCGACGATGCGGGTGAGTTCCTCGTTGCGGAACTCGATCACCTCGCCGCTCTCCGTGCATACCAGGTGGTGGTGCACCGGGTCCTTCGACAGGCGGTGCTCGTAGCGGCGGAAGCCCTCGCCGAAGTCGTGCTCCTCGACCAGCCCGCTCCGGACCAGCAGGTCGAGGGTCCGGTAGATCGTCGCCTTGCCCAGGCGCAGGTCCTTATCCCGCAGCACCGCCTCCAGATCCTCGACCGATTGGTGGCGCGGAGAGGAAAACACGGCCTCGGCCACGGCCACCCGCTGCTGCGTGACGGGCAGCCCCTGTTCACGCAGGTAACGGCCGAAGATCGCCAGGTAGGGCTCGATGTCGGCGGGACCGAACTTCATCGCCGCTCGAATGCCGGGGGGATTTTGTTCACGCGCTGCTAGTCCGGCGGCCGGGTCCCGGCGACCGCCTCCTCGAAGAGATCGCCGGGGAAGTCGGCCATGAGGTCTTCGAAGGCGTCCGCATCGCCGCCCAGCTCCACCACGCGGGGACTTCCGAGCGGCTCCGGCCCGCGCCGCACGACGCCCTCCATCACCCGCGGCAACCGGTCGAACGGCGCCACTCCCTCGTCGAGCAGCTGCGTGTCCAGGTAGAGTCCCCTGCCCGTGCGCGCCGCCGCGTAGCGCGCCGTTACCAGTCTGCGCGCACCCGCGCCGTCGAAGCACCCCGCCGCCACCAGTCCCCACTCGCGGCGACCCCGCACCAGCGGCGGGAAGATCCACAGGCGGTCGATGGCGGCGGGCCCGAGCCGTATCCCCACCTCCCGCAGGGTTCGGGGCAGAGCCTCCGGTACTCCGGGTCCCACGTCGGCTTCGGAGGCGGGGCGAGGTCTTGCGGGCGCTATCTGCATTGCTGTGGCCACGATGGGGGTGTGGGCTCCCGCAGGGAGGGGCCCGGCACTACGGTTTGGTGTCAGCGTCAAATCTAGAGAATCCGGAAGGGCCGGTCACCTGTCGGCTCGGGGGCTGCCGGCGCCCGTGGGCAACCCGGGTAAGACCGGGAGGTGCCCCGCCAACGGGTGCCGACAGGGATCTCCGCCTTGGGGCGGACATGTGACTCAGCGTATCGGCACCTCAATCACGGATTCACCGATAGGCACCAGCCGACGCCCCACCACATGGGGCAAGCCCAGGTCGTCTTCCAGAATCCCCCAGACATGCGTGTCGGTGACATCCTGCACCGACAACCACTTCGGCACGAGCACGCGTTTGGGGGCGCGAGCCACATCATCTCTCCGCAGCGCGTAGAACACTCTCAGAGTGTCCAATTCCTCGAAGGTACTGAGCCAGACCTCGCCGGAGGCAGTGAGTGCGAGGTTGATTGCTCCCGGGAGATGGGCGGGTCTGTAGAGGGTCTCCTCCCAGGCCTTTCTCAACTCGAGGCCGGACACCCCGGGAAACGCCGTGCTCTCCAACTGGAGTTTCTCGGCTTCCGTCCTTGTCCTTTCCGGTGTCAGACGAATGGGCTCGAACTGCAGGTGCCGATGCCAGATCGTGTCCCCATCCGGGTTCATTTCGGTCAGCTCCACGACTCCGGGGCCTTGCGTGCGGCGCGCCACCACCGCCACGCCGGGACGAAACCCGCTCAGATCGTAGTCTCCGAAGAGCTGGCCGAAGAACGCGGTTCTGGACTTGACCGGCACCGCGTGCCAACGGTTCCTGTTGTTCATCCAGAAAACGGGCTCGGGAGGGAGCCAGTGTCCGCTGCCGGAACGCCGGGCACGCATGACGGGATAGCGTTCGACAAGCGAGTCCGTGGCGCTGGCCAACCAGGTTTGTGGAACCACGAAATACGCCTCGGCGACCGCAGTGGCTTCGACGGACACGGACAAGCCCTGGTAGGACGCCGTCGCCCTTGGTCCCGGCTCGGTCCGCGTCGGTACGCCGTCCGTCGAGTAGTACGTAAACCGTGATCCGTATCCCTCCCGGACGTAAAACCCGCCATCATCCTGGAAATGCAGGCGGGTTGGAAGCATGAACTCCCCGGGGCCATCTCCCGGCCTGCCGACGACGAAGATCAGTGAACCGTCGGGCGTCCAGGCGGAGACCTGTCGGTCGATCCGGTCGATCACGAAGACGCGGTCCCGGTTGGGATCGGCTCTGAGGTACACATGGGAGAACAGAACGCCCGTTTCGCTACCGCTTGTAAACCGGTATTCCGGCTCGGTGATCCATGTCCTTGGGTTGGGATTCACCGGAACCGGTGCGTCGGTGTCACATGCGAGGCATAGGAGCGCGACGGGGGCGGCGGCACGGAGCCGCCGCCCCGGGAGCACCGGCACCGGCAACTCGTTCAACATCCTATCTGGCTAGCTGCTTTGCGGCGTTAGCCGGACGATCCTCCGTTGAAGTTGACCCTCAATCTGACGAGCGATGTTACGCCCAATACATCGTGCCGCGAGGCGAGGATGTCACCGTTGGAGCACTGGAACCAAGGCTGGTACATAACCCCGTCCGTCCTAGCTTCGGCCTCCAGGTCGCCGGCGGGACTGAAGAGCTGCCAGATGGTGTGGCGCAACTCTGGATCCTCGTTTCGAGTGGGTGATCACGTTCAAGATCGCCCCGTCGGCCATCAGGAACACACCCCTAGACTGCGGATACCAGACCCTGAACGTCGTATAGGAAACCCCGTTCTCGTCGGTCGTCTTGAGGAGCACATCGTCTCCCGGTGACTCAAGGAGGCCACTGACAGAAACGATCGTACGACCGCTCGCGGCGACCGATCCAGAGGTGGGTAGTTGGTACCGTACGATCTCGTGGGGCGCCGCCCGCGAGTAGAGGAGGGATCCGTCCGGCAGCACGTCGAGCGCCCCACCCGTCCCGACGAACCGGGCCATCATGTCTTCGGCCTCCATGGCTTCGCCCCAGCTACGAAGATACCTCCCCAGTTCGTCGAATTGATGGATCGCGTGGCTATTGCCGAACACCCCTCCGCTCAATACGAAGCCGCCACCTGGCAGCAAGGCGAATCCTCCGTCGCGAGCGACAAGGAAATCGTCACGCTTGTCTCCGTTCGGGGCCACAGCCAGCACCATTCCTGGTCTGGAACTCGCGATCCACACTGTCCCCAGCGGGCTCTCGGCTGCTCCCGTAATCCTCGTGAGCTCTTCGAGCCGTGTGTTGCCGTCAGCAACCCATACCTCGGTCACGGTTAGGCGATCCGTGCCCTGCGCATCTAGCTGAAGGTTGAGGGCCAGTAAAGCGAATCCGGCGAGCCCCGAAGCTCGCCGGATTCGCTGCAGCGCCAGAGCCTGTCCGGTACTCGACCGCCGCAGCCAGCGTTCCAGCTCCTCCCGCTGTCCGTCGCCGACCTCCGGCACCGCCCGCGTGTTGCGTGTGGTGATTCGCCATGATGTCGCATCCTCCGGTTGCGGGGAAAGGGGTCGGATAAGGCGTTATCCTTATACCTACGCCAATGGTTATCCCGACGCCAGAGGGAGGAGTCGCCGATGAGTGCAAGACGGGCTCGCCAACGAAGTCTTTTCGACACCGGGTATCCAGATCACGAGATGGGGCGAGGGTTGGCCACGATGTCGGCGGTTCTGGACCAGCACCCTGAGTTGAGTTAGTGGACTGGATCGCGGAAGATGTGGACCGGGGAGAGCGGTCGTCGATGGGGCGGGCCGAACTGCCCTGCCAGGTGATTCTGCGCTGCGGGATCCTCAAGCAGCTGTGGCAGTCCGACTACCGAGAACTGGAGTTTGTGCTCGCAGACTCCGCCTCGGCCAGGCGGTTCACGCGGATCAACCCCCTGCGGCCCCCGAAGCGCTCGGCGTTGCAGCGCTGCATCAGGGCCGTGCGGGCGGAGACATGGGAGCGGATCAACCGGGCCCTGCTGGGGACTGCGCGGGGCGACGAGATCGAGACGGGAAGCAAGGTGCGCATCGACGGTGCCCGCGGAGGAGAAGGTGTTGAGCCTGTTCGAGCCCCACACCGACATCATTCGCAAGGGCGGCCGCCCGGGTTCAGTACGGACACAAGGTGAACCTCGGCAGCGGGCCGAGCGGCCTGGTGCTCGACGCCGTGGTCGAGGCGGGCAATCCGCCGGACAGCATTCGGTGCCTGCCGATGATCGAGCGGCACTCGGAGATCTACGGGTCGCCGCCGGAGCAGGTGGCGTGCGACGGGGGCTACGCCAGCAAGGCGAACCTGGCGGAGGCGAAGGCCTTGGGGGGTGCGCGACGTGGTCTTCCACAAGAAGAAGGGCCTCAGAGCCACTGACATGGCGTGGTCACCGAAGGTCTAGCAGCCCGTGGAAAAACCCTCACGGCATTCGAGCGGCGATGCATCCGCGCTGGAACGCTTCGCTTGGACTGTCTCGAACGTAATGTTAACATTACATTTGGTCAACTACAGTATACATTCCTTCTCTCCAAAGCTCCGCTCTGCGTTGCTCCTCGGGCGAACAGCTCCGCCATTCACCTTTCGTCGCGCCTTGCCAGCCCGGCAGAGCACCTGAAGCCCAAATCACGGTAGGAAGTCACGTAAAGTCAACCAGGACTGCACGATCTGCGTTTCCTACCGTTGGACTGGACCCTGCTGGACCGTGCCGCGAAAGCGGGAAAACCGGACCTGAATGGCGAGACTCCAGAACATGGCCCGGTACGTTGCCTTATCGTTCTTAGCACCGACTCCCCGCTGGGGGAGGAGTACCTGTGATGACCAAGACCCAGATGTGTGACGGCTGCGGCCGCCGGATGCTTGATGGGCTTGCCCGATCCGCGAGGTCCGGCAGCGTGAACAGGCGGAACTTGGTAGAAAACCGAGTCCAAGCCTAGGGCCAGAGCGGCGCCGGGAGGCTATCCAGGCGTGGAATGAACCACCTGGGGGCTTTGAGTAGTCGGGTGCAGAGGCACGCATCCCGGTTTGATCCAGCTACCCTCATCCAATCTCGGCCTCCGGTGCCTAATGTCCGTGCATTTGACGAGAGCAGAAGGAAGTCTCCAGCTTCGTGCCATGGAAACAGACTTGACACGGCGGAAGCCGATCAGGCGCTGGTTGAAGCGGGCAATCGACCTGCCCGGAACGCTGAGCCACCTCAGGGTGTGGGCCGCGTGTTTGTCCAAGGCTTGGGCATGGTTGCTGGTCGTCATGCCCGGTCCAGTGATCTTGCTCCGTAGCTGGCTGGTGGACCGGATTCTTGACGTCGTGGTCGTCGGATTGAGTTTCGTCGTGTCGGCGGCCGGGGTACTTCTGCTTCGATCACAGGCGAAGCGTCCGAACCCAGAAGTGGAACGTTTGAAGGCCTTGACCCCTCGGATCCGAGAAGCACGGGACACGTTCCATGAGATGGGACCCAGTGGCGGCCAACGCTTCATTTCGCTGACTATCGAACTCGCCGCGCACTTGGAAGCGCTAGGCGTTCACTGTCCGGCGGAGCTGGGAACGGGCAACCGTGTCACGCAATGGGTTCGTTTCTTGGATAGGCTGCTACCGCTGGCCGAACTCGGACGACTTGAAGAAGCTCGCGATCTGTGCGAGCCAGAGGCCAGTACTGCGCCCCGAGGCTAATCTGCGGCGTACCGTCAGGTTTCCCGTGAGGGATTGTGGAGGACGGGCGTGGCGACGCGGTGGAGGGACTGAGGCCGCACTGGCCCGTCCACGTCCGGTTGAAGGAATAGGTGGAGGTCGCCTACGCGTGTCGATCTGCTGGACCGGTGACGGGAGGTCATGCAAGCGTGGTGGGCTACCTCCGACAGTTGAGGGTGGCTGGCCCACCGCGTAGACCGCATCCAAGTGGCGGTCTCACCTGGTCCGACTCTCCCCCGTTGGCTAGCTTCCCGGCCAATGATCACCCTCGGCGTCGACCTTGCATCTCAGCCGGAACGGACGGCCACCTGCCGGATCCGTTGGCGCGCACCGCCTCTGCGGCGACCGACTGTCGACGCACTCTCGAAGGGCGCCACGGATTCACGTCTCCTTGAGCTGTTCCGAGGATCAGATAAGATCGGAATCGATGCCCCGTTCGGATGGCCTGTGAGCTTCGTCCAAGCCATTCGCGGGTACTCGACCGCCACGGTTTGGCCAACCTGTGACGTTTCCGATCTGCGTTTCCGCCGAACGGACCGAATGGTCAGGGAGAGACTGGGTCGATGGCCTCTCAGTGTCTCGGCGGACCGGATCGCCATGACCGCGATGCGAGCTGCCCGTCTGCTGGCGAAAGTGGCTGAAGAGGGCGAAGTCATTGATCGGAGCGGAGGTGGCCGGTTCGTCGAAACCTACCCTGCCGTGGCCCTCTCGATATGGGGACTGCCCTCGAAGTGCTACAAAGGCGAAACGGAGGAGGCGACCGCAGTTCGGTTGGAGATCGTGGATGGCCTTGCCGAGAAGCTCGGCTCCGGGCTCATCCTCTCCGAAGAGGTTCGGCGCAAGTGTCTGGAGTCGGATGACATGCTCGATGCGCTCGTGGCCGCTCTGGTGGCTCGCGGGGCGGCACGTCGCCGCTGCCAACCGGTTGCGCCTGACGACCGCCGTCTGGCCAACGAGGAAGGGTGGATCGCGTGCCCGCACGCGAATAGTCTTGAGAGGCTCTGAGGACGAGCAAAGCAGCCAAGGGACAGGTCCGCTTCGAGGTTCTTGACTCGCTCCTCGCACCGGATCCGGCCCTGTTCCCGCTCGTAGCCCTCGGCCCAGCGCGACAGCCGGTGCTTGCTGTTGCCCAGTTTCGCCGCTATCGCGGTCTCGCGACCGACCCGGTTGGTGGCCATTTCGACTCCGTTTGCCGAGGAGGGAAGAAAGGAAGAAGGGCTGCGACCCCTCGGCGCTCCACGAAAGGCTGCCGAAGCTGTAGCGCGACAATCAGGATGAGAAGCCAGCGACAATCAGGATGAGAGAGCGGGGGGTGGTCGCGAGCTGCCCGAGATTTGGTGTTTTTCCCGAGAGCGGAGAGATGCCAGGTGCCGGGCCGACACATCACGGACCACCAGATGGAGCTCTACATGACGTACCGGAAGGAGGACCGCCCGGCGCTGGCTTCGGCGAAGGCGGGATTCAGCACGTCGACGGGGTACCGGATCGAGTCTGATCCGCGGCCGCCGTCGCAGAAGCGGAAGCGGAGGGGACGCAGGAGGCCGGATCCGCTGGCGGGGATCTTCGAGGAGGAGATCGTGCCGCTGCTGCGGGCCAACCCCGGGCTGCGGGCGGTGGCGCTGTACGAGGAGATGATGCGGCGGCACCCGGAGTTGCATGCGGGGGTTCGCCGCACGCTCGAGCGGCGGGTGCGGGCGTGGAAGGCGAAGCATGGGCCGGACCAGGAGATCATCTTCCTGCAGAAGCACAAGCCGGGACGCCGCGGCCTGTCGGACTTCACGGACGCGACGGGCCTGGGCGTGACGGTTGCCGGGAAGCCGTTGGCGCACAAGCTGTATCACTTCCGGCTCGAGTACTCGGGCTTCTGCCACGCCGCGGTGGTGTTGGGCGGGGAGAGCTTCGTGGCACTTGCCGAGGGGCTGCAGGATGCGCTCTGGGCGCTGGGCGGATGTCCGAGGGAGCATCGGACGGACAGCCTGTCGGCGGCGTTCCGGAACCTGAAGTTCGACGTGCGCGACGACGTGACGCGGCGCTATGAGATGCTGATGGCGGACTACGGGATGGAGGCGAGCCGCAACAACCGGGGCCTGGCGCACGAGAACGGGTCGGTCGAGGGGCCGCACGGGCACCTGAAGCGGGCGCTCGGGGACGCGCTGCTGTTGAGAGGTTCGCGGGACTTCGAGACGATCGAGGACTACCGGGCATTCCTGGCGACGGTGGTGAGCCGGCGCAACGCCCGCAACCGGGAGCGGATCGACGCGGAGCGGCAGGTGCTCCAGTCGCTGCCGAAGCGGCGCAGCGACGGCTTCGAGGAGACGCTGGTGCGGGTGACGAGGACGGGCGGATTCTCGCTGCGCCGGGTGTTCTACACGGTGCCTTCGCGGCTGGTGGGACACCGGCTGCGGGTGCGGCTCTACGACGACCGCCTGGTGCTGTTCGCGGGCACCGACGAACTCATGACGCTGCCGCGGGGCCACGCGGGCCCGGGAGGGCGGCGCGGGCGGGTCGTCGACTTCCGCCACGTGCTGCCGTCGTTGCGCCGCAAGCCGATGGCGCTCCTGAACTGGATCTGGCGCGATGGCCTGTTCCCCCGCGACGCCTACCGGCGCGCCTTCGAGGCACTGGTCGAAGACCTGGACGGCCGCGAGGCCTGCCACCGGATGGTGGATCTGCTGGGCCTGGCCCACGACCACTGCTGCGAGGCCGGGCTGGCGGCCGAACTGGACGCACTGCTCGACGCGGGACAACTGCCCGATCCCGCCGCGCTGCGCGAGCGCTTCCTGCCAAAGCCGGACCCCGTGCCGGACGTTGACACTCCCCTGCCGCCGATGTCGGTCTACGACGGCCTCGCACCGGACGCCCACGCCTCGCCGGCTTCGCCCCCCGGAGGACTCGCATGAACGCCCCCTTCATCGTTGATCCCCCCGAGATGGACCTGCTGCTCAAGCAGCTGCGCCTGCCGACCATGCGGGCACAGTGGCGCAGCTTCACCGAGCGCGCCGACCGGGAGGGCTGGCCCTCGGCGCGCCTGCTCGCCACGCTGTGCAGCCACGAGGTCACCGACCGCGAGCGGCGGCGCTTCGAGCGGCACCGGGCCGAGGCGAAGCTGCCGCCCGGCAAGACGCTCGACAACTTCGACTTCACCCTCGTCCCGGCGGTCTCGAAGGCACGCGTCGGCGTGCTGGCGACCGGTGACACCTGGCTCGCGGAGGGCGCCAACGTGTTGTTTTTCGGACCGCCCGGCACGGGAAAAAGTCACTTGGCGGCGGGTCTCGGGCTGAAGCTCGTCGAGAACGGGTTCCGGGTCCTCTACCAGCGCACTACGAACCTGGTCCAGAGGCTTCAGACCGCCCGCCGGGACCTCGCCCTCGAAGCGGCCATCCGCAAGCTCTACAAGTATCACCTCCTGATCCTCGACGACTTCTCCTACGTCACGCACGAGCAGGCGGAGACCAGCGTGCTCTTCGAGCTGATCGGGGCCCGCTACGAGAACCGGTCGGTTCTGGTGATCGCCAACGAGCCCTTCAGCACCTGGGGCAGGATCTTCGGCAGTGACGCCATGACGCTGGCCGCAGTCGACCGCCTCGTCCACCGCTCCCACATCTTCGAAGTCAACGCCGAGAGCTACCGCAAGCGCGCCGCCTACGCGGCCCAGGCGGCTCTTGCGAAGGAGCCGGCCGCTGAAGGCCCGGACCCGGCGGAGGCGGGCTGAAGCGCTCCACAACGCGGGTCCCTCCCCCGAACGGGACCGAAGAGGCGGCAGAGATGGCCCTGAGAGGCCCGTGGAGCCGCCGGAAGGGTCACCGACGAACCCCTCGGAGCCTCTGACAACCCGAATCCCGGGGCCGGACGGCCCGAATCCGGAGCATCGGGGCGAACAGGGGGCGGGAAATGCGCCCGTCGAGGGCGCTTTGACGCACTCGGCCTACCGTTACCCCTCGGAAGAAGGCCAGCCGACGCTCCGGCCCGGCTCGCTACGCTCCCCGCGCCGGAGCGTCGGCCGAGCCACCCACCAACCCCCCGCAGCGCACCCCTCCCCACGTCCCCACCACCCCACCACCACCCCCCCCTCCCTTGCCCCAGCCCCCCAAACCCCTCATCATCTCCACACTCGAAGCGTCGCGGCCTCTTATTCTCACCTTGATTGTCGCAACGCTCTCATCTTGATTGTCGCCGCGCAGCCGAAGCCCAGTCGTCAACTCGGCGCGACGGCCCCTCCCGGCTGCGAGTGTCCGACCATCGTGGTCGACTTGGCCGGAGTCCCGGAGCCGCGAGGTGCGGCACCCCCATTGGCGCCCGGCTTCTCCCTGTTGTACCGTCTCAGGCTGAACAGCTTTCGAGGGCCTGCGAATGGCCCGGCTCCAATGTCCAGCCGAAGAAAGGGGATCACGATGTCCCATTTGTCCTTCACGCTCGTAGGCCTGTTTCTTCTGAGCTTGGTTCTGGAAGCTCACCAGGAACCGACCGAGGTCAAGCAGGAACGGCAGCATCCATCCATCCAAGAAGCCTACGCGCAGGTGGTCTACTGCGAGGTCTTGGAAAACGAAGCGATCATGGCCGCTGACTCAAGCTGGACAGAAATCCGCTTCACAGTACCTCTCGCGACCGAGGAGGGGGTTGAGAAGATGCGCAGCCACAACGAGCTTCTGGTCACGCTGGAAGATGCGCGAATGGCAAACCGAGCCGCCGTAGCGCGGCTTACCGGGCTGTTGGAAAAGGAAGGCCTGATAGAATTTGGTTTGACTGAGGAACTTGATCCAGAGAACTGCGAATCGCGCCGGGGGGGCCTAAGACCCGCCCGCCGTCTTCGGCCAACGGCACGGTGAGGGCCTCGGAGGGCCCGTTTCCGGGGGGTGGACGCACATTTCGGGGTACATACGGGCGGTAGAATCGCCTCAGAGCGACGATCGCCGGTCCCCGAGGGGTATGGGTAGGCCGGAATTCGATCGCGCAACAGGAGCGCCGGGGATACGTCGTCGTCGTGCCAGAGGCTGGCGACCGGGAGGCCGATGGGCTTGCCCGCGACGGCCCTGTGGGACGCTGTTCCGGGCCGTGTCCTGAAAGGCCGTTTCGGCGGCTCCGCCGGGGGCTGGCTTGTCCCTTAAGGTAGACAAGCCAGCTTACTCCTTGGGGCCACACTCCGTGCGTCCCCTGCGGAGGCTGGCGGGGGGCCGCGCCCCCTCTGACCCCGCGGTTTTCCGGCCCGTCGCCGGGGCCGCGGCCGAGCGCTTCCCCTCCGTGGCCGACGGTCCGGCCGACGCGATCCTGGCCGGACCCGCCAGCCGCGAACTCGGTCACGACCGGCGAGGCCGTCAGGATCCGCCCGTGGGCGAGTCCCTGGCCGACCGGGTGGCCGGAGCCGTATCAAGCCCGGAAACCCACTCTCACGGCGATTCTGGGCGTTTTGGGGGTGGTCTGGCGGAATCCGAGGCCACAGAATCGCCTGTAACGCACGAACTCGACCCCCGGAGGGGTAGGAGTACCCCCGGTTTCGGACCTCCGGCAAAGAACTCGACATCCTCCCGGTGGATGATCGAGCCACGGAAACGGGTATGGGCGCGTCCTCGATGGCCTAACGGCCGGCGGTGGCCGGATGGCCCGCGCGCGCAATCTGACCGGCGATCCTGCCCCGGCGCTCCGCGCCCTTTTCGGGCACGACGCCGAACCGGGACATCTCCGTGCCGGTTGACATGGCGCGCGGATGTCGTTCGGGGGTCCGGGGGCACCCCCCGGCCAGAGGTTTTCGTGAAGCGAAAACACATCTGGCTCCTCCGAAACCCCGCGAACGCGGGGACCAATAACGCGGACCGCGTCAAGCCAGCGACGGCGGCTGCCCCGCAAGCCATGATCGCGCCCTCGGCGCGCGTCCCACTCGGCATTCGGCGCGGTGGAGGACGCTGGCTAGCAGCTTTCCGACCGAACTACAAGAAGCGAACGCAGAAGTCGCAAGCGCGACCGAAACGGACTTGCTCCTCCACCTTCTTGCAATGTCCGCAACCGTGCCTGCCAAAGAACCACAGCGCTGGATCAAGGGCCGCGCATGTGCCCTTGATTCCGGCTGGTCCTACGATGTCTGCCTCCGATACGGCATTCCGCCAAGTCTGCTGGCTCCTCCGAAACCCCGCGAACGCGGGGACCAATAACGCGGACCGCGTCAAGCCAGCGACGGCGGCTGCCCCGCAAGCCATGATCGCGCCCTCGGCGCGCGTCCCACTCGGCATTCGGCGCGGTGGAGGACGCTGGCTAGCAGCTTTCCGACCGAACTACAAGAAGCGAACGCAGAAGTCGCAAGCGCGACCGAAACGGACTTGCTCCTCCACCTTCTTGCAATGTCCGCAACCGTGCCTGCCAAAGAACCACAGCGCTGGATCAAGGGCCGCGCATGTGCCCTTGATTCCGGCTGGTCCTACGATGTCTGCCTCCGATACGGCATTCCGCCAAGTCTGCTGGATGACACGTTTGGCCTTCGGAAGCGGCAACCCGCGCGTCGCCGTCACTCCCAGACTCTCGGTCGCCCTACGCACCTGAACATCCACTGCGACCGGGATGGTTTCGATGCGATCGATCACGGCTTGACCCGGATTCGCCATCATTCGGACCCACATCGGTCCGACCTTCGGGCCGCGTAGCATCGGAAAGCGATCGCGCCCGTCCCTGTCGCGGGACTTGAGGTCCCTGAGCAGTTCCTGGGCCTCACCGGCGCCAGCGTCAATCACCCGACTCACGGGAGACTTGAGGCGAGCGGACAGGCTCTTGCCGATCTGGTGCCACGCTTTCGAGTCGGGACCGTGCCTTCGGCTAACGCTTGCGGCCTTCAACAGCCTGCGAAGCTCGTCGACCTCAAGCCCGGCTACATGCTGCGGATCAAAGCTCTCCGGGTGGTCTTCGTAGAGGCGTCCCCCGGCGTTCCAGAGTTGGGTGGCGTCCCGCGCCCGGTCCATCGCGGCAACGAACGTGAGAAAAAGGCGCGCGGCGCGGTCGGTATCCCCAAGGAAGCGGATGTGCTTGGCGCTGCGAACGCTATGCAGGAGAGCCGAATCGTTCCCGGTCTCGAACTCCGCCCCGGCGGCCCGCAGCCTATGCACGATCTCGACCTCGGGCATGTCGAGCCATGGATGGCTTGGAGCCATGCCGCGCGAAGCCAGGTCGAGGCCGTCTCCGTAGAAGTCGTCCGCGATCAGCTTCGCGATGCGGGCGGCATGGGGGCGAGCGGGTGAGTTGGGTTGATCCGCCTTTCCGTTGGCGTCCAACCTCTCCCGATACCAAGCCTGCTGGCGCGCGATCCCGGCGATGCCAGCGAGTGGCCGATGAACTGCGGCCCCTGCATCGCACAGTCCTTCTTCCAGCCCGTGGTCGATGTAGGTCGCGCCAGCGTGGATCTCGATCCGCTTGTCCCGCATCGGCGGCACCCGACGCTTCAAGTCAGCGAGTACGCGGGCCGACCAAGCTCGCCGGGCCTTGGCCCGGAGATCCGTCAACGCGAGTTCGTAGGCATCAATGCGCCGGTCAGGATCCAGCAACCCATGTAGCGCGCTGAGGATGTACCACGGAACGCCCAGGCACTCGGCATACGCACGCCGGTAGCGCCACAGGGGTGAGCTGTAGAGATCCTTGGCGGCGCTCCTCGCCGCACGCTTGGTCTTCACGCACCCGACCAGCACGATGTCGGGTGGCTGCCACGAGGCCATGGGCGGCTCCGGTTCTTCAGACGAGTTCATGCCGAACCAAGTAGGCTCAATGACGTGGCCCTTGCAAGGCGGTTCGCGGGCGGTGCGTTCAAATGGGGAGCAGTTCCGCCACTCTCCCGTCGCCTCGCGGTTGCCACATGCTTGCCGAACGGGGCCGCTTGGACGACGTGTTCCGGCCCGGTTCCGGGGAGGATGCCACGCGCTTCCAGACGCCTCCGGCTGGCGGAGACCGCTTCTCTCGGCGATACTTCGTTCGCGCAGATCGTGCGGTCCATCACGAGAGGAATCGAATGATGGCACGCACGAAACGAAGTCGGCGCAGCTACGGCGCCGGCGAGTGGGGCCGGAACCGGGTGAGGATCTTTCCCGATCCCAAGACCGGCCTCTTTCAGATTGAGTGGCGCGAGAACGGTCGAAGGCTGAGCCGGTCGCTGAGACACCGCGACTGGGCGCGCGCGAAGAGGCAGGCGGATCAGTTCGCCGCAGGGTTCATCGACGCGCCGAACGGCAAGGCCGAAGGCAAGCCCGAGCCGCTCACGCTGGAACGGCTCTTTGACATCTACGGCAAGGAGGTGACGCCCGCGAAGGGCGCTCATACCCGGCAGCACGACCGGACCTCGATGCGGATGTTCCTCCGCTTCTTCGGACGGAACCGCGACCCGGCCACCCTCTCCCAAAGGGACTGGGACCGATTCATCCGGGAGCGCCGGGCGGGCAGGATCGGTCCGAGCGGGAGGCCCGTCGCGGACCGGACCGTCGAATACGATCTGAAGTTCCTGATCGCGGTTCTGAACTGGGCGGCGAAGTCACGCGACGAGCGGGGGCGGTTGTTGCTCGACCGAAATCCGCTCAGAGGACTCAGGACGCCGAGCGAGAAGAACCCGACCCGCGTGGTGCTCGCCGAGGAGGAATACCGAGCGCTGCTGAAGGTGTCGGGCCGGGTGGACTGGCGGTTCCACGTCGCGCTCGTGCTCGCGCACGAGACGGGCCACCGGATCGGAGCCATCCGCCAGCTACGATGGGCTGACATCGACTTCGAGGGAGGAACCATCGTCTGGCGCGCGGAGCACGACAAGTCCGGCTACGAACACATCACGCCGGTCACCGCCGAGGCCCTCGACGTTCTGGAAGAGGCGCGGGGGAGGAATCCCGGATGCGGGGAAGCTCCAGCGCTGCCAGCGCCCCGGAATCCGTCGGCCTGCATGGGAGCCGCGTTGGCGCAGGGATGGTGGGACAGGGCCGAGAAGCTGGCGGGGCTGGAGCCGAAGCCCGGCAGGGGCTGGCACTCGCTACGCCGCAAGTTCGCCTCCGACCTGATGGACCAGCCGTTGAAGGTGCTCTGCCAACTCGGCGGCTGGAAGACGGCCAAGACGGTGCTCCGGTGCTATCAGAGGGCCGACGAAGGACAGCTTCGGAAGGCTCTGGAAGACCGCCGCCGGGCTCGCGGCTGAAATCCAGAACGGCGGGAGTCAATCAGCGGGAATCCGGGCTGTCGAACATGCAAACACCTTCACCGCAACAAGATGCGAAACTTCAACCACATGCCAGCCCGGCGCCTCGCCGCTCTCGGTGCTCGCGGGGCTTTATCCACGGACTCCTACGGGCGGCTCAGGAACTTCCGGGCCGGCATGGAGGCCGTGGTCTCGTACCTCAAGCGATGCTTCGGGCTCCGCCGGTGCAACTGGCGGGTACTCGAACACTTCCGGGCCTACGTCTGGTCGGCGGTGGTCACGCACAATCTCTGGGTGACCCAGCCCCTACAATCATGCTCACAACATTGTTGAACTCTCTGGGCCTCACTCATTGGCCGCTCGCAATCATCCTGATCAGCTCCGCCTCCAGTAGACCACACCGCGACGAGCCCGGGTTGGCCGATGCGGCCCAGCCCGTATGCATCGCCGGTCGGGGCGCCCCAGCCGCGCCCGTCCCCCGGTGGTGACTACTGCCCCGAGGAGCAACGCGTAGCGTAGCGTCAGTCCTCGCAGGTCGGCCCCACCGCGTGCCCGATCCCAGCCAGCCAGTCCTGAAACTCCCGGTCTGCCGGGGCACAGAGCCCGTCGTTGACCTCCCAGGTGAAGGCGTAGAGCGCGCTTAGCCGGGTGAATTCGGCAGGGATCGGACCGGTGAGGCGGTTTCCCGCGAGAAGCAGCTCTTCGAGTCCCGCGGCGTTGGCGAGTTCGGGAGGCAGGGGACCTTCCAGCCGGTTGAGGTCGAGGCGCACCCATTCGAGCGTCGGGATGTCGCCGAGGACGGCCGGGATCCGGCCGCTCAACCGGTTTTCCTAGGCAAAAAGGTACCTGAGCTTCGGCAGATTGCCGAGTTCCGCCGGAATCGGGCCCGTCAGCCGGTTCCGGTTTAGGTCGAGCACCTCGAGGTTCGGCATGCCGCCCAGTTGGGCGGGGATTTCTCCTTCGACTCCGCTGTGCCAGAGGCTCAGGAAATGGAGTCTCGTGAGATTCGCCAACTCGGGCGGGATGGAACCGCTGAACTCGTTCCAATCCAGCAGGAGCTGCTCGAGGCTCTCCAGATTGCCGAGTTCCCCGGGGATCTCGCCCGTGAGCCGGTTGTGGTTGAGTTGGAGTTCCTCCAGCTTGCGCAGCTCGCCCAGCTCGGCGGGAATCGCACCGCTGAGCTCATTGCGGCCCAGCATCAGATAGCGCAGCGACCCGAGGTCCCCGAGTTCGGGAGGGACCGGGCCGGTGAGCCGGTTCCCCTCCAGGTAGAGCCCCTCAAGCTCTCCGAGGTCGCCGAGTTCGGCCGGAAGGGGCCCCGCCAGTCCGTTGTCGTCCAGCCGGAGCACCCTCACCTTCCCTTCGCCATTGACGCCTACGCCGTGCCACTCGCCGACCGGCTCCTCGGAGAGCCACTTGTCCCTGCGGGCCCATCCAGAACCTCCCGTGGCATTGTACAGGGCGACCAGCGCCTCGCGCTCGACATCCGCGGGGGGCTTCGGCTTGACCGGATCGTCCCCGCAGGCCACGGCGACAGTGATTGCGAGTGCCGGCCCGATCCGTCGGGCCGGCGTGGATTCGAATGTCGGTTGCATCCTCTGATTCTCCCGTCCCCCTTCGACCCTCCAGCGAAACGAGCCGCCCCTGCCTGCTACCCGGTCAGGCCAACCCCTGTTCCACCCTCCTCACCACGCGCTTCACCACCTCTTCCAATGCCCCCCCCACCACCGCCGCCGCCGCCCGCACATGCCCCCCGCCCCCCAGCTCGGCCGCGATCACGTTCACGTCCACCGGGGACACCGACCGCAGCGACACCTTGATGCGCCCGTCGGCCGTCGTGCGAAAGAGCACCGCCACCTCGACTCCTGCGATGTCGCGCGGAACATCCACGAACCCCTCCAGGTCCTCCACCGTCGCCCCGAGGCGGTCGTAGGCGTCCTTCGGCACGATCATCCATGCCACGCGGCCGCTCTCGTGCACGGTGAGGGTGGCCAGCGCCTCGCGGAGCAACTCGAACCGGCGCGGGCGAAAGCGGCCGTAAGCCGCGCGATGGAGTTTCTCGGGCGAGGCACCCAGTTCGACCAGCCGTGCCGCCACCCGCAGGCAGGACGGGTTGGTGTTGGTGAAGCGGAAGCCGCCGGTGTCGGTCAGCAGGGCGATGTAGAGCGCGGACGCGATGGCCGCGCTCCAGGGCCCCCCGGCCCGGTCGATCAGCTCGAAGACGAGAGCCCCGGTGGCACACGCCGCCGTGTCGCGGAAGACCTCCCCCTGGATGGGGCGCCTGCCGGGCGGGTGGTGGTCGATCACGACCTTGGGCAGCCCCCGGATCAGCGACTTGACGCGCCCGATGCGTGGCGTCTCGGCGGTGTCCACGACGACCGCCAGGCCGGCCGCGCGGCAACGCAGTGACGCCTCGTCACTCCGAGCCGGAATCACCCAGTCCGGGTCCGGGAGCAGGAAGGTGCAGCTGTCGGGAAACGGAGTCGGATTCACGATCCAGGCCTCGGTCCCCCGTGCCCGCAGGAAGGCGGCGAGGGCCACCTCCGAGCCCGCCCCGTCCCCATCCGCGTTGGCGTGCGTCGTGATCACAACCGACCCGGCCCGGCCCAGCATCTCGAGGATGCGGTCCAGCCGGCCGCCTCGATCCACGACGGCACCATCCACACCGTCCCCGCCCCGCTCCCCCACCGTCACGATCCCCACCCCTCCAGCGCCTTCAGCACCCCGGCGGCCCGCTTCGCCAACTCCGCGCGCGTCCCCCGGTTGTCCACCACGAAATCGGCCCGCCGGCGCTTCCCCTCCGCGGGCAGCTGGGCCTCCATGACCGCCGCGGCCTCCTCATCGCCGAGCCCCCTCGTCTCGACGATCCGCCGCCGGCGCACTTCCGCCGGCGCGTCCACCACCACCACCACGTCCACCTCGTCGTGCATCCCCGTCTCGAAGAGCAGGGGGATCTCCCACACGACGAGCTCCGCGCCGTTCTCTCGCCGCCGCCAGGTCCATGCGTCCCGCAGGCGCCTCACCCCGGGGTGGACGACGGCCTCCAGGCGGCGCCTCGCCCCCTCGTCCCCGAAGACTACCCGCCGTACGGCCGCCCGGTCGAGCGTTCCGTCGGCCCCTATCACCTCCGGCCCGAAGAGCTCCGCGACCCGGGCCAGCGTCGGCGTGCCGGGTGCCGTCACCTCGCGGGCGAGCTCGTCCGCCGAAAGCACCGGTACCCCGGCCCTTCGCCACAGCTCGGCAACCGCCGACTTCCCCGCCGCCACGTTGCCCGTCAGGCCGACCACCAGCATCTCACCCCCCGACCCCGAAGATCCACGCCACCCCGAAGGCCACCGTCGTGTTGAAGATGAGGTTGCCGCAGAGCACCGCCGCCATGACCGCGGGCAGGGGATACCGCATGTACGCCATCGGTATTACCAGCAGCTCGTTCGGCAGCGGCACGAAGCCCGCGTAGAGGAAGAGCAGGCCCAGCGGCAGGAACCGGTGGCGGGCGTGCAGCGCCTCGGCACGGGCCCGGAAACCGGCCAGACGGTGGTGACCCAGGTCCCGGGTCGCGTTGCCGACCAGGTAGCCCAAAAGGTCGCCGCCGGTCATTCCCAGCGCGATCGTGGCCAGGGTCGGCACCGGCTCGAACCCCGACTCGATGAAGAAGGGGTAGAACACGGCGACCGGAACCGGCCACACAACGTTGAAGCCGCTCACCACCGAAGCCAGCAGCAACCCCGGGTACCCCGCGGCCGCCGCCCCGGCCCTCGCCGCCTCCATGTCCCCGGCCCGCAGGTTCACCCACACCATGAAGCCCACCAGGGCAACGATCACGATCAGCTTGACCACGGCCGGCACCCGCCCGCGCGGCCGCATCCGGCGCCGCATCTCAGCCGACCAGGTCACGAAGCGTTCGATCTCGTCGGCGGGGGGCACCGCGTCGGGTTCGCCGTAGGCGGTCTCCAGCCGCCACCGCAGGTACCCCCGCGACGGCAGGGGCAGGAACGGGGGCCGACGGTACCACCCCCTCGGCCGGAAGGCCCAGGCCGCCGACAGCAGCGCGGGCCAGAGCCGGGGGCGGCGGAGCGCCAGGCGGAGGAAGGGACGGAAGATACCGCGAGGATTCGTCATATCAGTCAAGTTACTCGACTTCGCCGGGATGGTCGCGGGTGGCAGGCCGGCCGGCACGGCGGCGGGGACCCTCCCGGACCTTCCCCAGAAGGGGGAGAAGCACGGTCCCCGCTTCCGATTCACGCTTTGTGAAGGCTCTCACTTCACAATCTGCGGAAGTCCAGCGCACAACCCGGGGTATCGCGCGAAACTACGATCCGGCGTCAGCGGCCGCCGGGCGCACAGGCCCCTGGGCCGAAAGCGGGTGGCTGATCGGCTTCCACCGGCCAGCCGTGCATGCATTCCGAACCAGCACTACCCAAGGTCGTCGCCGAACGCCTTCTCCCTGATCTCACGAGTCAGAGCGTCCAGGAGAGCACCCCGGAGTTCCACCCCCCACTCCGGAGGCGGAATCGCCACCATTTCGGCCAGTGCGGGCACCGTTCGATCCGGCCCGCCACTACGCAAGTCCGCGACGGTTTCCTGCTGCGATCGCGTCGCGCCTCCGGCCCACATATCCCCCCTTCCTCCGAGGCCCGACAGTTGCGACCGTCTCGAAGAGCAGCGGAATCTCCAACACAACGAACTCCCGTGCCCGCATCGCACTGCCGCCCGGTGCATTCGTCCCGCAGGCGTTTCACTCCGGGATGGTCGATTGCTTCCAGACCGCGACGGACTCTCCCGTCGCAGACGATCCTGCGCGCGGAGGCACGGTCGAGCGTTCCATCGCCCTGGATCACCCCGGTCCGAAGAGTTCCGCTACGCGGGCCAGCGTCACGGTGCCGGGCCCCACCACCGTTCGGGGGAGCTCGTCCGCTGACAGCACCGGCACCCCGGCCAGCCGCCAGAATTCGGCAACCGCGACTTCCCCGCCGCCACCTTGCCGGTCAGCCCACGATCATCTCATCCAACGGCCCGCAGGACCCACGACACCCCGAGGGCACCATCGCGCTGAAAGTCACATTGCCGAAGAGCACCGCCGCCATGACCCGCGGGCAGCTGATTTCCCATGAACGCCATCGGTATCACAAGCAGTGCGTTCGGCAGCGGCACGAACCTGTACTCCCGCGACGGCACCGGCAGGAATGGTGGCCTGCGGCACCACCCCCTCGGCCGGAAGGTCCGGGTCTCCGAAAGAAGAGGGGGCCAGAGCCGGGAACGGCGGAGCGCCAGGTGGAGTAAGGGGCGGAGCACGGCGGTCAGCGACGATTCCTGGCCGGGAAACACCGTGCAAACAGCGCCGCCACCCGTTTACCTTCCGTCAGCAGCCTGAACTCGCGACCCCGCGCACGCCGCGAGAGCGTGCCGCGGTTCTCGTCGAGAAAACCGGATCAGAAGGCCGATGGTCGCATTTGGCATGTCGGCAACCTCCTCCTGAACCAACCTGGGGAATTCGTCGTACCCTTCGAGATATGCGACTTCGAGGGACAGGTCCCGGGTCACCGTCTGCTCGACGCAGCGATAGAGGAATTCGGCGTGCCGTGTGGCAGCCACACCGAATGACGCCCTGCTGTCCGAGACAAGGAGAAACGCCGCCGCCCTCCGCACGATGTCGGGATGGGCCCGGTCGATGATCTCCCGGGCCCTTTCGCCGAGCTTCATGGATTCCGTGAACTGAATCACCAGGTGTGTCCACATCCGCCGCTCCCCCTCCCCCCACCATCCCACGCCACCTATCTTCTCTCACCCCACAGCCCCCACTCCAGTCCCCCTCCCCCCCCACCCCATGCCCAACCGCCTCGCCTCGGCGACCAGTCCCTACCTGCTGCAGCACGCACACAACCCGGTCGACTGGTACCCGTGGGGAGACGAGGCCCTCGCCCTGGCACGGGAGCAGGACCGCCCCATCCTCCTCTCGATCGGCTACTCTGCGTGTCACTGGTGCCACGTCATGGAACGGGAGTCCTTCGAGGACGAGGGGACCGCGCAGCTGATGAACCGGGCCTTCGTCAACATCAAGGTCGACCGGGAGGAGCGGCCCGACATCGACTCGATCTACATGCGGGCCATCCAGGCGATGACCGGCCACGGCGGCTGGCCCCTGACCGCCTTTCTCACGCCCGCGGGAGTCCCCTACTACGGCGGCACCTACTTCCCCCCCGAACCCCGCCACGGCATGCCCTCCTTCCGGCAGGTGCTCGCCGCCGCCGCCAACGCCTACCGCGACCGCCGGGGCGAGGTCGCCGAAGCCGGCGCCCGGCTGACCGAGGTCCTGGACCGGAGCTCCACCGAACCGCAGCCCGCTTCCGGCCGCTTCGAGACCGGGGACGCCCGGATCTTCGTCCACGCGGTAGCCGCGGCGGGGCGCACCTTCGACCCCTCCAACGGCGGTTTCGGCGGCGCGCCCAAGTTCCCGCAACCGGACTTCCTCGATTTCCTGCTGCGCACCGGCGGCCCTGAGTCGCACGGGGTCTCCATGGCGGTGCACACCCTGTCGCGCATGGCGGCCGGCGGCATCCGCGACCACTGCGGGGGCGGCTTCCACCGCTACTCGGTGGACGCGCGCTGGCTGGTCCCCCACTTCGAGAAGATGCTCTACGACAACGCGCTCATCGCCCGGGCGCTCACGCGGGCGCACCTGCTGGGGGCCCGTCACCTGGGACCGGTCGCAGAGGAAACGCTCGACTACGTGCTCGAGGATCTCACCTCGCCGGAGGGCGTCTTCCACTCCGCGCGCGACGCCGATTCGGAGGGCGAGGAGGGCGCCTTCTACCTCTGGACCCCCGCCGAAGTGCGAGACGTTCTGGGCGCGGACGCCGCCCGTCTCCTGTCGCGGGTCTACGACGTGAGCGACGCCGGGAACTTCGAGGGGCGCAACATTCTGCACCTGCCCCACGACCTCGACGCCGTCGCCCGCCAGGAGGGGATCGGGCGCACCGAACTCGACGGGGTGCTGAAGGAGTCCCTGGACAAGCTGAAGGTGCGCCGCGGCGGACGCCCCGAACCCCTGCGCGACGACAAGGTGCTGACCTCGTGGAACGGCTTCACGATCCGCGCGCTGGCCGAAGCGGGGCCCGCGCTGGGCCGGCCCGACTACACGCGCGCCGCGGCCAGGGCGGCCGGATTCCTCCTGGACACCATGCGGCGCGGCGACCGCCTAATGCGCGTCTTCGCGGGCGGGCGCGTCCACGTCGAAGGCTTCCTGGAGGACTACGGCGCCCTCGGCAACGCCTGCCTCACCCTCTACGAGGCCACCCTCGACCCGCGCTGGCTCGGCGAAGGGGCCTGGATGGCCGACGCGGCCGTCGCCCATTTCTGGTCCCCCGCCGAGCACCTCTTCCACGACGCGCCCGCGGACGGGGAAGCGCTGCTCGTGCGGCCCCGCGACATAATGGACAACGCCACACCGTCGGGGAATTCGCTGGCGGCCGAGCTGCTGGTGCGCTTCAGTGCGCTGACGGGGTCCGCGAAACAGCGCGACACAGCCGAGGCGGTTCTCGACCGCGAGCGCGGCACCATGGAGCGCTATCCGTCCGCGGTCGGCCGGCTTCTCACGGCGGCGCTCACCCACGAGACGCCCCGCCTGGAGGTCACGCTGGTCGGACCCCCGGAGCGTGTCGCGGGTATGCTCGACCGCGCGCACCGGCATCCCCACCCGAACCGGCTCATCGCCGGCGGGGACCCGGGGGATCCGGTGATCGCCGCCCTTCCCGCCATGGAAGGCCGGCTGGACCATCCCGGCCAGGCGTTCGTCTGCGCGGGCACGGCCTGCCAGGATCCGGCGCCGACCCCAGAGGCACTGGACGCCGCACTCGCACGCGCCCAGACTGAATAGCCCGCGCTTTCGCGCAGTCCGTCCACTCCGCTCCGGGAGCACATGGCCACACAGGAACACGACCTCGGCACCCACCTCGACTCCGGCCGTCCGGGCCCGGACAGGCTTCTCGCCTGGTTCCGCACCATGGTCACCGCCCGCGCCGTGGACGACCGCGAGGCGAAGCTCTACAAGCAGGGAAAGGTCTTCTTCCTGATCTCGGGCGCGGGCCACGAGGCGGTGCAGGTCGCGCTGGCCGACTTCGTGCGCCCCGGGTCGGACTGGTTCTACTTCTACTACCGGGACCGCGCCCTGGCGCTGGCGCTGGGGGTGTCGCCCGTGGAGCAGCTGCTGCAGGGGATGGGCGCGGAGGCCGATCCGGCCAGCGGGGGCCGCCAGATGCCCTGCCACTACGGCGACACCCGCTTCAACATCGTGTCGGCCTCCTCGCCTACGGGGACGCAGTTCCTGCAGGCGGTCGGCGCGGCCGAAGCGGGGCTGCGCGCCGCGAACCAGCCGGAGCTGCGGCGGCATCTGCGGACCTTCGCCGAGGACGAGATCGTCGTCTGCACCGCCGGCGACGGCACCACCTCCGAGGGCGAGTTCTGGGAGGCCCTCAACACGGCGTGCAACCTGAAGCTGCCGGTCGTCTTCGTCGTCGAGGACAACGAATACGCCATCTCGGTGCCGGTCGAGGTACAGACCGCGGGCGGCAGCGTCTCGCGGCTCCTGACCGGCTTCCCGGACCTGAAGATCGTGGAGTGCGACGGAACCGACCTGCTCGACAGCCACCGGGCCGCGGGCGAGGTGGTGCGCTGGTGCCGGGAGCGGCGCGGGCCGGCCCTGCTTCACGCGCACACCATCCGCCCCTACTCCCATTCCGGGTCGGACGACGAATCCGCGTACCGCACCCCCGCCGAACGCGCCGCGCAGGACCGCCGCGATCCGCTCCGCAAGGCCCGCAGGATGCTCATCGAGACCGGAGCCGCGACCGCGGCCGAACTCGACCGGCTGGAGGCCGATGTGCGGGCGGCGGTGGCGGCCGCGAGCGACCAGGCGCTGGAGTATCCGCAGCCGGCGCCCGAGACCGCCATGAAGTGGCTCTACTCGGAGACTGTCGACCCGACCGGCCCGGATTTCGACACCGAGGACCGTCCCGCCTTCCGGGGCGACCGCCAGCTCACCATGGTGGACCTCCTCAACCGGTGCCTGCGTGACGAGATGGAGCGCGATCCCAGGATCGTAGTCTTCGGGCAGGACGTGGCCGACGCCTCGCGCGAGGAGGCGCTGAGCGAGGTGAAGGGCAAGGGCGGGGTCTTCAAGGTGACCCACGGTCTGCAGACGCGCTTCGGCGGCAACCGCGTGTACAACTCGCCGCTCGCCGAGGCCAACATCGTGGGGCGCGCGGTGGGGATGGCGGCGCGCGGGATGCGGCCCGTCGTGGAGATCCAGTTCGTCGACTACATCTGGCCGGCCTTCATGCAGATCCGGAATGAACTCGCCACCATGCGCTACCGCTCCGCCGGGAGCTGGGCGGCGCCGGTGGTCGTGCGCGTCACCTACGGCGGCTACATCAAGGGCGGGATCTACCACTCGCAGACCGGCGCCACCCTCTTCACCCACACGGCGGGGCTCCGGGTGGTGCTGCCGTCCAACGCCCTCGACGCCAACGGCCTGCTGCGCACGGCGATCCGCTCGGACGACCCGGTGATCTTCCTCGAACACAAGCACCTGTACCGGCAGGTGCACAACAAGGGGGCCGACCCCGGTCCCGGCTACATGGTGCCGTTCGGGAAGGCAAAGGTGGTGCGTCCGGGCAGGGACGTGACGGTGGTGACCTGCGGGGCCCTGGTGAAGCGGTCCCTGGACGCCGCCCGCACCGCCGCGACGCGCCACGGGATCAGCGCCGAGGTCATCGACCTGCGCTGCCTGTCGCCGCTGGACATGGAGACGATCGGCGACTCGGTGCGGCGCACCAACAAGGTGATGGTCGCGCACGAGGACGCGCTCTCGTGGGGGATCGGCTCCGAGGTGGCCGCGCGGATCGCCGACGAGCTGTTTCCGTGGCTGGACGGTCCGGTGCGCCGGGTGGCGGCGCTGGACACCTGGGTGGCGTACGCGCCCGAACTGGAACGGGCGATCCTGCCGCAGACGGACGACGTGCTGGAGGGGATCGTGGGGCTGGCGGGGTATTGAGGCCGGCGGGGCCCGGCCGGTCAGAAGCGCACCTTCAGCAGCGGGATCTTCCAGGCCAGGGCGTCACGACCTCCGCTTCGAGAGGTGGGTTGCCGCACCGCGGATGGGAGCGGCGCCGACAGCGCCCAGTCTCCGTCCGACCAGTTGAGCAGCGCGCCGGGGGCCGGGACAGAAGCCGCCTCCTCCGGATCTCCAACGTCGACCGGCTCGCCCCGGTCTCCGCGCGTCCCGGCCGCGCCTACGGCCAGGCCCCCAATGCTGCTCGCCAGGATCAAACCGATGACCCCTTTGTCGCTTTCGGGCCGAGCGATCAGGGACATCCCCAGGCCGGCGAAGGCCCCGACCACCCCACCCACGCTGATGAGGCGGGCGCGCGGGCGGCTGATCGGAACGCGGCTTCCCGCCAGGGCGCCGGCCACCAGACCGGCGTTGCCCGCGACCATCGCCGCCGCGGTGAGATCATCCCCCTCGGCATCCAGCAGGATCCCCGTCGAGATGCCGAACCACAAGCCCCACAGGCTGCCGAGCATGGCCGAGGTGGCGGTACCGGGCGTGATCTCCTGCCGTGCCAGGGCCGTGCCGGCGGCGATACCCGCGGCCCCGCCGAGGATCATCGAAAGAATGGTGGCCTCGAACGATTCATCGTCGTCGTAAGGATAGCGATACATCACGTAGTCCCTGCTGCCCAGGTTAAGCACACGCGCCCAGCCCCACCCCTGGATGGCCCCCCAGGTCCCGCCCCAGGTGATGGCCCTGGCCTGGCCCAGGGAACGCGGGCGTGACCGCGCAAGCTCCCGCCCCGCCAGGAATCCCGCCGATCCCCCCACCAGGAGTCCGAACCCGTATGTCTCCGGTTCTTCGGCGCCGGCCGCGATCGGTATCGCAATGCCCTGCCAGATCCCGTATAGCGCCGACCACACCTTGAGTTCGACTTCGCCGCCCGCCCGGGATTGCCGGGTGGTGACACCTTCCAGCAGGGAAAGTGCGGTCTCCGCGACGGCGTTCCCCGGGAAGTGTTCCACGATGTGACGGTATAGGGCCTTGGCAATGTCGTGCGCTCCACGGTTCGCGAAGTGTTCCGCGGTCGCTAGGAGAACGGCGACCGAATCGGCCCGGGTGGGCTGGGCCGAGGCGGGGCGGGGGGCGGACAGGGCCGCGGCGACGAGGGCCGGAAGAAGCAGGGTCCGGAGCGGGATCGGCGTTTTCATGGGACATCGTACTCCTGTTGGGACCGGACGCGTCACCAGCGACACCGGCGACCCGCATGACTACAGGTAACTACCAGAAGCTCGGGGAGTTTGTTTCCCCACGAATCGGATCCCCGGCCGCGGCCCCTTCGCCCTTCACCCCACCACCGCCGCGATACCGCCCTCGAGGTTGCGCACATCCGCGTATCCCTCGACCGCGAGCAGCTTCGCCACCTCGAGGCTCCTCACGCCCGTGTGGCAGTAGACCACCACGGGACGTTCGCGCGGGATCTCGTCCATACGCGCGGGGACCTCGCTCATCGGCACCAGCACGGCTCCCAGGTGCGCCAGGTTCACGTTCTGCCACTCCATGACCTCGCGCACATCCAGCAGGAAGGGGCGCGGCTCGTCTCCCAGCACCGACTCCAGCTCCTCCGGCTCGACCCCGCCGACAGTCACACTCTCCCCATCCGGTTCGGCCTCGACCCCGCAGAACAACCCGTAGTCGATCAGCTCGGTCTGGGTGGGTTCGTCCCCGCAGACCACGCATCCGGAATCCCGCCGGATCTCCAGCTCCCTCCAGCGGTAGGACAGCGCGTCGAAGATCTGCAGACGGCCCACCAGCGGCTCGCCCACGCCCAGGAGCAGCTTGATCGTCTCCATCGCCTGGGCCGCACCGATCACGCCGGGGAGCGCCCCGAAGACACCCGCCTCGGCGCAGCTGGGGATCAGGCCCGGGGGCGGAGGTTCGCGGAAGAGGCAGCGGTAGCACGGCCCGCCCTCCTTCGCGAATACCGAGAGCTGGCCCTCCCAGCGGTACACGGACCCGTAGACGTTGGGGCGGCCGGCGAGCACGCAGGCGTCGTTGACCAGGTAGCGCGTCGGGAAGTTGTCGCTGCCGTCGACGACCACCTCGTAGGCTTCCACGATCTCGAGCGCATTGGCCGACGAGAGTCGCACGGCGCCGGTCTCCACCGTGACATGCGGGTTCACGTCCTCCAGGCGCGCGCGCGCCGAATCGACCTTGGGTGCGCCCAGCCCGGCTGTGCCGTGCAGGATCTGGCGCTGCAGGTTGGTCACGTCGACCACGTCGGGGTCCACGATGCCGAGGGTTCCGACACCCGCCGCCGCCAGGTACAGGGCCGCCGGGGAGCCCAGCCCGCCGGCGCCGACCAGCAGTACTCGCGCCTCCTTGAGACGCTGCTGTCCGGCCAGTCCCACCTCGGGAAGCACCAGGTGGCGGGCGTAGCGTGCGGCCTCGCGCGGCGTCAGGCCCGAGCGGTCGCGACTCACTGGCGGCGCATACCCAGGCGAAGCGTGTAGCTCATGCCGACGCTGATGATCGGCCAGTAGTTCACGAACGCACCCGCATCGTCGTTCGTCTCCTTCTTCTTCTGCTCGAGGTTGCCGCGGAATGAAGGAGATTCCAGAACCTCCCGGTCTCCGGTGGCGGCCATGGTGAGCTCCACGCCCGTGGGCAGCGCCACGCCGATATCGGCCACAAACGAGAATCCGGACGCGAAGCGCGATCCGAATCCCAGGAGCAGGTACGGCGCGACCGCCCCCGAGGAGAGGGTCGTCGTAAGGGTCTTCACCTCGGTCTCCTCGTATGTGCCACCGCCGATCACGATGTTTGCGCCGGGATCGAGGGTGACCCGGTAGGCGGGCTCCCCGGACTTGAAGAGCGCGCCCGCCCCCACTCTCAGGCTGCCGAGCCGGAAGTCCCCCCCGAGCATATGGAACGCCGTCGGCAGGGTCAGCGTCGCGGTGCGGTCGTCATCCAGTCCGAAGCGGCCGGTCAGATCCATGTCGAATCCCAGGAGGCCCGTTCCGCCGCGCACGGTGACCCGTTCGTGGACGCGCACCGCGACATCGGCACCGAGCCCCATCGTTCCCGCGCGCGCGGCCACGGCGATGTCCTGCATGGCCTGGGCGGGGGCGGCGGTCGCGCATGGCGAAAGCGCGGCGGCCATGAATAGCAGATTTGTTCTCATCCTGAAACTCCCGTGATGGGTTTTGTACGACCGGGCGGTGAGCGGGTGGTGCGGGCCACCTTGCTCGACCAGCGAACATCGTTGTGTGCGGTACGAGTTGTCCAGATACTGTAACGGTGCGACGCGGTGAGCGCCCGATGCTCGCGAATCCTGGGCGGCCGGGCCTTGGATGTCGGACCGGTAGATCGGGGAGGTCGACGGGCCGGCAGGCGTACGTGCTCGACGCCGCCGCCCCGGCTCACACCCTCATCGGCTGCCGCCTCATGTAAGCGGCGGAGCGCCACAGCCATTCCAGCGGCCCGAAACGGAAGCGGGCCAGCCACCACGGCGACCAGATCAGTTGCAGCACCCATATCCCCACCACGATCGCCACCTGTCCCGGCCCGCCGACCCGCTCGAACAGCCCGAGGCCGTGGCCGTAGAAGACGAGACCGCAGATCAGGCTCTGCGCGATGTAGTTGGTGAGCGCCATGCGCCCCGTTGCGGCAAGGCGTTTCTGCAGCCGGGGCAGCCGACCACCCTTCACGGCCAGCATGACCAGCGCAACATACCCCAGGCAGACGCCGGCGGAACCCACATAGTTGAAGAGCCCGCCCGCGAACATCGTCCGCTCCCAGGCGAAGTCCACGCGGATCTTGTACGTGGTTCCGGCCGCCGCGAGCGGCAGACCGGCGCCGAGTCCGAAAACCAGCATGCGCCGGTAGAATGCCGTCGAGCGCTCGGCGGCCAGCACGCCCAGTCTGTAGAGCGCCATGCCCACGAGCATCATTCCGCCCGCGCGCCAGAGCAGCATGCCCGGAAGCACGATGGTCTGGAGCGCGAGCGCAATCGGCACGCGCGCGACAACCTGATCGGCGATACCACCCCGGAAGGCCGCGATCTCAGCGCCGAGCGCACCCGGAGACGGCGCCCACTCGGCTTCGGCAGCCATTCGTTCCGCAGCCGTCCAGTACGGGATCGAGAGCTCCGCCATGCCCCAGAGCGGGATCACGACCGCCACCACGCAGCCACCGCTCCAAAGCAGCCGGCGCGGCGGCAGGTTGCGCAACGGATAGAGCAGGAACCCGCACAGGGCGTAGGTAACCAGGATGTCCCCGTGCCAGACCAGATATGCGTGCGCGAGCCCGATGACCAGCAGCCAGAGCTGGCGGCGATAGTGGAGGCCCGTGCCGGAGACGCCACGCCGGGCCATGCCCTCGCTCATCATCGCGATCCCCGCGCCGAAGAGGAGCGAGAAGATCGAGATGAACTTGGTGTCGGCAACGAGGTAGACCGCGGCCCAGGTCCACAGGTCCGCGCCTTCCAGCACGCGCCCCGACGCGGGGTTGATGTACGCGGACGCCACCCGAGCGAAACCCTGGACGTTGACGATCAGTATGCCGAGCACGGCGAAGCCGCGCAGTACGTCAATCGCGACGATCCGTTCGGCCCGGGGGGCGGGTGAGGGCGGAGGGGTGGTGGAGCTGATTTTGGCTCCGGAGTTACCGGATCATTGGACCATGCGGGCACCCCCGGCGACCGTGGATCCAAGCCGGGGAGGTTCTTGCACGGGCCGCAACCAACGTCTCACGCAGTCTCACCGTCTCCATGCCGCCGCATCGGGGATGCCGCGGCTGAAGAGAACCTCGAGGCCGGGCCGGGAGGCCAGCCGGGCGGCGTCGGCCGGGGTTCGCACTTCCGGGGGCAGGTCGCCCAGGATCGCCCGCACCTGTCCGGTGCGCGGGTCCCGCACGATCGCGGCGGGACGGTCCGTGCCGGTGTCCAGTGTGAACGACCCGTCCGGCCCCGAGAGGATGATCCGGTCCAGGAGGTCCGCCCACCCGGGCCGTACCGGCAACACGAACGCGAAGGACGAACTCCCGTCGCCGTCGGCGACCTCGGGCATCGGGAAGTCGAGTGCGAACAGCTCGGCGCCCTCGGCCGTCGCGCCGACCAGCCTGTGGTCGCCCCCGCCCCGGGGCAGCGATGGCGCGGCATCGATCACGAACACCGGCTCCAGGTGGGGGACCCCGTGCCGGTCGACTCCTCCGACGATCAGAAGCGACCTGGCGGGAGCCGGCCGGCCGGCCATCAGTGCGTCGTTCTCCCTGCCGGGCCTGTATCGCAACGCGTTGGTGAAGTGGAAATCGCTGATCCAGGTCGGATCGCAATAGGACATCAGGTCCAGGGTGCCGGGGTCGACCAGCGCTTCCGTCCTGAAGTCGTATCCCCACGCGCCGGTCGTGCCGTCCGGCTCGGGAAATGACGGGTCGGTGTTGGGGGGATCACCGCAGGGAGCGTGGTACATGTACATGTTGTGCCCGAGTTCATGGCTCACGACCGTCGAGTCGGGCACGGAGAAGCTGGTCCACCCCGGCAGGTATGCCACGCCGCGGGCGCCCGTGACCTCGCCCGACATCATGCCCATGTAGTACCCGCTGCCACTCTCCGCTCTGTAGATCGCATTCGTCTGGCGCAGCAACGCAAAGGCGTTGTTCGAATCCGTCACGACCGGATCGTGAATCTTCAGGTCGATCTCCGCCACCGGGAGCAGCGCGTTGACCTGCCACAACAGGTTGTCGCCGGCGGACAGGTCCTCGGTGATGTCCAGGATGGTGGAATCCGGATCCTCCTTCCACAGGAACGGGATGAGCGTGAGTTCCAGTTCGGGCATTGTACGCACGTCCACCGCCATCCGGCCCGTCTCGGGAATGCGGCCGGAAATGCCCAGATCCGGGTCCGTGGTTTCGTCGGGATCGATCTCGACCACGACTTCCAGCCCGGGCTGAATCAGGGAGTCCGGAACCAGGGTGTTGGCCGAGTACTTCAGCGAACTCTCGTCCAGCGCTTCGACGACGACCGACGACCCCGGCTCGATGTCGATCACCTCCGTCTCCGAGCCGTTCACGTAGAAGGTGGCCCGGACGAGCGGGATCGTGTCGCCCGCGGCCGCCGGCGCCACCACGAAGACCCGCAGCAAGGCCTCCTCACCGGCGACCAGCGGCACCGGATAGGCCCTGGACTGCACGGCCTGGGTCAGGTATGCGTCCGAGCCTTCCCGGGGCTTCCGGCACGACGCGATCCGCCGCTTCCCCAGGCGTTCCAGCCACTCGAGAAAATCATCGTCGACCGGCGCGCACAGGTCGGTGCCGCCCGCGAGGATTTCGCCCAGGCGGTTCATTCGGGTCATGCTGAGCGGGAGCGGCCCGGACAGGTCTGTGTTGGTAAGGTGCAGTTGGCGCAGCCTGGCCATGTCCCCGACCTCGTCGGGCAGCGGGCCCGTCAGCGGGTTACCGATCAGATCCAGAATGTCGACATTGTACGGAACGGTCAGTTCCGCCGGAATCGGGCCCGTCAGATCGTTGCCGCCCAGGAGGAGGTAGGTCAGACGGGAGAGGTCGCCCAGCTCCGGCGGGATCTCCCCGGTCAGCGCGTTCCCGCCGAGGTCGACAACGATAGCGTTCTCCATGTCGCCGAGTTCCGGCGGAATGGAACCGGAAAAGTCGTTGCGTGGAAGCCTCAGCACCTCAAGTCGTTTCAGCTTGGCGAGTTCGGGCGGAATGGAACCGGAAAAGTCGTTGCCGCCAACGGACAGCGACTTCAGTTGCGCGAGGTTGCCGAACTCCGGCGGAAGGGGACCGGAGAATTCGTTGCCGGAAAGCCCCAGCCGCTCGAGCTTGGAAAGGTTGCCGAACTCCGGCGGAATGGGGGCACGCAGCTGGTTCACCCACAGCCACAGTTTCCTCAGTTCCGTCAGGTGTTCGATCTCGGGCGGGATGGTCCCCTTGAGGCCGTTGTCTCCGAGGTCTATCTCGACCACCCGGCCGTTCTCGTCCGTCGTCACTCCATGCCAATCCGAGAAGGGGGCGTCCGAAAGCCACCCCTCGCTGGAAACCCAGTCCGGTCCGCCCGTGGCCTCGTACAGCGCGACCAGAGCTTCCCGGTCACGGTCGAGGATCACCGTGACCGCGGCGGTGGCGGACACCGAATCCGCGGTCGCGGTGACCACGGTTTCACCGGCCCCCGTGGCACGGACCAGCCCCGACCCGCTCACGGTGGCCACCGACGTGTCACCGGCCGACCAAACGACGTCGTAGTCCTCGATCACGTCACCATCCTCGTCGAGTACGACCGCCGTGAGGCGGGTGGTATCGTGCAGAACCCGGAACACCACCTCCGCGGGGCTCACCGTGATCGACGCCGGTTCGGGCCGCGGGGGAAGGGTGGGTTCGTCCTCGCACGCGAAGCCGGCGAGCAGGAAGAGAACGGCGCCCCCGGTGAAAGGGCGGGACTGCCGACCGTGTCCGCAGGCCGGCTTCGAGGCAGCGGTGTCGAGTGCCATTGTATTCTCCTGCTTCCTTCGGCCTCTTCTCCAGTCTAGCACCCCGGGGACACCCGGGACAATCGGCTTCCACACGGCAACACGCGTGGATGCCCGCGAGTCTGTGGGGTGGTGGTCGGCTATTCCTCTCCTCCCCCGGTCCTGCCGCCAAGCGGCATATTGTGTATGATGGAGCGGAAGACCGGGGCCATCACGCCGCACCCCGGAAGAACCCGGACACGATGGACACGAAGAGGATGAAGACCTGGCTACCCGCAACCCTGGCAGCGGCCATGTCGCTGACCGCATTCGCGCCCGGCAGGGCTCAGCTGCCCGTGGACACGACCCCCGCGGCCACCCCCGGCCTGACGGCGTTCAGCGGCGTGTCCACCCTGCCCATGACCTCGGACGAAGTGTTGCCCGGCCAGACCGTCGTCGTCCGGGACGGTGTGATTCTCGCGGTCGGACCGGCGGACGCGCTCGAGGTACCCCCCGGTGCCACCGTGATCGACGGAAGCGGCCGGTTTCTCATGCCCGGACTCGCCGAGATGCACGCCCATGTTCCGCCCGGTGCCGACCCGCCCCGGGAAGAGGTCGAGGACATCCTCTTCCTGTACATCGCGAACGGCATCACCACGATCCGGGGCATGCTCGGTTCGGCCTACCAGATACCCCTGGCGGGCGAAATCGAACGCGGCGAGGTGCTCGGTCCCAACTTCTACGTCGGCGCGCCCTCGATCAACGGCCGCTCGGCCCCGGCGCCGGAGGCCGCGGAGAGACTCGTGCGCGCCCATGCGGCAGCCGGATACCATCTGCAGAAGATCCACCCCGGAGTGTCGCGGGAGACGTGGGACCACATGGTGGAGGTCGCCCGCGAGGTGGGCCTCACCTGGGCCGGCCACGTCCCCGCCGACGTGGGACTCGTGCACGCGATCGAGACCGGCATGTCCACCGTCGACCATCTCGACGGGTACGTGCAGGCGATTGCGCCGGACGGAGTGCTGGCCCAGGTGGGAGCCGGCCCGATCCGCCTCGGAGGGCTGGCGAACGGCGTGGACGAAGCCGGGCTGGAGGAGATCGTCCGGCTCACCATCGAGCACGACGTCTACGTGGTGCCGACGATGTACCTGTGGGAGAACCTGTACGGCGCGCCGAACCCCGACGAGATGTTGCGGCAGCCCGGGATGCGGTACGTGTCGGCCCGGACGCGGGAGGGGTGGCGGCGGCGGGCGGGTGGCGGTTGGGGGACGCCGGAGGACGTCGAACGCTACCTCGAGCTGCGCAGGCGGATTCTCAGGGCGCTGTCGGACGCGGGCGCGGGGATCCTGATGGGGACCGACTCGCCGCAGCTCTTCAACGTGCCCGGATTCGCGCTGCACCGGGAGCTGCAGGTGATGGCCGAAGCGGGGATGTCCAACTACGAGATCCTGAAGAGCGGGACGGTCACCGTGGGAGAATACGTTGCCTCGCACCTCGGGCTCGACGGCAACTTCGGGACGATCGCGCCGGGCCAGCGGGCGGATCTGGTTCTCCTGGGCTCCAACCCCCTCGACGACCTGGTGAACCTGTTCGACCGCGTGGGGGTGATGGTGAGGGGGCGGTGGGTGAGCCGCGCGGAGATCGACGCCGGTCTGGAGGCGCTGGCCGCGAAGCACGCGGGGTAGCGGCGGGGCCGGGGGGAAATCAGCGCCTCCACTCCGCGGCGTCCGGAATGCCGCGGCTGAAGAACACCTCGAGGCCGGGCTCGAAGCCACGGCCGGCGAGCACCTCCGCCGCGGTTGAACCCGGTGGCAGATCGCTGAAGATGCCCCGCACCTTCCCGGTGTGCGCATCCCGCACGATCGCGCCCGGGCTGTCGGTGTCGGCGTCCAGGGTGAAGGATCCGTTCGGCCCCGAGAGCGTGATCCGGCGGAGTTCATCCGCCCACCCCGCCTGTACCGGCACGGTGAACGCGAACGATCCCCGGCCCTCCGCGTCGGCGATGACGGGCATGTCGAAGTCCAGCGCGAACAGCTCGGCGCCGTCCCCGGAAACGCCTCTCAGCCGATACGACCCGCCGAAGCGTGGCAGGTGTGGCATGGCATCGATCACGAACGCCGGCTCCAGGTACGGAACTCCGTTCGGGTCCGTCCCGCCCCAGATCAGGAGCGACCGGACCGGAGCAGCCCGCCGGGCCGCGTACTCCTCGACCTCCACGTCCAGCCGGTGGCGCAGCGAGTTGGTGAAATAGAACTCGCTGATCCAGGTCGGATCGCAGTATGACATGAGATCGCGGGTGGACGGGTCCACCAGTTCGCCGGACTCGAAGTCGTATCCCCACGCACCGATCGTCCCGTTGGGCTGCGGAAACGATGGATCCGGGCCGGCCGCCCCGCCGCAGGGCGCGTGGTAGAGGCTGAGATTGTGCCCGAGCTCGTGAGCCATGACGGCGGAGTCGGGGATCGAAAAGCTGGTCCAGCCGGGTACATAGGCGACCCCGGCGGCCCCCGTGACCCCTCCTGACATCGTACCCATCCAATACCCGGTTCCACCTTCCGCAACGCGAATCGCACCCGTCTGGGCCAGCAACGAAAAGGCGCTGTTCGTTGACGACAACACGGCGTCGTGGATCTTCAGGTCCATCTCCGCAACCGGCAGAAGCGTGGTGATCTGCCACAACAGCTCGTCGTCGGGGGACAGGTCCTTGGTGATGTCCAGGATCGCCGAGTCAGGATCCGATTCCAGCAGGAAGGGGATCAGGGTCAATTCAAGGTCCGGCATCTGACGCACCGACACGGCCATGCGGCCCGTTTCGGGAATGCGTTGCGCCACACCCAACTCCGAGTCCATCGTCGTGTCGGGATCGATCTCCACCACCATTTCCAGACCCGGCTTGATCGCGGACGCCGGAACCTCCACGTTGGCGGACGCATCCAGCGACCCTTCGTTCACTTCATCTCCGATGAGCGACGAACCCGGCTCTATTTCCACGACCTCTTCCACCTCCCCATCCAGGTAGAAGGTGGCCCGGACGAGTGGAATCGTGTCGCCCTTGGCGGCCGGAGCCACCACGAAGACCCGCAGCAGCGCCTTCTCGCCGGCGACCAGCGACACGGGGTATTCCAGGGACTGTGAGGCCTGCGTGAGATAGGCTGCCGATTCGCCGCCGGGCGCGCAGGCGGGAACCCGCCTCTTCGGGATGCCCTCGAGCCAGGTCCTGAAGTCGTCATCGTCCGGCACGCACAGCTTCGTGCCCCCCAACATGAGTTCGGCGACATCCTGGAGGTCGGTCATGCTCCCCGGGAGCACACCGGACAGGCCGGTGTTCGTCAGATGGAGCCTCCGAAGGCCGACCATGGCGCCGATCTCATCGGGCAGCGTGCCAGTGTGCGGGTTGCCCGTCAGGGACAGTCTTTCCAGGTTGGGCAGCCGGGTCAGATGAACGGGAAACGGGCCGCCCAGGTTGTTTCCGCCCAGCCAAAGGTCGTTCAACTGCGAGAGGTTCTCAAGCTCCGCGGGGATCTCCCCCGAGAACGCGTTGTCGTTGAGGTACAGCCGCTCGAGGTTCTCCAGATCGCCCAGTTCCCGTGGGATGGACCCGCTGATTTCGTTGAAACCCAGCGCAAGCGTGCGCAGTTCCGCGAGGTCGCGGATCTCGGGCGGGAGGGAACCGGAAACGAAGTTGTTGGCGAGGTTCAGCGCCACCACTCCGCTGCCGTCGGCCTGAACCCCGTGCCAGTCCGAAACCGGATCGTCCGACAGCCACCCGTCGTCGTTGCGCCAGGTCGGGCCCCCGGTTGCTTCGTACAGCGCCACCAGCGCATCGCGCTCCACATCGATGTCTACCGTTACAGCCGCAGCGCCGGCCGCCGACTCCACCGCCGCCCTGATCGTTGCGACTCCGGAGGCGACGGCGCGGACCAGCCCGGTCTGGCTTACGGTCGCAACCATCGTGTCGTTGACGGTCCAGTGGACGTCGTAGTCGGTGAGCGTGTCCCCGTATTGGTCTATCACCAGTGCGGTGATCTGCGCCGTCTCGCCCGCGGCGGTCAGTTCCACCGATTGCGGCCGCAACCTGACCGACTCGGGTTCGGAGGGCGGCGGGAGGGGCTCGCCGCACGCAGCTACGACGAGTAGAACGGCAGTGCTCGCCGCCGCGACCGGACGGGGGGAAATCCGGGGATCCGCCCGGTTCGGAAAATGGCTGGCGAAGGGGGTCGGGATCGGCACTTTTTCTTCTCCTTGCTCACACAGTCTTCGGATGACTTCCCCAGGCCGCAAGCCTGGAACCCGCCGCTACACTATGGGTACACCGCCCGGGAGTTTTGTTCCGGCTGCGATCGGCCCACAGCCATTGTAGCCGGTCATTCCCCGGAACGGAACACACTGGCCAGGGACAGTCGCGGGGATGGCGGCGCTCGGCCCGATCGGGGGCGCGCGCGCGGCCCGGTGGCAGGCGCACTTGCGGTGTGCGGATGCCACCACCCGGCCGACGAGGACCCAAGGTTGAAACGCACGGTTGCGACCGGATACCATTGAGCGGTCGTCGGCACCCAACCCACCGCCATTTCAAGGCACCGCACAATGGTCATTCCCGCATTTCGCAAGCACCTCCCATCCCGCATCCCGGCGTCCCCCACACGGCCCCCTCTCCTGCCCCTCCTGCTGGTCATGGGATGCGGCGACGCCCCCGCCGCCCCCCCCCACGACGGCCCCCTCCTCATCGACGGCGGCACCGTCGTCGTCATGGACGAAGCGGGGACCATCCTCGAAGGCGCCGCGGTGGTCGTCGAGGGCGACAGCATCTCCGCGCTGATCCGCGCGGGGGCGCGTCGCCCCACCGGCGTCCGGGCCATCGACGCCACCGGCCACCTCGTCATTCCCGGCCTGGTCAACGCGCACGGCCACGCCGCCATGTCGCTGCTGCGCGGCCTCGCCGACGATCTCCCCCTCATGAAGTGGCTGAACGACTACATCTTCCCCGCCGAAGCCGCGCTGGTCGCGCCGGATTTCGTCTACTGGGGAACCCTGCTCTCTGCGGTCGAGATGCTGAAGGGGGGAACCACCACCTTCGCCGACATGTACTACTTCCGCGACGACATGGCCCGGGCCACGACCGACGCCGGGATCCGCTCGGTGACCGGCCCGCACGTCATCGGCTTCCCCACCCCCGACTTCGCCACCCCGGAGGCCTCGCTCGCCGACGCGGCCGATTTCATGGAGCGGTACCGGGATCACCCCACCGTCGTCCCGGGGGTCGCCGCCCACGCCCTCTACACCACGCCGCTCGAGGCCGTCGAAGCCGCCTTCCGCCTTGCCGAGCGGTACGACGCCCCATTCCAGATCCACGCGGTCGAAGACCCCTCCGAGGACGTGACCGCCCGCGAACTCACGGGCATGGGCGTCGTCGAGGCCCTCGGCTCGATCGGCGCGCTCAGGCCGGGCACTGTGCTCGCGCATTCGATCTACCTGTCGGACGAGGACCTCGGGCGCATCGCGGCGAGCGGGGCCGGCATCGCGCACAACCCGCAGAGCAACATGAAGCTGGGAGTCGCGCGGGCGGCCCCGGTGGCGGCGGCGCTCGCGGCCGGCATCCCGGTGGGGCTGGGAACCGACGGACCCGCCAGCAACAACGACCTCGACATGTTCGACGAGATGGACGCCGCCGCCAAGCTGCAGAAGTTCATGCTGGGCGATCCGGCGGCGCTCCCCGCGGAGACGGTGTTCCGCATGGCCACCATGGGGGGCGCGCGTGTGCTGAACCTGCACGACGAGATCGGGTCGCTGGAACCGGGCAAGCGCGCCGACATCGTGCTCGTCGACACGCGGCGCCCGGGGATGACACCGCTCTACCGCGTCTATTCGCACCTGGTGTACGCGGCGCGCGGCAGCGACGTGACCACGGTGATCGTGAACGGGCGGGTGGTGGTGCGCGACCGCGAGATACTCACCGTGGACGAGGAGGAAGTGATGGAGCGGGCGCGGGGGTTCGGGGACCGGGTTCGCGAGGTGATGGAGGAGGTGGCGGCGGGGAGGGAGGGGGGCTGAGGGGGGAGTCTTGCTTCCGCGCGCCGAAGTCGCACGGCCCGCCGGTCGGGTCCGCCGATCGGGCCCCGGCGACAGATCCAAAATGTAAACCGTGATTGTCATACTGTAAATCATAGTTGTCTTTCTTGCGCCATTCGGTGATAGGACGGGGTGGGTTGGGCGGATACCGGAGCATGTCCCTGATGCAGTCCTGGCGGGCGTGACCGACCAGCCGCCCGCATCCGGGGACCTCGATTACGAAGATTGTCGTTGACAGTTGCCCTCCTGGTCCCTAACGTTGACGCAACGGCCAATTACTGAGGATCCTCGTGGGACCCTCGGGTGGCCGGGATCGGGAACAGGAAGAAGGAACAGGACCCGGATGAACCGCAATCGAGAAGCGCGAGAGCCCAGGGGCTTCACCGACCGGGAACTCGATATCATGAGCGTGCTGTGGCGCGACGGGTCGGGCACCGTCACCGAGGTTCGGGAGGCGCTTGGCGAAGAGGTGGGCTACACGACCGTCCTGAAGATGCTGCAGATCCTCGAGGGGAAGGGCGCGGTGGGCCACGAGCAGGAGGGGCGCGCCTACCGCTACTTCCCGCTGGTGGAGTCGGTCAGGGCGGGCGGGCGCGCGCTTACGCGGATCGTGAACAAGATATTCCACGGTTCGGCGGAGCGGCTGCTCGCCACCCTGGTGGAGGACCGGGAGTTCACTTCGGAAGAGATCGAGAGGATGCGTTCGATTCTCGACCGGGCGGCGCGGAGAGGGGAGGGGGAATGATGTCCCTGTGGTTCGATTGGAGGGGCCCGCCATGATCGCCTGGATGGCCTACGCGGCTCTGGTCGGGGTGATCGTCGCGGTTGGCGGCCTGGCGCTGGAACGGCTCGCGGCCGCGACGGGCCGGCCACGCAGGATCGCCTGGCTGGCGGCTCTCACGCTGGCAGTCGCGATCCCGCTGACGGGGGGATGGGGTACGACCGCCGAACCGCCGGTGGACACCGTCGTCGCGGAGAGTGGGGCGGTTGACGGGGCAGTTGTCATGGCCCTCTGGAGTGCGATCCCCGCCCTCCCCGTTCCTCAGGGACGGGCGACCGGCAGGATCGCACTGCTGGCCTGGGCGGCGGGCTCTCTGGCGGTCCTGGCCGCTCTGTCCGGTGTGCTGATCCTGGTCGCGAGGGGCCGCCGCCGCTGGCACCCGCGGAGGGTGCACGGCGCCGAGGTCTACGTATCCCGCCGCTTCGGCCCCGCCCTGGTCGGCATCGTCCGGCCGAAGGTGGTGATCCCCGCGTGGGTGATGGAACTGCGGCCGGGCGCCCGCGACGCGATCATCCGGCACGAGACCGAACACGCCCGTGCGCGCGACCACCTCGTCCTGCTGTGCGGCGGCCTGGTGGCGGCGGCGTTCCCGTGGAGCCCGGCCATCTGGTGGATGTACCGGCGGCTCCGCGCCGCCGTGGAGCTGGACTGTGACCAACGCGTCCTGGCGTCGGGGATCGGTGTCGCCGAGTACGGCGATGTCCTCCTGGGCGCGGGATGCCGCTCCCGTGGCCGGTGGAGCATCTCTCCGGCTATGGGCCAACCCGAGAGTCTTCTCGAACGGAGGCTGAAGACGATGAGTGAGACAGGAAGGAAGCTGAATGGGGGATACGCGGTGCTGCTCGCCGCGGCGGCGGGGGGGGCGGTGGTGGTGGCGTGTGACACCCCGGTGCCGACGGAGGTCCGCGAGGCGTTCGCGGAGGTGACCGCTGAGGAGGAAGCGCGGGGGACGGATGCTGATCAGGAAGACTGGGTCGTGCGGTTCCTGGGGGCCGGGGCTTTTGGTTCGCAGCCCGCGCCGCTCCTGTATGTGGACGGTGTCCGGATCCAGTCGGAAATGGACCTGTTCTCCATGGATGGGTTAGTCGCGGATGTGGAGACGGGACAGGTGCGGAAGTTTGCAGAGAGCATCGAGCGCGTCGAGGTTCTCAAGGGATCGGAGGCCGCGAAGCTGTACGGCGAGGAGGCGGCGGGCGGAGTGATACAGATCTTCATGGAGGCGGCGGAACCGGTGCCCGAAGTCGTCGTCCTGCCACTCCTCGGGAACGCGCAGGCCGTGGTCGCGGGACAGGTGAGTTCGATGGAGTCGGAAGCGGAGGCGACGGTCGCTCCATCCGGCAGGGCAATCGTGGTGACGGGTCCGGTGTCCGAAGAGAAGCGGTTCGTCGTCGAAGACATCGTCGTACCTTCCGTCGAGAAAATCGTGGTGACGGGGCAGGCGAGCGTGACGAGTACGGTGAGCAACTGGAACAAGTGGCACACTTTTGCCCGGGTCTTTGCAAACGCGCCCCCGGATTCAAAGCCGATCGTCCATGTCGACGGCGTCCGAGTCGGCGGTGACGCGTCCGGACTTCGCGACCTGCTCGGCTCGCTGAACCCCGGCGACATCGACCGCATGGTGTTCACGCACGGCGAGAACGCGGAGAAGAAGTACGGCAAAGAGGCTGCCAACGGCGTGATCCTCGTCTTCACCAAGTAGGAGGAATCCGCGGACCGGGGCGTCGATCCGGCACCCCGAGAGCAAAGAGGGCTGTGGATTCACGCGATCCGGCCACGCCGCACCCGCGCCCCTCCACCCGGCGTCAATCCACCGCAATGTTCGGCGCGCGCTCCCTCCTTGCCCGCGATCCCCCGAGATACGCGTGGAGAAATCCCTTCGACATCTCCTGGTAGCCGAGGCTAGTCCCGGGGTCGCCCTCGGCTTCGGCGAGCGCCCCCAGCAACGCCGTCAGCCTGTAGAACCCGTACGGGATGTTGCGCGTCGAATAGTCCTGCCAGATCTCTCGCGAGCGCAGCCCGCGATAGCTGTATGCCTCGTCCACAAGCTGTCTCGACCGCGGGTAGTTGAACCATTCGCCGCCCAGGCCCTCCGCTGTCCGCCGGTAGCCCGGCGGCGGCGCCTCGTCCAGGTTTCGCATGTGGAGCCGCACGGCCAGGCCCTCCGACACCGCCCACGCCGACAGCCCCATCTCCCTCATCTCCCCGTCCCTCGACGCGAAGTAGATGGGCCTCTCCGAGGCCGAGGCGCGTATGATGGAGAGCGCAATCCGGTGCCCGCTGCGGACCTCCATTCCCTTCGGGTACTCGACCAGCATGTCCCCTATCCGCACGCCCATCGTGTCGGGCAGCCGTCCATCACCCACCGTCGCAAGCTGCTGGTCTGTGAGATCGACGACGGCACCGGCCGGAGGGTCCCGGTCCGGGTAGGGAAGCCCCGCGACGGGCACGTACGGACGCTGCCGCCCGGGCTCGGTCAGTTCGCGCAGCTGTCTGGCATACCACTCCGTGAACAGGTACTGCACCACCACCACGGTCACGTCCTGGCGGATCTCCTCCACTTCCTGCAAATACCAGAGCGGGAAGGTGTCGTTGTCGCCGTTGGTAAAGAGCACCCCGTACGGTTCCATGCTGTTCAGGAGGTCGAAGGCCCAGTCGCGGGCTGCGTGGTCTCCCGCTCGGTTGGCCCAACCGAGGTTCAGGAAAAACGGGACCAGGGCGACCGCCAGCACCGGCGACGCCTTGCGCGGGCTCCCCATGCGGTCGCCAAGCCACAGCCAGCAACGTGTCAACCCAAGTCCGGCCAGCATCCCCCAGAGCGCGAAGAAGAGCAGGAAGAAGTAGTCGCGTTCCCGAACTTCATGGGACCGCTCCGCGGTGACTTCGGGGGAAAGCGAGTATCCCAGCCGGAAGTTCAGGTAGAAGACGAGCGCCACCGACAGTGTGGCGGCCAGGACCGTGATGTAGGCGCCGGTGTTGCGGTCGCCCCGCCAGACGGCGAAGAAGCCGATTCCTCCCAGCGCCAGGAAGAGCAGGGTGAAGGGCAGGCGTGCCCGGGCGGGAGGCTCATCCGGGTCGATTCCCCGCGACCATTGCCAGTCGAAGTACTGTGCGAAGTTGAGGAGCTGGTGGGAGAAGGGGGCCATGCGCCGCGTGACGGGCGGTTTCATGTACTGCTCGCGCCTGAGTGACGAAGCGAGCGCGGGACATCCGGCGGCCCCGCCCGAGTAGATCGCCACCGCGGTCTCCACCACACCGTCGCACAGGGGATCACCCTCGTTGATGACCGGACGCTGGGCTGCGCGGATGGGCAGAAAGAAATTGAAGGAAAGGCCGACCACCACGGCCAGGAGGCAGCGCGATAGGAAGCTCCCATCGACAAGAAGCCGCGGCCGGGTCAGGAGAATGAAGGCGAGCACCGCCCCCACCGGGAGCACCGACATGAGGTGATTGGTCGCACCCAGCGCCATCAGGTACACGGCCGCGACCACCAGGAGCACGCTCCCGCGCTGGTCCGGGCGGTCCCTCCAGCGCAACATGAGCCAGCTCACGGCCGCCGCGATCAACAACGAGACCGTGTAGACCTTCTCGTTGGTGTTGCTCTGGCTCCAGACCGTGAAGGCGGTGGCGGAGACCACTATGGCCACGCCCGCTCCGATGAGCGCTGCGGGGCCGCGGCCCCGCGACTGGACCAGCGTGCGGTGCGCGATCAGGAAGAAGAAGAAGGAGGCGCCCGCCGAGGTTGCGGCTGCCAGCAGGTTGATCCGCACCGCAGGAGGAAGTCCCAGTGGGGACAGCAGCAACGACCACACCCTCCCGACGACGACGAAGAGCGGATTCCCGGGCGGGTGGGGGATCCCCAGCGTATGGGCGGTCGCGATGTACTCGCTGGTGTCCCACCAGGTCGGCGCCGGTGCCAGGGTAAGGGCGTAGAGCAGGAACACTCCCGCACCCGCGCACGCGGCGGCCCCGTATGGGGGATGCGGGCCGTTGTCGAGCCACCGCATGATTCCGGTCATGTGCTTTATGATGATGTACCTCCATAGATTGGCAAGGCGCGATTTGCGGGCGGCCCCGCCGTCCGGCCGAGACACGACCCAAGGTAGCCATGCCCGGTCCGACTTGTGATACCATCCGATACCTCTGGGGTTGGAACAGAGGACGAGGCATCCCCGAGTGGGAGCCCGCCGATGACACCTTCGCCGGCCAACCCCGGATACCGGTTCCCGGGGTTCGCGTCGAGGACCTCCCGATCGGCAACGGATCCCCGGAGCTTCGCGCCCGTCGCTACCGCCCGGCGCGGGGCGCGGCTCGCGCACCCGGCTGGGTTCTTCTGCACGGCGCAACCCGGCCGGGACCGGATCACCCCGCGATCGTGCGTCTCGCGGCGGCGCTTGCGCACTCCGGGGCGGTCGTCCTGGTTCCGGACATCCCCGCCTGGCGCAGACTGGAGCTGGACCCCGCCCCGGCCCGGACGGCACTCTCACAGGCGGCGAAGCACATGTGCCTGGACCCCCGCATTCGTCCCGGAGGGGTCGTGCTGGTCGGACTCTCCTTCGGGGTTCCGCAGGTGCTCCGCACGGGAGCGAGGCTCGCCCGAACCGGACTCGTCCGGGGTCTGGTGGGGTTCGGGAGCTACTGCCACCTCGACGACGCGATCCGCTTCGGCCTGACAGGCCGGTTCCGCTTGCGGGGGACGATCGAGTACCTGCGGCCGGATCCCTACGGCCGCTGGGTCGTGGCCGCCAACTACCTGCACAGGATCCCCGGATATGAGGAGGCGGTCTGCGTATCCGGCGCCCTGCACAGCCTTGCAACCATCGCCGGCGAACGCCGGATCATGGCGTGGGACTCCGGATACGACAGCGTGAAGGACGACCTGGTGCAGTCACTGGCCAGAACGTGGCGCCCCCTCTTCAGGCTCTTCGCGCCCCCGTCGGACCGCGAGCCCGAACCGGAACCCGCGCGCAGGATGGCGCACCTCCTGGCCGACGCGGCTCGGCGTACCCACCCGGATCTGGAATTGCCCCAGGATTTCGGAGACTCTCCCCCACCCCCCATCCGCCTCCTCCACGGCCGCCGCGACCATCTCATCCCCTTCACCGAAACCCTCGCGCTGGAACGCCTCCTGCGCAGGCCGGCCGACGTCTCCGCCACGGTCACCGATCTCTTCGCCCACTCCCGGGAGACAGGATGGACCTCCGCCCGGTTGCGGGAATCCCGCCGTCTTTTCACGGGGCTGAAGGCCATGCTGGCCCTCCAGCGCAGGTGAGCCGCCCCCCTCGCTTGCGTCCGGTGCCGGGAGGGCCGGACTTTGCCATGGGATCCCGTACAGGTCACAACAGGTGAGCGCATCATGCCCCAACAGCGTTTCAAATCGATCGAGGAATGGAAGCGGGAAGAGCAGGCCCGGCGCCGCAGGGCGGCGTCCCGACAGATCGAACAAAAGGCTCCGCTGTCCGGTGACGGCCGGAAGCTGCGAGTGGAAGTGGAGTTCGCCCCGCATGCGGATTCCTCCGCAATCCGCGAATGCCGCAGCATGGTCCTGGAGTGGTTGCAGGACGGAATGGAGCGCAAGTTGCCCCGCAAGGCGTTGCGCCACCAGTCGTTCGCATTGAGCGACAACGAGTCGGCCTGCCGGGCGGCCAGGATCAGGGTGGGGCAGAAGGATCATTGGGCTGCCCAGTTCGAGCGCAATACCGCCGCGGGACAGGCAACCGTAGTCGAGGTCATCGTGGGACACCACGAGGGGAGGCTCCCCGTCGTCGGGATCGAAGTGGTGGACCGGTCCGTGGTCCCGGCCGATTCCATCGGGGATTATCCGGCCGAGTTGCTGGCGGCAATGGCGGAACGCGTGCCCCTGCTTCAGCAGGGAAGGGCGCTCAGCCACCGGCCGGTCGCCGTGGACTCGGCCGAAACCATGCAGGCCTTTCACCGGATGCTGGTCGATCGACGCCGCAAGATGCCCTTCGCGGTCGTCTCGGTGCCCCCCGAGGTCGATGACCCGCAAGCCCTGCGGTCGCAGTGGCGGGCCCTGGCACGGGCACTCACGGGACTCGCCATCGTCTGGTCGCTGCCGCCGGCGATGACCTACCGGTTGAGCGATCTTGTCGGCAAGCCGCTGTCGGTATTCCTGGGCGCATGGCGGTTCTATCGCCCCGGCTTCGACCACCGCGCAAGAAAGTCCGATCATCCGTTATTCCTGAAGAACAGGATGGACGACGAGCGGGGAGTCGCCGAGATCAAGAGGCAGTTCCTGTTGATGGCCGCCGAAGAACGGATGCGGGCTGGCGCCGGTTCCGCCCTCCCGTTCGACTACCGGACCGTGATGCGGGAGGCAGGGGTGGCCGCGCGAGGGCCAGGTCGCCTGATCTCCTTCCTGGGGTCACTCACGCGAAGACCCACGCAACGGGTGGAATACGCGCTGTCCCGCGCGCGAGGAAGCGCCGCCGCGGGCCGATTGCTGACGGACCGTGCGGCGGATCGGAGCGGAACCGCGCCCGTGGCGGTTCGCGAGCCCCCGGCCCGTGCGGCACCGAGGACGGCCAGGAGCGAGGTCCCGCTGCTCAGGCGCAAACTCAGGGCCGCGACCGAAAAGGCTCGAACGCGCTCCAGCCGGTACGAGCGGGTGAAGCAGCGCGCGGCCACCGCCGAACGGGAGCGGGACGAAGCCCGGCGGCGTGCCGAGCAGTTGGCGGGTCTGGTCCGGTCCCTGGGGGGAAACCCCGACGCCGAGACTCCGTTCCCGACCATGTGGCCGGAATTCGCCCCATGGTGCGAAGAGAATCTTGCAGGCCGGCTCGTGCTGGCGGCACCGGCGTGCCGGGAACTGGCCAGGGCCGAATTCGAGGACGTCGGCCTGGCCGCGCGGTGCCTCAACTGGCTCGCCCTCGACTACCGCGACGCCCGGTTGCAGGGCGGCGATCCCGGACTCCACGGGCGGATCGAAGACATCGCCGACGGTGTGTTCAACCTGCCGTGCGGGGGGGACAGCTTCGAGTGCTCGTGGGACGGGCGCGGGCATCGCGTCGAGTGGCACATCAAGCGCGGGGCCAACACCCGCAACCCGCGTCGCTGCCTTCGAATCTACTACTTCTGGGACGAAGAGACCCGGCAGGTGGTGGTCGCTTCGATGCCGGCGCACCGGAGATCGGCGTTGACCTGAGGGGGGACCGGCAGGGCGGGTTCATCCTTGGACTGCCGGAATCTCCGCGTTCGCGGCACTCAGAACCTGATTCGGGTTCCGAGAATCACCGCGGACCCTCCGTCATGGCCAGGTCGCGTGTCGAGCACCGGAGCCAGGACGAAAGCGCCCGCACTTCCCGGCGCTACGATCTTCCAGACGTCCCTCTTGACCAGGGTGCCGACCAACGCTCCCAGGACCGCACCGGCGACAGTGGTCGTCGCGAAGATCTCGGAGTCGCTCGGGGGAGGGGGGAGGCGGGCGCGTTTCAGGTTGCAGCTGATCGCTGCCCCGATGCCGGGTTGATTGCCGCAGTCGATCGGTTGCGGCCCCCAGGCCTTACGGACAAGCGAGCCAACCAGGCCGGCTCCGACACCGATGCCGAGCCCCATCCAGGTGGACCGCTCGGTCGCGCTGACTTCGAGGTGCTCGACTCTGCCCCGGGTGACCTCCATGTGCCATCCCCCCGCGACACGCAACGTGAACCCGCTCTCGGACACTGCGGCAACGGCACCGACCAGCGTCTCCTCGGGCGTGGTCACCCGCACACGGTCGCCCACATTCTGCGCGAGCAGGGGACGAACGGGGGAAAGCAGCGACACCAGGGCCGCCGCCAATGCAGCTCCGGCAGCGTGTGCGAGTCTCATCCGGCCTCCGCGGGGTACGGGCACGGTAGGTGCCGTCCGTCCTTTCAGCGCGGCCTCTCTAACATCTGACGAGGCGGCGTTCCTTCAACATACCGTACCGCCGCGTGGTCCATTACACGAGAATCGCGATTGCCTCACACTCCCACCACCCGCCCCGCCCCCTCCGCCTCTGCGCGGCGGAGCACCTCGGCCCCGATCGCCACGTCCTGCACGGCGGTCCCCACCGACTTGAAGAAGGTCAGCTCCCGTCCCGCACTCCCCTCGGGCGCATCCCCGTTGACGATCTCGCCCAGGTCGGCGTCGATCACGTCTGCGGTCACCAGACCCTCGCGGATAGGGATGACCAGGTCACCCGCCTCCTCGAGCACGGCCTCCCTCTCCTCGACCACCACCCTCGCCCGCGCAACCACTTCGCCCCCGATCTCCCGCATGTGCGGCATGAAGCTGCCGCTGCCGCTCACGTGGGTGCCCGCGGGAAGCCGGGTGCCGTCGAAGACCGGCGTCTCCGAGGTCGTCACCGCCACGATGATGTCGGCACCGTCCACCGCCGCTCCGGGGTCGGCAACCGCCCGCGCATCCACCCCCTCCAGCGACGAAGCCAGCCGCCGCGCGGACTCCCCACCGCGCGACACAACCCTGACCTCCTCGATCGGCCGCACCGCCCGGATCGCCTCGATCTGCCGCGGCGCCTGAACTCCCGCTCCGAAGACGGCCAGCACCCGCGAATCCGGGCGGCTGAGCAGCCTGGCCGCAAGTCCAGCCGCGGCGGCCGTCCGCAGCGCCGTCAGTTCCCCCGCGTCCATCAGCGCCAAGGGCAATCCCGTTTCGTCGTCGATCATGAGGATGACGCCGTTGATGCTCGGAAACCCGCGTGCGCGGTTGCCCGCGAACAGCGATACGACCTTGGCCCCCCGCTCCCCGCTGGCCCCCAGCCGCGCGGGCATGAAGAGGGAGATGCCGCCGCCGGACGCGAGTGCCACGCGCACCGGCATCTCGACCTGGCCCGCCGAGAGTTGCCCGAAGGCTCGCGCCATCGCGTCGATGGCGTCGTGCATCGAGACCAGCGACAGGATCTCGGCGCGGGAGACGATGCGGACGTTCATGTAGGTGGACCCGGGTGGGAAGGTTGCGATCGCTACGGATACCGTTCCGCCACCACTCGCCGATGATGCCGCGAATGCCCCGCCATGATCCAGGCCAGACTCCTCACCGTGAACTCGTACCCGGCGGCCGTCCCTCGCCGGTCCCAGATCTCCTCCTCGAAGCTGTTCAAAAGCAGCAGCGTGGACCCGCGCACCGCCGACAGCTCCTCGGCCAGATCGGTGAGGAAACGGCGGTCGGCGCCGGAGGCGGCCGCGCAGGCGTTCTCGTCGAACGAGGGAAAGTGCGACCGGTCCCCGCGGTCGATGGCCATCGCGCGCACGCCGAACATCCGCTCGGCGTCGATGGCGTGGCCCACGACCTCGCGAATGGACCACTTCCCGGGCGCGTAGCGGTGGCCTTCCAAGCCGGGGGGCGCGGCGGCCAGCAGATCCTGCCACTCACGGGTCTCCCGGATCTCCCGTCTGACTTCGCTCAGCTGTTCATCCATGCGTGCACCCAACCGGCTGATTCGGCCGCTCATCCGGTTCATCCGCGCATCGAGGTCGGCAACCTTCCTCTCCAGGTGCGCAAAGTCGTTCTCCCTGAGGGTCGTGAACTCGCGTCGCAGAGCGCGCCCACCCCCCTGATTTCGTTCTTCAGCAGCCGCCACAGGGCGATCAGACACAGGACAATCGCCGCACCACCAGCTGCCACCCACGCCGTCTGGTTCATGACCCCTGCTCCGTTCGTCTCCTTCGCCACCCCAAAAAGGGAAAGCCCGGGTCCAAAGATACGCCCTCTCGACAAGCGAACCAGACCAGTGGGATCAGCGTTCGATCACCCCGCACGTTCGAACCCCGTTCCCAACGCCACACGCCCGTTGGCGTTTGCGTTCTCCCAACTGATGCTCCCGTAACCCCGTCCTGTCTTCAACCCACCACATACCCCTCCGCCAGCCCCCTGAACGACCTCACTTCCGCCTCGGCCCAGCGGTCGCCCCGCCCCATTTCCGCCGCCATCACGCGCGCCACCCCGGGCGCCGCCGCCATGGCCGCCCTCGCATTCAGGAAGAGCGCCCGTGTCCTCCGCGCCAGCACGTCCTCGACCCGTACGGCCATCTCCTGACGCACGGCCCACGCGGCCTGGCCGAGGCGGTACGGCAGGCCGGGATGCATGAGGTCCCCCAGGCGCGGCTCCCCCTTTGCCAGCTCCCGTACGGCTCCGGCCTGCGCGCCGTAGACACGCCACGGTGCGAGGAGATCGCGGCGTGCGGTGTAGCCGTAGAGCCTCAGGTTGGCGGTGACCGACGGAGCCGGCGACAGACCGCCCGAGTCGGCCGCCATGTCCACGGTGTCCTGGCCGACCCGGCGGCAGGTCGTCCACTTTCCCCCGGCGACGGTGACCAGTCCCCGCCGCGAAACGCTCACCCTGTGATCGCGCGAGAGGGCGGCGGTATTGTCTCCGCTCCCCTCGGGCACCAGCGCACGGAGTCCCGCCCACGCCGACAGGATGTCCGACCGCCCGAGCGGCCGCGCCAGGTACCGGCCGGCGTGGTCGAGCAGGTAGTCGACCTCCTCGTCGCTGGGCAGGGGCTCCGCGGAATGACTTGCGACGGGCACGTCGGTCGTGCCGATCACCACGTGGCCGTGCCAGGGGATGGCGAAGAGGACGCGTCCGTCGTCGGTGGCGGGGACCAGCAGCGCGGCGGCACCGGGCAGGAAGGCGCTGCTCACCACGATGTGCGCGCCCCGGCTGAGGACGACCCCCGGACCCGGGCCGGGTTCGTCCATCGCCCGCAGGGTGTCCGCGAACGGACCGGCCGCGTTGACCACCACCGCCCCCCGCGCGACCCACTCGCCGCCTCCGATCCGGTCGCGCACCCTCACTCCCTTGACCGCGCCCCGCGATTCGACCAGGCCCGCCACCTCCGCGTAGTTCAGGGCGACGCAGTTCAGGTTTGCCGCGGTGCGCACCAGCGCCCAACCCAGCCGCGCGTCGTCGAACTGGCCGTCGTGGAAGAGCACACCGCCCCTCAGTCCGCGCTCCCGGAGGGTGGAGAGCCGGTTCAGGCACTGCCGCCGCGACAGCAGCCGCGATCCCCCCAGCCCCCGCCTCCCCCCCAGAGCATCGTAGACCTTGAGGCCCGCGCCGTACCACGGCCGCTCCCACCACCGGTACGCCGGCACGATGAGCGGCAGGCTGCGCACTAGGTGCGGCGCGTTCCGCCACAGCCGCAACCGCTCCCGGAGCGACCGGTACACCATCTGCACCCTCCCCTGGCGCAGGTAGCGCACGCCGCCATGTACCAGCTTGGTGCTGCGGCTCGATGTCCCTCCGGTGAAGTCGCCGCGCTCGAGCAGGAGGGTGCGGTATCCGCGCGCCGACGCGTCCAGCGCGGTCGAAAGCCCGCTGCACCCCCCGCCCACCACGATGACGTCCCAGGGGCGGAGCTCCATCGCGCGATCGAGCATTCCGTCGCGGGAGAGCCGCGTCAATCCGCCGCCACCCTCCCCATGAAGGCCCTCACCCGGTCGTGGTTCTTGAGCACGATCACGGTGCCGGGCGCCTCGCGCGCCACCCGCTCCGGGATCGTCCCGAACAGAATGCGCTGTGAGAAGCTGTCTCCCGACGCGCCGACCATCACGGCGTCGTAGTCGCCCGCCGCACCCACGATCCCCTCCACCACTCCGGGCCCCGCGACCACGCGCGTCTCCACCGACGCGTCCTCCGGCAGCTCCGCCCGCTCCTCCGCCAGCCGCTCCTCCTGTTCCCTGCGGCGGCCTTCCGGCGACCCCGCGGGCACCACCGCCGCCAGCGTCAGCTCGCCCCGGTCACGCTCCGTCATCGCCAGCGCGTAGCCCTGCGCCTTGCGCGCGTGCACACCCCCCGCGCTCGGGAGCAGGATGCGGCGCGGCACCGTCCGGCGGGGCCCGAACCGGACCAGCATGATGTCGGCCCGTGCCAGCCGCACCACATCGTCGGTTACCTCGCCGAGGATCCGCCGGGCGGTGGTGGTGAAGCCCTTCCAGCCGAGGATGACCAGGTGGGAGCGGTTCTCGCGCCGGGCCTCGAGGATGGCACGGCCCACGTTGTGCCCCACGCGCACCTCGGTGGTGACGGGCACGCCCAGATCGCCCTCCAGCGCCTGCAGCCGCTCCAGCATCGCCGCCTCGCCCTCGATTTCGCGCCGTGCCATCTCGGGCGGCAGCTGGTCGGGGACCCGGACGACGCGCAGGACGGTGATCTCCCCGTCGCGGGGCTTCGCGATCGAGGCGGCCAGGCGCATCAGGGGCTCGGCCGTCGCCGGGTTGTGGACGGGGAGCAGGATGCGGAAGGGGGCCGTGCGCGCCGACGCGCGCAGCACGACCACCCGCGAGCCGGGGCCGGCGGGGTCGGGCACGTCGAAGCGGGTCCCGCGCCAGGCCGCGTAGCCGAACAGTCCCGCCGCGAGGGCCAGGATGGCGAAGACGACCGGCTGGATGTGCCCCTGCGTGGGAATCTGCAGGATGAGGTACACGTTCGCGGCGATCCCCAGCGCGGGCAGGAGCGGGACCAGCGGGACCCGGAAGGGCCGCTCGAGGTCGGGGAAGCGGCGGCGGTGGACGATCAGCGCCGCGTTCACCAGGCAGAGCGCCAGCAGCAGGACCAGGTTGGCGAAGTGGGCGAGCGACTCGAGCGGCAGGAGGAGCGCGAAGATGCCGATCGACCCGCCGGCCGCCAGAACCGCCGCGAATGGCGTGTGCGTTCGCGCGCCGATGCGGCCGAAGAGGCGGGGCAGGTGGCGCAGGTGACTCATCGACAGCGCCACCCGCGACCCGGCCATGATGGATGCGTTGGAGGCCGAGATCATCGAGAAGAGCGCGCCGCCCACGATGACCGCGCCCCCTACCGGACCCAGGAAGGCGCGCGCGGCCACGCCCATCGCCGCCTCGGTGTACTCGCTCAGGTCGGCCACGACCACGACCAGCACCACGAGCGCGTAGAGCACCGTCACCACGAGCATCGAGATGAAGATCGCGCGGGGGATCGTCTTCGTGGGGTTGATGACCTCGCCCGCGGACGCCGCGATCGCCGAGAACCCGAAGAAGGTGATGAAGACGAGCGCGGCGGTGGAGGCGATCAGCGGGATGTCGGTGCTGAAGCGCTCGGCGACGGCGGCCGCGTCGAAGCTGCCGAGCCCCCCCGCGATGAACCACACCAGGAGGACGATCTTGGCCGCGGTGACGACGATCTGGAAGGTGCCGCTCTCCTTGGTGCCCTTGATGTTCAGCAGCGTCAGCGCGGCCAGGAAGACCAGTCCCGGGAGCGCCGGCAGGGGCGCGTGCCAGATGAATTCGTTGAAGTAGCTGGACAGGCTGGCGATGTAGAAGGCGCACGACGACGAGTAGCCCAGCAGGATGCACCAGCCCACCAGGTACGCGAGCAGCGGCGGAAAGGTCTTGCGCGCGTAGAGGTAGCCTTCGCCCGAGGACGGGTAGATCGAGGTGAACTCGCAGTAGGTGAGCGCGGTGAAGGCCGCCACCACCGCCGCCAGCAGGAAGGAGACGATCGCCGCGCTGCCCACGTACCCCACCGCGAGCCCCGAGAGCGTGAAGATCCCGGCGGCGATCATCGTGCCGGTCCCGATCGCGAGCGCCGAGACCAGGCCCAGGTCGCGGCTGAGACCGGCGACTACGACGCCGGGGCCGCCCCCGGTCTCGTCCGGTTGCGACGACGACCGCTCCGGCTTCACAGGGTCAGGATTGGCCCGCAGCCGCCGCGAGCACCTGTCTCACGCTCTCCTGCACATCCTCCGCCATGGGCCGGAACCAGCCCGTCCACCTCCGCACAAAGCGTCCCTCCGAGTCCATGAGGAACGTGCCGGGAAGGCCGCGGGTGAGACCATACTTGTCCGCGATTTCCCAGGAGGGATCATGATAGATGGGAAAGTCGACACCGATCTCGTCAACGAACTCGCGGATCGTCTCGCGCGCCCCGCGGTCGTCCACGCTCACCCCCACCACCTTGAAGCCCTCGTCGGCATACCTGTCGTGCAGCTCCTGGAGTTCGGGCATCTCGTGCCGGCAGGGAGCGCACCACGTGGCCCAGATGTTGAGCATGTAGGGAGCACCCACCAAGTCGGCGCTGTTGAAATCGTCCCCGTCCAGGGTCGAGGCCTCGAACGCGGGAGCCTCGTCACCGGGCTCCAGTGGCTTGTCGGGAATTCTGCATGCAACCCACGCCAGGGCTGCGATCAGCACTACCAGGCTTCTCCTCACGGGACCCCCCCCTTCGGCTGGACTTTGGAACCACGGGGCCTCAAGCTACTCAAGGGGCGCGGGCGCGCCAATGGCGGCGTGCGCCGGCGGATCGGTCCGACTCCGGCGCCGGCAACCGGAGGTACGGCTGCCCTCGTCGGAACAGTGCGCCCCCGAACGCCGTAGGTAACCCAGGTCGATACCGCAACCGCCGATCCCGAAGATGACCGTATCCCGACAGCCCTCCGCAGTCCGCCGGAAGCTGACTTTCCTCGCCGGCTTCACCCTCTACTTCGCCGTGCTCTGGTTCCTCTGGGACACACCCGTGGTCTACCCGCTGAAGATCTTCGTGGTCATGCTCCACGAGATCAGCCACGGGATCGCTTCGCTGGCCACGGGGGGCACCATCGAGAGGATCACCCTGGATCCCTACCAGGGGGGCGCCTGCTACTGCGGCGGCGGCAACGCGTTTCTCACCCTTTCGGCGGGATACCTCGGGAGCCTGGCATGGGGGGTCGTGCTTCTGGGGCTTGCGGGCGCGAACCGCGTTTCGAACCGGATGCTGCTGACGGTGGTCGGCGGCCTGGTGGTGCTGCTCACGGCGCTGTACGTGAGGAACGGCTTCGGGCTTCTCTTCGGGCTGGGGTTCGGGACCGCTCTGGTGCTTGCCGGCCGCAGGCTGGACGCCGTCACGAGCAAGGTCGTGCTCACGGCGCTGGGTTTGACCAGCTGCCTCTACGCAATCCTCGACATCAAGAGTGATGTGCTCGACCGGCCGCACCTCGAGTCCGATGCGGCCATGCTGGCCGAGATTACACCGCTGTCCACGACGGCGTGGGGGGCGGTGTGGATCGGGGTGGCGGTGATTGTGAGTCTGGTGGCGTTCGGGAGGGCGTACAGGGCGGCTTGAGGGGGCCGAGGGGGTCGAGTGTCAACCGAAACCGAATACCGTCACCTCAATGTCGAGCGAGGCGGTCAACCTGCCGGGGTCCGTCGCCACAACCGTAAACGGTGGCGGAACCCGACGCGATTCGGGACCGGCAGGACCCGAGCGGATCCGATCCCGGTGACGCCTCCCGCCTCCTGGCCGCCACAGCCCGATTGCACCGCCTCACGGTCTGCACCAGAGACAACCGCGCCTGTCTCCTTGCGGGCGTACCGGCCTTCAATCCGTGGACCGCCCTGACCTCATCGGACGCGGCAACCGGGTAGCGCTTCCGCCCTTCCGGAACGATTCTACATTTCATGCGCACCGCTTCCCTCATCCTGCTTTTGGCAGCCCTCGTCCCGCTGCGGGGCACGGCGCAGCCGGTCGCCGGCGTCGTGGTCGAGGAAGGCGCGGGCACGCCGGTTCCGGGCGCCATGGTGATCCTTCGCGACAGCACGGGAACGCAGGTGAGACGGGTACTCACCAACGCGGCCGGCAGATTCCTGGTGCTGGCGAGCGATCCGGGGCCCCACACCATCACAGTCGAGCGAATCGGGTACGCCGACTGGGCCACGCCTTCCTTTGAGCCCCGGGACCTCGCCCAACTCATCACGATCCGGGTTCCGGTGCAGGCGATCGCTCTCGAGGGCCTGGACGTGGCGGCTGGACGAAGATGCGAGGTCAGACCGGAAGAGGGGAAGGCGACCGCCCGCGTATGGGAAGAGGTGCGCAAGGCGCTGGCTGCCGAGGAATACACGCGCGAGGTGTCCGGCTACCGATACACGCTGGTCCGCTACAGGCGGGAGCTGGACCGCAATGCCCGCGACACCATCGAGGAGACAAGCACCCTCCTGGAGGATCAGCCGGCGGCCTTCCAGTCCTTTCCGATCGAGCATCTCGTGACCCGGGGGTTCGTCCAGATGGTCGAGGATTCCGCCGTGTACTACGCCCCGGATGCGGGTGCGCTGCTGTCGGACGCCTTCCTCGATACCCACTGTTTCGGGCTGCGCCAGGCTGACGAGGCGGAGGCGGGCAGGATCGGCCTGGTATTCAACCCGTTGGAGGATCGCGAGGTACCCGAGATCGGGGGGGTCCTGTGGGTGGATGCGGCGACTTCGGAGCTGGAGCGGCTGGAATTCGCCTACCTCAACCTGATCCGGTCGCGCCAGTTGGGTGAGCCGGGTGGTGAGGTTGCCTTCACCCGGCTGCCGGACGGCACCTGGATCGTTCGCGAGTGGCGGCTTCGGATGCCCCACCTCGAACGGGCCATCGGGGGCGGGCTCTGGCGCACCGGCTACCGGGAACAGGGCGGACTCACCCGGGCAATCACCGATTCCCGGGGCCGGACAATCCTGCACGCCGAGACCGCGAGCATCTCGGGGGTGGTCACCGACTCGCTGGGGACGGGCCCGCCCACGGTGCCCGTCGTGATCGAACTCGCGGCGACCGGCGCACAGACCGTGCCTGAAGAGGACGGCTCGTTCCTGCTGACCGGTCTGGAGGCGGGCCGGCACCTGCTTCGGGTCCAGCGCCCCCTCCTTGCCAACTGGGGAATGGCGTCGCCGAGCGAGGCGGTAGCGCATGGCATCCTGGGCGAGGTTTCGCACGTCCGGTTGCGCACTCCCTCCATGGCGGATGCGCTGGCCGCTTCGTGCGGGGGCGCGCCGCGTCCCGGCGGGACGGTCGCCTTCCTGGGCCGCATCTCCACGGCGGAGGGTTCCCCGGCGAGGAACATGACCGTCGTTGTGCGGTGGCCACGCGCTTCCGGCTACTCCCCCGCGTCCCTGGCCGCGCCGCCCGGCCGCGGGGGCGCGGCGGACGCGGTCTGGTCGCTCGGCCGCGACGGTGCCTTCGCCACCGCCACGACCACCACCGACTGGCGCGGGCTGTTTTTGCTCTGCGATGTTCCCGCGGGTTCGCGCCTGCGCGTGAGCGTGCAAGGGCCGCAGGGCGGCGATCCGGTGCTGGCGGAGACGCACTTCATTCCCCGGGGAGTGCCGACCGTGGTGGAGAGTCTGATCGTTCCGGCAGCCGAATGACGAAGGCGGGCTCGCCATGCCGGGCGCAATTGCCGCAACGCGGCTCACTCCACTGGCTTCCGGAAAGCGGCGCGCTTGATTCTTCCGTACCCGACTGTATACATTGGAGTCGGCCTCAAGGGGCCACACCCGGCACCGCCAGCGTGGCGGTCCTGGTTTTCGCGCAGGACCCGGTGTCCCGCCCGATGTCAAACCCATCAAAAAGGAGGTGATCACTTGTCTAGTCCCAGTACCCAGCCCAACCCGGCAAGGGCAAGCGATCGCCGCTTCGGCAACTGAGCCGAATCACGATCGAAACGTTCGCGCCGTAAGCGGTCTTCGCGCCGGGTTGCGGCCGGTTTCAGAAGTCCCCGGGGGTTCTGCGTAGCGTGCGGAACCCCCGGGGACTTATCGTTCCCCATGTCCGCCCGCAGCCTGATGGCCCCGGTGCTGGTGGCCGCCGCGTCCTCGCTCGTCGCCTGCGGCCTTTCCTCCGCCCAGCAGGGTGAGAAGCTCTTCGCGGAGAGCTGCGGCCACTGCCACTCCGCCGCGGGAACCGAGCGCACTCCAGGGGTGACCGTCCTGTCGCAGCTTTCCCCGCGCGCCATTGTGGCGTCCCTGGAAGACGGGGTCATGCGGGCGGAGGGCTCGAAGCTGACTGCGGAGCAGCGGATCCGGCTGGCCGAGTACCTGACAAAGCGCCGCTACACGGCCGAGGCGCTCCCCGAGGCCGCCTTCTGCAGAGGAGCCGTCGGGACCGGGCTCGAAGCCGGCCCCGTCAAGTGGATGGGCTTCGCCGGCAACCCGGCCGGCACCGGTTTCCAATCCCCCGAACGGGCGGGGCTCAACGCCGCCGACGTGCCGAACCTCGAGCTGCGCTGGGCGTTCGCGTTCCCCGGAGGTACCAACATGCGCACCTCTCCCGCGGTTGCCGGAGACGTTGCCATCGTGGCCGGTCCCTTCGGCGAGGTCGCGGCCCTCGACCTTGCCACCGGGTGCGTGCGCTGGAGCTACGAGGCCGACGCGACGATCCGGGGCGCAATCCTTGTCGGTGAGGGCGCCCAGGGACGTGCCGTCGCCTGGTTCGTGGACTCCCGCACCAACGCCTACGCCGTCGACCTGGAGAGCGGGTCCCTGGTTTGGCAACAGCGGGTGGGGTGGCACGCTGCGGCATACGGCACGGGTAGTCCCGCGCTCCACGACGGCCGCCTCTTCGTCCCCGTCTCCTCTTTCGAAGTCGCGCTCGCGGGCGACCCCCGCTACGAGTGCTGCACCTCGTCGGGCGCGGTCGCGGCTCTGGACGCCGCCAGGGGCGAGGTCCTCTGGTACCACCGCGTGATCCCGGGGTATCCGGAAGCGACCGGGACGAACGGGACCGGGACGACGAACTGGGGCCCGTCGGGTGCGGCGGTCTGGTCCAGCCCCACCATCGACCCCGCCCGCGGGCTGCTCTACGCCGGAACCGGCGAGAACCTGACCCACCCGGTCACGGAGACCAGCGACGCGATACTCGCACTGGATCTGGAGACGGGCGAGCCGGCCTGGTCATTTCAGGCAACTTCGGACGACGCCTTCAACGTGGCCTGCGCCCAGATCACCAACCGCCACAACTGCCCCGATCCGCCGGGCCCCGACTTCGACTTCGGCATGGCCCCCATGCTGGTCACCCGCCCTGACGGCAGGGAGATTCTGGTGGCGGGGCAGAAGTCGGGAGTGGTCTGGGCCCTCGACCCGGACGACGATGGCGCGGTTCTGTGGTCCACCCGGGTCGGAAAGGGCAGCGCGCTCGGTGGGATCCACTGGGGGATGGCCAGCGACGGCCGCTACGCCTACGCCGCGAACTCGGACCGCAATGCGGTGATCGTGGACGTGAACCCCGAACGGGAGCTCTCGCCCGGTCTCTACGCGCTCGACCTCATGACCGGCGAGGTGGTGTGGAGCGCGTCCCCGCCCGAGGACACATGCCGCGGGAAGCGGGGCTGCTTCGCCGCGAACTCGGCCGCGGTCACCGCGATCCACGGCGCGGTCTTCGCGGGGGGCCTGGACGGCGTGATCCGTGCGCATTCCACTGTGGACGGGCGGGTGGTCTGGGAGTTCGACACCACGCAGCCGGTCGAGACGGTGGGCGGAGTGCCCGGGCGCGGCGGTGCCATCGACGGTCCGGGTCCCGTGATCGCCGGGGGCACGCTCCTGGTCAACAGCGGCTACGGGTTGTTCGGACAGATGCCGGGGAATCTGCTGCTGGCTTTCGGGGTGGGGGACCCCGCCGGGTCACGTGACTGATCGGGGCTTCGCGCAGCCTCACGTCAGTCCCGGGCCCACTCCCCCCCGATACGGTTGTCCGGACTCCGCCGCGGTCCGCCTCACCAGCCCTTCACGACGTGCAATTCCGGCCGCTGCGAGTGAAAACCGACCGCAGCCATGCCTGGAAGGCGTCGTCAAGGGGGGCGCAGAGACCCGTATTCTGCCAGTTGAACGATTGGAGGGGCATCCCGATCAGTGACTGTGGAAGCCGTCCACTCAATCCATTGTCGTTGATCAAGAGAACCCCGAGGCGGAGAACACCGAGCTCAGCCGGAAAGGGGCCCGTCAGATCGTTGGATCCAAGAGCGAGATGCCTCAGACGTCGAAGATAGCTCAGTTCCACCGGAATCGGGCCCGTCAATTCGTTGGAGTCCAAGTTGAGAAATCCGAGGTCCGGAAGGCTGCCCAGATCGGACGGGATGGAGCCACTCACCAGGTTCTGGCTGAGATCCAGGTATTGAAGGCTCGCCGATGTGCCCAGATCGGACGGGATGGGGCCACTCACCAGGTTTTGGCTGAGATCCAGGTATTGAAGGCTCGCCAATATGCCGATCCCGGGTGGGATCGAACCGTTCAGTCCGTTGTCGGAAAGCCTGAGCCCGGTGACGTTCCCGTCGGCGTCCGTGGTCACACCGTGCCAAAACCGGAGCGGTGCGGTCGTCCCCCAGTAGGCTCTGTTGGTCCAGCCAAGACCGTCCAGCGCGCCATAGGCTTTAAGCAGCCACCCGCGCGGCCCCGGCGTAACCGTCACGATCACACTCCCCGTCGCCATCCCCACGGTGGCCTGGACCCGCGTTTGCCCGGCAACAACGGACGTCACCAACTTGCCGTCGGTGACCGACACGATTGAGTCGACGTCACTGGACCAGGTAACCTTGATCCCCGTCATGACCTGGCCGTTCTGATCCGCCACTACCGTGGTCAGCTGCCGTTCCTCCACCAGATCCATGGTTACGGGCGAAGGTGAGATCGTGATGGTCGTCGGTACCGATGCCTCCGTCCAGCAACCGCCGACGAGGGCGACGAACACCAGGGCCACGGCATCGGACACACGCGGGACTGCTCGCTGGTTCGGTTTCATTGCGGACCTCCCCACTGGTTTGCCGCCGGTCATGCCGTGCAAGGACCGTGTGCAGCAAAAGGTAAGTGTGCCGCGCCGACTTCCACAAGACTACTGCACCTCGGATGAACCAGCGCGAGCGCCGGAGCGGCGCGTTGCCATGCTCAGGTCAGCGCTGGCTCCCGACCCGCGACTGCAACACATTATCCCTCATGAAGAGACTCCCGGTCCAGCAGCTCGCCCCCGCGGTCCTCGCCGCCGTCCTGCCCCTCTCCGCAATCGCCCAGAGGGCCGACATTCCCCGCACCGCCTCCGGCAAGCCCGACCTGAACGGCCTGTGGCAGGCGCTGGGCAACGCGCACTGGGACATCGAGCCGCACGCGGCCCGTCCGGCGCTGGCCATGCAGCCGGGCCCGGTGGTCCCCGTGCCCGCCGACGAGGTCCTCGCACTGGGGGCCGTCGGATCGGTACCATCGGGCTACGGTGTGGTGGAGGGCGGCATGATCCCCTACCTGCCCGAGGCGCTGGTGCTGCGCGACGAGAACCGCGAGCACTGGCTCAACCGCGACCCGGAGATCAGGTGCTACCTGCCGGGAGTGCCCCGGGCCACCTACATGCCTTTTCCGTTCCGGATCTTCCAGAGCGAGACGAAGGTCTTCATGGCGTACGAGTACGCTGGCGCCATGCGTGAGATCTACATGGAGGATCCCGGTCCGCCGCAGGTCGATTCCTGGATGGGGCAGTCGGTGGGCCGCTGGGAGGGGGACACGTTCGTGGTGGAGGTCAACGGCTTCAACGGGCGGACCTGGTTCGACCGGGCGGGCAACCACCACAGCGCGGGGCTCCATGTCACCGAACGGTACACCCTGGCCGGCCCCGACCACATCTGGTACGAGGCCGAGATAGACGACTCCGCGACCTTTTCGCGCCCGTGGACGATCCGGATGCCGCTCTACCGCAACATCGACCCCGACGCCCGGCTGGGACAGTTCAAGTGCGTCGAGTTCGTCGAGGAGCTGATGTATGGACACCTGCGCAGGAACCCGATCCCTTAGCGGTCCGCGGACAAGGCCGGGGACGGCCGGCGCGGCGGTGCTGGCTGTCGTGTTCCTCGGGGTCGTCCCATGGCCGACCCAATCCGCCGACGCCCAAGACAGACAGCCCGATCCCGGCTGGGTCGTGCCGCGCACCGCCGCCGGGCACCCCGACCTGCAGGGCAACTGGTCGAACGCCACGGCCACCCCCATTCAGCGGAGCCGGGGCATGGGCCCGGTCTTCACCCGGGAGCAGGTGCAGGCGATCGAGAGCGGCCTGATGAGCGCCCGCGAGGCCGCCAACGCCGACAGCGACCCCGACCGCGGGCCGCCTCCGGCGGGCGGACGGTTCACCGGTGACCCGCTCTTCGACGCGGCTGCCGGCGGGACCGGCGGCTACAACGCCTTCTTCATCGACTCGGGCGACCGGGTCGCGGTCTTCAACGGCGAGCCGCGCACCTCGCTGGTCGTCGACCCCGGGAACGGCCGGCTGCCGCGGCTGACGGAGGAGGGACGGGCACGAATCGCGGAGCGGATGCGCCTCGCCCGACGGTTCGGTGCCTTCGACAACCCCGAGAACCGGCCCCTGGGCGAGCGCTGCATCATGTCGTTCGGGTCGAACGCGGGTCCGCCCATGCTGCCCAACTACTTCTACAACAACAACTACACTATCGTGCAGACCCCCGACTACATAATGATCATGACCGAGATGGTGCACGACGTGCGGATCATCCGCCTGGGCGTACCGAAGCGGCTGCCGCGGCACATCCGGCCCTGGATGGGCGATTCGTGGGGGCGCTGGGAGGGCGACACCCTGGTGGTGGAGACGACCAACATCCACCCGGACCAGTCGCTGCAGGGGATCCCGCCGTCGGAGGAGATCAGGGTGGTCGAGCGCTTCACCCGCGCCGGCGAGAACACGATCAACTACGAATTCACGGTGGACGACCCCGTCATGTTCGCGCGGCCCTGGAGCGGCGAGGTGCCGTTCACGAGTCTCGACGGGCTGGTCTACGAATACGCCTGCCACGAAGGGAACTACGCTCTGGAGAACGTGCTCCGGGGCGCCCGGGCGGAAGAACGGAGGAAGTAGATCCATGCGGAGGAATCACGTCGCTGTTCTGCTCGGAGGCATCGCGCTGGCGGCGGTGGTCGCGGTGCCCTTGGTCGCCCATCACGCCTTCGGCGCCGAATTCGACCGCAACAGGCCGGTCCGGCTCCAGGGCAGGGTGGTGAAGCTGGAGTGGGTGAACCCGCACGCCTGGATCCACCTGGAGATCGAGAAGGAGGACGGCGCCAGGGAGGTGTGGGCGGTGGAGGGGGGAACGCCCAACGTGTTGCTGCGGCGGGGGCTCCGGCGTGACTGCCTGACGCCCGGGACGGAGATCATCGTCGACGGCTACCAGGCCAGGGACCACTCGCTCAAGCGCGCCAACGGGCGGGACGTGACCTTTACCGACGGCTCGAAGATCTTCCTGGGGTCGTCGGGGACGGGGGCGCCGTACGAGAAGGAGCTGCTGAAGGCGCGGAGGGAGAAGGGGCGGTGTTAGCATAGAGAGAAGGGGCGATGTAGTTTGTGTTCGGAAGGGAGGTCCCGCGATTCGGATTCTTCGCTTGACCTCGGGGCTGTAGCAGGCAGTCGGACGACGGAGGGACTGGACATGAAGGGGCTCAGGCAGACTTTTTTCGGATTTTCTCAATTCGGACTCGGGCTCCTGGTCGTGGCTCTGGTGGGCGGGTGCGGAACCGAGCCACCGGTCCCGGCGGCCATCACGATCTCGCCGGAGAGCGTGACCATTACGGACCCCGGGACCCTCACGCGGCTGGTCGCCACGGTGAAGGATGAGGACGGGCGGGTGCTGGAGGGGGCGGCGGTCGACTGGTCAAGCAGCGACAGCTCTGTCGTGACGGTCTCCAGCGACGAGCCGGTAGGGCTGGTCAAGGTCGTGGGCAACGGGAGCGCGTCCGTGTCGGCTTCGGCGGGCCCGGTGAAGGCGACCGTGCCCGTGACCGTCGATGCGGATGATCGCGCGGTGTTGCTTGAGTTCTACAAGGCGCTGGGGGGAGACGGCTGGACAAGGAACGCCAACTGGGGAACGGAGGCGCCGCTCGACGAATGGTACGGAGTGACGACCGACGCCGAGGGGAATGTTACCGAGTTGATTATGGGGGAGAACGGTCTCACCGGCATGCTTCCCGGCACGATGGGCATGCTCGAAACGCTTGAGATTCTGTATCTGATCGACAATAGCGACATGACCGGGCCGATCCCGCCTCAAATCGGCGACCTCCCGAAACTCTGGTGTCTGGCGCTGTATTACAACGGGCTGACCGGACCGATTCCAAAGGAACTCGGCAACCTCGCCGAACTCGAGATCCTGCATCTGAGCAATAACAGACTGACCGGTCCGATCCCGCCCGAACTCGGCAACCTGCGAAACCTCAAGGACCAGCTGTCTCTGAATTCGAACCAACTGACCGGCCCGATTCCGCCCGAACTCGGCGACCTCCAGAACCTTGAGGTGTTGGCCCTGCACTGGAACGATCTGACTGGTCCGATCCCGCCCGAACTCGGCAACCTACAGAAGCTCAGGTACCTGAGTCTGTTCGGCAACAGACTGACCGGGCCGATTCCGCCCGAACTCGGCAACCTGCGGAACCTCGGGGTGCTGTACGCCGGGGACAACGAACTGACCGGCTCGATCCCGCCGGAACTAGGACTGCATGATCCGATGCCATCCAAGGTAGTCCGCCGGTAGTCCCATAACATCCTGTAGTACAACGATTTCAAGGCGGTCGACTGACCCCACCCGTCCCTTGCGGTCCAGTGACTTCCGGTGTATTCTTCCCCGTGTAGTGTTGCAATAAGTGATACACCACAAGGAAGGACCGCATGACGAAGCGACCCCGAACCCTCACCGCCGCGTTCGTGCGGACGGTGGGCCGTCCGGGCGTGTACGGGGACGGGCGCGGCGGGCGCGGCCTGAGCCTCCGGGTTCACCGGGCGCTCGACGGCCGCATCACCAAGACATGGCGGCAGCGCGTCAGGATCGAGGGCCGCCTGACCTCGATTGGGCTCGGACCGTATCCCGAGGTCACGCTCGCCGAGGCGCGGAGGAAGGCGCTGGACAACAGCCGCATGGTCCGGCTCGGAAGCGACCCGCGCGGGCGCGGCGTCCCGACGTTCGCCGAGGCCGCCGAACGGACGATCCGCCTCCACCGGGAGTCCTGGAAGGCCGGGAGCCCGCTTCCCGAGCAGTGGGAGTCCACGTTCCGCCTCCATACCGCATCCTTGCTTGACAAGCCCGTGGACCGGATCACGAGCGCGGACGTGCTCCGGTGCCTCTCGCCGATCTGGAGCTCGAAGCCCGCCGCGGCGCGGAAGGCCCGTCACCGGATCGCCGCCGTCTTCCGCTGGTGCATCGGTCGCAACTACCGCCCGGACAACCCCGTGGACCGGGCCGTGGCCGCGCTGCCGAAGGCGAACGGCAACGGGCCGAGGCACCATCGGGCGCTTCCGCACCGGGAGATCGCGGGAGCGCTACGGGCGATCCGCCGGATCGGGGATGAGAGTCCGGCCGCCTTGTGCGTGGAACTGATCGCGCTCACCGCCGTTCGGCCCGGCGAGGCGAGGGGCGCGCGTTGGGACGAGATCGACGTGGATGCGGCGAGGTGGACGATCCCGGCGGCGAGGATGAAGGCGGGCCGGGAGTTCGTCGTGCCTCTGAGCACGGGCGCGCTCGATGTGCTCGAACGGGCGCGAGCGCTGTCCGGCAAGTCGTCGTATGTGTTCCCGTCGCGGACCGGCGGCCCGCTGCCGACCAAGGCGCCGGGGAGCTTGCTGCGGAGAGCCGGAGTGGCCTCGACGCCGCACGGGTTCCGGTCGAGCGCGCGGTCGTGGATGGCCGAGACGGGCGTCCCCGCCGAGGTCGCCGAGGCCTGCCTCGCCCATGTGCCCCGGAATCAGGTCGTACAGGCGTACCAGCGCTCCGACCTGCTGGAGAGGCGCGCCGAAGTCCTTCAGGAGTGGAGCGAGTACGTCACGCGGCGGTAGGTAGCCCCAAGAGGCGACGGGGGAGCCGCTGGCGGCGGCCGATGCGGCTCCGGGACGGCGCTGGACGCCTTGGGAAACCGCCTCGATTCGGGCGGTTGACACGGCCGGAATCGGGCCTCTCCGTGTAGAATCATGGTGATTCCGACGGCCTTCGATTGCGCCCTTCGGCGGACGGTTTCGCCCGCTAATGCGGGAGAGCCAGCCCACCCTTTGGGGCCACGCTTCGCGAGTCCCCGGCAGGGGCTGGCGGGGGGCCGTGCCCCCTCTGACCCCCGCGACGGAAACGGCACGCCAAGGCGCGCTCCGCAGGTTTGACGCTGTCGGATCTGGCGCCCCGCTCGGCCACAAGGGGGCCATCGAGGCGGTCGAGGCCCGTCGCCCACCTGGTCGCCCGTCGCGCGACCCGCCGCTCGGCATGTGCGCGTCCCTACCTCATGAGAATGAACCGCCGGTGGAGCGGCTGGACCGGACGCGCGTTCATCGGATACAACGCCGCGAAGGCATCGACCTGTGCCTGGGAAACTGGGAACGGCTCGCCCATTACAACCCAGTCCGACCACCTCGGAGCAGGGCTGCGTGGTGAGGGAGCCGGCGTACCGCAAAGTAGCCGCGCCCTTCGGGCAGTGAGCGTTCGGATCGAAGCCTGCGAGCGGCGCGGGCCCTTTCGGAGGCCGGGTGCGCGGCCGGATGGCTGCGGATGAGTCGGGAATTGCCCTATCGGGAAACTCGAAGAGCGGTCGGAGGGCGTCAATGTCGCCGGTTCGCCCACGCTCCCGGCGGTCACGGGATCCGCCCGTCACCTCAAGCAGAGCCGGTGATCGACTGCGCACACCTACTTCGCCTGCCGGGGGATCGCCGCTCTCAGTCCCGAAGAGCACCGCGTGCGACCCGCCGCGTACTGGAGCCTCGGGAGTGCCTCGCGGGCGTCCGAACGGGGTGGCTTGAGCCACTCTACCGTGGCTTCGGGTTGTGAATGGCCGCAACACTTCCGGGCGGACGCGTCGGCGAGGGCCGCTGCCCGCTGCTCTAGAGGGCGGCGCCGTGAAGATCGTCGCCCAAGATCGTTGAGTTCGGCTCAACGCTGGATCACGCCACCTCCATGACCACTTCCAAGAAGTCGCTGCACGGGTCGGCGAGTGAGAGGGCGGCGTGGATGCCGTTTACTTGGATGCCGCTCCCGGTCTTCTGCTACCGGATTCTATCGATCGGCAGCCCGCTGGGAACGCGGTCGGGTATGGTGTTGCTGAGGTCCCGCGCGGCTTCGTCGGTCAGCGCCCGCAGGAAGGCCACCAAGTTGGCGTGGGTTTCCTCGTCGAACCTGAGCATGAGCAGCAGCGGATCCTGGTCGGCAAGAATCTCTTCGACATTGTTGAGCAGCGTGGGCCACAGCAGCCGGTCGGGAACGTGCGCGGCGATGTCGTACTCCCTCAGCTGCGATGCGGCGTCGTTGTAGTGGCCGACAAAGGTCTCGAGGGTGGCGAACTGGCCCAGATGTCCGTAAGGGGCCGTGAGCTCCACGTTCCTCAGCGGACGGGCCATGAAACGCCTACGGTCGCCGGGAAGATTCGTAACGCCCTCGCGTCCGAAGTCCTCCCGGCCGTCGGTCTTGCCGGGTCCGAACTGGGGGAGCGCGGTGTTGTGGAAGTCGCCTGCGAAGCTCGACCTCCTGTGGCAGTTGGTGCAGCCGATGGTCATGAAGTCCCTCGCACCGGCCAGCGCGGAGTCGCTCAGCGCATCGTTGTCCCCACGCAGGAACCAGTCCCAGGGAGTGTTGTTGAACACGAACTCGACGGCGTAGAAACCGGCTATGGCGTTGGACGCATGGGCGAAGCTCATGCTGTCGAACGGGGTGCCGGGATACGCTCGCTCGAAGAGGCGGACGTACTCGGGAATGTCCCCCAACCGTTCCATGAGGAGACCCCAGATGCCTTGGAAATCGTCGTCCTTGAGGTCCGCGAGGTCGTTGTCCCCCGGCTGGCCGCGCATCTCGTGTCTGGACGTCACGGGGAACAGACCTTGGGCCGACACGGCCCCGAACTCGAAGACATCCGACATCCCGGCAGTCAGCTGGTCCTTCGCAGGGGAGCTGATGGAACCGTCCGATCTCTCCTCCACCCGCCCGTCCCAGAAGACCCGCGCTGCTCCCGGGAGGTTGAAGACGGCAGGGGAGTTCCTAGGAATGAAGATACCCTGGGGGTGCGAGCGCTGCGACCCCAAGCCCGTGCCACCCTCGCCGACCGACAGAGTCCTCCCGTCTCCCGTGGCCATTCCCGGGAGATGGCAGGTCATGCACGCTATGTTCCGGTTGCCGCTAAGGATCTTGTCGAACGCGAGCGCCTGGCCAAGCGTGACCAGGTCGTTTCGCACTGGGCGCGGGTTGGGAAGGGGTTCGAAGCCGTGCGTCGCGGCCAGCATCCGAACCTCCGTGGCGAGGTCGCGGATGGGCTCGGCTGGGGAATCGCAGGCCAGCAGCCCGACAATGGCAACCAGCCCGGCCCAAGAGACCCGCGAACGGAATCCTCGGGGCTTTCGAGGCCCGGTCACCGGCGCGGTGCAATGACCGGTCGTTTTGCCGACCCCGGTGCGGCGGCTCGGCTCGGCTCGGCTCGGCTCGGCTCGGCTCGGCTCGGCTCGGCTCGGCTCGGCTCGGCTCGGCTCGGCTCGGCTCGGCTCGGCTCGGCTCGGCTCGGCTCGGCTCGTTTATCTTAACGATCCGGCTGTAGTCGAAATCCGTCATCGCGTCAAGTCCCCCTGGGGCTCGCTGGAGTCGGGTCGGATGCGTTCCTGGGCCAACTGCTTGGGCCGCAAAAAATAACCGCCCGTTCCCGATGGAAACAACATCGGCCATCGACCGCGCGATGCGCGGTCGGATCGGATCCGCGGGCGAGGAATCCGCCCGCTTCCGCGAGATTCAAGGCGATGATGATCTCGCCGGACCCGGCGGCGGCGCGGTTATGACGGGGGTTCCGAAGGGGGGCGCAGCACCCCCTCGCCAGCCGCAACGTTAAACGTTGCGTGTGCTGGCTTACCGACCTCAAAAGGAGGTGAGCCAGCCCTCGGCGGAGCCGCCGAGACCGCCTCTCCGGGCATCGCCCGGAACAGCACTCACCGAGCCATCGCGGGCAAGCTGCTCGGCCTTTCGGTCGCCAAGCTCAAGGACGGCGAGGACGGCGGGCGATCCCCGTCACCTCCTGGCGATAGCGGCGCTCTCCGACCGCCGGTTTTCGCCCTACCATCTACTCCCTCGGGAACCTGAGATCGTCGATCCTGGGCGATCCTGTGGCCCGTAGAATACCCGAAATGCCATCGGAATGCCCGCAACCGGCCTCCTAAGCGCGCCTTCTGGCCCCGCAACTATCCGGCTACGTCGCAAGGCGAATCGAACCCTGCGGAGCAATGCGGACGCTCGTGATGTTCCCGGGCTCGGAGTCCGGTGTGCAGGGGTTTTCCCGGCAGGGCTTGATGGGTTTTCCTCACTGAACAGCAGGGCTTTCCCTCTATTGGGGGCTGACATGCGCTGCCAGCTTTGGTGTATCGGCTTGGCCCACCGAGGTCCGAACGGCCCCGGAGGGTCACAACGACGACATCAAGCCAGCCAAAGGAGAATGGACATGATCACGAACGACAAGCGGCCTGGGCCGCGCAGAATCTGGAGCTTCGCCTTCGCGGCGTTCCTCGCTGTGGGGTGCGGCTCCCAAACTGAACCGGTCAGCGAGTACCAAGACCTTTCCGGGCGGTGGGAAGGCACCGTTACGAGCACCGGGCCGGGTCTCAATATCGTTGGGACGGTGACCGCCACGGTCACGCAGGAAGCCGACGACTCTCTTTGGAGCGGCACGCTGGAGATCGACGGCGAACTGCGTGACCAAGACGTAGGTATACCCTACAAGGAGTCGTTCTCCATTGGCGGCACCGTCTCCAAGGGCGAGGACCCGAGGGTCTCCACCAGTCTCGAAAGCTCGCAATGCCCGGGTAACGTCTGGGGGTACGCGGGAGAGTACCGGAGTGCCGACGAGACCCTGGCCACCACCGCCACCGGCGAACAGAAGTTCTGGGATCCCACCTACCCCTGTACACCGGCGACGCATCTGACTCCGACCATCACGATGTCCAAGGAGCGGGAGTAGCGCGCGCTACGGGGGGGTCACGGCCGCCTACGACTCCGCAACCGGTGGGCTCCGCTACGACAGAACCAGGCAGAGCCCACCAAGGATGTCTGGCTCCGCCCCCTCGCCAAGCACTGAAACGGCATTCTCGCCCGCTCAGCCCCCACCCGACTCCACGGCCTTGACCGAACGTCGGTCTGGCCAGGGGGGGCGTTCCGCCCCTCCTGAACCCAGCTTTCCGCACCGATGTCGGGGCATCGCGAAGGGGGATCCCCTCACGCGAGGTTGCGAGTATTCGCCGACCGATAGCCGTCCATTCAGGACGCGGGTGCTGGGGACGTTGTTGGCGCGGTCGACCGAGGCGTCGCCACGACACCGGCGACATCTCGTCGGAGCGGTCCGAGTCCTTCGCCCGGAGATCGGATTCGAACCGGCCTGACCGTGTGGCGCTTGTGGTGCCACGGGGGATGGGCGGTTATCTTCCCAAGCCTAAGGACCGACCAACCACCTGCCATCCGATCCCAGAACCGCCCCGCGCACAGGGGGTTGACACGATGCGTATAGAGCACTACGGAGCCACATCGTTAAGAGCCGAGCCGAGCCGAGCCGAGCCGAGCCGAGCCGAGCCGAGCCGAGCCGAGCCGAGCCGAGCCGAGCCGAGCCGAGCCGAGCCCCCGCCGCCAGGTTTGACGATGCCGAAGTGTGGGCGGGGTCGTGTTCTTGTGGTCGGCCTGGTAGCGCTCTGTGCCTGCGACGGCACGGCACCAAACTTGGCGCCTGTCGCCGTCGGCACCATTCCGGCGCAGACGACCAAGGTGGCCGACAGCACCACGCTCGATATTGCGGTCTACTTCAACGACCCGGACGGGGACCCTCTCACCTACTCGGCGGCGTCATCCGACATTAACGTGGCGACCGCCTCTGTCACGGGCAGCATCCTGACCATCGGCGGCGTCGCCGCCGGAGAGGCGGCGGTCAAGATAACCGCGACCGACCCAGGCGGGCTGACGGCCGCGCAGAACGCTTCGGTGATCGTCACGGCCCCCTTTCTGCGCTACGACTTCAACTCCGATGCGGACCTCTACGATTGGAGGACCCACGAGAACACATTCGCGCAGGTCCGGGCCGGAAACCTCGAGGTCAGCAACACCGAAACGGACTGGTTAGGGCTGGTCTGGCAACCCCTTGACACCACGCTGTCGGACTGGGAGGTCAGTGTGCGGATGGCCCGCACCGAGACCAACGTAAAAATGATCGTGTGGCTCACGACCACCCATGAGGTGTACACCGATTACCGCTTCGAGATCGGAAGCGGGGTGGAGATCGACGATCAGCCGACCAACTACCGGCTGCTGGCGTGGAATACCGAGTGGGACGACGGCGAGGGCGACTGGGTCTACTTCACGGATGGTGCCGGGTGGGGGTGGTCGGACGAGATTGCGGACGCGGCGGACGAGTTCAGCGTGCTCAAGTGGAGCGTCATCGGCGGCAGACTGCGCATTCGCTCCAACGGCACCTTGATCCACCAACACGATCTGGGAGCCTGGCGACCGAGCGAAATCAGAGGAATCGGGCTCGCGTCTGGCTCGACCGACCGATTGGAGGATGCGACCACCCTGTTCGATTGGGTCACCCTTGAACGGGAGTCCCGGTGAGCGCTTTTGGGGCGAGGCGCTACTTGTGGCCGCTTCCGCGTCCTCGGTGTCGCTCACGGCGACTGGGCGGGGGTACCGCGCGGTTCGTCGCGGAAAGACTGACGGGGGGGCGGGGGCTCTAACTCTTGCCCACCGTGTTCGAACCCCGGTTACTGGTGGGCGTCCTTGCCGATGGCGGCATCGTGCACTCGGACTCGTCTGCGTACGCGCTGAAGGTCACCCCGCCGGGTGCGCGGGAAGTCGCGCGCATCATCCGGCGGCCCTTCGAGCCCGAGCCCGTGACGGAGGCGGTTCGGGAGGCGCACGGGGAGAAGATGGCGGCTGCCCGGCGCGAACTCGGCGGAACGGGCGGTTCAAAGATGCTCATGGTGGTCGGGGCCGCCGAGGGGAACAATCCTCGACCGGAGGCCACCTTCGAGCTGGAGGATCGCTACTACCACGAGGTTCCCGTGCTGCGCGGTCTGGCAACCACATGGGAGGGCCGCATCTGGGTGCAGCGGCGCGGCGAAGAACCGGACAGCGACGGCCCCATCGATGTCTTGACGGCGGCGGGGGCTTACGTCGGCACCTATGCGACCGGCGCGACCGAGATGCCGGACGCCTTCGGTCCGGACGGACTGGCGGCGTTCATCGAATTGGACGAATTCGACGTGGCGAGCGTGGTGGTGCGGAGGCTCCCGACCGAGGTTCGCTGACCTCCACAACGTGCCCGGTCGGCCCACCGTCGATGGCCTGATAATCGTCCGCTGGCAACTGTTCGGTCAGCCCGTGGAAGAACGGTCGGTCGCCATCCTCCCTCCAGCGCAAGCCATACTGCGTCGGTGTTGCCGCTGATCCACCTGCGCGGTGGCTGGACGACCCCCGGACAGGCCGGCCGAGGGTGCTCGCCGGGCCGCGAAATCCCTTTGCGCTGCTGGCCAACCAACCACATCGTTCCGACACCACGGGTCCTGGTCTCCGCTCTGCCCGCTGTCCCGGCGGAGGTGGAAGTGGGGGCGCTCGTCGGTCCTCCTGTAGCCATCACGGGCGAACACGCAGGAGGTTGAGACCACGGCTTGGCCGAACAGTTACGTCCGCTGAGATCCGATGCCATCGCATGCAATCCCGCTCATTTCTGCATATCGTAAGTGATACATTGATGGCAATATGTGATGTAACCTGTTGATATATAGCATGTTACAAATGATTACATAGTTCCGCCGGAACTCGGCAACCTCGACAACCTGGTGGAGTTGTATCTCTTCGACAATCAGCTGACGGGTGAGATCCCGCCGGAACTCGGCGACCTCCCCAACCTGGAGTCACTGGCCCTGCTCGCGAACCGGCTGACAGGCGAGATCCCGCCGGAACTCGGCAACGCCGCCAAACTCTGGGACCTCTTCCTCGGTCGCAATGGATTGACGGGCAAGATCCCGCCGGAACTCGGCGATCTGACCGGACTTTGTTGCCTGCAGCTCAACCATAACGGATTGACCGGCGAGATCCCACCGGAACTGGGCGACCTCGCCAAACTCAGGACCCTTTATCTCGATCACAATGCACTGACGGGCGGGATTCCGCCCGAACTCGGCGACCTGGACATCCTGGGAACCCTGCACCTCGGCCACAATGCACTGACGGGCGAGATCCCGCCGGAGCTCGGCGACCTGGGCAACCTCAGGGAACTGCAGCTCAACCACAACGATCTGAGCGGCCCGGTTCCGGCCGAGTTCGGAGAGCTGGCCGGCCTCATCCAGCTCGATGCCACCGATAACGCCGGGATGGAGGGTGCCCTGCCGGAGGAGGTGACCGAGCTCGAACGGCTCGAAATCCTCCTCGCCGGGGGCACCGGCCTGTGCGCGCCCGATGACGAGGACTTCCGCAAGTGGCTGGAGCAAATCTACAAGCGGCGGATTGCCTCTTGCGCCGAGCCGGCGGCGGCCTACCTGACGCAGGCGGTGCAATCCCGGGAGTTCCCGGTGCCGCTGGTCGCGGGAGAGAAGGCGCTGCTCCGGGTCTTCGTGACGGCCGCCAAATCCAACCAGGCCGATATCCCCGGCGTGCGGGCCCGCTTCTATGCCGGCGGCAGCCAGATCCACACACGGTACATCCCGGGCAAGTCGGGGCCCATCCCCACGGAAGTGGATGAGAGCGATCTCTCGAAGTCGGTCAACGCCGAGGTTGGGAGAGACCTGATCCGTGCCGGCCTTGAGATGGTCATCGAGGTCGATTCCGTCGATGCCGGTCTCGGCGTCCCGCGGCGGATCCCGGAAACGGGCCGCCTGGCCGTGGAGGTCGACTCGGCCGCGCTGTTCGATCTGACGATGATCCCCTTCCTCTGGAAGACGGATCCGGACAGCTCGATCATCGATCTGGTCGAGGCGGTGTCCGAGGAGCCCGAGAAGCACTCCCTGCTCGAAGATACGCGGACGCTCCTGCCCGTCGCCGACATCGAGGTTACGGCGCACGACCCGGTGGAGAGTTCAAGCAACGGTGCGTTCTCCCTCCTCAACCGAACCCGGGCCATCCGGGTCATGGAGGGCGGCGAAGGCCACTACATGGGGACCATTGCGGGCAAGGTCGGGGGTGTGGCAGGGGTGGCCTTCACTCCGGGCAGGTCGAGCTTCGCGGTACCGACATCGAGTGTAGTGGCCCACGAACTCGGTCACAACATGAGCCTCCTTCATGCGCCGTGCGGCGGGCCGGCCGGTGTGGACCCCTCGTACCCCTACCGTGACGGATCGGTCGGGGCGTGGGGATATGACTTCGAAGCTGAAGAGCTGGTCAGGAATACGACGCCGGATCTGATGGCCTACTGTGGGCCGCCAAGCTGGATCAGCGACTACCACTTCAGCAACGCGCTGCGGTTCCGCGGGAGCGACGCGGACAGCGTAGGATTGCCGAGGCGCTTCGCCGCGCCGGCGCAGGGGCTCCTGTTGTGGGGCGGGATCGACGGCGACGGCGTGCCCTTCCTCGAGCCCGCCTTCGTTGTAGACGCCCCGCCCGCACTCCCGCAGCCGGGCGGCGAGTACACGATCTCCGGCCGGAACGAAGACGGGGCGGAGCTGTTTTCCCTCCGCTTCGACATGCCCGCAATGGCCGATGGAGACGGGCGGTCCGGCTTCGCGTTCGTGCTGCCCGCGCACCCCGGGTGGGAGGATGAGCTCGTAAGCCTTACGTTGTCCGGACCTGCAGGAACGGCAACACTCGACGAAGGGAGCGAACATCCGATGGCGATCCTGCGCAGCCTGAGGACCGGGCAGGTGCGGGGCATCTTCGGCAATCTGCCCCGCACCACACTCACACACTCCGGTGCGGTCGCCGTGCTGTCGCCCCCACCGGGAATGGTGCTGCGCTTCAGCCGCGGCATTCCAGACGCGGAAGCTTGGGATCGGTGAGGGTGGGTTTGGCTGGCCACAGCCCCGAACGTCACGAACTGGCAGCCCATGGACAGAACCCCCGCGGCATTCGCGCGGCGATGCATCCGCGCAGGACCGCTTCGCTGTGCGTTGCTCCTCGGGCGCATTGCCGGCCGCATGCCCCAAGTGGTACTGCCAGGCGTGGCAGGCGATTGCTCGTCGCGGGCGGCTTGCTGGCCATGGCATGCACGTCCGCGGGACACGACAACGAAGAGGCGGACGCACGCTCGCTGGACGCCAGCGGGCAGACCGCCGCTCTGCCGGCCGGTACCCTCACCCCTGCTCCGCCTCCCACAGTCCGTCCCGGCATCGAAGTCCTCCTGAGCGACTCCCTCTCGCTGGTCCGGGGTCGCCGCGCCGGCCTCATCACGAACCACACCGGACGGGACCGGAGCGGCACCCCGTCGATCGACCTGCTGGCCGGTCACCCCGAGGTCGAACTGGTCGCGCTCTTCTCGCCCGAGCACGGCATCCGGGGCCGCGCCGAGGCGGGGATGAAGGTCGAGGGGGGCGTCGACGAGCGCACCGGGCTACCCATCCACTCGCTCTATGGGTCGACCCGAAAGCCGACGCCCGAGATGCTGGACGGCATCGAGGTGCTACTCTTCGACATCCAGGACGTGGGCGCGCGTTACTACACCTACCTGTCCACCATGGCGCGGGCGATGGAGGCCGCGGGCGAACACGGCATCCCCTTCGTGGTCCTGGACCGGCCCAACCCGATCGGCGGCGACCGGGTGCAGGGCAACGTGCTGGACCCCGGTTTCGCCAGCTTCGTGGGCCTCTACCCTGTCCCGATGCGGCATGGCCTTACCGCCGGCGAGTTCGCGCGCATGGCGGCGGGGGAATTCGGGGTGCGGGTGGAGTTGAGCGTGGTCGCCGCGGACGGCTGGGAACGGACCATGGCCTTTGGCGAGACGGGCATTCCCTGGATCGCGCCGTCGCCCAACATGCCCTCGGTGGAGAGCGCGCTGCACTATCCCGGCACATGCCTCTTCGAGGGGACGCCGATCTCGGTGGGGCGCGGGACCGGGAGCGCATTCCAGCATGTGGGGGCACCCTGGCTGGATGGAGACCGGCTGGCGGCGCGGCTGGGGGCGCTCGGGGTGCCGGACGCGCGGTTCGTGGCGGTGCGGTTCACTCCGGATGATCCCGGCGACGGGAAGTTCGGGGGGACCGGGGTGGGGGGGGTGAGGCTGGAGGCCGCCGGGCCGCGCTACGACCCGACGCTCGCGGCGCTGGCGCTCCTGGTGGAGATCAGGGCCATGTCGGGGGATCGCTGGAGTTGGCGCGAAGGGCACTTCGACCGGCTCGCGGGGACCGATGCCCTGCGGATCGCGCTCGACGCGGGGGCTTCGTACGGGGAGCTGGCGGAGGGGTGGGGGGAGGGGCTGGGGGACTACGTGGAGCGCCGGGAGGGGTATCTGCTGTACAGGTGACGGGGGGGAGGCTACGCGGCACCCCCCGTCACCTCCAGAAACGCATCGTACAGCCCCCGCGCCACCTCCCCCACCCTGCCGTCCCCGATCGTGCGGCCGTCCACCTCCACCGCGGGCCGCACCTCGGTCGTGGTCCCGGTGAAGAACACCTCGTCGGCGCGGTAGAGTTCCCCGAGCGGAATCGCCCGCTCCTCGACGGGAAGGCCCAGCCCCCCCGCCAGCTCGATGATCAGGTCCCGGGTGACACCGTGCAGGATGTAGTTCGACTTCGGCGCGGTCGTGACCACCCCGTCGCACACGGCGAAGAGGTTGTTGTGGGAGCCCTCGAGCGCGATGCCGTCCCGCACGAAGATGGCGTCGGTCACCCCGGCCTCCACCGCGGCCTGCTGCGCGAGGCAGTTGGGAAGCAGCGCGATCGCCTTGACTTCGGCAAGGGCCCAGCGCTGGTCGGGGACGGTGACCGCCTTGAAGCCGCGCTCCCAGACCTCGCGCGCGGGGCGGTCGAAACGCTTCGCGAAGCCGTATACGGAGGGGGGGACGGGGGGGTCGGGGAAGGCGTGGGTCCGGGGTGCGATCCCCCGGGTCACCTGCACGTAGATGCACGCCACGGGGACGGTGTCGAGGCCGTTCCTGGCCAGCAACTCCCGGTTCACCCGCTCTAGCGCGGCGGCGTCGAAGTCGATCCCGACCGTCTTCAATCCCTTCCGCATGCGGTCCAGATGCCGCTCCCAGCGGAAGATGCGGCCATGGTACGCCGGGGTCACCTCGTAGACGCCGTCGCCGAAGAGGAATCCCCGGTCGTTTACGGAGATCCTGGCCTCGCCGGCGGGCAGGTACTCGCCGTTGAGGTGGACCACGCTCACGGACGGGCTCCGGTCCCCCCGCCCTTCTCCAGCTTTTCGAACTCCTCCAGGAGCTCGGCCTCCCGGATCGGCGGCTCCTCGGCGGGCGCCGCGTCGGTCCCGTCACCGGCGTCGTCCGCGCCGCCGTCCTCGCTCCCGGCGCCGGACCGCAGCCTCCTGGGAGCCTCGGCAGCCCCCGCAGGCAGAAGTCCCATCTCGGCCTTCAGCGCAGTCAGCCTGTCGTCGACGCCGGCGTCGTCGGAGCCGGATTCGAGACGCAGGAACTCGGTCTCCAGGGTGTCGCCGGACAGCGCCTCGGTGACTTCGGCGTGGGCAAGACTGCGGCGCTCCTCCTCCTCGATCTTGTCGGCCATGCGGTTGAAGGCGTCGAATGCGGAGGTGTCGGACAGTCCGGACATGGTCTCGTGGATGCGCCGCTGCGCCTGGGCCCGCTTCTGCTTGGCGATCAGCAGGTTCCGCTTCCGCTTGGCCTCCTCGATCTTCTCGTTGAGCTGGCGGAGCGAACCCTTGAGCTTCTCGGTCTCGGCCGACTGCGCGCGCCAGGTCTGGTCCAGCGCCGACGCGCGCTCCGCGTGCTCCTGCTGCCGCACCAGGGCCTGCTTGGCCAGGTCGTCGCGTCCCTGCTTCACCGCCAGCATCGCACGCTTCTCCCACTCGCGCGACTGCTTGACCTCGTCGTCCAGCTGGCCCCGGAGCTTGCGCTCGTCGGCGATGGCGGCCGCGACCTCGCGCTTGGCCTTGGCCAGCTGGTCCCTCATGTCGAGGATGATCTGGTTCAACATCTTCTCCGGGTTCTCGGCCCGGTTGATCAGATCGTTGATGTTGGACTTGATCAGTGTCGAGAGCTTGCTGAAGATCCCCATTTCTATTCGCCCCCTCCGACGCCGGCCAGGGTCCTGATCCGCGACAGGTGGGACGACGCGGCCAGCTGAACGCTGTCCAGCGAGGCGCGCAGCTCCTCGAAGTCGAGCGTGCCGAGCTGTAGCGTGTCGCTCAGAATCAGCGTGCTCTCCTCGAGCCCGTACGCTCCGTGGATCACGTCCGAGACATTGAGCCTCAGCAGCGTCTCGTAGAGGTCGCCGAGGCCGTCGGAGCGGGTCGGCAGGTCCATCACCTTCATGCGGACCACCAGCACCGGGTCCAGGTGGTGGACGACGATCGGCGCTCCGCCGTTCTCGGGGCGGACGAGGAACATGCCGTCGTCCACCTCCTCGAATTCCGCATCCATGCGGATCAGATAGCTTTCCAGGTCTTCTCTGGTGACCATGGCCTTCTCCTTCCCTGGTCGATCAAGTACGGGCCGGAACCTAACACGGGCCGGCCCGTTGGACCAAGGCAGGGACGGATCTCAGCGCGGCTCTTGGACAGGTCGGAACTACTCGTTTTCCGGAATTGTCGCTATTGTGGACGAAAACGGCGCAATCATGTAAATTGGTGGCCCAGCGACAAATCGGATAGTTTCGAGAGCCTGCAGATGAATCACCCGCCGTCCATTCGTGCTTCCCTGTGTCCGCGGTTCTCGCGATTCGGTGTGGGCTGCACGGTGATTTCGGTCGTTCTCCTCTCCGCGTTGCTGCTCGAAGCCTGCGCGGAGGACGCCCCGACGGCTCCGGCGGAAGAGAATGCGCCTGCCCTGGCGATGATGACCGAGGACAGCACCAAGGTCGTGATCGAACCCCACTGGCTGACGCTCGACACGATCGGAGTGAGCGACACGCTCACCGCCACGGTGCTGGACGCCGACGGGGACACGATCGACGACGCGACGGTGTCGTGGGAGAGCGCCGACACCACGATCGCGACGGTCGACACGGCGGGAGTGGTCACCTCGGTGGAGTTCGGCAAGACGAAGGTGACGGCGACCTACGATTCGGTGACCGCCTACGCCACGGTGGAGGTCGCGAAGCCGCTCACCGACCGCGAGATCCTGGAGATCTTCTACGAGGCGACGGGGGGCGAGGACTGGGACGACGACACGAACTGGCTGAGCGACGAGGACCTGGACGAGTGGTACGGGGTGCGGGCCGACGGCGACGAGGTGAGCAACCTGTCCCTCGACGACAACAACCTGGTGGGGACGCTTCCGCCGGAACTCGGGGGGCTGGACGAGCTGTTCGGGATCGTCCTGCGGTACAACGAGCTCTCGGGCCCTGTTCCGCCGGAGCTTTCGAAGTTCAGTCGCCTTCGCGACCTGTTCCTGGGCGGCAACGCCGGGATCGGCGGAAGGCTGCCCCCTGAGCTGGGGTACACGGGGGGGCTCGAGTACGTCGCCGTGGACGGCACCGGCCTCTCCGGTCCGGTCCCCCTCACCTTCGCCAATCTGGACCTGACCCGCTTCTACTTCGACAAGGACGGTGTGTGCATCCCCGCCGCGCTCCAGGCGTGGGTGGACTCGATTCCCCAGAAGGAAGACAGGTACCGGCTTTGTACCGACAAGATCGTCATCGACCCGCCTTCGCTGCACCTGGAGGTTCACACGCCCGGCGACACGGTCAGGCTGGCAGCCGCGGTCATCAACGCGGAGGGCGACACGGTGCGGGACGCGGAGATCGCCTGGTCGAGCGCCGACACGGCCATCGCCACCGTCGATTCCACGGGGCTGATCACCACGGTCGGCTACGGCACGGTCGATGTCACCGCCACCTCGGATTCGCTCGCCGACACGGCCCGGGTGGAGATCGTCTTCAAGCTCAGCAACCGGCAGGTCCTGGACAGCCTCTACCGGGTCACCGGCGGCGAGAACTGGACCGACACCACCAACTGGCTGAGCGACGAACCGCTCTCCGAGTGGTACGGGGTCGAGACCGCCGATTCGTCGGGGGATGTCGTCGGCCTGTCGCTCGGCGACAACAACCTGACGGGCTCGATCCCGGACGTCCTGGCGGAGCTGGACAGTCTGGTCACCCTCGATCTGGGCGGGAATGCGCTCGGAGGGGAGATTCCGTGGGATTTCCGGGTATTGCAGAAGCTCCGCCGTCTGCTCGTGGACGGGAACGAACTTGATGGTCTGCTGCCGCCGGTCATTGGAGAAATGGCCGGGCTCCGTCACCTCCACATCGGCGACAACGAGTTGAGCGGAGTGGTCCCGCGATCCTTCGCCGACCTGGAGCTGGACACCCTCTACGCCGCGGGCTCCGGGGCGTGCGTACCCCCTTCGCTGGGCGAGTGGTTCGAGGAGATCGAGGAGACCGACAGCGCGGCGCACTGCGTGGCCTCCGTCGCGATCGAAGTGGTCGACCTGCCGTCGTTGAAGTTCTACGCGGCCGGCGAGACGGGCGACCTTTCGGCCACATACGTGAGCGCCGAGGGGGACACCGCGCGCGACGTTTCGGCCGCCTGGTCGAGCGGGGACACGGCCGTCGTATCGGTGAGCGCGGCCGGGAGGGTGACCGCGGTCGGCTCCGGCGAGACGGAGATCACGGCCACCTACGACTCCGTCACCGGGACGATCGCCGCGGTGGTGGAGCTGCCGGAGAACGATCGCGACGTCCTGGAGATCCTCTACGACAGGGCGCGCGGAGGCGGCTGGACCGACGCGACCAACTGGCTGACCGACGAACCGCTCTCCGAGTGGGCCGGAGTCGAGACCGACGACAGCGGCCGCGTGGTGAAGCTGAGCCTCCGGGACAACAAACTGCGCGGGCCGCTTCACTCGTCGATCGGACTCCTGGACAGGCTGGTCACTCTCGACCTGAGCCGAAACTGGATCTCCGGTCCGATCCTGGCCGAAGTGGCGACCTTCCCCTGCTGCGCGACCTCACGCTGAGCGTCAACGGGTTTGTCGGAGGGCTTCCCTCCTCACTGGGCACACTGGACAGCCTCCGGACCGTGAACGTCGCGGCGACGAGCCTGTCCGGCCTGGTTCCCGCCTCATTCGAGGACCTCGAACTCGAGAGCTTCCTGGTGAACGGAACCGGCGTGTGCGTACCCCCCTCGCTCGCCGAGTGGCTGGAGTCGATCGAGGAGACCGACGATCCAGCCGAGTGCGCGAGCCGGGTCGTGGTCGAGCCCGCGTCGCTCACCTTCGAGGCGAGCGGTGACACGGCCCGGCTCGAGGCCACGGTCATCGATGCCGAGGGAAATGTCGTGGAGGATGCGGAGGTGACCTGGAGGAGTGGAGACAGGAGAGTCGCAAGAGTGACCAACAAGGGGCGAGTGACGGCGCGCGCCAGCGGCGTGACGGACGTGACCGCAACCTACGACTCCGTGACCGCCGCCGCGGCCGAGGTGGCGGTCAGACTGTCCGATGGCGACCGCACGGCGCTCGAGGCCTTCTACCGCGCCATGGGCGGAGACGACTGGGACGACAACACCAACTGGCTGAGCGACGAGCCGCTCGGGGATTGGTACGGGGTGGATACGTTCGCCAGCGGCCGGGTCAAGTACCTGGAGCTGCCGGACAATGGTCTGTCCGGCCGGCTCCCCGCCGCTATCGGGCTGCTGGACAGCCTGTTCAGCTTCAGGCTGCGCGACGCTACCGTTACCGGCCCCATCCCGCCCGCGATCGGACGGCTGCAACGCCTTCGCGACCTGAACCTTCGCGAAACCGGACTGGAGGGCCCGCTTCCCCCCGAGATGGGCGACATGACGGGTCTCGACTACCTGAACCTGAGCTACACGGAGCTCTCCGGCCCCCCTGCCCGAGACGTTCGCCGATCTCACTCTCAGGCAGTTCTACGATTGGGGCACCGGTCTGTGCGTGCCGCGTTCGCTCGTGGAATGGTACGAGTCGACCGGAAACACCGATCCTCTCCCCTGCATCCCCGAGACCTCGGACCGCGAGGTGCTCGACAGCCTCTACGCCAAGACCGGAGGCGAGGATTGGAACAGAAGCGACAATTGGCTGACGGACAAGAGCCTGAACACATGGAGCGGCATCACCACCGACGCGGAGGGCTACGTCACCGAGATCTTCCTCCCGTGGAACAACCTCACCGACAGCATCCCGCCGGAGCTGGGCAACCTCGGCCGCCTTCGAGTGCTCTCCCTGTACGGCAACGAACTTACCGGGCGGATTCCCCCGGAACTGGGCAAGCTGACGACGGTCACGAAGCTGTCGCTCTCCAGCAACAGGTTGGAAGGACCGATTCCCCCCGAGATCGGCGGCATGGTAAGCGTCGACACGATGTTCCTCTCCTGGAACAATCTCTCCGGGCCGATTCCGGCCGAATTCGGCGAGCTCGAAAACCTCGAGTTCCTGTGGATTTTCCAGAACCGGTTGAGCGGCCCTCTGCCGGCGGAGTTCGGCAAGCTCAAGAAGCTGAAGGTTGCGTTACTGTCGGGCAACAAGCTCGAGGGACCGCTGCCGCCGGAGCTGGGCGACATGACATCGCTCGAGGACCTCAGTCTCTCGGATAACAGGATCACCGGCTCGCTCCCGCCCGAGCTCGGCAAGCTTCGGAACCTGGAGTACCTCGGGATCCCAGACAACGAATTGACCGGACCCATACCGCCCGAACTCGGGAACATGGCCTCACTCAAGGAGATATTCCTGATGAGGAACCGGTTGTCGGGGAGTATTCCGCCGGAGCTGGGCAAGCTGTCGAACCTCGAAATGCTGTGGCTCTTCGCAAACGACCTGACCGGGCCGGTACCGGAGGAACTCGGCAACCTTTCGAAGCTGAAGGAGTTGTCGATCGGCACCAACGGGCTCACCGGTTCGATACCGCCCGAACTCGGGCAGCTGTCCGCGCTGGAGGGCCTGTTCATTCCTCGCGCCAGTCTCAGCGGCTCCATACCGCCCGAACTTGGTAACCTGTCGTCCCTGACCTACCTCTGGCTCTTCCGGAACGAGCTCTCGGGATCCATCCCCGCCGAGCTCGGCAACCTCTCGGCCTTGAAGAACCTGAACCTGGGAGACAACCAGCTCACGGGGTCCATACCGCCCGAACTCGGGCAGCTGTCGTCGCTCGAAGAGCTGGGCGCCCGGAGCAATGGCCTCAGCGGCTCCATACCTCCGGAACTCGGCCAACTCACCTCACTCGTATGGCTGTCATTGAATGACAACGACCTCACCGGCGCGCTTCCCCCCGAACTCGGCAACCTCGCCAAGCTGGAAACGTTCAATGTCAGTGACAACGCGGACCTCGAAGGCCTGGTGCCCAGGAGCATGATGAATCTCCCGCTCGGCTTCCTCGACATCGCCAGCACCTGGATATGTCCGCACCTCGACGACGAGTTCCAGCAGTGGCTGGACGGCATCCCGAAAGCGTACGGACTGTGGTGTCCATCCAACGTGACCGAGCGGTTCGCGCTGATGGAGCTCTACGACAGCACGGGCGGGGACTCGTGGACCAACCGCGACGGCTGGGACAGCGATTCCGGGCTGGACGACTGGTACGGCGTGACCGTGAGAGATTCGCTCGTGCGAGAACTCAGGCTGCCCGGCAACGGCCTGGAGGGGCCGCTGCCGCCCGCGCTCGGCAGCCTGCTGGGACTGGAGACCCTCGACCTCGCCGACAACGACCTCACCGGAGGAGTCGTCGTCACGATCACGTCCGTCGACCCGCTGGACACGATCCGGGTGAGCGAGAACGAGGGGATGGAGGGTCCGCTTCCCTTCCGCATGATCGACCTGGAGAACCTCAGGGCGCTCGAGTACGAGGACACGGACATGTGCGCGTCGCCGGCGCCCACCTTCCGGGAGTGGATCGATTCGCTCGACGTGGCGGAGGGCGCGACCTGCGACAACCCGGACTCGGTCAGGCTGTCGCTGCCGGTGGTCTACCTCACGCAGGCCATCCAGAGGCCCGAAGGCGACGTGCCGCTCATCTCGGATCGTGAGGCGCTGCTCAGGGTTTTCCTGGTCGGCGACCAGGAGAACGCCTTCTTCGAGCCGGAGGTCTTCGCGACCTTTACCCGTAACGGCAGGGAGGTCCACCGGGTGGCGATGCCGAGCGAGCAGGACCGGCTGGCCACCGCCGCGGACGAAAGCGACCTCGTCAAGTCGTACAATGCGGTGATCCCCGCCAGATACGTCAGGGACGGCACCGAGTTCGTGGTCGTGGCCGACTCCGCCGAGGTGATTCCGCGCGCCGAGGGGAGCCGGACGCGATTCCCGGATACGGGGTCGGTGGCTCTCGACGTGATCGAGGTCCCGCCCTTCGAGCTGACGGTGGTGCCGGTGCTCTACGCGGACAAACCCGATTCGTCGATCTTCGAGTGGACCGACAGCGTGGGCGACGACAGCCACCATGTGGGCCTGTTCAGGTACTCGTTCCCGATCGGCGGGTTCACCGCGACCTCCTGGGACACCGCGTATGTCACATCCCTCGACATGACCGAGGAGAATAACACGTGGCCCGTGCTCCTCGAGGTGGAAAAGGTGTACAAGTCCGCGGAGGCCACGGGCTACTGGTACGCCGTGGCCAATGCTCCCCGCAAGGACGGCTACGTGCGCGGCATCGCGCGCCTGAACGGACTCGTGAGTTTCGGAAAGCCCTGGGACACCGAACTCGCCCACGAGGTGGGCCACACCCTGGATCTCCTGCACGCCCCGTGCGGGGGCGCGCTCGGGACCGACCCGGAATTCCCCTACGACAACGGGAGCATCGGGGTCTGGGGGTACGACTTCAGCCACGGCTCGGTGGTGTCTCCGCAGCGCCGCCGCGACATCATGGGGTACTGCTACGAGAAGGGGTGGCTGAGCGACTACTACTTCGAGAAGGTCATCGAGGTGCGGGAGAACAAGGTCGAGGACTGGACGGGCGACGCGGTGCCCGGCGCCGCGCAGAAGGGCGAGATGCTGGTGCTGTGGGGCGGTGTGCTGAACGGCGAGCTGCGGATCGAGCCGGTGCATTCGATGTACACGACCCCGACGCTGCCCCGGGAGACCGGCCCCTACACCTTGGAGGGGATCACGAGCGGCGGCGGCGTCGAGTTCTCCCTGTCGTTCACGCCGGGCGAGGACGTGGACGGCAACAAGTACTTCCTCTTCACCGTCCCCATCGAGGAGGACTGGGAGGACACGCTGGAACGGATCACGCTGACCGGGCCCGAGGGGGAGGTGGCGGTGGACGACGGCGACCCGCGGTCGCTCACGGTCGTGACCGATCCCGCCACGGGCCTGATACGGGCGATCCTGCGGGACTGGGACCGGGCGCTGCCGGGCGCGCTGGGCGACACGAGCGGGCTCGAGGTGGTGACGACCAGGGGACTCCAGGAGGCGGTGCGGCTGCGCTGAGGAGGTGGGGAACCGACGCCCGTCGCCCATCCTTCGTCCTCGGCGGCGCCACTACCGCCCCCGAACATACTGGACACCGTTGACTTGACAACCCGGGAAAGGGGGCGAAGGAATGAACTGGTACAAGGTAGTGGCAGCGGTATTCGCTTCTGCAGTCGCCTGCGGTGGCGACCCCACCGAACCGGAGCCACCGCAGCCGGCAACCGTCGTGGTATCGCCGGAAGCGGGAAAGATGGAGATGTTCGGCGACACCCTCCACCTGACCGCGACGGTCAGGGATCAGAACGGGAACGTCATGGACTCCGTATCCGTTGAGTGGTCGACCGAAGACTCACTTGTGGCCACCGTCACCACCAAGGGGATCGTAAGCGCCCAAGGGAGCGGCGGGGTCGGAATCCAGGCGACTGCGGGAGCGGTATCCGACACGGCCGCCATCACCGTGGACCTGTTCCAGCGAGACGCGCTGCTGAAGCTCTACGAGAGCCTGAACGGCGACGACTGGACCGAAAAGCGTAATTGGGGAACCAGAACCATGCTCGGCACATGGCATGGCGTCGTGACGGACGAGGACGGCAACGTCTCCAATGTGATGCTCCCCAGCAACAACCTGAGGGGCGAGATACCCTCCGAGATCAAGCTCCTGAAGTACTTGCGGGTATTGAACCTGATGTTCAACGACCACGTCACGGGTGTCATTCCGCCTGAGATCGGAGAGATGGAGAACCTGGAGGAATTATCATTGCACCACAACTCCCTGACCGGCCCCATCCCGTCCGTGATCGCTGACCTGAGCAATCTGGCCACTTTGGACATCCATCACAATCAGCTGACCGGTCCCCTGCCGGAATGGCTTGGAGGCCTGTCCAACCTGAGTTACCTCAGCGTCTGGGGGAACCACCTCACCGGATCCGTACCGGCCTCGCTGGGCAACTTGACTGCCTTGGAGGGGTTACTGATCTACGCCACCAGCCTGAGTGGTCCGTTGCCACGAACTCTCACGAGTCTGACGCTCACGGAGTTCATTTGGCATGACACCGACCTCTGTTCTCCGCCGGACGACGAGTTTCAGGACTGGCTCGAGACAATCCGCATCATGCGCGGCGGTAGTCCTTGCGATCAGTGACCGGCGCGCGCATCGGGTGTCCGGCTACCTTCGCGATGCGGCCCGTCGCCGTCCGGTGGACTCGGAGACTCAAACTCAAGCCCCGTCCGCCTCGTCCGTCGCGGGGGTGCAGCCTCCGGTACCGGTTCGTGGAAGTCGTTCGAGGGTCCATCCCTTTCGTCGAGTGGTCATGACGAATACACCATATATGGCCTAACGGACACATATAAGTCATACAGATTGGTGCAGGAGAGGCCGGCAACGTTGCGTCAGCCTCGTCATCACTCCATGATTCCAATCCGATCTTGCGACGTGGCCATGTTGCAGGTATGGCATGCAGAGAGGCCTTCCCTCCGCTCACCGATCTGCGGACCAACTCAAGAGGAGTTCTTCCATGACGAGCGCACGCTTCACGATCCTGGCCGTCTTCACCTCACTCTCGGCCGCCGCGTGCGGCGACGCGGCTCCCGATCCGACCGCACCGGCCGGTGACGCGGACCCCCCCGAAACGGCGATGGCCGATCCGGAGCACGCGGTCCTGACCAGGTTCTACTTCTCAACCCACGGCGACGACTGGACCAACAACGACGGTTGGAACGTCTGCTGCGACCTCGGCAGCTGGTACGGGGTCGAGGTGGACAGCGCGGGGAGCGTTGTCGGAATCGACCTCTCGGACAACAACCTGGCGGGCCGGATCGGGCCGGGGCTCAGTAACCTGGAGTATCTGGAGTACCTGTATCTCAGCGACAACGAGCTGCGGGGTCCGATCCCGAATGACCTCGGCGACCTCGAATCCCTGACGGACCTGGACCTTCACAACAACGATCTGAGCGATTCGATCCCGCCGGAACTAGGACTGCATGATCCGATGCCATCCAAGGTAGTCCGCCGGTAGTCCCATAACATCCTGTAGTACAACGATTTCAAGGCGGTCGACTGACCCCACCCGTCCCTTGCGGTCCAGTGACTTCCGGTGTATTCTTCCCCGTGTAGTGTTGCAATAAGTGATACACCACAAGGAAGGACCGCATGACGAAGCGACCCCGAACCCTCACCGCCGCGTTCGTGCGGACGGTGGGCCGTCCGGGCGTGTACGGGGACGGGCGCGGCGGGCGCGGCCTGAGCCTCCGGGTTCACCGGGCGCTCGACGGCCGCATCACCAAGACATGGCGGCAGCGCGTCAGGATCGAGGGCCGCCTGACCTCGATTGGGCTCGGACCGTATCCCGAGGTCACGCTCGCCGAGGCGCGGAGGAAGGCGCTGGACAACAGCCGCATGGTCCGGCTCGGAAGCGACCCGCGCGGGCGCGGCGTCCCGACGTTCGCCGAGGCCGCCGAACGGACGATCCGCCTCCACCGGGAGTCCTGGAAGGCCGGGAGCCCGCTTCCCGAGCAGTGGGAGTCCACGTTCCGCCTCCATACCGCATCCTTGCTTGACAAGCCCGTGGACCGGATCACGAGCGCGGACGTGCTCCGGTGCCTCTCGCCGATCTGGAGCTCGAAGCCCGCCGCGGCGCGGAAGGCCCGTCACCGGATCGCCGCCGTCTTCCGCTGGTGCATCGGTCGCAACTACCGCCCGGACAACCCCGTGGACCGGGCCGTGGCCGCGCTGCCGAAGGCGAACGGCAACGGGCCGAGGCACCATCGGGCGCTTCCGCACCGGGAGATCGCGGGAGCGCTACGGGCGATCCGCCGGATCGGGGATGAGAGTCCGGCCGCCTTGTGCGTGGAACTGATCGCGCTCACCGCCGTTCGGCCCGGCGAGGCGAGGGGCGCGCGTTGGGACGAGATCGACGTGGATGCGGCGAGGTGGACGATCCCGGCGGCGAGGATGAAGGCGGGCCGGGAGTTCGTCGTGCCTCTGAGCACGGGCGCGCTCGATGTGCTCGAACGGGCGCGAGCGCTGTCCGGCAAGTCGTCGTATGTGTTCCCGTCGCGGACCGGCGGCCCGCTGCCGACCAAGGCGCCGGGGAGCTTGCTGCGGAGAGCCGGAGTGGCCTCGACGCCGCACGGGTTCCGGTCGAGCGCGCGGTCGTGGATGGCCGAGACGGGCGTCCCCGCCGAGGTCGCCGAGGCCTGCCTCGCCCATGTGCCCCGGAATCAGGTCGTACAGGCGTACCAGCGCTCCGACCTGCTGGAGAGGCGCGCCGAAGTCCTTCAGGAGTGGAGCGAGTACGTCACGCGGCGGTAGGTAGCCCCAAGAGGCGACGGGGGAGCCGCTGGCGGCGGCCGATGCGGCTCCGGGACGGCGCTGGACGCCTTGGGAAACCGCCTCGATTCGGGCGGTTGACACGGCCGGAATCGGGCCTCTCCGTGTAGAATCATGGTGATTCCGACGGCCTTCGATTGCGCCCTTCGGCGGACGGTTTCGCCCGCTAATGCGGGAGAGCCAGCCCACCCTTTGGGGCCACGCTTCGCGAGTCCCCGGCAGGGGCTGGCGGGGGGCCGTGCCCCCTCTGACCCCCGCGACGGAAACGGCACGCCAAGGCGCGCTCCGCAGGTTTGACGCTGTCGGATCTGGCGCCCCGCTCGGCCACAAGGGGGCCATCGAGGCGGTCGAGGCCCGTCGCCCACCTGGTCGCCCGTCGCGCGACCCGCCGCTCGGCATGTGCGCGTCCCTACCTCATGAGAATGAACCGCCGGTGGAGCGGCTGGACCGGACGCGCGTTCATCGGATACAACGCCGCGAAGGCATCGACCTGTGCCTGGGAAACTGGGAACGGCTCGCCCATTACAACCCAGTCCGACCACCTCGGAGCAGGGCTGCGTGGTGAGGGAGCCGGCGTACCGCAAAGTAGCCGCGCCCTTCGGGCAGTGAGCGTTCGGATCGAAGCCTGCGAGCGGCGCGGGCCCTTTCGGAGGCCGGGTGCGCGGCCGGATGGCTGCGGATGAGTCGGGAATTGCCCTATCGGGAAACTCGAAGAGCGGTCGGAGGGCGTCAATGTCGCCGGTTCGCCCACGCTCCCGGCGGTCACGGGATCCGCCCGTCACCTCAAGCAGAGCCGGTGATCGACTGCGCACACCTACTTCGCCTGCCGGGGGATCGCCGCTCTCAGTCCCGAAGAGCACCGCGTGCGACCCGCCGCGTACTGGAGCCTCGGGAGTGCCTCGCGGGCGTCCGAACGGGGTGGCTTGAGCCACTCTACCGTGGCTTCGGGTTGTGAATGGCCGCAACACTTCCGGGCGGACGCGTCGGCGAGGGCCGCTGCCCGCTGCTCTAGAGGGCGGCGCCGTGAAGATCGTCGCCCAAGATCGTTGAGTTCGGCTCAACGCTGGATCACGCCACCTCCATGACCACTTCCAAGAAGTCGCTGCACGGGTCGGCGAGTGAGAGGGCGGCGTGGATGCCGTTTACTTGGATGCCGCTCCCGGTCTTCTGCTACCGGATTCTATCGATCGGCAGCCCGCTGGGAACGCGGTCGGGTATGGTGTTGCTGAGGTCCCGCGCGGCTTCGTCGGTCAGCGCCCGCAGGAAGGCCACCAAGTTGGCGTGGGTTTCCTCGTCGAACCTGAGCATGAGCAGCAGCGGATCCTGGTCGGCAAGAATCTCTTCGACATTGTTGAGCAGCGTGGGCCACAGCAGCCGGTCGGGAACGTGCGCGGCGATGTCGTACTCCCTCAGCTGCGATGCGGCGTCGTTGTAGTGGCCGACAAAGGTCTCGAGGGTGGCGAACTGGCCCAGATGTCCGTAAGGGGCCGTGAGCTCCACGTTCCTCAGCGGACGGGCCATGAAACGCCTACGGTCGCCGGGAAGATTCGTAACGCCCTCGCGTCCGAAGTCCTCCCGGCCGTCGGTCTTGCCGGGTCCGAACTGGGGGAGCGCGGTGTTGTGGAAGTCGCCTGCGAAGCTCGACCTCCTGTGGCAGTTGGTGCAGCCGATGGTCATGAAGTCCCTCGCACCGGCCAGCGCGGAGTCGCTCAGCGCATCGTTGTCCCCACGCAGGAACCAGTCCCAGGGAGTGTTGTTGAACACGAACTCGACGGCGTAGAAACCGGCTATGGCGTTGGACGCATGGGCGAAGCTCATGCTGTCGAACGGGGTGCCGGGATACGCTCGCTCGAAGAGGCGGACGTACTCGGGAATGTCCCCCAACCGTTCCATGAGGAGACCCCAGATGCCTTGGAAATCGTCGTCCTTGAGGTCCGCGAGGTCGTTGTCCCCCGGCTGGCCGCGCATCTCGTGTCTGGACGTCACGGGGAACAGACCTTGGGCCGACACGGCCCCGAACTCGAAGACATCCGACATCCCGGCAGTCAGCTGGTCCTTCGCAGGGGAGCTGATGGAACCGTCCGATCTCTCCTCCACCCGCCCGTCCCAGAAGACCCGCGCTGCTCCCGGGAGGTTGAAGACGGCAGGGGAGTTCCTAGGAATGAAGATACCCTGGGGGTGCGAGCGCTGCGACCCCAAGCCCGTGCCACCCTCGCCGACCGACAGAGTCCTCCCGTCTCCCGTGGCCATTCCCGGGAGATGGCAGGTCATGCACGCTATGTTCCGGTTGCCGCTAAGGATCTTGTCGAACGCGAGCGCCTGGCCAAGCGTGACCAGGTCGTTTCGCACTGGGCGCGGGTTGGGAAGGGGTTCGAAGCCGTGCGTCGCGGCCAGCATCCGAACCTCCGTGGCGAGGTCGCGGATGGGCTCGGCTGGGGAATCGCAGGCCAGCAGCCCGACAATGGCAACCAGCCCGGCCCAAGAGACCCGCGAACGGAATCCTCGGGGCTTTCGAGGCCCGGTCACCGGCGCGGTGCAATGACCGGTCGTTTTGCCGACCCCGGTGCGGCGGCTCGGCTCGGCTCGGCTCGGCTCGGCTCGGCTCGGCTCGGCTCGGCTCGGCTCGGCTCGGCTCGGCTCGGCTCGGCTCGGCTCGGCTCGTTTATCTTAACGATCCGGCTGTAGTCGAAATCCGTCATCGCGTCAAGTCCCCCTGGGGCTCGCTGGAGTCGGGTCGGATGCGTTCCTGGGCCAACTGCTTGGGCCGCAAAAAATAACCGCCCGTTCCCGATGGAAACAACATCGGCCATCGACCGCGCGATGCGCGGTCGGATCGGATCCGCGGGCGAGGAATCCGCCCGCTTCCGCGAGATTCAAGGCGATGATGATCTCGCCGGACCCGGCGGCGGCGCGGTTATGACGGGGGTTCCGAAGGGGGGCGCAGCACCCCCTCGCCAGCCGCAACGTTAAACGTTGCGTGTGCTGGCTTACCGACCTCAAAAGGAGGTGAGCCAGCCCTCGGCGGAGCCGCCGAGACCGCCTCTCCGGGCATCGCCCGGAACAGCACTCACCGAGCCATCGCGGGCAAGCTGCTCGGCCTTTCGGTCGCCAAGCTCAAGGACGGCGAGGACGGCGGGCGATCCCCGTCACCTCCTGGCGATAGCGGCGCTCTCCGACCGCCGGTTTTCGCCCTACCATCTACTCCCTCGGGAACCTGAGATCGTCGATCCTGGGCGATCCTGTGGCCCGTAGAATACCCGAAATGCCATCGGAATGCCCGCAACCGGCCTCCTAAGCGCGCCTTCTGGCCCCGCAACTATCCGGCTACGTCGCAAGGCGAATCGAACCCTGCGGAGCAATGCGGACGCTCGTGATGTTCCCGGGCTCGGAGTCCGGTGTGCAGGGGTTTTCCCGGCAGGGCTTGATGGGTTTTCCTCACTGAACAGCAGGGCTTTCCCTCTATTGGGGGCTGACATGCGCTGCCAGCTTTGGTGTATCGGCTTGGCCCACCGAGGTCCGAACGGCCCCGGAGGGTCACAACGACGACATCAAGCCAGCCAAAGGAGAATGGACATGATCACGAACGACAAGCGGCCTGGGCCGCGCAGAATCTGGAGCTTCGCCTTCGCGGCGTTCCTCGCTGTGGGGTGCGGCTCCCAAACTGAACCGGTCAGCGAGTACCAAGACCTTTCCGGGCGGTGGGAAGGCACCGTTACGAGCACCGGGCCGGGTCTCAATATCGTTGGGACGGTGACCGCCACGGTCACGCAGGAAGCCGACGACTCTCTTTGGAGCGGCACGCTGGAGATCGACGGCGAACTGCGTGACCAAGACGTAGGTATACCCTACAAGGAGTCGTTCTCCATTGGCGGCACCGTCTCCAAGGGCGAGGACCCGAGGGTCTCCACCAGTCTCGAAAGCTCGCAATGCCCGGGTAACGTCTGGGGGTACGCGGGAGAGTACCGGAGTGCCGACGAGACCCTGGCCACCACCGCCACCGGCGAACAGAAGTTCTGGGATCCCACCTACCCCTGTACACCGGCGACGCATCTGACTCCGACCATCACGATGTCCAAGGAGCGGGAGTAGCGCGCGCTACGGGGGGGTCACGGCCGCCTACGACTCCGCAACCGGTGGGCTCCGCTACGACAGAACCAGGCAGAGCCCACCAAGGATGTCTGGCTCCGCCCCCTCGCCAAGCACTGAAACGGCATTCTCGCCCGCTCAGCCCCCACCCGACTCCACGGCCTTGACCGAACGTCGGTCTGGCCAGGGGGGGCGTTCCGCCCCTCCTGAACCCAGCTTTCCGCACCGATGTCGGGGCATCGCGAAGGGGGATCCCCTCACGCGAGGTTGCGAGTATTCGCCGACCGATAGCCGTCCATTCAGGACGCGGGTGCTGGGGACGTTGTTGGCGCGGTCGACCGAGGCGTCGCCACGACACCGGCGACATCTCGTCGGAGCGGTCCGAGTCCTTCGCCCGGAGATCGGATTCGAACCGGCCTGACCGTGTGGCGCTTGTGGTGCCACGGGGGATGGGCGGTTATCTTCCCAAGCCTAAGGACCGACCAACCACCTGCCATCCGATCCCAGAACCGCCCCGCGCACAGGGGGTTGACACGATGCGTATAGAGCACTACGGAGCCACATCGTTAAGAGCCGAGCCGAGCCGAGCCGAGCCGAGCCGAGCCGAGCCGAGCCGAGCCGAGCCGAGCCGAGCCGAGCCGAGCCGAGCCGAGCCGAGCCGAGCCGAGCCGAGCCCGCCGCCAGGTTTGACGATGCCGAAGTGTGGGCGGGGTCGTGTTCTTGTGGTCGGCCTGGTAGCGCTCTGTGCCTGCGACGGCACGGCACCAAACTTGGCGCCTGTCGCCGTCGGCACCATTCCGGCGCAGACGACCAAGGTGGCCGACAGCACCACGCTCGATATTGCGGTCTACTTCAACGACCCGGACGGGGACCCTCTCACCTACTCGGCGGCGTCATCCGACATTAACGTGGCGACCGCCTCTGTCACGGGCAGCATCCTGACCATCGGCGGCGTCGCCGCCGGAGAGGCGGCGGTCAAGATAACCGCGACCGACCCAGGCGGGCTGACGGCCGCGCAGAACGCTTCGGTGATCGTCACGGCCCCCTTTCTGCGCTACGACTTCAACTCCGATGCGGACCTCTACGATTGGAGGACCCACGAGAACACATTCGCGCAGGTCCGGGCCGGAAACCTCGAGGTCAGCAACACCGAAACGGACTGGTTAGGGCTGGTCTGGCAACCCCTTGACACCACGCTGTCGGACTGGGAGGTCAGTGTGCGGATGGCCCGCACCGAGACCAACGTAAAAATGATCGTGTGGCTCACGACCACCCATGAGGTGTACACCGATTACCGCTTCGAGATCGGAAGCGGGGTGGAGATCGACGATCAGCCGACCAACTACCGGCTGCTGGCGTGGAATACCGAGTGGGACGACGGCGAGGGCGACTGGGTCTACTTCACGGATGGTGCCGGGTGGGGGTGGTCGGACGAGATTGCGGACGCGGCGGACGAGTTCAGCGTGCTCAAGTGGAGCGTCATCGGCGGCAGACTGCGCATTCGCTCCAACGGCACCTTGATCCACCAACACGATCTGGGAGCCTGGCGACCGAGCGAAATCAGAGGAATCGGGCTCGCGTCTGGCTCGACCGACCGATTGGAGGATGCGACCACCCTGTTCGATTGGGTCACCCTTGAACGGGAGTCCCGGTGAGCGCTTTTGGGGCGAGGCGCTACTTGTGGCCGCTTCCGCGTCCTCGGTGTCGCTCACGGCGACTGGGCGGGGGTACCGCGCGGTTCGTCGCGGAAAGACTGACGGGGGGGCGGGGGCTCTAACTCTTGCCCACCGTGTTCGAACCCCGGTTACTGGTGGGCGTCCTTGCCGATGGCGGCATCGTGCACTCGGACTCGTCTGCGTACGCGCTGAAGGTCACCCCGCCGGGTGCGCGGGAAGTCGCGCGCATCATCCGGCGGCCCTTCGAGCCCGAGCCCGTGACGGAGGCGGTTCGGGAGGCGCACGGGGAGAAGATGGCGGCTGCCCGGCGCGAACTCGGCGGAACGGGCGGTTCAAAGATGCTCATGGTGGTCGGGGCCGCCGAGGGGAACAATCCTCGACCGGAGGCCACCTTCGAGCTGGAGGATCGCTACTACCACGAGGTTCCCGTGCTGCGCGGTCTGGCAACCACATGGGAGGGCCGCATCTGGGTGCAGCGGCGCGGCGAAGAACCGGACAGCGACGGCCCCATCGATGTCTTGACGGCGGCGGGGGCTTACGTCGGCACCTATGCGACCGGCGCGACCGAGATGCCGGACGCCTTCGGTCCGGACGGACTGGCGGCGTTCATCGAATTGGACGAATTCGACGTGGCGAGCGTGGTGGTGCGGAGGCTCCCGACCGAGGTTCGCTGACCTCCACAACGTGCCCGGTCGGCCCACCGTCGATGGCCTGATAATCGTCCGCTGGCAACTGTTCGGTCAGCCCGTGGAAGAACGGTCGGTCGCCATCCTCCCTCCAGCGCAAGCCATACTGCGTCGGTGTTGCCGCTGATCCACCTGCGCGGTGGCTGGACGACCCCCGGACAGGCCGGCCGAGGGTGCTCGCCGGGCCGCGAAATCCCTTTGCGCTGCTGGCCAACCAACCACATCGTTCCGACACCACGGGTCCTGGTCTCCGCTCTGCCCGCTGTCCCGGCGGAGGTGGAAGTGGGGGCGCTCGTCGGTCCTCCTGTAGCCATCACGGGCGAACACGCAGGAGGTTGAGACCACGGCTTGGCCGAACAGTTACGTCCGCTGAGATCCGATGCCATCGCATGCAATCCCGCTCATTTCTGCATATCGTAAGTGATACATTGATGGCAATATGTGATGTAACCTGTTGATATATAGCATGTTACAAATGATTACATAGTTCCGCCGGAACTCGGCAACCTCCGAGTTTGGCAACTCTATCTGGACAACAACGATCTGACCGGGCCGATTCCGCCGGAACTCGGCAATGTTCGCAACCTTCGGGACCTGTGGCTGTCCGCCAACCATCTGACCGGCCCGGTTCCGCCCGAGCTCGGCGATCTCGGATCCCTCACACACCTGGGGATCGAGCATAACCCATTGAGTGGTCGCCTTCCGCGAGAATTGATGGGCCTCGGTCTGGAAGGGTTCTCCTGGCAGGAAACGGATCTCTGTTCGCCGGCGGACAAGGAGTTTCAGCAATGGCTGGAGTCGATTGAGGAGCACACCGGAAACCGGAAATGTCCAGACTGAGATGACGGACGACCCGGCCCGTCCGTGGGCGCCGTGCCGGCTCGGCGTCCGACCGTTCGGAGTGCTCGCGCGGATCTGCCCACGCACTGCGGCCCGTGCGGCCGTCACGAGAACCCGATCCACCGCCCCGCCGCCGCCACGGTGAACCAGAGGGCAAGCGATACCGCGCCGACGACCTTGCCGCGCGGGCCGGGATCGCGGCCCTCGCCGCGGGCCACCCGTTCGCGCACACCGAAGGTGAACGAGAGCGCCACCGGCAGGGTCGACATCTTCACCCAGAACGAGGTGTTGTAGTAGGCCTTGATCGCCTCCGAGAGGAAAAGGGGGATGCCGGTCGCGATCATGAGCAGTACGCTCGCCACGAGCCAGGGGCGGGCACGGCGCGCCAGCCGGGAGACGGGCTGGCCGGTGAGGCCGAGGCCGAGCAGCCGCAGGTCGACGACGAGGAGCGCGCCGCCCAGCAGGCAGAGTCCGAGCAGGTGCACCGCCTCCAGGATCGGGAAGGCCCACACCGAGTCGGCGACCGCCCTGCCGACCGGGGTGGCTTCGCACCAGAGGAAGAAGGGTTCGAGCACGGAGATGTTTCCGCTATCGGTTGACCGCCGCGCACCCGGCCATCCAGTTGACCCAGCCGGGCTGGGGCTGGATGTCGCAGTCGAACCAGTTGTAGGCGATGAGGCGGCCCGTCACGACAACCAGCGTCCAGGCGGTCAGCGACACCGCCCCGGCCACGCGGGCGGCGCGGGGGGGCGGGGCGTCGTCACCCCACCGGGCCGCGCGGCGGTGTACGCCCCGGTGGAAGATGAAGGCGTTGACGCCGGCCGCGACGAGGACGAGGACCTTGACGCGAAAGAAGAGGTTGTGGAAGTAGTGGAGCGGCTGGGAGTAGAAGAGGAGGAGGCCGGTCGCCGCCATGATCAGGAAGCCCGCGTGGGTCCACGGCAGCAGGCGCCCCGTGAAGTGCCCCACGGACACCCCGCGGAAGGCGAGGCCGAGGAGTCGCAGGTCCGTCATGGCCGCGGTGCCCACGAAGAGACCGAGGGCGAGCACGTGCGCGGATTCCACGAGAGGCCAGACGTAGCGCGACTCGAGGAGAGCCACGCTCCACGGCGTTTCCCCCACCCATCCCAGCAAGCGCTCGATCACGGGACGTCCCGCCCCTCCCCCGCCCCGTCGCCGGCCGCCGAATCCGCAAGGTCGCTCGGCCGCAGCGTCCCGGTGGCGTAGACCGCGTGGCACCCGGTGCACACGAAGTAGAGCTCGGCTCCCACGTCGAATACGGCCTCCGCGTCCCTCGCCGCGGCGGCCCCGATCGCGCGCCGCCCCACCTCGATCATCGACCGGGACATGGTGATCCAGTGCTCCCTACCCCTGGCGCGTTCCTCCATCAGCAGGAGGTTGCCGGACTCGGCGAGCTGGTAGGCCGCGTTGACCACCGCTTCCCACCCCTCGTCGCTCCGCGGCTCGATCTCGTGCGTGCCCTCGTGGTCCATGATCACGCCTACCGCGTCCCAGTAGATCCCGGCAGCGGGTTCGAGGACCGAGAGCATGAGTTGCTTCTCGTCGGCCACCGCGACGAACGGAGGCGGCTCGGGGGTGTCGGCGCCACAGCCGGGCAGGGCGGCGAACACCGCCATCCCGGCCGAGTATGCACATGCGGCCGTGCGAACCGCGGAGGACTTTCCGACTCGCTTCGCCTTCGGCACCGGTTCTCCCGTATCACGGGTACTCGTCGACTTCGAGCCCGGAAGCCGGCGTCCACACCCGGCGCCCCGGGGGGCTTGAAGCTAGTCCACGCACCGCTCCCGCCATAGAGTCGCGGAAACGACGGGGGCGGGCCATCTTGTCGGAACGCACGGCCACGGCGGCCGCTTTGCCCAACCTCCAACGGACAACCCGCATGCAGCCCCCTCTCAGCACATCGCGCCACTGCGGCGCGGCCCTCGTCCTGGCTTCCATCATCGCCGCCCCGGCGACAGCCCGGGCCCAGGAAGACCCCCTCCCCACCACCACCCCCGAGGAGGTCGGCCTCTCCAGCGAAGTGCTCGCGCGCATCGGGCCCGCCATGCAGGAATTCATCGACCGGGGCGGCACCGCCGGGGTCGTGACGCTCGTGGCGCGGCGCGGCGAGATCGCGCACTGGGAGGCGCGGGGGTGGCGCGTACAGGGCGACGACCCCCTCGAACCCAACGACATCTTCCGCATCTACTCCATGACCAAGCCCGTCACGAGCGTCGCCGTGATGATTCTCGTGGAGGACGGCCTGCTCTCCCTGGACGACAAGGTGGCCAGCGTGATTCCGGCCTTCAAGGACGTCAAGGTGTTCCAGGACATGGGGCCCCGCCGTCCGGACCGCGCGATGCGCATCCGGCATCTCCTCACTCACACGTCGGGTCTCACCTATGGAGTCTTCGGCAGCAGCGCCGTCGATTCCATGTACAACCGGGCGTTCGACAAGGAGTCCGCCAATCAGCAGACCGACCTGCGGGAGTGGGCGGATATCCTGGCCTCGCTGCCGCTGGTGGACGACCCCGGCGACCGCTTCAACTACAGCGTGTCCACCGACCTTCTGGGCCATGTGGTCGAGGTCGTGACGGGCCAGACCCTCGACCGCTTCTTCCGGGAGCGCATCTTCGGACCCCTGGGCATGCACGACACGGGGTTTCAGGTCCCGGCGGAAAAGCGGGACCGTCTCACCGCGATGTACCGGCCCACCGGAGACGGCCTGAAGTTGGGAGATTCCCCGACCGACGGCTCGTTCACCCGGCCCCCGGACCGGCTCTCCGGCGGCGGCGGCCTTGTCTCGACGGCCAGGGACTACCTGCGCTTCTGCCGCATGCTCCTTGAAGGCGGCGAACTGGAAGGCGTACGGCTTCTCGAGCCCGAGACGGTACGACTCATGACCAGCAACCAGCTGGACCAAGACCTCCTACCCATTCTGAAGATCCCCGGCATGGGCTTCGGGATGGGGTTCGCGGTCCCGGCGGGGATCGAGGACGGAACCTACTGGTGGGCCGGGGTTGCGAATACCTACTTCTGGATCGACCCCGCCGAGGAGATCATCGCCTTCGCCTGGACCCAGTTGCAGCCCTTCGGCGCCGCGACCGTCGACCGGCTGCTGCGGCCCATCGTCTACGAGGCGATCCTGGATGAAGATGAATCCAACTGAAGGCCTGTACCATGGCACGTGTGAGACCCGCCCCGGCCGCCCTGGCAGCCCACGGACAAAATCCCCCCCGCCCTGCCAGCCCGGCGCCTCGCCGCTCCCGGTGCTCAGGCGGCTTTGTCCACGGACCGGCCCTCTTCCTCGCCGCGGCGCTGTCCGCATGCGGCGACCCCGCCGAACCACCCGTTCCGACCGCGATCGAGGTCTCACCGTCCCGGGTCTCCTTCACCGCCGTCGGCGACACCGAACAGCTCCGGGCGCGCGTGATCGACCAGTATGGCAAGACAATGACCAACGTGAACGTCGGGTGGTCGAGCCGGAACCCGGCGGTCGCGAACGTGGACACCGGAACGGGGCTCCTCGCCGCGGCCGGAAACGGAAGCACGGACATCGCGGCGCGCGCTGGGACTGTGGCCGGCGAGGCGAAGGTGACGGTGCGCCAGGAAGCCCGTAGGGTCGAGAAGGCGCGGGGCGACGGCCAGGTGGGTTACGTGCACGAGCCTCTTCCGGTCCCGCCGGCCGTTCTGGTCCTGGACGCCAACGGGAACCCGGCGCGGGACATCGCGGTCGTCTTCGCGGTCACCTCCGGAGGCGGCACCGCGTCGGACACATCCGTGACCACCGGACAGGACGGCATCGCCGAGACCGGCTGGACCCTGGGTCGCGAAGCAGTGCAGACGCTGACCGCCGGCACCGGCGGACTGACCGCCGTCTTCCGGGCGACCCGCGCGCCCGTGACCATCGTAACGGACTCCCTGGACTGGGGCCGTGTGACGCTGCAACACAGCGACACCCTCGGGGCCAGGGGAGGCACCGGCGAAGGCTATTCCTGGAGCCTGGGAGGGGACGGGACGCTGCCGCGAGGTCTCGCGATCGAGCCGCACGGAGTGGTCACGGGCACGCCGGCAGAAGCCGGGACCTTCGAGTTCACGGTGCGTGTCGTGGACTCCGAAGGCGGAGAGGACGCCGCCGATTTCGAAATGCGCGTCTGCGACGGGCCTCTCGGGCTGGCCGTCGGTGATGTCAGGGTCTTCGAGCCCGGCGACGCGGGGCCCTGCGGGATCTTCGTTCGCGCGCCGGAGGCGTCCGCGTACTACCGGGTAACGGTCGCGGGACTGGACGCCGCCTCCACGCAACTTCCGACCACGACACTCGAGGTGGAAGGGATCCCCGCCGGTGACAACGCGGCGCCCCGCCGGGACGCGGGAGGCCTCAAACCGGCACCACCTCCGCCGCGGGGGCTTGAGGCCGGCCACGCCCGCGCCCTCGAAATCGAGGCCGCGAACGATTCCCTGCACCTCCGAATCCGCCGCGAGGAGGTGGAACTCTACCGGAGGCTCGCCGCGGAGGGGAGGCTGGGACCCATGCTGGACCGGGCGGCGGCGGCCGCGGCGATCCGCGGGCGGACCGGGGCGATGACGAAGGCGACCCACACCTTCCGTTTGCGGAGCAGCGGCTGCAACGTCGCCCAGGAGGTGGATGCGGCGATCATCGCCGAAAACGACCACCTGGTGGTCTATGAGGAACTGGACGCCGAGTCTCCCGTGCCGGTGAAAAACGTGGACAGCGTCATCGATTTCTACTCGGATCACGGTGCCGAGGTCATAGTGGACTACTTCGGCGGTGTGAGCGACGTCAACGGCGACGAGAAGATCGTCGTCCTGATCAACCCGACTCTCGAGGGCGTCCGCGGCTTCGTGTGGTCGGGTGACATGACGTTCACGACCGACGACTGCGAGGCGTCCAACGAGATGGAACTCATTCACATGAGCGCCGGCGCATTCCGGTTCGAGAACAACTCCCGCTGGGCCTTCTCGGGAATGGCCCACGAGGCCAAACACGTGAGTTCACTCTACAAGCGCGTGCGGGGCGACGGGAAGCGGGGAGGAGGAAACCGGTTCCACCCCACCTGGGTCGAGGAGGGAACCGCCGAGATCGCAAAGGAGATGAGTTCGCGGATCGCCTGGGAGCGCGGGGGAGGCCCGGATTTGGACGACCGGGTAACCGGGGACATTATGCGGGTCGGCCTCCGCGAGAACCGGGTCGCGGTCGAGGGCACCTTCCAGCTGCTGGCGCGCACCGTGCGGGCCTACTCGGTAAACCCGAACGCGGTGACCTTCGAACCCCTCGGCAGGGGGCACGTCTACGGGAGCGGGTGGCACTTCCACCGGCTGCTGCGCGACCGGATCATGGCCGGGGCGGCGCACCCCATGGCCGCCGACAAGGACTTCGTGACGGAGTTGAACGACTCCCTGACCCGCTCCGGCGCGGCCGGCATCGTCGATGTGACTGGCGAGAGCATCGACGATCTCCTGGCGGCCCACGCAACCGCGATGACCGTTGCCGGTGCCGAAAGCGAACTCGCCGACGAGAGGACGCCGAGGTTCCTCTTCTACCAGTTCCCGACGGCAACCGAGATCTTCTCGAACCCCGATCCGCCGGGCCGCTACCCGTGGCCCGTCACCCTCACCGGCGACAACGACCTCGACGCGGTGGCCGCGGTCGAGCTGGCGGAGACCGACACCTACGCCGGCCAGCTGGGTGCCAGTGGTGTGCGGATCCACGACCTCGAGGCAGTGAGAGAGGGGGACGCGGCCGTGTTCCGTATTGTCGCCGACTCGGAGATCCGAATTATCGTGGCCCGCATTCCGAAACCCGCTTTCGACCAGTAACCGGTTCCCGGGGGCCGCCCGGGGCAGCGTTTTGCTAACCCGGGGGCACCTCTCCCGCCAGCTGCTGCGGCAGCGTGGTCAACTCGACGACTTCGAAGCGCCGCTCGCCGCCGGGCAGCCGGATCGCGACGTGGTCGCCCTCCCGCGCACCGAGGAACCCGCGTCCCAGGGGCGAATCGAGCGAAATGTGTCCCTTCTCGAAGTCGATGAAATCGCCCGCGACGATAGTGAAGGTGACGACTTCGTCAAGCGCGAGATCCCGCGCGCGGATCCGCGAGCCGAAGCCGACCCGGTCGTCGGGCATGTCCTCCACGTTGATCTTCGAGACCTCGGCCATCCGGCCCGCCAAGTGTCCGATCCGGGCCTGGACGAACTGCTGCCGCTCGAGCGCCGACTTGTACTCGGAGTTCTCCCGCAGGTCACCCAGCTCGACCGCCTTCCGAATGCGGTCCGGCAACACCACGTTGAGTTCGTGGGTCAGGGTTTCGACCTCTTCGGAAATCCTGGTCTTTATTTCGTCGAGCACGGCCGCTCCCGGTCTGGAGGGAAGCTGGTAAGCTAATCACGCGACACCGCCGCCGGGAGTCCGGAGGACTCGCCGCCAAGCAACTCCCGGACCCGGCGGGCGGTTGCCCGAACTGCGGCCTCGTCCCCACCCGTGATGTTGACGTGGCCCAGCTTGCGTCCCGGACGCGGGGTCTTGTCGTAGAGGTGGAGATGCGCGCCCGGAACCGAGGCCACCTCCACCGCGTCGGGCAGCTCTCCAATGATGTTCAGCATCGCCGCCGGACCCACCATCCGCGGGACCGCCAGAGGAAGTCCCGTCACGGCACGAACGTGGTTCTCGAACTGGCTCGTGGCCGCGCCGTCGAGGGTCCAGTGTCCCGAGTTGTGTACCCGGGGTGCCATCTCGTTGGCCAGCAGGCGTCCCCGCGCCTCGAAGAGCTCGATGGTGAGGACACCCACATAGTCCAGCCGCTCCATGACTTGCTCGGCCATAGCCTCGGCTGCGGCCTGCAGCGCCGGTGTGATCTGCGGAGCAGGCGCGTAGCTGGCGACCAGGATTCCATCGTGGTGGTGGTTTTCGGTGAGGGGATAGAAGACCCGGTCTCCGTCCCGTCCCCGCACCGCGAGAATGCTCAGCTCCCGTGTGAAGTGGACGAAGCTCTCGGCGATCAGCTCCGCGCCGAGGACGTCCAGGGCCGCGGCCGCCTCCGCGGCCGAGCGCGCCACCACCTGCCCCTTGCCGTCGTAGCCGAAGCGCCGGGTCTTGATGACGGCGGGCAGCCCGGTGGTGCCCAGTGCGGCGTCCAGTTGGGCGGGCGTGCGGAGCGGGTGGAAGGGGGCGGTGGGGATGCCGAGCCGACGGAACAATTTTTTTTCGGCCAGCCGGTCCTGTGCCGCTTGCAGTGCCGCCGGCGGTGGCAGAACGGGGAGACGGGCCGCCAGGAAATCAGCGCTCGCGGCGGGCACGTTCTCGAACTCGCAGGTGACGACATCGGCCGTATCCGCGACCCGGGCCAGTGCCGCCCGGTCGTCATAGGGAGCGGCAACCACTGTGCCGAGGGGGCCGGCGGGCGGGGAGGGCGACGGCTCCAGAAAGGTGAAGCGGTGTCCCAGCGGGATTCCCTCGAGGGCAAGCATACGCCCGAGCTGCCCGCCGCCCAGAACGGCGATCCTCACGGGTGACCCGCCGATCGAGGGGCGAACCCAGGAGCCATCACGCGCAGCCGGCGGAAGAGCCGTCGCACGCGGCGCTCCAGTGCCGACACGAGTCCCTCACGGGCTCTCAACCCGGAGGTGGCTGCCGCGGATCCCGGTCGGCCAGCACCGCCGCGGTCCGTGCACGGGCGAACTCGCGAACCGCCTCGCGTACCGCCGGGCGGTCGGCACCGAGGATCCTGCCGGCCAGCAATGCCGCGTTGGCCGCCCCGGCGTCCCCGATCGCCATTGTCCCCACGGGCACCCCCCCGGGCATCTGCACGATCGACAGCAGCGAATCGAGTCCCTTGAGGGCCCGGGATTGAATCGGCACGCCGAGCACGGGAAGGACCGTCTTCGAAGCCACCATCCCCGGCAGGTGCGCGGCCCCGCCGGCACCTGCGATGATCACGCGCAACCCGCGGTCCTCGGCCTCCGAGGCGTACTGGAAGAGGAGGTCGGGTGTCCGATGCGCAGACACCACCCGGGTCTCGTAGGAAACGCCGAGCGCGTCGAGGATGTCGCACGCATGCTTCATCGTCGCCCAGTCGCTCCGGGATCCCATGATCACACCCACCAGGGGGGATTGTCTCATCTGTTCGGGCCGCGGGTTGTGAGGTGCGGGGGTGGCGGGGAAAGACCGATTCTGCCCCGCCGGGCGGGGGATTTCAAGAGGTGGGACGCGGTATCTTGAGAGTGTCCGGCTCGTCACCCCGCATCATACCAACCGCCCATGCCCCATTCCCACCCCCCCACCCTCGCCCGGGAACCCACCTTCCTCGTCTTCCTGCCGGTCCTCTGTGCCGTGTGGGCCGACGGCCTCATGGAGGACGAGGAACTCGACGCCGTCAGCCGCGCGCTGAACGACGCTGCATGGATGACGCCCGAGGGCCGGGCCCGGGTGCGCGACTGGCTCGACCCCGGCACCCCGCCCACCCCGGCCGTCTTCGGCGCCGCGGCCCAGACCATCCGCGCGGCCGCGGGAAACGGCACGCTCACCCTTACCCAGGCGGGGCTCGCCATCGTTGAAGCCGATCCCGCGCTGGGAGGCCCCGCGATACCATGGCGCGACGCCGCACTCGCCACGCTCGGCCAGGTGGAGCTGGAGCTGGGAGTGGCGGGTGCCGAGGCGCTCCGGGAGATCACCGGAACGGCGCACGAGGCACCGACCACGGGACCCCGCCCGCGCGGGTTGGCCCAGGAGGTCGCGCCGCTTATCCACGGCGACCACCCCGAACTGCGGGCCCGCACCCGCGGGGCGCTGGCCCGCCCCGAGCTTCGCATGCCCGACGAGCTTTCCCGCGACGAATACCGGCAACGCACGCTGGCCGCCATCGAGGTGCTGGCCGATGAGGGGCTGGGCGCAGTGGCATACCCGCGCGAATACGGGGGCGAGGGCGACCCCTGCGGAGCCATCGCCGTGTTCGAGGAACTCGCACTGGGCGACCTGAGCGTATTGGTCAAGTACGGGGTGCAGTTCGGGCTCTTCGGCGGCAGCATCGCACAGCTGGGGACGGAGAAGCACCACCGGCGCCACCTGCCCGCGATTGCCAGCCTGGAGCTGCCGGGGTGCTACGCCATGACCGAGACCGGCCACGGCTCCAACGTCCGCGACCTCCGCACCACCGCCACCTACGACCCCGCGGCCCGCGAATTCGTGATCGACACCCCCGACCGGGACGCACGCAAGGACTACATCGGCAACGCGGCGCTGCACGGCCGCATGGCCACCGTCTTCGCCCGGCTGCGAGTGCCGGCCCGAGGCGGCCCCGGGACGGTGGCGCCCGGCGCGCCCCCGGACACGGCCTCCGTCACCGACCGCCCCACCCACCCCGGGCACGGCCCGACCCCCCCCGCCCGCGCCCTCGAGGACCAGGGGGTCCACGCCTTCCTGGTTCGCATCCGGGACGACCGCGGCGCCGTCCTCCCCGGCGTGCACATCGAGGATTGCGGCGCCAAGGAGGGGCTGAACGGAGTCGACAACGGCCGCATCCGGTTCGACGACGTGCGCATTCCGCGCGACGCCCTCCTGGACCGCTTCGCGCAGGTGAGCCCCGAGGGTGGGTACCACAGTTCCATCCCGAGCCCGGGACGCCGCTTCTTCACCATGCTCGGCACGCTGGTGGCGGGCCGCGTCAGCATCGCGGCCGCGTCGCTGGCGGTCGCGAAGAAGGCGTTGGTCATCGCGGTGCGCTACGCCGCCGAACGCCGTCAATTCGGGCCGGCCGGCGGCCCCGAGGCACCGGTCCTGGACTACCTGGCGCTGCAGCGCGAACTCCTGCCCCGGCTGGCGCGCACCTACGCGGCCGCCTTTGCCGTGCGCGATCTGGTCCGCCGGCATGCCGATACCGATACCGATCAGCGTGAACTCGAGGTACGCGCCGCCGGGCTCAAGGCGGCCGCCTCCCGCCACGCGCTGGACACCCTCCAGGCCTGCCGGGAGGCGTGCGGGGGACAGGGCTACCTGGCAGAAAACCGGTTCGGCCGGCTCATGGCCGACACCGATGTCTTCGCCACCTTCGAGGGCGCGAACCCGGTCCTGCTCCAGTTGGCCGCCAAGGGCCTGCTCTCGCGCTACCGCCGCGAGATGGGCGACCTGACGATGTGGGGCATGGCCCGCTACCTGGCCGAGCTGGCCGGAACCCGCCTGGCCGACATGAACCCTGTGGTTACCCGCAGGACCGATCCCGGACACCTGGCCGGCGGCGAGTTCCAGCACTCCGCCTTTCTCTACCGCGAGGAGCGTCTGCTACGCTCCGCGGCGCGGCGGCTCAAGGCCCGGCTGGACCAGGGTATGGACAGCTTCGCCGCGGTCAACGCCTGCCAGGACCATCTGATATCGCTGGCACGCGCGCATGTGGACCGGATCGTGCTGGAGGCCGCGCTCGAGGCGCTCGCTTCCATGCACGACGGCGAAGCGAAGGATCTGGTGGCAAGGGTCGTCGCGCTGTACGGCCTGGCCACCCTGGAGGACAACCGTGCCTGGTACCTCGAGAAGGGTTACTTTGAGCCGTCCAAGAGCGAAGCGGTTCGGCGCGAAGTGAACCGGCACTGCCGGGATCTGGCGCCGCGGGCGGTGGAGCTTGTCGATGCGTTCGGGATTCCGGATTCGCTGATCGGGGCGCCGATCGGAGTGAAGGGTGGCCCGGGATGAGGAGCATGGCGGCCGCAGCCAATCCGCGCAGGGCCGTTTTGGCATCGAACGTGACCGGGGGTGGCAGGCTCGCGGCCTGATCGGTGCGCGGTTGCCACCTGAGGCCGGGCGGCCGCCCCTGTGCGGCACGAGGACAACGATTGCAGCCGTGCCGGCGTCAAAGATGCAGGGGCGTCTCGCATCCCCGGGGTTTCGTTGGGCCGGCCAAGGTGTAAAACCCACCCTGCAAGGAGTCACCCATGAGGAGGCGGAGGGGATTCGTCGAAGGCCTGCGGGGGCTGGCGGCCCGTGGAAACAACCCCCCCGCCATTCGAACGGCGATGCATCCGGGCTGGCCGCTTCGCTCCACCCGTCCACACTGCAAACTGCTCGTTGTGGCCTTCCAGGCGGCAACCGGCCCACTCGCGGCGCAGGAGGTCATCCAACTGCCCGCCCAGGACAGTTTTCTCGTGGGCGCCTTCCAGGAACTCTACCGCGTGGGATCCATTCTGGACGGCCGCTGGGATACCTTCGGCGAAATCGGCGACGTGGCCTTCGACGCGGCCGGAAACCTCCACATCTTCGACACGCAGGGCCTCAGGATTTCGGTGGTGGACCAGTCGGGAGCGCTGGTCCGCCAGTTCGGGCGGCGGGGTGAAGGCCCGGGAGAGTTCGAGAGCGATTTCGGAGAGTTGCTGCGCCTGGTCGTCCTGTCGGACGGGCGCCCCGTGGTCTACACCTGGAACCGGGGCGCCTTCGCAGTGTTCCGGCCCAACGGCGAGTTCGAGAGGATGATTCGCATCCCCGAAGGGGCAAGGACCACGTTCATGGAACTGCAGGCACTCCCCGAGGGCGCCGCGGTACTTTCCACCAGCCCGGTGCTTCGACCCTCCACGACGCCGATCGCCGACGGACCGATCCCGACCGGGTCCGGACAGGCCTTTCGAGCCCTCGAGCGCTTTCGCCTCGATGGCTACCAGGCCGCCGTCGACACCGTGGCCAGGGCATGGAACCCGCCTGGCGCTCCGATCGGATTCGTTCCGCCGGCAATTGCAGGGGCGCTGCCTGACGGGGGTATCGCCTTCACGGACTCGTCCGCCTACGCGATCAGGATCCTCACGCCCACCGGAGACCTGGGACGAGTGCTGACCAGACCGATCCGGCCCGACCCTGTGAGCGAAAGGGACAGGGAGCTCTTCATGGCGTTGAAGCTGGAGCTTGAGCGGAACTTTCGGGAGGATCTGGCCCGCCTTGGCGGCACCTATGCGGATATCGCCGACGAGATGTCGGCCCGTAACCGCCGCCAGGCCGAGTCAATGGAGTTCTACCATGAGATTCCGGTGGTGCGAGCCCTGAAGACCAGCTGGGAAGGCAACATCTGGGTCCAGCGGCGCAGCGCCACGCTCGTCGGCGACGGCGCCATCGACATTCTCACAACCGACGGCCGCTACCTGGGCACCTACCCGCCCAGCGCCACCGAAATGCCCTCGGCGTTCGGCCCGGATGGGTTGATGGCCTTCGTGGAGACCAACGAACTCGACGTGCAGACGGTGGTGGTAAGGCGGCTGCCGCCGGGGTTGAGGTGAGGTAGGCAGGGCCCGGCCGGGCGTCCGGTCCCGGGACCGGGCGGGAATCAACGCGGGAGGCGCGAAATGAGACACTGGACGGTGACGGTCGGGGCCGCGGTTTTCACGCCGGTCTTCGGGGCGGGCGCGGTTCCGGTTGCCGGTCAGGAGGTGGTTGAGTTGCCCGGGGAGGACCTCTTCCTCGATGCGGAGTTCGAGGAGGTGTACCGGGTGGGGTCATTCGACGGCGCCGAGTGGGAGACATTCGGCCGGATCAGGCGGGTGGCGTTCGACCCGTCGGGCAACCTGCATTTGCTCGACACCCAGGCCGCACGGATCCTGGTCGTGGACAGGGGGGGAGGATTCGTGCGGCAGTTCGGGCGACCCGGGGAGGGACCCGGGGAATTCGCTCCCCACAACACCTCCACGATGGGACTCGCGGTAATGCGAGACGGGCGCACGGTGGTCTTCCAGCAGGGATTCCACCTGTTCGGTGCGGACGGCGAGTTCGAGCGCCGGGTACGGATGCCGGACGGCGCGATGACCTTCATGCCGTCCCTGGACCCGGATAGGCGCGAAGAGACCATCCTGGCGAGGGGTGAGGTCAGGTCGATCAGCGTGGACTGGCTGCGCCGGGCGGCGAGCGAAGACCGTGTCCGTGAATCGGATTCCCGTCCTGTCGTCCGTCTGGTGCTGACCGGCGACGAGGTTGTCCAGGACACGGTCGTATCGGCGTGGAAGCCTTCCGGGGAGGCGAGCGTATTCGTGCCCACTCTCGCGGCGGGCGCGTTGCCGAACGGTGGCGTGGCCTATACGGATTCGTCCGCCTACGCGATCAAGGTGACGACGCCCGACGGGAAGCTGGAGCGTGTTCTGACCCGGCCGTTGCGCCCCGAACCCACCACGGAGAGCATCATCGCAGAGGACAGGGAGAGGCGGCTGAAGCGGTACGAGGGAGACGACCCGATGGGAGCCGGCAGGGTCGGTGGACGCGAGGGGGCGATGCTGGGCCAGATGGCCGATGTGATGCGCGAGCAGGCCGAATCCGCCGAGTACTACCACGAGATCCCCGTCGTCCGCACCCTACGAACCGGCTGGGAGGGAAACATCTGGGTACAGCGCCGGGGGGAAGAGCCGGCCGGCAACGGGCCCATCGACGTGCTCACGCCGGACGGCCGCTACCTGGGCACATTCGCCGCCAACGCAACCGCGATGCCATCGGCCTTCGGTCCCGATGGCCTGGTGGCGTTCGTCGAGAAGGACGAATTCGACGTGCCCGGAGTGGTGGTGAAGCGCCTGCCGCCGCAGCTGAGATAGGGCCGGGGCACTTCGGAGTTCGACGCCGGGGACGAGTGCGGGCACCGCGGACAACTTCGCAGGAGGCATGAGGAATGAAGAACTGGATGTCGGCGGTTCTACCACGAGGTTCCGGTGGTCCGCAACCTGCGAACCAGCTGGGAGGAAACGATCTGGGTGCTGCGGCGCGGCGAAAAACCGGCCGCCGACGGCCCGATCGACGTGCTGGCCGCGGATGGAGGCTACCTGGGCACCTTCGCCGCCGACGCCACGGCCATCCCTAGACCTTCGGTCCCGGTGGATTGATCGCGTTGGTCGAGAGGGATGAGCCGGGCGTGTCCAGGGTGGTGGTGCGGCGCCTGCCGCCGGAAGTCAGGTACCGCCCTTCCAGATCCGCCTCACCCCGTATTGATCGAAAAGCGATTCGTTCGACAGGAGAGGCAGGTCGTGCGCCAGCGACTGGGCGATCAACATCCGGTCGAACGGGTCGCGGTGTGGGCCCGGGAGCCGTCCCGCCCGCTCCGCGTGTGCGACCGTGATCGCCAGCGGTTCAAAGCCATGATCCGCAATGGCCGCCGCGACATCGACTGCGACGATGGCTGCCCCCGGCAGCTTCCCGAGTCGGTGCTTCGTGGTGATCTCCCAGGCCGACGCGGCGCTCACCAGGACGCTGTTGTCCGGGTGGTCGATCACACCTCGCGCGGCCTCCGACAACCTCCGGTCGCCGGCCAGCCACCACAGGAATGCGTGTGTATCCGCAAGGACGCGCACCGGGAATCAGCCCTCCCACGCCGCCAGCTCCGCCTCGGGGAGCGGATCGAAGAAGCTGTCGTCCACCGTGAGGCGGCCCTTGAGCACACCGAAGCGCCGAGCCGGACGGTGCCTCCGGTATCCGACGAGGCGTGCCACCGGCTTGCCGCTCCGGGCAATCACGACTTCTTCGCCCGCCTCCACCTTCACCAGGAGGCGCGAGAGGTGGGTCTTGGCCTGGTGAACGTTGACTGTCGACACCTGATCCTCCTGTTTCATTTAGTCAGAAATATGACTAACTCGCGAACGCCGTTGGGTCAACCGTAAACTCCAGCGTTACCGTCACCATCCCCACCCCATCAGGACCCACCATGCACGCCCTCCGCCCGCCCAACCCCCTCGCGCTCCTCACCCTGGCCGCACTCCTCCTCCCCTCCCCCACCCCCCTCCACGCCCAGGACGACGACGACGGCCCCCCCGAACTCACCTCGGGCCTCCTCTCCTCCCTGCGCTGGCGGAGCATCGGCCCGGCGGTCGCCTCTGGGCGCATCGCCGACATCGCCGTCGATCCCACCGACCGCAGCACGTGGTACGTCGCGGCGTCGTCCGGCAACGTGTGGAAGACCACCAACGCGGGCACCACCTGGACGCCGATCTTCGACAACTACGGCTCCTACTCGATCGGCGCGATCGCGCTCGACCCCGGCGACCACCTCACCCTCTGGGTCGGCACCGGCGAGAACAACGGCCAGCGCTCGGTGGGATACGGCGACGGGGTCTACAAGTCGGTGGACGGCGGGCGCTCGTTCAGGAACATGGGACTGGAGACCTCCCGCCACATCGGCATGATCGCCATCCACCCCGACGATTCCCGCACGGTGTACGTGGCCGCGCAGGGCCCCCTCTGGGCCGCGGGCGGAGAGCGCGGGTTGTACCGCACGACCGACGGCGGCGAATCGTGGGAACCCGTCCTCGAGATCGACGAGCACACGGGTGTCAACGAGGTCCACTTCGATCCCCGCAACCCGGAGGTCATGTACGCCACATCGTGGCAGCGGCGGCGCCACCAGTGGACGATGATCAACGGCGGGCCCGGGTCCGGGATCCACAAGTCCACCGACGGCGGGGACACCTGGCGTGAGATCAACCGGGGACTTCCCTCCGGCGACAAGGGCAAGATCGGGATGGCGATCTCGCCGATCGACCCGGACGTGCTGTACGCCATAGTCGAGTCGTCGATGGGCCGGGGCGGCACCTTCCGCAGCGAGAACATGGGCGAAAGCTGGAGCCGCACCTCCGACTACCAGTCGGGCGCGGCCATGTACTACCACGAGCTCTACGCCGACCCGCACCGCTTCGACCGCATCTACTCGCTCGACACCTTCCTGGAGATGTCGACCGACGGCGGCAACACCTGGGGCCGGCTCCCCACGCGCGGGGTGCACGTCGACTTTCACGCCATGGCCTTCGACCCGGACGATCCCGAGCATCTCATCGTCGGCAACGACGGCGGGCTGTACGAGACCTTCGACTTCGGCGGCAGCTGGCGTCACTTCTCCATGCCCCTGACCCAGTTCTACAAGGTCACGACCTCCAACGACGAGCCCTTCTACTACGTCTACGGCGGCACCCAGGACAACAACACGCTGGGCGGGCCCTCGCAGACGCCGGGCGGCGGGATCCGCAATTCGGACTGGTACGTGACGCTGGGCGGCGACGGCTTCGACCCGGTGGTCGACCCCGAGAACCCGGACATCATCTACTCGCAGCTGCAGTACGGGGTGATTTCGCGCTTCGACCGGGGCAGCAAGGAGCGGCTCGACATCCAGCCGCAGCCGGAACCGGGCGGGCCGCCGCTCCGCTGGTACTGGGACGCGGGGCTGATCATGTCGCCGCACGACAACCACCGGCTCTACTTCGGGGCGCAGATCCTCTTCCGGAGCGATGACCAGGGGTCGTCCTGGCGCGCGGTCTCGGGGGATCTTTCGAGGAATCTGGACCGCAACCAACTCGAGGTGATGGGGCGGGTGTGGAGCGTCGACGCGGTGGCGAAGAACCGGTCGACGTCGCCGTTCGGGCACATCGTGTCGGTCTCGGAGTCGCCCTTCGTCGAGGGACTGATCTACGTGGGGACCGACGACGGGCTGGTGCAGGTGACCGAGGACGGGGGCGAGACGTGGCGGCGGATCGAGAGCCTGCCGGGGGTGCCGGACACCAGTTTCGTGCACGACGTGGAGGCTTCGGTGCACGATCCCGACGGGGTGTTCGTGGTGGTGAACAACTTCAAGCGGAACGACTTCCGGCCGTACGTGCTCAGGTCCGAGGACCGGGGGCGGAACTGGACGATGATCACCGGGGGGCTGCCGGACAACAGTCCGTCGTTCTCGGTCGTGCAGGATCCGGTGGAGCCCGGGCTGCTCTTCCTGGGGACGGAGTTCGGGGCGTTCGTGTCGGTCGACGGGGGTGAGTCGTGGATGAAGTTCTCGAGCGGGCTGCCTACGATCCCGGTGCGCGACCTCGAGATCCAGAAGCGCGAGGGCGACCTGGTGGCCGCGACCTTCGGGCGCAGCTTCTACGTGGTGGACGACTACACGCCGCTGCGCGAGCTGGCGCGCGGGTCGGAGGCGATCCTGGCGTCGGGCGGTCACATCTTCGAGGTGGCGGACGGGGACATGTACGTGCAGTGGAACCCCGGCGGCGCGAACGGCGACGATTTCTACGCGGCCGACAATCCGCCGTTCGGCGTGACCTTCACGTACTGGGTGGGGGAGACGCTGCGCACCCGGGAGGCGGAGCGGAGGGCCGCCGAGAGAAAGGCGCAGAAAGCGGGCGAAGACACGCCGTACCCGTCGTGGGAGGCGCTCCGCGAGGAGGACCGCGAGGAGGCGCCGCGCGTGTTCCTCACCGTGCGGGACGAGGGGGGCGAGGTGGTGAACGTGGTGCGGGGCGCGACGTCGCGGGGCGTGCACCGGGCCGTGTGGAACTACCGGTACCCGGGGTACGGTCCGGTGACGGGGGGCGGGGGCGGATTCGGCGGCGGGAACGGGCCGATGGCGATGCCGGGCGACTACACGGTGTCGCTCGCGCAGCGGGTGGACGGGGTCGTGACGGAGCTGGCCGGGCCGGTGCCGTTCCGGATCGCGCCTCTGAACGAACCGGCGATCGCGGCGCAGGACCGGGCGGCGGTGCTGGCCTTCCAGCGCGAGACGGGGGAGCTGCTGCGTGCGGTGACGGGGTCGCAGCGCGTGGCGGCGGAGGCGGCGGGGCGGATCGGGGCGATCAAGCAGGCGCTGGCGAGGTGGCCGGCCGCACCGGGCGAACTGATGGGCGAAGCCCGCGCACTGGAGCTGCGCCTTACGGACCTGCGGGAAGCCCTGGACGGATCCCGCACGCGCACCTCACGCTCCGAGCCCGACCTTCCGGGAATCGCTCGCAGGGTGAACCAGATCGTGCGGGGGCACTGGAACGGGATGCACGGACCCACCGGGACCCACCGGGAGCAGTACCGCGTTGCGCGGGAGGCCTTCGAGGCGGTCTACCCGGATCTCGTGCGGCTGGTTGAGACCGACCTCCCGGCGCTCGAGGGGCGGCTGGAGGAGGCGGGGGTGCCGTGGACGACGGGACGGGCGCTGCCGAGGTGGCCGCCGGGGGGGTAGTCAGAACTGGAGTTTCGCGCCGACAAGCAAGCTGGAATTGCCGTTGGGCAATATGTGCATGCGGGCGAGGAGCCCAGGGGTCGCTGCACGGCGCGGCCCGCGCCGAACGGGCTCCCAACCCTCCAGCTTGAACAGTCCTCCGACCGCCGCACCGAGAAACCCGTAGAAGGCACCCATTGTGGAAGTCAAAAGCACCTTGAGTGCCGTGATCTCACCGAGGGAGGGAGGATCGTAACCGTACCCGAAGGGCACCAAGAGAAGCCCGATGCCTCCCCCCACGGAAGCCCCGACCACGAACCCCCGCTTCCATTGACGCTGCACCGTGCGCCGTTCAATGCGGGCAATGTCACCCGTGGCCACCAATCGCGGACCCCCGGGAAGCAACAACTCAATCCCGTCCCGGGTGATCCGCGACACCTCGCCGACGATCCTCTCCGAATCGGAGAACGTCACCCGAACGGGGTCACCCGTCCAGCCCGGAATCGTCTCCCACGCCTCCCGCATTCGCGAGGCGCCGATCCGGTAGCCGACATACCCGCCGGCCATTAAACCGAGGGGTGTGGCGAGCATCCACAGGTTGTTGCCATCGGGGTCATTGTCAAGCGCACCAAAGACCACACCGACCCCCGCCACCCATCCCAGAGCCGAACCCAGCAGGTACCCCCGATGCCGCTGGTCGCGCTGGAAGCCCCGCTCCGTCCGCAGTACCGCATCCCTGGAAAACACCCGCGACCCGCCACCGCGAAGGGCCAGTTCCAGCACTTCCGGGCTCATCTTCGTGACGACGCCGACGATCGTCTCCTCCGGCAGCGTTACCCGAACGCGCTCCTGTCCGAAGCCGATCGCAGGTGTCGAAATCCCGTATGCCGCCGCAACAAGCCCCACGTTGATCGCGCGCCACACCCTGGTCCCCTTCATTTCACGTATCCTCCGTGTCACGGTTTCGGAACGCCTTCCGGGCGCCCGGTCACCGCACGAGACGCCACATTGTCCTACGGCCCTGAGCCTGTATCCTTACGGTGTCTTCCGGCCCTGCCGGCCACCAGAGGTCTTCCAGCGTCGCCTCGCGCAGCCGGCTCGTCTCGAGCAGCCCGAAGCGATGGGTCTCAGGCCCCGGAGGAGGCCGAATGACGCGAATGATCGTGCCGTCGGGTGCGAGCACCGTCACCGGTGTCCAGGCGACGTCGTTGCTCAGATCCAACACCCGCGCCGTGTCGCCCGGGGGGCCCGGCGGCGGTGCGGAGTTGCCCGGGAGTTCATAGTCGTCAGCCAGTGACACGTCGACCTCGTAGTCGACATCGGCCATCGCCTGCAGGGTGATGGCGCTGAACGGGTTCTTGACCCCCAGTCTCAGGCTCGGCGTCATGCCCTCGCGTCCGAACACCGACTTGCGCCAGTGGCTGTGGTCCGGGGACGAGATCGGCACCTTCTCGTCTTCGTAGTCCTCCCCGCCCGCATCGTCGAAGGCCTCGATGGCCAACTCACCCTCGAAATGCGGGTCGTCGCCTGTTACAAGCAGGTCCTTGTAGTCCCAGTACCCGCGGATGAAGCCCAGACCGTGGGCGATCTCGTGGAAGATCACATCCTCCGTGCTCCCATACGCGAGGAGCGTGTCGACATCGGCCTCGTCGAAGACCGCGGCGGAGACGATGGGGGATCCATCCGACGCACGCCTGTAACAGTAGCCGGCGCGGGCCAGGATGCCGCCGACGCCGTCGATCTCGCGGACGTCCACCAGCACCAGGTGGTCGTCCACCACGCCGACATTGCGCGCCAGGAGTCCCAGGCACACGATGGTATCGGGGACCCTGACATCATTGAGTTCCGTGTCGTACAGGATCGACTTCCACTCGTCCCGCGTCTTCCGGATCAGCGAGCGCAGCGTGTCCGTGACGTCCGAGGTGTAGCGCAGCCCGATGTCGAACCGGGCCGACAGCACCGTGAACTCGAACTCGTCGGTGGCGGAGAGGCCGTCCGGATCGGTGGCGGTTACCGTGATGGTCGCGGTGCCGACGTCGACGGCCGTCATGTAGATCGTGTCCCCCTCGATTTCGGTTTCGGCGACGTCGGTGTCCGATGACGAGGCCCTGAAGGCGAGTGGATCGCCGTCGGGATCGACGAACACGTCCGTGAGAAGAAGGCGGTACTCTTCCCCGGTAGTGGCATCCGGCAGGTCCTCGATCTCACTGTCCACATACGGTGCCTGGTTGGGGACCTCGACCTCGAACTCCTGGACCGCGGAGAGGCCTCCGGGGTCCGTGGCGGTCACGGTGATGGTGGCTTCGCCTCTGGCCAGCCCCTCCACGTTCAACCGCGTGGCGTCCTCCATGTCCGCCGTTGCGATCGCCTCGCTGGACGATATGGCCTCGTACCCCAGTTCGTCGCCGTCGGGGTCCCGGAAGTACGGCTCCACGTCGATCGAGAGCTCCTCGCCCCCGTCGATGGTCCGGTCGGGGATCGTGCCGACCGGTTCCGGGGAACTGTTGGGCACCTCCACCGTCGCGTCGAATCGCTGCGCGGCCGTCAGCCCCCCTGGGTCCCGGGCCGTGACGGTGACGGTCGCCGTGCCCTCGGCGTCACCCGCAACGGTGACCGTGTCGCCCGAAACCTCGACCGTTGCGACCGCCGTGTTCGATGAAGTCGCGGCGTAGGTCAGGGCGTCGCCGTCCGGGTCGGCGAAATTCGGAGAGACCTCGACCCACGCGGAGGTGCCGGGTTCGACCACCTGATGGTCCATCGCGCCCACCGGCTCCGGTGCCCGGTTGGGGACCGTCACCACGAAGTCATGTTCGGCCGCCGACCCACCCGGGTCCGTGGCGGTCACGGTCACCGTGGCGCTCCCCCCCGCCACCCCACTCAGGGTGACGACGCTGCCGGATGCCGACACGGCCACCCGGGACGTATCCGACGAAATCACGCCATACGTCAGTACGTCCCCATCGGGATCCTCGAAGTAGGCGACGACATCCACCGCTTCCACGCTGTCGGCCTCCACCTCCCTGTCCGCGATCGCACCCACGGCGACGGGCGGGCGGTTCGGCACGGTGACCCGGAAGGTCTGCCCGGCCGTCAGTTCACCCGGGTCTCTGGCCCTCACGGTCACGGTGGCGGTTCCGGGGGCCACACCCTGCAAGAACATGGTGGTGGCGGACACCGTTGCCGTCGCCGTGGCGGAGTCCGACGACACGGCGGAGTACCGGAGCGCCTGGCCATCCGGGTCCGTGAAGTACTCCGCCACATCGAACACCGAGAAGGAATCCCTTACCAGCACCGCGTCCGGGATCGTGCCCACCGCCGCCGGCGGCCGGTTGGGCACCGTCACCCGGAACCGCTGCCCGGCCGCGAGCCCCCCGGGATCCGTTGCCGTCACCGTCACGGTCAGGTTCCCCACGGTCACGCCGGCAACCGTGAGCAGGCTTGCCGAAACATCGGCCGTCGCCGTTCCCGTGCTCGACGAGACCGCCGTGTACTCCAACTCCTCTCCGTCCGGGTCCGCGAAGTACCCGGCGAGATCCACGGCCACCGCGTCGCGCACGTGGACCTCCGCGTCCGGGATCGTGCCGACCGCCTGCGGCGCCCGGTTGGGCACCGACACCGCGAAGCGCTGCTCGGCCGTCAGTCCCTCCGGGTCCCGCGCCGTCACGGTCACGGTCGCGTTCCCCACACCCGCACCCCGCACCGCCATGACGTTTCCCGACAACGAGACCCGCACGCGGGCCGGATCCGAGGATGCGACCGCATACTCCAGCGAGTGGCCGTCGGGGTCGGTGAAGTGCGCCTCCACATCCGCCACCACCGTGTCGCCGACATGGATTTCCCGGTCTTCCATGGTGCCCACCGGCTTCGGCGCCCGGTTCGGAACCAGCACCCCGAAGCTCTGCTCGGCGGCCAACCCCTCCGGGTCCCGGGCCGTCACGGTGACGGTGACCCCGCCGACGCCCCGGCCCCGCACCGTCATCGTGCTCCCCGAGACGGAGACGGAGGCGCGGGCCGCGTCAGAGGAGGCCGCCGCGTAGGCCAGGGCGTCCCCGTCCGGGTCGCTGAAGTACGCCTCCATGTCCACCGCAACCGAGTCGCCCACAAACAGTTCCCGGTCCGTGACCGTGCCCACCGCCAGCGGCGGCCGGTTCGGAACCAGCACCCCGAAGCTCTGCTCGGCCCAGAGTCCGCCCGGGTCCGTCGCCCGCACCGCCACCGCGGTGCGGCCCGCGGCCACACCCGTCACCGTCATCGTGCTGCCGGAAACCGTCACCGCCGCCCTGTCCGGATTCGTCGAGGTGGCCGAGTACTCCAGCAACTGACCATCCGGTTCCGCAAAAAACCGCGCGACATCCAGCTCCCCCACGCTGTCCACCTCCACCTCCCGGTCGGCAATCGTCCCCACCGGCACCGGCGCCCGGTTCGGGACCGTCACCTCGAAGACCTGCTCGGCGCGAAGTCCGCCGGGGTCCTCCGCGGTCACGGTGACGGTCGCGTTTCCGACCTCCGTGCCCGCGACGGTCACCGTACTCCCCACAGCCGCAACCGTCACCGACGCCTCGCTCGACGAGCCCGCCGCGTACTGCAGTTCCTGCCCGTCCGGGTCCGTGAAGTAGGCCGCGACATCCACGACCACCGTATCGCCCACATGGACTTCCCGGTCCGAAATTCCGCCCACGGCCACCGGCGCCCGGTTCGGGATCGTCACCCCGAAGGACTGCCCCGCCTCGAGGCCGGCCGTATCCCTCGCGGTGACCGCCACGGTCGTACTCCCCACGGTCGCTCCCGCTATCGTCACCATGCTTCCCGACACCGAGACCGACGCGCGGGCGGTGTCCGCCGAAGTCGCCGCGTACTCCAGGGCATCACCGTCCGGGTCCGCGAAATAGTCGGCGAGATCGACCACAACCGTGTCGCCGACATGCACTTCCCGGTCCTCGATCCGGCCCGACACGACCGGCGGCCGGTTCGGGACCGCCACGTCGAACACCTGCTCGGCCGTCAATCCGCCCGGATCCGCCGCCGTCACGGTCACAGTTGTGCCACCCGAGGCCGCGCCGGTCACGGTGAGCACGCTGCCCGACATCTCGACGGTCGCGCGGGTGGCGTCGGACGACGCTGCCGAGTACTCCAGCGAGTCCCTGTCGGGATCGGTGAAGTAGGCCGCCACGTCCACCGCCACCACACCGTCCACCTCCACCACCCGGTCCCCGATCGCGTCCACGGCCCGGGGCGCGCGGTTCGGAACCGTAACCTCGAAGACCTGCCGGGCCGCCAGGTCGCCGGGGTCCGTGGCGGTTACCGTCACTGTCGCACTCCCGACCGCCAGGCCGGTGACCGTCACCGTCGCACCCGACACCCCCACCTCCACCCGCGACGTGTCCGACGAGGCCGCCGCGTATGCGAGGGCGTCCCCGTCCGGGTCGGTGAAGCGCTCCGCTACATCGACCGTCGCCGTGCTGTCCACGTGGACGGACCGGTCCGCGATCGTGCCGACGGCCACGGGGGCCCGGTTCGGAACCGTCACGCCGAAGACCTGCTCCGCCGTCAGTCCCTCCGGATCGCGCGCGGTCACGGTCACGCTCGTGCTCCCCGCCGCCACCCCAGTCACCGTGACCATGCTCCCGGACACGGCCACCGCCGCCGTCGCCGTGCCGGAGGAGGTCGCCGCATAGGTCAGCGTGTCGGCGTCCGGATCGGCAAAGTACGGACGGACATCCACCACGACCGCACTGTCCACCGCGACCACCTGGTCCGGGATTCGTCCGACGGGCGAGGGGGGCTTGTTCACGGGCTTCGTGCCCCCCTCTCCGCACGTCAGGGTTCCCGCAATGGCCAGGGCGACCCAGAGTCGCTGGCCGATGCGGGGAAACAGCGGTCTGCGTGACACACCGCTCGCGCTGCCCGGAGCCCGCGGACAGAATCCCCGCGGCATTCGACCGCGCGGATTCATCCACGGACTCCCAGGCTCACGCAAACCTCTGAACAGAAAGGACATTACTCGACTGGTTCATGCAGGAATGCTGCGTCCGCTCACACCAAAACGTGGTCGATCGCAACCGCTCTGGCAACGCTTCGGACCCCACCTCCACGCCGCGGACTCAGCAACGCGGGCCTCGGGCGGCGTCCCGCCGCAGCGGGATCGTCTGAGGCGCCCCGGTATCACAGCCGGGCCCGGGGTGTCCGGCGACCCGGAGCGGCCACCGATACACCTCTTCCAGCGTTTCCCGCGACAGCACGGCGGCCGGAACGCCGCTCGCACGCACACGGCCGCGGTCCAGCAGGAGCAGGCGGTCCGCAAAGCGGGCGGCGAGGTTCAGGTCATGTGTGATGACGAGCACGGCGAGCCCGTCGTCACGAAGTTCCCGCATCAGATGAAAGAGCTCCATCCGGTATCGCAGGTCCAGGCCGGCCGCCGGTTCGTCGAGGAGTAGGACCGGGGCCTCCTGAGCCAATGCGCGGGCGATCCTGGCACGCTGGCCTTCCCCTCCCGAGAGCTGGTCCAGCTGTCGGCCGGCGAGCGGCAGGAGCGCGCATCTTTCCAGTGCGGACTCCACGACGGCGCGGTCCCGGCTCGTGGCGCGCTCCCACGAACCCAGGTGCGCGTATCTTCCCATCCCCACCATCTCCCGAACCGTCACGGGATAGGGTGAGGACTCCGACTGGGGCACCACGGCAACGGCCCGCGCCCGTTCCCGGTCCGCGAATTCAGCCAGCGACCGCTCGTCGAGGCGTACCTCGCCCCCCTGCGGCCCGAGCGATCCCGCGAGCAGTCTGAGCAGCGTGGTCTTCCCAGCCCCGTTGGGCCCCGCCACCGCCAGGAGTCGTCCCGGCGAAACCGATACCGAGACCTCCCGTACGGCGGGCTTCACCGCACGCGGATGCGAAAAGGTGAGTCCGAGGCCCCGCAACACCGGACGCCAGCTTCCCGGGGGCGTGCCCGCTCCCGGCGCCGTGACTTGTCCAGCGCCGTTCATCGCCGCCCCCCGCGCATCAAGAGGGCCACGAAGAAGGGAACCCCGAATACCGCGGTGACCACTCCGGTCGGCAGTTCCACCGGAGACACCACGATCCGCGCCAAGGTGTCCGCCAGCAGCAGGAAGGCCGACCCCGCGAGGAATGAGGCGGGGAGGAGAAGCCGGTGGTCGTTCCCCCAGGCCAGTCTCACGGCATGCGGCACGATCAGCCCGACGAACCCAATCACACCGGCCGCCGCCACCGCCGCCGCCACCATCAAGGACGCGGCCAGGTACGCGGTCAGCTTCACCCGTGGCACCGAAGCGCCGAGGTAGTACGCAACATCCTCCCCGCGCGAGAGAAGGTTGAAGGGGCGGGCGAGCGACAGCACCGCCCCGGCGGCGGGCACGAGCAGCGCGGCCAGCAGCGCGTTGGATCCCCAGGCGGCAGCCGAAAGGTTCCCCATCATCCAGAAGATCGCCGAACGGAACGACTCGACATCGGCGAGTGACAGCAGGAGCAGGATGACCGCGTTGAAGAAGGCGCCGACGATCACGCCGGAGAGGATCAGAACGCGAGTGTCGAGGCCGCCGGGCGACGCCCGTCGCGCGATCGCCAGTACGAGCGCCATCGCGGCCATGGCTCCCGCAAGGGCGCTCAGCGGAAGGGCCCACGGAAGGAAAACCCCGAGGCCGGTCACGACCACCACTACGGCGCCGAAAGCGGCCCCCCCCGAGATGCCCAGCACGTACGGCTCCGCGAGCGGATTGCGCAGGAGCGCCTGGAAGGTGCAGCCGCTCAGAGCCAGCGCGCCTCCGACCAGCGCGGCGAGAGCGGCGCGCGGAAGCCTCAGTTGCAGCACGATGGTGCGCGCCGAGGGGTCGGCGTGACCCCGGAGGGCATGCCACAGGTCGCCCGGCCCCACCCCGGAGGCGCCGATGGATACGCTGATTGCCGTCGCAGCGAGCACGGCCAGCGTGAGGCAGCCGATTCGGGCGCCGAAGTGCGTCACGGCCCGGCCGGAGCGGACGCTCGCCGGAAGGCCCGCCACCTGTAAGTCCGGACGTACACCGGCTCCCCTCCCTCGAAGGATGGTGCGTGGGGACGAGGGGACCGCGTCTCCTGGCTCGAGGCGAACATCGCTCGCCTTCCCGGGGTGCCGACCCGGTGGCGACCGAGCGAGTCGTTGCGGATCCTCGGAGTCCGTGGATCAATCCGCGGGGATTTCGTCCACGGGCTCCGTGGGACCCGGGCCTCCTACAGTGGCGGGGCCGCGCCGGCTTCAGACCGGACTTCCGGTGGCCCTCCTCGCAGTTTAGCGGCAACGATAGCGCCGTCGGGCCCGGCAGGCAACCGTCCCCAGGGCCGCAAGATGACGGCAAGGTCTAGTGACAGATTACCTCTAAAATCTGGCACAGCATCTGTCATGGGCGTTTCCGGGGGGTCCTGCACCGCACGATACCGGCAACTCTCGGACAGATTGACGCTATAATATGTCCATCCTACCTTCGTACCGGCCTGTTGTTCTCTTTCAGCAGCACATTCTCCGGCGGTTCGGGCCAGTAGCCCACGTTGTGCTGCACATTCCCGCTCCCATCCTGGAACACGGTGACGTGGCAGAGCGTTGTCTCGTACCCGTTCTCGGCAACATCAACGTGGCCGCCATTGGTCCAGCTCCCTACCCGAGTGGGCCGGTCTTCGTCCTTTCCTTCCCCCGCGGTCACGTCCAGAATCGCCAGCGACGACCCCTCGAAGTCACTGCAGATGTACTTCTTCGCGCCGTTGCGTGAATGCCACCAGTGCATGTCTTCGCCGAAAGCGGCCGTGTACGGCTGTACAGGACCGAGGGCCGCCCGCCGATCTCGGCCGGCACGCGCTGCTCACCCACGAAGGTCGTGGAATCGGTCACCCGGTCCGTCACCCACAGCCCCCACCACTTCCCTTCATCCACCTCCCCACCCGGTCCCTCCTTCAATTCGAAGCGGTACTCGCGCTCCCCCACCCATTCGTACTGGAACATGATCTGATAGCACCCGCACTCTTCGTCTTCCGGATTCACCAGGCCATCGGTGCGCGCCGAGTCCGAACCCCAGACGGCAAAGTTCACGACCTTCCCCCACCGATCCCCATCGTCGGTCTCCAGGTGTCCGTCGGACTGGAATCCGGCGTATCCCCGCCCCACTTCCGAGGTCGAGTTCACCAGATGGAACTGATAGGCGTAGTAGTGGAGCAGATCCTTCTCGCGCAGGCTCTCCGGCGGGTCGACTGCGGGAAGGTAGGTCCAGGCCAGACTCTCGTACGCGGTGTCCGGGAACTGGTAGTCGCTGTAGGTGTTGGCGGGGCCCCACCTGCCACGCTCCAGGTTGACGGAGAAGTGCGCCGCGATCTCGTGATCCCCGGCCAGCTGCATCTCGTAGACGGAATCGGTGGACAGGGTCGCACCGCCCTCGCTCCAACGGACGAAGTCGTACCCGGGGTTGCCCGTTCCCACAAGAACCGCCGTGAATACCTCGTCGAGCGGGAGCTCCCAGGACCCTCCGCCAGAGCGAATCTCCCCGTTCGTCGGTACTGACGGCATCTCCACCGACCGAACGGACGGCGGCACATGCCCGGGGTGTCCTTCGCATGGAGCACGACCGACTCCACGGTCGCGAGTGTGCCACCGTGACGCTCGCGGTGTCCCTCGCAGTCCCGTTCGAAGCGGTCACCGCGGTACTCCCGTTGCACGCCGCAGTCACCAATCCGGCCGAGTCCACCACGGCCACCGACGTGTCGCTCGATGCCCAAGCGAACGCAGCCCCCTCGACAACACGGCCGTTCGCGTCCATGGCCTCCGCCACGAGGCGAACCGTGTCCTCCAGGGCCACCAGCGTGTCGGTCGCCGGCGACACGTTCACCTCCGCCACCTCCTGTGCCACGGTGACGCTCGCGGCTGCCGACGCCGCCCCGGCCGAAGCGGTCACGGCGGCACGTCCTTTGCGCGCGGCAGTCACCAAACCGGCCGGATTCACCGTTGCAACGGAGGTGTCGCGACTGGACCACATGATGGAGGCATCGGTCATGGCCTGCCCGTTCTGGTCCTGAACGGCGGCAGTCAGCCGCACGGTGTCGCCGAGGGAGCGCAACGTCGCCGAGACCGGCAGGATCCTGACCGTGGCGGGCACGGGCGGCTCCGCGCACGCCCCCCACAGGCATGCGGCGGGAGCCGCGACCACGACCGCGACCACACTGCTCCTGCACGGATTCCAACTCATCCCGGGTATCCTGGCGTGCGCTGACAAACATGGGTGAATGCACCCGAGGTCAGGCTGCGTGCCCCCCGAGTCCGGATCAAGATCGAGCCGCATTCGCGTTCCCGACCGGATTCGCGGGCAACCCGCCGGTACCTCCTTTTCCGTCCGCGTGGTAGGATCACTCGAGGAATCCGCTTCTCCCGGGGACACGCCCGCCACTCACACCAGCCGCCTGCGCGCCATGCCACCCACCGACGAGGATCCGGCCGCTGCCGTCCCGGCCGATCCGCTCGAGCCGCTCATGGCCGCCATCCGCCGCGGCTCGGAGTCCGCGCTGGCCCGGTTGATGGACCTGTGCTGGCCTGAACTGGTGCGCTACGCCGCGCGCCAGCTCGGCGAAGTCGAGCCCGCGCGCGATCTGGCCCAGGAGGCCTTCATCCAGGTCTGGGAGCGCAGAGGCGCCTGGAAACCCCGGGGGTCCGCGCGCGCGTACCTGTATCGCATCGTGCGCAACCTCGTGATCGACGAAAAGCGCAAGCGGGCGGTACGCCGGCGCTGGGTGGCGCACCACGAACTCTCACCGCCCGCCCACCCGCCGACCCCGGCCGACGAACTGGACGCGGCGATTCTGGGGAAGGTATTCGAAACCGCGGTCGCGTCGCTCCCGGAGCGGCGCCGCGAGGTCTTCGAGCTGGTCTTCATGAGGGGTCTTTCGCACGGAGAGGCCGCGGGGGTGATGGGCATCTCGGCGCAGACGGTGGCCAACCAGATGAGTTCGGCGCTGCGGACGGTCCGGAGGGCGGTGGCCGAGTCGGGGGTGATGGACGGGTGAATGGTAGCTCCGGGCGGGGTGCACGCTTACAGGGGTAGGCGCTCCGGCCGAAGAGGAGAACGCCAGACAGGATGGGAGACGAATGGACGAATTGCTGTTCCGTTACCTGCGCGGGCAGACGACGGAGGAAGAAAACAGGTCGGTCGACGCATGGCGGATCCGCTCCGCCGATGCGGACCGCGTCCTGGCCGGCCTCGGCCACCTGATCGAGGCCGGGCGGGCGGCGGATCTGACGGTGGATCCCGGTGATCCGCCTTCGGCCGGACGGGTGATCCGGAAGGCGGAGGCACGCGGGTTCCGGTCCCCGGCACACCGGTCGCCGGGGCGCAACCGGTTCGTCCACTACGGCGGCTGGGCGGCGGCCGCGGCGGTCGCCGGCCTCGCCCTCTGGAACGCTCTAGCCGACTCTCACGCACGTGGGGTGAACGGCACCCCGGCCTCGCAGGAGTTCATCACGGCCTCGGGCGAGACGGCCATGGTGCGCCTGGAAGACGGCAGCGTGATCCGGCTCGGCCCCGGGAGCCGCCTCGCCACCGCCGTCGCTTCAGGCTCCCCGGAACATGCACCGGGTTCGTTCACCCGGCAGGTCACGCTGCACGGGGAGGCGTTCTTCGCCATCGCGACGAACGAGGAGCAGCCGTTCCGGGTCACGACCGCGGCCGGCACGGCGAAGGTGCTGGGGACGCGCTTCCACCTGGCCGCGCAGGCAGGGGAGCTCGCCGTCGCCGTGGTGGAGGGCAGGGTCGCGCTGGATGGACCGGACCAGGGAGTGGAGGTGGGAGCGGGCCAGGCGACGCGTCTCGTGCAGGGCACCCCCGGGCCGGTTACCAGCGCGCCGCCGATCGAGGAGGTGGCGGGGTGGATGCGCGGCTTCCTTATCTTTCAGGACACGCCGCTGGACGTGGCGATGCACGAAGTCGGCGAGCACTACGGCATGGAGGTGGAGATCGGTGAGCCCGCCCTGCTCGAACGGACGCTGACGATGTGGTTCTCTTCGAAGTCGCTCGAGGAGGTGATGACCGTCGTGTGCGGCGTGATCGGCGCGAGTTGCAGTATCGGCGAGGGCGTGGTGCTGATCCGGGCCCGCGGCGAGGAGGTGGAGTCGTGAGGTATCTTCTCCTGGCCGTCCTCCTCCTCCCGGCTGCCCTCGCCGCACAGGAGCCCGGGCAGATCGCGCTGCTGAGGGGCCGGATCGGCGTCGACCCCGCACCGGGCTCCCTTCTCGCCACCCCCGCCCGACTCGCGGCGAGCGGGCTGCCCCTCGCGGACGCCCTCTCCCGGCTCGCCGAGCGCTCCCGCGTCCGGATCGCCTTCAGCCCCACCCTGCTGCCCGCCCGCCACCGGGTCGACTGCGCCTGCACCGACCTCAGCACGGCCCGCGCCCTCGACCGGCTCCTGGCAGGCACCGGTCTCGGCTACGCGGAGCTGGGGTCGCAGGTCGTCGTGGTGCCCCTGGCGAAACCCGGGATCCCCGTTGCGGACGGGGACATTCGAGGCCGGGGTCACGCCGCGGCAACCCTCTCCGGTGTCGTTCAAGACAGCGTCAGCCTGGAACCGGTCGCCTTCGCCCGGGTCACGGTGACGCCGCTCGGCAGCGAGACGGCGGCGGCGGCGGTCTCGGACCGGTTCGGCGCGTTCGTGGTGCCGGCGGTTCCGGATTCGGTGCCCGTGCGGGTCGACGCGGGCGCTATCGGCTACGCCTGGGCCCGCACCTACCCCCTACTGCCCGCCAGCCCGTTGCGCGCGTTGCTCAGTCCCGCGCCGATCAGCCTCGAAGGTCTCGCCGTGGCCGGCGGCGAACGTCCCGGGGACCCGGTCTCATCGTCCCGCGACGGCTTCGTCATCGACACGGTCCTTCTCCGGAGCCTCCCGGCGATGCTCGAAACGGACGTGGGCCGCGCGACCGCGGTCGCGCCCTCCGCGTCGGCGCCCTCCGACTTCACCTCGCTTCCCTACATCCGGGGCGGCTCCAGCCACGGCACACCCGTGCTGCTCGACGGCATGAGGCTCTTCAACGCCTTTCACTTCGGGGGCTTCATCTCCTCGATCAACCCCGACGTCGTGAAGCGCGCGACCGTGCTGGCAGGGCCGGGCGTGGAGGGACTCGCCATCGGGTCGCTGTCTGGCGCCATCGACATCGCGACACGGGACGGCTCCCGCGACCGGCTGCGAACGGCCGGCTCCGTGGGTCTGGTCTCGTCCCGGTTCTCCGTTGAGGGACCGGTCGGCGGGAGCGCATCCTATCTGGTCGGCGCCCGGCGCACCCATCCCGGCGCCCTGCTCGAGCTGGTCGCGCTGGGATTGGAGAAGACGAGTGTCCTTGGAGACCCGGACGTTGACCATGAACCCGAAGACGTGCGTCCCTACTCCTTCGGTGATCTGTACGCCAAGTTCACCGCTGATCTGGGCGGGGTCCGCCGGTTGTCGGTGAGCGGCTACGTGAACTCCGAATCGATGGACCGCGCGGACAAACCCCCCGCCCCGAGATGGGTCAGGGAAGTCTCCACCGGAACGGTGGGCGGTACCGCCGTAACGCTGGGCAGTGCCGTCTTCTCGGCCCACTACCGCGACCGGCTCCCGGCGGGCGCGATCTTCGAAGCCACTCTGGGACACGGCCGCTTCACCAGCGATTTGCTCGACACGAAGATTCACTGGATAGGATTCGCTTCAGAGCCGCCCGACACGACGCTGTTCGGCGACGGGTCGATGAGCGAGACGCGCGCCGACCTGCGGGCGACGTGGCAAGCGGGCGGTGTCAACATCCTGGCCGGGACGCAGGCTACACGGTTCCAGGGCCACCACGTCTACCTCCTCGGAGGGGACCGGGATCGCTTTCTGGAGGGAATCACCGACATCCTTCCACAGCTCGACCTGCGCGGCGACCGCTGGCGGCTGGCCGCCTACTCGAGCGTGGAGGCACCGCTACGGAGCGGGTTCTCCACGCGGGCGGGGCTGCGGGTGGACCGCTTCCAGGGACTCGCGACCACGCTCGCCCCGTTCGCCGAGCTGAGCTACGGGGCCTCCTGGTGGACCGCACGCATCTCGGGATCCCGCTCGCACCAGGCGCTGGCCTCTTTGCGCGACGAAGAGACGCTCCTTGCGAGCCTGCTGGCATACGATCTCCTTCTTCCCGTCAGCGATGCACCGGTTCCGCGCAATACCGAGTTCTCGATCGGGTGGGACGGTACGCGGGGGAGGCTGCGGGTCCGCCTGGACGCCTACACACGGATCCTGGACCACCTCAGGCTGCCGGATCCGGGAGCGAACCCCGGGAACCCCGGCACGGGCACCGTGCTGGCTGATCCGTCGCGCTGGGAGCCGGCCACCGGGACCGCGCGCGGAATCGAGGCGACGTGGAGCTGGAGCGGGGACCGGGGACTTTCGGTCCTGGGCGGCTATCGCTGGGCCCGCGTGTCCCGGACCGTGGGTTCGCGCACCTACACGCCACGCTTCCACCGCGAGCACGAGTTCGAACTCGGATCATCCTACATGCACGGTGCGTCTTCCTGGTCCGCGCGGATTTCCCTCGCCTCGGGACAACCGCAGACTCCGTGGCTGGTCATCGTCCGGGCCCCGGACGTACGGACCGACAACTACAGCAAAACGCGCTTCGACAACGCCGTACTGCTCGCCGGCGAATACAACTCCGCGAGGCTCCCGCACTACGCCCGGGTCGACCTGGGGTGGCGCCGCGAGAGCGAGGTGTCGTGGTTCGGCGGCGGATCGGTGGTGCCGTACGTGACCGTGGCCAACATCCTCAACCGGCGCAATGTGGTGGGCTGGCGACCGTCGGTACCTCCCTTTCAAGGTTGCGCCCTACTCTACTGTGACGCCCCGGTCATTGCCGACCATAAGGCCTATCGGCGGCAGCTGCCGATCGTCCCCTTCATCGGCGTGGAGTTCCGGTTTTGAGCGCGCGCGGGAGATTGGGAGCAGCCGGCCCGCGACATCGCCGCTCCCGTGGTTTGTCCGGATTGGTCCGCGGGCTGTCGGCCGCGCTGGCCGTGGCGGGCCTCGCGGCGTGCGAGATGTTCCGTCCGCCCGACCTGGACCCGAATGTGGTCGTGCTTTCGCTTCTCGTGGAATCCGGAAAGCGAACGGCCCACATGGAAGCCAGACACCCCCACCGGGACTGGGGCGAAGCCACGCCGGAGATCAGCGCGACCCTGGAGGGACCGGGCTGGACCGCCGAGTTCGTGCCCGCCGGGTCGCGGGAGAGGTGCGCCTTCACCTGCTTGATCGCGTCGCTTCCGGAGGCCGCGGCACCGGGCAGGCACCGGCTGCGCGGAACAGCGCTCCCGGGTTCGTTCACCGGCGAGATGACGGTTCCGGCAATCCCGCTCATGGAGAAACCGGCGGATACCGTGTGGATCCCCTCGCCGGACACGTCGGGGTACTTCCCCATTCCACTTCACTACCAGGTCGACTCGGGGACCGCCGCGCTGTTGGTCGACAGGGTACACGGTCGGCTCGGATCCCTGGGGACGGCGTTGTTGGAGGTCGGCGACACGCTCCACGCATGGTACGACGGAAGCCCCTACACCCTGGACGTGCGCGTTCGGGGGATCGGCCCCAACTACACCGACTGGTTCAGGCACACGGGCGACAAGCTCGTGCTTCCCCCGTGGCCGAGCTTCGGGATCGAGGGCGAGGGCGTATACGGGTACTTCGACGGGATATCCGCTCACGCGCCGTGGGTGCACATAGTCGTGGGCGAACCGTGATCCCGGCGCGGATGGGAGGTCCCGGGCGCCCCGGCATCGACCGTGACCGGACGGCGAGCGCCTTCGTCACAACCCTCCTGTTCGCCCTCTTCCTCCCGGCCACCCTCGCCGCGCAGGATCCCGGGCGGATCGCGCTGCTGCGGGGCCGGATCGGCGTCGACCCCGCGCCGGGCTCCCTTCTCGCCGCCCCCGCCCGCCTCGCGGCGAGCGGGCTGCCCCTCGCGGACGCCCTCTCGCGGCTCGCCGAGCGCTCCCGCGTCCGGATCGCCTTCAGCCCCACCCTGCTGCCCGCCCGCCACCGGGTCGACTGCGCCTGCACGGCCCTCACCACGGCCCGCGCCCTCGACCGGCTCCTGGAGGGCACCGGTCTCGGCTACGCGGAGCTGGGGTCGCAGGTCGTCGTCGTGCCCCTGGTGGAGCCGAAGACTCCCGGCGGGGGCGGAAACGCCCGCGGCCCGGCCCACGCCGCGGCGACCCTCACCGGTGTCGTTCGAGACAGCGTCAGCCTCGAACCGGTCGCCTTCGCCCTGGTCACGGTGACACCGCTCGGCAGCCGGGAGGCCGCCACCGGAGTCTCGGACCGTTTCGGCGGGTTCGTGGTGCCGGGAGTCCCGGCCTCGGTGCCGGTGCGCGTTGACGCGGGCGCGTTCGGATACGCCTGGACCCGCACCTACGAAGCCCTGCCCACCACCCCGATCCGCGCCCTGCTCAGTCCCGCGCCGATCGGGCTCGAGGGCCTCGACGTGGTCGGCAGCGGCCGCCCCGGCGATCCGATGTCGTTGTCCCGGGACGCCTTCGTGATCGATACGGTCCTGCTCCGGAGTCTCCCGACGCTGCTGGAGACCGACGTGTTGCGCGCAACCGGGGTCTCGCCCTCCGCGTCGGCGCCCTCCGACTACGCCCCGGTCCCCTTCGTCCGGGGCGGCACCAGCGACGGCACGCCGGTTCTGCTCGACGGGATGCGCCTCTTCAACGGCTTTCATCTGGGAGGCCTCATCTCCGCCGTCAGCCCCGGGGCCGTGAAGCGCACGACTCTGCTGGCGGGGTCGGGCGGGGACGGACTCGAAGTCGGGTCGCTGTCGGGTGCCATCGACATTGCAACCCGGGACGGCTCCCGCGATCGCAGGCGGGCGGCCGGTTCCCTGGGCCTCGCTTCGTCCCGGTTCTCCGTGGAAGGGCCGATCGGCGAGCGCGTGTCGTATCTGGTCGGCGGCCGGCGCACCTGGCTCGACGGACTCGTCAAGGCGCTCGACATGGAAGAGTTTTTCCCCACCTCCTTCGGGGATCTGCACGCGAAGGTCACGGCCGATCCGGGCGGAGTCCGCAGGTTGTCGGTGAGCAGCTACCTGAACCGGGAATCGATAGGTTACGACGAACTCATGGAGGGCCACGAGAACCGGGAGACGGCGCTGGCGTGGGGTAACGCGGCCTTGTCGGTTCACTACCGCGACCGGTTCGGCGCGAAGGGAATCCTCGACGCCAACCTGGGACACAGCCGGTTCAGGAGCGATCTGTCCTACGTGGAACAGTCCTTTGCGGCGGTGGACAACCGGGGTGTCATCTACAGGCCATCTCCCGACACGATGCTGTTCGGAGACGGCTTGATGAGCGAGACGCGCGCGGACGTGCGGGTCACCTGGCACGCGGCGGGCCGTACCACGATCTCGGGGGGTGCACAGGCGACGCGGTTTCATGGCCGTCATGTCTACGACCTCGACGAACGTGTTGACGGGGGCAATGTCTCCGGAATCTCCGATTTCCTGGTGCCGCTCGCCCTGCGCGAGAGCCAGTGGCGGCTGGCCGCCTACTCCAGGGTGGGCGTCCCTCTGAGGCGGGGGTTCTCGACGCGCGCGGGGTTGCGGGTGGACCACTTCACGGGTCTCACCACCACCCTCGCGCCGTTTGCCGAGCTGGGTTACGCGGGCTCCTGGTGGGACGCGCGCATCGCGGGATCCCGCTCCTACCAGGCGCTGGCCTCGTTGCGCAACGAGGAGGTTCGCCTTGCGAGGTTCGTCGCGTACGACCTGCTCCTTCCGGTTCCCGGGGGGCCGGTCCCCCGCAACACCGAGTTCTCGATCGGGTGGCAGGGCACGCGGGGCGGACTTCGGGTCCGCGTCGACGCCTACACCCGCTCTCTGGACCACCTGAGGCTGCCGGACCTGGGAGCCCAGCCGGACAGGGGCGGCGTGCTGGTGGATCCGTCGCTGTGGGAGATGGCAAGCGGCAGCGCGCACGGGGTCGAGGCGTCCTGGAACTGGACGCGGGGGCGGGGGATCTCCGTTTTGGGGAGCTACCGCTGGGCCGGCGCGTCCCGCACCGTGGGTTCGCTGACCTACACGCCCAGCTTTCACCGGGATCACGAGTTCGAGCTGGGGTCGTCCTACCGGCGCGGCGCGTCTTCGTGGTCCGCCCGGGTGTGCCTGCGCTCGGGGCAGCCCGATACCCCATGGTACGCCAGCGTTACGGGTCCCCTGTACGGGGACGACCGCACCGGAACCGTTCTGCTCGGGGGCGAGTACAACTCGGCCAGGCTGCCGCACTACGCCAGGATCGACGTGGGATGGCGCCGCGAGAGCAAGGTGTCGTGGTTCGGGGGCGGGTCGGTCGTGGGGTACGTCTCGGTCGCCAACGTCCTCAATCGCCGGAACGTGGTTGGTGCGCGGCCGGACTACCGGACAGACAGTTGGGGGTCCCAATGGGCGAGGGCCGAAAAGGTCTATCGGCGGCAGCTGCCGATCTTCCCGTTCATGGGCATGGAGTTTTGGTTTTGAAGGCGCGCGAGCGATCTGCACGGCCGGCCCGCGGGCTGCTGGCCGTGCTTGCGCCGGCCTTCCTGTCGGCGTGCGAAATCACCAGGCCGGCCGGCCTGGAACAGGACGCCGTTTCGCTGTCGCTTCTCCTGGTCGCCGGAATGCGGGAAGCCTTCATGCTGGGCGTCCATCCCCACCGCGAACGGGACGATGCCCCGCCGGATATCAGCGCAAGCCTGGAGGGGCCGGGATGGACGGCCCGGTTTTCCGACACGCGTGCGGGTGGTGTTTGTGAAGACCATCGGGGGATCGGCCCGGCAACGTGCCTGCGTGCATGGCTCTCGGAGCCCGTTCAGCCGGGGAGCAAGTACGTCCTCCGCGGCACGGCGCCTCCGGGTTCGTTCACCGGCGAAGCGGCGGTGCCCACCGCTCCGGTCGTGCCTGCGGACACCTTGCGGTTCCCCTTGCCGGACAGCGGGAGGGTGGTCCGCATACCGCTTCGCTACCAGGTCGACCCGCAGACCGGCACGGTGCTGGCGGATCTGGTCGTCACCCACTCCGGCCGCGGGTCCGGGTACTGGACGGAGCGCCTCGACGCCGGCGGGGTCGACACGCTCGAGATAAACAGCCGGAGCGGAGAACCCATGAGCATCTACCTGCGGCTTCAGGCGATAGGCTGGAACTACACCAACTTCCTGAAGCACACGGGCGGCGGCCTCGTACCACCGCCGTGGCCGACCTTCGGGATCGAGGGCGAAGGCGTGTACGGGTACTTCGACGGGGTATCGCGCCATTCGCCGATCGTGCACATCCTCGTAGGTGAACCGTAATGTCCGCCCGGCCGCCCGACCTTCCACGACACCCCTCCGGCCGTGGCCACGCGAGAGGCGGAGTCGTTAGGTATCTTCTCCTCACCCTCCTCCTTCTCTTCCCGGCTGCGCTCGCCGCCCAGGACCCCCGGCAGGCCGTGCTGCTCAAGGGCCGGGTCGGCGTCGACCCGGCACCCGGTTCCCTCCTCGCCACCCCCGCCCGCCTCACGGCGAGCGGGCTGCCCCTCTCCGAGGCCCTCGCCCGGCTCGCGGAGCGTTCGCGCGTTCTGATCGCCTTCAGCCCCACCCTGCTGCCCCGGGACCACCATGTCGACTGCGACTGCACGGCCCTCAACACGGCCCGTGCCCTCGACCGGATCCTCGCGGGCACCGGCCTCGGCTACGTCGAACTGGGACCGCAGGTGGTGGTGGTTCCCCTGGCACCGCCGGACCCCCTGCCCCCCGGCGGGACGATCCGCAGCCGTGTAAGAACAGAGGTCGCGGTTCTTCTCCAGGGCCGGGACGTCCGGCGTACGTCTCAGGTTCGCGGCCGACTCCGCCGTGCGCCGGCCGGAACCAGGGTCAACGATTGCGGGACTCTCGTGCGTAGTGCATGCCGAGGACTTGATTCGGCGGGGTAATCCCGGAACCTTCCCGGCAGGATGCCCCCAACGCCAAGAGAAAGGTGACCCAATGGACCATGTGACCTCCTGTCGCTCCTGCAACATCGAACCCGGACCCGGCACCAGGTGGTGCCCGCTCTGCCGTGGCCACCTCACCGAGCCCGCTCTCGGCCGCCTGGCTCCGCCGCTCAAGCGGCTCGGCGCGTACATGCTCGACACCCTGATCCCCGTCGGCGTGGGCGTGTTCATGCTCTTCTTCGCCTTTGCGGGCAGCGTCGCCGCCGGGGGCCCTTCCGAACCCATCGGCAACACCGTGGCCATCCTGATCAGCTTCGGGATCCTCATCGCCTACGCCATCCTGGCCCTCGTTCTCTTCGCCCGGGGAACCACACCGGGCAAACACCTCCTCCACATGCGCGTCATCAAGGAGAATGGTGCCGCCGCCGGGTTCCTGACCATGCTGGGCCGCGAGTGGATCGGAAAGTGGATTTCCGGAATGGTCTTCTCGCTGGGGTACATCTGGATCCTCATCGACCGCGAGCACCAGGGCTGGCACGACAAGCTGCTGGCCACGTACGTGGTGGAGGCTTAGGAAGCCGTGGGCGCGGGGGTCCCCCGTCGCTTCTACCGAAGCCGGTCGAAGAAGATCCGCTCCCCCACACTGCGCAGCAGGTTGCGCGTCACAAGTCCGGTCTCCAGCACCCGGGCCACGGGCAGGCGGTCATAGCTCCAGCGCGCAGCATGCTTCAGCAGGAGTCTCGGATACGCGCGCCGAACAACCTCTCCGGGGTCGGGACCGCCCGCCTCGAGGTGGTCTGCCACGGCGTCGGCGGCGAGTCTGCCGTACCGATAGGCGTTGTGGATGCCGCCAGCCGTGAGCGGTGACACCATTCCGGCCGCATCTCCGATGAGCAGGACCCTGTCCCCGTAGAAGTTGCCGAGCAGGCCGCCGATGGGAATGACCCCACCCCGTCTCTCCAGCACCCGTCTCCCCGAAAACGCGAACAGTGCGTCGATCTTCCGGACGAACTTCGCCAGGTCGGCTCGGTCCCTTCGGTGAACCGCCATTCCCACCTGGGTCGTCCGGACGCCCGGAACCACCCAGCCGATGTAGCCGCGCGCGCACTCCGGGTCGATAAAGCAGTGCAGACAGTCGCCGGCGCTGGACAGAGGTTCGAACTCCCACTCCACACCCTTGAGAAACCGGCGGTTGCGGTCGAGCCCGACGCTCGCGGCAACCCTGGATCTCGCTCCGTCGGCTCCCACCAGAAACCGGCAGCGCACTCCCGACCCTGCGAGGGACAGGTGGACCCGTTCCGGCGTGACGCCCTGATACTTCTCCCCGAACCGCACTTCGGCGCCCGCCAGCCGGGTCTCGCGCACCAGATGGCGCATCAGCCGCACGGTGTCCGTCGCCATGAAGAAGTAGCTCTCGCGCTCCAGCTCCACGAAGCGGTGGCTGGGAGTGTAGACCCTCACCCGGCTGATCTTCCGGACCAGGTCGGGCGGAACCGCCCACTCCTCCCAGGCCTCCTTGACCAGTATCCCGGTTGTGTGAATGTGGTCGCCGGGTTCGGACTGGCGCTCCAGAACCACGACCGAGAGGCCTCGCTGGGCCGCCCGCCGGGCGCAGGCGAGTCCTGCGAAACCGGCACCAACCACGACCACATCGCACGGGCGGGCCCGCGCCCCCGGGTCAGGCAACGGGCGCCGCCCGCGATCCCGTGAAACCCGGCCCCGGATTCAGCACCCGCAGACGATCGCCGTCCCGGCCCGCGAGCCCTCGCCTGCCGTCGCGTAGCCGTCACGCTTCCACCAGTCGAGGCCACCCATCAGTTCACGAACCCGAAATCCCAGGACCAGAAGCTTGAGCGCCGTCTTCGTGGATGCGTTGCAACCGATTCCGTCGCAGTAGCAGACGTACAGTCCGGATCTGTCGAGCGACGCCGTGGTCTTCTCATCGATCTCCCGGTGCGGGAGGTTCACCGCACCTGGAATGTGCTCGCGGGCATACGCTGCGGCAGCGCGGCCATCGACCACCACCACCGGCTCGTTGCGATTCAACGCTTCGTAGAGGTCCCACGCATCGGTCTCGAAGGCCAGCTTGCTCCTGTAGTGATTCATCTGATCGGTGTTCACGGGGTGACGTAGTCCTCCTGAGGGTGATGGGAACCGGCCGGGATGGTCGCGCGGCGGACATCCGGAGCCTTGGGGTCGAGTGGCATCATGGGAACCAATCTATACCCCCCCGATACCCTTGTCGCTCGACTCGGACCGTTTGGCGCAGGGCGCGGAGTGACCACCCCACCCGGCTATCGCATGGCGGATCGGGCACCCCCGCCGCCGATCTTCACGAACCGGCCGACCTCCTCGGGCAGACGTTCCCTGGTCATGCCGCGGAACTCGACGGAAAACGCGGCCGGAGAGGCCCTGAAGCAGTTCCCTTGCGCCGCGATACCGTTATGTTTCTAACGTGATGGCTTCGCAAACCGCCTTCTCCCCAAGTTGCGCGGTCCGCACGGCTTCCCCCCCAACTCGCAGTCGCCGGGACCCGCCCGGACAGGAGACCACTATGAACATGACGCGCTCTAACGGACGGCTTGTACGCGGGATACTCCTCGCGCTCTCCCTGGTCCTGCTCGCCGGTTGCGGCGACGACCCGGTGGTGGAGGAAGACCCGAAACTGACGGGCACATGGGAGGGCCAGGTGGCGCTGCCCCTGCCGGGCAACCCCGTGGCCATGGTCACGCTCACCCTGACCGAGGACGACGAGGGGAAGGTGACCGGCACGATGAACTACTCAGTTGCGGGACAGGGGGGATCGGGACCGGTCACGGGGACCCACAACTACCCGGACGTATCGCTGAACCTGAGCATCCAGCTGTTCGGACAGGAACTGACGGGCAAGTACGTGGCCAAGCTGGTTACGGAAGACCGCATGAACGGGACCTTCAGCACCGACGACGACAGCATCGAGGGAGACTTGACCATGACCCGGAAGAGCGCTTAGGGCCGCACCCTGATCATCCGCGGGTAGCCTGCAGCACTTCCTCCGGGGAGAACCGGGTTGGCACCGCCGGCTAACGGCAGCGGCGCCGGCGTCCGCTACCAGCCTGACGAAAAGCCGCCGTGGCCGCTGGCGGCCGGGCTTGCGCTCCAGTACTGCATTCTCGCGCTCGGGGGTATCGTCCTCACGGTCGCGATCGTCATCCGCAGCGCGGAGAGGGGCGAGGCCTACCTCGCGTGGGCCGCCTTCGGGGCGCTGCTGGTAAGCGGGGTCGCAACCATCATCCAGGCCGCGCGGCTGGGCAGGCTGGGGGCGGGGTATGTGCTCACCATGGGCACATCGGGGGCGTTCATCGCGGTTTCGGTGGCCGCCCTGCAGCAGGGTGGTCCCATCCTGCTGGCGACGCTGGTGATCGCCTCGTCGCTCTTCCAGTTCCTCCTCGCGGGCCGTCTGTCGCTGCTCAGACGGATCCTCACGCCGACCGTGGCCGGCACCGTCATCATGCTGATCGCGGTGAACGTGATGCCGTTCCTCTTCGATTTCCTGGACAATGTGCCGGAGGCCGCGGACCCGCTGGCCGCGCCCGCGACCGTGCTTGTGACGCTGGGCGTCACGCTGGCGGTGATGCTGCGGTTCACGGGACCCGCGCGGCTGTGGGGCCCCCTGATCGGGATCGTGGCCGGGTGCCTGGCGGCGTGGTTCTTCGGCATCCTGGACGGCCGCCCCGTCGCGCAGGCCATGTGGGTCGGAGTACCCGTTGCCGGCTCGCCCGGGATTGGCTTCGACTTCGGACCCGCCTTCTGGGGCCTGCTCCCGGCCTACACCTTCGTCACCCTGGTGGGGGCGATAGAGACGATCGGGGACGCGGTGGGAATCCAGCGCGTTTCGTGGCGCGACCCGCGCGCGACGGACTACCGGGCGGTGCAGGGGGCGGTGGCCGCCGACGGCCTGGGCAATCTCCTGTCGGGGCTTTTCGCCACGGTCCCCAACACCACCTACTCGAGCAGCGTCTCGATCGTCGAGATCACCGGGATCGCGGCGCGACGTGTCGGGGTGTGCATCGGGTTGATCTTCTGTGCTCTCGCCTTCCTGCCGAAGGTGACGCAACTGCTTCTCATCATCCCCGACCCCGTGATAGGCGCCTACGCCATGGTGATCATCGCGGTGCTGTTCATGCTCGGGACGAGAATCGTCCTGCAGGACGGCATGGACTACCGCAAGGCCACCATCGTCGGGTTCTCATTCTGGGTCGGCGTCGGCTTTCAGAGCGGCCAGATCTCGACCGAGGGACTCTCGCCCTTTCTACAGCAGATGCTCGCCAACGGAATGACGGCGGGGGGACTCACGGCGCTGCTGCTGACGGCGTTCGCGGAGCTCGCGGGGCGTCGGCGCGTCCGCATGCAGACCGCGCTCGGAGTAGAATCGCTGACGGCGATCCATCGGTTCCTCGAGGACTTTGCCGACCGCGAGGGGCTGGCCAGCGAAACGGCCGGCAGGCTCGCGCACGCCGCGGAGGAGACGCTTCTGCTCCTCGTCGGGGAGGCGGAGCAGGACGGACGCCCCGGCGAGCGAAGGCTCCGCCTGACCGCACGGACCAATGCCGGAGGCGTTGAATTGGAGTTTCTCGCGGCCGGGAGCGAGGGCAACATCGAGGACCGCCTGGCCGTAATCGGCGGGCATGTGGCAGAGGCGCCCGGAGAACACGAGTTCTCGCTGCGGCTGCTCCGGCACATCGCCACCTCGGTGCAGCACCACAAGTACGCGGACACCGACGTGGTGACCGTGCGGGTCGATCCGGTAACCCAGCCGGCGTAGCAGCCTCATGGCAACCCGTTCCGACCGCCACCGGGACCTTCGCTACCAGGCCGACGAAACCCCCAGCTACCCGGTTTCCCTGGGGCTTGCCTTCCAGTACGTCCTGCTCAACATCGCCGGGATCGTGATTACGGTGGCGATCGTCGTGCGGGCCGGCGGCGGCAGCGAGGGGTACCTGGCATGGGCGGCCTTCGCGGCGCTGGCCGTGTGCGGGATCTCGACCCTGCTCCAGGCGCGGCCGCTCGGGAGGATCGGCGCCGGGTACATCCTGCTCATGGGCACCTCCGGGGTCTTCATCGCCGTATCGGTGGCGGCGCTGCAGCTGGGCGGCCCCGGGCTGTTGGCCACCCTGATCGTCGCGTCGTCGCTGTTCCAGTTCCTGATCTCCTCGCGGCTCTCGCTGCTCCGGCGCGTCATCACACCGACGGTAGCCGGCACCGTAATCATGCTGATCGCGGTGACGGTCATGCCCATCGGCTTCGACCTGAGCTTCCAGGTGCCGGAAGGAGCCGGACCGGCGGCCGCGCCGCTCACCGCGCTCGCGACTATGCTGATCACCATCGTGATCGTGCTGCGTGCGAAGGGTGCGCTGCGCCTCTGGGGGTCGGTGATCGGGGCCGTGGGGGGGTGCCTGGTCGCAGCCGGGTTCGGCATCTACGACATGGGAATCGTGGGCGACGCGCGCTGGTTCGGGGTGTCGGCGGGGGGGTGGCCGGGCTTCGACCTAAGCCTGAGTCCGGAGTTCTGGGCCATGCTCCCGGCCTTCATCTTCGTGACCCTCGTGGGCGCCATCGAGACGATCGGGGACGGCATGGCCATCCAGCGCGTCTCGTGGCGGGAGCGCCGGGCCACCGACTTCCGCGCGGTCCAGGGGGCCGTGGCCGCCGACGGGGTCGGCAACCTGCTCTCCGGCCTCTTCGCGACGGTCCCGAACACCACCTACTCGAACAGCGTCTCGATCGTCGACATCACCGGGATCGCCGCGCGCCGGGTGGGGGTCTGCATCGGGCTGACCTTCATCGCGCTCGCCTTCTTTCCCAAGGCCACGGCGGTGCTGCTGGCCATGCCCAACGCCGTCGTGGGCGCCTACATCATCGTCCTGATCGCGATTCTCTTCGTGCTGGGGGTGGAAATGGTCGCCCAGGACGGGATCGACTACCGGAAGGCCACGATCATAGGCGTCTCCTTCTGGGTCGGGGCGGGGTTTCAGAGCGGGCAGATTCCGTCGGAGTACTTCGGCAATTGGGCCGGGCAGCTTCTGGAGAACGGAATGACTTCCGGCGGGTTGGTCGCGATCGTTCTCTCCACCTTCATGGAGCTGTCGGGACCCAGGCGGCGGCGCATCGAGACCCGGCTGAATGTGGAGGCGCAGCCGAAGATCCAGGCGTTCCTGCAGGATTTCGCCGCGCGTGCGGGAATGGGAGAGGATATGGTCGCGCGCCTGGGGCTCGCGGCTGAGGAAACGCTGCTCGTCCTCCTCGACCAGAAGGATGACGACGACGCCCTCGGACTGCGCCGTCTGCGCGTGACCGCCCGCAAGGACGGAGGCGGCGCCGAACTCGAGTTCCTGGCCGCTGCGGGCGACGGCAACATCGAGGACCGCCTCGCGTTCGTGGGCGGGCGCGCGGCAGAGGTCCCGGTGGAGCACGACTTCTCATTGCGGCTACTGAGCCACATCGCAACATCCGTGCGGCACCAGAAGTACCACGATACCGACATCGTGAGCGTGCGCGTGGATCCGGTGGCGGCCATGGCGTAAGGTCATCGAACGTCTCCCTCCGGTCCCGGCGCTACTTCATTTTGCCTCCACTACGAAGTAGCGCCTCTTCCCGGTCCGAACAATGAGAAAGCGCCCTTCGATACAGTCCTCCACGCTCACGGCTCCCGACCATTCCGTCTTGCGACTCCCGTTCACGTACACCCCGCCCCCCTTCATCAGCCGCCGCGCCTCGTTGCGGGACCCGGCCATCCCGTGGTCGGCCATCAGCGCGGCCAGCTCGATCCCCTCCCCCTCCAGCGCCGACCTCGGCACCACCGCTGACGGCACGTCGGCAAAGATCTCCACGATGTCGTCCGCCCCCAGCCCCTCGAGGCTTCCCCCGAAGAGCACCCTCGACGCGCGCTCGGCGCTCCCCAGCCCCTCGTCCCCGTGGACCGCGCGGGTCATCTCCGCCGCCAGGCGCCTCTGCGCCTCGCGCCGGTGCGGCCGCTCCGCCACGGCGTGGGCGAGTTCGTCCACGGCGCGCCGGTCCAGCAGCGTGAACAGCTTGAGGTAGCGGATCACGTCGCCATCGCCGGTGTTCAGCCAGAACTGGTAGAAGCGGTAGGGCGAGGTGCGCCGGGGGTCCAGCCAGACCGTACCCTCCTCCGTCTTGCCGAACTTGACGCCGGCCGCCGACTCCACGAGCGGGAAGACCACGCCGTGACACCTGGGACCGCCCAGCCGGCGCACCAGGTCGATCCCGGCGGTGATGTTGCCCCACTGGTCCGAGCCCCCCATCTGCACAGTACAGCCGTAGCGGCGGTTCAGCTCCCGGAAGTCGTAGGCCTGGAGCAGCTGGTAGCTGAACTCGGTGAACGAGATGCCCGACTCCTCGTCGGCGATTCGCCGGCGTACCGATTCCTTGCGCAGCATGGCGTTCACCGAAAAGTGCTTGCCAATGTCCCGCAGGAAGTCCACCAGCCCGAGTCCGTCGAGCCAGTCCAGGTTGTTCGCCACGCGGGCCGGGGCCGAGCGCGATTCGAAGTCCAGGAACGAAGCCAGCTGCGTGCGGATGCCCGCCGCGTTCTCCTCCGCCCGCTCCCGGTCGAGAAGGGCGCGTTCCGAGGCCTTGCCCGAGGGGTCGCCGATGAGCCCCGTACCGCCGCCGACCAGCGCGATGGGGCAGTGCCCGAACCGCTGGAGGTGCACGAGTCCCATTATCGGGACGAGTGACCCCACGTGCAGCGACGAAGCCGTCGGATCGAAACCGATGTATCCGGTCACCCGGCCGGCCGCGAGCGCCGCCGCCGCGTGTTCGGTCGCGTCGGCCAGCAGGCCGCGCCAGCGGAGTTCCTCGATCATGTTTCGCTCCTCGCGCCGAGTCCGGGTCCCAGGCCCTCCCGCACGCGCGACCGCATCACCTTGCCGGTCCAGGTGCGGGGCAGTTCGTCCACCACAACGGTGCGCGTGGGGCACCGGCCGCGTACCAGCCGGCCCCGACAGTGGCGGTCCACCGCAGCCGGAGTGACCCTCCGCGGGTCGCCCTCGACCACCGCCGCCACCACCTCGCCCCATTCTTCATCGGGCAGTCCGAAGACCACCGCCTCGCGCACCCCCGGGAGAGTCTCGATCGCCCGCTCGACCTCGGCGGGACTCACGTTCAGCCCACCGCTCACAATCATCGCGTCCGCGCGCCCTTCAATCCGGACCAGGCCGTCACGGTCGATGCGACCGAGGTCGCGGGTCGCGAACCAGCCCTCCGAATCGGTGGTCAGCGGTTCCGGAGGCGCGCCGGGGCTGTGCACGACCATGGAGGCGAGGGTGGGTCCGCGAACGCACAGCACCCCGGCCGGGTCGCGCCGGACCTCGACGCCGTGCAGGGGAGGTCCCGCCGTTTCGGGGTGTTTCCGGGCCAGGGCGGGAGGGGCCGTCGCGATCTGTGACGACGTCTCGGTCATGCCCCAGGTGGTGGCGACCGGCAGGCCGGCCGCCCAGGCCTCGTTCAGGAGAGCTCGCGACGCGGCGGCGCCGCCGACGAGAACACTGCGCAGGGTCGGCGGTACGCTCTCGCCCCCAAGCCGGCCGAGTATCCGTCTCAGCATGAGCGGAACCACCGCCAGATGGGTCACCTTTCCCCCCAGCACCGAGCGCACCACGGCGCCGGCGTCGAACGAAGGCCAGAGCCGCACCGACGACCCGTTCATCACCGCACGCACTATGAGCGCCAGTCCGCCGATGTGTCCCGGCGACAGGCAGAGCCCCCACCGGTCGCCGGCGGTCAGTCCCAGCCGCCGCCCAACGGCCGCGGCGGAGGCGGCGAGGGTATCGCGGGTGAACCCTATCGCCCTGGGTGCACCGGACGATCCCGAGGTGAGGATGAGCGTTCTGACCTCCGGGAAGCCGGAGTAGCGGCACTGCCGCTCCACACCCCCGGCGGCGGCGATTCCGCCCTGGACCCCACGGGGAGCCGATGACCCAGCGGACCCGGATGTCTTATGTAAAGTGTAGTTGTCAATATGTAAAGCAGACATCACAATTTGGCGCGCTCTACGTACCTCCGAGGTCGTCAGCCTCTGGTGGAGGGGCACCGCCACACACCCGCTCCTCCACAGTCCGAAGAGAGCGGCTACCGCATCCGCGCCAGGGGTCGCGCAGAGCGTCACCGCTTCGCCGGGCACGGCCCCGAGCGCGCGAAACCGGTTCGCGAGCATCCCGGCACCGGCATCCAGCCGGCCGTATGACCATTGCCCGCCGTCCCATGACAGCGCGGTGGCCGACGGCGTCTCCGAGGCTCGCGCCGCGAGGTCGTCGGCGGGCGTCGCCGGCCGGCCGGCCGGCACCTCCGCACGCCGGTGCTCCCGACGCCCAGGTTCGCCGGTCATGGTCCGCCGAGGGATCCCACCGCTCCCAGGAGTGCGCCGGCCCCGAGCCCCACCCCGTAGAGCGCTACGCCCCGGGCGGTCATTCCGAGAGCGGGATTCAGGGCACGCCGGTCGGTGAAACCCAGAACGCGTCGCGACGCCGCGGCGCAGGGCGCGAGGCCTGCAAGACCCAGAAGGGTCCAGGGCGACCACCCCATCGATGCGACCCCGGCGACGGGAACGGCCGCGGCCGCCGCCAGGGATGCGAAGTACTGCGCGACCGTGAAGCGGTCCCCGAACCGCACGGCCAGGGTCCGCTTCCCCGCGGCCGCGTCGGTCTCGCGGTCCCGCAGATTGTTCACCACCAGCATCGCCGTGCTGAAGGCGCCGAGTCCCGCACCCGCCAGGACCGCCCCCGCGGACCAGAACTGTGCCTGCACGTAGTAGGTGGTCGCGGCGGCAACCGGACCGAAGAAGACGAAGACGAAGATGTCGCCCAGGCCATGATACGAGAGCGGGTACGGCCCACCCGTGTAGCAGACTCCCATGAGCATCGACACCAACCCCACCACGATTACCGGCCACCCCGCGATCCAGGCAAGATAGACCCCGGTCAGGGTGGCCAGTCCAAGAGCCGCCACCATACCCCGGAACACCGCCTGCGGCGCCAGGATGCCGGCCTGGGTCACGCGCACCGGACCCAGCCGTTCCTCGGTGTCGCCCCCCTTGACGAAGTCGTAGTAGTCGTTCGCCAGGTTGGTCGCGATCTGGATGAAGATGGCACCCGCGAGGGCGGCCAGTGCGGGCAGGGGGGCGAAGACCTCGTCCGCAGCCGCGAAGCCCGAGCCGGCCACGACCGGTGCCGCCGCCGCGGACAGCGTCCGTGGACGGGTCGCGAGGACCCAGGCGTGGAAGCTCGGGCCGGGGACCTCCCCGCGGGGCTCGGTCACCAGGGCAGCCACGGGTATTTCCGGAAGTCGGGCTTGCGCTTCTGCAGGTATGCGTCGCGCCCCTCCTGGCCCTGCTCCGTCATGTAGAAGAGCAGGGTGGCGTTGCCCGCCAGCTCCTGGAGCCCCGCCTGCCCGTCCACGTCCGCGTTCATCGCCGACTTGAGCAGACGGATCGCCAGCGGGCTGTGCTGGAGGATCCGCTGCGCCCAGCGAAACCCCTCCTCCTCCAGCTCCGCCACGGGGACGACCTTGTTCACCAATCCCATCTCGGCCGCCTCGTCAGCGTTGTACTGACGGCACAGATACCAGATCTCGCGCGCCTTCTTCTGCCCCACGATGCGTGCCAGGTACGACGACCCGAAGCCGCCGTCGAAGCTCCCCACCTTGGGACCGGTCTGCCCGAAGACGGCGTTGTCCGCAGCGATGGTCAGGTCGCAGACGACGTGCAGCACATGACCCCCGCCGATCGCGTAGCCGGCGACCAGCGCGATGACGGGCTTGGGCATCGTACGAATGAGTCTCTGCAGCACCAGGACGTTCAGCCGCGGCACGCCGTCGCCGCCCACGTAGCCCGCGTCACCGCGCACGCGCTGGTCCCCTCCCGAGCAGAAGGCGTACTTGCCGTCCCGTGCGGGTCCTTCGCCGGTGAGCAGCACGACGCCGACCGACGGATCCTCGTTGGCGTCGTTGAAGGCGTCGAGAAGCTCGAAGAGGGTCTCCGGGCGGAAGGCGTTGCGCACCTCCGGCCGATTGATCGCCACCCTGGCGACCCCGTCGCGTTTCCGGTAGGTGATGTCCTCGTACGATTTGACGGTCTGCCAGCTGGTGGCGCTCATGGTTCTTCCCGGTTGAGGATCTCGTGCGCCCGGCGGGCTACCCGCGCGCGTGTGCGTTCATGGCTCCGCCGATTCCGCTCGCGGTCGGTCCGGACCCGGACGATCTCCGTGCCGGCGCGCCCCACGCCGGCCGCGATCGCCTCTGCGAGTTCCGCCGGGGTCGACGCCTCCGTGAACGGCAGCCCGTAGAGCCTTGCCGCGTGGCGGAGGTCGAGCCCGTGCGGCGTCGCGAAGCAGGGCGTGAAGACCGGTTCGAAGTGGCGGATGGGAAGCATGTGAAAGATGCCCCCTCCGTCGTTGTCCACCAAGACGAAGACGACGTTCAGCTGCTTGTCGCGCGCGGCCAGAAGGCCGTTCATGTCGTGGTAGAAGGCGATGTCACCAACCAGCCCGACCACGGGACCGGCGCCACCGCCGGCGCACCCCAGCACCGTCGAGACGATGCCGTCGATGCCGCTGGCTCCGCGGTTGCCGAGCACCTGAACGTCCAGCGCCGCCGGCCGGCAGTACGAATCCACGTCCCGCACGGGCATCGAGGAGGACACGAACAGGGTCGCGCCGGGTGGGAGGGCACGGATGGTGGCCGCCGCATAGGCGCCCTCGTGGTCCGCGTCGGAGAGGTCTTTCTCGATGGCCGCCCAAGCCGCCGTTTCCATCTCCATCCAGTCGCTCATCCAGCGGCGGCGGTGCGGGGCAAGGGGTGGCGACGGCCTGTCCCCTTCGCCGGAACGACCGTCGCCGGCAAGCCGGTTCAGGACGGCGGCGGCGGACGCGCGCAGGTAGTGCGTTGCGAGGCGCTGGTGGTCCTTGCGGTGCGCCCCGTCGTCGATGACGACCTGGGTGGACTGGTGCCAGGCCGCCAAAGCCCGTTCCAGCGTCCCCGACGTGGGGGTGCGCCCAACCCGTATGATCAGGTCGGGGCGAAGCCGCTCGAGCGCCTCGGGGAGGCGCAGAAAGTGGTCGTAGGCGCCCATGACCGGTGCCCCCTCCGCACCGGCGAGGCCCTGGTCGAAGCGAGCGCCGGAGAGGGGATCGGCCAGCGTCGGCACACCCCTTTGGGCCGCGAGGCGGGTTGCCGCCGGCCCGTCCAGACCTGGATCGCTGGCGGGGCCGGCCACCAGGAGGGGACGGCGCGAGATGGCGAGGCGGTGGGCAACCAGCGTGTCCTGGTCGCGACCCCGCAGGCGTTTCCCCGGCCGGCGGCGCCACGTCCCGGGGGTATCACCGCCCCGCTCGATCGCTTCCGCCTCCGAAGCCAGGTCGGGGAGCGGGGAGTCGGCCGGATTCCCCAGTCCGAGCCCTTCCGGCGACTCCGGCTGCAACGGCTTTTCGAAGGGAACGTTGAGGTGGACGGGCCCACTCGGAGGACCCACCGCCTGCCGGGCAGCCCGGCGTACGACTTCGACGACCGAGCGGGGGCCGTCCTTGTTCAGCTCGTCCACGGACGGCAACGGGAGGTCGGCGCCGAAGCGCACCCGCTCCCCGAAGATTCCCGGCTGCACGATCGTCTGGTTGGCGTCGGCGCCCCGCATCGCCGGTGGTCGGTCGGCGCTGACGACTATCAGAGGAACGTCGGATTGGTCCGCTTCGACGACCGCCGGCAGCAGGTTGGCCACGGCGGTTCCCGATGTCGTGACGATCGCGGCCGGACCGAGGTGGGCACGACCGTAGCCCAGGGCGAAGAAACCGGCGCAGCGCTCGTCCAAGTGCACCCGGATCCGCAGCCCGGGCGTGATCTGGGCGGCCAGAACCAGGGGCGCGCACCGCGAGCCGGGACCGATCTCCACCTCTTCCACACCGTATTCGGCCAGTGCCGAGAATATGGCTCGGGCCCACGCGAGGTTGAGTTCCCCGCCGTTCACCGGCTACTCATGCCGAGCCGATGGCGCTGCGGGGGGTGACCTCCGCTCGCATCATCGCCCGGAGCACGGGATCGAACTTGAGCTCCGTCTCTTCCCACTCGAGACCCGGGTCCGACCCCGGCACGATACCCGCACCCGCGAAGAGGCGCCAGCCAACGCCCCGGGACACAGCCGAACGGAGAGCGGGCACGAAGATCCCCCTCCCGTCCGACGCGAGCCAGCCCACCGGCCCCGCATACCAACCCCGGTCGAAGGCTTCGTTCCCGGTCAGGATCGACAGGGCCACGTTGCGGGGCATGCCGCACACGGCCGGGGTGGGATGGAGGGACGCGACGATGTCCAGCAAGGTGACCCCGTCCGGAATCCCGGCGGCGATCTTGGTTTCCAGATGCTGGATCCGGGCCAGGGTGAGCACATGCGGCTCCACGTCCCTCCGGACGCTGCACCCGAGCGCGGTGAGCCGCTCCACCATGTCCTGGACCACGAAGTCGTGCTCCGCCCGGTCCTTTTCGCTATTGAAGAGCCGGCGCGCCAACTGAGCGGTCTCCACCGAGTCCACCCCCACCCCGACGCTCCCGGCCACCGCCGTCGCGCGTACCACGCCGTTCACCAAGGAGGCGATCGTCTCGGGCGCCGCCCCCACCACCGCCTCCCCGGCCACGGGTTCGAAGAGGAATACATGACTTCCGTGGCTCTCCTCCCAGAGGGAGAGGGCCAGGTCGAGGGGCGCCACCCGCGTCGCCGGCGTTACATCCAGGGTCCGCGCCAGCACCACCTTCTGCGCCTCCCCGGCCCTGATCCTGCGCAAAGTCCGCCAGACCATCCGGCTCCAGGCCGCCCGTTCGGCACGCGGAGTCGTTCTCCCCCCCATGGCTTCGGGACTCTGCCGGCGTGCGACCCCCGACGCTTCGATTGTGCATTCTTGCGCCAGCGCCTCCACCCACCGGATGCATGACCGCTCCGCTTCTTCCCTGTCCCGGCCGCGAACGAGCAGCGAGCACTTTCCCGCACGGGGGTCATGCTCCAGCTCGGCCTCGGGCAGATGGAAACGCGCCGGTGGAAAACGAGACCACACCCGATCGCCGCGCGGCTGCGGGGAGAAGGCGAATCCTCCGAAGATTCGCGCCCGCCCTTCGCCCCCGATACGCGCAAACAGATTCGCCGCCCGGTTCTGTACGGAACCGAAGCGGCAGCGTCCCTCGCCGTGCTCCAGACCTCCGGTGCCGTCGCCCACCGTCAGTTCGTGCAGTGCACCTGCATGGGCCACCCAGCGATTCCCGGAGGCCCAGAGTCCGCGACCCCCGCCTTCCCCCAGCCGTAGGAAGGCGGCAGCCGAAACCGCGCCGATGTCGCGCCGGATCTGATACAAGCGCAGCCGTTTCTTCTCCTGTGCGGGTCGCGCCAAAGTTGTGGGCGGTCTAGCGGCCCGTGGCAGAAGACCCCGCTGCATTCGGCTGGCGATGCATCCGGGCCAAAAGACTGCTAGCGCCCAACCGCGAAGCCGCGGTCCACCCGTGACGGAACCCCGTCACGAGCCGTCACGCCCTCCAGCGCGAAGTCTTCCCCGTCAGGGGGCGGACCAGTGATGCCGGTTACGCCGCAGTTCTGCAGGAGCGTCTGGGCATCGGCCTTGCCGGTCTCGGAAGGTGCCAGTACGTCCTCCCCCTCCTCCGGCCCATCGTTGGCGGTGAAGCCCGCAGAGGCGTCCTGGTCCGCAATGCGCGTGACCGTGACCCTGATGTTGGTCTCACCGGTCTGGGGATTGTCGTAGGCGGTTGCCGTCAACACATCGTGGTGGGTGTTGCCCGTGAAGAGCTGCAGGCCCAGCCCGGAGGTCTGCTTGCGTCCCTTCACCAGGATTCCCTCGGTCGCCTCTTCGATCGTGTAGCCCATTATGTTCAGTTGGGCCACCGCACACTTGTAGGCGGTCTCCATGCCCGGGGGCGCCACGCCGTAGTACTGGACGGGAGCGGAGGAGCAGGCAGCCGAAAGGACGGCAAGGAAGGCGGCGTGTTTTCTCATTTTCTTCACCCTGTTATCCTTCTCATTTGATGGTGGGCTATGGCCGGGCCACATAAGCAACTTGGCCGCACCCCTCCCGCTCGTCAACCAACCGGAAGGGGCCCGATGTTTGCTCCCAAGACCGCGTTACCATATGTTTACGGATGTCCGACACCCCCCTCCAACATGACGTCTCAGCGGCCGTGGAAGAAGGCCTCGGGGATTCCGCACCTGTTACCCCGGGAGTAACGGAGCGTTCCGCCCAGCCGTCCACTCCGACTCCGTTTCAAACCCCGGCGGACCCCACCCCTGTCCCGGAGGCGGGACGGCACGATCTCGGCAAACCCGAGTACTACCTCAACCGCGAGCTTACCTGGCTCAACTTCAATTTCCGGGTTCTGCACGAGGCTGAAGACCCGCGCACGCCGCTTCTGGAACGTCTGAAGTTCCTGGCGATCGTGGGATCCAACCTCGACGAGTTCTTCATGAAGCGCATCGGGGGGCTCAAGCAACAGGTGGAGGCGGGAATCACCGAGCGCACAGTGGACGGCCGCACGCCCGGCGAGCAGATCGAGCAGTGCTACACCGTCGTGCGGGAGCTGGAGGCGGGGCAGCGGAAGGCGGGGGCCGAAGTCCTGAAGGCCCTGGCTGGCGAGGGGATCCGGGTAACGGACTGGAAGGAGCTGAACCGCGCGCACCGCAAGTGGCTCCGCAAACACTACGTGCGCAACATCTACCCCCTGGTCACCCCCCAGGCGACCGATCCGGCTCATCCCTTCCCCTTCATATCCAACCTGTCGCTCAACCTGCTGGTCACCCTGCGCTACGAGAGCGACGAGCACACGTCTCTGGCAAGGGTCAAGGTACCAGTTGGCGCCGGCATCCCGCGCTTTGTACGGGTTGCGGAGTCGAGCGAGTGGGTGCCGCTGGAGAGCGTCATGGCCAACAACCTCGATCTGCTCTTCCCGGGCATGGAGATCCTGGCCTGCGAGATCTTCCGCGTCACCCGGAATGCCATCTACGATGTAGACGAGGACATGGCCGATGACCTTCTCGAACTCATCGAAGCCGGGTTGCGGAAACGTCACCTGGCCCCGATCGTGCGCCTGCAGGTGGAACGGGTGTTCGACTCCGGACGCCGACACATGCTCGCCCACGAACTCGGCCTGAAGCAGAGCGACATTTTCGAGGGCGAGCGTCTGCTCGGGTATCGGGACCTGCTGGCACTGCACGATCTGCCACGCCCCGGTCTCAAGGATCCCGCGCACCACCCCGCGGAGCACCCGGAGCTGCTGACGAACCGGCCCATCTTCCATGTGATCCGGGAAGAGGGGCCGGTCCTGCTGCATCATCCCTACCAGGCATTCGACACATCCGTGCTGCGTTTTCTGCGAGAAGCCTCGCACGATCCGAAGGTCCGGGCCATCAAGACGACCTTCTACCGGATGGCGCCGCGCAGCAGCATCATAGACCACCTCGTGCACGCCGCGCGCCAGGGCAAGCAGGTCGCGGTCGTGATCGAGTTGCAGGCCCGTTTCGACGAAGCGGCCAATATTCGTTGGGCGAACGCCCTCTCGGCCCACGGCATCCACGTGACCTACGGAGTACTGGGCCTGAAGACGCACTGCAAGCTCATCCTGGTGGTGCGCCAGGATCACGACGGGCTTCGCCGCTACGCGCACGTCGGCACCGGCAACTACCATGTGGGCACCGCCCGCCTCTACTGCGATCACGGGATCCTGACCTGCGATCCCGCGATCGGAGCGGACCTGACCGAACTCTTCAACTACCTGACCACCGGCTACCGCCCCAAGCGCAGGTACTGGAAGCTGCTCGTGGCGCCGAAACACCTGCGCGGCGCCATCCTGGTGCGTATCGAGCGCGAGATCGCGCTTCACTCCGGGAAATCGCCGGGAAAGATCCAGTTCCAGATGAACGCCCTGGAGGACCCCGAGGTCACCCGGGCATTGTATGCCGCCTCGGCGAAGGGCGTCTCGGTGGACCTCATCGTGCGGGACAGCTGCCGCATTCGTCCGGGAATTCCCGGGCTGTCCGAGAATATCCGCGTGGTGAGCATCGTGGGCCGGTTCCTGCAGCACTCCCGCATCTACTATTTTCGCAACGGCGGGGACGAGGAGTACTACATAGGCTCGGCGGACTGCATGGGGCGCAACCTGGGCGCCCGCGTGGAAGCGCTGGTGCCGGTGGAGGACGTGGCGCTCCGCGCCGAACTCAGACAGGTGCTGGACATCCAGCTTGCGGACCGCCGATGCGCCTGGGAGATGTCGGCGGACGGCAGCTACACGCAGCTGACCCCGCCGGCACACCGCGAAACCGGCACGTTCCAGTCCATGATCGCGTGGGCGCACGCGAGGGAATTCGAGGGCACCCGGCTGCGCAACCGGCGGGCCGTGGGGTTGCTCGAGCGCTGGAAGCGGGACTGACCGCCGGGCGCCAGGGTGCCCGCAATCACGCCTTCCCGGCCAACACGCACTCCCGTGCCGGCGCTTTCCGCTAGCAGCCCAGCTCGGCCAACGTCACCACCCGCCCCCTCCCCGCCCAGCGCGCCAGCGTCTCGGCTTCCGGTTCGAGTCCGAGCCCCCATGTCGCGTCCCGCACGGCCGTCACCGAGTAGCCGCGCGCCTGCAGCCCTTCGACGGCCTGGGTGACGCACACATCGCGCGCCACCCCGATCACCACGAACTCCAGCTCGCGGCCCAGCTCTTCTCGCAGCAAACGCACCAGGGTCTCGCAGGCGGGGTTGCCCTCGAACACGTTGAAGCGCGTCTTCCGCACGAAGACGGGACGGCGCTCCGTCACGGCCCGGCGTGCCACGCGCGCGGCGTCCTCCGCGGAAGCATCGTGGGCCAGCACCACCGGGTCGACCGGGCGGATTTCCTCGATCACCTCGGCCCCCGCACGCTCTTCCGGGTCCGGCGACCTTCCCATGCAGTGCGGAGGATAGGTTTCGCGGGCCGGGTCCGGAGCGACCGGGTCGATCTCGGGGTCGTCGAGGCCGTGCCAGTCGCCCGTGTAGACGAGGACGTCACAATGCCTGCGCATCCACGCAGTGGCAGCCGCCAGCGCGGGAACAACCCGCACCGCTCCCGGGTCGGAATCGTCGCAGAGGTCGTGCACGTACAGACGGCCCCGGGGATTCATGAAGTCCTCCTGCACGTCCACGATCCACCCCACGCGTGCGGGCCCGGCCACCGCCCGTCCTCCCACCGGCCGTTCGCTCATTCCACCCGCTCCAGTCTCTCGTTCGGCCGGTGCCAGCGCCCGGCCTTTGCCATCGGTTCACCTCCAACCAGTACCACGTCGGCAGTGTAGTCGAAGGATCCTCGCATCAGCGACGAGCCCACGCCGTAGGAATCGACCGGCACTCCCGCCTCCTCGAAGGCCCGGATCTTCGCGGCGTCGAACCCTCCCGAGACCACGATGTGCACATGCCCGAATCCCCGGCGGTCCAGCGCATCCCGCACCTTGCGCACCAGCCGGGGATTCACGCCGCGCGGATCGAAGTCGCCCATCTCGCCCTCCACGGACCGGTCGACCATGGTGCCCGAGGTGTCGAGACGTACCCCCCACAGGCGCTCCCCGAGAGCGTTGGCCACCGCCAGCGACGTCTTCACGCTGTCATTGTCGAAATCCACGAGCGACACGATGTGCACGTCGTCGGCGAGCGAATCGGCCAGGGAAACCGTCGCGGCCACGGTGTCGCCTCCGAAGGCGGCAATCAGACCGTGCGGAACCGTGCCGATCCCGGACGAACCCCACCACGAGGCCTGCGCGTCGGTCGAAACCCCGATCGCGCCCGCCACGTGTGCCGCCCAGCCGTCTCCGGTCTGCACCCTCCAGTGATCGTGCCGGGCGGGGAAGAACATGATCGGTTTGGGCCACGCGGCCTCAACGACGGCACGCGTATTGGTGGCGATGCGGGTTCGGCGCCCCAGCACCCCCGCGCAGAGCGTCTCCAGGTGCATGAAGGCCGGGTACGGCCCGGTGATGAGCATGACCGTTTCCCAGGGGCGGGCCCGGTCCCCGTCGCGCAGGGAGAGAACTTCGAGGTCGGCGAAGTCATAGCCCTCGGTGAGGCACACCTTCAGCATGCCGATGGCCTCGTCGGTACCCGCCACCACGGCGTCGCGCTTCTGGAAGACCTGCATGGTGACCGATGGACCGCGCCCGCGCGCCAGTAGCAGGTCCCGCGCGCGCACGAAATACTTGTCCGAGTAGTAGCCGCTCCGCATCTTCCCGGCGGGGAACTCGAAGATGGCGGGGTCGAGCCGATCCGCGTGCCGTATGGGGGCGGGGGGTGCTGTTGTGGCGGCTGACGCCGCCGTGCCGGAAAGCAAGCGCACGACGACCGGTGCCTGTCAGGACCCCGCGGGGCACCACCCCCGGTCCCGCCGAGGGATTGGCGCCCCGCCCGGGTCCATCAGGCCCGGTCGCCGCGCGACTGGGCTCCCGGGACCGCTGGAACCGCTCCTATACGTTGTTGGGCGTACAGTTGATGGGCCAGGTGTAGCTTTCTATCGGGTCGCTCTGCTCGCCGATCCAGCGGCCCTCCCACGGTACACTCTCGTCTCCGCCCCAGAATGCGCCCGTGTTGTCGTAGTAGCGGAAGACGCGGACGAACATCCTTCCCGTCACCATCACGCGCCGCAGGGTTCGCCGACAGATGTCGGCAGGCAGCAAACCCCACCACGTCAGGGCCGGCTTCCTCACGTCGTTGATGTCTTCCGACAGTTCGAGGAGTCCGTATTCCGTGTCGGTCTTCTCCCACACGTTGGTGATCCTGGATACGAAGAACCCCGAGAATTCTCTCTCGAGATTGAGTTCGAACCCGTGGATCGAGTCAACGGCCTCGTCGGTGATCCCCCAGGCGAGAGTGTCGTCGAATTGGTACAGGAGTGCGATCGGCATCGGGGGCCTGTTCACGTCGAGCTTATCGACGCATGCCCCCGGCGCCACGGCCAGGGCGAGGGCGAGTAGGTAGTAGCGTTTCCTCATGGTCCTTGCTCCTTGATGAGGTGGGTGTCAGCACCCCGGCGCGCCAGGGTGGTTGGGGACCTGGGGCTGCCAGCCCCCCGGTTTGGTAGTAGGTCGAATACAGCGGTTGCTCATGGTCAGGAAATAGGGGGTGGAGGATCGCGTTTGTCAACAATTAGGGGGTGTCCGGTCCGGGTTTGTCAACAGAGAGGGGGTGTGGACGGTGCTCTTTCACCCTGAATGGCCTCCCTCGAGGACCTCCGGCGCCTGGATACTCCCCCTTTCCGGGACACGCCAGATTCCCGGCGGCGTTCCGCTACTTCCTTGACGCCCGGAGCCAGCGGAGCCAGGATGAGCAGTCGCGGAGCGCCTTCACCTCCTGCCGGAGCAACTCCGCGAGACAGGCGGACCCCGTGGCGGATCACATCGACCTGCCGGGTCGCCTGTTCCACCGCGAGACGGAGGGATGACCGGATTCATGGCGTCGCGCAGCCGGGGCGGGAACTGGCCCGGGCCCGCGAACTCGTCGCCGGCGCCACGAGGGCCGTGGCTCTGACAGGCGCGGGGATTTCGGCGGAGTCGGGCGTCCCGACCTTTCGCGACGCGGGCGGACTGTGGCGCAACTACAGGCCGGAGGAACTGGCGACCATCGGGGCCTTCGAACGCGATCCCCGGACGGTGTGGGAGTGGTACCGGTGGCGCCGCGGTTTCGTCGCCGCTTGCGAACCCAACGAGGGACATCGCGCCCTCGCCCGCTTCTTCCTGGAACGCGGGGAGGCGGGAATCGTGACGCAGAATGTGGACGGGCTCCACACCCGGGCCGCCCGGGAGGAGGCGGGGGACGGGCCGCCCGACGCAGCGTTGCCGGTCGAGATCCACGGCGCAATCGCGCGCGACCGGTGCAACCGGTGCGGGCTCCGGGCGGAACCGGATCCGGAGGAAGACTCCCTGCCGCGCTGTGAGGCGTGCGGGGGGATGCGGCGGCCGGATGTGGTGCTGTTCGGGGAAATGCTCGACCCCGAGTTGCTGGAGCGCGCGCAGTCCATGGCGGCACGCGCCGACCTCTGCCTGGTGATCGGGACCAGCGCGGTCGTGTACCCGGCGGCGGGGATCCCCATGACCACGCTGAGCGCGGGCGGGAGCATCATCGAGGTCAACACCGAGGCGACCGGGTTGACGGGGGTGGCCGCAGTGGCGTTGCGGGGCGAGGCCGGGGTGGTGCTGCCGCTGTTGCTGGAGCCGTGAGCATGTCGTTCGAGGCCCTGACCCGGGAGCCCGTGCACTCCTGGCAGTCCGTGGACAAAGCCCCGCGAGCACCGAGAGCGGCGAGGCGCCGGGCTGGCAAGGCGCGACGAGAGGTGAATGGCAGGGCTATTCGCCCGAGGAGCAACGCAGAGCGAAGCCTTGGACCGGCAACATGTAAAGTGGATATGACATAATGTAATGTGTACCTTACAGAGTGGATGGGTGAGGTGAAGCGGCCAGCCCGGATGCATCGTCGCTCGAATGCCGGGGGGGATTTGTCCACGGGCTGCTGGGTGTGGGGAGGCCTGCTAATCGCGTGGGGGTTTGCCTGCGCGGGCGGCGGCACCATCGCAGCCCGGCAGGAGTGGGTCCTCTTGCTGTGGGGCGGTGTGGACGCCAGCGGTGTTCCCCACCTGGACCCCGCGTTCGTTCTCGAGGGTTCGCCGCACGTTCCCCGGGCGGATGGCCCGCACCGGATCGCCGGACGCGACGAGCAAGGCGCCGAACTGTTCTCGCTGAGATTCGAGATGCCCGTGGTGGCCGACGGCGACGGAAGCTCCTCCTTCGTCTTCTCCCTTCCGGCACGGGAGGAGTGGGCGGACCGGTTGGCGAGCATCACACTGTCAGGACCGGGGGGGTCGTTCACACTGGACCGGGGCAGCGATCATCCGATGGCGATTCTGCGCAGCCCCGAGACGGGACAGATCCGGCGCTTCGTGCGCGACCTGCCCCCCGGGCCCGCGGCGCGGGAGACCGCCGAACGACTGGCAGCCGAGACCGGCTTCGAGCTTGTCTTCAGCCGCGGGATCCCGGATCCGGCGGATTGGCGGCGATAGCGGACGACGAAGGCAAGCTCGACTGACCATCCCGTACTCGGTATCTTCAGAACCCGTCGCCCCCCGCACCAGGAGAGATCTCGCCGATGAAAGCAAAGACTGCTCGCGCCACCCCGGTCATTGTCCTGGCCTGCCTGGCGCCGGGGGCATGCGACGACCCATTGACGACGGCTCAGGTCTCCCGGATCGAGGTGGTTTCGGGCGATCGGCAACGCGCCGTCCAGGGGCTCTCGCTCGAGGAGCCCGTCGTCGTGCGTGTCCTGGACGTGGATGGCCAGCCCATCCCGAACTTCGAGGTCTCCTTCACGCCACCACGGGGCCACGGCCAGCTCGACTCGGCTTCGGCCACCAACGGGAATGGCGAGGCCAGCGCCTTCTGGAAGCTGGGTTCAACCCCCGGCGACCAGACCCTCGGAATCTCCGCGGGCGATGTCGACACCCTTGTCAGCGCGCGGGCACTCGATCTCGAAGCCGAGCTGGATACGCTCTTCACCCCCCCTTCGCAAGCGGAAATCGACAGGATCAGCGCTGACTGGGCAGCGCGCGACGTTTCGGCGGCGGACGTCAGGGTCGAGCTCTCCGAGGAGTTGTCGCTGGGAGGCACCGCCACCGACCTGAGAATCATCTCGCATGTGGTGGCCGGTGCCCGCCACTACGGTGCGATCGTGGTGCCGCGGGGAGCCGACGACGAGAGCCTCCACGTCGCGGCCTACCTGCACGGCGGCGACGGAGGGGTCTCGGTGGGCGACCTTCAGTTTGTCGCCACAGCGCTAGGCGAGCTGCGGGACAGATTCGTGTACGTGGTTCCGTCCTTTCGCAGCGAACCGCTCAGGCACAACGGACGGAGCTGGGTGTCGGAAGGCAACTCCAGTCATTGGGACTACGATGTCGACGACGCCATTGCGCTGATGAATGTCGCCTTCGAAACGACGCCCGAAGCCGAGCCGGGCGGCTACAGCATCATCGGGGGCAGCAGGGGTGCCGGGGTGGCATTGCTGACAGGGGTGCGCGACGAGCGGGTCGAACGGCTCGTCGCCTTCTTCGGGCCCACCGACTTCTTCGACACCTGGGTGCGGGAAATCGTGCGCGAGGCCGCGTTGCGCATGCCCCGCAACCTTACCGGTGTCGCCCACCTCGATTCGACGGTCGTGCAGCCCTTTATCCGGGGCGACGTGAGCCGCGCCGATGCGCGCCTGGAACTGGTGCGCCGCAGCCCGGTCCTGTACGCGGCCGACCTGCCGTCGGTCCAGCTGCACCACGGCACGCTGGACCAGGTCGTCTCCGTGTCGCAGGCCGAGTCGTTGATCAGCGCGATGGAGGAACTGGGACGCGGACCGCCCGACTTCGAGTCGTACATCTACGAGGACGGCGGCCATGATTTCCTGACGCTGCAAGAGGCGGTCGAACGGGCCGTCGAGTTCATTTCGCGGGCTTTGGGGGGCTAGTAGTCCGTGGACAAAGCCCCGCGAGCACCGAGATTTTGTCCACGGGGCTGATAGGGGCGCCCACTCCTATCCCCGCACCCGTACCGTCACCAGGTCGTTGGCCCCGTACCGGCGGTGCCGCACCGAAGACGCGTAGTGCCCGAGCAGGCGAAGCGACATTTCCCGGGCATCCGCGGGCGGTGCGTTCTCGCGGATGAGGGCCATCTGCTCTTCAAGGTTCGTTCCCTGCGGCGCGGCCAGGAACTCGATCACCGCATCGTTCCCGTCGCTGCGCGCGGCCACCCGGAGTCTGCGCAGACCCCCCGCGTCGCCGCCCTGTTCGACGAGGCTCATCAGCGTTTCCTCACCGGCGGAACGCAGGCGCTCGGCCGCTTCTTCGCTCCACTTCATGCGCGTCGCGAATTCGTGCAGGAAATCCGAGAGCACCCGCCGGACACCCGCGTCCAGCGACATCTCGATGTTCCCGCGCCGAGGCCACCACTTTCCCGGAACCACGGACCCCGTCCCCCTACCGTGACCCTTTGACGCGCACCGTCAGCAGATCGATCGCGTGGTATTGGCGATGGCTCACCGACGATGCGTAGTGGCGCAGAAGACGCAGCGACAGCTCCCGGCCGGTCACGGGGGTGTCCCGGTCGCGAATGAGTCCCATCTGCTTCTCGAGGTTCGTCCCCTGGGGCGCGGCGATGAACTCCATCTCGGCAGCGTCACCGTCACGCCGAACGGCAACCCGCAACTGCCGGCTGCCTGCATCCGCCAGCCCCTCGTCCTGGCGGACAAGGCTCATGAACGCTTCCTCCGCCGCGGAACAGAGCCGGTCCGTCGACTGGGCGCTCCACCTCAGCCGACCCGCGAATTCCCGCAGGAAGGCATCGAGCCGGGGACGCACGCCGGCTTCGAGTTCCATGTCGATGTTCTGCCGACTCGATCTCCACTTGCCCCAGCCGAAGAAGAGGGTCACGAGGACGTACAGTAGGACTACGAGTACTCCGATGCCGATCGCGAGCCAGACCAGGCCGAGGTTTCCGGAAGTGCCGCTGTCCTGGACCAGAAAACGGCCCGCGACGATGGAGTCGTAGATTGCAGGGCTCCCGGTTCGGATCCGGCACTGTAGCGCGCTGCACCGGCCCGACATGGGCCGACAGGGTGATGCGGATCGCGTGAAGAGGATCGGTTGGGCGCCATTCTACACAGGGGCGTGGCGGCGGACAAGGGTTTGGACGGGGTCGGTGGGCGGTCGGCGCCGAACCCCACACGACAGGGTCCGCCTCGGAGCGGTCAGCGCAGCAACTCCTCCAGGCGGATGCGCTCACCGGTGCGGTCGTCGCGGTACTTGACGATGACCGGCGCCTGCAGCGACAGCCTCCACTGGCGGCCGATCCCGGTCCCGATGGGCCGCGACCCGGGGACGACGACGGCACCTTCGGGAATCACCAGGGGCAGGTCTCCCTCCGCCCGCAGCACCTCTCCCCGCACGACGTCGAACACGGGGGTCGAGCGGGTGAGGATGACGCCCGCGCCCAGCACCGCCCCCCGCTTGACGATCGCGCCTTCGTAGACGCCGCAGTTGCCGCCGACGAGCGCCTCGTCCTCGACGATCACGGGCAGCGCCCCGACCGGCTCGAGAACGCCGCCGATCTGCGCCGCCGCGCTGATGTGGCAGCGCCGGCCGACCTGGGCGCAGCTCCCCACCAGGGCGTGCGAGTCGATCATCGTGCCGTCGCCGACCCACGCGCCGACGTTGACGTACATGGGCGGCATGCAGGTGACGCCTTGCCCCAGGTACGCACCCTCGCGCACGGCCGAGCCGCCCGGCACCACGCGCGTGCCGCCGTCCGGGGGGGAGGCCTTCGGGGGGAAGGTGGACTTGTCGGCGAAGTGGAAGAGGCCCTCGCCGAGGTCGTAACGGGCCAGGGTGCCGAGGCGGAATCCCAGCAGGATCCCGCGCTTGACCCAGGCGTTGACGCGCCAGCCGTGCTCGGCGGCGGGGTCGGGCTGGGCGGCGCGGATCTCGCCGCGGCCCAGCAGGTAGCGGAACTCGGCGAAGAGGTCGTGGTCGCCGTCCCGGGGGGCCGGGCGCGCGAAGGCATCGTCGATGCGCCGGGCGATCATTGCGTGCCGGCACCGACAGCCGGCGGACAAACCCTCCATGGCTTTGGAGCGGGTTGGTCCACGCGCTTCTATCCCACCAGCCCCAGCGTTCGCAACAGCTTCCTCATGCGGCGCCGGTTCTCGGAACTCACCGCCGTCAGCGGAAGGCGGTAGCGGGCCTCCAGCAAACCCATTTCGGCCATGGAGAACTTGACCGGACCCGGGTTGGTTTCCCAGAAGTTGGCATCCATCAGGGTCAGCCACCGGCTGTGAACCCGCCGCGCGCCCGCGAAGTCCCCCGCCAGGCACAGGTCGCAGAGTTCCGCCATCGGCCCCGGTATCTGGTTCGACACCACCGAGATCACGCCGTGCGCCCCCAGCGCCATCGCCGGCAGCACCGCAGCATCGTCGCCCGAGAGGACCGCAAAGTCCTCGGGAACCGCCTGGAGCACATTGCCCATCTGCATGATGTCGCCGGCGGCCTCCTTGACGGCGGCCAGGCCGGGAATCGAGGCCAGCCGCGCCAGGGTCTCCGGCGCCACGTTGACGCCGGTGCGGCTCGGCACGTTGTACACGACGATGGGAAGGTCGGTGGCATCCGCGACCGCCGCGTAGTGGAGGAAGAGGCCGTCCGGGGTCGGCTTGTTGTAGTAGGGGGTGACGACCAGCAATCCGGCGGCGCCGGTGCCTTCCAGCTCTCTGGACAGCGCTCCTACCTCGGCGGTGTCGTTACCCCCGCAACCAGCGATCACCGGAACCCGGCCGCCGGCCGCCTCCACGACGAGTTCCGCCACCCGAACCTTCTCCCGGCGCGTCAACGTCACGCTCTCGCCGGTGGTTCCGCACGGCACCAGGAAGTGGACTCCGGCCTCTATCTGGCGGTGTACAAGGGCCCGTATGCGCGGCTCGTCCAGCGAACCGTCGGCGAGGAAGGGCGTGACCAGTGCCGTTCCGCATCCGCATAGCCAGGGTGGCTCCCGGTGGGCGCGACCGCTTTCGGTGTTCATGGGCTGTCTCCTTTGCCGGGGCTGTTTCCCGTCGCTTTGCCGTCGCCGGACACCACCTGCTGCCAGCATTCGCTGAAATCGTACACGCCCGGACGCCCGTGAATCCAGTGCGCGGCCGCGAGCGCGCCCCGGGCGAACCCGGTTCGCGACCGGGCCGTGTGACGAATCGCCACGGTGTCGCCCGCCGAGTCCCACTGGAGTTCGTGCGTGCCGGGAACGTGGCCGGTCCGCTGGCTGGTGACGTCGATCTCGCCCCTCCATCCCGCGGCGCGAACTTTCTCGATGAGCCGGAGCGCGGTCCCCGACGGGGCGTCGCGCTTGCCCCGGTGGTGGGACTCGAAGGCGGCAAGGTCGTAGCCTTCGCACCCGGCCATGGTCCGGGCCGCGGCCGCGGCGATGCGGTAGAAGGCGTTGACGCCCACCGAGAAGTTCGCGCCGTGGACGAGGCCGATGCCGCTTTCACGCGCGCGCCCGAGGAGCTCTGCCCGCCGTTCGTCCCACCCGGTGGTGCCGATCACCGTGTCGACGCCGAGGCTGCACAGCCGTTCCAGGCTGCCGCACATGACCGCATCGGCCGTCGAGAAGTCGATGGCCACATCGATGCCCTGCAGGGCCTCGGGGGTCAGCCCGGTGCCGCCGGGGTTGTTCGACCCGTCGAGGCACAGCTCCGTGACCGCGGCGTGCTCGGGCGCCAGCCGTTCGATGAGGCGTCCCATGCGGCCGTGGCCCAGCAGGGCGATGCGGAGTGGGGGCCGGGCGGGTGGGTCAGTTGACATTCGCCGGAGCCGCATCCGCCGCGCCCGAGACGAAGTCGCCCTCCAGCCACCCCCGCGTGCGCAACAGCTCCGCGTTCAGCACCGACGCCCCCGCCGCACCCCGGATCGTGTTGTGTCCGAGGGCCGCGAACTTCACCCCCAGGACGGGACACTCGCGCACGCGTCCCACCGTGACGGCCATGCCCCGCCCCGCCATTGCGTCGCGGCGCGGCTGGGGACGATCGACGCCCTCCGTCACGCGAACGGGCCGGCGTGGCGCGGTCGGAAACGCCAGCTCCTGGGGATGCCCCCTGAACCCCGCCATCGCTTCGCGCACCTCGGCCGGAGACGGCCGCGCCTCCAGCTCCACCGAGGCACACACCAGGTGGCCGTCCACCGTGGCGACGCGGTTGCAGTGCGCGCTGACCGTCACGGCTGCCGGTTCAACCGGTTCTCCCCACTCCCGCATCCTCCCCATCACCTTGCAGGTCTCGGCCGCGATCTTGTCCTCTTCGCCGCCGATGAAGGGGATCGCGTTGCCGAGCATGTCCACGGCCGGGACACCCGGGTAGCCCGCGCCGCTCACCGCCTGCAGCGTGGTGACCAGGACGCGCCGTATGCCGAAAGGGCGGAGGGGGGCCAGCGCGAGCGCGAGTGTGATGGTCGAGCAGTTGGGGTTGGTGACGATCGCGCCGGGCCAGCCGCGCTCCCGGCGCTGGTGCCCGACCAGGGCGATGTGTTCAGGATTCACCTCCGGGATGACGAGGGGGACGTCCGGGTCCAGGCGGTGGTTGCGCGAATTGGAGAGCACGAAGTGGCCGGCGCGGGCGAAGGCGCGTTCGATTCCACCCGCAACCGAGGCGTCCATGGCCGAGAAGACCAGCCGGGGGCATTCGGCGTCGGGAGCCGCCGGGCGCACGAGCAACCCCGCGACACCCGCCGGCATGGGGCGATCCTGCACCCAGCGGGCGGCGCGGGCGTAGTGCAGGCCGACACTGCGCTCGCTTGCGCCCAGCCAGGCGAGCCGGAACCAGGGGTGACTCTCCAGGTACAGTGCGAACTGCTGTCCCACCATTCCGGTGGCGCCGAGCAGGCCCACGGGGTGTTGGAAATCGCGGCTCATCTGCCGGGCGGGGAAGTCTGCGGCACCGCCGGGGCCCACCACCGGTGGGGTGGCCGTGCGGAGAACGACCAGCGTGAGCGGATTGGCTTCGCGGATCCGGTCATATGGTATCGGCTCCTCCCGGGCCGACGGTCCGAGTCAACCTCAACACTGCGTCGGGGTTGGCGTGCTCTTTCTCCACTGTCGCGGGCAGCGACAGTGGAGGATTCAGTTCGGAAGTTGTGGAGGATTCACCATTCGGACAACGTCCGGCAACCTCGGCCGGGCACTCCCCGCGCGCACGATCCCGCCTGGCATTCCCCGGAAGCACCAGCCCCGCCTCCCACCAATGCCGTATGGGCGCGAAGGCTCGCGCGGGCGCGTCAAGGGGCATCACCAGGTTCAGGCGAAATCGGCGCGCCAAAGGTGGACGACGCGGTCCGCCAACCGACGCTGGCGCGCGTCAAGGCGCGCCGGAGTCCAGTCCTCGGGAGCCATCTCCAGGACCGCCCTGGTCAGAGAATACCGGCTCCTGGCGTACGCCTGTACCTTTTCGGCGTAGCCGGCGTTGGCCACTTCGCGGTTCAGGCCGGCTTCCAGCAGCGTGAGATTGCCGATCCGGTTCACGACGGTATCCTGGCTACCGGGAGGAAACTCATCCTCCCAAGCCGCTCCGGCGTTCTCCGGCAGGATGTGTTCAATGGTCCCCGGATCGGTTTCCGGATCACACGGCTTCCGCGATCGATCCTCTTCCAATCGCGCCAGTACGTACTTCACCAGACGCTTGCGGGGGCCCCGCGTCGGTATGGAAAGGAAGGTGAAATCGGTCGCGGTTCGCTCATCGGAAACGTAGATTCCCCTTAGTACTTCGAAGAGTTCTCCCGGACCCCTGACTGCTCCGTCCTTCACGGCCTTGCTCGCCCGGTGGTAGGCGGACTCGAGATCGTTCGGATTCTGCCGACTCACGACCGTGTACCTGAAGGCCAGCGTGCAGACAAGTTTCAACGTCCGAACGAAATCCCGTTCCGGCCACTCCTCCCAAACAACAAACAGCAATGGCATCATCTGCGTGACACGAAAGACATTCAGTTCGGTGACGTATCGCCGGGCGTCGCGGATTTCCACCCAATAGCCGTGTGCGGGGTCCTTGACCGCGGCGAACACCTCAGCCCTCGATTCGAGCACCTCCAACAGATCGTACACATCCCGGGGGGACCGATAGCGGTCGCGCACCAGCTTGAACAGACGTCGACTGCGGACCTTTGGCTCTTCACAGAGCATGTGGTAGCGAAGAAGTTCCGGGACGTTCTGCTGACCGACGGTGGCCGCGATGCGCTGCCAGCGGCGGAGCATCGACTTACGGTCTGAGCTGGAAGCCTTCGCAAAGAGGTAGTTCTTCAGAAGATCCGTGGTCGTAAGCTCAAGCCCCCGGGCGTTCAGGGTCTCGAACACCGTATACGCGTTCAGGGCATCGTACACCGTGATCAGAATGAAGACCAGGCGCCGCGCGACGTTTTCCGAGATCAGCCTGGCGAGTGCCGTCCCGTCGCGCCTGAACGATTCCACCCCGTCAATCTGCTTCCTGAAGTATCGGAAGCACTCCCAGAGCAGCTTGTTGGAGCGAACCAGGCCACGGGGGTTTCCGGGCCGTCTGAGTTGGACCAGGTAGTCCTGATAGAAGCCGTCATCGGTGTCGTTCAGGTTGAGCCGGCTCGATTCCACCAGCGAAGCGGGGTCTTTTTCTCCGATGAAGCGGTTCCTCAGTTCGTTGGCTCGGGAGACATTCTCTTCCGGTTCGACCCCGTCGGCGGCCAGTTGCAGAAGTGCTTCGATAGCGGCGAGTGTGAGCACGCTCAGCGTGGCGAAACGCTGCTGCCCATCGATGACCACGAAACGGCGGTCGGACCTGGCCTCCACCACGAGAGCCCCCATGTAGTGGCGCCCATCCTCCGAGTCGCGCATCTCCGCGATGTCGTTCCACAGATCCTCCCACTGTTCCGGCCGCCAGGAGTAGTCACGTTGGTACTGCGGCACATGGTAGGCTCTGCCATTCCCGATCAGCTCCTGGTAGTTGACAGTACGCGTGTCAAGGAGTGTCGTTCTGGCCAATTGCTCGCCCGCCGAACTGGGAGTGGATTCCACGGCCCCGGAGCCCCACGGGCGGATCTCAAGGGAGCCGTTTTCCTTCCCAAGCTACCCCGGCCCTCGAAATCCGCCAAGGTTCTCGGCCTCACTCCGACTCCCCCGCGACACTGGACAGAAAAGCCGCCCGTATTCACACTATCGGACACGGGGTGCGCGGAAGTCCGGCCCACCTCCGGCCACACCACCCCTTCACCCCCACCACCACCCGGAAAAACCATGCCCGCATCCGACCGCATCCACGACCTTCTCGGCGCCGAAGCCGAGGACCTGTTCACCTATCGCGCCACGGGATTCCCCCGGGAGCAACTCCATCTTCCGGGACCCGACTTCGTGGACCGGGTCGTCGCGGGCACCGACAGGAATCCCCAGGTGCTGCGCAGCATGCAGCAGATCCTGGGCCACGGGCGCCTTTCCGGCACCGGCTACGTTTCCATCCTGCCGGTCGACCAGGGGATCGAGCACTCGGCGGGGGCCTCGTTCGCGCCCAACCCGGTGTACTTTGATCCGGGGAACATCGTCGAGCTGGCGCTGGAGGGCGGCTGCAACGCGGTCGCGTCCACCCTCGGCGTCCTGGGGTCGGTGTCGCGCCGGTACTCGCACCGGATCCCCTTCCTGGTGAAGCTCAACCACAACGAGCTGCTCACCTACCCGAACCGTTACGACCAGGTGATGTTCGCGAGCGTGCAGCAGGCGTGGGAGCTGGGGGCGGTGGCGGTGGGCGCGACGGTCTACTTCGGGTCGGACCAGGGGATGCGCCAGCTCCAGGAGGCGTCGGAAGCCTTCCAGATGGCGCACGAGCTGGGCATGGTGACCGTGCTGTGGTGCTACCTGCGCCAGTCCGCCTTCAACACCGGCGGGAAGAACTATCACGCCGCCGCCGATCTGACCGGCCAGGCCAACCACCTGGGGGTCACGATCGAGGCCGACATCGTGAAGCAGAAGCAGGCCGAACTGGACGGCGGCTACCGTGCGGTGGGATTCGGGCGAACACACGACAGGGTCTACTCCGACCTGGTTCCGGGGGCCCACCCGATCGAGATGACGCGCTACCAGGTGGCCAACTGCTACATGGGACGCGTCGGGCTGATCAACTCGGGTGGCTCCAGCGGGGACAACGACTTCGCGCAGGCGGCGCGCACGGCGGTGATCAACAAGCGGGCCGGAGGGATGGGGCTGATCTCGGGGCGCAAGGCGTTCCAGCGCCCCATGTCCGAGGGGGTGAAGCTGCTGAACCTGATCCAGGACGTGTTCCTGGACGAGTCGATCGAGGTGGCGTAGAGGTCGGCTCGGAGGCGACGCGGGGGCCTATTCCGCTTCAGTCGGCGGCGGTGGCGTGCACCGCGAACGCGACCCCCTGCGGGTCCATGCACTGGGCGATGAGGTCGCCGTCCGGCACCTCCACCGGCCCGTTCAGGATCCGGCCCCCGAGGTCTGTGACGGTCTTCACCGCCGCATGCACATCCGGAACCCGCACGTACATTAGCCAGCCGATCGCGCACATCTCCGGCGGGCCATTGAAGATCCCGCCCAGCGGATGCGCGCCCCCGCCGAACACCTGGTAGAACCCCATCTCCCCCATGTCCATCCGGTTCGCGGCCTGCCAGCCGAACACCTCGCTGTAGAAGTCCCACGCGGCATCGGCGTCGCGGGCGGCAAGCTCGTGCCAGGAGAATTCACCCAGCGCGGGCGGGCCATCGTGCCCCGCCGCGTCGCCCTCGGGCTCGATGACCGCGATGACGCCGCCCTGCGGGTCCGCGATGACCGCGAAGCGGCCCACCTGGGGCACCGCCATCTCGTTCAGAACGGAGCCGCCGCCACTGCGTACCTTCGCGAGGGTGCCGTCCAGGTCGGGCGTGGAGACGTAGGCCAGCCAGCACGGGGGAACCTCGGGCGCCGGGAGGTCCATCAGCCCGCCCACCGGCATCTCCCCGTTCATCCACATCTCGTACGGATTGCCGCCGCCGTCCCAGATGCTCGTGGACCAGCCGGTGATCGCCGAGTAGAAGTCGCGGGCCGCCTCCGGATCGGGGGTCATCAGTTCGTGCCAGGAGAAACGGCCGAGAGGTTTTTGGGACATGGTAAGCTTGTTGCCTTTCGTGGAGCCGGGGTGGCCGGTTGGTTTGCGGGCGTCCGAATATTAGCAGACCGGGCACGTCATCCCCAACCGCGAGCGACGGGAGTCACGATCGGCGGTGGTGGGCTCTTGCGGCCGGAGAAGAAGGCGCATGACCGAACTATCCGGCAGCCGTCTCCGGCGGACGCAGCTCGTACATGACAACCCGCTCGGTCCCCAGTTCGTCGGTGTGGACGCCGAGCAGGTAGTCGGCACCGAACTCGTAGATCGTGACTCCGGCAGGGTGGTCCAGGCGGCACTGGAACTCCCCGTCGGTTCCGAATGCCCACCAGTCCTCGCTCGTGCCGGGTTTGCGATAGGGATGGACCCACAGGCGGCCGTCGCGCCCGATGCGAACGGTATTCACGGTCGGGAACACGTCGGCGACCGGGCGGCGGTCGCTGAGCATTGCATCATACGCCGGATGCCAATTCTCGCTGTCGCGCCCCCCTCGACTCTCGACGAACCGGTCCCGGAACGCCTCCACATGAGCGCGGGTGACCTCCCGGTCCGGATCCACCCACCGCACGATTCGGCCGAGACGCAACTGCTCGTCCAGCAGGCGGACTTCAGGTTCCCTCGAGGTCGCGATCGCGATGGTCGTGCCACGTGCATGCACCGAGGGCCGGGGGTCGAAGAGCATGTCCACCACCCCGCCGGCACCCTCCCACGTGCCTTCGCGTTCCGCTTCGAGCCGGGCCAGTTCTCCAACCACGGATCCATCGGCGGCGTGCGCCTCCACGTACCAGGACATCGGCTCACGGAAGTCCAGGGTCCGCCGCAGATGGGCGTTGTCCCTGGCGTTGACCGAGACGCCGTTGTCCAGGACCCCGCCCGCCAGCGACGCGTTGAAGTACTGCGGCTTCATGGCCACCGTGCGCACGAACTCCCCGCTCGACGCATAGACGTGATACCGCCAGGGCCGGTAGTCGCCCACCCAGAGCGTGTCCCCCGGGAGTACCCAGATGTACCGCCCGATCCTGAACTCGCCCGGGCCCTCACCCTTGCCGCCCATCGAGCGCAGGTGCCGGCCGTCCGCGCCGAAGATGCGGACTTCCCCGGTGCCGTTGTTCAATACGGCGACGGTGCCGTCCGACAGCCGATTGGCCCCGCGGACCCAGTAGAACATGTGGGGCTCTTCGCCCTCGACCACGCCCAGCGTCAGGGTGGGTTCGTCGCCCAGCGCGCAGTACGTGTCCGAGTTGCGCGGGTCGCTGGTGACGACCCGGACCCCTGCACTGTCGATCGCGATGGCCGGGGCGCGCTCGGGGGGCGGCGGATCGCCGCAGGAGGATGGGGCAGCCAGGACGAGCAAGGTGCCGGGGAGCAGAATCGGGCGAGGTCGTGAGCGGATCATCATGAGCGGGTTCGGCGGCGAAGCCATCGCCACGTGCGACTGTCTCCGGTCTTCTTCACCCGGCCGGCCCCGCGGTGTGGTGCCGGATGGCGGCGCTCAAAGGTCGTATTTCACCCTCACCAGAGCCAGCCTCCCCAGCTCCGGCGCCCCCACGAACTCCCGGTGCAGGTTGTTGAGCGCGTTGTAGACCGTCAGTTCCAACCGCGCGTTGGGCTGGAAGGGCAGCTGGTATCCGGCCGTCAGGTCGAGGACGTGGTAACCGTCCACCGGGCCGGCGAACACACCCGACCGCATGTCGAAGCCGTCGGAGAAGCGCCAGCGTCCGTCGAGATGGAAGCCGCGGGCGCGGTCGGTGAAGGCAACGGCCAGGGACCCCTTGTGGCTCGGCGCATTGAGGGAGAGGTCGTTGCTGCCGGGGCACTCGCCGTCGTCGTCGAAGTCGAAGCACTCCCGGCTCTGAAACGAATAGCCCGCGGTCAGGCTCACCCGCTCGGAGGCCAGGACCTGCATGGAGAAGTCGGCGCCCCAGTAGCTGGCCGAGCCGAAGTTGCGGGAGGTGATCAGGAGATCCGGCAAGGGGAACTGATCCGGTGTCACTACGCCCACAGGCACCGACGCCAGCCCCGCGGCCAGTGCGGCCACCTGCTGCGGCGTCACCAGTCCGGCCCGGATGAGATCGGCCAGCCGGCTACCCAGGAAGGCGCCGGCGGCGGCCCCGTCCAGGAACACGTTCGGCGACTCCACCTTGAGGGCGCCGACGAAGTTCTCGACATCGGCGGCGTACACGTCGATCGCCAGCCTCACGCGGTCTCGGACCAGACCCTTGTAGCCCGCTTCGAGGGTGCTGAAGACCGTGGGCACCAGGGCGGGCACATCGCTGGGTCCCGGGTCGAGGGGGAAGATGTCGCCCCCTTCGACGCCGAGCGCCTCCGGGTCGAGGCGGCGGAAGACGGTGGCCAGCGCCGGGTCGCCGGGCTGGTTGCCGGGGCCGAGGACGTACGGTCGCAGCGACTCCGGGACGAACTGGACGACCAGAGCATCCCAGAAGAGCGCCGCGTTGGCGGGCAGCTGGCCGGGCAGGAACGGCGACCGCATGCAGAGCTCCATGTGTCCGCCGGGGCAGCGATCCGAAAACGTCAACCCGTCCGAGGGGACCCCGAAAGCGCGCAGCCGGTAGCCGATTCCCGGGGCGATGGGGAGCATGCCCGTCTCGATGTCCAGGAACAGCGACGAGGTGCCCGGTGTGGCGAAGGCGCGGTTGTAGGTGAAGCGGAGGTTGTGGCCCTCGGCGGGACGGAACACGATTGCCGCCCTGGGTGAGAGGTTCAGCTCGGCAAGCCGGTTGTGGTTGTCGGCGCGTAGCGCGGCGACCAGATCGACACGGTCGCCCAGGTGCGTCTCGGAGTGCAGGTAGGCACCCGCCTCCTCGATCACGTCGTCGGCCTCGTTGCCCCCGTAGATCGTGCCCTCGGAGCGAGGTTCGACGCGCTGCCAGTCGATCCCGTAGGTGAAGCTCTGCCGTTCGCCGATATCCAGCCCGTGCTGCACCTGGGCCGCCATGGTGCGCGACCGGTCCACGATGGGGAGTCCGCTGCGAAGCAGGTAGCTGTTGTCCCCCGAGTGGGTCTGGTTGAGGAAGACCTGCCCGAAGAGACGGCCCTTCAGCACCCGGATCTGCCCGTAGCGGTACTGCCAGTCGTGCGTCTGCGACGACCCGATGCTGGTCAGGTTGATGCTGCTGAGCGACGTGTTGAGTCCCCCGGAAACGATGAACTCGCCGTCTTCCGCGAACCGGTAGTCGGCCCGCAGGTCCGCGAAGTACCGCTCGTTGAGCGGCTTGCGCACACCGATGCGCGGATGGTCCGGGTCCTCCTTGCGGGCCTCCACCTCCCACGGGTCCTCGTACTCCCAGTCGTTGCCGCGCAGGTACTGGCCCGAGACCTTCAGCCCGAACCGCTCCGACACCCGGTGGGCGCTCCGCATCAGGAACTGGACCAGGGAGCGCTCTCCCCCCGCCAGCGAGACCGTCGTCCCCGGCCTGTCGATCGGCGAGTGCGTGATGATGTGCATGACGCCCTCGGCCGCGTTGGGCCCGTAGAGCGCCGCGCCCGGTCCGCGCGCGACTTCGATCCGCTCGATGTCCATGTCGGTCGCCGGGATCATGTTGATGGCGTTGATCCTGAGCGCCGGGATGCGCGCGTAGCGGTTGTCGACGATGCTCAGCAGGCGCCCCGAGGCCACGTTGTTGAATCCCCGCACGACCACGTAGCTCTGGGTGATTCCCGTCGTTGCGAGGTCAACCCCCGGGAGCGTGCGGATGTGGTCGGCGGGGGTGGGCGCGATCATCCGCGAGATCTGCTCCCCGCTGAGGGTGGAGACCGAGGCCGGGGCGTCGAGCTCCTTCTCTTCGCGGCGCGAGGCGGTGACGACGAGCGGGTTCAGGGCGAAGGCGCGGGAACGGAGACGGATGGTGACCGGGACCGGATCCCCGGCGGCAACGGTGACGACGTCGGTGCGGGAGGTCTCGTAGCCGATCCGGGTCACGACCACCGAATGGGCGCCGGCCGGTACCGGGAGGAGGAACCCGCCCGCCGAATCGGTCACCGCCCGGGCGCCCTCCTGTCCCAGCACCTGTATGGCGGCGTCGGCAACGGGAGAACCTGTTTCCAGATCGACGATGGTTCCGGTGATCGCGCCCGTTTGGGCATGGGCGGCGGTCGTGGTGAGTGAAGAAAGAACCGCGGAAAGAAGCAACCCTGCAAACGTGCGGCTTCCGGTCATTGCACCCGTCCTTGCTCGCGTGTGTTGTCGAACCCCGTAAATCCAACGGGGGCATACAGTAAAGTCGGATGTCGGCGACTCGCAAGCCATTCCCGTCAGAGGGCGTGCTCAACGGGCGCGACCCCCGGCGCGGCAATCCTCCTGCTCCGTCCCTCTTCCCCCGCGCGACTGCAACCGAACCGCACTTCCGTCCGTATTCGAGCAGCAGGCGCCCCTCGCGGCCGCGGGTTCCGGCCTGCGGGGTGGTCCGCGGGCGGCCACGGGAGATGCCTGCGAGACAAGCACCGCAGCGCGCGGCGAGTTCCGGCCCGCCGGGGGGTCCGCGCACAGCCGAGGGAGATTCGCGAGAAAGCACACCCTCAAACGGGATTCGGGAAACATGAGGACCCACTTCGCCGCTACGACCGCCGCACTCGCTCTTGCAAGCCCATTGACCGCCCAGACATCCATCGGGGCCAGGGCCGGCATGACGTTCGGCGCCCTGGCCACCAACCTTCCGGGGGAGTCATCCTCCACAACCGGCATCCAGCTCGGGGCCACGGCGTCCTTCATGGGCGAGGCTGCCGGGCTCATGCTGTCCGCCGCGTACAACCAGCGGTGATGAGTGCGCAGGACGAGCGGTTACGGTTGGGACTCCGCCTGAACTATGTCGAGGTCGGTGCGTTCGCGAAGCTACCGTTGGTCCTGGGGCCATATGTGCTCCTAGGAGTCCGTGGATAAAGCCCCGCGAGCACCGAGAGCGGCGAGGCGCCGGGCTGGCAAGGCGCGACGAAAGGTGAATAGCGGAGCTATTCGCCCGAGGAGCAACGCAGAGCGGAGCTTTGGAGAGAAGGAATGTATACTATAGTTGACCAAATGTAATGTTAACATTACGTTCGAGACAGTCCCAGCGAAGCGTTCCAGCGCGGATGCATCGCCGCTCGAATGCCGTGAGGGTTTTTCCACGGGCTGCTAGGGCCCACCGTGGGCCTCAGAACGGCTTGTAAGCGGACGTTTTCCGCCGAAGGCCGCAACGCGAGCCAGGATTGCGACGCCGATGGTGAAGACGACGACCCGTTCAAGACCCATCACTTCGGGTTTTCCGTGGGTGCCGGCATGTCGTGACGTCGGTGGGATCGACATGGTCGTCGAGGCTCTCTACCACGTCGGCATTCTGGACATCCTCAAGGAGGAACTGGACGACGAGTACATGGACCACCATGCCAGGAACCGTGGATTCGCCTTCCGGGCAGGGGTGGAGGTGGGCCGGTAGGTCGCCCCGGGTCCGGCGGGCGGGACCTGCCGGGAGCGGCGCAGCCCGCCGCCACGCTTCGCTTCGCTCCTGCCATTGCCCCGCACCGGAGTCAGGCGTAGGCTTGCGGTGCGGTATCCCCGGGCGCAGCCGCCGCGACCTCGAGGCGGCCGGCGCGGCCGGAGCAGCTGCCCGAGCAGCCACCGCTTCACCACCACACCGGAGTCAACATGCGTCGCTTGCTGCTGGCACGGCACGCAAAGTCGAGCTGGAGCGACATCAGCCTGGCGGACCACGACCGGCCGCTCAACGGACGGGGACGCCGGGCCGCGCCCCTGGTCGCCGCCGCACTCGAGGAGCGCGGCTACATCCCCGATCTCGTATACTCGAGCACGTCGCGCCGGACCCGGGACACCTGGGCCCTGATGGAGCCCCGGTTCGGCAGCCACGCGCACGTCGAGTACCTCTCCGACCTCTACCACGCCTCGCCGCGGGCCGTGCTCGACATCGTCGCCGGAGCACCCCGCATGGCCGGGACGCTGATGGTTCTCGGACACAATCCCTCCACCCACGCGCTCGCCGCGCATCTCGCCCGTGGCGGGAGCCGGGAACAGCGCGACCGGGTGGTCCGCTCCTTTCCCACCGGGGCCGTCGCCGTCATCCAACTCGCCGAAGACGATTGGGGCGCGGCGTCGGAAGGCGGCCGGATCCTCGACTTCATCATACCGCGGCGTTTGGGTTAGCCGGCAGGCCCCGTCAACCCGGCCGAACGGAGGCAACCATGATCGACGACAGCCCACGCGAAAACACGAAGCTCGGTCCCGAGGCCATCGCCCGCGTGTTCCAGGAGGGCATCTATCCCTACGAGACGAAGATGAAGCGGCGCGAGTACGAGGGACAGAAGGCCAGGCTCCAGGTCGAGCTGCTCAAGGTCCAGCGCTGGGTGAAGGGGTCGGGGAAGAAGATCGTCATCCTCTTCGAGGGCAGGGACGCCGCGGGAAAGGGAGGAACGATCAAGCGGTTCATGGAACACCTGAATCCCCGCGGCGCCCGGGTGGTCGCCCTGGACAAGCCCAGCGACGTCGAACGGGGCCAATGGTACTTCCAGCGCTACATCCAGCACCTGCCGACCGCCGGGGAAATGGTCCTCTTCGATCGCTCCTGGTACAACCGGGCCGGAGTGGAACGCGTCATGGGGTTCTGTACCGGCCGGGAATACCTGGAGTTTCTGCGCCAGTGCCCCGAGCTCGAACGGATGCTCGTCAACAGCGGCATCCTGTTCTTCAAGTTCTATTTCTCGGTCTCCCAGAAGGAACAGAAGCACCGTTTCGACAAGCGCAAGACGGACCCGTTGAAGCAGTGGAAGGTGTCTCCGATCGACATCGCGTCGCTTGACAAGTGGCCCGACTACACGCAGGCCAAGGAGGCCATGTTCTTCTACACGGACACCGCCGACGCACCGTGGACCGTCATCAAGTCGGATGACAAGAAGCGGGCGCGCATCGCGGCGATGCAGTTCCTGCTGTCCAGGCTCGAATACCCGGACAAGGACTCCGAGGTCGTGACCGGCCCCGACCCATTGATCGCCGGGCCCGCGACCCGCGTCGTCAGCCGCGAGGAGCCGGTCACGGAGGAACCGGCCGCGATCGTTCGGTAGCCCGGGGACGGAATACCCGCGCCGTGTCTGTGAGCTTCCGCGACGGACGGGGGTTGCAGCCCGCGGGGTGGCCGGCGGCGCCGGTCGCAGGGCTCTCCCTCCACCACAGTCCCCGGCGGGGAATCGCCCCGAGCCGGTTCCTTCTCGTCCTTCTCGGGGGCGTCTGCTGCACCGGACAACAGGCGAGCGATCCTGATGCGCCAACCCGCGACTCCGCGGGCGTGGCCATTGTCGAAAACCCCGGGCAGGATCGCAGCCGCCCCGGGCAGCCTGTGCTCCTGGTCGATCTCGCGACCCCCGACGATGCGCTCACTCCGGTCCCCTGGGGCGTAGCGGCGGCCGACGGGGCCGCGGGGCGCGTGTACGTGGCCGATGCCGCCGCCAACCGGGTGGCCGTCTTCGACGCTGAGGGCGGCTTCGTCGGCGAACTGGGCCGCGCGGGCGAGGGTCCGGGCGAGCTCGAGCGCCCGAGCGCGCTGGCGATGTTGCGCGGTACCGTGCCGTCCGGTGGGGAGCCGCGCGGCTCCGGCGGCGTGCTCGTGGTCCTGGACCCGCTGCGGTCCGTTCTCAGCCGGTGGTCCGGCGACGGCGAGTTCCTGCGCGAAGACCGCCTTCCGGCCGACTACTGGGGTCCGGGCTTCCAGGTCGGCCCCGACTGGTTCGCGGCCGTCACATCGAGCACGACCGGAATGCGGGTCGCGCAGCGCCTCGAGATCAAGTCCCCGCGGGAGACCGCAGTCGTGCACGAAGTGGCCTACGAGATGGCGATGATGGAACTCCCCTGTGCAATCATGCCCGCGCCGAAGATCTTCGCCCCGGTGGCGGTGTCCCGGGAGATGGCCGTGACGTGGGCCGGGCTGGGACCCGGACCGTACCAGGGGCTCATGCGCCGGTGCAATCTCTCGGCGGAGGGGCTGGTGGAAGCGTTGGGACACGAGGACGTGCTGCCGCCGGTGGCGGGACTGGCCGCCGATCCCGCCGGAAGGCTCTGGGTCGCCCGCCGCGGCACCGGCCTGGCGCCCGAGGAGATCGACATCTTCGACCCCGATGCCGCCTACCTGGGGACGCTGCACACACCAGCCGTGCCGGTCGCCTTCCTGTCCGAGTCGCGCTTCGTCGGTGTGCGCCTGGATCCGTCGACCGGCCGGGTGCCCGCCTCGATCTACGAGACGGACGATGCCGGGACGGTGGAGCACGACCGTGGTTCCCCGCAGGCCGGTGGTGCCGTCGGGACCGCGCCCGCCGGCCAGGCCGCGTCCGAAGAGGAGGACTCCGCGCCTCCCCGGGACCCCGCCCCGAATCCCGCCGGACTCCGTGAATTCCGTGACTGCCCGGCGTGCCCTGTCATGGTCGAGCTTCCGCCCGGACGCTACATGATGGGGACACCGGACGAAGAGGAAGAGCGTTCGGGGCTGGGCCGGAACCCGCAGCGCGCGCGGCACAGCCGGAACGCCGAGAGACCGCAGCTCGAAGTTACGATCGACTACCGGTTCGCCCTCGGCAAGTACGAAACCACCTTCGAGGAGTGGGACCGCTGCGTCGATGCGGGGGGCTGCACGTACCGCCCCACCGACCGCGGATTCGGCCGCGGGAGCCGCCCGGTCATCCACGTATCCCGCCTGGACGCCGAGCAATACCTCGACTGGCTCCGCGAAACGACCGGCCAACCGTACCGGCTACCCAGCGGCGCCGAATGGGAATACGCGGCCCGGGCCGGTACCGCGACCGCCCGCTGGTGGGGCGATGAACTCGGCGAGGGAAGGGCCGTGTGCGACGGCTGCGGCAGCCGCTGGGACGACCGTTCCACGGCGCCGGTGGGTTCCTTTCCGCCCAACCCGTGGGGTCTCCACGACATGCTCTCCAACGTGTCCGAGGTGGTCGCCGACTGCTGGCACAACACCTACGAAGGACACCCGGCCGACGGGTCGCCACGCCTCGAGGCACCCCCGGGCTGGCCCGGTGGCGAATGTCGGCGAGCCACCTGGCGGGGGGCAGGGTGGCCCTTCTTCCGCTGGACGGTGAGGGCGGCCACGCGCAGCGGCGGAAACCTGACGCTGGAGGACCGGGGCGATCACCCGCGGGCCGGGGGTGCTCGCGGTTTCCGGGTGGCGAGGACGGTGGACAAGCGGCCCTGACCGCGTCTCCCCCGAAATTGGCACGGGGAGGGCCGGGCAATTCACATCCGGCGGACCGGGCGCGAGTTGCGGCGTTGCGCGGACAGGTCCCCCGCCGGGGTGTCCCCCTTGCCGGGTCTTGCCGCCCGATTCGAAGGGCGCTACTCTGCAAAATAGAGTACTCTGAAAGCAATCGACGCGGCTGCCGGCGCGGCCACCCGGCAACCTGCCACTCGAACCGGAACCCGTATGCAAGGAGAATCACCGATGCCGGACCCCACGCGAAGCCCCCGCGAAACCGACCCCCGACCCGAAACCGACCTGGCCGTCATTCGCCGCCTGATGGAGGGTGCCCGGCAATCCAGCGAGGAGAACAGCGCCCATCTCGTGCTGTGGGGGTGTCTGCTGGCAGCGGCGGAGGTCTTCACCCACCTTGTGCTGACCGGCTCTGTCACCGCTTCCCTGAACCTGGTCTGGGCGGTCGCCGTGGGAATCGGGGTCGCTCTCTCCGCGCTGATCGGACGCCGCAGCTGGCTCGGCGCACCCGTCAACTCGCTGGTCGGCCGGATTCTCGCCGGAATCTGGATGGGCTGTGCCGCCGGCCTGATGATCGTCGGGTTTCTCGGCAGCGGGACCGGTGCGTTGTCGCGCAGCGCAGCGCCCGGGGTGACCGCCGTGTTCTTCGGTTCGGCGTTCTTTGCGTCCTCCTTCCTGCCCAGCAAGAGGGCCTATCTGCTGCTGGCAGCCGTGTGGTGGGCGCTTGGAGGCGCGTTGCTGACCTGGCCCTTCGCCGGGTCCAGGCTGGTCCTCGCGGCCGCACTGGTCGTCTTCGCGGCGGTACCGGGGCTGCTGGTCAGGATCCGGGGCGCTTCCTCGGCACGATCCCGCGCAGTGGCATGACGGACTACGACTACCGTCACCTCGACCCGCTGGTCCACTCGAGGATCCGGCTGTCGGTGCTCGCTATCCTCGCGGCCGTCGAAGACGCCGAGTTCACCTACCTGCGCGGGCAGGTGAGGGCCACGGACGGCAACCTCGGGGCCCACCTGCGCAGGCTGGAAGACGCCGGATACGTGCGGGTCCACAAGGGCTTCGTGGGCCGCAAGCCCATGACGCGCTACAGGATCACCAACGCGGGGCGCCGGGCGTTCGCAGGATACGTGGACCATCTCGAACGCCTTCTGAACGCTTCGGCCGGCGACACCCCCGACCGGGCAGGGGGTATGACCGAATGAACCTGTCGACCAGATCGTTCACCGCCGTCGCCGGCACGCTCGCGCTCGTTGCGGCCGCCGTTTGCCCGCTCGTCGCCCAGGAAGACGTCACCGTCGCCGGACATGTCCGGGATCCGGCCGGCATGCCCGTCGCCGGGGCGGACGTGTTCCTGCTCGAAACGCTCGATGGCGCGCTCACCGACTCGGCTGGATCGTTCACCTTCGAATCGGGCGCGCTCGGCACCGTCACGCTGGTGGCGCGGAAACGGGACCACATCGAGGTCCGGCGGGCAGCGGAACTCCCCCTCGGCGGTCCCGTGACGATCGTGATGCAGCGCACCCCCGTCCCGCTGGAACCCATCACCGTCGAAGCCGGCACCTACCGGCTGGGCAACCTGCCCGACGTGACGCTCAGCGAACTCGACGTGGTGCGTACTCCCGGGTCGGCGGCGGATCCGTTCCGCGCCATTCAGACCTTCCCGGGCGTGCAGAGCGTGGGAGAGGGGGCCGGACTCTTCGTGCGCGGCGGCGACGTCTCCGAGACGAGGGTCATGCTCGACGGAGCGACCGTCATCTCACCCTTTCGCCTCGACACCGACCGCACCATCTCGTTCGGCCGCTTCGATCCCTTCATGCTGAAGGGGGTCCAGTTCTCGGCCGGCGGTTTCGGGGCGGAGTTCGGCGACGCGCTCTCCGCCGTCGCGGATCTCCGGACCGTCGACAAGCCGGCGGCGAACGAGGTCGATCTCACCGCCGCCCTCGGGGGCCTGTCGGGCCGGCTCCACCTCGCTCTCTCGAACCCCCTCGGCGCCCGCGCGACCGCAACCTACACCCACACCGATGCCCTCCTGAGGCTCAACGGACGCAGGGAGGAGTTCGAGCGAGTCCCCGTGTCCACCGATCTGAGCGGGGGCTTCGAGTGGACCTACCGGGACGGAGCGAGTCTGAAGTCGTTCGCCATGTTCCAGACCGATCGCGTCGGCGTGCGGATCACCGAACCCGGGTTCGCGGGAATCTACCGGTCCGACGCCCGCACCCACCTGGCGGCGATTTCGGGACGGGATGCCTTCGGCCGGGCGGGCGTTTCGTGGGGCATCGCGACGAGCGGATCCTGGAAGGCCGAGGAGTTCGGGGCGTTTGGCCTCGAGCGCGGGGACCGGCTGACCCAGGCGCGCGCCACGGCGGAGGCATCGATCCGGTCCGGGATCGCCGTGGCGGCGGGGGTCGAATGCGAGGACCGCGCGGCCGACCTCGCGGGATCGGCACCGGTGGAATCGCACGACAACGCCCCGGATGCGCCCCGCACCGCCTTCGCCGGGCGGGAAGCCGGGATGCGGGCGGGCGGCTTCGGCGAGGTGGAGTTGCAGCCGTCCGGTGTTCTCAGGATTCTCGTGGGCGCGCGCGCCGACCACTCCACCTTCACGGGGAGCACCACCGCCGACCCCCGGGTGTCGGCCACCTATCGCCCGATTGAGGGTCTGACCCTGACCACCGCCTGGGGCGTGTTCCACCAGGTCCCCGATCCACTGCTCTTCCAGCCGGTGCTGGGAGACCCCGACCTGCCTTCGATGGCCGCCCGGCACCTCATCGGCGGCCTGGCCTGGGAGGACGGGGGTCGCATCATCCGCGTCGAGGCCTATCGCAAGCGTTACCGATCGCTGGCCGCCCGGACCCGCGACGGGATCACCCGGGGCCAGGGGTCCGGCCACGCCAGGGGAGTGGACCTCTTCCTCAAGGAGGACATGGGCCTGTTCGGGCTGACCGGCAGGATGGCGTACAGCTTCATCGACTCCGAGCGAACGGACCCGGACAGCGGCGAACTCGCGTCTTCCCCGCTCGAAGCGACTCATACGCTCCACATTGTGGTGACCCGCGGCTTCGGCGGATGGCTGGAGACCGGTGTAGCCTACCGAGCCGCCACGGGGACTCCCCGGACGCCGGTGCGGGAGGGCGTCTTCGACCACGGCCGCGGCGTGTGGAAACCGGTCTTCGGCCCCCCCATGTCGGAGAGACTCCCCAACTATTCGCGCCTCGACCTGTCAGCGTACGCGCTACGGAGCTTCCAGCCCGGCAACCTCACCGTATTCTTCGTCTCCGTGATGAACGTGCTGGATGCGGCGAACGTCAGGGACTACCGCTACAGCGAAGACTACTCCGAGCGCATTTCCCTCGACACTCCGTTCCCCCGCACCTTCTACTTCGGGGTAACGACCACCCTTCCGTTCTGAACCCGAATCAAGGAGCCCGACATGTCCCGCCGACACATTCTCATGACAGGACTTCGACCGCCGTCCCTTCGCGGGCTCGCTGCGGCATTGGCCGCGGTCGCCCTCGTACCGGCCGGCGGCCTTTCGGCACAGGATCGCGCCCACGCGACGGCCGACCGCATGCGAAGCGAAATCCACAGAGCGGCCATCGCGGGGAGTGACACCGCCTTCGCCGACATCGTGCTCTTCGCCCGGCGGGCCGTCACCGCCTTTCCCGAAGACGCACTCATCAACCACTACCTGGGCTACGCGCTCTACCGGGTGGCAATGCGCACTCTCGGTGACGACGCCGGGCTGGCGCTCGAGATGCTGGAGGAGTCGGAAGCACACCTGCAACGGTCGATCGACAACCAACCGATCGCCGAATCCCATGCACTTCTGGCTGTCGTGCTCGGGATGCGGATCGTCGACGACGAAACGGCGATGAACCTGGGGATGCGCTCCCGCGTGGAGATGCAAAAGGCCAGGCGACTCGATCCGGCCAACCCGCGCGTCAGGTTGCTGGAGGGGATCTCCGCATTCCACGCGCCGGAGGTGTGGGGCGGAGGTCATGAGTCGGCTCTGGTCCATTTCCTGGCGGCGGCCGACCTGTTCGCGGACGACCGTCCGGAGCCCCCGCTACCCGACTGGGGCCTGGCAGAGACGCACGCCTGGCTGGGGCAGACCTACGCCGCGCTGGGCAATGTTGAGGAGGCTCGCGGAGCCTATGAGCGCGCGCTGGAGGAGGAGCCCGGGTACGCCTGGGTTCGGGATACGCTGTTGCCGGGGTTGGCCCGTGAAGACCGCCAAATGGGCAGCACCATGCACGTCGGCCCCCCCTCGCAGGGAAGGCACAGGGCATCGGCCATGAAGCACGTGACTTCACACCCGGCATCCTTCATGACCCTGAGCGTTGCCGGATACCCACCCGCTGCCAGGCACCTGCGGGGACCGAGCGCGAGCACGTTCACGTTCAGTCCTCCCGAATCGCGGAATTCCTTCTCACTCGCTTCCAGGCACCGGACGCCCCGTTCCTGCAGCATCCGGCACAGCGCGACCGGGAGAAGCCTCGAGTAGACCAGCACCAGATCGCGGTCCAGCGGGCTGAGCAAGGACAGCAGGTGGAGGCAGGCCGCGCTACCATCCCACACCGGAAGATCGAAGGCGTGGACCTCGACACCGCACGGTGAAAGGATGTCACGCAGTTGGTCGATGCCCGCCTGGTTCGTGCGAAACCCGCGTCCGGCCACAAGCGTGCCCTCGTCGAGCCAGAGCAGATCCCCGCCTTCGGCGTGACCCGGCGGCACGACGGTCCCGATCACGGGGACATCCAGACGCCGGTAGAGTGCCTCGTGCAGTGCCACCTCCGGGCGCCTGAGCGTCTTGCCGGGCCGAAGCAGGATCGCGCCCCAAGGCGTCATGAACGACGGATCGAAAACGAAGATGGAGTCGGCGAGGCCGTCGTTCTCGTCCGCGATCCACTCGATCGCGGCACAGGAGCGCCGAACGTAGGAGACGAAGAGGTCGTACTGATGTGCGAGCCTGTTCGCGTCCAACCGGCGCGTGTAGTGCCAGAGCGCGGGATCCGCGTCGAACGTAGCCGGACCCGGCCGGCGCAACGCGACGCGCCTGAGCGGGGCCACCATTGTGCCGACTCCGAATCGCTGCCCTTCGCTCCCGGGCCCCGTCAAGAGCACACCGGCAGCCGCCCTTTCGGGACCGGCTGCCCCTCAGGCCCAGGTGTATCCGCCCACTCCGGAACAGGCCCCGCAAGGACCCGGCAGCCAACCGGCGGCTCGGCGGCGCCCCTGCGTGCAGCCGCGGCCGGGAGCAGGGCACCCGGGGAACTCGGCATCGATATCCTCCCTGTGATGTGATGTCCCTTTGGATCTGGACGGGGTTGGACTCATGGGGTTGACAGGACGGGCCTCCTGCAGACAAAGGTAGTCCGGGCAACGGTGGGCGCAAATGGAACTGGAGGGCGTTGCCGACCGCGGTCGTGCAGCCCCGGCCGGGCGCGTTTGAGCACCGCCTCACTCCCGGGCTCGCACCTCGTTCAAGGCCGCCATCCTGGACACGGCGACCAGAATCCCGCAACCTTTGCAGGACACGTTGCAGCCGCACGCCGCGCCGGTTCGCGTTGGCGCAGTGGCGGGGTCCCCTGGGGAAAAGGCGAGCCACGATGTCCAATCTCACGAAGTGGACCACCCTTCTGACCATCGCTGCCGCCGCTGGTTGCGCGTCCGTCCCGTCCGGAATGGTGAAGGCCGACTTCGCCGGCATTGTCCCCCAGGGCATCGCAGGGGATCTGCTGGAGGATTCCCATGTGGACGAGCTGCTCGCGAGGCTCGACTCTCTCATGAACACACCCGAGACGCAGGCGGACCTCAGACGCCGGACTTCGCGCTATCTCCAGGGCTTTCGCTGGTGGGTGGGGCGGGGACGCGTCACCCCCGGGCAGTCCGGGCGGATCACGGCGTATCTGGCGGGTGCGAAGACGGAACACGCGGACGCCGCGGACATCATCGACCGGCAGCGGCACCTCTTCGAGATCCTGACCCCGGGGCAGGTGGCCCAGAACATCGTCGGAACCGACATCGACCGGGTCGAGTTCGAACTCGCCGACTATCGCGGCAGCATAGTCGTGCTGGTCTTTTCAGGCGACTGGTGCGGGCCGTGCCGCAGCGAATACCCCTACCAGCGTTCGATGCTGGACCTGTACAAGGGCGAAGAGGTCGTGCTGCTCGGGATCAACAGCGACACGAGCCGGAGGACGGTCCGGGAGGCCAAGGAGCGCGAGGGGCTGCACTATCGAACGTGGTGGGACGGTGGCACCAACGGACCCATTTCGAGGGCCTGGAACGTCCGCACGTGGCCGAGCACCTTCATCCTGGACGAAGAAGGTGTCATCCGGTTCACCGGCAAGCGCAAGAACGGGATCATTCTGGCGGTCGACCAACTGCTGGAGGAAACGCGAGCCGAAGACGGAAAGCGGGATTCGGGATGAAACGGACGGCTCCGCGGGTCGGCCAGGCGGTAGGACTCGAGGCGGAGTCCGGCCCGGCTTGACGGAAGGGTGGTGGATCGTGCATTCTTTTGCGGGGTCCAGGGTAATCCATTACAGGGCGGAACGAGGATGATCGGAACCACGCTTCTGATTGCCACGGTGCAGCAGGCCGCTCTCACCGGGGTGGTGCGCGACAGCGTCGATCTGGAACCGGTCGCCTTCGCCCAGGTCACGGTTACGGCGGTCGGCGGCCAGGCCGTCAAGGCATCCGTGGTTGCCGACCGCCACGGAGCGTTCGTGGTGCCGGGACTCCCGGGAACGGGGCGGGTGCGCGTCGAGGCGGGCGCATACGGCTACGCCTTGTGGACCGGCACGTACGAAGCCGTGCCCACCGAACCGATACTCGTGCTGCTGCGTCCGGCGCCGATTGGTCTGGAGGGGGTCGACGTGACCGTCAGCGGCCGCGCCGGCGACCCATTGTCTCTGTCGCGGGACGCTTTCGTCGTCGACTCCGTCCTGATCCGGAACCTCCCGACGATCCTCGAGACGGACGTGCTGCGGGCAATCCAGGTTTCGCCCGCTGCTTCGGCTGCCTCCGACTACACCTCGGTTCCCTTCATCCGGGGGGGCACCAGTGACGGTACACCGGTGCTGCTCGATGGAGTGCGCCTCTTCAATGCCGTTCACCTGGGAGGCTTCGTCTCCGCGATCAACGCCGAAGCCGTCGAGCGCGCAACGCTGCTGACGGCATCGGGCGGCAACGCACTCGCGACCGGGTCGCTGTCGGGCGCCATCGACATTGCCACCAGAGATGGTGCCCGCGACCGGAGGCGGATGGCCGGCTCCGTGGGCCTCGCCTCCTCGCGGCTCTCCGTGGAAGGGCCGATCGGTGAGAACATGTCCTACATGGTGGATGGCCGCCGCACCTACATCGAAGGATTCACGAGAGTGCTCGAACGGATGAGGGCGGTCGAGAAGCACCTTCCCTACTTCTTCACGGACATCCATGCCAAGGTGACGAAAGATCTCGGCGGGGTCCGCCGGTTCTCGGTCAGCGGCTACCTGAACTCCGAGTCTCTGAAGACCTTCGACGCCCAGGAGACCCTGGAGCTGGGGATGACGTCGATTAACGCCGCCTTCTCGGTCCACTACCGTGACAGACTGGGAGCCAACGGGATCATCGACGCCAACCTGGGACACAGCCGGTTCGGAAGCGACCTGGCCGCACTCGGGGGAGGCGGCCTCAGCATCGTTGAAGGCGACACAATATACAATCCTCCCACGGACACGCTTATGGTCGGCGACGGTTCGATGGGCGAAACCCGTGCCGACGTGCGCCTGACCTGGCGCGCGGGCCGCGCGACGGTTGCCGCCGGGACACAGGCGATTCGCTTCGTTACAGATCAGGACTACGAGGTTACCAGAGACGTCGAAGAGGGTGAGGAAGCCTTCTTCACGCCGCTAACCCTCCGCAGGAGCAGCTTTCGGCTCGCCGCGTACTCGAGTGTGGAGGTACCTCTTGAGAGGGGTTTCTCCACCCGGGCGGGATTGAGGGTGGACCACTTCCAGGGGCTGGGAAGCACCCTCGCTCCATTTGGGCAGGTAAGCTACGGGACCTCCTGGTGGAGTGCCCGCATCTCCGCGTCGCGCTCGTATCAGGCGCTGGCCTCGGTGCGCAACGAGGAGGCGCTCCTCGCAAGCTTCCTCGCGTTCGATCTCCTGGTTCCGGTCAGCGAGGGGCCGATCCCGCGAAACACAGAGATCTCGGTCGGGTGGGAGGGCTCGCACAGCGGGCTTAGGGTCAGGCTGGACGCCTATGCGCGCGCGCTCCACAACCTCCGACTGCCTGACCCCGGGGTGAAGCCGATCTCAGGGGTCGTGCTCGGGGATCCTTCACTGTGGGAGGTGGCCAGCGGCGGGGCGCGGGGAATCGAGGCATCCTGGAGCTGGATGGGGAGACGGGGGATCACGCTTCTCGGCAGCTACCGTTGGGCCAGCGTGTCCCGAACCGTGGGTTCGCAGACCTACACGCCCCGCTTCCACAGGAACCATGAGTTCGAATTGGGCTCATCCTACAGGCGCGGTGGGTCCTTGTGGTCCACGCGGTTTTCACTGCGTTCGGGGCAACCGGTTACGCCGTTGCTGGCGATCGTCCCGTTCAGGAGGCAGGGACCGTACCAATACACCGAATTGTTGACGCTCGGTGGTGAGTACAACTCCTCCACGCTACCGTACTACGCCCGGATCGACCTGGGCTGGCGGCACGAGACGGAAGTGTCATGGTTTGGCGGCGGCTCGGTGGTGCCGTATGTTTCGGTGGCCAACCTCTTCAGCCTGCCCAACGTGGTGGGCTGGGTCGTGCAACGCGGGTGGTACTCACACAACCTTGAGAGGGTCTACTTGAGACAGCTTCCGATGATCCCGTTTATCGGCATGGAGTTCCGGTTTTGAGGGCGCGCGCCGGAGCCGGACCGGTGGTCGTTGTGGCGCTGGCGGCCTCGTCGGCGTGCGAAATCGTCCGCCCCGTGGATCCGCTCGAAGCCCACCCGGACGTGGTTGCGCTCGCGCTCCTTCTCGTGGCCGGTGAAAGCGAAGCTCGCCTGCTGGCCGTACATCCCCACCGCGATGTGGCCGACAGCACACCCGAGATCACGGCGTTTCTCGACGGACCCGGCTGGACGGCCAGCTTCTCCGAATCGGTCAGGCTGCCCACCTGTGGTGAACTCGGCGGCAGCTGGCTCGTTCCCTCGAAGTGTCTCCGCGCGACACTCCCGGAGGCAATAGAGCCGGGGGGCGAGTACGGCTTGTGGGGAACGGCACCGCTGGGTGCTTTCACCGGCGAGACGGGGGTGCCGGAATTGCCGCTCCTGGTGGATCCCGCAAACACCTTGCGTCTGTCCATGCCGGACACCGCCGGGCTGATCCAAATACCCCTGCGGTACGCGGTCGGTCTGGAAACGGGTACTCTTCTGGCGGATGTGTACGACGTTGTCGAGATCCTGGCAGACGGCTCCGAGGAGGAGATCCCCAAATCCCACCTCGGCGCGTTTCCCGTGGCCCTGGAGAACGCCCAGGTCGATACGATTCGGATATACCAGGACGGTGTGTCCATGCGCCTGTCCCTGCGCCTCCTTGGAATCGGTTGGAACTACACCAACTTCGCGAAGTACCCGGGCATAGACCCCCTGCCCCGCCCCTGGCCGAGCTTCGGCATCGAGGGCGAAGGAGTGTACGGATACTTCGACGGCATAGCGCATTCCGAAACCCGGCGCGTATTCGTGGGGCAAACCGGAAGGCACGACCGGAATTGACGATCCGCGCACTCGCGGCGCTGGCACTCGGGGCGCTCGCCATGGCGGGCGCAAGGATACAGGACGACCCCGTTCGGTGGACAGCGGAGGTCGCCCTTGACGATCTGGCGCCGGGGGCCCGGGCCGTGGTGCTCGTGAAGGCGGTGATCGAGAAGGGCTGGTATATCTACTCGATCACGCAGGAAGAGGGCGGGCCGGTGCCGAGCAGGATCTCCCTGGGTCCGGACCGGCCCTTCACCCTGGTTGGCGACCCGACGGGACCCAGGCCCAAGGTCAGGTTCGACCGGAACTTCTCCATGAAGGTGGAGGTACACGAGGGATCGGTGGTGTACGAAGTGCCCGTGCAGGTGTCGGGAGAGGCCGCGGCCGGAGACAGTGAAATACCCATCCGCGCCCGCTACCAGGCGTGTACCGACCGCATCTGCCTGCCCCCACAGACCGAAGAGGTCTCCATCCCCGTGACGATCACGCCGCAGTCCGGCCCTTGATCGACTCCGCATTCCTCTGGGTGGCCATCTCGGCCGGCGCCCTCGCGGTCATCACTCCGTGCGTTCTCCCCATGATCCCGCTAACGGCGTCGTACTTCGCGAAGCACGGAGGCGAGTCCCGGCGGGCGGCGCTCAGAAACGCGGTGCTCTTCGGCATGGGCATCATCGGAACCTTCACCGCGGCCGGACTCGCGATCTCGGTTCTCGTGGGCGCGTCGGGGATGAGCCGCCTTGCCGCGAGTCCGTGGGTCAATCTCGCGATCGGCGCCATGTTCCTGGCTTTCGCCTTCAACTTCTTCGGCTTCTACGAGATCCGGATTCCGTCCGGAATTCTCACCCGCCTTGACCGCGTCACCGGGGACCGCACCACGGGAGGGCTACCGGGCGCGGTGCTCATGGGAGCGACCTTCGCCGTCACCACCTTCACCTGCACCGCCCCCTTCGTCGGTACCCTGCTGGTGCTCGCTTCGCAGGGTCAATGGCAGCAGCCCGCCGTGGGTCTCCTCGTATTCTCCGCTACCTTCGCCCTGCCCTTCTTCCTCCTCGCCCTGGTACCGCGCGCGCTGACCCGTTTCCCGAGCACGGGTGGATGGCTCGGATCGGTCAGGGTCGTGCTCGGCCTTGTGGAGCTCGGCGCCGCGCTGAAGTTCGTCTCCAACGCGGATCTCGTGCTGGGGTGGGGAATCTTTACCCGGCAGACCGTTCTGGTGTCTTGGGCAGTGCTGTGCGGCGTCATCACGGTCTGCATTCTGCGCGGCCGCCGGTCTGCTCCGGGCACGGTCGGCGGGGGCGTTGCCACCACCGGTCCGCGGCCCGTCCGGCTCGGCTTTGCGGGGGCATTCCTCGCCCTCGGCGCCTTGCTTGCGCTGGGCCTCGACGGCCGGCCGCTCGGGGAAATCGAGTCCTTTCTGCCGCCGCGGGCCGAGGACACCCCGGCAGGAGCGCTCGCCATGGCCGAACGGGGCGAGGAGCGCCGCGGACTCAAGTGGCACCTGAACGACCTTGACGGGGCCCTGGCCGCCGCTCGCGCCGATGGAAACCGCGTCTTCATCGACTTCACCGGCTACACCTGCACCAACTGTCGCTGGATGGAGTCGAACATGTTTACCGTCCCCGAGGTCGAGGAACAGCTGGGACGTTTCGTCTTGGCCCGGCTCTTCACCGACGGGGAGGGAGATGTCTACGAGAGCCAGATGGACTACCAGAAGGAACACTTCGGGACAATCGCCCTGCCTCTCTATGCAGTGGTCGACGGCAAGGGCGAAACGGTCGCCACCTTCCTGGGGCTCACCCGGGATCGCGAGGAGTTCCTCGGCTTCCTCAGGGAAGCGTTGTAGCGGCTCTGCCTACCAGCCCCCGTGGACAAATCCCCCCGGCATTCGAACGGCGATGCATCCGCGCTGGCCGCGTCGCTTCGACCGTTCACAACGTAAAGCACAGATTACATTGTGTCATGTCAGCTATACATCTTGCCACTCCGTGGCTTCGCTCTGCGTTGCTCCTTGGGCGAATAGCCCTGCCATTCACCTATCGTCGCGCCTTGCCAGCCCGGCGCCTCGCCGCTCCCGGTGCTCGCTGGGCTTTTCCCTGAAACTCCGCCCTGTTTCAGCACCGAGGGGCGGCCACCCCAACCGGCGTGGCCATGAACGTTATCGACGGGCTGCTCCGCCTGGCTGTGCCGCGGGCCAGGGGTTCCTGCCTCTTCAAGGCGCCCCGCCGGTGCGGCACCTCGGCCAGTCCCGATGCGACAGGGGATTTCTCCACGGGATTCCTACAGATATGTCGTCGGCGGCATCCCGAATATGTTGTCGATCAGTTCACGCGCATGCGGCGGCACTCCCTTTAGCGACGAGGGGATCCCGAGCGCACGCATCTCATCGGCGGCCCGCTTGAGGACAAGCGCACCGGTCAGGTCGATCCGGCCCAGCCCCTCCAGGTGAATGACGACTTCGGACACGCCGCCCGCACGGTTGAGGCGACTCATCAGCGTCTCCTCCAGGCGGGGCGCCGAGGCGAACCAGAGGATTCCCATCACCTCCAGGTGGAGGATATCGCCCTCCATCCAGCTGTGAAATCCGGCGCGCCGTTCCCGCCATACGTGTATGGCAAGGGACACGAGAATCCCCAGCAGCAGCGCCTGTTCGATCCGCGGCGCCAGGAGCAGACACAACGCCAGCGTGAGCCAGACCACCAGCGCCTGGACCCTGGACAGCGTCCAGACGTTGAGGAGAAGCCGGGGACGAACCAGTCCGCCCACGGCCGCGATCACGATTCCGGCCAGTACTGCCTTGGGAAGCGCCGAAAGCACTCCGGCGAAGGGAAGGAACACCAGGACTGCCAGCCCCGTGATTGCGCCGGACCAGCGGGTGCCCGCCCCGGAGAGGCGATTGAGGCTGCTGCGCGACAGTGATCCGTCGGCGGGCATGCCTCCGCAGATCCCCGAGACGACATTGGCGGCGCCCTGGGCCAGGAACTCGCGATCAGGACTCCAGCGTGCCCGGTCCTGGGTAGCGAAGTTGCGGGCGATGGCGGTAGTCTCCGCAAAGCCCACGAGCGCGATCACCGCTCCCGGAACCAGGAGCGCCGGGAAGAGGCCCCATGGAAGCGCAAGGCTGACGGGCGGAAGCGAGCCCGGGATATCACCCACGATCGGGCCCTGGTACCCGGCCAGACCGGAGAAGAGCACACCGGCCAGCACGGCAACCAGGGCGCCGGGGAAGAGAGGGTGGATCCGCCGCGCCAACAAGGTGACGGTCACGGTCAGGACGGTCAGGACCAGGGCGGTGAGGTTCCACGACCCAGGGCTGCCCAGCACGCGGACGGTGTTGCCGACCAGTCCGCTTTCGCTCGCGGCCGTCATTCCCAGCGCGGAGGGAAACTGCGACAGCAGAATCAGGATGGCCGCCCCGGAGGTGAAGCCGCGCACGACGGGTTGCGACATGAGGTAGGTGATCTTCCCGGAGCGCAAGGCGGAGACGCCGAGACGGATCAATCCCACGATGACGGCCAGCATGGCTGCCGCGCGCGTGTACTGAGGACTCCCGGGCACGGCAATGGTGACCAGGGCACCGTGAGTCAGCAGCGCGGTGAGAGCGACCGGGCCTGTCTGCAGGTACGGGCACGAGGCGAAGAGTCCCGCCGCGACGAGGGGCAGCGCGGACGCGTAGAGACCGTGCACGCTGGGCAGACCTGCCAGTTCCGCGTAGGCCATGCTTTGCGGCACGATGAGCAGAGTGACGCTCAGTCCGGCGAGCACGTCCCGGGAGGTCGCGTGTCGTCCGGTCCAGGCCCTGCCCCCCCGGACGGGATCGTCGGCCGCGCGGCCGCGGCGGAGGGCGGGACCGCTCACGGGGCGGCGAAGGTTCCCGGCGCCGGAGTTCGCACCTCCGCCGCCAGTTCCGACAGCAGGCGGGATGTCACCCCCGCACGCTCCGACCACCACTTCGCGATCGGGGCCGGACCCGCGGCAGCCACCCTCGAACGCCACCTTTGAGCGTGGCCTGCCAACCATGCCAGAGTCGGGCCGGGATCCTGCGCCAGGAACGACTTGAGAGCGTAACGCCGCTCTCCGGCGCGGCAGGCCAGCCCGGCGTCGTCCGCCAGCCGCACCAGGTCGTCGCGCAGCAGGATCATCCCGCAGCGTACCGGCGCCAGCAGCCCGGCTATGAGGGCATCCCCACCGTCGCGGCGTGGGTCGGGAAGCGCGGGGGCGGCCCTGAGCGCCGCGGGGAGACGGTCCGGAAAGACCAACTCGCTTTGGAGCCGGGTCAGCGCCTCACCAAGGAGCCCGGCCCACGCCTCGTAGAATGTCGCACCGCACCCCCTGAAGCTCGCCAGATAGGGTCCGGTCCACGGCGCCAGATGCTCCCACGCCAGAGCTACCCGTGCGTGGGCCAGAAGGGCGCGGCGCGCCGGGTCCGGTTCGCGCCGCGGCCACTCGTCGAGTGCGGCCAGCAATCCCAGCAGAGAAGACAGGTGGTCGGCCTCGCGATCCGGCGTTCCCAGGGCGCGCCGGAAGCCGGCAATGCGGTCTCTCGCCTCACCCCCCATCATCCCCTCCGCGCCGAGGTACACGGAGGCATAGGGGTACCGCTGCCGCGCAACCACCCTGCCGTGCTCGGCCGGGGTAGGCACCGCCGGCAGGCCGAGCGCCGCCGCCGCCTGCCCGTGCTCCGCCGAAGGCGACTCGATCAGCGTGCCGAGCGCGCGGAAGAGCTCCATTCAGGGGTCGGCGGCCGGCGCGCGACCGACCGACCCCACACGACCGATGGCGCCGTCGGCCGAACCGTTGCCCTCCGGCTTCGACGGGAGCCGGAACGCCTCCCGCTCCGGTCTCACGGGGCGCAACAACCAGTAAGGCCGGCGAGTGCCGTCGGGTGAATGCAGTACGGCCGACCGTGCCAGCTTCAGCCACCGCCGGAAGGCCCGGCGCGACTTGGCCGTGTCGACCGCGATGTCACCGTAGCGATCACCCGCTTCCGCCTTGCTCACCCGCACCGCCTGGTGCCAGCAGTGCGCGCCGGAAACGGGGTCGGGCTGCACGGGGAAGGTCATGTTCTGGTGGACGCCCACATCGGTCCACCAGATGCGCGCGGTGTCCGAATCGTCCGACTCAAACGGCCCGGTCCCGCTTTTCCGCTCGATCCCCCACCCGCTCCCCTCCCGGTTGAGCGCAACCGTCGCCATCGCCTGGCGCGGCCCGTCCCCCGTCTTCCACCGCCCCATGTGGTGCGAACACGCCACCACTCCGGGATGAATGCCCTCGGTCACCCACGCCTTCACCACGAAGTGCCCGATCCCGGTCTCGACCCGCACCAGGTCGCCCGTCTCCACGCCCACCCGCGTCGCATCGACGGGATGGAGCCAGAGCGGGTTGGTGTGTGCGATCTCATTGAGCCACTTCGCATTGGCGCTGCGCGTGTGGACCTGCACCGGCAGCCGGAAGGTCGAGATCAGGCACATCCGGTCCCCGTCCAGCTTCGACCTGTGCACGTGGCTGCGCACGTAGCCGGGCACGGCCAGCTCCGGCCATCCCCACTCGGCCAGTGTGCGCGACCAGAACTCAAGCCGTCCCGACGGCGTCGGAAAGCCCCGCCGCACCACCCCGTCCACCTCGACCCCCACCCGCCGCCGCCCCTCCCCGTCGCCATCGAGCGGCGGCAGCGGCACCACGTTCAGGGCCGGCGGCGCTCCAGCCCTCGTGAAGGCGCGCCCGGCCGCGTCCACGTACACATCGTCCAGCTCACCGTCCGGCACCCGTTCCTCGTAGACCGCCCCGACCTTCGCGTCGATCTCGAAGGCCCCGTAGCGGCGCATGTACTGGAGCGGCGTGAGGCCTTCCCGCGCGGCCTTCCCGGGCAGCCCCGGCACCGAGTTCTCGAAGATCCACCCATAGTATTCGTCCACCGTCATCTTCTCACCGGGACGCTCGCGGGACTCGAAGAACTCGCGGATCCCGCGGCTGCCGTCCGGGTCGATCCGCCACGTCAGCTCGATCCAGAACTCGTTCTCCTCCCAGACCTCGCCGGGAGTCACGTCGCGGGTGGATACGATCTCTTCGCCCAGCCGCTCGCGCGCCGCGCGCAGCACCGGCTGCCGGAACCCGACCCAGAGCCCGTCGTACTGCTCGTACGAGGTCAGGTCGTGGCGCTCCGAGGAGTGGCCCATCGGCAGGACGTAGTCGGCGAAGAAGGCGGTCTCGTTCCAGGTCGGGGTGAGCGCCACGTGCAACCCGATCCGCTCGGGGTCGGTGAGCATCTCGAGCCAGGAGAAGCCGTCCGGATTGGTCCACACGGGGTTGTAGACGCGGGTGAAGTAGACGGCCAGGCGGCGGTCCTGTTCCCGGACCAGGTGCGGCAGCAGGAACGACATCTCCATGAGGCTCAGCGGATAGTCGGCGGGCCAGGTGAGGTCGTTCCAGTGTTTGGGGTGCCTGGGCGGCATGCGGATCGGACGGGGGACGAACTTGTTCCACGAGTTGGGATAGGTGCCGCCGGGGACCGCGATCGCGCCGAGCAGGGCGTTGAGCAGGAAGAGGGCTCGCGCAACCTGCCAGCCGCCCAGGTTGCCGGCGGCCGCGGACCGCCAGTTGTGGGTGGAGAGCCGGGTGCCGGCGCCCGCAACGACCTCCGCCACCGCCGAAAGCGTTTCAGCCGAAACGCCGCTCTCGGCCGCCGCGAAGTCGAAGGTGTAGTCGGCGTAGAGGTCGCGCAGCGCGCGCTCGAAGGTCTCGAAGGTGACGGGCTCGCCGGGGTGGTTCTCCTCCAGGTACTCGGGCCAGTTCCACCACCGCTCCACGAACGCCCGGTTGTAGCGGCCGGTGACAACCAGGTGGTTGGCGATCGCCAGCAGCACCGCCGCCTCGGAGCCCGGGTAGGTGGAGAGCCAGTGGTCGGCGTGGGTGGCCGTGTTGGAGAGACGCGTGTCGAAGACGATCAGCTTCGCGCCCCGCCGCTTGCCCTCCATGACGCGCTGGGCGTGCGGGTTGAAGTAGTGGCCGGCCTCGAGGTGGCTGCTCACCAGGAGGATCACCTGGGCGTTCTCGTGATCGGGACTGGGGCGGTCCATCCCCATCCACAGGTGGTATCCGGCGCGCGCCCCCGAGGAACAGATGTTGGTGTGCGAGTTGTGGCCGTCCACGCCCCACGCGGCGAGCGTCCGTTCGGTGAAGCCGTCCTCGCCGGGACGGCCCACGTGGTACATGACCTCGCCGTGCCGGTCCTCGTCGATTGCCGTGCGGATGCGGGCGGCGATGTCGTCCAGCGCCTCCTCCCAGCCGACCCGCTCCCACTTCCCCTCCCCGCGCTGCCCGGCGCGCCTCAGGGGGTGGAGTATCCGGTCCGGGTCGGTGAGCTGGGTGACGGTGGCGGGCCCCTTCGCGCAGTTGCGGCCGCGGGAGCCGGGGTGCTCCGGGTTGCCTTCGAACTTGCGCACCTCGAGCGTGTCGCGGTCCACGTACGCGAGCAGGCCGCACGCCGACTCGCAGTTGAAGCAGGTGGTGGGCACCAGCATGTAGCGGCGCTCGACGCGCTCGGGCCACGCCTTCGAGTCGAGCTCGACCCAGTCGCTCCAGCGCTCCTTCGGCGGGAACGCTGCGAGGTGGACCCGGCTCGCTCCCGGGTAGAAGGTCTCGCCGCGGGCTTCCGTCCGGGCCCTGGCGGCGGAGACGCGGCGCTCGAGATCGTCGAGGGTAGGGCGGCTCATGACAGCGGCACCGACTGGCCCGCCTGCACGTACGCGTGCTCGTAGGCGAGCAGGGCGACGAGGCCGAGCGGAACGACGGTCCACCCGAGCCAGGGGGCGGCCGCGCCGATGAGTGCCCCGAGTACGCCCAGGCGGAACCAGCGGCTGAACCGGCCGTGGGTCATCTCGCGTTCTGCGAGGCGGGCATGCGCGGTGGGCGGGGGCATGAAGACCTCGCCGGCGATCATGAGGACGTGGGCCGCGCTGGAGGCGGCGAAGGTGAGCAGCGCCGCTTCGGTGACGGCTGCCGGCGCCGCGAGCGCGAGGGCGGCGATTGTGGTGACACCGCCCCCCGCAACGCCGGCCTGGACAAGGAAGTGCGCCGGCAGCAGCGGGTTCTGCCACATGTCGCGCGCCTTGGCCTGCCCGAACAGGAAGGCGGTGTACACTGCGGTGAGGACCGCGAGGCCGCCGCCGAGCCAGCCGAGCCAGGGGGGTGGGGAGGTGCCGGCCAGGGTGGCGGTGAAGTGGGCGGCCAGCGCGGCCCCGTAGCCGCCGATGATGAAGCCGCCCCGCACCAGCCAGCTGCGCCACTGGGGGCGCCGGAAGATGAGGTGGAAGCGCGTGGGGTGTTCCAGGTCCCAGACGAGGATGGCGCCGGTGACGCCCAGGAAGAGACCGGCCAGAACCGGCGCGGCCCACGTCCAGAGCGGGCTGGCCGGATCGAGCGCTCCGGCGAGGATGAGGAGCAGCGGCACCAGGTACGCCCCCGCCGCGATCGACTTGGTCCAGGTGTAGAGCGACACGCGGAAGTCCCAGGGCGCCGTGTGCGGAATGTCGTAGCTGAGCACCGCGGCCGCCGAGGAGTTCCACGGCCCCGGATGCCCCGCCGGCACTCCGTGGTCCACCTCACCCTGCTCGCTCCACATGAAGAGCCCGCCGCCCGGACGCTGCGCGGCCAGCGGGTCGAGGGTCACCTGGTCGGCGCCCTTGTAGTACAGCTTCGGCAGCGTCTCCTTCTCGGGCCGCCGAACCGCCACCGGGTCGCGGTTGATGATTCCGGCGACCTTCGAGGACGGGTCGTTCATGTCGCCCACGAGCAGCGCCTCGGTCGGGCACACCACGACGCAGGCCGGCTCGAGCCCGATATCGAGGCGGTGCGCGCAGAAGTTGCACTTCTCGGCCGAATGGTCCTCGGGATTGATGAAGATCGCGTCGTAGGGACAGGCCGCTATGCACGCCTTGCACCCGATGCAGGCGCTCTTGTCGAAGTCGACGATCCCGTCGGCCCGCCGGAACATCGCGGAGGTGGGGCAGGCGTCGACACACGGCGGTTTCGCGCACTGGTTGCAGCGGGTCACCTGGAAGGAGCGCCGCGCCTCCGGAAAGACGCCGGTGTCAACGTACTTGACGTACGTGCGCGTCACCGAGAGCGGCACTTCGTTTTCGGACTTGCAGGCCGTGGTGCACGCGTGGCAGCCGATGCAGCGGGTCTGGTCGACCACCTTGGCCCAGGCGGGGCTGGACGTGCCGTTCACCGGTTCCATGCCTTCACAATAGATGGACCGCCCACTCGCGAACAGACGCCCCCGGAACCAGAGGAGCAAACGCAGAGCGAAGGCGGTCCAGCCCGGATGCGGCGCCGGTCGAATGCCGGGGGGGTTGTTCGCGCGCTGCTGCTAAGGTCTGAGCGCTACGCGCAGTGACAGACCCCCCGCCCCCTGTCCCGAATCGCGTGACCGCAGGTCGGCTTCGAGGTTCAGCCTCAGGGCGTCGAGAACATCGAGGCGCCAGCCCACGAGGGATGTTCGCGACTGCGCGCCGCCGACCATCCCGAGCTCGGCGTAGGGCGCCATGGACAGGCCGCTCCAGAACGGAGACATGACGTAGTGCAGCCGCGTCATGAAGCGGCCGCCGGAATCCGCGGCATCCCGGCCGCCCGCCCCGACACTACCGACCGCACCGGGAGACCAGAGATCGCGGGCACTGCCCGCAGGCGCACCCCAGGACGTGCCCACGCTCACCGACAGCCCCCGGTCGGGGCCGCCGGGCTGGAAGATGAGCGCTCCGCCGACACCCCACTCGCTGAAGGCGGTGTCCTGGTGGCTAACCAGCATGCGGGCGGTTCCCTCGACGCTCAGGCCCGCCGCCTCGTTGGTATATCTCAGCCCGCCGCCCACCTCGAGACCCGTGCCGGTCTCGGCGTCGCCGCCGTCCATGCGCACGCCCACCTCGATCAGCGGGGCGAAGAGCCCGCTCGCGCCGACCTGCACATGGCTCGCCGCCTCGAGGAGGAAGCGCACCCGGCTCGCATCCGTCTCCACCGGTGTCGTCCCGGCGCTCTCATCCGTACTCATCCGCACCAGAAACGCGTCCGACTTGAGGGCCAGTGAGATTCCGGTCCCCGCGGGATTCAGCAGGGCCCCGCGGGCGCCGAGCGCACCCATCTGCATGCCGATCCCGGTCTCCCCGGTCGTTCCCGCACCGGGGAATGACATCTCACCCCGGCCGAAGCCGCCCAGACCCCACGCCGAAACCCTGTCCGCCATCCGGACCCGCAGGTACGGGTACACGCTGCTCAGGGTGGACTCGACATCCTGGCTCAGTTCCCCCGCCGACCGCGCCAGGGTTCCCTCACCCAGGCTGTACGATCCCGCCGCCCCCGCCAGGACCGGACCCGCCTCGTAGTCCACGCCCGCCAGCGCCGTGAGGACGCTTCCGTCCACCGACAGTCCTTCCTCCGCCCCGTCGAAGCTCGTTCTCATGCCCCGTCCCCACGCGGTCCAGCCGCCGCCGGATCCACCCGCTTCCCGTACAGGGCTCCCACCGCCGAGGTGGAACATGCTGCCGTCCAACAGGTCACCGAGTCCCAGCCTGCGTCCATCCCCCTCTACGGACTGCGCGGATACCGGTGTGTTCAGACGTGACCCCCCATCCCCCCCTCCACCCGCGACACGCTCGCCGATTCCCTCCACGACCTGGCTGGCCACCGTGCGGCCGAACCGGGACAGCCACGCCTGCACGACCATCTCGTCGTCGTCGATGATCGTACCGGCCGCCACGTGCACTCCGAGCACGGCGTTCGCCGGCCCTGACAGGGTCACGGTGAACGTCTCCCTACCCTCCGGCAGCACGTCGTCCAGCACCGTGACACGGATCTCTCCCACGGTTTCGCCGGGGGCGAATGTCACCGTCCCGGTCGCCGCCCGGTAGTCCTCGCCCGCAACCGCCGTCCGGTCCGCGGTAGCCCAGCTCACCGTCACCTCGTAGGCGCTCGCGCCGCGCAGAGTCACCGGGAACACGATCTCCCCCGCGCTCTCGGCCGCTTCGGCCACGGCGATGTTCACCGAGGGAGTCGCATCGTTGTCGGACACGGCCACCTGCGCGGTGGGCGAACCGGAGATCTCGTAGTCGTCGCTCGCCGGAATCGTGGCCTCGATCGTGCCGTCCCGTTCGTCCAGCGCGTCGTCCACGGTCGGAAGCGCCAGAATCACCTCCGCCGCGCCGACCGCGAAGTCGAACTCCCCGGGCGCGGGCCCGGCGAGGAAATCGCCGGTCTCGGTGACCGTCACCGGCACGCTCAGCGTCACGGTCAGGTCGCCCTCGCGGACAAGGCGGACGCGCGCGTCGGTACCTTCGACCACGGTTGCCTCGACCGCGTCGATCGTGAGCACCGGAAGGTCGTCGTCGAGGATCGTACCCGTGGTCGGCTGCGGGTCCTCCCCCGGACTCGCGTTGACGTAGTCGCCGAACTCCAGGCGGAAGTGCTCGGCCGGCTCATCGAGGTCGTCGTCGATCAGCGGCACCACCAGGCGCGCGTCAGTCTGCAGCGGCGCGAACACCAGCGTGCCCCGCCGACCCGCGTAGTCCACGTCTTCGGTCGCCGTTCCACCCACGGAGACGTAGCCCACCCGCACCTCGCGGCTGCTCCGGATGTCCAGGGTGGCCTCGAAGACGATCTCGCCATCGCCCTCCACGCCCTCCGCATCGGGCACCGTCAGCACCGGCGTATCGTCCTCGATGACCGTCACCGTCACGTCGGCGGCCGTCACGCCGGTGTAGTCGCCGCCCGTCACGTCGTGACTCAGCGTGACCGCGGGTTCGTCGATGGCATCGCGGTCGTGCGCGGCGCTTACGGTCACGGTCATCGGATCCCGCCACGCGTGCGGTGCGAACGTCAGAGTGAACGGAGTCACGGTTACGTCGCTCCCGACCCAGTCCCCCCCGACCTTCACGGTCACGGTCGCGGTAGGACGCGAAGTCAACCGCACCGTATAGGCCGCGCTGCCGCCCTCGTCCACCTCGAGCGCCGCGGTCGAGATTTCGACGCCCCGTTCATCGTCGTCGGCGACGGTGACCTCGGTGCTCGCGGGCTCGCCGGCGACAAGTCCCTCGGGGAGCGACGATCCCAGCCGCAGTGTCACGATCTCGTCGTCTTCGTCCACGTGGTCCTCCGTGGACCGGAAGGTGAGCGTGGCGCCGGTCTGTCCCTGGCGCAAAAGGACGTCCTCCGCCACCGCAAACTCATCGTCCGTGACGTTCCGGCCGCCCGCGGCCGTGACCGGAATCCGGACATCCCGGCCCGGATCTCCGTTCACCTCGACCGACAGCTGCACCGAGCCGCCTTCGTCCACCCCGTACCTGCCCGCTCCGAAGGACACCGTCACCGTCTCGTCGTCGTCCGCGATCGTGCCCGTCAGCACCAGGCGGTCCCCCCCGTCGCCCAGCGTCGCACCCACCGGGTCGAAGAGCTCCAGCCGGAATGTCTCGGCTTCCTCTTCCGTGTAGTCGTCCAGGAGAGACACGGCGATCTCCTGCCTCGTCGTGCCCGGCCGGAACGTCAGTACCCCGCTACCGGCCCCGTAGTCCCCACCGGCCACCGCCGTCCCGTCCACGGTGGCATACCGGACCCTGACCGCGGTCCTGCTTGCGGCGCTCAACCGTACGGGAAAGCGAACCACGCCCTCCGCCTCCTCGGCACGCACATCGTCCCCCTCCAGCGTGGGCAGCTTGAGGTCGATGACATCAACGGTCACCGTGGCGGCGTCGACTCCGTCGTAGTCCCCCCCGCTCGCCTCGTGGGTCAGGGTGATCCCGAGTTCGTCGTCCTGGTCCGGGTCCAGGGCGCTGCGAACGGTGACGGTCCGGGGTTCGTTCCAGTCGTCCGGAGTGAACGCCAGCTCCACGGGTTCGACGGTCAGGCTCGTCTCCGCCAGATCCGTCGCCATCCGCACCGTTACGTGGCCCGTCGGCTCCGAAGTCAGCTGCGCCGTGTAGGTTGCGCTGTCCCCTTCGGTCACCTCCAGGGTCTCGGGCGACACGCTCACCCCACGCTCGTCGTCGTCTTGGATCAGGACCTCCGTCGCCACCGGCTCGCCCTCCTCAATGCCCTCCGGCAACTCCGGGCCAAGCGTCAGGAACACCACCTCGTCCTCTTCGTCGACATCGTCCCCCCCCGCCTCGAATTCGAGTTCGGCACGGGTCTCGCCGTCTTCGAAGATCACATGGTCCGCGACCGAGAACTCGTCCTCTTCCACACCCTCCCCAAGCGTAACCTCTATCGGGATCCGGATCTCGCCGTCCGGGGCGTCGCTCAATTCCACATCCACCGATACGCTGCCGTCCTCTTCCACAACGTAGGCATCCGCGCCGAAGGAAACCCTGATGGCCTGGTCGTCGTCGTCGATGATGACGCCTTCCAGCGACAGCCGTTCCCCACCCGCCGCGAACGTTGCGTTTACGGGGTTGAACAACTCCAGTGCGAGCGTCTCGTTCTCTTCGGGCACATCGTCGTCCAGCAGCGGTACGCGGATTCGCCGCGTGGTCGTTCCCGGTGGGAACACCACGGTCCCCGACGCCTCCTCGTAGTCGTCGCCTTCAACGGCCGTTCCGTCCACGGTCTCGTAGTCCACCCACACCGTGTCGTCCGCTACCCTGTTCAGCGACAGACCGAAGACGAGTTCACCCCGGGGCGTCTCCGTCGCGCTTGCCTCGTCACCCATGATCCGGAGCTCCGGGCGCACCCTGAAATCGCGGATGTCCACCGTGACGGAGGGCACCTCGACATCGTCGTAGCCTCCCCCGCTCGCCTCGTGGGTCAGGACGATCCCCAGGTCGTCCTCCTCGTCGTCGTCCGGCTCGCTCTGCACCGTGATCGACTGTGGCTCGCCCCAGTTCGACGTTGTGAACACGACTTCCGCCGGATCCACCTCGAGGTCGGTCTTCGACAGGTCGGCGGTCATCCGCACGGTCACGCTGGCGAAGGGCTCGCTTTCGAGTACAACCGTGTAGCTCGCGCTGTCGTCCTCAGCGATCTCCAACTCTTCCGGGTTCACGAAGACCGATGGCCGGGTACCCGGCTGTCCGGCCCTGGCGACCGTCTCGGCCGACTCTCCGGATCCGGCCTTGTTCACCGCCCGCACCTGGAACCTGTACCGGACTCCGTTCGCGAGCCCCTTCACGACATGCTTCCTCGCCCGTCCCCCTCCGACGATGCCCGTCCAGCGGGTGAACGCTTCTCCGTCTTCCGCCCACCGGTATTCGTAGTGGGTGATCGCCGCGCCGCCGTCGCTTTCGGGCGCTCGCCACGTCAGCGCCACCAGACCGTCGCCGCCATCTCCGAACAGAGACCGCGGACGGCTCGGCACCGTCACCGTCGTGTCGCCCTCGTTGTCCCGGATCGTCACCGTGGCCGTCCCCTCGGCGATCCTGGCATCCGGGTCTCCGATCAGGGAAAGGGTCACCGAAAACGTCTCGTCGCCGTCCTCGTCATCGTCGTCGAGCACCGGCACGGTGATCGTCCGGCGGTTGGTGCCCTGGGCGAAGGCCAGGGTCCCCGTGGTGTCAGTGTAGTCTTCGCCCGCGGTGGCGCTCCCGTCAGCCGTCACGTACCTGATTCTCACGGTCTCGTCCGCTGCCGGGGTCATGATGACCGACAACGCGATTTCCCCGTCCCCTTCGCCGACATCCGCGTCCCCGATACGAACGGTCGGAGTGGAATCGGGGTGCACGGGCGTTCCTTCGGCCAGCGCAGCCGGGCCCGGGCCAACACTGTTCACGGCCCGGACCTGGAACCGGTGGGTCACGCCGTTGGTCAAACCGGCGACCCGTAGCCGCCTTGCCTCCTCTCCTCCGGCGATCGTCGTCCAGTCCGCCGGGAAGCTCTTCGATCCCGCTACAAACCGGTATTCGTACCGGCTGATCGCCGCACCCCCGTCGTCCAGGGGCTGTGACCACGTGAGGTCGACCTGGCGGTCCCCCCCTATCCCGAGGAGACTGCGCGGCTCACTCGGTACGTCGGCTCCTCCGTTCGCGTCATCGTCACGGATGATCACCTCGCCCCTGCGTACCTCTATGGTCGCATTCGTGGCATTCATCAGCCTGACAACGAACCTCTCGCTCGGCTCATGGTCCTCGTCGTCGACAATGGGCACGCGGATCTCCTCCAGCGTGTCGCCGGGATTGAAGCTCACCGTGCCGCCCGACCGGCTGTAGTCCACGCCCGCGGTGGCTTCCAGGTCCTCGGTGTCGTAACGAACGGTCACCACTTCGTCCGTCGCATGCGACAGCGTCACCCGCGCGACCGCGACTCCGTCACTTTCGACCGCCGCAGCGTCCCGTATCGCCAGCGCAGGCTCGCCGGTCGCGTGACTGGGAGTCGCGCTCACCTGGTCTCCCTGACCCTCCCCGGCTTCGTTCACCGCCCGCACCTCGAAGTCGTACTGCGTGCCGTTGGAGAGGCCTGGCACCGTAACCTGCCTGGCCGCGGAGCCGCCCGGCACCGTCGTCCAGTTGTCGGGATAGGGATCCGTGCTCTTCGCATGACGGTATTCGTACCGCGTGATCGGCGCCCCTCCGTCGCTGGCCGGCACCGCCCACGAGACCGTCGCCTCGCCGTCGCCCGGTTCGGCCCCGAGATCGCGTGGAATGTCCGGAGGCTCGGCCGTCCCGTCACCGTCGTTGTCTAGGATCGTCACATCCCCGGTCCCGTCGCCGATCCGCGCGCCCCTGGCATCGCTCAAATCGACCGTGAAGCCCTCGTTCTCCTCTTCCAGGTTGTCGTCGGTGATTGCAACGTTGATCTCCAGCACGGTCACGCCGGGCGCGAAGGACAAACTGTCCTCGACCCCCGTGTAGTCCGCGCCCTCCTCCGCCGTGCCTTCCGACGTCGCGTAGACCACCGCGATCTCATCCTCCCCCGGACGGGAGAGCTTGACCCGCAGAGTCGCCGAGTCGGACCCTTCCCCCACCGCGATATCGTCGATCGACATCGACGGCGGCGGATCGTCGTCCGCTGGTGTCGCCGCCGTCTCTGCCGCGCTGCCCGCACCGACCTCGTTGACCGCGCGGAGCTGGAATTCGTGCCGGACTCCGTTCGCCAGCCCCCTGATTGTCACGCGCCGCGCATCGGGCCCCTGCGACACCACCGTCCAGCTTCCCGGATACGGAAACGTGTCTTCCCTGAAACGGTACTCGTATCGAACAATCGGCTTTCCGCCATCATCCGCCGGCGGTCTCCATGTCAACCTGACCACCTCGTCTCCCTCGAAGGCCACAAGGCCAACCGGGACGGACGGGGCACCAGGCGAGTCCTCCGGGTCGTTGTCCTGGATCGTCACCTGTCCCGTGTCCCGGCCGATGTCAGCCCCCTCGGCGTCGCTCAGAGCGACGAAAAGGTCCTCCTCACCCTCGACATCCTTGTCGTTCGTGATGATGACCAAGATCTCCCGCGCCGTGCTCCCCGCCGGAAATGTCAGGGTTCCCCGGGCCGCGGTGTAGTCGGTCTCGGGCGAAGCGCTCCCCATGGAGGTCGCATAGGAAACCGTGACCGTCTCGTCGGCCGGCGGCGCCAGGGTTACGCGCACAACGGCCGTTCCATCACCTTCGTTCACCGTCAGGTCGGGCGCGGCCAACTCGGGCGAGGCGTTGGCGTCGGCAGGTGCAGCGGTCGTCGCAGCCGCGGCGCCCTGACCTTCTTCGTTAACCGCCCTTACTTCGAACCGGTACGTGGTGTCGTTCGTCAGCTCGTCCACCGTGACCCTTCGGGCCTCCTCCCCACCCTCCACAACCGTCCAGCTGTCCGGAAGTGTCTCGGAAGCTTGCGCATACCGGTATTCGTAGTGCGTGATCTCCGCTCCCCCGTCGCTCGCGGGCGGCATCCAGGTAAGCACTACTTCCTCGTCACCGGGGTCCGCCGCCAGGGTGCGCGGAGCCGTTGGCGGCGCGGCCATGGCCCCGCCGGAGTTGGCTGCATTCACGTCGCCGCTGGTCTCGGCCGCCGTGAAGGTCGGCGTTCCGTCGGCCGCCGCGTAGTTGTCGACTTCCGTCGCCAAGCCTCCGGATGGCGGCAAGAGCGTATGGGTCGCCGCGCCGGCGTACTGCGGCAGGAACACGAGCAGCATCGCTGCGCGCAAGCACAAGCCACGAACCAACTCGTTTCCCAGGACCCCTGGGACGAAAGACCGAAGCACTTTTCCGTTACGCTTTTCTCAATGGCAGCGGTTGTCCCAAACCCTCACACAATCCCAACGCCAGCGGACCAATCCTATAGAGAATGGAACGAAATGGCCAGTTGTTGACCTGGACTGCGCGCCCGAACCGGGACCCCGTCAGGCTCGGCAGAATCGACAAGCATGGGCTGCTCGGGAGGTGCCGCAGAGAGAGTGGAGTGGCCGGACGCCATCGACAGCGGGCACCGAAAGCTCTATCGTATCGCGGTCGCGCCTGTGTCGCCCCGCGTACCGAGCCCGCCGCCCGACACCTTCCAACCCGACGAGACTCATGAACAAGAGACGCCTGACCGGGATTCTCACCGCAACCCTGGTCGCCGCCTGCGCCACCGGGCCCTCCGGGCCGCCTCCCTTCGACCCGGTCGGAACCTATGACTTCACTGCCGACCTGGCCGGGGAGGATCTCACCGGGACCATGATCATCGAAGCGACCGAGGACGGCTACACCGGCGAACTCAGCACACCAATGATCCCGATCCCGCCCGCACCCATCAACTCTGTGGAGGTCGTCGACCGGACGGTCACGATCGAGGCGGACGGACCCGAGGGGCTGTTGCTGATTGAACTGATGGTCACCGAAACCGCCCTGGAGGGAACCTGGGTGATGGGGGAGGGGAGCGGCGTCTTCAGGGCGACCAGGTCGAAATGAGTCACGCGCGCTATTGGGCTGAGGAGCAACGCAGAGCGCAGCCTTGGAAGCGTTGAATGTACACTGTACATTACATAAAGTAAAGTTAAATTTACGTTGTGAGGAAGTGAAGCGAAGCGTCCAGGCCGGATGCATCGCCGGTCGAATGCCGGGGGGATTTTGTCCACGGGCCAGGTCAGGCGGCTGGTAGTCCGGTTTCGGGCCCTGGTCGCCCATTTTCGTGCCGATCCCTGTCGCCGCCGGGCATCTCCGCACCGGCGGCGGCGCCGCAGCCTCAACCAGCGCGTGCCATCCCGTCCCCGGTGATCGACTCTCGCGCCCCTGGAACTTTCGCGACATATTTGTGATATATCAAATAACAACGCCACATCATCCGGCAGCGGCCCGCACCTGTCGCCTGTGACAACGCACCGTCGCTACGGATCCTCACTGGAACGGAGAATCCACTCATGCGATTCGATGACTATCTGGACCTCGACGCCTTTCCCTGGCCGTTCGGCCGGGGAACCCCCCCCTGGCAACGCCGCCAGCGACAGCGCCGCACGCGCTGGAAGTGGTTCGAGCGCGGCGACCTCAAGTTCGCGATCCTCGGCCTCATCGAACAGAAGCCCATGCACGGCTACGAGGTCATGCAGGCCCTGGAAGACCAGTCCGCCGGATGCTACCGGGCCAGTCCCGGGTCGGTCTACCCCACCCTGCAGCTCCTCGACGACCAGGGTCTGGTGACCGCCCGCGACCACGGCGGGAAGAAGATCTACACGATCACCGACGCGGGCCGCGCCTACCTGGACGAAAACCGCGACCATGTGAACCACATCTTCGAACGCGTTTCGCGGTTCAGCGACCGTCTCTTCGGGGGCAACGTGGCCGAGCTGTCCCGAAAGTTCTCCCATCTGGCGCGCACCACCTTCCAGAGCGCACTCGGCTGGATCGACGACGAGCAGCTCTTCAAGGACATGAGGAGCATCCTCGACCGTGCCGTGAAGGACATGGACGCCGCGTGGGACGGGGCCCGCGAGCGGTGGCGGGCCGAGCGGGCGGCGCGGCGGGGCGGGGCGGACGCTCCCGCGCAGGAGGGCGCGAACGCGGACGGATGAGTTCCATGCGCATCGCGACCTGGAACGTCAACTCGGTAAAGGCCCGGCAGGCGCGCCTGCTCGGGTGGCTCCGCGACCACCGCCCCGACGTGCTGTGCCTGCAGGAGATCAAGACCATCGACGACGCGTACCCCGGAGACGAGGTGCGAGGGGAGGGGTACGACTCCGCGGTCTTCGGCCAGAAGGCGTACAACGGCGTCGCGCTCGTAAGTCCCCATCCGATCCTCGGGGTACGCAGGGGGATGGGCGACGACGACCCGCAGGCGCGGCTGATCGGCGGCACGGTGAAGGGGGTGGCGGTGTATTCCGCCTACTTTCCCAACGGACGCACGGTCGGATCCGAGTCGTACGCATACAAGCTGGCTTGGATGGGGCGCCTCCTCGAGGTGCTGGAAACGCGCCACGACCCCTGCGACCCGCTGGTGCTCGCGGGCGACTTCAACGTGGCACCGGACGACCAGGATGCCGAGAACCCGCGCCGTTGGGCCGCGAGTGTTCTCTGCCACGCCGACGCCCGGCAGGCCCTGGAGCGGATCCGCGCCTGGGGTTTCGTGGACGTCGTGCGCAAACACAACCCGCAGGGCGGCCTCTACAGCTGGTGGGACTACCGTAGGCTCGCCTTTCCGAGAAACGACGGCTTGCGGATCGACCACGTCTTCGCCACAATGCCGATGGCCGAGACCTCGACCGCCGCGTGGGTGGACCGCGACCAGCGAAAAGGCCGGAAGACCGACATTCCTTCGGACCACGCGCCGGTGGTGGTGGATTTCGGCGTGTGACGCCGGCGGCCACCTCGCAGTTGCGTGCTCGGCCCACCGCGGCCCGCACCGCGAGAAGCACCGGCGGCACACAGGGGGAACACCCGTGCGGGTGTCCCTGTAGTACATTTGTGGACTGCTTTCGCGCTCGGATGCGACACGGCGTTTCCAGGACGGTAAGGTGAATTCACGGCGAATCAGGGAAAGACGGCACCGGCTGGTGCTGGGAGCCGGCCTGGCGGTTTCTCTTGCTGTGCACGGCTTTCTGCTCGGGTCATTCAGCTTCCGGGGGCCCGAGCCTGCCGGGTGGCCGGTCCGACCGGAGGAAGCGTCCGTGTTCCAGATGCCCGCTATCGAACTGGTACGGATCGAAAAACCCCCCGAGCAGGTCGTCCCGGAGCCCGTCACCGCCGACGCGCCGCTCATCCTTACCGCGCCCACCTCCGCGGAGGTGTCGGAGCCGAAGTCGGGCGAGGCTCTCGTCGCGGCATCCGGAGAGGTGGCCGCATCGGCCGCCGTGCCGATGGGCGCGGCGGCGGTGGCGGACAACCCTCTGTCGGCCAATCCGGCGTTTGCCGAATCGGGATTCCCGTCCCCGGCGCTCTCCATGTTGCCTCGCCCGGGAAGCCGGCAGGGGCTGCCGGAGTCGATTCGCGAGCCGATCGAAGTCCTCGGTCCGTACCCGGAAGCCGATCACGCGGAAGGGGAGGGCGAGGAGGAGGAGAGCTGGTGGAGGCGCCTGGGTGCGAAGTTCGGGATCGGAAGCGGCAGCAAGATCTGCGTTCCCCGCCCCGAGGTTATGGACACGGTCCCGCGAGTCGCGGAGAAGTAGCCTGTCCACGGCTCCCGGATTCTTCAACCGGGTTCTTTCCGCCTTGTGAGGGACTCCAGGGCTTCAACACTCCGCGGCCAGTCGTGCCGGAGCAGTCTGGACAGCGCCCGGTCCGCGAGCAGCCGTCCGCCCGTCTGGCAGGCCGGACAGTAGTTCGTTACGCGGGTGGCATAGACGATGCGCTGGATGGGGGTGCCGCACTGGACGCATGGCTTGCGGTACCTGCCGTGGGCGGACATGGCGGGGTGGAAGGCGGTGACCTTCGCGGGAAAGTCGTCACCCGCCTCGGCGATGAGCCGTGCCGACCATTCCGTGAGCGAGGACCGGACCGCCGCCCGGAGACGCTCGATCTCCCCGTCGCTCAGCCGCCGCGTGAGCTGCGCCGGTGAGAGCCGGGCCCGGAGCAGGATTTCGTCCGAGTGCGCGTTACCGATCCCGGAGAGGATGCGGGGGTCGGTGAGCGCCCGCTTCAGGGTGCGGTTCTCGCGCCGGATCGCCGCCGCGAAGGCCTCGGCGGTGGCCTCCAGCGGTTCGATGCCTCCCGGGTCGTGCTCCATTAGCGCCGCTTCCCCCCTCACCAGGTGCAGGGAGGCACGCTTGCGGGTGGCGGCCTCGGTGATGAGCAGCGTGCCGCGCAAGAAATCGAAGGCCGCGTGGCCACGCTTGCGGGGAATCGGCGCATCGGGTTTTCGCCACTGGAAACGGCCCGCGATCATGAGGTGGATGACGGCGAAGAGTTCGTCCTCGACGCCGAACACGATGCGCTTGCCCAGCCGCGCGAGCGTCTCCACGGACTTGCCGTGCAGCTCGGCGGGGGAAGGATCGATGGTCTTGAGAAGCGACGGGGACACGATCCGCAGCCGCCTTATCCTCTCGCCGAGGATCCGCGGGCCGAGCGCGTGCAGGTAGAGGTTGACTTCGGGAAGCTCCGGCACCGCTCTTCACCTCACGTGTCCTTGCGTTAGCATTCCTGGGCGCCTTCCCCCCCGGCCCCGCAAGCCCGGGGGGGTCCGCCGGGAGGCGCCACCCATGATGCACCCTTCACATCCTGTCACACAACCATGATCATTCGCCCCAGAGTTCGCGGTTTCGTCTGCGTCACGACCCACCCCACCGGATGTGCCCGCAACGTCGAGGCCCAGATCGAACACGCCCGGCGCCATCCCATCGCCAACCCGCCGCGGTCGGTACTCGTTCTGGGCTCTTCCACCAGCTACGGGCTGGGATCCCGAATCGCGCTCGCCTTCGGTGGCGGGGCCGCGACCTTCGGCGTCTTCTTCGACCGCAGCCCCACGGCCCGGCGTCCGGGTACGGCGGGGTGGTACAACACCGCGGCCTTCGAGGAAGCCGCCGCCCGGGCCGGACTCCGCTCCGCCTGCTACAACGGTGATGCCTTCTCGCACGAGGCAAAGGCCCGTGTCGTGGCGGCGCTCAAGCGGGACTTTCCTCCGGTCGACTGCGTGGTGAACTCGGTGGCGGCACCTCGCCGGACCCACCCGGACACCGGGCGGCGCTTCACCTCGGTGCTGAAGCCGATCGGGGCGCCGTACCGGTCGAAGACGCTCAACACCGACCGGGCCGAGGTGACCGATGTGGAACTGCCGCCGGCCACGCCCGGGGAGGTGGACGCCACGGTGGCCGTGATGGGGGGCGAGGACTGGCGCCTGTGGATCGACGCGCTTCGCGACGGCGGCGTGCTGGCCCCCGGATGCCGCACCTTCGCGTACAGCTATATCGGGCCCGAACTGACCTGGCCGATCTACCGGGACGGTGCGATCGGGCGCGCCAAGGCCGACCTGCACCGCACCGCGGAAGAACTCGACGCCGGGCTGGCCGCAACCGGAGGCGGTGCCCGCATCGCGATCATGAAGGCGGTGGTCACGCAGGCGAGCGCGGCAATTCCGGTCGTGCCGCTCTACGTCTCCATCCTGTACGGAATCATGAAGGAGAAGGGGGATCACGAGGGCCCCATGGAGCAGGCCGGGCGCCTCTACGGCGAAAAGGTCTACGGCGGTGGCGGGATTCAGGCGGACTCCAGCGGATTCATCCGTCTCGACGACCTCGAAATGAAGCCGGAGACGCAGGCCGAGGTGCTCCGCGTGTGGGAGTCGGTATCGAGCGAGAACCTGCGCGCCGTTTCCGACTTCGAGGGATATCGCTCCGCATTCCTGCAGCTCTTCGGCTTCGAGGTGCCGGGTGTCGACTACGGCGCGGACGTGGATCCGGCGGTAGGGATTCCGGCGCTCATCGCCGACTGAACTGAACCCGGCGCATTGGCCGTGACCGGAATCACGGCTTCACCCGCCGGGTGGAGCGTCGCGCCGCGAACCTCCGGGGCGCGACACCCACCATGAAGCCGACTTGCGAGCAGCTGCGCGAACTCGCCGCCCGCGACCCGGTGCTGGGGGAAGCCATGGAGAGAGTCCCTCCCTTTCCGGGATTTCCGGTCGGTCAGCTGGCGCGGGGATCGCACTTTCAGGCCATTGCCCGCTCGATCTCCTACCAGCAGCTCGCCGGGGCCGCCGCCCGCACGATCTACGGCCGTGTCTGCGCGCTGACGCCCGGGCCGCGGTTTCCGACGGTGGAGGAGTGCCTCTCGCTCCCGGACGAGGCCTTCCGGGGCGCAGGGTTCTCGGCCGGGAAGACACGCGCGGTGAAGGACCTTGCCGGGAAGTGCGCGGCCGGATCGGTGCGCCTCCGCTCCGTGTCCCGCATGAGCGACGACGAAGTGGTCGACATGCTCTCCGGGGTGTGGGGAATCGGGGAGTGGACGGCGCAGATGTTTCTGATGTTTCGGCTCGGGCGCCTGGACGTCATGCCGGCTGGCGATCTGGGGGTCCGACAGGGGATGCGCATTCTGGATGGGCTGGAGGAGCGTCCCGCGCCGGGGGCGGTGCTGGAACGCGCCGAGCCGTGGCGACCGTTGCGGTCGGTGGGAACGTGGGTTCTCTACCGGCTGTGTGATCCCTGAGGGACACATGAGCAGGCACGCCGCCCAAGTCACCACGACCCGGCTCGAAACGTCTCTCGGCCCCATGCTGGCAGGCGCCACCGGCCACGGCGTCTGTCTCCTGGCCTTTGCCGACCGCCCCCTGCCCCCAACCCGGCCGGAGCACCTGAACGCAAGGCTCAAAGGCGGTCCCGGGGGCCGCGACCACCCTCTCCTCGACCGCCTGGCCACGCAGCTCACCGAGTACTTCGCGGGCACCCGGCGCGCATTCGACATCCCCCTCGTGCTGACCGGCACTCCCTTTCGGGAACGGGTCTGGCGCCGGCTGCTGGAGATTCCGTACGGCCGGACGATCAGCTACGACGAGCTGGCCCGGAGGGCCGGATCTCCGGGAGGATCTCGCGCGGCGGGGCAGGCGAACGGAGACAACCGTATCGCCATCGTGGTGCCCTGTCACCGGGTCATCCGCGCCAACGGCGACCTCGGGGGATACAGCGGCGGCCTCAGCCGGAAGCGGCTGCTCCTGGAGCTGGAGGGGGGACTCCCCCAGACACGTATGTTCTGAGCCGGCACCGGCGCGCCCGGCCGCGGTCACGCGTCCATGATCGAGCGCGGCTCGGCCGTCGCCGCCAGCCGGGCACCCGGCAGGGCCGCCCCCACCGCCGCCGCCAGAAACACCGCCGCCACCCCCGCAAAGACCGCACCGTCGAAGTTGGCCACGCCCGGGGGAGCCAGCACGCCCACGACCAGGGCGGCCCCCCACAGCCCCACCCCCACCCCCGCCGCACCCATCCGCAGCGCCTCACCCAGGATGAGTCGGCGCAGCCTGCGGGGCGTCGCCCCGATCGCACCCCGGATGCCCATGTCACGCAACCGCGACCGTACGTGCGCACGCACCGCACCCAACATTGCGAAGACGGCCGCCAGGGCTCCCAACGCACCGGCCGCGCGGGCCCCGCCCCCCATCCAGGGCGCCGTCCCGAACACCCGCTCCACCTCTTCGCGGGCCGGCCTCATCCCGGCCACCGCCAGACCGCCACCGCGAATCCCGCCCAGCACTGCGCGCACGATCTCCAGCGAGTCGTCCTCGTCCGCCGCGGCGCTCACCGGCACCGACGCCACCATCTCGATCCCGGACGGGGGATGGTCGAGCGCGGAGAAATACGCCGAGTAGGGGGACCCGGAAGCACCGAGACCCCGGCCGCCGCCGTCCCTTACCACACCCACCACGACGTGCGCCTCTCCGCTGAAGCCGCCGAGCGCCACCCACCGGCCGATGACCGGGGGTTCCAGAAAGTGCGCCCTGGCGTACGCCTGGTTGATCACGACCTCGGGCGTTCCCTCCACCCCCGGGGCACCGTCCGCGAAGCCGCGTCCGGCCACGAAGCGCAGTCCCCGATCCGCGAAGAACCCGGGCATCACGGCGTGGTGCTTCACGTAGGTGAGATGGACCGGGTGCGGCATCCCCCCGGTCGAGCAGGCACCGCATTCGTTCGCGGCCAGGACCTCGGGGCCGCGCCCCAGCCAGGAGCCCGGGGTCCCCAGCGACGCGGCCGCGAGTTCGGGCGCATCCCGCACCGCGGCCAGAGCCGACTCGAAGAGCGCTGCGCGCGCCGCCGGATCATGCGCCGCTCCGCCCACCGGCGAAAGCAGAGCCACTACCGTGAGGCTCCCGGCCGCAGCTCGCCCCTCGGGGACTGCCGCGACACCCGGCCCGCCCCCGCGAGATGCCAGCAGCAACCCCGATCCCGCCACGATGGCGACCGCCGCGGACAGCTGCAGTGTGATCAGCAGGACACGGTTGAACCGCCTCGGCCGGGGGTCCGTCAATTGGTGGCTCTCCGCTTCCTGGCGCAGAGGCCTTCCCCAACGGTAGAGGCCTCGAACCGGGAGAATCGCGTACAGGACCACCACGGCGGCGAATATCACCAGCGCGCCGGCGCCGGTGGCCGCGGACGGGGGTGCGAACGAAGTCCCCGGCGGCGCCAGTCCGGCCATGACGGACGCTCCCGCCGCGGCCAGACCACCCCCGGTCACCGACGCCCAAAGGAGACGCCGGCTCCACAGCCTCGCGGCGCCGCCCACCAGCCGGAGCGGGGGTGCACCCAGCATCACCTCCACCGCGCGGCGGCCCTCGAGCGACAGATTCTCCGATCCGATGACACCCAGCAGGCTCACCAGGGCCGTGGCGGCGGCCATCAGAACCAGGGCCAGGGTCGTCCCGGCCAGGCGGTCCAGGTCCGCCCGTTCGGCGGCACCGGCGGGAGCGTCGGGGTCGGGGAAACCGACGACCTCCACGGTCGGCGTGACGGCGGTTTCGACCCTGTGAAAGGGTCCGTCCCGGCCGCCGCGCAGCAGCAGGGCCGTGGCAAGAACCAGCGCCACCACGGCGGCGCAACTCGGGATCGCGGTGCGGTGCAATGGCGTCACGGGACGAACCGTTTAGTTTGGGGAACCCATGAACGTACCGCTTCTGGACCTCACCGCGCAGTACGCGTCCATCAGGGGCGACATCGAGGCCGCGGTGACCCCGGTCGTGTCGTCGCAGCGCTTCATCCTGGGGCCGGAGGTGGAGGCCTGCGAGGAGGCCATCGCAGGCTATTCGGGGAGCCGCTACGGGATCGGGGTCTCGTCGGGGACGGACGCGCTCATGGTCACGCTGATGGCCGAGGGCATCGGTCAGGGCGACGAGGTCATCACCACCCCCTATTCCTTCTTCGCCACCGCCGGCGTGATCGCGCGCGTCGGGGCCACACCCGTCTTCGCGGACATCGATCCGGTCACGCTCAACATCGACCCCGCGCGCATCGCCGCGCGCGTCACCGCCAGGACCCGGGCGATCATTCCCGTGCACATCTTCGGACAGATGGCCGACATGGACTCGATCATGGAGGTCGCCCGGCCGCACGGCCTGGTCATCATCGAGGACGCGGCCCAGGCGATCGGGGCGGAGCACGACGGCCGCCGCGCCGGGTCCTCCGGGCACTACGGCTGCTTCTCCTTCTTCCCTTCCAAGAACCTGGGGTGCTTCGGCGACGGCGGCATGGTGGTCACCAGCGACGCCACCCGCGCGGAGCGGATCAGGGCGCTCCGCGTCCACGGCGAATTCGTGCAGTATCATCACCGGATCGTCGGCGGCAACTTCCGGCTGGACGCGCTCCACGCCGCCGTGGTTCGCGCCAAATTGCCGCATCTGGACGGCTGGAGCGAGGCCCGCCGGGCGAACGCGGCCCGCTACGGCCGCCTCCTCGGCGAATTCGCCCGCGAACACCCGTCACTGCTGCGGCTGCCGACCGCCGTCAACGGCAGGCACGTCTTCAACCAGTACGTCGTCCGCGTGGCGGGCCGGGATCTCGTGCGGGACCGTCTCACCTCGGCCGGGATCGGCACCGCGATCTACTACCCCCTGCCCCTGCACCTGCAGAAGTGCTTCTCCGGCCTGGGATACGCCAGGGGCGACCTGCCGGAGAGCGAACGAGCGGCCGAACACGCGCTGGCGCTGCCCATCTATCCGGAACTCGGCGTTGCGGAGATCGGCTACGTGGCCGAACATCTCCTGGCCGCGTTGGCTGAGCGGCCCCGGCGGAACTAGACTATCGTCGGCAGCCCCCGGCCCCCGGCCGGATCGGCCTTCCGGCGCGCCGGCGACCGGGCACGACCGACACCCGGCGGAAGGAGCGAGACAGGCAGGCATGGAAGGCAAGAGTGGAAAAAGGCTCATCGTCGTCGGCGACCGGGTTCTGATCGAGCCCGAGGAGGGCGAGGAGCGTACGACGGTCGGCCTCTATCTTCCGGCGTCGGCGGTGGAGAAGCAGTCCGTGCAGGGAGGCCGCGTGCTCGCCACCGGGCCGGGGACCCCGATCGGTGCGCCCGCGGAGCTGGAAGAGGAGCCCTGGAAGATCGGATCCGGAGAGGCGCGCTACCTGCCCGTGCAGGCCCGCGTGGGCGATTTCGCGATCTTCTTCCGCAAGGCCTCCGTCGAGATAAGCTTCGAGGGCAAGGAATACCTCGTCGTGCCCCAGGCGGCCATCCTGACTCTGGTGAGGGAGGCTGCCGAGGGGCCGGAGCCGCACTTCTGACCGGAGAGCCCGTGTCCGGGGTGGCGGCCGGCGCCGCACTGGCCGGCCATGCCGCCAGCCAGGGATTCGTCGTGCTGGACGGCGGACTGGCCACGGAGCTCGAGCGAGCAGGCCACAAGCTGAACGACCCGCTCTGGTCGGCGAAGGTACTGCTTGCGGACCCCGGCGCGGTGGAGGCCGTACACACGGCCTACCTGGACGCGGGCGCCGACTGCGTGACCACCGCCACGTACCAGGCCACCTTTCAGGGTCTGGCCGCGCGGGGCATCGCCGGCAGCCACGCCGAGGCCCTGTTGCGCGGCGCGGTCGAGCTGGCGCTCCGGGCGCGGGAACGGTTCTGCGCGCGCACGGCCGGTCGCCGGGACCGGCTCGTGCCCCTGGTCGCGGCCAGTGTGGGTCCCTACGGGGCGTATCTCGCCGACGGCTCCGAGTACCGGGGCGACTACTCCATCGGCCGGGAAGCCCTCGCCGACTTCCACCGCAGGCGCTGGCACGTCCTCGCCGCCAGCCGCGCCGACATTCTCGCGTGCGAGACCCTCCCGTCCCTGGCCGAGGCGCGGGTCCTGGCGCGGTTGGCGCGGGAGACTCCGGAAACTCCCGCCTGGTTCAGCTTCACCTGCCGCGACGCGGGCCACCTGAGCGACGGGACCCCTATCGGCGAGGTCGCCGCGTGGGCCGACCGGGCGCCGGGAGTTGCGGCCGTCGGCGTCAACTGCACCGACGCCTCCCTCGTGCCCGAGCTGGCGGGAGCGCTCGCTGACGGCACGGCCAAGCCGGTGATAGCGTACCCGAACGCCGGAGGCGTCTACGACCCGCGCACGAGGCGCTGGGCACGCGCCGAGCCGGCCCCCGACTGTGGGGAGGCGTGCCGCAGCTGGATCGCGGCGGGGGCGGTGGGGGTGGGAGGGTGCTGCCGGGTGGGACCGGAGGCCATTCGACGGATGCGGGCGGCGCTGGTCGCCTCCCGGGCGGGCGGATAGCGGCCGGCGCGGATGCATCGCCGCTCGAATGCGGCAGGGTCTTCTTCCAGGGGCCGCCAACGCTTAGCTTCATGACCCGCGGGACGTGGCGCAGTCCGGTAGCGCACCTGAATGGGGTTCAGGGGGTCGCCGGTTCGAATCCGGCCGTCCCGACTCAGCGCGGCAGCCCCTCACTGATCATGATGTCGGTGTCCCCACTCACCGGGGTCTCGCCGCCCCGCCAGTTCCGCAGCACCCCGCGCAGCCGCCCGGTGCGCCGGTCCGTGATGATCGCAATCGGCGGCGCACCGGATCGTTCCAGGGTGAAGAGACCTTCCGGTCCCGCTAGCACCACACTCTCCAGCGACCCGTCGCGCGACGGGTCGAACGGCACCGCGAAAAGGAAGCTCCCGCCGCCGAACTCCGTCGGCCGGGGGGAGAAGCTGAAGGCGAAGCGCAGCTGTCCCGCCGGCCCGAAGCCCTCGATCCTGTAGGGCCCGGGACCATAGGGCAGGGTTACGGGCAGGTCGGTCATGAAGGCCGGATCCAGCAGCAGTTCTCCTTCCCCGGCCCTGCCCCACAGCAACAGGGTCTCGTCATCCCGTCCACCCCCGGCAGCGTCGACAGCTCCGCCCCCCGGAGGCCCCACCAACCCGGCTTCATCCTGTTCGCGGAAGTTCATGGCCTTCATGAAGTGATAGTCGCTGACCCAGTTGGGAGCGCAATAACCCATGATGTCCTTGTACAGGAACGGGTCCACAAGCCGGCGAGCATGAACGTCGTAGCCCCACGCACCGACAATCCCCTCCTCGTAGGGGTAGTCCTCGTCCGCGTCGCCCGTGCCGCCGCACGGGGCGTGCCGCAGGCTCATGTTGTGCCCCAACTCGTGTGCCAGCGTCTCCGCATCGGCCTCACCCACCGCTACGGGGTAGCCGATGACGCCCAGGCCGCGCCAACGTGATTCCGCGGCCGGCATGACCGCCCCGTAGTAGTAGCCCCGGGATCCCTCGCCCACGCGCAACAGGGTGATCTCCGCGAGAAGCTCGCCCCATCCGCTGCCGGTCGTCAGGTCGGCCGTGGTGACGATGCCATCGTGAACATCGATCCGAAGCTCGCCGATGGGCAGCACGGAGCGGGGAAAACGCAGCGCCTTGCCGTCGGTCGAGAGCATGCCGGCCCAGTCGTGGATGTCGTCGCCCTGGGCCGTGTCGGAGGCCACGACGACCGGGACCACGGTAAGGTCCAGCCGGGGAAGCGGCCGCACGTCGAGGGGGATGCGTCCCTCCGCGGGAATCCGCAGTTGACTGCCCGGACCGTGCGGAACCACCCCTTCCGGGTCCACTTCGATCACCATCTCGGCGCCGGGCGTCATCGCCCCTCCCGGCACCCCAACGTTGAAGGACCGCTCGAGGCGGCGCTCATCCACCTCCGTGGGCAGCATCTCGATATCGAGGCCGACGTCCGACCAGTGGGACAGATGGTTGTCGCGATAGAAACGGGCCCTCACCCGGGGCCGGTAGAAGCTGGGAAGGTCACCGGTCACGAACACTCTGAGAAACGCTTCGCGTCCGGCAATGAGCGGCACGCCGAGGTCGGCGTTCTGCACACCCTGGGTGACGGTCAAGGCCGGCACCGAGAGCACCAGGACATCCGGATTCACCCTGAGCCGGGTCCAGGACGTCAACCCCGCGAACGAGACCCTGACCTCCGTATCTATGTGCACCGCGGCCTTCGCCCGGCCATCGTCCCAGAGGTAGAGGGCGTGGGGGTCCGGCGTGGTCCACCGGGGCCGCGCCCAGGACGGCACGGGCTTCATGGGCACGCTGTCCTGGTCCAGCACGGTCACTTCGTAGCGAGTGGTGTCGCCCACCCGCAGCAGGGCATCGGCGGGCGAAATCACCAGGTACGAGGGTGTCCGGGCGGCCTCCAGCGCCAGGTCGGCACAACCCGTGCCACCCAGGGCCAGGGCCAGCAGCGCATGGCACGGCCGCGGCAGCCGTGCGTTCAGCGCACGCCTCCGGGCAGGCCGTCGCTGACCATGACCTCGACGTCACCGCCCGGAACCGCCGGACCACCCTTCCAGCCGCGCCGGATCGCACGAATCCGGCCGGTGCCGCGGTCCCGGATGATGGCCGTCGGGGGCGTGCTCGAAGGTTCCAGTGCGAACACGCCGCCCGGACCCGAAAGGACCACACGCTCCAGCACCCCGTCGCGTTCCGGGTCGTACGGTACGTTGAACAGGAATTGCGCGCCCCCGTGCTCCACGGGATTCGGGGTGAAGGAGAAGGCGAACCTGAGTCCCCCGCCGGGTCCGAATCCCTCCAGCCGGTAGGGGCCCCCTGCGCCGGGCACGTCGGCCACGGCGTCGATCAGGAACGCGGGCTCCAGTAGCAAATGGTCGCGGCTCGCGCTGCCCCACAGCATCAGCGTCTTCTCCGGCACGCCGGGCTCCGGCGGCGGGTCCTCCGTCGCCAACCGATGCTCCATCGCCTTCACGAAGTGATAGTCGCTGACCCAATCCGGCGAACAGTAGCCCATGAGGTCCTTGTAGAAACCGGGATCCGCCAGCATGCCGCGCTTGAAGTCGAATCCCCACCTCCCACTGCTGCCCCCGCCGTACGGGTAGTTCGGATCCGGGCCGGCGGCGTCGCCGCAGGGGGCATGGCGAAGGGTGAAGTTGTGACCCAGTTCGTGGCTGTACAGGCTGGCTCTAGGTGCGCCGACGCTCACGTGTCGTCCATCGTAGTAGCCGTATCCCCCCCAATAGGACCCCTGCGGGAGCTGTACGACTCCGTAGTAGTATCCCTTCCTCCCCTCCGCATTCCAGAGGACTTCGATCTCCCGCAGGTACTGCAGCCAGCCTTCGTGGGTTCTGAGATCGGCATCCGTCTCGAAGGTACCGCGAACCGTGACCTTCATGTCCCCGATCGGCAGCAGAGTGCGGGCCAATTGCAGTTGCGGGCTCTCCGGATTCAGGTCGCGGGTCCACTCGAAGACCGACTCGTCGCGGTTCCAGGTGAGCAGCGTCGGCACGAACGTCTGATCGAGCACCGGCAAATCGATGACGTTCAGCGGCATCCTGCCCCGGGCCGGGATTCTTGTCTCGCTGCCCTGGGATTTCGGAACCGTGCCCTCGGTGTCCAGCTCGACAACCAGCTCGAGTCCGGGCTGGACCAGGTCGCCCGGGACCACCGCGTTGAAGGAACGGTCGAGACGGTTCTCCTGCACCTCGTCAGGAATCAGATCCGTGCCCTGAGGCATCACCTCGGTGAGCACCTCCCGGCCGTCCAGGTGGAAGGTGGCGCGGACGTGCGTCCGGTAGAAGCTCACCTGGTCACCGGTGACAAAGACGCGCAGCAGCGCCTTGCGGCCGGCGATGAGCGGAACGCTCGCCTCCGGGTTCTGGATGACCTGGTTCAGGTAGATGACGGGTGCGCCGAGCCGCACGCTCCGGGGATTGATCCGCAAGCCCGTACTCACGTCGAGCCCGGCAACCCTGGCGGAAACCACCAGGTCGCCGCCTCTCAGCCCATCCAGCTCGCCGTCCGGCGCGATCCGGAGGGCGCGCTGATCGCTCACGGTCCATTTCGGCGGAGCCCAGGACGGAGGTCCGGGAATGAGACCGCCCTGCCGGTCGAACACGTGAACGGTGAGTCTGGCGGGATCACCCGCCATGATCATCGTGTCCCTGGGCGTGATTTCCAACGCCGCGGGAACCCTGTCCGATTCCAGGGCGATGTCGGCGCAGGCCACGGCCGCAACCGCGACCGCAGCCACTGCACACGACGCTCCTCGCAACGGCGACTCCACTGCTCCAGCCTCCTGTTCGCAGCGCACGCTCCCCCGCCACATCCCCAACTGAACATCGAAATCGCCGACAATCGTAACCGGCCCCGGGGCCTGGCGCAAACGGGTCTGCCGCCCTGCCCCGGGGCCGGTCCGGTTCAGCCTCCTCCGCCCCCGATCCGATACGCGAAGCCCAGGTCCACGGACACCGCCGTTGCGTGCCCCTTGTCGTCACCCTGAGTCGCGGCCATGCGCTTGTAGGTGAACCCCGGCAGGAAGCGGAACTGACCGGACCCGACCGAAAGACCGACCGCCATGTGGATGCCGATGCCGGGTTCCGGGTCGTCACCCAGGGTACCGGCTCTGGTGGAACCGAACATCGCGCCCGCTCTCAGCCAGGGCTTCGCGGGGCTCTGTTCCATGCCGCCGGGGCTCCATTCGACACCGAGCACTCCGTGGTTGCCCACTACCGTGATGGCCGGGTCCTGGTCCTTGCAGAACCCCTCCTCACAGCCGAAGGAAGTCCGGGAGAACCCCCCGTAGACCGCAATGGACGGGAGCATCTGCCGCAGGACCACCACATCGACGGACACCGCGGGCACGACATCCATGCCCCCAAAGGAAGCCGAGTGGTTGCCGACCGTGAGTCCGCCGCGCGCTTCAACCTGCATCTGCCCCGCGGCGGGCGTGTGCGCGAGAGCCGCGCCCAGGATCAGGGCCTGAATCAATCCAACCTTCATCGTATGCCTCCTCTTCATCGTACTCCTCCTGGAATACCGTCGCTCAACATGATCTGTGGAAAAAGGTTTTCACGCGCCAGACCGGCCGGCACGGTGCCGTCCCAGTCCCGCAGGAACGCACGAATCGGACCACCGGGGCCATCCCTGATGATCGCCATGGGCGGCGTGCTGCCCGGGGTCAGGACGTCTTCGCCCTCCGGACCCGACAGCACGATCCGCTCGATCACGCCGTCCCGGTCGGGATCGTACGGCAGGGTGAAGAGGAAGTGTGCGCCGCCGTGCTCCAGCGGGACAGGCGTGAAGTCGAAGCCGAAGCGCACCTCGCCGTCCGGGCCTGTTCCCTCCAGGCGGTAGGGGCCCGAGGTGGACGGCTCCGTGGGAGGCGACCTGATCAGGAATGCGGGTTGGAGGCTGACCTCCTCCCGGCTGGCACTTCCCCAGAGCAGCAGAGTCTGCTCCGGCGGGGGAACCTCGGCGGGACCGTGGCGCCTGTCCCTGTATCTCAGGGCCCTTCCGAACTGGTAGCCGTTGATCCAGTAGTTCTGAGGGCAGTAGCCCATCACATCGGCGTAGTCGGGATTCACCAGGTCGCCGCTTGCGAAGTTGTACCCCCATGTCCCGATGCTTCCATCCGGATAGGGGTAATTGGGGTCGTCTCTGTTGACCTGGCACCCCGAGTGGTACAGGCTCATGGTGTGGCCCACCTCGTGCGCGAAAGTCCACGTGTCGTCGGCCCCGACACTCACGGGCGGATGGCCAATTACAAAGGCCCTGCCGCCAAGCGGGGATCCTGGGGGCACTTTGACGACACCGTAGTAGTACGCGTTCCGTCCTTCGGTCTGCCAGATGGCCCGGATCTGCCCAACAAACTCGGCCCAACCAGCGCGGTTTGTCAGGTTCGCATCCGTGTACAGAGTGGCATGAGCCTCGACGGTCATGTCGGCGATGGGCATCAGGTTGCGCAGATTCCGAATGTGTTCGACGTCGAGGTTGACACCACTGGACCAACTCGCAGGGACGACCGCGTCGGGCCTGTGGTTGAGGATGGTGGGGACGAGAACCAGCTGCATCTGCTCCGGCGTAAGGATGTCGAGGGGCTGCCGGCCGCTCGCCGGCATTCGGGTCTGGCTCCCCTGTTTTCTGGGAATCACCCCTTCGGGGTCGACTTCGATGACCAGCTCGGTTCCCTCCTGAAACACGCTGCCGGGAATGACGGCGTTGTAGGAATTGACGAGGTTGCCCTCCACCACCTCCGTCAGCAGTTCGTCCCCTGCCGGCGGCATCAATACGGTATGCACCATTTGGCCGTCCCTGTAGAAGTCGGCACGGACATTCGGCCGGAAGTAGCTCGTCTCATCGCCCGTAGGGAAGACGCGGAGAAGCGCCTGGCGGTTCGCCAGGACCGGGACCGTGCCCTCGGCGTTCTGGTTGACCTGGTTGAAGTAGTACTTGCCCACCGAGAGCTGCACGCTGCTGGGGTTGATCCGCAGCCGCGCCTGGGCCTTTTCCATCCCCGCCAGGAAGGCGGTGACTCCCAGCGAAGCTCCCTTCTTCGCGACCACGTCCCCCTGCGGCGAGATGGTGATCGCATCCTTGCGTCCGTCAACGAACCACCTCGCGGGCGCCCACGAGGGCGGTCCGGCCATCTCCTCCCCGTTCTGGTCGTACACCACGATCCGGAGCTTGATCTCGTCGTCGACGAGCAACATCGTGTCTCTCGGCGCGATCTCCATGGTGGTGGGAATCTGTTCGGCTTCCGGGGCAAGATCGCAGCCCGCGACCACCAACGTCACGGCTCCACACAGCGCTCCTCGGCACAGCTTGTTCATCGCTCGCGTCCTTTCCGTCGCAGCATGGCCGCTGCCCGCGTTCCTTTCCGGGCGGTGACGGCAGCGGCCAAAACCCATTTCGGCAACTCCGATCCTACCCTTCACATGACCGGAGGGTTCCCGGTTTGTCAAGGAGAGCAACGGCGCCGAAGCCGTCCGCAACGGCTGCCCCGGCGCGCCACCGGGGCGCGAATCCGGGCCGGACCCAAAGACGCCTCAGAACTCCCGGACCCGGATGTTCCGGTACCACACCGGATCTCCGTGGTCCTGAAGCCCGATGTGACCGGCCTGGGCCATCCCGTAACCGGGCCACTCGGCGAACTTGGTCGCGGCCACCGCCGCCCGCCATTCGTCCGTCCAGAGCTCGTATTCCACGACCTTGACGCGGTTCATCCAGTGCTCGACCCGGGCGCCCCGGACCACGATCCTCACCCGGTTCCACTCGCCCGCGGGCCGGGTCACGTCCGCGACCGGGGCGTGCAGGGCGTAGTTGGCGCCGGCGGACGTCTCGGGCACGCGTCCGTCGGGATGCCCCGCGTTGTCAAGCACCTGCAGCTCCGGACCGGTCCAGTACGGTGCCCGCTCCGCTTCGGTCGCCCGGTAGAACACGCCGCTGTTCCCCCCCTCCGCGACCTTCCACTCCAGGGCCAGCTCGAAGTCGCCGAACCGTTCCCTGGTAATCAGTGTGCCGCCATCCACTCCCGGGGTGAAGGCGAGGGTGCCGTCGATCGCCGACCAGCCCGCGGGTGCGTCCTCGCGCCGATAGCCCCTCCACGCATCCAGGGTACCGTCGAAGAGGAGTCTCCAGCCGGCCGCTTCCTCCTCGGGCGTCAGTTCCTCGACCGCGGTTTCCTCCCGGGCCTCCCCCCCCGGCACCCCACCCCCATCCGCCCCTCCGTCGCCACCGCGGCCTCCGCACGCCCCCGTCCAGGTCAACAGCGGGATTGTCATCGCGATCAGCGTCCGCATCGAAGTCTCCTCCATGAGTTGCGCTACCCCGGGTGGGCGCGGCTCTCGCCGGCCCGGCCGAAGGCGGCGTCAAAGGCTGCGCCGGACGGTGGAAACACCAGCCCGCGCACGAAGGCGCACGCCTCCGCCGCGCCGTGGTCGCGGTCCATGCCGGCGTCTTCCCACTCCACCGAGAGAGGACCGTCGTACCCGGTCCGGTTCAACGCCCGCACGACCTCCTCGAAGTCTACGCGCCCGCGCCCCGGCGAGCGAAAGTCCCAGAAGCGGCGCGCGTCGCCGAAATCCGTGTGTCCGCCGAAGACGCCGGCGGGCACCGGTCGGTCTGACCACCACACGTCCTTGATGTGGACGTGCGCGATCCGGTCTCCGAACCGGCGGATGAGACCGACATGGTCGACGCCCTGGTAGGCCAGGTGGCTGGGATCGTAGTTGAAGGCGAAGGCCGGGTGGCCCTCCAGCGCCGCCACCGCCCTTTCCGCGGTGACGATGTCGAATGCGATCTCGGTGGGGTGGACCTCCAGAGCGAAACGGACGCCCTCCGCGGCGAACACGTCCAGGATCGGATTCCAGGCCGCGGCGAAATCGCGAAAACCGTTGTCGATCCACCCGGGCGGCACCGGCGGGAATGAGTAGAGAAGGTGCCAGACCGGGCTTCCGGTGAATCCGTTCACGACCTCGACGCCCAGACGGGCGGCGGCTCTGGCCGTGTCCCGCATCTCGCGGGCCGCGCGGCGCCGCACCCCATCCGGGACGCCGTCGCCCCACACCCGGGGCGGGAGGACGGCCCGGTGCCGGTCGTCGATCCGGTCGCAGACGGCCTGGCCGGCCAGGTGGTTGCTGATCGCCCACACGCCGAGGCCGTGCCGGGCCAGCAGGTCCCGCCGCCCCTCGCAGTAGGACGCATCGGTGAGCGCGGCCCGCACGTCGAAGTGGTCTCCCCAGCAGGCCAGCTCGAGGCCGTCGTACCCCCACGCGGCCGCCTTTTCGGCCAGAACCTCCAGGGGCAGGTCGGCCCACTGGCCCGTGAAGAGCGTCACCGGGCGCCTCACAGGTACGTCCCCACGTCCACCCACCGCCGGCGGGCATCGGACTTCAGCACGCAATCGATGAAGTGCATCCCCCGCACCCCGTCCATGTGGTCGGGAAAGTCGCGGTCCAGCGGGTGCGCCTCCGCCCCCGCCAGCGACGCTCCGATCACCCTCCCCGCGCTGCGGTAGATGTTGGCGAACGCCTCGATGAAGCCTTCCGGGTGTCCCGGCGGCAACCGCGTCGCGTGGCGCGCCTCCACCGACAGCCAGGGGTTCCCGCGCGTGTGTGTCTGCTTCGGCGCGTCGGGAAAGAGCAGATGCAGCCTGTCCGGTTGCTCCTGCCGCCACGCGAGCCCGGCCTTCTCCCCGTAGACCCTGAGCGCCAGCCCGTTCTCTTCTCCCGTCGCCACCTGGCTCGCGAGAAGGACCCCGGCCGCCCCTCCCGCGAACCGGACCAGCATGCCCGCGTCGTCCTCCATGCACCGTTCCGGGACCTGGGCCGACAGGTCGGCGACGACCGCTTCGATCTCCAGCCCCGTCACGTAGAGCACCAGGTTGTGAACGTGCGAACCGATATCGGCCACGGCCGAAGACCGGCCCGCCCGCATCGGGTCCAGCCGCCAGCGGGCCTGTTTGTGGCCCGTCTCCTCCAGCAGCGTGGAGAGCCACCCCTGGGGGTACTCGGCGACCACCTTGCGGAGCGTGCCCAGCCGCCCCGTCCGGACGAGGTGGCGCGCCTCCTTCACCATCGGATAGCCCGTGTAGTTGTGCGTGAGCGCGAAGGTAAGGCCGCTGTCCTCCACGGTCAGGCAGAGATCCGCGGCCTGCGCCAGCGAAGTGGTCATGGGCTTGTCGCAGACCACGTGGATGCCCGCGTCCAGGAACGCGGCGGCTACGGGATGGTGGAGGTGGTTGGGGGTGACGATCGCGACCGCGTCGATGCGGCGGTCCTCGCCCAGCGCGGCCTCCGCCTCGGCCATCTCGCGGTAGGAGCCGTAGACGCGCCGCGCGTCCAGCCCCAGCGCCCGGCCCTGCTTCCGCGAGCGCCGCGGCCGCGACGCGAAGGCGCCCGCGACGAGTTCCCACTCCCCGTCCAGCGCCGCCGCCATCCGGTGCACCCCGCCGATGAAGGCGCCCGGACCGCCGCCCACCATGCCGTAGCGGAGCCGCCGCCCGATGTGCGGGTTCACGCGCGCGCCGGCCTCAGCGAGTCAGGACAACCGTTCGGCACGGTAGCCGCCGGAACGCCTCTCCCTCATGTACATCAGGCCGAAGATCAGCACCAGTACCCCGCTCAGGGGCACCAGGTAACGGAACGAAACCAGCCCACCGCGGTTGTCCGCGAGACCCAGCATCCCCCGGGCCCGCTCCACCGCCGGCGAGGTGGATCCCGATTCGACGAATGCGCGCAGGGCGTTCGCGGTCTCGACCGGCGGCAGGTTCGGCATCTCGCCCACCGGCGGAAGCACGCTGGTGACCGTCTCCAGCGCCGCCCTCAGCTCGTCGCCCTCCGGCCCCGGCTTGTCCTCAAACTCCGATCTGAGTACGGCGCTCGCCTCCAGCAGCACGATGAACGTCTGTTCCTGGTCCAGCGCCTCGTGGCCGGCCTCGTCGGCGATCCCTCCCATGAACGGTGTGGTCACGAGCCCCACGACGGCCATCCCCACCGTCCCCATCAGCCCCAGTCCCAGCGCACCGCTTCTGGGGACCCGCTCCGAGACGAAGCCGAGCATCGTCGGCCAGAAGTAGCATACCCCGACCGCGAATACGGTGGCCGACGCGACGATCGAGGCCACCGAGCCCCCGAAGCTCAGCCAGAGCAGACCGGCGCCGGAGAGCACCGCCGAGACCAGCAGGATGCCGGTGGGCGACAGGCGGTGGACCACCGGCCCGGCCCAGTACCGCATGACCGCCATGATCCCGTTCACGTAGACGAGAACCAGAATCCCCGCCATCCCCCCCGCCTCCAGCACGGCGGTTACCCAGCGATTGGGACCCAGTTCGATCGACGCGGTCATCGCCATGCACAGCAGCATCAGCAGCATGAGCGGGGTGGTCAGGGTGGCGCGGAACATCTCGCCCATGGAGACGCCGGATCGAACCCCTTCGGTGGCCGGGAAGCGCTGCCCCAGCAGAAGCACGCCGTAAGCGGCGGTCGGGATCAGGATGAGGGCGACCTTCAGCTGCCACGACTCGACCCCGGCGCTGTCGAGACCGAAGGAGGCCAGTCCCCCGAGCACGATCCCCCCTGGGAACCAGACGTGGAACCGGTTCAGCTTGACGGTCTTTTTGTCGGGATAGAGCGCCGCGACCAGGGGGTTGCAGGCGGCCTCGACCAGTCCGTTGGCCATGGCGATGACGAGCGCCCCCGCGAAGAGGGTCCCGAATCCGGTGGCGAAGATCATGATGAGAGCACCGCCGAGGTGGCCGACGAAGGCCATCCGCACCAGAGTGCGCATCCCGAGGGTGTCGCAGAGCGGCGCGAAGACCACCTGCGAGACCGCGAAGCCCCACAGCCCCGCACCCGCGATCCAGCCCACGTCGGCGTTCGTCAGCACGAATTCGCCCTTCAGCGTGAACATGACCGCGGCCACCGTCGCAAAGGCCACCGAGGTGGCGACCAGCGCAACGCAGCTGCCCAGAAAGAGGCGCTCCCTGTTCACGGCGCCGTTTCCACCGAATCCGTCATTCATCGGTTTGGTTCCCCTTTGTCTCCATGGAGGTGAAAGGTCGGGCGTCCACGGGCCTGCATCGTGGACAGGTAACGATAGCTTGCCCGGATGGACGCGAGGGGGTCGCCCGGGCTGTCGTGCTCGACGAAGAAGTGCCGCATTCCCGCCGTGCCGGAGAGGGCGAAGAGCCCTGCCCAGTCGATCTTCCCCGCGCCCACGTCCGCCATGCGTCCGTCGGCGGTCAGGTCCTTGACGTGGCACAGGGGGAAGCGTCCCGGGTGTTCCCTCAGCAGGGCCGCGCTGTCCGCGCCTCCCACCGCCGACCAGTGGAAGTCGATCTCCAGGTCCACCAGCGCGGGGTCGAGGTGCTCGAGAAGGAGCCCGTATCCGGTGACTCCGTCTTCGTCCAGCGCATCGAACTCGAAGGCGTGGTTGTGGTAGGCGACCCGGACGCCCGCGGGTGCGGCGGCCGCCCCGGCCGAGTTCAACATCTCCGCGAGTTGCCGGTAGCCGTCGGGCGTGCGCATCTCCTCGCCGATCCACGGCAGGACCAGCCAGCGGTGACCCAGGGTGGCCGCCGTCTCGATCGAAGCCTCGAGCCCGGCACCGGTGAGGTGCTCCATGAGCGCGTGCGAAGCGGGCGCGGACAGCCCCGCGCCGTCGAGCCATCCGCGGATCTCGCCCGGGTCCTGGCCGAAGTAGCCCGCGAACTCGACCTCGTCGTAGCCGATGGCGGCCACCGCGTCGAGGGTGCCGGCCACATCCTCCGCCATGAGGGAGCGGACGGTGTAGAGCTGGAGCCCGATCCGGTCCAGTGGGAGGTTCAGGACGAACCGGCCGGCGCCGGCGGACGCCACCGCCCCCCACACCGCCCCCGCCACATGCAGGAACCGCTTCCTGTCCATGCACCCGGCCCGGTCCTCGCCGGGGGCCCGCACGACGCGGCCCGTCCGGTCCATGCGCCCTTCTACCGAAGTCATGCGGGGCAATAGGCGCCCTGCGCGCCCGCCGCACAATCCCCACCCCGCCTCATCGCACGGTGAATCCCCCTGCGAGCGGGTCCCCCTCCTCGGCCCGGAAGCGCGCCGTGCCCGTGTAGTGCGCCCGCCCCCCCACCAGCACCGTCACGGCTTCGTGCTCCCCCGCCCGCGTCTCCCCGATCATGCACCCCGTGAACACCGCCCCGGTCACGCTCGAGAACCGCCGCTCGTCCCCCACCCCCGTCTGCCCCCGCGCCTTCTGGATGGCCATTCGCGCGGTGACCCCGCTTCCCGTCGGGCTGCGGTCCACCTGGCGGTCCGCGAAGACGCAGACATTGGCGCTGGGGCGGTCGTCGCCCAGGGTGCCGTCGGTGAGGATCGTGCCGTACAGGTACGCGAGGTCGGGATGGTCGGGGTGGTCCAGGCCGAGTTGCGCCTTGGCCGCGCAGGTCACCGCCCACGCGGCGTCCACCAGGGTGCGCGCCGGCGAGGTCCGCACGTCCAGGCCGAAGCGCGAGGCGGGCGCGAAGGCGTAGAAGGCGCCACCGTAGCCGATGTCGACCTCGACCGTGCCCGCGCCCTCCACCTCCAGTTTCGCGCCGAGCAGCGGGGCGAAGGCGCCGACGCTCTCGAAGTGCACCATCCCGGCGCGGCCGCCCGTGACGTGCACATGCGCGGTGACGAGTCCGCACGGACACTGGATGCGCACGGTGGTGCGGGGCTCGCGGGGCGCCACCAGCCCTTCGTCCACCGCCCATCTGGCCATGGGAGCGGACACTTGGAATCCACTATCGTCCATAGGCGTCCGTAGAGTTCCATAACAACCTGTATATCAACAGGTTAGGTCTAGCTTCTCTCGCTTCCTTCCACCGGTTGCGTCCCTTGCGATCCACTGCCATCCCGGCTACGATTAGGGAATGAATAATGTCACCAACGCCCGCCGTCAGCGCCCCCGAGGCAAGCCGAAGGGCCGACATCCCCACAACCGGCTTTCCGCCGCCTTCGTGCGCTCGGCTCCGCCCGGCAGACACTGCGACGGCAACGGGCTCTACCTCTACGTCAAGAAGACCGGAACCCGCAGCTGGATCCAGCGGCTCGTCGTCCGGGGCCGCAAGCGCGAGATCGGTCTGGGCAGCGTCGTCCTCGTCTCGCTGGCCGAGGCCCGCGAGCAGGCGCTGGCGAACCGGAAGCTGGCGCGCGCGGGCGGAGATCCGCTGGCCGAGAAGCGCCGGTCCCTCGGCGTGCCGACCTTCGCCGAGGCCGCCGGGCGCGTCATCGAGCAGAAGCGCGCCGGGTGGCGCAGCCGGAAGACCGCGAGGCTCTGGACTCGCTCGCTGGAGATGTACGCCTTCCCGCGCCTCGGCAACCTGCCGGTCTCCGAGATCACCAGCGGCGATGTGCTGGAGACGCTGTCCCCGATCTGGCACGCGAGGCCGAAGGTCGCCCGCGCCGTCCGTCTTCGCGTCCGCGCCGTGCTGGAGTGGGCCGTCGCCATGGACTGGCGGACCGACAACCCCTGCGACCGGCTCCTGCCGGTGCTCGGCCCCCAGCACGATGTGGTCACCCACCGCAAAGCCCTGCCTCACGGCGAGGTCGCGGCGGCCATCGCGAAGGTGCGGGCGGCGAAGCCGGGCAAAGTGGACACGTTGGCGTTCGAGTTCCTGGTCCTGACGGCGGCGCGTGGCGGCGAGGTCCGGGGGGCGGTGTGGGCGGAGATCGATCAGGATGCGGGCGTGTGGACGATTCCGGCAAGCCGGACGAAGACCGCGCGGGAGCATCGGGTGCCTCTGTCCGGTCGGGCCTTGGAGATCCTCGCCGCGGCGCGGAAGCTGGGGAACGGGGAGAGTCCGATCGTGTTCGTGAACGAGCGCGGGAAGCCGTTGACCAGAAAGCGGCCGGGCCGTTTGCTCCTGAGCTGCGGAATCTCGGCAGTGCCTCATGGGTTCCGGTCGTCGTTCCGGGACTGGGCGGCCGAGAGGACGGACCATCCCCGGGAGGTCGTCGAGGCGGCGCTGGCGCATGTCGTGCAGAACAAGGTCGAAGCCGCGTACCTGCGGACCGATCTGTTCGAGCGGCGGCGGCGGCTCATGGAGGATTGGGCCGTCTATCTCGCGGGCCAGTGAGCAGGCACCGAGACCTGATCTGACCTCGCGACTGGCTCAGAGGCCGTTTCGGGGCGGCTCGGAGGCGTTTCGGGTAATCTGCGGGCGCTGGGATCGCCCCAGATCGACGATCTCGGGTTCCCGAGGGGTAGGGGTAGGGCGAAAAGCGGCGGTCGGCAGAGGCGCCGCCATCGTTGAGGAGTGAAAGGGTGCCGGTCGCCCTCGTCGCCCGCGAGTCTGGCGACTACGAGACCGAGGTGCTAGCGTCACTGGCCATGAACGATGGCATCCAATTCCATGCGGACCTCCTTGCTGGTCGCGTCCGTGAGCTTCTGGCTCGCCCTCCCGTTTATCCGTCCGAACGCCGGAAGATCCCGTCTGTATCCGGTGTCTACCTGTTCAGCGAACTCGGGGAGGGCCACCTGTACGTCGGTGTAGCCACAACGCGGACCAACCACCTCCGCGCGCGGATCGGTCAACACATTCCCCGGCCACCTGCTCGTCCTCGGAAAGCCACGGCTGCCACCCTGGCAGAGCGGATTGCCATGGAGGGTGCTGGACTCTCGTCGAGGAAGGGCCTGTATGACAACGAGAAGTTCTGCGAGTTGTTCTGGGCGCTTGGACCGAGGATCGAGCATATGGATCTCCGCTTCATTGAGGTAGATGATCCTGCCAAGGCTAGGACCATGGAGAGATTCATGGTCTGGATGCTGAGTCCCAGGTACAACTACTGATTGGCGCGCGCCTGCCTGATGGGTTGTGGGCAGTGCCCGGAAGGGACGTTTCGCAAGCGTCCGCCGGGCTGGCTTGAGCCACGCTAAGGTGGCTAAGCCAGCCTACGCGACATGAGCTTTCCGGTTCCCATATCGCTGTGACCGTTGAGCTTACGGGATTCGGGGTTCGGATTCCCGCTGTTTGACTCCCGCCGATTGATCTTGGATCAGGCGCGACCTCTCGGGCGGCTGTCCAGAGCCTTCCTGAGTTGTCCCGCGTCGGCCTGCTGGTAGCAGCGCAGGACCGTCTGCGCCTCCTTCCACCCGCCCAGCTCGCAGAGCACCTTGAGCGGCAGGTCCATGAGGTCGCTGGCGAACTTCCGCCTGAGCGAATGCCAGCCCCGCCGGGGCTTCGGTTCCAATCCCGCGAGGGTCTGCCCCTTCTTCCACCACAGATAGGCCGAGACGCGGCCCAGGCAGCGCGTGTGATCCTTCGACGAGGGAAGCACCGGGGCATTCCCGGTCCCGGCACCCATCCTCCGCGCTTCCTCCAACACTGCGACCGCCTCGTCGGTCAGCGGCGTGATATGCTCGTAGCCGGTCTTTTCGTGCTCCGCGCGCCACCGCACCTCACGGCCCTCGAAGTCGATGTCCGTCCACCGAAGATGGCGGATGGCCCCGATGCGGTGTCCGGTTTCGTGCGCGAGCACGAGCGCGACATGGAACCGCCAATCGACCTGCCGGGACACCTTGAGCATCGCCCGGTACTCCTCCTCGGAGAGGACGACCCGGGCGGGGTTCTTCTCCTTGGGCGTTCTGAGGCCCCGCAGCGGGTTCGAGTCTAGAAGGAGTCTCCCCTCCTCGTCTCTTGACTTCGTTGCCCAGTTGAGCACCGCGAGCAGGAACTTCAAGTCCAACTCGATGGTCCGGTTGGAGACGGGCTTCCCGCTCGGTCCGACCCGACCCGCCCGGCGCTCCCGGATGAACCGGTCCCAATCGCGTTGAGACAGGGTTTCGGGCCTTCGATCGCGCCCGAGGAGGTCGAGGAACATCCTTGTCGCGACCCTGTCCCGGTACTGGACGCGCTCCCCTTTGGTGGGCGTCACCTCCTCACCGTAGATTTCAAAAAGCGTCTCCAGGGTGAGCGGCTCGGGCTCGGCTTCCGCCTTGCCGTTGGGCGCGTCGATGAACCCGGCGGCGAACTGATCCGCCTGCCTCTTCGCGCGCGCCCAGTCTCGGTGCTTGAGGGAACGGGTGCGCCTGCGCCCGTTCTCTCGCCACTCGATCTGGAAGATGCCGGTCTTCGGGTCGGGAAAGATCCTGACCCGGTTCCGGCCCCATTCTCCGGCGCCGTAGGAGCGCCGGCTTCGTTTCGTGCGTGCCATCGTTCGATTCCTCTCTCGATGGACTGCACGATCTGCGCGTTTGAAACCTCGCGCAGGGCACGCCCGTCGTCCAGAGTTGGCGGTCCGGCCGGCTCTGGCGCGGGCGCGCCACGGGGGCGCTGGTTTCTGCGGTTTGTGGAGGAGCCAGATGTGTTTTCGCTGCACGAAAACCTCTGGCCGGGGGATGCCCCCGGACCCCCGAACGACATTCCGCGCGCCACCAAAGGAGGCCGCCCGACATGGCCCGTCCCCGGAAGCCCGAGGCCGAACGCAGGAGCCGCACGATCGGCGTGCGCGTCACGACCGCGGAGGCCGCGGAGATCGCCGAGCGGGCCGGAGCGGCCCGCATGACGAGGGGCGGCTACATGCGCCGCAGGGCGCTGGGGCAGCCGGTCCGCGAGGCGGCCGTTCATCGTCTCGGCGCCAGGGAGCGGGTCGAACTTCACCGGATCGGGGTGAACCTGAACCAAATCGCCCGCGCTCTCAACTCCGGGGCCTCGGCGCCGGACGGGACGCTGGAGGCCGTCGAGCGGGTGGGCGATCTCGCGGCTGATCTCTTGAGCGGCGAGGCGCTGGACCGATGATCCCGAAGATCAACGGACTGGGGCGGTCGTTCGCCGGGGTCGCGGCGTACTGCCTGCACGATGCCCCGGAGCCGGACGACCGCCGTCCGAGGACATCGGAACGGGTCGGGTGGGCCGACACCCGCAACCTTGCGACGTTTCGGCCGGAGCGGGCCGCGCGGCTGATGGCTGCGACCGCGAAGGCGGCCCCCGACCTCAAGCGGTTGGCGGGCGCGCCGCGAGGGGGCCGGAAGCTGGCGAAGCCGGTCCTGCACTACTCACTCAGCTGGGCACAGGACGAGACGCCCGACCAGCAGGAGATGAGCCGGGCGGTGGACCGGAGTCTGGAGGCGCTGGGGCTGGAGGGCCACGAGGCGCTGATCGTCGCGCACGAGGACACCCGGCACCCGCATGTCCACGTCATCGCCAACCGTGTCGATCCGGAGACCGGGAAGGCGGCGACGCTGGGCAACAGCAAGCTCCGGCTGTCGCGCTGGGCCGAGGGCTACGAGCGGGAGCAGGGCCGGATCCGGTGCGAGAGGCGGGTCGAGAACAACGAGCGGCGGCGGGCGGGCAAGCAGGTGCTTCGCCCCACGGACGACCGGCCGCGCCACTGGGCGCGCGTCCGCCGCGAGGGGATGCAGCCCGGGCGGGCGCGGCGAACGAGGAAGCCGCGCCGCGAGGATCAAATCGACGTGGCGGCATGGCGGCATGGCGAGGCGGAGGCTTGGGAGACGGTCGCGGACGGACGCCAGTCGAGCTTCCGGCACCTTGAGACCCGGGCGCGCAAGGAATGGGCCGAGCTGCACAAGCGGCAGGAGGAGATGCGGCAGAGGCTCGACTGGGAGAGCCGCACCGTGCTCGGGCGGCTCCGGATCTGGCGGACCGAGCGCTCGTTGCGGACTCTGGTCGGTGCGGTCCGGGGCCGGGAGGATCTGGTCGAGGGCTGGCACGAGGATCTCGACCGGCACCACAGGGACCAGCGGGCCGAGTTGGGCAAGGCACACGGCGAGCGCGCCCGGGAGATCGAGCGCGGTTGGAGCACGTTCTATCGAAGTAGGCTGGTGGACGCGGAGCGGAGCGCATGGGCCGTGCGGGAGAGGATGAGGGAGGGCGAAGAGACACGGGAGCGGGAGCGCGACCGGACCATCACCCGCACTGTACCGCCACCGCCCCGGCCCCGAGGCCCCGAGCGTGGCGGGGGAGGGTTCGAGCGCTGAGCCATCTAGCCGAAGCGAGCTTTCGCCCCTATCCCCTTCCCCTTTAGGGGTATCGTGCGCGCCCGATGCCGGGCAACCTGCTCGACCGGGGCGGGCGGGTTAGTTTGGTAGGGAGAAGATCCGTCCGGCGCGAGCGGGCGGCTGGCTCAAGACACCTTGGACATACCACAGGAGGGCTCCTTGCCGCGGCTCCACTTCAAGGGGAAGGTCTTCGTCGAGAACCACCACCTGGCCGTGCCCTTCCACGAACTGCTGCCGGTGCGCGAGAAGGGGCTGAGCGAGAAGGCGGGCCTCCACGACAACCTGATCGTCCACGGCGACAACCTCGCTGCCCTGAAGTCCCTCCTGCCGACCTACCACGGCAAGGTGAAGTGCGTCTACATCGACCCGCCCTACAACACCGGCAACGAGGGCTGGGCGTACAACGACAACGTGAACTCGCCCCTCATGCGGGACTGGCTGGGCCGCGTGGTGGACCGGGACGACCTGACCCGCCACGACAAGTGGTGCTGCATGATGATGCCGCGCCTCAAGCTCCTGCGCGAACTGCTCCGTGAGGACGGTGCGATCTTCGTGTCCATCGACGACAACGAGGTACACCATCTGCGCTGTCTCATGGACGAGGTGTTCGGCGAAGAGAACTTCGTGGCGGTGATCTGCTGGCATAAGATGGACAGCCCCAAGAACACGGCGGTTCACTTGAGCGAAGACCACGACTACGTGGTCATCTACGGGCGGAACGCGGCCCGGTGGCGACCGAATCGTCTGCCTCGGTCCGAGGCGATGCTCAAACGGTACAGGAATCCGGACGACGACCCGCGGGGCCGGTGGTTGCTGAGCGACTTGGCGGCGAGGAATCCGTACTCGAAAGGTCGTTATCCGATTCGGACGCCATCCGGCAAGACGATCAAGGGACCACCCGCAGGCAGCTATTGGCGGGTGAGCAGGGAGCGATTCGACGAACTCGACCGGGACGATCGGATCTGGTGGGGCAAATCGGGAACCAATCGCCCAGGAATCAAGCGATTCCTGTCAGAAGTCCGGCAAGGCGTGGTTCCTCAGACGATCTGGCATTGGAAGGATGCGGGCAGCACACGCCATGCGAAGCAAGAGCTGCGGCAAGCCCTGGACTTGGGTCCCGGAGAAGATGCCTTCGTAACCCCTAAACCGAGTCGTCTCGTTCGTCGCATCCTCCAGATCGCCAGCGACCCCGACTCCATCATCCTCGATTCCTTCGCCGGTTCTGGCACGACGGCCCACGCCGTCCTCGCCCAGAACCGGGAAGACGGTGGTAACCGGCACTTCATCCTCGTCGAGTGTGAGGACTACGCCGACAACATCACGGCCGAGCGCGTCCGCCGCGTCATCAAGGGAGTTCCGAGCGCCAAGGACGACGCCCTCAAGACCGGCCTCGGCGGCACGTTCAGCTACTTCGAGCTTGGGCGTCCCATGCGTCAGGAATCGCTCCTTGACGGCTCTCACCTACCGTCGTGGGAGAAGCTCGCTTCCTACATCTTCTTCACCGCGACGGGGCAGGAGTTCGACCCGTCGGAGACCGACAGGGACACTGGATTGGTCGGGCGCACCGCGTCGCACGATGTCTTCCTCTTCTACCAGCCGGATGTCGATAAGCTCAAGAGTCTCGCGCTCTCGCTGGCCGAGGCCCGCGCCCTTCCCACGGGATCGAGAAGGAGGCTCGTCTTCGCGCCGACCAAATACCTGGATCGCGACTTCCTGCACCAGTACCGGATCGACTTCCAGCAGTTGCCCTTCCAGATCTACGAAGCGATCGACAGGCTGGAACGATGATCCTGAAGGAATACCAGAAGCGTACGGTCGCGAAGGTCCGCGGCTTCGTCGCGGAGTTGGCAAAGTGGCGGTCCGAGGACGAAGAGGCGCGGAAACACAATCCGAACTGGGGTTCGGACTGGGTGCAACGAGCATGGGACAGGACCGCCACCGGACGGCGCTACCACCCCCGGCGGAACGGGCTCGACGAACATCTTCCCTGCTTCTGTCTCAAGATTCCGACCGGCGGCGGCAAGACACTGCTGGCGACGCGCGTGATCGATCTCGTGAACACGCATTTCCGGCAGAGTCGGCGTGGCTTGGTGCTGTGGATCGTGCCCACGACGCAGATCTACAACCAGACGCTCAAGGCGCTCAAGGACCGCGACCACCCCTACCGCCAGCAACTCGATCTGTCGTCCGGCCAGCGCACGCGCATCTTCGAGAAGACCACGGCGTTCGGCCCCCGCGATGTCGCCGAGAACCTCTGCGTTCTCGTGCTCATGCTCCCGTCCGCCAACCGGAAGACGAAGGACACCCTCCGGATGTTCCGAGACAGCGGCGGCTTCGACCGTTTCTTCCCTCCAGACGACGATCCGACAGCGCACGCCAAGATGCTGGAGGAGCACCCCAATCTCGACACCTTCGAGCAAACGGCGGGCTTCTGGGGCCGCTACATCAAGACATCGCTCGGGAACACGGTGCGGCTGCTGCGACCGCTCATCATCCTCGACGAGGGACACAAGGCGTACAGCGCCAACGCGAAGAAAACGCTCGAGGGATTCAATCCCTGCATAATCGTCGAGCTTTCGGCCACCCCGGCCAAGGGCGCGAACGTGCTCGTCGAGATCCTGGGCCGGGAACTCAACGCCGAGGAAATGATCAAGCTCGACCTTCACATCCTGAACAAGGCGGGCGGCGACTGGCGCGGCACGCTGCTGGAGTCGGTCGAACACCGCGAAGCCCTTGAAGCCGAGGCACGGCTTCACGAAGCCGAGTCCGGCACCTACATCCGGCCCATCTGCGTAATTCAGGTAGAACGCACCGGCCGGCAGCAGAGGAAGCCGGGGTACGTTCACACCGACGACGTGCGCGAGTACCTGCTCCAACACCCGGGAATCGCACCGGAGTACATCGCGGTCAAGACCAGCTCGAAGGACGAACTGAAGGAGGTGGACGACGTTGGCGGCCTGCTGTCCCGCGACTGCCCGATCCGCTTCATCATCACCAAGCAGGCACTTCAGGAGGGTTGGGACTGCCCGTTCGCCTACGTCCTCACGATCCTCACCAACCCGATGTCGAAGACGGGGATAACCCAGCTTGTCGGCCGGATCCTTCGTCAGCCCTACGCGAGCAAGACGGGGGTGGCGCTGCTGGACGAGAGCTACGTGTTCTGCTTCAGCCGACGCGGGAACGAGTTGCTGAAGGAGGTCAGGAGGGGATTCGGGCTGGAGGGGTTGCAGGGCCTAGAGGGGCGAGTGGTCTCCGACGATGGTCATTTCCGCCCGCCGGAGAAGCTCACAACACGGCAACGGGCGCGGTATCGGACAGCGGCGCGGGATCTCGTCTTGCCCGCCTTCATGATTCGGGACTTGGACGGGTGGCGTCTGGTGCACTACGAGGCGGACATCCTCTCGCGGGTACGATGGGACGACATCGACCTGTCGGCCCTGGATGATCTGACGTTGGGCGAAAGGGGCGACGGAGACACCGTACTGGTGACCAACGTCGCCGGCGACGCATCCGTTTCGGGGGCAGAGGTCGCGGGATCCGGCGATCCGGGAACTGCGGAGACCCCGGGCGATGCAGACTCGGGCAACGGCGGCGATCCGGTGGACTACTTCTTCGCGGCCAGCCATCTGCTGGACTTGGTTCCCAACCCATGGCAGGGCCGCGATCTGGCCCGGCGCGCCTTCGAAGCACTGCTCGCACGCTACCCGGGGGAGCGCGTGGCGGCCAATCACGTGTTCGTGCTCGAAGAGTTGCGGCGACGGATCGAGAGGGAACGCGACCGCTTGTCGCGAGAAGTCTTCCACGGCCTGCTGGAGTCGGGGAGGATGCGTTTTCTGGTCGTCGCGGAGGAATTCACTCGCCTGCCCGAGAAGATCGAAGTTCCGAAGGCGAGGCAGGCGAATCGGGAGGACGGGAGCCCCTACCAGCGCAACCTCTTCGACATCACCACGGAAGACGATCTCAACCAGTTCGAGAACAAGGTCGCGACGTACTTGGACCAGCAAGCGCGGCTCTTCTTCTGGTACCGCAACCGCTCCCGCAAGGACTACTACGTGCAGGGGTGGAAGCCGCGCCGGATCTACGCCGATTTCATCGTGACGTTGCGGGATGACCAGCCCAGCGCGGACGATGGATTCCGACGAGTCTTCGTGGTCGAAACCAAAGGCGTCCACCTGAAGGAATCAGAGGACACCGAGTACAAGCGATCCATCTTCGACATCTGCGGCGAGCACGCCCGGAAGACCAATTGGGCCGAGTTCGTTCCCGCCATGCGGAGCAAGGTGGTCCGCTTCGAGGTCGTCGACGAGGACGAGTGGCAAGCACGGCTGAATGGGATGCTGTTTCGGAGGACAACGTGAACGGCCCCCCTTATCGTGACGGATGAAGCGGGCGATCAGTAGGCTTGCAGGCATCCTGCCGGTACGCAAGGGTTTCTTCCTGTTGGGATGGTCCGTCTTCTGCTTCACCGCTGGTCGAGGGGCAGAGCTGATGTGGCCGAATGAGCCGCCTTGGTTCTGGTGGCTGATAGCGACCGGAGCCCTGGTCGTGATGCTCGGGCCGCTGTGCTGGGATAAGGTGCTCGTGCCTTGGTGGAAGAGCGCAGAACCCAAGGCCAAGGCCTTGTGGACATGGGCGAATGAGAACCGAGCAGTCGCCATCTTGGCGTTGACGGCGGTCGTCTTGTCGTCTGCTTTGGTCGCTTCGCTCGCTACCAACGATCGCGTCATTGGCGCACTAGCCCGTTTGGCTGATCCCGGTCCCGGTCGCGATCTTCAAGCCCCACTTCGAACTCGCCCAGTCTGTGAGAGCAATTGCCGCAATGCCGAGTTTCGTATTCGGGAGTGCGAGGTCAGCGCAGCAGTGGCGGGTGGGTTGGCATCCCGTCGTGGTCTCACTGGGGATGTGAGGGCAGCGACGGAGTACTTCCGTGGGTGCCTCATCGACCGGGACTTGTCGTGGGAGACCTGCGAGCAAGGGGAGCCGGAGTGTCGCCTCCTGCGTCGATACTCTACCCGGCACGGGTTCAGTGTGCCTTCGTTCATTGAAGAACGATGAGGTAGCCCGGCCCGTATCGGGCGTTGCTGGCCTGATTGCCGTGAAGCGACGTCTGACACGGGGGGCGACTCACCGTCGGAAGGAGTGACGTGACATGAAGGACATCGTCGAATCGCAGACCAAGAACGAATACGAGAAGGGAAACGTACCGCCGAAGCGTTACATCATCACCGAGGCCCCCGTTCGGTTGCAGACGCCCGATGGTGTCCGCCGATACCCGGCGGGCACCATGTTCACCGCGCTCAGCTTCGTTCCGGTGGACAAAGAGCGGAAGGTGCCTCCGGGAAAGAAGCTGGGTGAACTCGTGTCCACCGAAGAAAAGCCTCTGTCCAGCACCGTTTCGTTGGCTTGGGCCGGGAGCCTGGACAAGGCGATCCTATGGGAGTCGGAACCCTCTCTGCGACAGAAGATTGCGGGAGCGGAGGCCCGTGTTGCCATGTTGCGGGCAATCGCGGTGGGAGCGGCTGCGGGAACCGCAGTGGCGATCCTGCAGGAAGCCCTTCCCGTGATCGCAGATGGGATCAGCCACTGGAGCGGGATCATCTTGGGCGTCGTGGTCGGGGTTGTTCACGCGAACCCAGGAGCTTAGTCTGCGCGTGACCGGGCCTTTTGGGGGACGTGAACGAGCTCGGCTTCCGGGACCTTCGGCGAAAGACACAACGCGGTCGGGAGTCCCGCCATTCAAGTGTGGTTTTCCCGCTTTCACGGCACGGTCCAGCAGGGTACCGTTCGGCGGCAGGAAGCGCAGATCGTGCAGTCCCAGTTGAACTTACGTGATCTCCTGCCGTGATTCGTCCCTTTGGTGTTCCGCCTACGCGATGTAAAACATTCGCGCTCTGGCGAGGGGTGCTGCCGCCCCCCTTCGATCCCCCCGGAAATGCGCCGATGCGCGCAGGATGGCGCGCGACAGGTTCGCCGCCATGGCCAGGTCTGCCGGGAGTGCGACCGCGGGGCCGTACTGCACGGTGACCCCGTCGTCCCGTTGAGTGCGGGCGGCGGGAAGCGCAAGCGGCCCCCGAGGGTCCGAAGCGCGACGTGTGGCGAACGTTCGCGGGCTACCGACGCCGACGACGAAACAGGCGGCGCGCGGCGGCCCGCACGTCGGTGGACAGTCCGAAGATGACGGCGGCGGCCAGCCCCCCGACGGCAAGGTAGGAGAGGAGGCTCACGGCTCGACCTCCGGGAACCGGTCCGACTGCTCGCCCGCCGGTATCTGGCGGAGCCTCCGCACGGCGCGCGACACGTCGCGGGCATCGGAGCGGATCGGGAGCCAATCGTCGCCGAACCGCGTCAGGCGGACCCAGCACAACCCGTCCCCGGCTTCGTCGATGGCGACGACCTCGCGGGCGTGTATCTTCCGCCCGTAGGCTTGCCCGATGATTCCGCTGTCGCTCACGGTATAGACCCGCCGCCGGTTTGGGCCGATGGTGTACGGACGCGGTACTGTAGATCCCCACGACCTTCCCGAGCAACGTAGTGCCCGCACCGTCCTGACCGAAATACGCACTTGTCAGGGCCGCCTCGAAGTGGTGTTAGCACCGTTCCCCGGCCGAGGCGAGCGGTTCCACCGACGCGGGCCGCGAGCCAGGGCGAGAGACCCCGACCTGCTCGCCCCGGTTCGCCGATTGGCCTTCCCGCTAGGGATTGCTGATTCGGAGCGACCCCCGAGGGAGGTGGGATGGCGTGCACATCCCAACCCTCCCCGATGTCACGCCAGGCATCGAAAAAGGTGGGTCGCTTGTCTCTTCCATTCTTGGGGATCCCCGCTTGATTTGCGGGGCCGGGTCAGGGGGAAGGCCTGGACTTTCGACCGCCCGCAGAGGCGAGCGTAGCGAGCCGGAGCGGGCGGTCGAAAGGGGACGGTGGTCGGATCGCGAGGTCGCTGGCCGTAAGGGGCCGTGCCGGAGTTTGGTCGCCACCGTCCTTCCCCAAGTCCTGAATGGATACTTGAGCATCGAGGCTCGCACGACAAGCACAGGAGAAGGGAAGAACACATGAGCGGCACCCTTCGCACCGTCGGGATCGACATCTCCAAGGACTGGCTCGACGCCTTCGCGGCGCCCGAGGAGAGAGCATCCCGGTTCGCGAACGACAAGACCGGCTTCCGGAAGCTGATCGCCTGGATCGGCTCCGGGGTCGACCGAATCGCGTACGAACCGTCCGGACCCTTCCACCGCGACCTTGAGGAGACTCTCCTGAAGGCCGGACTCCCCCTCTACGCGATCAACCCCTTCCAGGTCCGATCCTTCGCCCGCTCTCTCGGGCGGCTCGCCAAGACCGATGCCGTGGACGCCCGGATGCTGGCCACGATGGCGGCCGCCATCGAGAACCTGCGCCCGACCGAGGCAAGATCGGAGGAGCAGCGCGACCTCGCGGAACTCCAGCAGATCCGCGACGGGCTGTCCAAGGACCGGACCGCCACCCTCAACCGCGGCAAGCACTTGCGCACGCCCGTGGGCAAGCGGCTCACCGAGCAGAGGCTGAGGCAGATCGAGGAGCAGTTGGAGATCATCGACGCCGAGATCCGCCAGCGACTCGAAGAGGAGAAGGCCTTGGAGCGCCGGGCCGAGATCCTGACCTCCATCCCGGGCATCTCCGACGTCACCGCTGCGGGCCTGATCGTCCACTTGCCGGAGCTGGGTACGCTCACCGGAGCCCGTGCCGCCAGCCTCGCCGGGCTGGCCCCGGTGACCCGGGAGTCCGGCTACTGGAAGGGACGCAGCTTCATCCAGGGCGGCAGGCATCGGGTGCGCAGGCTGCTCTACATGCCCGCGATGGTTGCCGTCCGCCACAATCCCGACCTCAAGCGGAAGTACGAGGCGCTCGTGGCCCGGGGGAAGCCGCCCAAGGTTGCCCTGACAGCCGTGATGCGGAAGCTTCTCATCCTTGCCAACGCTCTCGTGCAGCAAGACCGCACTTGGACAGAGCATCCGCCACGAGAGCACTCTCGTCCCATCTTCCCGACGCCCTGTCACGCGGGGAGCGCTCACGGATGATCGCGCCGGGCCAAAGCGAGCATCGAAGCCGAGGCGTCGCGAAGGACGCTGTGAGACGGCTCGTCTCGGGAAAAAAGAGCATCCGCTTGACATGGATACTCCGGCCACGGCCTCAGTTTCCCGCGCGGCGCAGCCGCCCCGGGGGCTGTGGCACAACCGAAAGCCGGACAGCGACATGCGAAGTCGAAGACGTGCACGTCCGAGTCGCTTTTCCGCGCACATGCACCCCGGTTTCACACGTGCGCCTCTGGATCGGCATCGGAGCGCACCGCCGACTCGGTAGTTGGGTATCCCGAGCCGACGGATGACCCGAGCGGGCGGGCCACGGCTGGCGGAAATGCTCCCACCGGAGTGAGCTTCATTCATCGATATTCATGTCCGCACCCACGAATGACGGCGAGGTGAATGATGGTCAGGTTCCCGATTCCCGTGTTGGTCTGCTGTATGATGGGCTGCGATAGCTCCGGCGGCGGCCCCGCGCCCGATCCTCCGGACGCGACTTCGGATCCGGACATTCCCCTGGTCGTCGAGACGGAGGAGCTCTTCCTCCTTGGTGGGGGGCTGTCGGAAGAGGAATGGCAAGCCTTCACGGAGATCTCGGAGGTTCACTTCGACCACGACGGCAACTTGGTGATTCTGGACCGGCGACAGAACCGGGTTGTGGTCGTGGGTTCGGATGGAGAGTTTCGCCGCCATATTTCACGAACTGGCCAGGGACCGGGGGAGTTCCGGATGGCCATCGGGGTCGGCGTCCTCCACGACAACCGGATCGTCGTGCGCGATGTCGGCCATGACGCCCTGCTCCTGTTCGGACCCGACGGCACCTTCCTTGAGCAGCATGTCGCGATTCGCGAGCCTCCCCAGCCGGTACGGTCCCCGGGCATCATCACTTCGTCTCAGTCTGTGCCCATCCTGCTTGGCGTCTTCCCTGATGGCCGGTTGCTCACCGCTCGGCGACAGGAAGACCGTGCCGTGGACATCCACACGATCGGACAGGGCAGCAGGGAGGTTTATCGGGCACACACCCCCCCTCCGCCCGATGCTGCCGAGGGTGCGGCCGTCTCGATCCGCATAGGCGAGATGGAAGTACCGCTGCCCTCTGGGATACTGCCCCGCAGAACGGTATTCGGTCCCCCTCTGTTGGCAGCGGTTCTGGCCGACGGGGAGATAGCTGTCGTTGACTCCGTGGGCTACCAGGTCAAGATAGTGCGGCCGGACGACGGCACTGTGCGTACCGTACTGGAGAGGGCCATCGACCCCATCCCGGTCACGCCGGAGATGCAGGAGGCGGCGAGGGAGCGTGAGAGGGGTGGAGGAGGCGCACAGGTGATCGCCACGGGGCCGGGCATATCGGGCGCAGCGGGCCGTGAACTGTCATCGGCGCTCGCACAGTCGCTGGCCGCCGAGATGGACTTCGGCTCCGAGGTGCCCGTCATCAGTGAGATGGGCGTCGACCACGAGAATCGGATCTGGATTGTGCGGTCGGGGGAGGATGGCGTATCGCCGGGTCCAGTGGATGTCCTCACCCCGTCCGGCGGCTACCTGGGCACCCTTTCGGAGGATTCCTTCCGCGTCCCGGACTCGTTCGGGCCTGACGGCTTGATGGCGTATGTCGAGCAGGACGAGTTCGATGTACCCGTCCTGAGAGTCGTTCGGCTTGTGAGTCTCACGGTCGCCGGGGGCTGACAAGACGAGAGGCGCCCAAGCGACGACTGGGAGAATCCCGGCAGTCCGCTGAACGGCAGCGCGGACGCTGACACGTCCGAGAGCGTTCGAGAGCGTTGATCTACATCCCGTTCAGGAAACACGAACTGATAGGGGAACAGCAATCACCAGACTCAACGTAACAATATGAATAGCAACATGTTATAACATTCGTTCCCATCGAGCCATGGCAATGGTCGCGTGGCCGCACATCGTGGAGTAGCCCTCGTTGTGGCAGAACAGCACGGCCAGGTCGGCCCGGGGGTCGTCCGGCTCCACCGGGATGACTCCGTACATGTCGGCGTGGCCGCGCGGTTCGTGCATGAGGAAGCGGCGGAGGTGGTCCAGGTGCTCGCGCGCGTACCGCCGCTTGTCCAGGATGGTGGGGCCGGGGATGGGAGGATAGCCGTCCGTGACGATCCGCACGGGCTCGCCGCCCGTGTGCATTTCGCAGGTGTGGATCTCGGGGAGCAGGGCCAGGGTCACAGGGGCCGGTGCCTCCGTTGCGCACCGGGCAGCTGCGTATCTGGGGACGACACTGTCATCTGCGGTTTACACTATGTCATGTCAAGTTGACATTTCGTTCCCTCGTCGCGCCATCCTGAGCGCGGCGAAGAACACACCGTACGCAGCCGCCGCGAACGCCAGGCCCCACGCCGACGGAGGCATCCAGCCCCCGGCCCCCGCGGACCGCGCCACCAGGAGCGCCGCCACCCCCGCCCCCGCCGCCGCGAGCGCCTCCACCGAGCCCGGACGGCGCGAATGCAGCCCGGCCACCACCGGCACGAAGAGGCTGACGCCCAGGAGCGCGTAGAAGATCGTCAGGGCCCCCACCACGTTCGGGATCACCACGGCGAGCACGACACCGGCCACCCCACCCACCACCGCCGCGACGCGTGCGACCTTGAGCACCTGCCGGTCCGTCGCGGCAGGCTTCACGAAGCGCTTGTAGAGGTCCTTGGACAGCGATGTGGCGAGCATGAAGAGGATCGCGTCCGCCGAGCTGATCTCCGCCGACAGGACCGCGGCCAGCCCAAGCAGCCCCACCCACGCCGGGACCCCCTCGGTCAGGATCACCGGCAGCGCCAACTCGCGGTTATCCAGCCCGGGGGCGACCGCATGCGCCACCATTCCGAGCGCCGGCGGCAGCACCGCGAAGAGCATCAGCGCCACCCCGCAGGCTCCCACGCCCACGCGCACGGTGCGCACGTCCCGCGCCCCGAATATCTTCTGCAGGATCCCCGGAGACACCATGAACGCCGGGGCCAGCAGCACCAGGTAGGTCCACCCCGAAGTGCCGTTGCTCATGAAGTCCAGGTGTCCGGGTACGGCCCGCGCGCCCTCCAGCACCGCCGAGAGACCCCCCGCTCCCCCCACCGCCAGCGGCACCGCGATCAGGAAGCCGACCATCAGCACCACAAGCTGCACCAGGTTGACCCAGGCCGAGCTCAGCAGGCCGCCCGCGACGAAGTACACCGTCATGACCACGCCCCCCGCCACCGCGCCCAGCCACTTCGGCGCGCCCGCCACCACCTCGAGAATCCAGGCCATGGCGATCAGCTGGCCGGCCAGGATGGCCAGCGTGCCGAGCCACAGGAGCATCGCCATCGCGGCCCGCACCGAAGGGCCGTAGCGGTGCTCCAGGTAGTCGCCGACGGTTCGCAGCGAGTGGTCGCGGGCCACCCGCCACATGCGCGGCCCGAGCCACAGCGCGAGCACCAGGGTGCCGATTCCGGCCGAGCCGACCCACCACCACGCGGCGATACCGTTCGCGTAGCCCAGCCCCGCGGCCCCGACCGTGGAGCCCGCACCGATGTTGGCCGCGAGAAGCGTCGCGAAGAGGAGCCCGGGACCCAGCGCGCGCCCGGCCACGAAGAAGTCCCGCGTGCCCGAGACCCGGCGGCCGATGGCGAGACCGACCGCGGTGATGAGCGCGACGTAGACGAGGAGGATCCCCAGCGTGACCGCGGCGCTCATCCCTCGTCCGCCGGCAGGTCCCGCACGGCCGGGATCGAGGGCAGGCCGCGGGCGGTACGCACCGCGCGCACGACGGCTTCGGCCACTACCTCGGCGGCGAGAGCGCCCACCTGGCCCACGTTGAAGCCGTCCGCCAGCGCCCCGGTGGCCAGCGAGAAGACCGTGTCGCCATCGCTGGGGGTGTGACTGGGGACGATCGCGCGGGCCAGTCCGTCGTGGGCCATCTGCGCCACCTTCGTGGCCTGCGCCTTGGTCAGGAGCGCGTTGGTGGCCACGACGACGACCGTGGTGTTTTCGCCCTCCCGGGGGGATGCCGCTTCGCCGCGCACGATGCGGCGCGCATCGGCGAATCCCCCGTCCTCCGTGCGGGCGCCCGCGATCACATCGCCGGTGCGCGGGTCGACCACGTCGCCCACGGCGTTCACCACCGCCAGCGCACCCACCGCGAGGCCGCTCTCCAGGGTCACCGAACTGGTGCCGGTTCCGCCCTTCATGGCCCAGGCCATCCCGCGCATCTTCCCCACGGTGGCCCCCGCGCCCGCGCCCACGCTCCCTTCCGCGACTGGCTCCGCCCCGGCTGCCGTCGCCGCCCGGTAGCCGCAGTCGGGGCCGGGACGCACGCCACCCGAGACGCGCAGGTCGAAGATGATGGCGCCCGCCACGATGGGAACGACGCCGAGGCCGGGGATCGGGTAGCCCTGGCCGTTCTCTTCCAGGTAGCGCATCACGCCGCGTCGCGCGTCGAGGCCGTAGGCGCTTCCGCCCGCCATGAAGACCGCGTCGACTCTCCCCACCGTGTTCACCGGGTCCAGAAGGTCGGTTTCGACGGTCCCGGGAGCTCCACCCCTCACGTCCACGCCCCCCACCGCCGTCCCGTCCGTGATCACCACGGTGCATCCCGTTGGGGCGTCAGGGTATGTGAAGTGGCCGACCCGGATTCCCTCCACAACGGTGATTCCCCCGGTGGCGCCCGCACCGTCGGAACCGGCGGGTGCGGACTGTGGCGCCACAGGCAGGGGCACGAGCAGGCCGACGCACCAGGCGGCGGCCACCAGCGGCGTCCGGTGCGACCCGGCCCCGTCCCGCACCCTGCGGGTGGCAAGCGGGACACGGTGGCGTGTTGTGTGCGATCCGAAAACCATCGACTACCTCTCCTCCCTGCGCGGTGGAGTGCGCGACCGGGCGTCTCGCGGGGGACCATCCGCGGGTCTCCGGCCAGGGCCACGAAGATAACGCAGGAACGCGGGCGGAGACCCGTCGGATGCAACCCTGCGTCCGCCGGCGGCATCCACTAAACCATGAAGACCGGTGGCGGCGGAAGCGTGGGGAGAATTGTGGCACGCTTCTTGCTGGTTATCCCAGGTGTCGCCGGGGACCGCGCCCGGCGGGAGACGAAAGGGAAGGAACAATGAGAACGGTACACTTGAGACAACGCTGGAACCGCCGGTTCACGACACTTGGGCTGGTCCTCTCCATGGGACTGATCCTGGGCGCCGGCCAGGTCATCGAATCGAGCGCCGCCGAACCGGATCCCGCCTCGGCCGACCGCGAGGAGATGGTCGAGCCCGCCGACCGTCACCATGTACGTGAGTCCCTCGGGTCGTCACGGGCTGTCCACCAGAAGGGACACCGGACGGATCTCCGGGGCTTCCGGCTGTAGCAGTTCCCTTGCAGCGAGTCCTTCGCCAACGGGCGGCACCGCCGCCGGCCCTTGCCGGACGACCCTCCTCGGTGCATACACTTTAGCGGCCCGGCGCAGACCTGCGCGCCACCCGACCCCTGACGCCGGGGACTCCCGGCGAGGCCGCCGAGTCCGTATGCAAGCACTCCTGAAGCGTTTCGCCGGGCGCTTTGCGCTCACGCTCTCCCTCGTCGTTCTGGAGGCGGCCGGGTGGATCCTCTTCCCGCTCGTCATCGGCCGCGCCATCGACAGCGTTCTCGCGAACTCGGCGCGGGGGCTGTACGAGCTCGCGATCCTCGGCGTCGTCACCATGGGAATCGCCGTGGTCCGCCGCCTCGTGGACAGCCGGGCCTACGCGGGGATATACGCGACGCTGGGCGAAGAGATGGTGGAGGCGGCGGACGGGACCGGCACCTCGACCCGAACCGCGCGCCTCGGGATGCTCCGCGAGATCGTGGAGTTCTTCGAGAACTCGCTGCCCGAACTCATCAACAGCGTGCTCGGGCTGGGCGGAACCATGGTGATCGTTGCGGCGCTTGACTTCCGGGTCTTCCTGGGGTGTCTCGCGGCCGCCGCCGCAACCGTCGTCCTCTACGCCCTCACAGGCAGGCTGACAACCCGTTACAACCAGGGGCTCAACGACGAGCACGAACGCCAGGTCGACGCCGTCGCCAGCGGTGATCCGCGCCGCCTGGGCGAGCACCTGCGCGCCATGATGCGTTGGAACATCCGGCTCTCCGACCTGGAGGCGGCCAACTTCGGGATCAACTGGGTCTTCATGATCGCGCTGCTGGTCTTCGCGGTGAGCGCGACCGTGCGGACGACGGCGGAGTACGGGGCGGTGTTCGCCGTGGTCATGTACGTGTTCCAGTTCATGGAATCGATGATGATGCTGCCGTTCTTCTTCCAGGAATGGCTGCGGCTGCGCGAGATCTCGGGGAGGCTGGCCGCCGTGACGGAAGGGGGTTGAGCCGGGACCTGACGGATTCGACGGTCCGGGAAATGGTCAGCGAACCGAGAAGTTCACGGGAAAGCTGATCCAGACCGCCACCGGTTCGCCGTCCTTCATGGCCGGCGACAACCGGGCCACCCGAGCCACCCGCAGCGCCGCCCGGTCCAGATCCGGGTGTCCGGAACTTCTGCGGACCATCGCCCTCCGGACCATGCCCTGCTCGTCCACGTAGACCCAGACAACGGTCGTACCACTGATTCGCCGAACCCTCAGCAATGGCCGGTACTCCCGTGTCACGGCCCGTTCCATCTCTCGCTTGTTGAGGTAGGACGGAGGGACGTCCGTGCCCGCCGATTCGCCGGGGAACCTCATTGTCGTCCACTGCTCCACCGGCTTGCAGTCGACCATGCCGGGCAGGAACAGGGCGGCGCGCGCGGCGAGAAGCACCGCATGGTCGAAGGCGGGCAGACCGGTGCCGGTCTCGATCTTCGCTTCCCTGACGCGCCCGTCGACGCCTACGAGCACCGACACTGCGGTCTCACCTATGCGACGCTCGAATCCGGAGGGTTCGGGGACAGCATGGTCCGTGGCGAACGGGGGCGAATCACAGTCGGTACCGGAATCAGGGCCGGAGGGTGCCGGCCGCGCGCCGGCGCACCCTGCGGAGAGAATCGCGGTGATAAGCGGCAGGGTCGGATTTGTTGCGGCCACGGTCATCGCTGCGTGCGGCACCCTTCGCGGTGGGAACGCCATGCCCCCAAGGCATGCTCCACGTAGCTTCGACTCCGATCACCCGGCGGTCAAGACCGCCTTCCGGGACTTCGGCCACCCGCGGTTGTCGTGATCGTTCCTACCGCGCCAGCCACGCGCTGAACCGCTCGTTCATCTCGTCCTGGTTGTCCACCCACCACTCCCAGTCGTAGCGCAGTGCGCGCTTCACGTTCTGGGGGCTCGCCGGCATGTGCGGCGCCATGGCCACCCCGGCCGCGAGGTGGGTGGTGACCAGCGGCGCACCGGACCTGCGGACGGGGGAATAGGAAATGCGGCGGCCGATCCGCGCCTGTGACTCGGCGCTGGTGGCAAACGCGACGTAGCGCAGCGCCTCCTCCATCCTCGGCGTCCCCGCAACCACCCCGATCACCCCCACATCCAGCAGCTGCCCGTCCCACACGATCACGAACGGCTGGTTCTCCAGCACCTGCGCGTTGAAGATGCGTCCGTTGTAGGCCGTGCTCATCGCGACCTCGCCGTCGGCCAGCATCTGCGGCGGCTGCGCGCCCGCCTCCCACCAGACCACCCGGTCCTTGATCGTGTCCAGCTTGCGGAAGGCGCGGTTGAGGCCCTCGGGCGTGTCGAGGGTGGCGTAGACCTCGTCGAGCGGAACCCCGTCGGCGATCAGCGCGAACTCGAGGTTGACCTGCGGAACCCGGCGCATGCCACGCCGGCCGGGGAACTTCTCCAGGTCGAAGAAATCCGCCATGGTCGCGGGCTTCTCCCCCGGGATGTTGTCCGGGTTGTAGGCATACACGGTCGACCACCAGAGCTGGCCGACCCCGCACTCCGTCTGGCCCTCCGATGCGATGTCCTCGGCGGCGGGCGTCCCATCCGGTCCGGGGGGAAGGGAGTTGATGTCGATCGGCTCCAGCAGGCCCTCGTCGCAGCCGCGCACCGCGTCCGCGATCTCCAGGTCGATCACGTCCCACTGGATGTTGCCCACGTCCACCTGCGCCCTGATCTGGGCCAGCCCGCCGTTGTAGTCCTCCACGATCACACGGATGCCGGTGGCCTCCGTGAAGGGGATGTTGACCCCCTCGTTGACGGCCCGCCCGAACGAACCTCCCCAGGACACGGCCGTGACCGACTGAGCGGCCGCGTGGTGGATCGGGACCAGAGTGGCGACGGTGAGCATGAGCGTCCAGCCCGGACGTATCGCCGGTCGAATCCCGCACGGCCGCGAGCGGCCACCCCGCGGGCTGAAAGTCGCCGCGCGAACCGATGCTCGTTTCACAGGAACTCCCATGGCCGCCAGCGGCCACCCCGTGAGCCGAAACTGCCGTCCCGGGCGGTGGAGTTTCACGAAAACGTCGCGCGGATTCTGTCCGCGGACCGCCGCAGTTGACTGCGGCAGCGGGGCTCCCGGGGGATTCGTCATCTGCTTCTCACCTGCTTTCCGTTCGAAGTGGAGGGCGCGCAATGCGGTGCACCCGTGCGGGACCACACTAATAGTGTACACTCGAAACCGCGTGGACACGCTCGTCGTAGGCCGGTTCGGGTCGTACACCCCGGATTTATCCGATACGGACGAAATGTGCAGAAGGGAGTGAGTCCGCGATGGCAAAGCCACCTCGTCTCCGAATCCGGATCCTGTTGTTGGCGGCAATGACAACCGGGCTGGCCATGCTGCCCCGGCACCTGACCGCTCAGGCCGGGTCCGGAGAACCGGGCCGGCCGTTCAGCGCCTGGGTGGGAGAAGCAAGGAAGGGCCCATTCCACCTCTCGACTGGCCCTGTACTCCAGAACCGAACCGTGCAGCCTGCATTCGACATCGGTGCGGCGAACGCGCGGGACGTACGCTCGAGACCGGCTCCGGCGCCGGGCAGCACGGTCTCACCCGGGCGGGTATTCGCCTGCACCCTGGCCGGGGCGACGATCCCGCTCATCCCCGCAATGTACTCAGTCGGTACCGGGAGTCACTCCTTACAGTCGGCGGGGTGGTTCGTACTGGGAGGATTGGCGACCCTTGTCACCGTTCCCGTGGCGGCGAAGGGGGCGGGCGGTATCGAGAGCCTTCCCCGAGCGCTGGCCGGCACCGGCCTCGGGTTCGGCGTCGCGTTGTGGTTCGCTCTTCAGGCAACCACCCTGCCCGACAGCGAATTCTGGATAGTGCCCGTCTTCTCGGTTACCATGGCCTCGGTCACCACGCTGATCGCGACCATGTAGCCAAAGCCGTGGACACGAGGAGGCCCGTCCGCAGGCGTCGAAGCAGAGGTCCGGCGTTCGGGTGGCCCGTCGCTTCGGGAACACCGACCGCCCCGGTTTTCGTAGATTCCCGCAGCCCGAGGCGGTGTCGCGGAAACCGGCTCGAACGACCAAGACGAGGAAGGAGCCCCCGCAATGGGCTTGCAGGACGAATTCAGACGCTACTTCCCGGAACGGCGCCAACGCTGTGCGGCCATCATCCACACCGCTTCGGCCGCGGCTGCGGGGGCGGCGGGAGCGACCATGGTTCCCGGCTCGGATTCCATCGCCATCGCGCCGGTCCAGGTGGCCATGATCACCGCCCTGGCGGACGAGTTCGACATCCCCTGGACCGACGCCGCCGTGCGGTCCACGCTCTATGCCACACTCGGCACCATGGTCGGCAAGGGGGGGGCCAACCTGGTGCTTCGCTGGGTGCCGGTGTGGGGGAACGTGGTCAGGGCGGCCGTGGCCGCGGGCGTCACGCAGGCGCTGGGTTGGGCGGTGGTGAAGAAGCTGGAGACCGAGGGCAGGCTCGTCTGACTGCGAGGCGAGTCCGCAGCCGCCTACCCGATCTTCACGTCGATCCCCCGCCAGTGGCCCTGGCGGAATCGAATCATGCCAAGCATGCAACGGGTTACGTGTCCGAGCAGGATCGCCAGCCAGATGTGCCGGGCCTCGAGGCCGACCGTTTCCTGGATTCCCCAGCACAGGAGCAGCGGCAGCGCGAGCTGGGAGATGAGCGAAATGTACAGGGCGCCGCGCGTGTCGCCCGTTCCCTGCAGGGCCCCGTTGTATGCCAGCGCCACGGCGACGAAGACCCCCGACACGCTCAGGAAGGCGAGAAGCTCCACGGCCAGCGGCGCCACCACCGGGTCGTCCATTCCGAAGACCCGGAGGAGCAACCCCGGTGCGAGAAGGAAGATCAGGCCGATGCCCACGGCAACCGCGATGCCCATCCATGAGGCGACCCGCACCCCCGCCACCGACCGTTCCGGCCTGCCCGCCCCCAGGTTCTGCCCCGCCACCGCCGCGGTCGCGCCCATGATCCCCACCGACGTCCAGGTGACCAGCGAGAACAGCTGGGTGTACCCGACCGAGTAGGCCGCCTGCGCCTCCGCGCTGTTCGCCAGCGACCCGATGAAGCGGAGCAGGATCACCCCGCCGATGTTCATGGCCACGCCCTGGATCCCCGTGGGCAGCCCGAACCTGAAGAGTTGGCCGATGATCGCCGGGTCGGGCCGCCAGTCGAGGCCGCGGTGGATGTGGATCACCCAGCGGCCGCCGAAGAGGGACCACGCCGCGGCCAGCGCCATGATGCCGCTCGCGATCACCGTGCCCATGGCGGCGCCCAGGGTGCCGAAGGCGGGGATGGGACCCAGTCCCCGGATCAGGATCACGTTGAGCACCAGGTTCAGCACGGTCAGCCAGATTCCCAGCCGAAGGGGTGTCCGTGCGTCGCCCGCCGAACGCAGCGCCCCGCCCAGCATGAAGAACACCATCATGCCGAAGCTGAAGATGAACATGGTGCGGATATACGGCAGCGCGTCCGCCTGCACCGCCGGGGCCGCGTTGACCAGGTCCAGGAGCGCCGGCGCCAGGAAGTAGCCCAGCGGCGCCAGAATGCCGAGCGACAGGAGCGCGGCGGTCAGGAAGGCCTGGAAGACGACCCGGTTGACCGTTTCGGGTTCGTTCCTGCCGGCGAACCGGGCGACCAGCACTCCCATCCCGGTGAAGAGCGACGCGATGAAGACCTGGACCACCAGGAAGATCTGCCAGGAAACCCCGATGGCCGCGTTGCCGGCGTAGCCCACGAAGTGCCCCACCATGGCATGATCCACCAGCCCCTGCAGCCCCCCGATCACATTCTGCAGCATGGTGGGCCACGCCAGCTTCCAGACGGCGCGCCCGATGGGCCCTTCGACGATCGAGCGGTCGAAGGACCGGACCCTCGTACCCCGTTCTCCGCGGGTCAAGCGGCGGCTACTCGCGTCTCCCCGGGCGCGCACCCAGCAGGATCCCCACGACTCCCACCACCGGGTTCAGCCACGAGACCCATCCCGGTTCCCGCGCGGACCCCGCGGCCTCGAGCATTGCGACGCCCTCGGGCCGGACCCCCTCGGCCACCGGGGCGTGGAACAGCGCGTTGGCCACACCCAGGACCAGGACCAGCACCACGAGCATCAATATCCCGCGCCCGTCCCCCGCAATCCTGGCACACACGAGGCCGCCCGGCACCCCCGCCAGCAGCCCCAGCCCCAGCGACCCGTAGCTCCACGCCCCGGAGACCTCCCAGCTCCCCGGCCGGAACGAACCTTCCACTCCGAGTACCATCCAGAGCCCGGCCATCAGGACGAAGACAACGGCGGCCATCACCACCCAGCCCACCACCGCGCCCACCACGTTTCGCACGTGAACGTTCATCGTTTGCATTTCCTTTCGACCGGTTGAGATTTGGCAGCGACGGCGAACCACGGTACTCCCGCGCCGCACCTTCCGGCAACCGCAACCTCCACCACGGTCCCGACATCGAACAGGAGATCAGGCATGGACAGACCCCGACCCCACGGCGCGACGCCCGCCCCGGCCACGGAAGTGTCCCGCGAAATCGCGGCGACCCCGGCAACCGTCTGGGGCATCATTACCGATCCCGTGAAGTTCTCGGCATGGATGGAGGGCGACATCACCTTCGAACCACGCCCGGGCCGCGCATTTCGGGCCGAGTTCCCCAGCCACGGGATCGTCATCGGTGGTGAGATCCGCCGCGTCGATCCGGACGCCCGGCACCTCGCGCTCACCTGGGGGATCGAGTCCGGGCCGCAGGCGGAGGAGTACCCGGCCGGATCCTCGCTCGTGGAGATCCGGGTGCGCCCGGCCGGGCCCGGAAGCCGCGCCGACGTGCGCCACACCGGACTGCCGTCCCGGCTGGCGGCCCGCCAGCAGGAGGGCGGATGGCGTTTCCAGCTGAGCCGGCTCGACCTTATGGCGAACCGCATCGACCTGGCCGCGGGGCTGGAACGCAGCCTGCCCCTCTGGGTCGCGGCGTGGAACGAGCAGGACCCGGAAGAGCGGATCGGGATCCTGCGACGGATTTGCGACGAAGACGTGGAGTTCCGTGACGACTGGACGGCCATTCGCGGCGTAGACCTGCTCAACGTTCACATCGGCAACTGCCACCACTACATGCCGGGCTACTCCCTGCAACACACCGGCGACATCCGGATCTGCCGCGGCGAGGCGCTGGTGGGGTGGCACGCAACCGGGCCGGGGGGAGGGCCCATTGAAGGACAAAACCACATGCGCACCGACCCGGACGGCACTATCCGCCGGGTCACGGGGTTCCAGGCGACCTGACGGCGGCTCCGACCCGGCAAGGCGCGACGAAGGGCCAATAGCAGCGCTATTGGGCTGAGGAGCAACGCAGAGCGCAGCCTTGGGGACACCAAGTGTATACCATACATAACACAATGTAAAGTTGCCTTTACGTTGTGGAAAGGTCGGGCGAAGCGTCCGGACCGGATGCATCGCCGCTTGAATGCCGGGGGGATTTTGTCCACGGGCTGTTAGTCCACGGGCTGCTACCCCCTCCGCCGCGGCGCCGGCGGCAGCGCGTTCACGACCTCCAGCATGCGCGCCTGTTCGTCCTCGTCGGGGAGCCGGCCCATCGCGGCGCCGATGTTGTCGAGCATGTGCCCGGCCTTGCTCGTGGCCGGGGTCACGCAGGTCACGGCGGGGTGCGCGGCGGCGAACTTGAGGAAGAACTGGGCCCAGGTGCCGGCCCCGAACCCGGCGGCCCATTCGGGAAGCTCCTGCCCCGACGCGCGGGTGAAGAGGTTGCGGCCGAAGGGCACGTAGACGAGCACGCCGATCCCCTGGTCCATGGCCAGCGGCAGTATCTCGTCGGCGGCGCTCGTGTTGTTCGCGGCGTAGTCTATGCCTATGAAGTCGAGCGGGTAGTCCACCATGGCCTTCGCCAGCGCCTCGTATTGCTGCTTTCTCGTGCTGGTGATCCCCAGGTAGCGGATCCGTCCCTCGGCCTTCAGCTCCTGCAGGATCCCCACCTGGGTCGGCGGGTCGCCCAGGTTGTGCACCTGGATGAGGTCGATGACTTCCACGCCGAAGTGCCCGAAGGAACGCTCGATCTGGGCGCGGGCCGCATCCGGATCGGCGGGGCCGCCGCGCCGCGCGACGTTGACCTTGGTGGCCCAGAAGATCTGGTCCGTGACGCCCAGCCCGGCGGCGATCTTCCCCGCAACCTCTTCGGAAGCCCCGTAGCCGGGTGCCGTGTCGAATACCTTCGCACCGTTGTCGGTGAAGGTCTTGAGGACGCCCTGCAACCCGCTCACGTCCTCGGATCCCGCCATCCTGCGGAAGGTCGCCGAGCTGCCCAACCCGATGATGGGCACCTGTTCCCCCGAGGACGGAATGGCCCGTGTGAGCAGTTTGCGCCCCTCGAGGGCACGCAGCATGCGGGGGTCGAGCGACAGCAGCGCGCTCGCCGCAGCGGTGGATCGAAGCCAGTCGCGTCGTGTGAACATCGGTCAGGGTCCTCCTCGGGCAGGTTGGCGGCCGGCCATGCGCAGGCCGGCGAGGGAGGCAAGATGCACGGGCAACCGACGGTCCCGCAATCCGTTGGGGAAAGATCCGAGCGGCGCATGTACCTCTGCGGCCCCTACCTCGCGATCACCACCCTCCCCGACCCCACCGGGCGCTGCCGATAGTCCTTCCCGGCGGCCTCCTCGAGCGTGCCCCGGTAGCCTTCGGGAGCCGTCGAGTCCTCGGCCCAGAAGCGCAGCACCGTATCTCCATCCGCGATGTTCCCGGCTACGAATGCGCGCAGACCCCCCGATACCCGCGCGTGGTACACCTCCAACCCCGTGCCGGCCTCGACCGAGTCCTGAAGCAGGCCCTCTATCCGCAGGAGCACCGCCCCGATGTTCTCCTCGTCGTAGCTCAGCTCCGCCCGCAGAAAGCCCGGCTTGCCCATCACCATCACGTCCAGGGTCTGGCTGGCCTTGCCCCCGTCGGGATCGAGGGCGTTGACCAGCACCACCGTCTGGCCCCGCTTCCCGCCCTCGATGGCGAGGATACTCCCGGCGACCCACACGCTGGCCACCTCGCGGTTGTAGGAAGTGGCGTTGTACTTGAGCTCGTCTCCATCCGGATCCTCGAAGTAGGCCGACACATCCACCCTTACCGTGTCGGTGGCGGTCACCTCCTGCGCGGGAATCGAACCCACCGGCCTCGGCGGCCGGTTCGGTTGAGGTTTCGACCCGTCGCAGGAATAGGCCACCACCACGACCGCGATGGCCGCCAGCAACAGAAATGCTCGCTTCATGGCACCCTCCTTATGCCCTTTGCCCCCAACACGGGATCGTCACGGGATCGCTCGGCATCGCTCCCGGACCCGGCGCCGCAGCCGGAGCCGGGTTCGCCGGCGGCGCAGTGGTCGAGCCACCTGAGCACGTCCCCCGCGTTCAGGGTGCCGTCCCGGTTCCCGAACCAGTCCAGCAGGCCGATCTGCCCGGCGCTGAGCCGGTCGCCGCCCAGCAGGTGAAGCGCCGCGTCTTCAATTTCAATCGGGTTCACGACCTCGAAGCGGTCCACGATCAGGCCCACCAGGCCGGGGTGGCCCCGCACCCGGATCGTGATCGTGTCTTCGTAGACACCGACCCCGAGACCGTCCGCGTCACGCTTCCAGACGATGTGCTCCCGGTAGCCCCCCTCGGCCCGCTCGATCACCAGCCAGCCGGAGGCGGAACCGTCGGCGCTCCAGCGCGCCGAGTCCTCGCCGAATCCCATGAGACCGGAGAACGCCGAGTCGCTCGGCGCCAACGACCACCCGGCCACCCCGTATCCCCGTGTCTCGCGCTCCTCCTCGATCCCGAGCGGAGGCTGCACGGCGAAGGTGTCGACGAACTCCGCGGGGCTGCCCGCGGCGCGGTTGGCTTCGACCACGATGGTGTCGACGTACAGGCCCACCCCCAACCCGGTCGGGTCCACCGTCCAGGTGACCGCTCCCTCGCCCGCGCCCGACGCACGCACGAGTTCCAGCCGGTCCCCGCCGGCGTGGCTCGCCTTCCACTTCGTGTTCTTCCCCGGACCGGAGAAGAGGACCGCGACCGAATCCGCCTCGGGCTCCGTGGAACCGACGGGCATCTTGACCCGGGGCCCGGCCGGACCCAGCTCCAGGCGGCTCGGCAGCAGCGAGGTCAGCGAGACCGGGATCTCGAAGGGATCGGCAACTCCCGCCAGGGTCACCTCGATCGCCGTCCTGTGCTCGCCGGCATCCAGCGCCTCGCCGGAGACCCGGTACTGGAAGCGTCCCCGCCCCGATCCGGCCGGATCGGTCACGGTTACCCAGGATACGTCGCTCGTCGCCTCCCAGGAGGCCGCGTGGTCGTTCCTGCCGCTCGGAGCCACGATCACCTCCCCCGTGAAGACCGTCGTGTCGCCATCCACGATGGTGTCGGTGAACGACGCCGGGCGCGTGCGCAGGGTCAGCGGGACGTCAACCGGAATCTCGAACATGCCGCGCCCGTGCGTGGCCGCCACCAGACGGCTGGTTCCGGGCCAGGTCGCCAGGTCGAATACCGCGGCATTCGGCAGTTTGTCGTCGAGACGGGTCCAGTCGTCGCCGCCGCCCGCCGAATGGAACACGCCCAGGTCCGTTCCGATGAAGACGCCCTCGAGATCGGCCGGATCGTAGATGATGGCGTTCACAGGGTGGTCCGGCAGGTTGCCCGTGCGGTCCCGCCAGGTGCGGCCTCCGTCGGTCGTATGGAACACGTGCCCGTTGTTGAAGCCTCCGGCCACGGCATAGGCCTGGTCCGGGTGGTCGGGGTGCACGGCGACATCCCCGATGAACCGGTCGGGCAGCCCGGACCCGGACTGCTGCCAGGTGCGGCCTCCGTCGCGCGTGACGACGACCTGGCCGTATCGCAGCGCCGCATAGACGGTGTTCCCGTCGGACGGTGTCAGCCCGATGGCGCTGACCACCCTGCCACCGGTCGCTGTGTAGATGCGATTCCAGCGACCCGCGGAGTTGTCGGTGCGGTACAGGCTCCGGACGCCGAAGTAGAGCCGCCTGGAGTCGATCGGATCCATGACGAGCGGGGGAATGAAGAGTCCAGGCTCGTTGCGGTCGATCCCGGTCATGGCCAGGATGCCGTTCTTTCTGGGCCCGCCGTAAGACCCGCCGATCCACTGCGTCTCGGCATACCAGGTGGCGGGATCCTCCACGTCGAACGCCGTGTACCCTCCATCCGAACCCATCACCTTTTGCCACACCCCGGTCCCCCTCGAAGACCGTTGTGTGCCCTGATCCTGGGTACCCCCGAGCGTGACGCCCGGATCGGAGGGGTGAAGGGCTATGCCGCGGTAGTACTGGGCCACCGCCAGGTTGGTGGCCAGCGACGTCCAGCTGTTGCCTCCGTTCGTCGTGCGGTACACCCCGCCGTCGTTGGCCAGGTAGAGTGCCTCGGGATCGCTCTCGGTGTCGAAGACCAGGTAGTGTTCGTCGACGTAGATCCCCCGGTGATGCCGGGAGAACGTATCTCCGCCGTCCGTCGAGCGTTGCATGTATATTGCGCCGAAGTAGACCGTATCCGGATCTTCGGGGTGCACGGCGATGGTCATGTCGTACCAGCACTGGTATCCACAGTCGGCACCGTTTGCGTCCAACTTCTCCCACTCCTCCGCTCCGTCGTCGGTGCGGTACATGCGCAATCCGCGGCCTTCCGCATCCCCGGTCTGGAATGCGGCATACAGGATGTCCGGATCGGACGGCGCAATCGCCAGGTTGATCCGCCGCGCGTTGGCGAAGGACATGCCCTCGGAAGCCTCTTCCCAGGACTCGCCGGTGTCGGTCGACTTGTAGACTTCGGTACTGTGTACGGCCGCGTAGAAGACCGAGTCCTCGTCGGGGTGCGCGAGCACGTCCGTCGCGGTCCCCGAGACGACCCGGTCCCAGTCCTGTCCGCTGTTGGTCGAGCGGTAGAGCCCGTAGGTGGAGGCGACCAGCACGATCGTCGAGTCCGTGGAGCCAGCGGTCGCCCGGTCGATGACCACCCGCGCGATGCGGGCCCCGCCCCTGCCCTCGCCCCGCCTGCTTTCGACGAAGACGTCCGCTCCGAACTGCTCCCAGGTATCGCCGCCGTCGAGCGATCGCAGCACTCCGCAACCGTAGTAGCTGTCCCCGGAAAAGTGCTGCTCGCCGGTGCCCGCGTAGATGATGTCCGGGTCCTCCGGGTCGATCGCGATGTGCCCCATGGCCAGAGAGCACTCCTGGTCGGTCAGCGGAGTCCAGCTGTCGCCCGCGTCCGTCGATTTCCAGACCCCGCCCTGCGCACCGCCCGCGTAGATGACGTCGGGGTCGTCGGGGTGGATCGCGACCGCGGAGACCCGGCCGGCCGTGAAGGCGGAGCCGCTCCTGACCCGGTCGGGCCCGAGCGCGCGCCAGGTGGTTGTGGTGAGAGCCGTGGGGAGCGCGCCGGCCGGCGGCATCGCCAGCTTCTCCAGCCGCGCCCGCTGGAGCAGGGCCGCGAGGTTCCCCACCGGCCCGGAATAGAGACGAATCCGGTCGTACTCCATGCGCGCCCGGACTTCGTCTTCCTCCTGGGCGACCCCAACCGCGGGGGTGCCCGCCGCGACGATCCCGAGCGCCGCCAGCGCAACAAGACGCGGGTGCCGGAGACACTTCGCCAAGCCGTCAAACAATAGCTGATCCACGGTTCCTCCCACCTTGTACCTGCGTCCGTCCCGGGTTTCTCATCGCGTCACGGTGCCGTGGCCGGCCCGGAAGCGATCCACCGGACATTCTACCCTGTGGGCGTCGGTTAGACAAAAAAGGCGTGCGCCGGCCGGGACGCCGACGCCGCGGGCGATCCGGATCCCGCCCGCGCGGCCCGTTCCGGCCGAAATCCACATCGGCTTCAGACTCCCGGGACTCTCCGCCGCGCAGCCCGAGCCGGCTCCGCCCGCGGCGCAGTGATCCAGCCAGCGCAGGATGTCGCCGGCGTTCAGGGTGTCGTCGCGATTGCCGAACCAGTCGAGGAAGCGCATCTGCCCCGCCTCCAGCCGGTCCGTTCCCATGAGGTGAAAGGCCGCATCCCGCACGGCGACCGCGTCCACGACCTCGACCCGGTCCACGATCCGGCCCTCCACTTCGCGGTGGCCCCACGCGCGAATCGTGATCGTGTCCTCGTACACCCCGGCCTCCAGATCCTCCGTGTCGCGCCTCCAGACCATGAACTCGCCGGATCCCCCCCGTGTTCGCTCGACGACCAGCCACCCGGACCCGGGGGCCTCCGCACTCCACACGGCGGAATCCGCACCGAAGCCGCTCAGACCCGGCGGCAACGAGTCGGGCGGCGCCAGCGTCCAGCCGGCGACCCCGAAGCCCCCGCTCTCGCGCAGTTCCTCGATGTGCAGAGGGGGCGTGTAGAGCGACACCGGCACCTCGAACGGATCGCCGACACCGGCGAGCGTCACCTCGAGGGTCGTCTCGTTGTGGCCGGGCTCGAGACCGTTGCCCGACAGCTCGTACCGGAAGCGCCCCCGCCCCCGCCCTGCCGCATCGGGCACCCCGAGCCACGGCACCCCGGAGGCGGCCTCCCAGGAAGCCGCGTGGTCGTCCCAGCCGCGCGGCGCGACGATCACCGTTCCCGCGACCGTGTCGCCGACCGTGTGCAGCGTGTCGGCGATGGCCGCCGGACGCGTGCGCAGCGAGAGCGGCACCCGAATCGGAATCTCGAACATGCCGCGGCCGTGGGTGCCAGCCACGAGGCGCCCGGTCCCGGGCCGGGCCGCCAGGTCGAACACCGCCACCATCGGCAGGTCTCTGTCGAGTCGGTCCCAGCTCTCCCCGCCCGCGGCCGAGTGGAACACTCCGAAGTCCGTGCCGATGTAGATGCCCCCGGGGTCCACGGGATCGTATAGGACCGCGTGCACCGGGTGGTCCGGAAGACTCCCCGTGCGGTCCCGCCAGCTCCGGCCGCCGTCGACCGTGTGGAAGACGTGTCCGGTGAGAAAGCCCCCGGCCACCGCGTACGCCTGCTCCGGGTCGTCCGGGTGTACCGCGATGTCCCGGATGAAGCGGTCGGGCAGACCCGGACCCGAATGCCAGGTCTTCCCGCCGTCGCGTGTGACGACGACCTCTCCGTAGAGCACCCCCGCGTACACGGTGTTCGAGTCCGAGGGGGCGGGCGCGATCGCGGTGATCACCTCGTCTTCGGAGGAGGTGCGGTAGATGCGCTTCCAGTTCTCCGCCGCGTCCTCGGTGCGGTACAGGCTTCGCGTCCCGAAGTAGAGTCGTCCGGAGTCCACGGGATCCATGACGAGAGGGGGAAGAAACAGGCCCGGTTCGCTGAGGTCGATCCCGTTTCTCGCCCAACGGAGTCCGTTCTTGATGGGTCCGCCTACCCCGCCGGGGATCCAGTACAGCTCGCCGTACCAGGTGTCCGGATCCTCGGCGTCGAAGGCGTTGTAGCCCCCGTCGCCGCCGATCACCTGGGTCCAGGTCTCCCACCCGTCCCAAGACCGAAGCGTGCCCTGGTCCTGGGTCCCTCCCAGGGTCGCTCCGGGATCGGAGGGGTGGAGCGCGATGCCGCGGTAGAACTGGATGACGGCGAGGTTGGACGCCAGCGACGTCCATGAATCGCCCGCGTCGGTCGTTCGATGCACGCCGCCGTCGTTGGCCAGGTAGAGGGCGTCCGCACCCCGCGCGGTATCGAGGACGAGCAGCTGTTCGTCGACGTAGGGCACCCCGTTCAACCTCGTGAAGCTCTCCCCGCCGTTTCGCGACCGAAACAACCGCACCGCGCCGAAGTAGACCTCGTCCGGGTCGTCGCGGTTCACCGCCAGGGCATTCGTGTAGTAGCACCGGTACGAGCATGCGGCGCCCACCGCCTCCACCTGTTCCCAGGTGTCCGCGCCATCGCCGGTGCGGTACATGCGCAGCCCCAGTCCCTCCGCGTCATCCGTCTCCACGGTGGCGTAGAGAACGTCCGGATCCGAGAGCGAGATGGCCAGGTTGATGCGCTTGGCGCCATCGAGTGACATGTCCGTGGAAGCCTCGTCCCATTCCTCGCCGCTGTCCGTCGACCTGTACACCCCTTCTTCCTGTACCGCTGCGAAGAACACCGTGGAATCCGCGGGATGCGCCAGCAGGTCGGTGGCCCGGCCCTCGAGAACCTCCTCCCAGGTCCTCCCGCTGTCGGTCGAACGGTAGAGACCGAAGCTGGAAGCGACGAGCACCGTGGTCGAGTCCGCGGACCCCGCCGTGGCCCGGTCGACCACCACCCGGGCCATGTAGGCCCCACCGGTCGTCGCGCTCTTGCGCACGAAGGGGTCGGTCCCCAGCTGCTCCCAGGTCGTGCCGCCGTCGAGCGTCCGCAAGACCCCGCAGCCGTAGTAGCTGTCCCTCTGGTAGTTCTGCTCGCCGGTCCCGGCGTAGACGATTTCGGGGTCTACGGGATCGATCGCGATCGAACCCATAGCCAGCGAGCACTCGCCGTCCGTCAGCGGGGCCCAGCTGTCACCGGCGTCCTCCGATTTCCACACCCCCCCCTGCGCCCCGCCCGCATAGACGATGTCGTTGTCCTCCGGGTGGATGGCGATCGCCGTGACACGACCCGTCACCATGAATCGGCCATGCACTCTTCGATGCGGCCCCAGCGGGTGCCAGCGCAGATCGGCGCCTCCCATCCGCCCCGGCCCGCCCGCCGGCATGGCCAGCACCCGTGCATGGGCGCTCCGGCGCAGAAGGGCGAGATTCCGGGCGGACCCGGAATGGCGCAGCACGCGATCGTACTCCATGCGCGCCCGGACTCCCTCGCGCTCCTGTGCGACCACTGCCGGGAGGGTCGCCGCGAGCATTGGGAGCACGACCGCCGGGATCCGGAAACGGCGCCGGCACGTCCGTGATTCGCCGCTATGCGATTCTTCGACCACCTGCCCCTTCGCCTTTCGCCCCCGAGGCCTCATCTCTTCCGAGTCCAGCACCCATTGTACGCGATATCGTCGCGTTCGTTACGGCGGGGGCCTCCGGAGACGCGGTGCACCCCCCCGGGGGGCCGCCCCGAGCCCCCTACCCCGGGAACAGGCTCCGGTCGATCGCCGGGACGAGCTTCAGGGCGTTCCCGTAGTAGATCTTCCCGAGCACCTCGTCGGGCAGGTCGAGGCCGTACATCTGCCAGAAGGCGTGGTAGCGGCGGTAGTAGTCGAAGTAGTCGTCGGCGGTCTCGAAGACGCGGAAGTAGGTGTGGAACTCCTCCTTGTCGTAGGAGTCCTTCCCCATGACCACACGGTCCTGGTGGCGGATGAGCCACCGCCGGGCGAAGCGCGGCTGCCGCCCCAGCTCGTAGAGGACGGCGCCCAGTCCGACGTACATGTTCGGGATCTCGTCCAGGAGCCGGCCGAGCCGGGCCAGGTCGTGGCCGAGCCAGCCCAGGTGGGCCGCGATGAAGTTCGTGTTCGGGTGGTTGCGGAAGAGGTCGTGCTGCTCGGCGATGATCTCCTCGAAGGGGGGGAACCGGCCGGGGGGGCGGATGCGCCGCGGCCGGAGCTTGAGCTCCAGCCAGCGCTCGTTGAAGCGGTCGCGGGGCTGCCAGAACTCCGCCGGGTCGGCCGTGTGGATGAGCACCGGTATCCCGAGTTCGCCGGCCTTGTCCCAGAGCGGGGCGAGGCGGGGATCGTCGACCGGGATACGGTTGCCGCCGGTGTCCCGGTAGGTCATGCCGAGGCCCTTGAAGATCTTGAGGCCGGCGGCGCCGCTGCCCACGTCGGCTTCAAGCTGCGCGGCCGCCCTCTCGCCCCAGCCCGGCTCGCCCACCCCCCGGAAGCTCGTGTTGGCGAAGAAGACGAAGCGCCCCGGGTGGCGCCCGGCCATCTTCTCGAGCCCGGCCACCAGACCGTCACCGCTGCCGCCGGAGAGGTTGACCATGACCGCCATGTTCAGCTCGTCCATCTCGGCGACCAGGCGGTCCACATCCGCGGCGGACATGCGGCCGGCGCGCTGGTGCCCGTGGATATCGACGAAGGGGAAGCGCGCCCGGGTCACCGGGTTCTCCGGGACGACCAGGGTGCTCCGCGGCTCGTACTCCTCGACGGTGAGGTCCTGGGCGCCGAGCGGAAGGACGACTCCCAGGGCGCAGATGGCTGCCGGCGTCAGCGCAGGCGTGACCGGAAGGGGTGCGGGCCGGTGGCGGGGACCTCCCGCGGTTTTGGCGGACATCGTTCCTGTTCTCCTCCTAACTGCGGCGAATGCTCATCAGCAGGTAGCGCTTGTGGGCGGCGAAGGCCGCCGGGTCCAGCACCGCAGCGCCCCGGCGGGCGGCGTCGCGGGCCCGCTCGGCCACATTCTCAAGAACGTAGTGCAGTCCCGGGTTTTTCGCGCGCAGCTTGTCCGCGGCGAAGTCGAGGGCCGGGAGGCCGATGCGGTCGGCCACGAGGCGGGCGAAGCCGAGGGTGGGCAGGACGTGCGCGGTGATGTCGGTCTCGAGCGCGATTTCGAAGCCGTTTTCGCGGAGGCCGCGGCGAAAGGCGCCGAGGCGCCAGCCCGACCGGTTGCGCGGGTGCCCGGTGTCGCCGGCGGCGTCGCCGCGGCGGAAGTAGTCGGCCACGATCCACGTTCCGCCGGGAGCCAGGATCTCCCGCATCGCGCCGAACACGCCCTGCGGCTCCATGTACTGGATCGACTCGGAGTGGATGACTGCGCCAAAATACCCCTTGAATCTGTCAAATTGCCGATCCAGAAAGTCGGACAGGGTTCGGTCACCGATCTCTGAGTCATCAATGTGGACAAAATCATGCCTGAATCTGTCGTCACACATGTCCTCGAAGCGGCAGTGCAGCACGGGAATCCCGGGGTAGGCGCCGCGGATGTGCTCCACCTGGAAGCGGTCCGGAGTCAGCCCGGTGACCGCGTGGCCGGCGGATTGGAGAAGGCCGAGCATCCCGCCCATGCCGGAGCCCGCGTCCAGCACAGGCTCGCCGGGGCGGTCGATGAGTTCGAGCAGTCTGCGGGCATAGGCCAGCTGGGCCCTGTGGAGGTCGGCGAAGCTCACCTCCTCGGGGGGCGTGTCCGGGTCGTCGAAGTATCCGTAGTGGAGAAAATCGCCCGGGAGCATGCGGTTGTATAGCTGCAGCTGGGCGTTCGCATGCACGGTCGGGACGCGGCGGTGCATCCTCCGGCGCCTCAGCCAGCGGACCGCGTGGTGCGGCAGCAGCGCCCGCCCGAGGATCTGCCGCAGAACCCAGGAGCCGCGCAGGCGGGGAGATGCCTCGCCGCGGCCTGGAGCCCCCTCCCCGTCAGGCCCCGGCACCCCGCGCCCTCCCCCGCCGCCGGGGATCGGCCACCCCCTCGAGCTGCCCGTCGTCCAGCCGGCGCACGGCGTGGATCGATCCCATGTCCGGGTCGCGGGGACTCACCGGGAAGAGTTCGTGGCCGCGCGCCTCCAGCGCGGCGAGCGTCCCGTCGCCGAAGTCACCCTCGATCTCGGCGGCCGCGAGGCCCGGGTGCGGGTGCCCGAAGCGGGGCGCGGCGACCACCTGCCCCCCGTGCATCCCGTACTCGACGAAGCCCGCGGCCCCCTGCAGCAGACACTCCATGAGCGAACGGCCCGGCGTGGCCATGACCAGGGCGGGCCGCCCGTCCCGGAAGAGCCAGAGCTGGGTGGAGAAGCCGGCCGGCAGGTTCGCGTACTTGCGCAGGTAGACCGCGCGGTTCAGGACGACTCCGTCCACGTTGATTCCGGCTCCGAAGGGCTCCGACGAACTCGAATGCGTCCCCGCGGCCACGTTGCCCGCGGCGTCCACGATCACGTTGCCGCAGGTCGCCGCCGCGAAGCCGCGGAAGGGGCGGGGCGGGCTGCTGCGGATATCGCCCCATACCCTGCGCGCGTTGTCGGGCGAGACGAAGTCGCCCTGGTCGGCGGGGGTGACCTCGCCGCCGCGGTGCCAGAGCTCCTGCGCCACCCGGATCTGCGTGTGCAGCGCCTCGACGCTCTCGGCGGGCCGGCCCATGCCGCGCAGGTCGGCGGCTTCGAAGACCTGGAGGCCGAGCTGGAAGAGGAGCCCGCTGGAGGGGGCGACCTCGTAGCCGCGGTAGGGTGTGCCGCCCGGCTCGCCCGGCCGCCACGCCGGGGACACGAAGCCGCCCATCGCCGCGAGGTCCTCCATCGTGATGCCGCCGCCGCGCCGCGCCACTTCGGCCACCAGCTTGCGCGCGAAGGGGCCCGTGTAGAAGTAGCCGGGGCCTTCGTCGCGCAGCCGCGCCATGGTGGCCGCGAGCCCGGGCAGACGCACCGTGTCGCCGACCCCCAGGAGGTAGCCGTCGCGGAACCAGTCGTCGCGCCCGGGACCGGCGTAGCGCCCCACCATCTTGCGCGCCCCGCGCAGCTGCCCCCACAGCACGTGATCGATGACGAAGCCGCCGTCGGCGAACGCGACGGCGGGCTCCCAGAGGTCCGCCCAGGGGAGGCGGCCGTAGGCGGTGTGGGCGGACTCGAGGCCGCGGACGTAGCCGGGGACCATGGCGCCGAAGCCGCCCCAGGAGCGCCCTTCGTCCCAGGGCTCGGTCGCGGGTGCGCCGCTGGGATACGCGAAACCGGCCCCCGCGGTGGAGAGTTCGCCAGTGGCGGCGTCGAAGAAGGTCACGCCGAAGCCCCCGCCCAGCGTGGTCATGCCGGGTTCGAGGACGCACTGGGCCAGCGCCGCCGTGATGTAGGCGTCGGCCGCCGTGCCGCCCCGCTCCAGGGCCCAGAGGGCGGCCTCGGTGGCGCAGGGGTGGTCGGTCGAGACCATGGCGGCGCCGGCCACCGCGCGTATGTGCGCGTCGACGGGCCGGGACGGCTTCAGGTCGGAGCGGGCGAGGGACGCCCAGTCGCGCGAGCCGGGCGTGGGGGGCGGGGAGGCGGGGCCGGGGGACGGGGGGGCGGGGGGTGGGGGGGCGGGGCCGGGGGTGTCGCCGCCGGGGGATTCGTCGCCGCCGGTGCAGGTGGCGCTGCCGAGCACGCCGGCTGCTATGGATGACTGGAGGAAGTGGCGGCGATCCATGGGCGGGGGGGCGGGTTCTGTGGGGCGGGGGGGTCAGCCGGTCGCGATCAGGCGGGAAAGGGCGTCTCCGACAGCCTCCCGGTCCCCTGGAGTCAGAGCTCCCAGCCTTCTCACAATCCGTTCGTCGTCCAAGGTGAACAGCTTGAAGCGGACCTTGCAAGGAACGCGGAGGCCGGCCTGCCGCCACGCCCGGATGACCACGTCGCCATCGAATGCGACCAGATCCCCCTCGTGCAAACCCGCCGATCTTCGCAAACTCCATTCGTTACGAGCTCCGTCTGAATTGATATGTTGCTGACAAGCTGTCCGGAGACGGCCCGATGCTCTGGCCGAGCGCGACCGCATGGCGGACGTCGATGCCGCGCGGTGCCGCCGTCCGGTGGGCCGGCGCGGCACGTCACCGGCCGCGACGCGCCCGGCAAACTCACTTTCCCCCGCTCCACCGCACCCTTACAATTGTCTCTTCCACCCACTCAAGCCCTGCCGGAGACTCCGATGAAGACCTTCCGCACCCTCGCCCTTCCCATCCTCGCCCTCGCCTTCGCCGCCGGCCTCGACGCCCAGGATCGGCCGGCGAGCCCCCGCGGTGAAGCCTCCACCCAGATCGGCGATGCGTGGATCGTCGTCGACTACGGCCGGCCGATCAAGCGCGGCCGCGACGTCTTCGCCATGGGCGGCGGATACGGCCAGGGCATCTCCACCGGAGGCGTGTGGCGGCTGGGCGCCAACAAGTCGACCCGCTTCATGACCGAGGCCGACCTGATGTTCGGGGACCAGCGGCTGCCGGCCGACGAGTACAGCGTCTTCGCCGAGCTCACCGAGACCGAATGGACCCTGATCTTCTCGAGCTGGGGGGCGAAGGAGGGCGGCCGCGAGGACAACCCGGACGCCATCTGGGGCTCCTACGGATACACGCCGGACCGCGATGTGCTCAGGACCTCGATGAGCGTGACCACAACAGAGATGTCGATCGACCAGATGGTCATACTGTTCACGGACGTGACCGCCGAAGGGGGCACGTTCACCGTCTGGTGGGACGACCAGCTCGCCAGTACGCCGTTCTCGCTCGCGAAATGAGCGAAACGAGGAAGTAAGGGTCAAGGCACAAGGAGGAGGATCATGCATCCCGGGAGATGTCTGAATAAGCCGGCGGGTCTGCCGGATCGTGCGCACGCGGCCTGCGGCGAGGCGCCTCGCCGCTCCCGGTGCACGCGGGAGTTCGTCCGCGGACTCCTGGTGGTTGCCGTGCTCGGCGTGACCGCGTGCAACGAGGAGGTGGAGCCGGAACCGGAGATCACCCCGCTTCCCTGCGACACCAGGATCGATGTCCCGGACGGGCTCTGCGCCATCCTGTTCCACTCCGGCGTCGGGGCCGCGCGGCAGCTCGTGGTCGCCGACAACGGCGACGTCTTCGTGGCGATCCGCAACAGCGGGAACCAGACCGGCGGGGTCGTGGCCCTGAGGGATACCGACGACAACCACAAGGCCGACAAGAGGGAGGCGTGGGGAGACGAGGGCGGGTCCGGGATCGCCCTGGCGGAGGGCTTCCTCTACCTGGCGACCGACAACAGCGTGCTCCGCTACCCGCTCCCGGAGGGCTCCCTGACACCGTCGGGATCGCCGACGACAATCGTCGAGAACCTGCCCAGCGACCGCAATCACCGCAGCAAGAGCATCGCGCTGCATCCTGACGGCAGCATCTTCGTCGGCATCGGTTCACCGTCCAACGCCTGCCAGGTCAGGCCGCGCACGCCGGGCCAGCCGGGCTTCGATCCCTGTCCCGAACTCGAAACCCGGGCGGGGATCTGGCGCTTCGACGGGGATGAGGAGGAACAGACCCTCTCCGATGGCGACCTGTTTTCCACGGGCATCCGCAACGCGAACGCGCTGGCCGTCCACCCGGAGACCGACGAGCTGTACGCGGTCGTCCACGGCCGCGACCAGCTCCACGCGCTCTGGCCCTCGATCTACACCGCCGAGGAGGGATCCGAAAAGCCCTCGGAGGAGTTCATCCACGTCCAGGAGGACAGCGACTTCGGCTGGCCGTACTGCTACCACGATCCCGAAGACGACAGGAAGCTGCTCGCGCCCGAGTACGACGGCGACGGGGAGATCGTCGGCCGGTGCGCGAACATGGACATGCCGGCGATCGGCCTGCCCGCGCACTGGGCGCCCAACGCGATGGCTTTCTCCACGGACGACTTCCCCGCGGACTACCGCGAGGGGGCCTTCGTCGCGTTTCACGGATCGTGGAACCGCTCGCCGCCCCAGGAGGGCTACAACATCGTGTGGATCCCCTTCGAAGGCGACGAGCCCACCGGTGACTGGGAGGTCTTCGCGGACGGATTCGCCGGCGGCCGGATCAGCTCACCCAGCCAGGCCGACCACCGGCCCACGGGGGTGGCGGTCGGGCCGGACGGGTCGCTTTACGTGAGCGAATCGCTGCGCGGGAAGATCTGGAAGATCGTCGAGAAGGAACAATAGTCGCGGCCAAGTTATTGTTCCAAGGTCACTTGTAGTACCCGTACCGGAGGAATGGCCAATGAACCGCACTCGCCCCGCCCGCTCCGCACCGCGCCGGTCCCGGCGCTGTTGCGCCGTCTTCCCCGTGCTCCTGGGCTCCCTTGCCACCGCCCTGGGGACCGGATGTTCCGATCCCGCAAAGCCGTCCGAACCCGGCCCGATCGTGCTGGCCGCGACCTTCTCCGAGACCGGGCGGTTCGCCCGCCTCGGCACCGAGATGGCGCGCGGCTACCGTATGGCCGTGCAGATGCTGAACGGTGCGGGAGGCGTCGCGGGAAGGGAAGTGTCGCTGCTGCTGCTCGACGACGCCAGCGACGCCGCCACGGCCGCGCGCATATACCGCGAGTACGTGGCGTCGGATTCGGTCGACCTGCTCCTGGGCCCGTACAGCAGTCCGCTCACGGAAGCCGTGATCGAGGTGGCCGAGGGGGCCGGGATGCCGCTGGTGGCGGCGATGGCCGCCGCGCCGGGGATCTGGTCGGGGAAGGGGCGGGAGTGGGGCGTGCAGATGCTGAACCCCGGTCCCACGTACCTGCAGGGCTCGGTGGAGGTGGCCGCGCAGAACGGCGCCCGGACCGCGGCGCTGGTATACGAGGACACCCAGTTCCCCGTATCGGTCGCCGAAGGCGTGCGCCTGGCCGCCCAGGCCCATGGCTTGAGCATCGTCGTCGACCGGTCCTACCCGGCCGGGGGGGCGAATCACCAGGCCCTGGTGGCCACGGCCCGGGACTCCGGCGCCGACCTGTTCATCGGAGGCGGCTACTACGGTGATGCGGTGGCGTTCACCAGAGCCGTGGACGCGGCGCTGTACACGCCCAAGCTGGTGAGCCTCAACCTCGGCCCGGCCCAGGCGGACTTCGTGAACGAGGTGGGCGACCTGGCGGATTGCGTCGCGGGGAACACTCCATGGCTGCCCACGATCAGGACGGCGGGGTTCATCACGGACAGCGAGACCCTGAGCCAGCAGTACATTGCCGCCCATTCGGAGGAGCCGAGCTACTATGTGGCGGGCGGGTTCGGAGCGGTGGAACTGATCGCCCAGGCGATCGACGTCGTTGCCGACGCCGCGGGCCGGTTCGAAGTCGCCGATGTCCGGGACCACCTGTTCTCCAGGGGCACGGAGACGGTGCTGGGTCCGTTCAAGGTGTATCCGATGGGGGATGAACACGCCGGTGCGCAGCAGGCGCTGAAGGGGCTGCAGGTGCAGTGGCAGGACGACGGGGACGGGGGGCTGGAGCGGCGGATCATCCACCCGGAGACGGTTGCGGACGCGGATCCCTGCTTCTGGCGGTAGCAGCCCGTGGACAAATCAGGGTTGCGTGAATCCCGGTAGAGCCGACGTTGCAGACCGCAGCCGACAGCACCTGACCCCCCTGCACTGCGCGGCAGGTGCCGAATACCCGGAGCGCACGACTCCCGACCGCCTCGTGATCGCAGCACTCATTGCCGCCGGTGCTGACATCGCTGCCTCCTCGCCCAAAGGAACCCATTGCCTCCGCCTCGCCAACGCTCTCTCTGCGCTGTATCCTCGTGGGAGCGAGGAAGCGGCTACTCGACGCCATGCTGGTCGCGATCCAGCTACCTAGAGGAGAACGATGCTTCAGAAACTGCGTGTCAAGGGGTTCAAGTCACTCTCGGATGTGACGGTGGAGTTTCCGCGGATGTCGGTTCTCTTCGGCCCCAATTCGGCAGGGAAGAGCAATCTCCTGGATGCGATTCAAGCGCTCTCCCGCATTGGGACCGAACGCACCATCATGGATGCTCTCGATGGACGGATGATTCGCGGCTATGCGTTCGAGCTCTTCGCCCTGCCGGAAGGAGGGATCTCGGGGCTTACGTCGAGTTCCACCGCGCAGTTCTCAATAGAAGCAGAACTGACGATCCCAGAAGGAAGGAATGGCCGAAAGGGCCGTTACCGCTATGGGGTGGATATCGAAATCGGATACCGCTCGGGTGCCCTCGCGAACTCCGGTGAGTACCTTTCCGCGCTGTCGATAGCCGGGGAACCAAAGGGCAAACCGGCTATCGAGGCTACCAACGGACAGATCTCAGTTCGGCGCCAAAGCGGCGGAGGCCGACCTCTGTTGGAGCAGGTGGGACTGAACTATGCGATCCTGTCGGATGCCCGTCTGGCGTCTCCCGCCTATAGGTACATTGAGCGGGCGCGAACGGAACTGCGGGACTGGCGAGCCTACTACCTGGATCCGCGTATGGCCATGCGTGCGGAAATGCCGCCGATGGATGTCCCCGATATCGGCGTGTTCGGGCAATACATCGTGCCGTTCCTCTATAAGCTCAAGGGGGAGCGGCCGAGACACTTCGAGGCCGTACGGCGGACGGTCAGAACCATCATTCCCAGCATAACGGATCTGGACGTGAACCTCGATACCCACCGCGGCATGCTCGACTTCTTCATAGCCCAGGACGGAATCACATTCTCTTCCCGAATCATATCTGAAGGAACGCTCCGCATTCTAGCAATGTGCGCCCTTGCTGTCAATCCGTGGAATGGCTCCCTCCTTGCCTTTGAGGAGCCGGAGAACGGCGTGCACCCGCGGCGGGTGGAGTTGATCGCCAAGATGTTGACCTCGCTCGCGCTCGACCATCGTCGCCAAGTCGTCGTCACCACCCACTCGCCGCTCTTCTGCGACGCCGTTCTCAAAGAAGCCCGGGAGAGGTCGACCATGGAGGTGGGCTTGTTCAACGTTCGCCGCGATGGCGCTGGCAGCCGGATCGAGCCCTTCGAGAACCATGGTCCTCTGTTCGACGATCCAGAGATCGCCGAGGGACTGAGGATGCCGGTTGAGGATCATCTCTTCGAGAGCCTTGTTCTGGGCGGGTTCATCGATGAGTGAGCCTCTGCTCGTCGAGTTTTTCCTTGAAGACAATGCCCACCGGCAGCTACTGGTCCCACTCGTCGAGCGCGTCGCCCGCGAAGAGGAAGTCGATCTGCGGTGCCAAGTGCGAAACGCGCGCGGCGGCCACGCCGGAGCGATCGGCTCCTTCAAGCGATACCAGATTCTGCGAGAGAAGGGCGTGGGTGGCAGGGAGGTGGCGGCTCTGCTCGTGGTGGCAATCGACGGGAACTGTTCTTCGTTCACGGAGACGCGCAGGAACATTCGGAGCGCAACTCGCGACTCATTCGTCCACGTGCTTGTAGCGGCATGTCCCTACCCACACATCGAACGCTGGTATCTGGCCGATCCGCAGTCATTCCAAATCGTGGTCGGAACCCGGCCCAGCGTAGGTCCGCGAAAGTGTGTCCGGAATCACTACAAGCAGGTGCTCGCAACCGCCGTGGCTGGCGGCGGCCACCCACCCACGCTCGGTGGAGTCGAGTTCGGTCGAGAGCTGGCGGACGCGATGGACCTCTTTCGGGCGGGCAGGAATGATTCGTCTCTCAAAGCATTTGTCGAGGACCTCCGGAACGGACTGCGCCGTGCGCCCCGATCCGCTAGAGCATGAGTGGAATCGCGGGCGGCAACTGAACCGTGCCGTCTTCGAGCACCACTGTTTGACTTGACCGGTCCACTTCCGCGACGTGGACGGCGGCCAGCGACGACCTTGGGACAGGTCGCCGCAGGGCTTGTCGGACACCGCTAGCTAAGGCCGGGAAGCCAGCTTACTCCAGCACACTCACACAGAGTTGCATCTACTTGTGTTCTTTGAGCTTACGGGATTTCGTGGCCCGATTCCCTCCGTTTGACTCCCTCCGATTGGGATCTCAGGTGCGAACCCTCGGGCGACTATCCAAAGCCGTCCGAAGCTGTCCAGTGTCGGCCTGCTGATAGCAGCGGAGCACCGTCTGCGGGCTCTTCCATCCACCAAGCTCACAGAGCACCTTGAGCGGCAGATCCATCAGGTCCGTTGCGAACTTCCGCCGCAGCGAGTGCCAACCCCGGCCCGGCTTCGGCTCCAAGCCCGCGAGGGTCTGGGCCTTCCGCCACCAGTTGTGGGCGCACACGCGGCCGATGCCCCTCGTGGCATCCCTCGGCGAGGGCAGCACCGGGCCGTTGCCGGTCCCTCGGCCCATCCTTCGCGCGTCCTCCAAGGCGGCGAGCGCCTCGGCGGTCAGGGGTGTGATGTGTTCGTAACCCGTCTTCTCGTGCTCCGCCCTCCACCGGATGGTCTTGCCGTCGAGGTCGATATCCGGCCAGCGGAGTTCCCGGATGGCACCGATGCGGTGCCCGGTTTCGTGGGCGAGCACGAGGGCGACGTGGAACCGCCACCCGACCTGCCGCGACACCTTCAGGAGCGCCCGGTACTCGTCCTCGGTGAGGACCACCCGGTTGGGGTTCTTCTCCCTGGGCTTCCTGAGTCCCTTCAGCGGGTTGGAGTCGAGGAGGAGATTCCCTTCTTCGTCCCGGGACCTCGCGGCCCAGTTGAGGACCGTCATCAGGAACGTCAGGTCCCAAGCGACGGTCCGGTTGCCGACGGGCTGGCCCGAGCGTCCGGCCCTGCCCGCTCTCCGCGCCTGAATGAACCGGTCCCAATCGCGCTGTGAAAGTGTCTCGGGTCTCCGATCCCTGCCGAAGAAGTCGAGGAACATCGCGGACGCGACCCTGTCGCGCCGCCGGGTTCTCTCGCCCTTCGTGGGCGTCACCTCTTCCCCGTAGATTTCAAAAAGCCGTCCCAGCGTGAGCGGCTCGGGCTCGGCTTCGGCCTTGCCGTTGGGCGCAAGGACCGCGAAGCCCGCGGCGGCCTCGTCGGCCTGCCGCTTCGCGCGCGCCCAATCGCGGTGTTTCAGCGACCGGCTCAGCCTGCGCCCGTTCTCCCGCCACTCGATCTGAAGCAGGCCGGTCTTCGGATCCGGAAAGACCCGGACCCGGTTGCGGCCCCATTCACCGGCGCTGTAGCTGCGCCGGCCTCGTTTCGTGCGTGCCATCGTTCGATTCCTCTCGATTCGATGGACTGCACGATCCGCCTTCCCGGAAGCTCGCGGAGAGAGTGTGCCCGCGCCAGACTCACGGCTCCCGTTTACGAACGCGACCATCAGCGGCTCGGTCCGGCATCGCGGTCCGGCCCGCGCGTCGGCGGCCTTATCACCAGCCGCGGCCGCGCGGTCTCGCGGCGGCGGATGTCCCATAGTACTCGGCCAAGCGTGTCACTTGCCCGTCGAGCCGCTCGATTTGCCGCTGCAAGCCTTCGTTCTCCGCGCTCTGCCGCACGGCGTGCCGCCTCAAGGCTTCGACGTACTCTCGCAAGACTTCGACGTACCCTCGCAAGGCTTCGATCTGCCCGGAGTGCCGCCGCTGTTCCGTTTCGTACCGCGCGGACAACCTCCGCAAGGCCCTCGTCAACTGCTCCTCTAACGCGGTCATAGACCTCCTTCACTCGTTCGACAGCTTCAACGCCGGACGGTCGTCCACCCACCAGGGCGGACGGTCCAGCACCCCCTCCGGCACCACTACGAACCGCTCGCCCTCGATCTCGTGGAACACGAGGCCCCAAGTGTCCACCTCCAGTTGGGCCAGCGTCCGCCGGGCGTCCTCGATGTCCCGGCCCAGTTCGGCGCGGGTCTCGATCCGGGCTTGGATGCTCCCCGCCAACCAGCGCATCGTCGCCCAGCTTCCGCCGAAGAAACCGATCCAAAGGCTCAGGCCGACGATCAGGGGCCGGAGCCACGCCTTGGCCAGCAACTCGCGGATCCGCCCGGTCGCCTCCTCCGTATCGCGCTCGATTGTACGCAGCGCGTTCCTCGCGACGCGCCGCGAGTTCTCGCCGAGCTGCTTCAGCTCGCTCGCGGTCAACTCCTCGATCTCCCTGCGTTCGCTCTCCAGCCGTCTCCGCAGCCGGTCGCTCAAATCGTTCGCGGTCGAAGTTCTCTCCATACAGTTCTCCTTTCAGCCGCCATCGGTCTCCGGTCTCGGGATCCAGCGCGGTGAGGTAGCCCTTGCCTTGGCGCGGCACTTCAAGACCCGCGTCTTGCAACGCGGCGACGACATCGTGGCGGTTGCTCACCATGCCGTGCTCGACGCGCTGGAGCAGGTAGTCCCGGAGCAGGTCGCGGGGTGAGGCTTCGAGCCGAAGCCCCGTCCGCAGTTGCGCCGCTTCGATGTAGGCGCGGTGGCCGGGCTGCTGCACTCTGGCCCTGGCCGGATCGTCCGGGCGGCTCCAGCCGTGCTCGCGGTTGAAGGCGTCGCGGAGCGGATCGAACGTCTTCCGCCAGCCGGGAGGGGCAATGTTGAGGCTACGGCCGGTCTCAAGGTCGCACCGGGCCGCGAGGACGTGGACGTGGGCGCCTCCGCCCTCCTCGCGGTGAAGCACGGCCGCCCATGCGTAGCGGTCGGGCTCCAGCCCCGCCCAAGCCGTCTTCTCGAAGGCGTCCAACACCGCCTCGATCTGCTCGTCGGTGGGGCGGTCGTCCGGCGCCCAGGCGATCACGCCGGACGTGTACCTGTGCTCGAACTCCAGCGAATCGGCGACCGCGGCCACCATGTCGGGGTTCCCCCGCAGGACTTCGACGCCCTCGCGCGGCTTCCCGGACGCGTCCTGCTCTCCGAGGAGGTACTTGGCCGCAGTCCGTGCCGACCCGGTCCCGTGCGCGAGAAACTAAACGTGCATCTAGAATCCGATGGCATCCGAGGTTGTTCAGATAGATTCATAACTATCTGTAATAGCAATCAGTTAGATGGGATATGTCCTATCTCGGGACGCCAGAGACGTTCCTTGCAATCCCATTCCATCCCAGTTACGATTAGGGGATGGATAACGTAATGAATTCGCGCACCAGACGCCCGCCGGGCAAGCCCAAGGGCCGACATCCCCACAAGCGGCTGTCGGCCGCCTTCGTGCGCTCCGCACCGCCCGGCCGGTACTGCGACGGCAACGGACTCTACCTCTACGTCCAGAAGACCGGAACGCGGAGTTGGATCCAGCGGCTCGTGATTCGGGGCCGCAAGCGCGAACTCGGGCTCGGGAGCGTCGCCCTGGTCCCGCTCGCCGAGGCGCGCGACAAGGCGTTGGCCAACCGGAAGCTCGCCCGCGATGGTGGCGACCCGCTGGCCGAGAAGCGCCGCTCCGCGGGCATTCCCACATTCGCCGAAGCCGCCAAGCGGGTGTTGGAGCAGAAGCGCGCCGGTTGGCGCAGTGCGGAGCATGTGAGGAGCTGGCCCCGCAGTCTGGAACTCCACGCCTTCCCGCGCATCGGGCAGGTGCCCGTCTCGGAGGTGACGAGCGCCGACATGCTGGAGATCCTCACCCCTCTCTGGCACACCAAGGGTCCCACGGCCCGGCTCGTTCACATGCGGGTCCGCGCGGTGATGGAATGGGCCATCGCCATGGACTGGCGGACGGACAACCCCTGCGACCGGCTCCTGCACCTGCTGGGTCCCCAGCACGATGTTGTCAAGCATCATCAGGCCCTGCCTCACCGGGAGGTCGCGGCGGCCATCGAGAAGGCGCGGGCGGCGGATCCGGGAAAGGTGGATACGCTCGCGTTCGAGTTCCTCGTCCTGACGGCAGCGCGGGGTGGAGAGGTGCGCGGGGCGGTGTGGAGCGAAATCGACCGGAGACAGGCCGTATGGACGGTTCCCGGAAGCCGGATGAAGGCGGGGCGCCAGCACCGGGTCCCGCTGTGCGCCCGCGCGCTTGAGATTCTCGGTGAGGCGCGGAAGCTGGCCGGGGGCGAGAGTCCGATGGTGTTCGCCATGGAGCGCGGCCAGGCGCTACGTGCCGAGAGGATAGGACGGCTGTTGAAGCGGCACGGCATCGCGGCGGTGCCGCACGGGTTCCGCTCGTCGTTCCGGGACTGGGCCGCTGAGAAGACGGACCATCCCCGCGAGGTCATCGAGGCGGCGCTGGCGCATGTCGTTCGGAACAAGGTCGAAGCCGCGTACAGGCGCACGGACCTGTTCGAGCGGAGGCGTCGGCTCATGGACGAGTGGGCGGAGTACGTGTCGGGCCGGGAAGCGGGCACCGAGACCTGAACCGACCCCGCGACCGGGCCAGGAGGCCGTTTCCGGGCATTCCGGGGGCATTTCGGGTAACCTACGGGCTGTGGGATCGCCTGAGAGCGACGATCGCCGGTCCCCGAGGGGTTACGGGTAGGGTGGAAACCGGGCCGAGCGGGAGAGCGCCGCCGACGCCAAGGAGTGACGGGTCGGCTGTTCGCCCTCGCCGTCGGTGAGGCTCGCGGCAAAGAGGCCGGGGAGCTCGCCCGAGACGATCCGGCCAACGCCGTCTCGGGCGGCGCGCGGGGAGGGGTTTTCGCGGGCATCCGCGGGCTGGCTTGAACCACTGTTAGGTGGTTCAAGCCAGCCTACCCCTTGTGGGTACAAAAGGGCTGGCGAGGGGTGGCGTCCGCCCCCCCCTTCGATCCCCCCGGAATGGCACGCGCTCCGTCGGTGGTCGCGGGCGTGGTTCGCGCCCCTCGACCTCCCTTAGACCGGGTCTGGACGGAGGCCGCTATTGCGGATAATCTTCACGTCTTGCCCGGCAGCGAAACAAGGCGGCTGCCGAGATCCCAGCCCCCCTTCCTGAAACCCGCTCGACGATCCGCCGTTGCGCCAAGAGTGCTCGATCACGGGGTGCAGGGGAATCCACCCACCGCAACACCTTCGGCAACCCCCATTACGAGCAGTACCGCGAGGTGGTGAAGCCGCTCGACGAGGCGAGACAGGAGACTGCGGCGCGGTTTTAGCTGATCTCCCTCCAGCTTGGGATTGCTGGAGGGGACTGTCCCCGCACCCGCGAGGCGGGCCGCCTGCTGGCTGGCCGACCAGCGAACCAGTACCTTGTTGCTGGTTCCAGACCCCTCTCCCAATCCTAGAGACCCCATCGAGAAAGGTGCTCCTCCGAGATGCGAATCGTCGCCATTCTTCCCCTGCTTCTCACCACTGGCTGCGCGACCCTGTTCAACGAGGGAACGAAGTCGGTCGCCATGTCATCCAACCCCACCGGGGCCGAAGTGTGGATTGACGGTGCCCGGCGAGGGACGACACCCATTTCACTCGATCTGAACAACCACACGAGCCACACGGTCGTGTTTCGCCAAGAGGGACATCAGGAGGTAACGTGCCAACTGACCACGTCGGTGGGTGCCGGGTGGGTGATCCTGGATGTACTCGGAGGACTGATCCCCGTCATTGTCGACGCGGCTACGGGGAAGTGGAACAGCTTGGACCAAGGCGTGTGTAGCGTCGTGCTTCCGGCAGCCCGAGGGACGAACTGGGAAGAAGACAAGAAGTCCTACTAGGACGGGGATTTCGGGCGGGTGGCGCGCCTCGCCGCCTGCGGGGTGAAAAAGCCGGGGGTCCAAGGGGGGCGGAGCCGCCCCTTGAGCCCTTTGGGTGAGAGGCGGGCGGACGCGCTGGCAGTCGTGGCATGACTGGGCTGCGGGTACCGGGCAGAGGGTTGACCCGCTATCCTTTACGGCGAGGAGCCGCCATCCACCACCACCGAGGTCATCCGTACATGAAACCCCTTCCCGTCGCGCTTCTCGCGGCCACCGTTCTTCTCCTTCCCGCAGCGATGCCGCTCGTCGGCCAAAAGGTCGTTTCCGTGCAGGCTGGCGCGGTTCGGACGACGTTCTGGGGAAGCGATCATTCCCATGGTACGATTGGCGGGCGCTCCATGCGCGCCACTTTGGCCGTTCCGCTGACGGGCGCGCTCGCGATCCGTGTGGACGCTGGCTATGCCGAGAAGGGCGGGGCCACCGTGGGGGACATCTACGATAGCCAGATGCGGCTCGGCTACGCGGAGTTCGGTACTCTGCTGAAAGCGAGCGCCGGGTTGGCGTCATCAGCATCGGGGCACCTGCTCTTGGGTCCCACGGTAGGAATCAATACGCATTGCGCAATCGAGGCCGCCTCTCAGGGAGTCAGTGTCGAAGTCGACTGCGATGAAGCCGAACAGAACGTTCAACCGACGGATATCGGGGCAGCCATCGGGGCTGGGATCGACATAGCGATTTCCGGCGGCCGTTACCGGCTCTCCTTCGAGTTCCTGCAAACGCTGGCTCTCGTATCAGCCCTTGGCGACGGACAGCACAAGAACAGCGCGACCGCTTTCCTGCTTGGCTTCGGTTGGCAGATCGGCTAGGAATAGGACCATCAGGAATGGTCACGGACGGCATAGAACCCAGCCGTTCTCGCCACCCGCCATCCGTGCCTCGGCGAGTTTCCGCCACGGCTTGACCGAACAGTTACGTCCGCCAACGTCCGCCAGCGTCGCGTGGAATCCCGTTCAGGAATAGGGAAATAACGAGGGGATGGCAGTTACATAGCGTATCATAAATCGTTGCAATATATGCAACTTACGATATTTTCGCAGTAGAGAGAAACTTAATGTGCATCGTCGCTATCCGGGCTCTCGAAGCGGGCCAGCGCCGTAAGCGCCCGCTCGATGGAGACGAGGCGGGCGAGCACCTCGACGGCCTCGGCCGCCCCCTTGTGGCGATTGGCCCAGCGGACTGTAGGTAGCCCAAATCACGGCAGGAGATCACGTAAGTCAAACTAGGACTGCACGATCTGCGTTTCCTGCCATTGGGCTGGACCCTGCTGGACAGTGCCGGAAAAGCGGGAAAACCGGACTCGAATGGCGGGAGTTCCACACGCGCTCTCTTCGCCGCCGGAGGGGTGGCAGGACGAGCCTCGCCCACGCCCGGACGCGCGGACAGTCCATCTGCATCCGAGCCACCGTGACTTGAAGCGACTGGGGGGAGACTACACTTTACAGCCTGCCCCACGAGTGGCTGCGGTAGATCGCGCCTCGTAGTTTCCCAGACTCCGACCTCGATCCCCGTTAGGAACGACAATCCATGTTCGGTTTCGGCAGGAAGCGATCCCGCCAACGAGCCCTCGCGCTCATGGACCCTTTCCGGGAAGAAGCGGATGTGCTGGAGGTCAGGGGGGAGGATCAGGCGAGACGGCGGGGCGAGAAGCCGGTTCCCGGCGTCGGAGCGCGCGACTATGGCGCGGAGTACAACGACGGGTCCTTCTGGGCGAAGCTCAAGGAGCTGGCCGCCAAGGCAGGACGGGGGGGCGTCAAGGGTGGAAAGAAGATTGGCAAGGGTGGAAAGAAGATCTTCTACATGGCCCTGGTGCTGTACTACTGCCTCAAGGACCCCGACACACCTGCCTGGGCGCGCGGCGTGATCATTGGTGCGCTGGGCTACCTGATTTTTCCGGCTGACGCGGTGCCGGATTTCCTGCCGGGGGGGCAAGTGGACGACCTCGCGGTGCTGGCAGCGGCGGTCGCGGTGGTCCTCGTGCACATCAAGCCGGAACACAGGCGTGCGGCAGAGGAGAAGATGGAGGAGTGGTTCGGAGGTGGAGTGGATGTGCCTCCCGAGTGATCCTACCGCACGCTGATCGAGGCATGGGGCGGCGGCTTCCACCTGGTGACGCTGCCCCGCACTGGCGGCTCTGCGGCATTCGGGGCCGCTTGGGACGAGGCTGTGGTCGGCGATAGGCACCGTGCGGGTCCGTCCGCGCGACTGGAAGGGTCGGCCGCCCACAATGGGACCGGGGCCGGTGCGGTCCGGACGTGTCCCCATTCCTCCGGCGGCCCGTACCACTCCATGCGGTGCGCCAGGCGCGCCGGGGAGTCCCCCCCGGACCTCGGCCTCCCTGACGGCCGACACGGCCCGGCGGACTCGGGCAAGGTTCCACCCGGGTCCGCCTTCTGGTTTGTTCTGCAACCACCCGCCCGGCGAACCGGAGCATCCTTGATCCTCAACGTCTCGGTGTTTCCCACAGCCCGTGGACACCCATAGCGAGGCGGTGCTTCCGATGATACGGGGGCGGTTCTCCGCCCCGCTGGCGACGACCTCCTCCGCCAGCTTTACGTTATCGAACATCCTCGAACGTTATCGGACAATAGGAGATTCCCGACCGGTTGACTTGCTGGCGAGTGGCTCTTCAGCGTTCCAGATATGGAGACGCGGAAGCACCAGTTCAGCACGCGGGTCGGCACTTCCCTCGGGGACCCGCCGCGCCGTCCCCGACGGCATTCGTGATGAAGGCCTACGGTCCAGACCCTGGCGACGGCCCCGTCCTCGACGCCCTCAAGGTGGACGCGGATCGGCAGCGGCCCTCGTTCCCGGCGGCTGGATTGAAACCAATCGCGGATGAACTCCGTAATGTGCCGCCCTTCGGCTCACCGAAGCGTGGTGGGCAGCACGAGCAAGCAAGGCGAAACACCGGAGGAGACGCACGTAGTCAGGTTGATCCACCCCACGGCGGAACCGCGGTGTCGGTGCCCCTCGACAGGGACGCTGGCGGGCTAAGTCGGCGCTCCGGCTTCGCGGGTACATGGACGGTCCGGCATCGCGGGCCTTCATCCCGCCGGCCGTACGTCTGAACGGGTTCCCCGGAGCGCTTGCGGTGGTGCCCCGCCACCGCATCGCCGCTTGCCGCCCACGGGCTCGTCAGACACCGCTAAGACGGACAAGCCAGCCTACCCCGTGTCATACACCGGGGCTGGCGAGGGGGTGCTGCCGCCCCCCTTCGATCCCCCCGGAGAACCTCCGCTCCGGTAGCGTTCGCGGGTGGGGAGTCCGCCCGACCACCGATCCTCTCCGATCGAGGCCGTCGGTTCGCGGGTGAGTCTGCGGCGTGACCGGCGGGCGGCGTGGTCGGCGTTGCCACCGCTGTGGCGCCGGTCCCCCCGGCCTCCGGGACGGACTCCGCCCGTCCCTCCGCCGGGGTCGAGCGCCGGGGCTGTTTCGCGCATCGGCCACATAACAGTGGCTCAAGCCAGCGGAAACGCCGTCTCGACGGCGGAACGGCCGCCGGGCCGCATCGTGGCATGGACGGCGAGGCTCATGGCTCGCGGATGGCCTCCCGGTGCGCTTCCTTCCCAAGAACCCTCCAGCTGCGGTCCACCCGGCTGCGGAGGTGCCTCGAAGGCTCGAAGACCGGCACATCGCGGGACGGAACCTCGACCGGCGCGCCGGTCCTGGGATTGCGGCCCGTCCGGGCCTTGCGGTGCCGCACCTTGAAGACGCCGAATCCCCGGAGCTCGATGCGGTCGCCCTGCGCGAGCGCGTCCTTCACGGCGTCGAGGAAGGCCTCGACCATCAGTCCGCAATCCTTCTTGGTGACTCGTGGTCCAATCACATCGGCGACCTTCTCAACGAGGTCCGCTTTGGTCATTCTCTTCTTCTCGCCCGAAGTCTGGCCAAGTCCTGCCGCTTCACCATGATAACTTGCCGGGCGACCCACGGCGTCAGATCCGCGCCGGGGCGGATGTTGGTGGCAAGTCCTGCGTGTCCGGTTCATTTTGGGGGTCGCCGGACACGAAATCGCCGCTCGGCCGGACACGGCCTCGGTCATGCAGGTCGCTGGCGCGTTTGCAGTTGGGCCACGTCCGGCGGAACGCCGGTGCCGATCCGCGCTCCTCGGACGTGGCTGGGAGCGACCCCCCATTTCGGCGTGCCTCAATCGGCACCGGGGAGGATGGAGCCGGACAGCCCCATCTCCCCCCGGCCGCCGCGGGGTCGCTCCGGTCACGTCCTCCGGTTCCGGCGCGGCGCAGCCGCCCCGGAGGCCGTGGTGTAACTGCAATCCTGCAAACGGCATGCGCCGTCGCTGGAGTGCACATCCGGAACGCGGGTCCGCGCACATGGACCCCGATGTCGATGTGCGCTCGCCGTCCGGCCCCGGTGACCGGATTTCCGGGACGGAAACCGCCTTCGAGCAACAGTCTGGCGGAAACGCGTTGCCTCCGCGAAGTTTCCGGTGCGCAGATCGTGCAGTCCATCAATCGAGAGGAATCGAACGATGGCACGCACGAAACGAAGTCGGCGCTCCTACGGCGCTGGCGAATGGGGCCGGAACCGGGTCAGGATCTTTCCCGACCCGAAGACCGGCATCTTCCAGATCGAGTGGCGGGAGAACGGGCGCAGGCTCACCCGGTCCCTCAAACACCGCGACTGGGCACGCGCGAAGAGGCAGGCGGATCGGTTCGCCGCAGGCTTCATCGACGCGCCCAACGGCAAGGCGGAAGCCGAGCCCGAGCCGCTCACCCTGGGACGGCTTTTTGAAATCTACGGCGAGGAGGTGACGCCCACGAAGGCGGAGGAGACTCAGCAGGGCGACAGGACCACGACGGCGATGTTCCTCCAGTTCTTCGGCAGGGACCGAAGGCCCGAGACCCTATCCCAGCGGGATTGGGACCGGTTCATCCGCGAGCGCCGCGCGGGACGGGTCGGCATCTCGGGCAGGCCCGTTTCCAATCGGACGATCGCTTGGGACCTGACGTTCCTGATGGCGGTTCTGAACTGGGCGGCGAGGTCGAGGGACGAGGAGGGCCGCCTGCTGCTCGACTCCAACCCGCTGAAGGGCCTCAGGAAGCCCAAGGAGAAGAACCCCACCCGGGTCGTCCTCACCGAGGACGAGTACCGGGCGCTGCTCGGGGTCTCCCGACAGGTGGACTGGCGGTTCCATGTCGCGCTCGTGCTCGCGCACGAGACGGGGCACCGGATCGGAGCGATTCGCCAGCTTCAGTGGTCTGATATCGACTTCGAGGGCGAAGCGGTGCGGTGGCGCGCGAAGCACGAGAAGACGGGCTACGAGCACACCACGCCCCTGACCGACGAGGCGCTGGCCGCCTTGGAGGAGGCACGGGCGATGAGCGCCGGAACCGGGGACGGGCCGGTACTGCCCGCGCCGACGGATGCCTCGCGGTGCGTGGGCCGGTCGCTGCCGAGTTTCTGGTGGCAGAGAGCCCAGACGCTCGCGGGGCTGGCACCGAAGCGGGGCAGGGGCTGGCACTCGCTGCGGCGGAAGTTCGCCAGCGATCTCATGGACCTGCCGCTCAAGGTGCTCTGCGAACTCGGAGGCTGGAAGGCGGCCAAGACCGTGCTGCGCTGCTATCAGCAGCCGGATGAGGCGCAACTCAGGCAGGCGATCCGGAGCCGCCGCAGGCCGCAGACTCGGGGCTGAACCCAATCGGCGGGAACCGATTGGCGGGAATCGCGCCAGCGGATTCCATAACTTCAACGCTCACAACAGTATCCGCGCCTGATGGTGAATGCTGGCCCACCGCGCGATCTGGTTCAGGTTGTTTCCGATCCGCGAGACCTGTCGGGTGCGCTCGCGCTCGACCTCGGCCGCGCGGGCGGTCCACGTCCGCGTGCGGGCCATGGCCCGCCGGATCAGCGCCGACAGGGGCACGCCGGCGGCCTTCGCCTTGGCCCGCCAGTCGGCGGACTCGGTCGCCGTTACGCGGGCGGTGACGACGGCGGTGCGGTGCTCAGGCATCACGCCGCACCGGCACGGGGGGAAGGGGGCGGAGCCCCCGTCCGCGACCTCCACGGGAGCACGATTCGTGGGGGGATCGAAGGGGGGGCGGAGGCCACCCCTCGCCAGCCCCCGTGTATGACACGGGGTAGGCTGGCTGACCGACCTTAGACGCGCCGCACACCCCCGTGGGCGCCGCGCCCGGGACCCGGCGCCCGCCGCCGCCGCGGTGGCGGAGCACCTCCGCGAGCGCTTCGGGGAACCCGTTCAGACGAACCTCGCGAAGCACGGCTGGCGGTCGGACGAAGGCCAGCGGTGCCGTGCCGCCCAAGCACGCCGGAAGCCGGACCGGCGAACGATCTCGCCCGCGCCCATGTCGCTGGGCACGGGCACCGGCTCCGCCTTGGGATGGATCAACGTGACTACTTGCGTCTCCTCCGGTTCTTCGCCTCGGTGCTTGGTCGTGCCCCCTTCACCCTTCGGTGACCCGAAGGGCGGCATTTTACGAGTCTCATCCCTCATGGGTTTCAAGCCAGCTTCGGAGCGGAGGGCAGCGGAGGCCGATCCCGGCCCATGTCGAGAGCTTCCGGGGGCCGAACCGTCCGCACGGTTCGGATCGGGAGCTTCACCGCGAATGCCGTGGAAGACGGTGCGGAGGTGTCCATCGGGGATGTGCAGACCCGCGTGTCGAACGGGTGTTTCGGCGTCTCCATGACCGAACGTTCAAAGCCCTTCCGTAAGCCCGTCAACCCATGGGAGATTGCCCACAAGTCCCACGACGTTTCAGGTCGTCCCACGAGGTCCGCAGCCCGTTCGACACCACCGCCAGCGGCGCGTCAAAACGCCCTCCTCCGGGTTTCCGTAAACCATCGGCGTGGGGTTTGCGACGCTACTGGAGCCGTCGGAACGGTCCGATTTGCGCGCCGGAGGCACTTGGGGCGGGATTCCCCCGCCGGAAGGTCGAGGGTTTTCCCTTCAAAAAACGCGGGATTTCCCTGTAGCTGGTCGGGACCGCGATGGCGATACTCTAATCACCAGTTGGCGCCCCCAGCGGATCACTTGATTGACCCAGTGGGTCGCCACCATCTACTTTCCTTCAGGAAGGAGCAGTCCAATGAAGAGGTTCATCGCTGTTTGTTTCACCTTGGCCTCCCTGCTGGTAGTCAGCAGCGGCACGCCGCCGGCCACTGCCCAGACCGGCGAGCTCTGCGATCAGATGCGCGAGACCTGGAAGGCCGTGTGCGATGCGGCGATCGAGGCCGCCGGGTCGGCGAGCACGGAGGAGGAGCGTGACGAGGCAAGGAGGCTGGCCCGGGCATGCAGCTCCCACGCGTCCACCTACGCGTCCGTGTGTCTCCCATTCGAATTCGAGTAGTGGGACGCCAGTTGGCCGGGCTCGTCATTGCCACACTTCTGGCACTAGCGGGCCCGGCCTGCACGGATGAGCGGCCGGGCCAGGCGGCACCCAAGCCGTGGATGCTTGACACGGAGTTCACCGAGTCATTTCACACTGGCGACGAGAGTCACGAGCGCCAGTTCGCACGGATCACTTCAATGGCGTTCGCCCCGAACGGCCACTTGGTCGTCGTCGACCGTGACAATTTCGCAGTAAGCGTACTCGACCGCTCCGGCACCGAAATCACACGGTGGGGGGCGGAAGGTCAGGGGCCAAGCGAGTTCGAGGCCAGACCTGTCAGCGTGGCTGTGTCCGACGCAGGGATGGTGGCGATTCGCAGCTTCCAGCGCATCGACATGTTTACGCTCGACGGAGAGCCGGTCAGATCGCATGTGGCTGACGTAGCCATGCTGGACCTCGCGTTCGACGCACAGGGTGGCGTCGTTGCCCGGACAAGACCGGTGAGGGGCCTTGAGGCCGTGATGGGTGAGGAGGGTGTGCGTGAGCAGGTCATGCGTGTGCCCGACGGCGATGTGCTTTGGACCGCCCCAAGGCCCGGGCTGCCTCCCGGCAGTTTCCAGCTTGGCGCAGTACATGCGCTTCTCGCCGACCTCGGCCAGGGTCGCATCGTCGTTGGCGTAAACGACGAATACGACCTGACCGTGCTCGACGCATCGAGCGGCCGGAAGCTTGGGAGTGCGACGCGCGACGTTACGCTGCGTGGACCCACGGAGGCGTTCAACGACGCGATCCGTGCCGAGGGTCTCGCAACCGCAACCACAGAGCTTGACCGGTCCATCGCCAATTCCATGGTGTATGGCGACCCTTTTCCGGTCGTGGTCAGTACGCTCGGCGGTCCGCCCGGTGGGGCGGTATGGGTGCGCCGCGGCATCGGGGTAGGCGACGATCTCGCTCCGCCGGTCGGCGATGGCAACTGGACGCTCGTACTCTACGATCTGTTCGATGGTGACAGCTACGAGTACATCGGCACCGTCGAGCTCCCGCAAGGGCTCACGCTCATGGCCGGTGATAGCGAGCGCGTCGCTGGTGTTCACACCGACGACCTAGGCGTCCACTCAGTGCGCGTGTTGCGTGTGGATTTCTTGAACTGAGTGCTAACCGGAAAGGCAATCCCTTTTCGGAAACAGGAATAGGCAGTCCAGACTCCCGCTGTTCAATACCGTTTTTCCGGCCATTTCAATGCGCCAGGGTCGGATCCCCTGTAACGGCAAGAATGGCGGATCGTGCAGTCCCTATTAGACTTATGTGATTTCCTGCCGTGATTTGAGCCTCGGACGTTCCGCTTACTCCATTGGGGCCACACTCCGTGAGTCCCCTGCGGAGGCTGGCGGGGGGCCGTGCCCCCTCTAACCCTCCCGGGTTTCCGGCCCGCCGCAGGAGCGGCGGGCTGAGGGGCGGTCGGACATGATCCTCGACGGACCGGCCAGCCCACGCCGTCGAGCCCGGAAAACGGCTCTTATTGGGGCCCTCGTCGCGCCTTGCCAGCCCGGCGCCTCCCCGGTCTCGGTGCTCGTGCGGGTTCATCCGCGGACTGCTAGCTTCCGGGAGTTCACGGCACAACCCCCCGAAGCGTGAGGTTCCCATCCCCTACCCCGTCGCGGAAGTCCTGGTGATCGCGCTGGGGGCGTACGGTGCGGCGGGCGTGGTATTCGCGGTGCCGTTCGCGTGGAGGGGCGCCGGCGCGCTCGATCCCGCGGCCGAGCGGGGAACGTGGGGATTCCGCCTCCTGACCCTGCCGGGCGTGGTGGCGCTCTGGCCGCTGCTGCTCGCGAAATGGCGGCGCGCCGCGAAGAGTGGGCAGCCGTGAGGAGCGGTCACCGCTCGGCCCACGTGAAGGTGGTGGTCCTGGGTGCCCTGCTCGCCGCCGGAGCCCTGGCATACGGATGGGCCCTCCGGGCCGTGCGCCCGGTGCCGGAGCCGTTTTCCGTTCCCGCCGCCGACTCCGGCCGCGACCCCGCCCCGATTCCGGACGACGAACCGTGAGCCACCACTACCAGGCGGTGGGGTGGTCGCCCCAGAAGCGCTGGTACGACCTTCTGGTCGTCGTGTGCATGGTGGTCTACGTGGCTGTCTTCGCGGCCGTCACCATCGCGACCCAGCCGTACGGGACCTTCGAGACGCTGCTGCTGCGGGCTACCGGGAGCCTCGCCTTCGTCATGCTCTCGTTCATCCTGGTGATCGGGCCGCTGGCGCGCATCTCACCGCGCTTCCTCCCGGTCCTCTACAACCGGCGCCACCTCGGAGTCGCCACCTTTCTGGTCGGGCTGGTCCACGGCGCCTTCGCCATCTTCCAGTTCCACTCCCTGGGCGACGTCAACCCGATGGCGAGCGCGCTGGCCAGCGACGGGACCTTCGGCGACGGGGGCGGGATTCCCTTTCAGCCTCTGGGCCTGATCGGGCTCGCCGTACTCTTCCTCATGGCCGCGACCAGTCACGACTTCTGGCTCGCCAACCTGACGCCGCGAGTGTGGAAGGCCCTGCACATGGCGGTGTATCCGGCGTACGCGGTCCTCCTGGCGCACATCGCCCTGGGAGCGCTGCAGGGTGAAGGCAAGGAGTATCTGTGGCCGGTGACCGGTGCCGTTGCGGCAACGGTCTTCGCGCTGCAGCTGTACACCGGAATTGCGGAGCGGCGGCGCGACAGGGTGCCGGCGAGCGCCGCCGAGGCGGCGGGTGACGTTCCGGGAGGATACGTGCGCACGGTCGTGGCGGACGAGATCCCCGACGGCGAAGGGAGGGTGGTCACGCTCGGCGACGAACGGGTGGCCGTTTTCCGCAACGGCTCCGAGATCTCCTGCGTGTCGAACGTCTGCCGTCACCAGATGGGGCCTATAGGCGAGGGGAGGATCATCGACGGATGCATCACCTGCCCATGGCACGGCTTCCAGTATGATCCCGTGACGGGGTGCGCTCCCCCACCCTTCGACGACCAGCTCGAGACCTACGACGTCGTCCTCCGCGACGGCTTCGTGTGGGTGAATCCAGTGGCCAACCGCCTGGGCGCGGCCTCGCGCACGGCCCATCTTCCGCTACTCGCCGCCACGGACAGGCCATCTCCCGCGGAGACCGCATAGTGGACTTCTACGTCGGCTACCGGAACCCCCCTCCCCCCCGCATCCGCCGCTTCCTGCGCCGGGTCGCCGCCGGCGCCCTTCTGGCGGCCGCGGTCGCGGCGGCGCTGATCGCGCCCGGCCACCGCGAACTGCCCGCCGCCCACTTCGAGTTCGGCCACATCCGGTCCTTCGAAGGCCTCGTCGTGGCCGATCCCTATCCGTCGCTGATCGTCAAGCTCGAAAAGGGGTCTTCGCGCTATTTTCTCTCGGGACCCGGGAAGTCCGGTGCCGACGATCTGGTCCGGTCGGTCGTCGGCCGGCCGGCCGCGCTCGAGGGCACGCTCGTCCACCGCGAGGACCAGGCCATGATCCAGGTCGAACCCGGGTCGGTCGTCCCCCGGGACGCATCCGGACCGCTGCCCCGGATCGCCGTGACGGACCTCGGGGAGCACTACGTCGAGGGCGAGATCGTGGGGTCCAAGTGCTACCTCGGGGTCATGAACCCCGGGTCCGGCATAACCCACCGGGCCTGCGCCACCGTTTGCATCCGGGGCGGCGTTCCCCCTCTCCTAGACGTGCGCCACCGGGACGGGCGGAGGGAGGGGTTCGTGCTGGCGGGCCCGCGGGGCGAAGCCATCGGAAACCGCCTGGAGGGGCTGATCGCCACGCCCGTCGGGGTGACCGGCCGACTGGTGCAAAGGGAGGGAACCACCTTCCTTTTCACCGATCCGGCCGACATCCGGAGGCTGCGATGAGGGGATCAGGGCCGGATACCGGGCGGCCGCCGGAGATGAGGCCGCCGTCTCCGGTCCCGCGCCGCGCGGCCGGCTTCCCCATCGCCGAAGAGGGGCTGCCGCCCGGTGAAGTCGGCTCGGGGCCGTACCGCCTCACCTTCGCACGTACCCTCGAGGAGCTGCGCACACTGCAGCGGCTGCGGTTCGAGGTCTTCAACCTCGAGCTGGGCGAGGGGCTGGCGTCGTCCTTCCGAACGGGCCTCGACGAGGACGATCTGGACGAGATCATGCACCACATCCTGATCACCGACACCCGCACCGGGGAGGCGGTCGGGACCTACCGCATGCAGACCGCCGCCATGGCCGCCGCCAACGGCGGCTTCTACACTGCCGGCGAGTTCGACCTGTCGGGGATGCCGCTCGAGATGGTCGAAGACGCGGTGGAGGTCGGGCGGGCCTGCATCGCGAAGGCGCACCGGAGCCGGCGCGTCCTGCACCTGCTCTGGCGGGGGCTGGCCGTGTACCTCACCTGGACCGGAAAGCACGTCCTCTTCGGCTGCTGTTCGCTCACCAGCCAGGACGGACGGATCGGCAACGAGGTGCACGCACGGCTGGTCAAGGGCGGACAGCTCCATCCGGAGGCACGGGCCTGGCCGCTCCCGGGCCTGGAGTGCGGACTGCACGGCGAGGGAGCCGTCGACGAGAGGGCCCTCGAGATCCCCCCCCTCTTCCAGAGCTACCTGAACCTCGGCTCCAGGATCTGTGGACCCCCCGCCATCGACCGGGAGTTCAAGACCATCGACTTCCTGGTCGTGCTCGACGTGCGCGAGCTGGAGCCCCATGTCTACCGCGGCTTCTTCGGGTAGTCCGCAAGGGGAGACGGGTCCCGCTCCACGGCGCATCCGGGTACGCGACTGGCCCCTCGTGGCGGCCCGGACGCTGGCGGTCTTCTCGTGGACGACCGTGATGGCCGCGACCCTGGTCCTCGCCCGGCTGCCGGCGATTCTCCGGCCGGGGTCCGGCGCGGTGGCACAGGCGAGGGCGCGCCGGTGGGTCAAGCGGATCTGGGGACGCGGGGTCCTGCGGACGATGGGAGTGCGGGTCGCCGCCGAGGGGCAGCCGCCACCGGCGGGAGCGCTCGTGGTCTCCAACCATCTGGGCTACCTCGACATTCCGGTGCTCGACTCCGTCACACCCATGGTGTTCGTGGCGAGGGCCGACCTGCGCCGGTGGCCCTTCTGGGGCCTCATGGCCTCGCTGGGAGGAACCATATACGTCGACCGGGCGACCAAACGGGACGTGCTCCGGGTGCGCACCGAGATGGGCGACGCCCTGGCCCGCGGCGAAAACGTGGTCGTCTTCCCGGAGGCGACCAGCACCGCGGGAGACACGATGCTGCCGTTCAAGCCGGCGCTCCTGGCCGACGCGGCCGCGCACGGAAGCCCCGTGTACTGGCTGACCCTCTCCTACCGCACGCCCCCTGACGGCCCCACGGCGCGCGACCGCGTCTGCTGGTGGGGGGACATGACCTTCGCTCCCCATGTGCTGGGGCTCTTCGCGCTCAGGCGGGTGGACTGCACGATCCGCTTCGGCGCCGCTCCCGTGCGTGTGAGCGACCGCAAGGCGATGGCCCTCGAACTCAGGCGCAGGATGCTCGCCGGGTTCGAACCGGTCGACGGGTGGACGCCACGGCGGGGCTCGGCGCCATGACGCCCGGAAGCCCGGCGCGGCGGGCACGGGCGACACCCCCGCGGACTCCGCCGTCCCGGTCCCCCCCCAGGTGGACCCTTTTCCGCCGGACACGGACGCCGGGAGCCCGTGGAATCCTCCTCGTCCTCTACCTGGTGCTGTTGGGCGCCTCCCACGGGATCCGCAAGGGGCGTCCCGAACCGGGACCCCGACCGGGACAGCTGGTGCAGCAGGTCCAGGGGTCGCCGCCGCCGAAGCACGGCTCGGTGACGGTCGCTTACCGGCAGTGGTGGACAGATTCCACCCCGAATCTGGCCGGGAATCTGTCGCGACCCGACAACGACGGTTCCGAGCGGCCCGCGGCGGGCTTCCGCGGGCCCCTCGAAACCGCCGAAACCCCTGCGGTGCCGGACACCCTGTCCCCCCGCACCCCGATCCTGCTGCTTCATGGAAGCCCCGGCTCGGGCAGTGCGTTTCGACGCCTGGGGCCGGAACTGGGCGCCGCGCGCCGCACGATCGCCCCCGATCTGCCCGGGTTCGGCGGCTCCACCACAAGGATCCCCGACTACTCGATCCGGGCCCACGCGGACATGACGCTCCAGTTCCTCGACTCGCTCGGGATCGCGCGGGCCCACCTGGTGGGGTTCTCGCTGGGCGGCGGGGTCGCGCTGGAGATGATCCGGGACGACCCCGGGCGTGCCGCGTCGCTCACGCTGCTCTCGGCGATCGGGGTGCAGGAGCACGAGCTCCTGGGCGAATACCACCTCAACCACGCTGTCCACGGCCTCCAGCTGCTTGCCATCTGGACCCTGCGCGAACTCGTCCCCCACTTCGGCCACTTCGACGATGCCTTCCTGAGCCATTCCTACGCCCGGAACTTCTACGACACGGACCAGCGCCCGCTCCGGGGGATCCTGCGCGGCTACACCGGGCCGATGCTCATCGTGCACGGCGCCGACGACCCCCTCGTTCCCGCCGCGGCCGCCCACGAGCACCACCGCATCGTGCCCCAGTCCGAGCTGGTCATGCTGGAGGGCAACCACTTCATGACCTTCCTGGAGGCCGCGCGGATCGCGCCTCCCATCGACGCCTTCCTCGACCGCGTGGAGGCCGGGACAGCCGCCGTCCGCTCCACCGCCGACCCGGACCGGACCCTGGCCGCGGCGGCCCCCTTCGACCCCCTGGCCGCGACTCCGGTCGCCGGGTTCGCGCTATTCATCACCCTCCTCCTGATCGTCCTGGCCACCTTCGTGAGCGAAGACCTCGCCTGCATCGGCGCGGGGCTCCTGATCGCGCGGGGGTCGCTCCCCTGGACGGCGGGGATCGGCGCCTGCCTGGTGGGACTCGTGGCGGGCGACCTGCTGCTCTACGCCGGCGGGCGGGTGATCGGGCGGCCGGTCACCCGGGTCGCGCCGTTTCGGTGGCTCATCCGGCCGGAGGAACTCGAGCGCGCCTGCCGCTGGTTCACCGCCCGGGGCGCGGCCCTCCTCCTCGGCGGCCGCTTCGTGCCCGGCACCCGCCTGCCCACCTATGTGGCCGCGGGGGTGGTGCGCATGCCGGTGCTTCCGTTCTCGCTCTGGATCGTGGTCGCGGCCGCGCTGTGGACGCCGCTCCTCGTCGGCGGCGCGGCCCTCTTCGGCACGGCTGCGGCCGAGCGGATCGGGGCGTTCCAGGACCGGGCGCTGCCATGGCTGGTCGCGACCGCGCTGGCGGCGCTCATCGCTCTCCGGGTGCTCGTGCCGCTGCTCGGCGCGCGGGGGCGGCGGCGTTTCATGGCCCGCTGGGGGCGCCTGCGACGCTGGGAGTTCTGGCCGCCGTGGCTCTTCTACCTGCCGGTGCTGGCGTGGGGGCTGTGGCTGGCCGTGCGGTACCGGTCGCTCACCGTATTCACAGCGGCCAACCCCGCTTTTCCGGACGGGGGACTGGTGGGCGAATCCAAGTCGGAGATTCTGGGCATGATCGGGGATCGGGCGCGGGTGGCGCGGACGGTGGCGCTCGGCGAGGGAGAAGGGGTGGCGGAAGTGGGGGGCTTCCCGGTGGTGGTCAAGCCGGACGTGGGGGAGCGGGGGGCGGGGGTGTCGATCGTGCGGAGCGAACGGGAGCTTCGGGCGCGCCTTGCCGGGACCGGAGGTAACCTGATCGTGCAGGAGTACGTGCCGGGTGAGGAGCTGGGGGTCTTCTACTACCGCCTGCCGGGCGAGGAGCGGGGCCGCATCTTCGGAATCACCGGGAAGCGGCAGCCCGTCGTGACGGGAGACGGGCGTCGGTCCATCGCCGACATGGTCCTGGACGACCCGCGGCTCCGCTGTCAGAGCCGGGTCTTCGCGCGCAGACTGGGGACGGGGATGGACCGCGTGCCCGCCGCGGGCGAAACGGTCATCCTGGAAGAACGGGGGAACCACTGTCACGGCTGCGAGTTCACCGACGCCGGCCATCTGGAGACCCCCGCGCTCGCGGCCGCAATCGAGCAGGTCAGCCGCGGGATTGACGGATTCCTCTTCGGACGCTACGACATCCGGGGAACCACGATGGAGGACATCCGGACCGGACGTTTCAAGGTGATCGAACTCAACGGAGTCTCGTCCGAGGCAACCAACATCTACGACCCGCGGGGTACCCTGCGCTCCGCCTATCGCACCCTCTTCCGCCAATGGGAGCTCGCCTTCCGGATCGGGGCGGCCAACCGGGCCCGGGGGGCGCGGCCGACACCGGCACCGACACTGCTGAAGCGGCTGTTCCGGCACTTTCGGCCTTCCGGGGCGCGATGGGCCCCGCAAGCCGCTCTGGCCTCGCACAGGGTGCCGGTTCCGCCGGTGCCGGAATCCGGAAAACGGCCCCCCGCAGGCAGTTAGCAGCCATGGCCTGGATCAGGGAGATTCCGCGCGAGGAGGCCACGGGCCCGCTGCGCGAGGAACTGGACGCGGCGATGGCGCGCGCAGGCCGGGTATGGAACATCGTGCAGGTGATGAGCCTGAACGCGCCGGTCCTCAGGGCGGCCATGGCCCACTACGGCGCGATCATGTTCGGCCCGTCCCCGCTGTCCCGCTTCCAGCGGGAACTGCTCGCCACCGTCGTGTCCGCGGAACTGGACTGCTTCTACTGAACGCAGGCGCACGCGCATGACCTCCGGGCCGAGGTCGAGGCGATGGGCATGGGCGGCGAGGCGGGCGACGCGTTCGTGCACCGGATCGTGGCCGACTGGAGGGGCGCCGGGCTGTCCTCCAGCGACCGCGCCCTCTGCACATTCGCGGCCAGGCTGTCCCGCAAGGAATCGCCCATGTCCCGGGCCGATCTGGACGGCCTGCGGGCCGCCGGTCTGGACGACCGCGCGATCCACGACGCCACGCAGGTGATCGCCTTCTTCAACTACATCACGCGGATCGCGGACGCGTTGGGGGTGGAGCCGGAGGAGTTCATCGACGAATGGGGGCGGGTCGGTTGAGCCGGCGGGTACACCTGCCTGCAAACACCTCCGGGTCTGGACGAGAGCCCCACTTTCGTCGTACCTTGCGCCGTCCAGTGCACGGAAAGGTCCGTGGCGCACGCATCACCAAGGAGCTGAGCGGAAATGACAGGACAGGGCGGAAAGCGGATCAGAGTCACACTGCGGTGGCTGCAGGTTCTCGACAAGCTGGAGCCGTTCTTCAAGGAGAAGGGCGAGTTCGTATTCCGGGCGAAGGTCTCCACCGACAACCACGGCGGCAAGGTCCAGGAGACGAGGATGCCTTCGAAGGGACACTACTCGATCTCGGACCGCCCCCGCTGGAACCGGCTCAAGGACCTGGACAAGGTGATCTTCGAGGGTGAGGTGACCGACCACCTGTCCGTTGAACTCAGGGGCGAGGAGCTGGACCAGCTGAGCGCCAACGACCAGCTCGACACCTACCGCCGGACCTTCACGGGACCCATCCAGGACCACATCTCCGTGATCCAGCCGGGCGACGAAGGCTCCGACGACCCGGAGAACATGTCGAACTGGCGGATCGGGTACGAAATCGAAGCCGTTTGACGGCAGGCGCGGCCGGCGGCCGGCGAAGACCCCCGGCGGCGCCCCTCAGGCCAGCGAGGCCGCCACCCGGCGGATCTTCTCCACCATCGAGTAGAAGCCGTTGCGCCTGTTGGGGCTGAGCGCCTCTCCCAGCCGCAGCCGTTCGAAGATGTCGGACAGGTCCACGGCCAGGGCATCCCCGGGCGGGCGGCCGTTGTAGATCCCGGCCAGGATCGCGAACAGTCCCTTGACGATTACGGACTCGGAGTCTCCCACGAAGCGCAACACCGGCGGATCACCTTCTTCGAGGCCCCCGGCGAGCCAGGCCGGGCTCATGCACCCGCGCACCTGGTTCTCCTCCGTCTTCAATTCCGCCGGCATGGGGGGCAGACGCCGACCCAGCTGGATGATGTAGTGGTAGCGCAACGTCCGGTCGGCCAGACCGTTCAGTCTCTTTTCCAGCTCTTCGATCGTCATGGGGAGGTCCCTTGCGGTAAACCGAATAAATGCCGAAAATTATGGCATGCGTATCCTGCCCGTCAGCCGGAGGGCCGCCGGCCCCGGTCCGAAGTCCGAACCGCCGGCGACCCCGCCCCCGATCAAGGGCCGCGGGGTTCCCTGGGATCCGCCGAATCGCTTCGAACCGGTCCACATGGAAATGGACCCAGGCAGCGCGAACGGCGAAAGGCCCCGCACCGAGTTCCTCCGCGATACGACCAGGGCGATCCTGGCCCGCAACTCGAGTCCCGACGTGCCGTTCGGCGTCTCGGTCAACCCCTACCGGGGATGCGAACACGGCTGCGTCTACTGTTACGCCCGGCCCACGCACGAGTATCTGGGCTTCTCGTCGGGCCTGGATTTCGAACGCAGGATCCTGGTCAAGCACAGCGCCCCCCGGCTGCTCAGGGAAGCGTTGTCGGCCCCTTCCTGGCGGCCGCAGGTGATCGGCATCTCCGGGGTCACCGACGCCTACCAGCCCGTCGAGCGGCGCCTGAGGCTCACGCGCGGCTGCCTGGCGGTGCTCAGGGACTTCCGGAACCCGGTCCGGATCGTGACCAAGAATCACCTCGTCAGCCGTGACATCGACATCCTGGCCGAGCTGGCGGATCACGACTGCGTCCACGTCACCATCTCGGTGACCACGCTGCGCAACGAACTCCAGCGCGTCATGGAGCCGCGCACTTCCGTGCCCGGCCGGCGCCTGGCCGCGATCCGGCAGCTGTCGTCGGCGGGCATTCCCGTGGGGGTGTTCGTGGCGCCGCTGATCCCCGGCCTCACGGACGAGGAGATGCCGTCCATTCTGGCCGCGGCCGCCCATGCGGGCGCGCGGCATGCGTCGTTCCTCCTGTTGCGCCTCCCCCATGGGGTGGCTGACCACTTTGTCCACTGGCTGGAAGCGCACTTCCCCGACCGGAAGGAGAAGGTGCTCGGCAGGATTCGGGACGTGCGGGGAGGGAAGCTGAACGAAAGCGGTTTCCACCGCCGTTTCCGGGGGCGGGGACAGTACGCGGACCAGCTGGCGGAGCTGTTCACCGCGGCGGCGCGTAAGGCCGGCCTGGACGGGGAACCTTCTCCACTCTCCACCGCCGCTTTCCGCCGGGACGGCGGCGCCCAGCCGGATCTGTTCGCGGATTGAACGCGCTGCTACATGCGGCTCAGCATGTAGGCGTAGGCGGCCACCGCCTCCACCTGGGCGTCGGTCAGGGTCATCCCGGCCCGGGGAAGCATCGCGCCGGGGTGCTCCACCGGCTCCGGGACGCCGGTCTTGACCAGCTCCACGATCGACTCGTATTCACCGTCCACGTTGATCCACCGGTCGTCGGTGAGGTCGGGGGCAAGCGGCCCCCCGGTGCCGTCCTTCAAGTGGCAGGTGTGGCAGACCCCCCCGCCACTGAACAGGTCCCTGCCCTCCTCCACCATGGCCACGGTGACACCCTCGGGGAGGAGGCTCTCGTCGATCGCCGGCCGCTCTTCGGCCGCTGCGGGGACCGGTGCCGCTTCGGCGGGTTCACCCGCACCCCCGGTGCCGGTCTCGGCCGAACCCCCGGAGTCGCCCCCGCCGCAGCCGAGGACGAGGCCCAGGAGGGGAACCACGGGAACGGTCCAGCCGGCTTTGGTGGAACTCGTCATTATCTTCATTCCTCTGATGGATGATCCGCACCTTCCAGTAACCGGAAGCTCGCCATTGTACGTGGAAAGCGTCAACCACCCCCATCCCCCCGTGCGGCGGCCACTTCGCCCGGCATGACACCCCCCCCGACGCGCGTCGCGATCGTTGGTGCCGGGCCGGCGGGGTTCTACGCGGCCGAAGCGCTCCTCAAGGGCGCAGATCCCGTCGCGATCGACCTCGTCAACCGTCTGCCGGCCCCCTACGGCCTGGTTCGGGACGGCGTGGCCCCCGACCACCAGGCCATCAAGTCGGTGGTCCGGGTCTACGCGCGGATCCTCGCCCGGGACGAGGTGCGCTACTTCGGCAACGTCACCCTCGGCGAGGACATCACCGTCGACGATCTCCGCGCCCGCTACGACCAGATCGTCTACGCGGTCGGCGCCCAGAGCGCCCGCCGCCTGGGCATTCCCGGCGAGGACCTGGAGGGCAGCCACGCGGCGTTCGACTTCGTGGCGTGGTACAACGCCCACCCCGACTTCCGCGACGCCCGCTTCGACCTCGGCTGCGAGGACGTGGTGGTGATCGGCAACGGGAACGTGGCCATCGACGTGGCCAGGATCCTCGTCCACTCGCCCGGCCGGCTGGCCACCACCGACATCGCCGATCACGCGCTGGAGGCGCTGGGCCGGAGCCGGGTGAGGAGGGTCACCCTGCTGGGACGCCGGGGGCCGGCGCAGGCGTCGTTCACCAATCCGGAGTTGCGCGAGTTCGGCCGCCTCGAGGGGGTGTGCCCCGCAGTGGAAGGCGGTGAAATCGAGCTGGACGCCGCCAGCGAAGCGTCGCTGGAAGGCAACGCGGTGAAGACACGCAACATGGCGACCCTGCGCGGATACGCGCAGTCGTCGTGCGGGGACGGTGAACGCGTGGTGCGGTTCCGGTTCCTGGTCTCGCCGGTCGAGGTGGTCGGGAAGGAGGGGCGCGTCGCCGGCGTGCGGATCGAGAGGAACCGCCTGGTGGCCGGGGAGAACGGCTACATGCGCGCCGAGGGCACGGGCGAGACGGAGCTCGTGCCGTGCGGGATGGTGATCCGCTCGGTGGGGTACCGGGGCGCCCCGCTGCCCGGTGTGCCCTTCGACGAACGGCGCGGGATCGTGCCGAACGAGGGGGGGAGGGTGGCGCGGGTGTGGGCGGGCGGGGAGGGGGAGGGCGGCGCCGAGGGTGCGGGCGGCGTCGAGCTCGTGCCGGGGGAGTATGTGGTGGGGTGGGCGAAGCGGGGGCCGTCGGGGGTGATCGGGACCAACAAGGCGGACGCGGCGGCGACGGTGGCGCTGATGCGCGAGGACGGTGAGGCGTGGGTGTGGGCGGGGGGAAGCCGGTCGCGCGGGATGGACGACATGGCGGACCTGCTGCGGGGGCGGGGGGTGCGGTGGGTGGACGAGGAGGGGTGGAGGCGGCTCGACGCCAGTGAGACCGCGCGGGGGAAGGCCACGGGGAGGCCACGGGTCAAGTTCTGCACGGTCGGGGAGATGCTGGAGGCGGCGGGGGTGGGGGGGTAGGGCCGGAACGGCGGAACCCGCAACGCGCTGAAGTGCATCAGAACGAGCTTTGCGTGCGCCACTAACTGTGGATCAGGCTGGGTGACGAGAACTGCTCCTTGGCAGTCCGTGGATAGAGCCCCGCGAGCAGCCGTTGCGCCGGACCAGCGCCCATGCCGCCAGCAGGAAGTCCTCCCGCCATACCTTGTCGGCAAGGGCGTGAAATCGCCGTCCGGGTTCTTCCTTCGCTTTCGCATGTAGCACGGTCTGGAGTTTCCGAACGCTCGCCGACCCTGTTACTAAAGACTCCCTGGACGACCGCGCCACTTTTTCCGGTGGCGCGGTGGGGGAGGTGTGCCGCCTCCGGAACCTCCGTCCCCCAATCGCGGGCCATGGCCGTCCGGCGGTTGGCCGGGCCAGGAATTCCGGTACCTCCCGCCGCGCACTCATCTCACCGCTTTGGGGCACCGCACCGTTGCGGTGAACAGCCGATTCGTGGCGCAGATGGTCTTCTTGGGGGTCGAGGGGGCGAAGCCCCTCGTCAGCCTCTTTGTACCCACAAGGGGTAGGCTGGCTTGAGCGCCTAACGGTGCTCCAAGCCAGCCCCCGGCAGTAGGCGGACGGGGCCGCCGACCGCACGACAGGCTTCGGGCCAAGCGCGGGCAATCTCTCCCCTCTTCTTCGCCCGCCTCACGGACGGCGAGGACGGCGGCGCGGTGCTCGACGACAGCACCGGGATTGGCCGCGTTCCCCAGCCTCCACCACGGGAACACCCCCAAGGAATCGGCGGCCGCACGGAGAAGTTGGCGCTTCGGGCCATCTGGACTAACGTTCACAGACCCCTTGGTGCCGGAACGCGGTGGACGCGTAGGGATCCCACTGGACAAAAAGTCTTGGTGTCGCGTCCGAACAGTGTACCGGCGGTGATACAGCGATTAGACATATCCCTGTAACACCATGACTAACAACGAGTTACGAATTAGCGTGTCTGTTCCAGATCGAGTGGCGCGAGAACGGGCGCAGGCTCACCCGGTCGCTCAAACAGCGGATGCCATCAGGCTCGGATGTTGTTGTAACTGTTGAACTTATAAGTTGGGCAGGCTGGATTCCCGCTGTTCGATTCCCGCTAAACGGGGATTCTCAGGTCTGAACCCCCCGGCGGCTTTCCAAAGCCGTCCTGAGTTGTACTTCGTCGGCCTGCTGATAGCAGCGGAGGACCGTCTGCGCGTTCTTCCATCCGCCAAGCTGGCAGAGCACCTTGAGGGGCTGGTCCATGAGGTCCGAGGCGAATTTGCGGCGCAGCGAATGCCAGCCCCTTCCACGCTTCGGATCGAGACCGGCGAGCCTCTCGGCCTGCTGCCACCTGTCGCCGAGCATCCAGGGCCTCACGCATATCGAGGGATCCTGCGTGGAGGGCAGCACCGGGGTGTCGCCTCTCGCGGAGTTCCTTCGTAGCGCCTCCTTCAGGGCGGTGATCGCCTTGTCGGTCAGCGGGGTGCTGTGCTCGTAGCCGGTCTTCTCGTGCTCCGCGCGCCAGCGGATGATCCTGCCCTCGAAGTCGATGTCGCTCCACTGGAGCTTGCGGATCGCGCCGATGCGGTGTCCCGTTTCGTGCGCGAGCACGAGGGCGACGTGGAACCGCCAGTCCACCCGGCGGGACACCTTCAGAAGCGCCCGGTACTCCTCGTCGGACAGAACGACCCGGAGCGGGTTCTTCTCGACGGGCGCCTTCAGGCCCCTCAGCGGATTCGATCCCAGGAGCAGGCGGCCCTGTTCGTCCCTCGACCGGGAGGCCCAATTCAGGATTGCGACCAGGAACCTCAGGTCGCATTCGATCATCCGGTTCGACACGGGCTTCCCGCTCGGACCCACCCTGCCCGCCCTGCGCTCCCGGATGAAGCGGTCCCAATCGCGCCGGGAAAGGGTTTCGGGCCTTCGGTGCGGGCCGAGGAAGTCGAGAAACATCCGCATCGCGACCCTGTCGCGCTCCTGCGTCCGCTTCGCCTTCGCGGGCGTCACCTCTTCGCCGTAGATTTCAAAAAGCCGTCCCAGGGTGAGCGGCTCGGGCTCGGCGTCCGCCTTGCCGTTGGGCGCGTCGATGAACCCGGCGGCGAACCGATCCGCCTGCCTCTTCGCGCGTGCCCAGTCGCGGTGCTTGAGAGATCGGGTGAGCCTTCGCCCGTTCTCCCGCCACTCGATCTGGAGGATGCCGGTCTTCGGATCTGGAAACACCCGGACCCGGTTCCGGCCCCATTCGCCGGCGCTGTACGCGCGCCGACCATGTCTCGTGCGTGCCATCGTTCGATTCCTTTCGATGATGGGCTGCACGATCTGCACGTCTGAAACTTCGCTCGCGAGGGCGTGTCTGGCCAGTGCCGGGTCGTCCGGCAGGTCCGCCCCGCCCCGAGGAGAACGGCTCAGGGCATCGACTGGGGATCGGTCGGAGCGTGGGCGCACGACGCTTGGAGTCCGTTCTTCGGCCCCCGCTCGTGCCCGGTGCCAGTCCAGAAGCGCACATGTGAAATCGTGGGGCATGTGCGCTGAAACGCGATTCGGACGTGCATGTTCTCTACCTCGCATGTCGTTGTACGGATTTGGGTTGCACCACGGTCTCCGGGGCGGCTGCGCCGGGATGGAAACGGAGGCCGTGGTCGGAGCGACCCACCTTTTTCGATGCCTCGCGTGGCATCGGGGAGGGTTGGGATGTGCACGCCATCCCAACTCCCTCGGGGGTCGCTCCGAGCCAGCAATCCCTTGCGGGAAGGCCAATCGGCAAACCGGGACGAGCATGTCGGGATCTCTCGCCCTGGCCCGCGCCGCGCCGTCGGCGGAACACTCGCCTCGGGCGGGGACCGGTGCTCCGCCGCTTCGAGGCGGCCTTGGCACGTGCGTATTTTGGTCAGGATCGTGGGGGTACTGGGTTGCTCGGGAGGGTCGTGGGGGTCTACAGTACCGCGTCCGTGCGGCATCGGATCAAACTGGGGGGCGGGTCTATTACCGTGAGCGACAGCGGAATCATCGGGCAAGCCTACGGCCGGAAGATACACGCCCGCGAGGTGGTCGCCATCGACGAAGCCGGGGACGGGCTGTGCTGGGTCCGCCTGACCCGGTTTGGCGACGATTGGCTCCTGATTCGCTCCGATGCCCGCGACGTGTCGCGCGCGGTGCGGAGGCTCCGCCAGATTCCGGCGGGCGAGCAGTCGGATCGGTTCCCGGAGGTCGGGCCGTGAGCCTGCTCGCCTACCTTGCCCTCGGGGCGCTGGCCGTCGCCGTCATCTTCGGACTGTCCACCGACGTGCGGGCTGCCGTTCGCCGCCTGTTCCCTCCCCGCCGTCGGTAGCCCCGCGAAGCTTCCCCCACACCTCGCGCTTCGGACCCTCGGGGGCCGCTTGCGCTCTCGCCGCCGTGCCGGACTCACAAAGGGTCGAGGGGTTCTCGGGCTGGTCGCCGCCACCCACGGTCAACGGGTTGGTGGGGTCAAGGTGCAGGGGACGGCGAACCAGCCGCGCGCGATCTTGCGCGCATCGCCGCGTGCATTTTCGGGGATCGAAGGGGGGGCGGACGCCACCCCTCGCCAGCCCCGGTGTATGACACCGGGTAGGCTGGCTGAGACACCTAACAGTGGCACAAGCCAGCCCGGCGGAGCCGCCGAAAACGACTCTCCGGGCACTGCCCGGAACAGCACTCACCGAGCCGTCGCGGGCAAGGGCCTCTCGGTTGCCAGCATCACGGACGGTGGATGCGACGGGCACCCCGTCACCCTCCCTGGCGATAGCGACGCTCTCTGGCGACCGCCGCTTTTCGGCCTACCCGTACCCCTCGGGAACCCGAGATCGTCGATCCCAGGCGATCCCACGACCCGTAGGTTACCCGAAATATCCCCCGTGGCCACCCGGAAGCCGCCCGTGCGCGTCCGGGGACGTGTCGGTGCCGGGAAGCATTAGATTTGCAGGTTCCGCCTCCACCCGTCCGCGTTGCGACACCATGATCCCAACCAAGCTCGGCAGGCTCATCTTTGGCACCCGGCGCGCCGGTGCTCAAGACCCCCGGGGGGTGGAACCGGCTCCGGCCAAGCCGGTTCGGACGGGTGCCCGGACGGAAATCGACCCCCGGCTCAAACGGTTGGTGGAAAGGGCGGCGCGACCGAGCGTCGTGAGCTTGTGGAACGTGCTGAGCCGGGACGAGCGCGAGGACGGTGTTCGGTGGTTCATCGAGGACGAGGACATCGGACGCGAGACGATCTGCAAGGCGGTGGCCGACTCCCTGAGTTTTCGTCCGCAGACCGTTCGGCGTTGGCCGCTCGACAAGATTGTCCGGACCACTTGCACCGTTCCACTTCAGGAGCCGGTCCTCATGCAGATCCTCTTCCTGCACAGCGTCGAAACACCCGCGCGTCTCCCGATGGTGCGAGCCTTTCTGGACGGCCTGGGGATACCACACGACGATGGCCAGGTCGAAGCGCTCGAGAGCATGGACGCTTCGCAGGACGCCTTGGCAAGCGTCGCGGCCGCGACGGCCGACGAGTACGGGGACCGGGCCGTGGCCCTCTACCTCCTCGCCTTGTGGGCTGTCGGAGCGCCGCTCGGCGAGAAGTCGTCCGCGTGGCTGAGGGATCGTTGGGGTCTGGGTGAACCGGGAGGGGGTGCGGAGCCGGTCGAGGCTGCACAGGGGAATGCGGCGGGCATCGCAGCCGAAAAATCCGGCGTGACGGATGCCCCGCGATCGCAGGCGGCGGAGTCTCCCGACCGGGAAGGCCGTCCCGAGGACGACCCCGGCGACGTTTCCGCGCCAGCTGCGGAGATCATGGGGGAGGCGTCCGGTGATGAAGCCGGGGCGGAAGTCGCTCCCGCCCGCCACCACCTCAAGTCGTCGGTCCGTCCGGCCTCGCTCACGGTCTTGGACCGGCTGATCGAGCGGGCTCTCGACGACTGCGCGCGGGAGACGCGGGGGGCGCTGAGCGAAGAGGAGATCGACGCAGCGATCGAGGAGTTCGTCAAGCTCAACGGCACCCGGCACGAGTCCCACTTCCACGCCGGGTACAGGGACGTGCTCTTTGGCCGCAGCGCGGACGACTCGCCGAGCGTCAAGCATCCGGCGCACAGGCGATGGTACTGGACGGGGGCCGTGAAGGCATGGGCGGCGCGCGAACGATGGGACCGTATCGTGCGCGAGTACGACGACAATCCGTTCGTCAGGGAGTTGGCGACCGGGAGCAGCCATGCTTCGGCGTTCGCGGTTCTTCCCATCGTGACAGCGCTGCACGGCGCGGGCCGGACAGCGGACATCGGGCGGGCGCTGACCGACCGAGCGCTGATCCGGGACCCCCGGCTTTTCGACCCGCTCCTCTCCGCGGCCAAGGTCCTCCTCCGGGACGGCGACGCCGTTCACGCCCGGCACATCCTCGACCTGATCGTCCGGGTCGGCGACCAGCTGGCTGATCGCGGGTCGGCCCCCGAAGGGCGGATCCTGTTCGACGCGAGGCGATGCTTCGCGCACAGCCTCCGGGCGCTCCGCGAGCACGAGCGGGCCAAAGAGGTTCTCAAGGGTCTTCTGGTCGCGGATCCGGATCCGGACGCCCGCGCTATGGTGTACGCGGACCTTGGCCTGATGGCGGGCGGGTTCGACGCGATGGAGGATGTCGCGCTGCCGACCGGCCGAACGGCCGTGGAAAGCGTTCGCGAGCGTCTGGCCAAAGGGGAGGGCCACTTTCGGCAATCGGTCCGCGAAGCGACCGGCGGCTCCGCCCACGGGCACTACTGTCTGGGTGTCCTCGCGCTCGCCCGCGGCGACGACGACAAAGCGGCGGAGCGCCACCTCGCCGCCGCGCACCTGCACTTCTCGAAGCGGGTTCGATCCTACGGAAGCCTGGTGCCCAGGGCCAACCTCTACACCGCGATCGCGAAGGCACGGCAACTTCAGCCCGACAAGCTCGCGCACGCCGCCCGCGTCATCGGGCACGCACTGGCGTCGGGTGCCCGGATTCCCGTCCACCTCGTCAGGGAGACCGTCGAGGCGTTCGACCTGGCCGACGACAAGGAGAACCTCCGGCACGTGTCGGAAGCGGTCATCGAGGTCGGCAACGGGATCGTGCTGGACGAACTCGCCGGGTGCGGCCCGGCTCTCCGGCACTGCCCGCTCCTTGCCGAGAAGCTCCATTCCCGGGCGAGCGCCAGCGGCAGGCCCGCCGATCTCAGCGCCGCCGATCTTCGGGCCGCCGTCCGGGGTCACATGCACGCACAGTCGCACGAGCGTGCCAGAGACGCCCTGGACGAACTCGAACACCTCGCCCTGAACGGCGTGGCGGTCCCGGAGTTTCAGAAACTCCTGAACGACCCGGCGGGATACGATCCTGCCTGGAGCCGCGAGGACTCGGCGGTCGCGCGCGCCCGGAGTCACGAGGCGCTCGGAGAGTTCGAGGCCGCAACCGCGATTCTGAGGGAACTGTTCCACCGAAAGGCCTCCCGGGATACCGAAGACGGGCTCCATGACGCGGCCGGCATTCTGGCACGAGTCTCGGGTTACGGCATCGACGCCTCCTTCTACCAGGAGATGCGCGACAGGCACCGGGCTCTCGCCCAACAGTTGGGCGGTGCCCGGGCGGATGGTCCCGGCGGTGCGGCCCGACCGCCGACCCGAAGGCGAAACGTCAGGATCCTCGTCGCCGGAGGGGCCGAGCAGCAAGCCAGGATGGAAGAGCCGGTCCGCGTGGCATTGTACGAGCGCGATCCGCACATCCACGCCACCTTCGTCCGGACTGGATGGGGGAGCAACTGGCGCCGCGCCCTGCCCGAACTCGAACGGCACGCGGCCGACCATCACGGGCTGGTCATCCTTCGCTTCGTGCGCACCAACTTCGGCCGCCACGTTCGCCAACTCTGGCCGAACGATCGGCCATGGCGGTTCTGCTGGGGCGGTGGGCGCGGCGCGATCGTCGAGACCGTGCAGAAGGTGGCCGCCCTGGTCCGGAACGCCTGACGTCGTTTGTCCTCGCCGCGGGCCGTCTCGGCAAGACTCTCCAGATTCGCCGACATGACAGGATGTGGAAGGAGGCAATCGCCCCGAGAGCGTTCAGATCGTGCACGGCCACGACGGGTTGGCCAAGAAGTCCAACGGGGTCCCGATCAAGCCGTGGGCGTATTTCGCCCCCCTACTCCCCGCGAATGCGAACGGGTCAAATCGCCCGATTGGAAGGACACGACGACACCCGCGATTCCCGCAAAACGATTCCGGTTTTCCCGCTTTCACGGCACGGTCCAGCAGGGTCCAGTACAATGGCAAGAGTGGCAGATCGTGCAGTCCCAGTTCGACTTACGTGATCTCCTGCCGTGATTCGGGCCACCGACAATCCGCTCAAACACCGCGACTGGGTCAGGGCGAAGAGGCAGGCGGATCAGTTCGCCGCCGGGTTCATCGACGCGCCGGAGCCCAACGGCAAGGCGGAAGCCGAGCCCGAGCCGTTCACGCTGGGAGGGCTTCTTGATATCTACGGCGAAGAGGTGACGCCCACCAAGGGTAAGCGGACGCGGAAGCGCGACCGAGTCGCGGGCGCTATGTTCCTCCGATTCTTCGGCAGGGACCGCGACCCCGCCACCTTCTCGCAACGCGATTGGGACCGCTTCATCCGGGCGCGGAGAGCGGGAAGGGCCGGCCGCTCAGGCCAGTCCGTGGGTAACCGGACCATCGCGTGGGACCTCACGTTACTCATGGCGGTGCTGAACTGGGCCGCAAGGTCGAGGGACGAGCAGGAGCGCCCGCTGCTCGACAGGAATCCGTTCACGGGGCTCAGGAAGCCGAGAGAGAATAACCCGAAACGCGTGGTCCTCACGCAACACGAGTACGAGGCGCTGCTGAAGGTGTCCCGGCAGGTCGGCTGGCGGTTCCGCGTCGCCCTCGTGCTCGCGCACGAAACCGATGAACCGCCCTGGCCGCTACCAGCCGGAGCGACAGTTGCTGGGTGGGATTCGCACCCACCAGGAAAGCGCGCCTTTCCACGGCGCACTGTAATGTTGTCCTTACGTTGTGGAAACGTGGGGCGAAGCGTCCGGGCCGGATGCATCGCCGGTCGAATGCCGGGGGGATTTTGTCCACGGGCTGTTAGGGACCGTCAACGAAAATCGTCAACCACCCCCCGCCAGCCGCCACACCTGCGCCACCAGGAAGCACACCACGAATCCCATCGCCAGCGGCAACACCGCTGACAGCGCGGTCCAGCGACCGCTCCCGGTCTCCTTGAAGATGGTGTAGATGGTCGTGGAGCACGGATTGTGGAGCAGGCTGAAGAGCATGAGGTTCACGCCGGTCAGCAGCGTCCATCCCCCGGCCGTCAGCAACCCCTCTACCTCCCCCGCCGAGTCGCTCTCGAACATGACCCCCGCGCCTTCCCCGAGCGCGGGGTCGCCGAGCGTCGCCACCGTCAGCATCAGCACGGTGGGGATCACGATCTCGTTGGCGGGGATCGCGATGACGTAGGCGAGCAGGATCACCCCGTTCAGTCCGAGCAGGATCCCGAAGGGGTCCAGGAGGCCGACGCCATGCTCGGCCAGCGAGGCCCCTCCCACCGGGATGTTCGAGATCAGCCAGATCACCGCGCCGGCGGGAACCGCGAAGAGAACGGCACGCCACAGGATGATCAGCGTGCGGTCGATGACCGACGTGTAGAGGGTCTGCAGCACGCGCGGGGGGCGGTAGGGGGGAAGCTCCAGCGAGAAGGTGGTGGCCTCGCCCTTCAGCACCGTGCGGGAGAGTCCCCACGAAGTGAGGAACATGAAGACGATGCCCAGCAGCGCGATTGACACAACCGCCCCTGCCGAGACCACCCCCGCCAGGTGGGGCGGCACCAGGGCCCCGATGAAGATGGTCGCGATCAGGATCTGGGTCGGCCAGCGCCCGTTGCACAGCGAGAAGTTGTTGGTGATGACCGCGATGAGCCGCTCCCTGGGGCTGTCGATCACGCGCGTGGCGACGACGCCGGCGGCGTTGCAGCCGAAGCCCATGCTCATCGTGAGCGCCTGCTTGCCGTGCGCTCCCGCCCGCCGGAAGAGCGAGTCGAGGTTGAAGGCGACCCGGGGCAGGTAGCCGAAGTCCTCGAGCAGTGTGAAGAGGGGGAAGAAGATGGCCATGGGGGGGAGCATGACGCTCACCACCCAGGCCGTCGCCAGGTAGACGCCATCGAAGAGGAAACCGCTCAGCCACCAGGGCATTCGCACCCACTCGCCGATGGACCCCAGGGCAGGGTGGACATTGTCGAGCAGCAGGGTCGCCAGCATCGCCGAAGGCACGTTGGCACCCGCGATCGTGAGCCAGAACACGACCGCGAGGATGCCGAGCATGAGGGGGAAGCCGAATACCCGGCTGGTCAGCCAGCGGTCCAGCCGGCGGTCCAGTTCAGCGCCCACCCGGCGGGCTCCCCGGCGCACGCAAACCGCCGCGATCCTGGTGGCCTCGCGGTAGAGGTTCTCGGCAAGGGCGTCGTGGAAGCCGGGCCTCAGCGTCCAGCGATGACGCGTCGCCGCCTTCAGTATGCGGGCGCGGCCCCGGGGAATCCCGGTGCCGTCGTCACGAAGCGGTGGCGGGCCGCCCGCTCGGGCGTCCCCCGCGCGAGCGCCGGCCTCCACCTCCCAATCCAACTGCCCGATCTCGCCCGAGCGCACGGCCTCGGTAACGCGCTCGTCGGCGTTGAGCAGCCTCAGTGCGATCCAGCGCGCGTTCGGGAGCTCCGGGAACTCCGCGGCCACCAGCGGCGCGATCGCGTCCACGGCCTCCTCAACCGCCGCGGGGTGCGAGCCGATCCGGTGGGGGCGGTTCCTGCGATCCCCCGCCGCCACCTGGGTGGCCGCCTTCAGAAGCGAGTCGATCCCCTCTTTCCGGCGCGCAACGGCAGGTATCACCGGCACGCCCAGTTCGCGCTCCAGCCGCCTCGCGTCCACCGAAATGCCGTGACGCCGGGCTTCGTCCACCAGATTGAGGCAGACCACCACCCGGTCGGTGATCTCCAGGATCTGGAGCACGAGGTTGAGGTTGCGCTCAAGCCGGGTCGCGTCGACGACGACGACCGTCACGTCCGGCTGCCCGAAGAGGATGAAGTCGCGCGCCACCTCCTCGTCGGCGCTTCCCGCCTGCAGCGAGTAGGTGCCGGGCAGGTCCACCACCTTGACCCGGCGGCCATCGTGCAGGAACGCTCCCTCCGCCCGGACCACCGTCTTCCCCGGCCAGTTGCCGGTGTGCTGGCGCAGCCCGGTCAGCGCGTTGAAGACGGTGGTCTTGCCGACGTTAGGGTTGCCCGCGAGAGCGATCAGGTGGTCCCAGCGGTGGGGGCTCAGGCCCAGGCGGACCAGGTTGCTCGCACGCTGCGGTGCGCACGAAGCGCGCGCGGACAAGCGGGCGGCGGCCTTCACGACGCTCCTTCGGCCTCGTCGGCGCCGTCCACCTGGATGTGCGCCGCCTGCTCGCGTCGCAGTGCGACCAACGCCCCCAGGATGTCGTACGCGACCGGGTCGCCGGCGGCGCTGCGCATGCGCGCTTGCACCACCGTCCCCGGAACCACGCCGAGGTCGAGCAGGCGGCGTCGCGCGGGCCCCCGGCACAGCGGCGAGATGCCCACGACCGTCGCCGAGTCACCCGGCCCGATGTCGGCGAGCGTCCGCGACCACCTCGCGCCGGCCACTTCGTCGGAAGGCTCCACCGTGACGTTGCGGGCCAATGCACTGGAGATCTCGTAGCGCCTCTCCCCGCTTCGGAAGCACACCCGGCCCGTCTTGCCCACCAGCCGCTCCACCGGCGCCATCAACCCAAGTCCGAGGCCCACGAGTTCGCGGTAGATCTCCCTGGGCTCGTCCTCGAGGTGTGTGATCAGACCGCGCTCACCCGGCTCCAGCGACGAGAGCGGAACCCCGGCCCGCGCCGGCATCTCTCCCGCGGCGGTCGGAATCGGGTCCCCGTGGGGATCGTAGACGGGATGGCCCAGCGCAGCCGCCAGGCTGTCCGCCTCCTCGGCGGAGAGGAGGTGTTCGCGTGTTTCGGCCTCGCCGTGCCAGTCCTCCGGCGGGGTGGCGGTGCGGTCGGCAAGGAAACGCTCCCAGAGCCGGTGCGTCCGCACGATGTGGAGCGCCTGGGCCCTGCCGGGCTCGGTGAGCCGGAAACGGGCCGCCCCCGCGGTGACGAGCCTCCTTTCCTCCAGCCGTTGCAGCATGCGAATGGCCTGGTGGCGAGGCATCCGGGCGCCGCCGGCCACGCTCTCGGCGGTGGCGGGGAGGCGCTTGTACTCGAGCTTGTAGAGCTGTTTGAGCACGTCCTCCATGTGCACGCGCTCGCCGAGACGGTTGACGCGCCGCAGCCGGGCGGCGATGCCGCGGGTGGGCCAGGCGACGGCCGCGCTGAGGAGCGCCAGTGCAAGAAAGACCAGAAGCGCAACGGTGGGATCGGGCATGGCAAAATTTAGGCGAGCCTAATTTTTTTCGCAACCGGACGCCGGTTCATGCCGCACCCGGGATGCGCGTGCACGCGGCTTCCCGCCGCGCGGCCGTCACTTCACGCGAGGGTGAACATCCCGTTGAGCTTCGTGCGTCCCACGAGCCGGTACCCCCGGGCCACTATCCACGCCTCGAGTTCCGTGGGTCCGGGTCCCTGTCCGCCACGGCCATGGGCGAGTTCCACAATCAGCCGGCGCGGCCACCGGTGCCGCGGCGACTCCGTCATGTAGGGCTGGATGACATCCGCTTCGCGTCCCTCCACGTCCACCTTGAGGCAGTCGATCCGGTCCAGCTCCGCCTCCTCGACCACATCGGCGAGGGTGACGACTCTGACCGGCACGGTTCCGGCCCCGGCCGTTCCGGCGGCTTCCTCCCCGTCCGAGGCCAGCCGGTTCTCTCCCGAGTTGCGCGACGCCAGCATGAGCGTGCCCTCGCCCGGTGCCGCCGCCACTGCGGCCTCGATCACGCGCACGCGCTCCCGGGCTCCGTTGACGCGCACGTTGTAGCGCAGCTGGCGCGCCAGCGCGGGGTCGGGCTCCACCGCGACCACCCGCACCCCGTCGCCCGCGTGCGAGAGCACCCAGAAGGAGTATGACCCGGCGTTGGCGCCGACATCCACGAAGGTGAAGCCCGGCGACAGCCATTCCCGGAGCAGCGCGCGTTCGGGGCGGTCCCATGACCGGGGCAGGAAGAGGACTCGGGCCTCCGACACCGAGCGGTCGGGGAAGAGCCGGAGACGGTATCCCCACAGCCGGGTGTCGACGGGGCCCTTCAGACGCAGCCGCGCCAGCCTCCGCGCGAGGAGGGCGAAGCGGCTCCACGGCCATCCGGCGGGCAGGGAGCGGGCCGCCTCCAGCCAGAAAGCCCCCCATCCGCCGGGACGATGGATCCCCCACGGACTTGCCTCGCTGAACCAGTCTTCGCTCATGGGATTCTCTCTCCGGGGTTCGCGCGGCGCGCTGGGGGTGTTTATCGTAGCAACGGCGGTTCATCCCCAACAGGCGGCCCGGGGTCCCCCAGCAGCCCGTGGACAAAACCCCCCGGCATTCGAACGGCGATGCATCCGGGCTGGCCGCTTTGCTTCGCCCATCCACACTGTAAAGCACACATTACATCATGTAATGTTCGCTATACGTCTTACCACTCCCAGGCTTCGCTCTGCGTTGCTCCTCGGGCGAATAGCAGCTGCTATTCGCCTTTCGTCGCGCCTTGCCAGCCCGGCAGGTGGTCGCATGCTCGCAATCCGTTGCGGGTATTGAACTTGGGAGTCTGACAGGCCCGATTCCCGCCAATTGACTCCCGCCGATTGGCGACCTCAGGCGTGAGACCGCCGACGAGCTTCCAGTGCCTTCCGAAGCTGTCCATCGTCGGGGCGCTGGTAGCATTCGAGCACCGTCTTGGCAGTCTTCCAGCCTCCCAAGGCGCAAAGCACCTTGAGCGGCTGGTCCATCAGGTCGCTCGCGAACTTCCGCCTCAGCGAATGCCAGCCTCTACCGGGCATCGGATCCAGCCCCGCAAGAATCTGGGCCTTGCTCCACCAAGCGTGCAACCGAGCGGCCCCGAGACTCGCCAGCGGATTCCTGGGCGCGGGCAGCACCGGAGTGTCGCCGGTTCCGGGGTTCCTTCTCCGCGCCTCGTCGAGAGCAGCGAGCGCTTCGGCGGTGGCGGGCGTGACGTGTTCGTGGCCCGACTTGTCGTGCTCGGCGCACCAGAGGATCGTCTTGCCCTCGAAGTCGATATCGCTCCACCGAAGCTGGCGTATGGCTCCGATCCGGTGTCCGGTCTCGTGTGCGAGCACGAGCGCCACGCGGAACCTCCAGTCCACCCGGCACGCCACCTTCAGGAGCGCCCGGTAATCGTCCTCGGTGAGCACCACACGGTTGGGGTTCTTCTCCGTGGGTGTCCTCAGACCCCTCAGCGGGTTCCTGTCGAGGAGCAGGCGGCCCCGCTCGTCTCGCGACCTTGCCGCCCAGTTCAGGACGGCGATCAGGAACTTCAGGTCGTATTCGACCGTCCGGTCGGATACGGGCCGTCCGCTCGGTCCGGTCCTGCCCGCTCGCCGCGCCCGGATGAACCGGTCCCAGTCCCTTTGCGACAGGGTGGCCGGGTCGCGGTTCCGTCCGAAGAAGCCGAGGAACATGTGCATGGCCGCCCGGTCGTGCCCCCGCGAATGCGCGCCCTTGGTGGGCGTCACCTCCTCACCGTAGGTGTCAAACAGCTTCTCCAGCGTGAGCGGCTCGGGCTTGGCTTCGGCCCCGCCCCCGATCTCGGGTCCGGCGAACCCGGCGGCGAACTCGTCTGCCTGCCGCTTCGCGCGCCTCCAATCGCGGTGTTTGAGCGACCGGGTGAGCCTGCGCCCGTTCTCTCGCCACTCAATCTGGTACAGGCCGGTCTTGGCGTCGGGGAACACCCTCACCCGGTTCCGGCCCCATTCGCCAGCGCCGTAGGAGCGCCGACTTCTTCTCGTGCGTGCCATCATTCGATTCCTTTCGACGATGGACTGCACGATCTGCGCGAACGAAATGTCGCCGAGGAAGGGGTGTTTGACCAGTGGCAGGTCGTCGGAGCGGTCCGGCCAGTCCCGAAGGAAGCGGTTCAAGCGCATGATCGGGGGTCGCTGGGAGCGTGGCGCGCAGCACGGCTTCGGGAAGCCGTTGCCGGACCCGTCCGGGGCCGTGCGGGGACCGCACATGTGAAACCCACGAGCATGTGCGCGAAATCGCAGTTCGGACGTGCAACTCCGTGACTGCGCATGTCGTTGTCCGGCTTTCGGTTGCACCACGGCCTCCGGGGCGGCTGCGCCGCGCGGGAACCGGAGGCCGTGGCCGGAGCGACCCCCCTTCTTCGATGCCTGCCGTGGCATCGGGGAGGGTTGGGATGTGCACTTCCATCCCCACCCTCCCTCGGGGGTCGCTCCGGGCCAGCAATCCCGTGCGGGAAGGCCATTGGTACATCCGGGAAGGACGCGTCCGTCCCGAGCCCAAAGGTTTCTGCCGTGGCCAATGCCATCGGGACACCGCTCGGCTCGGCCCAGCCTGTGCGGGACGTGACGCCGGGGATCAGCCTCCTCTACGTTATCCATAGTGAAGCGGCAGGACTCGGCCACACTTCGCGCGAGGAGAAGAGCATGACCAAAGCCGGCCTCGTTGAGCAGGCCGCCGATGCGGCGGGGCCGCGAGTCACCAAGAGGGAATGCGGGCTGATGGTTGACGCCTTCCTCGATGCCTTGACGGACGCGCTGGCGCGAGGCGACCGCATCGAGCTCCGGGGCTTCGGCACCTTCAAGGTGCGGCACCGCAAGGCCCGCACGGGCCGCAACCCCAGGACCGGCGAGCCGGTCGAGGTTCCGCCCCGGGATGTGCCGGTCTTCAAACCTTCGTTGCACCTGCGCTGCCAGGTGGACCGAGCCTCCGGCGTGTCCGGAATGAAAGAGCCGCTGAAGGCCATCCGCGAACGATAGACCGACCGCTGGGGCCACGGAGCGGCTCGTGCCAAGGGGACTTTCCGGCTTGCCCGACGATGCCCGACAGCGTGACGGCCGGCACGGCCGGCAAGCGGCTGGTCCGCCGACTCGAAGCGGCGCTGAACCCCCTTCCCGGAGGGATCGGTGCTGCGGGAGCGACCCTCTGGAGGGCGGGGGGCGAGGTGTGAATTTCCACCTCGCCCCGAACCCGTACCAGGCCCTCGGACTGGGGGGTCGCTCCCGCCACGGCCCGAGCCGCCGGTGCGCCACGGGCAACCCGGCCGCTGAGCCGCAAGACGTTGCCGCACCGCAGGATCAACAGGACCGCAGGTGTGGATCGCGAGCAGGCCAAAGTGTGAATCGAGCCCCCGCGTCGTTTTCGCACTCCGGTGCGGCAGTAGGTCGAAGCGCGGGCACCGTTCAATCCAACTCCGGCGAACCGCTTCCCTTGCCCGGCGCTGCCGCCATGCGCCTGCCCGCAACCCGGCAGAGTGTTGCCAAGTCCGCCTCTCCAGATTCTCGAAGACATAGAGTCCTCGATCATCGGTCTCGACGGTCGCAACCGTCTCGGGACCCCTGGTGAGGCGAACGACCGCTACTCCCGCCAGAGCTTCGTCGCCGCGCATCCGTTTGTCGCCGTTGGCATCGTTCCCCCATGTAGCCCATGATCTTCAGCCCGATCCTCGTGGCCGTCCACCGGGTCCTGGCCGCACCCGCGACGCCGGTCGTTTCGTCGTGGCAGACTCAGACCGACTGCGTGGGCTCGCCATCCACCTTGTAAGCGGCGGTCCCTGGGGCCGTGACCGCGCGCTCGCCGTCCTGGAGGCCGGTGAAGCCGTAGGCAGCACCGTTTCCGCCGCCGGTCGTGCTGTCACCGAGCGCACCGTGACGATCGTTCGTCGGCAGGAGGGCGGCCTTGTGGCCGGTCGCGCATTGCCCACTCGGCCGCTCACCGAACCCGTCATCCACTGGTACCCGGATCGCAGTCCCCGACTCCCCTTGAAAGGACGCTACGGTACTCCGCTCCGGTCCCTGTCACCGTTCGCGCTTGCCGTCCTTGTCCTTCCGGTGGCCGTTCTTCCTGTTTCGTTCCCTGATGAACCGATTCGCCGCATCGGGAGAGCAGACCAGGATGTTCTCGTCGGTGAGGTTGTCGTTGTCACCGTCCTTGAGGATCGCCCACTCGTCACGGCGTAGCGCCCGTTCGAGCCGGCGTTCGGCCAGGAACCGGGCCACGCGCACGCAGCGGTGCGAGAACGGGCTCCAGCACAGCCACTCCCCGGGCCTCGATCTGCGCTGCAGGAGCCTGTAGGGGAAATCCGGATGCCTGACCGGAAGGTGCAGGTTGGGCTCCGCTCGCCCGGAAAGTCCCAGGGATCGGCGTACGGTCGCGACGCGACTCGGGGGGACGCCGAGCTTCTTTGCCGTGTGCGGCAGGCTCTTGCGTCGCATCCAGTCGGTCTTGACGACGCGCGCGATACGCTTCGCCCTGTCCTCCTGCGCGGCCTTCACCTCGGGCCGAAACCTGCGGAGGACCTGTGAGACGCGCGGACGGCTCACGCCGGCCTCCCGGGCAATCGAGGCGTGAGTGTTCCCTTCCAGAGCCTTCTGGAAAACCTGTTCCACGGTCAGCGACCCGCACCGGCCGTCCCGGTCACCGCCGCTCATCGTTTGGAAGCAGGGTCCGTGGCGGGTCGGGTTGCGCCGGGTGCGACCGGCGGCCCCCCGATGGAACGCTGCGGCATCAGAACCGCCAGTGGCCCCTCAGGGCGAGTCCGTGCCGTGCCGGAGCGTCGACACTCCGGGTCCGTGTGCCCTCGAGACGCAGGCCGAGCCCGCCGGAGATTTCGTAGCGCATGCCGGTCCCGAAGGCCCGCGTGCCAGCGCTCACGAGGCAGACGCGCCCGTAGGGAGTCCCGTGGAACTCGGCCAGACCGTACTCGACCTCCGCGTTCAGCCGCCCTCTCTGCATGGCCGCCATGTCGCGCCTGCCGCTCAGGCCGCGCTCCCACAGCTCCTGCACGCCGCTCGCCGTCTCGCCCCAGGCCGGGACGAGCTTCATGGAGAGTCCGGTCCCTGCTTGCGGATCAATCTGGATCAGGCCTCTCACGCCCCACTCCTCGTAGCCGCTGCCACCCGTCGCCAGCAGCCTGCCGTGGCCCTCCATGGTGAGTCCGGATGACGGGCGGGTGTACCGCAGCCCGCCCCCGAACTCCATTCCGGCGCCGTCGGTTCCCTCGCCGTCTCCGAAGCGCGCCCCGCCTTCCAGCAGGACGGTCACCTCGTCTCCCGACCGGAACTTGTGCGTCTGCGACCACTCCAGCGCGAACCGCCCCCGCTCCATGTCCAGGGTCAGCGACTCCATCCCCTCCGCCTCATCCACCTCGACCCGCGACAGCCAGCCCTCGGCGCGTACCCACAGCGCCGAGGCGCCGTTCGTCATCAGGATGCGGCTGCCGCCCACCGCTCCCGTCGTGCTCCGCGCACCACTCGCGCGCCTGCCCGCGAACCCGTCCTCGACCGCCACGTCACCCCAGCCGAAGCTTCCCGCCGCCCACAGGGCCACCCCGGTCCGTCCCGGCAGCCACGCGAGGTAGGGGTTCACGCTGTTCATGTGCGCCTCATACGTCCCCTCGACCCTGCGCGCGCCGGTGACGTCGGTGAAGTCGTAGTCGCCCGCCGAACGGCTCGCGGACAGCCCCGCGAGGAAGTCGCGGTGCACGCGCATGTCGGCGCCCAGGTGGAGGCTGAGCATCCCGCCTTCCCATTCGACCTCTTCCCCACCCGGCTCACCCATGCTCAGGTACGCGGCGCTGCCCCATGCGGCCGCCCCGAATCCCTCGGTGGCCTGCTGCTCCTGCGCACCGTCTCCGAGCGGCATCGCGAAGGACGCTCCGTTCAGCAGCTGGGCCGTGTTCAAGCCGCGGCCCCCGCGCAGGTTGCCGACGAGCGAGGCGAACCCCGCCGCCCTGAGCTGGCTCGGCAGCGGGTTGCGCGCGGCAACCGCCTCGATCCTCGCCGAGATCGCCCCCAGCGTGCTGCTGGTGGCCGCCGCCGCGAAGTGCGGAAGTATGGCCTCGTTGACGCGTCCCGCGCGTTCGACGGGGTCGTCGGTGGAGGCGGTGGCGACCGCCGAAGGCCGGCCCGTGCCCGCGACGTTGATGGCCGAGACGCGGTAGTGCCGCGTGCTGCCCGGCCGCAACCCGACGTGCGAGAAGCCCGTCGCCGCCGAGCCGGTCGAGCGGGCGAGATCGGTCCAGGTCCCGCCGTCCTCGGAGACCTCGATCCTGTAGCTGGTCACGGGCGCGCCGCCGTCGTACGCGGGCGCCTTCCAGGCCAGGTCGATCTGCGTGGGGGAGTTCGCGACCGCCACGAGGCTCGTGGGCGGGTCCGGCACGGTCGCGTCGGTGGTCGCGTTCGCCACGTTCGACGGGTCGCCCGTCCCGATCTCGTTGATCGCCGAGACCCTGTAGTGGCGTGTGCTCGCCGGATCCAGGCCCGTGTGCGGGTACTCGGTGTCGGTGGACCGCGTGTCGGCGACCAGATCCGTCCAGTTGGCCCCCGCGTCCAGCGATACCTCGATGCGGTATCCGGTGATCGCGGTGCCGCCGTCGAACCCCGGGGCCGTCCATGAGAGGTCGATCTGCGCGGTTCCGTCCGCCGTCGCGTTCAATCGCGTGGGCGCATCCGGCACCGTGGCGTCGGTGGTGGCGCCGGCCTCGTTCGAAGCCGCGCCGACGCCGGCCCGGTTGATCGCCGAGACGCGGTAGTGGCGCGTGCTCGCCGGAGCCAGGCCCGTGTGGGCGTAGGCGGTTGCGGTGGAACCCGTGTTCTCGACCAGATCCCGCCAGACGATGCCCGCGTCGACCGATACCTCGATCCGGTAGCCCGTGACGTCGGCACCGCCGTCGTAGTCCGGCGCGGTCCAGGCCAGGTCGATCCGGGACGTTCCGTTCGCGGTGGCCACCAGGCCGGTGGGCGCGTCGGGAACGACCGGATCCGTGGTCGCGCGGGCGACATTCGAATGATCCTCGCTCATGCCCGCCACGTTGATCGCGAAGACCCGGTAGTGCCGCGTGCTGGCCGGAGCCAGGCCGGTGTGCGTGTAGTCGGTATCGTCGGAGTCCGTGTTCGCCACAAGCACGGTCCAGTTGCTGCCGGCGTCGTCGGAGACCTCGATCCGATAACCCGTGATCTCGACCCCTCCGGTGTAGTCGGGCGGGTTCCAGGACAGCCCGATCGCCCTGGCTCCGCGGGCGTCGGCGGTCAGATCCGTAGGCGGATCGGGCAGATCCGGATCCGTGGTGGCATAGGCCGCGTTGGATGCTCCGCCGGGGCCCACCCTGTTGATCGCGGAGACCCGGTAGTGCCGGCGCGTGGCCGGGGGAAGGCCCGTATGGGAGTACGCCGCCGATGTCGTCTTCGTGTCGTCGACCAGAGCCGTCCAGGTCACTCCCCCGGTCGTGGAGACCTCGATGCGGTAGCCGGTGACCGGAGCACCCCCGTCTTCGTCCGGTTCCGTCCAGGCCAGGTCGATCCGGGAGACTCCGTTGGCCGTCGCCGCCAGGCCGGTGGGTGCGCCGGGGACGGCGGCATCGGTCGTCGCGTGCGCGACATTCGAATGATCCACGCTCACGCCCGCCACGTTGATCGCGAAGACCCGGTAGTGCCTGGCGGTGCCCGGCTTGAGGCCAGCTTGCGTGTAGGTGGTCCCGGCGTTCCCGGTGTTGGAGGACAGCACGGTCCATGTGGCCGCGCTGTCGGCCGAAACCTCGATCCTGTAGCCGGTCACCTGCGCGCCACCGTCATAGACGGGAGCCGTCCACGACAGGTCGATGCGTGTCTGGCCGTCGGCCGCCGCGGCCAGGCCGGTCGGCGCATCCGGAACGGTCGGGTCGGTGGTGGCCGAAGCCTCGTCGGACGGCTCCCCGGTTCCCGCCGCGCTGATCGCCGATACGCGGTAGTGCCGAGTGGTGCCGGGCTCCAGCCCGGTGTGCGAATACTCGGTGGCGTCGGAGTTGGTGTCGCTCCTCAGATCCCGCCACGTGGTGCCGTTGCCGGAGACCTCGATCCTGTAGCCGGTGATGTCGGTGCCGCCATCGTCAGCCGGGGCGGTCCAGGACAGGTCGATCCGCGATGTCCCGTTCGCCACCGCGGTCAACGCCGTCGGCGCATCCGGAACCGCGGGGGCGGTGGTTGCGCTGTCCACGTTCGAATGCTCACCCACCCCGACCGAGTTGATCGCGGCAACCCGGTAGTGCCGGGTCGTGCCCGGATCCAGACCCGTGTCGGCGTATCGGGTGCGTGTCGAACCCGTGTTGGACCTCAGCGTGGACCACGCGGCACCCCCGTTCGTCGAAAACTGTATCCGGTAGCCGGTAACCGCGGCACCGCCATCGTCATCGGGCGGCGACCAGTCGAGATCGATCCGGGTCTTGCCGCTCGCTTCGGCCGCCAGGTCCGTGGGCGGACCCGGTTCGTCCGCGTCCGTGGTGGCTTGGGCGACATTGGACGACACACTCCTCCCCCACTCGTTGATCGCGAAAGCTCGATAGTGCCTTGTCTCGCCGGCGCTCAGGCCCGTGTGCCGATAGCTGGCCGCCTTTGACCTCGTGTTCTCCTCGAGCACGCTCCAGTCGGAGTCCGCATTCTCCGACACCTCGATCCGGTAGCCCGTGATCGGCGAACCGCCATCGTCGGACGGCTCCGTCCAGGAAAGGTCGATCTGCGCCTCGCCGTTCGGGGTGGCGATCAGATCGGTGGGACGGGACGGGACATCGAAGGTCGTCGCGCCAGCCACGCTCGAAGGGGAGCCGACGCCAGTCGAATTGATCGCGGAAACCCTGTAATGTCGCTCGGAACCGGGGTCCAGTTCGGTATGGGAGTAGTTGGTCCTGGTGTTTTTCGTGTTGGCCACCAGATCGTCCCACGAACTCCCGTCGGTCGACACCTCCATCCTGTACCCCGTGATGGCGGAGCCGCCGTGATGAGACGGAACCGTCCAGGAAAGGTAGATCTCCGACGTGTCCCGGGCGGCCGCAGTGAGCCCGGTCGGAGGGCCGGGCACATCCCCCTCGGTGGTTGCGCTCACGATGTTGGACGGGGGCCCGGCGCCCGCGCCGTTGATGGCGAAGACCCGATAGTGGCGGGTCGTCCCGGGATCAAGTCCCGAGTGCCTGTAGGCGGCCGCAGTGTCCTGGGTGTCGGCCACCCGGACGGTCCAGGTCGAGGCGGAGTCGCTCGACACCTCGATCCGGTAGCCCGTGACCTTGCTGGTCCCGGTGTCGGCGGGTGCCGTCCACGACAGATCGATGGCCGTCTTGCCGGCGGCCGCCGCTTCGAGGCCGGTGGGAGGGCCGGGTTCACCGGCTTTCGTGGTCGCGCTGACAACCCCCGAGCCTGGACCCTGGCCCACCTTGTTGATCGCCCACACCCGGTAGTGCCAGGTCTCACCGGACTCGAGGCCCCCGTGTGTGTATTCGGTTGTGGTGTCCCTCTCTTCACCGTCCTGCAGGATCTGCCAGGAGGCCTCCCCGTCGTCCGACGCCTCGATCCGGTAGCTGGTGACCGGCGTGCCGCCGGTGTCCGAAGGTACGATCCAATCCAGCTTGATGGTGGCGGAATCGAGCGCCGTGGCGGTCAGGTTGCGGACTGATCCGGGTCGGCGGATCTTCCTGAGGTTTTCGACCACATGGTCTTCGAGGGCTCCCGCCTCATTGCCTCGTGCGTCTTGGACCGGGTCGTTTCCCGGAGGGTCATAGTCGATCTCGACGCTGTCCCCGGGGTCGATCGCATCGTCCTGTTCCAGCAGCACGAACACCTTGTCGGCCCGGACCCTTACGTCCCTGACCCTGCGGGTCCCCTTTTGGGTGCCGTCGTGTTCCCACGCCCTTACGATGTACGCATTCAAACCCGGTTCGTGATCCTCGTCTAGACCCTCGTCGTACTGCAGAGCGATCGTGTCCCTGCTCGCCGCAGCTCCTCCCTCCCTGAGCTTCGGCGCCTTGTTGTCCACCTCGAAGGCCAGGGTCTTTTCGACGTTCCCCTCATCGCTTTCGTTCACCGCCGCGTCCCCGGGTATCGTTACGGCGACCTTCCCCTCATGATCCCTCTCCGTCCTGATTTCGATCCAGTAGTCCGCACCCGACCCCGCCAGTTCCGAAACGATCGTGGCCCTGTCCACTTCGATCTCTTCCACGGTCAAACCGGTGACGTTCTCCGAAAACGTGATTTCGATCCGGAACTTCGCATCCAACTCCCCCTGATGCACGGTGTCCATCGTCACCGTCGGCTTGGCCGGCCCGGCCCGGTCGCGGGGGAGACCTCCCCGGGAGGCGGAACCGGGACTCGCCTCGCCGCCGGACACACGCGCTTCAGCCCGAGCCCCGACCGCGAGAAGGAGAAGCAGGGATGCCACAAAGAAGGAAACGAGGCGTCGCACCGGGAAACTCCTGTGTTGGGGGCGGGAAGGCTGCCGACCCACGCGCAAAAGACCTTACAGCCCTCAGTCCCGTATCCTCCGCGCCGGGCGGCCACACCTGTCAAAGTTACCCAGGAAGACGCGCACTGTGTACCCTCTGCCCGGTCCGTTCCTGCCAGCCTGTTCCAGTTTTCTGGACGGCGGTTGGCCGTTAGTGCTTCCGCCGCTTCGAGGATGTCCTGGCGTACCCGACGACAAGGGCGACGGAAGTTCCGTTGAGCCCCCATCGTTGGTCACGCATCACGCGCACCTCGACCATCATGCCGATCGCGGAAATGTTGAACCCCCCGCCGAAGACGTTCGATTGCGAGCCTGTCCATTCCCTGGTTTCGCGGTCCCACTCGGCTTCGGGTCTGGGAAGCGCGCGTCCCACGAGACCGAAGAGCCGGGGGCGGCCCGGGGATTCGATCGAAAAACCGGCCCGCGCCGCCACGTAGTAGTCGAGGTGCAGTTCGCCGGCGCCGGCTTCCGACTCCGACTCGACCGCTGCGAGAAACACATCCGCCCCTATGAACGGCTGGACCCCACCCTGAAACATCCGGCTTGGCTCCAACTGGAAAACGGCACTGGCCCCCAGGAGCGCGGAAGCCGGCAGCCGTGCCTCCCGCTGCGTGAACAGCAGGCCGGCGTAGGGGGTCGCCTCCCCGTTGACCTGGGGTGCGGCGGGAGGAGCGGCCACGCCCATCGACAGGGTCACGAGCGCCGCGAGACAGGCCAGATCTGGCTTCATGGCTTTCAACGGGGAACCCTCCTCGTTTGGGTCTTGCTGGACTGGCAGTCGCCGCAACGGTGCGGTCTTCACGTTAGCGCGCGCCGAGCGGGAACGCCAACCCCCCCCACCCCGAAGGCTGTATTTGTTGCGCGGAGCCGCCCCCTGAATTTCCTCGCTTCCGGAACCGAGGCCTGCCCCAGCGCGTACCAGGATTCCGCAGGCCGCACGCGTGCCTTTCGGCCCCCCTATAATTCCCCCATGACACCGCCCTGCTGACCGAGGTTGGAAACTGGTACGGTCCATGGTCTTTGGATAGGGAAATGCGTCCCTGAGGCACGTTGGGAACATGGAATGAGCGTGACGCTACCGGAGCTTCGGGAGGAGGCTGCCGCCTCGGAGAAGCGGATCGTCAACGTCGGCCGCCAGGCCGGCCAGCTGAACGAAGAGCTGAAGAACCGTCCGCGAGGTGGGGACCTCCAGGGACTCGGTGAGGCTGTGGGCCGGATTGAGAGACAGATGGAAGAGTTGACGATCATCAGCGAGAATCTCGGTGCTGTTCGCGACCATGTGGGGATGTGGAATGGAACTCACCGATTTCGACTGCAGGGTCCACGAGGCTCTGGGAAGGTGCCCGAGGGCGGTGTGACCACCTACGGCCACCTCGCCGCGATGGCTGGCAGTCCCGGGGCCGGACTGGCTGTCGGCAAAGCGCTCAACGAGCTGCCGATCAACACGAAGGTGCCGTGGTGGCGGCGGGTGGTGGACCGGTCCGGCCGGATCAAGACCGGAGGCCGGACGGCGACCTGGCAGGCGTTTCTTCTCGAGTCCGAGGGCGTCCAGGTGCGGCTCGGCCGCGTGCGCAGAGGTGGGCCCGGCACCTCTGGGTCGTCGGCGGTCCGATGGACGAGAAGGCCGCCAGCATGGTATGGGAGCGTTCGAATGAAATGCCGTACACCACCGTGAGCACCCTGTTCGGTCGGGATGCCCGGGAACATCATGATCCACATGCTTGACGAACCCTATCAGAGGGATTACAAGGCCATCTATCCATGCAGGACCCCGTGCGGGGTCTTCGGCTACCTTTCTCAGGTGTGTGACAGACCGGCCCTGCAGCCTGTCCAGTGCCGCCCGGGCGGCCGGGTTCCCGGGCCGAATCGACGCCCGCGCCATATCACTCATCCTTACTCCTCGGTAGCGCGGGTTCTCACCGCCTCCACGTCAAGCGGCTTCCGGTCCTTCGGCTCCCCCTACTCGCCGGGGGACCCCCAGAAACTCCGTACCCTTCCCCTCGCTGCTCCTGCAACCCGATCATCAGCTTCCTGGACCGGATCCACGATATCCATGGATCAGTGCCGTCCCAGTCGGCTGTGAAGGTGCTGTCGGCCTCCCCTCCTCCCCCGTCCTCCTGGAAGCAGCAAGCCCGGCCCGTGGCCTGGAAGATCGCCAGCGACTCCTTCACGGTCTCCCCCTCCCCGGGGGCTTCCGGACGGGCTTCACCGGGCGGAGGAGGGCATCCGCCACGTCCTGCCGGGGTGGCGTCCGGGTCCTGTTCCCTGACGGACGGGTAGCGCCGGGGGTTCCTTCCGCCGGTCCTTCGGCTCCCTACTCAACCCGGATCCTCCGCGAGATGCCAGCCGCCCTCCGCCTTGTAGACGCCCTCCCTCGTATCACGCAGATTCCTCATCGTCTGGCCCCCCGAAGCACTCGGGTACTCCGACGCCCCGAAATCATGGCCCCATTCCTCAAGGACCTGCCCGATCTCCTTCGCCCCGGCTGACCCGCCGAGAATATTGCAGGGCTGCAAGGTGAAGGTCCCAGTAGTCGGTCTTCTCGACCATCTCCTTCAGAATACGACGCGTCTCCGTGACTTGTCCGGCCTGTGCCACGAGTGCGGTAACCCGTAACCGGTCCTTCGCATTCATCCGGCCACCCCCTCACGGCCCAGGACCTTCCGAACCCTCCGGGTCACATGGGACTTCCTGGCCGGAGTCGAGCCGGGGAGGTACTGGCTCATCAGGATGATAGCGTCCTCCAGCCCGTCTCCCCTCCTCTCCAGCCTCTCCTCGATCCCTTCGAGGTCTCGTTCGGTCAAGCTCATCCGATACTCCTTTTCTCCGTGGGGAAACGGACCTGTTTTCCCGTAGAGGAAAGCCCCCGGCTGAACCGGAGAACGTGGAACTCGCCGGTGCACATGAAGGTACGGGCCTCCCCCCAGGGTTCGGACAGACGGGGGGAGGTCCAGGAGGAGGGCTCGGACCTGGCCCGTCGTGGGATCGCGCACAAGGGCAGAGGGACGGTTCTCGCAGCGAGTTTAATTTAAACCCCCGGGGCCGGAAAAAAGGGGTCACAACGGCGATCCCGGAGACCCTGGAGGGGGTCCAGGGGTAGGACGAAGGCGAACCCCCCGGCCCCTGCCCCCCCGTCCACATGATCTCCCCCATGTCGAAGCTCGCGGAGAACAAACTCCAGGCCGTCCTCTGCGGTCCCCCGTATCGTCCAGTCCCCTCTTGGCCTCGCGTGCGTGTCCGTCCCTCCCCAAAGGAGGAGGGAGGTTGAGCGTCCGGGTGGCGGCTCCCCCTTACGGGACAGCCGGTGTTGGTTGACACTGGTGCTGTACCGCAGGGCCCGCACGGGCCGCAACCCCAGGACCGGCGAGCTGGTCGAGGTTCCGCCGCGCGATGTGCCGGTGTTCAACCCCTCGAGACACCTCCGCAGCCGGGTGGACCGAGCCTGTGGCGTGTCGGAAGAGAAGAGCCGTTGGAGACCGTTCGCCAACCATAGTCCTACCACCGGGGCCACGATGCGACCCGCGCCATCGGGGCTCCCTGCCCTTGCCCGGCAGCGTGACGACCAGGCGGTCGGCAAGCGGCTGATCCGCCGCCTTCGACGCGGCGCTGAACACCCTTCCGGGACGGATCGCCGGTTCGGGGAGCGACCCCTGGAGGGCGGGGGGGCGAGGTGTGAATTTCCATCGAGGCTCGCCGACGGCGGGGTCCGGCTTCGGGACGAGGCCGCCTTTGACCCCCGCCGTCCGCCGCTGCCTGGTTTCTATCGCACCACCGCCCCGTCGGGCACCACCGTTCTCGCCGGCACGACCGCGTTCTTCGTCACCTTCGCCCGCCGGCCGACCACCACTCTGTGACCGAGTTCCGCTCCGGGGCCGATCACGCTTTCCGACGCGATGCCCGAGCGGTGGCCGACGCTCGCTCCGGCGCCGATGCGGGCGAGCCGGCCGATGGCCGTCCGGCCGCCCACCCGGGCCTCCCCCTCGACGAGCACCGCGCGTCTGAGCGTCGCCCGCCCGCCGACCTTCGCGCGTTCCCCGATGCGCACGCCGTCGCCCAGGATGGCCCTGTCGCCGACTTCGGCCCGGACGCCGACTCTCGTCCCGGTCCCGATGACGACGCGCCTTCCGACCGTCGAGCCCGGTCCGGCTTCCGAGTCCACACGGAGCACGGCCTCCTCTCCGACGGCCGCGTACTCGCCGACCTTCGCGCCCCGCCAGAGGATCGCCCGTCCGCCGATCGTCGCCCGGCCGCCGACGACCGCCCCGGGACCGATCATCGCGTCCTCGCCGACCTGGGCGGTGGGATCGATGTTCGCGGTGGGGTGAACCGTCGCCAGCGGGTGAACAGTGCGGGACACCGGGGTTCCTTTCACGCGGCGGAACGTCTTCGGGAAAGCAGGCACCGCCCCCGCCCGGCGGAACCGGACGGGGGCGGGCCTGGGGCCGCTCTCGCGGGATGCGGGAGGGGTTGGGGTCAGTTGTTGTCGTTCACCGTCACGCCGATGCTCGAGGCGCTGCTCACGTCGTCGTACACCGCGTCCTCGCCGTCGACATCCGCACTGGCGACATCGTGCACGAGCGTGAACGTCCCGGCCCGCTTCGCCGTGACCGTGAGGGGCAGTCCAGCCTCAAAGTTGGTAGCGGTCAGTGCCACCTCTCCGTTGTCGGTGACGGAGAAGTTCCTCGAGTTGTAGATCAGGGTCACCGTCACGGTCTCGTCGTCGTCCGGCGCCTGGGTCAGGGCGATGAAGTACGTGAACGACGAGTCCTTGGCCAGCGTCACCTCCGTCGTGCCGATCACGACCGCGGCGGACTCGTCGCCGTCGACATCCATGACGACCACGCTCACGTCGCCCGGGTCCACGGCGTTGTAGCCCCCGCCCGCCGCGTCGTGGGTCAGATCGAACGTCTCGTCGGGCTCGTTTTCTTCAGTGTCGTCATCGGGCGTAACCGTCACCAGCTGTGTATCAGCCCAATTGGTGGTGGCGAACGACAGCGTGGACGGACTTACCGTCACGCTTGTCGGAGCTCCCTCCACGGAAATCGTCACGGTCTCGGCGCCCCGCGGTGCCGAAGTCAATCGCATGGAGTAAAAGCGCCCCCGGCCCTCCGCAACCTCGACCGCCGTCGCGGACAGGACCACGCCCTTGTTGTCGATCTCCGGGATCGTCACCTCGAGGGTGTCGCCCAAATCGTCGTAGTCGTCGTCGTCCACATCGCCCGTCGTATGCGCGATCTTCACCGGAGTGTTGGGCTCCGCGTCTGCATCCCTAACGGCGACCACCCTTACTATCTGCGCCTCATCCCAGTTCGTCGAGTCGAAATCCAAAGATGCAAGAGCGACATCGAGAGTGTCGAGTAGCGAAACGCTGTCGGCAGGGCTGGCGGCCAGAGTTACCGTAATCGTCCCGGTCATGTCCGGCTTTGTCGCCAACGACACCTCGTAGTCCACCGTGTCGTTTTCCTCGACCGAGAGCGTCTCGATGTCGTTGTCGTCCTTGTCCTTCAGCACGATCCCGGCCACGGGCGCGCTCGCCCGCGACACCGTGACGGTGTACGTCTTCTCCGTATCCCCGTCCTCGGCGGTGACGGTGATTTCGACCTCGGTCTCCGATCCCGCCGCTCCGAGGGAGGCCGTGTGCGGGCTTGCGGGGCTCGCGCTCGCGTTGTCGTCGGTCGTCGCGAACGTGAACACGACCTCGGCGTCATCGTGGGCCGCGTCGAGCGCGTACGCCGTCGTCGCCGAAGCGAAGGCCGGGCTCAGCGTCCCCGAAGCATCCTCGGCCAGACTCTTCAGCGTGGCGTCGGTCCCGGCCGCCGGCCTCGTCACCGTGACGGTGTAGACCGCCTCCTCCCCGCTCTCCGTGACGGTGGCCGTGATCTCGGTTTCGCCCACCCTCAGATAGACCTGGTGGCCGTCCTCCTGGTCGTCCACGTCGCGGGGCTCGATCACCACGGTCGCGCCGTCGTCCCTCGGTACCGCCCTGACCGTGGTTCGGGCGGCCTGTCTGCCCACGCTGGCCGTATAGTCCAGCGTGTTGTAGTCGAACGCGGGCGCCAGGGTCCCCGGGTTCAGTTTCAGGCTGTCCAGCCTGACCTCGGCCGGTACTCTCGCCCGCCTCACCGTGACGGTGTAGGTCTTCTCCGTATCCCCGTCCTCGGCGGTGACGGTGACCTCGAAGTCCGTCGAGCTGCCCGCCTTGCCCAGATCAAGCGTGTCGGGGGAGGTGCGGTCCGTGGTCGCTTCGTTGCTGGCGGGCGCGAACGTGAACTCGACCTCGCCGACACCGTGGCCCACGTCGACCGTGTACTCCTCCGTCCCGGGATCAAAGGCCGGAGCCAGCTTCCCCTCGCCCGGAACCAGGCTCTTCAGCGTGGCGTCGTCCTCCGCCGGCGCTTCCGCCCGGTTCACCGTGACGGTGTAGGTCTTCTCCGTCTCGTCGTCCTCGGCGGTGACGGTGACCTCGAAGTCCGTCGAACTGCCCGCGTCCCCCAGTTCGAGCGTGTGGGGGGAGGTGCGGTCCATGGACGCTTCGCTGCTGCTGGGTGCGAACGTGAACTCGACCTCTTCGACATCGTATTCCACGCCGACCGTGTAGTCATCCGTCTCCGGATCAAAGGCCGGAGCCAGCTTCCCCTCGTCCGGAACCAGGCTCTTCAGCGTGGCGTCGTCGCTTGCCGGGGGAGCCTTCCTCGTCACGGTGACGGTGTACGTCTCCGTGTCCGTCTCGTCCTCGGAGGTGACCTCGATCGTGATATCGTTTTCACCCACATCCAGGTCGACCTGGTGGCCGGCGGCGTCGGCGTCCGCGTCGGCGGGGGTGATCTCCACCTCCGCGTCGCTGTTCAACGGCAACGCCCTGACCGTGACCTCGGAGGTGTCGTTGTTCACCTCGGCATCATAGCTCGTGTGATCCGAATCGAAGTCGGGGTCCAGGGCCCCCCTGGGACTCAGAGACAGACTCCTCAGCCTGGCGTCGCCCGCGTGCCCCGGCCTGACGACGGCCAGGTGGTACTCCTTCGCCCTGCCGTCCTCGGAGTTGACGTTGACCGTGTAGCTGCTTTCGCTGTCCGACGACCTGCGCTGCAGCCGGTAGCGGGTGCCGCTGCACACGTCGTCGTCCCCGTCGGCGCGCGCGTCCACCTCCTCGCCGGCGTGGTCCTCGACCATCACGGACTGCGCGCAGTGCTGGTTCTTGCTCCTCTGGGAGCCCAGGACCTCCAGGGCGAAACGCACGTAGGCATACGAGCCGCTCGCCGGCTGCACGAGGAAGGGGTCGGTGAGAGCGCCCGTGCCCGCGACGGTGTAGTCGTCGTCCTCGCCGGTCCGGCTGTTGTACCGCTTGACCCTTTCGACCGGAAGATCGTTGCCCACCGGCGCGGCGCGCGCGACCCTGACGCTGTACTCGTGGTCGTTGTAGCCGTTCTCCGCCGTCACCATCACGGTGAGCGTGGTCTCCCTGTCCTGCCCCTCATTGGCCGAACCGGTCGCGTTGAAGCCCAGTTCGCACGTATGGGACGCGCACACCTTGGACCCCACCTTGACCTCGACGCCGGCGTCGCTGGACAGGTAGCTGTTGCGGAACCCGAAGTAGAACCGGACGCTCTTCGACTGCCAGCTGATCGTGCCGATGCGGGCGGCGTTCACCGTACTCCCGGTGCCCGCGGCGCGGCTCCATGCCGCGTCGAAGGTGTCGGGCCGGTTGTACGTGGCCGCGCTCTCGCCCTGCCTTCTTCCGTAGACCGGGATCGTCCGCCTCACCCTGTCCTGGTCCGACTCCCGGGTGCTGTAGACGTGCAGCACGCCCATGTCGGCGGTGCTTTTGTTCTCGCGCACCTCGCCCGTGATCCTCGTGGCGCCCGGGGTCGTGCCGTCATCGTCCGGCACGGTTCCGCGCATCCTGGGCACAGCCCATCCGGCGTCGGCGATCTCGGCGCGGTAGTCGCCCTCCGTGAGGCGCGTGCGCGTGAACTCGCCGCGGAAGTTGGCCTCGACCTCCGTCTCGCGTCCCGTGAACACGTCGGTCACCCGGAGATCGATGCTGTTGGCGCTGCCGCTCAGGTTGTTCACCCTGCCCTCGACCACGCCGTCGGTGTACAGCAGGCCGAAGTTGTACAGGTAGTTGCAGAGTTGCGGGGTGGCGTCGTTGCAAACCCTGACTCTGGAGTACCTCAGACTCCTGGACGGGACGCTGCTCCATCTCGGCAGGTCGGGCTCGCCCTCGGTCAGCGCCGGATACTCCCCGGCTGTCGCGAACCAGTACCCGTAGGGGAGCTTGGTGGAGCTGTACCCGCGGTTGACCGTGTAGGTGCTGCCCGACTTCGGCGTGATGCGGTAGCTTCCCGCCTCCAGGTTCTCGAACTTGTAGAAGCCGCGGTCGTCGGTCCTGGTGGTCACCTTGTCGAAGCCCGACCGCGTCAGCTCGACCGTGATCCCCTCGACGGTCTCGTTGCCGCGCAACGTCTTGCTTTCGTTGCGGTCGTTGCCGATGTAGCCCATGAGCTTGAGCCCCAGCCGCCGGGTGCTCCACTTCGCGGTGTCCACGCCCGCGGTGCCGACGTACTTGGTCGCGGTGTCCTTGTCGTCGGTGGTCTCGTCGTGGTAGACGTACACCAGCTTGGTGGGCGGGTCGTCGGTCACCTTGTACTTCGTCGTGCCGTACGCCGTGATGTCGTACTCGCCGTCCCGGAGGCCGGCCTTCCTGTAGACCCCGTTCGCGCCGCTCCTCGCGGTGGCGCTGTCAGCGCCGTGATTGTCGGTCCTCGCCTTGAGCTTGACCAGGTGGCCGCTCTGGTTGCCCACGTTGCCGGTGACCGTGCCGGTCTTCCACTGGTACCCCCAGGTGGCGCACTCGTCGTCGTCCGTGCCCTCCGACGCCAGGCAGATCCGGACCTCGGGCACGCCGCCGCCGGCGTCGCCGAAGATGCCCAGGACGCTGCCGCCGACGGACAGGTCGTCCTCGTTGAAGGCCTCGATGTCGCCGTGGAGCTCGTCCTCGGCGACCCCGACCATGACGCGGTCGTCACGATCCGGATTCTTGTTCAGGTCGACGCGGATGGTGAACTCGTCGCCCGCCGGCAGGCACGCGACCCTGGCCAGCCCGTCACTGATCGAAACGCTGGCCTCCCGGTCGTCGGTCTTGCCGTGCCCCTTGGGATTGGTGCAGCGGTCGTGGTTGTACTTGTAGGGGACCAGACGGTTGCGGCCGTCACGCTCCAGCAGCTTGATGCTCATGTCGCGGGCAACACTGCTCACGGGCCGGTGGTCGCCGCCGGGCAGCTTGCTCTGGTAGTCGGTGTAGCCCTCCACGTCGTCGGCCTCGCGGTACACGCCGACCACCAGCGCCTGCGTCCTCCAGGTCACGCGGATGACGCCGAGATCGTTCATCGACGCCTTGTTCGAGTCGGGGTGCTCCAGGCCCGTGTGCGTGTGGGCCAGGCTGCGGGACTGCGCCCAGATCTCCTTCATGTCCACCGAGTCCGCCTGGTCCTCGTCCAGCGCAACCGTGTACTTCTTGGGCAGGGCGGACGCGGCCAGGCTCCCGGAGTACGTGGCCTTGCCATCGGCACCCGTGGCTACGGTGTCGCCGTCGACAACCACTTTCCAGTTCGGCAGGAACTGGTCGCCCCCCCTGGCGTCCTCGTCGCTCTTCACCCACCACTGGAAGTTCGCGCGGGTGTTGAGCAGCCGCACCGCCGCCGGGGCCTCGGTTTCGCGGTCGACCGCCTCGTACTGGATCTCGATGACGTTGTTGTCCGACACCACCAGGTCCGCGTGACCCGTTCGATTCACCTTCGCGTACACCAGGTGGTCGCCGTCGTCTTCGCGGTCGAACTCGATCTTCGCCCTGCCGTCCTTGCCCGTCGTTGCCGACCGGAGCGAATTCCTCTCGGCGTCGGCGTCCTTCGCCGTCGCGTACAGCGAGAGGTTCACGCCCGCAACCGCCTGGCCGGTCTCCTTGGCGTTGCCCATCACCGCGCCGACCCCGATCGTCTGTTTCGTGATCCGGAACGGGAGGTTGACGTCCACGTCGGTCGCCGCGGGCACGTCGATCCCGAGGTAGAGGACATCGCCCGAGAACGCATAGCCCGCCCTGGCCAGGGCGGCCGTGACCTTGGCGTCCATGTTGACGACCACGTTGTACTGGCCGGCCTTCAGGCCGTCGAAGGAGTACGCGCCGGTGGAATCGGTCGCCCCGGGCCGGGAATCGTTGACCCCCGGTCCCTGCAGGATCAGCGGGAACGAGTCGAACGCCAGCATCGGCTCGCCCTCGGTGTGCATGCTGTCGACCTTGACCTCGTCCGCGAACAGCACGCCGCTGACCGACGCGGTCGCGGTGTGCTCGCCCTCGAAGTCCACGATCTCCGCCTCGTCCTCGCCGAGATCGTCCACGTCAACCTCCATGACCTCGAAGGTGTACGCGTCCTCGTCAGGGTTCTCGATCGAGACCTCGTAGTCGCCGCCCGCCAGACCGGGGAAGTTGTACTCCCCGTTGCCGTCGGTCTCCGCCTCGTCCCTCTCGTCACCCCTGAGCCTCACCGTCACGCCCTCGAGGCCCTCGCCCTCGACATGCACCTGGCCGCTGATGCTGGCCCGGCGGAGCATCGAGCCCGCGAACGACACGTCGTCCTGCTCCTGCCCGACCGAGAGCCTCACCGAGCGCGAGGTGGTCGGGAAGTCGTAGGTGTCCTCGTCCGGGTTCTCGATGGAGACCATGTAGCTGCCCTTGCGCAGCCCGTCGAATTCGTAGGTGCCGTCCGAGCCCGTCCCCATCTCCTCGTCCGTGCCGTGGTCTCCGGTGAGCATCACCATCACGTCGCCCATCCCCTCGCCGTCCACCGTGACCATGCCGCCCACGCTCGCCGTGCGGATGATGTCGGCGTCGAAGTCCCACGTCGCCGTCTCGTCCGTCGCCACCGAGCCCATCCGGCTCTTCGTGGCGAAGTCGTACTCGTCGTCGGTCTCGCCGAGCTCGATCCGATACGTCCCGGCGAGGAGCTCGTCGAACATGTAGCCGCCGTCCTCGCCGGTCATCATCGCGCCCAGGACCTCCCCCGAGGTGGCGCCCAGCACCTTGATCAGCGTCACGCCCACGTCCTCGATGCCGTCGCCCTCGGCCGACACGGTCCCCATGACCACCACCGTCCGCAGCGACCGGCCCTCGAAGTTGTGGATCGCCGCCTCGTCGAGAGCCAACTCGATCTCCTCCATCGCGTCGAACTCGTACTCGTCGGTGTCGTAGCCCGAAAGCGTGAGCGTGTAGTCGCCCGCCGCCAGACCCGAAAACGCGTACTGGCCGTCGGCGTTGGTCGTGCCGCTGCGGTCCTCCTCGCCGGCCAGCGTGACCGCCAGGCCGCTCATGGCCTCGCCGTCGACGCTCACCCGGCCGCTGACCCCGGCCGTCCTGAGCAGAATGCCGTCGAAGGCCACCTCGGCCGTCTCGCGAAGCCCCACCGAAACCGACTTGGTGGTCACCTCGAAGCCGTACTCGTCGGTGTCGTACCCGGAGATCGTCACCGAGTAGTCGCCGGCGTGCAGGTCGCCGACCTCGTACACGCCCGCGCCGTTGGTGGTCGCGGTGTACTTGTCGTCCTTGGGACCGCCGGCCACCGTGACCGTCACGCCGGGCAGCGCGTCGCCCTTCACCGTCACCTCGCCCTCGATCGCCGCCGTGCGCAGCATGATGCCGTCGAACTCGACCGTCGCCGTCTCCTTGAGCGCAACCGTCACGTTCTCCGAGGTCCCGTCCGGGAAGCCGTGCTCGTCGGTGTCGTAGCCGGAAATGTCGATCGCATAGCCGCCCGCGTGCAGGCGGTCGAAGACGTACCGGCCCGTCGCGGTCGTGACAACCGACCTGTCCTCCCTGCCGCTCAGGGTCACGGTGACGCCGTCGAGCGGCCTGCCCTCGACGGTCACCCGGCCCCTGATCCCGGCTGTCCTGAGCGCCGTCCCCTCGAAGGGAACACTGGCGGTCTCGCCGTAGGCCACCGAGACGCTCTTCGAGGTGACGTCGAAGCCGTACTCGTCGTCGTCGTAGCCGGAGATGGCGACCGCGTAGTCGCCCTTGCGCAGGTCCTCGAACATGAACTGCCCGGCGCCGTTGGTCTCCACGCTCAGGTTCTCGCCCCTGCCCTGCAGGCTCACGGTCACGCTCTCGAGCCCCTTGCCCTCGACGCTGACCCGCCCCTGGACGGCCGAGGCCCGAAGGTAGGTGCCCTCGAAGCTCGTGACCTTCGATTCGCCAACGGACACCTGGACGGTGGCCGACGTGCTGCCGAAGCCGACTTCCTCGTCGTCGAACCCCGAGATCTCGACGGTGTAGTTGCCGACCCGCAGTCCGGTGAAGCCGTACTGGCCGGTCGTCCCGGTGGTCGTTTCGGACTCCGACATCCCCGTGATCCTCACGATGACGCCGGAAAGACCCGACCCCTCCACCGTGACCGCCCCCAGGATCGCCGAGGTCCGAATCCACGTGCCCGAGAAGTTGACCGTGACGACCTCGCCGTCGTCGGCCAGCGTCGCCGGGGCGGACACCTGCGGAAAGCTCGCGTCGTCCGGAAAGTTGCTGATGGTGACCGTGTACGTTCCGGCCTCGACATCGTCGAAGCGGAACATCCCTCCGCTCGCCGTGGTGGCGGTCTCGCCGCTGCTCAGCGTGACGGTGATCCCGTCAGCCCCGTCGCCCTCGACCGACACCTGGCCCGCGATGGAGCCGGTGGGCGGCGGCGGGAGCGGATCCTCCCCGCACGCCTGGATCAAGGGGACGGCAAGCAGCGCCGCCGCCGTGAGAAGTCCGAGTCTCTTCATCTGTCTGTTCCTCCTTCAGGAAACGAGGGGTGAAAGTCGGCTCCCCGCCTCTCGGGGACACCACAAGCAACGAAGAACAGCAATATCCGTGCCACCGGCACCGACACCCCGGAGCGCGGCCCCGGCGCGCGCGCGCGAGCAACGGGAAAATCCTCCACACAAAACACCCGAACAGGCCCAGGGGCGCTTCGTTTTGTGTGGAGGACCGGACGTTTTGTGTGGGGACCGGGACGCAGCAGTCGCGGCGGGGGGCGGAGTGCTCCGCACCCCGTTCTCCCGATGGGCGGGTCGAAGGGGCGGTGCGGCCCCGAGGGGGGGACAAAACTCCGGAGGGCTGCAAAGGTCCTACCGGCCGGGAATCCTCTCGCCACCCGTCCCGCCTCCCGCCACCGCCCGCTATTCCGCATCGCGCGCGGCACACCGCCTCGAATAGTGCTCGGCAACCCGTCGCAGCCTGGCCTGCGGCTCTTCCACGATTTCCGCCACCTCCTCCATGGTCATCTTCGCGGCAAGCTCCGCCACCCTGAACTCGAACGGCACGGTAAACCCACTCCTCGGGCGTGCCCAGGGGAGTTCCGCCCCCCGCACCCCACACGAGGGACAGGCCACCCGCAGCGCCGACGCAACGCAGATCGTCCGGTGCTGGAGAAAATCCAAGTGCCGCCACTCTCTTCGGCGACCGCCGTCGTACACCTTGCACCCCTCGGCACCGCAACTGGCGCAGACGAACGCGCCATCGGCCTCGAAGGCCAGGCGCAGAAACAGCTTGCCGCCGTCCGCGTCGAACTCGCATCGCTCGACGTACCAATGCTCCCCCGGCGCCAGTGCCTCGCCGAACAGCTTCGCCACAGCTCTCGACTCGCTCACGGCGTTCGGTTCGGACGCCGGTGGCGTAGCGCCGGCCTTGCCCCGAGATACGAAGACCTCAGCGCTCCGGACACGCCCGGGAGGCCCTGGGGGCTGGCGGTCAAGGCCGCCAAGTCGTCCGAATCGCGGTCCATGGCTTTTCACTTCACCTGTCGTGGTGGGGGGACAACCGAAGTCGGATCATAAGGCGGGTTGCCGGACTTTTCAAGTGAAGGGCTGGGTGGGGATCAAGCCCGGGTGCGCAACACGGCGGCACCCGGCGTTCCCCAGGGCGATCTTCCAACCGGATCGAGGGAACCGCCCAATCCACCCTCCGTCGTGCCGACCCCGCTCCACACACCACCCCCATGGAGCCAACCCGAGAGAGTGTCGCTGACACCGCCCGAAACGACTATGTTGGAGCAGTCCGCCGACCCACGAACGGCAACATCAGCATGCGTTGGCCCGATCACAGCCAGTATCGAACCGAGGTCCCGCCATTTGACACGGGTTTCCCGCTGTTGCCGTACCGCGGGACCAGACATTGCTTCGACGCAGGAAACGCAGATCGCGCAGCCCCGGTTGACTTTAGACGATTTCCTGCCGCGAATCACACGAACGGCTCTCTGCCAGCCCGGCGCCTCGCCGCTCTCGGTGCTCGCGGGGCCTTATCCACGGACTGCCAGCGGAGAAACACTCACCATGAATGTCCCCCCGGCGCCGACCGCCGGGTACATCACGCGCTTCTGGTCCCCGCTCGCCGCGACGTGGATCATGATGTCGCTGGAGGGACCGATGCTGGCGGCCCTCATCGCCCGGCTCCCCGACCCCAAGATCAACCTGGCCGCGTACGGTCTGGCCTTCTCGATCGCGATCCTCGTGGAGGCGCCGGTCATGATGCTGATGAGTGCGGCCACGGCGCTCGTTCGCGACCGCGACAGCTACCGCCGGCTGCGCCTGTTCACGCACGGGCTGAACGCTCTGGCCACACTGCCGCTCTGCGTCCTCCTGATCCCGCCCGTGTTCGGAGCGCTGATCCGCGGGCTGTTGAACCTGCCGCCCGATGTCGCCGACCTGACCTACGGCGCGCTCTGGTTCTTCGTGCCCTGGACCGCCGCGATCGGATACCGCCGGTTCGTGCACGGGGTCATGATCCAGGCGGGAGCCACGCGCCGGGTGGCGGCCGGGACGTTCTGCCGGCTCACCGCGATGGCGGGTACCGCCCTCGCACTCTTCGTCTTCTTCGAATTGCCCGGGGCATGGCTCGGCCCGGCCAGCCTGGTCGTGGGCGTACTGGTCGAGGCGGGCGCGGCGCGCTGGATGGGAACGGCGGCGATTCGCGGCGCGCTCGCGACCACATGCTCCTCCACCGGGACCGCCGCGAGACTCACTTGTCGTGGCATCGCCGCCTTCTACTACCCCCTCGCCCTCACGTCCGTGATCGGCCTCGCCACCTACCCCATGCTGACATTCTTCATGGGCCGTGCCCACGCCCCCCTGGAGTCGCTCGCGGTCTTTCCGGTCGTCGGGTCCCTTTCCTTCATCTTCCGTGCCGTCGGGCTCAGCTACCAGGAGGCGGCCATCGCGCTGTTGGGCGATGATCTGGAGCACCGCCGGGCCGTGGGCCGGTTCGCCGTGGGACTCGCGCTGGCGTGCGCTCTCGGTCAGGCGGTCTTCGCCGTCGACCCCTTCTTCGGGCACTGGTTCGTGACGGTGTCGGGGCTGGCGCCGGAGCTGGCCGCATACGCGTCGGTGCCCGTCATGCTCCTCGTGCCGCTTCCGGGTCTCTCGGTCTGGCTGTCGTATCAGCGGGCCGCCAATGTGCTGAGGCGCCGAACCAGGCTGCTGACGGAAGCGACAATCGTGGAAATCGCCGGCATCGCCGGCATCTTCGCGGTTGCGGGCTGGGGCCTGGGTCTCGCAGGCGTTACCGCCGCCTCGGCCGCGCTTCTGGGCGGGCGGCTTCTTTCGAACCTCTACCTGGAGTTTCTCGGCGAAGGCTCACCCAGGAACCGCAAGGGCTCGCGTGCGTGGACGTAGCCCGAAATCGCGGGCGCGACCGGGGGACGGAACACCTTGTGAGGGCACGGGACGACGCGACTCCAGGCCGGTCACGGGCGGGGGGACGGGATCGTGCCGGCGCGCGGGAGCGCCCGCCGCACGAAGGCGATGACCTCGTCGACGGAAGCGGCGGTCGCGACCGTGTGCGGAAGGTCGCGGGCGCGGTCCAGGTCGCCGAAGAGGACGAGCGGGCGCCCGTACTCGATGGCCAGCGCGACTTCGGAGGCCGTGCCGGAGCTGCCCGGCAGCGCCACGACCACATCGGATGTGAGCACGTTGACATGGTTCCGCGAGAAGGGGTCGGTGCCGAGCTTCCCCAGGTGTGTCCGGATCGGGACTTCGACCCAGGGGTTCGGGTATCCGGCCGGGGCACCCTGTCCACCGTCTTCCCGGACCAGCGGCAACACGCCGATCACGAGGCCCGCACGGCCGGTCACCCCGGCGAAGGCCCGCGAGACCGAGGTCATCACGCCGGTCCCGCCCCCCGTCAGCAGATGGACTCCGAGTCGCGCGAGCCGACGCCCGAGCGGCACGGCCAGGTCTTCATGGGTCCGGGCGCCCGCGCCCATGACCCCGACGATGGGGAGGCGGTTCAAGGGTCCGGATGGAATCGCGCCGGGTGCGGCGGTTCGTGTTGAAGTAATGACAACATTACATTATGTAATGTATAATATACATCCTGCTCCTCCAAGGCACTGCCCCCCCAACTCCCACGCAGTCCGTGGACAAAATCCCCCCGGCACAGAACGTGCCGACCGTCGGAAACGGTTACAGCCCCTACGCCGCCACCGCCGTCGTCGTGGCCAACATGATCGGCACCGGCGTCTTCACGAGCCTGGGGTTCCAGCTCCTCGACCTCCGGTCCACCTTCCCCCTGCTCCTTCTGTGGGTGGTCGGGGGCGCGGCGGCCTTCTGCGGGGCGGTATCGTACGCGGAACTCGGCGCGGCCATCCCCCGCTCCGGCGGCGAGTACGCCTTCCTCTCCCGCATCTACCACCCGGTGGCGGGCTTCGTCTCGGGCTGGATCTCGGCGACGATCGGCTTCGCGGCCCCCACGGCGCTGGCCGCCATCACATTCGGGACGTACCTGGCATCGGTCTTCCCGTCCCTCTCTCCCACCTGGCTGGGCGCGGGGCTGGTCCTCGCGCTGACCGGCGTCCACGCCACCACGTACAGCAGTTCGAGCCTCTTCCAGCGAAGCTTCACGACGGCGAAGGTCCTGCTCATCCTGGCCTTCTGCGCGGCCGCCGTCCTGCTGGCCGACCCCGCCCGCCCCGTGTCCCTGCTCCCGGTGGCCGGCGACGGTGCGCTCGTCTTCAGCGGCGCCTTCGCCGTCTCGCTCATCTACGTCTCCTACGCCTACACCGGGTGGAACGCGGCCACCTACCTGACCGGTGAGCTGGCGGACCCGCAACGCACCCTGCCCCGGGTGCTCGGCGGCGGCACCCTCCTGGTGATGGTGCTCTACACCGGCCTGAACTACGCCTTCCTGAGGGCGGCACCGATGGACGCGATGGCGGGGAAGGTCGAGGTCGGGTACGTGGCCGCCACCCACCTCTTCGGCCCGGCCGGCGCGGCGATCATGGGAGTGACGCTGGCCGTGCTGCTCGTCTCGACGGTGAGCGCGATGGTCATGGCCGGGCCCCGCGTGCTCCAGGTGATCGGCGAGGACTACCCGTTGTTCCGACGCCTGAGCCGCACCAACCGGGACGGCATCCCCGCCGTGGCCATCGCAACCCAGGCCGCCCTGTCCCTCGCGTTCATCGCCACCGCGTCCTTCGAGACGATCCTGGTCTTCGCGGGCTTCACCTTGGGGCTGAACAGCCTGCTGGCCGTGGCGGGGGTCTTCGTCCTGCGCGTGCGCGAGCCGGACGCCGAGCGCCCCTACCGCGTGTGGGGATTCCCCGTTACGCCTCTCGTCTACCTGGCGCTGACCCTCTGTACGCTGACATACATCGCCATGGACAGGCCCGCCGAAGCGCTGATGGCGGTACCGCTGATCGGCAGCGGGCTGGTCTTCTACCTGGTTGCTGCCGGGGGCCGGCGCCCGGGTGCGGGATAGACTCGTCCAGGCGCAAGGTGCTTCACTCCTCTATGCCCAGCATTTCGATCTCGAAGATGAGCACCTGGTTGGGCCCGATGACCGGTTGCCTGCCCTCCTCGCCGTACGCGATCTCGCTGGGGATGGCCACGCGCATGTGACCGCCGACCTTCATCAGCTGGAGCGCCTCCGAGAACCCGGGGACAACCTCGTCCACCGCAAAGCTGACCGGGTCCCCGCCGTACGACGTGTCGAACTCGGTCCCGTCGGGCAGCGACCCGCGATAGTGGACGACGGCCCGCTGTCCCGCCCCGGGACTGGCACCGTCTCCCTCCCGCAGCACCTCGTACTGGAGCCCGGACTCGGTGACGATCACCCCTTCCCGGGCGGCGTTCCGTTCCAGGAACTCCTCACCCTCCGCCGTGCCGCGCTCCCGGGCCGTGGCCTGGATCATCTCGTCCAGGGCGGCCAATGCGGCTGCCATCTCTTCCTCGGTCAGGGCCGCGTCCTGCTCGGAAAGAGCATCCGTCACCCCCTTCATGACCGCGGCCATGTCCACGTGTTCCTCGAAGCTGGCAAGGCGCTTGCCGATATTGAACCCGATCCCGTAGCTGGCCTTCTGGGCGTCGGTCTCGAGGACCACATCGGGAAGGCAGGCGGAGAGGGTCAGAAGGGTGGGCAGGGCAACCAGGCGAAAGTGTCTGGACATGACGGTCTTCCTTGTAGGGGAGAGGCGCAGAGGAAGACGCAAAACTAACGCCGACGGAGCGCAGCGCCAGCGGCAGCGGTCCTTTCCACCGATCCTCGACCACCGTCCGGTCTCGCGGCCAGGAACGGGCAGCGGTCCAGGGCACCGTTTGACGTGCGGGCGGCAGCTGTGGTAGCTTCGCCGATTGAGTGACTCAAGACCGGAGAGACGTCCGTGCAAAAACACCTCGCCACTCTTTCCGCCTCCGTCTGTCTCTGCGTGCTGTCCCCCGTTTCTTCCCTCGCCCAGTCCCGCCCCTTCTATCTGCGGCTGTCGCCCGAGGTGGGACTGGTCCAGGTCGAGCACCACAAGACGCTTACCGATGCCAGCGGGTCGAGTTCCACCAGCGCGTCATCCACGGGTGCGGATCTCGTGGCCAACCTCTCGATCGGTCGGCTCAAGGAGCTTTCGGACAACTGGCTGCTGGGCGGCGAACTCCAATTCGCGGTTTCAGCGCGGCAGGAGATCAAAGGCTCGATTCCCGCTATGGGAATAGGTCCCGGCGGGGTAGGGGTCGGCACCTGGGAGTTCAGCAACCGCTTGGGCGTTGGGGTCAACCTCCTCGTCGGGCGCAAGCTGGCCAACAGGGACATGCGGAGCTATCTCATGTTCGGCATCAAGCGATGGACCACGGAAACGGTCTCCGGAGCCCCCCACCCCGTACACGGCCCGTTCTCGGACACCCAGGTCGGTAAGCGATGGCCCTGGAGCCTCGGGATCGGCCTCACTCTTCCCGGCCAGCGCTCGCTCGACTTTCGCTTGCGGTACTCCCGCTCGGCCGTTGATTGGAGCGTCACCCGAACCCTGGATCCCGAAGCGCTGCCGGAAGACCCCAGCCAGGAGATGGTGACCTGGGACTACAGGTTCACCGCGAACGGGATCAGCCTGCAAATCGGTTTCGGAACCGGATAGGGGACAACCGGCACGCCGCGGCGGCGCGTCTTTCGCACCTGAAGTCGCGCCGGAACGCCCGGAACGTCCCGGCGGCTCGGCCGGTTCCCGCGGCTACGAGATCTTCTTCGCCCTGACGCCCAGCCCGAGTTCCTTCCCCTTCAGGATCGCCGGCACCCCTTCCTCCATCCAGATCGGGGCCGGCGCGTCCATGAGGTAGTGGTCGAAGAACTGCTGCATGCGGATAGCCCAGTCCTTGCGGTCGGCCTCGCGGCTCAGCCCGTGGCCCTGGCCGTTGTAGTTGAGCATCCAGACCGGCTTCTGCAGCCGCCGCATCGCCACGAACATCTCGATCCCCTGGTACCACGGGACCGCGCCGTCATCGTCGTTGTGCATCATGAGGAGGGGGGTCCGGATCTTGTCGGCGTAGAAGACCGGCGAGTTGTGGATGTACTCGGCGGTGGACTCCCACAGCGTGCCCCCGATGCGGCTCTGGGTGCGCTCGTACTGGAACATGCGGCTCATGCCGGACGACCAGCGGATGCCGCCGTAGGCACTGGTCATGTTGCTGACCGGGGCGCCCGCCTCGGCCGCCGCGAACAGGTTCGTCTTCGTGATCATGTAGGCGATCTGGTAGCCGCCCCACGAGTGCCCCTGCACGCCGATCCGGTCCCGGTCCACGAACCCCTGCGCCACGATGCTCAGCACGCCGGGCACCACCGCGTCGAGCGCGCTCTCGCCGGGATAGCCCACCTCGTAGGGGATGTCCGGGATGAAGACCACGTAGCCGCGGCTGGCGTAGAAGGAGAACGAGATGGACGAGCCTCCCGGCGTCGGGGCCCGGTAGGAGTGCAGACCGTCGGAACTGCGCTCGTAGAAGTACACCATCATGGGGTACTTGCGTGACGGGTCGAAGCCGTCGGGCTTGATGAGGATGCCCTGGAGCGGCGTGCCGTCGTTCGAGGTCCACTCGGCGATCTCGGCCGTGCCCCACCGGTACTCGGCCTGCTGCGGATTGGCGTCGGTGAGCCTGACCATGTCGGTGATCTCGCCGCCGGTGACCCAGAGGTCCGGGAACTCGCGGAAGTCCTGGCGGGTCAGGAGCCAGCGGTCCGCGTCGTCGGCATGGCCGCCGAAGCTGAAGCGGATGGACTTGTCGGCCATGACGATCCGCTCGGGCGGGGCCTCGCGGTCCGTGCGCCCCCTGTAGAAGCCGGACTGCTTGTTCGTGTAGTGGAAGGCGCCCCAGAGCGCTTCGCCCTCGTCAAGGTACGGCTCCTCGAAGTCGGTGCGGGTGTAGCGGAAGCGGATGTTGCCCGCGCGGCCGGCGCCCGCGGTCAGGTTCGTCGTCTCGCCGGTGGCGGGCTCGAAGCGCCAGACATCGTGCCGGTCGTAGAAGAGGAATGCCTCGTCGCCCTCGGTCCAGCCGGCCGAGCCGTAGGGGGACGGCAGGTCGGGGCGGTCGTCAAGCTCGTTCCAGACGGCGTGGGGGACACCGGCACTCGCCGCGACGGGGTCGCCGCCGGCCAGCGGGGCCACCATCCAGTGCCTGGCCGCGCCGTCCCACCAGGAGACGTAGCGGCCCGACGGGGACGGCGAGGCGAAGCCCCTGGTCTTCTCGGCGAAGAGGCGGTGCCCGCCCGTGGACACGTCGATGGCGTAGTAGTCGCTGTACCGTCCGTCCCAGGAGATGAGCTGGCGGTAGGGCAGGTTCGAGACGCCTAGCGCCCAGGGGGCGTCTCCATCGGCGGCAAAGCGCACGTCGGGCATGTCTTCGGTACCCAGCTGGACCACCGCGCCCCCGTTCAGATCGGCCACCGCCGTGTATGTGCGGTCGCGTTCCCGGCCGGCCTGGACCAGCTGCATGGGCTGCAGGTGCGGATCCTTCCAGTTCCAGATGTCCAGCGTGACCTTGTCCTCGTCCAGCGTCTCGTCCTCCTCCTCGGGCTCGGGTCTGGGAGCCGTGCCGAAGTGGACGCGCCCGCCCCCGTCGGAGAAGCTCACGCCGCCGTTCTCGCTGACCCACCAGCCCGCCGGGACGCCCGCGGTGGCCGAATTGGCGATGGCCGCGCCCTCCCAGGCCGGTGCGGCGCCGTGGTACAGGGTGAACTCGGGCTCGTCGGCCTCGTAGTCGTCGCGGTCGGAGAGGAAGGCGACCTGCGACCCGTCCTCGGCGACCACCAGCCGCTTGTAGTTCCCCTCGCCCTCCATGACCGCGTGCCGCGCCATGTCTTCCAGGTTCACCACGTAGACGCCGTCGCCCTCGCCGTCCTCGGCGGAGGTCGCGAAGGTCAGGACGGAGGCCTCGTCGGCGAAGTGGTACGCGGTCACCTTCTCGTAGCGCGTCTCATCGCCGGTGGCCAGGTTGAGCAGCACAAGGGGCGATCCTTCGTCCTTCTTCTTCTCCTCCTCTTCCTCCTCCTCCCCCCCCTCCTCCTCCGGTTCGGGCTCCGGCTCGGGTTCAGGCTCAGGCTCGGCCTCCGGCTCCTCGGCTCCCTCCTCTTCCACATCCTCGCCCTCTTCCTCCTCCTCGTCCTCCTCGACCGGGGTGTACGCGACCCAGCTCCCCTCGCCCGCCACCTTGAAGTTCTCGACCGCACCGATCGTCCGCCCCTCTCCCCCGTCCACGGCGATCACACCGAGCGAGTCCGCGGGCAGGTCGTCGCCCTTTTTCCCTTCCCGCTTCAGAGAGTCCACCACCACCTCGACCGGCGGGATGGAGTAGACCACGAAGCGCGAATCGGAGGTGAACCCCGGGCGGGTTCCGCGGAAGGTGACTTCGTCGGCGCCCGCGCGGGCCGCCTTGAACGCGAGCACCGGGTCGCCCTCCATGGCGGTCAGCACGTATACCAGCCAGGCGCCGTTCGGCGACAGCGAGGGGCTGGTTATCCGGTTCCAGCGCAGGGCGTCGTCGTGGTCGAGGGTGCGCTGCTGGGCGGTGGCGGGCGCGGCGGCGGCCGCAGCCGGAAGGGCGAGCGAGAGGGCGTAGGCGTAGGGGCGGAAGCGCCGGGGTGTCATCGTCGGGGACTCCGGGACGGTGGGTGGGAAGGTTCAATCCGGCGGATAGGTTGCGACGCATGGGACGGCTTCGCCAGTGGAGCGGCGGCCCACGGGTGCGCGGCCGCTACGTCCCGAAGACCGACGCGAGCATGTCCCGGTTGAATCCCACCACCAGCGTGGTGCCGACCCTCATGGCCGGTGCCCGGAGCCTGCCCCAGCGGCTGACCATGAGCCTGACAAGCTCATCGTCCGCCGGCCGGTCGCCGGCCGAGAGGTCCACGCGGACGACCTTCCTGCCCCTGGCGACGCGGAGCTCGGCCATGCCCTCGAGCAGGGTGAGCGCTTCGTCCGCCTTCACCGGGTCCCTGGTCGCGTTGCGTGTCTCGGCCGCTTCGATCCTGTTCTGCGCAAGAAACTCCTGCGTGCGTTTGCAGCCGGTTCAGCCGGGGCGGTGGTACCGCCACTGGAGGTTCCGAGTCACTGTGCGTGTCTCCCTGGTGACAGGGTGGAGGGGTGTGAGGGCGCAGCTCGTGGCACCGTACCTGCTACCCGAAGATAAGGTCCCGCACCTCGACGCGCTCGACCCCCAGTTCGTCCGTGGCGATCCCGACGACCTGGCCGCGGCTCACCTCCCGGATCCGCAGCCAGGCGGGAACCTCCACGCGGCCGAGGTGGTGTCCGTTCGCACCGAAGACGTCCCAGTGCGTGGTTTCGCCCCCGGGCACCAGGTATCGCCGCGCCCACAGCTCTCCCGTGTCGGCGAAGAGGAGGCCCGCATACCCGGGCAGCCGTTCCGGCATGGGCATGTCCCCATACATCTCCATCATCGCGCGAACCGACGCCTCGTCGGGCACGCGGCGACCCGAGCCCCGGACAAAGGCCTCGAGGTGTTCGTCGGTGCGCTGAACCGGGGCTTCGTCGAGGCGCAGGATCCGGGTCGGCTCTCCGGCGGCGTCGTACAGGGCGACTTCGTACCGGCCCCCGCCGGTCACCGCCACCCCCCGCGGGGATCCCGCCGCGCTGGGCCGGGGCGAAAAGGGAACGAAGACCAGCTGCACCATCACCATGTCACCACTGCCCGAGGTCGAAGTCGATGTCTTTTCGCCCGGCCTGCGAGCCAGGGTGTCGACCAGTCCGCCGTCCAATCCGTGCCTGATGAACAGGACCGAACTCCCCTCCTCCAGGGTCTCTTCCAGATCCCGCGTGGTTCCCGCATCCGGCTGCGCTCCAAATTCCGTGAACTGGCTCAGAACCATCTCCGCGCCGGCCATGCCCCTAGTCGTGAAAATCCCCATCTCGCCGATCCCGGCCAGATCAGCGGTCCCGATGAGAGAGCCGTCCGGGCCGAAACGCGTGATTCGCTGCTGTTCCCGGTCCACGGCCACGATGCCGCCGTCCGGACCCGGCCAAGCTCCGCTCAGCACCCCGAATTCACCGGGTCCCTCCCCCTTTCCCCCGAGTGCCCGCAGAGCGCGACCCCACGAGTCGAAGATACGGACCTCGCCGGCGCGGCCGTCGGCCACAACCAGGTTGGATTCCCCGTCCCGCGCCACCGAGCTGATCCGGCCGAAGAGGTACTCCTCGGGTCCGTCCAGCTCCCCGACCGCGAGTGCGGGTTGTTCGGCCACCCGCGCGTACATGGCGTCCAAGGGCGGACTCGTCACGATTCTGATGCCCGCGGAGTCGATTTCCTGCGGGCGCGGCCCCGAAGGTGCATCCGATTCGCCGCACGCCACGAACGTGACAAGCGCCGTGAACGTCACCGGGTGAAGATTGGCGCCGACCCTCATTTCCATCCTCCCGTCTCCTGATCCGTGCATGCCTGTCGCCCAAGGGGACATCCGGACGCGGGTGGGGAGCGTCACCCTTGCCGCAGCCGGCCGCAGCCGCGTAGACTCGCTGTCCCAGACCTCGCGTCCGTAGTGGCAAGATAAGGCCCATGCACTCCCCGGACGACCCGCAAACCCTCCCGGAGACCCCCCGATGAACCGTCCCATGCTGCTCATTCTCCCCCTCGCCCCCCTGCTCGCCGCCTGCGAAGACGACGACACCCACGACGCGGCCGAGTCGCCGCCCGCCGTGGAGTACGTCAACCCGCGTTCGCCCGCAGACGGCGAGGTGCTGCCCTTCAGCGGAGCGGTGTGGGTGGGACACACGCTCCACCTGTCGGGATACCTGGGACTGGAGGGCGGCCAGGTCCCGGAGACGGCCGAGCAGGAGGCCACCAACGTCCTCGACAACGTCAAGTCGGTGCTGGAGACCGCGGGCCTGACCATGGACGACCTGGTGGTCGTGCATGTGTACGCCTCGGACGTGGGGGACTACGGCGCCTTCAACGGCGTGTACCGCACCTACTTCACCACCGAGTTCCCGGCGCGCGCGTTCCTCGGGTCGGGGACGCTCCTCTTCGGGGCCCGCTTCGAGGTGATGGGGATCGCGGTGCGGCGCGAGGCGGCGGAAGAGAGTCAGCCCAGCCCGGCGCGCCCCTGAATTGGCCCTGATCGCCCGCCGCATAGGCCACCTGGGCACCGAGAACGCCTTCAGCCTCGGTAACGACATCCGGCGCTGCGTCGACCGGGGGATGGACGTGATCCGCTTCAACCTCGGCGCCCCGGACTTTCGCAGCGCCCCACACCTCAACCGGGTCGCGGCGGGGGCACTCGACGCAGGCCGCTCCGGCTACTGCGACCCCGCGGGCATCCTGCCCTTCCGCCGGGCCATCGCCGACCACGTCGCCCGTACACGCGGCGTCGAGGCCGACCCGGAGCGGGTGATCGTCACCCCCGGCGCCAAGCCGCCGATCGGGTACACCCTGCAGACGTATGTCGACGAGGGCGACGAAGTGGTCTACCCCACCCCCGGCTTCCCGATCTACGAATCCTGGGTGCGGTTCACGGGAGCCGTACCGGTGCCTCTTCTGCTCTCCGCTGACCGCAACTTCGCCGTCACCGCCGATGACCTGGCCCCGCTGGTCGGCGACCGGACCAAGCTCATCATCCTCTGCTCTCCCTCGAATCCGACCGGTGGCGTGCTGTCGCGCGACGACCTGGCGGGGATCGCGGAACTGGTTCGCGAGAAGTGCCGCCCGGATGTTCGCATCTACTCGGACGAGATCTACGAGCACATCCTCTTCGATGGTCTCAAACACGAGAGCATCGTGTCGCACCCGGGCATGCCCAAGCGGACGGTGCTGGCGAGCGGGCTCTCCAAGGGCTTCGCCATGACCGGATGGCGGCTAGGCTGGGTGGTGCTGCCGACAAGTGAGGAGGCCGCGATCTTCAAGCGCATCAACATCAACATCATGTCGTGCGTGCCGCCGTTCCTGCAGGAGGCGGGCACGGCCGCCTACGAGGACCCGGCGTCGGCGGCCGAGGTGCGGCGCATGGTGGCCGCCTTCGAGAGGCGCAGGGACTGGATCGTACCTGCGCTGAACGCGGTTCCGGGAGTGAGGTGCCGGACCCCGAAGGGCGCGTTCTACGTCTTCCCGGATGTCTCCGGCCTGTGCGCGCGCCTGGGTGCGTATGAGGCTTGTGAATCGTTTCACAAGGGGGCCCGGAGCCGGACGACACCCGCCGGCATGCTCCAGATGTTCCTGCTCTACCGCTACGGCGTCGCCTCGATGGACCGCGCTTCGTTCGGGCGCATCGGGGCGGAGGGCCAGGACTTCCTGCGGCTCTCCATCGCGAACGGCATGGAGGACATCCGGCGCGGCGTCGCCCGCATAGCGGAGGCCGCCGAAGACGCGGAGGGCTTCGCGGAGTTCGTGGAGAGCGAGGACGGTGAAGCGCTCTTCCGGTGAGCGCGGGCCGAGCGTCCCGCACAGGCCGCGGCTACCCATCCCTCCCCCAAAAAGACCCCTCCCACCCTTCATCCTCACGGTCGTCCCGATCCTGACCGGTTCGCACTGCCGCATGTGTAATGAGAACCCCCACCATCATCCTTGCGGTGGCCGCCCTGGCCGCCTTGCTGCCAGGTTGCGGGAAACCTGACACGCCGATGGATACCGACGGGGAAATCGTCGGCCCTGCATCCGAACAGCTGGAAGGAGCTGCGCCCATGGCGACCGGTGGAATCAGCACCCCCGAAGAACTCGCCGAGCTTGCGAGAGTGTTTAGGCCAGGGCTTGACGATCCGGAGCTGCCCGAAGACGAACGCGCGTTCCTCATTGCATGGCTGAGAGGGTGGGGCGATTCATGACCAGCACCTACCGATGGGGCTGCCATCGCCCTAATCGCAATCCTGGGGACAACCTTCGCTTCGCTCGGCGCAGAGGCGCTTGGTAACCGTTCGGCGAAGGAGATTGACCGAACCGAGGCCGAGCGGCTGGCGAAGCCGGCCGAGAGCGACATGGGCGTGGCGGCCCGGCTGGGGCACGAGCAAACACACTCACCGCAACAAGATGCGAAAACTACGACCACTTGCTGGCCCGGCGCCTCGCCGCTCTCAGTGCTCGGGCGGCCCTATCCGCGGACTCCGCAACCCGCCCGCAGGAATTCCCCGGGTGACCGTCACGTTCGCGCCGTGCTCGCCGGGGAGCGGGCCTCCGTCCCAGTCCCTGATGATGGCCCGAATCCTCCCGGTCGACGGATCCGCGACCACGGCCAACGGGCGGACCCCGTCCCGGGCCAGGACAGACTCGCCCTCCGGCCCGGTGAGGACCATCCGGTCGAGGTCGTCCGCCCACCCGGGCTCGTAGGGAACGAGGAAGACGAAACCGCCCCCGCCGAACTCAAGCGGGTCCGGTGTGAACGAGAGCGAGAACTCGGTCCGTCCGTCCGCATTCAGCCCCTCCACCCGGTACGGGCCGTCCGACCCGGGAAGGGCCGGCACCCCGTCCAACACGAACGCGGGATCCAGGGTGACCTGCCCATCTCCGGCAAACCCCCACACGACGAGCATCCGGCCCCGTTCAGACCCGCCGGAGGCGATCGACCCTCCCTCGAGATCGACCCCGCCATCCCCGTCCAGCCTGTGGGTGGTCGCCCGGTCGAAGTGGTAGTCGCTGATCCAGTCCGGGCTGCAATAGCCCATCACGTCCTTGAATTGCCCCGGATCGTACAACCGCTTGCCGGCAATGTCATATCCGTAGATGCCGATCGATCCTTCGCGGTAGGGATAGTTGGGGTCCGGCCCGCCGGCACCGCCGCAGGGGGCGTGGGACAGATTCTGGTTGTGTCCGAGTTCGTGAGCGTAGATGTTGGCGGACGGGAGCCCCACGCTCACCGGAGACCCCACGTAGCCCAGCCCGCCGACGGCCGGCTGCGGCACCCTCGCCACCCCGTAGTAGTATCCCCGGCGACCCTCCTGCTCGAACAGAACGCGGATCTGGTTGATCCACTGGCTCCATCCACCCCGGGTTCCGAGATCGGCATCGGTCGTGAACGTCTCGTGGACTTCGACCTCCATGTCGCCAACCGGCAGAATCGTCCTGGCCAGGCGCACCTGGGGACTGCCGGGATTCAGGCCGTCGGTCCAGTTGTGGACCGAACTGTCGGGCGTCTTCGTCGCGATGGTCGGAACGAAGATCTGGCGGAAGAGCTGCGGCTCCACAACGTCGACCTCCATCGAGCCCTCGTCCGGATAGCGGGTCCGGCTTCCCGGAGCCAGCGGCACCACACCCTCCGGATCGAGTTCCACCACCAGGCGAAGCCCGGGCTGGACGAGCGACCCGGGGACTTCGGCGTTGAACGATGCATCCAGATTCGACTCGATGACGTCGGCGAGAAGCACCTCCGTGCGTGGCGGGAGGAGCCTCTCGAACACCACTGTGTCGTCCTGGAGGATGGTGACCCGCACCGAGGGCGGCTCGAGCCAGTTGATCTGGTCCGAAACCGCAAACACCCGCAGCAGAGCAGGCCGGCCGGCGATGAGGGGTACCGTTCCGCGCTGGTTCTGCGCGGCCTGGACCAGATAGATCGCGGGCGCGGACAGAAGCACCTTGTCGGGATTCATGCGGAAGCGCGCACCCTGCTCCAACCCGGCCAGCCGGGCCGTGATCTCCGGCCTGCCGCCCCGCTTGCCCATCAGCATTCCGTCCCGGCTCACCTCCGCAACATTGGGGGGGTTCACCTCCCAGACCGGCGGTCCCCAGCCGGGAACCGACATCACCTCGCCGTTCTGGTCCTTGACGACGAACTCCAGTTTCGTCGGCTGCCCCACCGTCAGCAGACCGGTATCGGGCGAGAGGGTCATCTCCGTCGGTATGCGGTCCACTTCCATGGCGAAGTCGGCACAACCAGCGAGCAGGACCGCTCCCGCGAGTAATGTCCCGAAGAGTGATTCAGTGCGCATGGACCGTGTCTTGTCACTCATGTCGCTGTTTCCTCGAGTCGCAGTGCGGCCTCCAACCCGTCTTAACGCCGCCCTCCCGCTGGAGACGATGACGGGAAGATCAGCCGAGGCTGCCCGGTTTGTCAAACTACCGAAGCGGCCCGCCCGGAATCACCTGGGGAGGCGCACGGCTACCGCAACCCGCCCGCCGGAATCCCCCGGGTTATCGTCACGTCCGCTGTCTCCTCGCCGGGCAGCGGACCTCCGTCCCAGTCCCGGACGATGGCCCGGATCAATCCCGTGGCCGGATCCGTCAACACCGCGATCGCGGGCCCACCGTCGCGGCTCATGGTGTACTCGCCCTCCGGCCCGGTGAGCACCACACGGTCGAGCCTCGCGGCCCACCCGGGGTCGTAGGGGACGAAGAAGACGAAGCTGCCTCCGCCATGCGCCAGCGGAGTCGGCGAGAAGGAGAGGGAGAATGCGGTTTCCCCACCGGCAGCGAGCCCCTCGACCCGGTAGGGACCGTCCCTCTCGGGAAGCTCGACCGGTCCTTCCAGGACAAACGGCCGGATCCAGCGTCAGCTCGCCGTCCCGAACCAGACCCCACACCACCAGCCTCTTCCCCCCTCCCGTATCCGCCCCACCCCACAGGTCGACTCCGCCGTCTCCGTCGAGCCGGTGAGTGGTCGCGCGGTCGAAATGGTAGTCGCTGATCCAAACACGGCCGAAGCAATAGCCCATGATGTCCCTGTAGCGCGCCGGATCATGGAGCTTCCCGGTCTCGACGTCATAGCCCCAGATGCCGATCGATCCCCTGGCGTATGGATAGTCCGGATCCGGCCGACTCGCACTCCCGCAGGGGGCATGGCCGAGACTCATGCTGTGTCCGGTCTCGTGGGTGTAGACGACGGCGCTGTCGAGGCCCACGCTCCACGGAACGCCCACGCCGGCCGTCCCGACGATACTACCCGGCGACGACCCGACGACACCGTAGTAGTAGCCCCGGCGACCTTCCTTCATGTGCAGAACGCCGATCTCGTTGAGCCACCGGTCCCATCCACGGCCAGTGGTCAGATCGGCACCGGTAGTGAAGGTGCTTCGGACCTCGACCTCCATCTCCGAGACCGGCAGCAGGTTTCTCGTGTAACGCATCTGTTCGCTGCCGGGACCGATTTCGTCCAACCAGTCGAAGACCGTGTAGTCGCCCGTCGGCCACGAGAGGGTCGGAACGAAGATCTGGCGGAACAGCGGCGGCTCAACGACCAGGAGTTCCGTCGATTCCAGCGGCGGGTACCGCGTCCGGCTCCCCAGAGCCACCGGAACCACGCACTCCGGATCGAGCCGCACCATCATCCGCACGCCGGGTTGTATCACGGACCCGGGAATCTCCACGTTGAAAGACCCATGCAGAACGGACTGGTCCACCCCGTCCGGGATCCACTCCGCCGACGGCCGGACCAGTTTCTCGAAGACCACGCTGTCGTCGTGCAGCAGCGTCACCTGAACCGCGGGTCCGAACAGACGCGGCCGGTCTCCAACCACGAAGACCCGAAGGAGCGCGCGCCTGCCGGCGATGAGGCGCGTGGTGTTTTCCCGGTTCTGGGCTGCCTGGGTCAGATAGATTACCGGCGCCTTCATGACCAGCGGGTCCGGATCGACGTGGATGCACGCATCCGCCGTCAGTTCGTCCAGCCGGGCCGTGAGGACCACCTTGCCCGCCTTCATCCCGGTCAGCGTTCCATCCCGGCTCACCGCCGCTGCGGTCTCGTCCGACACCCTCCAGCCCGGCGGCGCCCAGCCCGGAACCCTCATGACGTCCCCTTCCCGGTCCTTGACGAAGACCGGCAGTCTCACCGATTCCCCTATCCCGACCGCGGCGCGATCGGGAAAGAAGACCAGTTCGGCGGGTGTCCAGTCCGCTTCCAGGGCCAGGTCGGCGCAGCCCCACGGGAGAACGGCACCCGCGAGGACCGCCCTGCGCAGGGCGGTCTTCATCCTGTCACACGCATGTGCTCGCCACACGCCGGACCCCCCGGCGGTCGTGATGCTACCGCAAATCGAGCGCCGGAATCCCTTTGCTGATCGCCACGTGCGCGGTCTCCTCGCCGGGGAGCGGGCCTCCGTCCCAGTCCCGGATGATGGCCTGGATCAATCCGGTGGCCTGATCCGTCAACACCGCGGTCGCGGGCTCGCCGTCGCGGGTCACGGTGGACTCCCCCTCGGGCCCGGTCAGCACCATCCGGTCGAGGTCCGTGGCCCACTCGGGTTCGTATGGAACGAAGAAGACGAAGCCGCCCCCCCCGTGTTCCAGCGGCGTGGGCGTAAACGACAGGGAGAACATGGTCTCCCCGTCCGCGCCGAGCCCCTCGACCCGGTAGGGACCGCCCTTGCCGGGAAGCTCCGGCGGCCCTTCGACCACGATCGCCGGATCGAGCTTGAGCACCCCATCCTGGACCAGACCCCACACCACGAGCATCTCCCCGCGGTTCCCTCCCGATCCGCCGTCCAGGTCGACCCCGGCGTCTCCGTTGATCCGGTGGGTGGTGGCCAGGTCGATGTAGTAGTCGCTGATCCAGACAGGGTCGCAGTAGCTCATCACATCCAGGTAGTCCGCCGGATCGTACACCACCTCCTTGTCGAAGTCGTATCCCCAGATGCCGATCGAGGCACCATCGTACGGGTAGTTCGGGTCCGGCCCCCCCGCACCGCAGCCCGGAGCGTGGCGCAAACTCATGTTGTGTCCTACTTCGTGCGTGTAGGTGCTGGACTCGGCCACCCCCACGCTCCACGGAACGCTGAATTGGGCCAACCCGAGGATGCCGCCTGGCGACGTGCCTATGACCCCGTAGTAATACGCCCTGCGACCCTCACTGATGTTCAATGTCGCGATTTCGTTGAGCCACTGGCCCCACCCACCGGCGGCCAGGTTTACGCCGGTCCTGAAGGTGTCGCGCACCTCGACCTCCAGATCCGCTACCGGCAACAGATTCCTGGTCAGGTGCATCTGCTCGCTCCCGGGGTCGATTCCATCCAGCCAGCTCCACAGCCGGTGGTCCGGTTCGTCCGTGGTGTCCGCAGGGTTCGTCCAAAGCGTCGGGACGAACACCTGGCGGAACAGTTGCGGCTTCGCGACGCGAAGATCCAGCACGCCCGTTTCCGGGAACCTGAAGTCGCTGCCCTCGGCGAGAGGGGCCTTGCAATCGGGATCGATCTCCACCACCAGGCCCACCCCGGGCTGCAGCACTGACCCGGGAATCTCTATGTTGAAGGAGCCGTCCAGATTCGCCTGGTCGGCGAAGTCCGGAATCTCTCTGTCCGGCACCAGGAGGTGCTCGAAGACGACCTCTTCGCCCCGTACGAGTTTGACGTGAACTTCCGGTGCGATGACCATCGCCGGGAGTGCAACCAGGAAGATCCGCAGCAGCGCCGGCCGGTCCGCGATGAGAGGCGCAACGTGCTCCGGGCCCTGCGCGGCCTGGGTCACATAGATGATCGGCGCAGTGACACGCGCCTGGGCGGGACTCATGCAGTATCTCGCATCGGCCGTCAGGTCGACCACCTGGGCGCTGATGTCCACCCAGCCGCCCTTCATGATGTTCAACGTTCCACCCGGGCCCACTTCCGCAACCGAGGCGTCCGACGCCTTCCAGCGCGGGGGCGCCCAGGTCGGCACCCGCATGACCCCGCCATTCTGGTCCCTGACGACCAGCTGCAGCTTCCCGGGGTCCTCCTGGTCGATCCGCCCGCCACCGGGAGAGATGGTAACCTCGGTCGGTATGCGGTCCCCTTCCATCGCCAGATCGCCGCACCCCCAGAGCAGCAAGGCGGCCGCCAGGAGCGTCCCGCGGAGTGTCCTGTCGCGAGCTTCCGCCTCGTTGCGAGCAACCGTCGGTTTCTCCCTCATTTTTCTTCCGCCTCTCAAGTCGAATTCACCCTGCTGTCCTGGCCGTCCAGAACGGGTCGCTGCACGACTCCAAATGTTCAACCGCCAACGTACCGCTGTCAAACGCGGTTGCCCTCACGAATCACCACCGACGGGCCAAATCCGCTACCGCTACCCGTCCGCCGGAATCCCCCTGGTGATCGTCACGTTCGCGGTCTCCTCGCCCGGGAGCGGGCCTCCATCCCAGTCCCGGATGATGGCCTGGATCAATCCGGTGGACGGATCCGTCAACACCGCCACCGCGGGCTCGCCGTCGCGGGACACGGCATACTCCCCCTCGGGCCCGGTGAGCACCATCCGGTCGAGGGCCGCGGCCCACTCGGGGTCGTAGGGAACGAAGAAGACGAAGCTGCCCCCGCCGTGCTCCAGAGGCGTGGGCTCAAACGACAGGGAGAACATGGTCTCCCCGTCCGCGCCGAGTCCCTCGACCCGGTACGGGCCGTCCGCCTCGGGAAGCACCGCCGGCCCTTCGAGCACGAACGCCGGATCGAGCTTGAGCGCTCCATCCAGGACCGAGCCCCACACCACGAGCATCTCGCCACCGCTCCCGCCCGATCCCCCGTCCGGATCGACGCCGCCGTCTCCGTCCAGCCTGTGGTCGGCGGCCCGGCGGAAGTGGTAGTCGCTGACCCAGATCCGGTTGAAGCAATAGCCCATGATGTCCCTGTAGACCCCCGGATCAAACAACTGGTTCCTGTCGACGGCGTACCCCCATATCCCGATCGACCCGGTGTCGTAGGGGTAGTTGCCGTCGGCGTTCCGCACGCTGCCGCAGGGGGCGTGCTGCAGGTTCATGTTGTGTCCCACTTCATGTGCGTAGACGTAGTCGCGCGCCACGCCCACGCTCCACGGTACACCCAGGTTGGCCAGCCCGAGGAGGCCGGTCGGGGACGACCCGATGATACCGTAGTAGTACGCCCGGCGGCCCTCGGAGTTGTTCAGCACCGAGATCTCGTTGAGCCACTGGCCCCACCCGGCGCCGGTGCGCAGATCGGCGCTGGTCCGGAAGGTGTCGCGAACCTCGACCTCCATCTCCCACACGGGCAGGAGATTCCTGGCGTAGCGCATCTGCTCGCTGTCGGGGTCGATTTCGTCCAGCCAGTTCCACAGCCGGTTGTCCCGTTGTGACCTCCAGAGGGTCGGAACGAATACCTGGCGGAAGAGTTGCGGCCTCACGACGCGGAGGTGGGTCACGCCCTCGTCCGGAATCCGGGTCCGGCTTCCCGGGGCCAGCGGGGCCACGCAATTCGGATCCAGCTCCACGACCATGCCGAGTCCGGGCTCGAGGACGGATCCGGGGATCTCGAGGTTGACGGAACCCCGCAGGTCCGACTCGTCGATCTCGGTGGGCATCCCCTCCGGCACAGTGAGTAGCCGCTCGAAGACCGCGTCGCCGGCCTTGCTCAGCGTGAACTTCACGTCGAGTTCAAAGGAACCGGGCTCGTTTCCGACCAGGAAGATCCGGAGCAGCGCCGGCCGACCCGCGATGAGAGGGGTCTCGTTGCGCCGGCCCTGCGCGCCCTGGGTCAGGTAGATCACCGGCGCCGACACCTGCGTCCGGCCCGGACTGACGCAGAAGTGCGCCTCCGCGGTCAATGCGGCCAGCCGGGCGCTGACCGCGACCTCGCCACTGCTCATCGCGGTCAGCGCTCCATCCCCGCCAACTTCCGCCGCCGAAACGCCCGACGCCGTCCAGACCGGCTGTGCCCACCCGGGAACGGGCATTTCGTCCCCGTTCTGGTCCCTGACAACGAGCTCCAGCTGCGTCGTTTGTCCCTCCCCGACCCGACCGTCATCGGGAACGATGGCCAGTTCGGCCGGCACGCGTTCCGCTTCCATCGCCAGGTCGGCGCAGCCCGGAACCAGCACCGCACCCGCCACGAGCGTCATCAACAGCTTCCCACCCCTGAACTCTCTCATCTCCCGCATGTCCCTTTCTGCGTGCGTCGATTCCGGCCGTCCACCCGGGAGCCCGCCGACTCCCGGCAGCCCACACCGCCAACCCCGGCGCCGGACGCAACGTCAGCCGCGGCCGCCCTGCTGTCAACCGAGGTTGTCCACGCCCGCTACTCCTCGATGATCGCGATCTCGAAGATCGCCGGCCACAGCTTGCCGGTCACGAAGAAGGTGCCCGTCCGTTCGTCATGGGCGATCCCGTTGAAGACCGCCCCGGGGTCCGCGGGACGGCCGGTAGCGAGCGACAGCGGGTAGGCGTCCAGCCGGCCGGTGATCTCTCCGGTCCGCTTGTCGATGCGCACGATTTCGTCCGACTGGTAGATGTTGGCATATATGTCATACCCTACGCATTCGAGTTCGTTCAGATTACGCACCGAGAACCCGTCGCGGGTGACCGCGATCCGTTCGACGAGGTCGAAGGTGTCCGGGTCGCGGCGCTGCAGGGTGCCGCTCCCGTCGGACATGAAGAGGGATTCGCCGTCGTGGCAGAGCCCCCAGCCTTCGCCCTCGTACTCCAGGGTGTCCACCGGCGCCAGGGTCGCGACATCGTGGACGAAGGCCAGCCCCGCCTTCCAGGTGAGCTGGATCAGCCGGTCGCCGACCAGCGCCAGTCCCTCGCCGAAGTGATCCTCCGAGAGGGCGTGGCTGGCGAGGACCCGTCCGGTGGCGACATCGACCCGTCGCACCTCCGACCTGCCGTAGCGTCCGGTGCTCTCGAAGAACACCCCGTCGCGGACGAGCAGTCCCTGGGTGTAGGCCTGCGCGTCGTGGGGAAGCGTGCGGAGCAGCTCGTAACCGAGTTCCGCCACGGGCCGGTCGCAGCTCCACAGGATGGTCGCGCACGCCAGCAGGCCGCCCCGCAGTCCGTGGATCCAGCCCGGATGCGTCGCCGGTCGAATTCCGGGGGGGGGTTGTCCGCGGGCTGCCGGCACAACCGTTCTCGTGGTCATCTTCCTCTCCCGATGCTCGTTTCGTCGTGTTCCACGTTCCCGCGCAGCCGCCGAGCGAAGGGGCTGCGGCCGCGAACCGGCGTATTCTCATCGCCCGGCCGACCGGCTAACCTACCATGTCCACTTTCATCCAAGGAGGTCCGCAGTGCCCGGGCTGCTCCCCGATATCGACCCCGACGGGCTTCTCGAATACTCGGTCGTCTTCAGCGATCGGTCATTGAACCACATGTCGTCGCGCTTCCGCGAAGTGATGAAATACCTGTCCGCGACCCTCCGGCACGCCTACTCGGCCGAGGCGGTGGCGGTGGTGCCCGGGGGAGGAACCTACGCGATGGAGGCGGTCGCGCGGCAGTTCGGGACCGGCAGGCACTGTCTCGTGGTCCGCAACGGCTGGTTCAGCTACCGCTGGACCCAGATCTTCGAGGCGGGTTCGATCCCCGCCCGGTCGACCGTTCTCCAGGCCCGGCCCACGAACGACCGGCCCGCCGCCCCCTTCGCCCCTGCCCCCATCGGCGAAGTCACCGGGGCGATACGCGAGCAGCGGCCCGATGTGGTCTGCGCCCCGCACGTCGAGACCTCATCCGGGATCCTCCTGCCGGACGACTACCTCCGGGCGACCGCCGCCGCCGCGCGCGCCGTCGACGCCCTGTTCGTGCTCGACTGCGTCGCTTCCGGCGCGGTCTGGGTGGATATGCGGGAATCGGGTGTCGACGTGCTCATTGGCGCCCCGCAGAAGGGTTGGAGCGGGTCGCCGTGCGCCGGGCTGGTCATGCTGGGCCCGAGGGCGCTCGGCAGGATGGACCGGTCCGCGAACACCAGCTTCAGCTGCGATCTGCTCCGCTGGCTCGAGGTCATGCGGAGCTACGAGCGCGGAGGACACAGCTACCACACCACCATGCCCACCGACGCGCTGCGCACGTTGGCGGACGTGATGGCGGAGACGGAGGCGTTCGGATTCGACCACGCCGGCGACCGGCAGCTGGAGCTCGGGAGCAGGGTGCGGACGCTGCTCGCCGGGCGGGGGTTCGCGAGTGTCGCCGCTCCCGGATTCGAGGCTCCCACGGTCGTCGTCAGCTACACCCGCGACCCAGCCGTCCAGAACGGCAGCCGCTTCGCCGAGGCGGGTCTCCGGATCGCCGCGGGGGTCCCGCTCATGTGCGGCGAGCCGGACGGATTCCGCACCTTCCGTCTGGGACTCTTCGGCCTCGACAAGCTCGTGGATCCGGACCGCACCGTTGACACGCTGGAGGCCGCACTGGGCCGCGTGGTGGCCAAGGGGTCCGTGGACTCCGGGACGAGCTGAGCCAGCCGCGGGGCCGGCTGCAACCGCTTGCGCCAACCCCATCCCCGGACCAGCTTTCCCGAACCCGCCGCGGATGCATCCGCGCCCCGCAAGCAACCTTGAAGAGCGACCATGCACGACAACCGCAATGTTGCACCCGTGCGCGCAGAGGGGGCCCGGGTTGTTCGCAGCGGGCACCCCCGCCGGGTTGACCCCGCCTGGTTTCTTCTTTTCGCCGCCGTCTCCCTGCAGCCGGCCTGCTCCTTCACCCCGGCTCCCTCGGTTCCCGAACCGGTCGCGGAAGTCCCCGGGAGCTTCATGGGGAGCGCGCTTGCCGGGGACTATCAGGCGCGCGAGTGGTGGAAGGGTTTCGACGATCCCGTCCTGAACGGCGTCATCGATTCCGTCCTCATCTCCAACCTCGACCTCGCCGAAGCGGTGGCGCGCGTACAGGAGGCCAGGGCCCGGGCGGGCATCGCACGCGCCGGCCTCTTCCCCGCCCTGCAGGCGTCGGCTTCCGCGACCGACCAGAACACTCCGGCCAACGCCGGCTTCGGCGAGCAGTTCCGCAAGCTGGCCGGGGGAGAGGACGGCGAAGTCCCCGGGGGCCTGGAGTTCCCGGAAAGGCTCGAGTTCACCACCTGGTCGCTGGGCGCCGACTTCGCCTGGGAACTCGACTTCTGGGGCCGCGCCCGCAACGACGCCGCGGCCGCCGGTGCACAGTACCTGGCCACCGAATCGGACTATCACGCCGCTCGCATCGGGGTCCTGTCGACCGCGATCGCGACGTACTTCGAGATCGTCGACCTGCGGCGCCGCACAGCCCTGGCCCGCGAACTTGTCGAAGTCCTGCTCGAGCGGGAGGAACTGACCGGGTCCCGCTATGAGCGCGGGCTGGTCACCTCCTTCGAGCTCTACCAGGTCCGCCTGGACCTGCGGAACACGCAGGCCGGCCTTCCCCAGCTGGAAACCGCGCTGACCGACGCGGAGGGCCGTCTGGCGGTGCTGCTGGGCGGCTACCGGTCCAAGGTCGACGCAGTGTTGCCGGATTCGCTCGCCCCGGCTTCGCTTACGGATCCGGTGACGGCGGGCATCCCCGCCGACCTTCTCTTTCAGCGGCCTGACGTGCGCGCGGCGGGTCAGCGTCTGGACGCGGCCCGGTTCACCATCGGCGCCCGCCGGGCCGAGCTGCTCCCCTCGCTGTCGCTCTCCGGCACGATCGGCGTACAGTCTTCCGCCGCCGACGGTCTGTTCAACGCGGACCAGTGGTTCCGCAACCTGCTGGGCAACCTGACCGCGCCGATCTTCCAGGGCGGGCGCATCCGCAACAACATCACGCTCGCGCACGCCCGCTTCAACCAGCTGGCGGCCGCCTACGGCCGGACCGTGCTGACCGCGGTACACGAGGTCGAAGCCGCGCTCGCCGCGCTCGCCAACGAGGGCCGGCGTCACGCCTACCTCACCTCGCAGCGGGAAGAGGCACAGGCCTCGCTCGATCTCCAGTCGGAACGGTACGTGTCAGGAATCGCGGGCTACACGGACTACCTCGACGCGCTGCGCACGCTGCTGAACGTGGAATCCACACTGGCGGGCGCAGGCCGTGGCCTGGCCCTGGCACGCCTCGCCGTGCACCGCGCGCTCGGCGGCGACTGGACGGCCGGGCCGGAGTCGGTCGAGAGCCCGCGCATGGTTCCCGTTGAAGGATCGGGCCGGCCGGCCGACCCCGCGGAAACCAAGACCCAAGGGAGCAAGTAGATGAGTCGCCGCAAGAGCTTTCTGGTGGCTGCGGGGATCCTCCTCGGAGCCGTTGTCATAGCTGTGATCATGGTCCGGCTGAGACCGGAGCCCCCTCTGCGCGAGCCGCCGTCGCGCGACCCCTTCGTCACCACCGCGTCCGCCGTCGCCGGTGAGGGGGCGATTCCGGTCTACGGGGCCGGGACCGTGCGGCCGCGGGCGGAAATCGAAGTCGCCGCCCAGATCAACGGCAAGGTGGAGTGGGTGAATCCCGCCTTCCTGGGCGGGGGACGGATCGGCGCGGGCCAGGCATTCTTCCGGATCGACGACGCCGACTACCTGAACCGCGTGCAGCAGGCGCGCGCCAACGTGGCGGCCCAGGAGGTCGCGCTCATGCAGGCGGAGGAGGACGCCAGGATCGCCCGCGAGGAGTATGCGCACTTCCGGAAGCGCCACCCCGGGACCGGCGCGGGGACGGCAAAACCCCTGACTCTGCGCGAGCCCCAGCTCGCCGCGGCCCGCGCGGCCCTCGCCCGCGACAGCGCCGCTCTCGCCGACGCGCAACTGGCGTTGTCGCGCACCGAGGTGCTGGCCCCCTTCAGCGGGATCGTACGGAACGAATCCGTGGACGTGGGCAGGTTCGTGGCGGCGGGCCAGGGCGTGGGACGCTTCTACGCCACCGACGAGGTCGAGGTGGTCGTCCCCGTTTCCGACGCCGAGGCCGCCCTCGTTCCCGACCTGTGGGAGCTGAGAGCGGGAGACGGCAGCCGCAGGATCCGCGCCACCGTCAGCGCCGAATACGGCGACCGGAACCATGAATGGGAGGGGTACGTGGACCGGGCGGAGGCAGCCCTGGACGAACAGACCCGCACCATCGACGTGATCGTACGGGTGCCGAGACCGTTCTCCGGTACGGGCCCGCCACTCCTTGTCGGTCAGTTCGTCGAAGTTCGGATCGAAGGCGCCGCTCCGGATCGGTACTTCACCGTACCCCGCGCCGCGCTCCGGACCGGCAACGAAATCTGGGCGCTCCGTGCCGGCGATGCCGACAATCTGGTCACCATCGTACCCGTGCAGGTCCTGCAGCGGTCCGACGAGGTGGTGTACGTTACCGGTGCCCTCGAGGCCGGGCAGCCGGTCGTGGTGAGCGGAATCCAGATCGCCACCGAAGGGATGGTAGTGCGGACCGGTGTGGAGCGGAGAGCCGTGAATGAACCATAGAGGCCCACGGAGAAAACCCTCCCGGCATTCGACCGGCGATGGATCCGGGCAGGACCGCTAGCGGCAACCTTGGCCCGCGTGAGAAGCGCGGGCCCGTCGCCTACATGGCTCAAAACGGGGTCGCCGCCAACCTCCTGATGTTGTTCATCCTCGCGGCGGGGTTCTTCGCGCTGCGTGGGCTGGTGCAGGAGGTCTTCCCCGAGGTGTCGCTGGACCGGATCCGGGTCACCGTCCCCTATCCGGGAGCCACACCCGATGAGGTGGAGGAATCCATCCTCCTCAAGATCGAGGAGCAGCTCGAGGGCGTCGAGGGCATCAAGCGGGTACGGTCGACCGGGGCGGAGGGCCGGGGAACGGTCGTCGCCGAGCTGAATCTCGGCGAGGACCTGAGCCGGGCCCTGGACGACGTCAAGGCCCGGATCGACAGAATCCAGACCTTCCCCGCCGGTGCCGAGCGCCCGGAGGTCACCGAGGTGACCAGCCGGCAGAGCGTGATCCGGATCGTCATCTACGGCGACGTCTCCGAGCGCAGCCTGAAGGAGGTGGCGTACCGCACCGAGGACGCGCTCGCGGATCTGCCGGAGGTATCGTATGTGGAGACGACGGGTGTGCGCGACTACGAAATCTCGATCGAGGTCTCGCTGGACCGCCTGCGGTCTCTCGGGCTGACGCCACAGGACATCTCGAACACAGTGCGCGGCAGCTCATTGGACCTCTCGGCCGGCAGCATCGACACGCGTGACGAAGAGGTGCGGATCCGCACGACCGGGCAGAACTACACGCAGCAGGATTTCGAGGACATCATCGTCGTCAGCCGCGCCGACGGAACGGTGGTGCGGCTGGGCGACATAGCCGCGGTCCGCGACGGTTTCCGGGACGTGGACCTGATCGGCCTCTACGAGGGACAGCCCGCCGCCTACGTCGAAGTCTTCCGCACGGCGGACGAGAAGGTCCTCCGGATAGTCGACGCGGTGGAGGAACACCTGGACGAGGAGGTCATCCCGTCTCTGCCGGCCGGCGTGCAGCTCGCCATCTGGAACAACGACGCCGACATACTCAAGTCGCGGCTGGGACTCCTGGTCAAGAACGGGCTGATCGGGCTGGCCCTGGTCCTGATCGCCCTGGCACTCTTCCTCGAGACACGGCTGGCCTTCTGGGTCGCGGTGGGGATCGCGGTGTCGTTCGTCGGCACCTTCGCGGTGATGTCGGTCCTGGACGTGTCCGTCAACCTGATGTCTCTCTTCGCCTTCATCCTCGCGGTGGGAATCGTGGTGGACGACGCCATCGTGGTGGGCGAGAACATCTACGCCGAGCGGGAGAGGGGCCGGCGCGGCGTGGTCGCATCGATCCGCGGCACCCGGCGGATCACCACCCCGGTGGTCTTCGCGGTTCTGACCACGGGAGTCGCCTTCTGCCCGCTCTTCTTCATCCCCAGCTCGCTGGGCAGGATCATCGGCCAGATTCCGATCATCGTGATCTCGGTCCTGCTCTTCTCCCTGATCGAGTCGCTGCTGGTCCTGCCGAACCATCTCTCCCACCTCCCCCGTCCGCGGCGGCGCACGGCGGGGCGGGAGAGGGTCAATCCCATCAAGCGGATTCAGATGCGGGTCGACGGCGGGCTCAGGCGCTTCGTGGAGGGACCGCTGGACCGCAGCCTCCGCTTCGCGACCGGCCGGCCCGGGATCGTAATCGCGTCGGGGGTGGGGATGATCATCGTCTGTGTCGCCATGATTCCCGCCGGGATCATCCGGGTCACCTTCATGCCCACGGTGGAAGGCGACCTGGTGACGGCCAACCTGGAGATGCCCGAGGGAACGCCTGTCCAGCGCACCGCCAACATGGCCCTGGTTCTGGAGCGGGCGGGATACCGCGTGCTCGAACAGCTCGCCGCCGAGGACGGACAGGAGCTCGACGACCTGCTGGAAGGCGTCAACGTGACGATCGGACAGGCTGCCCGGCAATCCGGGCCCGCCGGTGACGCGGGTGCCGCCGCGACGCCGCGCGCCGCGATCGCCGCCGTCGAGTTCAAGCTGGTAACGGCCGACCGGCGCGATCTTTCGGCTGTCCGGTTCCAGCTGGCGTGGCGCCGCCTGCTGGGTCCCCTGCCGAGGGCCAAGTCGATCAGCATCGACTCCGACATCCTCCGCCTCGGGGACCCGGTTCACGTGGAGCTGGCGCATCCCGATCCGCAGCGGCTGGCCGTGATCGCCGACACGGTGATGGCGCGTCTCCGCGAGTTCGACGGCGTATACGACATCCAGGCCGACCAGGAACAGGGGCTCCGCGAGATACGGCTCGATCTGCGCCCCGAGGCGCGGACGCTGGGGCTCACGCTCGCCAACGTGGCCCGGCAGGTGCGGGCGGCGTTCTTCGGAGACGAGGCGCTGCGCGTGCAGCGCGGCCGCGAGGACGTCCGCGTCTACGTGCGCCTGCCCGCGGAGGAACGCGACGCGATCGCCGACGTGGAGGGTTACATGGTCCGGACCCCGGCCGGTGGCGTGGTCCCGCTCGGCCGGGTCGCCGAGGTCCGCTTCGGCAGCTCGCCCACAACCATCCGGCGCAAGGACGGCGACCGGGTCGTGACGGTGACGGCCGACGTCTTCCGCGGCATCGTTACGGGCCCCGAGATGAACAGCGTACTGGAAGATCGGATCCTTCCCGAATTGATGACGCGAAACCCGGGGCTGAGCTATGCCTTCGGCGGCGAACGGCAGGAGCAGGTCGAGTCGTTCGGCGCCCTGGGCGGCGGCTTCTTGCTCGCCCTGCTGGCAATCTACGCGCTTCTCGCGATCCCGTTCGGCTCCTACACCAAGCCCCTGATCATAATGGCGGCGATCCCCTTCGGCATCATCGGGGCCGTGCTCGGCCACCTGATCCTCGGCCTCAACGTGGCGATCATGTCGCTCTTTGGTATCGTTGGTCTCAGCGGTGTGGTCGTTAACGACTCACTGGTCATGATCGACTTCATCAACGAGCGCCTGCGCCGGGGCATGTCCGGACGGGACGCGATCATCGCGGGGGCGAAGGCGCGCTTCCGGCCGATCTTCCTGACATCGGTGACCACCTTCCTGGGGGTGGCGCCGCTCGTGTTCGAGACAAGCCTGCAGGCGCAGTTCCTGATCCCGATGGCGGCCTCTCTGGGGTTCGGGATCCTGTTCGGGACGGCAGTGCTGATGATGATCGTGCCGGCGCTGGCGATGGTGCATCATCGGGTGACGGGGGGACGGGGGGCGTAGGGGAGACACTCTTTGTCCCCAACTCCGCGAGGCGGGACGGTTCCGAAGCCCGAGCCGGATTGCCCAGCCGCAGCGACCCTGCAGGAAGCTCCCCGGCGTGCCCAACCTACCGCCTGGGCAAGCCGTACAGAAACCGCAGGGCGGTGCCCCCCTGAAATGCGAGCGCCGTCAACCACCCCCTACATGAGTAAAGTACGCATGACATTGGGTATACTTTACTTTACGTACTTCGAGCGAGTCGTTCAGGGTCGGCATCTCAGAACCGCGACGTCACCGTCACCCGGAAGCTTCGCGACGCCCCCGGGTTCCGCTCCTGCACGTCCACGTACTCCGCCTGCAGAAGGTTCGCGACCTTGGTCTGCACATCCATATCCTTGATTCGGACCTTCAGCCGCAGGTCGAGCAGCGTGACCGGCCCGCGTTCGTCATTGGGGTACCTGATGACCGTTTCGGGCTCGCTGCGGTGCAGCAGGTCGAGCGCGATCAAATCGGTCCATCCCGACAGGGTCGCGGTGAGGTTGTTTCTGGACCGGTAGGTCAGCGCCCTCCCCGACTGCCGATCCTCCGAGTCCAGGTACATGTAGTTGGCTTTGAGGTTGAGTTTCCCGGGTACCAGGAGCACCCGCACTCCGGTGTCGATCCCCCGGACCCTGGCCTCGGGCACATTGCGGAACTGGAAGGAGCTGAACAGCTGGCCGGGCGTCGCCGCCACTTCGATCAGACCGGAATACTCGCTCCAGAAGAGCGCCGCGTCGAACCAGATCCGGTCGTCGGGGGTCATGGTCGTACCGATCTCGGCGGCCCACGCGGACTCGCCGCGCAACTCGAGATTCGGAACCACCCGAAAGCCGAACACGGTCGTAGAGGTAAACCGCTCCGACACGCTCGGGGACCTGTACCCGCGGCTCACCGAGGCCCGGAGGCTCAGAGGCTGCGAAGGTCGATAGACGACGCCGATCTTGGGATTGAGCGCCAGGTCGTCCTCCACGAACGATACCCTGTGCATGTCGAAGCGGAGCCCTGCCGAAGCCTGAAGCCGCTCGGAGAATTCGATCTCGTCCTGTGCGAAGACCGCCAGGTCGGTCACATCCGGCGCCAGGTCGGTCACACTTGGCCGCGTTCCGGCCGCACGCGTCTCCGTGTCGAGGAAGTTGGACGCCACGCTGGTGTACGCGGCATCGCCGCCGAACGTCAGCGTGTGCCGGTTGTCCGTGTACAGGGACAGTTGCAGGTCGGTGCGGTAACGGGTGGACTCATGGAAATCCATGTTGTCGTGGAAGTGGTTCTCCGATCGGAAATAGTGAATCTGGGGCCTCAGTTCCAGCTTCAGTTCCGGCGTCGCCAGCGGGATGGCGGTAAGACCCGCGATCAGGTCCGACTGCCGCTTCCAGTCTTCCAGGTTCTGCGGATCCACCTCCAGGGGACGATCCGGAGACGCCCACGTGAAGAACTCCTCCGCGTCCTGGCTCTTCCAGCTCGCAAACAGTTCCCAAGGGGTGGCCGACTCGGCCCTGAAGATCGCCTTCGCGCGCACTCGCCAGCGGTCCATGCTGCCGTTCTGCCGAAACCCGTCGGTGCCTTCGCGCGCCAGGAAGACCGTAGCGTGGGCCGGCCCGATCTTCTGGGAGTGCTGGAGCTGGACCCCGCGCATGCTGAGGCGCCGGTCGGTGAAGGACAGGTGGCCCGGTGTGTCGAAGAGGCCGTAGTAGCCGCGCACCGCCGTCCGGGTTCCTGTGAGCGGGGGGAGCGTGATCACGTTTACCACGCCACCCAGGGCGTTGCTGCCCCAGAGCGTCGAGTGCGGCCCCTTCACGATCTCGATGCGCTCCACGTCCAGGATCGGGAGCACGCCGAAGTCGACGGAGGATTCCACTCCCGAAAGCGTCCGGTGGCCGTCGAGCAGCATGAGCACCCTGCTGCCCACCCCCCGGGCGATGCCGGTTGATCCGCGGATGTCCATGTACCCCGCGTTGAAGGTGACCCCCTGGGCAAAGGGAAGGGCCTCATCGAGGCTCGTGACGTTTCGCCGTTCCAGTTCATCCCCGCTCATCACGGCGACGCTCGTGGAGATGTCACCCGGCCGCGTCCCCCGGTTCACCGTGACGTTGAGGCTCGGAACCTCGAAGAGAAGCCGCTCCAGCTGGATGCGCAGCAGGCGCTCCGCCTTCGAACCCGCCTCGACCGCACGCTCCTCCGCCCGGAACCCGTCGGCCGCCACGAAGAGGGTGTAGTCGCCCCGGCCGGGCAATGCGATGACGAAGCTGCCGTCAACGTCCGCCGTGGTTTGCAGCGACGTGTGCAGCACGAGGACCCGCGCGCCGGCAACGGGCTCTCCCGTCTCCGCCCTCACGACGACGCCTCGGATGTGCACGGTCTCCTGCGCCCCCAGCGACCAGGGTGCCATGGCGGCGGCCAGGTGAACCCAGCAGCCCGTGGACAAAGCCCCGCGAGCACCGAGAGCGGCGAGGCGCCGGGCCGACATGTGGTTGAAGTTTCGCATCTTGTTGCAGTGGTTGTGGTTGCATGTTCGACAGCCCGATTTCCCGCTGATTGATTCCCGCCGGTCTCGACTTCAGCCGCGAGCCCGGCGGCGGTCTTCCAGAGCCTTCCGAAGCTGTCCCTCGTCGGCCCTCTGGTAGCAACGCAGCACCGTTTTGGCCGTCTTCCACCCGCCGAGTTGGCAGAGCACCTTCAGCGGCTGGTCCATCAGGTCGGAGGCGAACTTGCGCCGCAACGAATGCCAGCCCCTGCCGGGCTTCGGCTCCAGCCCCGCGAGCCTCTCGGCCCGGTCCCACCACCCCTGCGCCAACGCGGCACCCATGCTAGCCGCCGGATTCCGGGGCGCGGGCATCACCGGGGCATCCGCGGCCGAGGGATTCCAACTCCGCGCCTCCGTCAAGGCATCCAAGGCCTCGGGTGTGACGGGTGTGACGTGCTCGTAGCCGGTCTTGTCGTGCTCGGCACGCCAGACGATGGTTCCGCCCCCGAAGTCGATGTCGCGCCATCGAAGCTGGCGGATGGCACCGATCCGGTGACCGGTTTCGTGCGCGAGCACGAGCGCGACGCGGAACCGCCAGTCCACCCGGCGCGACACCTCCAGAAGCGCCAAGTACTCCTCCTCGGCGAGCACCACCCGGTTCGGGTTCTTCTCGCTCGGCGTCCTGAGCCCCGCGAGCGGATTCCGGTCGAGCAGCAACCGGCCCTGCTCGTCGCGGGACTTCGCCGCCCAATTGAGCACGGCGATCAGGAACTTCAAGTCGTACTCGACCGTCCGGTCCGCCACGGGCTTGCCACTCGGTCCGATCCTGCCAGCGCGGCGCTCCCGAACGAATCGGTCCCAGTCCCTCTGAGACAGGGTCGCCGGGTCGCGGTTCGATCCGAAGAGGTCGAGGAACATCCGCATCGACGTGCGGTCGTGCTGCCGGGTGTTCGCGCCCTTCGCGGGCGTCACCTCCTCACCGTAGATGTCAAAGAGCCGCTCCAGCGTGAGTGGCTCGGGCTTGGCCTCCGCGTCGCCCCCGATCTCGGGGCCAGCGAATCCGGCGGCGAATTCGTCCGCCTGCCGCTTCGCGCGCCGCCAGTCACGGTGCTTGAGGGACCGGGTGAGCCTTCGCCCGTTCTCTCGCCACTCGATCTGGAACATGCCGGTCTTCGGGTCCGGGAAGATCCTGACCCGGTTCCGGCCCCATTCGCCAGCGCCGTACGAGCGCCGACTTCGTTTCGTGCGTGCCATCGTTCGATTCCTCTCGATAGATGGACTGCACGATCTGCGCGAACGAAGTATCGCGGAGAGCGGGTTTCTCCGCCAGTGCGAGCACGGGACCGAGTTCTCCGGCATCGACGGGAGGTCGATCCAAGAACCCGAAATGGATGGGTCGGCGCCCGGATGGAGCCGCACATGTGCAACAGACCCGATGTGCACGGAATCGTCGTTTGGACGTGCATTCCTTCTGCTACGCAAGTCGTTGTCCGGATTGCGGCTGCGCCACGGCCTCCGGGGCGGCGGTGCCGCGCCGGAAACGGAGGCCGTGGCCGGAGCGACCCCCCTCCCTGGACGCTTGGCGTGCCACGGGAGGGTTGGGATGTGCACGCCATCCCAACCCTCTGCGGGAGGTCGCTCCGGGTCCAGCGGTCCCTTGCGGGAAGGCGAAACGGCAAGCCGAGATGGGTCCCGTCTCGACTGCGGTTGACGATGCCGTACAGCCCACCGGCCAGCCGGTTGGCCAACAGGCCCGCCACCTCCTCGAAGCGGCGCTCGACACCCTTCCGGACGGACCGCTGGCTGGGAGCGACCCCGCAGCGGAGGGGAGGATGGGGATGTACATCGCCATCCTGCCCGATGCCGATTGAGGCACGCCGAAATGGGGGGTCGCTCCCAGCCACGTCCGAGGAGCGCGGATCGGCACCGGCGTTCCGCCGGACGTGGCCCAACTGCAAACGCGCCAGCGACCTGCATGACCGAGGCCGTGTCCGGCCGAGCGGCGATTTCGTGTCCGGCGACCCCCAAAGTGAACCGGACACGCAGGACTTGCCACCAACATCCGCTCCGGCGCGGATCTGACGCCGTGGGTCGCCCTGCAAGTTATCATGGTGAAGCGGCAGGATTTGGCCAGACTTCGCGCGCGGAGAAGAGAATGACCAAAGCGGACCTCGTTGAGAAGGTCGCCGATGTGATTGAACCACGAGTCACCAAGAGGGAATGCGGACTGATGGTCGAGGCCTTCCTCGACGCCGTGAAGGACGCGCTCGCGCAAGGCGACCGCATCGAGCTTCGGGGATTCGGCGTCTTCAAGGTGCGGCACCGCAAGGCCCGGACGGGCCGCAATCCCAGGACCGGCGCGCCGGTCGAGGTGCCGTCCCGCGATGTTCCGATCTTCGAGCCTTCGAGGCACCTCCGCAGCCGGGTGGACAGCGGCTTGGGGGTTCTTGGGAAGGAAGCGCACTGGGAGGCCATCCGCGAGCCATAAGCCTCGCCGTCGATGCTACGATGCGGCCCGGCGGTCGTTCCGCCGTCGAGACGGCGTTTCCGCTGGCTGAGCCACTGTTGTGTGGCCGATGCGCGAAACAGCCCCGGCGGAGGGACGGGCGGAGTCCGTCCCGGAGGCCGGGGGGACCGGCACCGCAGCGGTGGCAACGCCGACCACGCCGCCCGCCGGTCACGCGGCAGACTCACCCGCGAACCGACGGCCTCGACCGGAGGGGATCGGTGGTCGGGCGGACTCCCCACCCGCGAACGCTGCCGGAGCGGAGGTTTTCCGGGGGGATCGAAGGGGGGCGGCAGCACCCCCTCGCCAGCCTGCGGTTATACCGTGGGTACGCTGGCTCCTGCGCATTACGGTGTGCAGTGCCAGCCTAGAGGACGCCCCCGGAGCGTCCCCCGCGTAACGGCTGACGCGGCGCGCGGGGGCCTTGGCTCGCAGGATCGGCCATCCAGCCAGCGGGTCTTTTCTACAGTCCTTTGTCGAACCGGAGAAGGGTGATGCGCGGCTCGATGGCCGCCGAGTTGAGTACCTTGTCCGAGAAGGCCGGTGCGACCAGGATTCCTCGCACCTTGTCCGCAGGCACGCCGCTCGATTCCAGGTTTCCCATGTAGGACGTGAGCTGGGTATAATCGCCACGGCGCGCTTCGACGATCTTCAGCTCCATCGCGATGTGCTCGCCCGACCTACCCTTGGCGAGGAGATCAACCCGGTCGCTCGTGTTGCCGCTCAGGCGCTTCTGCTTCCCTACAAGGTAGATCGGCCGGTCGAATCCGAAGTCGATAGCCTCCCAGTTGACCCACAGGAAGTCCTCCAGGTCCTTCTCCTTCCACCGATCGGGAACCGTGAGAAACCCCCTCGACGGCGTCTGGAGGCGTTTCAAGGTCCACTGGGCTCCCCGTTGCGCGCTGGCACGTGGCTTGCCCGAGAAGAGATCGGCGATGCTGACATCATGATCCCCGTCCTCCTCGTCTTCTACCGGATCCTCTGGAAGCGACTCGCCTTCGGGCTCCGGCAGGTCGTCGTCCTCATCTTCCAAGACCACCTGTGTCTCCGCGTAGTATTCGCAGACGATGTCCCTCAATTCCCACTGCTCGCTGACAGTGAAACCGTCCAGGGATTCGTCGAAGAGCAACCGCGCCAGCTTCGGATCATCCGCTCGGGGAACGACATCTCGACCGTTGGCTTGGGCCTTGATCAGGCTGACAACACGCTTCCCGCCCTTCGAGATGATCAACTGCGCTACGGCTTTCGCTGCCCCTTCCTCGTCGCGGTCCCACAAGAGTGCATTCCACCAGCCACTCGGGTCGTCGCCGGTCACCAGAACACCGAATGCGCCAATGATGTGGGCACGGGTCATCGCGGGGGTGCTCGGGAGCGCTCGAAGAAGTTCGATGAAGTCCTTGTGGTTGATGTCGTGAAAGAACATTCCCCTACACGGGTCTGCAAGGTGAAAATGGGAGCAGGGTGCCCATGGTGGCCGTGCGCGCCCTCATCGCCGTCCCGACATGAACTCGGGAAGCCCATGGTCCATTTTAAGGGGACGCAGTTCCGAGTTCAATCCTCGGGAAGGCCGCGGGGGAAGGGCCGATCAACGGTCGGCCCAGGCTACCCGATCTCGACGCGCAAGGTCCAGATGGGCCATGTCAACGGTGTTGAAGGCGGGGCTGTAACCCTGCCTCGGGGATGCGGAGAAGACTCGGGCGGCGTTTCGCCCAAGCGTCCTGGTGGGTGTTTGGCGTCGCCTCGCACAGACGGGCGCGAGATGGCGCTCGGAGCCACGGTCGGTCCCCTTCCAGAGCTGACTCCAGAAGGGTCATGGGTGGTCAGAGCATACCCCCTGGGGCCACGCTTCGCGGGTCCCCGAGCGAGGCTGGCGGGGGGCCGTGCCCCCCTCTGACCCCCATGGAGATCGCTGCCGCTGCGGCTGGCCGCAGCGCGCACGCGGATGTGGACCGCCCGCCCGGTCGGCACCGGGAGAGGAGATGTTTTCCTCCGCGGGACGTGGAGGCCGGCAGCAGGTCTGGGTTCTGAGTATGGCGCAGGCGACCGCGAGCAGCCGGTCGGCTACGGATCTTACGTCGCGGGCGGGGGCGGAGCTAGTAGTCAGTGCGTCGCACTCCCACTCTTCAGGCGCCAGACGTCAATGTGGTCGAGGTCGAGGCTGTCCTGCCGGATCGTGAGCAGATAGTCGGTCCCGAACGCCGGAACAACGTCTTCGCGGCGGTCGGGAGCGGGAACGCTGGCGAGCAACACGCCCTGGATGTCAAAGATCTCCCAGCGGTTGCCGGCCGTGCGTACTACCTCGACCCAGAGCTTGCCGTCTGGAGCGACGAACAGATCGTTGAGGAATGGTTTCGCGTCCGGTCGCGTCGGTTCGCGCGGGTCGCATGATACGCCCCGTTTGGTTTCGCGCCACTCGTAGAATTCGGCGTTCGCCGCCCTCCATTCGGCGGTAGTGAACGATTCGCCCGGCAGGGTGCGCTCGATCACCGTGAGGACTTCGGCACCGTCGTTTCGCGTGATGAAGATGCGGTACGCGTCGGAGAGGGCCGAATACAGAACGCCGCCCGGTCCCGGATGCTGCAGGAACTGTGGAGCGAACGGAACCAGGAATTCGGCGAGCCCCTCCTCGTGCGTGCAGACGATGTACGACGGTGGACCGCTCGACGGGCCGCGCATCCACGCCAGCGTGTCACCCGTCTCGCCGCTGCTGCTCAGACCCACATAGCTTCGCTTGAGGCCGGGCAGTGCGAAGCGGAATACCTCGTCCGGGCCGACAGGGTACAGGCGAACGAGGCGACGGTGGCCGCTGACGCCGGTTCGCATCCCCTGCTGCCCGAGCCACTCGCCCGCTGCCGACCATTCACCGATGCGAGCTTGCGCCGGATCGAGGGTCAGGAGCCGGTCGCCCGCCCACGCGAGCGACTGGAGACCCTGGAACTCGCCTGGGCCTTCGCCCTCGCGGCCGAAAGTACGCCGGTGGGAGCCGTCCAGCCCGAAGACCCTGACCTCGCGGTTTCGGGCGTCGGCCACGTAGACCTCCTCGCCCGGCCCGAGCGCCACGCTGGACACTCCGCCGAACTCGTCGGGAGACCCCGTGTCGGTCAAGGTCTTCGGGCCGATCGAGACGACCAGATCGAGGCGCGCCGCTGGTGCCGGGCCGGGGTTGGTGACGGGGATGACGCCCTCGTAGCCGATCATGAAGTCTGCGGCGGGCGCATCGTTCTGAACGCACGCGACGGCGAGAACGGCTGTGACCGACAGGGCCGCTAACGGCAGGTAGGTGATTCGGTCCATGCTTTAGTGCTCCTTGCAAACAAGCGGGAAACTGATCGAGCCCCCCCTTGGGGGTCCGATTTGCTCTTACTTACGGCAGGATCCATTCGCCAATGAGTGGTGGGATACGCTCGTGCATGAACCCCCACATGCGATCTCCGGTCGAGGAGACGGCGAAGTCACTCACTGCTGGGATCCCGAACTCGCGGATGAAGTTCCCTTCCCAATCGAACTGGTGGATCGCCATGGTCGGGCACTCCGCACCACCGCACCACAACAGGTAGAAACCAGTTTCCGTACCGTAGCCGCCAACATAGCCGTTCTGATCATCCTCGCCCCAATGGAAGGTGTTGGTGTCATCGATCCTATACTCGGGCGTCACTTCGCGGGGGCCGTCAACCCTGCGAACGAACTGACCGTTCCTGTCACGTACCTCGATCCAATTGTCGAACTGGTAGGCGACGGCGAATCCGCCGCTCGGCCGGACCGCGACGAAGCTTCTGTTCAGCAGGGACAACCCGGGTTCTGGTATCTCTTTTGGAGAGAACGGTTGCTCCGCCTCGATCCGAGTCCACTTCTCCAAGCGGCGGCTGTCCTCATCAAATGAGACCCGAGCAACGGCGAATCCGGGGAACATTCCGTGAACCACAGCCTCGTTCTCACCGACCCATATCGGCGTCTCTGGGGTGGGCGGTAGCCCTTGCACCGAATAACGCTCACCAATTTTCCAGATGCCAGGATCCCCGAGCATCGTCACCGGAGTCCAAGTCCATGAGGGAAAATCATACACCCACCAGGTATCGGTGCGGTTAGGGTCGGCGACGATGCGATGCGGACCCATGAACTCCTGAGGTCCCTCTCCGTGGGGTCCCATCCGCGTCACCACCTGACCGCTCTCGATATCAACGACGAGCAGGTGGCGATCCGCAGCAGCATCGCCGACGAGCAGGTACTCGTCGTTGAGTGCTGCGAACGCGAAAAGAAGGCCAAAGTCGTCGGCCCTGCCCAGCGTCCGGCTCTCCTCCAGAAACTCCTCTACCGGATCGGCCAAGGTGGGAAACATCTCGGTTCGGACGCTTGCTTCAGAGGATACGTCCGCTTCGGCGCAACCGGCGGCGACCAGTGCGAGTCCGGCCCGCGCGACTTTCGTAATGAGTGATTCCATGTCTCTTGTTCTCCCGTCCCGCCCCGCCGACCGCGAGTCCGTTGGCTGCGGTCGGCGGGCTGGGACTCGTGGGTAGGTGTTGCTACTTCTTCTCTTCCTCTTCCGGCTCCTCGCAGCCCTTCGAGCACCGGTAGAACCTGCGGTCACCGTTGTGGGTGCTGCAGATCTTGAAGAGAGACAGGGAGCACTCATCGGCCTGGGCGCAAGCCACGGAGGGGGTCACCGAGAATCCGGCGAGTCCGGGATTCTCGGAGGTCTTGTCCACCGCGAGGGGGACAACGGAGAGGACGCCCGCCAGCGTTACAGCGCGGACGAGCTTGATGGGGTTCGTCATGGTATGCCTCCTTGTGACGAATTGGGTTTCGGGCGATCCCCGCTTGGGATCGTGCCCTCGCCCTAATAGACAGTGCGAGGGAGCAAAACGTCTCACCGGCCCGCGAGCACGGATCCGGTGGTTTGTTCGGCATATTTTCGGCACAATCACGCTCGACGGGAAGGTTTGGGCAAGTTTCGCGGCGGATTTCGGGAACTTCTTCCCGTCCGATCCCCTCACGGAGGGAAGTTCTTCCCGAGCGCCGGGAACTTTTTCCCGGAAGACTCGGGAACCTTTTGGCACCAAGTCGTGGAAAAAGTACCCTGTCCGCGCGGTCGTCCCAACGGCAGCTTTGAAGTGCGCTTCGGCCAAAGAGGCGCGGACTCGTGCCGAGAGGAGCAGACGGATGAACCGCAGCGGCGGGCGCAGTACCCAAGGGGACACGGGGCACCGGGACGACGACCTGCTACGGCGGGTCGAACCGGTTGTCCGGTCAGTCGCGACGCGATTCGCGCGGGACCGGGCGACCGCGGAGGAACTCGCGCAGGCCTGCCGCATCCGAATCTACGAGAAGCGGAAGCAGTGCCGTAATCCGGAGGCGTTGCTTGGATGGGCGAGGACGCTTTGTCAGCGCGTCTGCGTCGCTGCGGTCGGGCAAGACCAGATCGAGCGGGACCGCATAGTAGAGAGCGTCGGCGAGGTCACCTCGGCCGTGGACACGGCCCCGGACCCATTGGCCGCCGCCGAGACCGCCGAGTTGCAGGTTCGGATTGGAGGCGCGCTGGCCCGTCTCCCGGCCGAGCAGCGGCGATTGCTGCTCCTCCGCTACTGGATCGGCCTTAGCCCGAACGATATCGCGCGCCGCGAGAGCCTCCCCGCCTCCACCGTCCGGAACAGGCTGAGGCGCGCGTGCCTTCGGCTGAGGCGCACGCCCGAGCTCGCCTGCTACGCTCCGCCCCGGCCGTCGCTGTGGTCGCAGGGACCGGGAAACAGTATGATCAACGGATCGAACATCGGCACTCCTCCCGCGCTTGGCGAGGCGGCGCCATGATCCCCGGCCTGTACTTCGAGGAGATTCTCATCCACAAGCTGCTTGCCCGCCCAAGCGACTTTCGGGCGGTCTTCCGCGCATCGCCGGACGCGATGCTTCTGGTCGGCGCCGACGGTCTGTTGAGGGACGCGAACCCCGAGGCGGAGACGATGTTCGGCTGGTCGCGCGAAGAGTTGGTAGGCGAGTCTGTCGAGATGCTGGTTCCCCCCAAGCTTCGAGACCGCCACCGCCGCCACCGTGAAGTGTACCACCGCAACCCCACGTCACGTCCGATGGGCGTCGGCATGGAGCTTGAGGCAGTGCACAAGGACGGCGACGGGTTTCCCGTCGAAATCAGTCTCGGTCCGATGACCGACGAGATGGGAGAGGTGCTGGTGGTCTGCGCCGTGCGCAGCCTGGCTCAAAGCCTCATGCTTCGGAGGGTGGCGGCAGCGAAGGTCCTGGCGGCGGAGGCGGAGCGGTCGCGGATTGCCCGGGACCTGCACGACGAAGTGAAGCAAAGCCTCACCGCGATCCAGCTTCACCTTGCCGCCCTGGTCGAAAGGGGAATGGCGGGAGAGGACGCGCCCGAGATGATCTCGGGAGTGCAGGGCGATCTGGACCGGTGTCATGACGCGCTGGACCGCGCGATACGAGACCTGATGCCGGTCGAGTTGGAAGGCCATGGGCTCGAATTCGCGCTCAGCGTCCTTTGTCGGCGCACGGAGGAGCAGGGCTTCGCCGTCGAGCGGGATATCCGTTGGGCGGGCAGGGCGCTGCGGTCCGAGACCAGTCTGGCCGTCTTCCGGGTCGTGCAGGAAGCGCTCAACAACGCCAGGCGGCACAGCGGCGCGGGAAGCGCCAGGGTGAGATATTGGAGGGAGGGCCGGACGCTGTATGCCGAAATCAGCGATTCCGGCGCGGGCTTCTCGCCCGACGAGCTTGAGCCGCATCTCTCGGTCGGCCTCGCGAGCATGCGGGAGCGCAGCCGGATCGTCGGAGGGCGGCTCACCATCGCGAGCGCGCCCGGGGATGGCACCACGGTCAGGTTCGCAGCGCCCATTTCGATGCCCGTGCGCGCGGGGATCATCCCGCAGTGAGCTACTCCTGCCGCGTCGTGCTCGTCGACGACCATGCCGTTGTTCGCGCAGGAATCAAGCTGCTCATCGAACTCACGGAGCGGTACGATGTGGTCGGAGAGGCTTCATCCGGTGAAGCCGCCGTCGAGCAGGTGGACGCGCTCAAGCCCGATCTCGTCGTCATGGACATCCGCATGCCGGGCATGGGCGGCATCGCCGCAACCCGAAGGATCACGACGCGGCACCCCGATGTCCGCGTGCTCGTCTTGACGGCCTACGACGATCCGGAGTACGTCGAGGCCGCGATTGAGGCGGGTGCGATGGGCTGCCTGAGCAAGCGACGGGCTCGCTCCGATCTGGTCGGAGCCCTCGACATGCTGGCCGCCGGAAGGATGACCTTCCCGGCGCATGTTGTCGGACTGCTGTCGAAAGCTCGGAGCGCCTCTCAGAACCCATCCGGTGGCTGGGGCTCCTTGAGCGAGCGGGAACGCGATGTCCTGTACCTAACCGCGACCGGCTACACGGCCGAGGAGATCGCACGCAAGATTCATCTTGCGCCAAAGACCGTCGCGAACTATCGGATGTCACTGAAGAGCAAGCTGCGCGTTCAGAGCCGTGTGGACCTCATGCGGGTCGTCGTGGAGTCCGGCCACTTGGCGGACATGCTGAAGACGGCCGGAATCGGGAGGAAGAAACCGTGAGTCAGACCCGTGCTGGGGTTCGCGCAAACTCCCGCCAATCAACTCCGACTTTCCCGCATCCGTGACCCGTGCATGTCGGAATTGGTGTCTCGGCAAGAACGGCAGATCGTGCAGCCCTGGTTGAACTTACGTGATCTCTTGCCGGGATTCTGGCTTCAGATGCTCTGTCGGGCCGGCAAGGCGCGACGATGAGCCAATAGCAGCGCTATTGGGCTGAGGAGCAACGCGGAGCGCAGCCTTGGAGGCATCAGGGCGAAGCGTCCAGGCCGGATGCATCGCCGGTCGAATGCCGGGGGGATTATGTCCACGGGCTGCCAGCCCCCGCAACGGAAGCGGCCGGGCCGGTTCATTCTACCTTCGTTTCCAGATGGTGGTGGAAACGGCGAGCGGCGGCTCGGTGACCACCACCGTCAGCGTATCATTGGAGAAGGTGTAGGTGCCCTTGGTCTGCAAGGCGCCCGACTGCTCCCACGTGCCGTCGAAGCGATTGCTGTAGCTGCCCTTGTCCGTGAGCTCGAGCGGGGGCATGGTAATCGTGACCTCCATTGCGAACGTCCCGGTTGCCTCCTGCCCCTCCACCGAAGTCTGCTCAACGGAGAATGTTCCGTTCGCAACCGGCGGACCGACGGGAGGGTTGTTCGGGTATTGCAAGGAGAGGAGGTCGTAGGTTCCCGTGAGGTCCGGGGGCGTCTCGGTCTTGACGGGGTCTTCCTCGCAACCCGCCGCGAGGAACATCGCCACCAGGGCGGGAACCACCCTGGGGAGCACGTTTCGAAGGGTGGAGCGAAGCGTCCAGGCCGGATGCATCGCCGGTCGAATGCCGCGGGGATTCTGTCCACGGGCTGCCAAGGGAACTGCGCGCCGCCCCGAGAGCCTGGGAGCACTGCGCGAGTTGGAATCGGGGTGTGAGAAGTCCGGAGTGTCGGCCTTGTGTCGAGACAACTGAACCTCCTCAATCGTAGAGCCTGGGCGCTGGCGGAGACGCAGGCCCGCGCTGGACGCCAGCTTGGACAAGAGGCGGGACATTTGACAACATAATGTCCCCCTCCGCCTGCCACCAGAAGGAGATTCCGGACTCTGCACGGCACCCCGCCCAAGCTGATCGGCGGCCGTTCCCCAAGGGGGCCCGCCGACCTCCTGCACCGATTGGATGAACTCGGCGTCGCCCACGAAACCATGAACCACGACCCCGTCTTCACGGTGGAAGAGGCACTCCGGCTTCGCGGCAGGATCCCGGGAGCACATTCCAAGAACCTGTTCGTGCGCGACAAGAAGGAACGGCACTGGCTGGTCTCGTGCCTCAGCGACCGGAAGGTGGACCTGAAGTGGCTCGCGGGCGAACTGGGCACCAAGCGGCTGACATTCTGCAGCGCGCGCCGGCTCGCGGGCTACCTGGGGATTCGGGGAGGCTCCGTTTCTCCCTTCGCGATCCTGAACGACGTCTCCGGTGTCGTCCGCGTGGCGCTCGACGAGGAACTGCTGGAACGGGAGCCCCTCAACTTCCACCCGCTCGACAACTCGAAGACCACGACAGTATCCAGGGCCGGGCTGATGCGCTTCCTGGAGGCCGAATCCCACCCGCCCCACATCATCCGCTTTCCGGGAGCCGCGCCTCCGCCGCGAGGCTGACCGGCGCACGCCAGAGGGTATTTCGGAGGATACCGGAAGGCGCGAATCATGTACTTCGCCGGCGGCGACGGTCGGTGTTCGCGGCCCGCTTGAGGCCCTCCTCGACCATCCTGGTGGAACCGCCCACATCGGCCACCGACGCGGCGGTCCAGGGAAGGGACAGAACGATTTTCGGGGGGTCCGGACCCACAAGCTCGCACGCGGCGGCCAGAAGCGCACCGGCCCACAGGGCAGGACGGGACAGCGGGCCGCACCACCGGCGGCTGACTTCGAGGCGGAGTGGAGCCGCGGTGGGGGTGGGCGCAATGGAATCGTCCCGGTGTCGCAGAGCTTCGGCAAGGACTCAATCCGCATGAGGATGGTCACCGGAAGCCAGCCACCGTTCCTGTGAACCGGGGCGCAGCTATTGCCCCTTCCGAATCCCCCGTCGGCGCCATCATATCCTGCCTGCGCGCTCGCGGGTTCGGCCACGGGCTGCCACCGGTGACTCTGGCGCGCCGGCCGGATGCGCGGAATGTTGGACGCTGCCGGGCGGGAAGGAATGCGGAAACAGCAACCGGGAGGGATGAGAATGGAAGGCTTGACCCTGGAAGCCCGGGGATGGTATCGAACCGGCGGATTCACCCGTGGGGCCCGGGGAGCCCTGGCCGTCCTGGCGGTCTCCGGCGCCTGGAGAGGCGCGTCGCCGCAGGTAGCAAACCCCGACGAACAGATCGCGCAGGCGCTGGTCGCCGCACCGGAGGACATGGCCGAGGGGGCCCGCATTCTGGGATATGCGCCCGACGGCAGCGTGGTCGAGCTGAGGCACGGGTCCAACGACCTCGTATGCCTGGCCTCGAATCCCGCCCGCGAGAGGTTTTCCAGCGCGTGCTACCATGCCTCGCTGGAACCCTATTTCGCCCGGGGACGGGAACTGGACGCCGATGGCGTTTCGCACGAAGAACGCTACCGGATTCGCTACGAGGAGATGGAGGCGGGAACGCTGCCGATGCCGGTAGTGTCGGCAACGCAATACATCTTTGACGGAACGTGGGATTCCGGCAGCCGCACGGCCGAGGGCCGGGTGCGCTGGGTCATCTACATTCCGGGAGCCACGCCTGAGTCGACGGGTCTCTCGCTCCAGCCCCAGGAAGGGGGACCATGGCTAATGTTTCCCGGCACGCCCGGCGCCCACATCATGATCGTGCCGCCCCGGCGCCGGTAACCGTGGCACCCTGGCAGGCATGTTCGAGAACTTCGACGCGTTCGCCGCCTTTGCTTCCGCCGCCGGACTGTTCGTCCTCAACGCGGTCTTCGTCGTGTTCGTGCTGCTGAGGCCCCGGGTGCGCCAGCCGTCGTCGCTGGCCTGGATCCTCGTAATCGTCGCCATGCCGGTCGCCGGCATCGTCCTGTACCTGGCGGTGGGAGAGGTTCGCACCGGGAGTCGGCGGAAGCGCAGGCACCGCACAATCCAGAAGAACATCCGGCGGGTGGTGCGGAAGGCCTGGAGTTCAGCCGGCGGAACGGCGGTCGTGCCGTGGGGCACGGAATCCATCGCCCGCCTGGCTCGCCTCGGAGACGACACCCTGCCCCGGCAGGGGAACAGGCTGGCGCTGCTGGCCACCGCCGACAGCTTCGTCAGGTCGCTGGTCGAGGATATCGACGGGGCCGAGCACCACGTTCACCTCCTCTTCTACATCTATCTCGATGACGACGTGGGACAGGCGGTGGCCGAGGCGCTGGCAAGTGCAAGGGCAAGGGGGGTCGACTGTCGGCTGCTCGTGGACAACGTGGGCTCCGGCGACTTCCTCAAGTCGGAACTCTGCCGCCGGCTGCGGGACGCCGGTGTTCAGGTCGTGGCGGCCCTGCCCACCCGCATTACCCAGATCGTTTCGATCCGGTTCGACATGCGCAACCACCGGAAGATCGCGGTGGTGGACGGCAGGGTGGGCTATACCGGAAGCCACAACCTGGCCTCGGAGGCCTTTCATCCCAAGCCGCGGTTCGCGCCCTGGGTCGACGCGACGCTGCGCATCGAGGGGCCGGCGGTCTCCGATCTGCAGGCGCTCTTCATCGAAGACTGGTACATGGACACCACCGAGAACCTGGATCACCTCATCGCCTTGACGCCGGAAGAACACGCGGACGGCCGCATCGTGCAGATCGTCGGTACCGGTGTGAACTTCCAGAATCAGGCTCTCGTCCGAGTTGTCCAGTCCGCCGTCCACATGGCCCGTGAGGAACTGATCCTGACGACGCCCTATTTCGTCCCCGATGACGGGACGCTTGCCGCACTCACCACGGCGGCTATCCGGGGAGTGCGCACCGTGATCGTGGTACCCGCGCGCAACGACTCGCCGCTGGTGGCGCTGGCCAGCCGCAGCTTCTACGAGACGCTGCTGGACGCGGGCGCGGAGGTGCACGAGTTCACCAGCGGCCTCCTCCACGCGAAGACCATCACGGTGGACCGGGACTTCTCCCTCGTCAGCACGGCCAACCTCGACCGGCGGAGCTTCGAGATCAACTTCGAGGTCAGCACGCTCATCTACGACAGCGACTTCACCTCCCAGCTCCGCCTCCTGCAGATGCGCTATCTGGAGGACTGCCGCCGGGTGGACGCCGCCCGGTGGGTGACGAGGCGGTGGCCGCGCAGGCTGGCCGAGAACGTGGCCGGGCTGGTCAGCGCCCTGCTGTGACCCCGCGGCGCGGCGACATGGCGTCGCCGGTGGCGGCCGAGTGGACGCGCAAGCGACCCCCCACCGATACGGCGACCCTCCCACACGACTCCACGGCACTCGTGCTGGCCGACCCCGCCCCCCACCTCGCCCGCGCGCTGGAAGACTCCGGACACACGGTGACCCGGTGGCACCGCATCCTAGTGCCCGGCCAACTCTGCACGCCGTGGCCGCCACCCGGCCTCTTCGGCGAGGCCTGGGTACGCATGCCTCGCTCCTCGCGCGAAGCCGCCATGCTCCTGCACGCCGCGGCGGCCCGGGTGGCGGACGGCGCCGGGGTACACCTCTACGGCGCAAACCACGAAGGGATCCGCTCGGCCGCGCGGCACTTTCCGCCGGGTACCGACAGTCCGCGCGCGGTCCTGATCAAGCGCCGCTGCCGCGTGCTCGCCGCCACCCGGCGCCTGACCCCGCCCCACCCGGACGGTCTCGGCAGCTGGGAGATCCGCTCGCCCGTCTCCTGGGGCACGGGCGAGCGCGAGTGGACCTTCTACCCGGGCGTGTTCGCCTGCGGCCGTCTCGACCCCGCCACGGCCCTGCTCATCGACTGCCTGCCCCGGATCCCGGCAGGCGCCCGGATTCTGGACTTCGGCGCGGGCACGGGACCCGTCGCTGCGGCGGCTCTGGAGCGAGCGGGTCGCGAGGCCGAAGTGGTCCTGCTGGACACGGACGCGACCTCGCTGGCCGCGGCCGCGCGAAACGTCCCGGGCGGGACAGTGGTCCTCGGAGACGGAATCTCTGCCGTAACCGGTCCCTTCGACCTGATCGTGTCCAACCCGCCGATACACGCGGGCCGGGCCCAGAGCCTCCGCACGGTCGAGGAGCTGGCCCGTGATGCACCGGGTGTGTTGAGGCCGGGTGGCGGACTCACCCTGGTCGCCCAGCGCCGCCTTCCCGTCACACGTCTGCTGGAGCGCAGCTTCAGCGATGTCCGCGCGGCCGGCGACGGCGGGCCCTTCCGGGTGTGGACGGCTCGTGGTCGGCGGAGGAACCCCCGCTCGTACCGGGGGCGGCCGGACACCGGGCCGACAGCGGCCTCAGCTCAACCGTACCGCCCCTCGATGTAGTCCGAAGTCTCGGAGTGCTCCGGGGCCAGGAACAGCTCTTCGGTCCGGCCGTGCTCGATTATCCGCCCCAGCAACATGAACACGCACTCGTCCGACGCGCGGCGGGCCTGGGCCATGTTGTGGGTCACGATCAGGATCGTGTAGTCACCGCGCAGCTTCCAGATCAGCTCCTCGACGGCCTCGGTTCCCGCCGGATCCAGCGCCGAACAGGGCTCGTCCATGAGCAGCACCTCGGGCTTGACCGGGAGCAGCCGCGCGATGCAGAGCTTCTGCTGCTCCTCCAGCGACAGCCCCGTCGCGGGCTTGTCCAGGCGGTCCTTGACCGTGTCCCACAGGAGTACCTGTCGCAGCGACGATTCCAGCACCTCGTCCTCTTCCGCGGCCGACACCCTGCGCAGGCGAGCCTCGTGCAGCTTGAAACCGAACAGGACGTTGTCGCGGATCGAGATAGGGAGCGGATTGGGACGCTGGAAGACCATCCCGATCTGCTTGCGCACCTGCACGAGTTCGACATCGTCGCCGAAGATGTCGTGGCCGAGCACGTACACCCTCCCCGTGGTGCGCACGTACCCGAGCCGCTCGATGATGCGGTTGCAGGTCCTGAGCAAGGTGGTCTTGCCGCACCCCGAAGGCCCGATCATCGACGTGATGATCCCGCGCTTCACCCCCAGGTCGACGTCGTAGAGCGCCTGGAAGTCCCCGTACCAGAGGTTCAGCCCCCGGGTCTCGATGGCATGGTCGCCGCGCGCGCCGCTATCCAAATCGCCCCTCGAGATAACCTGTGGTTCGCTTGTCCTTCACCTTGCCCTCGAACAGGTCTTCGGTCACACCGGTCTCGACCAGTTCGCCTGTGAGGAAGAACGCGGTGCGGTCGGCCAGCCGCCGCGCCTGCTGCACCAGGTTCGTAACCAGCACGATCGTGATCTCCGATCGCAGTTCCCTGAGCACGTCCTCGATGCGCATCGTCGTCACCGGGTCGACAGCGATCGAGAACTCGTCCAGCAGAAGCAACTCGGGTTCCTGCGACAGCGCGCGCGCGATCGTCAGGCGCTGCTGCTGTCCTCCCGAGAGCAGGCTCCCCAGCGAATCGAGACGGTCCTTGACCTCGTCCCACAGGGCGGCCCGGGTCAGGCACCGCTCCACCACCTCGTCCAGCTGCGCCTTTCGGCGGATTCCGCGCAGGCGCGGCGAGAAGGCCACATTATCGTAGACTGACAGGGGCAATCCCACGGGAAGCGGAAACACGACCCCGATCCGGCTCCGGAGCGCATACTCGTTGCGCCAGTCGTTGATGTTCTTGCCGTTGATGCGGATGCTCCCCTCCACCTGCATGGCCGGGTTGAAGGCGTCCATGCGGTTGAGCGCGCGCAGGAAGGAGGTCTTGCCGCTGTTGGCCGGCCCGACAATCCCGAAGATCTCGTGCCGGTACACATCCAGATCGATGTCGCGGAGCGCGGGCCTGCCCCCGTAGGAGATCACCAGATCACGGACTTCGACCAGGGGCTGCTCCTCGTAGAGGGGAAAGGCGCTCCCGTCCGCGCGTTCCGGCGCGGCCGCCGCGTCTACCACTTCTTCTGTCCCCTCAGGTAGACGCGGAAGGCGATCGAGATCGCATTCATGGCCAGCACGATCGCGATCAGAACCAGGGCCACCCCGAAGGTGGTCTGCTCGGGCACGTCGGTCGCCTGGGTGGCGATGTAGTACAGGTGGTACGACATGGCCATCGTCTGGTCGAAGACGCTCTCGGGAAGAAAGGCAACGAACGCGGCGGCACCCGTGAACATGATGGGAGCGGTCTCGCCGGTGGTGCGGGACACCTCCAGGATCACGCCGGTGAGGATGCCGCTGATCGAATTCGGGAGCACGACCTTGCGGATCGTCTGCCAGCGGGTCGCCCCCATGTTCCAGCAGGCCTCCCGGAAAGCCTGCGGCACCGCCTGGAGCGACTCCCGGGTGGCGACGATAACGACCGGCAGGGTCATCACGGCCAGTGTCAGGCTGGCCGCCAGGATGGAGGCTCCTATCCGGAAAAAGAGGACGAACGCGCCCACCCCGAAGAGCGCGTGCACGATGGAGGGCACTCCCGCCAGGTTGATGATCGCAAGGTTGATGGTGCGCGTGAGCAGGTTGTCCGGCGCGTACTCGCTCAAGTACAGGGCGGCCGCCACCCCGACCGGGACCGAAGCCAGGAGGGCCACCAGGACCAGCCATACGGTCCCTACCAATGCCGGAAGGATCCCCCCCTCCGTCATGAAGTTCCTGGGGGGCGTGAAGAGGAATTCCCAGGAGACCGCCGGCCCGCCCCTGATCACCAGCGTACCCACGATGACGAGGACCGGAACGATGAGCGCAACCGTCATCAGGAAGAAGACGGCCCTGGCGAGCCTCTGTCTCCGGTAGCTGCGCCGGTTGAGGGGGGTGGGGGCGAACAAGGGCTCTAGCAGTCCGTGGATAGAGCCGCCCGAGCACCGAGAGCGGCGAGGCGCCGGGCCGGCAAGGCGCGACGAGAGGGGAATGGCAGCGCTATTCGCCCGAGGAGCAACGCAGAGCGAAGCGGTCCAGCACGAGTGCATCGCCGCTCGAATGCCGGGGGGATTCTGTCCACGGGCCGCCTACTTCTTCCCGACCCCGCGAACCGCGAGGTCGGCCGTCAGGTTGACGATGAACGTCACCACGAAGAGCAGGATTCCCAGGGTGAAGAGGGACCCGTAGTGGTCGGACCCGACGGGGGCGTCCCCGAGTTCGGCGGCGATCGTGGCGGTCAGCGCGCGGACCGAATCGAAGGGGCTCGTGGGCAGATTGATGGCGTGCCCGGAAGCCATCAGCACGGCCATGGTCTCTCCGAAGCCCCGGCCCACGCCGAGCAGCACGGCCGCCAGCAACCCGTTCCGGCTGGCCGGGATCACCACCTTGACCACGGCCTCCCAGCGAGTGGCCCCAAGCGCCTCCGCCGCCTCCCGGTAGCTGTCCGGTACGGCCTTCAACGCGTCCTCGGCGATCGTGGTCATGATCGGCGCAGCCATCAGCCCCAGGATGAGGCCGGCGTTCAGCACCGTCAGTCCCACCGGCACATCGAAGATCCGTATGATCAGCGGATTCATGATCGACATCCCGACGAAACCCCAGACCACCGAGGGGATCGCCGCGAGCATCTCGACCAGGACCTTGAGGGTCTCACGGGTCTTCCCCCGTGCGAACTCAGCGATAAAGAGCGCCGCACCCAGGGACAGCGGCACCGAAAAGAGCATCGCGAAGCCGGTTACGCTCGCCGTGCCCGCAATGAGAGCCAGCGCTCCGTAGGTGGGGTTGTTCGAGGTGGGCCGCCACGCGATCGACGTGAGGAACTCACCCGGTTGAAGCGGCCCGAAAACGAAGTCCAGGCCCTCCTTGGTCACGAACACGAAGATCCCGACGATGAAGACGATCGCCGAGATGCCGCCTGCGAAGATGAGCCCCTGCGCGACCCGGTCCACGTACCACGCCGCGTCCCGGCGGTCCATTGCACCGGACCTCGGCGCGTCAGCGGAATCGGTCGGCGGGGTCACTCCTCGTCCCGAACTCCCAGGGTCGTCATCAGGTCGCGCACGCGCACCATCAGGGTCCGGTAGAGCTCGGCGGCGCCCGTGTCGGGGGTGACCCCCTCCTCCCCCAGGTCCCATTGGAGGACCGCCGTACGGTACGGAACCTCGAAGTGCCGCGACGGATCCACGTCCAGGCCCACGACCACGTGGTAGTGCCGGCCCACATCGAGCGCATCGTCGAAGGAACGGGGAGCGTCATCGGACGGCAGCACGATGCCACGGCGGCGGCAGAAGGCCAGCAATTTCGGATCGAAGGCGTCCCCGGGCTCCAGCCCGGCAGAGCCGAAACGTCCGGAGTGCGGATGGCTCTCGGCGAGCGCGATCTCGGCCAGTTTGCTCGCCATGGCGTGGTCCGCGTCCAGAAACAGGATGCGGTATCGCTTGGGTTTCTTGCGCTTGCCGGTGACGGCGAAGAGCGTCTGCTGAACGGTGTTCTCGGCCTGTTCCGCCGAGCGCTGCAACAGGCGAAACACCAGCAGGGCGCCGAAGAGATCCCGGGCCGGCCGACGATCGGATTCGGCCGCGGAGATCAGGCCTTCAAGGGCATACGGGTAGATCGCCGCGGTCTGCGACGCGATCCCGCGTGAGACGCGGGCCATGTCAGGGTCGCCGTCCAGAAACCCCACGAGCGCGGTTCCGAGTGCCTTGCCCGCATGCTCTCCCATCATCCCGACGTTGTGCCGGACCGTGTGCGGAAGCGGCGACTCGATCTGCCGCGCCACCCGGCAGATCGCGACGGCATAGTCCCCAACCCTCTCCAGGGCCACCGCTAGTCGCAGCACGGCCGAGATGAAGCGAAGGTGGCTCCCGCTGGGAAGGTGGCGTGCCACGAACAGGTGGCACAGATGATCGAGGTCCCGGATCTCCTGGTTGACAGCGCGGTCCTTGATCACGGTTTCGTTGGCCAGCCGGCCGTCCAGGTCCAGTACGGACTGGACACTGTGGCGCAGATTCTCCTGGACCTGCTCGGAGACGGTGCGCAGCCTTGCCCGGATCTCGAGCAGATCCGCTTCCAGCCGCTTGTCGTAGAGGCTCAAGCGCACTCCACTTCCGTATAAGGCGCGTAGCCGCGCTCCAGGATGACGCACTGGCCCTCGGCGGAACGGATCCAGTCCATGTAGTCCTTGATCGCCCCCTGCGGCCGGCCCGCCGTGTACATCATGAGCGGGCGTGCGATCGGGTAGGTTCCGGCGACGGCCGAGGCGATGGTGGGTTCTACGCAGTCCGCCCCTTCCTCCGCCGCGATGCATGGCATGCGAACGTGCTCAGTGGCGTAGGCGAGCCCACTGTAGCCGATCGCGCAGGGGGTGTTCTCAACCAGTTCGACGACGTCCTTGGAGCCGTGCATGTCGCGCGACCCGAGCTTGTATTCGGTGTCGTCGCCGAGCACCGCCTCCTTGAAGTAGACGTACGTTCCCGAGTTGTTCTGGCGGCTGACGAGGACGATTTCGTCGGTGCCACAACCGGGAACGGCAACGCCCAGATCCGACCACCGGGTCACGTCCCCTCCCTCCCCGTAGATCGCCTTCAGCTGGGCCAGCGCCATACTCTCGATCGGGTTGTCGGCATGCAGGTAGACGGCCAGCGCATCGTAGCCGACGATGAACTCGATGGGTTCGACTCCGTTGCTTCGGGCAGCCTCCAGTTCGCTTTCGCGCATCTTGCGCGACGCGTTGGCGATATCGACCGTCCCGTTGATCATCGCCGAAATCCCGGTCCCGGACCCCCCTCCCGTGACCGCTACCGACACATTGGTGTTGACCTTCTTGTAGGTCTCCGCCCAGGCCTGGGCCACATTCAGCAGGGTGTCCGACCCCCTGTTCTGGATCAGCGCCCGCTGGTCGCGGTCACTGCCGCCGCAGGCAACGATACCGAGGCCTGCCAACGGGACGATTCGCTGGACGATTCGCTTCATTCTCCTACTCGCTTCCATTCCGAATTTGAACGACTGTGGGACTCTACCGCTCCTCTGTCACGGCAGGGTCACCACACGGTGACGACACTGTAACGAACTCCGCCAGCCGGCAAATCGATCGCCGCGGCCGACCGGTTCCGCCCAACTCAATAGTAGAGGTAGGTCTGCAACTTGAAGGAGAACTCCCTCGTATCGGTCCCGGACCGGTAGCTGTCCAGATTCACGCCGATCCGGTTCTTCCCCTTCACGTACAGGAAAACGCCCGGCGTCAGGAGAAGGCCGCTGTCGTCTCCGACCGCCCGGTCCGGGTCTCCCCAGCTCGCGCGGAACATCGGTTCCACCGCCTCGAACCGTTCTCCCTCCAACGGGAAGTACCTGCTGAGGATCGTCTGCCAGGTGAGGAACCGCGGGATTTCGTTCGCCGACGGCGTCGCGAGGCGCCAGTTCTCGCCCCCGGCCAGGCCGACCTGAAGGTGCGCTCCCCTGCGAAAGCCGCCGATCTCCAGGTCACCCCCGAACGCCACGCCGACTCGGGTATCCGCGGTTTCGCCAACAAAGTCGTGCCGCGACACATTGGCCGCGACGACCACACCTTCCGCCAGCCGCACCGAAACACGGCCGGCAAGCGACTTTCCGGAATTCTCGTCCGCGCCCCCGGTGCCCGTCCCATTGGTCAGCGTGGCCATGTAGGTGACGTGTTCACCGAGGGAGCCGTCCGCCTTGAACCCGATATCCCGGTCCGAATACGACAGTTTTTCCGTGAAACGGCTGAGCGTGCAGGGTCCTTCCGGTCCCGCGCACCCGCCCACCCCGTCGATCCTGCCTGTCCTTTCCACGACGACGATGTCTGTCGAGCTGTTCAGTTCGAAGATGTCGAAGGCCCTCTTGAACTGGCCCACCGAGAGCCGGAGCCGACGGTCGAATTTGAGCCGGAAATAAGCGTCCTTCAGTTCCAGCTTCCCACCGCCGAAGTCGGGTTGTACCCGGGCATCGAGCAGGGGTGAGACGCGGACATCCAGCGTGAGCCGCGCCCGCCGCGTGAAAAAGTCGGTCGACTTTCCCTCCGCAGCCGAACTCGTCGCGAGCTGGGAGTGGAGACGTCCGCCGAAACGGATCTCAGCGTCGCGGGCGTTGATCTCGACCTGTCCGTCCAGCGACGCGGGCCCGCCGGCCGCGACGCAAAGCACCACCCCGAGCAAACGGAGTCTCGCCACGCAAACACCTCCCTGGTCATGGGGTCTCCCAAGGGCCGGACCCGGGGCGCACACACGCCCGACCCGTGAGAGACAAGTAATACATGGCTTTTGTAACCAATCGGTCACGGTATGACCGCGAATCAGTCACGCACGCCCGGATTCGTTACAGGTGTGTCACGGAATGGCGGCGGAGACCGATTGGCTCCTCCCGCAGCCGTTACTACCCCTCCCCCTCGCCGACCGCCTTCTGCAGCACCTTCCGGATGTCGAGCCCCAAGGCCGACGCCAGTCCCTCCATGGTTCCGTAGGCCCCCTTGACACGCTGGTTCAGGGCGTTGGACACCCCCTCGCCCCCGCCGCCGTCCATCACCACCACCCTGTCGATGTCGACCCCCTTGACCGCTTCCACCGCGGTCTCCAGGAGCTCGGGCAGCTTCTCGGCTATGAACACCGCGAAGGCGGCCTCGCCCCCGGCCCCCACCTCCCCGTAGAGCCGCCTCAGCACCTCCACCTGTGCCTTCCCCCGCTCCAGGATCGGCGCGGCCTCCGCCTCGGCCCGCGCGAAGGCGGCCATCTTCTCCGCCTTGGCCGGCTCGACCACGTCGGCCCGCAGACGCTGCTCCTCGCGCTCCACGCGCTTCATCTCGAGGACCTTCTCGGCTTCGACCTCGGCCTCCTGCGCCTTGACCCGCGCGATCTTCTCCGCCGTCTCGCCCTCGCGGTCCAGCTCGGCCTGGCGGACCCGCAGCTCGTTCTTGGCCTCGGCCACCTTGATCGCCGCCGCCGCCTCCCGCACCTCCGCCCGCCGGCTGGCCTCGGCCTGCGCCTCGCGCGTGTCGGCCCGCTTCCGCGCTTCCGCGATCTCCGCCTGGCGGATCGCCTCGGCCGACTTTTCGCGTCCGATCGCGGCCAGGTAGCCCCGCTCGTCGCTCACGTTCTGGATCTTGAGCACGTCCAGGTGGAAGCCCAGCGAGGCCAGGTCCTCGCCGGCATCCTCGGAAAGGGCCTTCGCGAAGCCCAGCCGGTCCTCGTTGACCGCCTCGGGAGTGAGGGTGGCGAGCACGCCGCGGAGGTTCCCCGTCAGCGTGTCCTGGGCCAGCGCCTTTATCTCCTCCTCGGTCTTCCCCAGCAGCCTTTCGACGGCGTTGTTGAAGACCCATTCCGGCTCCGAGGCGATCTTCACGTTGGCGATCGCCTCCACGTTCAGCGGGATGTTGCCCTTGGAAAAGGCGTTGCTCACGGAGACCTCGATCGGGATGGTCTCCAGGTTCATGTGCTGGACCGTCTCGATGATCGGCACGCGGAAGACGCGGCCCCCGGAGATGGAGCGGTATCCCACCCGCTGGCCGTCCGTGAGCAGGCGGTTGCGGCCGGTCAGCACCGCGGCCCGGTTGGGCGGCGCGATGACGATCAGGCTCTTGATGGTCGCGACGAGCACGACGACGGCGATGACGATGACGAGGCCCGCGATGAGGGCCGCGATGGGCGTGGGCACTTACTGCCTCCTGTGGGTTGGGGGGCTGGCGCCCCGTTTCATTCTTCCAGCAACTTCGGTGCGACCGGGCTGACGGCCGCGATGCCGTCCTTCATTTCGACCACCACTACGGCCTGGCCGGCGCTCAGCGGTTCTTCGCCCTGCCACGTTTCCGCCGCCCGGGCCCGGATACGGATCCGCCTATCTCCCCTGCGCACGGTGACGGCGCCCCGGCTTCCCGGCGCGATCTCCAGCGACACTTCGCCCGCCAGGCCGACAAACGACTGCTCCCCGCGCAGGGTCCCCGCCTCGGTGCGCTTGAGGTAGCCGAAGACGGTCGTGATCAGTGCGCCCGAAGCCAGGCCGGTGCCACCCGCGACCGCGGCCGTGAGGACCGGCTGGCCGCCACCCCACAAAGCATGGAGAAGCGACCCGGCGGCGCCGAAGCCGAAGAGGGCGTAGATCACCGCGCGGATGGAGAAGAGCTGCGCGATTCCGCTCCCGTGGACGGCCGCGTCCAGGTCTGCCCCGACGTCGAGATCGGTGTCGACGTCGACGTCGCCCTCCAGGAAGTCCCCGAAGAAGGATAGGGCGAGGAAGCCGCCGCCGATCGCGAGGCAGAAGATGTAGGCTGTGAGCATTTGCTGGACTCCGGATTGCGCGCCGTAGCAACATTCCTACGTCGTGGCGCGGGGTCATGTTCACGGGTTTGGCAGGCCGACAAGGTACCTCGCGGGCCCACGCGGGCACCACCTACCGGGACAGCGGATTCTCGCCCCGAGCCGTTTCTGCCGCGTGCAGCGGCGGAACTGGCCCCGGCCTCGCGCGCCGACGCGCTCGTGACCGGCGACAGGGACCTTCTCGCCCTCGACCGGACGTTTCCCATCCCCATCCTGACCCCCGCCGCCACCCTTGCCACCCTGTCCGCGAAGTGGTCTTTTCCGGACGGTCCCGAAACGGGCTGGCACCCCCTGGACAAAGCCTGAAGCCGAACCGCTCCCGGTGCTCGCGCGGATTCGCCCACGGACTGCTAGATTGCATACATGGTTGCATCCATGAAGCCCACCGACACCACCAATCCCGACCACTATCACCGCGTGGTCGACTGCCAGTGGGGGTGTCCCGCGCACACCGACATTCCCGAGTACATCCGGCTCATCGCCAACGGGCAGTACACCGAGTCGTACCTGCTCAACCGGAAGTCGAACATCTTCCCCGGAATTCTGGGCCGGACCTGCGACCGTCCCTGCGAGCCGGTGTGCCGGCGGGTGCGTCTGGACGGAGAGCCGGTGGCCATCTGCCGGCTCAAGCGGGTCGCGTCGGACCTGCGCGACGACATCCGCCCCTTCCTCCCCGAGATCCCCACGGATAAGAACGGCAAGCGGATCGCGTGCGTGGGCGCCGGATGCGCTTCACTGACCGTCGCCAACGACCTCCTGCCGCTCGGCTACGAGGTCACCATCTTCGAGAAGCTGGCCAGGCCCGGCGGCCTCATGTGGACGAACATTCCCGAGTTCCGCCTTCCCGCCCAGGTGCTCTGGGAAGAGATCGACTACATCCTCGACATGGGGGTCGACCTGCGCCTGAACCACCCGATCGACAGCCTGGCCGCCCTCCTCCAAGAGGACTTCCACGCGGTGTTCATCGGCTCCGGCGCGCCCAAGGGCAAGGAGCTGAACCTGCCGGGCCGGTGGGACTCGAAGCAGATCCACATCGGCATCGAATGGCTGGAATCGGTGCGCTTCGGGCACATCGACAGCTGCGGGGACCGCGTGCTGGTGATCGGCGTGGGCAACACGGCCATGGACTGCTGCCGCACCGCCCAGCGCCTGGGCGCCAGCGACGTGAAGGTCATGGCGCGGAAGACCAAGCCGTACTTCAAGGCGTCGCCCTGGGAGCTGGAGGACGCGATCGAGGAGCAGGTCGAGATCCTGGAGAACCACTCGCCGTCGCGGTTCATCATCGAGGACGGCAAGGTGAGGGGGATGGTCTTCGACCTGGTCACCTGGCACCCGGGCCGGAACGGGCGGCTGAAGGCCGAGGTGCACGACAGCAAGGTGATCGAGTGCGACGAGGTGATCCTCGCGATCGGGCAGGACACGGCCTTCCCGTGGATCGAGCGCGACATCGGCATCGAGTTCAACAAGTGGGACATGCCGATCGTCGACAAGACGACCTTCATGACCTCGCGCGACGGCGTCTTCATGGGCGGCGACGCGGCCTGGGGCCCCGAGAACATCATCTGGGGGGTCGAGCACGGGCACCAGGCAGCCATTTCCATCCACGCGTACTGCCACGGCAGGCCGCTCACCGACCGTCCCCCGGAGGGCATGAACCTCATCAGCCAGAAGATGGGGCTCCACGAGTGGACGTACTCGAACGACTACGACGAGGCCCAGCGCGCCAAGATGCGCCACGTGGACCTGCAGGAGCGCTTCAAGCGGCTCGACATCGAGGTCGAGGAGGGGTTCGACATCGAGCAGACGCTCGTCGAGGTGGAGCGCTGTCTCAACTGCGACATCCAGACGCACTTCGAGGCGAATCTGTGCATCGAGTGCGACGCGTGCATCGACATCTGTCCGCTGGACTGCCTCACCATCACGCACAACGGCCCTGAGGAGGACCTCACCCAGCGCCTCACGGCACCGCTGCTGAACCACCCGGAAGAGCCCCTGTTCATCTCCGAGGACCTGCCGCAGACCGGCAGGATCATGGTGAAGGACGAGGACCTCTGCATCCACTGCGGGCTCTGTGCGGAGCGGTGCCCGACGGCCGCCTGGGACATGCGCAAGTCGGACCTGCTGATCCCGTACGCGGGGCTGGCCGCCGGCGAGATGCACCTGGGCATGTCGATCATGGACCTGGCGCGCGACGCGACGGCCGGCGCGCCCGAACCGGCGGGGGCTGGAGCGGTCTGATGACGGCGGACAGCCGGATTTCCCCGAACGGCGGCCCGCCGCCCGGGGCCGTGCGCGTCAACGACCTGGCCTTCAAGATCGGGACGGTCAACGGCACCGGCTCGGCGAGCGCGAACGGACTGCTCAGGCGGGCGATCTTCCGCATGGGAATCCCCGTCTCGGGCAAGAACCTCTTCCCGTCCAACATCCAGGGTCTGCCCACCTGGTATGAGATCCGGGCCAACGCGGACGGCCACACCGCGCGGACGGCGCGCTTCGACATGGTCGTGGCGATGAACCCGGCGACGTACAAGCGCGACATCGAGGAGGTCACGACGGGCGGCTGGGTCATGCACGACTCGAGCTGGCCCCTGCCCCGCGACCTCGACCGCGGCGACGTCACCTTCCTGGGCATCCCGCTGGCGAAGATGACCGTGGACAACTTCACGGGATCGCGCGTGCGGATCCTGATGAAGAACATCTGTTACGTGGGAGCGCTGGCGGCGCTGCTGGACATCGACATGGAGATCGTGCGAGGCCTGCTCAAGGAGACCTTCGCCGCCAAGGCCAAGCTGCTCGACGCCAACTATCTCGCGATCGACCTGGGCCACGACTACGCGCGCGAGCACTTCGATTGCCCGCTGCCGGTGCGGCTGGCGCCGACGGACGGCAACCGGGACTCGATCGTGATCGACGGCAACACGGCGGCGGCGCTCGGGTGCGTCTACGCGGGAGCGACGGTGGCCGCCTGGTATCCGATCACGCCGTCCACCTCGCTGGTCGACGCGTTCACGGCGTTTTGCCATCAGTTCCGCAAGGATCCGGAGACGGGCAGGAACCGTTTCGCGATCATCCAGGCCGAGGACGAGCTGGCCGCCGCGGGCATGGTGATCGGGGCGGGGTGGGCGGGTGCGCGCGCGTTCACCTCCACGAGCGGGGCGGGCCTGTCGCTGATGAGCGAGTTCATCGGGCTGGCGTACTATGCCGAGGTGCCGTCGGTGTTCTTCGACGTGCAGCGGGTGGGGCCGTCGACGGGGATGCCGACGCGGACGCAGCAGGGGGACATCCAGTTCGTGGCCTACGCTTCGCACGGGGACACGAAGCACATCGTGATCTTCCCCGCCAATCCGCACGAGTGCTTCGATTTCGCCGTGAAGGCGTTCGACCTGGCGGAGCGGTATCAGACGCCGATCTTCGTGGTGAGCGACCTGGACATCGGCATGAACGACTGGGTGGTGCCGAAGCTCGAGTGGGACGATTCGTACCGGCCGGACCGGGGGAAGGTGCTTACGGCGGAGGAGTTGGAAGCGGCGACGGGGCCGTTTCACAGGTATCTGGACAAGGACGGTGACGGCATTCCGGCGCGGACGCTGCCGGGGGTGCACCCGAAGGGGGCGTACCTGACGCGCGGGTCGGGCCACGACCGGTACGGCAGCTATACGGAGGACTCGGAGCCGTACGCGGACGTCCTGGCGCGCGTGGGGAGGAAGATCGAGGGGGCGGCGGCGCATCTGCCCGCGCCGGAGATCCGGGTGCGTGAAGGGGCGAAGATCGCGCTGGTGACGGTGGGGGGATGCCGGGGCGCGGTGCTCGAGGCGGTGGACGAGCTGGCCGAACGCGGCATCGAGGTCGACTACATGCGGATCCGGGCCTTCCCCTTCCATCCCGACGTGGAGCCGTTCCTGGCCGCCCACGAGGTCAACTTCGTGGTCGAGCAGAACCGGGACGGACAGCTCAGGAAGCTGCTGGTCACCGAGACGGGGGCCGCGAAGGAGTCGCTCGAGTCGATCCTCTACTACGGCGGCTACCCGATGAGCTGCCACCATGTGATGGACGGGCTGGCGGAGCACATGGATCTGGGCGCGGATCCGGCGGTGGTTGAACCGGTCGCGCAGACGGCGGTTGTCGGAGGAGTCAGCGCATGAGCTACATCAAGAAGCCCCGGGTCCACCATCCCGGTCTCGTGAAGAACCGTCTCGGCCTCACCCGCCGCGACTACGAGGGCACCATGTCCACCCTGTGCGCGGGATGCGGTCACGATTCGATCACCGCCGCGATCATCGAGGCCTTCTGGGAGCTGGAGATCGAACCGCACCGCGTGGCCAAGACTTCCGGCATCGGGTGCAGCGGCAAGACGCCCACGTACTTCCTCCAGGAGGCCCACGGCTTCAACGGCGTGCACGGCCGCATGCCGTCCATCACCACGGGCGCGCACGCCGCCAACCGGGATCTCATGTGCATCGGCGTCTCCGGCGACGGCGACAGCCTCTCGATCGGGATGGGTCAGTTCGCACACGTGGTGCGGCGCAACGTGGACATGCTCTACATCATCGAGAACAACGGCGTGTACGGGCTGACCAAGGGGCAGTTCTCGGCGTCGGCCGATGTGGGGTCGACGGCGAAACGGGGCCAGGTGAACCGTGAGCACCCCATCGATTCGGTCCTGTTGGCGCTGAATCTGGGGGCAGGGTTCGTGGCGCGCAGTTTTTCGGGCGACAAGGAGCAGCTCGTTCCGATCCTGAAAGCGGGACTGCGCCACCGCGGGTTCGCACTCATCGACATCATCTCGCCCTGCGTGACCTTCAACGACCACCACGGGTCGACCAAGAGCTACCAGTACACGCGCGACAACTACAACCAGCTCGTGTACGCCGACTTCGTGCCGCCGGAGCATGAGATCCGGGCTTCGTACGAGGCGGGGGACGTGCGCACGGTGAAGCTGCACGACGGGAGCAGCATCAGGTTTCGGAAGGTGCCGGGTGACTACGACCCGACGGATCGCGATGCGGTGTATGGGTACATCAGGGAGAGGCAGCGGGCGGGGGAGGTGGCGACGGGGCTGCTGTACGTGGAGGGGGCGGGGGGGATGGGGGAGGAAGCGGATTTCCACGGGATTCAGGGGACGGTGGAGGAGCCGCTGGTGGATTATCCGTTTGCGGAGTTGTGTCCGGGGGCGGAAAAGCTGGAGAGGTTGCAGGAGAGGTTTCGGTAGGGGGGGACGGAGACCCTCAAGCGGGTTTGGGAAGCCACGAGCGCCGTCGGAGATGGTGCCGAACGGCTGGATGCGGTCGCTCGTGAGATGCGCGTTTCAGCGCCGGCGTGCAAATGGCGCCAGCGGAACCTGGGCCTGGTCTCCAGGTCGGATGCGGAAGCGATCGACGACGGGCTTCTTGGTGCCAGGGGTCGCCAAGCGTGTCGGGACCCGGAAGTTCCCCTCTTCAGTGGGCAATTCCTGGGCCAGGTTGCGTTGGCCCTGGACGCGGGCCGACTCTCGGTCAAGCGGGCCGCCAAAGCTTCTCGGGATCTCGATGACGGAACTGGCGCAAGCCCTTCAGGCCCATGGTCACAAGACGTATTTCGAAGCTTGAGAGCGCTGTCTCGGCCATCGGTCAACATCATGCTCGTCGACCAAGGTCCGGACCCCCGGTTCGGCGGTGGGTACCCGTCACGCATCCGGACCACGGCGGCCCCGGCCCGGAAGTGGACCCGACAACCCCCAACGTGGATTGCCCGGACTGTCTGGCGGGCATGGCGGCGACCCGCGAAAACTCGGTTACGGGTAGGGTTCGTACTCACAACCGGCCCCCGAAAAGCCAATGAACATGCGGGATTCCGGGAACCGGTCGCTTCCGGCCCCCTTTGGAGGGTTGAGCACGTGGACGCCAGCCCTTCCGGTCGGGCTACAATCCCGGCCCGCGCTGGAGTTGCCCGCCGGAACGGCATACGTTGTGGGGAAACCCTCGAAAGGAGCCTCACCCATGAGAACCCCGGCAATCCTTCTGATTCTGGCCGCGCTGGCGGCGTGTTCGGCCCGGGAGAACCCGGTCTACAGTTCGGACGAGCTCGCGGAGTTCATGGGAACGAGGGAGGAACGGGCCGCCCGCGCCCCCTACTCTCCCCCCGGCTGGCCGCTCAAGCGCGGCGACGTGATCTCGATGAGGCGTCAATCGGAGCTCAATCGCAAGTTCCCCGGCTTCTGCGGACGCGACGCCAAGAACGCCTTCTGGGTGGGCGACATGGTCTTCGGGACCTCGTGGACCACCAGCCCGCGGGTGTCCGACGTCTACGGCGGGAACTTTATCGATGCGAGGATGGCGTGGATTGCCGCCGGGAACGATCCCGAGGATGAGCCCGTCCTCCTCTACAGGGGCCATTTCCGGGCGTACGCCGCCAGCGACTGCGAGCCGCCCCCGCACGTCCGGGACCCGTCCGGATGGGCGGCGGTCTTGGCGGGTGTCCGCTACACGGGCATCGACCGTTACAATGAGGAGATGTGGACGGAGGAGCGGTGGCTTGACGGATACGTGGGGGAGGGACGGTGAGAGGGGGCCGCGCCGCGCTCGGGCTGGCCGCCGCGCTGGCGTTCGCCCTGCCGGCGCCGGGATCGGCGCAGGGCGGAAGGGGCGGGCTCGCCCACCGGGACGACATAGACAGCCTCAGGATCGGGTTCAGGACCGCAGTCCAGGAACTCGTGGACCTGGCAAGGCTGAGAAAATGAGATTGGCGTTGCCCGTGTCATGCTGACCCCGACTGCAGCGCATCTTCGATCAGCCCTGCAGCCCCCTCCAAATCCCCCCTGACATCCGACTCCCAGAACCGCAGTACCGTCCACCCCTCCTCCTCCAGCGCCGCCGTCACCTCGTTGTCCCGCTTCACTCGCTTGGTGAACTTGTCGATCCAGTAGTCCCGGTTCGCGGTCTTGATGCGGGCATACAGCGCCTCCGGCCCCTTCTCGCGGAGCACCCGCGCGTGCCAATAATCCCCGTCGATGAACACCGCCACCCGCGCCGCAAGGAACACGATGTCCGGCTTCCCCACCAGCCTGGGATCGTTCTTCCGGAAACGGAGACCACGCCGGTGCAGGAGTGAGCGGAGCGCGACCTCCGTCTTGCCACCAGTACTGCGGATGGCCGACATGTTGCGCTGGATCTCTTCGGGGGACTTCGGCCGGTATCGAGTCGAGTCGGCCAACTTAGTCAACTAATCTGACTAGATTGCGAGATCGAGGGGCAGGTCCGAGATGTCTCGAAGCCTCTTCCCGTTGACCATGATCGCGAGCATCTCCTCGGCGTCCCCCCAACCTCCATCCGCCACGACTTCCTGGAGTTCGTGAAGAGCCACATGGTAGGTGCAGTCGATGTCCCCCGTCCCGATCGCGATCGATGCCAACCTGCTCGGCAAGGGTTCGGCCGTGACGACCGCGATATGCGGGGCCCGGCCCTTCCGGTTGCGCAGCAGGTTGAGGGCTTCGGCGCGGGAGTTCTGGGTGCGGTCGCTGCGTATGGTCCATTTGCAGGAAACGCTTGCGTGCAGGATCTCCAGTTCCGTGTTCCGGCTCCTCAACGGGGTGAACCGGGCTGACTCCTCGTCCACCAAGCGGTCGTTGGTGTTGATTCGTTCGTCGGGCTCGGCTTCGCGAGTGATGATGATGTCCGGCTTGATGGTGTAGTCGCTTCCCAGGGCCGCGGCGAGCTCCGCGTTTTCCCGTGCGGCGTGCTCCAGGGCGTCAAGATGGGCGTACTGCTCGAACCGCGAGATCGCCGCGCCCGCCTTGATCCGCCAGACACCCGGCCGCAGGTGCCTTAACTGCGGAAACGTGGCCGCGAGGAAGTCTCTCGTCCGTCGTTCGAACTCCGTTCCAGCCGCCGAACCGCCCAAGCGCTTCCGGTCGAGGGTCACGCCGACAGCCTGGGCCAAGGCGAGGCCGATACCTACGCTCGTCGCGTTGTCTTTGTCGGAATTGCTCGGGATGCCCTTGCGGTGTGACCAGAGCCTCGATTGGAGCGCCCGATGGAAGTCACTGCGAGCACCCAAGAGCATCCCACTCGTCATGTCAACTGCGCCGCCTCATCATGCCAACTACGCCTGCAGCGTCAACTGCTGCCCCGCACGCCTCTCCGGTACTCTTCCCATCAAGGCACTGGCCAGCGAAAGACCCACCGCCTCCGCGACAGGCGGCGGCAGCGCGTTTCCGACTTGGCGATAGGAGGAGGTCTTCTTCCCGGCCAGCTGCCAGGAGTCCGGAAAACCCTGAATCCGTGCCGTCATCCGGACGGTCAACCGAGGTGCCGTGGCGACCGGAAAGTCCAGTCCTGGTGGTCCGTCCGACAGCGACAGGCCATTCACGCCGAGCTTGCTCCAGGCGGCTCTGGCCCTGGTCGGCCCGAGGTCAGCCCCTCCGTGTCTTTTGGACCCGCCGACCAGAGTTGGCGCGATCGAATTCGCCCGCCGCGCCCAGGCGCGGGCTCCCGGCCAGCCGCCCCTGCTCATCAGATCGACCAGGCACTCCCCAACCGTCTGTTCGGTCGATGTCTTGGCGGGCCAGTCGAAGAAGGGAGCGAGACGCTCTTGCAGGGCGACGAGAATGAACCGGGGCCGCAGTTGCGGCACGCCGTAGTCGCTCGCGTTCAGTACTCGCCAGTCCACCCAGTAGCCCACCTTGTTGAGGCGGGCGGCCAGGTGCCTGCGATAGGAACGGAAACGACTGGAAGCGAAACCGGGGACGTTTTCGAGGAAGATCGACTTCGGACGGATCTGCTCGATCATGTCCAAAGCCGAGGGGAAGAGATCCCGGTCGTCAGCCGCGCCAAGCTGGTTTCCGGCCACCGAGAACGGAGGACATGGCACTCCTCCCGCGAAAAGGTCCACATCTTGGTAGGGACTGGGGTCGAGCCGGCGGACATCGCACTCCAGCACCGGCCACTCAGGCCGATTCATTCGCAGTGTCGCGCAGGCATCCCGGTCGATCTCGGCCAGTCCAACCGCCAGGAATCCCGCGTTCTCCAGCCCAAGGGCCATCCCACCCGCTCCGGCGCAGATCTCGAACACCTTCAGCAAGTAGCGGCCCCTGTTCTGGGTGGAAGATTCCCGGATACTCTATCTTGGCACCGCGAACGGGACCGCGCCATGTCGGTCTGGGCCAGGTTCACATCCGCCACAAACGCAGGGGCGGCGGGAAGCCCAATGTGCCGCTGGAGAACCAGCCGTTTTCGGACCGAGGGTTCGCCCCCTACCCCCGCCTCAACACCACCGTCGCCACCGCCCCCGCCACCCCCCACAGCACCACCGACACGATGGCGTCGACCAAGGCCGCGTTCATGGTGCTGGTATTCATGGTGCCAAGGTTCATGAACCCGAAATAGAGACTCAGCAGCAGACCGACGAGCGCCCCACCCTTGAACCCGTCGGCGGCGTTCTCCACACCCTTCCACGAGAGCGCGCAGACCAGTAGCGTCGCCCCGCAGAGCTGCCCCACGATGATCTGCCAGAAGACCGGAGCCTCCTTGATCACGCCCATGGCGGTGCCCGCGTTGGCCGCGAAGAAGTCGCCGAGAAGCGGTTCGTAGGCGACATAGCCGAGCACGAACATCGTGACGAAGGCGGCGAGAATCGCAAGGACACAGTTCTTGTTCGTCATGGATCACATTCCCCCGGTTCGGGTCCGAAGCCGCGGTGAGTCCGCAGCCTCGGCGTGAACTTGCGGATCGGGTGATGAGCGTCGCAAGCCCACCGGTCGTCACTCTACGATTCCATCCCCCCACAACCGTTCCAGAAACCGCTCCCACGGCATGATCCGGATCCCGTCCGCCGTCCTCCGGGGAGCGCTCCCGTTGCAGACAACGAACGCCCGCCGCGTACCGTGCTCGTCGATGAAGGCCCTCAGTCCCCGCAGTGTGACGGAATCAGCCCGAGGTTGAGCGCCCCGGGCAGGTCGAAGCCGGGGACCCCGGGCCACGTCAACGGGTGAAGGGCAAAGCGCCAGGCCCGGCCGCCCAGCAGGTTCGCGCGGCCGCGCTTCAGCTTCCTGGCGCTGGAGCCGCACAGCACGAAGCCGAGGCCGTCGTCCTCGATCAGGCGGTGAACCTCGTCGAGGACCGCCGGGACCTTCTGCACCCCGTCGATGAGGACGGGCCACTCCCTCCGGGCCTGCCCCAGCGCCCGCACGCGCTCGGACAGGGTCCACGGGGCACGGGTGAATTCGGGACTCCAGTGCCGGAACTCCTCCCTCAGCCCGTGTAATCGTCCAGCTTGGTTTTCCGGGCAGTGTGAACGAAGTCGATGAAGTGGACGGCCATGGCGGCCCTGCGGGGGCCGGCATCCTCATAGACATGCAGGAAGGCGGCGCGCAAGGCCTCAGTTGCTTCGGTGAGATATCGGACGCGGTACCGCTTCACAGTGCCACGCCGAAGTCGTGCGCGATCTCACGGACGACCTCCCGAGCGTCGCGGCAGCCACATGGACACCGATGAGATCGACAAACGTTGACTGACAGGTATCCAGGCGTGAGAGCCGAACGGATTCTGTTGTTCCGGGTCGCTACTCGTCCTGTTCTACCAATCGTCATCAGGTTCGTCCCAAGTCTGGGCCCAGAACTCGTCCTCCTCGGCCCGCGCTTCCTCCAGGTCCAGCGGCTCGACATCCTCGGCATCTACGCAGCCGAGCGTCTCGATTTGATGGACGATCTCATCCGTCATGCCGCTCCGGGCCTTGTGACGCAGCCGGTCCCGGACCCTCCAGCCGGCAACGGCCACGAGCACCGTGAGCGCCACGAACAAATATCCGGTCACCGCTCCTCAAAGGCTTGACCCGCCACCAGTTCGGGAAAGAACTTCCTCGGCGAACCAATGAAAGGCGACCTGCTGGTCAAGTGGTGCGATCGGCAGATAGGTCTGTACGATCTCCACGACGCCCACCCTGGGCAACGTGATCCTCAGGTTCATTATGCTGCCGACTCCCGCGAACATGACTCGAGTCCTTGTCCGGCTGCGTTCCAGGCGACGACCGCGGAAGTTGAACACGGTCTCGACGAGGAGCGGCATGCTGTGGGCCCCCCGGGCAGCGTCAAAGTCCAGGCGCGACGTGTATTCGATTGTCGTGCCGGGAATCTGGAATCGAGTCCAGGGCACGGTCAGCCGGTTGTGGAGGTGGCCGAAGTGAGCGGAGTCGACCGCATTCTCAATGGGCTCGATGATGTGCATCCGGGTGCGGCCGGCCTCGTAGTGCCCGCGAAAGGCGAAGGTCCCGTCATCGACTTCCGGGATGCGGGGGACCGGGTACGGAACCTCTTCGCCGGCCTGTTGCCGGGCTCCGCCACCCCGGTGATACATGAAGATCTGCCCATGCACCTCCTGTACGGGGAAACTCTCGGTCGCCACGCGGGCGGGCACGGTGTCGCTATAGGGCACACTGGCCGCCCGTCCGTCGCCCGTGAATTGCCAGCCGTGAAAGGGACACTCGATGCGATCCCTGCAGACGCGGCCACTCGCGAGGTTCGCGCCCAGGTGAGGGCAGAACGCCGACATCGCGAACACTTCGTCCGCGTCCTCGCTGCGCCAGACGACCAGTGCGCGGCCCAGGCACTCCAGGTAGCGCACTTGCCCGCGCCTGAGCGACTTCGACCGGAGCAGCCGGTACCAGCCGTCGGGATAGGGAGGGGGGTAGTTGGCAAGACGCAGATCGTCGGAGTACTGCGGCTCCCGGCGCGGCGAGCGGCGAGTCAGGAAGTTCTCTCTTGACTGGTCCATGACATCGGGTGGGTGAGGCTACAGCACAGGCTGAAGTCGGCGTTGTGGATTCTATGGTGACAGTCGGCGCGTGTCGACCATGAGCACCCGTCAGTTACAAGACCACCTCATCCCCCCACAGCCGCGCCAGAAACCGCTCCCACGGCAGGATCCAGATCCCGTCCGCCGTCCGCCGGACCGCGCTCCCGTCGCAGACCACGATCGCCTGTCCCGGACCGTGCTCGTCCACAAACGCCCTCAGTCCCCGCAATTCACGGGAACCCGGGTTGGCCCCACCCTTCACCTCGATCGCGATGCCCCCCTCCCGGCCCAGCACGAAGTCGCACTCCAGCCCGGACTTCGTCCGCCAGAACCGTACCGGAAAGTCGTGCTCGCGATAGGACCGATAGGCGAGGATCTCCATCAACACGAAGTGCTCCAGCGCGCGCCCGAAGTCGGGCCCGGCAGCCCGCTCGATCCGCCGACCGGTCAGATGACCCGCGATTCCCACGTCGAACAGGTAGAACCTGGGCGCCTTCGTGATCACCGCGCGCGAACGGCGTCGGCTGAACGGCTCGACCATCACGCCGAGCAGGGTGTCCACGAGGATCTGGAAGTACTCCTTGACCGTCTTGGAACTCACGCCGCAGTCCCTGGCGATGTTGCTGTAGTTGACCAGCTCGCCGTGGCTGAACGCGAGAGCCTCGAAGAACCGCGCGAAGGCGGGCGCGTTGCGCGTCAAACCCTCCTCGAAGACCTCCTCCCTGAGGTAGTTGTCCACGTATCCCGCGAGCGTCCGCCTGGGTGACGCGGAGTCGTAGTGTGACGGAATCAGTCCGTTGTTGAGCGCCCTGAGCAGGTCGAAGCCGGGGACCTCGGGCCACGTCAGAGGATGAAGGGCGAAGCGCCAGGCCCGGCCACCCAGCAGATTCGCTCGGCCGCGCGTCAGCTTCCTGGCACTGGAGCCGCACAGCACGAAGGCGAGGCCGTCGTCCTCGATCAGGCGGTGAACCTCGTCGAGGACCGCAGGGACCTTCTGGACCTCGTCGATGAGGATGGGCCGCTCTCCCTGGGCCTGCCCCAGCGCCCGCACGCGCTCGGACAGGGTCCACGGGGCACGGGTGAACTCGAGCATCAGCCGGGTGTCGAGAAGGTCGAAGCGGGCCGACAGCGGAAACCGCCGCCTGAGCAGCGTCGACTTGCCGGTCTTGCGCGGGCCCCACAGGAAGGCGGACTGGCCCGGCGGCAACTCGATGTCGAGGGTGCGGGAGTACATTTCTCGACCTTTTCGCAGGTCACATCAAAATAGCTGAACTAATTTGAAGTGCGCTACGATTTAGTCAAGGTGTCCAAGCCACCACTGGGGGACCAGGGACGAACAGCGGGAGCACTCACCGCCACTCGCCGATGTCATACCAGTCGACGGCGCGCGCCGGGATGCCGCCCGGATCGTCCGGTGGGAGCCGTTCGGCCAACACCACCAGCGTCGACCCCAGGAGATCGAACCCTTCGATGCGATCGTTGACGCGGACGCTGCCGACAAACGCGGCATCTGCAGGATCATATAGGTCCAGGTAGGAGAACTCGTCCCGGTCGCGCTGGGTGGCGATCCAAAGCCTTCCCTGCTCGTCGAACTTCTGCTGTCCGAACACGAGCTGATAGTTCTTCGGGCTGCTCCGGATTTCCTCGATTCTCCCGTCCCAGTCCACCTCAAACGGCAGATCCTTTTCCTCCGTCGATCTGGCAATCTCTCTCCAATACTCGAGATCCCGCTCGTTCGGCAACTCACCCGTGTAGGTGGGTGCCTGAAGCACGGCAACGTCGCCGTCCTCGGTGACAAACACCAGGTGACCCTCACAGCCGACGTGGACCCAGCCACCCCGGGGATTGGGGAAACCGTAGATGATCCGCCCGCACTCCACTTCGGCGTTGACTTCCGGTATCTCCTCGTATTCCACTTCGCCCGATGCGATGTCGACCTCCAGCATCGCCCACCCTGAGCCGGGCTCGGCATCGAGCAACCTCGCGCTGCCTGTGAGAGTTGTGGAGAACCGCCGAATCGGGGTGACTCCCGAGACCGCGCCCGGAAGCACGACTTCGGTCACCAGGCTCCCCGATGGCTCGAACACGGAGAAGCGGCCGAGCCAGGTGTCCACCGCCCCCACCGTGTTGTCCCCACCACCCACGAGCACGGGTGATCTGCCGAATTCACCGGGCCCTTCCCCCTCCCGTCCAAAGACCCCGACCACGTCGCCGCTTCGGTTCACGCAGTGAACCCGCATCTCATAGGAGTCGACCACGCAAGCCGTGGTTTCGTCGGACATGAGCGCAACGTGGATATTGATGCTCGGGGGAATCGACACGGTTCCGATCCGTTCCGGGACCAGGGTCTGGGCGGAGATCCCACCGAATGCTCCGCCAGCGAGCACGATCGCCAACCAAAGGGTGGTCGTCCGACCTGCGTCCACCCTCCTCACCTCACCCTCCCCCGAACACGCGGTCGGTCTTCGCCGCCATCACGAAGTCATTCACGTGCAGGTTCCGGATCTTGTGCGTCCACCAGGTCACCGTCACCCGACCCCACTCGGTCAGCAGCGCGGGGTGATGGCCCTGCTCCTCGGCGACCTCCCCGACCCGGTTGGTGAACGCCATCGCCTCGGCGAAGTTCCCGAACCGAAAGACCCTCTCCAGCGTCGGAATCCCGCCCCGGTCCACGATCTCCCACTCGGGAATCTGTCTGCTGAACTCGGCGATCTCGCCCTCCGCGGCCGGCGGCGCACCCCTCCGGCACGCCTCACACTTCTGCCCGGCGAGCTCGATCATGGCCACAGCCACCCGAAGGCGCCTCCGGTCACCAGCGCGTAGATCAGACCGTCCAGCATGCTGCGGAAGGTCGCTGGCCACCCCTGCGACATCCAGATCGCGTCCTGCGCGTGCGCCAGCGCGTACCCCATGAAGGCGGTGGTCGACGCGATCTTGAAGACCTCCATGTACTCGGCGCCGGGTCCGAGCGCCAGCCCGGTGACGTACCCGGCGAACAGGCCCACCACGACGCAGTAGACGAACCACTGGACGAACTGCTTGCCCATGTCCGACGGATCGCCCGCGCGCAACACGGTCATGAATGCGCAGGGACCGCGTTTGGCCTTGGCCTGGAACTCCTCGCTCCGCATGACCTCGCGGCTCTCCGCGCGGGGGACCAGGTAGTTGCCCGGCGGGAGGTCGAAACCGCGCAGGGCGTCCATCAGGCCGTCCTCGTCGGGGACGCTGCGGAAATCGTTCTTGTGCCAGTTGAGGAACATGTGGATGACCGAACTCGCGACGAAAACGAACACGGCCGACAGCAGGATGGGTGCCCACAGGCTGAGGGCGGAAACCATGGCGGGTCCTCCAGGTTGGGGTTGACTTGTGGGACGGGGGTCAAGGATAAGGCGCGACCTGGGCGGTGTCCAATCCCCCCTACCAGTTCGGCTTCTCCAGCCCCTCGATCAGGTCGGCGTACACATGCTGCAACCCGTCCCCGATGACCAGCGGCATCACCGTGAAGTGGTCGCGGTCCGTGTAGAGGCGGGTGTGCAGGTCCAGACCGGGGTAGCCGCGCAGCCGCAGGTTCTCCGCCAGCAGGGTGGTGCGGCTCACCAGTCGCTGGGCGGAGAGCGCGGTGTGGTTGAGTTCGCCGTCCGCCATGCCGATGAAGACCCTGGCGGGCAGGTCATCGTGGTCCTTCGCGTACTCGGCCTCCAAGTCGATCGTCAGGCCATTGGTCCCGCTCCCGATGATGAAGCGGCCGAACGCGCCCGGGCGGGCCAGCAGCGCGTAGCTCGCGAACCCGCCGCCCGCGGAGTGGCCCCAGAGTGCGTGGTCGTCGGCCATGCGGTATTTCTCGCCCAGCGAGAGCCGCAACTGGTCCACCAGGAAGTCGAGGAACAGGTCGCCCTTCATGAACGGGAGCGCCATGTCGAAGTCGAATCCCATCCCCTTCATGTGATCGCGCGCCAGGCCCGGATCCGACCAGACGCTGCCCGGCGGGAACAGGTCGAAGGTGCGGTTGGCGAACCCCAGCATGCCCGTCTCGCTTCGGTGCCCGACCCCGACCACGATGATCTCCGGAATGCGCTTGCCCACCGTGTAGAGGTTGACGATACCGGACGTCACGGCGAACGCCATCGCTCCTCGAGGCCATGATGCGCGTCATGCCCGCCGTTGTCGTTTGCGGGGCGCGCCAGACCGGGAAGACCACCCTCGCGCGTGCCTTTGGGGGACGCAATACCGGCGGCGGCCCAACGTCCATCCCAGCCACCCCCAGCCGCCAATACCTGTCGCTCGACGATCTCGACGTACTCGATCTCGCCCGCCGCGACCCCGACGTCCTCGTCCGCGGCACCCGTCCGGTCACCCTGGACGAAGTTCAGCGCGAGCCGAATCTCCTGGGCGCGGTCAAGCGCGAGATCGACAGGGACCGACGACCGGGACGCTTTCTCATGACAGGCTCGGCCAACCTGCTTCTGATGCGCAGGGTCTCGGAGTCGCTGGCCGGCCGTGCCGGCTATCTGACGCTCTGGCCGATGACGCGGCGCGAGCAGCTGGGTCTCGGCCAACCCGGGATTTGGGAGAAGTTGTTGGAGGTCCCCGACAGTGCTTGGCTGGATGTCTTCGCAGCACAGGCGGGGAGGCGGGAGGATTGGCGGCAGTTGGCTCTCCGGGGAGGATTCCCGTTCCCCGCAGTTCATCTCGGCACCTCCGCAGAGCGCGCCATCTGGTTCGCAGGCTATGTGCAAACGTATCTCGAGCGCGACCTCCAGGAGCCTTCCTCGATTGCCGCCCTGCCCGACTTTCGCCGACTCATGCGGGCCGCCTGCCTGCGACTTGGATCACCGGTCAACCAAAGCGACCTCGGACGTGACATCGGACTGCCGCAACCGACGGTACACCGCTATCTGAACCTGCTCGAGACCTCCTACGTGCTCGTGCGCGTTCCACGCCAATTCCGTGAATCGCACCAAGCGGCTCCTCAAGTCACCCAAGCTGTATTGGAGCGACACCGGTCTGGCCATGCACCTGTCGCAGGAGGAGGAGCCGCGTGGCGCTCACCTGGAGAACCTGGTCCTGCAGGATCTGCCGGTGTGGCGCGACTCGCGGTCGTCCCGGGCCGAGGTAATGCACTGGCGAACGACCACGAACGAGGAGGTGGACTTCCTGCTTGAAGCGGAGGGAGCGCTGCTGCCGATCGAGGTGAAGGCCACCCGTCGTCCAAGGCTTCGCGACGCGGCGCACCTGCACGCCTTCCGAAAGGAGTACGGCCGTGCCGCCCGCGCGGGCTTGCTCCTGCACGGCGGCGACACTCTGGAGTGGATCACTCCCGAGGTGCTTGGCGCGCCCTGGTGGATGGTGGTCTGAGAGGGACGTTCACTGACTCCCGCCCCGCTACCCGAAGTCTTCGAGGGGCTCCGTTCTTCTGCGCTGTGGCCGGTCAACAGCCCGCCGGCTATTCCACCGGAGTGACCTTCGCGCGCACCACGTAGGGTACGTCCAGCTCGTCGAACACCACCGTCCAGTAGTGGTCGCCCCGGACCGCCGGACTCAGCCAGAATACGGATTCCAGCGGTGCGGGGGCGGTGCTGCCCACAAAGACTCCGTCCGGCGACAGAACATCGTAGGCGACGCCGCCGCCCGGCGATGAGGTTCGCACCCACAGGTTCCCCTCCACCGAGGTGAACAGGCCCCGCACAGCGGGTTTCGCATCAGGGATCTTGGACCAGTCCGCCTCGGTCTCGTCGCCCTCCTCCTGAAGTGACGCCCGCACCTCCGCGATCACGGAATCACGCTCGGCCCCGGTGACGGGCAAGAGGGGGCGCAGGGTCACCACGACCAGCATCGTGTCGCCCCCGGGCATCCACCTGTGGACCAGGTGGGAGGGGTCCCCGAACGGAGCCGACCAGATCGCTCCGGACGGGTCGAACGTGGTCGCCCCACGGGGATAGAACGGCACCTGGATCGCGCCCCAGCCGTCGTCCGACTCCCAGAGGTAGACACTCGGGTCTTCGTCTCCGGCAACTTCGGCCCTGGGCGGGAGAGCGAGCGAGGGCAACTCGGTCATCGTGGAGTCGAAAACGCGCACGGTGCTCATCGAGCCCTTGAGGATCCGTCCGTCCGCGGTCATTGCGCCGGTCCATACCCAGCCCCGTACCCAGCTGGTGAAGGGGAACGACTCGACGAAGCCGTCTTCGGGATCGAACACCGACATCCGGGCGGCGTACGAGTCCGGCACCCAGATGCGCCCGGAAGGGTCGAGCATCAGTCCGTTCGCGCCGACGAACTCCCCCGGGCCCTCGCCCCGCCGGCCATGTGTCGCCCGATGGGATCCGTCGGCGGCGAAGACGCGGATCTCCTGAGCCTGGGATTCGAGCACGGCAAAGCCCCCGTCCTCGAATCCCACGAGACCCTTGATCTCGCCGAACGATTCGGGCCGGCCTCCTTCCCCCGTGCCGACGCGGATCTCCTCGACCAGGGTCCAGGTGGGAGCATCCTGCGGGGGCGGCGTGTTGGTCACCCGCTCCACGCCCGAGGGAAGCGTATCCCTGACGACGGTCCAGTCACCGGCGGGGTTCGCTTCCCCGCAAGCGAAAGCCGCGATCGCGGTAGCGGCCGGAACGCGCAGGAACCTTGCCGTGCGTGTCATTCTCGAACTCATGGTGTTCATTGTGGCTCCCTCACGGGCATCGGGAAGAAATCGCATTCCCCGGAACATGCGAGCGATCGGTATGGTACCATGAACATCGGTAAGGGACCAGTAAGGCTTTCGGGGATCCGGTTCCTGTCGAGCCCGGCACAACGCACCGTTACCAGGGAGAGAACGATGACCTATCAGACCCGAGCCCGCCAGGCGGAGTTGAGCAGAGCCGCCAACGAAGACTTCAAGCGTTCGTTCTCCTCCTGGCTCTGGGGATCGATGATCGCGGCCACCGTGGTTCACTTCCTCGCGTTCGCGGCGTGGCCGGAAATGTCGGTGGCCGTGGCAGATACAATGGATCCGGAGACGCCAATCATCCGCATTCCGGAGATCGACAAGCCAGAGCCTCCCGCACCCATCGACCGGCCGGCCTTCCCCGTAGTCTCCACGGAGATCGGCACCGACATCCCGATACCCGAAGTCACCTTCGAAGACAACCTCCCGGAGACTCTTCCACCCCCTCCCGACAACGTGGAAAAACCGTCCCCGGAAACCCCTCACTGGGTCCCCGTCGATGTCCTCCCCTACATCAAGAACAGGGATGAAATCACGCGCGCCCTGACACGCGAGTACCCGCCCCTGCTTCGGGATGCGGGCATTGGCGGCACGACCAGGGTCTGGTTATACGTCGACGAAACCGGCAAGGTCACCAGGACACAGGTGCACACGGCCTCGGGACACACGCCGCTCGACGAAGCCGCACTGAGGATTGCGCCTCTGTACGAGTTCGCGCCGGCGCTGAATCGCGACAAGCCGGTCGCGGTCTGGGTTGCCCTCAACGTCACCTTCAGACCCCGGTAGCAGCCTCGCCCGGCTGCAGGCTCGCGCGGGAACTCTGCCGAGTCAAGATGACACCGGCATCACCTCTCGATGCAGTTCACAGCCGACCCCGGTGACGAATCGCGGCCGGCCACCTGGGGTGCGGAACCTGGCCGCGACCGTCCCGCTGGCACTCCTGCCGATGTCAGGCGTCGCCCAGGATGTCCTGGAGATCGACGACCGCATCATCTGCTCCGCCTGCATGATCGAAGCGGGCCCGCCTGTAACGCTCGCCCTCCCCAAGGACAGCTTTTCGTTCACGAGTTTTCCAAGTCTGAAACTCGCACGGGACAGCGAAGGGAAGGCCAATGATGCGGTGGTTCTCAACGGCGCAACGATCGCAGTTCAGGCCACGGTTCGCACGGGAGCTGGAAACACGACAATTCAGATACTCCGGTCGGATGGGACAATTGAGGAGAGCTTTGGAGCTCCCCGCCAGACGACCTCGACCTCGCGGCAGCAGGGCATGGACTGGCGCGTTCTGGGGAGATCCAACGATCACGCCGACGTGTGGAGCGCGCACATCAACCGCTACCGCGTCATCCGGTACGGTTCCGACGGGGAGGAGAAGACCCGCATCGAGCGCATCTCGGAGTGGTTCCGACCGTACTCGCGCAACACACCTGGGTCCCCGTACAATGCGCCTGCGGACCCGCGAGTGGTGGGCATCCACCAGGATGCCGACGGACTGCTCTGGGTCGCGATCCGGCGGGCTTCGTCCCTATGCGCTCGGCAGTCTCGATTGCATTGTCACGCCGCTGAAGCTTCGACGGCAATAGGCCTGGTGGGGAGGGCGCCGAACGGGCCATGCCGGCTGCCCGTGAGCGCATGCCGTACGTCATCCCCGCGGCCCGACTCGGAACCCTGTCGTCACGCGTGACCCCGCCTTCACGGACGGCGGTCCTCGGTGAACACCCGCTTCACCACCACGGTCTGCACGTCCAGTTCATCCCTGTCGACGAACGCCACCAAGCCGTCCGGCCCAAAGGCATCCGGCATCCCGGTGGCTCCCGACCGGTAGCTACCCACGTATCGCCCCTCTGCTGCAAGTACATCGATGGGTCCGTCGCCCAGCGGCTCCTCGCCGCGCCGCAGCACCCAGATGTGGCCGTCCCAGGTCCCGGCGAGGCCGCGTATCACCTGGACTTCGGGAAAGAACTCGAGATTCGCGATCCATTCCCGGTCCTCCCGCAGGTCCTCTCCCGGGTCCGCGGTCGCTTCCAGCTCCGTCAGACGCCGGCGCCTCTCTGCGCGCACCAGGCGACTCGTCACCGGTTCCGGTCGAATCGGCCGCCTGAGGACGCGCAAGACACCGGCCCCCGCTGCGGCGATCTCGACCTCATACGTGGAGGAGTCCGAGAACGCGACGCCGCCGTCGGAGAGGACTCCCCAGCGGAAACCTGGAGCGAATGCCCGCCGCAGCTCCGGAAACAGGGCGGGAAAGAGCGACATGGCCCTCGCGATGTTCGGGTTGCGCCGAGCCGCCTCCAACGCGCGCCGGCTGTCCAGCGCGGGCAGCCAACCTTCGGCGATTGTGTCGGTCCCGGCCTCCTCACCGCCGAGGACGATCCGTTCGATGGCGAGGGAGGAAGGCGCCAGGGGAAGCCCGCAACACCCGGTCACCGACAGCTCGTCGGCCAGGGTCGGCACCGCGATGATTGCCTCCGCCCCCGGCTGGGCCACGATCGTTCCGAGATTCCACGCGGCGGCGGCGAGGTCCATCGCTACGGTGCGCTCGAAGTCGCCGTTCGCATCGAATACGTGGAAGACTGCGCGATCGGAGTCCGACACGACCACCCGGCCATCCCGCATGACGGCGAGCCCGTGCGCACTTCCGAATTCGCCCGGCCCCTCACCCTTCCCTCCGAGTTCACGGAGCAAATGACCGTGGGGGCCGACGACGAAGACCCGGTGGATCTGAACATCCAGGATATGGAGGTTCCCGCTGCCGTCGAACGCCACATCATGGACCCTGCCGAACTGCTCCCACGCTTCACCCGCCATGGAGCCGAGCCGGTACAGTTCCAACACTTCAACGTCCAGCCAGCGGTCCTCGGCGGGGAGCTGGATGACCTGCTGGGCGTTCAGTCGGGCGGCCACAAGGCAAACCGCGGCCGCCGGAACGACCCCGCGCATGACCCCACGCAACTTCCTCATGCGTCTCACCTCCAGCCTAACGAGCGCCTTCAGCACCCCCGACCAGCAGCCGTCGGACTTCCGGCAGCCCGTGAAGGGTCTTGTTCAACCTGGCGTAGTCCATCGGCGTCCCGCCCTCGTCGTCCACCACTCCCCTGTCGGCGCCGAGAGCCAGCAGGGCCGGGAAGACTGCGGGATTGTACAGCGCGGCGGTGTGCAGTGCGGTCCGGCCCACCCGGTTTCGCAGCTCCAGGTCGGCCCCTGCATGCACCAGTGCCTCGACGACAGCGGGTCTTTTGTTGAAGTGAGCCGCAAAGTGAAGCGGCGAATTGTGACCCGGATCGACGACTCTGCCCGAACCGTCACCTGTCCGGATCCTCCAGGGCTTGCCGGGAGGGATCTCTGCAGCAGGTTCCGCGTCCACCCTCGCCCCCGCCTCGGCCAGCACCGCGATGACCTCCGGGTTCCCGTTGCCCACAGCGGCCAGGTACAGGGGCGTCATGCCCCGCAGGTCATTGCCGAGAAAAAACTGCATCGCCCGCGCCTCCAGGTCCGCGCCGGCCTCGATCAGGACGGCCAGCACGGCCGGGTTGGGGTTCTCGAAAGCGGCCACGTGGAGCGGGGTTCTGCCGTTCTCCTCCCGGGCGTCGACATCGGCACCGGCGTCCAGCAATAGCTCCGCCACACGGGGGTTCCCGTTTCTCGCGGCGTTGTGTAGCGGCGTCTCGTACCCGTCGGCGCGTGCGTGCACCTCCCCACCCGCGTCCAGAATTAGGGCCGCCGCGCCCGGGTCCGGGTTCCGTGCCGCCCGGTGCAGCGGAGTCCAATCCTTCGGTTCCCATGGATTGAAAGCCCGGTAGACCTCCACGCGGCGGCTCGCGTTCGCGCCGGCCGCGAGAAGTGCCTGGATCACCGCCGGCGTGCCGGTCTCGGCCGCCCTGTGCAGCGTGGAGCCCTGCCCGTCCGGTCCGTCCAGCTCCGCGCCCGCCTCGAGCAACGCGTGGATCACGCCGGGATCGCGCGCGGTTCCGGCTGCAACGTACAGAGCGGAGTCGAGTTGTACGTTGCCGCTCCGCAGCGACATGGTCAGGGTGCATTCGGCAACGACATCGCCGTCGGCAAGCGCGAAGTGGCTGGGCCCACCGAAGTTCTCGCAGTTCGCCGGATCCGCGATCCGACCCGAGTCGTCGCGCGCGTGGGGGTCCGCTCCCAGCTCCAGCAACCGGATCGCGGCGGCCGGGTTGTTCAGCGCCAGGTGCAACGGAGTCCGCCCGCTGTCCGTCCGGGCGTCGACGTCGGCACCCGCCTGAACCAGCAGGGACAGCATCTCCGTCACGATGCCGCGCCTCACCTCCGGCCCCCCATGACCATCGGCAGCCATGTGCAGCGGAGTTCGCCCTCCCCCGCCTCTCGCGTCCACGTCGGCACCCGCCTGGATGAGGGCACGCGCGGCGGGCAGGTGGTAGCCCGCTCGATCCCCCGACAAGCGCCAGACTTCCGCAACTCTATGAAGCAGCGTGAACCCGAAGTCGTCCGTGACTCCGACCCCGGCACCTGCCGCCAACAGAACTCCCAGAACCTCGGGATTCCCGGCAGGAAGCCAGAATTGCGGCGGCCAACTCCTCTGACCCGGGGCTTGCAACGGAGTGCCCGCGGCCAGACAACCGACTACGCTCTCCACCGGGAACACGAAGTTGGATCCTGACCCGTAGTCTCCACTGCTCCAGTCGCAGTACGGGGCTTGCGCCCGACCGGCACGGACAGGTTCCACCCGCTCGGCACCCAGCGCCACGAGCTGGTCCACGACCGCGGGTTTTCGGGCCAGCCACGCCAACTCCACAGGCGTCTCCCCGCGCTCGTTGGGCGCGTTCACGTCGGCCCCGGCGGCCACGAGCATTTCCACCACCAACACGATGGCGGTGTCGGGCCAGGGTGCCGCACCCGCCGCCAGGTGAAGCGGCGTGTCGCCGTCACCCGTCCGCAGCGACGGGCCAGCCCCCGCTTCGAGCAGTTCCGCGACGCGTTCAACGTTTTCGCCCTCGTGTCGAATCGCCAGGTGCAGCGGCGCCATTCCCCGTTCATCGAGCAGGTCGATGCCGGCCCCGGCGTCCAGGAGTGCGCGCAGGACATCCGGGCCGCTCAGAACAGCCCGGTGCAGGGCGGTCCGGCCAAAGCGGTCGCGAACATCGGGATCGGCACCCTCCCGGATCAGGCGGAGGGCCAGGACCGAAGACCCGGTTACCTCGGACAGGGCTTCCATCAGCAGAGTGCTGCCACCCCGCTCCCCGACCAGGTTCACGTCCATGCCCGCCTCCAGCAGGGCATCCAGGAGGATCATCCGGTGGGCGCTGGTTCCGGACGCGTGCAGAGCGGTGCCAAGGTCGTCCACGACATTCACATGCGCACCTGCCTCGAGCAGGGTGTTCACCATGGCCACATGCCCCGCGCGCGCCGCGACGTGCAGTGGTGTGGTGCCGCTGTTGTCGGTCACGTTGATGTCCACGCCCCGCTCCAGCAGCGCGGTGGCGACAGCGGTGTTTTCCTCGGCCGCCGCAACGTGCAGGGGCGTGGAACCGTCGCGGGTGCGGGCATTGGCATCCGCGCCGGCGCCGAGCAGCAGGGCGATCGTGGAGGTATCCGCGAATCCGGCCGCGTGATGGAGCACGGTGTGGCCGCCCACGTCCCGCTCCGACACGTCGGCACCCGCCATCAGGCACTTGGCGTAGTCGGCCGGCGTCGATGAGAAATCGGCGGGGAACGGGTATGGCCAACTCCGCGGAAACGCTGCCCGGGCAAAGACGTGAAGGTGCCAGTTCCGGCAGCTGGCCGGACTGGCGGCTTCGCCCCGGTCGTTGCGCACGGAGGGATCGGCACCCGCCTTCAACAGCTCGGGTGCCGCGCCGCCTACCGGCGAGACGAAGCCGCGCCCGTAGACGGGTGACAGATCACGCCAGGCCAGGTGGAGAGGCGTGTTGCCGCGCACATCGCGCGCATCCACATCGGCACCGCCCTCCAGCAGTGCCGCAAGCGCGGGGCCTCCGTGAACGCTGAAGGGAACCCACTTCCTTGCGTCACTGGCATCGGGCTCCACCGGCCGCACCCAGTCCGCCGCTTCGTGCAGGGGCGTGCGCCGGAGCCAGTCGCGGGCGTTGACGTCGACCCCGACCGCGAGAAGATCCCGGATGAAGGACTCCTTCCAGGCCCGGGCCGCGTTGTGCAACGGGGTCCTGCCCAGCTCGTCCACGCGCGCATGGGGATCCTTGCCCGCCTCCAGGCACTCCGGCACCGTCTCCCGCTCGGCGAAGTGGAAGAACGCGTAGGTACCCCAGTACTCGCAGGGGTTTGCGGGATCGGTGGAGGGGGCGGTGGCAGCAGACGCGCCGGGTCTGGCCGGGGCGGTGGGAGGCCCGGGGGCGGCGGGCTCGGCAGGGGCGGCGGCCCCGGGGTTCCGGACGGCGGCCGGGGCCGCGCAGGCGAGGAGCAGAGCGGTTGCCAGCGCGGGGGATCTTCGCGGAAGTCTCATCTTATCGCCTTCGGAGCTTCACCTTCGGACAGCCGGGAGCAATGGAGCAAGGGGTGCCGCAAGTCCCCCGCCCCACCCGGAACGTGCGTTCTTCCACCGCGCCCTGTCAACATGAGATTACATGTTGTAAACTCTACATTACATTCCTGGGCAAGTCGCCCATTCGCCCGAAGGGCAACGCGGAGCTCAGCGTCCAGCCCGGATGCATCGCCGGTCGAATGCCGTGGGGGTTTGTCCACCGGCCATGGAGCCGAAGTCGTCGGGCGTCAGTTCACGTCACCCGGCAACCGCTTCACCACCACGGTCTGCACATCGAACTCGTCCTGCTCGATGAACGCCGCCAGGCCGTCCGGCCCGAACGCCCGCGGGATTGCAATCGCGCCCCTATCGTAGCTGCCCACGTACCGGCCTTCCATTGCCAGCACATCCACCGCGGTTGTCCGGTCCGGACCGCGCCGCATAACCCAGATCTTCCCGTTCCAGGTCGTGTACAGGTCACGGACGATGGAGGTTTCGTGGTAGAAGAGGGTTTTCTCGATGCTCTCTCTGATTCGCTTTCTCTCCCGGCCCGCATCGCCGCGCACCCACCGCCCGGCCCTGTCCCTGGACCGGGCCATAGATTCCAGGGCCTCATCGGAGATTTCCTCCAGATTCTCCAGGCTGCCGTTCTTCCAGTCCAAGATGAGATCATCCGTCACCGGTTCCGGCCGGAGCGGCCGCGTCAGAATGCGGGACACTCCCGTCCCCACGGCGGCAATCTTGATCGCGTAGGCCGAAGAGTCCGAGAAGGCCACGGCCCCACCGGGAAGGACGCCCCAATGCAACCGTGGGCTCAGTTCGGCGTATCGGGACCGCCACGGGTCGCGGAAGATGTCGAGTCCGCCGTCGGGACTCTGCAGCGGCGGCAGAAACCCATGGACGATCGTGTCCCTGGCGACCACCTCGCCGGACAGGGTGATGCGTTCGATGGGCCGTGAGGTCGGGTCGGGTCGTCGCGGAGGCTCGCCCGACCTGGAGACAACACCCCGGACATCTTCCGGATAGGCGGCCAGCGCGTCCGTGCCACGCAGGGCCATGTGCTCGGTGATGACCGTGTAGGACGGATCTCCTCCGAACCGGACGGCGCGCTCGAAGCTGCCTTCCGCATCGAAGAGCTGATAGGCGCGCCGAGCCCGATCCATCACCACCACCCTGCCGTCCTCCATCACGATCATCTGGTCGGCGCTGTCGAACTCCCCCGGACCACCGCCCTCCCGCCCGAATTCGCGAACCAGGGTACCGTCGGTCCCCACCACGAACACGGTGCTGATCTGCTCGTCGAACACGTAGAGCCGCCCCGAGCCGTCGAACGCCAACTCACCGACCTGGCCGAACTGCTCCCACGCCTCGCCCGTTACCGTGCCGAGGCGGTAGACCTCCTCCAGGTCGGGCTCCAGCCAGCGGTCCTCGGCCGGGAGCTCAATGGTCTCCTGGGCAATGCAGGGTGCCATCCCGAGCAGCCAAGCCACCGCGGCCCAACCGGCTCCACGCATTGCCCGCACCACCGGACCGCGTGAGCCGGATTCGTGAGAATGTAAATCACACATCACATTAGTAGAGTCGGGGGGTGGCGCGGTGCCGGGTAGGGTCCGGTGCTTCTTCTCCGCGCTTTCGCTTGGTGCTCAGTCCGGCTCCCATGCGGTCCGTTTCCACTCCCCCGCTCGTCGAACCGGACGTGCGGATTTCCCGCATCCGGCTCTCAGTCGCGATCATGCCTTCGCCCACGGAAGGTATCGGGTCTTCGGCCCAAGGCGCACGAGGCCGTGGCTCTTCCACAGCCGTTCGTCGGGGAACCGCACGTAGCCTCCCGACCGCGTCTTGTGTTTCCTCCCGAACCACTGTCGCAGCCGCCGGGTCGCGTGCCGGTCGACGGCCTTGTAGGCCGGACTGACCTGTCCGAGGGTGAAGTAGTTCGCCCACCCGGACATCATCCGGTTGAGGCGCGTCACCGTCTCCTCGGCGGACCGTCCCGCGTACCTCCGGCCCGTTTGCTCGCTGATCCCGCGGCAGATGCGCTGCACGCTCGCCTTGCTCGGTCGCGTGCCGATGTACCGGCTCCCGTCCGTCGGGCGATGGTTCCAGCCGATTCGATACCCGAGGAACTCAAGGGGCTCCTCGGGACATCGGAGGCATCGGGTCTTGCGGGCGTTGACCGGTAGCTTCAGTCTCGCCATGAGCCGGTAGACCGCCGCCGGCATCGCCGCCGCCGGGGCCTTTCCGAGCACACAGAAGTCGTCCGCGTAGTTCACGATCTCCGCCCCGAAGCGCCGGGCGTAGCCCAGCACCTTCCAGCCAAGGATGAACCGCCGCATGTGGATGTTGCTCAACAGCGGCGAGATCGGAGCCCCCTGCGGGGTCCCCTTTCGTTCCCTCCGCGCCCGGTTCGTGCGGCGCAAGCCGCCCTTGCCGTCCTCCTCGGCCACCGGCATCTCCAGCCACGCCTTGACGAGTCCGAGCATCCGCCCGTCGCTCACGCGCCGCGCCACGCTCTTCATCAACTCCGCGTGCGGTATCTCGCCGAAATAGTTCGAGAGGTCCGCATCGACCACTTCGTTGCGGCCTCGGTGCAGCAGGCGGTGGACCCGCCTGACCGCGTCCCTGGCGCTTCGTCCCGTCCGGTATCCGTACTGCTCCGGCTCCAGGTCCGCCTCGAAAATCGGCATCAGAACCAGCATCGCCGACGTCTGCGCGACCCGGTCCCTCAGGCATGGGATGCCCAGGGGACGGAACTTCCCCGGCTGCTTCTTCGGGATGAGCACCTGTCTCACCGGACTCGGCTTGTAGGCGCCCTCCCACAGTTCCCGCGACAGTTCCCCGATCCAGCGCTCCACTCCGTACGCCTCGATGTCCGCCACCGTCACACCATCGACTCCGGGCGCTCCACCGTTGCGCCGGACCAGCCGCCACGCCTCCAGCAGGAAGTCCTTCCGCCAGACCTTGTCGGCGAGGGCGTGGAAGCGCCGTCCGGGTTCTTCCTTCGCTTTCGCATGTAGCACGGTCTGGAGTTTCCGAACGCTCGCCGACCCTGTCAGACTCCCGTCAGTGGTCATGTCCCTGCCTCCTTTCCGTACCGTTCCCGACTCAGGGTCCCTTCCCTCGGCGGGCGTTACCCCGCGTCCCCGGTACTACGGACCCATCCGCCACCCAGCCGGCCCGGCCCGCCCCTCGCGGGGTCCCGGTCGCCGCGTGCACGGCACCGGCTGGGCTTCCCGTGTTGCCACGCTCTCCATCCTCCATGCGTGCCGACGCCATTACCCCGGCGGAAACCGGCCGGTGCCCGTGTCGCTCGCTTCCCGGCCGGCCGACGGCCTTCCCCTGTTTCCAGGAGGGTCGGCTCCCGCATTAACCGTTTCGAGGCCTGCTCGGCGTTCACTCGCGTTCCGGCCCGCATGGTCGCTGAACCGCCCAAGGCGGCCCTTCTCTCCAGAGTGCTTCAGCCCATTTCGTTGCCTCCATGAACCGCTCTGGCCGCTACCAGCCGGAGCGACAGCTGCTGGGTGGGATTCGCACCCACCAGGAAAGCGCGCCTTTCCACGGCGCACTGGAAACTACACTTTACTTTTGCCATGGCAGCAGCCTCTTCACCACCACCGTCCTCACGTCAAGCTCGTCCGTCTCGATGAACGCCACCAGCCCGTCCGGGCCGAAGGCGGCCGGCATGCCGACGGCACCCGCCCGGTAGCTGCCGAGATACTCGCCGTCCATCGTCAGCACATCGATGGGGCCCGAATCGTCGATCGGCTCCTCGCCGTGCCGCTGCACCCAGATCTCGCCGTCCCAGCCAGTGCGCAGGGCACGCAGGATCGCCACTTCGTCGGAGAACGGCAGGGTGTCGATCCGTTCGTTTTGCCACCGGCGGATGGTCGGACTGAGCCCTTCGCTTCTTTTCCTGAGCCGGTCCTTCTCGGCCCTGATCATCGGGCCCGTCACCGGGACCGGCCGGAGCGGGCGGCGCAGAATCCGCCACACCCCTTCGTACGGCCGCGCGATCCTGATCGCGTACGCCGTCGAATCGGAAAAGGCAACGCTGCCGCCGGGGAGCACGCCCCACAGCATGCGCGAGCCGAAGGCCTTCACATGTGGCAGCCCCGTGTACAGCGATTCTCCGCCCTCGGGCAGCCAGCCCTCCGCGACGGTGTCCCTGGTCACAACTTCCCCCGTGAGATCGATGCGTTGGACCGGCCGGCTGGTGTGCGGCCTGGCGTCGCCCTCGTGCGTCATGCTCCGGAACCCGGCTCCCACCGCGGAATACACGGCTTCGCCCCCGGGGTCAGGCATGATGCCCCTCAGGATCGGCCTTTCTCCCTCGATTGCCCAGCGTACCCTGCGTTCGAATTCCCCGCTCGCGTCAAAGAGGTGATAGACGAACAGCCCGGCATCCCCGACAACCACCCGGCCGTCCCGAAAGACAGCGAGCGCCAGCGCGCGGCGAAACTCTCCCGGCCCTTCACCGGGCCCACCGAGCGTGCGACGGAATTCGCCGTCGGGGCCAACCACGGTGACCATGGTGGCCTGGCTGTCGAGTACGTACAGCTGCCCCGCGCCGTCGAACGCCACCTCGGACACCCTCCCGAACTGCTCCCAGCCCGCACCGGAGACGGAGCCGATCCGGTAGACTTCCTCGAAGTCCGGCTCCAGCCAGCGATCCTGAGCGGGAAGCTCGATGATCTCCTGGCCGCCGGAGGGCGCCGTGCCGAGCAGGCACACCGGTACAGCCCAACGTGCTCCGCGCATCGCGGCGGCCAACGGTCCCATCGCTCTCCTCCCCAAGTTCACCCGCCCGCCACCCGTCTCATCACCGCCACCGTCTGCACACCCAACTCGTCCGTTTCGATGATCGCCGCCAGACCATCCGGGCCGAAGGCGGCCACCATCACCACCGCTCCCGCCCGGTAACTGCCCAGGTACCGACCCTCCGGCGCAAGCACATCGATGGGTCCGTCGTCGCTGGGACCGTCGCCACACCGCAGAACCCAGATGTGCCCGTCCCAGGTCGTCGCCAGGCCGCGAATGACGGACAGTTCGCTGTGGAACTCCAATTCCTCGATCCCCCGGCGCCGCGCTTGAAGGTTCGTGCCGGGCCTAGCCGTCTCCTCCAGCCGACGCAGCCGCCGGTCCTTCTCGGCGCGGACCATGCGCCGGGTGATCGGCTTGGGTCCCAACGGGCGCGTGAGGATCCGCACGACCCCCGCTCCCGACGCGGCCACCTTAACCGAATACGTCAACGAGTCCGAAAACGCCACGCCGCCGTCCAGAAGCACTCCCCAATGGAACTCGGGGCTGAATTCGGGGAGTAGGCTTGTGGGTCTTGGTGCGTAGTTGACAATGTCCACCCGGTCCATACCCTCGGTGTCGATCGGGGGCAGCCATGCTTCGACGATGGTATCCGTACCTGTCTCCACCCCGGACAGGTTGGTGCGCACGAGCGGGTGTGACACTGGGAACCGGACCGGGACGCTGAACGCCGCCCCCGTAAACCGAATGATCCTGGCCTGCGTGGGCACTCCGACGACCGCATCCGCACCCGGGTGAGCCACCACCCGTCCGACACTGGCAACCCCCGGTTCGGCCATGCGCACCATGCGCTCGAACCGTCCACCGGCGGCGAAGATGTGGTAACCTCGGCGGTCGAGATCCACGACCACCACGCGACCGTCGGAGAAAACCGCCATGGCGGCCGGACGGCCGAACTCGCCCGGGCCTTCCCCCGGTCCACCCAATTGCCGGATCAGGCGACCGTCGCCACCCACGACATGGACCAGCCGGGCCTGCCGGTCCAGGACATGGAGGTGGCCCGCCCCGTCGAAGGCCACGTCCATGATTTGCCCGAACCGCTCCCAATCGGCGCCGGTCATCGAGCCCAGCCGGTACACCTCCTCCAGGTTGGGCTCCAGCCAGCGGTCCTCGGCCGGGAGTTCGATGACCTCCTGGGCGTTTCCGGGTGCTGTTCCGAGCAACCATGCCGCCGCGGCCCAACCGGCTCCACGCATTGCCCGCGCCACCGGACCGCGTGAGACGATTCTCTCGCGCTGTCTCTGCCGCCGCTCTCTCGGATCACCGTGGACTTTCCATGCTCCGCGCCTCCGTCTCGGCACCGGGCCGCACGAATGGGTCACTGTCTTCCCCGCGGGGCAAGCCGTCTCACGACCACCATCTTCACGTCCATTTCATCCCGCTCGATGAACGCCAACAGGCCTCCGGGCCCGAACGCGGACGGCATCCCGATCGCCCCGGCGGGATAGGTGCCGACGTAGCCACCCTCCTTCGTGAGGACATCGATGGGCCCGTCGTCGTCGCCCGGATCCTCGCCGTGCCGCTGCACCCAGATTTCCCCGTTCCAGCGAGCCCCCAGGCTCCGCACGATCGAGACCTCGTCAAACACGCCCACCAGATCCATGTAGCCGACCACGCTTTCCCTGGGGCTTTCCGGCGGTGAGACCACGCCGTTGATGACGAACCTCGGCACTCCCCGCGCCTCCATTTCCCTGACGCGACGTTCCGTTTCGGCTTCGATCACCCGGTTCGTGACAGGGATCGGCCGGAGGGGCCGTTTCAGGATTCGCCTGATTCCCTCCCCCGGCCGCACGATCTTGATCGCGTACGCCGACGAGTCCGAGAACGCCACGTCTCCGTCGGGTAGCACACCCGCAAGGACATGTGGTCCGAATACCCGGCGAGGTGGAATACCGAAGTTCACCTGACCGCCGAAGGGCAGCCCGGACCGGTCTCCACCCGGAGGGAGCCAGCCCTCGGCAACCGTGTCCTTCACCGCGACGTCTCCGGTAAGAGTGAGACGTTCCAAAGGTCTGGTCGTGTGCGGCGTGGTGCGCCCGACGGTTGCCATGCCGACCTGCAGGTTCCGTGCCCCCACCACGCTGAAGACGGCTTCGCCTCCCGGGTCGGCCAGCAGAACTGTAAGTCTGACATCACCAGGCTCGGGAGCCATCCGCACCATGCGCTCGAAATCGCCGTTCGCGTCGAAGATCTGGTATGCGCGGTGCCCGAGGTCTCCAATCACGACCCTCCCGTCCCGCATGACCGCGAGTCCGTCCGCGCTGCGGAACTCGCCCGGCCCCTCCCCCGACCTGCCGAACGCACGCAGGAACTCCCCGCCCGGGCCCACCACGGTGATGCGGGCCGCCTGGTTGTCGTACACGTACAGCCGCCCCATTCCATCGAAGCCCAGCGCGCGGACATTGCCGAATTGCTCCCACGCGTCGCCGGTCACGGATCCGACCCGGTACACCTCGTCAAAGTCGGCGTCGATCCTGCGGTCCCCTGTGGGAAGTTCGATGACTTCCTGGGCGCTGAGGGCCGGCGGGACCACCCAGGCCGCAGCTACCCGGCAAGCAACGTGGACCATCGAAGCGCTCATTCCCTTCACCTTTCTCCCGAGCCTTGGGGCGACGCCGCTGTTTTTTTCTACGATAGGATTCGTAATAGGTGGTCTCGCTCGACGCGTGTCAAGTGCGGATCGTCCCTTGGATGCCGCGGGGGTTGTGCACGGGCTGTCGCTACAGCACCGCGAGACGTTGCCATCTCGGTCGAAGATGTGGAAAGCGCTGCGGTTGGATTCAAAGACCGCTACGTCTCCGTTGGCCATCACCGCCAACCGGGTGGGACCTCGGGACTCGCCGGGCCCCTCTCCCGCGCGGCCGAACGCGCCAGGGCAACTGCCGTCGGGAGCTACGACGGCAACCCGGGCCGCCTGCCGGTCCAGCAGTAGAGGCCCCGGCCGATAGGCCCCCACCGCCTATTCCCCCGGTCTCCCTTCGACACCCCGAACCGCGCCCCCAATTGCCGGTACACCACCCCCAGCCCCCACCCGACCCCCACCACGATCAGCAGCAGCAGCACCCAGCGCAGCACCACCGCCCCGAACGCCGCGTCCACCGCCGGCCTCGCGAACTCGTACGCCCTCAGCACCCCCCACCGCTCCACCATCCAGTGCAGACCCGTGTGCGCCACCAGCGCCGACACCACGATCGCCCCGATGCGCGGCTTCATCACCTTCGAAAACAGCAGAGCGAGCCCAGGCACCATGAACACCAGCACCACCAGCTGCCCCAGCTCCACACCCACGTTGAACCCCAGCAGCGACGTGAACAGGTGCGATCCCGCGAACTGGAGCGACTCGCCGAGCTGAAACGAGAACCCGAACCCGTGCACGAGACCGAAGCCGAAGGCCCACGCCCACCGCCGCCCCAGCGCCTTCCCCACGATGTTCTCGAGCGCCATGAAAACGATCGAGGCCGCGATCAGCATCTCGATGAGCGGGGGGAACCATAGCGCTTCGGGCGCGAGCCCCAGCACCGACGCGACCAGTGTGATCGAATGCGCCACGGTGAAGGCGGTCACCACCGACACCAGCGGCCAGATGCGCCTGAGCGGAATCACCAGGCAGAGCAGGAAGAGCAGGTGGTCGATGCCGTCCAGGATGTGGGCGAAGCCGAGGGCGACGAAGTTGAGCAGCGCCTGGTGCCAACGGGGATCGAGGCGGACCAGGCCGGGGTTGCCCCGGTACTGGAAGACCCGATCCGCGCCATCCGGGGTGATGAAGCGCAGCACGGTGGTGGTGCGGAGTCCCAGGTGCGCCCAGGCGGGGTCGATCGAGAAGCGGGACCGGGCCGACCCGACGGGGACGCGCAGGATCACGTCGAGCATGGCCTGTTCCAGCATGAGGTCGGTGGCGGGGGGAAGGGGCGGGGCGGCTATGTGCGCCACGGCGCGGTCGTAGTCGGCGAAGGAGGGGTCGGAGGGGAGCGAGATGCGGGCTCCGGTGACGATGGGCGCCGGGAGAAGTGCGGATTCCTCGTAGAGGGTGACGTAGTCCGCGATCCACACCCTGGCCTGGTCCGCCAGCAGGGCCGTGGCGCCCTCGATGTCGACGTAACCGGGGCCCCGCACTGGGAAGTCCACGTCGCGCATGGAGGTGAGGGGGACGCGGACGACGAGGTGGAGCGCCCCCGCCCCGGCCTTCGCGAAGGCACGAACGATGACGTCGGCGGGGATCTCGTGGGGGGCGGGCGGGCGGGCGGCCGCAGCGGGCGGGGGGACCGGGTGCGAGGACCGGGTGGCTGTCTCCGGCGCGCCCAACACTGCCGCAGGCGCAACGGGCATCCATATCGCCGCCGCGAGCGCGGCAATCGCGCCGCTCCGCCGTGTCCGTCCTTTCATCCAACCCCTCCAACAGGCCTGTCGCCGGGATCCAGCCGCCGTTCGGGCCGGGCGACCGGGCTCTCTCGGCGGACTGCTACGCTGGCCCCCAACCCCTTGGCTGACAAGCCGCGAGCACCGTACCTTGCCCACACCATCGTCCGTGCCTCCCACCGTGGCAACACCGCCATGAAGCGCAAAAGACTGCTCCTCGCCGGCCTCGTGGTCACCGCGCTGGCCGCGTACGTCGCCCAGGGCCGCCTGCAGGCCGCGGCCGACCGCATCGCCGAGGCGCCCATCTTCGAGGTCGACCCCTTCTGGCCCCAACCCCTTCCCAACCACTGGGTTCTGGGGTCCGTCGTGGGCGTCGGCGCGGACTCGCGCGACCATGTCTTCATCGTGCACCGCCAGGCGCCGCTCAACGAACGCACCGAGATCGGCGCGGCCCAGGATCCGCCCACGGGCGAGTGCTGCATACCGGCGCCGTACGTGCTCGAGTTCGACCCGGAGGGCAACCTGGTCAACGCCTGGGGCGGGCCCGGCGAGGGATACACCTGGCCGGCGTCGAACCACGGGATCACCGTCGACCCGATGGACAACCTCTGGATCGGGGGTAACGGGCCCGACTCGCACATCCTCAAGTTCTCGCGCGACGGCAAGTTTCTCGCGTCCTACGGGGAGGTGGGCGCCGAAATCCCCAACAGCAACAGCACGACGCACTTCGGACGCGTGGCCAAGGTCGCCTTCGACGGCGAAGCGGGCGAAGCGTACCTGGCCGACGGCTACGGCAACAAGCGGGTGGCGGTGCTGGACATGAACACGGGCGAACTCAAGCGCTACTGGGGCGCCTACGGCAACGAGCCCGACGACAACCGCATGGGCCCCTACGACCCCGACGCGCCGCTGCCGCGGCAGTTCCGCAACCCGGTCCACTGCGCGGAGCCCGCGCACGACGGTCTGGTGTACGTGTGCGACCGCCAGGCCAACCGCATCCAGGTCTTCCGCAGGGACGGGACGTTCGTGGACGAGGTGCGGATCGCGCCCCGCACCCTGGGCGACGGGTCCATCTGGGACATCGCCTTCTCGCGCGACGCGGAGCAGCGCTACATGTACGTGGCGGACGGGAAAAACATGAAGGTGTACGTGATGGACCGGCTGGAGCTGGAAGTGCTCACCAGCTTCGGCGACGGGGGTCGCCAACCGGGACTCTTCTTCGCCGTGCACAGCATCGCCACGGACTCGCAGGGCAACATCTACACGACCGAGACCTACGAGGGGAAGCGCGTGCAGAAGTTCCTGTACAGGGGTCTGGGGCCGGTGACGGCGGCGAACCAGGGGGCGCCCTGGCCGAGAAACAACTGAGCAAACGGGACAGCAGCAGCCAAGGAGCGGTGACAGGCATGAAGACCTTCGCGATCGCAGCGTGCGTGGCGGTGGCCGGGGCGGTGGCGGGTGCCACCCGGACCGGGGGCGCGGATCCGGCGCCCGCAGAGGCGGACGGACCCCCGCGGGAGGCCGCGCAGGAACCCATGACCTTCTTCGTCACCAGCGCCGGGCCCGGCGACGGGGCGAACCTGGGGGGCCTCGAAGGCGCCGACGCCCACTGCGAGACTCTGGCCGCCGCGCAGGAGGCGGGAGGACGGGGGTGGCGGGCCTACCTGAGCACGATCAACGAGGACGGGAGCGCGGCGGTGAACGCCCGCGACCGGATCGGGAGCGGTCCGTGGCACAACCGGGCCGGGGCGCTGATCGCCAACGACATCGACGAACTCCACTCCGAAGCGGCCAACCTGGACAAGGAAACGATCCTCACCGAGATGGGCGACACGGTGAACGGCCGCGGCGACAACCCCAACATGCACGACATCCTGACCGGCTCCGACCTGGACGGCACCGCCTTCACCAGCCGGGGCTACGACAACTGCGGCAACTGGACCGGCAACGGCGAGGGAATGGCCCGGGTGGGGCACCACGACCGCCTGGGCGGCGGCCAGCATCCCACCTCATGGAATTCCGCCCACTTTTCGCGGGGATGCGGCCAGGAAGACCTGCGGGGGACGGGCGGCAACGGGTTGTTCTACTGCTTCGCGGCGGGCGGGTGACGCGCCCCGAACCGACGCTTCGAGCGGCGCAGCCGAAGCATCACCAGCACGACGGAGAAACCGGTCCACACCATCGCGACTGTGGCGAGCGCGAAGACCCCGGCCATCAGCTGCCCTGCCAGGCCCCAGTACTCGCCGGTGTGGGCATGGCGGAGCAACTCCTGGGCCCGGTGACTCCGTGGCTCGTCGCGAAAGGACTTCAGGGACAGTACGGCGCCGCTGCCACGGTCCACCGTGACCACACTCGCCTTCTGGGGCTGTCCCCCACGACCGGTCCGGACCTCCGCAACTATCCGCGCGTCGTCCGGCCGCGGGACCCCGAGAACGATCCCGCGCCACCCGGGCACGCTCGCGCCCGCCGCCGCCAGGGCTCCCGCGAGGCCGCCCTTCCCGTCCGGCACGACCCGGTCCCCGCGGGCCTCAACGGCGGCTGAACGTGCTGTCCGGGCCACGTCCTCCCCCACCCCGGCCCCATCCGGCATCAAGGCACCCACGACCGCATACACCCGGTCTCCCACCGCCGGGTACGAAAGCACGACCCCGGTGGCCGAGATCAGCATCAGGGGAGCAACCGACCATATCCCTATCACATGGTGCCGGTTCAGTTGCCGCCCGGGACCCCGGGCGCACCGCCGCAAGAGGAGGTTCTCGGCCAGCGTCCTTCGAGTGACGGGACGCGGAATCCACAGCAGCGGCCCCGTGAGAAGCAGGAAAAGGAAGGCCACGTTGGCCGCGCCGGTCACGGCCCGGCCGGTGCGCACCCGCGCACCGGACACCCCCAGCCAGCGGTGCCAGCCGCGCACCCCATCGAAGAAGCCTTCGAGGAACGGGAAGCCTCCCCCCACCACCTCACCCGTCCAGGGATTCACGAAAACGCGCCGGTCCCGACCTGCATGGACCTGCACGGCGGCGTCGGGACGCGGGCCATACTCGATCGAGGTCGCCGTGAAGGAAACTCCTCCCTCGGCGCCCCACTTCTCCGCCGCGGCCACGAGATCGTCGGGGGGGCGGCGCCGCAAGCCCTCCGGCACGGCCACCGACCGGCGCCGCTCAGCCAGCGACATGAGTGCGTCCTCACACGCGATGACCGCACCGGTCACGGCCATAGTCACTATGAACAAGCCAACGGCGACTGCTACCGAAAGGTGCAGCCGGAAGAGGACCTTGCGGAACAATTCCGAAAACCGGGGACGTGGGGGAAGCCCCGCTCCCCGGTCGTCAGTCGAGGGTAACGTAACGCTCCAGGCGAGCTACTTCGGCTTCGTCCACGTACTTGCCGATCTCGCGGCGGAACTGGTCCATGTCGGCGTAGGGACGGTATTCCTCGAACTCGTGAGCCATCCGGTCGCCGACCCCGGGAATCAGGAGAATCTCCTCCCGGGTGGCGTCGTTGAGGCTGATGGGAAGCCACAACGACGCGTAGGTCGCGAGCGCCGCCTCCTCACCGAGTGCACTGGACAGTACGGCGTGAACATCGGCCATTCGGGCAAAGGGCCGCCCGGCCTCCAGGGCCGCGACTGCTTCGGGCGTCATGCCGGCGACAGCTGCGAGCTCGTCGCCCGCGGCGTCGTTCGGGCTAAGCAGCCCATCCCCTTCCACCGCGTCCGCCTGCGAGGCCGACTCGAGCGCCTCTGCTTCCTCTGCCGCCAGGTCCGCCGTCTCGGCGGAGTCCGAGTTTCCCCGGGTGCAAACCGCTCCCAAGGCCGGAGCGACCAGCAGGACCACCGGCAGCGCGAGTCTCCTCAAGCGCATCGATTCGGCCATTCTCAACGCGAACGTGCTAGTGCGTTCCCGACGTGTCGGGCGTGGCCGCGGTGTCCCCCATCTCGTCCCCCTCGACGTGGACGGGGCCTTCCTCTCCGTGAGCCGGGCCTTCATCGCCCTCCACATGTTCGTGGCCTTCCTCTCCGTGAGCCGGATCTCCGCCCTCATCCATCGCGTCACCTTCGACCTCCATGACCTCTCCGGCGTCCGTGTCGTCGGCGTCCGTGTCGTCGGATTCGGTGTCCCCCCCGGCGCACGCGAGCGCGAACACCGGCATGAGAACGAAGGCAAGCAGCAGGGTCAGAGTCTTCTGTCGCATCGATTCTCTCCTCTCGGGCGAGTGGTGTGTCAGTGTGAGCCTCGGGATGCAGATTTGGATACCCGGCTTCACCTTGGCGACATTATACGGGTGTGAGCGCGATCGCGCCAACGAACGCCTGTTGCGGCGTGTCAAATGCCCCGTAAGTCGATGTCTCCAGCGACGACACGCCCCCGCCGCCCCCCTTGTCATCGCGCCTGCCGTACCCGCGCCTCGCCAGCCTCCGTGCAACGCACCATCAGTGGAGCCAACCGGGATCGAACCGGTGACCTCTGGCTTGCAAAGCCAGCGCTCTCCCAGCTGAGCTATGGCCCCCTCGGGGTCCGGCACAAACCGCAGCTGAACGATAATAGCGCCGGCCACGGCGGTTCCAAAGCCCGGGCCCGGATCGCTGCACCCGACCCTGGGCGGCGATCCCGCACCACGACCCGGCTTCCGTGGGATTTCGGTTATATTGGCCCCATGAAAACATCTGTTGTGGGTCTCCTGGTCCCGGTCCTGGTGGCGGGCTGCGGCGTCGGGGACGACGGATCGCGGCGAAGCGGGGAACCGGGTGGAGCTCCAGCAGCCGGGGCAGCCTCCGCGGCCGACTTGGCACCCCCCACCGCCGCGGAGACGGCCATTCGGGTAGCTCCAGCCGGGGAGACTCCTCTCTCGACACCGCTGCCCGGGCGCGCGCCCATCCCGTCGCAACCGGCCTGGGAAACGTCCATTTCGGTACGGCAGGCCGGGAAGACGCCATCCGTCGACGCGGCGAAACCGCCGGTCGAGACCACGACCGCCTCAGCCGGGTTCAAGCCGGAAACCGACCCGCGCACCGCCGGTCCCGCCGACAGCGCCTCCCACGCTACCGAACGCGACTCCTTCCTGTTCCTGCGTCCCGAACACGTCCGCGGCATCTACGTCAACTCCTGGTCCGCCGGGTCCCGGCGGCGCCTGGCCGCGTTGATCGACCTCGCCCGGCGCACGGAAGTCAACAGCTTCGTCATCGACATCAAGGATGCCACCGGCTACGTCAGCCACCGGACCGAAGTGCCCCTGGCCCGCGAGATCGGCGCCACCGGCGAAGTCCGGATTCCCAGCCTGTCCTGGCTGCTCGGCAGGCTGGAGGAGGCTGAAATCTACCCCGTGGCACGCATAGTGATCGTCAAGGATCCGGTTCTGGCCGCGGCAAGACCGGATCTGGCCGTACAGGACACGGCGGGCGGCGTCTGGGTCGATAACACCGGCACGGTGTGGCTGAATCCCTTCAACCGCGAGGTGTGGGACTACCACATCGACCTCGCCCGCGAGGTCGCGGCGATGGGCTTTCCGGAAATCCAGTGGGATTACGTCCGGTTCCCCGACGCCCCGGCTTCGGCACTCGCACGCGCCCGTTTCCCCGGGCGGGAAACGCGCTCCCGAACCGCCGCGATCCGGGAATTCCTCGCCCACAGCCGCGAAGAGATCTCGGAGGCAGGGGCGAGAATCACCGCCGATGTCTTCGGTGTCACGACCTCGGCAACCCGGGACGTGGGGATCGGACAGGTCTGGGAATCGTTCATAGACGTGGTCGACGTGGCCCTGCCGATGGTCTACCCGAGCCACTACTGGAAGGGCAGCTTCGGGTATGAAGACCCCAACTCGCACCCGTACGAGATCGTGCGCAAAGCGCTGGAAGGGGCGGTTGAACGGTCGGCGGGCCTGGAGAACGCGGGAGCCACGCGTCCGTGGCTCCAGGACTTCACGCTGGGATCTCCGCGTTACGAGGCGCCCGAGGTGCGCGCCCAGATCCAGGCCACGTACGACGCCGGTATCGAGGAGTGGGTGTTGTGGAACCCGGGCAGCCGCTACACCGAAGCCGCGCTTGAACCGGCGGACGGGTTTGCCGAGGAGCCACTGGTGCGGATCGCGAACGAGATCGTTCCGGTGTCGCGGCGCTTCGAACTGTACGGCACGGCCGCCCCGGCCGTCGAGGCCGATTCGGCGGGGGCGGAGGCTGCCGACAGCGCCGACGCTCCGCCCGCCGCGGACACGCTCAAGGGAAAGAGGAGAGGGTCGGCCGTAGGGACCGGCCGGTAGTGGTCTTCACGGGACTCCCGCGACCTACCAGGATGACTTGCGTACGCCCGGGATCAACCCATGAAGGGACATCTCGCGAAAGGCTATTCGGGAGATGCCGAACTTGCCGATGAAGCCACGGGGGCGCCCGGTCATCTGGCAGCGGTTGCGATAGCGCACGGCGGCGGAATCGCGGGGGAGGGCCTGCAGTGCGGCCATGGCCTGCCGCTTCTCATCGGGCGACGCCTCCGGGTCCTTCATGACGGCCACGAGTTGTGCCCGTTTGTCCGCGTACCTGGCGACCAGCTTCGCCCGGCGGTCGTTCTTCTGGAGTTTGCCCTTCTTGGCCATACGGCGGTCTTCTCCGGAGATACCGGTTGGATTCGGCCTGTGGTCCGGTGGGTCGGCACTCGTCGGCACACCGCACAGGGCGCTTACGTTCGCGCAATTCCGCGAGGAAATCAATGCGGCCGGTACGCCGCCACCCTGGAGGGATCCGTTTCCAGGTACGGTCCCCCGACGAGGTCGACGCAGTCGGGTACCGCCGCGAACACGGCATCCAGGCACTGCCGGACGGCCCGGGGCGAACCCGGCAGGTTCATGATGAGCGCCGCCCCCCTCACCCCCGCCACCTGGCGCGACAGCACGGCGGTAGGCACTTTGGGGCGCGACACGGCCCGCATCGCCTCTCCGAATCCGGGCAGCTCCCTTTCCACCACGGCAGCGGTCGCTTCCGGCGTCACGTCGCGGGGCGCGGGCCCGGTTCCGCCGGTTGTGATCACGAGGCAGCACCCGGCATGGTCCACCAGTTCCTCGAGCGTCGCCCGGATCAGCGCCTCCTCGTCGGGGATGACCCGAACCTCCGCTTCCCAGGGGTTCACCAGCACCTCACCGAGGTAATCCCGTATCGCGGGGCCACCCCGGTCCTCGTACTCCCCCCGCGATGCCCGGTCCGAGACAGCCACGATGCCGATCCGGACCGGCCTGGTGTCCGGTCTTCCTGCTGAGTCGCCCATGTTCGACAATATCGCCCGGTCGTGGCATTTTTTCACGGTACGGGCGGAACCGCCGCTCGCCCAACCGAATCTCCCCCACAATGAACCGACGCACCCCCAAGGACGCTGCAGGCACGCCGCTGCCCGCCAGCTACAGCGGGCTCAGGAAGCTGCAGGAGGAATTCATGCGCTACCAGCGGGCCTCCTTCCCGCCGCGACCGCCCCGCTTCTTCGCCCTGGAACTAGCGGGCGAGACCGGTGAGCTGGCCAACCTGGAGAAGAAGGTATGGAAGGGGAGGGTTGTGGACGAGGCGGACTTCACCGACGAAGCGGCCGACGTTTGCATAGCCCTGCTGAACTTCGCCAACAGCCGCGGCATCGACCTGGCGGGCGCCGTGGAGCACAAGATGCGACACATAGACGACCGGCGGCGGGCCAACCCCGAGCCGCCCCTCCCTCCGGACAGTCCATGAGCGATGCGATCGGGCGAGTCTCGCTGGCCGACGTCCAGGCCAACCCCGACGGGCGGCAGGTGCCCATTGCGAAGGTGGGGGTTCAGAACATCCGCTTCCCCATCATGGTGAAGGACCGGCGGCAGGCGGCACAACACACGGTCGCCACGATCGACATGTCCGTGGACCTGCCCCACCACTTCAAGGGAACCCACATGAGCAGGTTCATGGAGATCCTGAACTCCCATGACGGCGTGATATCCGGCGAGGCACTTCCCGGGATCATGCGGACCATGCGCGAACGGCTGGACGCAGAGACGGCGCAGCTGCGCGTCTCGTTTCCCTACTTCATGGAAAAGGGCGCGCCGGTTTCCGGCTCGGCCGGGCTGTTGTCCTACGACTGCGCCTTCGAGGCCTCCAGCGGAGCGGGGGACGATTTCGTGCTTACGGTCAGGGTGCCCGTCACCACGCTCTGCCCCTGCTCCCGGGAGATCAGCTCACGGGGGGCCCACAACCAGCGCGGCCTGGTGACAGTGAAAGTCCGTTTCACCGGGGATCTCTGGATCGAGGACGTGGTGGCGCTCGTGGACGACTCGGCCTCGTGCGGCCTGTATCCGGTGCTCAAGCGGGCCGACGAAAAATGGGTCACGGAGCGCGCCTACGACAATCCCCGCTTCGTGGAAGACCTGGTGCGCGAGGTCACGCTTCGGCTGCGCGCGATGGAGCAGGTCACCTGGTTCAAGGTGCACGTGGTCAACTACGAATCGATCCACGAGCACGACGCCTACGCCGAGGTCGAGGAGACGAAGGGGGGTGGGAACGGGGAGACGCGCGGCTCGCGCCGGGGCTAGTCCTTCCTGACCCCGTACCTGCGCTGGAAGCGCTCGACCCGTCCCGCGGTGTCCAGCAGACGCTGCGTCCCCGTATAGAACGGGTGCGACGACGACGATATCTCAAGGGTGACGAGCGGGTATTCCTTCCCGTCCTCCCACTGGATCGTTCGCTTGGTGGAGACGGTCGAGCGGGTCAGAAAGGCGTAGCCCGTGGCAACGTCCTGGAAGACGACGGGCCGGTAGTCGGGGTGGATGTCTTTCTTCATTCTGCGTTTTCGGGCTTCCGCCGGTCAGGGCGGTCCTGGGGGACCGGGTCTTACGATAATGGCCAGCACCTATCTTATTCCGACTGGACGAACGCGGTCAACGGGCTATCTTATCTGGCGGCCTGCCGCGGACCCGGCGGGTGCCGGGCCGGCGTATTCCGCGTGAGAGCCAACGGGTCAGTGAAGGAGGTATCATGGCAAAGAAGTCCGGCAAGGGCCCCAGGGTGATCATCAAGATGTCCAGTACGGAGAGCCCGTACCGCTTCACCACCACCAAGAACAAACGCAACCACCCCCAGCGCCTGGAACTCCGGCGCTACGACCCCGTCCTGCGCCGCCACGTCCTCTTCAAGGAGGAAAAGTAGGCGTTCGGGGTACCAACGGAGGATCACGATGTCCCGCAAGTGCGACATCACGGGGAAACGTCCCCTGGTCGGGTACAACGTCTCCCACGCTCACAACAAGACCAAGAAGCGGCAGCTGCCGAACCTGCAGACGAAGCGGATCTTCGTCCCGGAGCTGGGGAAGCGGGTGCGGATCAAGGTGTCCACTTCCGCTTTGCGGTCGATCGATAAGATGGGGTTGGCGGCATTCCTGCGGAAGAACGGGCTCTCGCTGAGCGACGTCACCTAGAAGCCCGGCGATGTAGTCCTCCCGGCATTCGACCGGCGATACGTCCGGGCTGGATCGCTTCGCTCGTTTTCTGCGCCCTGCCGGCGGGCGGGACGGGGGCCTTCTGCCAGGAGCCGGCCTTCGACGATTCCACAACGCTCGCCGTCGTGCGCGCGGCCAGGGCTCTGCGCACCTCCGGCCTGTCCGACAGCGACTCCACGACGTACCAGGCGAGGGCCGAGGGGCACATCTACTTCTACCTGGAGCGCGAAGACGGCGGGGATCCCGTCCCGATGCGGGTGGACCAGGTGGCGGTGGACCTCTACCGCAGCCGGAACGGACGCACACGCCAGATCGTGCGCGGGTTGCGCCGCCAGGAACTCCTGCCGGTCAAGGATTTTCGCTACTACGTCGACCGGCTGACCGCCGTCCAGAACGGCTTCGGCAACCGGATCTCGATCGGTCAGGGGTACGACGTGCGGGGCGTTCCCCATCCCCTGGGAAGCGAGGGCGAGACACTCTACCGCTACCGCATCGTCGACTCGGTTCGCGTGACCGTCCAGAACATGCCCACGCCGATTCGGGTCTACGAGGTCGAGGTGCGGCCCCGCCGCGAGGACGTGCCCGCCTTCGTCGGCAGCGTCTTTCTCGAGGCGACCACCGGTGCCCTGGTGCGCATGGTGTTCAGCTTTACCCCGGCGTCCTACGTCGACCGCCGCAATGACCGGGTTCACGTCCGTCTGGAGCACATCCTGTGGGAGGAGAGGTGGTGGCTTCCCTACCGGCAGGTGGTGGAGGTACGGCGCGAAATGCCGGAGTTCGACCTTCCGGTGCGGACCGTTATCCGAGCCACGCTGCAGGTCATCGACTACGACTTCGAACCCGACCTGCCCCCGGGATTCTTCTCGGGTCCCCCGATAGTCCTGGCCCGCTACGACGCGGCGGACTCCAGCGAGTTCCGCGAAGGGCTCATGGACCGGATGGCGGAGGAGGGGCTGTCTCCGGTGAGCCTGGCCGGAATCGAGGCCGAGGCGCGGCGAATCGCCCGTGAGCAGGTGGTCAGCGGACTGCCCCGGACGCGGCTCTACGCGGATGGTTCCTCTTCGCTGCTGCGGGCGAACCGGGCCGAAGGCGTGTACACGGGACTGGGAGTCTCGTTCGCGCCACGACCCGCGGTGAGGCTCACCGCCATGGCAGGCTACGGGTTCGCCAGCCGGAAGCCTTCCGCGACGGTGCGCGGCCGCTGGACCGTCGACGACGCGGCCGCCGCGACCACCGTCGAACTCTTCGGCCTCCAGCTGCGCGATGTCGGCCCCAGGTCGGGCGCTTCGGGAGCACTGAACACCCTGTCGACCCTGCTCCGCAACCTCGACTACACCGACCCCTATTTCGCCACCGGCGGGCGGGCGGCGCTCGACTACCGCGTCTCGGACGACGGGGTGAGGATCCGGGTGACCGGTGCGTGGGAGGACTTCAGCGGACTCTCCGATCCCTGGTCCGGGGGACTCGGGGCCACCGACCGCTCAAGGCCCCTGCGACCAGTGGAGGAGGGCGTCTTCATGAGCGCCGGCGGCGGGTTCACCTATAGCTGGGGTTCCCTTCCAACCTGGGGAGCCGAGGTGGCCCTGAACGCGACGGCGGGTCGCTGGCACGGGCGCGGCAACGCGACGGTCACCGCACGGGTCGACGTCGATATGGCCACCCGCGACCTCGGCCGACGGGGGAGCCTGGCCATGGAGGCAGGCCTGGCCCGGGGCACCCTGCCCCACCAGCTGTTCTTCTTTCTGGGTGGGCGGGGAACGCTGCCCGGCCACCCCTACCGCGCCTATGGCGGGCGCCGGTTTCTGTTGGCCGGCGGCGAGGCATCGTTCACCGTGCTCCCGACCTGGCTGACCGCGCGCCTGCTCGGCGGTGCCGGAGCCGTCGGTGACACGCCTTCGGCCCTTGCCGAAGACTGGGCGGCATCCTCGTCGAACGGGTGGCGCGGCTACGCGGGGGCAGGACTCGCCGCGGTGCACGACATCCTGCGCATCGACGGCGTATGGGGGTTGCCCGGCGGAGTCTTCGAGCTCGTTTTCTCGGTCGATCCGCGGCTGAGCCCGTTTCTGTGAGGGTCGGTCAGCCCGTCCCCCTCCGGGCCTTGCCAACGCGGCGCCTCGCTGTGGTCGCAGGGCCGGCAGCGAGAGCGGTTCGAGCCGGACGTCGGGGAAGAGGCATCGTTGCATACCGCCGGCACCACCTCGCACCGGACACGGTCGAAAGCATCTTTCCAGCGAGTCGTAAGTCTTCCGCGAGGTAATGGCTGTACCCCGCACCCCTGACAACGGAGTCACATCATGGGCAACCGCCGACGCCCCACTCTTCCCGCAACGCTCCTGGTCCCCATTCCGGCCATCCTGGCGGTCGCCCCCCTTCCCCTCTCCGCACAGAGCGTTTCCACGGCGGGGCTCCGCGGGCGCATCCTCGATACCAGCGGCACCCCCGTCGAGGCCGCGCTGGTCACCCTCACCCACACTGGAACCGGAGCCACCAGCACGGCGCTGAGCGTCGCCGACGGGCGCTTCACGCTGCGCGGCCAGCGTCCCGGCGGCCCCTACCGGATCACCGTCACTCACATCGGATTCCGGGACTTCACACGGGATGAAGTCGAGCTGCTGCTGGGTCGGTTCATCGACTTCGAGATCACGCTCGTCTCCGAGGCCATCGACCTCGAGGAACTGGTGGTCGAGGCGGAGCAGGACCCCGAATTCAACCCGGGCAGGATCGGCATCGCCACCCTGGTGACCGCGGATGTCCTGAGCGAGCTTCCCACCCTGAATCGGGACTTCATCGACTTCGCGGCGCTCTCTCCCCTCGCGCGCGTCTCGGAGGAGGGGGTGTCGGTGGCCGGGGCCAACTACCGCTTCAACACCCTCAACGTGGACGGCGCCCTCAACCAGGACGTCTTCGGACTGTCGACCAACAACGTCGCGGGTGGCCGGGCGGGCGGCCGCGTCATTCCCCTCGAGGCGGTCGAGCAGTTCCGGCTGGAGGTCGCGCCCTTCGACATCCGCCAGTCCGGCTTCACCGGCGGCGCGCTGAACGCCGTGACCAAGTCGGGGACCAACGAGTTCGAGACCTCCGCCTTCGGCTTCTACCGCGGCAGCGGCCTGGTCGGGGAGCTGGTCGTCGACGATGTCTCCACCACTCCGGAACTTGCCACTTCGCGCGGGGGATTCACGGCCGGCGGACCGATCCGGCGGGACCGCGCGCACTTCTTCATCGCCGGCGAGTGGGAACGTGTCCGAGAACCTCCGACCGGCTTCCATGTGGGCGAGTCCGACGCCTTCCGGATCTCACTGCATCCGGACTCGGTGGCCCGCTTGCGGTTGCTCCTCGAGAGGAACTACGGGGTGGAACCCGGCACCGAATCGTCGTTCGACCTCGAAAATCGGCTGGCCAATCTCTTCGTGCGTTTGGACTGGGAGATAGGCGAGCGTCACGACGCGATGTTCCGCTACAGCTTCGCCGCGGCCGACGACGATCCGGACCCGAACCGGCTGCCCGGCGACGCCTACGAGTTGTCCTCCAACGCCACCTCGATCAGCTCGCGCAACCACTCGGCGGTGTTCCGGCTCGTCTCGTCGCTCGGCAACCGGTTGTCAAACGAGTTGTCGGCGAACATCCAGATCCTGAGCGACTACGAGACCGCGAAATCCGACTTCCCGCAGGTGGAGGTCACGGTGGACGGAAAGGTAGACGACCTTCTGGTCACGCGCGATGTACGTGCCGGCGCCAGCTTCTTCGCCCAGGACAACGGGCTCGACCAGAAGGTCTTTCAGATGTCGAACAACCTCAGCCACGACGTGGGAGACCACCAGCTGCTGTTCGGCGCGTCGGGCACCTGGTTCTCCTTCGACCGCCGGTTCGTCCCGGGCGCGTTGGGCAGCTACGAGTTCAACAGCCTCGAGGCTCTTGACCGGAACCGGCCGGCCCGCTACGAGGTCACAATCCCGCGCACGGACCAGGGAGCTGCCCCCGCCTTCAAGGTGCAGGAGCTGGCGCTATACGCGCAGGAGGAGTGGGAGCCACACGACCGGTTCACGCTGCGCGCCGGTCTGCGGCTGGACGTCCCGGTCTTCACAGGGCGCCCCGAGCCCAACGCCACGCTGGCGCGCGAACTCGAGATCGACGTGTCGAAACTCCCCGACGAGCGCACCAACTGGTCGGTGCGGGCGGGGATCAACTGGCGTCCCTTCGACGGGACGCAGCTCAGGGTGGGAACCGGCATTTTCACGGGCCGGCCCGCCTACGCGTGGCTGGCCAACGCCTTCCAGAACAACGGGCGCGCGGCCGTGACGCTGGTTTGCAGAGGCGAACTGGCGCCCACGTTCCATCCGTCCCGGCGGCCCGCGCCCGAGAAGTGCGCCGACGGCAGTGCCGTCGAGACGTCATCCCCGATCATCAACTACTTCGATCCCGACTTCCGGTTTCCACAGGACTGGCGGACGGTTTTCGCCTTCGATCAGCGGTTTCCCGGCGGCGTCGTGCTGTCGGCCAGCTGGATCTCCAACATCGCCCGCAGACAGATCTTCATCACAAACGAGAACCTGAGCTCGGATACGACCGCAGCGTCCGGTCTCGGTTATGGGTTCCGCAACCGCCACGTATGGGGCAATCCCGTCCGGAACGGGGGAGAGGTGCTGTTTTCCGGAGGGCGAATCAGCGACCGGTTCGGTCCGGTGCTGCGGGTGGGCAACCGGGATGGGAACTACTCCTATGCGGCCACGATAGAGCTCCGCAAGAACTTCGGGGACGCCCTGGGGCTGCGGGCCGGCTATTCGCTGACGCGGTCCGCCGATCTTCAGGACCTGCTGTCGATCGATGTCACGTCGAACTACGGAACGACCCCCGTCAACTTCCACCCCAACGACCCGCCGCATCAGAAGTCGCGTTTCGACCGGCCCCACAAGTTCGTGGCGAACGCCCGGACCAAGTTGCTGCGACGCTTCGGAGGCACCGGGATCAGCATCATGTACATCGGACAGTCCGGGGTTCCCTACTCGTACGTATACGAGGGGGACGTGAACGGCGACGGCTTCCCCGGGCCCCGCGCTTCGACGCTGTCCAACGACCTGATCTACATCCCGGAAACGCCTTTGGGCCTCCCCACGCCCAGCATCGCCACGCAGATCATCTGGGCCGGTCTGCTTGCGGAGGAACAATGCCTCCGGGACCAGTTGACCCGCATCCTGGCCCGGAACACCTGTGAGACGCCCTGGTCGCACCGGCTCGACCTGCGCGTCTCGCAAACCGTCCAGGCCCGCGGAGTGTCGGCCGACGTGACCCTCGACGTACTCAACGTCCTCAACCTGCTCGACTCCTCGCAGGGGATCGTGCACATCGCGAACCCGGTCGTGCAACTGTTCCGCGTGCGCAGGATTCTCACCCCCGGCGGCCGCGGGGAGGAAAGCGAGGAGTTGATCGCGTGGTATACGGGAGCGCTTCGGCGGGACCGGGAAACCGGCATGGCCCGGGGTACACGACCGTTGGCGCCGGAGGTGCCGACTTCACAGTGGCGGGCCCAACTTGGGTTGAGGGTGCGGATGGGGAACTAGCAACCGTGGAAAGACCTGCCCCAGTCCTCGCCCCTCTCCTGGCCGTCCTGGCGGCCGCCCCCCTTCCCCTCTCCGCGCAGAGCGCCTCCACGGCGGGGCTCCGCGGCCGCATCGTCGACACCGAGGGCGCCCCCGTCGAGGCCGCGCTGGTCACCCTCACCCACACCGGGAGCGGCGCCACCAGCACGGTGCTGAGCGTCGCCGGCGGGCGCTTCACGCTGCGCGGCCGGCGTCCCGGCGGGCCCTACCGGATCACCGTCGCGCACATCGGATACCGGGATTTCGCGCGCGAGGACATCGAACTCCTCCTGGGCCGGTTCGTCGACCTCGAGATCACGCTCGTCCCCGAGGCCATCGACCTCGAGGAACTGGTGGTCGAGGCGGAGCAGGACCCCGAGTTCAACCCCGGCCGGATCGGCATCGCCACCCTGGTCACCTCGGAGGTCCTGAGCGAACTCCCCACCATCACCCGCAACCTCATCGACTTCTCCGCCCTCTCCCCCCTCGTGCGCGTCTCGCAGGAGGGGGTGTCGGTGGCCGGGGGCAACTACCGCTTCAACACCCTCAACGTGGACGGCGCCCTCAACCAGGACGTCTTCGGGCTGTCCACGAACAACATCGCGGGCGGACGGGCCGGCGGCCGCGTGATCCCCCTCGATGCCGTCGAGCAGTTCCAGCTCGAGGTCGCGCCCTTCGACATCCGCCAGTCCGGCTTCACCGGCGGCGCGCTCAACGCCGTGACCAAGTCGGGGACCAACGAGCTCGAGACCTCCGCCTTCGGCTTCCACCGCGCCGGCGGACTGGTCGGGGAGCTGGTCATCGACGATGCCGCGACCGTCCCGGAACTCTCCACCGCCCGCGGGGGCTTCACGGTGAGCGGGCCGGTCCGGCGCGACCGCGCGCACTTCTTCGTCGCGGGCGAGTGGGAACGGGTCCGCGAACCCCCGACCGGCTACCACGTCGGCCAGGCCGATCCGCTCCGGCTGTCGCTGCACCCCGATTCGGTGAAGCGCCTGCTGTCGATCCTCGACCGGTACGGGGCGGACCCGGGCACCGCCTCGTCGTTCAGCCTCGAGAACCGGCTCGCCAACCTATTCGCCCGCTTCGACTGGGAGATGGGCGAACGCCATGACGCCATGTTCCGGTACGGCTTCGCCGCGGCCGACGACGACGCGGACCCCAACCGGCTGCCGGGCGACGCCTACGAGCTGTCGTCCAACGCCGTCGCGATCCGCTCGCGCAACCACTCGGCGGTCTTCCGGCTCATCTCGTCATACGGCAACCGGCTCTCGAACGAGTTCTCGGCCAACGTCCAGATCCTGAGCGACAACGAGACCCCCGAGTCCGGCTTCCCCGAGGTCGAGGTCAGGGTGGACGGGCGAGTCGACGACCTGTTCGTAACGCGCGACGTGCGGGCCGGCGCCCAGTTCTTCGCGCAGAACAACGGACTCGGCCAGCGGGTTCTCCAGGCCTCGAACAACCTCAGCTACGACGTGGGAGACCACCAGCTCCTCTTCGGCGCGTCGGGGACCTGGTTCTCCTTCGACCGGCGCTTCGTGCCCGGCGAGCTCGGCAGCTACGAGTTCGGCAGCATCGAGGAGTTCGTTCTGAACCGGCCGGACCGCTACGAGATCACGATTCCGAACACCGGCCGGGGTGCGGCCCCGTCCTTCGGAGTACAGGAACTGGCGGTCTACGCGCAGGACGAGTGGGGTCCCCACGAGCGCCTCACGCTCCGCGCCGGGGTGCGCCTGGACATCCCGACCTTCATGGGGCGCCCCGAGCCCAACGCCACGCTCGCGCGCGAACTCGAGATCGACGTGGCGAGACTGCCCGACGAGCGCACCACCTGGTCGGCCCGCGCGGGGATCAACTGGCGGCCCTTCGACGGCACGCAGCTCAGGGCCGGCACCGGACTGTTCACGGGCCGGCCGGCCTTCGCCTGGCTGGCCAACGCCTTTCAGAACAACGGGCTCGCGCTCACCACGCTCGTCTGCAGAGGCTACCGGGCACCGCCCTTCAACCCCCGCATGCCCGCGCCCACGGAGTGCGCCGGCGGCCCGGAGGCCGGCGTGTCGCCCCCTATCGTCAACCACTTCGACCCCGGTTTCCGCTTCCCGCAGGACTGGCGCACGATGTTCGCGCTCGACCAGCGGCTGCCCGGCGGCGTGGTGCTGTCGGCCAGCTGGATCTCCAACATCGCGCGCAGACAGATCTTCATCACCAACCGGAACCTCGGCGAGAAGACCGACCTCGGGTTCACCGACGGCTTCGGCTTCACCGGACCCTCCGCACGCCATGTCTGGGGAGAACCCGTCGACACCATCGAAGGCGTGCTGTTTCACGGCGGGCGGATCAGCGACCTGTTCGGTCCCGTGCTGCGGGTCGGCAACCGGGACGGCAACTTCTCCTACGCCGCCACGATCGAGCTGCGCAAGGACTTCGGCAACGTCCTGGAGCTGCGGACCGGCTATTCGCTCACGCGCTCCGCCGACCTCCAGGACCTCCTCTCGATCGACGTGACCTCGAACTACGGGACGACCCCCATCAACTTCCACCCCAACGACCCGCCGCACCAGAGATCACGGTTCGACCGGCCCCACAAGATCGTGGCGAGCGCCCGGTCGCGGTTCCTGCCCCGCTTCGGCGGCACCGGCATCAGCCTGATGTACGTGGGACAGTCCGGGGCCCCCTACTCGTATGTGTACCAGGGCGACGTGAACGGAGACGGCTTCCCCGGGCCCCGCAGCTCCAGGCTGGCCAACGACCTGGTCTACGTCCCGTATTTTGCCCATCAACTCCCCATCGGCATCGTCGCCCAGAGACTCTGGACCACCCTCGTGGAACAGGAAGAATGCCTCCGGGAGCAGTGGAACCGTATTCTGGCCCGCAACACCTGCGAAACGCCGTGGTCGCACCGGCTGGACCTGCGCGTCTCGCAGACCGTCGAGGCCCTCGGGATGTCCGCGGACGTTACCCTCGACATGATCAACGTCCTCAACTTCCTGGACCCCTCCTGGGGGCTCGTCCAGGTCTCGAACCCGGTCGTTCGGATCTGGCGGGTCGTCAGACCCAATAGCGACCCGTTCGTTGTGGATCCCTTGACGGTCTACTACCTGGGCGGAATTCAGCGGGCCGAGAAACCCGGCATGCTCACCACGGCGCTGCGGCCGTGGGCCCCGGAGGTGCCGTCCTCGCAGTGGCGTGTGCAAATGGGGTTGCGGATGCGGATGGGGCGTTAGGTACGGGCGCAGTTCGGCCAGCGGCGACAGGTTCAACCGGTTCCGCCGCCGCTCGAATGCCGGGGGGATTCTGTCGACGGGCTGCCAGTCCGCCGGCTCCCTGCGCGAGCGCGTTCGTAGGTGTAGAGGAAGTTGGTGAAGCCGCGGTCGTAGTCCGACAGGCCGTTCTGTCCGGTGAGCTTCATGCGTGAATCATACAGTTCCCTCATTGCGGTGGTGACCGGACCCGCACGCTGGCCGGGGGGACGTAGCCGCCGGAAGTCCTCCAGGACAGGACCCGAGAGCGGGGTCTCCTCCAGCAGTTCCCCGTAGCGGACTGGGTCGTCGCCGTCCAGAACGCGGAGGTTGCGGTAGACTCGTTCCGCCAGCGCCGACTGGCGAAGCTGCGGATCGCGAGAGCGTGACAGCGCCAGGTACGCGAGCGCCTGCGCCTCCAGCTCCATGAGGTAGCCCTTCCGGTGGCAGAATTCGTGCGCGAGGATGTGGGGTTCGAAGACGCCCGTGGCGCGGAACACCGCGATGTCTCCGGAGAGTATGTCGCAGCTGCCGGAGGCGAAGGGCATGATCAGACGGGTGAGGGTCATCTCGCGAACGGAGCTGCTTGTCTCCACCCGCTGCCCCGTTATCCCGGCGATGTACGAGGTCAGGCGTTCGTTCACGTCGCCCGCGAGGACCCGGCGCCGGCGCGTGACCGGTTCGTAGACGCTCATCAGCTCCTCGGAGAAGCGGTGGACGTCTTCCTCCCGTCGCGCCGGCGGCATCTCGTCCATATGCTTCACATCCGCGCCGAAGGTGGCCATGAGGTCGATCTTCCTGACGCCCCGCCGGCTGGCCCAGTCGCTGATCACGCTGCCGGCGTACACTCCTGCGGCGGCGGCCTGCACCAGGCGGCCCGGCAGGGTGGCGCCCACGATGAGACGGGAGGCCAGCGGCGCCGCGAACATCAGGTCGGTGAGCGAAACCGGAGAGTACGTCGCGCTGTTCGGGATTCGAATCGTTTCCATATCTTCCGTCCTGCCGCGTTTCGTTGGGGGTCGCGGACCTTGCCAGCCCCCTAATGAAGTGTCTCCTCTCGTACCCCGGCAAGGGACAGGGATCCGCCGTGTTCCACAGCAAGACCGATTCGCCGGCAACGGACGGTCACGGTTCTCCGGATTCAGGGCGCGATGTCACCGCGTCCGCGCATGCCGGAGAGCGGCGCGCCATCACCCCCCTTGCCGGGGTGCGCGTGACCGACTTCTCCCAGAACCTCGCGGGACCGTACGCCGGGCAGATCCTGGGGGACCTCGGGGCCGATGTGATCAAGGTGGAGCCGCCCGGCGGTGATCCGGCCAGAAGATGGGGACCGCCGTTCATCGGGGGGCAGAGCCACCTCTTCCAGGTCGTGAACCGCAACAAGCGGAGTGTCGTTCTGGATTTGAAGACGGACGGCGGGCGCACGCGGGCGCTGGAGCTGGCGGCGGAGTCCGACGTCGTACTGGAGGCGCTGCGGCGGGGGGCGGCGGAACGGTTGGGCATCGGGTACGAGGAGGTGCGCGCGGCCAACCCCGCCGTCATCTACGTATCGGTCACCTCGCACGGGCCGGACGGCCCCCTAGCGGGCGACCCGGGGTACGACCCCCTCATGCAGGCGCGCTCGGGACTCATGTCGGTGACCGGCGACCCCGGCGGGAACCCGGCGCGGAGCGGTACGTCCGTCGTGGATATGGGAACGGGCATGTGGACGGCGATCGCGGTGCTGGGCGCCCTCATGGAACGGGAGAGGTCCGGGCGCGGGTGCCACGTCACGACCTCCCTGCTGGACACCTCGCTGGCATGGATGTCCTACCACCTCACCAGCTACCTCGCCACCGGCGTCCCGCCCCAGCGCATGGGAACCGCGCTGGCCATGATCGCCCCCTACGAGGCCTTCGCCTGTGACGACGGCAGCGTCATGATCGCGGCCGGCAACGACGATATCTTCCGCCGCCTGTGCGACGCGCTCGATCTCGAGCCGGCCTCCCACGCCGACTACCGGTCGAACGCCATGCGCGTGGCCAACCGCGAGCGGCTCGCGGCCATCCTCTCGGAGCGGACGCGGCGCTTCTCCACCGAGTCCCTGCTGCAGCTGCTGCGCCGGCACCGGGTCCCCGCCGCCCCCATCCACACCGTCGCCTCGGCGCTCGCCGATCCGCAGACGCAGGCCACCGGCATGTTGTGCCGGTGCGCGCATCCGGCGATCGGCGACTACGTGGACATCCCCATGCCGGTCCGCTGGGACGGCCGGCGGGCCGCACTGCGCCGGTTTCCTCCCCGGGCCGGCGAGCATCAGGGTGAACTCTTCCCGGAGGGCGCTTGAGCGTGAGGCTGGCGCCGGGGTTCCCAAAGGGAAACCTTCAGGTTGCCATGGGAGTACCGAATACATGACACGGATCGCGCGGACGCCCGAGGTCACGCTGATGCCCGACAAGCCATTCATCCGATTGACCGCCCTGGCCGCCGCGGTGGCGCTGGATATCATCCTCTTCCGGCCGGCCGGCGATCCGGCCGCGGACGCGGCGGAGCTGTTCGCCTTCGCACCCGGGGACTTCGCGGCCGCGATCGCGGTCCAGGAACGGCACAACCAGGACCTGCTCGGCATCCCCGGGGTTGCGGGCACCGCCGTGGCGATCGGCCCTGACGGGCGTCCCGTGGTCAAGGTCTTCCTGGTGCACGGCGGGGTCCTGGGACTGCCGGCCACCCTCGACGGGCACGCGCTCCTGACCGAAGTCACAGGAGAATTCCTCGCGCTGGGGAATATCGATCGGACGACAACCACGGCCGGCGGGAGGCCGGTGACGGCGCGGGACGAAACCGACCCCAGGAGGTCCTTTCCGCGCCCCGTACCGATCGGAGTTTCCACCGGCCAGGTTGACGTCACCGCCGGCACCATCGCGGCACGGGTCGTTTCGGGCGACGACGTCTTCGCCCTCAGCAACAACCACGTCTACGCCAACCGCAACGCGGCCAAACTGGGCGACCACGTCCTGCAGCCGGGAACCGTGGACGGCGGCGTCAATCCCGACGACGCGATCGGCGCCCTGCACGACTTCGAGCCCATCCGGTTCTGCTCCCCCTTCCCCACCTGCCCGGAGAACCGCATCGACGCCGCGATCGCCGCGACCACCACCGACCAGCTGGGCAACGGCACGCCGGCGAACGGCTACGGTACGCCACGAAGCAACACCGCGGCGGCACGCCTCGGAATGCAGGTCCAGAAGTACGGCCGCACGACGGGTCACACGACCGGCCGGATCAGCGGCATCAACGCCACCATCAACGTCGGCTTCCGCGACGGCACCGCACGCTTTGCCGGACAGATCGTCGTCGCCGGCGGCGGCTTTTCGGGCCCGGGCGATTCCGGCTCGCTGATCGTCTCGGGCGGAAGCGGCGAAAACGCGCGCCGCCCGGTGGGGCTGCTCTTCGCCGGCAGCCGGACAAGCACGCTGGCGAACCCCATCGATCCGGTGCTGCAGCGGTTCGATGTCACGATCGACGGAGGATGAGGCCGTGAAGGATCGGATCGAGAGGGCGTGTGCGGAGGTCACGCGCAGGGTCATCGGGATCGACGGGGTGACCGGAACCGCGGTCGGTCTCAAGGACGGGAAGCCGTGCGTCAAGGTGTACCTGGAACGCGACGACACCCGGTTGCGGGCGAGAATGCCCAGGTCGCTGTGGGGCGTCAGGGTGGAGGTGGAGGTGATGGGGAAGGTGCGGCGCTGGTGACGAGGGTCGACCCCAGCCGCCAGAATCGCACCTCGTAGCTGAATACGGCATACGCCAGCCACTCACCCGTCGGGTCGTACGCCGGCTGCGTCTTCCGCGTCGGGTCGACCGTGAGTTGCACCGTCTCTCCCCCGCCCAGGGGCACCCGGTGCACCTGGAACAGCCCCGCACTGTCAGGAGCGATGTAAGCGACCCATTCTCCGTCCGGGGACACGGAGATCCCCGAATGCACCTGCTCAGAGGCCCATTCGTGAAAACGCTCGGGCGTGCCTCCTTCCCGGGCAACGACGTACAGCCCCTTCCGGCCCGCCCCCTCGGCCGCCTCGAAGACCAGCCGCTCCGAGTCGGGGGTCCACTCCGCCTGCAGCGCATCGTGGCGGAAGTCGCCCAGGTCGACCGTGCGCTGGGGCAGTGTCTCGCCGGTCTCCTGGTCCACGGGAATGACGTACACGGAGCTCCTGCGCGCTCCCCTGGCGTCGCGGGTGTAGGTGGGGAAGACGATCCAGCGGCCGTCGGGCGACCACCGGGGCCAACCCGTCTCGAGGCCGGCGGCGGAGACGAGGCGCGGGCTCGATGTGTCCCCGGTTGGAACCAGGTAGACGTCATCGGTCCCGTCGACATGGCTGTGGTAGGCGATCCAGCGGCCGTTGGGCGACCAGTGCATCCCCTGGTCCCCGGAGTAGGAACGGCGGACGATCCGGTCCGGTGCATGCTTCGGCAGGAAACGGGGCACCGCCACGATCCCTATGTCCTGATCGATGTCGGGATATCCCGCGTCGTCCGTGGCGATGCGCCAGCGGCCGAAGGTGAACGAGATCTCGGTGCCGTCCGGACTCCACGCGGGGGTCTCGGACTGGAAGGAGGTGATGCGCCGGGCCCGGCCGCCGCCCGCGGGGATTGCCGAGAGTGCAACCAGGTAGTGCTGGCTGCGATATACGATGTCCCCATCGGCGGTCACGGCGGGCGCGTACACGTCCCGCTCCGCGCTGGCCAGCTTCCGCGCGGCCCCACCCCCGACCGGCCGTGTCCACAGTTCAAGGACGCCATCGGCATTGGGGGCGGCGTAGTGGATCGAGGCTCCGTCCCGGGAGAATGCCACGTGGCCGTACGGCTCCTGGTCTTCCAGCCACTCCACCGGAGGGCCCGCGCACGGATAGCGAAGGTGCTGCACGCCCCCGTACCGCTCGATGCAGGCGACCCGGCCGGTGGGCGAGACCACGGGAAATGAGAGGCTCCGGCCTTCGCCGATGACTTCACCGGAAGCTCCATCGGCTCCGACCCGCCACACTCGTGAGGCCCGCCCGTCCCGCACGACTCCGACCAGCGACTTGCCGTCAGGCGCCCAGTTCAGCTCCAACAGGCGGGATCGGGAAGGAAGACCCCGGGAGTAGCGACCGCCCCACATCGTGCGCTTCCTCCCTGTCCGGATGTCGTACACGAACCAGCCCTGGCGGCGGCGGTCAAAGGTGCGCTCGTGAACGAGGACCCGGTCGCTGTCCGGGTGCCAGGCCAGGTAGCGCAGCTGGCTGGGGGCGAATCCGAGGCTCCGTACTTCGCCCGCGCCGAGGTCCCGGACCAGCAGCTCCCGGCCCTGGGTGTAGGCGAGTAGCCGGCCATCCGGAGAGACCCCGCCCACCGGGTCGCGGTACGCCACCGGACCCATCTGATGGGCCGTGGCGAGTGGGAGCGCTTCCGGGCCGGAGTCGCAGGCGATGGTCCCGGTTCCGGCCGCGGCCGCGGCGAGCGCGGCCGCGGCGACTGAACGGAGCCTTGGAGCGGTCATTGAATCCTCCGGGCGCGGTGGCGTCTTCAGCCCGCGCCGTGAAGTCTGGACGCCAGGTACATCGCGGCTTCTCCCATCCGGGGTCCCGGACGACCGAACAGCGAGGCATCGACCGAGATCACCCGCCCCGCCACCACCGCCTCCACCGCCGACCAGCCCGGCCGCACCGCCAGCCACGCCGCCGACGGGTCGTGGTAGCCGGGAGAAGCCACGGGTGTACCGTAGCCCGGAACCGGCACGACCAGGTACCGCGGATCCCTCCGCACCACCTCCTCCATGCTCACCAGCGGCCAGTTTCCGCGCAGGTCTCCGAAAGCGTTCACCGCGCCGGCCGCGTCCAGCACCGAGTCAAGGAACGTACCCGGCCCGGTGGTCATCGGCGGATCGGCCTGCACGACGTATGCGACCTTCACGCGCTCCCTGCCCGCCCACGACCCCGACGCGGCGGCCAACTGGCCTTCCACCCGCGCGACCAGCGAGTCCGCCCGCTCCGCCAGACCGACCAGGCGCCCCAGGTTGCCGGCGTGCCTGCGAAAGTCGTCCACCGTCTCCAGCGCCGCACCGTACCAGGGCACACCGATCTCATCCAGCCGGTCCTCCAACCGCGGGCCGTTGGCACCAGAAGCCCACAGAACCACCAGCCCGGGAGCCAGCGCCGCCAGGAACTCGAGGCTCGGGTCGATGCCCCCGCCCACCGCCGGCAGCTCCGCCACCGCGGCGTCCTCGTCATGGCGGGTGCGCGCCACGAGGCGGTCCGCCGCGCCGATCGCCACAAGCGTTTCGGTGACGGCGGGGATGAGCGAAACGACGCGGGTGCGCGGCACGGAGACATCGTGCGGTCTCCCCCGGTCGTCAATGACGGCGTTGGCGGCGACCGCCACCTCCCGGTCGGGCGCGCACCCCGCCAGCGCCGCAAGAGACCCGCATAACGCGACGGCTGCGCGGGATGCGCCGGCGCAGCGTCTCCGGTGCGTCGCGGCCCGGCGGCACGGCGCGGTCACAGGAGCGCGTTCGCGGCCCAGGCCCCCGCGTACGCCAGGGCCAGCATGTAGGCGAACTGCAGGACGGGCCACCGCCACCCCCCCGTCTCGCGCCGCATGACGGCCACCGTGGACATGCACTGCAGGGCGAAGACGAAGAAGATGAGCAGCGCCACCGCGGCCCCGAAGTCAAGGTCCCGTTGCAGGGCGGCCCGCAGTTCCTGATCCGGGTCGTCCCGGGTCTCCACGCCGTAGATGGTCCCCAGGGTCCCCACGATGACCTCCCGCGCGGCCAGCGAGGTGACGAGACCTATCCCGATGCGCCAGTCGAAACCGAGCGGCTCGATCACCGGTTCGATGACCTGCCCGGCGCGTCCCAGCACGCTGTCCCCGATCGCCGGGGCCTCGCCGCCGGGCGTTCTGGGGAACTGGGCGAGCAACCAGAGCACCACGGTCACTGCCAGGATGATCTTCCCGGCGCGTCTGAGAAAGATCTTCGTTCGGTCCAGCAGCCGGGCAGCGATCGAGCGCGCGTTCGGCCACCGATAAGGGGGAAGCTCCATCACGAACGGGAGCGGGCGGCCGCGGAGCAGCGTGCGTTTCAGGATTGCCGCGGTTCCGACCGCCGCCATCAGCCCGAGGGCGTAAAGGGCCAGGAGCACCGCCGCCCGCCGTCCGAGGAGCGGTCCCGCAAGCGGCCCGGCCGGGATGAAGGCCGCGATGAGCAGCGCATACACGGGAAGCCGGGCCGAGCAGGTCATGAACGGCGCGATGAAGATGGTGGCGATGCGGTCGCGCTCGTCCTCCACGGAGCGCGCGGACATGATCGCCGGCACCGCGCATGCGTAGGCGGAGAGCAGCGGCAGAAAGGACTTGCCCTGCAGCCCCACGCGGTGCATGAGCCGGTCGGCGATCACGGCCGCGCGGGCCATGTACCCCGAGTCCTCTAGGATCGCGATGAAGAAGAACAGGATCAGGATCTGGGGGAGGAATACCAGCACCGATCCCACACCCGCCCACACCCCGTCGATCAGCAGGGAACGGAACCACCCTTCGGCCAGAACGCCTGCGAGGTACCCGCCGGAGGTCGCGATCGCGGCTTCGGCGCCGTCCATCAGCGGTTCCGCCCAGGCGAAGATGGCCTGGAAGACCAGCGCCACCACCCCCGCGAAGACGAGGGGACCCCAGACGCGGTGCAGCACAAGGGCGTCGAGCCGGTTCGTCGATCGCGACGGGCGCGGGGCGCGGAAGGCGGCCGCGCGGCCCAGCGCCCTGGCGCGCTCCCGCCGGGCCGCGAAGATGTCGACGACCGGAAGGGAGCGGCCCGAGGGGTGGACGTCGTGGTGGTCGGCGGCAACCACCATCGGACAGGCGCGCACCTCGTCGCCGCCGGTGTGAAGCGCGCTCAGGAAGCGGCGTACCGGCTCCAGCGTCGCCCCGTCGCGCGCATTGACCAGCGCCACCTCCACACCCAGCTCACGTGACAGACCCGTGCTCCGGAGGGCTCCGTCCCGCCGGTCCAGTTCATCCGCCATGGTGAGTACGACCAGCGTCGGGAGCCCCAGGCCCAGCACCGGCTCGGCGACCATCAGGTGAGAGCCGAGGCGCGTCACGTCGAGAACCACGATTACGGCGTCCGGCCGCCGGTCACCCTCCAACTCACCCAGCAAGGCGTTTCGGGTGACGATCTGATCCAGGCTGCGCGGAGACAGTCCGTGCACTCCCGGCAGGTCAACGAGCTCCACCGCTCCGGCCGCGGACCGGACGACGCCGGCTCTCCGCTCGACGGTGACCCCCGGGTAGTTCGCAACCCGCTGGCGGAGCCCGGTGAGGTTGTTGAAGAGGGTCGACTTACCCGAATTCGGGGGGCCCACCAGAGCGACCAGCGGGCGGTCGCCGGACGCCGCGCCCTCCCCGGCCGGCCCTGCTGCCAGGGTGGCGGACGGCGTCGCTGTGCTCAATTCGAGTCGAGGACGCCCGCGGCTTCAAGCGCACTGCGCACGCAGAGACAGGACGCGGTCTCCCTGCGCAAGGCCACAAGGGAGCCGTCCACCCGGTAGACGGTCGGACCTCCCGCCGGGGCGTGCCGGACCGGACATAGGGTGCACCCGGGCACGATCCCCCGTTCCAGCAGCGGCTCGACATCCTCGCCGGCCGCATCGATCCTCACCAGGACGACCTCTTCCTCCAGGGGAACGTCGGCCAGCACGCGCAACGGCACGACCGCACCCGTGCGGTCGGAGTCATTCGTGGCCGAGTCGTGTGCTCTCTTCACGCTGTCTCCCCGGAAGCGATTCCGTTGAAAGGGGTTCGATGACCTGCCCGGACGCTGTTGAGATTGAGACCGATTCTCATTTGACGTCGCGCGGTTGTAGAGTAAGGGGGTGCAGCCGAAAAGGAAAGCCCGGCAATCTTCGGAGAGACCTCATCACGTGTCGCAAGCCTACCTCGTACCCGCCGCCAGCGCCGAAGTGGAGGATGTGGTCCGGCGGAGCCGGTTCATCACCCGCGCGGGGCGGGCCACCTGTCGCGAGGATGCTCGCCGGTTCGTCAGGGAGACGCGGAATCTGGTCCCCGGCGCCACCCACTACTGCTGGGCATACAACGCAGGTCCTCCGGGATCCACGGCGGATGTCGGCATGAGCGACGCCGGGGAGCCCCGCGGCACGGCGGGCATGCCCATGCTCACCACGCTGCTCCATTCGGGGGTGGGCGAGGTGGTGGCGGTGTGTGCCCGCCACTTCGGGGGCGTGAAGCTCGGCACGGGTGGTCTCGCGCGAGCCTACGCGGGCGGCGTGAAGAACGTCCTGCGGGCGTGCCCCACCAGGGAGAGGATCGAGCGGGCCCGGATGGTCGTCACGGTGGACTACGAAGACTCCGGCCGCGTCGACCGCGCCCTTGACTCGCTGGGCGCCGTCGTCGCCGAGAGGGACTTCGGGGCGGATGTGCGCTACGCCGTCCTCGTCCCGGTCAACCGCAGCGCCGATCTCGCCGCCGCCATCGCGCGGGCCACCGCGGGACGAGGACGCCTGGGGTCAGGTTAGGACAGGAGTGGGCGCGTATCTCGAGGGTGTCGGTTACGGCCTCCGCGGGCGTACGACCCGTAATGACCAGCTTGAGGTCGTAGGCTCTGGCGATGTTGCCCCAGATCCTGGCGGTGTCAGGAGACTCGAAGGCGCGCATTCCCGACTTGCCAAAGACCTTGGGACCCCAGTACGGGTTGCCGGGCTCGGCCGCAAGCTTCCATGCCAGAACCGGATCCTGCCGCCAGGACGCAGAGCGAAGCGGCGGCCCAGCGCGGGTGAACCGCGGCGCGATTGCCGCGGGAGTCCCGTCCGCGGGCTTTCCGGAGTCGGCGGACAAACCCGCGCGAGCTCCGAGACCGGAGGCGAGGCACCGGGCTCACAAGACGCGAGGCGAGGGCGGCAGCAGCGCTGCTCGGCCCGGCTCCGTTTCCGGCATCCGATCCTTTGCACTCGCCTCCCCGCACCTTCGTTGTCGGAATCGCGGGCTCCTACGTGGGCGCTCCCACAAGCCACAAGGAGAGAGCGGTAGCCAACGGGACCGTCAGGTTGTCGTCGATGCCGGTGGGCAGGACCTCCAGGGCCGCGACGAGAGCGGCGGCGATCAGCGCGGCCTGGAGGCCGGCGAGAGGCGTCAGCACCGCCGCCGCGACCGCGAAGAAGGCCGCCGTCCCCTCCCAGCTCCCCTTGCCCAGCCGGTGTCTTCCCCACAACCGCCCGACCACGCTCGCAGCCGGGTCGGCCAACGCGAGCACCAGGACCGCCGAGACGAACCATCCGGTCGGCGCGATCAGGAGAACGGCCAGCACGCCAAGCAGAAACCAGGTCGATGAGGCGACCCTGCCGGCTTCGCGCGGCGACGCCAGCGCGGAGAACCGGCGGAAGAAGACGGTGTTGGCGACCCGGGACCGCAGCCGGATCCAGTCGAGCACCAGCGCCGCAGCCAGCGCACTCGCCAGGGTTGCCGCCGGAATCGGGGAATCAAGCCCCACGACGACGGCGAAGGCGGCAATCCCCGCCCCGGCCCCCATGTGAAACAGTCGCCGCCAGGGCTGCAGGCCTTCCGTGTTTCGGACAGCCTCCCTGAACTCGGTGCCTCCCGACCGCCCGTCACCACTACCCATCAGGTTTCTTCTCGGATTGTGAATCGTTTCACAAGGGTTATCCCCTCCTGGCTCCGACATCGCCGGCAGCCCCCACGCTGAATCCGCGCGCCACCGGCGGATCATACACGGAGAACTCACGATGGCAAGCCGGTACATGTGGCTGGGTGCCGACGAACCGGCTCTTCCCGGCGGTCCTGGCACTGCGGACTTCACGCATCCGCTCCCGGGCGTTTCGGGCATTCGCGCGGGCGGGCAAGGGGGAGTGGGGAGACCCGCTTCGGACCCTTCGGAGGGCCGGTACCCCCCACAGCCGACGGGTGTTACAGCATCGTTACAACTCCTTGGGATACACCGTTACCGAGCACACCGACCTTTGCCTTCCCGGGCCGGTCGAAGTCCGCGGCCCGCAGATGGCCACCCATGTCGCCTACCCCAACGGTGGAGAGTCAGCTCCGATGCATTCGGACCCGAAGCGCGTGTTCCTCCTGATGCTCCCGCTCGTCCTCGGCGGAGTGCCCACCCAGGCCCTGGCACAGGCGGGCAAGATCGTCGGCCGGGTCGTGGACGCGGCCAGCGCCCAACCCATCGCCAGCGCGCAGGTGCATGTCGAGGGTCGGTCGGCCGGTGATCTCTCATCGATCGACGGCCGCTTCGTGCTGCGCACCGTAGCCGCCGGAACCCACTCCGTCGTGGTGCAGATGCTCGGCTACACGCGCAAGACGGTCACGGGGGTCGTGGTCGGGGCCGACAGCGTGACCAACCTGGACATTTCATTGGAGCAGACGGCGCTGGAGCTCGCAGGACTCGTCGTGGCGGCGGCGGTCGAGACCGGATCCACGGCCGCGCTCCTGACCGAACGCCGGACCCGGTCGTTCGTCGTGGACGCCATCGGGGCCGACCAGATCTCCCGGTCCCCGGACGGGGACGCGGCCGCCGCCCTCAAACGGGTTCCGGGACTCTCCGTGGTGGACGGAAGGTTCGCGTACGTGCGCGGCCTGGGGGAACGCTACAGCGGCACCACGCTCAACGGGGCTCCACTGGCGTCACCGATGCCGGACCGCAAGGCGGTACCCCTCAATGTCGTGCCATCGGATCTGCTCCAGTCGATCGTCACCGCCAAGAGCTATTCGCCGGATCAACCCGGCGACTACGCGGGAGGTCTCGTGGAACTCCGCACGAAGGACTTTCCGACGCGACGCATCCTCTCGCTCTCCGCGTCGGGCAGCTACAACAGCACGAGCACCTTCCAGGACGGCCTCCGCTACGCGGGAGGCGGGCTCGACTTTCTCGGCTTCGACGATGGCACCCGGAGCCTGCCCGACGAGCTCCCCACCGACGAACGCGTGATCTTCCCGAACTTCTCCCGCTCGGACCTGGAGCGTTACGGGGAGGCCTTCGCGGGCGACTGGGGGCCGATCGCCCGAAGCCTTCCTCCCAACACCTCCCTGGGGTTTTCCTTCGGAGACGATCTGGAGCTCTTCGAACGCTCCTTCGGCGTGCTGGGCTCACTGACCTGGTCCAACTCCTACGGCCGCAAGGACGACATCATCGAGCGCGTGTTTTCGGCTGCCGGGGTCGCCGATCCCGAAATCGACTACACGGGCAACGCCTCCACCCGTTCCGTCTCCCTGGGAGCGTTGGCAAACCTCTCGTACGAACTGAGTCCGACCGACCGCATTACCGCGAACTTCGTCTACAGCCACCTCATGGACGACGAGGCGCGCACCTACCAGGGCTTCAACCTCGACACCAACACCGACCAGCGGAACCACCGTCTGCGCTTTCTCGGCCAGACGCTGACCAACACCCAGCTCAAGGGCGAACACCTGCTCGGCTTTCCGGCGGACGCCAAGCTCGACTGGCGGGCTGCGTGGTCGCGGGCCCGGCGCTTCGAGCCGAACACGCGGGAGGTGCTCTATCGCGAGGAGGACGGAGAGTTCCGGTTCTACAACTTCGTCTCCTCCGGATCCGTCTTTCACCAGGATCTCGTGGACGACACCCACAGCGGCGCCCTGGATATCGAGTTCCCGTTCACCCTGGGCGGGGGCGACCGGGCCGGAATGGTCAAGGTCGGCGGCAGCCTGAGCGCGAAGACGCGCGACGCCTTCACGAGGCGCTTCCGCTTCCTGGCCATCCCGGGCGGCGTCGTGAACAATGCGGTTCGGGAGCGGCACCCCAACGACCTCTTCGACACGGAGACGATCGCCGGCAACGGCTTCGAGCTGCAGGAGGCGACGTTCCGCCCCGACAACTACGACGCCTCCGAAGACGTCCTGGCTGGCTACGCCATGTTCGACGCCCGGATAACCGGCTCCCTCAAGCTGATGACCGGGCTCAGGGTCGAGTCGGCGGCGCAGCAAGTGGCACCCCGGGACCTCTTCGACATCGGCCTGGAACCCCTCGAGGGAGCGAGTCTCGACGACACCGACCTTCTCCCCGCACTGAACCTCACCCTGCGGCTGCGCAAGGGAATGAACCTGCGCTTCGGAGCCTCCCGGACCCTGGCCCGTCCGCAGCTTCGCGAACTGGCTCCCTTCGCATTCGCCGATTACGCGGGTGGCTACCTGACCGTGGGGAACCCGGAGCTCAATCGATCCCTGATCCGGAACTTCGATGCGCGCTGGGAGAAGTTCCTCGGGGGCAGTTCGCTTCTGGCGGCCAGCGCCTTCTACAAGACCTTCGTCGCTCCCATCGAGGTCGCGGTGCTGCCGTCGACGGAGCTGCTCAAGACCTGGGTCAACGGGGGGCCCGCGATCAACCGGGGCGTCGAACTCGAGGTGCGCACCGGTCTCGGCGGCATTTCTCCGGCGCTCGCGGCCCTGTCCCTCAACACCAATCTCACGCTGGTGCAATCCCGGGTGAAGGTGCCGGGCGTCATTCGCGTGTACATACCCGGCGAAGGCGGCGCGGATCTCCCCGTCGTGGAGAGGGACCGCGCCCTGCAGGGCCAGTCGCCGTACATCGTCAACGTCGGTCTCACATGGGCGCGCGAGCCGGGAATGACCCGCGAACCGCGCAACCGGTACCTGCACGACCTGCAGGTGAGCGTGCTGTTCAACCGCTTCGGGCGCCGGATCGACGCCATCGGCGGGCAGGCGACGCCCGACATCTACGAGGAGGCCAGGAGCCAGCTCGACATCGTCGTGGAGCGGCGCATCCTCAACGGCGCCAGGCTCACGCTCTCGGCGAGCCGCCTGGTCGGAAACAGGGTGGAGTTCACCCAGGACGGCGGCCTGCTCCGCCAATGGGACAGCGGCCGGACGGTCTCGCTGTCCATCGGCTGGGAGACGGGGAAGTGACAACGCAGGAGTCGAAAAGCCCTGCTCTCGCCGGATCGGGCATTGTGGTCCGTGGGCGGGAGCGGGCAACCAAGTGCGGGCCAAGGATACGCCCGCCCATCCAACCCACAGGAGATTCGGAGATGAATCGCAAAGCACGCATGTTTCCCCGGGTGGTGTTCGCAGCGCTGGCGGCCTTCGCCGCCGGATGCGGAGACGACCCTCTTCCGCCGGAACCACCGGCGGCCCCGACGGGCGTGACCGCCAACGCCAACGCCAACGACGTCACGGTCGGCTGGAGCGGGCAGGCCGACACGTACATCGTCGAGCGGCAGCCCGCGGGCGGAAGATTCACGCAGATCGCCGCCGATCTGACCGCAACCACATACATGGACGAGGAGGTCGCCGAGGGCGCCTACGCCTATCGTGTGATCGCCGTCGAGGGCGACCTGGAATCGGAACCCTCCGACCCCGCGCTCGTGACGGTCGTGGGAAGGGATCCGCGCCGGGACCTGACCGGAACGATCAGCGGTGTTCGCAGGTTGAACGCGGACTCGGTCTACATCCTCCGGGGCATCGTTACGGTGGATTCCGCCGGCGAACTCCACATTCCGGCCGGCACCGTGCTGAAGGGCGACGTGGCCACGCAGCCCACCGCGCTCATCGTGCGGACGCACGGCAGGATCTTCTCCGAGGGCACCGCCGACGACCCGGTGGTCTTCACCAGCACTTCGCCCGAGGGCGAGCGCCGCGCCGGCGACTGGGGCGGCGTCGTGATCAACGGCCTGTCGCTGTGCAACTTCCCCGCGGAGGAGTGTGTGGGCGAGGGGTCCTCGGGGACCTACGGCGGTGACGATGAAGACGACGACAGCGGCGTCATGACCTACACGCGCATCGAGTTCGCCGGCTTCGAAGTGTCGTTCGGCAACGAGCTCAACGCGCTGACCCTCAACGGCGTGGGCCGGGGCACCGAAATCCACCATGTGCAGACCAACGTCGGCCTGGATGACGGCATCGAGTTCTTCGGGGGCACCGTCGACCTGAAGTACGCCCTGGTCACCAACGCGTCCGACGACAGCTTCGACTATTCGACCGGCTGGCAGGGCCGCGGCCAGTTCTGGATCGCGCAGCAGAACCCGGACGACGCGGACAACGGCTTCGAGGTCGACGGCAACGAGGACGACTACAACGCGGAACCCTACACCGACCCCGTGATCTACAACGTCACCCTCGTCGGTAACGGTCCCGGCGGAGACGGCGGCGAGAAGTCCGACATCGGGCTGCTCCTGCGCCGCGGAACGGGCGGCAGGATCTACAATGCGGTGGTCATCGGCTTCGGGGACCAGGCCCTGGATGTGGACAATTCCGAGACTCTCGACCACGGTCTGGAACTCCGCAATTCGGTCTTCGCCGGCAACAAGGCGGCGTTTGCGACGGACGACGACGGAATCGACGAGGAGGACTGGTTCGAGACCGAGGGCTGGAACAACCGGCTCGAGGACGACGCCATGCTCGCGGATCCCTACGACCGGGACGCGCCCGACTTCACGCCGGAGAGCGGCTCTCCACTGCTGGACAACGCGGCGACCCCGCCCAACGACGGCTTCTTCACCGTTACCGATTTCATCGGCGGGGCCGACCCGGACGGCGACAGGTGGTGGGAGGGCTGGACATCGTTCGCCATCAACTGAGGATGCCCGGCGGATTTCTCTCACGGGCTCCGGGGGGAGTCGCGCGCGGCAGGTGCCGTGGCGGCCTCCGCCGGACCGTCCTGGTGGGGCTGGCCGTTGCGCCCGGGTGCGGCGGCCAGCCCTTTCCGGGCTCGTCCGAGAGCCTGGACGAGCTCGGCAGAGGCATCGTCGACGCCTTTCGGGCCGATGATCGCGACGCCCTGGAGGCCTTCCGCCTGACCGAGACGGAGCACAATACCGTTGTCTGGCCCGAACTTCCGGCCTCTCGGGCGGAGCACTCCTTTCCGCTGGATCTGGCCTGGCGGAACATCGAGCTGCGAAACCGGCGCGCCATACCCAGGGCGCGCGGTGCATTGCGGCGGGCGGAGCCGCTGGCGTTCGAGTCCGTCGAGTGCCTGGGCGAGACGCGGAACTTCGAGACGTTTGTCGTCCACACCGACTGCTACACCCGGTTCCGCGCCCGGGAGAGACTTTACCGGATCCAGCTCTTCAAGGATGTTCTAAGGAGGAACGGCGGCTTGAAGATCTTCCGGTACTACGACGAGGATCCGGAACCGGTCGGCGAGGCTACGCGGCCAGCGATTGCTCAACCGGCACAGAAGGGAGAAGCATGAGACCGCTCCCGGCTGCGAGCGACGCCCGGCCCGGCCCGGCGGCGCCGGCCTCGGCCGAGACCGAGCGCAGGAAGACGGCGGCGCGCATCCTGGTCGTTGAAGACGAGGCCGAGATCGCGGCGCTCATCGCGTACCAGCTGGCGCGCGAGGGCTACCGGGTCGAGACGGCCCTGAACGGCGCGGCGGCGCTCGATGCCCTGCACCGCGACCTCCCCGACCTGCTGGTGCTCGACCGAATGCTGCCCGGCGTCTCCGGCGACGATGTGCTCAAGGCGGTGCGCGGAGACGACGCCACCCACACCGTGCCCGTCCTCATCCTGACCGCCAGGCGGGACCGGGTGGACCGGATCGAGGGGCTCGAGATGGGTGCCGACGACTACCTGACCAAGCCCTTCAGCCCCCGCGAACTGGTCCTGCGCGTGGACGCGATCCTGCGTCGCGCGCACGGCGAGCTCAAGGCCATCGCCGGCGGAGGACGGATCCTGAGGGCCGGACCGCTAAGAGTCGATGTGGGCGCGCACATCGTGACCCTGGGTGACGAGGAGATCCACCTGACCCCGACCGAGTTTCGGCTCCTGCGCACCCTGATGGAGCGGCGCGGGAGGACGCAGAGCCGCCGACAGCTCCTCACGGAGGCGTGGAGCATGGAGTCGAGCACGGCAGGCCGCCTGCACACGCGGACAGTCGACATGCACGTGCGGCGGTTGCGCGGCAAGCTGGGCGGCGCGGGAGAGTGGATCGATACGGTGCGGGGGTTCGGATACCGGTTTCAGAACCCCGTCGGATAACGGCCCGCGCTCCCGCCGATCGGGTCTCCGGAGGGCAGCCGCAGAGGCGGCTCCGGTGTCGTGTTCTCGATCCTGTCCTGCCAGCGGCGAATGTCGGCGGCCACCAGGCGCTGGTGCGGTGACGACGGCATGAGTCCCTCCAGCTGCCCCGCCAGCCTGTCCAGCCGGTCGGACAGCACCGCCCGCGCCTCGGTCATCGTGCTCGCGCTGCCCGCGTAGCGCATCATCCGGTCCACCACCGCGCGCTGGATGACATGCAGGACACGCATCCGGTATTCGTCCGCCCCGCCGGGCACTCCCCAGGTCCCCTCGATCAGCCGGTCCACAACCTCTTCCAGGTCGGGGTTGTCGTCCAGGCTGCCGTAAACGACCAGGCGAGCCATGCGGGCCGGATGCAGAATCTCGCCGACCGTGAAATCGGCCGCGGCTTCGGCGGCACCGATGGGGTCGAAGAGGCGGCCGGTGCGCCCCGCGAAGACCTCGCCCTCCTGGTGCCGGAAGGCGGCCGGCGGAATCAGCGCGATCACCTCCTCGGGGAGCGCGAGGAAGTCCACCGTCAGCGTCGACAGGATCGTCTCGAGCGCGTCGCGCTGTTCCTCGCCGGGCACGATCGCCACCGGCGTCTGGCCGTCCCCCCTCACCGCGTTGTAGTAGTCGGCCCCCCCCAGGCTCTGCGCCGCGGAGCGCAGCTGGAACCGGTGGTGCATGTAGAGCGGCAGCAGCACGAACTCGAGGTCGGAGAGCGGCCGCCCGGTGCGTATCAGCCGCTCGCCGAAGTTCCGCATGCCGACGTTGCGCACCCGGATCTCGTGCTTCAGGTGGTCCACAAGGTTCGCGCCGTTGTCCCATACACTGGCGTAGGGGTGCCCCGCGCCGATGAAGTTGTTGTTGGTGTGCGACATGAAGATCAGGCCGGCGCCGATCCCCCGGGCGGCGATGTCCTCGAGCGCGGCGGTCTCGTCCGTGCCCTCGGGGAACTCCCGGTAGAGCCAGTTCACCGACAGCTTGTCGTACGCTCCGATCCGCTGCACGTAGGCGTCGGAGAGGTCCAGGTTGCCTTCCCCGTCGATCTCGACCAGGGGCGCGGGATAGTCCATCACGCTTTCGCGCCCGTAGGTGCTGGCCAGGTAGTTGTGGGGAAGCCCGATGGTGTGGCCGACCTCGTGGGCCGAGAGCTGGCGCACGCGGGCGAGTGCCATCTCGACCGGGTCGGAACCCTCCGACACCCCCGCCAGGTACTCGAAGCCGGGGGCATGGGCCAGATCGCAGGACAGCAGACCCGGCTGCCCGTCATCGCCCCCTCCGCCGGTTTCGCCGAAGAGCGGAACCATCCCCTGTCCGAGAAGGTAGTCCTGCCTCAGCCGCAGACTCCCGAGGTTCACCACCCCGCGGATGATCTCGCCCGTGCGGGGATCGGTGACCGTGCTGCCGTAGGAGTACCCCCGAGTCCGGCGATGCGTCCAGTGGATCATGTTGTAGCGGATGTCCTGCGGATCGACCCCGTCCGGCAGCACCTCCACCCGGTAGGCGTCGATGAACCCCGCGGCTTCGAAGGCCTCGGCCCACCACTCGGCCCCTTCGATGAGGGCGCCGCGGATCGGTTCCGGCGTACCGGGATCCACGTAGTACACGATCGGTTCCACGGGCTCCGACGGTTCGGGACCCGGGTTCCGCTTCCGGAGCCGGTGCCGTGCGGCCAGACGGATTCGCAGGTCCCGGTCGATCGGCGTGGCGTAGTCGAAGATGGTGGGGCCGTTGACGCCGATGCGCGGATCGGCGAGCCGGGTCCTGTAGCCGTCGTCGGGGAGGCGGATGAAGGAGTGGTGCTGCCGGAGGGTCACCGCGCGGGGATTCGCGGCCACACCCCGCACCAGACCGCCCGGGTCGTCGCTGGTGAAGGTGAGCATTGCCTCCACCTCGGTGTTCTCGGGGAACGACTGCGTGGCGGGCAGGTGGATCGCCGACCGGGAGACGTCGAGCCGGAAGGTGCCCTCGCCGCGCTGGGCGATCTGGCCGGCCACGTTGCGCGCGTCGCGCAGGAAGAAGGGCGTGGCGTCGACCAGCACGCGCTCGCCCGTTCGCGCGACGATGTCGAAGCCCCAGTACACCGAAGGCGCGAAGGCGTCCCGTACCGCCTGGACCTCGACGGGGTTGTCGCTGCGGGCCCGGAACCGGTGGTTGGGCTGCATGAGCAGGACGCGCGGCCCCACCCGCTTCGCCTCCAGAACGTGGGTTCCGCGCAGCTGGCCGCGGTCGATGCCGACAGGGTTGGACCCCAGTCCGGACCCCATCGAGATCTGGTACAGGAACTCGCCGCCGCCCAGGTCCAGCTCCCAGTAGAGGATGCCTTCGCCCTCGTCCCAGTGGAGGTTGAAGAAGCCCTCCATGGCGGTGGTCCCCCGGGTCTTCTCGCTGATGGAGGGAAGGGACTCCTGGGCGGACGCGGGAGGAGTGCCCTGGGGGCCGAAGGCTCCCAGCAACGCCAATGAGAGGGTTGCCTGCGGTCCGTGGCGGAATCGCCGCGGGCGGCGTGGTTCCCGGCGACGGTGGCCGGGGGGATTCGTGCGGCGGGCCGAAGGGAGCGAGGACGCGGCGTGACGGTTTTTCGACGGGGTGCGTGAAGCGAACATCATGCTGCCTTACCCGGACTCTGCCGGCGTACGGGTCGCGGAGGGGGCCGTCGTCGAGAACGGCATGACAACTTCAGGTTACATAAAGTCAATCGTACTTTACATCGGTGAGCTGCGGGGGAACGCGAGCGAGGGTGGCCTGCTCCAGGTCGTACGCGTAGGCGAGTAACTGCGCGTCGGTCCGGAGATCGCCCACGAAGGCCAGGACGAAAGGCGTGCCGTCGTCGTAGTAGGCGAAGGGCACGGTGACGGTCGGCAGCCCGATGTCGTTGATGACGTTGCTCGGCAACTCGGCGTGATTGTTGGGACGGTAGTCGGGCCGCCCGGGGTCCTCCACCAGCGGGCGGATGGGTTCGCCGGCCTGGGGAAAGAAGAGCCCGTCCAGCCCGTTGTCCGCGAACACGGCGCGAAAGAGAGAGCGCATTTTCAGGCGCCAGGCCTGAAACGCGTCTCCCTCCTCGGTGGCGGTGGGTGCCGCCGGGGCCCGATCCCCCCACCCGCCCCGGAACTCCCGCCCCGACAGCGCCTCCCACTCCTCGATACTGTGAAAGGCCGCCCCCGGCCCGAGTCCCCGCAGGTAGGCCGCCAGGCCGTGCCGGCCCACCGACGGTACCGAGGGACGCTCCCCGTAGAGTTCGACCCACCCTCTTCCGGCGAACGGATCCTCGACCACCTCGGCCCCCTCGGCCTCGAGGGCCAGGATGGCATCGGCGTATAGCGCCCCCGTTTCGGGCGCGAGGGGCAGGAAGGTGTCCCGCCACCCCGGGCCCACGAGCCCGAAACGTCTTCCCCGGAGCGCATTCGTGGCCAACCCCGCCGCGTATCCCCGATCGGGGATGTGTTCGGCGGCCGCAAAGGTGGCCGGGTCTTCGGGTGTGGGTCCCGCGATGACGTCGAGCGCGAGCGCCGCGTCGCGGACCGTTCGGGCCAGCGGGCCCACCACATCCCGGTACGTCGCGTCAATCGGCACCACCCCCTCCAGGGGGACGAGCCCGAAGGTCGGCTTCACCCCGACGAGCGCCTGGGCGGCGGCGGGATTCTGGATCGACCCGCCCGTCTCGGTGCCGAGCCCCAGCACCGCGAAGCTGGCGTTCACCGCCGTCGCCGTCCCGCCGCTCGAGCCGCCCGGCACCCGGTCGACCGCGTACGGATTGAGGGTCTCCCCCGCCACCGAACTGCGGGTGCGGGTTCCGTGGGTGGCGAAGTCCGGCAGGTTGGTCTTGCCGAGGATGACCGCGCCGGCCCGTTTCAGCCGCTCCACCGCCGCGGCGTCGTCCCCGGGGACCATGTCGACGCCGCCGGCCGCGGCGCTGAAGCCCTCGAAGCCGGCGGTGGTCACCAGGCCCGCGTGGTCCATGTTGTCCTTGATGACGACGGGGACACCGTGCAGTGGGCCGCGGGGCCCCGACGTGCGCAGTTCCTCGTCGAGGGCGGCGGCTACGGCCAGCGCCTCCGGGTTCATCGAGATGAAGGCGTTGTAGCGGTCCTCGTACCGTGCGATACGGTCCAGGAAGGCGCGGGTGAGCTGTACGACCGAGTAGCGTCCGGCGAGGAGATCCTCCCGTACCCGTGTGGCGGTGAGCTCGACGACGTCGATGGGGCCCGGCGGAGGATCGGGCGGGGATGGTTTCTGCAAGGGCGCCGCGGGTGCCGCGACCTCGGCGGGGGGCGATGCCGACGCCGCAACGGAAGCCGACACCAGCGCCGCGGCGAACACGACGGGCCAGGTACGGCTGGCCGCCCGCGGCTCGAGAAGCACACATCTTCGCGTCATGGCTTCGCTCTGCGCTTTTCGTCGGGCCCGCTGGTGTGCATGCGAACCAAGGTAACCAAGCCACCGCCGCGCGTTGCGCGCGCCGGCGTTTCAATGTAGGGTAGATACCGCGTTCACCTTTCTACCCTCTGGAGACGACCGTGAGCCTCAACATCAAGAATGACGAGACCTGCGTGCTCGCGCGCGACCTGGCTCGCCTGACCGGCGAGACCATGACCGGGGCCATCACCGTCGCGCTGCGCGAACGCCTTGCGCGCGAGAGGCGCCGGCGCAACGTGGATACGCGCATCGAGGAACTGCTTGCCATCGGCCGACGCTGTGCCGAGTCGCTGGAGCCCGGGCCACCCGCCGTCGACCACGGCGAACTGCTCTATGACGCTCGCGGCCTGCCCCGGTGATCGTCGACAGCTCGGCGGTGCTCGCGATCCTCTTCGGCGAGCCCGATGCGAGGCGTCACGCCGGCGCGATCACGGCCGCCCACCCGTGTCGCATGTCGGTCGCGAACGTACTGGAGGCGTCCATCGCCGTGGAGCGTCGGGGCGGCGCGACGGCGGCCCATGAGCTCGACGCCCTTCTGGAGCGCGCGGAGATCGAGCTGGTGCCTGTCACGGTGGAACACCTGGAGGCAGCGCGACGTGCATGGCGCCGCTACGGGAAGGGCAACCACCCGGCTGCGCTGAACTTCGGCGACTGCTTCGCCTACGCCCTCGCCAGGACGACTGGCGAGCCGCTGCTGTTCAAGGGCGGCGACTTCACCCAAACCGATATCGACCCGGCGTAACCCGGCGGCGATCCCCCCACCGTGCCCCGCTCCACCGACACCCTCATCGCCCTGCTCGACCTCGAACCGATCGAGCGGAACATCTACCGGGGCCGGAACCGCGACATCGGCTCGGGAAGGATCTTCGGCGGACAGGTGCTGGCCCAGGCGCTGGTCGCGGCCCGCCGCACCATCGAGCAGGAGGACCGTGCCGCCCATTCCCTGCACGGCTACTTCATCCTCGAGGGCGACCTGGAGGCCCCCGTGGTCTACTTCGTGGACTGCCTGCGCGACGGCGGGAGCTTCACCACCCGCAACGTCAACGCGATCCAGCACGGCCGGGCCATCTTCGCGCTTTCGGCCTCCTTCCACCGCACCGAGGAGAGCCTGTCCCACCAGGCGCCCATGCCCGATGTGCCGCCCCCGGAGGAGCTGCGTTCCGAACTGGAGATCGTGCGCGAGGCACCGGAAAGGATCCCCTCCCACCTCCGTGCGATCCTGACCCAGGACCGGCCGCTCGACTTCCGGCCGGTGGACGAGCACCATCCCTTCGACCGCGAGGCCCGCGCGCCCGTCCGCCGCACCTGGGTGAAGGCGCTCGGGTCGCTCGGCGACGAACCGGTGCACCACCAGGCCGCGCTGGCCTACGCCTCCGACTACGGCATCCTGTCGACCGCGCTGCAGCCCCACGGCCGCACCGTTCGCGACACGGATCTCATGGCCGCGTCGCTGGACCACTCCATGTGGTTCCACCGGCCCTTCCGGGCGGACGAGTGGCTGCTCTACGTCGTCGAGAGTCCCGTCGCACACGGCGCCCGGGGACTCGCGCACGGCAGGTTCTTCACACGGGAAGGGACCCTGGTCGCCTCCGCCGCGCAGGAGGGACTGCTGCGCACCATCGATCCCCGCAGGAGGGCGCGTCCGTGAGACGTTCCCGATGAGAGAGCGATCCATGCGCGACCGGTTCGGGTCCGCCCTTCCCTTCCCCGGCTACCTCGACACCGTCCGGAAGAACGAGGCGCTCTGGCGAGGCGTCTACGGGCGGGTGCGCCTTCCCGGCGGTGCGGTCGACGAGGCCCGGAGGCTGCCGGGCACCTGGCGCCTCCTCGCGCTGAGCGAAGACTGGTGCGGCGACGCCGTGAACATCCTCCCGGTCGTGGCCCGCTTCGCCGAGGCGCTCCCGAACGTCGACCTGCGCGTGCTGTCCCGCGACGAGAACCTGGACATCATGGACGCGCACCTCACGGGCGGCCGGAGCCGCTCGATCCCGGTGGTCATCCTCTACGACGGGGACTTCCGGGAGCGGGGCTGGTGGGGCCCCAGGCCCGGCCGGCTTCAGAAGTGGGTGATGGAGGAGGGCATGAAGATGGAACCCGGACCCCGTTACGCCGAGACGCGCAGGTTCTACGCCCGGGACAGGGGCAAGGCGATCGTCGCCGAAGTGCTCGACCTGATCCGTTCCGCCGCCACCGACCCGGCAACCCCCGACTGAACCGGTGGCCGCGACGCTCCACCGCGGTGTCAGGCGCCGCCGGAGTCCATTTCAGTCTCTGTCCAGTCGCAGCACCTGGGGGTGCTCCACATCCAGTTCGTCCCGCCGGACACCCAGCACCACGTCCATTCCGATCTCCATCACGCGAAAGTCCCGGGGGAACTCCACACCTCCCAGCCAGGTCCCGTCGCTGGCCAGAACCTGCCAGGTCTCCGGCACCTCCTGCTCGCTGCGGCCGCGAAACGGTCGCAACCAGACGGCACCGGACGGGTCCACAAGGAGACCATCGTAGGCGGGACGCGTGGACGGAGCCGGGATATCGGCGACGGTGCGCTCCCACCAGGCCGGAGGATCGTCGCCCAGCATCGCGCTCCGCTCCTTGTGAATCGATTCCGGGCTGAGCCCGAGGGGGAAGCCGGGGATTCGCAGAATGCGAACCAGCTCACCGGCCGACGTGCGTTCCTCCACCTCCATCGAACCCGCGTGCCCCAGGTGGATTCGGCCACCGTGCGTAGCGATGTGGGAGCGCCGGCCGAAGAGGGTGCCGGTCTGACCCACCCGCGGTCCGGACACGACGACATGCTGCTCCTCGCCCGCGGTCTGGCCGATGCTGTCCGCGCCGGCGTCGTTCGGATCGAGCCGCCACAGTACGGTCGGCACCCGGACCAGCCCACCCTCCTCGAGGATGTCCAGCGACATCATCTCGGTCTCCACGACCAGGGTCCCGTCGTCGAGAGCGTGGGCGGCCAGCGCAAAGGGGGGAAGCGGGAGGTACCGGGCAAATGTGAGGTCGGCGGCGAACAGGGCAAGCCGGTCGGAATGGTCGAGCGCGATCAGGGTGTCGCCCCGACCGCGCGTCAGCCCGACGATCAGATCGAACTCCCCGGGTCCGGCTCCCCTGCCACCTGCGGAACGCCGGAACTCACCGGTCGCGGAATAGAGCCGGATCTCGTGGGAACCGCCGTCCGCGACCGCAACCGAGCCGTCGGAAGTCCCGACCATTCCCCGCACAGCGTGGAACAGGTGTTTCTCCCCCGTCCCGCCAAGGGCCAGATCCACCAGCGGCTCCGGGTCGACGGTCCATCCCCGCGCGTCTTCCCAAAGCGGCCGCCGTGCTTCGACGACCTCCAGGCCCGCACTGTCCCGGCGGGCTACCAGGGTCGGGTCTCCATACGTGTCGCTGCTGCACCCGGGTGCCGACGCCAGGCACGCCGTGGCGACCAGCAGCAGGCGGGAAGGTATCCTTATCATAGTCTATCCGGAGGTTGGCGGTGGAGCGGCCAGATGCCCCAACGTGCCCCCCCGCAGACGCTTTGCGCCAGCGCCCCCTGTGCAGACCTGACCGCCCGCGGACTAACCTCCCACGGAATTCAAGCCGGTTTGTCCACGGACTCCCGACTTACCTTGGGAGGGAGCAGTTCGTGGCGGCCGGGCTTCCGGCTCCGGCCACGGACGGGGAAACCGGGGAGGTCGGGAAGGGGTAGGGTCCGCGCGCCGGTATCCCATCGGCCCGGATCGGACAGAACCTGAAAGACGGGAAGGGACTCACAGGTGGAAATCGCTCTCCTGACATCGGCCTTCGTCATGTCCGTCGTGAGCGGGCTGATCCCGCTCGTCAACGCCGAAGTTCTGGTGGCCGGGGCCGCCGTGGCCGTGCCGCCGGGCTACGTGATCCCGGTCATCGCCGTCTGTTCGCTGGGCCAGATGGTGGCCAAGGTCGGGCTCTACGCAGGCGCGCGCTGGCTCCCGGACCGACTGCCGGCGAAGGCCAGGAAGCGTCTGGACCGAGCATCCGAGAAGATGAAACGGCTCGAGGAAGCCGGGTTCACCCTGGTACTCGTCAGCGGCATCGTGGGGATCCCGCCCTTCTACCTGATCACACTGGCGGCCGGGGCATTGCGGATGAACCTCGCCTGGTTCATCGTGGTGGGGCTGGTGGGCAGGGTCGTGCGCTTCGCCGTGATCGCCTACTCGGCGGTGGCGGCCGGCGGCGCCATCGAGGGTGTGATATGAGCACCGCCGACAGAGGGAAGCCAACGGGAACCATGCCTCTGAAGCGCGGGCGCGCCAAGCTTGAGTGACCACCCCAAGGTCACGATCCTCGTCGATTCCGCGGCCGTCTGGAGGGCGGTCAGGTCCGATCTGGCCGAGGCCCGTGAGTACGGGTATGTCCAGACCTACTCGTTCGAGGGCGACGGGGCGGGAACAGCCCTCTCGGAGGCGCTGCTGGCGGCGCGGGCTCCGGACCTGAGGCTGCTCATCGACTCCTACACCCGCGTCAACCATAGCGACCGCTGGATCGCGGCGCCGCGCAACCTCTTCGACCGTGCGCTCCGTGACGAAGTCCGCAACACGCGGCGCCTCGTCCGCACCCTGCGCGCCGCCGGGGTAGGCGTCCGCTTCGGGCGCCCCTTCGGTTTCCTGGGACGCAACGCCCTGCGGCGAGACCACAAGAAGCTCGTCCTCTTCGACGACCGCGTGGCCTACGTGGGCGGGATCAACTTCTCGGAGCACAACTTCGAGTGGCACGACCTGATGGTCCGTATCGAGCACAGCGAAGTGACGCGCTTCCTGCGCCAGGACTTCCGGAGCTCGTGGGAAGGGATGTCGCAAATGGACTCGAGGTCCTTTTCCGGGCTCGGGCTGGGTATCCACCTGCTGCCCGGCAGGGGCAACCGCGAAGCGTTCGACGGCCTTCTCGCACACATCGACCGCGCCGAGCACTCCATTCACGTGATCAGTCCCTACGTAGGCCCGCCCTTCACACGGCATCTTGCGGCCGCGGCGGACCGGGGCGTCGAGGTTCACGTCGTCGCGCCGCTCCACAACAACCTGGCCTACCTTCAGAAGTACCTGCTCGCGGAGGCCGCGCGCTCCCGCTTCCACGTCTGGCTCTACCGGGACCGCATGATCCACATGAAGTGCATGCTGATCGACGACTCCACGCTCGTCGTCGGTTCCTCGAACTTCGACCCGATCGGCTACCACGGCTTTCTGGCGGAGGTCGTCGCGGTCTTCCGGTCGCCCGCGGTCATCGGGGCCTTCCGGCGCCAGGTGCTGGAGCCGGACCTGGCGGCCTCGGAGCACGTCGGGGCTTCCGAGCACACCCCCGACCCCTGGGGCAAGGTGATCGGCACGGCCGCGATCGGCGCGGCCACCCTTCTGGGCCGGGCGCTCAATCCACCCGCCAGGCGAGGTCCGCGTGGCCGTTGAGCGGCACACCGGCTCCCGGGCCCGCACCATCGGCCTCTGGCTCGGCCCCGCCGCCTTCCTGCTCCTCACGGTCTTCCCGGTCGATCCCGGCAACCCCGCCGCCAGCCACCTCGCGGCGGTCGCGCTCCTCATGGCGGTCTGGTGGGTAACCGAAGCGATCCCCCTCTTCGCCACCGCCCTTCTCCCGCTCGTCCTTTACCCGCTCCTGGGCATCATGGCGGGCCGCGAGACCGCGCCCATCTACTTCAACAGCACCATCGTGCTCTTCCTCGGCGGGTTCATGATCGCGCTGACCATGGAGAAGTGGAAGCTGCACCGGCGCATCGCGCTGGGCATCATCCACGCGGTCGGTGGCGGGCCGGCGCGCATCGTGCTGGGGTTCATGATCGCGGCCGCCTTCCTGTCGATGTGGATCTCGAACACGGCCACCGCGGTGATGATGGTCCCGATCGGGCTGGCCATCGTGCTGCAGATCGAGAGCGAGGCCGGGAAGGAGGGGGCGCGCCACTTCTCGGTGGGGCTCATGCTGGGGATCGCCTACGGGTGCACCGTCGGGGGGCTCACGACCCTCGTGGGCACGCCCCCCAACCTCTCCTTCGTACGCATCTTCGAGATTCTCTTCCCCGAGGCGCCGCACATCGCCTTCGGGCAGTGGCTCGTCATGGCGCTGCCGGTGGGGGCGATCATGCTGGTCGCCGCCTGGCTGCTGATCACGCGCGTCTTCCATCGCGTTCCGGACGAGCTGGCGGTCGACCAGGACGTGGTGGCCACCGAGCGGGCCCGGCTCGGCGCCATCACTTACGAGGAGCGCGCCGTGCTGGGGGTCTTCGTGGCCACCGCGCTTCTGTGGGTGTTCCGCGTCGACCTGCAGCTGGGTTTCATCACGATCCCCGGGTGGTCGCGCCTGCTGCCCGACCCCGGCCTGATCGACGACGGCACGGTGGCGATCACCCTGGCCGCGGTCCTCTTCTTCATCCCCGCGCGCAACCGGGAGGAGGGCGCCACCCGGGTCATGGGGCCGGACGTCATCCCCCGCCTGCCCTGGAACATCGTGCTCCTCTTCGGCGGCGGCTTCGCCCTGGCCGCCGGGTTCCAGGACACGGGGCTGGCGCACCTGATCGGCAACCGGTTCGAGGTGCTGGGCAACCTGCCCGTCTTCGTGATGATCCTCCTGGTGTGCGCGGCGCTCACATTCCTCACCGAGTTCACGAGCAACACGGCCACCACCGAGATGATCCTGCCGATCCTGGCGTCGGTGGCGGTGGTCACCGGCACGCACCCCCTCGTGCTCATGATCCCGGCCACCCTGTCGGCCTCGTGCGCCTTCATGATGCCGGTGGCCACACCGCCCAACGCGATCGTCTTCGGCAGCGACCGGATCACGGTGGGCGAGATGGCCCGCACGGGGATCGTGCTGAACCTGATCGGGGTGGTGGTGATCGCAACGGTCGTCTTCACCGTGGGACTCGCGGTCTTCGACATCGATCCGGCGGTGGTGCCGGAGTGGGCGGGCCGCGGTGAAACCCTCCCGCCGCACCAGCAGTAGTCCAATTGTCAAGGCACCACTTCCGGGTGATGCAACCGTCGCCCGACCAACCTCGCGGAGGAACACCGTGTTCAGGCACTTCCGGCCCGGTGCGGTCATCACGACCGCCACAGTGCTCGTCGCTTCCCATTCTCCCGCATCCGCCCAGGACGTGGGGCAGCGCGTTCGCGTCACCACGGCCACCGGCACGATGACCGGCGAAGTTACGGAAACGAGCGCGGAGGGGTTCGACATGGCCGTCGACGGCGGGGGCGGGCGCACCGTCGCCGACAGCGAGGTCCTGCGCCTGGAACGCAGTCTCGGAGACCGAATCAACCGGACAGAGGGGTTCCTGGCCGGGGCCACCGTCGGGGCATCCCTTTCGGACGAGACTACCGACCTTCTCGGCGGAGCTGCCCGGGTCATGGGGGCCGTCACCCTCGGCACTACACTGGGACTTGCCGGTCTTCTGGCGGGGCATTTGATCACGGTCGAACAATGGGAGCGCATCCCGAATGCGACGGGCCCGGCAACGTTCAATCCCCTGATCGACCTGCGGCTCGGCCACCAGGGGCGTTCCGGCATGGTTCTGGGAGCGAGCATGAGCTTCTGACCGCCGGGTGGCGGCAGTCGGTCCGTCTGCCAGAAGTTTGAGCTCGCATCCTGCTTGACAGCACCGGATCGCCCCCGCACTTTGTTCGGCAACCGAACAAAGTCAGGCGTGGTGTTCCGGTGTTCCGCATGTCGCTGGGCCCCGGGAGTACCCGAACAACCCGGGAAGGCAAGATGACAGCGAGCACATCAGACCGGCACGCCAACTCCCCATCGGAACGCCCCTCCCGTCCGGCGCCCCGCCGCCCCCGGTTCCCGCGCTCGCCGCTCCATGCGGCCCTCGCGGTCCTGGTCCTCTGCCCGGCCTGCCTGCGCGATCTCGACACGCTCGAACCGGCACCCTTCCCCGCCGAGCCCGAGGTCTTCTACGACGCCTTCGGCCCGACCGTCCAGTTCTCGGCCTTCGGAGGATCCAAGGTGGACGCGCTCGGCATCGAGTACGAGGAGGTGTACCGGGGAACGGCCGCTCTCAAGTTCACGATCCCGGCACCGACGGATCCCTCGGGCGGCTACGCGGGCGGCGTCTTCTACGCCAGGATGCCGCGGGACCTCAGGGAATTCAACGCGCTCACATTCTGGGCGAGAGCCAGCACCGCAGCCACCCTGAACACGGTCGGAATCGGCAACGACAACACGGGAACCTCCCTCTACCCCGCCACCATGGAGGGTCTTCCCCTCTCCACCCGCTGGACCAAATTCGCGGTCCCCATACCCCTTCCCTCCAAGCTGCCCAGGGAACCCGGACTCTTTCTGATGGCCGAGGGTTCCGAGTACTCGGTGGGCTATGAGCTGTACTTCGACGACGTGCAGTTCGAGCAGTTGGGCACGATCATCAACCCGCGTCCGGCCATTTCTTCGCAGACCGTCTACACCGAGGTCGGCGGTACGCTGGCGGTCGGGGGGACCCAGGTGACCTTCGATGTCGATGGCAGGGACCATACCGTCCTGGCATCCCATCGTTACTTCGACTTCGCCTCCTCGGATCCGGCGGTGGCTCTGGTGGATCCCACCGGCGACATCTCCCTGGTGGGAACCGGAAAGGCCGTCATCACCGCCAAGCTGGGTGAGAAGGCCGCGAGCGGAGGCGTCAACGTTACCGTAGTGGCCCCGCCCGCGGAGGCGCCCCCGGACCCGATAGTCCCCGCCGAAGACGTGATCTCGCTCTTCAGCGGCGTCTACGACGACGTCCATGTCGATACCTGGTCGGCCGAATGGGACCAGGCCGACGTCCATGACGTTGAGATCGCGGGCAACGCGGCCAAGAGGTACTCGAACCTCGTCTTCGCGGGCATCGAATTCACCTCGCAGCCCGTCAACGCCGGGAGCATGACCGACCTTCACCTGGATCTGTGGACGAACGACGCGTCGGCCTTCCGCATCAAGCTGGTGGACTTCGGGGCCAACGGGGTCTTCGGAGGCGGGGACGACACCGAACACGAGATCACGCTCAGCGAGACCTCGACGCCCTCGATCCAGACCGGCGTGTGGAACGTCCTGGACATCCCGCTGGACAACTTCGCGGGGCTGGCCGGCAAGGGGAACCTGGCGCAGCTGATCATCTCGGGGGCGAGTCCGATCGTCTACCTCGACAATATCTTCTTCCTGACGACAGGGCCCAGGGAGCCCGAGGAGCCGGCACCGGCCCCGACCCATCCCGCCCACCGCGTCACCTCGCTCTTCAGCGATGTCTACGAGGACGTCCATGTGGACACCTGGTCGGCCCCGTGGGACCAGGCGGACGTGGCCGATGTGGCGATCCGGGGAGACGCGATGAAGAAGTACACCGGCCTCGTCTTCGCCGGCATCGAGTTCATCTCCCAGACCGTCGACGCCAGCGGCAGGTCCCACTTCCACATGGACATCTGGACACCGGACGACACCGACGCGCCCGCCGCCTTCCGGGTCAAGCTGGTCGACTTCGGGGCCGACGGCGGCTTCGGGGGCGGAGACGACAGCGAACACGAGCTGGCCTTCACCGCGAACACCGACCCCGCCCTCGCCTCCGCCGAGTGGGTGGCGCTGGACATTCCCTTCTCCGCCTTCGAGAACCTCACCGCGCGGGATCACCTGGCCCAGTTGATCATCTCGGGCGACCCCAACACGGTGTTTGTCGACAACGTCTACCTGTACACGGTCGGCGAACCCTCGGAGCCCGCGCCCGAGCCGGAACACGACGCCGAAGACGTCATCTCGCTCTTCAGCGACGCCTACGACGACGTCACGGTGGACACCTGGTCGGCACCCTGGGACCAGGCGGACGTCGAGGACGTGGAGATCAAGGGGGACGCGGCGAAGAAGTACACGAACCTCGTCTTCGCGGGCATCGAGTTCACCTCCGAGCCCATCGACGCCACGGACATGACCCACTTCCGCTTCGACTTCTGGACCCCGGACCCCACCGCCGACCCCGCCGCCTTCCGGGTCAAGCTGGTCGACTTCGGGGCCGACGGCAGCTTCGGGGGAGGCGACGACAGCGAACACGAGATCACGCTGACGGCGAATTCGGACCCGGGCCTGGAGACGGGCAAGTGGGTCAGCTTCGACATTCCGCTGTCCGAGTTCCCGGGGCTCAAGGAGAAGGAACACCTCGCCCAGCTTATCATCTCCGGGGATCCGAACACGGTGTTCCTGGACAACATCTACCTGCGCAGGTAGCGCGGGCTCCGGTGCGTCGCGGGGAGACAGGCGGTTCGCCGGCAGTCCGCGGACGAGCCCGCGTGAGCGCCGAGCCATGACGAGCTCCGGACCAGCGAAGCGGTCCGGGCCGGTCACCCTGCCGGACGGTGGGCTGGCCAACGAGGTGCTGGAGTTCGTCTGGAGGCGGAGGACGGCGTCGCGCGCCGACATTGCGCGCCGCACGGGACGTTCCCGTTCCACGATCTCCGAGGTCGTGGCCCGGCTGCTGCCCACCGGACTCATCGAGGAGGTGGGAAGCGGGGAGAGCCGCGGGGGCAGGAGGCCCATCCTGATCGGGTTCCGGGACGGCGCCAGCAGCATTCTCGGGATGGACATCGGCGCGGCGCACGTCTCGGTGGCGCTGACCGACCTGCGGGGGCGCATACTCGAGTGGCGGCGGCGGGATCACCCGGTGCAGAGCGACCCGAAGGGTACGGCCGTTCTGGCAATGGAACTCGGCGAGGACTGCCTGGCCGCGCGGAAAGCGGACGCCCCCCAGCCCATGGGGATAGGTGTAGCGGTGCCCAGCCCCGTCGACCCCGGCTCGCCGTACCGAATCCTGGAGCGCATTCTCCCCGCCTGGCACGACTTCGACCTGCTGGGCGCACTGCGGAGCCGTTTCGAGGTGCCGGTCTTCGTCGACAACGACGCCAACCTGGGGGCGCTCGCCGAGCACCACTGGGGCAAGGCGGTGGGGATCGACGACTTCGCCTACCTCAAGGTGGCGACCGGGATCGGGGCGGGGCTGATGATCGACGGCGAGATCTACCGCGGGGCCACCGGGGTGGCGGGCGAGATCGGCCATGTGGCCATCGACCCGCGGGGGCCGCGCTGCGTCTGCGGCAACCGCGGGTGTCTGGCGACCTTCGTGGGAACTCGGGCGCTGGTGGACCGGACCCGGTCGCTGCTCCCCGACTTTCCCGACAGCGTGCTGGCGGGCACCGGCCCCGACATCCGGGCGCTCGAGGACGCGGCGCTGGCCGACGACCCCCTTGCGCTCAAGGTGGTGGGCGAGGCCGCCCGGAACCTCGGCATCGTGATCGCCGGCGTCCTGAACCTCATGAATCCGGGGTCGGTCATTCTGGGCGGGAGCCTGGCGCGCCTGGGCGACCGGCTGATCGCGCCGCTGGGCGAGGCGGTGGCCGGCCGCACCCTGGTCGCCTCGGCGGCCGCTTCGGAGATCCGCACGAGCGAGCTCGGCCCGCGCGCGACCGCCCTGGGCGCCGCCACCCACGTGCTGGTGGCCGCCCTCGCCGACCCCACGCTCTTTCCCGGAGTGAAGGCGCGATGACCCGCTCGCAATTCCACACCATCGGCCCGAACCTCCCCGTCCTGCTCCTGACCCCCCTCGTCTTCCTCCCATCCGGATGCGGCGGCGACCCCGACCCCACCTGGACCATGGTCTGGAGCGACGAGTTCGAGGGCCCCGCGGGACAGCTCCCCGATCCCGCCAACTGGGCCTTCGACATCGGCACGGACTGGGGCAACGCGCAGCTGGAGTACGACACCGACCGTCCCGAGAACGTCTCGCTCGACGGCAACGGCAACCTGGCCATCACGGCGCGCGAGGAATCGTACATGGGGAGCGCCTACACCTCCGGCCGCATCAAGACCCTGGGCCTCTTCGAACACGCCTACGGGCGCTTCGAGGCGCGCATCAAGCTACCCGCCGGGCAGGGGATCTGGCCCGCCTTCTGGATGCTGGGCAACGACTTCCCGACAGTGGGCTGGCCTGAGTGCGGCGAGATCGACGTCATGGAGTACCGAGGCCAGGAGCCGAGCGTCGTGATCGGCACCGTGCACGGACCCGGCTACTCCGGGGGCGCGGGGGTCACCGGCCGCTACACTCTCTCGGGCGCCCGCTTCGACACCGACTTCCACGTCTTCGCGATCGAGTGGACCGAAGACGAGATCAGGTGGTTCGTCGACGGGGACCACTACCACAGCGTGGACGCCGGCAACACGGGCGGCAAGTGGGTCTTCGACCACCCCTTCTTCATCCTGCTCAACGTCGCCGTGGGCGGCCACTTCGTGGGCCCCCCCGACGCTTCGACGAACTTCCCGCAGTCGATGCTCGTGGACTGGGTGCGGGTCTACCGGCGCGAGTGATCCCGTGAGCCGGCAGACCGCCCCCGAAGACCGCGTATCCTTCCCTCACAAGGTCGTCTACGGGATCGGCGGATTCGTAAACAACCTGCTGGCGCAGGGCATCGGCAACATGATGATCGTGCTGAACCTGGCGCTGGGCATGGATTTCCGGGCCGTCGGACTGCTCGGCAGCCTGCCCCGCGCATTCGACGCGATCACCGATCCTCTGGTCGGCTTCGCCTCCGACAAGACGAAGTCCCGGTGGGGACGGCGCAGACCCTTCCTGTTCGTCGGCGCGATCGCCGCGGCCGTCGTCTTCGCGCTGCTGTGGCGGATGCCCGCACCGACCCAGTTCCGGCTCAAGCTGGTCGACTACGGGGCCGACGGCGTCTACAGCGGCGAAGAGACGGGCGAGCCGGCCGGGCTGCTCGAGTCGGTCGGGAGCATGCTCAAGGGAGTCGTCACGGTCGAGGTGACGGACGATGTCGAGGACGAGGTCACCATTCTCCCGCCGACTCTGGTGACGGGGGCCTGGGTGAGCGTGGACGTGCCGCTCACGGACTTCGACCAGCTCGCCACCCGCAAGCACCTTGCGCAGATCCTCATTTCCGGCGACCTGAGCGAGGTCTACGTCGACAACGTCTATCTGTACCGTTCGGACGATGCGGCGCGGGCGGAACCCACCGGTCGGGACGTGGAGGGACTTGCCGCGCCGGGTACGGCCGCGCCGAGCCCCACGGTGCCATCCGAGGACGTGATCTCGTTCCTGGGCAACTCGTACGAGAACGTCCCGGTGCAGTTCTGGTCCACCCCCTGGGACAGGGCCGAAGTGGCGGACGGGCGCGCCGGGGGCGGCACGGTCAAGCACTACACCGACATGCGCTTCGCCGCCATCGACTTCGGCGAGACCCCGGTCGACGCCCGCCAGATGACGCACGTCCACATGGACATCTGGACCCCGGAGCCCACCGGCGAGGGCTGGGGCCAACGGTCGTACTTCTGGTACTTCCTGATCGGGTCGCTGGTCTTCTTCCTCGCCTACACCATCTTCGCGACCCCCTGGGTGGCGCTCGGGTACGAGCTGACTCCCGACTACAACGAGCGCACCCGCCTGATGGGCGTGCAGAACTTCGTTGCGAACATCGCCTTCATCATCGGCCCCTGGTTCCTGGTGATCATGACCAACCCGGAGTGGTTCAGGAACCAGATGGCGGGGGCCAGGTTCCTGGCGCTGGCGATCTGCGTCACGACGATCGCGCTGGGCGTGCTGCCCGCGATCTTCCTGCGCGAGCGGGTGCCGACGGGGGCCGGCGACAGCGACGGCGGCAGCTTCGGGGAAAGCGTGATGGAGTTCCTGCGGGGTCTGTGGCAGACGATCAGGACCGGCCCCTTCCTGGTCCTCTGCATCGCGACCTTCCTGATCTTCAACAGCTTCATCATGATCTCGAACTTCCAGTTCTGGGTCTTCGCCTACTACGTCGCGGGCGGGAACGTGGCCGAAGGGGCGGGACTCGCCGGGCTGGTCGGCACGCTGGGAATCTTCGTCACCCTGCTGGTGATCGTGATAGTGACCTGGCTGGGCACGAAGATCGGGAAGAAGAACGCCTTCTTCGTGGCGACGGGCATCTCGATGTTCGGGTACGCGCTCAAGTGGTTCTGCTACACCCCCGAACACCCCATGCTGGCGCTGCTTCCGGCGCCGTTCCTGGCCTTCGGGCTGGGCGGGCTCTTCACGCTGATGGGCTCCATGATCGCGGACGTGGTCGACCTGGACGAGCTGAGCACCGGAGAGAGGCGCGAGGGGATGTTCGGGTCGATCTTCTGGTGGGTGGTGAAGGTGGGCCAGAGCGGCGCGATCCTCGCGGGAGGGTTCCTGCTACACTCGACCGGGCTGGATCCGGCACTGGGGGCCAACCAGCCCGACGGGACGATCTTCTGGCTGCGCTTCTACGACGCGTTCGTGCCGCTGATCGCGTCGGCGGTGGCGATCTTCGCGATCTGGCTGTACCCGATCACCGAGCAGAGGGCGCTCCAGGTGCGGGAGAAGCTGGAGCGGCGGAGGGGGGTGGGGGCGCGGTAGGGGGGCCCCCTACGAACCCGCCGTCGCCATCAGGTGATCCACATGGTGGTCCTCGGTGCAGTTCGCGGCCGAAGTCTCCAGCTGGATCGTGATGTGCCTGATCTCGAACCCCTCGTAGGCGATGCGGCGGATGCGGTCCAGCATCGTCTCGAAGTCCTCGCCGTGATCGGGGTCCACGATCACATGCGCGGTGAGCGCTTCGTATCCGGGGGTCAGCGTTCAGACGTGGATGTCGTGAATGACGGTCACGCCGGGTAGCTCCTCGATCCGGCTGCACAGGCGATACACGTCGATGTGGGCGGGGACGCCCTCCAGAAGCACATGGATCACCTTCCCCAGCAACCGCCAGGTGCTCAGCAGGATCAGGACGGCCACCACCACCGCGGAGATGGGGTCGGCGATGTCCCAGTCGTAGGCCCACACGAGCACCGCGGAGACCGCCGATGTCGCCCGCGATCCGGTCGTACGCCTCCAGCAGGACGAGCGCCGAGATGACCCACAGCGTCAGGGCGTTCGCGAGGGCCGCCAGGATCTCGGCGCGATGGTAGCCGAAGGTGCGCTCTGCGGTGGCCGTGCAACTTGAGGCAGCAACCTCCAGTCGCCTGAACCGCGCGGCGGTAGAGGTGGTCGTATCCGTCCCGGGTGGGCCGAACAAGCCGTACAGCTATCGTGGCATACCGTACCAGCGAGTCGGCGATACCACCGTCGAGATGGCCGGAGGCGAGTATCAGCGCATTCTCGTGGAGCGGCTTCATGCCCAGACGCGGTGGGAGAATCAAACTGCGGACGGATGGAGCGCGGCGGACCTCGATCATGGTCAGATCGTCCTGACTGTCGAGGAGGCGATTCGGCGCGTCTGGACAATCGGCAGTTTCACGGACACGCCTTCGAGCTCCTTCGCCTCGGCAGCAGGTTCCTGAGGGAGAGTCTCCCGGTCGCCGGACGTGTCCTCCCCGGCGTCTTCGCGCGAGTGGACGAGCCGATGTACCCGGTCGAATCGCTGCGCGAGGCTATAGCCAACGCGATCCGTCATCTGGACTACAGTATCGGGGGCGGGTCGATCGCAATCGGCGTCTACGATGACCGACTTGAGATCACGTCCTCGGGCACGCTCAATTTCGGTCTCACTCCGGACGCGCTGTTCGAACCCCACGAGTCCCTTCCGTGGAATCCCCTGATCGCCGGAGTCTTCTATCGTCGCGGCATCATCGAGAGGTGGGGAAGGGGTACGATCAGGATGGCCGAGCTGGCCGACAAGGCGGGCCTTCCGAGACCCGAGATCGAAGATGCGGGGGGAGGCGTTACCGTGCGTTTCAGGCCAGGCGGCTATGTCCCGCCACGCATGGTGGCACGAAGCGTGTCAGAGCGGCGACGCGCCATCCTCTCCCTCCTGAACGAGGCTTCGGACGGGCTGGCTCTGCGAGAAATCGTAGGGCTGCTGGGGAATGGGGACGAGGAGCGGCGACGGGTCAGGGGGGATCTGGCGCACTTGCGGGCGCTGGGTCTTGCGGTGACTCGTGGCCATGGGCGGGGAGCGCGGTGGTGGCGGCGGTGATCCGAGATGTGGCCCGTCGAGATCTCCGGCCTGGCCGCTTCCAGTTCCATGCGCAGGAGCTCCGGGCGGGTCGCGTAGCGCCTGAACTCGTCGCTCTTGAGAAGGTCGATCCAACGGCCGCGGGGATAGTGCCGGCGCAGGAGGGTGGACTTGCCCGCCTGGCGCGGTCACAGGAAGAAGGTCTCGCTCCCCGACCGTGGGAGAATGAGGTTGCGATTGAACATGAAACTCAGTTCATCATGATGAAATAATAGCACGCCAGCAATGTGGCGATGTCGCTTCGTCCATGGTGGCGACGGGAGCTACCCGCTGCGGGGTGGGGTGGAGGCGGTGAGTCCGGGGGGGATTTGCGGGGAGTTGGGCGCCATGACGACCGGTGATGGGACCGGGCGCGAGCGACAATCTCCCGCGCCGTGTCCCGAGGGGCAGGATTCCGCCGCCATTTCATTGCAGTTATTTGCCATATCACACAAATTACCGCATGAGATTCTCGGAACTGCTCCAGGCCGTCGAGGACGAACCCGTCTTCGAGACGGGGTTTCTGGTCGTCGGCCGACCGCCGGAGCCGGGTCTTCCCGCACAGCTCAGCCGATGGTGCGCGTCCGGTAGGCTGCTGCGGCTGCGACGCGGCCTCTTCGCCCTCGCGCCGCCGTACCGCAAGGTGATTCCCCACCCGTTCCTCGTGGCGAACCGGCTGGTGCCGGGATCGTATGTGAGCGGCCTGTCGGCGCTTGCGTTCGGGCACGCCATCCCCGAGTTCGTCCCCGAAGTCACGAGCGTCGGGGCCGGGCGCGCCCACGTTCGCCGGACCCCGATCGGCAGGTACTCCTTTCGCCACCTGGCGCCCGCACTGCGGCGCGGATACACGCTGCGGCGCCTCGGCGGCGGCCAGCGCGCGTTCGTCGCCTCGCCGGAGAAGGCTCTGCTCGACCTCGTCCACCTGCAGCCGGGGGGCGACGACCCCGACTGGATCGACGCGCTCCGGCTGAACGCCGAGGCGCTGTCGCCGGACCTTCTGGAGGAGGCCGCCGCCGCGACCGGACGCCCGAAGCTCCGCCGGGCGGCGGCTCACGTGTGCCGCATGTCGGACGTCCCCCGACCGGCCTGCGAAGTCCTGTGAAGGAACACGCCCGCACCCTCGTGCGCGGCCTTGATCCCCTGTTGGGCCGGAACGTCCTGAGGGAGTACCTCCAGGCCCGAGTCCTGGAGGGGCTGCAAAAGGCCGGAGCCATGTCGCCTCTCGCCTTCCAGGGGGGCACGGCGCTGCGGTTCCTCTACGGGCTGCCCAGGTACTCGGAGGACCTCGACTTCGCCCTCGAGGGGTCCGCCGCGTCGTACGACCTGCGCGGATGGACGGCCCGCATCATCCGGCAATTCCGACGCGAGGGGTACGAGGTGGCGGGCTCCGTGCGGGACCGCGGGACCGTTCACGCCGGCTGGGTGAGGTTCCGGGGGCTGCTGCACGAAGCAGGGCTGTCTCCCCACCGGTCAGAGACCCTGGGCGTCAGGATCGACGTGGACACAGATCCGCCCGAGGGTGCCGTCACCGCCACGCGTCTCGTTCGACGGCACGTCTCGCTGCGGCTCCACCACCACGACCGCGCCTCGCTGCTGGCGGGGAAGCTGCACGCGGTCCTCTGCCGTCCATGGACGAAGGGCAGGGACATCTTCGATCTGGCGTGGTACCTGAGCGACGCGTCCTGGCCGGAGCCGAATCCGGAACTCCTGCGCGCCGCCCTCCGGCAGACCGGCGTCGACACCGGCCCGATCAGCGCCGAAGGATGGAGGCGGGTGGTCGCCGGGCGCGTGGCGGCCCTGCCGTGGGACGAGGTGTCGGCCGACGTGCGGCCGTTTCTGGGAGGCGCGGAGAGCCTGCCGGGAAGGGAGGAGGTGCTGGGCCTGCTGGAGTCCCTTCGGGCTTCGCGCTGACGGGAACCGGCCCGCGGACCTGCGGGGCATGAGGCACTTCCTCGCCCACCCGGTCGTCGACATCATCCCCGCTGACGACGAAGTCGCGCGCTCCGACGGGTGGAACCATTTCAGGATACCCTTCGGAGTAGTCTCGCGAAGCCGACCCCATGTGCGCCTCGCGGAGGGACTCACCTCACTCCGCCTCGCAAACATGGTCGAAGACCGTGATCGCGATCCTCGCGCAAGCGTCGGTAACCCGCTCCCAGTCGCGCCACCTGTCCGCCAGATCCCGGTACTCGGAGATATCCGATCCGTCGAGATCGTAGGGGAGCGGGTTGGCCAGCTGGGCCTGGAGCTGCTGGAGAGCGGACTCGCCACTCTCCTGCGGATACAGCCGGTCGAATGACCGCAGTGCCTCGCCGGTCGCCCCGGCTCCCATGTGGGTTGCCAGCGCGACGAAATCGACGTAGTCCCTGGTGGCATTGCGCTTGAGGATGAGCACTCCCTTGATGCGAAGGATCTCCGCTTCGGTCGGGATGGTCAGTGCCGCTCCGTCCACATCGAGCGCGGTCGTCTCCAGTGGTTCGGTGCGGATCAGTTGCCGCACCCCGGTGTGGATCCCGTCCAGGCTTCCGAGAATCTGCACGGGCCGCGCCAACCGGGCCGTCCGCCAACCGGCGACCGATTCCAACTGCTCGAGCACGTCGTCAAAGCGTTCGCGGAGATCGATCAGGACGTGATCGGCGTCCTGCGAGAAACGGTGCTCCGCATGGATGGCCGCCGCCGTTCCGCCGACCAGAACGGCGCCGGGCAGGATCCGCTGGAGGCGCGCCGCCGACGACAGCAGGCGCTCCCACTCAGGAAGGCGCGCGGGACCGCCTGGCATACCGCATCCAGAAGTGATGGCGCTGTGCGCGCGGATCCCGCTCATGCCGGGTGCAGACCTGCTCGATCCTGTCCAGGACCGATGGATCCCGCCGGGCCGCCCGTCGGAGGTCGGCCCAATGCCGCCACTGTCCCCGAGCGATGATATCGTCGATCGCGGCCAGGGTCAGGCGGCCGTGGTCGAGGTGGCGGTGGCGCATGGCTTCCGGTGGGGGAGTTCGGCATGCGGACGCCGGTTCCGATTGAACCGGACGATCCGTGGGATGCCGTCGGGTACCTCGATTCAAGGTAACATGCGGTTCAGATCATCGAGGCCGAGTTAGGCTCTTCGGACTCATTGCCACCCGACATCGCAGGCTCCTTTTCGGCGTCGGCCTTCTTTCGGCGAAGGCGCCCGATCTTGGCCCACGGATTAGATGACCCGCGCGGCCATCCGGTTCGTATCCCAGTCCTGCCTTTAGGCCTCATTGTCAAGTCGGCATTACATGATGTAAACCGCACTTTCCACTTTCTCGAGCATTCACCGCCGTTTTCGCCGCTCCCGCCGCGGACGCGCTTCTTTCTGACGCCGCGTCGGTCTCGTTCTGTCGACGGTGGTCGGCGCCGGTGCCGTTACCAGCTCGGATCCGCGCTCCCTCAGGTAGCGCAATTCCGGCAACACGACCCGAAACTCCGCGTCGATCCGCGCATACAGGGCCTCCAGCTCGCGCTCCTTGGTCCGGCGGCTCCTGTACGGATCGTTCCGGATGGCGTCGCCCTCCCGGCGGAGTTCCGATGCTTCGCGCCTTACGCGCCCGGCCAGGGTTCGCGCGCGACAGACCGCGGGGATCCGTCTCGATCTTCCGGCATCCGAACATGCGCCCGACCGTGCATGGCCCGCCGCCCAATCGGAAATGGCGTAGAATTCGTTTCCGAATCTGGTATAGGTTCGCGGCCGTGGAGGTTGCAGGCCGTAGACACCCGTGAGCAGTCTGGCGGCCCTGGGAAAGGGCTTCGGGCCATTCGCCCGTTCGTCCCACAACACCTCGTCCAGCGCCGCGACCACCGCGTTGCCGAAGTGTCCCGTCCAGCCCCTCACGACGGTCTGGACATGAAGGGGAGAGACGTTCACCGCCGCTCCCACACGGCGATACGGCAGGGGCGTCGACCGGTCGAAGTACTGTCGTTCCGCTGGCCAGTTCGCCATGTAGGCGGGGATGATCTCGTTGCCGAAGAAATTGCGATTCGTGCGAATCTCGACGATCGGCTGGGCCACTGCCGGAATCCAGCCGACGGCGAGATTCCCGTGGATCAGCGACCAGACGAACTTCGGGCCTGCCAGCGTTTCCCGCCCGGAGAGGATGTCCAGGACGACTTCGGGGATCTTGATGAACGCCGCCCCGATCTGAAACGGGACGGGAATGCGGATGTCCGCGTCTCCGGCAACATCGTAGAGCGTCACCCAGGATGCCTTCTCATAGTCGGTCTCGCCCCGATACGCCAGCTCCCGTGCCCTGCTGCAGCCGTTGAACGTCCACGCGATGCACGACATGGCCGCCAGGCACGCGCCCGACCGGATCACCTTGCGAATATGGGCACGCTGGCCCGGGGTGCGCCGGGCCAGCGCGGGGTCTCGTCGCCGGGGCCTCCGAAAGACCTGGTAGAGCTGGTCCAGTCCCTGGATCGCGGCGTTGAGGAACGGGACCGTGTGGACGTACATCCGCCATCCCCGGGAGGAGCCGATGTTGGCGAAGTCGGACGACACCATTCGCGCCGCCCGGGCGGCCGCATACTTCGTGGCGCCGGCACGACGCGCACGCGTGAACTGGTCGACCCGTGTTCCGGCTTCGGCGATCCACGCCGGGCGGGTCAGCGCGTATACCAGCCACGGCCAGATCCGTCGCGCCGCCTCACCCCCTCGCATCCTCGCGCTCTCATCCCGGATGTCGGCCAGGTGCGTTTCGGACTCCACCAGCCCCGAATAGAATCCGCCCTGCAACAGGTACTCCCGCATCGGCTCCGAACGACCGGTCACAAGGTCGCGAACGGCTTGGGCGCCCCCAGCCAGTGTTCCGCCGAAGGGAACCTGCGGATACCGGCCCGCCACGAAGCCGGCGAGCGTGTCGCGAAAGAAGTTCTTGACGATGAACACCGGCATCGCGGTGATCATGGTGGAGACCGCAGTCTTGAACAGGGCGAGCCATTGGATCACGGGAGGCATCGGGGGTTCGTGAATGCTCGCCAGCATCGAGGCGAGCGCCCGGTCATGGACCAGGAAGCGTGTGCGCCCCCGGTCCAGCAGGACGCCGGTGGTGACGTCCGGTGCGGGCCGGTGTCCCCGTACAGCGGTGGCGACCTCGCTTCCGCCGGAGTGCGCCGACAGGGTCCGAAAGAGCTCGGTGCGTGCCCGGCAGGCCAGCGCATGGTGGATGTTGCGTGCGAAGGTGTTCAGGAGCGCGCCGGAAAGGTCGCCGGGCAGGGGACCCGCGTAGAGCGGGCCGTCGCCCAGTTCGGCCGGGTGCCGCCGGGTCCGACGCAGGGGCGTCAGCAGGGGAATTCGCCCACGCCTGAACACTTCCGTTTCCCTCGGCGTCACGTACCGCATCTGCACGTAGTAGCGGAGCATCGCGCGATGCAGCCGGACGAGTTCGCGGGCGAACCGAATGACGTCCTCATGCTTTGCGGCGTAGCCTACGACGGTCGCCAGGTGGACATCGCGTTCGGCGGGTGGTGCAGAGGGCGGGCGATCACCGAACCTCGCCGCGTACCGAACGGCCATCTCGAAGTGATCACGTCCCTTCGCGGCGACCGGCTTGACGATCGCGCGCAGGCTGTGAGCCGCGGCCGGCAGAGCAAACCGCCCGGTTCCGTCATCGTCCTCGCCGAAGGCTCCGCAGCGCCATACGTACTGCGCTAGCGACCGGACATGATTGATGTGCTCGAAGCGCTCGCCAACCGACTCGTTGCCGAACCACTCGCCGACCGTCTGAGCCGCGTGCCAGCGGTGTACGAAGAGGGTGCGGGCGATTCGGAGGCGGCGGTGCCAAGGGGGTTTGTGGTTCAATTCGCGGCGACTGTCCGGTTATCCAGCGGCGGGACGGTTCGATATGGCGGTGAAGATATGTGTAGGGCCGCGGTCCCTCGCCGCGCCAGAGTCAGAGTGGAGCGGGGACCGGGTTCCAGCCGACTCCGGTGACTAACGGGTCCATTGCCTGCCACCTCTGCGAGGGCTTCCGCTACCGGCACTTTCGCCTTGCTTGCTACACGATGGCTCCATCCCTACGATGACCGTCCGATGAGAGAATCCCACGTTCCGTCCAACGCGGCAGTCGACCGTCGCGTCCTAGACCGGCGACCTTCCCGCAACCGTGGCCGCCCGCTTCTGTGCATCGTGCTCATGGCCGCTGCCGGACCGGCGCAAGCAGCTGCCGCGAAACCGATCATGAGCCCCTTGCTTCCCGACAACGGGGTGCTCGCGGTAGTTGCCCGCCCGGGAAACGTAGCTCAGGCACAGGAAACGGAGGCGCGGGGGCCTTCATCCGATACGATTCAGGTGCTCCTGGCACGACTCATGGCCCTGGAGACGACCGGTGACTCGGCCATCGCTCGAATAGCCGATCTCCAGGCGGAACTCAGTCGGCTCAGAGAGGAGTCAGCACGAGAAAGCCGCTTGCGAGCGGACGAATTGCGGGAACTTCGCCGATCCGTTGCCCTTCTCCTCGACTCGGCATCGACTTCCACGGCAAGCGAGCTTCTCGCCCGGCTGGACGCGGGCCTGGATGCGGTTCGCGCCGAGGGAAGCGCGGGGCGCGGGGCGCTGCATGCCGAGATCGGCAACGTAGCACATGAACTTGGCGAGTTGGGCAGCAGAGTCGACGACTGGACGGATGCCGTTTCCGACAGTCTGGCTGCCGCGGGAGGACGGTTCGTCGAAGAGCGGGGTGTGCGGAGATCGGGTGACAGACGCAACGCGTTGCAGGCCGGCGTCGCGGCCGGATTCCTGGTCTTGGGGATCGGTGCCGTCTGGTGGTACGGCCGCAACAGGGTCGGTAGGCTCGACGGTCGCATTCGCCGGTTCCAACCGGAATTGGCGAACGGCATCGAGAAGGCGCGAGAGGAGATTGCCGCGGGTGTCCGCCACGAGAGTGGGGAGGTGTTCCGGGGGCAGCTCGAGGCGCTGGAGGCGCTGACCGGGGTGCTCGGGTCGATTCAGGCGATGAAGGAACCCGGTCCACCTAGCCCTTCCGAGCCCGACCATGACCTGCCGGTCGCCGTCTGCAACGTCGTCAACCGGATCGAGAGAAACCTGGTGGCCATGGGCTCCGGCGTCAGAGGCTACAAGCAGCTGATGCGGTGCGTTCGGGATGTGAAGCGAGATCTGCGCGATCACGACTACGAAATGCCCGATCTCATGGGGCCTTACGACCCCGGCATGCATGTGGAGGCCGAGTTCGAGCCGGACGACCGTCTGGCGGCAGCGGAGCGCATTATCACTCGAATCGATCGTCCCGAGGTGCGCTATCGTGGCGCGATGGTTCAGAGCGCCTCGGTCAAGGTCTCGGTAGGACACTAACGGACAGCGAATGGCATCGGACCGAATCAGCTACGGCATCGACCTTGGTACCACCAATTCCGTGATCGCACGGATGCAACGTGGGGAACCCGTGGTCGTCAAGAGCGTTTTCCAGGGCGACACGACCCCCAGTGCGGTGGCATTCGGCAGGAAAGGGCGCATACGGATCGGGCAGTTGGCGTACAATCAACTGAAGGCCGATCGCCTCCGAGCCCAGAAGAATGACCGCGAGGAACGCAACGTGTTCGTCGAGTTCAAGAGAACGATGGGCACCGACCACAGGTACGTCCCCGCCATGGACCCGTCGGTCGGGTTCAGCTCAGTGGAGCTCTCGGCCGAAGTGCTCAAGGAGCTCCGGCGCTACGTGACGACTGACGAGGTTCGCGCTGCCATAGTGACCATGCCGGCCGTGTTCACCGTGCCGCAGCAGCAGGCCACGCTCCGGGCCGCGGAGATGGCCGGCATTCGCCAGTGCCACCTCTTGCAGGAGCCGGTCGCCGCCGCGATGGCCTACGGGCTGGACACCGAACACGGGAATGAAAAGTGGCTGGTTTTCGACTTCGGGGGCGGAACCTTCGACGCGGCCCTCGTACTCGTCGAGGACGGTGAGATCACCGTCAGGGACACGGAAGGCGACAACCACCTCGGGGGTAAGAATCTCGACCACGCCATCGTCGAGAACATTATCCTGGCGGAAATCGCCGAGGAATTCCCGATCCGTGAATACGTTGCCGGGAGTCCTCACCGTGAACGCACGCTTCGCGACGCGCTGAAGCACTGGGCCGAGGAAGTCAACATCCGCCTCAGCTTTCACGAGTCGCACGAGGTGCTCAACGAACTCGACTGGCCGGTCGTACTCCCGGACGGCCGGGAGGTCGACTTGGAATTCGAAGTCACCGTGGATCGCCTGCGGCCCGTCGTGGAGCCGTTTTTCCAGCGCGCCATCGACAAGACGAAGGTGCTTCTGGCACGCAACGGCCTGTCGGGGTCGGATCTCGACGATCTCATCCTGGTCGGTGGACCTACCTACTCTCCCATCCTCCGCCAGATGGTGGCGGAGCAGCTTCGCCGACCGAACACTTCGGTCGATCCCATGACGGTCGTCGCCAGGGGGGCGGCCCTCTACGCCAGTACAGTTCCGCTGAAGGGCGGGCCGACCTCCACTTCACGCACCAGCAACGGCGAGGCGCACGGCGTCCTGCCCCTCGAAGTGGGCTACGAAGCCACGTCGATCACGCACGAAGAGTTCGTAACCGTCAAGTGCCGCGACCCGTCCGATCTCAGTCGCCTCGGATCGCTATGGGCCGAGTTTCACAGGACCGGAACCGGGTTTAGCAGCGGGAGGTATCCGCTCTCCGAAGACGGCATCGTGCTTGAACTCAAGCTCGAAGAGAACCGGGCCAACGTCTTCGATCTGGAGGTCACCACAACCCGGGGAGACCGGATTCCGACGGTCCCGTCGGAAATCACGATCATTCAGGGGACGAGAGTCACAGGATCGCCACTGCCCAACAGTTTGGGCGTCGCGGTCTTGGACAAGGGCGGCCAGCACAGGGTCTTCGAACCGCTGAAGGGGGCCGAGAAGGGCAAGCCGTTTCCGGTGACCGGAAAGAACAGGACGCCCCTCGTGGCGCCGAAACGGATCCGGCCCGGGGTTCGCAAGGATCGTCTCTACATCGGCATCTACGAGGGCGACGAGAGAGCGAAGGGGAAGCGTATCCCATTCTGCAGCCATGTGTCGACCTGCGAGCTCACCGGTGACCAGGTGAGACGCGAAATCCCGGCGGGAACGACGTTCGAGCTCACCTTGGTCACGCAGGACTCATCCTCCATCCCGGAGCTGGTCCGCGTGAGCTTCCCATCGCTGGACGATGACGAGTACGAACTCCCGATCCCCAACGAGGGGAAAGGCCTCCAAACCGATTGGATCGATCACGAGCTTGCCGATGCCCGCAGGCTCATCCGGCGGATGCGGACGGCGGGTCATGTGGATCACGCCCGATTGGGCGAAATCGAGTCCCGCCTCGCCGAGTGGGCTGGCCGCTTGCGCGTAGGTACGGATCGCGATGCGGCCGAGCAGGCCGTTTCGCGCCTCAAGGACGCTTTCCTGGATTTGTACGACCTTGCCGAGAGCATCGAATGGCCCGGGGCCGAGGCCGAACTGGATGAAGCCTGGGCGGAATTGAAGAGAGCCAACGCCGAGGAGGGGCACAGCGAGTCAAGGGACGAAATGCGGGACATGGAACACCGGCGTGACCAGGTCAGGCGGTCGAGACAGACCGACGACGCCCGGGAGGTCACGGACCAGATCAGACGAGAGATCTTCAGACTCAAGTACTGCGAATGGTCCAAAGGAATCCTCAACTGGGCCCGTGGACACTTCACCAGCATCCACTGGACGAATCCCCGGCAGGCGCGGATGATGGTGGACCAAGGGCTGGAGGCCATGCAGGCCGACAAGCCGTGTCCCGAGCTTCTCGATCACGCGCGACGAATCCTGGAACTTGTAGTGCAGGAGTCCGACGACGATCCGGTCCCGCCGTATCCCCTTCTGGCCGATCAAAGCGGGTGGTCATGATCTTCGCCAACGGCAGCGAGGCCATCCCGGGCTGGCACGTGCGATTCCCGGTGAAGGAAGCCGAAAACGCCGAGACCTACAGGGTGGCGGACGACCGGGGGAATCCCGCCTTTCTCAAGGTCTTCGACCCGGCCCGGATCCCGGAGGACCGCTTCGATGGCGAGGGCCAGCTCATCGAGGTCGCGATTTCGGGGTCGCTGAGCCATCCGGGGATCCCGACCTTCATGGAGTCCGGGGCGCTGGCAGAAACCAAGAGGCCCTACCTCCTGGCGGAGCTCGTCCCCGGAGAAACGCTGGACCACCGCCTGGCTCGGGAGTTCGCGCTCGCTCCGGCGTTCGCGCTCCTCCTGATGCGGGACCTGCTGGCGACGGTTGCGTACCTCCACGGACTGGACGACCGGGTGGCCCACAACGAGCTCACCCCCTCGAACATCGTCCTGGATGCGAGGGACGGTCGCGACGAGCGGCCCGTCCTCATCGACTTCGGCCACGCGCGGCGGGCCAGTGACGGTCAGGCGGCCCATCTCTCGGCCGTGGATCCCTACTACCTGCCCAACGAGTGCTACCACGGAGCGTCATCGTGTGCCGCCACCGATGTGTTCGCCCTCGGCGCCACCTTCTACCGAATCCTGTTCGGCACGCCGCCGTGGCATCCGGGTGTCGGCACACGCCCGCGCGCGAACCCCCGCCAGACCATTTTGGAAGCACGCATGGAACCCCTGCCCGTTCCTGCCCACAACATCGGCGGCGAGCTCCCGTCCACCTCTTTGGCAGCCATCAAGAAGGCGTTGAGCCCGCGCCCGGATGAACGGTTCAGCGACGCCGGTTCGTTCTTGGAAGCGATCACGGACGGGACGCGAGCGGAAAGACCGGGCGCACGGACGCCGCCCCATCGACCGCCGAGACCCATCGCTCCGACGCAACGGGGATTCGCCGCAGTCGGCGGAATGGAGGAGCTCAAGCGCATACTCACGCAAGATGTGATCGATCCCCTCCGGAATAAGCCTGATATGGCCGAGAAACTCGGCGTCCGGACCACCAACGGACTGCTGCTCTACGGACCGCCCCGATGCGGCAAGACGTTCATCGCGGAACGCTTCGGTGAGGAACTGGGATTTGCGTTTCGCAAGGTCACTCCCGGCATGGTCGCCAGCAGGTACATACACGGCACTCAGGAAAAGATCACCCAGCTCTTCGACGAGGCGCGGGCGGCAGCGCCGTGCGTCGTATTCCTCGACGAGGTCGATGCCCTCATGCCCTCCCGCGGCGGCGATCTCTTCCATGCCTATAGGAGCGAAGTCACCGAATGGCTGACACAGATCGACGCCTGCGGGGAGGCCGGAGTATTCCTGCTGGCAGCCACGAACCGGCCTCGGCGCATTGATTCTGCCGTACTTGGGGCCGGGCGCTTCGACAAGGTCGTGTACGTCGGACCGCCGGACCACCCGGCCCGAAAGGCAATGTTCGCGATCCACCTCGGTCAACGCCCCGTGGATCGCTCCGTCGACTGCGATGTCCTGGCGCGGCTCACGAGGGGTCGAGTCAGCGGCGACATCAAGTTTCTGGTGGATGAAGCGGCGCGGCGCACGCTCGCGGCCGACCGGGACACAATCGTGATGAAGCGGTTGGTGGAAGCGATCGACCGTAACGGGCCGTCGGTCGGGGCCGAGGAGATCGCGCGATACGAACGAATGCGGGACGAGTTCGAGCCGGAACGATCGAGGCGCCGATCGGGCCGGACGATCGTAGGAGGTTTCGCGTCGCGGGACGACCCACCATCGTGAGCGCCCATCCTCTTCTTCCTCAATACCTGCGCGTCGCGTACGGGTGCATGGCGTGCGACGGTGACATCGCGCCCGCAGAGGTGTCCTGCCTTCGCTCGATCGCGGTTCAGATGGGGCAGCCGGCGGCGGAAGTGGAAACGGCAATGGAGAGCATCTCCAACGCGTTTGCGGCCGACCCTGCCGGCACGGTGGGGCGAGCCATGGAGGAACTCCGCGATAGCGGCCTCTCGCAGGAAGACGCGGCGTTGCTTCTCGATATCCTGGTTCAGCTCGTCGAGGCCGACGGGACGATCCGTCACCGAGAGGCCCACTTCATCCGCGACCTCGTGCGGCGTCTGGCACTTGACCGGGAAGCGCTGCGGCGCGCGCACCCCGAATGGCGAACGTATCTTGTGGAAGGGTTCGGAGTCGTCCGGGAAACCGGTGCCTCGTACGTGGGCCGGTTCGCCGATACGATCGGCGATCTCCCCGACGTGGCCCCGAAGCCACCACGGGAATGATCCTCGACAACCCGTTTCACGTTCTCGGACTGCCGGCCGACTGCACCGTCCGCGAGAAGGCTCGCCGGGAGGCTCAGGTCAAGGCGTTCTTGAGGGTGCGCAGACCGCTGGTATTCGAAGACGATCTCTACTTCGAAGGCTGCCGTCGCAACGAAATCACCGTCATGCGCGCCCTTTCGGCGCTCATTGACGTCCCGGACCGGATCGGTTTCGGGCTCTTCTGGTTCACGGGGCACGGCGACAATCCGTATGCGCTATTCCGGCTCAGGCAAGGAGACCTGCGCGGCGCGCTTGCCGTCTGGGAAGGTTCGGAAGACCGGCTGCCCACGCGGCGGAACGCCGCCAGCCTCAACAACCTCGGAACCCTCTGTCTGCTCATCGCACTCATGGGCGAGTCGCCCGGGCAACGATGGCAGGGAGCACCTTCCGAGCGCATCGGGTATCTGCGCCGAGGTCTGCGCGCGAAGGCAAGGTTGGTCGGACGTCTCCGAGGACCGGACCTGTCGGCATTCTGCGCCACCTTCAGCGACAAGATCGCGGCCCGGGATACCGAGGACATTGCAGGCGTCTTCCGCGAATCACTCCAAGAGTTTGTCGAAGAAGCCCGCAAGTACGGTTTGGAGCTACCGAGGGGCTTATTGGGCGAGATCCTGGAGTTGGGCGGAAACCGCTTGAAGCCCCTGGGGCGCGTGTTCGCCGGGAAACCCCGCAAGGAGATCGAGCAAGCCATCGGTACCTGCACCGCGGCCTGCGAGACCGATGGGTCACAGGCTGGAGCGGCCGGAGAAGGTCTCATGCGGGTGGCCGAACGCGAGCTACCCGGTCTCGCGACCCTGGTGTCGACCAAAGATATCGTGTATGCCTCGCTCGCGGACAGGGTCGCGGAAGCCCTTCTTCGTGCTGCGGTCGCCAATTTCAACTACCATGCCGACAAATCCACGGTGCTGAAAGCGGTTCGCACGTCCGTCTCTCTCGTTCGCTACTCCCGCCAAATCGCATGCGCCGCCGCGATGCGCGGGAAGGCGCAGGAGAACCTCGATACGGTGCGACGGCTTGCGAAAGACCTGATTGCGCAACAGGAAATGGTGCGCGTCCGCCAGCTCGTGCAGGGTTGGCTCGAGCGGTCTCGCGGCAGGCTGGAGGATATCCACCGCCCCCGGGTGCTGATCGCGTCACTGCGTACCGACCTCGGAGACGCGCCGCCATCGACGGAAGAAACGCCATCGGCACTCGATCTGCTCGCCAAGTTGAAGCGACAGGGCACCGCGGCGCTCGGTCCCGGCTTCTCCGTCGGCGACGAAATGGTGGAGGTGGCCTCGATGGTTTGTTCGATGCTGGTCAACCACGCGGTTGCGGCATACAACTCGTCGGCGACCGCCCAGTCGCGGGAAGCGATGGAAGCGGTGGAGCTCCTCCGGAGAATCAAGCGCTACTTTCGACCGATGCGACATTCGGGGTGGAAGGTCGATGCCCGGGGAGCCGCGGAGCGCTCGTGGCGTCCAGCACCCAAGGACACGTTCCTTGTGAATGACAAGTGCTGGAATTACTTGACACGAAACCTGAACCTCGCAGCCGCTCCGGCCCCGGTGCAATCCGGGCAAGCGGGCGGCGGTGTGGAGAAGCGCGGGTGTCTGGCCTGGGCCGGGGGGATCATGGGTGTATTGGTCCTGCTCATGATTATCGGTGAGACCGGCGATGACGCCAGCTCGCGACCGCTTCAATTCAGCCGGCCCCCCGTTGGCGCGGACCGGGTCCTCTCCTTGCCGGAACTCCGTTGGTGCGTGCGTGAAGACAACCGAATCGAGCGTGCTCGCGGTGCCTATGCGATGTCCCAGGTCGAAACAGACCGCTTCAACGAACGAGTGGCCGACTACAACTCACGCTGTGCCCGCAAAAGCTATCGCCCGGAGCACCTCGAGCGAGCACGGCGGGAAGTCGAAGGCGTCTCACCCTGAGAAGCCCGAGAGTGAGGTGAAACCGCGACCCGCACCCCGCCGACCTCCACCCTCACGGCCCCGCCTCCCCACACATGTCCCCCAGACTCATCGCTTCGACGCCGCGGAGCGGGTAGCTCTCGTCGCCACCATGGACGACCAGCCGACGCGTCGGCTTGACGTCGTCGCAGGCGTTGCGAAACCCACGAGAGACGCTGGGCACCGTACTTCGCTTGATCTCGACCGCCCAGGTCTCGCCGCCGCCCGCGGGCCTGTCAGCACTACGGCGGGCGCGCGCGACAACAGGTGCTCGATTCGGGTCCGAGCTTCGCGGGGGATCATCGGGGGCCGGGTCATAACCATGCAAATCTAATACGGTGTGAAGATCTACAGTTAGATTACCAAAGACCAGTAGCCAGCCTAGTCCACCGCTTCCAGAAAATGCGAAATCGTTTCGGAAGAATCTGAATCGGCCCATCATTCTTTTCTTCAGGAGGATGCCACAACCCGGACACGGGAACGATGGCCGCACCCGCTTGGTCCGCATGTCCAGTGCCTCACGCGTGAACACCACCTCCCCCGCACACTCGGGACACGAGAACACTTCGCTCCACACCGTGTAGTTGATCCGTCCCTCGGTCCTCCCATCCGTGTGCATCGTCTCGTACATCCACCCCACCTCGTCCTCGACATCGCCCGACAGCTGCCGCGCCGCCTCGGCGAACTCGTCCACATCGAAGGGGATGTTGTAGTTCGCGGCGATGAAGGTCGCGGCCGGCGACAAGTCCCCCAGAATCACTCGGCGCGCGCCCCACTCAGGTGCGTCCCGCCCCTCCTGTTTCCATCGCTGTTCCAGTTTCTTCCGGTACGACTCCGGCGCGGTCCCGCACCACTGCGCGGCAACGGCCGTCATGCCGGAGCCACAGAAGCCGTCGAGCACGATATCGCCCGGTTTGGTGTAGTGCAGGATCGACGGCACGATGGCCAGATGGGGCACCTTCGTGTGGTAGCCGTGAGCGCGATACAGCTTGTCCGTCTTGCCGACGCTCACGTCCACGGCGTACGGCTCGCGGTGATATTCCTCGTCGGGGTGGTAGGGTCGCCCGTGGTACGCCACGAAATCCGCTAGGAACGGACTCGGGCACGCCGTGTAGTACGGCGGATCCGACATGCGCAGGATGTCCTCGTCTTCGCCGTGCGGGAAATCGGGACGTTCGCGGAGTTCGGGCAGTTTCTCCCTAAGGCACTCAAGGAAGTGCTCGCGGCGGGCGTCCTCCGACTCGAAGGTCTTGCCCAGACAGGTGACCGGCCCTGTATCGTACTCGGGGCTCGATTCCCGAACGAAGAGATCGCCGGAGCCCGCGTCACCGTCCGGTCGCGATAGACCCTGATGAACGCCGTCCGTCCGTGGTCCCCGTAGTCCTGGTGGATGAGCTGGTTGATGGCCGCTTCCCGGAATGACACGAAGTCGGGCGGGTGGTCGTTGCGGCGCATCGTCTGCATGTCAAGGCTGAAGGGTCCGACGCCACGTAGAACGCAGGCATGGGGATCCGGAGCAGGAAGGACTCGATCAGCGGCTCTGCATTCGGCGCGACCAGACGTCCCCGGATCTCTGGAAGTCGGGCGCGAGCTCGATTTCGCCCCGCCGAATGCGCTCCATCACGGTTCCCAACGACGGCTCCCTCGTGGCTATCCTGATCCTGGCCGGGTCGAAGGGCTGCCCGATGCGGAGCTCGTCCCCGGCGTCCAGGGTCTCGCGCTCCACACCGTCGCCTTCGGCCTCTCTTCCTCCGTGATCTCACAAGTCCCGACGGGCGATTCGACACCCCGGCTCTCCAGCGGATTGTGTTTGTGATCGGGCATCGTCTCGCGGCGGCGGATTGGCGAGGAATCGGGGAAGACCTGCAAGATACACTCCCAGCGGAAGCGGCAGGAAGCCGAGCGGCAGCCAACCCCTCAGCACCGTGAGATCCTCGATGCCCACGACCGCCTGCTGGCCACCGTATTCCGCATGGAATTGCGGCGGGCCGTGCTCCCGGAAGAACATGCGGATGACGATTCCGTAGAAACGGCTGACCTCGGGCAAATCAGCTTCCAGTGCGAAGTCCCTGGAACACCTCGTCCGCCGACTTGCCCGTCAATTCAAGGTACAGGGCGTCACCACAGAGCTCGATCTCGTCGTTCCACGCAACCGCACCGTGCGGGGTGACATGGACCTCTTCGAAGGCCCCGACGCGGTCCCAAGCCCGGAACACGCCCCGACCGGCGAGGTCCGACAGGTCGACCTCGCCCGCGGACCCGTCGGAGAACCTGAGCCAGATCCTCAGCCCCTTTCGCGCCTCGACATCCATCGCCCGAATCATTCGTCCTTGCTCCTCGGAACATCGCGGTTGATCCCGTCCCGTTCGCGGCAAGTATGGCATGACCGCACGGCGTGTCAAGGACCGCCGAGCGTAGAGCCCACCGATACATGGTCACTGTCCATGTCCGGCCCTCGGGTACCAGGTGTGCCGTGGCGGCCGAATCGCCGCCATCTCATCCCTTCGGGTGTCCCGACCATTACGCTGCATCCCCTGCTCGCGGACGATTGTCCCGGCCAACTGGGTCGGGGACGGGTTGGACATGCGGGCGCTTCCTTTCCCATCCCTGATGTCCGCTCCCGAGCGCTCCGGCGACGCTCGAACTTGCCGGGCGCCTCCCGGCGTCCGGCGCGGTCCCAGGACGCCCTGAACGGGCCTCCGTACGTTACGGTTCGCCCCTCACCCCACCCCTCACCTCTCCTTCACCGCGGCCCCCACAAAAGTGGGAGCGATGCGACACGCCAGCGCGCTCCATGAGCTCGGCCATGCTGCGCGGAACGTCGCACGCCGCCACGATGGCGCGCTGGCGTGAGCTCAGCCGGAGCGCAACTTGGTCACATTGCTCACTGACCATGTTCGTACCTGGCGGGTCCGCCGGACGTTCGTCGTCGCCGCGACCCTCGACTGGTTCCCCACCCGTCCCCACCGTCGCCCGCCGCTTCCCAGCCAGCGTCGCCTTCTCAAGCAGCGTCAGCTCGAACACGCTTCGGACCTCGTCGCTGCGGATCACGGGAGGGGCGTGGCCGAGACTCTGCCAGTCGTGGAAGATGGCCCGGATCCCGGTGCCCGCCTGCCTTGCGAGGCCGATTCCGCGGAACACTGCCGCGATCAACGGATTGCGCACCTCCTTCGCTGGCCGGACGGCTGTTGCGAAGCATGGTCCGCGGGTCCAGGCGGAACGGGCGCTCCGCGTGCCGCATGTAGCGTTCGGCGACGGTCAGCCAGGCCTGAAGCAGGTTTCCCTTGACGACGATGCGGTCGGTCCAATGGCGCTCGAACGGCCCCTCGTCGTAGGCAGCGCCGATGAACTGGCAATCCACGACAGGGCGGGGCAGCGCCTGCCGAACGTAGCGCGGCCTGCCGAAGACGAGCACCGCCGCCCACGTCGGCCCCAACCGGTCGCCGCACTCGACTACCCATCCCCTGTCGTGCAGGAACTCCACGTCGCCGAGATCCCGTCCCTCGTCGGGGTTGTGTTCGGAGAAGAGCGACCGGTACCAGCGCACTGACTGGGGATGGAAGAACTGGTGCGCCTCCAACTCCTCCAGCACCCCGCCGTCGTACCGGCCCACAGCGTCGTCCTGCTGGAAGCGCCCCTCGCCGTGCTCGGCGTCCGCCCACTCGTGCCGCTCCGTCCGGTCTCCAAGCTCCTCGCGATCCATGTCCCCCGGCCTCCGTTGGCGTCCGTTGGCACAACCTTCGCTTGAGAAGTGACCAAGTAGACCACTGGCCGCAACAGCTTGGTCAGCGACGCCCCCCAGCGCCGCGGTCTTCAGCGTAACGGTGGAGCCCATCTCTACACTGCCGCCTCGACCGGCATCCGGTCCGCGCCCTCCGATCCCGGCGATTCGGTGCCGCGGACCGGGCAGCTTGACGCATCAAGCCTCGTCAACAAGCTTGAGAGAGCAACTACCCGCCTCCATGGTGTATCAGAAAGGAAACCACTCCCCGGACGAGTCAAGCTCTCGATCGGTCCATGCCACCGTTCCAAGAGGGGCCCGCACGAAATGGCTGCCGCGAGCGTTCAGTTCCGCCGATTTTCGGTTTCCGTCACCTGTACCGCTGTCTCTACGACCGCTCCCGTAGCAGGACAGGACCTCCCCGAACTGCCCGACCGGCTACGATAGCGACGCTCGCCGAGAATGGAGACCGTAGCTCCGCCAGGACGCCGCCGGTACCGGAACCCGCCGATAGACGAATCAGAGGCTGTACAAGGTGCTGCTCTTCACCGAGGACCAGACGCACGCGAGCGGTAGGTGTCGGTCCCGACGTGCTCAGTGTCCACATGCTTCGGCCCTACCAGAGGCCCGAGCCCCCGGAAGAGAGCGGTTGGGACGAATTCCGCCCGAGGATCGCAACGGCTCTGAAGGCGTATTGGGATGTCGCGGAACCGACGGGTGTCCGCCGAATCAGCGTACGGTACATCAACCGAATAGTGATCCCCGAGCCCATGGTCAGGATCGAGGACTACCTGCATTCCGCTGTTCCTCCCGTTCCGGGACTGCCCGAAGCCGTGAACAGCTTCATGAGCCGAATCGACTATCGATACGAGGACGGCGCCCATCTGGTCCTGGCTCACGGCAACTTCACGCCACCTTCCGGCGACATCGGTTTTCTGCTTGACATCGACGTCTATTGGGAGCCTGGCGGTCTGCTTTCTGGGGAGGAAGCGCTGGCGAAGACCGACAGACTGCGGGACCTCGAGAGGGGAGCTTTCGAGGCGGTGATCACCGACGCCGCAAGGGAGTTGTTCGATGCTGACCAAGACTAGAGCGCCCTTGGCGCAGCCACCGTCACGTGCGATGGACAGGATCCTGCGGACAGGCGGTGTGAGCACTCTTGATGTCGACTGCCCCCACACTGCTCGCAGGCAGGGGTTGGCCATCTCGCATGATGCCGCCCGTCTGCAGACCGAAATCGAGGAGCTCGCGATACGGGTGTTTGCCGGATGGCGGACCAGGCCCGAGTCGGTCTTGCCGACACGGGAGCGCGACCGGCGCCGTTTTCTCGACCGGTTGCACGCATCCTTCGATGCCGAGCCGCTCGAGGACGGCATGGATCACCCCGCCGAGCAGGTGATCACGGCCGCGTTGGAGTCTGAAGACGGGGATACCGCCCTGCAGTGGATATCGAACGCCTGCCTAGATTCGGAGAGCCCGGCGTTTGCGGCGGCCACGTTCCTGTGTGCGGCCCGGCAGCCGATTGGAACCGCTGCGTGGCGTGCGGGATTGGTTCACGGCGCGCTGGCATCTGACGACATAGAGCTCCGCGACGCCGCTATCCAGGCGGCGGAACTCTGGGGTGACCCCGGTCTTCGGGAGATTCTCGCCGACCATTCCGAGCCGGTCTCGTGGCTTGATGAGTATCGTCGCGGCGTAATGGACGACCTCGTTCGCTAGAAGATGTTCCTGGCCCGCATGATCACTCGCCACAAATGGCAACCCAAGGACGGGCTTGCCGCGGACGAGATTCCGGCCGGCGCAATTACGGCTGACCTGAGGACCGCGAACAACACGCTCTCATTCTGGCAGTGCGGTCGAGCGACCGACTTGGAGGTCTCAGATGCCGTATTGGCGATCGCGGCGGGCCGTGATCGGATTCAGAAGCTCGACATCGTCTGGATTCTCACGGATGAAATGGTGATCGGGTGGCAGGGGCGATCAGCCAAGAGCATTGGAAGAGGTTCCGACGGCGACAGATTGTCGATCTCCTTGCTACAGCCGTGAAGAGCGGCCGCTTGTCCGAAGGAGATCTCACCAAGAAGGTTCAGACGGAGCTACGGGCCGCGCGGTAGCTCCTCCGGTCCGCCCAGCAGGGACCCGTGCGCGTCACCCGGAACGGGACGCCGGTGGGCGTGATGCTGTCGGTGGAGCAGTTCGAACGCCTGCGCGGATCCGCCTGGGACCAGTTGGCGGCCGCGATGGACGCCATGAGCCGGGATGCTGCCGCCAACGGCCTGACGCCGGCGGCGTTGGAGTCCCTGCTCTCCGATGAGAGCTGACAGGGTCGTAGTTGACACCAACGTCCTGATCAGCGCCGCCCTCACACGGACCGGGCCACCTCGCAGGATGGTCGATCTGGGTCACGCCTGGCGGGGAGCTCGGGTTGTGGAGTGGCGCTGCGCTTCTCCAGCGACTCCACCCCTCGCCAACCGTCCGATCACCCGCGTTTTCGTCGGGTAATCCCAGCCACGGTCTATGTCAGAATGCGGGGAGCCATGAAGTGGTCGCTCTCCGGCTGGAACTCGAGGAGGATCAGGAGGCAGAGCCAACTGCCCCGGAAACGGATCTTGCAGAGCAGATCCACCTGCCGCTGAACCAGGCCGCCGCTTATGCGGACCGGCCGGGTGCGGGACCACCTTTCGTTGGAAGTATCGGGTTGTCGACGGGGCGCATACATGCGGGAATGGGAACGGGGCGCCGTCGGCTTGGCGCGCCGGCCGCAACGCCGAGGCCTCCCCCGGCGGACGGGTCCTTCGTGGCTTCAGGGTAGCCGCAATCCGTACCCCCGGTGGAAGAGCACCTCCCCGCGAATCCCCGGCCACCCCATCGGCAACCGCCCCACGAAGTCCCGGTCCCCGAACAGCACGTCCGCCACCCCACCCCCCTCCGACCCCGGCAGCCACGCGGCCACGAACCCCGCCGACGCGGCCAGCTCTTCATCCACCACCAGCGGCCGCCCCGAAATCAGCACCGCCACGACCGGCATCCCCCACCCACTCAGCCTCCGAATCGTACGCAGATCCTCCGGATGGAGCACCGCCAACTCCAACGTGTCCCCATACGGCTCCAACACCCCCGGTTCCGCCAGCAGGTGATTCGTCCCCGGTCGCACCGGACCCGCCTCGCGAACATCCCCCAGCCCTTCGGCATAGGGACGCTCCCCGATCACCACAACGGCCGCATCAAAGTCCCCCTCTTCCTCACCCATGCCCGGCGGCACGCCAACACCCTCCCCACCACCACCCCCCACCCCCCCCAACACCGCCCCAGGCGCCACCGACCTGACCCCCTCCCAAACCGAAGTCCCCCCCTCGATCCGATCGTTCCCCAACACCCCCTGCCACTCCACCGTGAACCCCCCGCACAACCGCCCCCGATCATCCGCCCCCCGCCCCGTCACCAGAATCCGCCCACCCTTGTCCAACGGAAGCACCCCACCCTCGTTCTTCAGCAACACCAACGACTTCCGCACCGCCTCCCGAGCCACCTCCCGGTGCTCCCGCGACCCAAAGCTGCTCCCATTGGCCCCCCACCGACCCCACGGCCGCCCCCGCTCGAACAGCCCGCACGCAAACTTCACCCTAAGAATCCGCCCCACCGCGTCGTCGATCCGCTCGACTGGCACCACCCCGCGCTCAACCTGCTTTCTCAGCCCGGCAATGAACTCCCTCCACCTCTCCGGCACCATCACCATGTCGATCCCGGCATTCACCGCCATCGCCACCGCCTCACCATGGTCCCCAGCCAGCGGTTCCACCCCATTCCAGTCCGAGACCACGAAACCGCGAAACCCCATCTCCCCCTTTAGCACGTCCCGGATCAGGTACCGGTGCGCGTGGCACTTCTCCCCGTTCCAGGAACTCAGCGACACCATGACGGTGAGCACCCCGGCCTCCAGCGCCGGCACATACGGCGCGATGTGCACACGCCTCAACTCCTCCTCGCTCACCACCGTGTCCCCCTGGTCCACCCCACCCCCCGTCCCCCCGTCCCCCACCCAGTGCTTCGCGCAGGCCACCCCTCCCCCCCCCTGCAACCCCCTCACGATCCGTCCCGCATACTCCCCCACCACCCCCGGATCCTCCGAATAGCTCTCATACGTCCGCCCCCAGCGCACATCCCGCGCCACCGCCAGCGTCGGCGCAAACGTCCAATCCACCCCCGCGGCCCGCACCTCCCGCGCCGTCACCCGCCCGATCCGCTCCACTAGCTCCGGATCCCGTGCCGCCCCCAACCCGATGTTGTGCGGAAACACCGTCGCCCCCAGCACATTGGCGTTCCCGTGAACCGCGTCCACGCCATAGAGAATCGGGATCGCCAGGTGGTCCTCATCCTCCTCCATCGAAGCCACCCAGTACGCATCGTTCATCGCCACCCAGTCCGCCGGGCGGTTGTCCCCCGGACAGGACCCCCCACCGCTCAGCACCGACCCGATGTGATAGCGCTTCACTTCCTCCGGGCTGACGTTCATGCGCTCCGGCTGCGTCATCTGCCCGATCTTCTGGTCCAGGCTCATGCGGGCGAGGAGCTCCCGCACCCGCTCCTCGATGTCGGAAGCGCGCCCCGCCACGGCCGGCCCCGAGCTTGTGAAACGAGTCACAAGCCAGCCCTGCCAGGCAGCGGCTTCCGCTCGACGTGACGGACTTGCCCACGCACTGCCCGGAACCGCACGCGGAGAATCACGGGCTGGAACCCCCGCTACATCCCGATGTGCAGGTACGTCCGGATCTCCCACTCGCGCCCGTTGTCGCCGTCCAGCGCCGGGTTGCACGACATCCTCCCGAACGCATCGGCACTCATCCCGGGACAATAGCGCGGCGAATACTCGTCCAGCGTCCGCATCGTGGCCCGCACCCCGAACCGCGTCTGCGGCAGGTCGAACCACTCCGGCGGCCCCAGCGTGTACGAGATGTCGCCCATGAGCTGCAGCGGGAAGGTGTGGTTGAAGTCGCGGTGGTAGTCGTACGGCCCCCAGTCGTTCAGACGCGCCATCGCCTGGAACTTCATCGAGCCGCCGATCACGCGCAGGTCCAGCCCCGACCGGCTCACCTCGCGCTCGTCGTTGCCGTTCGGCTCGCCCGTGCCGGTGAACACGTTCGCGATCCACCCGCCGCCGCCCGGACGCTTCGACACGATCCGCGCCTTCAGCTCCCACAGGTTCCGCGCCGGGGGCGCGCCGGGGAAGGCGAAGGTGGAGCGCCCGTCGGCCTGTATGCCGATGCCGGCGTCCTGGGTGGTGGGGAAGTTGAAGTAGACGAACCCGAACGAGGTCGCGAAGCTTGCGTCCTCGCGCATGTCGCTGTCCCAGGTGTACATCCAGGTGGCCGGGGTGGGATCGTAGGTGAAGAGGATCTCGGCGGCGCGGGTCTCGCGGTTCCCGCGCACGGCGAAGGGGTCGTCGAGGATGTTGCGGGGGCGTCCCGGCTGCGGCGCGTCGGCGGGTACCGGTCCCACGAGGGGTTTGCGCCACAGGAAGTTGGGCGCGACCTGCCAGTTGCCCGAGGTGATGGCGAACCCGGTGAGGATGTTCCGCTGGTTGCCGCTGCCTGTGTCCTTGAGCGTCCAGCCGGTGAAGGTCTGTGTCTGCGTGAAGCCGCCGTCGGCGACGAGCCCCATCGCGGCTCCCTGCAGGTACCAGCTCAGCCTCCCCCTCGCATAGGTGATCTTGCCCTTGGCCCCGTAGGCGTCGGACGACTTGATCTCGTCGCCGAGCACCTCGGTGCCGCCCGCCGTTTCCCGCACGATCTGGAAGGCATCCCCCTCCTTGGTGCTCCCGGACCAGATGCCGCCCAGGTCGAGGATCAGGTTGCCGCGCGACGCGGTCACATGCAGCGTCGCCTTGCGGGTGGGCGGCAGGGGAATGGCGAAGGAGCTGGCCGCCTTGCCGGCCGCCGCCAGGTCATCCTGGAAGATGCCCGTCGTCTCGAAGGGGCCCAGCCGTCTCCGGTACTTGACCAGCATGGCCGGATTGGCCCCCCACCACAGCTCCGGGCCGATCGCCAGCTTCCACCCGTTCAGCGCGCGCTTGCCGGTGATCTCCATCCCGACCGGCGCGATCCCGTTGTAGGTGTCCATGTTGGGCCCGTAGTTGGCCTCGGGGTACAGTCCGAAGAAGTCGCCCTCGTACCCCCAGTGGTAGTGGCCGGTGCGGTAGAAGCCCTCCAGGCTGAACCACTTGTCGTCCCACGAGACGCTGGCGTTGTAGACCTTGAGCCGCTCGATGTCCCGGAGCACCACGTCCCCGCCGTCGGTCCTGACGTTGCGGGGGCGGCCCCGGTTCTCGTAGAAGAGCTCGTCGATCGGGTTCGTGGGCACGTCGCCCAGGAGGTTGACCGACATCTTCGCGATCATGTTCCGGACGGGCCGGGCGGTCAGGTCGGCGTAGAAGGACTGCATCTTGTCGAAGCCGCGGAAGCTCGGATAGGAGGGGTTGCGCGGCGGCGCCTCGTCGGGGGTGCTGACCAGGGAGCCGCCGGTGCTGAAGGTCTCCAGTTCGATGCGCAGGCCGCTCAGGTGGACGCGGGCGCGGGCGCCGGCCAGCAGCGCGGCGCGGTCGCCCTGCGCCCGCAGCGCCATGTCGGCCGGCTGAATGGCGGCGAAGTGCTCGCGAATGGCCGTGAGATCGGTGCCGGGCGCGTAGGGGTCGAGTGTGTAGGCCTCCTGGAGCGCGTACCAGGCGGCCCGCGGGTAGAGCTCGAAGAGGTTGTTGTGGTCGGCGGGACCCTTGGCGACGATCCCCCACCACTCCTCGTTCATGTTGTTGTCGCCCTCGACGAAGTCCTCGGGGTAGGCGTCGTTGGCCCACGACGCGTTCGTGTCCTGGATGTCCAGGCGGGATTCCTGGCCGAACTTCCACCAGCCGTCCGACCACTGGAAGGTGAGGCCCCCGATCGAGTTGCCCACGAGGCCCTTCCCGGCGGACTGCTCGTAGATCTCGCGCCACTGCCCGATCAGGTACTTCGCCTGGACGACCTGGTCCTCGCGCATGTTCTTCGCGTCCCACACGTCGGCGCCGAACTCGGTGAACATGACGGGGCGGTCGAGCTTCTCCTGCACCTCCCGGAAGAGCTGCCCGAAGGATATGCCCCGGTAGACGTTGGTGCCGAAGACGTCCAGGTCGGGGACCTCCTCGGCGATGATGTCGATGTACTGGAGATCGCCGTTCGCCATCGCGACGGGGCGGGTCGGGTCGATCTCCTTGATGCGTTCGGCCACATCGCCGAAGAGCGAGTACATGTGGCGCGCGCGCACCTCGTTGGCCTCGCCCTCGGGCAGGTTCTCGGTCTCGGCCGAGCTCCACACCAGCCCGTAGTTGTTCTCGTTGCCGAGCAGCCACATGAGCACGCCGCGCGTGTCCCTGAAGGCGTTCACCATGTCCTCGATCTCGGCCATCACCACCGCGCGGGCGCGGGGGTCCGAGTAGTCCGTGTTCGGGTGGAAGACGCCGCCCACCGTGACCCCGTAGCGGGCCAGCGCGTGGTTCAGGATCGTGTAGATCCCGTACTTCTCGTAGATGTGCCTCACCCACTTCGGCGTGATCCCCACGTAGGCGCGGATCGCGTTCCCGCCCATCGCCTTCAGCAGCGACATCTCGCGCTCGAGCGCCGCCTCGATGATGTGGTCGGGCTCGGTCCAGAAGCTGTACGAGTAGGTCGTGCCGACGGGGAAGTAGTCCCAGTTGACGCCGAGCACCATCATGTCCTCGCCGTCCACCTGGAGGCGCGTGCCGGAGTCGTCCCTGACGAGCTGGATGACGGGCATGGGTGGGGCGGCGGGCTGGGCCGAGGCGGAGGCGGGGGGGACGGCGGTGGCCGTCGCGAGGACCAGGAGGGACGCGAGAGCGGCGTGGGGCCGCCTGGTGGGGGGCGCGGTGGGGGCGGGGGCGGGGGCGAGCGCCGTGTGGAGGCCCCTCGCGCGGGACACGACGTGGGCAGGTGCCGCGAAGGGTGTCAGCGCGGGGGGCATGCCGGTGGCGGGGTGGCGGGTCTGGTTGCGGATCGAACTCATGGTGGCATCCCTCCGGGCGGGGCCCAGGCTACTTTGTTCGGTTGCCGAACAAAGTGCGGGGGGGTGGGGCGGCGTGTCAAGAAGGATGGAAGGGAGGGTCCGGCTTCGCGGGGACCCTTCATGCTCGTCTGTGCAATCGCGGTGGTCGCGACGCGTATGGTCTATTGTCCATCCGCCGACGTCTTTCGGTGGCGGGTGACCGGCCGCGGGAATCACCGCACTTGCATATGTTCGATACGGTTGAGAGGGCTGGCGTCCGGGTCAACAAAGGGGCAGAGGCATGGGGGCACGAAGGCCTTCGTCACGATGGACCGTGGCAGCCCTGCCGCTGCTCGGAGCCGTCTGGTACGCGGCCTGCGGCAGGGATCCGGTCGAGCCGCCCAACCAATCGCCGCTGGCGACCGGTGCCATCCCGGGGCAGACCGTCACCGTGGGGGACACCGTGCGCGTGGACCTCTCGCGGTACTTCGCCGACCCGGACGGCGACACCCTTCAATTCGCCGTCGAGACATCGGACACGGGCGTGGTCGCGGCCTCGGTCTCCGGAACCGTCATGTCGGTCCCGGGAGTGTCGCCCGGGCAAGCGACGCTGACCGTCACGGCAACCGATCCGGACGGCCTGTCGGCCCGGCAGAGCGTGGGGCGGCGGTGCCCAACCGGGCACCCAACACCGTGGGCTCGATCCCGGCGCTGGAGGTCTTCATCGCCGAGTCGCGCGGAGTTGAGGTCGCTCCGTACTTCACGGACCCGGACGGGGAAACCCTGAGCTACTCGGCGGAGACATCGGACGAGGCGGTCGCGACCGTCGCGGCGTCCGGTGACAGCGTCGTCGTGTCGGGAGTGCTTCAGGGGCGGGCGACGATAACCGTAACGGCATCCGATCCGGGCGGGCTGTCGGCACGGCAGAGCTTCGAGGTCACGGTGCCGAACCGGTCTCCACGGGTGGTGGACTCGATTCCGGGACCGGAGCTGTTCCGGGGCGGCTCGGAAGGGGTCGGCCTCTCGCGCCATTTCGCGGACCCGGACGGCGACGCGCTGAGCTTCGCGGCCGAAACAACGGACGGCGGAGTCGCGGCCACCACGGTTTCCGGGGACACCCTGACCGTGCCGGCTGTGTCCCAGGGGCAGGCGACCGTGACGGTGAAGTAACACGCACCCGCGTCCCGACCCGCCGGACCAAGCCGAAGGGCCGCCATCCCGAGAAGCGGCTCTCGGCGGCCTTTGTGCGCCACGCTCCACCCGGCAGGCACTGCGACGGCCACGGCCTCTACCTCCTCGTCAAGCCGAGCGGAAGCCGGAGCTGGGTGCAGCGCCTCGTCATTCGCGGACGACGCCGCGACTTCGGGCTCGGAAGCGCCGCGCTGGTATCGCTGGCTGAGGCCCGCGAGCAGGCGCTCGCCAACCGGAAGCTCGCCCGTGCGGGCGGAGACCCCTTGGCCGAGCGGAGGCGCGCCAGGGGCGTTCCCACGTTCGCGGAGGCCACGGCGCGCGTTCTGGAGCAGAAGCAGGCCGGCTGGCGGAGCGAGAAGCACCGGCGGGGCTGGATGTTGAGCTTCGAACGCTACGCCTTCCCCCGAATCGGCGACATGGCGGTTTCCGAGGTGACGACGGGCGACGTTCTGGAGATTCTCGCCCCGATCTGGCACACGAAGGCGGCCACCGCCCAGTACGTCCGCCAGCGCATCCGCATGGTCTTCGAGTGGGCCGTCGCGATGGAATTCCGACCGGACAACCCCTGCGACCGTGTCGCTTCGGTGCTCGGCTCGCAGCACCGGGTCATCCAACACATGAAGGCGTTGCCCCACCGGGAGGTGGGAAGCGCAATCGGGGCGGTTGGCGGATCGGGCAAGCCTACGGCGGGGGCGCTGGCTTTCGAGTTCCTGGTGCTGACGGCGGCGAGGTGGGGCGAGGTGCGTTGGGCCGAGTGGTCGGAGATCGACCGGAGGCGGGGAGTGTGGACAGTTCCCGGAACGAGGATGAAGGCGAAGCGGGAGCACCGGGTGCCGCTGTGCAGCCGGGCTGCGGCTGAGCGCTGTCCCGCCGCGACCGACCGAATCCGGCCGCCGCGATTCCTCGACGGACCCGCCAGCCGGGAGCTTGGTGGCACCCGACGATGCCGTCAGGCCCGTAGGCGAGCCCCTAGAGCCGACCCAGACCCCGTCGTGCCTGGAAAAACCGCCCTCACGGCGATTCTTGCGTTTGGGGGCCGGTTGCGCGGAATCCGACGCCGCAGGATCGCCTGTAGCGCACGAACTCGACCCCCGGAAGGGTAGGAGTACCCCCGATTTCGGGCTTTCGCTGAGAGGAACTGGACATCGCGACGACCGAGGATCGCGCCGGAGAGCGGGCCGAGACGCGTGCCCTCGACGCCGAACCGGGACCTCTCTTTGGTTGCCATCAGATCCCCGCCCTCGACGGATCTTCCGCACCCGCGCAACCGCCGGTCAAACACGCAGCGCCCGGCCAGGTGTTCGACACGCTTCCTCATGTCGGCCGGACACTCCACCCACTGCACAGCCAACCCGTCAATGGTGCGGAAGGCCGTGTTCAGTGCCTCAATCGCAGACGGGTCGCCCTGATCGATATTGGCGTGCGCCCTCACCAACTCGCGGCCGTCGCGCCGATCCTTGAGCACGTTGATCAGCAGGTTGCGCTTCGTGCAGACACCGAGTGGTGGAGGGCGTTCCGAGGTCCAGGGTTTGCCGAGCCGGCGGGGCATGACTTGTCTGGACAGCCTATCGCGGAGCCTTTTCGCCTCGCCGACGTAGACTCGCAGTCCATCCCGATCCGTGAACCTGCACGCACCGGGCGTCACCGGGATCAGGTGCTCGAAATCGTACCAGTCCCGCACCGGGTACGGCTTCGCCGCCTGCAACTTCCGGACAAGCGCCAGCGGTTCCTGCCCGGTCACATTCTCGGTGCCCATAGCGGCCTCCCCGTGTCAAGAGTGGTTCCCGCCATCAATAGGGGCGGAGTCCCCCCTGATGTTCCGAGCTTGGGGCTCGGTTCGCGAGGCGGAATCGCCGCGACGCCGCGGCGGTGTGCCGTGATTGTGACCGCTGGAAGCGCCGCGCCGCACCATCGCCGGCCGCGAGCGGCAGGACACACACGGGTCAGGCGCACCACTCTCGCGTCTCGGTCGCCGCTTGACAGCCCAAACCCTGAATCGCCCATGTCCTCCGAGGCGATCCCTGCGGTTGCTGCTCCACCAGTCTGCGGACAAAGCCCGCCCGAGCACCGAGACTACCCGTCCGGCAGCGGTTGGGAGTCGGCGTTGTACCAGGTTGCCCAGGACGCTTCGATCAACTCCGTGCGCCGTGACGGGTCATCGAGGATCACGCCCATCCAGACCTCGGCCATCTCCTCCTCGCTCTGCCAGCCCCACGCGATGTCGCGGGGCGGGTCGAAGGGGTTGTCGACGTTGCGGGCGGAGTTGTCCCAGACCCACCATGCGTCGATGCGCGAGCCCGCCGGGACGTGGAGCGGCGTGCGCAGCGAGTAGATGTTCTGCCAGCGCAGCCTCCAATCCTCGATGCCGAAGACCGTGTGTCGGCTGCCGTCGGGGAAGGTCACCACCATCCGTGCCTTCGAGCCGACGAAGTGCATGTGCGGCATGGCGTCGACGAGTCGGAAACCGACGGGAACGTCCATGTGGACATGGCGGACGTAGGCCGAATCGCCCGCCCGGATGTCCAGGTCCTGCGTGCCGATCAGGAGGCCGTCGATGTAATCGGGAGTCGGCCGGTCGGCGAAGTAGAAGCCGATGCGGCTCCGGTCGATGGTCGCCCGGCCGCTCAGCTTGTAGTGGACCTCGATCACGATGTCGCCGCCCCCCGGCAACCACAGGCCGACTCCCGCGGGGAGCGTGTACGGCTCCGCTCCCGGAGCCCATCCGCCGATCCCGTAGGACAGCTCGTCGGTGTTGTCGTAGGACATGAACGAGCCGGTCCCGAAGACGGAGAACCCGGGTTGGTCGTCCTTTGCGTCCTCCCGTCTCGCGCGGCCGCTGTAGTCGGCGAAGAAGTTGGCGTGGTGGACCACCGTGGGGTCGCCCGCCTGAAAGTCGATGGCCGTCACGGTCCGCCCCCGCCGGAACCCGGACGAAATGACGAAGTAGCGGTAGATGTCGTCGCCCTCGGCGGGGACCTCGAACGGCTCGACCATCGGCAGCATCAGGTCCGGCTGCCCGTGGCGCCACCCGGGATCGGGCAACCGGGGCTCCGGGGCACGGTGACCCGGCAGGCCCTCGGCCCCGTCGCTCGCCGCCCACGCCCGGAAGAGCTCGATCTGGGTCCACGACAGGTAGCGCTCGCCGCGGAAGCGACCGTAACGGGGTTCGGGGCGCCAGGGCGGCATCCGCCCTGCCGCGGTCGCGCGCTCCAGCCTGCGGGCTCGCGTGGACGCCTGCTCGTACATGGACAACGCAAACGGGGCGATGCCGCCCGCCTGGTGACACTCGACACAGTTGGCAGCCAGTATCGGCGCCATGTCGCGGGTATAGGTGACCGTCCGCTCGTCGGCGATGGTCCAGGGCATGATATCGCACCCGACCGGGGCAGTCTCCCGAAGTTCTGCATGGGGGAGGTGGACCCTGATGAACGCCTCCCGGAGATCGTGGCTCCGTTCGGCGGGGAGCTGTTCGTTCTCCACGTGCCGGTCGTCGATCCGCCCCCGGTACACCAGCCGGTCCGCCTCGCTCACGACGAACGCCTCGACGACCTTGACGGGCCCGAGGCGCGCGGCAAGGTCGCCCGACGGGTCGAACAGCACGGGCGCCCGCAAGCCGTACTCGGCGCGGAGCGCCCGCGCATCCGACCACGTCCGCTCGGGGCTGGACACCACCACGTAGAAATCGATTCCACGCGCTTCCGCCTGGGCGGTGAAGTCGTTCATCTCGGCCAGGTACTCCACCGACACCGGGCACTCGCCGTCCACGAACACCAAAGCGGCCGGCCCCGCCCCGTTCTCGTCTCCCAGAGAGCGGATGTTCCCGTCCACGTCCAGGAAGCGGGCACCGATGATCTCGGCGGCCTCCCCCTGTAGTGGCGCTGTCGCCCGCACGTCGACTCCGGAGGTGCCGACCAGCTTGATACAGGCCCCGGCGAACACGGCAGCCGCCACGCCCCACAGCATCAAGCGAAGCGCACGCTCGCGCCATCCTGCACTTCCTGACTCTGTTATCTGCACATCCTCGATCCGATACGGTCTGCTATTCGCCATGGTGAAATCCGCTCACTTTCTCGTTTGAAAGCCCCTTTGTGATTGTGTCCCAGACAAGATCCTGGGCTTGAACCACCCCGAGTTCGCCATCGCCGACGGCACGGCAGGCAGCCCATATCAGTCCGTCGATACTTGCCACCACCCACGCGGTGGGCAGATCCGGCCGAATGAAGCCCTCCCGCCCGACGGCCCTCATCAGATCCGCCAGCTCCGACATCTGCCGCTGGTACGCGCCGACGATCTCCGGCTCGTCGTCGAGTTCGGGGGCCGACCCCAGAAACCGATAGGACTCCCCCACGCCGACAACGGCCCGCGTGACCAATCTCAGCGCGTCGGTCGCAGTGCAAGCCTGTGCCATCGCCTCCCGCGCCACTCTGTCCGTCTCGTTGATCGCCCGCCTGGCCAGCGCCCGGAGCAACCCCGCGCGGTTCTCGAAGTGACGGAAGACCGTAGCTCGCCCCACCCGCGCTTCGGCCGCGATCTGGTCGATGGTGGCGTTCGGGCTCCGCGTCAGTGCCCTGCCAGCCGTTTCGAGGATTCGTTCTCTGGTCGCCAACGCCATTGGTGATACCTTGGAATGTTGAATGAGATGATAAAGTATCATCAATACTGCGGGTTGCCGTCAAGCATCGGTTCGGTTTCGTGGACCCTGAGCGCTCGGCTCACCTTGAGGTGGAGCCGGTCCCAGAGGCGAGAGGTCAGGGCTACCGGCCAGTAGGTCAGCCGGAGGTCATCCGTCCTCCAGCGGTCTCCGCACCGGCTCGTCTAGTCGGAGTATTTCAGCGACCCGGACGGTGATCCGCTGAGCTACGAGGCCGGGACATCGGATTCGGAGGTGGCAACCGCTTCGGTGACGCTCGACGAGGTCACGGTGGCGGGGGTTGCGGTGGGTACGGTGACGGTGACGGTCACTGCGAAGGATGCGGGCGGATTGACGGCCGACCAGCGCTTCGGGGTGGCGGTGGACTCCGCGAAGCCCACCACCGTGGTGGTCTCGCCGGACTCCGCCCGGCTGAAGAAGGACGAGACGGTTCAGCTGTCCGCAACCGTGTTGGACCATCTGGACAGGGAGATGGAGGATGTCGATGTCTCGTGGGCCAGCGGCGACCCGGGCGTCGCCACGGTGAGTTCATCCGGCCTGGTGACCGCGGTGGGAGGCGGCGGTACAACGGTGACCGCCACGGCGCGCGACGCTCGCGGAACGGCCACGGTGACCGTGAGACAGCCCGTGGATGTCGTGCGGGTCAGGCCGTCCACGGCCGTGATCTCGAGTACCGGTGACCTTCGGCTCAGGGCAACCGCGCTGGATGGCGACCGGAACGAGCTGGATGTCTCGTTCCAGTGGAAGTCGAGCGATCCGTTCGTGGCCTCGGTGGACCAGTCGGGAACGGTCAGCGGCGAGTACCACCGGATCCGCAACCATCACCGCCTCTGCCGACGGCAAGGAGGCAACGTCGGAAATCACGGTGGTGAGCGCCAACTCCCGCCGAGACGCGTTGACTTCGCTGTACGGGGCAACCGACGGTGCGAGGTGGGGCAACAACGACAATTGGCTCACGGGCGCACAGTTTGGAGATTGGCACGGCTTGACCGCGTCCAGTTCAAACGAGGTGCGGGAGTCGTGGCTGGCGAAAAACGGTCCGAAAGGCCGGCTGCCTGCCGAACTGGCCGATCTCACCCATTTGAGAATCCTCAGGCTCCACAGTGAACCGGGTCTGACCGGGCCCATTCCCGCCAGCCTGGCCGACCTGCCCAATCTCGGGATACTCGATCTGATACGCGTCGGGTTTACGGGGCGGATACCGCCGGAACTCGCCCGGCTCGACAACCTCACGACCTTGTACCTCTATCACCTCGAGCTCTCCGGCCCGATCCCGCCCGAGTTCGGGGGTTTTGACGCTCTCGGAGAGCTGAACATTGCGGGCGAGGGTATCACATCACGGGCTCGATTCCATCGGAACTCGGGCAGATCGACTCGCTCTATGTCCTGACGATCGGTGAGACCTCCGTGTCCGGGGAAATCCCTCCCGAAATCGGCGACCTGCCTACTCTCGAATACCTGGATCTCTCCGATAACGACCTCACGGGTGTGATCCCATCCGAACTCGGCCAACTCGACAGCCTGTGGAACCTGGATCTTGAGAAGAACGATCTCACCGGGACGGTTCCGGCCGAGCTCGGCCAGCTCGGAAACCTCACGGACCTGGATCTCTCCGAGAACTCCGGGTTGAGGGGACCCCTCCCGACCGAGCTGTCGGCGCTTGCGCTCGAGTGGCTGGACCTTCGCGGAACCGACCTCTGCGTTCCGACCGAAATGGAGGACTGGCTCAACGGCATCGACACCGCCCATGCGGAGCTGTGCAACGATGGTCAGGAAGACGGTGAGGAAGACGGTGAGATGACGGTGAACCGTAACCGGGGCCAACCGCCCCTCGGGGCAGGCGGCCCGATGGCGCCGAGGCGCGGAGCGCAATCTCCCCGTTACGGCACGATCACCGGGAGCGCCGCGGGCACCACATCCAGCCGCACCTCCCCGGACCGCGACTGGTGCACATCCCCGTCGACCTCGTAGCGCACGCGATCGTCGAACCGGACGGTGAAGGTCTTGTCCTGCCGTACCGTCACCCCTTTCGCGCCCACGTGCCTGCCCTTCCCGGCCAGGCCGAACAGGCGAGCGCGCCTGGCTGGAGAGGCATCGGCGATCGCGCAGGCGTCCAGCCGGCCATCCTGGAGGTCGGCGTCCGGAGCGATCGGGAATCCGCCCCCGAAGATCGGCCCGTTCGAGATCGTGAGGATGAGGTGCCGCCCTTCGGTGCTCCAACCCCTGCCGTCCGAGAGCCGGAGCTCGGGGCTGCGGTAGAGGAGCAGTTGCCGCATCGCGGTCAGCTTGTACAGAAGGGCACCTTTCAGGAAACGGGCCCGCAGCGAGGCGTCGATCACCGCGACATCGAAACCGAACCCCACCAGGTTGAGAAAGTGGCGGGGCGACTCGCGCCAGGCCGTGCCCGCGGCCGCCTCCTCTGTCGCGGCGGGGCGCCAGTGCGAGACCAACCTGCCCACATCGATGCGGCGCGTCCGGCCCGCCGCGAGCGCCGTCACGGCGTGTTCCGGGTCGCCGTACGCCAGCCCCAGGCTCTTGGCGAAGTCGTTGCCGGTGCCCGCGGCCAGAAGCCCGAGCGAAACACCGGGCCGTCCTGAAGCCACCACGCGATCGGCCACCTGGCTCCAGGTCCCGTCGCCCCCGACAGCCACGACCCGCTTCGCGCCTCCGGCGATCGCCCTGTCCGTGAACGCGGCCTCCTCACCCGGTGTCGTCGTCGCCGCCCAGTCGTAGGATTCGAGGTGCCTGTCGAGCAGCCCGCGGTAGAGGGGGATTCGCTGCGCCCCCCGTCCGTGTCCCGAAGCGGGGTTGAAGATGACGAAGGTGCTCACCCCGGGCTTCCCGGTTTCCTTCAGATCCGCTCCAGCTCCTCGAAGACCTGGACGCCGTCCCTCATCCATTGCTCGCGGAACGGACAGGTGGCCACCTGGTCCCGGTCGAGTGGTGCGGTCATCGGGTGCTCATGGAGCCGGAGCGATCCGAGTTCCTCCTCGTGCTCGCTGTGCGGACCCCGCATGTGGATGTCCACCTTGAAACGATGGTCGGCGTTCACCATGAACGACTGGTACAGATGATCGACCTCTTCCCTGTGGTAGTCGGTGATCTCCATGTCCAGGACCGGCCGGCCGCCCTCGCCGACTTCGACCCGCATCCGTGCGTCCATGGGGGTGAAGTTGATGTCGAGGTCCTTCATGTAGTGCGGGAGGTGCCAGCGTTCGATGGCGTGTTGCCGTGACGCTTCGGTGCTGGTTCCGACCAGAAACGGGTAGAAAGCCGACTTGGCCATCTCCTGGCCCCGACCCATCAGAGGCGGCACGATCACCGAGAGCACGATCTCCTGGTAGGGACCGACCATGCTGTCGGAGAAATCGAAGGCCGTGACCGCGAGAATGCTGGATTCGTGCTGTATTTCGAGGGGCTGCAGGTGCGGCGGCAGAACACGCCGCGCGTTGGATGTGGGGAATTCGAAAAAGGCGCTGACGGCCAGCGAAAAGTGATATCGGGTCAGGGGCATTTTTCGTGTTTCTTGAGAACGGAGGTGATGATTTCGGCACCTTCCTCCAGGTCCGCCCGGGTGTGAGCGGCCGAGATGGACATGCGGAACCGGGACTTGTGTTTGCCGACGGCCGGATAGCGGACGGGGTTGAGGTAGACGCCGGCATGAAGCAGGTCTTCGGCGATCTCGAAGATGTTGGGGTCGTCGCGGATCATGATTGATATCACCTGGGAGTTGGAATCGCCCATGTCGACTCCGGCGTCGCGCAGCAATCCATGCATGTAGCGGGTGTTGTCCCACAACCTGTCCCGCAATTCCGGCTCGTTCCTGGCGATCTCCAGGGCCTTGAGCAACCCGGCAACGACGCCCGGCGGCAGCGCGCATGAGAAGATCCGGGCGCGTGCGAACCCCTTGAGATAGACGGTGAACTCCTTGCGCGCGGCCACGAATCCTCCGAGCCCGCCCAGACTCTTGGAGAACGTGCCGAGGTGGATGTCAACCTCGTCGTCGAGACCGAAGTGCTCCGCGACGCCGCGTCCGTTCGCACCGTACACGAAGGTGGAGTGCGCTTCGTCGACCAGGAGACGCGCTCCGTGCCGCCGGCAGACATCGACGATCGCGGGCAGGTCGGCGACGTCACCGTCCATCGAGTAGACGCCTTCGACGATGACCAGCTTCTTGCCCTCGAATCCGCGCAGCTTGCGGTCCAGGTCGGCCGCGTTGTTGTGCTTGAAGAAGCGTGAGGTGGCCTTCGAGAGGATCATCCCGTCCACGATGCTGGCGTGCGCCAGCCTGTCCGCAACGATCAGATCGCCGGGGCGCATGAGGCCCGAAATGGCCCCGAGGTTGGCGCTGTAACCGGTCGGGAAGAGGATCGCCGCCTCCTTCCCCTTGAAATCCGCCACCTCCTGCTGGAGCCTCTTGTGAAGGTCCATGGAGCCGGAGAGGATCGGTGATCCGGAGGCCCCGGCACCGTATGCGCGCACACCCTCGCATACGGCCTCGATCACTTCGGGGCGGTAGGACAGCCCCAGGTAGTTGTACGAGGCGAAGTTGATGAGCCCCGCAAGCGTCTTCCGGGTCTTGGGGTCCTGAATCGCCACCCGCGTCGAGGGCGCCGACCCCATGGGCAGCGCGTAGAGGTAGTAGCGTCCCCCGAACTGGGCGTCCTTGTACCACTCCCCGAACGGTTCGAGAATCCCGAACGGATCGGTTCCCGCCGCGAAGTAGAAGTTGGTGTAGTCGTAGGTCCTGAGCCGACGAGGCGACTCCGTGTCTCCGGCCCCGCGGGAGGCATACACGGAGGCGTCCCGCCTCCCGTCTGGGCTGCCGGTACCGAAGTCCGCCCTCCCGTCATCCGCTTTCGGTCGCGCCGATGCCGGATCAGACTCTCCGCTGGCGTGTCGGACGTTACTCATATGCGCATCCGATGTTACGCCGACCGCACCGCCGCCGCAAACGAGTCATTTGACCTCCACGCCGGGTCTTCCGCGTCACAAGTCCCCATCCACACCGGTTGTGGGTCCGAGAGCAACCCCGCGGCGTGTCCCGTCCAGGATCGGAGCGACCAGGATCCCCGCCGGCCGCATCACTCGTCCTCGTCGACTTCCTGGGCGTGATCGGTCCCCCGGCAGCAGCACAGGCTGCAGCCGCAGCCCGCGGCCGCCTCGCAGCAGGGCCGCCCTGCTGCGTCTCTGCAACGGCCGCACGACCGGATCCGGCAACAGGCGCTCCCGCAGGACTTTCCGCATCCCTTCCGGCGGAGCCAGCAGATGAGCAGGATCACCAGCAGGATCTGGGGAAGGCCGATTCGGAAGGCCGAGCCCCAGAACTCGGCCAGGGACGTGATGTACCAACTGAAGAGGTCTCCAAACATGATTCTCCATCCTCGATTCGTGAGGCGATTCCCTCTCGGGCATCATCCCGGCGTCAACGCCATCCCCCTATATGAAGGAATCGGCCCTGAGTCGATAGATCGCAAGCCCCACCCAGGCCCCGAGGACCGAACCGCCGACGGTCGCCCACATGGTCGGGGGAAAGAAGAGACCCGCCCCGGCCAACACGCCAAGCACCAGGGCCCCTGCTCCGCAGTAGACCAGCAGGGTCAACAGGTCGCGGCGACGGACTCGCGGCGTCATCGGGGCACCACCCTTACGGCCCGGCTTCCGCCCTCGATCGTCAGGCCGGCCGAGCGGCCGGTGCGGAAGCGTACAGGAGTCGCCTCGGCCCGGCTTCCTCGCATCTCGCGATGGCCGGAATCGCGGGAACCGCCATCCACGTGAAACATTTCACAAGCCTCCTGCTCCGTATTCGCGAGCGGCCGCTTCACCACCAACGTACCCGTCCAGCACGTCGTCGCGCACCCTTTCGCGGCTTCTGGAACGCGGATCCCCCAGCCCCCCGCCCCCCGGCGTCTCCAGCACGATGCGGTGCCCCGGGGGCACGACCTCCCTTCCCTTCACCCGCATCTCCCCCACGCCCGGCACATGCACGCGCCCGGGAGCCCCCACCCCGCCCCCGTCCCTTCCCCGCGCGGCGTTCTTCACCCGCTCGAACATCTTTGACACCGCGAACGGAGCGCCATCCGCGTGCGACACCTCCATGACCTGGCCCAGGCCCCCCCGATACTCGCCCGGCCCACCCGAGTCCGGGATGTACTCCTTCCGCCAGAAGATGAGCGGCGCCACCGTCTCGGTGATTTCGACCGGCGTGCTGCGAACCCCCGACGGGAACGATGTCGCGCTCAGCCCATCCTTGCCCGGCCGCGCCCCCGTTCCCCCGGTGTGGAACGGGTTGACCACGAAGGCCTCCGAGTCCCCGTACGGGTACGTCCCGGTGAGCCCCGGCCCACCCATGAAGACCGGGTTCCAGAGACACGACGCCCCCTCGGCCGGGACCGAACCGGGCGGCATGGCCTGGCCCAGGCAGCCGAGCACAACGTCGGGGAGCATCTGCCCGATGGAGTGGCGCGCGGAGACGGCGGCGGGCGGTGGCGCGTTGAGGAGGCAGCCGGACGGCGCAGTGACCCCGATAGTGCCCAGCGAGCCCGCGTTGTTGGGGACCTCGGAGCCGACCACGCAGCGCACCCCGAAGGAGCCGTACGCCCGCGTGTACGTCTCGGGGACGTTGATCCCGTACTGCGACATCGGCGACGTGCCGGTGAAGTCGATGCGGATGCCGTCGCGCGAGACGGTGAGCGCGCACACCAGCTCCAGGTTCCGGTCGTAGCCGTCTATGGTCATGCGGTGGCGGTAGGTGCCGGGCTTGAGGGCGCGGATGCGGTCGAGCATTGCGCGGCGGGACGCAGTGAGGATCATCTCCGCCAGCCCGTCGAGCGAATCGAGGCCGAACTCGTTCATCATCGCGATGAGGCGCTCGCCGCCGGTGCGGTTGCACGCCGCCAACGAGTAGAGGTCGCCCTGGGCCACGTCGGGGTCGCGCACGTTGGCGCGCACCATGCGCATGAGCGTCTCGTCCACGCGGCCGGCCCTGGTGAGATGGCAGATGGGGATGCGGATGCCCTCCTCGAAGACCTGGTTCGCGTCGGCGCCGAAGCCGCGCCCGCCCACGTCGGCGATGTGACTGGTGGCCGCGAAGAGCGCGACCGGGCGGCCCTCGAGGAAGGTCGGGGTGACGACCGTGAAGTCGTTGAGGTGGCCGGTGCCCTCCCAGGGGTCGTTCGTGACGAGAACGTCGCCCTCGGCCAGTGTCTCGACGGGGTGGTCGCGGAGGAAGAACCCGACCGAGGCCGCCATTGCGTTGACGTGCCCGGGTGTTCCCGTGACGGCCTGGGCCAGCATGCGGCCCGAGAGGTCGAAGACGCCGGCCGAGAGGTCGCCCGCCTCGCGCACCGGGGTGGAGAAGGCGGTGCGCACCAGGGTGCGCGCCTGTTCTTCCACGACCGAGAGCAGCCGGCTCCACATGATCCGGTCCTGGAGGGCGGAGACGCCGGCGCGGGCTGTCGCCGGTGCACGGCGCTCGGCCAGCAGGTGGCCTCCGGGAAGTACGGTGGCGCGCCACCCGCCGGGGACGACCGTCGTGGTCTGCTCCTCGGCGATCAGGGCGGGGCCGCTGACGTTGTCGCCGACCGAGAGTTCGGGGCGCAGATGAACTGCGGCGCGGACGGTTCCCTCGCCGGTCCCTTCGAAGAGATCGGTCCAGGCGGTTGGAGGGGGACCTGGCGTCCGGAGCGCCGCCGGGTCGGTGGCCGCGGAGTCCGCGGGCCTCCCGGACTCGCCGACGTCTTCCACCGACCGCGCCGGTGCCGACACCGCCAGCGTCCAGCTCAGCACTTCAACGTCCAGCCCCGGAATCGTGCGTCCGTAGACGGCCTTGTACGCGCGGTCGAAGGCCGTCCGGAGTGCCGCGACCGCCTCTTCAGACTTCGCTGCCGACCCCGTCCCATCCCGGCCCCTCACCACCTCGCGCGGCAGCTCGACCCCGATCTCGTGACCCTGTCCCACGTACCGCATGTAGGCATGCGCCCTCTCGGAGGTGGCCGCGCCGGGAGCGCCCTCCCTCACCACCGCCGCCGCCTCCTCCCGCATCCCGGCCAGCACCTCGCGCACCAGAGCGGGATCGAAGCGCGACAACCGCATGTAGCGGCTCCGCACGACCTCGTACGAGATCGGCGCCAGCAGGAACCCCACCGCCGACCCCACCCCCGCGTCGACCGGCACCAGGAACCGGTCCAGCTCCAGCTTGCCGGCCAGGCGGGCCGCGTGGAGCGGCGCCGACCCCCCGAAGGCGACCACGGTGCGGCCCGCCAGCCCCTTCCCCCACTCGATGGCGTGGGTGCGGGCGGCGTTGGACATGTTCTCGTCCACCATTTCGCTCACCCCCAGCGCGGCCACCCGTGCGTCGAGCCCCAGCTTCGCCCCAACGCGGGTCCCGATCGCGGCCTCCGCCCGGTCCCGGTCCAGCCCGATCGCCCCCCCGGCGAACAGCTCCGGGTCGATCCGGCCCAGCACCACGTCCGCGTCGGTCACGGTGGGATCCTCCCCGCCCCGCCCGTACGACGCCGGGCCCGGCTCCGACCCCGCGCTCTCGGGCCCCACATGGATCCGGTCCATGTCGTCCACTCCCGCGATCGACCCGCCCCCCGCGCCGATCTCGACCATCTCGATGACCGGGATCCGCACGGGAAGCCCGCTGCCCTGCTTGAAGCGGTAGCTGCGCGCCACCTCGAAGGTGCGCGAGTGGAGCGGCTCGCCCCCGCCGATTACGCAGAGCTTGGCGGTGGTGCCGCCCATGTCGAAGGAGAGCACGTCGCCCAGGCCGAGTTCGCGGGCCAGGTGGCTGGCGAGTATCGCGCCTCCGGCCGGACCCGACTCCACGAGGCGGATCGGGGCCCTGACCGCGGTCTGCAGGGTGGTGAGGCCACCGCCCGAGGTCATGAGGAGGAAGGGGCAGGCGAGGCCGCGCTGCGCCAACGATACGGCCAGCCCGACCAGGTAGCGGGCCATGAGCGGCTGGACGTACGCGTTGGCGCACGCGGTGGAGAGGCGCTCGTACTCGCGCACCTCGGGACAGACGTCGGAGGCCAGGGTGACGGTGAGGGCGGGGCGCTCGCCGGCGAGGATGTCGCCGATGCGGCGCTCGTGGGCGGGGTTGCCGTAGCCGTGGATGAGGCCGACCGCTACGGATTCGACTTCGTGTTCGTCGAGGACCGGCAGGAGGGCGTGGACGGTGTCCTCGTCGAGTGGGACGAGGACGCGGCCGTGGCGGTCGACGCGTTCCCGCACGGGGAGGCGGAGGCGGCGGGGGACGAGGGGCGGGGGGCGGTCGACGCTGATATCGTACTGCTCGAAGCGGTTCTCCTGGGCCATCTCGAGGGCGTCGCGGTGTCCCTCGGTGACGATCAGCGCGGTGCGCGCGCCCTTGCGCTCGATGATTGCGTTGGTGGCCAGCGTCGTGCCGTGGATGACGAGCCGCACGTCAGAGGGCGCGACCGAGGCCATGTCGAGCACCTTGGCGACGCCGTCGAGGACGCCCCGCTCGGGGGCGCCGTGGGTGGTGAGCACCTTGGTGGTGACCAGGAATTCGCCCGTTTCGAGAGCCACGTCGGTGAAGGTGCCGCCGATGTCGATGGCGAGGCGGGGGGGCATGTCAATGGCTGCCCGGGTCGCCCCCGGCGTCTTCGCGGAGCGGCACGGTGTAGTTGAGCGACAGCCGTCCACCGTCCGGGTAGATCGTGTCGCCGGTGATGTAGGAGGCGTAGTCCGAGGCGAGGAAGACCGCGACGCTCGCCACTTCGGACGGGTCGCCGATCCGTCCCATCGGGGTGCGCGACAGGATCCTGCGGCGGGCCTCGTCGTCGGCCGCGACCACCCGGGCCATATCGGTGAGGATGGTCCCGGGACCGATCGCGTTGACGCGGATGTCGTGGGGCGCCAGGGCCATCGCCATCGCCTTCGTCATCTGCGCGACGCCCCCCTTCGAGGCCGCGTAGGCAAGCTGGTCCGGGATCGTCACCACCGCGTTGGTGGACGACATGTTGATGATGCACCCCTTCGTGCCGCGCTCGACCATGTGCCGGGCGACGAGCCGGCCGAGCAGGAAGGACCCGCGCAGGTTCACCGCCAGGACGCGGTCGAAGTCCTCGACGGCGGCGTCCAGGATCGAGCCCGAAACGATGATCCCGGCGTTGTTGAGGAGGATGTCGCAGCCGCCGAAGCGGTCCGTGCAGGCGGCCAGCAGCGCGGCGCAGTCTGCCGGGTCGGTCACGTCGCAACGGGTGGCCACGGTGGCCGCGCCGGTGTCGGCCGCGATGCTCCGGGCGGTCTCCGCGCAAAGGTCGTCTAGGACGTCTCCCAGCACCACATTCGCACCGTGCTCGGCAAGGGCACGGGCGCACGCGGCACCGATCCCCCTCGCCGCGCCGGACACGATGGCGGTCTTCCCCGCGAGAGAGATCATGCGTTCGGGCTCCATGGCGGTGGCGTGATCCAGGGCAGGGCAACTGCGGCACCCCTCCCGGGAGGCGGGCGCGCTCGGCGGCTACGGCATCCGAAGTCGGCGACGTGCTCCGTCTCCTCGGCCTGTCCCGGGTGGTCCGTGGCGCGTGAGGGCGGCCAAGTCTGGAGACTAGCCTACTCTCCCACGCTTCTCCAGACCGGGAGTCCTCAAGATCCGGATCGCCCCACCCCCGGCCCGCACCCTGGCTGCAACGCTCTGCCTGGCAGCCCGCGGATCCTAGCAGTCCGTGGAAAAGCCGCCCGAGCACCGAGAGCGGCGAGGTGCCGGGCCGGCAAGGCGCGACGAGAGGGGAATAGCAGGGCTGTTCGCCCGAGGAGCAACGCAGAGCGAGGCCTTGGAGCGGCAAGACATATAGCGGACATGACATAATGTAATGTGTGCTTTGAAGAGCGCCATCAGAACGTGGCGGCGCGTCGGCAGGGTGATCCCGCCGCGCGGCGCAATCCCGACTTCGCGGCGGGGATGGGGCGGGTGTTCGACTGACAGGACGCAGGAAAGGGAACGGAGTCAATCGAGCAGGGGCGTCCCAATCGAGCATGAGGCTGTCCCTTGATTTGCCGCGGCGGCGTGCGTGCGGTTTGACCCGGGGGTCCGGGCCTCCCCGGCATCGCGGGTTCCCCAACCGCCTGTTGCCGGAGCCACGGGCCCCTTCCGACAGGACCGTCCCGAATCACCGGTTCGCGGTCCCATCCGAGCATGGGCGTCCCAAATCGTCTGATCACAGGCCGATTTGACCATGTACGGTTTCGGATTCGCGCTCTCGCGGCGCCGGGGACCGCTTCCACAATGACCCCCGGAGGCAGCCGGAAGGCCCGGGAACGCATCGTTCGGCCTCGTGACCCATCCGCATCGCCTCCACCCCCGGTTTTCGCCGCCTGAGCCGTCCCACGAGGCCGAAATCACGCCGCATATATTGTAGCGGGCGGGCACGCCACGCCCTCCGAAAACCCATTGCGACACTTGCATTTCAGGAGATTTCACCATGTCCGACGAACTCTTCGAACCCGGCGAACGCATCGCCGGTCTCGCCGCCGGCATCAACATCGCCACCTTTGACATGCTCACCCTCGTCGCCGACTTCGACCGGCGCGAGGGCTGGGCCGACAACTTCGCCTCCTGCGCCGAATGGCTCGCCTGGCGCACCGGACGCACGCCGGCCGCCGTGCGCGAGAACGTCCGCGTCGCCCATGCGCTCGAGGAGCTCCCCCTGACAGCGACCGCCATGAAGAGAGGCCGGCTCTCCTACACCAAGGTGCGCACCATGACCCGGGTCGCCACACGCGAGACCGAGGCCACGCTGCTCGAGTACGCGCAGTCCACCTCCGCCGCGCGGCTGGAATGGCTGGTGAGGGGGTGGAAGAGGCTGTCGCGGGACGGCGAACTCGCGGCCGAGGAGGCCCGCCGCCAAAGCCGCACCTTCTCGGTGGCGGTCGACGCCGACGGGATGTACGTGGTGCGGGGGCGGCTGGAGCCGGAGGTGGGTGCCGTGCTGATGCGCGCGATCGAGGCGGCGAGCGACGCGCTGTACCGGGGGGAGGACGCGGACCGGCGGCCGCGCAACCGGCAGCGGCGCGCCGATGCGGCGGGACTGGTGGCCGAGCGGGCGCTGGCGGCGGCGCACCATGTCGATGGCGGCGAGACCAGTCCGGCCAACACGGTCCTGCTCTGCCGGCGGCACCACCGCCTGGTCCACGAGGGGCGGACGCGGATGGCCATGGACCGTGACGGCAAGGCCGCGTTCTTCACGCGGGCGGGTCAGGTGCTCGGGAGCGCGCCGCCATTGCCGGAGGCGGCGGGGAACCTGCCGGAGCCCCCGCCCCCGCCCCTCGACCGCCTGTCCAACGGTGCCCCCCGCTTCGTCGACTCGGCGGTCCCGCTGTCGCTGGAGCTCGCGGCGCTGGAGGCGGTGGCGTGATCAGGCGCCCGCCCGTCGCCGCGGCGAAACCCAGGACGCGAGCATGTCGGAATGGGACAGGCCACCGGCGGAATTCGTGCCGCCCCCCAAGCAGGTACGGCGTCTCGCACGAGACGGTGCGGCGGGTGCCGTCAACCGCAGCGCAATGCCGACTTCCGCCCGGCAGCCGACCGGCAGTTCACCACGGACGACGCACGCGTCAAGCTCAAGCGCCTCTATCCGACGTGTGATGTGTGACGTGACACTAGGGCCGATCTCGGCGAAAACCTATCTTCGACAGAGTCGCTCGCCTGATCCTGCGCCCCGACCACCCCGCCCGGAGCCCATTCAACACGAGGCCGCACATTGATCCCCTTCGACCGCCACACGCGTGCCACCAGTGGCCCCTTCCACGGCACACTCCGGATCAAGTCCGTGGCGCGCGCCAAGTTGATCGACATGGGCCGCAAGCTCCTGGAAGGGTGTGGAGCGGGTCGGCGAACCGCAGCACGCCGACTCGGACTCTCTGGCCGGTGAGGGCCGCGCCTCCGTGGCCATATTGCGTGATCCGCGAACCGGGCGGGTATGGGTTATTCTTCGTGACCTGGCGGATGAACCACTCGCCCGGGCCCGGGCGGCGGCGCGGGCGATCGACACCGGCCTGTAGGTCTTCGTCAGCCACGGGCTCCCTGCCGCGGCCGCCTGGAGGCGCTGACCCTGTTCCGGCGCGGGCAGCGTGCCGGGCCACGGTCATCCGGAGCCGACGAGGGGATGACCGGCACGGAGCGTTGGGAGGCTGTCGACAAGACCGGCCCGCGCTCCCATGTGGGAATCAGCTGTACGGCATCGGCGACACCTTGCGAAGGAGCCGCGCGTACACGGTGAGCGCTCCCCGGTGGTGCGCCGTGTGATCCACGATGGGCCCGACAATGGCGTACCGGGGCGCTCCCGGCATGATACGGTCGTCGGTAATCGTCGCTTTGAGGTCTTCATCGGAGGCCGATGCGAAGACCGCAATCGCCTTCGCGAAGGCCCGCTCGAGCCACGCGTTCGCCTCTTCCAGCGACTCGACCGCGCGGGCGGCCGCGATCAGACCCTCGAAGTCCATGTTCCACCCTTCACCGAAGGCCCCTTCCACAAACCACTCCACCGAATCGGCGGCGTGCGCGATGTGTCCGGCCACAGTATAGAGTTCGGGCTGGGGCGCGAACGCCGCGTCCGCCTCCTCGAAGATCGAGATCGTGCTCTTCATGTATTTCAGTGACGTTTCCAACTGGGTAACGAGGTCTGAAGCCTGCAACATCGGCGGTCTCCCTGGTCTTGTGAGCGGTGTGCTGTACGTGGGGGCGACCAAGTCTAGCCTCGCCGCGAACGCTTCTCCAGCCCCGGCCCAACTCTCCCGGACCAACTCTCCTGACCAGGATCGTCTCCCCCCGGTGCACCCGTCCCGGCATCCCTCAGCCCGTGATCCTCCAGCCTCAAAGCGGCTTCCAGCCCTGTCCCGGTCACGGTCATGGCCCGGGAGTTCCCCCGTATCGCCCCCGCTGAGGCGGTTCGTGCCCCGTGTCCCGGCTGCGAGCCACTTGCCGAGCGCGCCATGTCTTACCAGATTGGCATGTTCAAGCCGCGCTACCGAGAGGCCCCCCAACCATGAAGCCGCACATTGATCCTCATTGACCGGCACACGCGTACCGCCAAGGGACCCTTCCGGGCAACGCTGAGGATCAAGCCCGCCGCACGCGTCGAACTGATCGACGTGCGCGGCAAGCTCCTCCAGGAATTCGGCGACGAGTTCACCCGCTACACCCGGTCGTTCTACATCTCCAGCCACACGACAGCCGGCTACCTCGACCAGCGGCTGGCCGAACTCCTCGAACACGACGGGCGCGGGATCAAGGACTACCTCCAGCTCTTCCAGGAACTCTTCCCGCCCGGCGCGGACTACGTACACGACTCGATGCATCTTCGCACGGAGCTTTCCGAGGAGCAGCGCGCCAGCGAACCGCTGAACGCCGACTCGCACCTCACCTTCATCGGCGCGGGGCTGCGCAACTCGGCCTCCTACGAACTGAACGGCGCCGAGCCCGTGTGGTTCGTCGAGCTGGACGGGGTGCACGTGGGCGGAACCAGGCACCGCCGCACCACGGTGGTCGCCTACGACCGCGAGGAGGAGGTCGAGCGGCGGCGGATCACCATCCGGTCCTCGCAGCACCCGATAGACGCACAGAACCTGAGGGACCCGGGACTGGGCTTCATCGGCGCCCTCGAGGAGATGGTCGAAGCGCACCAGGTCTCGTTCGGCCGCTTCGACGTGTCACTGCCCGACGGGGAGCGCAGTGCGGGACTCACGGTCAACGAGTACGAGCCCCTGCTCATGAACTACGACCTGCGCGAGGCGCTCCGGAACCCGTTCCGCTTCATGGCGCGGACCGGCAAGGACGTGCGGGACGTGCTGCGCGACCCCCGCTCGATTCCGGCCAAGGCGATGAACTTCGCGCAATTCGACGCGGTCCATGTCCTCAACCAGGTGCTCGACCGGATCCGGCTCCGCAACTCGATGGTCGAGCGGGTCGTCAACCGGGCGGTGGCGCTGCCGGTGTCGCACTTCCTGCGCATGAAGCGCGCCTTCAGCCTTCCAGTGCTGGATCGCAGCGGCGACGGCACCGGCGAGATCGGGTGGGGTACCTACCAGAGCCCGATCCTGGTGCAGTGGAGGGGCGTGGAGGCGCGGACCCGGGCGCTGGACGTGAGGTTGGTGCGGTTCGTGTAGGGGTTCCCTCCACCGGCGGCGCACTCCCTACACCAGCGACCTCCCCTGCGCCCCGTCCACCGCGATGCACGCACCCGTGATCAGACTGGCCCTCTCCGACGCCAGGAACGCCACCACGTCCCCCACCTCCTCACCCCGCCCGAACCGCCCGAGCGGCAGGTTCGCGCGCACGAAGGCCCGCATCCCGTCCGGATCGGCCTTCACGCGCCTGTCCCAGCTGCCCCCCTCGAAGCGGATCGACCCCGGCGCGACGCAGTTCACGCGAATCCCGTCCTTCGCAAGCTCCAGCGCCATGATCCCGGCAGCCGAGATCAGAGCCGACTTGGTCGTGTTGTAGATCGACAGTCCCGGCCCGCCCTTCTCGCGCCCGAAGACCGACGATACGAAGACGATCGACCCGCCGCCCCGCTCGCGCATCATCGGGATGGCGCCGCGGCTGGCCCTGAACCCCGCCAGGACGTTCAGCTCGATGATGTCGAGCCAGTCCCGGTCGGTGGTCTCCTCGAACTTCCCACGCCGGTTGCCGCCCACGTTGTTGACGAGGATGTCCAGCGCGCCGTAGTGGTCACGCACCGACGCGAGCAGCCGGTCGGCGCCGCCCGCGCCCGCGATGTCGCAGACGACCGGCAGCACCTCGGCACCCTCGCTGCGCAGCGTGGCCGCGGCCGCCTCCAGCCCTGTGGCACCACGCGCGCAAATCGCGAGCCGCGCACCTTCGGCCGCCAGCGACCGCGCGCTGTAGTAGCCGAGCCCACGGCTCCCTCCGGTAACCGCCGCGACCTTCCCTGCCAGACCCAGGTCCACGGGTCAGCGGCCCTGGGCCGAGGTCTCGGCTCCTCGCCCGCCGGCGGCGGCACTTCCGTCGGTCGTGCCACCCCCACCGTCCAGGTCCCCCCCGTCCGCGGCACCACTACCATCCGAAACGCTCGCTCCGAGCAGACGCTCCAGGGAGCGGATGTGACCCTGCAGCGCCGTGTTCAGTTGGTCGTAGCGGCGCACGGCATCCTCCCCCGGCTCCTGGTCGGCGCGGGTCAGGTTGTAGTAGAGGTAGCGCAGCTGGTCGACCAGCATGGGACGCGAGTACCGGCGCGGCGCGGTGACCAGGACGCGCTCCACCGCCTCGATTTCGGCGGCAAGACGGCCTCGGCCCCGCTGCCGCGCCTCGCCGATACGATGCACGGCCAGCCTGGCCTCGCTGAGCGCGTCCCGCACCTCGAGCGCAAATTCGATCTGCCGCCGAACCATCCCCTCGTCGATTCCCTCCGCCGCGACACGCGGGTCGAGCCTGACCTCGAAGGTGCGGCTCGCGCTCCAGCTCCCGGCCGAGAGACGCGCCGTGTAGGTCCCGGGCGGCACCATGGGGCCGCCGCGCCCGGACCAATCGGGATCGGGGTTCCAGGGACCCGGGTACGAGAGGTCCCACGTGAACCGGTGCGTGCCCGCGCCGTTAGGCAGCCGCGGCGTCCCGAAGCGCTGCAGCCGCCACTCGCGCATTCCGGCCTCCGCCGGCATCGTGTACTCGCCGGGTGCTTCACTGGAAAAGGACCGCACCAGCATGCCCTCCGCGTCCAGGATGTCGAGGGTGAGCAGGCCGACCGGCGACTCGGCGAGCGTGTAGTCGATGTTGGCGCCCGCCCGCGGATAGCTGGGCCGCGACGCGTCCCGGCTCCCGAAGCCGCGCCAGTAGCGCAGCCTGTAGGTGTCGCGCACATCGTAGAGGTGTGCGCTAGCGCCGGCTACACGGTCGCCCAGCTCATGCAGCGGCGTGAGGTTGTCCATGATCCAGAAGCCCCTGCCCATCGTCGACAACACCAGGTCCCCTTGCACGACCTTGATGTCGGTGACGGGCGTAGCCGGGAGATTCAGCTGGAAGGACTGCCAGCTGCCGCCGTCGTCGAAGGAGATGAACATCCCGAACTCGGAGCCCAGGTAGAGCAGGCCCTCGCGGCCGGGATCCTCGCGCACGACGCGCACGGGATGGTTGCCCGGCACGCCGTTGTCCCCGGTCGTGATGCGCGTCCAGGTGGCGCCGTAGTCCTCGGTGCGGTAGGTGTACGGGGCGAAATCGCCCAGCTGGTACCGGAGAATGGCCACATAGGCCTTCGCGGGGTCGTGATGGGACACCTCGATCGTCTGCACGCGCCCGTGGGGACCGATGCCCGGGGGCGTCACGTCGGTCCAGCTGGCGCCGTCGTCGCGGGTGACGTGCACGGGGCCGTCGTTGGCGCCCGCCCAGATCACGCCGGGCTCGAGCACCGACTCCTGGATGTCGTAGAGGGCCGCGAAGTGCTCCTCTCCGGTCACGTCGAGGGTGATGGGATGCCCGGAGACGACCTGGGTCTCGGGGGTGAACGCGGTGAGGTCGAGCGAGATCGTCTCCCAGCGCTGGCCGCCGTTGGTGGTCACGTGCACGAACTGCGAGCCGTGGTAGACCTTGTCGGGGTCGTGGGGCGAGACGTGGACCGGTACAACGCGCTGGAAGCGAAACTCGAGGTCGCGCGGGTTGTGCCCGTAGAGGTTCGCGAAGCCGACGTAGTACTGCTGTTCCTGTCCGGTGCGGCGGTTGTAGATGCCGAAGCGGCCCTTGCAGTTGGCGTAGATGATGTCCGGGTCGCCGGGCTTGGGCACCACCGGGCCGGTCTCGCAGCCGCCGTGGGCCTCCCAGGCCGCCCGGGGGCCGCCCGGCTCGAAGCGTTCCGGAAGGCTGGGCACCGAAATGGTCGAATTGTCCTGCTGGCCGGCGTAGAGGCGGTAGGGGAAGTCGTCCGAGACGTCCACCTGGTAGAGCTCGGCGGTGGGCTGGTTCAGCTGGGTGGACCAGGTTTCGCCGCCGTCGATCGAGACGTTCGCCCCGCCGTCGTTCGACTGGATCATGATCTCCGGGTTGTCCGGGTTGATCCACAGGTCGTGGTTGTCGCCGTGCGGGGTGGGGCGCCGCACCCAGCTACGGCCGCCGTCCACGCTCTGCCAATGGCCCTCGGCCATCCCCCAGATGATGTCGGGATCCTTGGGGTGGGCCTCGAGGTTCGTGTAGTAGAAGGGGCGGTTGCGGATGGGTTGAAAATCGGTCACCTGATGCCAGGTGGCGCCGCGGTCGTCGGAGCGGTAGACGCCGCCGGTGTCGGCGGGCGCCTCGACGAGGACGTAGACGCGGTCGGGGTCGCCCGGGCTGACCGCCAGGTCGGACTTGCCGCGCAGGCCGGTGGGGAGCCCGTCGGTGGCCTGGTTCCAGGTGTCGCCGCCGTCGCGGGAGATGTAGACGCCGTCCTCGAAGCTGCCCGAAATGATCGTCCACGGCTTGCGCTCGGCGCGCCACATGCCGGCGTAGATGGTATTCGGGTCGTCGGGGGCGAATTCGAGGTCGGTCGCGCCGGTGCTGTCCGAAACGAAGAGCACATTCTCCCAGGTCGCGCCGCCGTCCCGGCTGCGGTAGACGCCCCGCTCGGCGTTCGGTGCGAAGGGGTTGCCGATCGCGGCCACGTACACCAGGTCCGGGTCGCCGGGGTGGATCAGGATCGCGCCGCTGTTGCCGGTGCGCTCCAGTCCGATGTGCTCCCAGGTCTCCCCGGCATCGGTGGACTTGTAGACCCCGTCGCCGATGATGACGTTGCTGCGCAGGCCGTCCGAGCCGGTCGACACGTAGACGACGTTGTAATCCGACTCGGCCACCCGGATCGCACCGATCGAGCCGGTCCCGAAATGGCCGTCGGAGATGTTGCGCCAGTTGTGGCCCCGGTCGGTGGTCTTCCACACGCCGCCCCCGGTGGCGCCCATGTAGAAGGTGGATGGATGGGCGCGATGCCCCGCCACGGCGGTCACGCGGCCGCCGCGCGAGGGGCCCACGTAGCGGTAGCGGAGGCTGCCGAAAAGGTCTTCCGAGAAGCGCGGGGAGGCGGTCTGGGCGTGGGTGGGGGCGGGGGGTAGGATGGGGACGGTGGCCGTGACGGCGAGCGCGATCGAGGTCAGGGGTCTTCTCATGGGGTGAACGCTCCAGAAATCCGGCATTCGAGGCAAGTCGGTTCGTGACACGGGTTCGCACTGCCGGTGGGGCCGACAATCGCCGAGCACGGTGAATCTACGGCGCGGGACCGGGTACGGACAATTCGGGGATCGGGGTCGCGGGTCCCGCCGGGCGTGCCCGCGCCGGGTGTCATGCCCTCGTTCGTCGGGTTCGGCTACAGCCTCGCGTCCCACCAACGGAGCTTCGCCGGCCTCTTCCCGTTACGTCCGGCCGGCTCTTCCCGGTCATGTCTTCCAGTCCTCGCCGGTAGTCCCGGGCGGGTCCGGGCGCGAACCCCAAATGGGGCCGCAGTTGAGGAACAACGGGGCGGCCCGATTAGTTCGAGCTGGGCAGTCGCGGAGCTGAGTGCGAAGAGGCTCGACGATCGTCGGGGCGGCAGGTCCGTCGGCGCCGACTACGAAGTACTGGTGCGCGAAACCTGGGCGGCGGACGGCATGGGTGAAGGGCAGGCGGCAACCGAGGAGTGACGATCGGGGCGCCGTTCGCCGTGGGTGTCTACGAGGTGACTTCGAGCAGTGGCATGCGTGCGCGCGTGCGGGAGGTTGCTGGGGGATACTCGCCGGACGACGCGGGGTGGGGCCGGGGGAAGCGGCCGGTCGTCAACGTCAGCCGGAGGGACGCGCGGCGGTATGTATGGTGGCTATCGGAGCAGACCGGGGCCGAGTACGGGTTGTTGACAGAAGCGGAATGGGAGTACGCGGCGCGGGGGGAACGCTCACGGCGCGGCATTGGGGCCCATCGGCTGATGGCACTCCCCCCGGAGATGGTAAGTCAGGCGGTCCCTGTCCACCCTAAGGTCCAGCGTCTTCGGCCGCCACCGGAACGCCTGGGGCTGGTAACGTCGGCCTGTGCCTCCCGGAACCGGCAAGATCCGGGCACTGCTGGATTCGTCCAGTAGCCACACGCCGCCGGGGGGATTGTCCACGGGCTGCCAGAGATTGGCTACAGGCGCAGCTCGAACACCCCGCCCCCCTTCACGGCCTCGATCACCCCCCCGTGTATGGACTCCACGAACTCCCGCACCTCCCCCTCCCGCCACGGCTCACGCTGGACGACCTCACGCACCCGCGGGTCGCCCGGAATGTGCTCGGCCGGGTATCGCCGCCCAGTTTCCACACTCACCCCCACGAACCCCGCGGCCGCCAGATCCGCCTCGTACTCTCCCACCTGCACGGGCAGACACCCCACCAGCGACTTCCTCGAAGTCGCGATGAAGTCCGGCACGGCCAGCTCCGACACCAGGTCAGAGATCATCACCCGGCCGCCCGGCTTGAGCACCCGCATCACCTCGGCCAGCACTCTCGGTCGGTCTGCCGACAGGTTCAGCACGCAGTTCGAGATCACCACGTCCACGACGCCGTCGGCCACCGGCAGTGCCTCGATCTCGCCCAGCCGGAACTCGACGTTGCAGTAGCCGCCTTCTCGGGCATTGGCGCGGGCCCGCTCCACCATCTCCGGCGTCATGTCCACCCCTATGACCCGGCCTTCCGGTCCCACTTGCTCCGCGGCCAGGAAGCAGTCGAAGCCTGCACCCGAGCCCAGGTCCAACACGGTCTCGCCCGGTGCCAGCGAGGCGAGCGCGACAGGGTTGCCGCACCCGAGGCCCAGGTTCGCTCTCTCGGGGACGCGGCCCATCTCGCTCTCGTCGTAGCCCACCGCGCAGCTGATCTCCTCCGCTGCCGTCGCGCGCCCACTCCCCGCAACCGGAGTCCCGCAATCCGAAGGCCCGCAGCACCCGTCCTCCACCGTCGCGGCCCTCGCATACCGCTCCCGCACCGCGGCCCGCCTTTCAGCGCCGTCCATCGTCACGCCACACCCTCTTGCTCTCCTGGCGCCTTCGGGTCCTTCACCCGCTGGAGCAGCAGAAGCCCGACCAGGAAGAGGCCGGTGAGCACCAGAAAGCCCGGCCGCTGGTTCCCCCCCGCCAAGTAGGTGACTCCCCCGAAGAGCACCGGACCGATCACCGACGACGACCGCCCGCACAGCGCATAGAACCCGAACAGCTCGGCCTCCCTTCCGTCGGGTATGAGCGACGCCATGAACGCCCGGCTGGCCGACTGCACCGAACCCAGCCCGAACCCGGCCGCCACCGCGAGCCCGTAGAACAGGTTCGGACTCTCCACGAAGTACGCGGCCACCCCCGCAGCCACCCACAGGCAGAGCACCCCCGTCAGCACCTTCTTGGGCCCCAGCGTGTCGGCCGGCTTCGCGAGCGCATACGCCCCGGCGAGCGCCGAGAACTGCACGATCAGGAACAGGATTATCACCTGCTGCTGGTCGAAGCCGAAGGTGCCCTGCGCGATGACGGCCGCCATCACGATGATCGTCAGGACGCCGTCGATGTAAAAGAAGAAGGCGAAGAGGAAGCGCCGCAGGTTGGTGTGGCCCCACACCTCGGCTGTGATGCGCTTGAAGTCGGCAAACCCCTTGGCGGCGGCGTGCCCGATACCCATTCCGCCCCGCCGGTCCTGTGGAAGGAAGAGGAAGGCGGGAATCGAGAAGATCGCGAAGAAGGCGATGACCGCGAGCCAGACGAGCTCGATGCGCCCCGCCTGGGCGAGGGGGAGCACGAGAACCAGGCCGAGCGCCGATCCCAGGTATCCCAGCCCGTAGCCGTAGCCCGAAGTGCGGCCCAGCCGTTCGGGCGGGACGATGTCGGGAAGGTATGCGTTATAGAAGACGTTCGCGCTCTCGAACCCGACGTTGGCGAGGACGAAGACGAGGAAGCCCGCGACGACCATTCCCGGCTGGAGCGTCGTCATGAGCGCCACGCCGGTCAGGCAGGCGGCCACATAGAAGCCCAGGAAACGCTTGCGGGCACCACTGCGGTCGGCGATCGCGCCCAGGAGGGGGGAGGTGACCGCGACAATGATGGCCGATGCGGCCACCGCCCAGCCCCACCAGAGTTCCCCCAGTCCCCCTTCCCCACCGACGATCGTGCCGCGGTAGAAGATGGGAAAGACCGCCGTCGTGACGACCGCCGGGTAGATGGAATTGGCGAAGTCGTACAGCACCCACGCCCGTACGGTGCGCTTGTTGTAGCTCACGGAACCGCTTCCTGGGTCGATGCCCGAGGGCAAGTGAACTGTGCGCGGGACGGCCTACGCTATTTCCCCCGCGCCTGCCTGATGCCCAGCCCCACCCCTGTCCCGACCCCGAATCCGACCAGGAGCGCCGCGCCGACACCCACGAATGGCAGCACGGCCACCACCGGCGCGGCGGCCACCGCCGTCGCGGCACCCGCCATCAGCCCCATCCCACTCGCCGATTTCTCCGCCACCTTGGTGTAGCGCAGCTTGCGCCGCACGAATTCCTTCGTCTTCACATGTCCGAACAGCCCCGCCGCCCCCGCCGCTCCCAGTCCGATCGTTTCCAGTATCATCTTGGTATCCTTTCCCGGGGCGAGCCCGGTTTTTCCCAAAGCCTACGGCCGGCCGACGCGTATCGTTTCGCGGCCGCGCGCGCTCAGGAGTGGTGTCCCATCTCCGCCCACGCCTGGTTCACCTGGGTCGACACGTCCTGCAGTGCGAAGAGCGACGCCTCGTCCAGCTTGTCGCTGATCTCCGTGCCCAACAGCCGCCGCAGGAAGCGCAGGGGTTCCGAGAAGTCCACATCCATGAGCGGCGGCGATCCGTAGTTGAAGTTCTCCAGGATCCGAAACGCCAGGTAGGTGTCGTCCAGGAGCCCGGCCATCCCCTGGGTCATCTCCGGAATCAGATCGACCGGATTGACGAAGTAGCGCGCGGCGTGATCGAGGACGGGCATGACCACCACGCGCAGCCCCAGCTGCTCGGCCGCCTGGGCTGCGCACGCCAGCACGACCGGCACCATCTCGACGACTTCGACCGCCACCGCCGCCGCCTCGGCGATCTCCTTGCCGGACGATGCCGGAGACATGCGCCGGATGAAGTCCTCCAGCTTGCCGTTGTCGCGCACCTTGGCGCTGTCGATGACGGCCTGAATGTCTTCGAGATTCACCTTGCAGCCCCGTTCGTGCCGAGAAAGACCGTGATCCCGCCCCCGTACCCGCCCGTGATCAGGTCAAGGTCGCCGTCGGCGTCGATGTCCGCAAACACCGGCGCGGTGAAGGCGGGCACCTCGTGCGCGAACGGCTCGGTCTCGACGAACACCGGCTCCCTCGGCGTCCCCTGGTTCATGAACAGCCGCAGGCCCGATATCTCCGACCCCACGGCCAGATCAAGGTCTCCGTCCGCGTCGAGATCCACAAGGGTGGGGACGCTGCGGCGCCCAACGTCGATGTCCTGGAACTCGTCCGAGACGAGCTGGAAGTCGGGCCCCTGGCTGCCCCCGTCGTTGCGGTAGTAGTTGAGCGCCCCGGAAGACTCGCCGACGATCAGGTCGAGGTCGCCGTCGCCGTCCAGATCGCCCAGCGTGGGTGTGGTGTTGCGGCCCCGGGTCAGTGTGGCGGCGGCGGAATCGGCCATTCTCCAGCGTGGCAGGAGGCTCTTGCGCGAGAACCAGCCCCGCCCGTCGTTGCGGTACCAGGCCATGCGGTCGCGCCACTCCCCTAGCAGCATGTCGTCGTCGCCGTCGCCGTCCAGGTCGCCGAAGGCCGGGGCGAGGTGGTAGGCGTCGGGCAGACCCGTGACCTTGCCGCGCGCGCGGAAGGCGGGGGCGGCCGCGGAGCCGGTGTTCTCGAAGACGTAGAGCGCCCCGGTCTCGCTGTCGTCCGGCTCGATCTTGTTGGAGAGGAGCAGGTCGAGGTCGCGGTCCCCGTCGAGGTCGACAAGCGCCGGGATCGACTCGCTGCCCACGTCCACGGTGCGGATCAGGCGGGTGGTGACCTGGGTGAAGCCGCCGTCGTCCTGCTGTTCGAAGAGGTGGAGGTTCTCGACCGTCGTGCGGGACGCGAGGAAGGCGCCGCCAAGGACGCCCATCACGAGGTCCATGTCGCCGTCCCGGTCGACGTCTCCCAGCGCGGGGGCGTTGTACCCCGAGGTGGCGACCGGGTTGCCGATGGGGAAGGGCCGGGGGGTGCCGCGCAGCACCGGGCGCCGGCAGCTTCCCGTGTTCTCGATGAAGAGGAGGCCGGCTTCGAAGAAGTCTCCCCAGAAGAGGTCCAGGTCGCCGTCCCGGTCGACGTCTCCCAGCGCCATGGTGTTCGCCCCGTGCCGGATCCCCTGGAAGGCCGCGACGATCTCGATGTCCTCGAAGGAATCCGTGATGTGGCGGAAGAGGGGCACCCCGTTTTCGTCGGTTTTCTCGGCCTCGTAGCGGGTGATCGTGCCGGTGAGGCGGCCGATGAGGAGGTCCAGGTGTCCGTCGCAGTCGATGTCCGCGGCGTTGGGGATGTTCTGGCGGTCGGAGAAGATGGTGTCGCCTTCGATACCCCTGAGGGTGTCGGCCGCGAGGACGTAGGTGGCGGGGCCCGGACCGCCGTCGTTGCGATAGTAGCGGATGTAGCTGTAGGGCTCCTCGGCCAGCAGGTCGAGGTCGCCGTCCAGATCCACGTCGGTCAACCGGTACCACTCGCCGACCGACAGATCCTCGTAGGCGTCCGTGACCCAGCGGTATTCGCTGGCGCCTCCGGCGCTCACGTTCCGAAAGAACATGATCCGGTCCGAGTGCTCCTGTAGGAAAAGGTCGAGGTCGCCGTCGCCGTCTGCGTCTGCGAGCTGGGGACGCGGCAGGTTGAAACCGCCCAGGAAGGGGTGGTCGAGGGGATCGCCGGCTTCATCCAGCACCTCGATGCCGTAGATGATGCGCTCCCATTTCAGGGTCGGCGTGGGGGGCTGGGCGGCGGCGGGTGTTGCGGGTGGGAGGAGGATGACGGCAAGACATGTACACCAAACATGACATAATGTGAACTTATCATTACATCGTGCTGGCGGAGACACCAACGGGCCCGCAACGCGGCTCGTCTCCGCGCATCTCGGCCTGCTCGCGGGACCACCCCGCCTCGCGGAACCACCCCGCCTCACGGAGCTACCCCGCCGGACCGATCGAGATGCCGGCAGGATAGGCGCCGACTTCTATGGTCCGTACTACCTCGTAGGTCTCCGTGTCGATCTTGACCACGGTGCCCACGTCGGCGTTGTTCTCCACCTCCCGGCTCGGCGCGTAGGTGCCCTTCAGGTTGCGGTTCGAGACGAACAGGTAGCGGCCGTCCGCCGTCACCGCGCTCCCGTGCGGCTCCACGATCCCGGGTGCCGTGATGCGCTCGACGACGGTCCAGCCGGCCGTTTCCACCACGACCACCTCGTCGTCGTCCTTGGCGCCGAAGTACACCCGGTCGCCGTCCGGCGAGAAGACGGGGTGCCAGGGTTGGGCGCCCACGCTGACCTCGGCTACGAGGCCGCCGTTCGGGTCGGCGGCGTCGAAGACCAGGAGCTTTCCCGTGAGCTGCGCCGTCGCGACCAGATGGCGGCCGTCGGGGGAGAGCGCGAACTGCACGAAGGTGTGCGGGGGACCCTCCACGCTGACGAGGTCGAGTTCGCCGGAGCCCTCGCTCAGGACGGCGAAGCGGTTCTCGACCAGCGAGGCCGTGAAGACGCGCTCCGTCTCCGGGTCGAGGGCGAGGGCGTGCGGCCGCGGGAAGAAGACGTCCAGCTCCTCGATGCTCATGTCCTCCGGGTCGATCACGCCGATGCGCTGCGGGGGGTTGACCGCCATCATCGAGCGTCCCACGTAGAGCATTCCGGAGGCGGGGTCGGCGGCCAGCAGCCCCGGGGTCTCGAAGGGGGCCCGGTCGACCAGTTCGTTGCCGGCGTCGAAGCGCAGGACGTGTCCGCCGCCGATCAGCGACACGTACCAGTGGGCCCCGTCCGGATCCACCGCCGTGTGGTGGGGGCGCGAGTTGCCGTCGAAGCCGTATTGGGTCATGTCGATGGTCGCCACGACCTCGCCGGAACCGGCGTCGATCACCGAGACGCTGGCCGACGCCTGGTTCGCCACATAGACCCGCTCGGCCACCTGGGGGGGCTGTGACACTTCCGGTGTCTCTGTCTGGCATCCGGTCCAGGCGACCGCCCCGCAGCCGAGCGGGAGAAGTCCCGCGACCATCCGTCTTCTGTTCATCGCCATGCCTCGTGCTGTTGGATCCCTGTCGATGCCCCCAACCACCCCCGGTGCGCGCGCGGATTCACCCACGGACCGCTAACCGCTACGACACCGGAGTCCGCTGCCGTGTCTTCACAACGAACAGCCCCTCCCTCCCGGACGTCACCACGACGATTCCCGACTTGAAGAAGGGGTAGTTGCTCCACGAGCCGTCCATCGCGGGGGAGTCCTCGCCCGGAACCGTGTCGAAGAAGCCGACCTGGCGGGGATTCTCCGGGTCCGAGATGTCGAATACGCGCAACCCGCTGTTGTAGTTCGACTGGTACATCAGGTCACCCACGATGTACAGGTTGTGGTCGCTCGACGTGTTCTCCGAGAGGAACTCCTTGACGAGCACGGGCTCGTCGAGATCCTTGACGTCCCAGATCAGGGTCCGGGTGTTCGGGACCACGCCGCGCACTTCGTCCAGCTCGTCGTTCATGAAGAAGTACTCGTGATCTTCGGTCAGCCATCCCTGGTGCGAGTACACCTCGTTGTGGTATGCACCCACCGAGAGCGCGACGGGGTTCTCCTTGTCGGTCACGTCGGCGATGCTGAGGCGTGTCTCGTTCGAGCCGAAGCAGATCTCCCTGCCGTGGTGCTCCTCGTCGGGTCCCCGGTAGGTGACGCACTGGGCGTCGTGGGTGTAGCCGGTTCCGCGGCGTCCCGTATTCGGGTCGGCGAAGCACCCGGCGAAGGTGGGGTTCTTCGGATCCCGCACATCGATCATATGGAGCCCGCCGCCGCAGGTGTCGCCGCCTCCGGAACTCCCGACGGCGAAGGCGGTGCCGGTCTCTTCGTTCATCGCGATGTTGTGGACGCTGCTGACGCGGTCGTAGTGGGCGTCCACGTCGAAGGTGAGCATCTTTCCCTCGAAGTCGCGCAGGCGCGTGAGGTCGAACACCTGCATGCCGTGGCCCGGTGCACCGTCGGAGACCACGAACATGTGGTTCTCGTAGACTTTCATGTCGCGCCAGGTCGACCCCGGCACTCCCTCGGTCCTGGGCAGATTGCCCACCACGACGGGGTTGACCGGATCGGTCACGTCCACGAACGAAGTGCCGTCCGTGCGGCCCACGAGCGCGTAGTCGCGCTGTGTCTCCGGATCGGTCCACCCCCAGATGTCGTTGACGCGGACGCCGCGTTCGCCACCGAGATCCCCGACCGGGATGAAGGCGACCAGGTCCATGTCGCTGCAGCCGAAGACGGAAGCCGTGCCCTCCGCACAGTCGAGCTGCCCTCCGACGACCGGGTCGAGTCCCACGATTTCCGAGAAGACCAGGGCACCGCCGCCCCAGCCGTCCCCATCCCGCTCGAAGATCATCGCCGTGCCGGCTCCGTAGTCGTCACCGGGCATCCCCGATACGAGCACCCCGCCGCCGTGGGCCACGACCCGGCCCACACCGTCTCCAGCCTCCGGTTCCGGCGCGGCGATCCTGGTGACGGAACTCCACGCCCCGTCCGCGTCCGGCTCAAACTCGTAGATCGCGCCGCGGCCTGAGTGCGCGCCGGGTGCCCCCACCCAGAGGGTAGTGCCATCGGTCGCCATGGACGACCCGAACCTGTCACGGGCGCTTCCGTCGAAGGCCGCAAGGCGGCCGGTCTCCACCCATTCCGCTTCCTCGCGGGCGAAGGACACCAACATCCCCGGCTCCGCCCGGCGGAACGAACCGCCCGCCGCCACCAGAATGCGGTCACCCATGATCATCGCCGCCGTTCCGAAGAAGGACCCTGACCCATCCCCGTTCCTCAGTTCACCCGTCACGGTCCACCCCTCCGGCCCGGCTTCGAAGACATACGCCACTCCGGCCGCCGAGTCGGCCCCGGGAGCCCCCGTGACCAGCATCTCTCCCGAGAGTGCGAGCGAGCCGCCGAAGCCCGTGTTTTCCTCGATGCTCGGAGACTCCAGCACGGCCTCCTGAGCCCAGGCGCCGTCCGCATGCCGGAAGACGAGGACCATCCCCGCGCCCCCTCGCGGAGAACCCGCGTTCAGTGCGGCCAGGTCGCCGCTGAGCGCCACGCCGCTCCCGACCGACATCCCCTCCGGCAGACCCTCGGCGACGATTATGCCGTCGTGGCGCCAATCCGACCCGGCTCTCACAAAGGAGTGGACCGCGCCCCTCGGGGCCCGGTCACGGCTCAGGGACGTCACCAGCAGCCGGTTTCCCGAAACGGCCATGGCCCTCCCGAAGCCGTCTCCCTCGGAGGGCTCCGGAGCCGTCAAATTTCCCGTCTCCGTCCAGCCGTCCCCGCTCCGGGTGTACACATGCACAACGCCCCCATTGGGGTTGCGGGTCTCGGCCACCAGAATCTGGTCGCCGGCGACCACCACACTGCTTCCAAAAGCCTGCGCCCGGAGCGATCCGGAGAGCAGACCGATTGCCGCCACCGCGATGGCGGCGCTTGCCAACCTGTTTCTCATGTTCCTGTTCCGTGGGAAGTTGGAGGGTTCGATGCGGCTAGTAAGGCTGGCACGATTCCGGCTGCCCGACAAGGTTGCGTTGTGGTGCGAACGCCGCCGGCAGGTGGCACCACGATCCATGGCGAACTGGCTGGCCAGATAGTCCGTGGAGAAACGCCGCGCGTGCCTTTCAGACGCGACGACTGCCGGCCGTCACTCCTTCAGTCGCGCTTCGCGGGCTCGGTCAAGCAGTCGGCACGCCTCCGTCAACCCCTCGGTCACCTTGTTCATCTGACGCCGGACATCGGTCACAACGAAGCGAAAGCGATCGGCATCTTCCTCCATCATCGCTTCCAGCTCGTGGACCCTTGCCAGCTTCGGGATCGGCATTCGAGGCGTGGCCGGATCGTGCTCGAAGCGCGGTCCCTCCGCGTACCCCAGGTGCACCAGGATCCGGCCCAGCCGGAGCAGCACCTCGTTGGCGGCCTCCACGGCAAGGCTTTCGTCCTCGATGCTCTCGTAGAAGGGTTCCAGCCGTCGTACAAGGGCATCGAACGCGGCGCGGACCGGGCCCAGGTTGAACTTCTTGCCGAGATCCTTGCTGATGGCGGCCTCGTATCCCTCCAGCGCCTGTTCGAGCTCGGCGGCCGTCCTCCGATAGTCCAAGGGTATGATCCTGTCGTCCAGGAACCGGGCGATCGCCGTTATGTAGACGCGGAGGTCGCGCTCCAGGTTGGTGCGGTCGGCGATATCGAGCCTGTCGGCCTCGGTGTGCCAGGCGATATTTCCGCCACACCCGTCGACCGGGTAGAAGCCCAGCCGCTCCCGTTCCTCCTTCGGGATGTTCGACAGCGACATGAAGAAGGAGGTGATACCGAGTTCGTTGAAGGAATAGTCCCCTGACCGGAGGGGCCTCCGGCGCGCCGGTTCCACCCCCGCCACCGACCGGATCGCGTCGCGACAGACTTCTCCCGCCTCGGCCATCCACGCCACATCGTCGTAGTTGGTGGCCCCCCGGCACCCCGGCGAATCGACGTTGACCGTCGCCACACAGTGCCTGGACAGTTCGAGCCCGAAGTTGTCGGCATACCAGGCCGACCCCGCGTATCTCCCGGTGGAGTGGGCGGGCCACCATGCGATTCTCAGCGAACGCCCGAGTTCCTCGCGCCGTTGGTGGAAGATGCGGGCGAGTTCGAGCAGGGTCGCGTCGCCGACGGCATTGTCCCCGATTCCGATGTCCCACGAGTCGTAGTGTCCGTGGGCGAGCAAGAAGTCCTTCTCACGGCCGTCGATCCGCGCCACGGGCAGCGGGCAGTCGTACCATCCCTCTTCCAGCTCCGTGTGGAGCGTGATTCTGTCCAGTCCGTCTTCGATGGCCTCGATCAACCGGTCACCGTCGCGCCGGTCGATGGCAGCCACCGGCGTGGAAGGCTTCTGATCGAGCTGCGACTCTCCGGGCGTGCCCCAGATCGTCGTACATATTCCCCAGTGGATACGACTGCCCGGATTGATGTAGACCTGCCCGACGGCCCCGGCGGCCTCGAACTGCGCGACCGAAACCGGCATCGGGTACCCTTCGGTCACCACTATCTTCCCCGTGACATCCTCCGCCACCGAACCGTGCGCGGAGTCGAAGAGCCCCGACCGATCCTCGGGGAGCGTGGCCGGAACATGGATAGGCGGTGCCGAGAGCCCCCTTTTCGTGGTCGAGGCGCCGAAGGACGGCGGTTTTGCGATGAATTCCTCACCGGCCACCTTGACGGAAGCCCCGCGCGGGATCGAAAGATACAGTTCGGGTTCGTAGACGTCGTGCGGAATCTCCAGAGCCTCGAGCCGCGAGGCGATGAAGTGTGCAGCCGCCCGCTCGTCCATCGACCCTGATTCCCTCACGAGGATCGAAAACCGTTGAATCAGGCTCCAGCCCAGATCGAAAGACACCTCGCCCAGGAGGGTCTCGACCAGGCTGGTGTTGTTCTCGGACATGGCCGTTGTGTGGGGAAGAGGATGCGGGGTGCTCCTCCATATGATAACGGGGGGCGCAAGGACCCCCTCCCCCAGTGCCCCCGTCGCCACAACGCGAGGAGGAGGCCCCCCACCTTCCGGAGAACCTCCTCCCGCGTCATTCCCGAGCACGGCATTCCGTACCGGTCTTGATCGCGACACCCCAACCGTGCTCCGGCGGTGGCCCTACCCTACGACCCCCGGCCGCATTCTCGTCGAGCCTCTCCCACCCCGCGTTCGCCACGCTCAGAGTCTCCCAACACCACGTTGTACACACTCACTCCCATCCCACCGGTACCGCCATCGACGACTACACCTCCGATACGTCCAGCATCACCCGTCAATGGGAGAAACGAATCCATGCCAAGGTCCACGGTCCCGACATAGCCCGCCTGTTCGTCGATCACGTCGAACAGCACCGTCCTGCCGTCATCACCCTCGCGATCCTCCAACCCGTCCCGAAGCCCAGGTCCGCGCTGAACCCAAATCCCGCCTGGACCTCTGAACGCGTTATCGATAACGTGATCTTCATCACCTCCCCTCTTCTTCACCGATCTTCCCAGGCAATAGAGAGTCTCCCCGGTCCGTGCATCGATGGCCTGCAACTCATAGCCCGATCCATCCACTACGACGATCGTGTCTCCGCCCAGCGGGACCATCACGACCGCCGCCTGTTCGTCCAGGGGAACCACATCAGCCGCAACCTCTTCCCTACTCCAGATCGCCCGAGGCTCGTCCCCCCACCGCACCACTCTGGTCAACCTGCCTGACAGCCTCAAATCCCGCGACAGAGACACCAGCTCATTCCGGGAATCGAAAGCAATATCCAGGTGGAAGGGCGTGCGCGAGTCATTCATCCGAACAAACCGGGCTCTTTCCGGTGGTAACATCACATGCGAGCCTTGTCTTTGCGCGTCCAATACCACGACTTCACCATTGCCCGATGACACCGCGACCGCAGTCGGCACCCCGAATTCGTTCGGTCCCGACCCTTGCCGACCCCACACTCCACGAATCTCGCCTGTGGGCGAAAAGGAGTACATTCTGTATTCGTTGGTATCCAGTACATAGAGTTCACCTTCCTGACCGAATGCCATGCCGGACAATAGGCCATAGTTCGTGGGTGACGCGAACGCAACTGACAATTCCGCATGCACGTAGTGCTGCGAACTCGCGCTGGACGGCATAGCAACTACTGTCAACGACAGGGCGGAAAGCATCCGACCAACTGATCGCCTGATGAGACTTGCCCCGGGAAACACGAGCACTGCCATTCCCATCGCAACCGAAATCCAGGTATGGCCGTACAAGAGGAACAGCCATCCGGTGAAGCACAGGATACCGATGGCAACAGCTTGTAACACGCTTGCAACAGCGTCCAGTTGCTCACGGGTCGACAGTTCGTCTTCCGATCGAAGGAGGGTCATGTACTCCCGTTGCGGTCCGGAGACAATCACGTATACTGCCAGGGCGGACCATAGGATCCCCGACACAACCGACATCACCATGGGATCACCTCCTCAAGTCATCAAGGTAGAAAAGTGCGAACCGCCCAACTAGAACAGTTCGCCGATGGCCCTGATGCATGCCTCAATGTTGGTTTCATTGCCGTTGAGCAGATCCGACGCTTCGTCGAGTAGTCTCTCGAGACACAACATGCATCCGCCGACCTTGGCTATGCCCCTAATCAGCCCCGTGAGAATGCGCAGACCCGGAGTAATGCACACGAAACAAGCACCGATCCCGGAAACGAGTTCCCAGAGATCGCAGTCACTCACTACGGCCACCGGTGTGTTGGTAGAACCACTCGGTGCCACGTGACATCCCATGGCAAGCCAGGTCGGAACATCCGTGAAGGAAACGTTGATTGGCTTTGTTGGAGATTCCCAATCAGTCGATCCTGCATCTGATCGTTCCAACAGGGCGCTCCCATCTGCCCACACATCGCTGGACACCTCGGCGCCAGCCAGGGGAAGAGCCGAGATCAACATCGCGGCGATCGACATCAGACCTGGTGCAGCAGCGCTCCTCGGTTTCGTGGGCTTTTTTCGGAAAAGCATGGTATTACCTCCCAAACAGGGGTGCAGAAAACCCCGGCGGCACGTGCCGCCGGTCCGCGTCTTCAGGACGCGTCTTCGCTGATTGGGAAACACCTCTTCCCGCACCCGGACGGCGGCGGCCCTTGGGGCCAGGTGCACCGCACCGCCGTTGCTCGCCGCCCGCGATGTGGACACAACATCCGGGGGGTCCGAGCCACTCGGGTTTGGCTACGCTCATTCGACAGGCTCCGGGGAGGCTGGAAGGTTAGTTTCGCGATCACGCGAAGTCACCTTAACCACGCTTGGTGGGCGCATACATGCAAATTCGGGACAGATTTCCCGAATCGCGCTCCCAAGCCGCCGGACAGCCGGAACCCGAAACCCCGATTCAGCCATCCCGCGTCACCCCGCCACCACCCCACCCCCCTACAGCCCCTTCAGCACCTCCAGGATGTCCTCGTTGGTCGGGCGCACCTTGTAGTTCACCTCCACGAATCGGTACCGCACCACCCCCTCCCTGTCGATCACGTAGGTCGCGGGATGCGGGAACGGCCGCTTCTTCGGCGAGTCCTCGTTGAAGAGGCCGTAGCGGTCGATCACGGCGTGATCCGGGTCCGAGAGCATGACGAAGTCGGGGGCCACCTTGTCCTTCTTGGATATGTTCTTGACCATCTTCTCCATCCCCTCGCGGTCGTCCACCGACACCGTGACGATCTCGGTCCGGTCCTTGATCTCATCCGGAAGCAGGGCTCTCAGCTCGCCGAGCTGACGGGCGCAGTACGGTCACCAGTGACCCCGGTAGAAGACCAGCACCACGTTCTTCGCGCCGCGGTAGCCGGCCAGCTCCACCGACTCGCCGGTAAACGACTCCAGGGTGAAGTTCGGGGCCTCGCCGCCCACGGCCACCCGTTCCAGGTCGGCGCGGGGAAGGTCGTGGCCATCCGCGGGCCCGAGGGTCTGCGCACCCAGGGCTGACTCCGGCGCCTGCGCGCTGAAGAGGGCAGGCAGTGCGAGCAGGCATGCCGTGGCCAGGGATCGGATCGTGAGTCTCATGGTTGTCGTGGGTCCTTCCCGGGCGCGGCGCCGGTTCGAGGTCCATTGGGGTTCGGAGCGGGACAATGTTAACTTCATGCGTCCCTCGTGCGCCATGGGGGGGCCTGCTCCCTCCGACCCGGTTTCACGAGAATGGAGGGTCCCGAATGCGAGACTCGCTTCAACCCCGTCAAGCCGCTTGCCGGAGGAGGGCCCGGAATGAAGGGCCAACCGCGGTGACACGACTCTCTGCTCCGCCGGACATCCAGTACGTGCGGGTCCACTGGCTGGACCGGCGAGGCCCGGAGCCGGGATAGAACCTACTCCATCGCCGGCCGCCCCGCCTTCAGATAGTCCAGCAACAGGTTCGACATCGCGCGAATCCCCGCCGGAACGGCCGAGTTGTCCGCCTGGAAGTCCGGTGTATGATGGCCGCCGGAGGTCCCCCCCGGCAGGACCTGCCCCAACCGGAAGTAGAACCCCGGCACCTCATTCGCAAAGTACGCGAAGTCCTCCCCACCCATCGTGGGATCCAGCTTCAACACATTCTCCGCGCCCATCACCCGTTTCAGCGTGGGCAGCATCCGCGCTCCCAGTTCCGGGTCGTTGATCGTCGCGGGCGTGCCGCGGTCGTAGTCCAGCTCGAACGCCCCGCCTCCCGCCGCCGCGACCCCCGCCAGGATCTCGCCCATGCGCCGCTCGACCGCATCGCGCACGTCCGGGTCGTAGGTGCGGACCGTACCCTCGAGCTCCACCGCGTTCGGGATGATGTTGAAGCGGGTACCGCCCCGGAAGATCCCCACCGTGACCACGCTGGGCTCGAGCGGAGACAGGTTGCGCGAGCGGATCGTCTGGAACGCCGTCACCGCCTGCGCGGCCATCACGATCGGGTCAACGCCGAGGTGCGGTGCCGCCCCGTGCGACTGCTTCCCCACGATCCGGATGCGGAAGTGGTCCACCGCCGCGAGTGCCGGCCCGGAGGTGAACCCCACCTTCCCCACCTCCATCACGGCGAAGCTGTGCAGCCCGAAGATCGCGCTCGGGGCCGGGTCCTCCAGCACACCTTCCGCCACCATCAGTTCCGCACCGCCCTCCTCGCCCGGCGGCGGCCCCTCCTCGGCCGGCTGGAAGATGAACTTGACCGTCCCGGGAAGTTCGTCGCGCATGGCGGCCAGCACCGATGCCACGCCCAGCTGCACGGCGACGTGGATGTCATGGCCGCAGGCGTGCGAGACCCCCACCTCCTGGCCCAGGTAGGTGGTCCGCACCGTCGACCTGAACGGGAACGGAGTGTCCTCGGTGACCGGCAGCGCGTCCATGTCGGCCCGAACCGCCACCACCGGCCCGGGAAGCCCACCCCGCAGAATCCCCACCACCCCCGTGTGCGCGATCCCCGTGTGCACCTCGTCGAAGCCGAGAGAGCGCAGGTGGTTCGCGACCAGCTCCGCCGTCCTGAACTCGCGATTGCCGAGCTCGGGGTACTGGTGGATGTGTTCCCGCAAGCGGATGATGGTGTCCTGGATCCCGGCCAGGATCTCGTCCACCCGGGCCCCCTGGCCCTGCTGCCCGGCCAGCGGCGTTCGCGGGGCGGCGGCCGCGAGCGACGCGGCCGCCGCCAGTGCGCCGAGCATGGCGACCCGCCAAGAGCGAACCGGCCGATACGAAATGCCGTCCGTCATCGATCTTCTCCCATTTGTCGGTTCCTCCGTGTATGGACCGGGCCGCGTCGCCCGAGTCCGCTACGACCCCGCCAGACTCCGGTACACCGCACGCACGAACCGCTCGGGGTTGTCCCCCCACACGGCGTCCAGATCCGCTGTCGGCGCCGCGGCCACGACCTGGTCCGCCGTGCGCCCGTTGGCCACCAGGCCCGCCACCCTCAGCCGCACCGTCTCCAGCATGTCGCGGTATTCGCGCAGGTGGTCCACCGACGCGAGCTCACCGTGGCCGGGAATAATCCGCGTCCCCTCGCTCGACCGCTCCAGCACGAAGTTGGCCGCCGCGATCACCCCGTCGATGTCACCGCCGCTGTCCACGTCGATGAACGGATAGCGGCCCCGGAAGAAGGTATCGCCCATGTGGAAGACGTTGGCCCGGGGGAAGTGGACGATCGCGTCGCCATCGGTGTGGGCCTCGCCGATGTGCGTGACCTCGATGTGCCGGCCGTTCCAGTGGAAGCGAACGCCCGAATCGAAGGTGACGACGGGCAGAGCGCCCCGGGGGGCCTGGTTGGACCGCCCCACCAGCCCGGCAAACTCGGCCGGGTTCATCCGCCGGTACACGTTCTCATGGGCTACGATCATGGCGCCGGCCGCACCCAGGTTTTCGTTCCCCCCCGTGTGGTCGCCGTGCCAGTGGGTGTTGAGGACCCACCGGACCGGTTCTTCACTCACCGCCGCCACCGCGGCCAGGATCTTCCCTGTCAGCGGCGCGAACTGGTCGTCGATCAGGAAGGCCCCGTCCTCCCCCACCGACAACCCGATGTTGCCGCCCCTTCCCACCAGCATGAAGAGATCCTTCTCCAACTCGATGGTGCGGATCTCCACCTGCGACATGTCCGGCTGGCCCGCCAACGGACCCGCGGCACCCGCGACCGCCACCGCGGCGAGTCCCACGACGCCACCGGGCACGCTCCAGCGCGAAGTCGTCATTCCCTGGTTCCTCTCATATCGGATGTGAACTCGCAATCACTCCTTCCCCCCTCGCGCCGACCAGCCGGTGAAAGAAACTCCCGGCATCCCGAACCGGTCTGTCGACGGACCGCCGGCCGGTTTGACGGCGGGCCGTTCAGCAACCCATCTACAAGCGGAAGGTCACCGCAACCCCCATGGAGAATACCGACATGAGATCCCTTGCTGCCACCCTGGCCGCCCTCTCCCTCTGCGGCCCGGCATGCGCCGACCCCCCACCCCGCCACGCCGCCGCGCAGGACGTCCGCACCGGCGACGACACCGTCACCCAGGATCTTCCCTCCGCCATCATCGGAGAGGGCGGCCCTCTCGAGGGCACCGACCTGCGCTACGTCGACGGCGACACTCTCACCACCGGCTACCTGGCCGTCCCGGCGGGCGAGGACCCCTTCCCGGCGCTCGTCATCATCCACGAATGGAACGGCCTGCAGGACCGGGTGCGCCAACTCGCCGACGACTTCGCCGACGAAGGCTACGTGACGCTCGCGGCCGACCTCTTCCAGGGACGCACCGGCTCGAACCACGACGAGAACATGGCCCTGGTGCGGGAGGCGCAGGCGAACCCCGAAGCGATGATCGCCAACCTCGACGCGGCGGTGGCCCACCTCAAGGCACGCCCCGACGTGACGGGACGGGTGGGGGCGATGGGGTGGTGCTTCGGCGGGGGGGTCGCGCTGTCGTTCGGTCTGGACGGGGCCAACCACGAGGCCACGGCAATCTTCTACGGCCGCCTGGTGGACGACCCGGAGGTCCTCGCCGGCCTCGACCACGAGGTCTACGGCACCTTCGCCGCCCTCGACCGCGGTCCGTCGCCCGAATCGGTCGCCGCCTTCGAGGCCGCCCTGCGGGCAGCCGGCATCGCGCACGACCTGCATGTCTACGACGATGTGAACCACGGCTTCTGGCTGCGCGTGGACGGCGATCCCGGGGTGCGCACCGCCCCGGCCGCCGATGCCTGGCAGCGGCTGAAGGCGTACCTGCGGCGGACGCTCGGCTGACAGGAACGGAGACCCGGGGAGGACCGTCCCAGGGAGTTCTCGCCGCAGCCTGCCAGCCGTCACCCCGCCGCTCCACGTGCTGACGCGGATTCCTCCGTGGACTGTTATGTTACACCCTCACAAGGAGATAACGTGATTCCCACCCGCATAACCCTGGACCCTGATCTCTACGACCACGCCAGCGAGGTGGCGCGCCGCCGAGGAATCTCACTCGGTGAACTCTGCAACCAGGCCCTGCGAGAGGCGGTTGCGCGCCACCCCGAAGCCGCGCCCGGCAAATCCGGGGACAGGCCCTGGATGGCTTACCTCGGAACGCTCAACGGACGCCCCCGGGACAGCTGCAGGGTCGACGAAGTCGTCTATCGGCGAGAGACGCGGTGAGCGCCCCCAAGGTCTTCCTCGACACCGGCATATTCGTAGCCGCAATGAACGGCCACGACAGATACCACCGGGAGGCCCGGGCGATGTTCGCCGGCCCCACGCCTCGCTGGCACACCTCGGTGCTGGTCTGGTCCGAGGCCTACAACTGGTTCCTCCACCGGCACGGGGACGAGGCGGCGCGCTCGTTCGGTTCGCTGGTCGCTAGCCTCGAGGGGCTTGTCATGTTCACCGCCGACGAGGACCACCACGCCGAGGTCTGCCGCATGTCGGACCGAATGCGGCGGGAGCGCCTGACCTACGTCGACGCGTCGAGCCTGGTGCTCATCGACCGCCACGGCATCGAAACGGTGTGGTCCACGGATCCGGGCCTCGGGCTGACGGGCGCTAAGGTGTTGCCGGACTGCTAGTGTGTCGTGGCGCTTCCCGCCCGCCCATGGGCATGCCGGGCTGTCCCCCGGCAGTGACGGACAATGTCCCCGGCTTGTGACCACCTCACCGCTTGCGCGCCTCCACCCGCAGCGTGACATCCGTGATTTCGGGGCACTCGGCCCCTTTTCGGCGCGCCTGCGCGTCTGGCACGGCTCTTGCTTCGCATGGGCACCGAAACCCACCTTACAGGAGGACGACGATGTTCCACCGAAAAGTGAGAATCGACACCTTGCGACCGCTTTGGGTTCTTGCCGGTCTGGCGCTGTCGGCTCCGCCCGGCGCCCTCGAGTTGCACGCCCAGAAGCGCGACTTTCTTCTCGGCACGCCCAAGGCAACCCTCTCGCTTCGGGCGGGGTTGAGCATGCCGAGGGCGGGCGGCGGCAACGGCGGAGTGAGTCTGTGGGACGACATCCGCGATCAACTGGAGATCAGTACCGCCGATCTCAGAGGGATCTACGTCGGGGCGGATTTGGGTATCCGCGCCTCGGAGCACATGGACGTCGTATTCTCGGTCGGGCACACCTCCTCGGCCACCCAGTCCGAATTCCGAAGATGGCGGGATGAGGACGACGTGCCCATCACCCAGGTCACCGAATTCACGACCACACCCGTGACGGCCGGAGTCAAGCTCTACCTCATGCCGCGGGGACGGGCGGTCGGGAGGTACGCGTGGATCCCCCGGACCCTCAATCCCTACGCCGGGATCGCCGGCGGGATCGTCCGGTACCGGTTCGAGCAGCACGGCGACTTCGTGGACTACGAAACACTTGACATATTCAGTGGCCGTTTCTGGTCGGTGGCAACGGGCGCCACGGCGCACTTGTTCACGGGAGTCGACATCGGCGTGAACACACGCATGATGTTCACCGGTGAAGTCCGTTACGGTTTCGCCGAGGCACCCCTCAACAGGGACTTCTTCCACGGCTTTGCCGACCTGGACCTCACGGGGTTGCAGATCAGCGGCGGACTCAGCTTCAGGCTTTGAGCAAATGAACACTGACAGGACGGACTTCACTGGGAGAGAAATCATGGGAGCGAACAGGATGATCGTCGAAACGCCGGGAGCATCCCGCTCCCGTCTCTCGCGCGGACTGATCCACGGGCCCTTGGTGGCGCTGGTCGCGCTGGCCGGGTTCACCGACACGGCAACCGCCCAGGAAACACGCCCCGGCTGGAGTCCCTTCCTGGGGTGCTGGCAGTCCGAGTCGGCCGAAGTGGCCGAGGGCATCCTCTGCCTGGTCACCGGCGGCAAGGACGTGGAAATGCTGACCATCGTGGAAGGATCCGTGGAGTACCGGGAACCCTTCGTCGCGGACGGACTCACGCGCCCGATCGAACGCGACGGCTGCCACGGCAAGGAGTCCGCCCGCTTCTCCGACGACCGGCTGCGCCTGTACACCGCTTCGGACATCGCGTGTCCGGGTGAAGCGCCCCGGCGAAGCACGGGGATCATCTCCATGACCGGCGGGGCCGAATGGCTCGATGTGCGCGCCATCGAGGTCAACGGTGCGACGACGGCATGGTCCCAGCGCTACCGGCGCACGGACAGCCGGGTGCTTGTGGACCTGGGATTGGTGGACGCCAATGCCCCGGCCGACCGCTTCGCGCTGCGGGGCATCGGTTTCGCGTCGCCTCAGGTCACCGTAGACCATGTGATAGACGCCTCCCGGAACGTGGACGGCGAGACAGTCACGGGGTGGCTTGCGGAGATGGGGCAGGAGTTCGCCGACCTGGACGCCGAGGACCTGATCCGGATGGAGGACGGGGGCGTTCCTGCCACAGTGATCGATTTGGTGGTCGCGGTTTCGTTCCCCGAGCACTTCGCGTTCGAAGCGGAGGAAGACCGGGACCGCCGTACCGGGCGCCATGGCTATTGGGGAACCCCCTTCTACTACGGTTCCTACTACCGGGGATGGGGATACGGACGGTACGGGTACTACGGACGCTACGGAGGCTATTACACCCCCGTCGTCGTCACCGTGGACCCGGACCGGCGGTCCGGCGGCGGCGTGGTGGCGGGCAAGGGTTACCGCAGTCCCCGGAATACGGATCGTCCGCGTGGCAGCCGGACGGTGCGGGGCAGCGGTTCGAAGAGCGGGGATTCCGGCTCGGGCTCTTCCCGGAAAAGCACCGGCCGCAAGGCCAAACCGCGTGGCGGCAAGTAGTACCAGGCGTTCTCCGTTATCATGGCCGGTGCCGGCACCCTCTCGCCGGCTCCGGCCATGAGTGGTTTTCCGCCCCAGGCGGCGGCCGGAGGACTCTCCGAGACGCTGGCCTCCAGCCCCCTGCTCGCCCTCGCGGTCCTCTTCGGGGCGGGTGTGGCAACCAGCCTGACACCCTGCGTCTACCCCATGATCCCGATCACCGCCTCGGTCATTTCGGGCACCGCTCGCGACCGACAGCCGTGGCGCCGCACCCTGGGACTAACCATGACGTATGTCACGGGCATGGCGCTGCTCTACGCCGCGCTCGGGCTCCTGGCGGGACTTACCGGCACCCTCTTCGGCACGGTGAGCGCCAGCCCCTGGGCGCTGCTGGCCATAGGCAACCTCCTCCTGGTCTTCGCGCTGGCCATGTTCGACGTGATCCCGGTGCGGGTGCCCCAACGTCTCATGGCGTGGGCCGGCGGGCGCGAAGGGGGGTCGTACGGGGCGGTGTTCGTACTGGGGGCCACTTCAGGAGTGGTGGCCGCGCCGTGCGGGGCACCCGCCTTCGCCGCCGTCCTCGCCTGGGTCGCGGCCACGCGGGCGGGTTTCATGGGATTCGTCTACCTCTTCGTCTTCTCCCTCGGCATGACCGCCCTGCTGGTGGCGGTGGGGCTGTTTTCGGGTACGGTCTCGCGGCTGCCGCGGTCCGGGAGGTGGATGGTGACGGTGAAGAGGGTCGCGGCCGTCATCATGCTCGGGGTGGCGCAGTACTATTTCATTCAGGCCGGATACGGCATGTGAAGGGCCCCCGCGCCCGGCACGTGTCCCTGAGAGGTGACGCGGCTGTCACCCTGCGGTGACTTCGACTCCCGCAACTGCCGCTCCTGGCGGACCCCGGGGGCCGGAAACGCCCACCAACGCCCCGGTCCCCACCGAAGACAAAAGCGGCACGGGTCTTGCTGGCCATTGTTCTCCAAACCGCAACAGGAGGCCGAACATGTACAGCGGAATCAGGAAGTTCAAGACGATGCGGGCCCTTCGGATCATCCCCGTTCTCGCCGCGCTGGCACCGTTGCGAGCCGCGGAACTCAACGGCCAGGAGCGCGGCTTTCTTCTACACACGCCGCAGATCACCGTGGTGGTAAGGGGGGGATACAGCGTGCCGCGGCTTGGGGGAGGCGGCGACACCCAGAGCCTGTGGGACTTCACCAAGGAGTACTTGACGGTAGGGAACCGCGATTTCGCAGGTTCCCACATCATGGCCGAACTGGGGATCCGGGGATCGGAACGGATCGACCTGGTCTTCGCGGTCGGGCACAGTCCCATTTCAGTCCTGTCCGAGTTCCGCGGATTCGAGGACGAGGACGGCCTGCCCGTCACCCAGACCACCGACTTCACCACCACACCGCTCACCGCCGGCATCAAGGCCTACCTGAAGCCCCGGGGCCGCGCGATCGGCAGTCACGTCTGGGTGCCCCGCACCTTCAACCCGTTTGCGGGAATCGCGGGTGGGATCGTCTGGTACAGATTCGAGCAGTGGGGCGAGTGGGTCGACCACGAGACGTTCGAGATCTTCCGGGAGGACTTCCGATCGGCGGAGAGGGCGCCGACCCTGCACTTCTTCACGGGAATGGACATCGGCATCAGCAGGCGCCTGATACTGACCGGGGAGGCACGCTATGGGTTCGCGAAGGGTCCCTTCGAGGTGCGCGACAACGGCTATGCCGACTTTGTCGGTTTCCCCAAACTGGATCTTTCGGGCCTGAAGGCGAGTTTCGGGGTCGGCTTGAGGGTCTAAGAAGCGGAAGGAGCGATCATGAGCACGAAGACAACAGCAATCGGTTTGCTCGCCAACCTGGCTACGGTGGTCCCCATCACCTTCCCCGGCCCGGCAACGGCGCAGGAGCGGGGACTGCGCGCCGGCTGGCAACCCTATGTCGGGTGCTGGGAGCCGGTGACCGCCGGGGAGGATCAGGGCATCCTGTGTCTCGTCGCGGAGGCTCGGGACGTGGAAATGCTGACCATCGTCGACGGCGATATCATGTTCAGAGAGCCCCTGGTGGCGGACGGCGGCACATACGAATTCGAGCGGGACGACTGTTGGGGCACCGGGTCCGCCCGTTTCTCGGAGGATCGGCGCCGCCTGTACACCGCATCCCTGGTGACCTGCGACGGTCAGGCATCCCGGCGAAGCACCGGAATCATCTCCATGCCCGCCCCGGACGAATGGATCGATGTCCGGGCCATGGACGCGAACGGCACCAGCGCCGTCCGGTCGAAGCGATACCGGCGCACGAGCCGCCGTGAGACGAGCCGGCCGGGACTGGACATCCCGCCCGCCCGCCCCAACCCCTTCGCGCTGCGCGGCGGTGTCGCGTTCCCGGCGTTCGGCATCACCATCGACGACGTGATCGACGCCTCACGCAACGTCGGCGTCAATGCGGTTGCGGGATGGCTCGCCGAGGTCGGCCGGCCCTTCGAGGGCTTGAGCGTCGAGGACCTGATCCGGCTGGCCGACGCCGGAGTGGCGACGGCCGTGATCGACATGGTGGTCGAGCTTTCGTTCCAGGAGCACTTCGCCGTGAAGGAGGAAGCGGACCGCTCCCACGAGCGCCGCAGGTACGGGCGGAGGAATCCGCACTACCACGACCATGGGCGACCGGGCACTGCGGTGGTGGTAATCAGGGGGGATCGTCAGAGGGATCGTCCTGTCCGCCCTCCGGATCGCACCCGCGTGATCCGCGTGATCACCGACAAGCCCGACCCGCCGGCGAAGGGTGGCAGGCCCGGTCAGGCCGTCGCGGGCAAGGGCTACCGCAAGCCCGAATCCACCGCCCCCTCCGGCTGCAGGAATGGGGACAAGTCCTGCAAGGGCACCGCCGGCCGCAAGGCCGTACGGCGTGGCGGCAGGTAGCGGGCGGGACATGAACCGCATGCGCGCCGCCGCGCTCTTCGCTCTCGCGCCGGTCCTCGCCACCCCTGTAGCCGTCACCGCCCAGGAGCCGGAAGACGGACCGGGCCTCCCCGCCGGCTCCCCGGCACCGGACGCTCAGGTGGAGGACATGGCCGGAAACCGCGTCTCGCTGCTCGAGGTCATCGGCGGCCGCCCGGCGCTGATCGAGTTCTGGGCGTCGTGGTGCGAGCAGTGCGAGGCGCTGCAGCCCCGGATCGACGAGGTGCAGGAACGCTTCGGGGACCGGGTGAGCGTGGTCGCGGTGGCCGTGGCCGTCGCCCAGTCACGCCGCCGGGTGCGCCGCCATGTGGAGCGGCACGCTCCCGGATACGCGTTCGTCTACGATGCGGACGGAGAGGCGGTGCGGGCCTACAGGGCCCTCACGACCTCGATCGTGGTGCTGGTGGACGGGGAGGGCCGGATCGTGTCGACCGGCGTGGGGCCCCGGCAGGAACTGGTGAGGGCGGTGTCGGACCTGCTTCAGGATCCCTCGCCGGGCTCCGGCGTCACCTCGTCGATCACGGCCGCCAGCTCCTCGTAGGCCGCCGGATCCACCTGGTTGAACCGCTCCATCACCTTGGCCACGCGCCCGTCGGGCCCGACCACGATCACCGCCCGGCTGCCCACCATGTCGTTGTCCCGCAACGATCCTCCGAACGCCGCGAAGGTCGCCCCCCCGTTTTCGGCGTCCGAGCCGAACAGGTACGGGAAGTCCTCGTCCTTCAGCCATGAGGCGCCCTCTTCGGGGGAGTCGTTCGAGATCGCCATGAGCACCACGTTGCGGCCCTCGTTGAACAGCTCTGCGTACTGATCACGGTACGCTCTCATCTGAACCGTTCAGCCGCGCGTCCTGACCTTGAAGAAAAATGCGAGGACCACCGTCTCGCCGCGGTAGTCGCTCAGCCGGACCTTGTCGCGGAGGACCCCGTGACGGGTCGCGCCGATCAGCTCGAAGTCGGGGGCCACCTGGCCGGCTTCGATGAGCCCGCCGCCCTCCTCCTGGGCGGCAGCCGTCCCCGGCAACGCCGTCATCATCGAAACCGCCGGGGCAACCGCGGCCGCCCGCACCAGCAGTCTGCGCGTCATTCGCTCATCTCCGTTCTCGTTCAGCACCGCAAGGTGTGGCGTTGTGTATGTGTGTATTGTGTATGGCCACCCGTTCCCGGGTGTTCCCTCGCCACCATTGTAGCGCGGCCCCTCCACAATGGCGACCTCGGCCGCCCGCCCCCGCCGGGACACCCCCCACGCCCACTGGCCCCATCCGCCGGCACTGGCGTATTCTCACCCCTTCCCCGAACCCAACCCCATCCGGAGCCACATGTGAAAACGACCCGGCGGGCTCTCAGGAGCGCTCTCCCGGCGACCGCCCCGGCCGCGCCCGCCCTCGTCACCGCCCTGGCCCTCGCAACCGCTCCAACGAGCCCCGCCCCCCTCTCCGCCCAGCCCGCCGAGTGGCGCCACTGGGGCGCCGACGCCGCCAGCACCCGCTACTCCCCCCTCGACCAGATCGACGCCACCAACTTCAGCGACCTCGAGGTGGCGTGGCTCTGGCGCGGCGACAACTTCGGCCCCGTCCCCGACCCGTATCTTCGCGCCACGCCCATCTACGTGAACGGCACCCTCTACTCGGTGGCCGGATCGCGCCGCACCGCCGTCGCCATCGACCCGGCCACCGGCGAGACGCTGTGGACCTTCCGCGAGCCCCACACGAAGCGCTGGGAGGACTCGATGCGGAAGAACTACGGCAAGGGCGTCGCCTACGCCGAGGCGGGCGGGCGCGGCATGATCTACCTCGTCACCCCGGCCTTCTTCCTGCACGCCCTCGACCCCGCGACCGGCCGCCCCGTCCCCTCCTTCGGCCAGGGCGGCACCGTCGACCTCCTCGACGACCTCGGCCCCTGGGAGCACGACCGCGACGCGGGCCTCCCCCCCGAGACCGGCTACATAACCAACTCGTCGCCCCCGATCGTGGTCAACGGCGTGGTGGTGGTCGGCAACTCCCACGAGCAGGGCTACCACCAGACCCGCAAGGAGAACGTCCCGGGCAACATCCTGGCCTACGACGCCGCCACCGGCGACCACCTCTGGACCTTCAATGTCATCCCGCGGGAGGGCGAATTCGGCAACGACACCTGGGAGAACGACGCCTGGAAGTGGACCGGCAACGTATCGTCGTGGGCACCCCTGTCCGCCGACCCCGGACTCGGTCTCGTCTACGTCGCCACCGACCCCCCGACGATCGACTACTACGGCGGCTTTCACCCCGGCGACAACCTCTTCGCCACCTCCATCCTGGCCCTCGACGTGGAGACCGGCGAGCGCCGCTGGCACTTCCAGACCGTGCACCACGACGTCTGGAACTACGACATCCCCACCGCGCCCAACCTGGTCGACATCACCGTGGACGGGCGCGGGATCAGGGCCCTGGTGCAGACCACCAAGCAGGGCTGGGCCTACGTCTTCGACCGCGAGACCGGCGAGCCCGTCTGGCCGATCGAGGAGCGCGACGTGCCGCAGTCCGACGTGCCCGGCGAGCAGCTCTCCCCCACCCAGCCCTTCGTCACCCGCCCCGCCCCCTTCGAGATGCAGGGCCTCACCGAGGACGACCTCATCGACTTCACGCCGGAGCTGCGGGCCATGGCGCTCGACATCGTCACGGACTCCTTCCGCCTGGGCCCCCTCTTCAACCCCCCCTCGCTCGAAGCCGGCCCCGGCGGCGTGGCCATCCACTGCCCGGGCGCCAACGGCGGCGCCAACATCCCCGGCGGGGCGGCCGCCGACCCCGAGACCGGCATCCTCTACGTCGCCTCGATCCGCGGGTGCAGCGCGCCGAGGCTCGTTCCGGGCACCGAAGAGGATCCCGAATCCAACGTCGACTGGGTGACCGTCGGCCCGGGCGGCGTCCGCGGCCCCGGGGGCCTGCCCATCTTCAAGCCCCCGTACGGCACCATCACCGCCATCGACCTGAACACCGGCGACCACCTCTGGCGGATCCCCAACGGCAAGACTCCCGAAGCGATCCGCAACCACCCGCTGCTCGAGGGCGTCGAGATCGGCAACACCGGCGCGCGCTCCCACGCCACCAAACTCGTCACCAGGACCCTCCTCATGTACGCCGAGGGCCGCGGCGCCGCCCCGGTCTTCCGCGCCGTCGACAAGCTCACGGGCGAGGAGCTGGGCGCGGTCGACCTCCCCGGCTCCACCATCACCGCCCCCATGACCTACATGCACGAGGGCGCCCAGTACGTGGTCATGGCGGTCAACGGCCGCGGCCTGCCGGGTTCGCTGGTGGCGCTGCGGCTGCCCGACGAGAGGCTGAGCCCGCCCCCGGAAAGTTAGTCGGATTTTCCAGTCAAGTATTCAGGCCCACCAGCGAATCAAGCCAAGTCACTCAGTCAAGCCGAAAGGAGTTGAGGAAATGAGGACGACGATACGAGCCACGGCCACCTTTGCGGCACTGACCGGCCTCCTCCTGGCCGCGGCATGCCTGCGCGATGCACCGCCCCCCGACCACACGGCCGTCTTCACCGGCGCCGCGGGCGAGTGGATCGACCTCTCCCACGCCTTCGGGCCGTCGACCATCTACTGGCCCACCGACACGGCCGGCTTCCAGCTCACCGAACTGGCGTACGGCCACACCGAGGCCGGGTTCTTCTACGCGTCCTACGCCTTCTCGTCGGCCGAACACGGCGGCACCCACCTCGACGCGCCGATCCACTTCGCCGAGGGCCGCCGGACCGCCGACCAGATCCCGCTCTCGAGTCTGATCACCACGGCGTCCGTGGTCGATGTCTCGGCAGCGGCGGCCGCCGATCCCGACTACCAGCTCACGGTCGAGGATCTCACCGCGTGGGAGGCCGAGCACGGCCGGCTCGCCGACGGCACGGCGCTGCTGGTGCGCACGGGGTGGTCCTCGCGCTGGGGCGACCGCGCGGCCTACCTGGGCACCGATCTCACCGGGCCCGAGGCGGTGCCGGAACTGCACTTTCCCGGGATCGGGCCCGAGGCCGCGCAGTGGCTGGTGGACAACCGGGCGGTGGCGGCGGTGGGGCTCGACACGCCCAGCATCGACTACGGCCAGTCGACCGACTTCCGGTCGCACGTGATCCTGTACGAGCGGAACATCGTGGGGTTCGAGAACCTGGCGAACCTGGACCGGCTGCCGGCGACGGGCGCGGGAATCGTGGCGTTGCCGATGAAGATCGAGGGGGGGAGCGGGGGGCCGCTCAGGGTGGTGGGGTGGGTCGGGGGGGTGAGGGGAGGGCTGTAGCCGGCCAGGAGCGGTTTGCCAGAATGAACTGTGGTCATTTGTTTGATTCCATTTGCGCCAGTGGTCGCCAGCTCACCCAACTCCTTGTTAGTTCAGTATTTCCGCTAGCCAAGCGCAGTCCCTCTCGTTGGTATCGGGTGGGATTTCGCTCTTTCGCGCATCTGCGGCACCCGTGCTTGAGACCGCACCCGGGCTACGCCTGCCGCGAGTCACCAGCGAACGCTTTCCGGGTCCGGGGGAAAGTACCTTGAGCGGAGGACGAGGATCCCGGCCGCCAGCTGAATCAGGGTGTACTACGCGGTACCGAGAGGTGATCCGAACGGGTTGCTCCGGCGTGTGCTCGTGCCGGAATCGCTTTGGGTCACCGACGCGACGGTGACTCACGTCTGGGGTGTCCGTTGGGACCCGGTCGGCAGACCGCACATCATCGGACGATCCATATGCCCCCGCCAACCCCACTTGCCCAGGAGGAATCCTCGCCAGCCATCAACGCGACGCCGGTACCTGCCGCCAAGCCGCCGGCGAAACCGAGTGCCGACCCCGCCAGAGACTTCCAGAAGCCCCGTCCCGCCAGCGCGGCGGCGCCGCCCTCCAGGGCGATGGTCGCCAAGTGCCCGGAAATGGCCAGAACTTCTTCATCACTTGTCGGACAAACGACACGGGGTTTGGTCGTTGCCAGCAGAATCCCGGAGCGAGCGTTGACGACACTCAACCGCATAGATCCGCCCAGTAGTAGGTTCCGGCGTGTCCTGCCGCCACCACGAGGGTCGTCAGAAGAAAGACCTTGCCGTGCGGCGGCTTTTCCTCGTCGGCCGGGATCCCGGCAACCGGAGTTCGCAGTGCCGGCAAAGCCGCCCCGCCAACACGCCCCGGCGGTGAGTCCGCCCGACCGGAGGCCGAGGGTAGCGGGAGAGGTCGGCCAAGGAGCACGGACGGTGAAAGGGCGTCGTGAAAGGGGCCGCGCAACGCTTCGGTCATCGCATCGGCGACGGAACTGTCGAGCGCGCGGACCGGGACTGCCCGGAAATATCGGAGGCGAGTGGGGCGAACGCCAACGCGAAGAGAAGAATCGGCTTGCATGGATGAATCATGGTCATGGGCGGCTCCTCCGCTCGGGGCGGTCGCCATTGTCCGGCAATGGTTGCGATAGTGGCTACGACCGAACGCGCCGCCGCTTACGCAAGGTCTGGTTCACCGGGTCGAGCAGTACTCAATAGTACGCCGCCAGAGGTCCTGCTCCGAACGCGCTCCCGTCGGCGGACCCGTAGCCGACGCCCCGGTCCTGCGGACCACTACCGCTTGGCAAACAGAGTCGCCACCGTGGCGTGTGTGAGGGTGAGCACCCCCATCCCGGCCTTGGACGACACGCCATCCGGTACGAACAGGGTTGCAAGCACGCCGGCCGCGGTGCCCAGCGCCGATCCCAGCACAGACCTGCCGAAATCCGTTCCCGCCAGGTTGGCGGCACCACCGGTCAGCGGAATGGTCCCCAGAATCCCTACCGTCATGACGAGGTTGGGGCTCGCTCGGCAAGCGGATCGGTTGTGCTGCCACCGGAAACCGGTATCATAACGTCCGGCTCGCCCGACTCCTCCGTTGGACTCGCACCAATCGTGAACGTGGAGCGTGAGGTAGTGACCCGCGGCCGCTGAAAGCGCGGTCCAGAGGAATACCTCGGCATGCGGCGGCGCGTCGTCTGCGGCTGCAACCTGACCGCCCGCGGATCGCGATGCCGCGGAGGCCGCCTGGCCGGCGTGGGGCCGGGAGGTCAATGGCGGAACGGCCGACCGCACCAGGAGACGCTGCCCTCCCGGCCCGGCGTGTGCGTGTTGGCCGTGGAGCGGACTTTGCAGCGCCTCGGCCATCGCGTCCGAGAGGTAAGACTCCGGGGGAGACCCCGGCTGCGCCGAGACCTCGGCGGCGAACGCGGCGAATGGCACAGCGACGGTGCCGAAGAGCAGGACCGGTTTCCGAAGATGAACGTTCGTCATTGCGCGCCTCCCGTGGCGGGCCGGTTGAAGAGCAACGTCGTTATGGCGGCGTGACTCAGGACGTAGACACCCGCTACAACCCACTGTGCCGCATCTTCCCAGCGCAGCTCCTCGACCGCGTGAACAGTGCCGGCAGCCGCCGCCACGCCGCCGGCGTAACCCAGCGCGGACCCCGCCAGGGACCTCCAGAAGTCCCTTCCCGCCAAGGCGGCGGCGCCCGCGGTCATCGTGACGGTCGCAAGGACCCCGATACCGACCAGGACGTCTTCATCGTCCGTTGGACACATGTAATTGTAGTTGTTCCCGGACACGGCCGGCGGTCTCACGAATGGGGCCGCAGGGTCTCTGACTCTGAGGACGCATCGGTCGTACAAGTAGTGGGACCCGGCGGCGCCCGCCGCGGTCGCGAGCGTGGTCAGGAGAAACACCTTGCCGCGCGAAGGTGTCTCGTCCTCGGCCGAGGGTGCACCGGCCGGGGCCGGGATCCGGGCTGCCGGAAGCTGCTCGGCAGGTGATGCCGCTGCGCCGACGGGGCCGGGCGGGAGAACGAGGCCGGGAGAACCGGACGGTGCGTGGCCGCCGTGAAAGGGACTGCGCAGCACTTCGGCCATGGCGTCCGAGAGGGGGCGCTGGGGCGTCGGCCGCGACTGGGCCGAGGTTTCGACGGCGAGCGTGGCCGACGATGCCGCAAGGACGCCAAAGAGAAGGACGGGTTTCCGAAGATGAATCGTGGTAATTTGCAGTTTCCTCCCTTGGCGGCTCCGGGGGCCCGATAGAGTCCAGATCGTGTTACGGATACATATTACACGCGCGCACGTCCCGGTCCAAGTGAAATCCGGTCCGCGGACTAGACTACACCGATCCCCTGGGAACGACCCATTCCTTTTTCTGCCGGGTCACCCGCCGCGATCCGGTCGAAGTCCGCATCGTAGTGGAGCAGCACCGCTCCCGCCTGCTCCGCAACCGCCGCGATGACGAGATCCGGAATGGGCACCCCGTGGTGCCCGCGGAGCGCCAGCAGGCCCTGAATGTCGATGGCCCGTCTGAACATCGCCTCGGTCATCTCCAACCGGTGGTAGGCGAGGGTGCGCCGCCTGCGTGTCCGCGCGTGTTCCCGCGCATTTCGCACCGAGTAAAGGATCTCGAGGTCGACGATTGCGCAGGTGGCGGCCGCGCCCGCCTCGAGGATCGGCTCGAGCCGGGCGCGGGTGGCGCATGCGGGCCAGCGCACTCTTGTCGATCAGGTAAAGCATGGATCCTGCCCGGGTCCCGCCGCGCGGGGACGTCGTCCTCGGGCTCCCAGCAGCACCATGTCCCGGCCATCACCTCCTCATCCTCCAGGTCCAGTCCGTCCATCTCGACGAGGGCCTTGACCTCCTGGCGTCTTGCCGGGACTGGATCAGCCGCCCGTCGCGGCTAGATTACTCTCGAACCTTCGGACGCGACCAGAGGAACATAACTCATGAAGACAGCAACCGCCGACCCGCCAAGGGTCGCACCCGATATCGAGCGGCCTCCCTTCAAGGTGGCCGACCTGTCGCTGGCCGAGTGGGGCCGCGACGAAATCCGCCTGGCCGAGCACGAGATGCCCGGGCTGATGGCCATCCGCCGGGAGTACCGCGACAGCCGGCCGCTTGCGGGCGCCCGCATCATGGGCTCGCTGCACATGACGGTGCAGACCGCCGTGCTCATCGAGACCCTGATGGACCTGGGGGCGTCGGTACGGTGGGCGTCGTGCAACATCTTCTCGACGCAGGACCGCGCCGCGGCGGCGGTCGTCGTGGGCCCGGACGGCGGCCCCGACGATCCCCGCGGGCCCGCCGTGTTCGCGTGGAAGGGCGAGACGCTGGAGGAGTACTGGTGGTGCACCGAACAGGCGCTGACCTGGCCGCGCGGCTTCGGCCCCACGCTGCTCCTGGACGACGGCGGCGACGCCACCCTGCTCGTCCACCGGGGCGCCGAGTTCGAGCGCCTCGGCCGCGTTCCCGACTTCGACCCCTCCACCGATGCCGAGGAGTACGGCGTCATCCTCGCTCTCCTGCGCGCGCACCAGCGCATCGACGACGGTCGCTGGCAGCGCATCGCGGCCGACATTCGCGGCGTCTCCGAGGAGACCACGACCGGCGTCCACCGCCTCTACGAGATGGCGAAGAACGGCACCCTGCTCTTCCCCGCCATCAACGTCAACGACTCGGTCACAAAGTCCAAGTTCGACAACATCTACGGGTGCCGTCACTCGGTCGTCGACGGGCTCAACCGCGCCAGCGACGTGATGCTGTCGGCGAAGGTGGCGGTGGTGATGGGGTACGGCGAGGTCGGCAAGGGGTGCGCGCAGGCGCTCCGGGGACAGGGCGCGCGCGTCGTCGTCACCGAGATCGACCCTATCTGCGCGCTCCAGGCGGCCATGGAGGGGTTCCAGGTGGCGCGCCTCGAGGACGTGATCGAGACGGCCGACATCTTCATCACCGCGACGGGCAACCGCGACGTGGTCACCATCGACGACATGCGCCGCATGAAGGACAAGGCGATCGTGGGCAACATCGGCCACTTCGACAACGAGATCGACATGGCCGGGCTGGAGTCGTCCGAGGCGGTGCGCAGGACGATCAAGCCCCAGTTCGACGAGTGGACGTTCCCGAACGGGCGGAGCATTCTCGTGCTCGCCGAGGGGCGCCTGATGAACCTGGGGTGCGCCACCGGCCACCCGAGCTTCGTGATGTCGGCGAGCTTCTCGAACCAGGTGCTTGCGCAGATCGAGCTGCACCGCCGGGCGGAGGACTACGAGCTGGGCGTCCACATGCTGCCGAAGTCGCTCGACGAAAAGGTGGCCCGGCTGCACCTGGACCGCCTGGGCGCCCGCCTGACCGAGCTGACGCCGGAGCAGGCGAACTACATCAACGTGCCGCTGAAGGGGCCCTACAAGCCGGAGCACTACCGCTACTGATGCCCGGCGGGAAGCGCCCCCCGACCGCACTGGCCCTGGCTTTCGCCGCCACCGCCCTTGCATGCGCCGAACCCCCGGAGCCGCTCCTGGGCGAATGGGTCTCGGTCGGAAGCGGGCCCAGCCCGATCACCTACATCTTCGAGGCGGACGGCCGCAGCCGCTGGGTACTCGAACTGGAGGAGGGTCCGGACACCTTTGCGGTGGCCTACCGGGTCGACTACGGCCGGACACCCGTTCATCTCGACATCGGCCCCTGGTCCTCCGGGCCGCTCACCGGGCGCACCCTTTTCGGCATCATCGAAATGCAGGGCCCCGACCGCTTCCGCGTCGACTTCGAGCCGGCCGACCCCGACGGGGACGGGACCGGGCGCCCCGACAGCTTTTCCAACCAGGCCGTCACCTTCATACGGAAGCTCAACTGACAGCGACATGCAGGAGGGGCCCGGCCGTTGCCGGCCGGACCCCTCCGCTTCTACGCAAACGATGTCGCGCCTCGCGGGGCAGCTTCTAGCTCCTCCGTGCCACCTCGATCTTGCGGCTGACCGCCTCGTCGGCCTTGGGCAGGCGCACCGTCAGCAGACCGTGGTCGAAGTCGGCGGTGATGCCGTCGGCGCGCACCGTGCGCGGCAGGGTGAAGGAACGGCGGAAGGCGCCGAAGGTGCGCTCCACCAGGTGGTACTTGCCGGAGGGCTCGCCCTCTTCCCGCGCCTCGCGCTTCTCGCCCGAGATCGTCAGGACGTTGTTCTCCAGGGTGATCTCGACCGAATCCTCGGTCATCCCGGGCAGCTCGGCCGTGAGCAGGACCTCCTTGTCCCTCTCCTCCACGCTGACCGGGGGCACCCAGTTGGCGCCGTAGGTGAGGTTCCCGAACCCGGAGTCGGTGAAGATCCGGTTCATGCGGTTGGCCAGCAGGTCGAGGTCGGCCCAGGGGCTGAGACGGTTGTTGTGCTTGGTCAGTGACATTTTTCGCTTCCTCCGTTGGTGAGATTCCGTTACAGGCCGCGTGCTCCTTGTGCGACCGTCGCGACTCGTACGCAGGCTCCGTGCCAGCATGATTCTGCCGGAATGGCAGGCGGCGATGCCGGCCCGGGGGGAGAGTGCGCCAAACTGGCGGACACGACCGCCGGGATGTCAGAACCGGACTGCCGGAATGGCAGACCGCAAGGCGCCGAAACGGCAGGAGCCGCCGGAACGGCAGGTTGCCTATCCCAAAGCCCCCGAATAACCTGAGCACCATGAACGACGACTCGCTCAGCAGGCGCGAGGCCCTGGCGGCCATGGCGGCGACCGTGGGGGTGGCGGCCTGTGGGGCCGGAGACGGAGACGGGCCCGCGGGGGGATCGAGCAGCCGGGATGCGGACCCGGATGCCGGAGCGGGTGCCGACAGGCCCATCTGGGTCAAGGATGCGTCCCCGTTCATCCGCCACGGCACCAACCTGGAGTCCCGCCTGGAGGATATGCACGGGCTGATCACTCCCAACGAGCTCTTCTTCGTGCGCAACCACGCGCCGACACCGCTGATCGACGCAGGCTCCTACGTCCTGGCCGTCGGCGGCTCCGGCGCCGAGAGGGAAGTGCGCCTCGGGCTGGACGAGCTGCGGGCCCTGCCCAGCCAGACGCTCGTCGCCTACATCGAGTGCGCGGGGAACTGGCGCGGGTTCTTCCGGTCGGTGACGGGCCGGACCGCTTCCGGGAGCCAGTGGGGCACGGGAGCTGTGGGGTGCGCCGAGTGGACCGGGCCCAGGCTGTCCGACGTGCTCTCGCTCGCGGGAGTGCGCGCCGACGCGGTCGACGTCAATGTCATCGGGCTCGACGAAGCCGAGTGGGCGCGGCCGATGCCGCTCGCGAAGGCGCTCGATCCGGACACGATCCTGGCACTCGCCATGAACGGCGTTCCGCTGCCGCCGGATCACGGCTTTCCCGTGCGCGTGGTGGTGCCGGGCTGGGTGGGGTCGTCCAGCGTCAAGTGGGTGGGCGGGATCGAGATTTCGACAAGGAAGGTCTGGGTGAAGGCCAACACGACCTCGTACGTCCTGGTGGGCGACCGGTGGCCCGCCGACCGGTACGCACCCGCCGACGGGGCGCCGATCACGGCGGGGCGGGTCAAGAGCGCCCTGGCCCTGCCGCGTCCCGCGCGGCTCGAGGCCGGGCCGCAGAGGTTGCGGGGGTTCGCCTGGTCGCCGCGCGGACCGGTGGAGGGGGTGGAGTGGAGCGCGGACGGTGGACGGTGGGCGCGGGCGAGGCTGATCGGGGCGTACCCGGCGCTGCCGCACGCGTGGAGCCGCTTCGAACTGGAGTGGACCGCGACGCCGGGCGGCCACGTTCTCCGTACCCGGGCGACCGACGCCGGCGGGGAGACACAGCCGCTCGAGGGGACCCACAACGAAAAGGGGTACCTTCTGAACGTCGCCCTGCCGCACCAGGTGGAAGTGACCTGAGGGGGCCGCAGCCCCGAATGGCCGCCCACGGCGGGCGATTGCTGTGCTTCGCCGGTGCCCTGTCAGCGGTATGCGCTGCGGCTGCCTGCGCCCCGGGAGGTGACGCCCGGAAGGCGGAGGTCGACGGGGAGAAGGCCTACACCCTCAGGTGCGGCTACTGCCACGACGTGCCCGACGGCATCGGGGCGGACCTCACGCCCCGTGTACTCGCCTCCTATGCCACGGTTGGCGCCCTCGACCGATACCTTCGCACGGCGATGCCCCACGAAGACCCCGGCGGTCTGTCCGCCGAAGAATACGATGGGATCCTGGGCTACCTGCTCGAGAGCCGGAGCCTGGTGCCGAGCGCCCCGGACTACCGGACCCTGCCGGATTCGACGACACTGCGGGTTGCCGGATGACCTGAGATCCGGCGTCGGCGGGTTGCGCGGACCCGGCCCGGAGTCCATCGTCGTTCAACAGGAAAGCCGCACCCGGGCGAACGGTGTGTTTGTGGAAGGGCGACGCGCGCGAGTTCGCCACGGGCGGACGGAACCGGAGGATGAGAGAGATGACCAGAACACTGTATTCGGCCATTGCGCTGGCCTCCTGGGCCGGGTTGGCCGGATCGCCCGCCGAGAGCGCGGCCCAGACCGGGCCGCACGCGCACGGGATGTCGCTGAGCGCGGCCGTCGAGGAGGTGCGGAACGGCCCCTTCCATGCCATGCCGGGGTTGGGCCCATCCGGCGACGCGCGCCTGATCGGTAGTGGGACGCAGGCCATGCCCGCGTTCGATCCGCTTCAGTCCGCACCGGAGGATTCGCTCGTCACCGCTCCGGTCATCCTCTTCACCTTTGTGGCCGCGGCGGCGAGTCATGTGGCGGCCGTCTTCCTGTTCTTCAGCTGCGTGGAGGACGACTCCTACAAATCTCCCATCGTGGGCTGCATCCTGGGGCCCGTCATTCCATGGCCCGCGGTCGCCGCTCCCGCGGCAAGCGCCGGAGTCGGCGCGGGAAAAGCCTTCAAGGCGTCGGCCTTCGGGTTGCTCGGAGGTGCGGCCGCGTTTTCGCTGACCAAGCTGGCCTCCGACCGGATCAGCCACTACGGTGCGGGTGTCGTCAGCACCCTTGTCCACGCGCTCACCGTGAGGGCGATGCTCCGGTAGCGTCGTCGCCCGCCGGGTACGGTCCCGGACCCGGGAAACCTCCCGCTCCCCGGCACCGTAGTGCGGATGTGAGCGGCGGATTCCCCGCCGAAGCGAACCAGGAGACGAGGATGAGAACGATGATCAGGACACTGTGTTGTGCGGCTGCGGTGCTGACCTCAACCGGAGTGGCGGGATGGTCGGCCAAGTGTGTGGCGCAGACGGGGTCGCGGCAGCAGGACGGCTCCCTGAGGGTGGCCATCGAGGAGGCCCGGCAGAGCCCGTTTTATGCCGCATCCGCGTTGGCGGGACCCGGCGAGGCCGGCCTGGGCCGGACGGGGATCGACGGGGCACCGGAACCCCGGTTGCACCAGCTTGGACCGGGCGAGGGATCTCTCGGCACACCGACCGTCGCGCTTACCTATGTCTCCGCCGGGCTCAGTCATCTGGCGGCCACCTATGTCTTCTGGACGTGTGCATACAATGAGGGCTTGAACTCGTTCGCTCCCAAGTGCGCGGCGGCATCACTCATTCCCATGGTTGCGGTCCCCGCGCCCGCCTTGATCGGCGGAGCGGATCTTGGGAAGGCCCTTGGTGCATCCGCGGCGGGCCTGGGGGGAGGCGCGGCCGCGTACCTGGCGGCAATGCTGCTCAGCGAAATGATCGACAACGCGAACCCCGTCGTTGCGGCCGCCGCGAGCAGCGCCGTGCACGCCGCCATAGTAAACCGCCTGCTGCGTTAGCAGTCCACGGCGGGCAGCCGGTCGAACCAGGGGCGCGCCCGTTCGAGCTGGGCGGCGAGGCGCAGGAGGGTGGCCTCGTCCCCGACACGGGCGACAAGGTGCACCCCGACCGGCAGCCCGTCGCCATTCCAGTGAAGCGGCACCGACATCGCCGGCTGCCCGCTGATGTTGAACACAGGTGTCCAGGGTGTGAAGTCGAAGGCACCTTCGGCCATCTGGTCGAGCAGGCCCGCCATCCTGACGATTCTGCCTGATCCGAATGCCCCGAGTACTCGCAGTTGCAGCTGCTCGGCCGGGTGCGGCGGGAGGGTGCCGAGCCCCGGGGGCGGCGTCGCGAGGGTGGGCGTCAGGAGTACATCCACATCGGTGAAGAAGCTGCCCGCCAACTTGCCGCAGTGCTCGAGCGTGCGGAGCGAGTCGGCGTATTCCCGGGCCGGCAGCACGCGTGACACCAGTCCCAGGCACCAGGTCAGGGGCTCCAGTTCACGCCGCCGCGGCCTTCTTCCCAACATCCTGGCCAGGTTCTCGAATTCGGCCCCCAGTTCCCCCGCCAGCATCCGCACGAACGCGCGCGCGAACGCCGCCGCGTCGACGCGCGGCGAGTCTTCGACGACCTCGTGCCCGAGTTCTTCCAACAGGGTCACCGTCCCGGCCACCGCCTCCACGCAATCCGCATGCACCGACGATCCCAGCATCGGCTCAGCCGTCCATGCGATTCGCAGACGCCCCGGATCGGCGGCCGCCTCCCGGGAAAATGGCCGCGCGGGCGGCGCGATCTCAAACGACACTCCCGGCTCCGGCCCGTGGGTCGCGTCCAGCATGGCCGCGCTGTCCCGCACGGAGCGTGTCAGTACGTGCTCGATGGACGCACCCCGCCACGACTCGCCGCGGTGGGGTCCCGTGGGAATGCGGCCACGCGTCGGCTTGAGTCCGAAGAGTCCGCAGCAGGACGCCGGCATGCGGATCGACCCTGCGCCGTCCCCGCCACCCGCCATCGGCACGATACCGGCAGCCACAGCGGCAGCCGATCCACCGCTGGATCCCCCCGGGGTGCGGTCCAGCGCCCACGGGTTGCGGCAGGGGCCCCACAACTCCGGCTCCGTATAGGGGAGCAGGCCGAACTCGGGCAGGTTGGTCTTGCCCAGAACGCTCACCCCGGTTCTGCGCAACCGCCGCACCAGCTCCGTGTCGTGCTTCCGCACACGGCCCGCCAGCAGGCGGCTGCCGCGTGAGGTGGGGTGACCCGCGTAGTCGCTCTGCAGGTCCTTCGCCAGGAAGGGGACACCCGCGAACATCGCGTTCCGGTCGATGCCGCCCGCCAGCGCACGCGCTTCGCCGTCCATGCGGTAGACGACGGCGTTCACCGCCGGATCAACCTCATCCAGCCGCCGTATCGCCAGGTCGATAAGCTCCAGCGGCGTCACTTCTCGCGTACGCACGAGTTTCGCGAGCCCGGTGGCGTCGTGCCGGAGGTATTCGTCGTGGGTCATGGCGGGTTTCCGTTGTCCGCCGATCCTAGCCGGGGCGGACGGCGGACGGCAAGCCGGGTGCATCCGGGCGCATCCCGGCCGGCCCGGTGGTTGTCCCCACGGTGGCGCTGGCCCAATATGCTCGCGTCACCACCCACAGGGGCATAGATGAGTTCCATGCGCATACCCGGGGGCCGGCGGGGGAGGAGTACGCGAGCCGCTCCGACCGCTCTACTGCTCTGGTGCACCGCGTGCGCCCGGCCCGCTTCCGACACCACCACCGATGCCGGCCACTCCCACGCCGGAGGCGGGGTCGTCGCCCACTGGACCGACGCGCTGGAGCTCTTCGTCGAGTATCCACCTCATGTGCGCGACATCCCCAGCGACCCCTGGGCGATCCATCTGACGTGGCTGCGGGAATGGCAGCCCGTGCGCGAGGGCACCCTCACGCTCCTGCTCCGCGGGCCCGGCGCCGCGAGCGAAGAGATCGTGCTGTCCCAGCCCAACCGGCCCGGGGTCTACACGGCCACCCCGGCCCTGACCGTGACAGGCACCTGGCGCGCCGACCTGACCCTGTCCGCACGGGGAGCCGAGTACGCGATCCCGATGGGCCAGCTGCAGGTCTTCGAGAGCGAGGATGCGCTGCCGCACGATGTGGAACAGCCGCCGCCGGGGCTCATCACACTGACGAAGGAACAGCAATGGTCGATGCCCTTCGGAGTGGCGCTGGCCGGGGAGCGGAGAATTCCGCGCACCATCCCCGCGGCGGGGGAGATCGTCGCACCCGCAAGCGGACTCGCGCACGTGTCGACCCTGGTGGCGGGAGTGATCGTGGCTCGCGGGCCCACGCTGAACCCCGGCGACCGCGTCGACGCGGGGCAGACGCTGGCCCTGATCGCACCGGCCAGCCTTGACGATTCCTATTCCCGCCTGCGCGCCGATGTGGCAGCCGCCGAGCGCGAAGCGGCCCGCGCGGAGCAGCTCTTCGCCGCCGGCGCCATCGCGCGTCGCCGCCTGGAACACGCAGGCCACGAGCTCGAGGTGGCCCGCGCGGCCCTTGAAGCCATCGGCGGGCCGTACCCGGGGGACGAAGGGGACGGCACCGACCCCCACCTGTACCACCTGCGCAGCCCGATCGCGGGCGTGGTAGCGGAGCGCCATGTCGCCTCCGGCCAGCACGTCGTGGCAGGCACGCACGCGTTCACGGTCGTGAACCCGGACACGCTATGGTTCCTGGCCCGCGTGCCGGCGCGGGACGCCGGGGAAGCCGGCAGCGCCTCCGGGGCGTGGTTCACGGTGGAGGGCGCATCGCGGGTGCATCACGCCGACCGGATGGTGTCCGTCGGCACCGTGATAGACCCCGGAAGCCGCACCCTGCCCGTCCGCTTCGCCGTGGCCAATCCCGATCGCGCGCTCAAGGTGGGGATGCTGGCCAACGGGCACCTGTCGGTGGGCGACGAGGTGGAAGGCGTGGCCGTCCCGGTGTCCGCGGTGCTGGAGGAGGATGGTCTCGCTGTGGTGTACGCGAAGGTTGGGGGGGAGGCGTTCATGCGCCGGGTGGTAGAACTCGGGCCATCCGACGGGGAGTGGGTGATCGTGGCGGCGGGGGTGGAAGCCGGCGAGCAGGTGGTGACGACAGGGGCCTACCAGGTGAAGCTCGCTTCGCTCGGCGACCCCGAGATCTCCGACCACGGGCACCCGCATTGAGCGAGCCATCCGGGCGGGCCGGCGTCCTCGACCTGCTTGTTCGCGCCTCGCTGGAGCACCGGTTCTTCACGGTCAGCGCCGCGGTGGTGCTGCTGGCGGGCGGGGGGTGGACGGCCGTGACGCTGCCGGTCGATGTCTTTCCGGACCTGACCGCGCCGACCGTCACCGTGCTGACCGACGCGCACGGGCTCGCGACCGAGGAGGTCGAGAGCCTGGTCACCTTCACGGTCGAGACCGCGGTGAACGGGGCGGCGGGGGTGCGGCGGGTGCGCTCCAGCTCGGCTCAGGGGATCAGCATCGTGTGGGTGGACTTCGACTGGGGGACCGACATCTTGCGCGCGCGGCAGACGGTGAGCGAGCGGCTCCAGACCGTGGCCGCCCAGCTGCCCGGGGACGTGGACGCGCCGGTGCTGGCGCCCGTCGCTTCGATCATGGGAGAGATCCTGCTGGTAGGGATGAGCGCGCCGGAGGACCGGCTGATGGAGGCGCGGACCGCGGCGGACTGGGTGGTCAGGCCGAGGCTGCTGGCCGTGCCGGGGGTAGCCCAGGTGGTAACGATAGGGGGGCAGGTGCGGCAGTACCAGGTGCTGGTGGATCCGGAGCGGCTGCTGGCGTACCGGGTGGGGCTCGACGAGGTGCTGGAGGCCGCCGGGCAGTCCACCCGGAACGTTTCGGGCGGGATCTACCGTTCCGGCGGCGGGGAGATTGTCATTCGCGGGCTCGGGCGGGCGCGAGACACGGAGGAGATCGGCGTCACGGTGGTGGCAACCCGCGACGGAGTTCCCGTGCTGATCGAGGACCTCGCCGAGGTGCGCGTCGGCCCGAGGGTGCGTTTCGGGGCGGCATCGGTGAACGCCGAGCCCGCGGTCATCCTGTCGATTCAGAAGCAGCCCGCCGCCAATACGCTGGAGCTGACCCGCAGCATCGACGCCGAACTCGACCGCATCGAGTCCTCGTTGCCGACGGGCGTCGCCTTCGAGCGGTCCATCTTCCGCCAGGCCGACTTCATCGCGCTGGCCGTGGACAACGTGATGGCGGCGCTGCGCGACGGCGCGCTCCTGGTTGTCGCCATCCTCTTCCTCTTTCTGTGGAACGCCCGCGCGACCGCGATCTCGGTGCTGGCCATCCCGCTGTCGCTGGCCCTTGCGGTCATCACGCTCCGCTCCCTGGGCGGCACCATCAACACGATGACGCTGGGCGGGATGGCGATCGCGATCGGTGCGCTGGTCGACGACGCGATAATCTTCGTCGAGAATGCGCACCGGCGTCTGCGCGAAAACCGCCTCCGCCCCGAACGGCGGCGTCGCTCCACGGCCGCTGTCGTCAGGGGCGCCGCCCGCGAGATCCGCGCCCCCATACTGAGCGCGACGTTCATCATCACGATCGTCTTCGTGCCGCTCTTCTTCCTCACGGGGGTCGAGGGGCGGATGCTGCGCCCGCTGGGGCTCGCGTACATCGTGAGCATCCTGGCGTCGCTCCTGGTCGCGGTGACCGTGACCCCGGCGCTTTGCCATGCGCTGCTGGGGCGGGAGCGCGCGGCCCGAGGCAAGCGGGAGCCGTGGCTGCTGCGCGGACTGGAGCGCGCATACCGGGGCGTGCTGGAGTGGGCACTCGGGCGGTCGGGGGTGGTGCTGGCGGGAACAGTCGTCCTGGTGGCGGGCTCGCTGGCCCTGGTCCCGGGGCTGGGCCGCGCCTTTCTCCCCGAGTTTCAGGAGGGCTCGCTGACGATCTCGGTGGTGAGCCTTCCCGGGACTGCGCTGGACGAATCAGATGCGATCGGGGCGCGGGTGGAGCGGCAGCTGCTGGCGCACCCGGCCGTGGTGGCGACCTCACGGCGTACCGGGCGCGCCGACCTGGACGAGCACGCCCAGGGGACCAACGCCTCCGAAGTCGACGCACAGCTCGACCTCTCGGGGCGTGAGCTCGGCGAGGTGATGGCCGAGGTGAGGGCGGGGCTGGGGGGGCTGCCGGGTACGAACGTCACGGTGGGACAGCCGATCGGGCACCGCATCGACCACATGCTGTCGGGGACCCGGGCCGCGATCGCGGTCAACCTGTTCGGGCCCGATCTGCAGCGTCTGCGCGCGATCGCGGGCGAGATCGAGGGGGTGGCGCGGGGAGTGGCGGGGCTCGTGGACATCGCGGTCGAGCAGCAGGCCGACGTGCCGCAGCTCCAGGTGCGCGCGAACCGGCGGGAGATGGCGCGCTACGGGGTCACGCCGGGGGCGCTCATGCAGGCCGTGGACGTGGCGTTCCAGGGTGAGCGGGTCTCGCTCATTCGCGACGGACAGCGCGCGTTCGACCTGGTCGTGCGGTACGACGAGCGTTACCGGGCGGACGCGGAGGCGATCGGCCGCACCCTGGTGACGACGCCGGCGGGCGCGACGATCCCGCTGTCGCGGCTGGCGGACATCGCGCCGGCGCGGGGGCCGAACACGATCAGCCGCGAGAACGTGCAGAGGAAGATCGTGGTCAGCGCGAATGTGGCGGGAAGGGATGTGGGGGGGGCGGTGGGGGAGCTTCAATCACGCGTCGCGAGCGATGTCACGCTGCCGCCCCAGTACTACGTGCGGTACGGCGGTCAGTTCGAGAGCGGGCAGCGGGCCACGCGCCGGATCACGGTCCTCTCGCTCTTCTCGATCGCGTCGATCTTCCTGATCATGTTCCGCACCTTCGGCAGCCTGCACACGGCATTCCTGCTGATGGTGAACCTCCCGCTCGCGCTCGCCGGGGGCGTGCTGTCCGTCCTCTACATCGGGGGGACCGTGAACGTCGCGACGCTGGTGGGGTTCATCACCCTCTTCGGCATCGCGGTCCGCAACGGGATCCTGCTGGTCAGCCGCTACCGGGACCTCCACGGCGCCGGATTCACGCTCGCGGACAGCATCCGGCAAGGGTCGATGGAGCGCCTCGCCCCGATCCTGATGACCGCGCTCACCGCCGGCCTCGCCCTGATCCCGCTGGCGCTGGGCATCGGCGAGCCGGGCAAGGAGATCCAGGCGCCGCTCGCCGTCGTCGTGCTCGGGGGCCTGCTCACCTCGACCTTCCTGAACATGGTGGTGGTGCCCGCCCTGTTCCTCCGTTTCGGGCGTTTGGGCGACGCGCGCGAAGTGCCCGATCCGGCCGGTGGCGCTACTCTTGGAGCCCGTGGGTGAATCCACGCACGGCGAGAGCGGCGAGCCGCGGGACTTTCACGGGCTCTCCGGGCACCTGCCACAGAACCCGAATCACGAGAACTCGACATGCAGATCGGACGACGCGTCGCCCTCACCCTGGCTACCCTCGCCGCACTCAGCGTGGTGATCGTCACGGCTGCGCGCGCGCACACCCTGTTCCTCAAGCTCGACAGCTTCTTCCTGGAGCCGAACTCGACCGCGACGGTCGCGCTGTACAACGGCGACTTCGACCAGAGCGACAACGCGATCGCGCGCAACCGCATGCTGGACGTGAGCGTCGTCGGTCCGGGCGGAGTGGTGCACCCGCCGGAGTCGGCGTGGCGGGACTCGGCCGTCTTCCACTGGAGCCCAGACAGCGTCGACACGGCTCTCCTTACCTTCGAGACGGGCGACCCGGGCACGTACCTGATCGGCGTGTCGACGGCGGCGCGCGTGATCACGCTGAGCGCCGAGGACTTCAACGAGTACCTGGTCCACGACGGAATCACCGACCTGATCGATCAGCGCGAGGCGGCCGGGAAGACGAACGACGACGCGACCGAACGCTACAGCAAGCACGTGAAGGCGCTGGTGCAGGTGGGGGACGCGCGGAGCGGCCAGTGGGCGCACGAACCGGGCTACCCCGTCGAGTTCATGCCTCTCGCCAACCCCTACGAGCTAGGCGTGGGCGACGAACTGCGGGTGCGCTTCCTGCGTGCGGGGCGGCCCGTCGCCAACCAGCTCGTCTACGCGAACTACGAGGGCTATCACGGGCACAACGAGGCGGGGGGACACGTGGAGGCGGTGACCACGCGCACGGATGGGGACGGGGTCGCCACCATTCCGCTGAGTGGCAAGGGACGCTGGTATGTACGGACCATTCACATGGTCGAGACGACGGACGAGGCGGACGTGGACTACGAATCGAACTGGGCGACGCTGACGTTCGAGGTGCGGTGACCGCCAGCCGGGCCCCGCTCCCCAACGGAGAAACGCCATGCGCCATGTCGCCGTCCCTCTCGCCGGCCTCGCGTTCGCGGTGCTCGATACCTCGTCCAGCGCCCTGGCCGCCCAAGACCCTGTCACGGCACCGGCAGGCTGCTACGACATCGCCGTTGGAGATTGGTACGTGGCCGACTCGGTACCGAACAAGTCTCTGTCACCGCTCCCCGACGAAGGCGGCGACTCGGTGTTCTATGAGATCCCTCCCAGAATCGAGTTCGTGGACCCGCTTCGGCGCGCATCTCAAGAGCAGGATCCGGACTCCGAAATGCGGATCGTCGTGCCGGAGGGGGCACTGCCAAGTGTGCACGGATACATGGCCGGCCGGATCGTGGGAGACTCGCTCGGGCTGAGCTTCAGCACCGGTCACTCCGGGGTGACCGCCGTGTTGGGTCGGTCGGGTGACGGATGGACCGGGATCGCGAGCACCTTCGTAGACGTCTACCCGCGCCAGGTCAATGCGCGATCCATCGAACTTGTTGCTGCAAGCTGCGACTCACCGCCACCGGTCTCGATCGACGCGATGCGCCCGGTCGCGCGGTCCGTCGAGCTGGAGGGAGGGGTGGTTATCGCGCTGGGAAGACCGCTACCGGAATCCGTGCGGACGGCACCGACCCGGTATTTCGACTTGACGCGAGTGGTCGGCCGGACGACGGGCGCCTTCGCCACGACCGACTCGATCGAAATCGAGGCTGTTGCATACCCGTGGTGGAAGCCGGATGTCGAGGTCGTCACCGGGGTGTACCTTAGGTACCCGAGGGAGGACTACCAGCGGCTGTCCGCCCGTTTCCGGGAGATGTTCGGGTCACCGGATCGGTACGTGCCCGATGAGTCGGAGCCAACGCTTCGCTGGGAAAACCGGATCACCGAACTGTGGTTGTGGGTAACAGGCCGGCGCGACGACGACTTCCGAACCCTGGTCTCCCTGCGGGCCCGCAACTTCTAGCAGAGGAATCCCATCAACATGTTCGTCAACCCCGAAATCCCCCCCGACGCCCTTCCGAGCGCCGAAGACCTCGACTGGCAGCCGCTCCACCCCCGCTTCGTGCGGCGCCTTCAGACCGGTGCGCTGCTGCGCATCGCCGTACTGGCCGTCGCCGCGGCCGTGCTCCAGTTCCTCGCGACCTCGGGGGATGCGGGACCGGTGATCCGGGCCGTCGCCGGTCTACTGCCGGCCACGTGGGCCGTGGTCACCGTGCTCACCGCCTGGGCGCTCATCTGGCCGATGATCGCGGTGCCCCGCCGCGGCTACGTGGTGCGCGAGAAGGACATCCTGCACAGGTCCGGGGTTTTCTGGCGCTCGGTGAAGGCCGTCCCCTTCAACCGGGTCCAGCACACGAAGACCGACAGCGGACCCCTCGACCGCCGGTTCGGTCTGGCCAATCTGTCCGTGTTTCCGGCGGGAGCGGGAGGTCACAAGATTCGCGGACTGGGCACTGACACCGCTGAAGAGCTCCGTGTCTACGTCTCGGCCAGGATCGAGGCCGAGGCCGAGTCGGACGAACCGGCGGACGAAGGTTGCTGAACCCGTCCGATCCCGGCACCTGGCAGCGGACCTCCCCGTTCGCGATCGTCTTCTTTGTCGGGAGGACAGTCAGGAACTTCGGCCGCAGCTTCGTTCAGCTGGTTGCGACCTTCGGCGCGATCGCAGTGCTGATCAAGCGGATTCCCGCCGGCATCCTGTCGATCCCGTTCGGAATCCTGGCCATCATCGCGGGAGGGGTGCTCCAGTACTGGTTCTTCCGGTTCAAGCTCGCAGAGGACCGGATCCTGATCCGGCAGGGCGTGTTCCGGAAGACCGCGCTCGACCTGCCCTTCGACCGCGTCCAGGGCATCAACGTCGAGCGCTCTCTGATCGACCGGATTCTTGGCCTCGTGACCGTGAGCCTGGACACTGCGGGATCGGTCACCGCGGAGGGTCAATTGCCGTCGGTGAGCACCGATCTGGCGGACTGGCTGCGCACCAGGGTGGGGGCCGGACGGCCTGGGCGGAGTGCCGACGCGGCCGGGGACGACGGCGGGCAGCCGGCCGACCGGGTCACCCCCACCGCGGCCGGGCGGGTGGGAGCCCGTGGGAAGGTCGTCCTCAAGCTCAGCGCCGGCGACATCATCCGCATCGGCCTGGCCAATCGTAACATCGTAGTGGCGGCGGCGTTTCTCGGACTGTTCGGCGAAGTCCTCCAGATCGGCGAAGACGCGGTCGAGTCGGCCGTGGAGTCCGCCGAGGCAGCCTTCCAGGCCGCGGACGAGATCGTCCGGACGCTCCTGGTGGTTGGATTCGTGCTCGGCGGGCTGACCCTCGTGCTGGCCATCGTGATCGGCGGGGCGTTCCTGCGCTACCACGACTTCACGCTCTGGCGCGAGGGCACCGCGTTCCGGTCGCGTGCGGGATTGCTCACCCAGAAGGAGGTCGTGGTCGAGGCGGCCAAGGTTCAGCAGCTCACGCTGTCGCAGAATCTGCTCATGCGCCTCCTCCGGGGGTTTCGGTTGCGGGCGCTGCCGGCCGCGCCGCTCCCGGGCCAGGGAGTCGAGGGAACCGGCATCGGCATGGCCGAGGTGCTCGAAGTGCCGTTCCTCAGGGATCCCAAGGCCGAAGATATGCGATCGAGGGTGTTCGGAACCGAAGGCGAAGCGCTGACTCTGCTTCCCCGCGATGGAGCGTTCGTGCGGGTCTCGCCGCACTACATCCGGGCGCTCACTCTGCGCATCAGCGCGGTATCGGCGCTGATCGGCGCACACATTCTCGTCCCCATCGGCGTCGGGACCGGGTTTGCCCTGGGTGGGACCGTTGGCGTGATCATCTGGTGGCTCGCGTCGATCCCGCCCGCCGCGCTCCTCGCCTGGCAGCGCTGGCGCCACCAGGCCTACCTCCACGACGACGACGGCCTGGCGAGCCGCAGCGGATTCTTCGGCCGCAAGGTCGATGCGTTCCTCTTCCGCAAGGCGCAGAGCGTGGCGGTCCGCCAATCGCCGCTTCAGCGCCGCAAGGGGCTCGCGACGTTGCAGGTTCAGCTCGCGTGCGGTCAGGTTGCGGTCCCCTACATGGACCACGGCATGGCCTGCCGACTGCGGGACTACATGCTCTACCGGGCGGAGTCGAGCCGCCGCCGCTGGCACTGACCCACCCCCCGGGCCGTCAACCTTGCCGAACCCACCCGACCCCGGTGCCTGGCGGCGAACATCACCGTTCGCGGTGGTCTTCTTCGTGGGCAAGATGCTCCGCAGCGCCCTCCGGGGCTACGTGCAGCTGGTAGCGACATTCGGCGCGATCGCGGTTCTGGTCACGGGGGCCCCCCACGCACCCCTGCTGGTCCCGGCCGCGGTTATGGGTGTGATCGCGGTCGGCGTGCTCAGGTACTGGTTCTTTCGGTTTCGGATCACGGAGGACCGGATTCTGATCCGCGAAGGGGTCCTCAAGCGGACCGCCCTCGACCTGCCCTTCGACCGTATCCAGGGGATCAACGTGCGTAGCTCTCCCGCCGATCGCCTCCTCGGGCTCGTCACTGTAAGGCTGGACACGGCTGGGTCGGAGACGACCGAGGGTGAGTTGCCGTCCGTCCGCGCCACCCTCGCGGAAGAGCTGCGCGCGAGGATCGGCGCCGTGGAGCGAACCCGCGGGGCTCCCCCCGGGGCAACCGTGCGGCCGGAAGAAGAAGGTGGGACGGCGGAGGGCGACCAGACCTCCGGGGAACCGCTGCTCAGGCTCGGCGCGAGCGACATGGTCCGCATCGGCATCGGGCGCGACAACGTCCTGCTGGCCCTGATGCTGATCGGGGCGGCGTGGAGGCGGCCTCGCGAGCTGCCCTACCGATTCGCCGAGACGTTCGGGTTCTCCGAGGACTTCGTCCGCCCCGCGCTGGAAACCGCCGAGGCCACCATCGCCGGCTCGGACGCCCTCGGCGACACCACCTTCGCCGGCGGCCTAGTCCTCGCCGCCCTGGCCGTCGTGCTGGCCGTCGGGATCGGCACGGCGCTGCTCCGCTACCATCGCTTCGCGCTCTGGCGCGAGGGGACCGCGTACCGCTCGCGCGGCGGCCTCCTCACCCAGCGGGAAGTCGTCGTCGAGACCACCAGGATTCAGCAGCTCACGCTGTACCAGGACGTGGTCATGCGGTGCTTCCGGCGCTACCGGCTGCGCGTCCAGCCCGCGGCTGATGCTGACGCATCACCGCATCATGATGTTTCCGATGTACTCGAAGTGCCGCTGCTCGGGGCCCGGCTGGCCGACGAACTGCGCTCCCGGATGTTCGGCCGCGAGGGCGCGGGGCTCATGCTCCTGCCCAAGACCGGGCCGTTCACCCGGGTCTCCCCCGTCTACATCCAGGCGCTCCTGATGCGGATCGGCGGCGCGCCGGCGCTGGGCGGCGCCCTTCTGCTGCTCTCCATTATCGGACCCACCCGGGCTTGGGCGGTATTCTCCGGGATCTGGTGCCTCGCGTGGCTCCTGATCGGCGGCCTCGTCGCGCTCCAGCGCTGGCGCCGCCAGGGATACCTGCACGACGGGGACGGCTTGGCGGTCCGCAGCGGACTGGTGGGCCGCAGGGTCGATGCGTTTCTCTTCCGCAAGGCGCAGAGCGTGACGGTGAGGCGGTCTCCGCTCGAGCGACGCAGCGGACTCGCGACCCTGGAGATCGCCCTGGCCAGCGACACCGTGACCGTCCCGTACGTCGACCGCGGCGTGGCCTGCCGGTTGCGCGACCACATACTGTACACGGTGGAGACGAGCCGGCGGCGATGGCACTGACACCCGGCCCCCCGATGCACATGTCCACGGACCGCTGGAGGCGAACTTCGCCGTTCGCGATGATCCACTTCGTCTGGACCACGGCCAGGGGCGTCGCCAACGGGTGGGGCCGGGTGGCGACAACCTTCGGCATCACGGCCTTCCTGCTGCGGTACCGGACGTACCTGGCACCGGGCATCGCCATGGGCATGTCAACCCTCGCCGCCGTCGCGGTGCTCCGGTGGTGGTTCTTCCGGTATCGTATCGCGGAGGACCGGATCTTCATCCGGGAAGGCGTCGTGAACCGGACGGCGCTCGACATCCCCTTCGACCGCATCCAGGGGATCAACGTCAACCGCAGGCTGGTTGAACGGGTCGTCGGACTGGTGACGGTGGTGATCGATACGCCCGGCACCCGGGCCGCGGAGGGCCACTTGCCGTCGGTACACCCCAAGGTGGCCGACCAGGTGCTCAGGAGGGTCGAGGCGCACCGGGGGCCCGGCGCGGAGGACGAACCCGCCGTGCATCCGGATCCCTTGGAGCCCAAGCGCAGGATCCTCCAGAAGCTCTCCGCTGCGGATCTGGTGCGGTTGGGGCTCGCCAACCCTCCCGTACTTCTGCTCGCGATCCTGCCTGTCGCCTATGGGGTCCGCCTCGACGACTGGTTGATGGCGATGTTCGGGTTCTTCGACACGGCGAAGACCACGCTGGGGGGCTATGGGGTCGGCACCCTTGTGACCGCCGCCGTCCTGGGGCTCGGGCTCCTGATCCTCGGGTCGGCCGCGGGAATCGTCCACAAGGGTGTCAAGTACCACGGCTTCACGGTGTGGCGCGAGGGATCGGCGTTTTGCTCGCGCGCGGGCCTGTTCACCCGCCGGCAGGTCGCCGTGCGGATCCGCAAGATGCAACAGCTCAGGCTGGACCAGGGACTCGTGTACCGCTGGTTGCGGCGATACCGGCTGTCGTGTCCGACCATCGGGATGCCGCTGGACGCGGATGAAGACGACTCCGGACCGGACGCGGAGGGACTGGATATCCCCTTCGCGGACGGTGAAGTGGTGGAGAAACTGAGGGCACACGTCTTCCGGCGGGAAGGCCGGAGCCTCTCGCTGCTGCCCGAAGCCGGGACGTTCACCCGCGTCTCCCGGTACTACCTGAGGGCACGCGCCCTGCGTCTCTGCCTTGTGACCCTGCCGGCGGGCGTGGGAGCGCTGTTCATGGCGCTATACGCATGGATGTTGATCGTCGAGCGAGGAATGCGCGAATCCGGGGCGGACATCGGAATGGCGGAGCATTCGGAGCTCTGGACCCAGTTCTTTCACAATTTGGGCGTCGCGGCAGGCACCTGGAGCATTGCCTGCGTCCTCCTGGCCATACCCATCTCGTGGCAGCGCTGGCGCCGGCGCGGATACATGTACGACAAGGACGGGCTGGCCAGCCGCACCGGAGTCCTGGGCTACGGCGTGGAAGCCCTGCTCTTCCGCAAGGCACAGACGGTCACTGTGAAGCAGTCGCCGCTCCAGCGCCGTCACGGGCTCGCCACCCTCGCCGTCGGCACGGCATGCGGATCCGTGTCCATCCCGTACATCGACCACGGCGCGGCCTGCCGGTTGCGCGACTACGTGCTGTACAGGGCGGAGTCGAGCGAACGGCGCTGGTACTAGTGTCATGTCATGCCGCACATCAGATGTCGGACAGAGGCGCTTGAGCTTGACCCGTTCGTCGTCCGTCGTGAATTGCCGGTCGACCTTGGCGGATCATCGCAGTCGTAGTCAGTAACCCAATAGAGCCACATGACCACGCCGGCGAGCAGCGGCGCAACAAGCAGGGTCCTGGCCGCCTGTCATCCGTCTCCCCCTCCCGGGCCCATCGGGATCACGTACCCCACCTGGATGGACATCGACCGGTTCTTGATGTTGTCGGCATCCTCCGTCGAGTCCTCAGCGGCGATGTTCATGATCCCAAGCGTGTACGAGGCGTCGACCCGGAAGCTGCCCCTGCGGACGCCAACCCCAACCAGGACACCGAGATCCATTGCGGTAACGTCGTCCGAGTCGCAGTCTTCCGTTTCCGTATCGCCCACCACCCCAATAGAAGCCGAACACCTCATTCTGATCCCCAGCGCGGGCCCCGCGAGCAGGTGAAACGCAGAAGACCCCTCGCCCGTCGATGCCCCGAGCGCGAACGCCGACTTCGCGAGAGCCGTGAGTTCCAAGTAGTCCAGCTTGAGCGTACCGCTCACACTCTCGCCGAAGACACTCGTGCTCAGCTTGTACCCCTTCTGGACATAGGCTCCGCCGATCTGCAGAGCGACGGAACCCGAGAGCGGCTTGGTCATCGAGCCGCCGACCGTGATTCCCACGCGGTTGGACGGCGTGGCGGTCAACCCGCGGTGAAAATCGCGACCTTCGCCAAGGAGAGGCCGCCCCCAACCGACAGGGAGGTCTGGGCGGCCACCGGGGTCGGCACGAGCAGCACGGAAACCGCGAAAGTGGCAAGTGAGCGCAGGGGAATAGGAAGACCCTCACAAGATTGCGACTACGAGTGGCCCTGCTGACGAAAACGACCAAGAACACTCGCCGCCACCGAGGCGCCCGGCTGGGCCAAGCGCGACGAAGCGTCCAGGCCGGATGCATGGCCGGTCGAATGCCGGGCGGATTCTGTCCACGGGCTGCTGGACAGCCATGACCAGCGCACGCCGCGCCAGGCGTGGTCGTCCCCGCCGGCGCCATGACCTCACCGTCGACCTCGGCCTCGTCCTCACCGCCCTCATCTGGGGGTTGAACTTCCCCGTCGTGAAGGCCGTCCTGCGCGAGATCGAACCCCTCGCCTTCAACGCGCTCCGCTTCCCGTGCGCCGCGATCGCGGTCTGGGGACTGCTCCGCATCCAGGGGCGCCGACTCCTCCCGGCCCGCAAGGACTGGCGGACCGTCATCGCACTGGGGACCGCCGGCCACATCGTCTTCCAGGTCTGTTTCATCTACGGACTCGACCTCACGCTCACCGGCAACGCCGCGCTCCTGCTGTCCACGGTACCGGTGTGGGTCCTCCTCATATCGGCGGCGGTCGGCTGGGAACGACTCAACCGGTCGATCCTGATCGGCGCCCTGGGCACGCTGGCGGGGATGGCGATCCTCGTCACCGGGGGGTCGCACGAAATGGGGGGCGCCCGCATCGGTGACCTGCTCGTTCTGGGCGCGGCGCTGTCCTGGTCGGTCTACACGGTCTTCGGCCGGCGGATGACCAGGCGGCGGGGCGTGCTGGAGATGACGGCGTGGACGCTGTGGGCGGGCCTGCCGTTCATCATGCTGATGGGAATTCCGGATCTGCTCCGCACCGACTGGGGGACGGTCTCGGCGGGGGCGTGGCTCGGCATCGTGTACGCCGGGGTCTTCGCGATCGCGCTGGCCTACCTGCTCTGGTACCGGGGCGTGCGCGCCATCGGGCAGACCCGCACCAGCGTGTATCAGAACCTGGTCCCGGTGATCGCGCTGGCCGGGGCGTGGCTCTGGCTGGAGGAAACGCCTACCCCGCAGCAGCTTGCCGGCGCGGCGGTCATCCTGGCGGGGGTGGTGGTGGCGCGCAGGTCGCCGCGGCGTTGACCGGAACCGGGGCCGGCGGCGAGCAGGGGAATCGCGCGGGCACCGGGAGGGTTTCTTCGGCGGGCCCCGAAGGCTAATGTACGGCAGCCACACCACGCGTGATGGCCACTTGTGGTCGCCGCAACCCGCATCCCCCACTTCCACCCCCCCAAGACCCCCGACCCATGATCGACACCAACGAAATCGGCGCAACCGCGTTCGTCATCGCGTCCATCCGGGCGCTGGAACCGGAAAAACCCCGTCCGCTCTTTCACGACCCGTACGCCGAGTGGTTCTCGAACGAGCGGGCGCGGGAGGCGGCCCGGCAGATGGACAAGGCCTTCCCCCCTTCGACCACCATGGTCCGCTTCCGCACCCGCTACTTCAACCGGTTCATCGAGCGGGGGATCGAGGACGGGGCCCGGCAGGTCGTCCTGCTCGGCGGCGGCTTCGACATGCGCGCGCACATCCTGGCCCGTCCCGGCGCCGACTTCTTCGAGGTGGACCAGAAGGCCGTGCTCGAATTCAAGCGGACGGTGCTGGCGGGGCACGGGATCGAACAGGCGCCGTCGGTCCTGGGCAACTACCTGGAAGTCGACGTTCCGGACGGCCTCGCCGAAATCGGCTTCGATCTCGGCGCGCCCACGCTGATGGTCTGGGAGGGCAACACCATGTACCTGCCGCCCGAGTCGATCATGCCGTTACTGAACCGGCTGGCGAGTGCGATGCCGACGTTCCGGATCGCCTTCGACTACTTCTCGGTGGACCTGCAGGATCGCGACCAGCTGGAGAGCGACGAGGACCGCGAAAGGCTGGAAGGGGTGGAGAAGGCGATGGGCGCGTCGTTCCCGACCGGGTTTCCCGACCTGACCGTGTTCGAGACGGAGGCGCCGTTCAGGGTGGCCGGGTCGGGGTCGTTCGCGCGGCTGGCGGCGGAGTATGGAGAGGGTGACGTGGTGGCGGGGTATCCCGAGGACTGGCGGGAGACGTTGGAGTTGTACCGGTACTGCGTGCTGGCGAGGGGGTAGGGACAGGGGGTTTGTCGTGAGGCGGGGGTGTCATGGCCGAACGCTCCCGCCGACGCGCGCTCGGGAGGTGTGAACACGCCGCAATGCTGCGTCGAGGTGAAACGGTACGGCCTAATTGTCCGTTGTCTTTGTGTCAAAATATCCGTTGACGGTGTGTCGATTTATCCGTTATCTTCAAGCCGAACTCTCCGATCACCCCTTCTCCAAAGCTGGCGATAGCGCCCGGAGGAGTAACGGCCCTGGCCGCAGGAGGCCACCAGCTTGAGCTACCACCCACGAGTCGTCGACCAGGAAGTCACCGAGAGGCTCGCAGCAACCGGCGCCGTCGTCCTGGAGGGTCCCAAGACTTGTGGCAAGACGGTTACCGGCAGGCATCACGCAGCCAGCGAGGTGCTGCTGGACGTCGACCGCAATGCGCGGCGGATGGTCGGCGTCGATCCCGGCGAGGTGCTCCGCGGCAAGACCCCACGCCTGATCGACGAATGGCAGACAGAGCCCGACATCTGGAATCATGTTCGACGGGCCGTGGACGACCGGGGCGCTCCAGGACAGTTCATTCTGACCGGATCCGCCGTCCCCGCCGACGACATCACCCGCCACACCGGTGCCGGGCGCCTCACGCGACTGCGGATGCGTCCCTTTTCCCTCTTCGAGACCCGCCATTCCTCGGGAGAGATTTCGCTGCGGCGCCTGCTCGACGGGACTCCACAGCGCTCCGAACCGTCGGAGCTGCCGGTGTCCGAACTGGCCGAACTCCTCTGCCGGGGCGGCTGGCCGGCCCACTCGGGCTATCCCCTGGCGCGCGCCCTGCGCATGAATCGGGACTACCTCAACGAGATTCGTCGCGTTGACATTTCGCGGGTCAGCGGCAGGCGAAGGGATCCCGTGAAGGTGGGACGCCTGCTCCGGTCTCTGGCCAGGAACGTCGCGACTCCCGCATCCCTCTCGACGCTGATCACCGATGTGCGGGGAGGCGGCCCCATCATGAAGTGGGAGACGGCTTCGGAGTACCTCGAAGCCCTCGAACAGCTGATGATCGTGGAAGACCTGCCGGCCTGGGCGCCCCACCTGCGCTCGCGGACCACGCTACGCACGGCCCCGGTCCGGCACCTGGCCGACCCATCTCTGGCCATCGCGGCCCTTCGCGCCACTCCACAGCGTCTCATGGGCGACCTCGAGTACTTCGGCTTCCTCTTCGAGTCGATGGTGATCCGGGACCTTCGGGTCTACGCCCAGGCAATCGAGGCGGAGGTCTTCCACTACCGCGAAAAGGGGGGCCTGGAAGTGGACGCGGTCGTCGAGACGGACGACGGGCGCTGGGCGGCGTTCGAGGTAAAGCTGGGCGAACGCTGGGTGGAGGATGGAGCCAACAGTCTGCGGCGGCTGGCTCACCGCATGAGGCGCGGGGGACGCGGAATGCCCGCCGCACTGGCCGTAGTCCTCCCGGGCGGCTACGGATATGTGGGCGGTGGGGATCTGGGGGTCATTCCGATCGGGGCGCTGGGGCCCTGAAGCGACTGCTACGCCAGGGACTACCGTCTCGGCGCCGGGTACCTCTTCCTTGTCAGGCGCCGGAACGACACGCTGACCCCGCACTGGTTCCCCCTCGGCCCCTCGTCGCGCCCTGCCGGCCCGGCACCCCACCCGGGCAGACTGATTCCGTCACTCACTAGCGGCGATCCCCTTCAACCCGTACGGTCATTTGCGGGAACGAAAAGCGCCTCTTCCCAACGGCTCCAGATCCCCTAACCCACCATCCCCAAAGGAGTAAGGCCCCGTGCTGAAGTACTTCGAGCTCGAGCAGCGAGGATCGTCCGTCCGCCGAGAGGTGATCGCCGGCTTCACCACCTTCCTCACCATGGCGTACATCATCTTCGTGAACCCGCAGATCCTGAGCGGCACGGGGATGGACGCGGGGGCGGTGCTGGTCGCCACCTGCGTGGCCGCGGCATTCGGGTCGGCCGTGATGGGCCTCTACGCCAACTTCCCGATCGCGCTGGCGCCGGGGATGGGGTTGAACGCCTACTTCGCGGCGATTGTCGTAGGTACGATGGGCCTGCCGTGGCAGGCGGCGCTGGGGGCGGTCTTCTGTTCGGGGGTGCTGATGCTCATCCTGTCGGTGCTGCCGGTGCGCGAATGGGTGGTGAACGCCATTCCGCACTCGCAGAAACACGCGATCGCGGCCGGGATCGGTTTCTTCCTCTTCATTATCGGGCTTCGCAGCGCCGGGGTCGTGGTGGGCAGCGACGCCACGCTGGTGGCGCTCGGCAAGCTCACCGAGTGGCCGGCGCTCCTGGCGGTGTTGGGGTTTGTGGCGATCGTGGCCATGGAACACCTCAGGCAGCCGGCCTCCGTCCTCCTCTGCATCCTGATCGTGGCGGGGATCGGCTGGGTCGCCGGACTCACGCCCGCCCCCGAGGCGCTAGTCGCCGCCCCGCCTTCGCCGGCGCCGACCGCCTTTGAGCTCGACATCGCGGGCGCGCTCGAAGTGGGCCTGGTCGCGATCATCTTCGCCTTCCTCATGGTCGACCTCTTCGACACCAGCGGAACCCTCGTCGCCGTGCTCAACGAGGCCGGGCTGACCGACGGGGCGGGGCGGGTTCCGGGCCTGAAGCGCGCACTGGTCGCCGACAGCTCGGCCACGATCGCGGGGTCGTTCCTCGGCACGTCGACCACGACCTCCTACATCGAGAGCGCGGCGGGAGTGCGCGCGGGGGGACGGACCGGCATCACGGCGCTCGTGGTGGCGGGGCTGTTCCTCGTCTCGATCGTCTTCGCGCCGATTGCCACCGCCATCCCGGCCTTCGCGACCGCCCCCGCGATCCTCTTCGTGGGGTGCGTGATGGCACGCGCGATGCGTCACGTCGAGTGGGACGACCTTACCGAGTCCGTGCCCGCCATCGTGACCGCACTGGCCATGCCCTTCACCTACTCGATCGCGACCGGGATCGGGCTCGGCTTCATAGCCTACACGCTGATCAAGGTGGTGGGCGGACGCCGACATGAACTGAACGCGGCGGTTATCGCGGTGGCGGCGGCGTTCGCGATCCGGTTCGTGGTGACGTAGCGAACGTGGCGGGCCCGGGGTTTGCCGGGACGCGCCGGCGCCCCGGCTTGCCAGCTGCAAGGGTTGCTTCGGCGAGGACCTGCCAGGCGAGGACCTGCCAGTCTTGCGCGCCTCCCTCCTCTGCCGGATCTTGGCCGGACGCTGTTAGATCCCTTGTGAAACCTTTCACATGCCTACAGAGAGCCAATGTCCGCACTCCGTACCGCCCTCGTCCTCCTCGTCCTCACCACCCTTCCGCCCACCGCCACCGCCCAGACCGCGCACGTCATCGAGGACGGACAGGCGCAGGTCGTGCCCGAGTTCGCCGACTCCACCACCTGGATCCGCCACGAACTCTGGGTCGAGACCGAGTTCGATACCGACGGGGACGGCAAACCCGACCGCGTGCATGTGGACGTGGCGCGCCCGGCCCAGACCGACAGCGAGGGGCTGAAGGTGCCGGTCGTCTACGAGACCAGTCCCTACTACTCCGGCATCGCGGGCCTGGACTTCGACCACTTCTGGGACCTCAGGCAGGAGGTGGGCGGCGAGCCGATCACACGCGACCCCTTTCCCGCGGACATCCCCCACCGCGCCACCCAGCCCATCATCTCCAATTCGCATGTGCGCACGTGGGTGCCGCGCGGCTTCGCGGTCATCCATTCCCAGTCCCCCGGCACGGGGCAGTCCCAGGGGTGCCCCACGGTAGGGGGGGCCAACGAGTCGCTGGCGCCCAAGGCCGTTATCGACTGGCTGAACGGCCGTGCGCGCGGGTTCACCAGCATCGACGGCAACGAGGAGGTCCGGGCCTACTGGGCCACCGGCAAGGTCGGCATGACGGGCACCTCCTACAACGGCACCCTGCCCCTGGCGGCCGCGACCACCGGCGTCGAGGGGCTGGAGGCGATCATCCCGGTGGCGCCCAACACGTCGTACTACCACTACTACCGCTCCAACGGGCTGGTGCGGTCGCCGGGCGGATATCCGGGCGAGGACATCGATGTTCTCTTCGACTTCATCTTCAGCAGCTTTCCCCATGTGCGCGACCACTGCCTGGCCAGCGTGCGCGACGAGTTGAACGCGAAGCTCGACCGCGTGACCGGCGACTACAACGACTTCTGGGCCGAGCGCGACTACCTCAACCACATCGACGGGGTGCGAGCGGCCACCCTCATGGCCCACGGCTTCAACGACTGGAACGTGATGCCCGAGCACAGCTACCGCATCACCGAGGCGTTGAAGGAACGTGGCGTGCCCGTGCAGATCTACTACCACCAGGCGGGCCACGGCGGATACCCGCCCCTCGAGCGCATGAATCGCTGGTTCACCCGCTACGTGATGGGTGTCGAGAACGGCGTCGAGGACGACGCCGGAGCGTGGATCGTGCGCGAAGGGGACGAGCCGAACAACCCGACCGCATACGCCGCATATCCACACCCCGAAGCCGAGGGGGTGAGACTCCACCCCGCGGGCGACGGACACTGGACCGGCACCCTGTCGCCGGCGGGCGGGCCGGACCGCGGCACCGGCACCGTCGTGGACAACTTCGCCTTTTCGGGGAACCAGCTGGCCGCCGTCGAATGGTCGAACCACCGCCTGCTGTACGCGACCCCCGAACTGAGCGAGGACGTGCATCTCTCCGGCGTCGCCACGGTGCGGATCCGCGTTGCGGCGGATGCGGCGGCGGCCAACCTCAGCGTGTGGCTGGTGTCGCTGCCCTGGGCGGCGGAACCCGAGCACATCAACGAGAACATCATCACCAAGGGCTGGGCCGACCCTACGAACGCGGGAGACGACGACATCGCGGGGCCCCGAACCGGCACCCCGCTCACGCCCGGCGAGTTCGTCGAGATGGAGTTCGCGCTGCAGCCCGACGACCAGGTGATTCCCACAGGGGCTCGCATCGGGCTGATGATCTTCTCGAGCGACCGGCTGTTCACGGTGCATCCGGATCCGGGGACCACGCTGACGGTGGACCTTGAGGGGACGAGCGTGGTGTTGCCGGTGGTGGGTGGGGCGGAGGTGCTGGTGAGGGCGATGCGGCCGGGGGGGTCGTAGCCGGATGGCCGTCAACAGGGAGATATCCGGATTCCTGAGAGAAGGGCTGGAGTTGGGATTGCCGAGGCAGCAACTCGAGCGGGTGCTCCTCGAGGCCGGTTGGCCGCGTGACCAGGTTCGAGGAGCCCTGGCCGGGTTCGCCGATGTCGAGTTTCCGATCCCCGTCCCCCGCCCCTCACCGTATCTGTCGGCCCGTGAAGCCTTCGTCTACCTCATTCTCTTCAGCACGCTCTACATCAGCGCGTTCAGCCTGGGCAGTCTCCTGTTCGCGTTCACAGACCGGGCGTTCCCCGATCCCTCCGCGGACCCCGCGGCGGCCCTCGAGGTGACGCGGGAGACGATCCGGTGGTCCATCTCCTTCCTTGTCGTGACGTTCCCCGTATTCGCCTTCGTCTTCTGGAACAACGACCGGGCTGTCCGCGACGACCCGGGGCGCCGGCTCTCACGTGTCCGGCAATCGCTGACGTACCTGACGCTGCTCGCGGGAGCGGCCATCCTCATCGGAGTATTGACGACGATCGTCTACAACCTCCTCGGCGGCGAATTGACGGCCCGGTTCGCCCTGAAGGTCCTCACCGTAGGGGCGATCACCGGCTCTGTCTTCGGGTACTTCCTCCGCGACGTGCGCAGGGAGGATTAGCTGCATGACCCCGGCGCCGAGATCCATCGTGCTCGGAGCCGCGGTGGCGGTGGTGGTCGCGGCGGTGGTGGCCGGCATGTTCATCCTGGGATCCCCCGCCGAGGAGCGCGAGCGCCGGATCGACGACCGGCGGGTGGCGGACCTGCACGCCATCGCGGCCGCCGCCGATCTCTATTGGTCCCGGCATTCACGGCTGCCGGCGTCGCTGGACGAACTGGCGGCCGAGCCCGGCATGAGGATCAACACGCGCGACCCCGCGACTGAGCAGGTATACGGATACCAGGTGCTCGACAGTGCGCGATACGAGGTGTGCGCGACATTCGACAGGGAGTCCGTCGCGGGGCTCCGGGAGCCGACCACCCTGTCTCCGGTCGTTGAGGCGAGCTGCCGGGCATGCCATGGCGTGGCGTCGGTCGCCGCGAGCGTGGACGATGATCCGGGCGTGGCGCACTCGATGTTGCGGGATCTGTGGGCGCACGGGGAGGGGCGGGATTGTTTTCGGATGCGGGCGGGGGGGAGGGAGGGGTAGGCGGCTACGAGCGAGTCAGACCTCGCGAGCGCGGGCCAGCAACTCCTCACCCGTCTCACAGTCAATGATCCGGTCGCCGATTCGGGCAATGTGCTCGGGGTCGGAGTCGGAGAGTTCCTCCAGCAGCCTGGCGAGCCGCTCGGCGGTATCGGTCCCGAATTTCCGTCTTGCTTGACGGCACACCAGAGCACGACCCTCCGCACGACCCTCCGCACGACCCTGCCCGAGCCCCTCCCGGTGCGCCCGCTCCTTCAGTTCCTCCACGCCCGCGTATTTCATTCCCGCCTCCTTGAGTGACCTGACTCGCTCCAAGACCTCTTCCTCGATTCCCCACGCTTCCGCCGCTCCAAGAATCCACTCCCTGAACGCCTCGCGAAGCCTCGCGTGCTCCGGCCCCGGGTACTCGGCGAGCACCTCCCGAACCACCCGCGAGATGTTCGCCGCCGAGGAGTCCAGTTCCATGCTCGCCAGCCACGACACGACGCTCCTCTCCGCTTGACCTTGGGCAGCAAGCGCCCGCAGGTCAAGGATCTCGTGGCGCAGTCTCGGCTGTCGGCTGGCCAGCCAGCCCCGTGCCGACTCGATCAGTTCGAGCAACTCATCGAGCCGCGCCGCCTACGACCTCAGGAAGTTCCGCTGCAAGGGGTTGGCCGCCAGGATCCCGCGTTCACGCCGATACCTCGTGGACCCCTCGGCTCTTCGCGCGATGGCCGCGCTGCTCCTGCTTCGCGACAAGGTCGTCTGCCCGCTTCTCGCCGCGGCATCCACGTCCTGCAGCGCGGCCAAGCCCCGTATCAGCAGCGGCCTAGATCAGCACGGCTTCTTTGGTGAGCCGCTCCAGGATCGGCCTCAGCGCGGCGCAACGGCACTCCACTTGGGAGCGGCGCCCGATGTCGGCTTCACCAACCGCTGGGAGGATGCCTCCCGGCCCCCGTCAACGCCACAGCGGACCTTGGCAGGATCGTATGAGTAGAATATACTCAAATTATGAGTAAGCGACTTCAGGTAGTCATGTCCGACGCCGACCTCGACGAGATCCGCGACGCGGCCAGGCGCAACAACCTCACCGTGTCCGCGTGGGATCTGATCAGTCCGGGGGTGGTGCGCTCGGTGGCAAGGTTCTCCATCCTCTCGAAGTCGAGGTCGTCGGCCAGATCGGTGTTGATGAAGCGGCGGATCATTTGTTCCATTGCGAGCGGTAGGGAGAAGAGGAGCTTGAAGGACTGGTCGTGTCTTCGCGACAACTGTGGTCTCCGGCGTGGGAGGGGTCCCCGAGGACGGCCGAGACTCCCGGCTTGCCGCGTTGGGACTACCGAGTGACTTTCGCCTATTCCGAGACGATCGCGCCGGATGCGGGGCGCCGACATGGTGGAATGGGACTGTCGTGGTGGGCGCGACCGGAGGGGGGCATGGTTCGGGCTTGGCGGTCGTCGCAGCGTTTGATCACGCCGACCGCGCTACTACCGGAAGCGCCCCGTAGTCATTTCCCACAGCAGGTCTACCGGTGTCCTGGCCCTCGCAGTCCACGGCGTCCGGGTCCACGCCCGCCTCGAGCAGCAGGTCCACGACGGCCGCGACGCGGTCACGGTCCCCGATATCCTCGACCGAAAGCGCCACATCATCCTGTTCCCGCTCCCATTCGTCCAACAGCCCGAAGCTCGGCGGCCGTGAATCGGGCAAGTGATTGTGGTGCAATGACATAGTGTGATTCCGGGCGTGTACGGTACTGGGTACGTCCATGGGCGGACCCCGAGAAGGTGGAAGGCCTTGGCCTGGAGCGGCGTGGGGCGGGTGAGCATGTCGGCGGTCGCTGCACCGGGGACGGCGGGTCTGACGCGGTTGCGGGTCAGGGTGGCGAGATCGCCGAGCAGGCTCCGGAAGCTGTGGACCGGCAGGCCGTCGGGCGTGCGCTTCGTGCCCGCCCTGGCGCGGGCGGCCTTCGAGCGCAGCGCGGGGTCGACGGGCGAGGCCAGCGGCCTCGGCGGCGGGCGCGTCGTGGTCGTGGAAGAGCATCGGGGCCAGCGCGCGGCGCATGTGCCACTCGACGTGGTAGGCGAGCATGCACAGGAAGACGTGGGCGCGGACCCGGCCCTTCGAGGCGGTGGTGGACGGGCCGCACTTTGAGTTGAGGTCCACGCCCTTGAAGCACCGGAACGCGCGCTCGACCCGGCTGAGGCCCTTGTAGGCCCGGACCACCAGGTCGAGCTTCGCCTCCGTGGCCTGCAGCAGCGCCTCGGGCCCGGTGATACCGGTGCCCCAGGTAGGCCGCGCGGTAGCCCCGGCGCGACGACCACCCCGTGCGCACCAGCAGCGCCGTGCCGTCGGCGAGCCGGCCGTGCTCGGCCTCCCACGCCGTGAGATCATCGACCGTGAGCTGGTAGTCGGGATCGGCGGCCGCCTGGGCCGAGACGTCAACGACCGACGCCGTGGTGATCAGGCTCGAGAGCGGGACCTGGTCGGCGGTCCGGCGGCCCTCGGCGAAGTGGATCGGCGCGTCGAGGTGGGTGCCGCCGTGTGTGGGAGAGGTCGATCCACTCACCCGCGGCGCCGGTGAAGACGGCCGTGTGGTCGGGGGGCGGTGCATCGCGCAGGCACCCCGTGGCCAGCAGGGGGCCGGTCAGTGCCGCGAGGGTGGCCGTGGCTCGTATGGTCGTCCTCATTTGCCAAGTATAAAAGACACCCGGCGGGCCGAACGCGGTTGGGAAGCCGGGCAGCCTCACGCGCTGGGATTCCCCGGTGGCCAGAGAGACGACGAACGCCTGGAACTCTTCGCGGGAATGCGTCCATGCCCTTACCGCCGGGATCCACGATGAGGCCCGTCTACCTCATGAGAAGCGCCGGCTCCTGCGGTTGGGTTCCACGTTGCGGCCACCGAGGCTCAGCACGCTGCGGTCGGAGCAGAGCTCTCCGAACGCCGGTACCTCCCACTCCGGAAGGGCGAATCGAATCCGATTGAAGCGTCGACAGGTCGATCACCCAGAGCAATCGGTGCCCACCGTCCGACACGACGACGCAGTCCTGATGTTGCGCCCAGTGGGACCGTGCTTCCCTCTGTTTGAATTTGAAGAAAGGGCCTGTCCCTGATGCGTCCGGGGACCGGGCGTTGCCAGAGAAGCACGCGGTGGTTCGGGTCGGGCTCTTGCCCTCCAAGGCTGAAGGCGCCGCCTCCGGGCTTCCAGAGAGTTGGCATCGAAAGACGCCGGATCAGGGCGGTCGTGGACTACCAGGTTACACGCCACATGTCCCTCGGAGACGTCATCCACCCAGGTGACGGGGAAAGGCATGTCGACTCGCCGGGACCTTCCCCCGCCCTTCCGAAGGCACCGCGCTCCTCCAGCTCTCCCGAGAGGTGGACGATGCCCGGCCGCAACTGGTCGTAGAAGAACAGGCTGTCGCCCGTGGCGACCAGCCCGCCGTAGGACCCGATCCATTCCTCCGACCCTGCCCCACCGGACAGGCCATACGTGTGGGTTTCGTTGTAGGACTCGGCCAGCCGACGCGTCTCGCGGGCCGATGCTCCGCACGACATCGGCGCGACCCGGGCTGACGCTGAGAAGCCGCGAATCCTCCCCGACGCGACCCTCGGCAAGTTCGCGCTCCTCGCCTCTGCCATGCACATGGCGTGGATGCGTCAAGTCGGCGGGGTCGGATCTGGGAGCCGCTCAGCGCCGCTTACGGGAAGGCAACAGGACGACCCGGACGCGACGCCGGAGGGACGTGGCGAAGGCGCGGATGCGCTTCCGACCGAAGCACGGCGCCGGGCACCGGACCAAACCAACATCCCCCGGGCAACACCGGCACCACCGTGCATCGCGAGGGGCCGGACGGGCGAGGAATCGGAAAGGGGGGAGTATTGCGGCCTCGCGCGCAGTCGCAGGCGAGGATGGAAATGTGAAGTGAAGTCAAGGCTCGCCCCCCCCGAAACGTATGTGCTTATATGACATGCCGTTACCGGATTTCACGATCAATGCTGACAATCACCATTCGGGATTACAGCATGCGTGGGTTTGGGTTGACACGGCGGGCGATGGCGGCCTATCGTGGAGGAAAACAGAGGCGCAGGGAGCCGGGGACCGACGGACGGTTTCGGCCATCCAACGCGCCACGTTGACGAGAGGGGAAGCCCATGAGAACGCAACCGATCACCCTACTAGCCGTTGCGACGCTGCTTGTCGGCGTCGGAGCCTGCCTCGACATGGCCGAAATGGCTACACCACCGGGCACTTTGGAGCCCGTCGCGGCAGTGGACGAGGCTTCGGTCGAAGATGCCCGCGTGCGGTTACAACGCCTCGGACGCGCGTACCCCCTCCCTTGGATGATCATGGCAGACGGAAGACCTTGGTTCACGACCAACCCGACAGAGAAGCGGGCCGTCGCGCAGAATGCCGTCCAGCTACACCGAGCTCGTCTGGCGGCACTGAGAGGTCCGGATGGAGCGGCCTTCGCAGCCGCGATGGGCTGGCCGACCCTTGCCCAAGCCCTCCAAGTAGCTGAAGAAAACGTGCGATCCATGGAGGACTTTTGGCGAGAACGGCTCAAGCCAGATGAACTCCCGGTCTCCAACTTGGACCCAGAAGAGGGCGAACATCTGGCGGCACAGGAAGACAGTTGCAAGGGGATTCCGCAAATCGTCCGGCCCACGACTGCAAAACTGACGAGTATCATATCATCGAAGGGAATGACCACATTCAAGCGTGGGTTGAGGCAAAGCATTCCGTGAGGATCCAGGTCCCGGCCCGGCATTTGGTGGAGGCGATAGTCAACCTCCCTCCGCACCAGCGACTGCGCAGACAGTACGCGGCCGCGCAAGACCGGTCCTGCGTTGTGGATTCGCCGGAGCTCACGGCGGTGTTGCAATTCTACCTGCCGGACCCTCTGTATGCCTGCCCAACGCTTGTAACCGGCCACACCGCAGAGACCGACGACAAAAAGGTCGAGATCGCCAATGGAGATCAAGCGGTGTGCAAGGTGTACGGGGGAGGGAGGAGGGTGCGCCCTGAAGACCTAGTACCACACTAACCTCTTCTCGGCCGCCGTCTCGAGCCGGCATGGGGGTCGCGAAATCGACAGCCTATCCCGGGTGAGGGGGATCAGGACCTTCACGACGCCCCTCTCACCGTCCGTGCTCCTTGGCCGATCTCTCCCGCTACCCTCGGCCTCCGGTCGGGGTGGACTCACCGCCGGGCCGCGTTGGTCGGGCGGCTTTGTCGGCACTGCGAACTTAGACCGATGTGGGGCCCGCACCGCATGGCCCCGATGCTTCGCACCAGCGTTCCGCCCATGTCGTTCGCCTGCGACCCGAAGACATGCTCCACCCGCGCCCGCACTCTTGCCTTCGTCCTGTTGCCCTGCTCCTCGCGCTTGGTCAGCTTCTTCGCCGCCGACCCCTTCCGCAGGATCCTGCTCGTGTACCGGAATGGGAATGAGTGATCGGAATGCTCTGGAATCCGCAGTCGTCTGCCACGTCAGGAGCGCACATGAAGATGTGATCGAAGATTCGCGGGAGCTTGCCCTCCGTGGAGAACTCGCGTATCCGGCGCAGAGCACATCGCAGAACTTAGCTGCCCATCAAGTGGCACAGCAGGTGGATGGACCCGTCACACGGGGCCTGCGCCGGACGCCGGGCAATGTCTGGGACGTCGAACAGACGGCCGACGGGCGGATCAGGCGGAAGCTCCCGAGGCCGTGGGTGAACCACTACGCCTTCCACATCATGGACCGCTACTGCGGGCCACATGATCATCCGCTTCTGCCCGAACCCGCCCTTCAACGCGCTGGTGATCCTCAACGGCCACGAGTGGGTTGCGAAGGAGGCGGAGCGCCGGAAACTCGCCTTCGCGAAGCAGGACAACTGCTTCACCGAGCTGTCCAACGCCCGGGACCTGGGCCTTGTCGCAGATGCTTTGAGTTCTCCCGAGAACTCCGTAGGGCGCCTGGTCCAGGCTTTGGGGCGTTGGATCCACTCGGCCGTGCTGTGCTTCGCGCTGGACCTCGCCGACCAGGAGCGGACGGGGTTCCGCTACCACTACTCCCTCTTCCAGGCCGAGTACAGCCGCAACCTGCTCTTCACGAGCGGCCGGAGGATGGACCGGGTCTTCAGCGCCCTGATCGACCGGGTCCGGGGCCCGCTGGACCTGCGCACCGTGAAGACCCTCTTCGGACGCCGACAGCGTCCGAGGCGGCACAAGGGGCAGCCGCGAGCTCCGGTCGTCGAGGTCTCGCTCGAGACACCTCAGTTCGATCTGACGATCCTGCGCATCCGCTTCGGGCGCCTGACGCTGAAGATCTACACCAAAGGCGAGCGGGTCCTTCGCATCGAGGCCATGGCACACAACGCCCGCGATCTGGGCTGTCGGCTCGGGGTGTCGTACTTCCCCGAGGCGGTCGAGGCGCTTCGGCAAATGGTCGACCGCTTCATCGAGGTGCTCGACTGCCTGGACACGACCTTCGTCGATGCCTGGCTGCTCGACCGGCTCCCCCGGCCGGGCCGTCTCGGCGCTGTGCGCGTCGGCGGCATCGACATCAACCGTCCTCGCGCCCGGGCCGTGATGGAGGCGCTCCTCGCGCTCTCCCCGAACCCGGCGGGGTTCACGTCGTCGGAGCTCGCCACGAAGGTCGCCCGGCTCCTCAAGGACGACCGGTACTCGCCGAGCCGCGCCGCCTACGACCTCAGGAAGTTCCGCTGCAAGGGGTTGGCCGCCAGGATCCCGCGTTCACGCCGATACCTCGTGGACCCCTCGGCTCTTCGCGCGATGGCCGCGCTGCTCCTGCTTCGCGACAAGGTCGTCTGCCCGCTTCTCGCCGCGGCATCCACGTCCTGCAGCGCGGCCAAGCCCCGTATCAGCAGCGGCCTAGATCAGCACGGCTTCTTTGGTGAGCCGCTCCAGGATCGGCCTCAGCGCGGCGCAACGGCACTCCACTTGGGAGCGGCGCCCGATGTCGGCTTCACCAACCGATGGGAGGATGCCTCCCGGCCCCCGTCAACGCCACAGCGGACCTTGGCAGGATCGTATGAGTAGAATATACTCAAATTATGAGTAAGCGACTTCAGGTAGTCATGTCCGACGCCGACCTCGACGAGATCCGCGACGCGGCCAGGCGCAACAACCTCACCGTGTCCGCGTGGGTGCGCCGCGCCCTGCGGGACGCGGCGGGACGCGAGCGTCGCGGCGGCGCGGCCACGGTACACGAGGCCCGCCCCGACTACTCCGTCTTCAAGCCGGGTGCGCTGCGCTACGTCACGATCGAGGCGCGGGTCACGGAGCACGATGTCGAAGCCGTGCGCCGGCGTTACGGGCTCCGCAGCTGGAAGGCGGCCCTGGAGGAGGCGGTCTGCAGGCAGGCGATCGTCCCGATGACCAAGGAGGAGGCGCTGGCGATGCAGGGTTTCGGATGGGAGGGAGATCTTGACGAGATGCGCGACAACGACCCGATCGAGATGATCGACCCGGTAGAGCCGATCGAGTAGCCGTGATCGTCGACACTTCCGCCTGGGTGGAGTACTTGCGCGCGACGGGTAGCCCAACCCACCTCACCCTCCGCGCCGGGGTTCAGGACGGCAAACCGATCGCCACTCCGGCGCTCGTGGTGACGGAGCTGCTTTCCGGCAGCCGCAGCGAGATCGAGGCCGCCGGTCTACTGCAGCTCCTCAGCCGCTTCGAGATCCTCATTCCAGACTCGCTGAGGGACTATCAGGGTGCGGCGCGGATCCAACGCATCTGTCGCCGGGCCGGATTCACGATCCGGTCGACGGTCGATTGCATGGTGGCCGCGACCGCGCTGGAGGATCGCCGCCCGCTGCTGGCGCGAAACCGTGATTTCGCGGTGATTGCGCGGCACACGGAGTTGGAACTGGTGATTCCGCCGGATGCCGGGGCGCCGAGGAAGCCGCGGCGTTCCGCGCGCTCAGCACACGTCCGCGCACTCGCCCGGGTGGACCCGCCAAACCGTCAGCCACAGTGACTCGCCCTCATAGTTGACGGCATCCCCGGCGATGTCGAATCGCCACGTGTCGTGACACCAGAACCAATAACAGGGCACGCACGACGACTTCGAGGCTCCCGGCCATTCTCCCGGTCATCGCGGCTCTACCCTCGTTCCGCGCGGGCAGCCAGGGGGACCGTGAGATGTCGTACATTGGGAGCTTCGCCGCGGTAATCCGACCACGTCAACAGAACGGAGGGTCATGGAAGATGGCCATCGCCTTCGCCGACGCATTCCCCTATCTGCTTCTGTGGGTGGCGCTGGCGTTCGCGATGTTCCCGGGTCGCGGTGTCGTCGGGTCGGCCTTCATCGCGCTTTCGCTTGCCGCAGCGGTGGTCGCCGGCATCGTTGATTGGGCGGGACTCGCAGTGCTCGCGCTCTTCACGGGGTCCTGTCTGGCTGCCGTGAGGCGTGAGCTCCCCACGGCTCTGCGGGCCCTGGCGTGGGGCGCGGTCGTGATCCTCGCAGTGGCCCTGGCCGCTCACCAGGTACCGTGGATCCACAACGTGCTTGTCCTGGACGGGGTTTCCGTGTCGGCCTCGGCCGCTCGCTACACGCTGTACTGGAACTACGACAAGGGATTCGCGGGTGTCGTGCTCTACTCCGTGTGTGTGCAGCCGCAGGGAAGCGTGCAATGGAGACGGGCGAGCCTGGCCACCGGGGCGATCGCCCTTACGACGCTGGTCCTGGTGGGGCTGCCCGCGACGGCGGCCGGGTTCGTGGCTTGGGACCCGAAATGGCCGGCGATCCTGGGCGTGTGGGTGCCGGCCAACCTGCTCCTGACATGCGTCGCCGAGGAGACGTTCTTCCGAGGCATCCTGCAGCGACACCTGGGGAGATTCCTGCGCGGGAGGGTGCCCGTGCCGGCACTCGCGGCGCTACTCGTCGGGGCCGTCGCGTTCGGCGTCGCGCACGTTGCGGGCGGGACCGCGTATGTCCTTCTGGCCACGCTCGCGGGCATCGGCTACGGCGCGGCCTATCAGCTCACGGGACGTGTGGAAGCCGGCATCCTGGTGCACTTCCTTCTCAACCTGTCGCACCTGGTTCTGTTCACCTATCCGTTCGTGGCGTAGGTCGAGGGCGATAAAGGCTCCGGATCGCCGGGATCGGTCGGCACAGGCAAGTCCCGTGATCGTTCCTTCCTTCTTCCATGACAGTGGGCCTGGGTGGACTTGAACCACCGACCTCACGCTTATCAGACCGCCAGACAGTAGTTCGCAATCACGGCAAGAAATGACGTAAATCCAACCAGGACCGCACGATCCCTCCTTCTTGCCCCTTGCAGGCTGTCACCATCCATCGGACCGAAAACGCCGGAATTTGGCAGAAAATGGACGGAGTGCCGGTGCGCCATCCGGGAGAGGATCGTGGCGTATCGACTTCGCCCCAGGTGAGCCACCAGCCCCCCAGCGAGTTCGCGGCGGCGCGCGCGCGTCCCTGCGGCCGTGAGGAACCGGGGGACGTGTAGAGGTCACTCCCGCCGGTCCTACATCTCAGCCAGCGACAGAGCGAGTGGCCTTTCGGCCGGTTGGGGTCCGCGAAGATCCCAAAGGTGCCGCCGACGTCACTGCGAGCGATTCTGTCCTTCGCGGCCGTTCTCGAAAAAGAAGCCCGTCATGTCCACGTGAACTGGGGACAGCCCCATGGAGAGAGAATCCCGATGTCGTGGCGGCCGTGCCGGTTCCCTACCCCCAGTCTCCCTTGGTGATGAAGTCGACGGAGCAGGTCGAGTTCGACACCAAGACCTACGTCTTTCCGCTCAGGCCTTTCAAACACGATGTCCCGGCAGAGTATTGGGTGATCGTGTCCCGCCCCTCGTAGTACAGTACATAAGTCAGAGGTCGGTGCCTCGCCGACCACAAATGATCTTGGCGATTCGCCAGAACGGTAACCGGCCGCGCGGACCGCCACCTACAACAGGATTATGGACCGATGAGCATGCTCAAGCCGTGGTACTTGGGGGACGGGATTAGCACGGTGATTCTCTGCGACCGGTGCCACCGGGGGCGCGTGATTCGAGGGGATGATCTACAGCGCTGTGCCAACGCCTCGGCTGTGTTGCGGTCTCGCGAGCGAACCGCGACCTGTGAGGACTGCGGGCTGCAACGTTATCAGCGGCGGAAGTGACCCCATGACGAACTCCTGAGCCGAGTGGCAGCGCTGGCTGGCCGCGTTCAGTTTGACCCGTAAACGCCGCCGGAGGTCGCCGGCTGGATCTCCCAGAAGCCGCACGGTAGCCTGCAATTGAGCGGAGGCGGATACCGTCCCAGAGCCCGCGAGGTCTGCCAGCGTCCGCCGGCGTCCGCCGACGCGTCGAGCGGAATCACCGGCAAAGACTCTCGTCGTTGACACCGTGTGGAAGTAGCTTCCCTGCGTAGGACAAGTACCACGTCCGGGTAGCATCGGATCAAGCTGAGGGCAGATCCATCCCGTGAGCGACAGCGGAATCATCGGGCAAGCCTATGGGCGGAAGATACACGCCCGTGAAGTGGTCGCCATCGACGAAGCCGGGGACGGGTTGTGTTGGATTCGTCTGACCCGGTTCGGCGACGAGTGGCTTCTGATTCGCTCCGATGCCCACGACGTGTCGCGCGCGGTGCGGAAGCTCCGCCAGATACCGGTGGGCGAGCAATCTGACCGGTTCCCGGAGGTCGCGCCGTGAGCCTGCTCCTCTACCTTGCCATCGGGGCGCTAGCCGCCGCCGTAATCTTCGGACTGTCCACTGACGTGGGGGCCGCCGCCCGCCGCCTGTTTCCTCCCCGCCGTTGGTAGCCCGCGAACCTCGCCACGCGTCGCGCCTTCGGAGATTGACGAGGAGATCCGTTACGAGGTCGTCCCAGAGCTTCGACAGGTTCAACTCGGCGAGCGTGATCTCCGGGTACAGCGCGAGCCCAATCAAGCTCAGCCGTCCCTCGGTCCTGCCGCGCTCGCGCCATGTCTTCTTGATGCGACCCGTCGCCGTCCGATGGACTCGGAGACTCACGTCTGACTTACGCCATCGGGCCGATCTTCGAAAATGGCATCCTCGCGCTGGATGCTGTCAGCTTGGCTCATCACCGCCTTGGCCGCCATCCGGCGGACATACGCCTGCGCGGGTAGGCGGCGGTGATCGTAATCCCAAGCTTCGCCAGCCAGTTCGCGTGCGAGGGCTCGGAGCTTCTCGATGGTCGTCATAGGATTGCGCTCCAGGTTTGGGGAGTTGCGGTTGTCCGACGCTACAACTCCTCATCATCGATCGATCATCGCCGTGCCCCATAAAGCCGCGGTCTCCGCCGCACGAGTCGCGACGCCGATACCCTCCCAGCGATCCGGGCTCAAGGCCTTCCGTCCCATAGAGTCTCCTGACCACCGCACCGCGCGGAAGCGAGCAGGTCAGCCCTCCCTACCCGCACGTCGATTCGTGTCGCCTTGCCTCTTTGGATCCCGAACCAGTTCTCCTTGACCGGCGCGACACCCGCGCGGAACCGCTCGCAAATTGGCTCCACATGCGATCATTCGCCTGTCTACCCTTCGTCCGGTGCCAGACTCAGGACCACGCGGTCGGGTAGGCGACGGAGAATACTCCCAGGGCAGCCCGGGATTCCCGCGAGGCTCGACCGGTGCCGCGCGGTCGCATCGTGTGTCAGCTTGGTCAGGACGTTATCATAGGGTTAGGGTTACTCTTGGGCTCGATGGATTCGAGCGACGGGACACACGCGGACTAAGGAGACTGCGACGGCGCATCATGCGGGCAGCCAAGAGTCGCGACACCGGGGTCCGGGATGACTGTCGGTCGCTGCTCGCACGGCTCACGCTACAGGAATCGACTCCACCGGGACGATTCCCCGGAAAGCCCAGGGCGCGACTTGCTATGAGATACGGCGAACACCAGACCGGTCGGATCCGTCGACAGATTGTCGAGTTGCGCTCAAACGGGCATTCGAACCCTCCAATCTGCGCGGTCGGCCCGCACGACCTGGCAACGCGCTCGCCACTGCCCGGGCGACGGACTGCTTGTCGATCTTGCGGCGAGACAGCTTCGTGAGTGCTGCCCGAACCCAGCCACTTCCTACCAAGTGGAAGGAGCGCCTTGATCTCACCGTGCGCGATGTACCCGAACTCTATGAGGATCCAACCGCTGTTGGACAGGGTGCGCACGCTGGTGCGATAAGGACTGCCCTGGCCGAGTTGGGCGCATCAGCCGTTTTCTGCGTCCAAGAGGTGCCGACCGTCGTCATTGTCGTCCTCAACGAGTATGACCGCGACCGCGTGATCAAGCTTCACGGAGCGCTCTGGAACCAGGGTCTCGCCACACTTCTGTTGGTCGTTTCGGGTGACACATTACGTGCTTTCTCACTGGCGCGCATTCCGAGCAGCGACCGCGATACGTTCCACAAGAGGTGTCTCGTTCAGGAGCTCGACGCCGCAACGGATACACTCGCCGCCAAGGGGCTTATCTATGGTGCCGAGTCCGGTCGGCTGTGGGAGCAGCACGACCGTTTCTTCAAGGTGACTGAACGAATCGATCGAGTGTTGCTCAAGAATCTGACAGCCTCCTGCAAGGCTCTCTGCGAGGATGACTTGCCAACGGACGCTGCCCAGGCACTCCTCATCCAAACCATGTTCGTCGCCTATTTGGAAGATCGGGAGATCGTCCGATCGGAGATTTTCGAGGACGCTTCCCACGGGGTCGCGGAAAGGTTCCAAGAAATACTACAATCGTCAAACCCAGCAGCTCTGTACCGATTGTTCAATGAATTGCACAAACGCTTCGACGGTGACCTTTTCGTGGCACCGTGTTCGTTTGACCCGCAAGAGTCTCCACCGCACGTGGCTCAAACCCATATGACGACGTTGGAGAGGTTTCGACGCGGGCAAGAAGAAATGGGCGAACCTGGCGGCGGTCAGCTACGCTTCTGGGGCTATGACTTCAGGTACATCCCGATCGAGCTGATCAGCGCCGTGTACGACCGCTTCTTGGGCGAACAGAAAGAGGAGCGTCGAAAACGCGGTGCATACTACACACCCATGTTTCTTGCCGACACGGTGATCTCGACGTTGTGGGACATTTTGCCGAAACGCACACGCGCGAGCGGTCGATTCCTTGACCCGGCCTGCGGCTCGGGCGTATTCCTTGTACGCGCCTTTCAGCTTCTCTGCGAACACTGGCGGGACACACACCACTCGCGGTCGATCCCCTGGAGGAGTCTGTGCTCGATCCTATCGAGATTGCTCGGATGGGACCTGAATCCCAGTGCCGTTCGCGTGGCGGTATTCTCTCTCTATCTCGCGTTGCTGCAAGAGGTCAGGCCGCCGGAGATACGCTTGCTCATCGAACGGGGATGGCAGCTGCCGAAGTTATGGAATCGTACTCTTTGTGCGCAGGAGTTCTTTGAGACACCGTCGGACGCCTGCCAAGCAGATGTTGTTTTCGGTAACCCGCCGTGGTCCAGCCGTCGCGGTAAGGATCGACCGTCGATGCGTTGGACCAAGGAGCGTCAGCTTCCCATGCCTGGCAGGGAAGACGCTTGGGCGTTCGTTTGGAAGGCCTTGCAGCATGTCCGCGAGAACGGGGTCGTAGCATTCCTGCTGCCAGCGATGGGGTTCCTGCACAATCACGCAGCGCAGGCGGTGGACGCGCGAAGACGATTGCTCCGCGATGCTCGCGTTTTTCGGATCGTGAACTTCTCTGACATGCGATTTCAGTTATTCGAACACGCGAAACGCCCCGCAGCGTTGGTGGTCTTTGGCCGCGCCCAGACCGACCAGCCCGATTATCGCGTTGACTACTGGACGCCGAAAGCGGATCTGAACTTCAAGATTAGACGTGTGATTACGCTGAGCAGTGTCGACAAACAGACAGTTGCATCGCGTGACGCAAAAAATGACCCGTCAGTCTTCAAGCGTCGCCTCTGGATGAGTGACCCAGAATCGAAGCTGTTCGGTTATCTCGCGTCGCTCCCAAGCCTCGGCGATCTCGTGAGCGAGTATCGTTCGATTTACCGTAGTAGCGACTCCATGGAGAATCGCTGGGTAATCGGAAACGGCTTTAAGCCCGCGCAGCGCAGCAGGCTAGGTGAGGCTGCCTACCAACATCAATACAGCGACACCGTTGCAACGACACCGTACCTACCAATCAAGGCATTTCGTGTCCTGGCGCAAGAGTGTCAGTATCTCCAACCCTTCGAGCACGGCCAGGTTCACCGAAGAGGTTTTGAACGGGCCTTCCATGGCCCTCGTGTACTCTTACCGCACGGCGTCAGAATCAAGGAAGGCCGGCTTCGAGCATCGTATCTCGAAGAGCCGCTCACTTTTCAACACATCATATTCGGCATTGCAGTGCCCGTTCAAGAAGTGGAGCGTGCCAAACTGCTGACCGCGTTGCTCAATAGCAAGTTGCTGTTCTGGTACGCGTTTCACGGCACGTCGTCGTTCGGCTCGGATAGACCCAAGGTACAACAGTCACAGTTTCTTAGCTTTCCGTTTCCGAGACCCGACGATGTTCAGCACACTCGCCGCGCGGAGGCGGCCGGTGCTGAGCTTGCGGCACTTATAGACAAAGCTAGGAGGTCGACCACCGAGAGTTTCAGTCTCCGATACGACACTGAAGAACTGTTTGGCAACCTCGATTCCCTTTGTTACGAGTATTTCGGCCTTGGCGAAGCCGAGACTGCACTTGTCGAAGACGCCGTCGAAAAGATCATCCCGTGCGTACAGCCACGGATAGGGGCATTCGTCGACTTATGGAGGCCGGCTAGCCAGAGTGATCGACAGGCTTATGCTGGCGCACTTGTTCGCTCTATGGAGCAGTGGCTCGATGAAGATGCCAGTATCAGCATCGTCCTTGAGGCCCGAAACGAGGATCTAGCGCTATTGCATCTGCGGTTGATGGAGCGGCAATGGGAGGAACCGTACCGGGAACAAGATGACCAAGCGATCGGAGCCGCACTCCGGCGTCTCAGTGCTCACGTTGAAGTGCCGCTTCCAGGGAACTGGCAGTTGATTCCCGATTTTCGCTTGTTCATCGGCAGCAGCCTGTATCTCATTAAGCCACTGCAGCGTCGGTTTTGGTTGCGGTCTGCCGCCATTGCAGATGCAGATTCGATAGCGATGGACCTTCATGATGCTGTCGGACTCGGCAATCCTGCCTGATGCTCATTGGGGATCCAAGCTATTGGGCAGCGAAGTTCAGGAGGCTGGATGTCCGCTTTCTAGAGCGTGTCGTTGCGTTGTGGCCACGGTGCCTGGCGGCGCTACCTCCGAATCCGCACGAGGACGCGATCACCATCAGCATCGTCAACGCTGTTTCGAGGGACCCCGAGTTTAGACGCCTGTTCCACGATCTGGCTTTCCACCATGAACCGTTTGGCTATACGGCCGAGGGCTGGGCGTATAGCAAGGGGGAGATCGACATGGCGGTGCTGTTGGATCGGGAACGAGAGCGGTATCTGGCCTATGAGTGCAAACGGCTGAATGTGATCCAAGGCGGGAAGTGGAGTTCGCTCGCGACGCCGTACATGACAAAAGGTGTAGCTCGCTTTGTTTCGGGACAATACGCCGCCGATCTTCCTGTGGGATGCATGTTGGGCTATGTGATCGATGGGAACGTCAGCACCGCGCGAGCGAAGCTCCGAGCGGCGTTCATCTCGCATCGCGAGAGGATTGCGCTCGAATGGGGACCGATGGACGGTCAACCATTGGGTGCGATGGGGCGTTTCTCAAGCGGCCATCGCCGCGGGTCAGGTGGTGCTACCATCGAGATACGGCACGCGCTACTCCCATTTCCTCTTCGACGGCCGCTGTAAGCGATGATTCGGAACGGACACCCGGTGGAGCCCAACAGACGGGTTCCGAATCGAACAGCCGGCGCGATAGCTACTCCACTGGGGCATCAATAGGAACTACGCGTTGTGGTCCGTTGCTGCTTCCAGCACTGGTGTCCTGCGAACCAGATCATGCGCACCCTGAGCGAACGCTGCTAACCCGAACCGCGCGCCGCCACCATAATGCCGATCGCTTGGTCACAGGATCCACCTTGAGGACCTAGCCAACGACCAAGCATGCGACAGCCGTCCGCTCGATGCCGATGCGTAGGCGGAAGGTGCCGCCCACCGAGCTTAGCCGATCGCTAGTCCAAGGTACTCCCGCTGCACATCTTCATGCAGCCGTCTGAGCATTCTGTTACGCGGGAACTTCGCCCTCCCTTGCCGTGCTATCTCCCGAAGGTGCTCGAGTTCATCGCGCAGCCGACTCGATGCCAAATCCCAAGTGCGCGTCCAAGCCAACCTTTGGCTGCAATAGATATGGAAGGGATAGGGGCTATCGCCGTCATCCATTTGGCGTCTTAGGATGTCTGATCCGCGGCGTCGGTACTCCCAAGCTTCCGCCTGCGATTCGGCTCGGACCGCCTTCTTGAGATACAGGTGCCCGAGGGAGTTTATGACGTAATGGCTGTTTGGGCTGAGAGATTCAGCCTGCAGCAGATAATTCTCTGCGTATTCCAGGTTGCCGTACTCAAGCTCAAGTAGTCCATACTGGAGCCAGAAATGCGCTTCCCTTCGCAAACGAACTTCGACCGATTCAAAAATCGCCCTAGCCTCCCCGACGTTCGACTCAAAACGTTCAAAGACCTCCTTGTGGTTGAGGAGAGCTCGGAACAATCCAGAGACACTCGACCGATAGCCTCTTCCGGTCATTTCACCCGCAAGAATCGGTAGGATCCGTTTGTACGCTTCCGCCACCATCGTCCGGGAAGCCGCGACCCTAAGCACATGGTCGGCGATAATACGGTGGCGCAGGAGCAGTTGGTCACGGCGCGGTCCGGTTGGAACGACAATATCTCGAAGTGATCGTTCCAGAGCGTGTAGAGTCTCGGCTGGCGCCAGGGGTGATGCCTTTAGGACTTGTGCTCGATCCAGCCTATAACCAGCATCTGTCGCGAGAGCGATTAGGAGATATAAGAGTTTGGTTCCATGCTCCTGTAGCGCATCGAATTCGTCTTTGATGATGGTGTCGAATCCACTGCCTTTGGTCGCTTCTCGCATTGCCACCAAGAGCTGCTTGCCCGCGTGTTCTCGCGCTTCGAACTCATGCACTCTCTGCTCGTCTGTCTTCCCTTGGAGCTTTCCAAGCAGGCCGTTGTTCTCTAAGACCGAGATGATTCCCAATACCTCGGACCGACTGAGATGTTGAACTCGATGCTCCTCGATTTCCGTAACGTTGTGTAGCCGTACTCCGCGTCGATATAGCTCGTTTGAGCGTGCCGCCACAACGATGACGGGTGGTGTAGGGGAGCGACGAAGGTTTTCGACGACTGGGGCAAGGGCGTTCAGAGCAATCTCCGCGTTGTCGAATAACAAGACGCTTCGCCCCGGCAGGGCGTTCAGTGCTCGGGCTATTACCTCCTCCTCGGGTAACTCCTCCGAGTTGGTCAGGAACACCAACCGGCCCGCCCGAGCGAGCCGAACACCCAGACGCCTCAGGATGGTGCTCTTTCCGCAGCCCGCGCTTCCGGTAACCGCCAACACACGCACCGGTTCATTGATTTCAATAATCTCCTCAATCCGGTCCAGCAAGACATCTGTGAGCGACCGGGGGGCATCTAAGTTCTGAAGGATGTCCTCCCAACGTGGCGTGGCGCCGAGCAGATAGAATGAGCGATCGCCCACTGTCGACAAACTCGTAGGCACGAGGTGGAACACTTCCCCGAAGTCGGCTAGCGCACCATGGGTTGGCTCACGGTGTTCCACAGTTTCAAACAGCCTGACAACGGCCGGGATCGTCCGGCGGAGTACGGTCTTTCGTGACGGCAACTCGGCAGACGCCAACCAATCTAGGAAATCCCCGGCGGAACCCAACACGGGTACCACGTTGAGCTGGTCCAACTGCGCTGCCTTTGGTGGTGAGATCCTCGGAGCTATTAGAACCTATCTCAATAATAAAGCGGCTTGAGCAAGAGGCATAGCGCGGCCAGCTGGACGAACCCGAGGAAGTTCTCGGCGTGATACTCCCACCGGATGAGGACGCGGCGGTTCCACTGGATCCAGGCGAAGAACCGCTCCACGATCCACCGCCGCTTGTACCTGCGCAGGCGGCGTCCGTCCTGCGTCTTCGCCCGCGTCCGGTTCTTCCGGTGGGGCGCGATCATCTCGACTCCCTGCTTCCTGAGATCCCCGTCCAGCGGATCGCTGTCATACGCCTTGTCGCCGACCAGATTCTCCGGGAGGTCGTCCACGAAGACCAGATCGAGGCTCAGCTGGACGAGCCTGGCCTCGTGCCGCTGGGCCGAGTGCGTCCCGACGGACAGTGGAAGGCCGCAACGGTCCACGATCGCCATGATCTTCACGCCTTTTCCGGCCTTCGTGAGCCCCACGCCGTCCCCTCCGCCCTTGGCGCGGGCGAACGACGCGTCAATGAACGCCTCCGACCCGTCGATCACCCGGACTTCCCGGAGTTCGGACGCCAGATCCTCGAGCACGTCCGCCAGCACCTCGTCGCGGCACCACGTCTGGAATCGCCGGTGCACCGTCTTGCAGTTCGGATAGCACTGCGGCAGCATGTGCCACTGGGCCCCCGTCTTCAGAATCCAAAGCACGGCTTCCAGGACCTGCCGCGCCGGCACCGGCGGGCGTCCCCGCTGCCCCTTCGGCCGATTCTCCTCGGGGAAATGATGCCGGATCCGGTTCCACTGGTCGTCCGTGAGCTTCAGCATGCACCAAAACTAACCCCCGACGATACCGTGCACAAGCCCCAAGGGGTTTTTGAGATAGGTTCTAGGAACGACTTTGGACGCTGCTCGGATATCCCCCTTCGCCGCTGTTCCCGGACCTCAAGGTGCTGCCAAAACAACGGCTCGTTGAGCTCGGTCCCGATGAACAACGTTGGTCGCGTGGAGTAGTCGCTTACAAAAGCTTGATACAACGGTGACTGGTCGGAGGCACGCCGAGCGAACTGGCGCACGGAAAAGGTCAATTCGTCAGGTCTGCACGGCAGGTGGCCGTGCAAAAAGACGGCTTGGATTCGGTCGAGTGTTTGGTCTCGTTCGGCAAGTTCGTCCTGGGGGAATCCGAGGATCTGCAAGGTTGGCGATCCGGGAACCCGCCTGTAGACTCGTTTGACAAGGTCGTCAACGTTGGTGGTGTAGATTCGGTACCAGAAGGGCCGAGTTAAGTGGTCATAAGCGTCCGGGACCTCCGAGGTCAACAGTAGCTCCTCCAAGAAAGCGGAAATCTCGACGTAAGACTTCCCGGAAGCGAGAAGCGCTTGATACATGTCCGGTAGGGGCGTCCCGTCCCACTCGCCTCCATAGCCGAGGAATCTCCACAGCGCTTTGCAAAGATCTTGGGACAAGGGCATGGGTTGCGAGAGTCGATTGGATGCTTCTCTCGAAAAGCCAGCACCGAGGAAGAGAATGCAATCGTTCTGCCCGAGGCGACGCAACAGATACGCCTGGTCGTCCGAAGTGAAGAGCGTCACTATTGTCCCCTCCGTGGTGTCTGGATGGCAGCAACCACTGCCGGGTTCCTTTCCGCGACAGTTCCCTTCGAACGCAGGACGGACAGCATCGCGCCGACCCTCAGCCGCGAGATTGGCGCGGCATCCTTTCCCGTGGGAAAACTGACACTGAATTGCATGGTCAACGGGGGCTCTCTCCCCCCGATAGCTGATCGAACGCGGCCATGACATAGCGCTGGGTCCGGTACTCGCCGAACCGCTTTAGCTCGTGCTGCTTGAGCGACGGGAAGGAGGTACCCGGGCTGCGGGAATCTAGGATCCATTCGAGATCGCTTCGCTCCAGTCGGTACATCCGTGAGAAGATCGCGTCGAGTTCGCACTGAAGCCGATGGCGGCGCGAATCATCCCACGGGAACGGACGCCCGTCGTAGCCGAGGTCCGCCGCAAACCCCTCAAGCTCATTACCCGTGTAGATCAACTCCAAGACGCGCGGCACGATGAGTTCGACGTACCTGTTTCCACATCCGGCGTCCTCCAAGTAGGCGTCTGGTGGCAGGGCTGGTAGCTGCTTAACGATGAAAAAACTCAGGTTGACGCCCCCGACCGACAAACGGGCTGACCAGTCCAAGGGGATTGAGTTCATATTGGCAGCCACCAGCGCTGTGGCGACGGCTGGAGACGTACGGTAATCGACCAATGCGGCGCTATGCCCAAAACCAGCTGGCTCGACTCCGGTCGTGATCACCGTGCGTTCGTCGGTCGCCCTCGTGATTCCGCGCAGAGCCTGAATCCAAGGATTCGGATCGACGCGCACGAGCGGACCCTTGTGGTTCACAGCGATTCCTGGGATGCCGGAGACGATGGCCGTGCGCTGGTCCGTGGACCTCGCGATATCTCTGAAGACGACGAGCCATCCCCGAGGGTGATTGTCGTGCCGGAATCGCTGAGGCCGAGAATCGGGATCACTGTGACGACCCCCGTGCGCTCGTTGGTCGCGTTGGTGATCCTCCGGAGAGCGAGTCGATGGCCAGTGCTTCGAGAGCGCGGAGGACTCGGTCGGTCGGTCGGTCGGTCGGTCGGTCGGTCGGTCGGTCGGTCGGTCGGTCGGTCGGTCGGTCGGTCGGTCGGTCGGTCGGTCGGTCGGTCGGTCGGTCGGTCGGTCGGTCGGTCGGTCGGTCGGTCGGTCGGTCGGTCGGTCGGTCGGTCGGTCGGTCGGTCGGTCGGTCGGTCGGGTCGGTCGGTCGGTCGGTCGGTCGGTCGGTCGGTCGGTCGGTCGGTCGGTCGGTCGGTCGGTCGGTCGGTCGGTCGGTCGGTCGGTCGGTCGGTCGGTCGGTCGGTCGGTCGGTCGGTCGGTCGGTCGGTCGGTCGGTCGGTCGGTCGGTCGGTCGGTCGGTCGGTCGGTCGGTCGGTCGGTCGGTCGGTCGGTCGGTCGGTCGGTCGGTCGGTCGGTTTAAGCTGACGAGGTCAGTACGGCCCGCGCCTGATTTGTCAAGCTTCTTGGCCACTTCCGTTTCCGGCACCCAATACCTCGGAATGACCACGGACTCCGGATCGGCCTTCTCCGCCGCCGTCATCGGTCGAGCTCTGCCGTTTCGGATGTCCTTCTCTGACACCCCGTCGAACGTCGCGAACCTGTGGTCGTACTGGTGGAACAGCTTGGCCTCGTAGAGCGGCAGGTAGCGGTCGTGGTGGTCGCCGTTCACAAAAACGTTGCCGTCGAGGTGCCATCCCTCTTCCTCCAGATTCTCGCGGGTCCTGAACAGCCCGGAGTCGTTCGACATGTGGAACATCGTCGACAACTTGACCCCCCAAGGATTCTCCTCGGGCTGTCCCTCGCGCGCCTCCTTCCAGAACACGCCGGCGCGCCGGTACATTTTGCGGGCAATCTCCATATCGCGCCGCGTGCGGAAGATCGGACAGGTCCGGGTGTTCGGATTGAACAGCCTGAAGTCTTCGGCCGCGAGGGTGAATCGCCGCTCGCGCTCCTTCAGGTGCTCGACCTGGTGCAGGAAGAACGCGTACTCGGCCTCCGGCACGGGATCGTCGCGCCCGGCGAGCGTGAGGAGGCAGAACTTGTAGGAGCGATGGACACCGGGAAAAACCGCTTCCCGGTTCTCGAAGTCGTACAGCGTCGCCAGTCGCCGGTTAGCGACGATGTGCTCGAAGAACCTCCGGGTCGAGTGGTCGGTGGCAATCCCCGTGGGCACGATGAGTCCGGCGCGGCCCTTGGGGTTGATGAGTTGGAGGCATGTTTCGGCGAACACGGCGTAGGTATTCACGTCGCCGGTCCCGGTCAGCGGAAAGCGTCCTCCTGTCCGAACGAACTGGCTCGCCGCCGCGGCCTCGCGCTTGGCATCCTGGAACGCTCGAAAGAGCGCCTTCTCCGGCGGCGAGGCGTCGTCCCGGTTCAGGTGGCGGATGAGACGGTCGCGTGCGGCCTTGTTCCGCGCGCCGGCGATCTCGGGAGACCGCGTCGCGAAGAACTCCTTCTCCTGAAGCTTAATCCGCTCCCACGGCGGGTTGCCGAGCACCGCGTCGAACCCGCCGTCCTGCATGATCTCGGCGAACCTGAGGTGCCAGTGGAGGAACCGATGCTGGCGCGACAGATCGCGGACCTGGCGGGCGACGCCGACCAGTCCGAGTTCGGCGGCGTCCCGCTGTTGAATGTGTTCCGTCAAGGGCACGGTCTTGAAGGTCCGCCGAGTCTTGGGCGCGAAGAACGCCCCGGCGAAAAGGCTGGCCCGCATCGCTTCCTGTGCATGGGTGGGGTCGTGTCCGGCCGCCTCCCATGCGGAGCGCTTGGCCTCCACATCATCGAGCGTCTCCTCCGGCATCGCGTCCAGATCAATGCTCGTTATCGCGACCTCGAGCATGGCTTCCTCGTCGAGGAACAGGTCGCCTTGCCCCCCTGAACGGTTCCTCTTCTTGAGGTCCTTGCACACTCCCTTGTCGTCGCCCGTAAGCGGCTCGTATGCGGTGGCCGGGATTCCGTCGCCAAGGATCTCCGGATCGAGGATGCCGATCAGGCTGTCGCCCAGCGCGATGTGGGAATCGAGGAAGGTGAGCGGCTTGCCCGGCTCGATGGTCTCGATCCAGAGCGCGGTCTTGCAGAGTTCAACGGCGAGCGGATTGCGGTCGACGCCGTAGACGCAGTGCCGGACGACTTCGCGGAGCGCGTGGCGGCGCGTGGCCTCGTCGTGGCCGTCGTCGTCGGCTTCGATGCGCGCGATCTCGGCGGCGAGCCGCCGCGCCGCGGCCAAGAGGAAATGGCCCGATCCGCAGGCCGGATCAACGACTCGCAGACGGAGAATGGCGGCTGCCGGGTCTTCCGGGTGCTCGGCGATGGTCCGCCTGATGACGGGGTCGAGCGTGGACCTTACGAGTTCGCCCACGAGGCTGGGCGGCGTGTAGTAGGAGCCGCTGAGCTTCCGCGCCGAGCCCTTGGCCTTCCCTCCGCCTTCGTCGCCGGCGAACGCGAACCGCCACGGGGAGGCGTGCACGTCGATGACGGGGTGGAGCTCGAGCAGGCTCTCGTAGACGGACCCGAGTTCCTCAGTGTCCATGTCCCGGTAGTTGATGCGGGCGAGGCTCTTCCCCGCAAGCGACGGGAAATACGCGAGCGTGCGGATGGCCTCAAGCAGATGCTTGTTCGCGATCGCCGCTTGGTCGAGGTCGTGGCATTGCTTATCCCGGAACAGGCCGCCGAGAGCCGGAAGGCCGAGTCCCGGTGCTCCCTGGGCCAGCGCCCGGAACGTGACTTGGAGACCCTGCCAGAGGTCGGAGTTCCGGTCGTAGTGCCGTCGACGCAGGGCGCGTTCGCGAAGCCGCGCGAGTGCGTAGCCTTCCTTGTACACGTCGCGCTCGCGGCCGCCGGCCTCTGGCGCGTGTAGCAACTCGCGCTCCTCGGCCGCGAACAGGAAGAGCAGCCGGTAGACGAGTCGGAGCAGCTGCTGGTAGTAGTCGTCAGGCGACAGCGTGCCGCCGTCGATGGCTCCCCGCAGTTCGCGGTTGTCGGGGTGTTCGAGGAACCCGCTTCCGAGCCGCCGGAGCGCGGCTGTCACGCCGTCCCGCAGGTTCTCGCGCGCTCGTTCGCCGGTCTCGTGCGCCTTGGCCCGCCACGTTTCGATGATGCAGTTCGACGGGTTGTCGTCGGCGGGTTTGAACCGGCTGGCGTGGGCCGAGAGCCAGAGAGCCGCGAAGTCGGGATAGAGTTCCTCGGCGAAGATCAGGTCGAGGTCTGCCTCGATGTATGACGGGCGGGTGAGGCTCGGGTTGTCGCGGAGGATCCGGAGCCTGGACCCGTTCGAGACCATTCCCCAGAGCGCACCGGCCTCGGCGTTCAGGTACTCCTGCATCATGCCATGCGGCGCCGGGCGGCGGCCGTTGCCGCCGAGCCGCGGATCCGGCTTGTCCAGGTCGAAATCATGTGTCAGGAGCAGCAGCGGGACCACGCCGCCGCACGCGCGATGCGTGAGCTTGAAGACCCGCTCCTCGAGCTCGACGCTGCCGGCCGTCGCCAGACCCTCGTACCCGAACGATCGGAGCAGCGGGACCAGCCAGTCGTCCACCCCCACGCGGGACGGGCGGAGGCCCGTGCGGGGGCGGCGTTCGGCGTACCGCGCGTGGAGATCGTTGCCGATCATCCAGTACCGGGCGATCTCGTCCTTGATCGACATCGATTTCGAGAGCCCGTAGTCCGCGCCGCTCTGCCGGGGCGCGGAAAGGGCGGCCACTTCGGTGAGGAACTCGGGCGGCAGGATCCCGCCTTCGACCTTGAGCGCTGTGAAGCCCCCGCCGTTCCGCTCGCGCGCCATCGTCAGATCCTTGCCATGGGCAGGAGGACGTAGACGCCGATCATGTCAACGGGCAGGGCCGGGATCACGTCGTAGCGCTCGCCCCTCACGCCGCTGGCGTCGCGGATCCGGCGATGATCCGCGAGGAGTTCCCGAGCCCGCTCGCGGGCAAGCCGCTCGAAGGTCGGTGTGAGCTCGGGCAGACTGTCGAGCGCTTGACGGACCAGATGCGACTTCTGGCCGGCCGGCATGTTGCGGCCAGGTTCGAGCGCAAGGAGCGACAGCGCTTCGTCCTCGGCCAGGAGTTCCGGCGTGCCGCTCCCCCGCACGGCGACGCCCAGGCATTCCTCGGCGAGGAGCGACTTGATAGGATGGTATCCGTTCGGTCCGCGCCGTTCGACCTGAAGATGGCTCCGCAGCCGGAGCAGGTAGAGGGCCGTGCGTTTCTCTATGCCTCGAACGAACGCGGCGGCCGACCGCGCCCCGACATCCGGCTCCATCCCGTATGGGAGCGACGTTTCGGCCACCACCCCGGCCCGTACGCGGGGCTGGCTCGGAGCCGCTCCCGCCAGCGCCTCCTCGGCCACATGGTCGGCGAGAACGGAGACGAGCGGATGCGCCCGGTGAATAAAGACGGTGCCGCCCGCTGCGCTCGAATCGAACGCGATCTTCGCGCCCTCTTCGAACCCGATGCCGTCGAGCCGGTCCTGGAGCGGCTTCGGCAGGTGGGGCACCGGAAGCCGCCAATACCCGTTGCGCCGGTCGAGCGGGGCTCCCAGCCGTTCGGCGGACAGTCGCACGAACCGTCTCACATCCTCCTGTCCCCCGAGCACGGAGACGGCCTTCTTCCATTCGGGCCACACGTCCTCTGGCTTCAGACGCCGCTGGGCAAACACGGTCCGCGTCGCCTTGTCGGCGGCCGCCTTCCAAGCGGTATCCACCTCCTTTTCGGTCTGGCCGAGCTCGAGTTCGCCCTGCTTGGCCCAGGAGTCGGGGTCCCCGTGGAGGAGCACGGCCCGCATGATCGCGTCCACGACCTTGTTGTTGTCCGACGGCATGGGCACAGACACGCCAAGTTCCCTTCGGATCTTCTCGGCCTTGCGGACGATCACGCGGAGGACGGCCCCATCGACCGGGTTGTCACTGCCGTAGATCATCAGCGCACGCACGACCTTGGACGCCTGCCCGAAGCGGTCGGCGCGGCCCTCGCGTTGCTCGTGGCGCGTCGGATTCCAGGTCAGGTCGTAGTGGACGACGGCGTCGAAGTGATTCTGTAGGTTGACTCCCTCCGACAGGCAGTCGGTCGCCACCAGGACCGGCGTCACGTCGTCGTCGAGTTCGCCCAGCGCCTCGATGCGCTCCGCGCGCTGGTCGGGTGTTAGTTCCCCGGTGACGACGAGCGTCTGCGTGCGTCTGCCCTTGACCCTCATCCTCGCGAGGTACTCGTGAAGATAGTGGGCCGTGGCGATGAAGCGGCAGAAGATCACCGGCGCAAACCCGTTGCCGACCAGCCCCCGGACTTCGCGGATCAGGACCCTCAGCTTGGGGTCCTTCGACGGGCCGCGTAGCGCGTCCGCCTCGCCGATCAGCCTCAGCAGATCTTCGCTCCCCTCGGGGTCTTCCACCGTGCCCGCCGGGGCGCTCTCGGTCAGCACGAGAAGGTCCTCGGCGGCCTCGTCCATGACCGCTTCCCGTCCCGCCCGGTCGAGCTTGGCCAGTTGCGCCTTCTCGGTCTCGGCGACGGAGGCTTCGAGGCGTGTCCTGAGCGCGAGCGATGCGGCCGCAGGGCTCGACGACGCGCACCGGAGCAGCGCGAGCGCCGCCCACCACGACATGCGCTGTTCGACCTTGGTCCCGTCTTCCGCGCGCCTCACCATCGTCCTCGCGTAGGCCAGCACGTGCCGGACGAGGCGGCCCCAGCCGCCCGACAGGCGGTAGGTGGCCTCCCGGTTCTCTCGCACCGGGAAACGCGTGTCATCCCTCCACTCGGCGATGTCGCCCCGGCGGCGCTGGACGAAGTGCCGGGAGAGTTCCTCGCGGAGCGCGCGGCGGGTCTCCCCCTCCGGCGTCTCCACAAGCTCCGCGAACCTCGGATCCAGCAGGCCGAGGAGGTTGTGGAAGGCGGTGTCGTCGCCCGAGTGCGGGGTCGCAGTCAGCAGGACCATGCCGCGCCGGGGCTCGCTCCCGGCGAGCCCCTCGAGCAGCTGGTAGCGCTGGTGGCGCGTGGTCGTGTTCGCCCGCACGCAGGTGTGCGCCTCGTCCACGATCACGAATTCGGGACACGCGCGCAGGAAGTCGCTCCGCCGCCGGTCCGATTTGATGTAGTCAAGCGACACCACGGTGAAGGGGTAGACCTCGAACACGGATTCGTCGGGCCGGAGTCCGCGCTCGAGCCGGGTCGCGGTGCCGGTGCGGACGACCACGGCGTCGATATTGAACTTCTCCGCGAGTTCGGCCTGCCACTGCTCGCAGAGATGCGGCGGACAGATGACCGTGAGCCGCTCGATCTCGCCCCGGTCGAGAAGTTCGCGGGCGATCAGGCCGGCCTCGATCGTCTTGCCGATCCCCACGTCGTCTGCGACCAAGAGGCGGATTGGGTCGAGCTTGAGCGCCATGAGCAGGGGAACCAGTTGGTAGGTGCGCGGCTCGACGTTCAGGTTGCCGAAGCTCCGGAACGGACCCGCCCCGGCCCGCAGCTTGAGGCGGAGCGCGTCGCGGAGCAGGAGCGCCGCCGCCAGCGAACCCGGCGCGTCGGGGTCCGGGGGCGCGAACGTGGCAGGCACGGGCCGCTCGGGTTCGAGCGGCAGGTAGATGAGCGTCGCATCGGTCTCGGCGCCTCCGAGCGGCCGGAGCCGCAAGAGATCGTCTCGGGTCTCCGGCAGGACCACCCACTCCCGTCCGCGCGCACGGACGAGATCGCCCGGCTTGAACGCGGGACGCGGTTCCGATTCCGACACGCCCGTCCCCGTCAGCCCGCCGGGGACGCGCCCGGGCCGAAGACCCAGGCGTAGTCTCGCACGATCCGCTCCCACTCCGTCCGGTCCGTACCGAAGCGCAGAACCGTGTAGCCCGCGTCCTCGAGCCTTCGCGTCAATTCCCGGTCCATGCGCCGCCTGCGCTTTCCGTCGTGGTGGGGTCCGTCGATGTAGACCAGCGTCTGGTGGTCGGTGTACGCGAAGTCGGGCCGCGTACCGAACTCCTCAAGATAAGGCTGTGCCTTGTCGGGTCGCCGGTACTCGCCGAGGCTGACGAAGGTGAGCCATCCCTTCTCTAGCGAGGAACCGGAGAAAGCCTCCATCTCGGCCATGGTGTCGCCGCCGCCAGCGGAACGCGTGGTTTCCGCAAGCTTGCCGCGCGCCAGCCGGCACAGAAGATCGAGCAACTCGGGGTCCCGGCGGTCGATCAGCCGATGGTCCGGCTGGTTGTAGTAGCTGAGCAGACAGCGGTAGCAGCCGGCCTCGCACTCGTCATCCCCGTTGACCGGATCGACGGCTCCATCCCAGTCGCCGGTGGCCGGGGTGTAGTGGCAGACTTCGAGCGCCTTCCGGGCAATCCGCGACACCGCGTCGGGATCGCCCGCCACGCGGGTGAGCACGCCCGCGCCGCCTTCGGCCGCTTCATAGAACAGGATTCTGTTACGGCTCTCCGCGTCGGGCAGCGGCTCTCCGGCGAGTTCGGCCTCCTCGAGCTGGAACTCCTGCTCGATACCCCGCTTGAGGGCGTGCTGGAGCGACACCATCGCGCGCTCGGATAGATCGACCGCCGGACGGAGGATCAGCACGTTGCGCGTGTCCTGCACGAACGGCGTGACGCGCTGGACGGTCTTGCCCTTCGCGACATTGTCATCCTCCGCGTCCGTCGGCGCCTGGGCGTCCCGGGTCCACTCGCCGGTCGTGGCGTCCAAGCTGAACCCGTAGACGGACTTCTCCCTTCTCCTCCGCCATCCCAAGTTGATGCGCCAGAGCGTGGCCGCCGGACCGTACTGGAGCTCGAGCAGCGTGTCGCCGCCGTGTGTGATGGCGGCTTCGGTAACGCGCGCCCGCCCGTTCTCCTCGCTGAAGCGAAGCGTCGAGACCATCTCGTAGCCCTGGCGCTGGCGCTCCTCCTCGTCCGACGTGATGCGGTTCGCCCTCCGGGCCGACACCTGTTCGATGCGGTAGAGGTTCAGGATCGCGCGCCCGCCGTCGAGCAGCGCGTCGCAACTGACGCAGCGCTCGAACTCCTTCTGGTTCCCGAAGTGCCCGTAGCCGCAGGACCCGCAGATCCGCGCGGCATCCACCGGCAGCCTGGCCGAGGCCGTCGCCGCCGACTCCTCTCCGATCGTGAGGATGACCCGCCGGACGCGGTAGGTGCTGCCCTCGTGATAGATGATCGACTGCGGGCCGAACTCGGTCAGCCCGAGGAAGCGCGGGCGGCTCAAGAACGAGTCGCGCGCGACCTTCCGGGGGCGGCCCGGGATGAACGCCATGAGCGGGAGACGCGGGAAGTTGTAGCCGGGCAGGAACCCCTGGGACGCCAAGTAGCGGTAGGTTTGGAAGTCGGAGTTCATTGCCGCCCGCGTGCCGAGAAGCAGGTTCTGCTGCGTGTAGGCCTCGTCGTACCGGACCTTCGCCTCCTTGCGCTCCCTCTCGGTCGCCGCGGCGTTGTTTATGACTTCGTTGGCAAACCTGATCTGGCTCGCCGTCGCCCGGAAGAGCGAACGCCACCGGCCGAAGGACTCGTCGAACCTGCGCTCGGCCGAGTTCATGGCGCTCCCGAGCCAGGTGTCCGTGTACCACGGGGCGGCGTGCTCCGAGAGGTCCGCATCAAGCGTCCCGAGGATGCGCTTCGCCCGCCGTGTCGCCTCGCGGACGGCCCGGCCCGAACCTAATTGGGCCGCCGTCTCCGCGTGCAGGGGCAGGGTTGCGGGCTGTTCGCGGTCGACCACCTCGCTTACCGTCGAGGGGAGCCCCACCCGCGTTTCGGCCAGCCAGACGGCCTGCAGGTGACTTCGGATCAGATCCTCGTTCGCGAGATCGATGTTGGGCGGCCTGACTGCGCCTGCCACCATCCGGTTCGGACCGGAGAAGAAGTACTGGTCGTGCGGCGACCGGGCCGCGCAGTAGGTCACCACCAGCGCGGGCTGCCCGCTCCGCCCCGCGCGTCCGCTCCGCTGGGCATAGTTGGCCGGCGTCGGCGGCACATTGCGCATGTAGACGGTGTTGAGTGTCGCGATGTCCACGCCGAGTTCCATCGTCGGCGAACAGAAGAGGATGGGAAGACCCACGGGCGGGGCGGAGCGGTCCATGCCCTTGCGGAAGCGGACCTCGCGTTCTTCCCGGTCCTCGGCGTCGACTTGCGCCGTGTGCTCGCGCGCCTCGAGCCGGTGGAACAGGCGGTCCTCGTCGGTCAGGAGCCCCGCCACGTTCCGGTACAGCTCGCGGTAGAACGGGTTCGCGGCATCTCCGCCGCCCGCGTCTTCCCCTCCGTCCGCGGCGCGCCATTCGAGCACCGAGCCATCGATGCGGTATCCCGCCCGCCCGCCGCCGAGGTCGGAGCGCTCGACGTAGCCATAGGTGGTCAGCACCCGGAGAACGTCGTCGATCACTGCGTTGTAGGTGTCCTCGTCGAACTTCTCGGGGTAATGCGGGTTGCCGCGCCCCCAGTACGCCGTGGACTTCAGTTTCCGGCCGAAGGCGGAGCGGTGGGAGACGTGGTGGAGCCGGTACACCGGGCGGCGGCCCCGCGTGCTCGGGCGCGGCACCATGAACGCGTGCGCGAACAGGTTCTCGTCCTCCGAGAGACCCCACGGCTCCCGCAGTTCGTTGTAGCTCCGGTTGCGCATCCGCTCCTGGAACTCGGGATCGAGGTAGATCGTCTTGATGCAGAGCGCCTTGCGCATGCGCTCCAGCAGGTCACGGACGAGCCGGATCCTTTGTTCGGGCGTGATCGACCCGAGGAGCGGGTGCCCGCCGAGCCATTCCTCCTCGTCCGCGCAGCAGGCTTGCAGTTCCCGGTACTCGATCCCCAGCAGCCCGAGTTGCTCGATGTTCGGGTTGGTGATGCGCCATCCGCGTTGCAGGTCGAAATAGAGTCGGTAGCCGAGCACGTCCCGGAGCGCCTTGCGCGTGTTCTCCGCCCTGATGCCCTTGGCGTGCGGGTTGGCCGCGTAGTCCGCAGGGTCCAGATGCAGGTGGGCGAGCACCCTCTGCGTCAGCACGTCGTCCCTCAGCGGCTCGCCCCGGGCACCTCGCAGCGCGGCCAGGAGCGCGCCGCGCAGCAACAGAATCTGGATGAAGTCGTTGAAGTGGCCGGCCTGTAGGCTCGCGTCCTGACGATTGTCGGTGAACGCCAACAGCTTCTTCGCCCGCTCGTCGAGGCCGGTTCCCATCAGGTGCTTGAGCGCCGCCACCGCCAAGACGGTGGTCGCGGAACTGCGGCCCTCGCTCGACAGGCCCGAGAGCTTGGTGAACTCGCTCCGGACCGTCCCGTCGTAGCGGGCCTCGCAGCCCGGGGCGAGGCAGAAGCGGAACGCGCCAGGGATGAAGTGGACCGGCAGGCCGCCCGCGCCCGCGCGGCCGTCCGCATCGACGCTGACTCGGCGGGGCCGGATCTTGCGGAAATGGGGCTTGAGCCGGGCCTCGTTTCCGCCGAACACCAGCCAGTCCTCCGGATACCGACTCTCGATGTCCGCCGGGTCGAACACCCCGTCCGGATCGGGCATGAGGTATCCGTACAGGACATCGTCCTCCTCGTTGGACCGCTCGGCCAAGTCGCGCGGATGGAACTCGCGCGGCGTGTTCGCCGCCATGTGTGCCCAGACGGGGATGTATTCCTGACCGCACCCGCGGCAGAAGCAGAGCGAATACAGCGGCCGGTTGCGGTCTCCCGGCTTGTAGCGCTGGCCCTGAAGGGTGAGATACCGTTCACCGGGCGCGTCGAGGGTCGAGTACACGTTCCACGCGCCGCTGATGAACTGGTGGAGCCGGAACGCGAACAGGCTGCGGCCGCTCTCGTCCCGGCTCCGGTGGGCCGCCAGCAGGAAATCGGCGAGGCGCCTCCGGCAACGCTCCGCGCCGATGCCCGCGTCTTCCGCAAGGCGCTCCGACGCCTGAACCACGTCGAGCGGCCGCGTGATGCGGACGAGCTTTCCGTCCCGCTCCTCCAGACCGAGCCGGTGTTCGATCCATGCCGCGAGCGGATGGGCGGCCAACTCGCCATGGGCATGATTCGCCGGTACGCCCCCCTCCACCGCACGCCTGAGCCGCGCACCGGTCGCCACCGCGTCCCGGTCGGTGACGGGCCTGAGCGTCTCCATCACCACGTTCGCCGGATCGACCCCGGCGCCGAACAGCCGGGTCGCGACGCGGGCCACGGCCGCGTTGCGCGACTCGGCGGACCCTTCCGAGGCCATGGTCGCGGACGTTCCTATGCAAAGCAGACGGTCGTTGAACCGCTCGCGAACGCGGCGGACGAGCATGGCGACATCGGCCCCCTGCCTCCCCCGGTAGGTGTGCAGCTCGTCGAGGACCAGGAACCTCAGTCCCGCCGCATGGCGGCGCACGGCGCTGTCGGTCTCCTGGAACCGCGTCATGATGAGTTCGAGCATGACGTAGTTCGTCAGAAGGATGTCCGGCGGGTTCTTCGCGATCCGCTCGCGCTCCTCGTGCGACTCCTGACCCGTGTAGCGGGCGAAGGTGACCGGTTCGCGTCCCTCCCCGTAACCGAGCCGGAGATACCGCTCGAGTTCCTCGCGCTGGCTGTTGCAGAGCGCGTTCATCGGATAGACCACGATCGCGCTGATCCCCTTGCGTCCATCGCGAGCCCGCCGCCTGAGCACGTCGTCCACGATGGGGATGAAGTAGGCCAGCGACTTCCCGGACCCCGTGCCCGTCGTGAGCACGAAGCTCTCGCCTCGTTTCGCGATCCCGATGGCGTCGGCCTGGTGCCGGTACAGGTGAAGAGGCTTGCCGTCCGCGTCCTCCCGGCTCTTCAGCCGGAAGATGCTCGCGCACTCGTCGTGAAGGGTGCCGTCGGAGACGAGTTCGTCTATCGAGCCGCCGGGCTCAAAGTTCGGGTTCAGCTGGATGAGTGGCGCCGGCCAGAAGTGGCCGGCAGCGTAGGCCGCATCGACCTCCCGCGACACATCCTCCGCCCGAATGCGCGTGAAGCTGCGGGAGAAGCGCTCGTACTCGGCTACGAGCTCTTCACGGAACGCGAAGACGTCCATCGCGCCTACCTCTCCGGTACCTTGGACGCGTTGGCCGGGGTCAGTGCGCTCATGGCGTACGCTGCGTGCTACCATCGGCGCTAAGGACGATGCACCCCTTGCCTTCCGGCACGGGATCGAAGGCCTTCGAGAGTTGCGCCACCCCGGTGATGGTGCGGACGACGGCGAAGGCCGCGACCCGCACCGCCGGAAAGGCGTTCGCCAGTCGGCGGACGCACGCGTGGAGCGTTGCCCCACTGGTGATCACGTCATCCACGACCGTGATTCTCTCAACGGGATCGAACCCAAGATCAGGCGGTGTGGCGAGGGCAATCGTCGCGTGGTGCCGTTCCTCCGTCGGCCGATCTCCTCGGGACCACGCGGACTTCGGCACCTTCCGCACTCGGAGAAGCCACTCCCTTCGCGTTCCAAGCCCCTCCGCTTCCATGGACCGCACGAGCTCGACGGTCGTTGACCGCGGCTTGCCTTCCCTCACCCGGGGGGCGTGGCCGGGTGCCGGGACGAGAACGACTTCGGAGCCGAAGTAGGTGGGGAACAAATCCCGACCGTGATCGGACGCCATCCAAGACGCGACGCTTTTGATTCTCTCCGGATCGGAGTACTTGAGATCCATGACGAGTTCCCAGCCCTGGCGGGTCATGGCCGCGTCGCCGGAGCGCGGCCGACCCGGACGGTACGCGGCCACCGATCCGAACGGGACACCGTCAGAAGGGCAGGTCATCCGCTCGCGACGCCGACCCGACGCAACGGGAGGGAAGATCGTCGAGTACCAGCGGAAGCGTCCGTGCATCGAAGCTGAAGGCTCCGTAGCGAATCATCTCGTCGGCCCAGTCGGGCGACTGCCGTTCGAGCGACCGTTTGGGGAAGAGCACCGGCCGCCCCAGCCTGATCGCCTCCCATCCCTGGTGCCTGGTTCCGCTGTTGGTGGCCGCCTCCACGATCAGCGTGGCATCCGACAGTAGCGCCATGGTCTTGTTGCGCAGCGGGAAGTTCGACCGGTGCGGGGGCTGACCGCACGGGAACTGAGACACCAAGAGATGCATCTCCCCGATCGCGTCCTGAAGACTCCGGTTTCGCATCACCGCATACCGGTCCAATGATGTGCCCAGGACGCCTATCGTCCTGCCGCCGTTGTTTATCGCCGTCTCGTGGGCCACGGTGTCGATCCCCAACGCCAGCCCGCTCACCACCGTGACACCGTGTGAAACCAGCATCTCGGTAATCCGTCGGGCCAGTTCCAGACCCTCGGCCGAGGCCCGTCGAGAACCCACGACGGCGATGCGAGGCCCACGCTCCAGCAGCGACGCATCGCCCTTCAGGAATAGCTGGCGCGGGGCGACCTTCGACTCGAACCCGTTCAGCGGCCCGAGCACCTCCGCGGGTGTCACGGTCTTAGGTTGGTTCATTTCCGCCGCTCCCAGTTCATGTTCCGCCCACCGATCCATCTGTCCGGCGATGACCCACAGGCGGGATCTTCATGGCTAATCTCTCCGCATCGAGCTAGTTGGCCGCCACGGCGATCTCGACGACTGGTTTCCCCATCGCCTTCTCCACCAGTCGGCTCAGCCGCTGTCGTCGGTCTTCGAGGAAGCGATCGAACGCATCCGCCCGGAGGAGCTTGGGCGAGAGCGCATGGCTGGCAAGCAGATCATTCATCGCAGCGTCGTCCAGCGCCACCTGTTCCTCCGACTGGAGCCTCGGCAAATATTTCGAGGGTGCGTCGCCGCCAATCTTACGATTGGCCTTGTACGATATCTGTGTCTTGTTGAGGATGCTCTCGTATCGACCTGGTTCAATGGTCTTCTGGTCCGTACACCATTTCCGGGGGAAGATGTGGTGGATATCCAATCCGATTTCGATCGCATCCAGCTCCTTGATGGTGGCCTTCCAGAACCAATCCTTGGAGGCTTCCCGCAGAACAAGCACGTTAATGCCCTTGTAAGCCGCGCTCAGACGGGTCCGCAAAGTGTCGAATCGCTCCGGTTGGAAATTGGCGTCGCGCACCGTTCGCGGAAGCGTGTCGTCGTCCTTGAACCAGCGGAGCAGTTCATCGTAGTCGTTGGCCATGCGGGTCTCCACCGCACCACCGTAGAGCTCTCCAAGCACTCCGGACCAGAACCAGCGTGCCAGCTTGTCGTAAATCCGAGGCTCAAGCCAGCGGTCGCCTAAGCGCGTGAGCACTGCGGCCAAGGGCACGACCTGGGTGCGATAAGGAAGTTCGCGCCGGTGGTAAAAGCACTCCTTTCGCAGGAACCGGGCTGCATTGCGAAACCCCGTCTCCAGCTTGTCGGCCCATCGCGTCCACGCGTTGAGCGGTAGCCGGAGGACATCGGCCCGCTTGCCGCTCACCGGACGCACCTGCTTTCCGGTCTTACCGGCCCGCAAGTCCGCCTTTCTCAACTCGTGAGTATGCAGCAGACTGATTCCTTGGAGGAACTCCGTGGCTTCGGTGCCTTTGAGGAGCGCGTCTTCCTCCAGTCTTTCCTTGCGTGACTCGGCGTTGCGAACCCGTGACCCCAACCAGTCGTCCCGCAGGTTGTAGCCTTCCGCCGCGTAGCTCGCCGTGACCAGTTCGAACACGGTCAGCGGTTCACCGCCGGTATTCACCTTTTCGAAGACCAAGCAGACCGCTTCCTTGGTCGTCTCCTTCTCCAGCTGGATTACCGGGATCTGATAGTCCCGAAAGGGCTTCAGCACCTGCTTCCGAAAATCCATGTAGAGTCTGAATTGGTCCGGCGCGATTTCGTGCAACGTCGTCTCCCAATCGTCCGAGTCCATTATCTGACTGCATGGAAAATGGAGTTGCTGGCACTCCAGTTCGGTCGTGGACACATCCAGCTTCACGTCGCGACCGAAGTTGGTACGCAGTTGCCTGTTCTCATCGACCGCGACCACCGCCTCTTCAAGCGCCTGGGGAGCGTCGACCGCTCGCCTGATATCGAAGTAGTAGTGGCGCTTGATCCTCTTGCCCTTCGCGGTCTTGGTGTGTACCGGCTCGTCAAGTGAGATTGCTTGCGTCAAGGTCGTGAGACGCTGCTGCCCGTCCAGAATCAGTCTCTCCGGTTCCCGGCTCCTCGGCACACTATCTTCCAAGCCTTCCACGGGACGGGTCTGGAAGCGAACCTCGCCACCCGCTTTGAGCAGCATGATCGCCCCGATCGGGAACGATCGACCAATGCTCACGAGCAGATCGCGGATGTGGTTGTCGTCCCAGACCCAGCCACGCTGGAAGTCTGGCAACTGGATCTTCCCTTCCGTGATTTCGCGGAGGAGGTCGGTCAACGAGGCTTTGGTACTGTCGAAGGTCGTCATATCGGCTTCTGTGCCCTCCCGAGATCGAGCGTATGTCCTGCCGTAGCGAGGGGAGAGGGTGCCTGAACATCAGCCATGGGCCAGACGCCTCCCGAGTGGTTCGGCCATCCAGGACGGCATGATCGTCCTCGTAGCGAGGAGTTCGCTCAGGTCTTCCGCCGAGAGCTTGGGGAGCACGGCGTCGAGGCTCTTCTCAACCTCTCTCGGGCCAAGCCACGCCACCGCGCGGATGACCGTGCCTGCGTTTCGGTTCGGCACCGCCAGTTGCCAGCTTGGCGCGTGCAGGAGCTCGACTCGGTGAGCCCCGAAGTGCAGAATGCGGTTGGGTCCGGAGGTAAGGTAGACGGATCGCACGGTGTTTTGCGTCGTCAGCCCGAGCCAGTTCGCCGCATCGCCTCCATTCGGTACAATGGTCTCGCCCCACAGCTCGCATAGGGCGGCGAGCGCCAGTTCACGGCGCGGACCCCTGAGGCCGAACCGGGTTTCGATCGGACGCATGTAGATGCCGCGGTAAACCCGCATGAGGCGCTCGCAATGCGCGAGGCGGGAGAGCGCCCGGCTCACCGCGGCCCGGTCGCCGAGGTGCAGGAGGTCCTCCGCCTGTATCGGCGTGGCCTCCGGCGTAGCCTCGGCGTACTCCATGATCCGCTCGGGCAGGCTCTTCATGGCTCCATTTCTCTCGGTCAGGATTCCGACTACCGACGTTTCAGCCCCCTCTCAGGAGCCTTAAACACGAAAGATAACCGACCGGACGGCGTACTGCCTCGCCTCGGTGGGCGCCACGACCCGCGCGGGCAAGGGGGCCGCCATTCACCCCTCCTACAGCTTCCTGGAGACCCATACCGCCCGCCCGACCACGCGGACCTCCTCGACGGAGCGTTCGTAGCTGTCGTACTCGGGGTTGAGGGACTTGAGCACCACCTTGGGCGGCTCGGAGTGGGGCACATGCTCGATCCGCTTGGCGACGAGCCCCATGCCGTCCCAGATCACGAAGATGCCGGGCGGAACCGGAACCCGGCGGCTCACGTCAATGAGAATGCGGTCGCCGCTTGAGAGCAGCGGCTCCATGGAGTCCCCGTCGATGGTGATCATCCGCAGATCCTCCGGCCTGGCCCGGAACTCGTGGCGGATGAGTGGATCGGCGAACAGCCACGTTTCCTTGGCCTCCTCGAAGGCTTCGTTCCAGGCACCCGGACCGGCCGACGCGCGCACGTCGATCTCCGGCACCGCGCTGTAGCCCCTCGGGGCTCCGTAGGGGCTCGGCGCCGCCGGCTTCGGACGCGGCCGGCGCGAGAACCTCCGGTCGTGCCTGAGCAGGTCAGGACTGCACCCGAGATGCTCGGCCAGAGCCTCGCGGTCGTCCTCGCCCAGCACCTTGGGCGTGCCCCGGTGGATGAACTGGTGCAGGTAGGAGGCGTTGCGCTCAATGGCGAGCGAGGCGGTCCGCAGGTTCGTGTTGCTGTCGGCCACCAGCCTGAGCAGCCTCCGGCGCACCGGGTCCAACTGATCGGCGTCCTTCTTTCTTCGTCCCATAGATGGGAAATTACCCACGAACCGCCGTCAACGCAATGGGATGTTCCGGACTAAGGCACCCGAAGCCCCTCAGCGTTAGGGTATCTCCGAGGCCAACACCCCACACGATTCCCTTCACGGGAGTCCCGAAGCACCGCATGGGGTAGCGTCCCTTGATCTCACACCGGAGTAGTGGCTAAAGGCAAATGGGGGTGTTCTCCGCCCCGCTGGCGGAGGGATGCCGGAACCCCGATTTCGTATCTCGTTGTCTGTCAACGATGTGGGAAATAGGCTATTTCCCACCATCTTGCGCACGTCGACGACATCATGTTCTGGTTCTCGGGCGATGGAGAACCTGACGAAGGAGTTCGAGCGGCGCGTGACGGCGTTCCTGCGGAGGACGCGGCTGTCGGCATCGGAGTTCGGGGAGCGCGCGGTCGGCGACCGGAAGTTCGTGGGCGACGTGCGCCGGGGACGTTCGCCGAGGCTGGCGACGGTGGACCGGGTTCTGGCGTTCATGAAGGCCTACGAGCACGCGCGCGGACCGGATGGCTCGCGGGATTCGAAAACCGAACCGGGGCGGCGGAGAGTCCGCCGTCCACTGACCCCATCAGAGGAAGGAAGGAAACGATGAGAACGTTGCTGACAACGATGTGGGCTGCGCTGTGGCTGCTGGTGCCCGCCCGACTCTTGGCCCAGGGCACGAGCCCGTGGGTGGAGGCGGTGAACGAGCTTCAGACGCAGTTCACGGGACCGATCGCGCGCGGGCTGTCGCTGATCGCGATCGTCGTGGGCGGGCTGATGTTCGCGTTCGGCGAGGGCGGGAGCAAGCGCACGCTGGCCGGGATCATCTTCGGGATCGGGATGGCCGTGGGCGCTGTCAACTTCCTGGCCTGGCTGTTCTGATGCGGGGCCTCAGGCGCTGGGCGGGCTACGGCGCGCTGAACCGTCCGCTGACGGTGCTGGGCGTGGAGCGGCGGCTGTTCCTGCTGGGCGCGACGCTCGCGGTCGCGGTGTGGAACGCGACGGCCTCGCTCGTGGCGGGCGGCGCGGTCTTCGCCGGATGTTACGGCACGGGCTGGCTCGCGGGCCGCAGAGACCCGGCCCTGCTCGCGGTGCTGCGCGCGGCAGCGCGCTATCCGGCCCGGTACGATCCGGGCAAATGGGCGGACGAGCCGTGGCACCTGAAGATCCGGGGGCCGGGCGAGTGAGGGTCGCCGACGAGCTTCGGGCCTACGAGGCGGCGGGCTCCCTCGCCGAGGAGCTGCCCTACTGGGGTTGGCTCGACGACGGCCGTACCTGCCTGACCCGTTCGGGCGAACTGATCTCGGCGGGCCGGATCACACCTGCGGTTATGGACGGCCGCACGCCGGAACAGATCGACCGGGTGCTGGGCCTGTGGCAGCGGCTGCTGTCCGGGCTTGGTCCCGATGCGCGCCTGTACTTCCACATGCTCCGGCGTCCGCCGCGCAGCCCCGAGACGATGGGGAGCGGGTCCGGCGTCGCGGCCCTTTCGGCCCGGAAGCGTCAGACGTTCCTGGCCGAACGCGTGCAGAGGCTTGACGCCTACATCGTCTGGTCCTTCGCCTCCGGCCTGCGCACGGCCGCCCGGGGCTCCAGAGCGGGGCTGCTCTCCCGGCTTGCCGGGTGGAGGAAGCGCCGGAGGAAGGACGCGCCGACCTATCTGGCCTCGGAGATCGAGGCGGCGGCGGACCGGTTCCGCGCCATGATCGACGCGGGCCGCTCGCTCGTCGCCGAGCACACGCCCGTCGAGTTGCTCGGGGCGCGCGAAGCATCCGTGCTTCTCTCCGATCTGATCAACCGACCCGGCACGTTCTGGGACGGCGCGACGGGCAGCGGCATGAACTGGCGGCTCGCGCTGTCCGAACTTGAAGCCGAGCGCTCGCACCTGAGGCTCGACGGCGAGCCGGTGGTCCTCTACTCGCTCCTGTCGCCGCCGGGCCAGGCACACGCGAACCTCCTTCGCGAGCTGTACTGCCTGGACGCGGTGACGACCGTCTCGCTCGAATGGCGGCCGTGGACGGTGGAAGCGGCGCGACGCCGGATCCGAAGCGCGCAGCGCCACTACTTCTCGCGGCGCTACTCGATGATGGCGCACGCGCAGGACGCCCAAGGCACGGCGGCGGCGATGGTCGATTCGGCGGCCGCGGCCGAGTCGGACCGGCTGGGAGCGGCCCTCGTCGAACTCGAAGCCGACGGCGTGGCCTACGGCGAGGCGTCGCTGACCGTCGCGCTCCACGGCGAACTCGAAGGGATCGAACGGCTGGACGGCGACGTGCGCCGCCTGTTCGCCGCGCACGACGCGAAGGTGATCCGGGAGGGCTACGGCCAGCTTCCCGCATGGTTCGCCCGGCTCCCGGCCCAGCCGCGAAGCCGGCAGGTGCGGAAGGTGTTCGTCTCGGCCGGGCTCGCGGCGTGCCTCGCGCCCGTGTTCGGGCCGCCGAGGGGACCCGCCCGGAGCAAACACCTAGACCGCGAGCCGCTGGCGGTGTTCGAGACGCCGTGGCGCACGGCGTACCGCTACGACCTGTTCGCGGGCGACGTGGGCCACACGCTGATCCTGGGCGCGACGGGTTCGGGCAAGAGCTTCACCCTCAACTTCCTGCTGGTCGAGGCGCTCAAGTACGATCCGCGCATCCTGATCCTGGACCTGGGCGGCTCCTACCGCTGGCTGACCCGGTTCCTCGGGGGCCGGTATCTGGAGCTCGCGCCCGGCGAGGCGGAGCCGACGCTCCGGCTTACACCATTCGCGCTGCCAGCCACCACGCGCACGTTCCAGTTCCTGACCGGCTGGGTGCACCGGCTCCTGAAGCTGGGCGGCTTCGAGGCGAGCGGCGCGGACACGAGCGAGATCCGCGCGCGGATCGAGGACCTGTATGCGCTCGGGACGGAGCGCCGGACGCTCACCGTGCTGGCCGGTTCGCTCCCGTCCGCGATGTGGCCCGCGCTGAGCCGCTGGACGGAGGGCGGCGCCTGGGGCGCGTTCTTCGACAATCCCCCGGCGGGCGCGACGGACATCGAGTTCCGGGACTGGCAGGTGATCGACCTGGCGGGGGCGGCCGAGCACGCGGACCTGTGCGAGGCGGCGCTCTCGTACTTGCTGGAGCGGATGCGCCTGGAGATCGAGGACCCGGCCGAGACCGCGCGGCTCAAGCTGATGGTTGTGGACGAGGCGTGGCGGTACATGCAGGACCCCGCCGTGCTGAACTACCTGGCCGAGGCGGCCAAGACGTGGCGGAAGAAGAACGCCGCGCTCGTGCTCGCCACGCAGTCCGCCGTGGACGTGACGGGGACGCCGGGCGCCTCGGCCCTTCTCGAATCGATCCCGACCAAGCTGTTCCTCGCCAACGCCGAACTGCCCGCGGAGGCCGGGGCACTCTTCCGGCTGAACGAGTCGGAGGTCGACCGGATCCGGGCGCTGACGCCCAAGCGCGAGCTCTACCTCCGCCGCCCGGACGAGGCGGCGGTGCTCCGCCTCCAAGTCGATCCGGAGAGCTACTGGCTCTACACCTCCTCGCCTCTCGACGCCGAGAAGCGCGCCGAGGCCGTGGCGAGGCACGGTCTGGCCCGGGCGCTCGAAGCGCTCGCTCACCCGACCCATCCCACCCCATCAACCGAGAGGACGTGAACACCATGAAAGCAACTCCAACCGCAGCGATCCTGCTGGGGATCGTCGTCGTCCTGCTGACGCTGCTTCTGGCGGCGCTCCCCTGCGATGCCGCCGCGCAGCAAGCGGACGGCGGCGAAACCGTTCTTCCGGTGCCGGGCGAGGGCGGGGACCGCATCCACCGGCTCCGCGCGCGCGTGCGCCACACCACCCTGATCGTGCTTCCGGCCGGGGAGCGGATCCTCGACTTCGTGGTCGGCGACTCCGAGTACTGGCACCTGACCGGCGCGGCGAATGTCGCGTACCTGAAGCCCCTGGCCGAGGACGCCGCGACCAACGTCGCGCTCGTCTGCGAATCCGGGCGAATCTACTCGTTCCTCGTCTCCGAGCACGCCGAGGACCCGACCCACCTCGTCTATCGCGTCGAGCCGGGCGCGGAGGCGGCGGGGATGTCCGGTGGCGCGGGCGGACCCGCGTTCGTCGCCCGGAGTGAAGTCGCCGCCTATCGCGCGATGGCGGGCGAAGCGGCCGAAGCCGCCCGCAGGGCACGGGAACAGGCCGAGGTTGGGATCCTCGAAGCCCAGCGGCGGGCGGAGGCGGAGATCGAGGCGTTCCGCGCCGAGTACCCGGCGCAACTCGCGTTCGAGTACCGGCTGGACCGGGGAGCGTCGGGGCGGCCGTTCCTGGTCGAGGCGATGTGGCACGACGGACGGTTCACCTACATCCGTTCGCGCGCGCAGGAGTCGCCGGCGCTCTACGAGATGAAGGACGGCGAGCCGAGCTTGGTAGCCTACGACCTCACCGAGGACGGGCTGTACGTCGCCCGCCGCGTGCTGGGCGACGGGTGGCTCCAGATCGGCGACAAGCGGGCTGGCTGGCGGTTCGAGCCCCGGGAGGGGTCCCGATGAGCCGCTGGAAGCAGTGGGTGAAGGAGCCGAAGGGCGCGCTGCCGGGCGGCCTGGTCACGAAGGCCGGGATCGTCCTGATCGCCGTGCTGGTGGCCGGACTGCTTTTCTCGTCGTCGCTCGCGGGTCCCGGTGAAGACGAGGCCGCCGCCGGAGCGCCCGCGCAGGCGCGGGCGGTGAACGACCGCGAGGGCCGGTCGTTCGAGGAGGGTCTCCGCGACGAGACGGCGCGCGAGACGCAGCGGGCCGCCGCCGAGGACCGCGCCGCCCCGCCGGACCGGCAAGCCGGAGCCGCCTCCGGCGCGGGGTCGTCCGGGGCGGGATCCGCCGGGGTTGATGCCGACGGAGGCGGCCAGGCCACCGGCATGGGCCGCGCCGAGTTCGAGTTGCGCGAGGCGCTCCGGCTCGAAGAGGTCGAGCGCCAGACGCGCTCGCTCCGCTCGTTCCCCCTCGCGCAGTCGCACCGGGATCCGACCGGATCCCCGGATGCTGCGGCTGCGTCTCCCTTGGCGCCCGAGTCTTCCGATGCGGCACTCGACGGGGCGCTCGCATCCCTCGGGCAATCCCTCGCCGCCCTTGAGGCCGAGATGGCTGCCGGGCTGGCCGCCGGAAAGTTCGCGCCCGGCGTACCGACACTGTCCGGCAGAACCTCCACACCGGAGGCCGGCCGTTTGGTCCGGCCGCATGACCCGCCCGGCTGGGAACGCATCCACGAGGGCACGTTCTTGGAGGCGGTGCTCGTCACCCAGTTGTCGGGCGAGTTCTCCGGCCCGGTGCTCGCCATGGTGTCGGCGCCGCTGTATTCGGCCGACCGCCAGCGCGTCCTGATCCCGCGCGGCGCGCGCGTCGTCGGCACGGCCCGAGCCGTCCAGGACCGGGACCAGACCCGTCTCGCCGTCGCGTTCCACCGGCTGCTGTTGCCCGACGGAAGCTGGGTGGACCTTGAGTTCGCTGGGCTAAACCAAGTGGGCGAAAGCGCGCTGCGCGACCAGGTGAACCGCCGCTACCTCTCGACGTTCGCCGCCGCCGGAGCGGTCGGCGCGCTGAGCGGTCTCACGCTTGCCGGAGCCTCGCCATACGGACTCCGCGCGGGCGTCGGCCAGGGGCTCGGAGGCAGCGCCACCTCGATGCTGGACCGGTATCTGAACCGGATGCCGGAGATCACGATCCGCGCGGGCCACCGGCTCCGCGTCTGGCTCACCTCGGATGTCCTGATCCCAACCCCTACCCGCACCACGCACCGCTGACACGAAAGGACTCCCCCATGCATCACCGCATCCTCATCGCCGCCCTTCTCGTCCCGCTGCTGACGCTCGCGGCCCCCGCTCCCGCGAGCGCGCAGCTCGACCTCGGCAGTTGGTTCCAGCGCGCCACGATCATCGCGAACCAGATCACGCAGATCTCGCATCAGGTCACCCAGATCCGGTCGATGGCCCGCCAGCTTACGGAACTCGAAGACCAGCTCAACCACATGGAGCGCGCCGCCAAGGGCGAGATCGACGCGCTGCTCCAGCCCTTCTCCGACCTTGCCGCCGATCCGGTAGGCTTGGTGCGGAACGGCCTCTCGTGGCGGTCCGACTTCACCGGCCAGGCCCGCAGGACGGTCGACGCCGTCCGCGAAATGGGAACCGGACGCTCGTTCACCGGACTCTGGCGCACCGCCCACGGGACCGCCGACCGGGTGTCCGAGTCCGACATCCTCAACCTCTACCGGAGTCTTTCGCCCCAAGCGGCGACGCAAGCGGTCGAGGATTACCGCCGCGCCCGCACGGCCGCCGACCGTCAGCGGGTGCTCGACTACGCGGCGCTCGACGCGGCTGCCGCGCTCGCCGAGACCATCGAGAGCGCGCAAGGCTCGTTCGGGGACCTCACGGCGAACGGCAACCTGTCAAGAGCGCACGTAAGTCGTTGTCTCCATTGGCCCATTGGCTCGCAGGCCTCTGAAATGCCCCCAGAGTTGCCCCAAACGTGCAGTTGCCTCCAACAACCCCCGTCAGCACGGCTCGTTGCCCTTCCGGTGCTGGGCGCGTGCGCGGAGCCCGTCGCCGAGGCTGGCGACGACCAACCGGGTTCTCGTGCTCCAAGCACTACGGCACCAACGCCCGGATGATTCCGGGATTGACCATTGAAAGAAGGAGACAGAGCGATGACGAGCGTGATCGAACAGGAAACGCGAGCGCCGGGGGCGCGGTTTCTACGGCTGCCGGAGGTGATGGCCCGCACGGGCCTGTCGCGGAGCACGATCTATGTGCGGCTGGACCAGGGGCGCTTCCCCCGGCCGGTCTCGCTGGGTGGTCGTGCGGTCGGCTGGATCGAGGCGGAGGTGGACGAGTGGATCCGGGAGCGGATCGCTGAGAGCCGCAGCGGTGCGGAGTGAGGGACATCACAGGGGGGACCGGGATTCCAAGCCCTCACCCGTCGGAAGAAAGGACTCACGGTCGTGTCGGCGCTCTCGGCCCACGCTCACCAGACTGCATTAGCGGTTCCTGCCACCGATCAACCAAGAGGAGTCGCGCAGGAAACAACCACTCATCAGATTCGATGAATAGTGGCGCATCGTCGGCATCGAAACGGGTGACCTTAGACAGGTCGTTTCGGATTCGATCCAGGTCCTCAGGCTTCAGCTTCGGACGTGATTCGAGAAACAGCCATTCAGGCCAGGCAGCCTCGTTAGGGTCGAACCAGGGGTATTGGTTGGGACCGTCGAGGGCGGTATCGGGATGCCCAGCGTAGCCCATTAGCCTGAGCGTGTTCTCAGCGTCGGGGCAATCGAAAGCGCAGCGCCATGGTATGGACTGCCGGATCTTGTGAGCGCGGTCGAAGTTCCGAGGGGGCGGTCGCCGGTTGCGTAGCATCTCCTCAATGTGCCAACTCGGGACGAGCGTGCACCCCAGTTGACCCACGTCGAAATCCAGCGGGCAGTGCCAGTGCTTCGACTCCTGGGCGGTGCTCGAGTGGTTATAGAGCAAGTAGAGAGGCAGGGCGTAGTGTTGCCGCGCGAACCGTTTGAGCTTATCCAACTGAGCGATGGAGTCCTTCACCCTGTTCAACATCTCGTAACTGTCGTCTTCGGGGTACAGCTTCTTGGCCTGGAGCGCCAATCGGGAACAACGCCCGGTCGGATGTCGCACTGCAACGAGTAGGTCAGCGCCCCACTGGCTCTCCTCAAGCTTCGTAGTCGGGTCGAGCCGGAAGCCCCTGGCCCGCTCGTGGGGCAGCATGTCCAGTACAAGCAGGTCGGTCAGCGTTTCCTCGCCGAATCGCGCCCGAAGCTCTTTGGCGAGACCGAGCCTAGACCAAGTGCGCTGGGCGAAGCGTGCGGCAGGAGTCTTGTTCACTGCGGCCCAACCTCCGGGAACCGATCAAACTGCTCGCCCGCCGGAATCTGGCGGAGCTTCCGCACCGCGCGTGACACATCGCTGGCATCGGAGCGAATCAGGAGCCAATCGTCGCCGAACCGGCGCAGCCTGACCCAGCACAACCCGTCCCCCGCTTCGTCAATGGCGACCACTTCACGGGCGTGTATCTTCCGCCCGTAGGCTTGCCCGATGATTCCGCTCTCGCTCACGATATAGACCTGCCCTTCGTGCGACTGCTGAATGAGCCAACGCTGCACCGACTCCACGTTGTCTCGCTGACCGGGCTACGTGGCATGGTAACAGAGCCTCCAGTTAGGGTTGCCGGTGTCCCGGATCGGACAACGGGTTTCGCAAACCGCCGCAGGTCGGGCAATCGTCCGGGACGGCCTCCGGCACCCATCGGCGGTCCCAAGGCGTGCGGGGCGTGCCATTGGCGCGCGCCGGATTCGTGACGCCTCGGAACTGTACGGGTCCACGCCCTGCAGGTCGCCGAAGCGGTTCAGCAGATCGCCCACCGTCCAAGTTGTCCCGTCCAGCCGCGCCCGCAATCCGGCCAGCGTCCCGGCGGACAGGATGCGCGCATCCGGATCGTCCGGGTTCACGCCATCCCGCGGCGCCGTTTCCCCCTCCGAGGCTTCGAGAACTCCCAGCGCGTCAGGCTCATCCGCGTCGATCAGCGCGGCCAACCGTCGCAAGGCGTCCGTCCCTCGGGCTGTCGCTTCCTTCATTTTGCCCATTGACACCAGCCTCGGGCCTTCCTTGCCGGCGCTCACCTGGGGGCCGCCCGTTGCGGCCGCTTTCGGTCCGCCTCGCTGGTCAGGTGAAGACCGGCGCGAAGCCATTCAGTTAGGCTCCCGCCAGACTCCATCGGTTCCTCTCCAGGTCAGTGAAAGGGGTCAATCGGGGAATCCTATGAAACTAACAATTCCCGGTGCCCCTGCGCCCACCCGTGCAACCCTTGCCCCTCGGGATAGCTTCCGCTGCACGTCAGATCGACATATCGGTTGGCGGCAGGCGACGGAGGTGCCGCTGGCGGAGGTCCATCTGACTCCGGGACGGTACTGGAAGCCGTGGGAAGTCGTCCCGATTCGCGGTGTTGACACAGCGGGAATCGGGCCTCTCCGTGTACGGCATGGAGACGCCGCCGACCCGAGATTCCCGCCGCCGGAAGCCGTCTCGTGCGCTTCCCAGGGGGCTGTCTGGCACCCTTAAGGTGGGAGAGCCAGCCTACCCCGTGTCATACACGGGGGCTGGCGAGGGGTGGCCTCCGCCCCCCCTTCGAACCCCCCGCGCGTCGCGCTCCCGTGGAGGTCGCGGACGGGGGCTCCGCCCCCTTCCCCCCGTGCCGGTGCGGCGTGATGCCTGAGCACCGCACCGCCGTCGTCACCGCCCGCGTAACGGCGACCGAGTCCGCCGACTGGCGGGCCAAGGCGAAGGCCGGCGGCGTGCCCCTGTCGGCGCTGATCCGGCGGGCCATGGCCCGCACGCGGACGTGGACCGCCCGTGCGGCCGAGGTCGAGCGCGAGCGCACCCGGCAGGTCTCGCGGATCGGAAACAACCTGAACCAGATCGCGCGGTGGGCCAATCGCCACAAGGGGGCGGCCGAGGCGGTCGAGGTGCTCGCCCGCCTCGTCGCCATCGAGCGGGCGCTTACGGCGCTGGCCCGCTTCGAGAGCCCGGATAGCGACGATGCACATTAAGTTTCTCTCTTCTTCAGAAATATCGTAACCTATATATATGACAACATCTTATGGTAACATAGGTGATTGTTATCCCCATTTTACATCCCTATTACTGAACGGGATTCTGTGCGACCTTGGCGGACGCCGGTGGACGTAACTGTTCGGCCAAGCCGTGGTGAGCGACCGGTTGTGCGGATCGTGGGGGGGTGGGCTTACCGAGGGTGCGCCTCCAGTGCAACGGGACGCCCGCTCAGGGAGTCTAATAGGTGTGGTGATGTCCCGAAACTCCAGGAGTTCCGACCGATGAACGAACCTTCCCGCGCTACCGCCTCCACGTCCATTCCCGTGATGCTGGCGCTCTGCTTCGGTGCGGGCTGCGCGGAGGGAGGCATTGAACGCTCACCGGGTGATGTCCCGACCTTCCATGGCGAGGTCGACCTGGAGTTCGGGGAGATCGAGGGTGAAGATCCCTATCTCTTCACGAGGATCGAGTCGATTGTCGAGGACACGCGCGGGCGGCTGATCGTCGCCGACCTACAGTCGCACGAGGTGCGGGTCTTCGGCTCCGAGGGCGACTTCCAGTTCCGCTTCGGTGGTCAGGGAGAGGGACCCGGCGAACTGACGCAACCCTGTTGTCTCGCGTTCGGGCCGGAAGGTAAGCTGTGGGTGCGCGAGAGTACCCGATACAGTGTGTTCCGGCTGGATGGCGCGAGTGCGGAGTACGACGGTGGAGCCAGGATCGCTCATGTGGGTATCGGCATGGTTGCCCCGATCACCTTCGACGCGCAAGGTCGGCTTGTCGACATCGGATCACTGATGACGGACGACGGAGGTGCCACCGCACGTTTCCATCATGGTTCCGGCGGAGCCGTGGACACGGTCATCATGTCCAGTCCGGAGACGTTCGCGACGGGCTCGACCACGGTTGAACGCATGTTCGGCGACACCCCGGTAGCCTTCTTCGTCTACCAACCGTTCGGCCCGCTGTGGGTTCACGCGCACAGCCTTGGCGGGGCGTGGGCCGAAGCGGTCACTTCGGAGTACTCGGTGACGCTCCACCACCCGGATGGGACTGTTTCGCGAGTCGAGGAGCCGCAGCTGCTTGGCCCTCCCCTCAGCCCATCCGAACGCGAGGGCGCTCAGGCCGCTATCGACCGCGACCTCCAGCGGTTCGACCTGCGCGACCACCCTTTCGGGATTCCCGACCGCAAACCGCCGCTCGCCGACATCTTCTTTGATCAGTCCGGTCGCTTGTGGGTCGAGAAGACGGTCGCAGAAGGGGAGGAGATGCGTGAAGCCGATGTCTACGATGGGTCCGCGCTGGTGGCCCGATATCGCTGGCCGCGGCGCGTGAGCGTTGGAGATGTCCCCTGGGTCACCGAGTCCAAGCTGTACGGCACGACAAGGGACTCGCTCGATGTACGGCGCGTCGCGCGAGTGCGGTTCGAGCCCGGTTCCTGACGGCGAGGGACGGGCGGCCTCCCAAGGGCGGCCTCCGGCGCCTCTCGGCGAGATGAAGGATCGGTTGTGGTGTTCGAGCCGTCGCGCTGGGGACGGGACTTGACCGCGCCGTGTGGCGGGGGCCGGATGCCGATTCGGAAGCGCACATGTGAATTCGGGGTGCATGTGCGCTGAAACGCGATTCGGACGTGCATGTCCTCGACTTCGCATGTCGTTGTACGGATTTGGGTTGCACCACGGCCTCCGGGGCGGCTGCGCCGCGCCGGAAACGGAGGCCGTGGTCGGAGCGACCCCCCTTTTTCGATGCCTGGCGTGGCATCGGGAAGGGTTGGGATGTGCACTTCCATCCCACCCTCCCGCAGGGGTCGCTCCGGGCCAGCAATCCCTCGCGGGAAGGCCAATCGGCAAACCGGGACAAGCATGCCGGGACCTCTCGCCCTGGCCCGCGGCGCGCCGGCCGTGGGGGTACTGGGTTGCTCGGGAAGGTCGTGGGGGTCTACAGTACCGCGTCCGTGCGGCATCGGATCAAACTGGGGGCGGGTCTATTACCGTGAGCGACAGCGGAATCAATCGGGCAGGCATACGGGCGGAAGATACGCGCCAGTGAAGTGGTCGCCATCGACGAAGCCGGGGACGGGTTGTGCTGGGTCCGCCTGACCCGGTTCGGCGACGATTGGCTCCTGATCCGCTCCGATGCCCGCGACGTGTCGCGCGCGGTGCGGAAGCTCCGCCAGATTCCGGCGGGCGAGCAGTCGGACCGGTTCCCGGAGGTCGGGCCGTGAGTCTGCTCCTCTACCTTGCCATCGGGGCGCTGGCCGTTGTCGGCATCCTCGGACTGTCCACCGACGTGCGGGCCGCCGCCCGCCGGCTGTTTCCTCCGCGCCGCCGGTAACCCGCGAGCCCTCCCCCACGCTTCGCGCTTCGGACCCTCGGGGGCCGCTTGCGCGCCGCCCATGCTCAACGGGAGGACGGGGTCAAAGTGCGGGGGCGGCGAACCAGCCGCGCGCGATCTTGCGCGCATCGGCGCGTGCGTTTCCGGGGGGATCGAAGGGGGGGCGGACGCCACCCCTCGCCAGCCCTTTGTACCCACAAAGGGTAGGCTGGCTGAGCGACCTAACAGTCGCTCAAGCCAGCCCTGCGGCCGCCCGCGAAACCCTCCCCGCGCGCCGCCCGAGACGGCGTTGGCCCGACCGTCTCGGGCGAATTCCTCGACCTCTTGGTCACCAGCCTCACCGACGGCGAGGGCGAACACGCCGACCCGTCACTCCTTGCCGTCGGCGGCGCTCTCCCGCGCGACCCGGTTTCCACCCTACCCGTACCCCTCGGGGACCGGCGAACGTCGCTCTCAGGCGATCCCACAGCCCGTAGGTTACCCGAAATGCCCCCGGAATGCCCGTAAACGGCCTACTGGCCCGGTCGCGGGGTCGGTTCAGGTCTCGGTGCCCGCTTCCCGGCCCGCGAGATACGCGGCCCAGTCGTCCATGAGCCGACGCCTCCGCTCGAACAGGTCGGTGCGCCGGTACGCGGCCTCGACCTTGTTCCGGACAACGTGCGCGAGCGCCGCCTCGATGACCTCGCGGGGATGGTCCGTCTTTTCGGCCGCCCAGTCCCGGAACGACGACCGGAACCCGTGCGGCACCGCCGCGATGCCGAGCCGCTTCAACAGCCGTCCTACCCTCTCGGCACGTAGCGCCTGGCCGCGCTCCATGGCGAACACGAACGGACTCTCGCCCCCGGCCAGCTTCCGCGCCTCATCGAGAATCTCAAGCGCCCGGTCGCACAGCGGGACGCGGTGCTGGCGCCCCGCCTTCATCCGGCTTCCGGGAACCGTCCATACCGCCTGCCCCCGGTCGATCTCGCTCCACACCGCCCCGCGCACCTCTCCACCCCGCGCCGCCGTCAGGACGAGGAACTCGAACGCGAGCGTGTCCACCTTTCCCGGATCCGCCGCCCGCGCCTTCTCGATGGCCCCCGCGACCTCCCGGTGAGGCAGGGCCTGATGATGCTTGACAACATCGTGCTGGGGACCCAGCAGGTGCAGGAGCCGGTCGCAGGGGTTGTCCGTCCGCCAGTCCATGGCGATGGCCCATTCCATCACCGCGCGGATCCGCATGTGAACGAGCCGGGCCGTGGGACCCTTGGTGTGCCAGAGCGGGGTGAGGATATCAAGCACGTCGGCGCTCGTCACCTCCGAGACGGCCACCTGCCCGATTCGCGGGAAGGCGTGGAGTTCGAGACTGCGGGGCCAGCTCCTCACATGCTCCGCACTGCGCCAACCGGCGCGCTTCTGCTCTAACACCCGCTTGGCGGCTTCGGCGAAGGTCGGAATGCCCGCGGAGCGGCGCTTCTCGGCCAGCGGGTCTCCGCCGTCGCGGGCGAGCTTCCGGTTGGCCAACGCCTTGTCGCGCGCCTCGGCGAGCGGGACCAGGGCGACGCTTCCGAGCCCGAGTTCGCGCTTGCGGCCCCGGATCACGAGCCGCTGGATCCAACTCCGCGTGCCGGTCTTCTGGACGTAGAGGTAGAGTCCGTTCCCGTCGCAGTACCGGCCGGGCGGTGCGGAGCGCACGAAGGCGGCCGACAGCCGCTTGTGGGGATGTCGGCCCTTGGGCTTGCCCGGTGGGCGTCTGGTGCGCGAAATCATTACGTTATCCATCCCCTAATCGTAACTGGGATGGAGCGGGATTGCAAGGAACATCTCTGGCGTCCCGAGATGGGACATATCCCACCTAACCGATTGCTATTACAGACAGTTATGAATCTCTCTGGACAACCTCGGATGCCATCGGATTCTAGATGCACGTTTAGTTTCTCGCGCACGGGACCGGGTCGGCACGAGCCGCGGCCAAATACCTCCTCGGGGAGCAGGACGCGGCCGGCAAGCCGCGCGAGGGCGTCGAAGTCCTGCGCGGGAACCCGGACATGGTGGCCGCAGTCGCCGACTCGCTGGAGTTCGAGCACAGGTACACGTCCGGCGTGATCGCATGGGCGCCGGACGACGGCCCCACCGACAAACAGATCGAGCGCGTCCTCGACGACTTCGAGAAGACGGCATGGGCGGGGCTCGAAGCCGACCGCTACGCATGGGCGGCGGTGCTGCACCGTGAGGAGGGCGGTGGCGCCCATGTCCACGTCCTCGCGGCCCGGTGCGACCTGGAGACCGGCCGGAGTCTCAACATTGCCCCACCGGGCTGGCAGCGGACGTTCGATCCGCTCCGGGATGCCTTCAACCACGAGCACGGCTGGGGCCGCCCCGACGACCCGGCCAGGGCCAGAGTGCAGCAGCCCGGACACCGCGCCTACATCGAAGCGGCGCAGTTGCGGACGGGGCTCCGGCTCGAAGCGTCCCCCCGCGACCTGATCCGCGACTACCTGATCCAGCGCGTCGAACACGGCATGGTGAGCAACCGGGGCGATGTCGTCGCCGCGCTGCGGGAGGCGCGCCTCGAAGTACCACGCCAAGGAATGAACTATCTGACCGCGATGGACCCCGAGACCGGGGACCGGTGGCGGCTGAAAGGAGGACTGTACGGAGTTGACTTCGACCGCGAACGATTTGAGCGACCGGCTGCGGAGGCGGCTGGAGAACGAACGCAGGGAGATCGAGGAGTTGACCGCGAGCGAGCTGAAGCGGCTCGCCGAGAACTCGCGGCGCGTCGCGAGGAACGCGCTCAGTACAATCGAGCGCGATACGGAGGTGGCGGTCGGGAACGTGCGCGAGTTGCTGGCCAAGGCGTGGCTCCGGCCCCTGATCGTCGGCCTGAGCCTTTGGATCGGTTTCTTCGGCGGAAGCTGGGCGACGATGCGCTGGTTGGCGGGGAGCATTCAGGACCGGATCGAGACGCTCGCCGAACTGGACTACGACATCCAAGACGCGCGACAGACGCTCGCGCAACTGGAGGTGGACACCTGGGGGGTCGCGCTGCTGGAGATCGAGGGAGAGCGGGTCGTGGTACTTCCAGCGGGGACGCTGGACAACACGGGCTGGACCTGGCGCGATCAGCCTGCCGTGAAGCTGTCGAACAGGTGAAGGAGGTCTATGACCGCTTTAGAGGAGCAGTTGACGAGGGCCTTGGGGAGGTTGTCCGAGCAGTACGCGCAGGAACAGCGGCGGCACTCCGGGCAGATCGAAGCCTTGCAAGAGTACGTCGAAGTCTTGCGAGAATACGTCGAAGCCTTGCGGCAGCACGCCGAGCGGCAGAGCGAGAAGAACGAAGCCTTGCAGCAGCAAATCGAGCGGCTCGACGGGCAAGTGACTCGCTTGGCCGAGTACTACGGGACATCCGCCGTCGCGAGACCGCGCGGCCTCCGTATCTGATGCCACGTCCGGGACCGGATCGCGATCAGGGTCCGAGCCGCTGATGGTCGCGTTCGCAAACGGGAGCGGTGAGTCTGGCGCGCGCGAACTCCCTCCGCGAGCTTTGGGGCAGGCGGATCGTGCAGCCCATCATCGGAGGAATCGAATGATGGCACGCACGAAACGGGACCGGCGCAGCTATAGCGCCGGCGAGTGGGGCCGGAACCGGGTGAGGGTGTTCCCTGACCCGAAGACCGGTCTCTTCCAGATAAACAGGCCCAGCCAAACAGCAGTGGAACGCCCTGGACCTTATTGGACCACTCGTCAACAGTCTTAAGTCCTTTATCAGCAACGGTTTCGGTAGCATCCACCGTCCCATGTCGTTCCTTGCGGTCCCACTCCGTTCCGTCTACCATTGATTGCAAATGGTGCAACGGTAAGTCATACACGGCAGCGGGAGACACGCCATGAAACACCCCTCGAAACCCCTGAGCGCCTCGTTCGTGAAGCACGTCAAGCGGCCGGGCCGGTACGGCGACGGCGGGCGCGGCTCGCACGGGCTCTACCTGCGGGTCTGGAGGCGTCCGAACGGACGCATCGGCAAGGCTTGGGCTCAGCGCCTCCGCATCGGCGGCAAGGTCACGTCGCTGGGGCTGGGACCCTATCCCGTCGTCACGCTGGCGGAGGCGCGGGCCAAGGCGCTCGACAATCGACGCGCCGCCCACGCGGGACGCGATCCGCGGGGCGGCGGAGTTCCGACGTTCGAGGCCGCGGCGAAGAAGGTCATCAAGCTGCATTCGCGGACGTGGAAGGCCGGGTCGCGGGTGCCGCTGGAGTGGGAGCAGACCCTCCGGGACTACGCCTTCCCCGTTCTCGGGAGCAAGTCCGTGGCGGAGGTCACGAGCGGCGACGTGCTGGCCGTGCTCACTCCGATCTGGCACACCAAGTCGGCGACGGCGAAGAAGGTCCGCCAGCGCATCGGGGCGGTCATGAAATGGGCCATCGCCCAGGGCCACCGCAGAGACAACCCGGCGGGCGAGGAGATCAAGGCTGCGCTGCCGAAGGGGAACGGCCGCGTCCGCCACCACCGGGCGCTCCCTCACGACCGGGTTGCCGAAGTCCTCTCGAAGACCAGGCGCAACACCAACGGCCTCGCCTTGCGGTTCGTCGCGCTCACCGCCTGCCGCGTGGGGGAGGTCGCCGGGGCGAAGTGGTCCGAGATCGAGGGCGACATGTGGACGATCCCGGCTTCGAGGATGAAGACGAGGAGGCAACACCGTGTTCCGCTGTCGTCGGCCGCCTTGCGGGTGCTGGCCGAAGCGAAGTCCGATTCGCCGTTCGTCTTCCCCGGACCGCGCGGAAAGCCGGTTGCCCGCCAGTCCATCGGACGGGCGCTCGAAGGGACGAGGGCGACGCCGCACGGGCTCCGCAGTTCGTTCCGGAATTGGTGCGCCGAGACGGGGGTTGCCCGCGAAGTCGCCGAAAGGGCGCTCGCCCATGTCGTCTCGAACAAGGTCGAGGCCGCGTACAACAGGACCGATCTGCTGGAGCGCCGCCGCGAGGTCATGGAGGCGTGGGGGCGGTACGTGTCGTGAGCTGGAGGCGGCCACATGCGCTCCGAGGCCGTTTCCGGTCGATCCGGGGGCTATTCGGGTAATCTACGGGCGCTGGGATCGCCTGAGATCGACGATCTCGGGTTCCCGAGGGGTAGAGGTAGGGCGAAAAGCGGCGATCGGCAGAGAGCCGCCGCTCTCGCCAGGGAGGTGACGGGGGTGCCCGCTGCCCTCGCCGTCCGTGAGACTGGCGACCGAGAGGCCGGGGAGCTTGCCCGCGACGGCCCGGTGGACGCTGCTCCGGGACCGTGCTCTGAGAGGCGGTTTCGACGGCTTCGCCGAGGGCTGGCTCACCTTCTTAAGGTCGGTCAGCCAGCCTACCCCTTGTGGGTACAAAGGGCTGGCGAGGAGTGGCGTCCGCCCCCCTTCGATCCCCCCGGAAATGCACGCGCCGATGCGCGCAAGATCGCGCGCGGCTGGTTCGCCGCCCCCTACACTTCGACCCCATCATCCCGTTGAGCATGGGCGGCGCGCAAGCGGCCCCCGAGGGGTCCGAAGCGCGAGGCGTGGGGGAAGGCTCGCGGGCTACCGACGGCGCGGAGGAAACAGGCGGCGGGCGGCGGCCCGCACGTCGGTGGACAGTCCGAGGATGCCGACAACGGCCAGCGCCCCGATGGCAAGGTAGAGGAGCAGGCTCACGGCCCGACCTCCGGGAACCGATCCGACTGCTGGCCCGCCGGAATCTGGCGGAGCTTCCGCACCGCGCGCGACACGTCGCGGGCATCGGAACGGATCAGGAGCCAATCGTCGCCGAACCGGGTCAGGCGGACCCAGCACAACCCGTCCCCGGCTTCGTCGATGGCGACCACTTCACGGGCGTGTATCTTCCGCCCGTAGGCTTGCCCGATGATTCCGCTGTCGCTCACGGTAATAGACCCGCCCCCAGTTTGATCCGATGCCACACGGACGCGGTACTGTAGACCCCCACGACCTTCCCAAGCAACCTGTATCCCCACGGCCCTGACCGAAATACGGACCTTGCCAAGGCCGCCTCGAAGCGGCGTAGCACCGGTCCCCGCCCGAGGCGAGTGTTCCGCCGGCGCGCGCCGCGGGCCAGGGCGAGAGATCCCGACATGCTCGGGTTGCCGATTGGCCTTCCCGCAAGGGATTGCTGGCTCGGAGCGACCCCCGAGGGAGGTGGGATGGCGTGCACATCCCAACTCTCCCCGATGCCACGCGAGGCATCGAGAAAGGTGGGTCGCTCCGACCACGGCCTCCGGTTCCGGCGCGGCGCAGCCGCTCCGGAGGCCGTGGTGCAACCCAAATCCGTACAACGACATGCGAAGTCGACGACATGCACGTCCGAATCGCGTTTCAGCGCACATGCACCCCGAATTCACATGTGCGCTTCCAGATCGGCATCCGGTCCCCGCCACGCGCCGCGGTCAAGTCCGGCTCGAACACCATACCGATCCTTCACCTCGCCGAGAGGCACCGGAGCCAGCCCTTGGGAGGCCACCCGTCCCTCGCCGTCAGGAACCGGGCTCGAACCGCACTCGGAGTCCGGTGTGCAGGGGTTTTCCCGGCAGGGCTTTGAGGGTTTTCCTCACGGAACAGCAGGGCTTTCCCTCTATTGAGGGCTGACCGGCGCTGCCAGCTTTCACGTACCGGCCTGGCCCGCCGAGGTCCGAACGGCTCCGGAGGGTCACAGCGACGACATCAAGCCAGCCAAAGGAGAACGGAAATGATCACGAACGACAAGCGGCCCGGGCCGCGCAGAATCTGGAGCTTCGCCTTCGCGGCGTTCCTCGCGGTGGGGTGCGGCTCCCAAACGGAACCGGTCAGCGAGTACCACGACCTTTCCGGTCAGTGGGAAGGCACCATTACGAGCACTGACTATCCTCCACATATCGTTGGGACGGTGACCGCCACGGTCACGCAGGAAGCCGACGACTCTCTTTGGAGCGGGACGCTGGAGATCGACGGTGAACTAGTCGACGAGGACATCCGGTGGCCCTACGAGGAGTCGTTCTCCATTGGCGGCACCGTCTCCAAGGGCGAGGACCCGAAGATCTCCTTCAGCCTCCGAAGCTTGCAATGCTCGGATAACGTCTGGGGGTACGCGGGAGAGTACCGGAGTGCCGACGAGACCCTGGCCACCACCGCCACCGGCGAACAGAAGTTCTGGGACCCCAACTACCCCTGTACACCGGCGTCGCATGTGACTCCGACCATCAAGATGTCCAAGGAGCGGGAGTAGCAGCGCTCCGGGATTGGCGGGTCGCTCCCGGAACCAGCGCGAGCGTCCCGTGTGCCACGGCCGATCGAGCCGCATCGCCGCAAGACGGTACTGCGCTTTCTCGGATAAGGCGGGGACCCTCCACGCGCAGCACACGAGACCGAAGTGCGCATCGCCACCCCACGTCGATTGCGCATTCCAGTACGGATGTAAGCGGGAGCGCCGGGGCCTCGGCGAGCCGTGCGTCACCCGCTCGGCGACCGGGTGGAGGATCCGGTCTCGGGACGAGGCCGCCGTCCGCTCCGATCCGGTTTTCGGCGAACCCAGGTCCGAGCCGCCGGTTTGGCCGGCCTCGGGGACCCTGACGCCAGCGTGGAGGAGTGTTACGCATGGCTCCCGTCCCGGGCTGAGAGTGGCGACTGGCAACCGGGAGCGAAAGTCGCGATGTTCCACCGTGCCCGAGTTGTCCACGGACCCCGACCAGAAAGGGACGCAGCAAAAATGACTCTCCGCCCGCTTGGCCTCACCTTCGCTCTCCTGGTGTTTGTCGGGTGCGGCACCACCGACCCCGAGCCCGCCGTGGACCTGTCCGGCACATGGAGCGGCCCCGACGGGCACGGCGGAACCTTCAGCGTTACGCTGTCCCACGACCTGTCCACGGATTCGTTGTCCGGAACGTGGGCCTCGACCGGCCAAGGCGTGACCCTGAACGGCTCGCTGGGCGGAACCTTGGCCACCCGGTCGGTCTCCATGTCGATGCAATTCGAGGGCGCGGTGGTGTTTACCTACACCGGCACCGTCGAGAGTGACGGGAACACGATCACCGGCACGGTCCGCGACACCGACGGAGAGACCAATCCGTTGAACCTCACCAAGACATAGGCAACCGAGACTCGACTCGTGGCGGGGGGAATCTGCGGCACGCGGTTACGACCGTCCCAACCGCAGGAAGGGGAGAAATCCGCCAGCCATTGGTACGTTTTCCGACCGGGCCGGAACACCGTAGACGTGCCGGGACCGCGTTGGACAGGTATCCGGGGTGTCCCGTTCGAATAGTATACCGGCAGTCATACAGAGATTCGGCATATCCCCGTAACACAATGTATTACAACACTTTACGATTTACTACACCTCTACCAGATAGAGTGGCGGGAGAACGGGCGCAGGCTCACGCGGTCGCTCAAACACCGCGATTGGGCTCGCGCGAAGCGGCAGGCCGACGAGGCCGCCGCGGGCTTCGCGGTTCACGAGCCCAACGGCAAGGCCGAGGCCGAGCCCAAGCCGCTCACTCTGGGCACGCTCTTTGACATTTACGGTGAGGAGGTGACGCCCACCAAGGGCGAGCGCACCCAATCGCGCGACCGGTACTCGACCGAGATGTTTCTCGGGTTCTTCGGACGGGACCGCGATCCGGCAACACTCTCGCAGCGCGATTGGGACCGGTTCATCCGGGAGCGCCGCGCTGGAAGGGTCGGTGCGTCCGGCCAGCCGGTGCGCAACCGGACGATCGAATGGGACCTGACCTTCCTCATGGCGGTTCTCAATTGGGCCGCGAGGTCGCGGGACGACGAGGGTCGCCTGCTCCTCGACAGGAATCCGCTGAAGGGCCTCAGGAAGCCCACGGCGAAGAACCCCGCAAGGGTCCTCCTGACCGAGGAGGAGTACCGAGCGATGCTCGGGGTTTCCCGGCAGGTCAACTGGCGATTCCACGTCGCCCTCGTGCTCGCGCACGAGACCGGACACCGAATCGGTGCCATCCGCCAGCTTCGGTGGAGCGACATCGACTTCGAGGGCAGGACCATCCGGTGGAGGGCCAAGCACGAGAAGACAGGCTACGAGCACGTCACCCCGATGACGGACGAGGCGGTCGCCGCCTTGGAGGAGGCGCGGCGGATGACCACCGGCACGGGAGACAATCCGGTGCTGCCCGCCGGGACGGACCCTTCCCGGTGCATGGACAGCTCTTGGGCATACCGCTTCTGGTGCAGGGCGCAGACGCGCGCGGGTTTGGAGCCCAAGCGCGGCAGGGGCTGGCACTCGCTGAGGCGGAAGTTCGCCAGCGACCTCATGGACCTGCCGCTCAAGGTCCTCTGCCAGCTTGGCGGCTGGAAGAATGCCCACACGGTCCTGCGCTGCTATCAGAGGGCCGACGAGGGACAACTCAGGGAGGCGCTGGAGCGTCGCCGCAGGGTTCAGGTCTGAGAATCCCGATCAGCGGGAATCAAACAGCGGGAACCGGCTCGACGAAACCCATAAGTAACACGGTTACAAACAGATACGACTCGGGTGCCGTCCGCTGGTAGCACTGGAGGACCGTTTGGGCGGTCTTCCATCCGCCAAGGTCGCAGAGCACCTTGAGCGGCAAGTCCATGAGGTCGGAGGCGAATTTGCGCCTGAGCGAGTGCCAGCCGCGTCCCCGCTTGGGCGCGAGCCCCGCGAGCTTCTCGGCCCTCTTCCACCAGTCGCGAGCCAGCGAGCGGCTCATGCACGCGAACGGGTTCTTCGGCGCTGGCATCACGGGCGTGTCCCCGATCCCGGGGTTGTGCCTCCGCGCCTCGACCAGCGCGGCTCGTGCCATGGCGGTCACTGGCGTCCGGTGCTCGTAGCCGGTCTTCTCATGTTCGCCCCGCCACCGGATCGACCGGGCATCGATTTCGATGTCGGACCAGCGGAGCTGCCGGATCGAACCGATGCGGTGTCCCGTCTCGTGGGCGAGTACGAGCGCCACTCTGAACCGCCAGTTCACCTCGTCGGCCACCCGTAACAACGCCTCGTACTCGGCCTGCGTGAGCATCACCCGGGTCGGGTTCTTTTCCGAAGGTGCCTTGAGGCCCCGGAGCGGGTTCGATTCGAGGAGGAGCCTACCCTCCTCATCCCGCGATCTTGCGGCCCAGTTGAGGATCGCGAGCAACAGCTTGAGGTCCTGCTGGATGGTCCGGTCGGCGGCGGGCTTGCCGCTCCGCCCGGCCCTGCCCGCGCGCCGCGCTCGGATGAACCGGTCCCAGTCGCGCTGCGAGAGCGTCGCGGCCTTTCGGTGCTTCCCGAAAAACCGGAGGAACATCTTCATCGCGCCCCGGTCGTACTTCTGCGTGCCCTTCGCCTTGGTGGGCGTGACCTCGTCACCGTAAATGTCAAACAGCGTGTCCAGGGTGAGCGGCTCGGGCTCGGCGTCCGCCACGTTCGTGGCCAGCGGCTCAGCGAGCCCGGCGGCGATCTCGTCGGCCTGCCTCTTGGCTCGGTCCCAGTCGCGGTGCTTCAGCGACCTGCGCAGCCTACGTCCGTGTTCTCGCCACTCGATCTGGATCATGCCGGTCTTGGGGTCGGGATAAACCCGGACCCGGTTCCGGCCCCACTCGCCGGCGCTGTAGCTCCGGCCCTTTTGTTTCGTGCGTGCCATCATTCGATTCCTCTCTCGATGATGGACCGCACGATCCCTCTACTGGAAAGTTGACCCCGGCTTCGCTCTCGCGCCAGCCGGGGGCCGGACGGCGATTCCGGGTTCCGGTGTTTCCGGGGAAGGTGCCTGCGGGCGATCCTGGGCGCGCCGGGCCGTCCGGCGTTCGGGATCTTGCCGTCGCGGACGAGCCGTCCGAGGTGTTCCCTGGTGTAGCCGCTCTCGCGGGCCGCGTCAGTCAGGGTGAGCGTTGTCTCGTCGCGCTCCAGGAGGGTGGCTTCGAGTTCGTCGGCGCATCTCTCGAGCACGACCGCCAGATTGTCGCCACCGTAGTGACGGAGCGCCTCCGCCTGCGTGAGCCAAGCGTCGAGCAGCGACTGGACGGACGCATGTGTGCCCGGGCGCGCGGCAGGCGGCCTCGGCGTCCTGCGCCGGTTCCGGTGGCTACTCCCAGTCACCGTCGGCGTCCCTGCGGAGCGCAGCTTCGAGGTCTGCATCTCCCTCGCCACGCCGTACGGATCGCTCGGCGAGATCGACACGACGCCCGAGGTCAGCGAGGCCCGTGGTGCGGGCGACGGCGTAGATGGCGGCACCGACCGTGACGAGCGCGAGCGCCAGCTGGAACGTGAGCGTGACGCCGTGTTCGGCGAGGATGCGCGGCCAATGGGGCGCTAGGTATTCGAGGCGGGATCCGCCGAGCAGGAACGCCGATCCGGCGAGTGCGGCGGTGAGTCCCGCGCTGATCTTCCATGGCTGCATGGCTTGAGTTCTCCGTGCGGTCAGAGTTCGACTGAGGCGGGATCGCGGTCGGCCGGCCCCCTGAGCCAGGAGCCCTTTTCGCTTCCTCCCAGCCCGAGCTTGCGGAGCAGGCCCGCCGCGGCGGGTCCGTTGGCGTGCATTGCGAACCCGGCGGCGGCCTTCGCGCGCAGTGCCGGTTCGCGGTAGTTGCCGGACGCGACCTCGATGTTGACGCGCCCGGTCCGCCCTTCGGCGTCGGCGTACTCGATCTGCGCGTCCGGGTAGAGCACCTTGTCCCGGTCGTCGAGGGGAAGCCCGAGTTCGCTGGCGATGCGGTGGCGTTCGGCGTCGGCGGCCTGTTTGCCGTGCTTGAGCCGGGCGGCCTCGCTCGCCCGCGCTATGGCGCTCTTGAGTTCGCCGTCGAGCCGGACGCGCTTGACGGTGGCGCCCTGTTCAGCGAGGCGCTGCCGTTCCTTGCGGCAGGCCCGGTAGATGGCGGTGTCGTGCCCGGCTTCGGCGGGCCTCATGCGTTGGGTCCGGATCCGCTGTGCGGGATCCATCCCGCGCCGGGCGGCTCTTTTTCGGGCCTCGACGACCCCCTCGCGGGTGAGCGAGAGGATCTTGAACGGATTCCCCTTCGGCCCAGTGGCCCGGTGCTCTTGGACCCATCCCTTGCGGATCCAGGCGTTGACGGCCCGCCGGGTGGTGTGGGGGTGGCCGCCGAAGCGCGCCTCGGCGAGGTCGCGGTAGGAGACCGCACCGAAGACGCCGATGTCGGTCAGCGCCCCGGCACAGCGATCTTCAAAGGAGATGGTGGACCCGCGCGCCCGGCTCGCGGCGTATTCTCGGCGGTGGCCGTCCCGCAAGCGTTGGCTGTTGCGGCTGGGTGGCGCGGCGGGGCGCGGGTCCGGTTCGGCCGGACGGCCGAAAGTCTCCCTCCCTCTCACGGGTCAGCGGCTCGGTCCGAAGCCGCGCTCGGGGACCGGGATCCGGGGCACCGGAACGACGAGCCTCTGGGGTCCCTGCGTGGGCGTGCGAACCGCGGCCACGGCGACGGGGTCGCGGGTGGCGATGCGTTCGCGGTGCCGAACAAGCACGAAGTCGGAGATCTTCTGCGCGTCCGCGGCGGCGCGCCGGATCTCGCGCGGGTCCTCCTCAAGCGCCTGGATCCAGCCCTCGACGTAGGAGGCGCCCCGGCTCGGGTCGTGGCCGACACCGACGCGCTCGCCCGTCATCATCGCACTGATTTCGGCGCGGAGTTCCTCCCTCGCGTAGGCGGGCGAGCCGAACCCGTTCCCGATGCCCTCGATGAGGGTCTCGCGGTTCATGCGGTCCTTGTGGCCGGTGCTGTGGCCCAGCTCGTGGAGCGCGGTCTGGTAGTAGTGGTTCGCGGAGGGAAACTGCCCGCGCTCGGGCAGCACGATCTCGTCGCGCTTCATGTGGTAGTAGGCGCGGTCGCCCGCGACGTGGCGGATGGGCACGCCGCCGTCCTCCATGACCCGCTCGGCCTCCTGGTGGGCCTTCCAGAGCGGCTCGGGCGTCGGGTTCGCTCGCGCGGGCAGCCCGTCGGCCTGCTCGGCGTTGAACACCGTGTACTGGCGCACGAACGGCGCCTTGAGCTTCTCGTAGCGGTAGATCTTCTTGCCCTCGGCGTCCCGCCTGGGCCGCCCGCGCTCGTCGGTGACGGCGATCCGCTTCTTGTCCTGGAAGGAGAGGATGCGGGTGCCGCGCTCGCCCTTCCTGACCTGTCCGCCACGGGCCTGGATCTGGCGGTAGGTGCCCCAGCGAACGTCGCCGTAGCCCTCCTCCTGCTGGACGGCGGCCAGATGCAGGCTGTTGCCGCCCCGGTAGGAGCGGTCGGTGTCCACGTTCATCGGCAGCACGCGCTCGCCGGGCTCCCACGGCTTCTGCCAGGGCGCGGTGCCCTTCCTGATCTGCTCGATGATCGCGTCGGCGAACTTCCGGTGGTATTCGTCGTGGTTCATCCGTCCACCTCCTCGCCGTGCGGGTCGTCCCAGGCGGCCGCGATCTCTTCCTCGGTCCCGACATCCTCGGGGAAGAGGCCGTACTCCTCGGCCAGGTAGGCCCGGACTTCGAGGGTCTCGCCGCCGTCGCGGGCGAGTTCGCGGTCGAAGTCCTCGAACGTGTTGATGGGGATGGTTTCGCCGTTCCACGTCATGGGTTCACCTCCTTCGGTGTGTGCGTGTGGGTCCTTCTTTCCGGTTGCGTCCCGGGCTCCGCTCCAGGCGGCGCGGTGATCCAGTGGCCGGTGGGCGCGTCGTAGCCGCATACCTCAAGCGCGTCCTCGACGAACCGCCGGCCTCCGCGGCGGGCCACGTGCAGGACGAGCGCGATCCCATCGACGACGCCCCGGCAGGTGACCTCCCAGGGCAGCGCGTCCCCGGCCTGCATGGCGCAGCTCGCGAGTCGCGAGAGCGCGGAGCGCGCGTTGTTGGCGTGGATGGTGGTGAGCGAGCCCCCGTGGCCGGTGTTGAGGGCCTGGAGCAGGTCTGCGGCCTCGCCGCCCCGGACCTCACCGACGACGATGTGGTCGGGCCGGTGGCGGAGCGCGTGCCGGACCAGGTCGCGGATCTCGACGGGCGTCTCGGAGAGGGTGGCTCCGGCCTCGAAGCGGAGGCAGTTCGCCCGGTCGATCCTGAGTTCGAGCGTGTCCTCGATGGCCACGATCCGCTCGTCTTCCGGCAGAAGTTCGATCAGCGCATTCAGCAGCGTGGTCTTGCCCGATCCCGTGCCACCGGAGACCAGGATGTTCTGGCGGGCCGCAAGCGTGTTCCGAGCCGCTTCGAGGATGTCTTCGGGCAGCGAGCCCAGGCGCACCAGGTCCTCGGCCGAGAACGCGCGGCCCCCGAACCGGCGGATCGTGATCGCGACCACGGGACTCGCGGGCGGGGTGCAGATGGCGACCCGCGAGCCGTCCTCGAGGCGTGCGTCGAGGATCGGCTTCGCGGCGGGATCGAGCCCGAGCGGCCGGGCGATGTGGATGGCGGCGCGGTGGAGCCACGCGGCGGTGAGTTCGGGCGCCTCGTGGGGTTCCAGGCGGCCGCCGCGCTCGACCCAAACGTTCGCGGGTCCGTTGATCATGATCTCGGACACCTCGGGGTCTTCGAGCAGGGTTCCAAGGCCTGGAAGGAACGGGGTGAGGTGCCCGACGCCACTGGCGCGCTTCATATCCGGCCCTCCTCGCGGAGCCGCCAGTAGCCCGTCTCGCTCGGTAGGTAGTGCGGCTTCAGGTAGACGCGCCGGGCCGGAAGCGACTCGACGCCGTCATAGGGCAGGCAGATGGCCTGGTAGTTGGCGAGGAGCCCGAACTCGCGCGGCGTGAACACCGGCTCGCGGGACTGCCGGAACGACTTGCTCGCACCGATGGTGCCGCGCCCGCCTCCGGCGCGGCCGGACAGGAGCGAGAACTCCGGCCTGCCCGTGTTCTCGGTGAACGTGTAGGAGGCCTGCGTCTTCATGACGGAGCCGCACATCTCGGACGCGACCTTGGCCGACGCCTCGTCGGAGAGCGACAGGAAGATCCGGGTGCGGAGCGTTTGGACGAGCGTGCGCCACGCCTCGCCCGAGGGCAGTACGGAGCGAAGCGAGGAGAGCGACTGCGTGGCGACGATGGGGATGCAGCGGCACTGCCGCGTGAGCGCGAACGCCTTCTCGTCGCCGGACGGATCGTCCTGGCCGACCGTGGCGAACGCCTGGTACTCGTCGCAGATGAACGCGGCGGGCCGCATGTAGCGGTCCGGGCGACGGGCGGCCTCGGCGGGCCGCCGGAGCAGCGCCTGCATCCACGCACTCTTGAGCAGGACGCCGATGGCCCGGGCCAGGGCCGGGTTCGCGCCGGCGGGCATGTTGAGCGCCAGCACCTTGCCGCCCTCGATCAACTCGGAGAGCGGGGGGAGCCTGCGCCGGAGTCCCGGCAGGGGATGGGTGGGGGCGTCGGCATCGCCGTTCTCGACGGGCTTCGCTTCCTCCGGCGGCGGCGGGCAGAACACGCCCGCCACGTCCGGCTGGTCGAAGAGCGAGAGGAACACGCTGATCCCCTCGACGATCGAGGTGCGGAGCTTCGCATCGAGCGCCGACCAGTCCTTGTCGTACCACCGCTCGATGGCCTCGACCCGTTCCCTGTATTCACCGCCCGCGCCGCCCTCGGCGGATTCCACCACATAGGTGACTTCGAGCTTCGCCAGCTTTGCCCGCAGCTTTGCGTCCAGCCGGCAGCGCATCCGGTCGGTGCCGAGCGGCTCCCAGTCCCACTTCTTGAGCGCCTTCGCATGGGCGATCATGTCCTCGTTGGAGATGGAGGCGTCCACCGGAGAGATCCCGTCGGCGATCTCCTGGGCTTCGTCGATCTTCCGGGCCAAAAGCTCCGCGTCCACAGTGCAGCGGTAGATGTCCTGAAGGGTGACCCAGCTCCCCGGTAAGAGCCGGTGGAGTTCGACGATCCAACGGACGAGGTTCGTGTACGCCTGCTGCCAGAACGGTTCGCGAGACTTGCCGAAGAGCTGGTTGATGAGGGATGCGACGCCGTAGGCGAGCGAGTAGGAGTCGAGGAGCGGATCGTCGAGCGGGTTCCACTGGAGCGACCCGCCGAGCCCGATTTCGAGGTAGTCGTCCGCGCGCCCGGCATCATCGAGGATGCCGCGGACCTGGAGGCAGAAATCTCCCTTGATTTCGAGCACGAGCGCGCCCGCGCGGCGGCCGGGATCGTCGGCCCGCCAGGAGAGGATCTGGCGGGCGAAGGGGTACATACAGCCGCTGGTCTTGCCGGTGCCGACGGCGCCCACGATGAGCGTGCCGGTGTAGAGCCCCTTCTCAGGGATCACAAGCCACGACGGACGCTCGCTCTCTCGCGCAACTGTCGGATGGTGCAGCTCGCCGATCACGAGCGAGGGCGCTTCGTCGGTGGGCGAAGCGGGCCACTCGGGCAGCCTGCCCCGCCGCCGGGGTCGGAAGAGCGGCTGGAACCAGACGCGCCAGACCGACAGCGCGAACGAGCCCGCGAGCACGACGAGGATGGCGGGCCACGCGTGGTGCCAGACGCGGAGCGCGTCGTGCAGGCCCGGATCGTGCGAGGCGATCAGGTCGAGGTACGGGTTCGCGCCCGGGGGCGAGAACGGCGCCTTGAGCGCTTGGGCACCGGCTGCCCCAATGGCCGCACCGATGATGGCGAGGGTACCCGACTTCATCGGCCGAACACCCTTCCCGGAGGGACTGCTGGCTGGGAGCGACCCCGCAGCGGCGAGGGGGATGGGGCTGTCCGGCTCCATCCCCCGCGGCGCCAATCGAGGCATGCCGAGATGGGGGGTCGCTCCCAGCCACGTCCAGGGAGCGCGGACCGGCGTCGGCGCTCCGCTGGCCGTGGTACAACGGCAAGCGCGCCAGCGACATGCGCGACCGGAGCCGTGTCCGGCCGAACGGCCATTTCGTGTCCGGGGACCCCCAAAGTGAGCCGGACACGCAGGACTTGCCACCACCGCCCGCGTCCGGCGCTCAAAACACGTCCTCCGACAGACGGCTCGAACGCCATACGGTGAAGCCGTCGATCATCGCCTCGGAGGGCGCGGTCGGAAGCGCGGCCCGGAGTTGGGCGAGCCGCGCCAGACAGCCCCGGAAGCTGCCGTGCTCTTCGATCACGCTCTGGTCCCTGTCGCGGATGCCCTGTTCGATCCGTGCGATGTCCCGGCGGATCTCACGGCCCGTCGCGGACGCTGACGAGCGGCCGGGGGACCGGGCAGGGTCGGTCCAGTTGCCGAGGACCTTCTCCGCCCGGTCGAACTCCCCGTCGCCCAGGACGACCGCGACGGCCTCGACCGGGAGGCACCGGTCCCTCAGCGCGCCCCAGAGTTCGCGGTGGGCGCGCCCCCAGGCATGGAGGCCCGAGGCGGTGTCGTGGCCCGGATCGGCATAGACGAACACCGCGCCTCCGGCGTCGAGCGCCACGGGCAGCTTGAGGGGGAAATGGCGGCGCGTGTTGCCGCCGCCGCCCCGGTAGACGCGCACGGGAAGCAGCGCGCGCTCAATGCCGAGCGCCTCGAACGCTCCGACCTTCTCGGGCTCGGTCGGGAGCCACGAGTGGCCGGTATGGCCGATCACGTAGTCGAGCGAGAGCAGACGGCGGAGTAGCACCGGGACGGAGGCGATCCGGCGGTGGCGGATGTCCTCGGCCCCGAGCGCCCGGTAGACGGCGCGGGCGTAGATTCGGCAGACTCTCCGGCCCGCAAGCCGGTCCTTGGCCGCCAGCCTCCGGTCCGCCATGTCCCGGATGAACCTGCGGGCGGTGCGGTGGTGGATGCCGAGCCAGTCGGAGAGTTGATCGCGGGTAAACACGCCGCTGTGGAGGCAGACCAGCGCGATCCACTCGGCCTCGCGGCCCACCCAGCCGAACGCTTCGAGCGCCTTCTCGCGCCCCTTCAGATGCGCGATCACGGCGACTCCCCGGTCACGAGCGCCAGATCGGCCCGCATGTAGGTGACGAGGAGCCCCATCGGGTTGTGGACAACCAGCTCGGGCGGAACCGAGTCGAGGAACTCGAACCGGAGCGTGAGCGACCAGCGTTCGCGCCGGATCTCGTGTTCGCCCCTCAGGTGCACGAGGTCGAAGTCGGCCGTCGCGCCGTGCGGCGGCTCGGGCGCGGGATGGATGCGGAGCACAACCTGCTCGACTTCGAGTTCGGTCTCGGCGGTTCCGGCCGCCGTGGCCGCGACCTCCGCCCCGTCCCGCTGGAACGCCGCGTTCGCGAGGTCCGTCGAGAGGAACCGGAGGCTGCGGGTCCAGTGCTCTTGCGCGGTCGCGCGGCGGCGCGAGTGGAAGTCGTGGACGAACCGGTTCAGGAAGTACTTGGTCGTCGGATCGAGCGGGTCGGCCTGGGCGGTCGCGGCCTCGTAGGCCAGCGCCTCGGCGCGGCCCACGTCGTCGACCCGGATGACGATGGGCTTGGGCGGCTCGGCGCCAGCGATCCGCAGCAGGACGAAGACGCCGAGTACGCAGCTTGCCGAGAGGAAGATCAGGATCGTCCTGAGCTTCCGGTTCGCCTGCACGGCCTCGCCCCAGATCTCGGCGTACTCGCGGCCAGCGTCACGGTCTCGTTTCATCTTCGGCTTCTCCTTGGCGTTCAGACGGGGGGCTTGACGGGAGCGGCAGCCTTGCTGGCTCCCTGCATGACGAGGGCGACGAACCCGGACCCGGCGGATCCGGAGCCGGACACGAGCATCGAGGCGAGTTCGCCGACCTTGAGCCCGGCCATGAGGCCGGAGACCACGAGCGGGAGAAGAACGACGGCCCAGAGCCAGAGTTCGGCCGGGTCGGCGGTGCCGGTGCCCATCAGCGCGTCGGCGTAGGTCGTGATGTAGCCCATGCCGACGCCCATGAAGACCCTGAGAATGGCCCCGGCCACGACGCCGTAGAGCGTGTAGACCATCAACGACCGGAACCATCCCCAGAACAGGAACGAGAGCGGCTCGAAGAGCAGGAACGCGATGAACACGGGACCGAGGAGAATCACGATCGCGATGGCGACCTGCGCCCAGATGACCTGCGCGTAGGTGATGCAGAAGAGGAGGAGCAGACAGAACACGAGCGAGGCGCCCATCACGAGCGTGACCAGCGAGGAGAAGATCACGGTCACCCCGGCGGTCACGATGGACAGCAGGTTGCCGGTGGACCACGCGGCGCTCAGGTGCGCGGAGTACGCTTGCACCAGCGCGGTCATCTCGGTGTATCCGGCCGACACCACGTCGGACAGAAACAGGTTCTGGAGCCAGATGCCGCCTCCGGCGACCATGGCCGGGAACGTGAGCCCGACGCCGGGGATCGGTACGACGTAGTAGTGGAGCAGCGTGCGGGGGATCGCGATCCCGATCACCAGCTTGATGATCTCCCAGGGCTGGAACGTGCCGGTGAACGCGATCTTGAGTCCGGTCCAGGCGACCATCACGGCGGCGAGCCCGCCCCAGAGTTGGAGCCCGAGCGTATGTACGCCGGGCGCGGCCCCGCCCACCACGGTGTCGAGCACCACGTCCAGGAAGCTCTTGAAGTCCTGGAGTTGGTCCCCCGGGATCTGCGTCGGGACGTTCGGGTCGATGGACTGCGGAGGCAGTTGCATGGCCAGGGCACCCCTATCGGTAGAACGACGGGATGCGGAAGCGGAGCCCGTCGCGGAGCGTGGTCCGGTTCTGGGATGCGGCGTCGCGGAGCGTCAAGGCCATCGCGTTCGCGCGCGCCCGGTCGTCATGCCAACGGCCAAGCCATTCCAGCCGGGCGAGTTCGGCCTGCTGTGCGCGGCTCGCCTCCAGCGCGGCTTGGTGGGCGAGCACCTGGCCTGCCGCCGCGTTGATGCGCCCCTGGCTCAGGGCCGCAGCGACTCCGGCCTGCTGGAGAGCTGTGTTCGACAGATTGCCGTTTTCTGTCGATTGATGTTCAGGGACGTTCTCTGGAATCCCAATAAGTGTTGTAAGCAATGGGGTTACGAGACATCCCACCTCCAGAGCGATTCCCTCCCGCTCCTTGACATCCCGGTGAGAATTGGGGCATCATTTAGGGGCATATCTCCGTAGCCCTTACAGGATGCCCCAACATGCCACTGACAGCCACCGCCATCCGGAAGGCCAAGCCCCGCGAGAAGCCGCGCAAGCTCTACGACAGCCGCGGCCTCTACCTCGAAATCGCCCCGCGTGGCACGAAGGCTTGGCGCTTCAAGTACCGCTTCGCGGGCAGGGAGAAGCGGATCTCGATGGGGATCTATCCCGAGGTCTCGCTGAAGCTCGCGCGGCAGCGCAGGGACGAGGCCCGCAAGCTGCTGGCGCGGGACATCGACCCGAGCGCCTACCGGAAGGCCCGGAAGCGGTCCGAGCGGCAAGGGGCCAACAACAGTTTCGAGGCCGTGGCAACCGAATGGCTGACCAAGCACTCGCCCAACTGGTCCACGGGCTGGGTTCGGCGGCTTGAGCGCGAGTTGGAGCGGGAAGCCTTCCCCTACATCGGTGCGAGTCCGGTCGCGGGAATCACGGCCCCGGACCTGCTGGCCGTGGTCCGCCGCGTCGAGGCGCGCGGCCATCTGAGGAAGGCGCACACCGTCTTCCAGGTCTGCGGAAGGGTGCTTCGCTACGCGGTGGCGACGGGACGTGCGGAGCGGGACGTGTCGGCGGACCTGCGCGGGGCGCTGCCGCCCGTCAAAACGAAGCACTTCGCGGCGATCACCGACCCGAGGGAGGTCGGTCCGTTGCTCCGGCAGTTGGACACCTATTCCGGAACGCTTCCGGTGCGCTGCGCGCTCCGTCTCGCGCCGCTGGTGTTCGTGCGCCTCGGCGAGTTGGTCACGGCGGAGTGGGACGGCATCGACCTTGAGGGGGCCGAGTGGCGCTACACGGTGACGAAGACCGGCAGGCCGCATGTGGTGCCCTTGGCGCGGCAGGCGGTCGCGATCCTGCGGGAGGTCCGTCCCATGACGGGGCACCACCGCTACGTCTTCCCGAACGCGCGGTTTCCCTACCGGGAACTGCCGATGAGCCGCGGCACGCTCTGGAGTGCGTTCCGGGCGCTGGACATCCCGAAGGAGCGGATGACGATGCACGGATTCCGCGCGATGGCGCGGACGATTCTGGACGAGGTGCTGGGGTTCCGGCCCGATTTCATCGAGCACCAACTGGCCCACGCGGTCAGGGATCCCAACGGTCGGGCCTACAACCGGACGGCGTTCCTGCCCGAGCGGCGCGTCATGATGCAGGCTTGGGCCGACTACCTGGACGGCCTCCGGGCCGGGGAGATCAAGCCTGGGCCTTGCAAGGCACCGGGGCTTGTCCACAGCCCAACGTCACGTGGGCTCTAAGACGCCAACTCGACTTTCGTCAATATACACCAACCTCGACGAACGGTGCGCTTCGCCTGCCGACCGCGTATCGCAAGGCCAGCCCCCGTTGCACTCAGGGCCAACCGCCAGCCAATGCCTGTCCGACCGGCCCCAGCAACGGTGGCCGCCTGTATCTCCCGAGTGCCGACTGTGTAGCAACTCACCGGGACCCCTCGGGAAGCGGCGGACATGGAAGGTCCGACGGGGCACCCCAGAGGAGTGCGGTCCGGTTCAACGCACGTTGCACGGCCTGTATCTGGCCGTAGGTGCGGTTATTGGCCTGTACGAAGTCATTGAGCGCTTCCCCCTGCCACAGCATCATTTCCCCGACGTTCCCAGTGGTCTGGCCGTCGATGTTGTCCGCAACCAGAACCAACGCGGCCCCGAGCGTAATGTTGTGGATCCCCATGTCGCGGACGCATGTCGAAAGCCGCGACCATTCGGCGGCGACTTCCGCCGGAAGGGCGGGCCGGGGGCGGGGGCCGAGGATTGCGGCAGTCACGAGGGCCCCAATGAAGGCCCCGACAACGGCCCCGACCGCCAACCGTCCCGCGTCCCTCCACCGGGCCGTCATGGCGTCACCGCTTCCCAAGAAAGGTTCGATTGGCCACCGCAGTGCTCCCTTCAGTGCGTGTGTGATTGGCACCGCCACGACATTGGGCCGTTGTCGCCACGGTGTCAAGGCCGTAGAAAACGTCACACTCCTTCACCCTGTACCTTTGTCAGCACAGTTGGCGCCATGTCGAATGGACGTGAGCGCGGTGTCAAAAGCGAACGGCCGCCACCGGACCAAGGATGGGGGTTCGGCCTGGGCCAACCGCCTGGGCCAGTTCAACTTGGATCCAGCTTCGTCTAGAGGCGACCACGGATATTCTCGGCGTGCGAGAACGACCCGGGCGCTACAGTCTGGGGGCAGCGAGGGCTTCTTATCGACGAGCCGACACCGGGGCCTGCGAGTCGGTCATGTCCACCGGGCGAAGGCGATGTCGTAGAGGTCGCGTGGGACGATCTGCGCGGGCTGGATCATTCGGTAGGACCACGCGAACTGCAAGTCACCGTCGGTCTTGGGCTACTCGTCGGCTGAAGGGCAAACGGGAAATGGTGTACCAGTCCACTCCGCGATTAGGTATTCCCATCGAGTCCCGACGCTCGACCAGAGCGACCAGAGTCGAGTCTAGTATGTCCAGTCCCAAGAGAACATCACGAATCCGAACTGTCCCGATGTAGTCGGCACCATCGTAAAGATCGACCTCGGAGGAGTCCGACATCGTCCTAGTTCCAATCCATAATCTCCCTTCAGCATCGTAAGCGCGCGCCGACTCACCAAGGGCGGGAAACAGTCTGGGCGTCCTTTGGTATTCATCGATGTGGTCATCAAGGGCGGCTCCGAGAAACCGCATCGCACGACGCTCACTCGCGATATCTTGCTCGTTGGGATACTCCTCTCGGTAGGTCGGCATTCTCTCCAAGAACACTCGTCGGTCGCCTTTGGGTTCCGGGAGGTAGACGATCACGTCGTCGCATGAAAAGTAGTGCAGCGATCCGTTCGAATGGATCGCTCCGGGACGCAACGTGGAGCCCAGCGTACCCTCAGCACCCTCGCATGGCTCGTCCCCTTCCAACATGAGGGTCTCGGAGGTCTGCTCCCAAACGATCCGCTGTGTGGCAAGATCGAATTCGACGGTGACGAAGGAAGCCTCCCCAGTTGGACTCGCTGCTGTCAACCTGAGCCGTTCGCCACCCTCAGATTCCGCACGAAAGGACATCGGCCCACCGGCAAAGACACCAGGGGCGTTAAGACTAAAGTCGAGGATATGGACACCGTCCACCCGAAACACGGACAGCCGGCGACGGCTCGAACTCCAAGTCCCGAGCCGGTCACTCGCAATGCGGAGTACATCCCCCGGACCTCCCTTTGGGAACTCACCGGGACCCTCGCCCTCCCTGCCCCAAACGGCAACCTCGGTCCCTTGGGCATCATAGCAGACTACGGCGCTTTCGTAGGAATCAACCACACATGCGGTCATTTCGCCTGTAACGGCGACCTCGCCGCGTTCGCTCAGGCGAACCGAATGTTGGGCGAACGGCTCAAGAGCCACCGTGGCAACGGGCGACTGTACGGCTGGTGAATCACACGCACCGGCCCCCAAGACAGCGACCCCAACAAGAGCACCCAACACCCAACACACAGAGGATGGGTAGAGAGCCGACGACATCGCCTCTTCTTCTCGGCCTGGTTTTCAGTGCTCGCTACTTCTTTATCGATCAGCTCAGGCCGAGCACATCTCCTCAACGCAATCCAGCCACGCTTCGTTGGCGTCTTCCCTGTCGATGATTCCCTTCCTCACCAGCTTGGTGATCAGGACACCGCAGTTGCAGACTTCTCCGACCTCGACATCTTGGGCCTGGATCGAAGAGTGCGACGGCAGGCTGAGGACGCCGATAGCAAACAGCAGGGTCAGTTTCGTTCTCATGGGAATGACGTTCCTTTGCTCTTGGGAGTGCGTTCGTACCTGTCCGCGCCGATGTGCGCGAAAACCAAGGAGGCCGCACGGTAACGACTCTGGTTCGATTCCGCAAAGTGCTGTCGGGAGCAATTAGAGTGGCCGATGCTTCCTGCGGCCCTTCAGCGGGTTGGAGTCGAGGAGGAGATTCCCGTCCTCGTCCCGCGACCTCGCGGCCCAGTTGAGGACCGTCATCAGGAACGTCAGGTCCCATGCGATGGTCCGGTTGCCGACCGGCTGCCCCGAGCGTCCGGCCCTGCCCGCGCGACGCGCTTGAATGAACCGGTCCCAGTCGCGCTGCGGGAGTGTTGCGGGTCTCCGGCCCCTGCCGAAGAAGTCGAGGAACATCGCGGCCGCGACCCTGTCGCGCCGCCGGATCCTCTCGCCCTTCGTGGGCGTCACCCCCTCACCGTACATTTCAAAAGCGTCCCCAGAGTGAGCGGCTCGGGCTCGGCTTTGGCCTTGCCGTTGGGCTCAAGGACCGCGAAGCCCGCGGCGGCCTCGTCGGCCTGCCGCTTCGCGCGAGCCCAATCGCGGTGCTTCAGGGATCGGCTCAGCCTGCGCCCGTTCTCCCGCCACTCGATCTGGAACAGGCCGGTCTTCGGATCCGGAAGACCCGGACCCGGTTCCGGACCCACTCGCCGGCGCCGTAGCTGCGCCGGCCTCGTTTCGTGCGTGCCATCGTTCGATTCCTCTCGATTCGATGGACTGCCCGATCCGCCTGCCCGGAAGCTCGCGGAGAGAGTGCGCCCGCGCCAGACTCACGGCTCTCGTTTGCGAACGCGACCATCAGCGGCTCGGTCCTGCATCGCGGTCCTGCCCGCGCGTCGGCGGCCTTATCACCAGCCGCGACCGCGCGGTCTCGCGGCGGCGGATGTCCCATAGTACTCGGCCAAGCGTGTCGCTTGCCCTTCGAGCCGCTCGATTTGCCGCTGCAAGACTTCGTTCTCCCCGCTCAGCCGCTCGACGTGCTGCCGCAAGACTTCGTTCTCCTCGCTTTGCCGCTCGACGTGCTGCCGCAAGACTTCGACCTGCCCGGATTGCCGCCGCTGTTCCGTTTCGTACCGCGCGGACAACCTCCGCAAGGCCCTCGTCAACTGCTCCTCTAACGCGGTCATAGACCTCCTTCACTCGTTCGACAGCTTCAACGCCGGACGGTCGTCCACCCACCAGGGCGGACGGTCCAGCACCCCCTCCGGCACCACTACGAACCGCTCGCCCTTGATCTCGTGGAACACGAGGCCCCAGGTGTCCACCTCCAGTTGGGCGAGCGTCCGCCGGGCGTCCTCGATGTCCCGGCCCAGCCCGGCGCGGGTCTCGATCCGGTCCTGAATGCTCCCCGCCAACCAGCGCATCGTCGCCCAGCTTCCGCCGAAGAAACCGATCCAAAGGCTCAGGCCTACGATCAGGGGCCGTTGCCACGCCTTTGCCAGCAACTCGCGCATCCGCCCGGTCGCCTCCTCCGTATCGCGCTCGATTGTACGCAGCGCGTTCCTCGCGACGCGCCGCGAGTTCTCGGCGAGCTTTCTCAGCTCGCTCGCGGTCAACTCCTCGATCTCCCGCCGCTCGCTCTCCAGTCGTCTCCGCAGTCGGTCGGTCAAATCGTCCGCGGTCGAAGTTCTCTCCATACAGTTCTCCTTTCAGCCGCCATCGGTCTCCGGTCTCGGGGTCCAGCGCGGTGAGGTAGTCCTTGCCTTGGCGCGGCACTTCGAGACCCGCGTCTTGCAACGCGGCGACGACATCGTGGCGGTCGCTCACCATGCCGTGCTCGACGCGCTGGAGCAGGTAGTCCCGGAGCAGGTCGCGGGGTGAGGCTTCGAGCCGAAGCCCCGTCCGTAGTTGCGCCGCTTCGATGTAGGCGCGGTGGCCGGGCTGCTGCACTCTGGCCCTGGCCGGATCGTCCGGGCGGCTCCAGCCGTGCTCGCGGTTGAAGGCGTCGCGGAGCGGATCGAACGTCTTCCGCCAGCCGGGAGGGGCAATGTTGAGGCTGCGGCCGGTCTCAAGGTCGCACCGGGCCGCGAGGACGTGGACGTGGGCGCCTCCGCCCTCCTCGCGGTGAAGCACGGCCGCCCATGCGTAGCGGTCGGGCTCCAGCCCCGCCCAGGCCGTCTTCTCGAAGGCGTCCAGTACCGCCTCGATCTTCTCGTCGGTGGGGCGGTCGTCCGGCGCCCAGGCGATCACGCCGGACGTGTACCTGTGCTCGAACTCCAGCGAATCGGCGACCGCGGCCACCATGTCGGGGTTCCCCCGCAGGACTTCGACGCCCTCGCGCGGCTTCCCGGACGCGTCCTGCTCTCCGAGGAGGTACTTGGCCGCAGCCCGCGCCGACCCGGTCCCGTGCGCGAGAAACTTAATGTGCATCGCGATCCGGGTTCTCGAAGCGGGCCAGCGCCGTAAGCGCCCGCTCGATGGAGACGAGGCGGGCGAGGACCTCAACGGCATCGGCCGCCCCCTTGTGGCGATTGGCCCACCGCGCGATCTGGTTGAGGTTGTTCCCGATCCGGGAGACCTCCCGGGTGCGCTCGCGCTCGACCTCGGCCGCGCGGGCGGTCCACGTCTGCGTGCGGGCCATCGCCCGGCGGATCAGTGCCGACAGGGGCACGCCGGCGGCCTTCGCCTTGGCGCGCCAGTCGGCGGACTCGGCCGCCGACACGCGGGCGGTGACAACGGCGGTGAGGCGCTCAGGCATCACGCCGTACCGGCACGGGGGAAGGGGGGCGGAGCCCCCGTCCGCGACCTCCACGGGAGCGCGAAGAGCGGGGGGATCGAAGGGGGGCCGGAGGCCACCCCTCGCCAGCCCCATTGTATGACAATGGGTAGGCTGGCTGAACGACGAAACGAGCATCCTGCAAGCCCGTGGGCGCCGCGTCCGAGACCCGGCGGCGACCGCCACCGGTGCGGTGGCGGCGCACCTCCGCGAGCGCTCCGGGGAACCCGTTCAAACGGCCCTCGCGCAAGCGCGGCTGGCGGCCAGACGAAGACCAGTGCGGCGAACGATCCCACAAACGCCGATGTCGACCGACACGGGCACCGGTTCCGCCTCGGGGTGGATCAACCTGACTACTTGCGACTCCTCCGGTTCTTCGGCTCGTTTGCGCGGGCTGTTCTTCACGCTTCGGTAACCCGAAGGGCCACGTACTACGGATTCCATCAGCAGATGGTTTCAATCCAGCCGTCGGAGCCAAAGGCAGACCAGGCCGATCCCGGCCCATGTCGAGAGCTTCCGGGGGCGGGACCGTCCGAACGGTTCGGATCGAGAGCTTCACCACGAATGCTGCGGTCCACCCGGCTGCGGAGGTGCCCGCGGGGGATGTACAGACCCGCGTGTTGCACTGGTGTTTCGGCGTCTCCATGCTTGGACGCTGAAGAACCGCTCGCCCGGAAGTCAACCGGTCGGAAAGACCCTATTGTGTCAGGACGTCTCAGGACGTTTAGGAACGTGTCAGCGCCATCGGACGCCGACGCCAGCGGCTGGTCGAAACACCCCCCCCGGGATTGCCGTTACGCCCGGTTGCGCACAGTCCGACAGGCGCGGGTTGGCCAATTCGGCCACAGCATCGGGTAGCTATCGGCCGGGGGAACCGCCTTCCGACATTGAGCCCGAAGAATCGCGCGTGACGATGCGAACCTGGCCACTCAGATCCAGATCCCGGAGAGCCTGGATCAGTTCGGCCTCAAGGCTCGGAACTCTTTCGGGCTCGACGGTCGCCGACAGATCAATGCCGACTGTGAGGTCGTCCAAGGGCCGGAGCTTGGGCAGAATCCTGATACCGAGCCGATTCCAGACTTCGGCGGGGACCGTGCCGGTTACTTGAAGGATCGCCCGCGACTCCCCGCCGGTGGTCGGAGGCGGCGGATCCGGCTTGGGTTCGGCCCCGGCTTCGCCGGGCTGCGGCTCGGGAGGCGGCGGATCCGGCTCGGTCGGGGTCTTCAGAGCCTCGGACTCACTCTTGGTGAGTAGGAATACATCCGCTTCGAACGCGATCTCCTCCTGCCGAATCGGCTCCGCATACCATAGCCGCCCATAGCCACGTTCGGGCCGGGCACCCGACGCCAAGCCGAACTCGCCTGCGGCCACGAGCGCCGCGATCTGCCGTCGAAGGACTCTCTCCGGATCGCTCAGCCGTGTTAGCGATCCGTCGAGGAAGCTCTGGCGCAGACTCCTGAGCGGCCACGCCCCGGAATCCGCGAACGCGGGCGGCCAATGCCGGTCAATGTAGCCGGCCCCCACCGACTCGTTGAGAAGCGCCTCGGCCTTCATGGCGCTCGTAATGCGACCGCAGAGCGTCTGGCTTCCGCTGGAATGGCCCGCGCCCAGGTCGATAGCTCTGAGGCCGGCCTCCTCGCTGTTGTCGGACAGGACGGCGAAACGGTAGCTCGCCCAAACTTCGTCCCTGGCGGCCTCCTCCGAGTCCCTGACCATGGCGCTCACGCCAGCGCGATCCGCGCGGTCGAAGTCCGCGCCCAACACGCCCTGCGCCACTTCGGTGGCGACTCGCTGCCATGCCAGCCGAATCTCCACCCTTTCGATCAGCGCGCGTCCGGGCTTTCTGACGCACCAGACGAGCGATGCGGGATAGAGGCGATCCGAGTTGCCGCGCCTTCTGGTCCACTCGGCGATTTGTCCGGCCGCCGTCCCGGCGTCCGTCCACTCCGTCTCTGGATCGCACACCACGAGCGAGAGGCGCGGCGTGTCGGGAATGTCCATCGCTGTACCGGGGAAGGGTACGAGGGGCAAGGTGGCTCCTCGCGCGAACTCCGCCTCGACGAGCTTGCGGACGGCCGGCCTGACCTCGGTCTCCTCGTCCAGCGAGGCGCGGCGGTCGCTGACCACCTTCCTAAGGGTTGCCTGGTGATGGATGCGGTATCCGTCCGTGCCCACGCTGCGGACGAAAAACCCGGCCGCTTCCAAGGCCGCCGCCGCGTTGTCCACGGTCGTGGTGTCGATCTCGGGCTCGCCGAGCGCGAACCGCAATTCCGGCAGATGCGCGACCTTGTCCACCTGACCGCCGGACGACTCGAAGAGGATGGCCGTACCCGTGCGGCGATGTATGTCGCGCAGCGCACCCCTGGCGTCCGCGTCGAGCGCGCGCGCGTGGGCCTGTTGCCCGGCCAAATCAGCCTCGATCGCCGCGTCGAGGCGCGGCTCGCCCAACTGACCCAGCACTACCGCGCGGAAATCCGGCACATGCACCGGCGCCGATCCCAGCGTAATCAGCGGCTCCGTGCGCGCCTTGCGAAAGTGCTCGCGAGCAGCCCACGACACCCATTGGGCGAGCATCGCGAGCGCGCCCCGGGTCTGCTGAAACTGCGGCAGCGCCCGCCACTTCCGCTGAAACACGGAGAGTGTCGCCGGGTGGAACGGATAGCAGGCCTCGAATCGTGTCCGCAGGAACTCCCGCGCCTTCGCCTCGGTCGTCGCCGCGTCCACCGCCAGCCATTCGCGCGGCAGCCGCGCGGTGCGTTCGAAACACCAGTTGGCGTATGTGTTGGCCACCCTCCTGCGGATCCGAACCCCACCGAGATCTTCGAAGAGCCGCCGCCGGACGACCTCGCTTATCTCCGCCTCGTCGTTCGCGATCAGCTTACGCGCGACCCGGCCGACGACCTTTTCGATCTTGGCCTGCCATTGCTGGTCCCAATCCGTCATTTCGACTTGGCTGCGCGGCAGGCTGATAACCGCCGCCGCGCGGGTGGTCCCGGTGACGGCGACCGTGAGGTTCTGGATGAACGCGTGGAAACTATCGGCCATGCCGCGGTGGCGGTTCACGAAGTTGAGAACCTCGTCGAACAGGAGCAGAACGGGAGCCCCCGCAGCGGCGAACACCTTGCCCAACGTCGCGGTTCCTGGGGGCGTGGTCCTTGCAGCGGTCCCGAGCGCCGCGACACCCGGCTCGCCCGCCACTTGGCGAGCCAAGTCAATCCATGGCGTCTCCCGGCCCTCGGCCGGATCCCAGGCGTTACCGACGAACACGGCGACCCGCGCCGAAGGCACGGCCCCGAGCCCCTCCCCGTCGAGGAGGGCCTCCACACCGGGCAATCCGGCGGCCGCCTCGCCCGTGTTGGCGAGGTGATACAGAGATGTCAGGGTGTGGGTCTTCCCGCCGCCGAATTGAGTGATGAGTGTAAGGACCGGAGCGGTGTTCTCCGTCTTGCCCGCGAGTCGGCGCAGCGCCATACCGGCGTGCTCCCTGAGCGCCCGCGTGAAGCAGGTGCGCGCGAAGAACTGCGCCGGGTCGCTGTAGTCGGGCGGCGCGGTGCCGGCCACCACCTGTTCGAGCGCGATGGCGAACTCGTCAGGGCTGAATGAGCGGCCTTCCCGCACCTCCCGGCGCAACGTCGCGACTCTGTACCAAGGATCCATTCTCAACTGCCCTCAAGGCTCACGTATGTCTCTGCTACCAATCACGGGCGGATAGCTTCAGCACTGCGGTTCGGTGGGGAATGGGTTTGGGTGGCGGCGCTTCCGGCCACCTTGCCAGTAAGCTCGACGACCCTTCTGTCGGCTGTCAACGCGGGACGGCCAGAATCATCGCGTCCAGAAGGCGCTTCTCACGGCTCCAGCGGGGATAGAGGGCGGAGAGCGCGTTGGCCAACCGCAAGAAGCCCGGTCCCCGGTCCTGCTCGGCCGCGATCAGCTTCCTGAGCGCGTTTGTGTGGCCGCTTGACTGGAGGAGCATGCCCGCATGGATACGGTCGAGCGTGGTCGCATCGGGTCCCTGCAAAGCGTCGTCGGGATCGAGAATCGACCTCGCTCCGCGACGACGGCGCGCGCTCGGTGTTGGCTTCGTCTCCCAATCCGCGAAAAGGGCCGGTTGCAAATCCGCCTGCGGATCCCGCTCAATCCAGTCGGCCGCTGCGGCCGCGCCATCCCGACCGAACAGTTCATCGGCTCGCTCCTGCACGGGCAGCAAGCGCACCACGCCTTTCTTCTGGTCGATCACCCGGCCAGTCCATCTGTCTAGTTCGATACCCATGGGTTGGGAGAACCGGCGCACCACGTCGTAGGGAAGGCTGAGTCCCCTCGTCGCCGCCTTGGCGACCGCCTGTTCTTCCTTTCCGTTCTTGGCCCCCGTGTCTTCAGCAGCTTCGGTGCTCTGGTACGTCCAGAGAAACAGGGCTGTGAGCCGGGCATCCTCTTCGAGCGTCCCCGCGTCGGCTGTGCCGAGCACCTGCTCAAGAGCGGCACGCCCCACAACCTGCCAGACCCTCTCCAAAAACGCAGGCAAGCCGACCTCGCTCCCTTCGGCCGTCTCGACTGCGCGATAGCGGCTGAACACTTCGAGCGCAGGCCCGACGCAGGCGAACACCAAGTCGGCGCCACGGATGCCCTCTTTCTGTAGCCGCTCCATCCATGCGGCCACGCGCACCGGAAGCTCTCGGAGAACGCTCGCCCAGTCGCCAACTGAGGCGTCATGCGGGCGAGGACGGCAGATCAGATGAACGCTGGTGGCGAGGGCAGCTGACTCTCGCGCTCTTAGACGCGCCTTCCGTTCGGTCGCGATCGGCCAAGAACCTGTGATCGTCCACCCGCCGCGAATCATACCGGAAAGCAGCGCCTCCCATCCTTCTGTCGTCTTGTGCGCGAACACGACAGAACCCACGCCGTCCTTGTGCAGTATGCGACACCCCTCAGCAAAGGCGGCGGCCATTCCGTCTTCGTAGAAATGATGGTCCTTGTGGCCATATCGAACGGGGTCCCAACGAGCCATTTCGCAAAGCTCCTGCTCCTTGGGCGTGAGCCACTTTCGTCCCTCCTGGTGGATCCTACCAAACAGGGGGTGGTCGGGTAGGGTTCGCTTCATCCACACGAAGAAGAAATCAGACAGATCTGCATAGGGCACGGCAAAATAGTATGGCGGGTCAGTGAACCAGACGGCGCACGTCTGATCCGGGAGGGAGTGACTCGCCGCGTCAACGTTCTCTGCCTGTCCTTGCCCCTTAACCGCTACCGATGAGAGTGACGCTTCCGCAACTTTGTCGAACACCTCCGAAAGACCACCGGCAAATGGTACCAAGGGGTACATCTCGGGGTAGTCCCAAGACATAGAGAGTGCTTGCATTCCGAATGCCCCAGCCACCGTCTGGCTTCCCCGATGCCACTTGGCAAGGACGTTGGAATGGCGCAGTAGCTTTCCCATCGCCAAGGCCAGCAGTCTCGCGGTAACGGGATTATCCGATTGCCCGACCAACGTCGAAATGCCAATCAACGCCGCCTTCTGCCGGGCTGTGAACAGATCGCCCCATGCGTTTATGCCATAAAGCGGTACATTGAACGTCCCGCTCATGAGCGGCAAAGGCTCATCGGGAACAGGACAGAGCCCCTGGCTGCCTCCGGCCTCCCACTCCCCCAATAGACGGTCCACCCGCGCCTGCGTCTTGCGTACTGCCGCGTAGTCAGCGTCCGTGGGTAGCCGGTAGTGCCGCCACCCCCGTTCGCCTGGGCGGAACGTGACGACGGCCATCATTCGCGCTCCGCCGATCCGGGCTCCTTCCTCATTGAAGATCACGTCCGCACCGCCCCTTTCGGTGCTGAGTTGCGACCGGACACGCTCCGGTGGCAGGACCGCGCGACAGCACGGGCATGTCGCCTTCGCGTAGGACACCGTGCCGGGATGGACCTCACCTGCCGCTGCCGGCTCGAAAACCTCGAAGACGACCCTCGGCGGCAAACCATCGGGCCTTTCGACCGATAGCCGGAGTGCCCGCTTGCGCTTCTTCTTGTTGCACAGCCAGAAGGACTGCATCAGCGGGATTTCGGCACCGCACCTCGGCGATTCGCAGCGCACCGTGCGCGCCCACAGGTATGCGAGCGGCGTTGTACCGTCGGGCTCGGGCGGGTAGAGATCGGCGAGTTCGCGCTGGATCTTCCGCCTCACATCCTCCCCGGCCATGCGAAGTTCCTCAGCCAATCTCGGCCCGTATCGGGGGATGTCCTCCAGCATGACCTTGAGAATCAGGCAAGCGACCGGATTGAGGTCGCTTGCGAACGTCTCGCATCCGAGCCGGAGCGCTTCCAGCGGAATCGACCCGCCGCCCGCGAACGGATCCACCACCAGTGGCGCCTGATCCCCGTGGGCGGCCCGCACAAGCGCCTTGGCCGTATCGACGTACGACTTCTTCGCCGATTGATCCCATTTCGCGAAATCCGCGATGAACTTCAGAATGATCCGCTGGAGTCCCTCGTCAGTCTCGATTTCCCCGGTCCACCCGGAGGGGCGTCCCGCCATGCGGAGCAGAACCCGACGCGCCTCCTTCCTGAACGCGGGCGGGCAGTGCGGGTCGCACGGATCCGGAAGCAGGAGAGCCATCAGCACTGCACGCGACGATGCGAGCGGACGACGCGCCCACCAGAGGTGGAGGGTATGGGGGTGTCCCTTGCGGGATCGGTCCTCCCCGACCGCGTGGCGCGAGACCTCGGCAATGGGAAAATCGACCTCGGCCAGTCGCTTGCACTCGCGCGGGATCACGAGGAGGGTCTCCCTTCGCGCTTGGGGGATCCGCCATCGGCCGCGTTGGGTTCCGAACGCTCGATGAGCATGGTCCGCGTGCGTTCGATCTCCGAAGCGAGGAGCGCCTCGTCCGGCAGCGTGGTCCGGTACTCGGCCGCCATCACCTTGTTCGGCAGGCCTTCCAGCGCGTACCGCGCGACGGCCTCATTCTTCTGGGCGCAAAGTATCAACCCGACCGGCGGGTTCTCGTCCCGGCGAACCCAGTGCTCCCGAGCGAAGTTGAGGTAGAGATGCATCTGCCCGGCGTCGGCGTGGGTGAACTTGCCGAGCTTCAGGTCGATGACCACGAGGCACCGGAGGCGGCGATGAAAGAAGAGGAGATCGACGCGGTACCACTCGTCGCCGACTCGCAACCGCCGTTGCCGGGCGATGAAGCAGAAGTCCCCTCCCAACTCCAAGAGGAAGGTCTCAAGGTGGCGGATCAGCGCCTCCTCAAGATCGCTCTCGGAGTACTCGTCCTTCAGGTCGAGGAATTCGAGAACGAACGGGTCCTTGATCTCCTCCTCGGGGAGAATGCCGTCTCCCGAACGTCCCCTGCCGCCCTCGCCAAGCAGAGCGGCTTTGTTCCGCGATAGCGCGGTCCGCTCGTAGAACTGAGTGTTGATCTGGCGGTCCAGCTGGCGGACGGTCCAGCCTCCACGAAGCGCTTCGGCCTCGTAGAAGGCGCGGGCGTGCTCGTTCCGCACCGAGATCAGCCGAACATAGGCGGACCAGGGGAGCGGGAATCGTGACCGGAGGGCATCCAGCACAGATTCGGCAGACGGTGTCTGCCAATTCTGCTCGTCTCCCAATTCGGCAGACGCTGTCTGCACAATCGGCCATGAGCGGTAGAACGCGCGCATGAGCCGGATGTTGCGGACCGAGAAACCCCGGCCGTAGCGGGCCGAGAGGTCGGCGGCGAGTCGCCCGACGGTGTCCTGGCCGTACTCCGCGCGGCTCCGTCCCTTCTGTTCGAGTTCGACAACGTGTTTTCCGATCAGCCAGTACGCGGCGGTCATCACGGCGTTGACGGAACGGACCGCCGACCGCCGGGCGGCTTCAACGATCTCGGAGACCTCGCCGAAGACCGCCTCGTACCGCGCGGTCTCGCCGGTGGATGGCACGGGCTTCTTCATGCCGGCGGGCTGCCGCCCGGATCGTCCCGGCCCGCGGCAGGCATCGGTTCGGTCATTGCCTTCACGTCCATCCAGTAGTGCTGAACCTTCGTCACTTCGTGCCACGGGAAACGGGCGGGATCCCGGATCGGCTCCTGCAACTCGGGACCGCTCGCGCAGTTCGTCACCACGTACAACCAGTAGCAGTCTCGGCGGTCCTCGGCCACGCGCCGCTCGTTCGGCGTCAGCAGGATGCTCCCGCTTGGCGCGGCGAGCCCCTTCACCTCGATCAGCCGCAACTCACCGGTGTGGAGATCGAGGCTGGTCACATCATAGCCGAGATTCTCCTTGTGGACATCGGCGACCTTTCTGCCCTGCGCGGCCTCGTGCTCCATCACCACCCGCATGGCCGTCATTTCGGTCTCGGGGTGTGGGCGCAGCCGGCGGAGATCGAGCACATCGCTCTCCGGGTGCGGCAGTACCAGAGCACTCGCCAGTCTCTCCACCCCTTGGAGTGTGACCGCCCCTTGGCGCTCAAGCTCCTCGCGCCGGCGTTCGCGCCGGGTCAGCACCTCCGCGTGCCGCCTCTCGGCCAGCGCCAAGCGCCCCTCGGCCCCGACGGCCCCACCATCCACTTCGTCGGCGGCCCGGCCAATCTCCTCGTCGAGCCGCTGTAGAATCTCGGTCAGCGAGAGCTCGACGTGTTCGGCGACCCGGCCCACCTCGGCTCGGCGCTCGGAGCGGATTTCCTCCACGAAAGGAACCAGCGCGTTCTCGTTGAGCCAAGAGGTCTCTTCCGGCACCCTCGCCACGGCGGGAAGCCTGTTCGGCTCGCGTGCGGGCAGCATGTCCGCCAGCACGCCCGGATCGCGCGGGCACGGCGCGCTCCCGGCCCTCAACTCGACGGCGAACAGGCGCTCGTGGATGACTTGTCCAAGGCCATCCACCGCTCGCGCACGGTAGAAGTCCACCCGAGCCGGTTCATCGTGGGCCAGCGAGTGGAAGCAGGCTCCCTTCGCAAACGCGTCCTGTCCCGAGGCGTAGCCGTGCCGGCGCAGAGCCTCGAACAGGGGATGGCCCGGCGTCACCCATTCCAAGTTGTTGGCCTCCGCCGTCTTCCGGTCGGTAGACAGCCGGGGATACCGTACCGCGAGTTCGGAGAGCCCCCAGTCCTCGTCACGCTCGTATCGTTTCAGCCCGATGGGCGTCCTCCCCGGCTGGAAGGTGTGGGGGAGCCTCCGTACCGGCTTGAGCGCAAGGGCGGCATCCTTGGCCGCCTCGCCCATGAACCGTGAAATCGTCTCCGGGACGACTCGGCGCTCCTTCGCGCGGGCGCGACGCTCGACGAGCAGGTCGAGGTTCAGCTTCCTGGCCGCCAGCCCCTCAAGCGCCGTCTGGCAGATCGCCCGGAAGTGGCCCTCGTCCACATCCCTGAGAATCCGCTCCTCAAGATCGGAGTCGCCCAGCCGTCCCGCGTAATAGTCCCGGAGCACGCGCTCGACCCGCGCGGAGGGCAGAACCTCGCCCACCACATTGAACACGGCGTCGTCGTCGAGCGCGTCGCGGATCTCCTGGAGCTTGTCCAAGAGCCGTTGCAGCACGTTGCCCTCGATCGTGTTCGTCGCTACGAAGTTGAAGATCAGGCAGTCGCGCTGCTGGCCATAGCGGTGGATGCGCCCCATCCGCTGCTCCAAGCGGTTCGGGTTCCACGGTATGTCATAGTTGAAGAGGATGTGGCAGCACTGGAGGTTGATCCCCTCACCCGCCGCCTCGGTCGCCACCAGAACCTGAATCCCACCCTCGCGGAACTGCTGTTCGGCGTGGAGCCGGGTGCCGGGCTCGTCCCGGGAACCCGGCTTCATCCCGCCGTGGATGCAACCCACGCGGAAGCCCCACTCCACCAGCCGCTCCATCAGGTAGTCGAGCGTGTCCTTGAACTCCGTGAACAGGAGCAACCGCTGATCCGGTCGGTCGAAAAACCCTTCGGCCTCCATGATCCGCCGCAGCCGCTTGAGCTTCGCCTCGGTGCCCGAGGTCTCGACGGCCCTGGCCTGCTCCGCGAATGACCGGAGTTCGGCGATCTCCTCGCGCACGTGCTCGGCGTTGCCCGCAAGCGTGACCGCCTCCAGCATGCGTTCCAGACGCTCCCGCTCGGCATCCTCGAACTCGTCGAGTTCGTCCCAGTCGGGCAGATCGGGCGGGATTGTCCGTACAAGCTCCCGGGCTTGCTTGAGTCCCTCCTCAAGCCGCCTTGCCCGGTTCTCAAGCGACCGCCTCATGGCATGGGTGCTCGAAGCGAGCCGCCGCTGGTACAGGGACATCAGGAACCCGACCGCACGCGCACGAGGGTTGTCGCTCTCATCGGCGGCGCGCCGGCTCTGCCGCTTCACGAACCGCGTGACTTCCTGGTAGAGCTCGAACTCCGCACCGTCGATGGCGAAGTCGGCCGTGCGCGCGATGCGCTTCGTGAAGACCGGCCTCGCGGTCCACGTTCCGTCGGCCTCCCGCTTGGGAAAGTAGACCATCGCCTCCTTGGTGCGTCTCAGGTAGAACGGTGCACGCTGTTGATCCATCGCCTCCCGTATCGATTTCACGTCGCCGTAGGCGTCCGGGTCGAGCAACTGAAGGAAAAGCGTGAAGTTCTGAGGATCGCCCTTGTGGGGGGTGGCCGTCAGGAGGAGCATGTGGTCCGAACTGTCCCGGAGCAGTTCGCCGAGCCGATACCGCTGGCTCTTGTGGCTCTCGTCCCGCGCCGACATCCGGTGCGCCTCGTCCACGACGACCAGATCCCAATGCGCTTGCCGCAGCCCGGGCAGGATCTCCTCGCGCTTTGCAAGGTCTAACGACGTGATGACCCGCTTCCGCTCCATCCACTGGTTGACGCCGAACTGGTCGCGGATGTCCCCGCCTTTCAGAACCAGAAACCGCTCGTCGAACTTCTCCTTCAATTCCCGCTGCCACTGGAACGACAGGTTCGCGGGACAGACCACGAGAATCCGCTCAACCAACCCCCGAAGCTTCAGTTCGCGGATCAGCAGCCCCGCCATGATCGTCTTCCCCGCGCCGGCGTCGTCGGCAAGCAGGAAGCGCACGCTCGGGAGCTTCAGCAGGTGGTCGTAGACGGCCTCAAGCTGGTGCGGCAGTGGATCCACCCGCGAGATCGAAAGTCCGAAGTAGGGATCGAACTCGTGCGCAATTCCCAGCGCGTAGGCCTGCAGGGCCAAGCGCAACCGGCGACCGTCTCCGGAGTAGGAGAGGACGGCCTTGGCAATCGTCAGCCCTGAGAGATCCTCCTCCGTCAGAGTCACCCGACGGAACCGCTCGGAATGCTGACCGACCATGCCGACCAACCAGACGCCACTCCCGTTCTCCCGCACCGTCTCCACCAGCATCGGCTCACTGAAGTAGGGACCGGTCAGGACTCGGCCTTCGCGGAGATGGATTTCACCTGCCACCTACGGCTCTCCCGGTGCTGGGGGGGATGTTTGGGGCTGTCCATGATGTCGCGGCGCTCCGGTACGCCAAGCGCCCCGGACCAAACGTAGTCTAACATCGGGCGTAAGACAGGGATCGCCGCGGTGAGAGGAGAAAGAAGGTCGCCACATGGGCACGCCGCGGCCATGGTGAGCAGCAGGAGACGCTGCCCGGGTGGATGGACGGGTTTGGAGACCTCGGCAGTTGAGCGGCGGCACGGTAGACAGAGCGCCAAGGTATAGGTGGCCGAGACCCACCTGGCCGGAAGCGAACGGCTCCAATGTCTCTGAAGCGGTGCTCGTCGGCATCGCTCGAAGGCAATGCTCCCTCAGGTGAGCGCTCGATTCACTCGATTGATTAGTTCACCCCACGCGATCCGTTCGTCTTCTGTGAGGTCTCCTGCACAGTGCTCGCGCGTCCAACGCAGGTAGGCCTTGGCCAGCCGGTACTTCGAGAAATCGGCGACCTCCGCCGCAAATATGTCGACTAGCGGTCGGCGGGGCTGCTTGGCCGCGACCTCCGTGACATCCCAAGCAAGCTGGCTTCGGGCCACGTCAAGGAGCGTGTGCCGAAGCAGGTCTTCTATCTCTGGTTTGCTGATCTCGCCCGGGCAAACATCGCCGGTGCGGAGGATCTTCTTGTTGCCGAGAGTGTGGATCAGTGTCTCCTGTTTCGCAGCTTGGTCCCCCGCGTTGTCGGAGTCCAGCAGGGCCGCCACCTTGAGATTGTTGGCATGAAGGATCGTGGCGTAGTACACGACCTTACCCGCGGTTCTCGCAGGGAGGAGAGCGGTCTTCTCGTTGAGGTCGGCTATGTCGGCATCGCGCAGCAGGTGTGCGGTAGCCTCGAAATACCACAAGTCCGTGAGACCCTCCAGAACCAGATTGCGTTGCTGGACGAACAGACTCTGAGCGAGATCGTACCCGAGGGCTTCCTGCAGCGGCAACAGAGCGGCAGGGTCGCGCGCAGTGACGGTGGTGTGGACCTCGGTGCCGTCGTCGCGGTCGGTCATCTCCACCACGCGTACCAAGTCTAGTTCCCCAGGACCGACCAAGAAGGGAGAATGCGTGGTATAGATGGTCTGGTTGCCTTCGGCGAGTCGCGAGATGGTGTGGCGGAATTCACGCTGTTTCAGACCGTGGAGGCTTAGTCCCGGCTCGTCCAGCAGCAGAACCGCGTTGGCGTGAGCGTCGTCGGCCTCGGCGAAGAAAACCACGAAGAACGACACAATCCACTGAAACCCCTCCGAGCGCTGGTCTACCTCGATCTGGACGCCGAGTTCGTCTTGAACCACCACCTTGAGATACTGCCCGTCAGCTTGTATCAGCACCGTGTCTGCTTCAAGGCGAGTCGGGTCGGGGTTCCAGATTGAGCGGATTTCCTTGGTGAGGCGAACACTGGCGGCGTTGAGCTTCACGCCCCGCTCGTCGAGCTGGCTACGGTAACGGTCGAAAGCTTCAGGATCATCGCCCGGATCGGGCGCGTCTCCGAGGTTCGCGAGTTCACGGGCGTCGAACCCGAGCAGCTTGAGTAGACACAAGTTCCCGTAGTCATAACGGTCATCGTCAAGGAGGTTCTGCTCGACGCGGTCGGCGAAGCGGCGCAGGTGGAGATTGGGGCGTACACGGAAATAGTTGTCGAAGTAGACGAGCCGCGGCCGCCGACTGTGGAGTTCCGTCAGGGCCGCGTCACGCCGCTCGGGAATCCGCGTGTACTCGAGGAGGCGAGTGTGGCGTTGATCCTGAGTGACATCGTTCTCGTCGAGGAACTCTAGCGCCGAGTCAAGCCAAACCCGCAACTGGTCTCCGCGGTCGCCATCGATCTTGGTCACCCCAACCTGCCATCCGGCCATGATACCGTCGAGAGCCGCGCGGAGCGTCTGCTCGGCATTCGCTTCGGCCTCGGCGGCTCGCTTGTCGACATGCGTAGCAAGACGCATCAGGTCCTTCCGAACCTCCTCGCTGAACACCACGAACTCGAAACCGCCTTCGAGCCAATGCGTCAGCTCGTTGTCGAGGTGGCGCGTGCAGCCGTACTCCGTAGTGGAGGGAACCCCGTCGGGCAGTTCAGCGAGGTCGTCCGGCTCTAGCGCGAACCGGGCAGACACGACCGGAATCTCGCTGGGGTCGAGCTTACCCGATTGGATGTCGGCGTTGTAGAGCTTCCGTGGGTAGTCGCGCAGAGCGTCGAACCGCTTCACACCGTCAGGAGGATTGATTTGCTGAAGCGCCTCAAGGACTGCCGTCTTGCCGGCCTCGTTCGGTCCTACCAGAATCGTCTTGGCGCTTTCGACTTCGAACCAGCCAGTGTCGCGGACACAGCGGTAATTCTGGACGCGAACGTGAGTCAATCTCATCTTCGAGACTCCAGGGAGCTGTAGCACGCCCGCCCAGTAACTCTTAGGAGGGCGGAGGCCTGGTTGGTAACGGCAGCCGTATCCAGCGCGGCCTTGATGTACGGGACGGTCCACGTGGTGGAATCGAGCACCGCGTCGAGGTGCCCCAAGATCGTCATCGGGCGGATCACGGTGCGGTACTACGTGCCGCGGAAGAGACATCGCGTAGCAAGTCGTCGGCGAGGCCCGAGATGTTGCTGGCGATCCAGTTCAGGTGCGATCCGTTGGTCATAGGGTAATGATAGCAGGGAATGCCCCAGGAGGCCTGCTTGAGGACGAAGGTGGGATTACGGAGCGTCAGCGCGGTGGGAACGCAGCTGCGCGCCCCCATGCGACGTGAGACGGGGGTTCGAGTAGGCTGGGGTGAGCAATCGGCTGGGGAAACGGCAGCATGGTGCCGTGCTGAGGTACTTGAGGGAGCTAGCCGACACCTTCGAACGGCATTATCATTCCACGTCCAGGTTCCCGCCATTTACTACTGCATTCCGGCCAACTCGGGGCGGTCGAGTCCGATTGGCTTCCAACGACAGGAGTGGCAGATCGTGCAGTCCCAGTTCGACTTACGTGATCTCCTGCCGTGATTCGGCGCTCTGGCAGTCTGCGCTACCAGAGGCCCGACGAGGACCGGCTCAGGAAGGCTCTTGAGGAGTACCGGGAGGCCGGATTCCGGTCCAATTAAGCCGGAACAATTTGCCGGAATCGCCTCTCCGAAATCCCGTAAGTCCTTATGGGCCTGGGTGGACTTGAACCACCGACCTCACGCTTATCAGGCGTGCGCTCTAACCACCTGAGCTACAGGCCCCAAAGGCCAGAAAAGCTAGAACCGCCCCGTCACGCCTTCAAGCCCCGCGCCCCGCCCCCCCGCCCCACCCACCGCCCCATGCGCGGCCCGGTTCCCGGCGCGGCCACCCCCCCCACCACCACCCCACCCTCGTCCAGCAGCCTCACGAGCCCGGCGGCCACCACCCATTCCCGGGCCTCCCCCGTCGCCCCGGTGATCACGATCCGCCCCCCCGGCATCACAACCCGGAGACACTCCCCCCACCACCCATCCCCACTCCCCCCCTCCGCCACGACCCCCCGCGCCACCCCGTCGCGCAACGGCAGCTTCGGCCCCGTCACGAACGCGCTCACGCCCTCGCCCACCAGCCCCCTCCCCTCCCACCCCACCACCACCACCTCGATCCCGCGCACCAGCCGCGCGAGCGGAGCCGCCTCGTCCCGGTGACCGTCGGAAACCACCACCAGCCCCGGTCCGGACGTCACGCCCAGCGCCGCAGCCAGGCGCAGCGCGGCCTCTCCCACGTCCACCCCGGCTGCCCCTGCAGCCTGCCGGCGCCGACCACCACCTCCCTCACCCGCCCCCACCCCCCGCGGCGGCGGCCGCAAGTCCCCGAACCCCCCCTCCACCGGGAACCGGTCCCGGCAGTTCGGACACCCGAATTCACCCTCGTACACCCTTCGGTCCCGCACGTCCCGGGCCAGCAGCACGAGCCCGAACGGCGGCCCACAGCGCGGACAGACCAGATGGTCGGTGAGTGTGACGTTCACACGCGCTCGATCCTGAGCAGCGGCACGGCGACGGAGTCCGGCAACCCGGCCACGAACCCTGCCGCGCGGGCAACGTCTTCGGGGCGCAGCATCCGGGCCCGGTCGGGCAGATGCGGCGCCGCATCGGGGTCGAGCGGGTCCCAGATCGCGGTGTCGACGGCCCCCGGTTCCAACAGACAGGCCCGCACACCGGTTCCTTGCAGCTCCTCCAGCAGCACGTCGTGAAACCCGCGCAGGCCGTACTTTGACGCGGAATAGGCGGCGTTTTCGGGAAACGCCCGCCACCCGGCCACCGACCCCACGTTGACGACGAGCCCGGATCCCGCCGCCAGCATGCCCGGCAGAAAGGCCCGGGTCACATTCACGACGCCCGCCAGGTTCACGCCCAGGTTGCGGCCGAGGACCTCGCCCCGCGTCTCGACGACCGGCGCGAGGTCGAAGACGCCGGCGGCGTTGACGAGCACGCCGATCCGGCCGTCCCCCGCCTCCACTACCGCCCGCGCCCCCGCCACCTCCTCCTCAACCGTCACGTCGAAGGGCAGCGCCACCCCGTTCAGCTCCCCGGCCAAGCGCCCCAACCGCCCACGGCGGCGGCCGCCTGCGTACACCACGAACCCGTCCGCAGCCAGCCGCCGGGCAACCGCCGCGCCTATTCCCCCCGTCGCCCCCGTAACCAGGGCGGCGCGGCTGTCACCCACCGGTGTACTCCACCCAGTGGCGGGGTGTCTCCCTCAGCAACACCCGCTCGAGCTCCGCCGGCGGCGGGATGTGCGGTGCGATCCGCTGCCAGATCCGCACCGCCAGGTTCTCGGTCGACGGGATCACCCCCTCCAGCCAGGCCACCTCCAGGTTGAGATTGCGGTGGTCCAGGTCGTCCACCACACGCCGGTTCACCAGGTCCTTGAGCGCCTTCAGGTCCATCACGTAACCGGTCTCCGGGTCGACCGGGCCGGCCACGGTCACCTCCAGCTCGTAGTTGTGGCCGTGCCAGTTGGGGTTGGCGCAGTCGCCGAAGACGCGCCGGTTCTCCTCGTCGCTCCAGTCCGGGCGGGCCAGGCGGTGCGCGGCGCTGAAGTGCAGCCGCCGGGTGATGCGGACGCGTGGCATTGGTGCTCCCCTACTCGGTGTCGGTGCGGGACCCATCAATGGCGAAGGCCGACGTCCCGTGAAGGAGCGCCGGCCTTCGGCGGCCGAGACCGCCGTTGTGCCGGAGGGAGTAAGCTGAAGCCCGGGGTCAACTCGTGGTGACTTCCCCGCCGGCTTCGCCGTCCCCGTCTCCAGGGCATGACGTCCACGGCGGGAGGCAGTCCCGGCTCTTCTAATGTTGGCTCAAATACGAAGCCCTCCAGCACGAGGCGAATATGGGGACTCGCTCCTTCCGCCGCAATATCGGCCCGGTATTCCGTCGCGCTCGCTACCGCGACCCACCCGCCGGAATCCCCCTGGTGATCGTCACGTCCGCGGTCGCTTCTCCCGGCAGCGGCTCTCCGTCCCAGTCCCTGATGATCGCCCGGATTCTTCCGGTGGACCGATCGGTCACGACGGCCATCCGGGGCTCGCTGCCGCGCGTCACCGTGTATTCTCCCTCCGGCCCGGTGAGCACGATCCGGTCCAGGTTGTCGGCCCACTCGGACTCGTAGGGAATGAAGAAGAGGAAGCTGCCTCCCCCGTCCGCCAGCGGAGTCGGCGTGAACGAGAGGGAGAACCGGGCCTCACCGCCCGGGCCGAGTCCCTCGATCCGGTAGGGACCGTCCGTCTCGGGAAGCGCCACCGGCCCGTCCAGCACGAACGCCGGTTCGAGCATCAGGCGCCCATCCCACACCCCACCCCACACCACCAGCACATCACCCCGGCCCGGCCCCCTGGCAGCCACCGGTTGCGGATGGTGGTTGATCCCGCCATCCCTGTGGAGTCGGTGGTCCATCGCCCGTTTGAAGTGGAAGTCGCTGATCCAGATGTCGTCGAAGCAGTAGCCCATCACGTCCCTGTAGGGCCCCGGATCGAGCAACCAGCCCTCCGCGATGTCGTATCCCCAGACTCCGATCGATCCGTCGTCGTAGGGAAACTCGTAGTCCGGGGGCGAGAGGGCGCCATTGCAGGGGGCGTGCCACAGGTTCATGGTGTGGCCCACTTCGTGCGTGTAGACGTAGTCGACACCCGTCCCCACGCTCACCGGGTAGGCGATGTTGGCGATCCCCCGGACGCCGAAGGCGGGCTCGCCCACAACCCCGTAGTAGTACCCGCGTTTGCCCTCATGGTAGTACAAGATTCCGATTTCGTTGCGCCAGAGGATCCAGACGCCCGGGTTTCGCAAGTCGAGGTTGGTGTAATAGGTATCGCGGACCTCGACCTCCATCTCCGCCACCGGCAGTATGGTCCTGGACATGCGCATCTGCTCGCTGCCGGGGTTCACTCCGTCCGTCCAGTCGAAGACCGACGAGTCCGGCGCCGGGCGCGATATGGTCGGAACCAGGATGAGCCGGTACACGGGCGGCTCCACCACGTCGAGTTCCATCGAACCCTCGGCCGGATACCGGAGCCGGCTGCCCGGTGCGAGCGGAACCACGCCCTCCGGATCGAGCTCCACCACCATGCGGACGCCGGGCCGAATCACGGACCCCGGAACTTCTGCGTTGAGAGACCACCCCAGGCTCGACTCATTGACGGAATCGGGAATGTGGCCCAACGGAGGGAGGAGACGCTCGAAGACCATGTCGTCGTCTTGCAGCAGTGTGACCCGAACCGCGGGGGACTCCAGCCAGTTGGTCTGGTCTGCCACCACGAATGCCCTGAGGAGCGCCGGCCGGCCCGCGATGAGACTTACGGTTCCGCTCCGGTTCTGCGTGACCTGGTTCAGATAGATCACGGGCGCGGTCAGGATGATCTCCTTGGGATTCATGCGGAAGTGCGCACGCGCCTCCAGGTTGGCCAACCGGGCCGTGACCGCCACCCTCCCTCCCCTCATCCCCGTCAGCGTTCCGTCCCGGCTGATTTCCGCGACAATCGAATCCGACACTTCCCAGACCGGGGGCGCTACCCAGCTTGGAACCGGCATTTCCTCGCCGTTCTGGTCCGTCACGACGAACTGCAGCTTCGTCGGCTCCCCCACCGTGAGCAGGACGCCGGCGGGGGAGAGTGTCATCTCCGTCGGGACGCGGCCCGATTCGAGGGCCAGGTCGGCGCAGCCGCACAAAAGTACGACCCCCGCCAGCACGGTGCTCAAAAGGGCTTCATTGCGCGCACACATTCTCAAAAGGGCTTCATTGCGCGCACACATTCTCGCCTCTCCCATGTCGCCGCCTTTCTTACGCTACCTGTCGTCCAACCACCGCAAATGTATTCCCGCCCAAGTGACCTTTGGCCAACTGGCCGAAGTGCCCCGAACTGCCCGAGGAGCGCTCTTGCTACGCTACCGCAACCCACCCGCCGGAATCCCCCTGGTGATCGTCACGTCCGCGGTCGCTTCTCCCGGCAGCGGCTCTCCGTCCCAGTCCCTGATGATCCCCTGGATTCTTCCGGTGGACCGATCGGTCACCACGGCCATCCGGGGCTCGCTGCCGCGCGTCACCGTGTATTCTCCCTCCGGCCCGGTGAGCACGATCCGGTCCAGGTTGTCGGCCCACTCGGACTCGTAGGGGATGAAGAAGACGAAGCTGCCTCCCCCGTCCGCCAGCGGAGTCGGCCGGAACGACAGGGAGAACAGGACCTCCTCGCCCGCGCCGAGTCCCTCGACCCGGTAGGGACCGCCCACCTCGGGAAGCACCAACGGCCCGTCCAGCACGAATGCCGGTTCGAGCATAAGGCGCCCATCCCACACCCCACCCCACACCACGAGCATTTCACCCCGGCCCTGACCGCCGGCAGCGGCCGGTTGCGCATCGTGTTCAATCCCGCCATCTCCGTCGAGCCGGTGGTCCATCGCCCGGTCGAAGTGGAAGTCGCTGATCCAGATGTCGTCGTAGCAGTAGCCCATTACGTCCCTGTAGAGCCACGGATCCATCAGCCGGCTCTTCGCGATGTCGTATCCCCAGACTCCGATCGATCCGTCGTCGTAGGGAAACACGTAGTACGGGGGCGAGAGGGCGCCATTGCAGGGGGCGTGCCACAGGTTCATGGTGTGGCCCACTTCGTGCGTGTAGACGTAGTCGACGCCCGTCCCCACGCTCACCGGGTAGGCGATGTTGGCGGTCCCCCGGACGCCGAAGGCGGGCTCGCCCACGACCCCGTAGTAGTAGCCGCGTCTGCCCTCCTGTTCGTACAGCACCCCGATTTCGTTGCGCCAGAGGATCCAGCCGCCAAAGTTTCGCAAGTCGAGGTTGGTGATATGGGTCTCGCGGACCTCGACCTCCATCTCCGCCACCGGCAATATCGTCCTGGACATGCGCATCTGCTCGCTGTCGGGGTTCACTCCGTCCGTCCATTCGAAGACCGACGAGTCCGGCGTCTGGCGCGATATGGTCGGAACCAGGACGATCCGGTACAGGGGCGGCTCCACCACGTCGAGTTCCGTCGAACCCTCGGCCGGATACCGGACCTGGCTGCCCGGCGCGAGCGGAACCACGCCCTCCGGATCGAGCTCCACCACCATGCGGACGCCCGGCTGAATGACGGACCCCGGAACTTCAGCGTCGTACGACCATTCCAGGCCCGACTCGTCGACTGACGTGAGAATGTGGTTTGTCTCCGGCGGGAGGAGCCGCTCGAAGACCACGTCTTTGTCCTGCAACAGTGTGACCCTGACCGCGGGGGACTCCAGCCAGTTGATCTGGTCCCCCACCACGAAGACCCGGAGGAGCGCCGGCCGACCCGCGATGAGAGGTACGGTTCCGCTCCGGTTCTGCGCGACCTGGTTCAGATAGATGACCGGCGCGGTCAGAAGGATCTCTTTGGGATTCATGCGGAAGCGCGCATGCGTGATCAGGTTGGCCAAACGGGCCGTGACGCCGACCCGGCCTCCCCACTTCCCTGTCAGCGTTCCGTCCCGGCTGATTCCCGCGACAACCGTGTCCGATACCCACCAGCGCGCTGGTGCCCAGTCTGGAACCGGCATGACCTCCCCGTTCTGGTCCTTTACAGTGAACTGCAGCTTCGTCGGCTCCCCCACCGTGAGCATGCCGGTATCGGGAGAGAGTGTCATCTCCGTCGGAATGCGGTCCGCTTCCAGGGCCAGGTCGCCGCAGCCCCACAGGAGCACGGCCCCCGCCAGGATAGAGCTCGGGAAGGTTCCCTTGCGCGCATTGGTACTCGCCTCTCCCATGTCGCCGCCTTTCTGGTGCCACCTGACGTCCACCCACCACATATGTCTTGCCACCCCATGTACGTATCATGCCGGATCGCACTCCTCAGCCCATACCATACGCCCGAACCGAAGTACCCTTTCAGCTCAGGCCATCCGTCACCCCCGCCCCGGCACCCCCGGTTCCGTCATCTGCCGCACGTCCAGCGCCTCGTCCAGCTGCTCGGGATCGATCAGCCCCATCTCCTCCACCACCTCGCGCACCGACCTGCCCTCGCTCGCAGCCTTCTTGGCCACCACGGCCGCCTGGTCATACCCGATGTAGGCGTTCAGGGCCGTGGCGATCGAGGGATTCCGTTCCAGTAGCTCGCGCGACCGCTCCGGCCGCGCCGTGATCCCCGCGACGCACCGGTCGGTGAACACCTGCGACGCGTTGGCCAGCAGCGTGATCGAATCCAGGAGCGAGTCGGCGATCACCGGCATCATCACGTTCAGCTCGAAGTTGCCGCGCTGGCCCGCGATGGTGACGGTGGCGGCGTTCCCGGCGACCCGGGCGCACACCATCATGAGCGCCTCGCAGATCACGGGATTGACCTTGCCCGGCATGATCGAGCTGCCGGGCTGCACGGCAGGGAGCCGGATCTCGGAGATGCCGGAAGTCGGTCCGCTCGCCAGCCACCGGATATCGTCGGCGATCTTCATCAGGCTCGCGGCGACGGTGTTGAGGGCTCCCGACAGCGAGACGCAGGCGTCCTTGGCTCCCTGGGCCTCGAAGTGGTCCTCGGCCTCGCGGAAGTCGATGCCGCAGCGTGCCGAGACCCGCGCCATCGCGCGGGCCGCGAACTCCGGGTGGGTGTTGATGCCGGAACCGGTGGCGGTCCCCCCCAGAGCGACCTCGGCCATCTCCTCGCCGGCCCGCTCCACGCGTTCGATTCCCTTCGCCACCTGCCGCGCGTATCCCCCGAACTCCTGGCCGAGGCGCACCGGCGTCGCGTCCATGAGGTGCGTGCGCCCGGACTTGACGATGCCGTCGAAGTCGCGCGCCTTCGAGGCGAGCGCGTCGTGTAGGGCGCCGAGCGCGGGAACCAGTTCGTCCCGGATCGCGGCCCTGCACGAGACGTGGATCGCCGTCGGGATGATGTCGTTGGAGGACTGCCCGTAGTTGACATGGTCGTTGGGATGCACCGTGGCCTCGCCCGCCAGCGCGCGGTTGGCCAGTGCGGCGATCACCTCGTTGGCGTTCATGTTGGTCGAGGTGCCGGACCCGGTCTGGTAGATGTCGAGGGGGAAGTGGTCGTCCCAGGCGCCCCCGGCGACCTCGTGGGCGGCGGCGGCGATGGCGCTCGCGAGGCGGTCGGGCACCAGCCCCAGCTCGGCGTTGGTCTCGGCGGCCGCCTCCTTGAGCCGCCCCAGCGCCTCGATGAAACGCCGTGTGAAGCGCCGTCCGCTGATGGGGAAGTTCTCGGCGGCCCGCTGGGTCTGGGCGCCGTAGAGGGCATCGGCGGGAACCCGCACCTCGCCCATGGAGTCTCTCTCGATGCGATGGGAGTCTGACATTTTCGTATGCTTGTTGGTTGTGGTGTGGTCGGGGCTGCACGACCGATCAAGTATAGCGAGCCGCCGACGCGGCGGAGAAAGGGGATCGACGAGGATGGAAGCCGGGAGCAGTCCGGTCGCGCTGGTGACCGGCGGAGGGATCCGGGTCGGCCGGGCCATCGCCCTCGGGCTCGCCGAGGACGGCTACGATCTGGTTGTGAACTACCGCACCTCGGAAGCGGGGGCCGCTGAGGTGGCGGCGGCGGCCGGTGGGATGGGGCGGCGTGTCCACACGGTTCAGGCGGATCTGGCGCGGGCGGCGGACACGGTGCGCCTGGCCCGGGCCGCGGCCGACCGCTTCGGCAGACTCGACCTCCTCGTCAACTCGGCGTCGCCCTTCGTGAGGCACGATCTTCTCACGGCCACGGCCGAGGAATGGGACATGGTCATGGCGGTGAACCTGCGCGCGCCGTTCCTCCTGGTGCGCGAGACCGCCGGGCTTCTGCGCGCCGCGCGGGGATCGGTCGTGAACATCGTCGACCTCGCCGCGCTGCAACCCTGGACGAGCCACCCGGCCCACTCGGTGGCCAAGGCGGGGCTGCTCCACCTCACCCGCGTGATGGCGCGCCGCCTCGCGCCCGAGGTGCGGGTCAACGCGATCGCGCCGGGCCACGTGCTCCCGCCCGAGTATTTCGACGAGGCCATGACCGAGCGTGCGCGTGAGCAGGTGCCGCTGGGGAGGATCGGGACGCCGGGCGACGTGGTGGAGGCGGTGCGCTACCTGGCGGGGGCGAACTACGTGACGGGCGAGGTGATCGTGGTGGACGGGGGGCTGCGGTGGGGGTAGGGTGCCTCCCGGCCGGTCGACTGCGACTTGCAAATGGACGCCGACGGTCTTCTGGCCGTCGGCCATGTCCGTGGCTCGTCCGCATTGGCGATCGACCAACTCTACGCCGCACCAATTCGTTGATGGTGTCGGAGTCAAGTGGTCACGGTGGATACATGATATATGATCTAATGGACATACCGAAATCATATTTGTCCTTGTAGAGGAGCCAGCAAATTGCGTTAGGACTCGCAGTCCTTCATAGTTCCAAATCAGTTCTTGCGGTGTGAACACATTGGAAGTACGTTGTGGAGGCTTCCCGCCCACCGGTCTGCGGACCGAAGAGAGACTGTGAGATCTGAGACGCCGGTTGACACGTTCCCGTGGCCAGCTTGGCTGCTCCTCCGGCCCTACCGGTCGTTCGTCCGGTGTTTGTTCACGCCTGAAGTCAGGAGCAGTTCCAAGATGAAACGCTTCGCCATTCTTCCCCTGCTCGCCCTCACCGCCTGCGGCGAGGATCCGGCGGCGCCGGTCCCGTGCGGCGCGCTCCCACAGGTGACCGTCAACGCGGGCGAGACGACCACCGCCACCGCGTGCTTCACCGACGCGAACGGCGACATGCTCGTCTACTCCGCCACCTCGTCGAACACCGGCGTGGCGACGGTGTCCCTGTCGGATACCACCATGACCATCGGGGCTGTCGCGCCCGGAAGCGCGTCGGTAACGGTCACCGCCAAGGACCCGGGCGGCCTGGAGGGCCAGCAGAGCTTCGAGGTCATGGTGCCCAACCGGGCGCCGCAGCCGCAGGGCGTCATCCCCCCGGACACGGTTCCCGTCGGCGAGACGACGACGGTGGATGCATCTCGATACTTCACCGAACCGGACGGGGAGACGCTGGCCTACTCCGCCGTCTCGTCCAGCCCCGCCGTGGCCACGGTGTCGGTGCTGGGGAGCACGGTGACGGTCACGGCCGTGGCCAAGGGCACGGCCGACGTGACGGTCACGGCCACGGACCCCGGCGGCCTGGAGGCCCATCAGACGTTCGACGTCACGGTCCCGAACCGGGCTCCGGTGGTTGGGGACCCGATCCCGGACATGGAGGTGTTCGTCGGGGACACGACGGAGGTGGACGCCTCGGACCACTTCACGGACCCGGACGGCGACACGCTGACCTACGAGGCCGCCACGTCGGCCGCCGGCGTGGCGCGGGTGTCGGTGTCGGGAAGCACGGTGAGAGTCGAGGGTGTGGCGCAGGGTTCGGCCACCGTGACGGTCACGGCCACCGATCCGGGCGAGCTGTCCGCCCAGACCACCGTGCAAATCACCGTCGCGAGCGACGTCGCAACGAACCTCACCGATAACGACGCCTCCGATAGGTTCGGCGCGTGGTCCCCAGATGGCGACAAGATCGCGTTCACGTCCGACCGCGACGGCAACAAGACTGAGATCTACGTGATGGACGCGGACGGGAGCGACGTCAAGCGGCTCACCGAAAACGACGCCTACGATGTGTTCGGCGCGTGGTCCCCAGATGGCGACAAGATCGCGTTCGGATTCACAGCTGAGATCTACGTGATGAACGCGGACGGGAGCGACCTGGATCGGCTGACCGATAACGACGCCGACGATTGGTTCGGCGCGTGGTCCCCCGACGGCGACAAGATCGCGTTCAGGTCCGGGCGCGACGGCAACGATGAGATCTACGTGATGAACGCGGACGGGAGCGGCGTGGAGCGGCTCACCGACAACGACGCCGACGATGCGTTCGGCGCGTGGTCCCCCGACGGCGACAAGATCGCGTTCACGTCCGAGCGCACCGGCGCCAATGAGATCTACGTGATGAACGCGGACGGGAGCGGCGTGGATCAGCTCACCGACAACGACGAGCCCGATTGGTTCGGCGCGTGGTCCCCCGACGGCGACAAGATCGCGTTCGAATCCTTCCGCGACGGCAACCCTGAGATCTACGTGATGAACGCGGACGGGAGCGGTGTGATGCGGCTCACCGACGACGACGCCTTCGATTCGTTCGGCGCGTGGTCCCCCGACGGCGACAAGATCGCGTTCACGTCCAACCGCGACGGCAACCGTGAGATCTACGTGATGAACGCGGACGGGAGCGGCGTGAAGCGGCTGACCGACAACGACGACGACGATTCGTTCGGCGCATGGTTTCCCGATGGCGGCAAGATCGCGTTCGGATCCAACCGCGACGGCGACGCTGAGATCTACGTGATGGATGTTCCCGACTAGTGTCGTGTCACACCATCAAACGTCGGATCGAGGCGTTTGAGCCTGACACGCGATCTCGACGCGGCCCCCGAGCACGACAAGTCCGGCTATGAATTCACTTCACTTCTCGATCCGGTACAGGTGGACGTAGTTGACTCCGAGATCGTCGCGCATCAGGGCGAGGATGAAGTCCGACCCGATCTGCAACACGGTCAGGCTGGTCGGCAGTTCGACGACGCCGAGGTGTCGCCCACCGGGTCCGAAGACGAAGTACTCGAGCATGTCGGTGCCTTGCCGTCGTCGCCCGTGCCATACGGATACTGAACGGCCCACAGGTTCCGTTCGGGATCCGCATGAAGCCCGAAGAAGGTGGGGAGGTGCGACGGGTAGGGGTCAGCGAGCAGTCTCTCGAGCACCTCCTCCGGAGAGCCGCCTTCAAGCGGAGTGCCCGGCGCGAGGATCCGATCCCGAAGTGCGTCTTCGTGGGCTGTCCTGACTTCGTCGGTGACGGGACGGGGTCTGCGCGCAAGCCGGATGATTCTGCGGAGGCGCCCACTCGCATCGTACTGGCCGACCAGGTACGCGTCTCCCTCCGTAGCGAAGTACCCGTCCGGGCCCACGGTCATGTTGAACCATGGCGGGAACTGGAAACTCGTGCGCTCAACGTCCAACCCGAGCCTGTAGGAAGCCCCCATGAAGACGTCCGCCGGCTCGGCCGCACCGCCCGAGTCGGGGATGATGGCCGTGGAAATGGTGCTCCTCTTCGTCCCGGTTCCCGTGTTCGGAATCATTGCGGGATAGGAGAGGAGGAAAGCGCCGGTAGGGAGCGGGCCCCACAGTCTGCAGCAACTTTCGGCGGGAACCGCGGACCGGTCCCCCTCCTGCATGCGCCTGCGCCATTCGGTCACGAATGACATCCGGATCTCGGGGACCATCCTTCTCCCGAAACGCCCCCGGTCGTCAAGAACCGTGAAGCTGCGCGCCACGAATTCGCTCACCAGGATCGAATCTCCCCGGTAGGGAAACATCTTCCGGGGGTAGGTGAACTCTCCCGGCCCCTCCACCTGCCCTCCCCAGTCCTCGATGTGCTCCCCTTCGGCCGAGTACACGCGTATGAGCGCGCCCTGCCCGTCGAGAACCGCGATCCGACCGTCGCGCAGCACGGTGGCCCCTGCGACGCTGCCGAAGAGGTAGCGCTCGTCGCCCTCCATCCGGCCGATGACCACGGTCGGCGTGTCGGCAACGCTCCAGCCGTCGTCGCCCCACAACGATGACGCACTCTCGACGATCTCGATCCCGGCGCTGTCCCAGGCCCGGAAGGCTTCGCCCCCCCCACCCCGGTGCCTCGCCGCTCTCGGTGCACGGGCGGCTTTATCCGCGTACTGCTAACTTCCGTAGCACTCGCGAAGCGTTTCCCCGATCTTTCGCACCCGAATCCACCCCCTCACCCCGGCATGGCCATCCCCGAAGCCGACACCGCCGCGAGCAGCCCCTTCATCGGGGTCGAGCCATTCGACGCGTCCTTCGGCGCCGGCTTTCGCGCGGACGAGGAGGACGAGCACACAGTTGAGTGCCGGATCGTGGAGGACGGCGGACGGTTCCGCATTCACCGGCCCCCCGACGCGGGCCCCCCGGCACGGCTCTGCTTCGTGGACGGGGTGCGCCGAACCGAGGCTCACCTCACGCGCACGAATCCGGAAGGGGAGACGATTACGGGACTCGCGGGTGCCTGGGGAGCGGGAGCCGTCCTGATCGGCCCGGACGCCCCGGCGGCCATCCGCCATGCCGAGATCGGTCGCGCGGTCATCTTCTCCGGCGGGCACCAGGTGCGGCTGCGCCCTCATCCGGGCGGATGGCGATGGATGTCCCTTTCGGTCGAGAGCGAGGAGCTCAGGGCGGTGCCGCAACACCTCCAGCGCCTCATGCGGGACACCGAGGCCGAGATCGCCGACCGCCTCTCCGCGGACGGCTGGATGGTCGTCTTCGACGGACCGCTTCACAACATCCGCCGCAGCCGCAGGACGCCGGTGGTGGGGTACGTGAAGACCCATCACCGGCGCACGCTCGCGGTCGAGCACTGGCAGACCGTGCCGGGTCTCGGCGTGGGAGAGCGGACGAGCCTGTTCGTCATGAAGGACGACCGCTACGCATGCTACATCCGGGTGGGCGACCCCGGCCCCTGGGCGGGGCCGTGGGCGGGGATCGCGCGCCTGGAGGTGCCCGCAAGTTCGGGCAGCGGCCAGGCCACCCAAACGGTGGACCGCGCCGCGCGGTGGCTGCCCGACTTCGCGTCCGCACCCCACCGCGATGCCCGCGCGCCGGTCAACCTCGCCCCCGTGGCACGGCTGGAACAGCACCTTCACCACCTGCTCGGCGACTCGCGGCTGGCCCTGCGCGCCGTTCGCGAAGCCGTCATGCAGCACAACCGGGACGAGGAGGCCGCATGAGCGACCAGGATGGCCGGAGCACTGGCGACCAGGAAGGCCAGGCGATCGTGAACCAGGACGGAAACCCCCTCGCGGACCCCCGCATCGGACTCGTGGACGGCTCGCACGGCAGCAATTCGCGCGACTTCCAGGTGGTCCTCGACGGGAACGCGAACGTCCAGCTTGACCAGTTGGTCGCTGTCCGCAACGAACTCCCCGGCGGGACGCAGGTCACCCACTACGGGATCGTCACCGAGCTGCGCAGCCGTTTCGAGGGCGCCGACCTGCCCTCGGACACGGCCCGGGTCGTCGACCGCGTCATGCCCGCCGAGCATGTGCGCCTGGCCGAGGTGCGGGTGCTGCGCGTCGTCCCCGAGCTCTTCGTGGCGCCGAACGCGGGTTCCGTGGCCATGCGCGCCGTCGGCCGGGACCGCACGGTCGCCCTCTTCGAGGACGAGATGAAGCGCGGCAAGCTCCCGGTCGGCGTGGACATGGGGGGCGAGCCCGTCTACGCCGACATGCGCTTCGTGGACGGCCGCTCCGGGGGGCACTTCTCTATCTCGGGGATCTCGGGCGTCGCGACCAAGACCTCGTACGCGCTGTACATCCTCTACCAGCTCCTCGAGACCGATGCCGGGATGGCGCTGCTCGGAGGCCGCGCCGAACGCGAGAACGTGCGCGCGCTCGTCTTCAACACCAAGGGCGAGGACCTGCTCCACCTCGATCGCCCGAACTCGGAGTTTCCGGGCAGACCGGACGCACGCACACAGTGGCGCGCCCTGGGCGTCGCCGATCCCGGCCCCTTCCGCTCGGTGCGCCTGTACGCCCCCCGGCGGCCCGGCGTCTCGGGGACGGTGCCGGGCGTCAAGTCCCGCGACACCGGCGACGTGCACGCCTACGGATGGACCCCGGAACGGTTCATCCGCGACCAGCTGCTGCAGTTCTGCTTCACCGCGGAGGACGACCGCTCCACCCAGGTCGGGTTCATCGAGCAGCAGTTCCGCATCCAGCTTCTGCGCCACCTTCGGCGGCTCGAGGGCGGAGAGTCGGGTGCGGTGGTGATCCTCCCGGCCGTCCCCGAGGACACTAGCTTCGACCCGGACAGGCTGGCGGCGAAGGAACCCGAGCCGGTGCGGGCGGGCGCCGGCCATGTGATCGAGGACTTCGGGGACTTCGTCGACTTCACCGAGAAGATGGCCAACCGGGACGACGACGAGACGATCAGGGCCTGGTTCGGGCGCACGCAGTCGGGGACGCGGCAGGCCTACCTGCGACGGCTGCTGCGGCTGCGCAAGCACATCGGGCCGCTGATCGGCTGCGGACTCAGGCCCGTGTCGTCCGAGAACGCCCGCCTGCACGTGGTCGACATCTCCACCCTGCACGACGACGCGCAGCGCTTCGTGGTGGGCTCGCTGCTGGACGGCGTGTGGCGCGAGAAGCAGGGGACGGGGCGCGTTCCGCTGCGATTCGTGGTCCTGGACGAACTCAACAAGTACGCGCCGGCGAAGGGGTTCTCGCCGCTTCGCGAGCTTCTGGTCGACATCGCCGAGCGCGGACGCTCCCTGGGCGTGCTCCTGGTGGGGGCGCAGCAGGCCGCATCGGCGGTCGCTCCGCCGCTCCCCCGCAACGCGTCGCTCAAGGTGGCCGGGCGGCTCGACGCCAGCGAGGCGGATGCGTATCGCTTCCTGTCGTCCGCGCTGCGCGAGCGGGCGTCGCGCTTCATGCCCGGGACCATGGTGCTGTCCCAGCCGATCGTGCCCGAGCCGATCCCGTTGCGGTTTCCGTTCCCACCGTTCGCGACCAATCCGGACGAGGCCGTGGCGGACGAGGCGCGGGACCGGGAACGGACGGACACGATCATGGCGAATCTGGGGGCGATGTCGGGGGCAGAGGCGGGGTTGTGAGGGGCGGGGGTCACGCGCCCACCCACTCCATCAGCCGCCGCCCCGGAACCATCTCCCGCAGGAAGTCCTCCACCGGGAGACACCAGATCCCGTGCATCCTCATCCGTTCCCGTCCCCGGTGCAGCATGGCGGCGTCCGCTTCGGGGTAGTCGCTCCGGAAGGTACGCTTGGCCCGCAGGTCGGCGGAGTGCACGGCGCGGGCGTTCCTGACTTCGAACGCGTGGAAGCAGTTCGGCCCGTAGACAACGAAGTCGACCTCGCTTCCGCCACGCGTGCGCCAGTAGAAGATCGAGGCGTCGCCCCCCGAGTAGGCCGCCCACGCACGCAGGTGCTGGGCCACCAGCCCCTCCAGCGCCTGGCCGTCGATGTCGCCGGGCCGGTCAAGTGGTCCCGTCGGGCGCAGCGAGCGGAAGACGCCGGCGTCGAACAGGTACAGCTTGTCGCGCGCCACCATCGCGCGTGAGACCCTCCGCACGCACTTCCTGGTCGATGTAGAGGCTGGCGTACGCCCCAAGAGTCCCCTCCGGGTCGGGCGACTCCACGACCAGGGGCACCAGGCCGACCTCGAGGGCTCGCGCGAGGTCGAAGCTTGCGAGCTCCGCGGCCATGAACGGGTGCAGGGTCCGGTTCAGGGCCCGCCCCCCGAGAAGGTTGACCTCGCCGCGGCGAAGCTTGCGAGCGCTGGAACCGGTGAGCACGAAGCGCGGCGGCGACGGTTCCTCCAGCACCGCATGGACCACCGACAGCAGCTCCGGGGCCCGCTGGATCTCGTCGATCACGACCGTCCGGGCGGCGGGAGCGCCTGCTGAGCGCTGGCGGCTCGCGCCCGGTCAGCGCACCCGAATCCCCCGTGATCCGCTCCCGGCGAGCCCCGATCCTGTTAGACCTGTTGAAGCTGAACGGCGCATCCATTATCGTCTGGAAGAATCCGCAGGGGCGCAATCCTGCCGAGAGTGAGCTAGGCTGACAGCTAGGAGGTATGTTGTGGACCTGCAGTGCACGGCGGTGTTCCGGAAGGTTCCTGAAGGCTACATCGCCTTCATCGAGGAGTTTCCCGGTGCCAACACCCAAGGCGCTTCCCTCGAAGAAGCACGGTCGAACCTTCGCGAGGCCGTGGCAATGGTGATCGAAGCCAACCGGGAAATGTCCCGTGAAGACGCCGATGGCGGTACGGTCATCAGAGAGCCCATCACCGTCACGGCGTGAAGCGCCGGGATTTGCTGCGGCACTTGGCACAGCATGGGTGCGCGTTCCTGCGTGAGGGCGGGAACCACACCCTCTACATCAACCGGACGGCCAAGAAGGTCTCGACGATTCCCCGGCACAAAGAGATCAATCGGGACCTCGCCAGAAAGATCTGCAAGGACATCCAAGTGCCCCGGCCGCCGGACGGCTGAGTTGTCGAAGCGCCGAGGGGCCAAGCCGCGCTGGCTCAAGGCGGCTCTCGACTTCACCGTCACGGGACTGGAGGCCGGCTCCACGACTTTCACGATCGATGCTCCCCGGCTGGGTGACATCCCGGATCCCGAACTTGCACAGCAGGATCTGTGGATCAGGCAGCCGAGCGCGGAGGACACTTCGCTTGATCTCGGCGCGCGCGCGACGGCCGAGGTCCAGAGCTCCGCAGCACCCGGGGACTACTTCGACGGGAACGTCCTCCGGGCGGTTCTCGGGCTCGGAAAAGCCGTGAAGACCCGGGGAGTGCGGTACGAACTGTACCCTGAGAATCGAGCGGGAACGGGGTTCGTCTTCGAAGCGTCGGACTGCCCTGCGATCGAGCAACGTCTCCACCTCATTCCCGCCCCGCGTGCTTTCGTGGTAAGTGGTCGGCTCGACGAGATCGGACACGGGTTGGGACGCTTCCGACTCTTGCTGGACGGAGGTTCCCTGCCCGGGCCAACCAAGGCGGCTGACCGCGACGACCCCTACCCCGTCTCCGGCCAGAGATACACCAGACCCACCGGCTCCACCCGGGGCCTCCCGCGCACCCGGTAGAAGTTCCGGATCCGCTCGGGCTCATCCTTCAAGTCCCGCTCGAACTGGTCGAGACGCTCCCGCCAGGCGCGCTTGTTGGCATCCAACTGCTTCTTGTCGTCCGCGTCGAGGCCCAGCGCGAGCTGCGCGGGCTCCGCCTCGTGCCGATCGAGCTCGGCCTTCACCCGATCCCTCTGGCGCACCAAGGTCGCGCGAAGCTCCTTCGCCTCCCGTGCGCCCCTCTCCCGCAGTTTCAGGGCGGCGCGTTCGGCGAGCGCTTCCGCTCTGGGCTCCAGCTGGGGCCGCAACTCGCCGATGTCACGGGCCGCGGACGCGAGGAGGCGCCGTCGCACCGTCTCATTCGGCTGTGAAGCCCGCCCGCTCGCCAACAACTCGTCGAGAAGCGCCATCGTCTTCCGCTCCGCCTGCAGAGCGTAGGGGCTGAGCGGTCCCCGTCGAAGGTCGGGGGCCCTCCAGCGGGCCGTGACCGTGACGATCTCCTCGTGCAGGCGCTCCGCGCATTCGCCGTAAAGGGACAGGCGGCCCAGAAGCACGACGCGGGGCACCGAGTCGGCCACATGGGCCAGACAAGCCCGCGACAGGTCGTTGTGGATGAATCCCTGGGCGCGGAACCGGGCCAGCAGCCGCTGGGCGACCCGCTGCTCGAGGTGCAGGTGAACCACTTCCTCCGTCAGTTCCTCCGGATCCGAGAAGACGACCGGCCGGATCGGAGCCTCCTTCCGCCATTCGAGCGGCTTCTGCTCGCGTTTGATGGGGACCCGAAGCGTGTCGAGCGTGGCCGCCCAGGAGGGATCCGCCGCGACCCGCCCGCCCAGCTCGGGAAACCGCCATACCTCACGTCCGCTCTCGTCCCGTTCCCGCCGCAGGGGCCCGGCCTGCTGGATGCCGAGCGGCACGACAGCGCCTTGCGGAAGGCGTCGGGACGAAACCGCACCCAGTTGCGCGACTCGTCCAGCAGGGTCCGGCACCGGTCGATCTGCTTCCGCAGGTCGCGCCGCCTCTCGCGGACCGCCTCGAACTCCTCGGTGATCGCACTCGTTGTGTCCGCGGGAAGGTCGTTCCTTCCCAGCGCCTCCAGCTCCACGGCCAGCGCGTGCGCGTCGCTTCGGCTTGGTCCACGTTGGTCCAGGTCCCGGCGAATCCTGCGGCTGCCCACCATGCACGAGTTGGCGGACACCCGGAAATTTCGGTGCATGGATTCCACCGGCGGAGCAGCTGGAGCTCCCCGAAGACGACTCTGGGGGGATCGGTTCGGACCGACCATAGGTCAAGGCCGGGCCAAATTGCGGAGCTCCGACCGTCAGCCCTCCCTCGGCTTGCGGCGAACCGCGGACGCCCCGAATCTTGGTCTCCCTTTCATACCTTCCCCACGGACCTCGCCCCCTTCGGACATGGCCGCTCCAAGGGCCGGGAGCGGCGTGGGCCGGAATGACAGAGCGCAACGAGAGAAAGAGCAAGAAATGTATATCTTACCTGACACAATGTAATGTCGCCTTTACACCCTGAAGGGAAGCAACGCGGATCGGTCGCGAAGCAACCGCCTTGAAGCTCCTCCACACCGCCGACTGGCACCTCGGCGCCAAGCTGGGACGCCACGACCGCACGCACGACCACCGCACGGCCCTCCGCGCGCTCCTGGCGATCGCCGCCACCGAACGCCCCGACCTGATCATCCACGCGGGCGACCTCTTCGACGCCTACCGCCCCCCCTACCCCGCCCTCAGGCTCGGCGTCACCGCCCTGCAGCGGCTGGCGCAGATCGCGCCGACCGTCGTGATCAGCGGCAACCACGACTCGGGCGCCCTCTTCGATGTTCTGGACGACATGGCGCGCATGGCCTCGCCCCGGCGCCTCCGGTTCGTCACCAGGCCGCGCGTCCTGGAGTTCGACGACCTCGCGGAGGTCCCCGTCGCGCTCGCGTGCGTCCCCTTCATCCCGCCCGGCGCGATCACCGACTACGCGACCGCCGACGCCCTGCGCCTCGAGGGCGACTACGCCGACGGCATCCGCGCCCTCAACGACCGTGTGATCGGCCGCGCACGGGAGGCCGCGGGCCCTCACGGGATCGTCCTCTACACGGCGCACCTGCACGTCGACGGGGCGCGGCCCGGCAACTCCGAGCGGCGGTTCACCGTCGGAGAGGACCACGCCACGCACACGAAGGGCCTGCACCGGGCGCTCTACTGCGCCTTCGGACACATCCACGACCCGCAGCAGCTTCCGGGAAGCGCGCGCGGCCGGTATGCGGGGTCGCTCGTCCCGCTCGACTACGGCGAGAGCCGCCAGAGCAAGCACGCGGTCGTGGTCACGATCGGCGACGATGTCCGGGTAGGTGAACGGGAGCTGCCCCCGGGGCGGCCGCTGGAGAGCTTCGCCGGGACGTTCCAGGAGCTGGAGGCGCGCGCGGCGAACGGGGCGCTCGACGGCTGTTTTCTCAAGGCGGTGGTCAGGTCCGACGACCCGGTCCCCGACCTGGCCGACCGGGTGGGCGAGTGGTCGCCGGAGTGCGTGATCTTCAACCTGGTCAACGAGGTGGCCAACCGGCCGGTCAAGGCGATCGCCGGGACGGAGGACGGCGAGGAGCCGTCCATCGATGATCTCTTCGTCGAGTGGCGGAGCACGGCGGCGACCGGGAGGGCGACGAAGGCGCCCCGCGACGCGGTCCTGGCACTCCTTCGCGAGGCGGTGGCCGGACAGGGGGACGAGGAGGGGCCGGACTTCGGGCTGGCAGGGCTGACGGTGCGCGCCGAGGGGGTCCTCGCCGCACTGCGCGGGGGCGGGGGAGGCGGCGCGACGACGCACCGCGACGGACCGCACACGGACGAACCGGGCCGCCCCGGGAAGGTCTGACCGGATGCGCCCGCTGCGAATCGCCATCGAGGGACTGCGGTCCTTCCGGGCCGAGGTAGGGATCGACTTCGGCGGCCGCACCCGGATCGCCGTGGTCGGCGACACCGGCGCCGGGAAGTCCTCGATCCTGGAGGCGATGACCTACGCCCTGTACGGGCAGACCTCGCTCGGGAGCAAGTCCAAGCGGGAGCTCATGAACGACACCTCGGACGTGATGCGCGTGGTGCTGCGCTTCCGGGTGTCCGGCGAGGAGTGGGAGGTCACCAGGGTGGACCGGCGTACAGGCGCAGGGGGACTCCGGCCTCCGCAGGCGCAGCTGGTCCGCTACGGGCCCGGCGGCGAGACGCTCGAGAAGGTCGAGCAGGTCAGGCCGGTCAACGAGCGGGTGCAGGCGCTGATCGGGCTCGACAGCGACGCCTTCCTCCGCACCGTGATCCTGCCGCAGGGACGCTTCGCCCGTCTCCTGGTCGAGGACGCTCCGTCCAACCGCACCGAGATCCTGCGCCAGGTGTGGCAGACCCGCGATCTCGAGGCGGCGGGGGAGGTGGCGCGGCAACGCCTGGCGGAGGTCAGGACGCTGGCGGCGCGGTTGCGGGACGAGGTGGAGCGCCATCCGGATGACCCCGAGGCGCACTTGGCCGATCTGACCTCCCGGGCCGACGCGGCGAGCCGCCAAGCGGTCGCTCTGGCCGATCTCCGTGACCGGTCCGAACGGGCCGCCGATACCCTGCGCCGGTCCGAGGCGGCGATCGCGGCGGCCCGTCGGGCGGACGAGAGCGTGACCGCGCCCGCGATGGACGAACTGGCCGGCCGGCTGGCGCCGCTGGAGAGCCTGCAGCGCCGGATGGAGGCCGAAGCGACCGAGCTGGAGGGGCGGGAGGCCGGGCTGAAGCGCGACCTCAACGGCATTCCCACGGACGACGGCCCCGACGATCGCGAGGTCGCGCGCACCCTGGGCGCGCTGGACGCGCTCCCGGCACAGGTGGCGAGGGCGGTCGAAGCTGCGGAGGCGCTGCGGGGGGCGATCGCCGCCGAGGAGGCGGCGGCGCGGCAACATGTCCGGGCGACGCAGGCCCTCGAATCGGCAAGTGATCGATTGGCTCGCCACCAGAAGCTGGAGCCGCCCTTCGCGGAAGCCGTCGGTTCCGCACGCGAGCTCGTAGCGCAGGGCGAGCGCTGGTATGAGAAGTGCGGCGAATTGCGGGAGCGCATCCGCTCGACGGCGGACGGGTTGGCCAAGAGGGAGGAGGAGATGGTCGAAGTCACCGCACGGCTCGGCAGCGCCCGGCGGAGACTGCAGCTCGCGCAGGAGCATCTGCAACGCACCGAGAGGGAGCTTGGCGAGGCGAGGCGCACCAACGCGGCCGCCGCCGCGGCCCACGGCCTCTGTCCGGGCGGCGAGTGTCCCGTCTGCCGGAGCGAGCTTCCCGAGGACTGGGTACCGCCGCGGGACACCGGCCTGGATGCGGCGCGCGAGACCAACAGGGCGGCGAGGTCGCAAGCCGATGAGGCGAGCAGGGTGGTGGCCGATCTCGAGGCGCGGCGGAAGTCCGCCCGGCAGGGGATCGCAAGTGTCAAGAGGGACCGGGATGCCCTCCGTTCCGAGATTGCCGCCGCGCTCGACCACCTCCGCAACACCGCCGGGCTGGACGACGCCTTCCCCCTCGCGGGCGACGCTCCACTGCCGGACCGGAAAGAGGTCCTCGCGCCGGCCAGGCAGCGATTCCGCGAAGCCGAGGCGAAGCTGGACCGGCACCGCACCGAGGCCCGAGAGCTGCGCGAAGTGCATACCGGTGCCCAGGTGGGCGAGACCTCTGCCCGGCAGGCACTCAGGCACGCGCGGAACGACCTCGACAGAACCCGCAACACCGCCCACGACAACCTCGACGCTCTGAACCGGGACATCCGATCCATCCCCCCACCCTTGCGCCCCCAGCTCGCCCTTCCCGCCTACCCCGTCGAGCTGAAAGCGGTGGACACCGCACCGGTCGACCGCGCCTCGTACGCGGCGCGGGAACGCGAGAAGATCCTCCAGTCGCGCAAACGGGAGCGGGACCGCCTGCGCACCGGGATCGAGGAGACACGGAGCACGCTGAAACGCCTCGAAGAGACGCGCAAGATGCAGGTCGAGGAGCCTCTGCAGGCCATGGTCCGGGAGCTGGCCGACCACCGGACCGCTCTCGCGGACGCCGTTCGCGAATTGGCCGCCGAGACCGCGATCCCCCCGGCCATCCACTACCCGGTGGACGCGAAGACCCTCCGGAAGGGGATCGGCCGACTCCGAAAAGCGATGGCGAATGTGGTCGAGCTGGCAGCGGACCTTCGCCGCCGCGCTCTCGCCGCGACGGAAGAGGCCCACACCGAAGCCCGCGGGGTCGCCGCGCAACTCGACCCTCCCACCGACCCCACCGACCTCCAGGCCCTCGTCCAAACCACCGGAAGGGCCGCTACCGACGCAGACTACGCCGCCCGGGACGCGAAGCGGGACCGCGACGCCTTCGCCGCCATCCTCGGCGACCTCCTGAAGCTCCGTCGGACCGCCGACGAGGTTGCCGCACTGGAAGTCGCCCTGGGCGACCTCGACGCCGCGCTCAAGCCCGGCGCCTTCCTCAAGTGGCTCACGCTGCGGCGGTCGCGGGACCTGCTGGTCTACGCGTCGAGGATGCTCAGGAAGATGACCGCCGACCGCTACAGCTTCGCCGACCCGGGCGATCTGGAGGACCAGCAGTGGCTCGTGGTCGACAACGACTCCGGCCAGGCGCGCTCCCCCGCCAGCCTCTCGGGCGGGGAACAGTTCATCGGGTCGCTGGCGCTCGCGCTCGGGATGGTGGAGATGATGGCTCGGAGCGGCGGCCGCCTCGAGTCGCTCTTCCTCGACGAGGGCTTCGGGTCACTGGACCGCAACAACCTCGACTGCGCCATCGAGGCGCTCTCGCAGGTGGCCGGGACGGGCCGGATGGTGGGGGTGATCTCGCACGTCGGCGCAGTAGCCGAGCAGATCGACGACGTGCTCGCAGTCACGCGGGGCGCGACGGGCAGCCGGGTGGCGTGGCTCTCACGCGCCCAGCGGCAGGAGCTCGCACGCCCCGACACGGGTCTTGAGGGAGCCTCGGCGCTGTCCGGTCTGCTCGATTAGATATTGGAATTTGGTCAAAATGGTCAAATCGCCAGGCCTCACCCCCCGTGCGCCAGAAACCGCTCCGCCTCGAGAGCCGCCATGCAACCCGTCCCCGCCGCCGACACCGCCTGCCGGTAGAAGTCGTCCATCACATCCCCCGCCGCGAACACCCCAGGCACGTTCGTCTCGGTCCGCCACGGCTTCGGCAGGCGCACGTACCCGTTCTCCTTCAGGTCGATCTGCCCGCGCAGGAACGCCGTGTTCGGATCGTGTCCGATCGCCACGAACATCCCCCCCACCACCACCTCCCTCCCCTCGCCCGTCACCGTATCACGCAGCCTGAGCCCCGCGATCACCTCGTCCCCCAGCACCTCCTCCACCACGCTGTTCCACAGAAACGTGATCTTGTCGCTCGCCAGCGCCCGCTCCTGCATGATCCGCGAGGCCCTGAGTGCGTCGCGGCGGTGAATCACCAGAACCTGACCAGCAAACCTGGTCATGTACAGCGCCTCCTCCATCGCGCTGTCGCCTCCACCCACCACCGCGATCACCTTGCCGCGAAAGAACGGCAGCGCCCCGTCGCACACCGCGCACGCCGACACCCCGCCCCCGCTCTGCGCCAGACGCTCCTCCCCCGGCACCCCCAGCCAGCGCGCGTTCGCCCCCGTCGCCACCACCACCGTCCTGGCCAGCACCTCCTCCCCCCCCGACGACCTCATCCGGAACGGCCGCCCCGAGAAATCCACCTCTACGATGTCCTCGGTCAGCACCCGCGTGTCGAAGCGAAGTGCCTGCTTCCTGAACTGCATCATCATGTCGATCCCGCCGATGCCGTCGGCGAAGCCCGGGTAGTTCTCCACGTCGGTGGTGAACATGAGCTGCCCGCCGGGGATCATGGTCCGGCTGCCGGCGCCCTCGTAGACGAGGGGGTTCAGGTTCGCACGCGCTCCGTAGATGGCGGCGGTCCAGCCGGCGGGGCCGGAACCGACGATCACCAGGTTCTCGATGTGGTTGTCGGACATGTGACTTGGTCCGGTTGTCGTGATTGGGTCGCTACCCGGCCGCCTCGTCCCGATAAAGCGCCGAACTCCGGTACCGTTCCAGGCTTCGCACCAGAAGCAGCTTGACGGCCACGGCCAGCGGCACCCCGATCAGCAGCCCCACGAAGCCGAAGAAGAAGCCGCCGAGCGAGAGCGCGAGCAGGATCCACACGGGGTGCAGCCCCACCGATTCCCCCACGATCCGCGGGCTGATCACCGCGCTCTCCAGCCCCTGGGCCACTCCATAGACGATGCCCACCTTCAGGAGCGATACGCCGGCATCGTCGCTGAGCAGCGCGAGGACCACCGCGGGGATCAGCGAAACGACCACCCCCAGGTAGGGGACGACCCCCAGCACCGCCACAGTCACGCCGAGCATGAAGGCATAGGGGAACCCGACGATGAGGAGGCCGATCCAAGTGATCGCGCCGGTCAGGAGCGCCGTCGCCACCTGGCCGCGCAGGTAGCGGGAGAGGAGGTCGTCGTATTCGCGGAAGAAACCGCGCGCCCCTTCCCGGACCCTTCCCGGCAGGAGATCGTCGGCCCGGGCCACGATCCGGTCGTAGTCGCGCAGCAGGTAGAACATCAGCACGGGCGTGAGCACCAGGTAGCCGAGCACCGTGAACAGGGCGCCGACGCCGCGCCCGAGTCCCAGAAAGGTCGTCCAGGCGCCGCGCGCGATGGTGGCCTTCCGTTCCTCCAGGAACGCTCCCAAGGTCTCGGCGTCGAGGGTTTGGAGCGTGGCCAAAAGCGCCGCCTCGTCCACGAAGGGGATGTCGAACTCCAGGTCCGCCGGGTCCAGCCCCCTGACCCAGTCCGTCAGATACGCAACCAGGTCACCCGCCTGGCGCACGACTTCCGGCAGTGCGAACGCCAGCATCGCCGCACCCGTCCCCAGCGCCGGGACGAGAATGAGAAGGATGGCGGCCGTGCGGTTGATGCGCGGGTGCGCCGAGACCCTGTCGGCGACCGGGTCCAGGATGTACGCGAGCACGAACGCCAGGAAGAACGGCGCCAACAGCGAACCCGCCGTATCCAGCACCCAGACCCCGGCCAGAAGCGTGGCGACGGCAACAACCAGTACGTGCCCGCGGACGCCGCGGAAGGGCACCATCAGCGCGATGAACGCCCAGTACAGCAGGAACGGGTTGAGGAGGTCCCGCAGACTGTAGAGGAAGAAGCCGGCCACCAGGACCATTACCGCTCCCTGAGCCATGCGCCAGGAACCGTCGTTCCTGTCGTCCGCCGACGCCTTCACCACCCGGCCTCGGCGATCTTCTCGTCCGCGCGGAGCACCACCTCCCGCGTGTCGGCGTAGGCCACCCGGGAAGCGGCATCCCGGACGGGGAGCCACACGCACGCCGTGATTCCTTCCTCGGACCGGGGCACAGCCTCGCCCGCACGGCTCCGCATCAGGAAGAAGGTGCAGTACTTGTGGATGGTCTCGTCCCCATCCCGGAACGTCCAGTCGACGGTGTCGATCCTGGGACCCACCACCTCCGGCCGGATCCCGGTCTCCTCCTCCACTTCGCGGACGGCCGCCTCCCGCAGGCTCTCGCCACCCTCCATGTGCCCCTTCGGCAGCGACCACTTGCCGTAGGGATCCTTGATCAGCAGCGCGTGCCAGCTCCCAGCCAGCGGGCGGACCACCACACCTCCCGCGCTGCGTTCGATCCGGGGGGCCGTTTGAGCGTCGTGATCAGCCAATTGACGCAACCTCAGAAGATGGAGAAGCTCAGATAGCGCGTCGGGTTGTCCTTGATGTCGGCAAGGAGCGTGTTCAGGTTCGCCACCGCCGTCGTGACTCCCTCGGCCAACTCCTGATCGGCGAGAAGACGCCCCATCAATCCCTCCCCCGACTCGGCCCTGGCCATCAGGCCCTCGAGGCGGTTCATGGTGGTGACGCCCTGGTGCGCGGCGGCACGCATTTCGGCCATGGCCTCCCTCATGTCCCCCGTGAGGGTCCTGAGGTTGCGCATGCTCTCGCCCGCATCGCCGAGCATGGTTCCCACGCCCGCATCCGTCAGAAGGCTGTCCGCGTTCTCGAGCATCGTGCGAGCCGTCCTCGCAGCGCCCGCAAACTCCCGAGCCGACTCGCTCACACCCACGGCCAGCTCGTCGAAGCGGGCGGCCTGCTGCGATATCATCTTCGACAGATCGTCGCTGATCAGTCCGAGGTTGTCGATCAGGTTCTTGAGGTTCATCGCCGTCTCCTCGGTGAAGGCGACCTCGAACCTCTCGGAAATCGTCGTAAGTCTCCCGGCGATCTGGTCGGCGGTGGCCGTGAGCCGGGAGAAGTCGGGGAGGGCGACCCCCGGGAGAACCCCTTCCTCCGGGAATTCCAGGAATGGATGCACCTGGTATTCGTCCCGGGCGATGATCTCCGCCTGCCAGTCCCCGAAGAACGACTCGGGCGCCACCAGCACCGCCGCGTCCGGAGGAATCGCCAGGTCCGGACGCACGCTCATCTCGATCATGACGGCCTCGCCGCTCGGCACCACGGCCACCGATTCGACGCGCCCCACCGCGACGCCGCGGAATTTCACCGACGCGCCGGCCACGAGCTGTCCCGCGCTGGGAGACGCGGCCCGCAGCATCAGCTGGTCACCTCTCCATCCCCCCTGCAGCCAGATGGTCCCCACCACGCCCACGGCGATCCCCAGCACCACCACGAGCCCCACCAGGATTTCTCGTCTACGCTCCATCGTCCTGTCCTCCCTGGAGTCCATAGTAAAGCGCGGGGTCCCCCTCCACGAAGCCCCGCAGTACGTCATCGCCGGCGGTGCGAACCTCCGCCGGGGTTCCGGTGAAGCGTGCCTTTCCGCCGTGGAGAAAGGTGATGCGGTCAGCCACCCGGAAGGCGCTGGTCATGTCGTGCGTGACCACCAGCGCGGTTACCCCCAGCTCGTCGCGCATTCTGAGTATGAGCCGGTCGATCACCGAAGTCGTGACGGGGTCGAGGCCGGTGGTGGGTTCGTCGTAGAGCAGGTACTTGGGCGAGGCGGCAATGGCCCGGGCCAGTCCGGCGCGCTTGCGCTGGCCACCACTCAACTCGGCCGGAAGGCGTTCGCCCAGCCCGTTCAGGTCGACCAGCCCGAGGCACTCCCCGACGCGCTCCGCGATGCGCTTCCGGTCCCAGCCCGGGAGTCGCCGCAGCCCCATGCTCACGTTGGCCGCGACCGTCATGGAATCGAACAGCGCCGCGAACTGAAAAACGAATCCGATCTTGCGCCGCAGCTCCACCAGCTCCCGCCTGCGCAGATCGCCCACCGACCGCCCATCGACGAAGACCGTTCCCGCATCGGGCCGGAGCAGCCCCACCAGGTGCTTCAACAGGACCGACTTGCCGCAACCGGAAGGACCGACGATGGCAGCGGTCTCCCCCTCGCGCAGGGTCAGCGTGAACCCTCGCAGCACCTTCTTCGGCCCGAACGCCTTGTGCACGCCGGCGAGTTGGATGCTCACAGCAGGACCGCCGCCCAGAAGGCGTCCAGGCAGAGGATGATCATGCTTGAGATCACCACCGTCCGGGTCGCGCTCCGTCCGACACCTTCGGCCCCTTGGTCGGTCTGGAGTCCACAGAAGCACCCGATCCCGGTCACCACGGCCCCGAAGGAAACGGCCTTGATGACCGCGAACCACACGTCCCACGGCTCAAAGAAGAGCCGCAGGCCCTTGATGAACTCCGGCGATGACATGTCCAGCAGCTGGAGCGCGGTCAGCCAGCCGGACATGATGCCCATGGCGATCGCCAGCAGGACCACGAAGGGGAACATGAGGATTCCGGCCAGGGTCCGGGGAACCACCAGGTACGCAATCGGATTGTAGGCGAGCGTCTCCAGAGCATCCACCTGCTCGGTGACGCGCATCGTCCCCAGCTCGGCCGAGATGTTCGCTCCGACCCGTCCCGCCAGGGTCAGCCCCGTGAGCACGGGCCCCAGCTCGAGGATCATGGTCTTGCCCACCATGGTGCCGACAAAGTACAGCGGAATCGTCCCGGTCAGCGTATAGGACGCCTGCAGAGACATGACGATACCCGTGAACATGGCGATGAAGAGAGCGATGGGTACGGACGCGACCCCCACCCGGGCCATCTGGGGAAGAAGGAGCGGACCCCACACGCCGATGTCGCGCAGCGCACGAACCGACCCCGCGAAGAGCGCCGAGGCTCGGCCGATGGATCCGAGGGCCGCGAGCGTGGACCTCCCCGAGGCGGCAAGCGGCCTTGACAGGGGGCCGGTAACCGGAAAGAGCACCATGGGAAAAAGTAACCGAATCGATGCCGGCCCGTACCGGACCCGGCGGATGCCCGAAGGCTACCCCTCAAGCCGGAGGGAAGGCGGTGAGCCTGAAGCGAACGTGGTCCGCCTCGTGAGCCGGTGCCGCATTCCCCCGCCATTGGACTTCGACCTCGCCCACGGCTCCGGACGGCGTACGGAACGACGTCTCGATCACCAGGCCCTGAGCCGGGCTTTCGATCCTGATCCGCACCAGATCTCCCGCGTCCCCTCCAGGCTTCCTGGCCGGGTTCCGGAAGAGGGTTCTCGTGGACTGTCTTCCCGACGGCAGCCGGCGTGTAACCCGGATCCGGTCCAACCAGTCGGGCTGGTAGCTGATCCGGTAGCTGAACCCGCACTGGTCCACACCCCGGCCAATGCGGTTGTGGCGCGCCATCCTAGCAGCAGTCCGTGGACAGAGCCGCCCGAGCACCGAGAGCGGCGAGGCGCCGCGCCCGCAAGGCGCGACGAGAGGGGAATGGCAGCGCTATTCGCCCGAGGAGCAACGCAGAGCGCAGCGGTCCAGCGCGAGTGCATCGCCGCTCGAATGCCGGGAGGATTCTGTCCACGGGCTGTTACAGCTCCAGAGGTGCGGGCGAGAAGCTGAGGGCGAAGAGCGCCAGCGCGGTCCACCCCAGAATCCTCCTGCCCCTCCCCACCGGGATTTCCTCCGCCAGCACCGGAGGGTGCGCGACTCTTCCCCTCCCGAGGCCCAGTGCGATCCCCGCCCACAGCCACCATCCCCACCACACCAGCCCGAGCAGCAGCAGAATCAGGATGAAGCCCCTCGCCAGCGTGCGCTGCGCAGTCCCGGCAACCGCGTAGAGGATGTGGCCGCCATCGAGCTGTCCCAACGGAATCAGGTTCAGGGCGGTGACGAAGATGCCGAGCCACCCCGCGAACGCCAGCGGATGGAGCACGACGGCCGAGCCCGACTCGAAACCTGGCACGGTCAGCACGGTGGCGGACTGGAGGATCGCGTTGCTGCCGATCCGGATGGGTTCACCGGCGAAATGGACCAGAAAGGGATAAAGGCCGACGTCGGCGGCCGGCACCGGTTCCGAAAGATGCAGGCCGACGAAGAGGAGGGGCAAAGAAAGCAGAAAACTGGCCAGCGGCCCCGCGACCCCGATGTCGAAGAGCACCGACCGTCTCATCATGGGACCCCTGAGCCGGATAAAGGCCCCGAGAGTGCCCACGATGGAAAAATACGGAGGAAACGGAATGAAATACGGAAGTGAGGCGGGGACTCCGTGCCGGCGCGCGGTCAGGTAGTGGCCCATCTCGTGGGCCAGAAGGATGCCGATGAAGGCCAGGGCGAAGGGCAGCCCTGCCACCATGTCGGCGAACCGAAGCCTGGTCGGGACGGGGAACCAGGCCCCCCCGATCTCCGTGAAACGGGTGTCCAGGACATCCGTCCCCGCAAGGAACCCACCCGCCACCACCGCACTCCCCAGCGCGGCCACGAAGAGAAACAGGTGCAGCAGCAGCTTGTCCCGTGGAGGTGGCGAGTCCCGGCGCACCGCGACGAGTTCCGTTTCGCTCCCTTTTGCGAGGGTCTGGACCTGGTCGGCCCAGTCAGCGACCTTTCTCATGTCTTCGCTGGACACCCCCGGTCTGATCCGTCCCCGGACCACGCGGTACCCACCGGCCGTGCCGACCCCGTGGCTTTCGAGAACGTCGTCCCAGGGGGGATCGCCCCGCAGCCGGCCCGGCGCTTCGTCGCGTTCGCCCCGACCGGGGACCTCGGCACCGGCTGCGAGGGGCATCCTGACCTCTTTCTGGCTTCCCGATGGAAATCGCCGAACTCAAGAACAGAACGGTAGCCGAACTCCACGGCTACGCGGAAGCGCTCAACATCCAGCACTACGCGGGGCTCCGCAAGCAGGATCTCATCTTCACGATCTACCAGGGGCTCCTGGGGCAGAACGAGACACCGCGGGCCGAGGGCGTACTGGACATCCTGCCCGACGGCCATGGCTTTCTCCGGTCACCGGACTGGCACTACGTCTCCGGCCCCGACGACCCCCATGTGAGCCGGGCGCACATCGAGTCCTACGGACTTCGCAAGGGGGACGTGCTGGCCGGTCCGGTGCGCCCTCCCGCTAGCGGCGAACGCCACCTTGCGCTGGTCAGCGTGGACCACGTCAACGGCGACCGCCCCGAGTCCGCCCGCCAGCGCGCCTGCTTCGAGGCGATGCGGCCGCGCTACCCAGACGAACGCTTCACGCTGGAGGTACCCGGGGGCGATGTGGCCATGCGCATGATGGACTTGATCGCGCCGGTGGGGATGGGACAGCGGGGGCTGATCGTGTCGCCGCCGAAGGCCGGAAAGACGACCATCCTGCGCAACATCGCCAACGCCATCTCGACCAATCATCCGGAAACAGGCCTCTTCGTCCTCCTCATCGACGAGCGTCCCGAAGAAGTCACCGAGATGAGGGAGTCGACGAAGGGCGAAGTGGTCTCCTCCACCTTCGACGAGCCCGCCCTGCGCCACCGCCATGTCGCCGAGATGGTCATACACAAGGCCAAACGCATGGTGGAGCGGGGCGAGGACGTCGTCATACTGCTGGACTCGATCACCCGACTGGCCCGCGCGTACAATTCGCTGGCTCCCCACTCGGGGAGGATTCTCTCCGGAGGCGTGGACGCCAACGCCCTGGCCCACCCCAAGCGTTTCTTCGGCTCGGCGCGCAGCCTGCAGTGGGGAGGCTCGCTCACGATCATCGCCACCGCCCTGATCGATACCGGCAGCCGCATGGACGAGGTTATCTTCGAGGAGTTCAAGGGCACGGGAAACATGGAGCTCGTCCTGGATCGCGAGATCGCCGATCTTCGCATCTTCCCCGCCATCGACCTCAACCGTTCCGGAACCCGCCGGGAGGAGCTGCTCCTCACGGAGACCGAGCTCAACCGGGTATTCGTCCTGCGCAACTTCCTCTCGGCGATGCCCCCGCCGGAGGCGATCCGGTTCCTGATGGAGCGCATGGAGGGCCACCGGACCAACGCCGATTTCCTTCGCGCGATGGCCCGGGGAGTCTAGCAGGCAGGTCAGGCGTCCGCGTCGCGGTAGCGCGGGTTCACCACGAGGCCGCCCTCCTCGAATATCTTCCGGTCCCAGGGGTAGATGAGGGTCGCGTCGGTGGCCAGCGCGTAGTAGTCGGGCTTGTAGCCCCGCGTCCGCGCGAAGCTGGTGGCCGTTCGCACTTCCGCCGGACCCACGTCCCGCACCGCGGCCAGAGCCAGGCGGAGCGTCTCGCCGGAAGTGGTGATCTCATCGACGATCAGGACGCGCTTGTCCCGGGCCTGGCGGGGAGCCGCGGAGAGGATCGAGGGGCGCTGCCGCACCACCTGGCCGCCCTCCCGCCGCGTGATCTTGAGGGAGAAGAAGTCGCGTCGCATGATCGAGGCGATGACCGCACCCGGGATAACCCCGGCGCGCGCCACCCCGATGACGATTTCGGGATCGTAGGAACGCGCCACCTTCAGCGCGAGTGCCCGGCACAGTTCGCCGAACATCTCCCATGAAAGATCCAGGTATTCCTCGGATGGAACGATGTCGCGCTGATCGAAGGAACGGCTCAACATTGTCTGCTCCTCTCCGCGCTGTAGACTTTACATTGGACCATGGCCACCGACCTCCAGAACAAGGCCGACGCCCGCTTCACCGCGGCTCTCGCCGCCGGCGGCGCCCGCGACCCGCGGGACTACTACCGCGCCCGGCTTCGGGATCTCAAGCGATCCAATCCCCAAGGGTACGCCGACGCCGTCGCATATTACCAGACTACGCTGGTCCCGTCCATTGCGGAGGACGGCGCCGACCCGCTGGTCGCCTGGCGGGACTTCGGGCTTCTCCTGGCGCGCCTGAGCGCTCCGGGCCGCGCTGTCGCCGTGGATCCCGGCGGCCGTTCGCGGCCCTTCGAGCCCCCGGGAGAGGCGGAAGACATGATTCTGCACCTCCCTGACGCGAGAAACACCCGCGCCCTCCTGGTGGGGCTGCCACCGGAGCCCACGCCCGCCCAGATGGCGACGCACAACTGGCTGGTACTCGGGCGCCGGGCGCTGGGGGGAGGCTAATTGCCAATCAGGGGCTGCCGGTCCCTGGAGAGTCCTCCACCATGTAGGCGATCCCCCATGCGCCGGGGCCCAGGTGAGTCGCGATGACCGGTGTGATCGGCGCGATCAGGATCTCGGCACCCGGGTAGCGGACAGCCAGTTCCTTTCTCAGCGCTTCCGCCATCTCCGGCGCCGCCGCATGGATCACCCCGAACCGGTACTTCTTCGCGTCCGGGGGAATCGCTTCCGCGACCGTGTCCAGGATCAGCTTTCTCGCGCGGTGCGCCCCCCGCACCTTCCCATATGCCCTGACGGAGCCGTCGCCCGCGAGTCCCAGCACCGGCTTCAGGTCGAGGATACCGCCCAACCACCCTGCGAACTGGTTCACCCGACCTGAAGCTATCAGACGGTCGAGGTTGCGGACGGTGAACAGGATGCCTGACTGCCGCCGGATTCTGCGGACTTCGGCGACGATGTCGTCGGCCGACATTCCGGCTTCGGCCAGTTCGGCGGCCTTGAGGGCAAGCAGACCGATCAGGATGGAGGCGGCCTTGGAGTCGACGAGCCGCACGTCGAGGTGGGGAACCAGGCGCCCGGCGTTCTCAGCCGAGCGATGGACCCCCGACAGGGAAGCGGCCACCAGGATCGCCACGACCACCTCGGACTCGGTGGACGCCCGCTCGAAGGCGGTTATGAAGTCGCCGGGAGGTGGCTGCGAGGTCGTCGGGAGCGGTCCGCCCTCTTCCAGCCGGGCATGAAACTCCTCCGCCGTGACATCGACCCTGTCCTTGAATGTCCGGTCGCCATCGATGAGCAGGAGCGGGATCATGTGGATCCCGTGTGCGCGCACCAGCGCTTCGGGCAGATCCGAACCCGAATCCACCATGATGCCGACCGGCCGCCGGACTGCCGCGGCTCGCGCGTCGCGGGCCGCCGCGTACTGGGCCAGCATGTCTTCCGCCTTGTGCGCAACCACCGTACCCAGCGTCCCGCAGTAGTCGATGGCCCGCTCGGGGTGGTCCGTGTGCAGGTGGACCTTGAGGATGTCCTCGCTGCGGATGACGAGCAGCTCCTCAGACCCCTCCGAGAGAGCCGCACGGACCGTCTGCTCTCCGGGAAGCCCGGCACCCTCGACGAGAATCTCGGTACAGTAGCGCTTCGTGCCGTGGGTGAACGGGTGCTCGGCCGCGCCGATCGGCGACCACCCGGGGTGCACGTCCGCCCCCACCGCCGCCGCCCCCACCTCCCCTTCCCCGCCATCTCCCTCCTCGATCAGCCCCACCACCCCCTCGACCATCTCCACGAAGCCCTGGGCACCCGCATCCACCACCCCCGCCTCGGCGAGCACGGGAAGCAGGTCGGGGGTGCGTGCCAGGGACTCCCTGGCCGTCTCGAGCATGCGTGACATCGCGTCGGCGATGTCGCCGCCTTCCCCTCCGGCGCTCTCGTCCACCGCCCTGCGCGCCGACTCGCGCACGACAGTGAGAATCGTGCCCTCCACCGGGTTCTGGACGGCCGCGTCCAGCGACCGCGCCCCGGCGGCGAACGCCGACGCGAGCTGTCCCGGTGAGACCCGTGAGCGCCCCTCGAGCGCGCCAGAAAACCCCAGCAGGAACTGGGACAGCATCATGCCGCAGTTGCCGCGCGCGCCCAGCAGCGCCGACCGGGCCGCGGACGACGCCACCCGGTCCACACGCCGTTCCCGGGACCCGGTCAAGTAGTCGGCGATGGCTTCCAGCGTGAGGCTCAGGTTGGTGCCGGTGTCCCCGTCCGCGACCGGAAAAACGTTGATGCGGTTCAGTTCCGACTTGCACTGCCGGCCGCGCCGGCACGCGGCGAGCAGTGCCCGCCGCAGGCGCGGGCCATCTACGTATGCGATCCGGGACCTGTCGGACATCGGGCGCAACCTCCAGACTTCAGCGACACGGCCTACCCACCCACACGGTACGCGAAACTCTTTCGGCACAACAGAGATGACAACCCGATTACAGGACCTCCGGCCCGGCGTCGTGTACGTCTGGGAGGGCCGCCTGGACGTGCCCCCCCGGGCCGGCGCAGCCGCACGGGCGCTACTTTCCCGGGACGAGCGCGCGCGGGCCGACCGCTTCGTCTACGACCGCCACAGGCGCAGGTATACCGTCGCCCAGGCCCACCTGCGACGGGTGCTGGCAGGGCTGACCCGCATGAGCCCTGCCGGGATCGACTTCCGCTTCGGCAGGCACGGAAAACCCTTTCTGCCCGGTGGCCCCTCCTTCAATCAGTCCCATTCGGAGGAGCGGATCATGATCGCGGTGGCGGCTGAAGGGCGCGTCGGCGTCGACATCGAGGAGATACGGATGGTGAAGCACATGCTCGGCATCGCCGCCAGGAACTTCGCCCGCGACGAGTCCGCACGGCTTCACACCGCCCCCGCGCATGAAAGGCAGGAGCTCTTCTTCAGGCTCTGGACCCGCAAGGAGGCTTTCCTGAAGGCGCTGGGGGTCGGGCTAACCCATTCGTTGCGGTCATTCTCCGTAGACCCGTCTCCGGGAACGGCGCGCGGGCTGCTTGAAGTGGGGGACCTTCCCGAAGATCCTGCGGAGTGGCACCTCGGGGGGCTCCCGTGCTCGGAGGGTGCCGAGGCCGCGCTGGCTGTGGATCGCGCCGGGATCGAGGTGGAGGATCTGCGCTACGATGCCGCGGGGCTGTAGCAGTGGCACACTGCTCCGCGAGGGATTGCGAGTCCGTGGACTCTCAGCCGTCGCAGGAAGCGGGAACTCCGCCGTCGCAAGCCGCGGGCGCAGCCCCGTCGCAGGCCGCCGCCTCCCCCGTGCCGGTCGTCGCGTTGGAACAGATCGCTCCGTTGACGTAGCAGGTGTAGCAAGCCGACTCGCGGAGGCTGGCGCTCATGCCCACCGCCTCGGTCAGCGTGTCGGCGAGGCGCGCGCCGGGATAGTCCAACAGGATGGGACAGACGTAGACGCCCGCCGCCGTCACCAGCCGCGCCCGCGTGCACAGCAGCTGGTCCAGGTCGTAGCCCTGCATCATCTCGTGCGTGACGCGCTCGTCGGGACGGTATCCCCGGTTGCGCTCGGCCTCCTCCCCGATCAGCAGCGGCGGCAGCACCTTGAGCCGGGGCTCCTCGTAGCCAACCGCACCCAGCGCGTCGCGGAAGGCCTGGAGCATGCAGGCCATGTCCTCGCAGGGCCAGCTCTGCATGGTCGTGATGATCGGCCGGAACCCCACCGCCACGAGGAGGCGCACCCCGTCCATGGCCCGCTCGAAGGTGCCCTCGCCCCGGATCGCGTCATTGATGGCGGGTGTCGGGCCGTCCATGCTCACGCGCAGTTCCAGAGGGTGGCAGCGTCCTCGCGCGATGGTTCTCAACTCCTCGACGCGGCGCTCCGGCAGAAGTGTGGCGTTGGTGAGAACGGTCGCCGGGCCGTATCCCAGGGTGTCGTCCAGAATCTCGACCATGTCGTTGTTCATGAACGGCTCGCCGCCGGTGAAGTAGTACTCCTTGACGCCCATCCCGGCGGACTCCTCGAGTGCGGTCCTCACCTGCTCCCTGGTCATGAACCAGAAGGAGTGGTTGTCGGGCGAGCAGGAGATGAAGCAGTGGGTGCAACGCAGGTTGCAGACGGTCCCCGCGACCTGGAACCACAGCTGGTCCAGCGAGGTCAGGGGGACGGACGGGGCGGCGGCGATCATCGGCGAAAGGTGAGGCGCTGTTCACGTTCAAGCAAATGGAGCGAGGCGGCGGAGGTCTGGCGACCCCTGCTTCGACCGGATAAGGTGACCACCGTCCACCGTCCGCAATCCTCCACCCCCGGAGCGCTCGTGGGATTCGAGACCGTCAACCCCGCCAGCGGCGAAATGCTGGCCAGGTATCCGTTTATGGCCAGCGGCGAAGTCAACTCCGCCCTGGCGGACGCCCGTGAGGCCCAGCGTGCCTGGCGCTCGCTGCCGGCGGAGGAGCGGGCCGGAATCATCGGAGGTGTCGCGCGCCGGTTTCGCAGACACGGCCACCGGCTCGCCGAAATCGTCACCATGGAGATGGGGAAACCAATTGGCGAATCCCTGGCCGAGGTGGAGAAGTGTGCGGGCGGTTGCGATTACTACAGCCGGTACGGCCAGGGGTTCCTTTGCGACCGGGTGGTGGAGACGGAAGCCTGGCGGAGCTACGTCACCTTCCAGCCGCTGGGACTGGTCCTGGCGATCATGCCATGGAACTTCCCGCTCTGGCAGGTCGTGCGGGCCGCGGTCCCCGCGCTCGTCGCCGGCAACGGGGTGCTGCTCAAGCACGCCCCCACCGTACCCGGCTGCGCCCTCGAGCTGGCCCGCCTCTTCGGCCCGGGGTCGGGGCTCCCCGGCGGCCTCTTCACCAACCTCTTCGTCGATGTCGACACTACCGGAGACCTCATCCGGGACGCGCGCGTCCAGGGCGTAACCATCACCGGCAGCACGCGGGCGGGCCGCCGGGTCGCCGCGCTGGCCGGATCCCGGATCAAGACGTGCGTCCTGGAGCTGGGAGGCAGCGACCCCTACATCGTGCTCGAGGACGCCGATCTGCCCCGCGCCGTCGAGGCTTGCGTCACCGGCCGGCTCATCAACGGGGGGCAGAGCTGCATCGCGGCCAAGCGCCTGATCGTGCACGAGGCGGTGGCCGGCGAGTTCACCGAGGCGGTCGTGGCGCGCATGGCGGGGGTGCGCGTGGGCGACCCGATGGCCGCGATGACCGATGTGGGCCCGCTCGCCCGGGAGGACCTGCGCGACCACCTGGCCGGGCAGGTGGTACGCAGCATCGCGGCCGGCGCGGTGTGCAGGCTGGGCGGCGAGGTCCCGAAGGTGCCCGGATGGTACTACCCGTGCACGGTCCTGGAGGGGGTGGGGCCGGGGATGCCCGCCTACGACGAGGAGATGTTCGGGCCGGTGGCGTGCATCATCCGGGCCGGGACGGAGGCGGAGGCCGTGCGGATCGCGAACGACACCGCGTACGGGCTCGGGGCAGCCGTGTTCACCCGGGACCTGGAGCGCGGGGAACGCATCGCGCGAGACTGGATCGAGGCCGGGACGTGCTTCGTCAACGACTTCGTGAAGTCCGACCCGCGCCTGCCCTTCGGCGGGGTGAAGGAGAGCGGTTTCGGGCGGGAGCTGGGGGACTTCGGGGTGCGGGAGTTCGTGAACGTGAAGACGGTGCGGGTGGAGCGGTAGGGGTGTGTATTCTCCATTCGCCGCCACACTCCCGATTCCGTCTGCGATCCCGTTGCCGCGCCCACCACCGGCCCCTTCCACTCGTCCCTGCCCGGCGTCCGGTTGAAGCTGTCCGCCGCCATGGCGACCGTTGGGAAGATGACGATTCCAGCCCGGGCCTTGGCTCGCAGAATCGATCCCAAATCCACCTTGATCCGCCCGTTTCCAGGCGCGAGCTTTCGGGATGAAACCGTCTTCCACCCACTCCCCCGATCTCCCGGCTCCCGCCGGATACCCTGAGGAGTGGCCGGAGCTGATATCCGAAGCCGAGCGTCGCGGGTATCTCTCCTTCCCTGGCGAGCGCGTCCGGTATCACTGCGCCGAACCCACCGATCATGTCTTTTCCGATCCGGAGGAACGAGTCCGCGCGGCGGTGTTCTGCTGGCTCATCATCGCGAGGGAGTATGCGCCCGATGCCATCAAGATCGAGGTCCGCGTTCCGCGCCGGATCCCCGGCGACTACGCCGACCTGGTCGTCTACACCGACTCCTCCTGCCGCATTCCGTACCTCATGGTCGAGACCAAAGCTCCCCGACGGTCGGAGGCGGCCTTCCAACAAGCTGTGGAGCAGCTTTTCGGCAATGCCAACTCACTGCGGGACACCGCAATCGCACTGGTGGACACGGGTGATCGATCCGCCCTCTACGCCATTGCCGGACACCCACATGACGAGCGAGCGTCCAACCACCTTGGAACGCGGCGCGCCATACCGGTGGCCTACGACTCGATCTCGAAGTTCCAGCGCATCGCGGGCGATCCCGATCATGACATCGCCCCCTGTCCCACCGCCCGAATCGAGCATCTCGTCCGCCGGGTGCACGGCTTCATCTGGTCAGGAGGCAAACGCGACCCCTTCTCGGCGTTCGACGAGTGGTGCAAGATCTTCTTCGCGAAGATCTATGATGAACAGCACACCCCGACCGGAAGCGCGCGACAGTTCCAGATCGGACGTGGCGAGCCGGACATCTCCGTCGCCAATCGCATCCGCAACCTCTACGCCGACGCCTGCCTCAAGGACGCATCCGTCTTCCGGACCGAACTCCACCTGCCCGACGGCAAGATCGCCCAGGTGGTCAGGGCCATGGAGGACATCGCCTTCACACAGACCGACATGGATTCGCTCGGGGCCGCCTTCGAGCGATTCTTCGGCTCCGCGTTCCGTGGCGAATTCGGACAGTACTTCACCAGGCGGGAGATCTGTCGGTTCGTCTGCGCATTCCTGGAGCCCACCGAGCGAGACCGGATTCTCGATCCGACCTGTGGTAGCGGCGGCTTCCTGCTGGAGGCGCTGATCCAGGTCTGGCGATACATCGATGACGCGTTCGTCGGCCAGCCTCAGGGCCGGCGACGAAAGCGCGACTTTACCTGGCAGAACCTGTTCGGCATCGAGATACATGAATCGCTCGGCCGGATATGCCAGACCAATTTGATGCTCCACCGGGACGGCCACACCAACATCGAAGTCGGCAGGAGCTGCCTGGACACCGCCTTCGACAACCCGAGTCTCGATCCCGACCAGCCCATCTTCACGTTGATCGTCGGCAATCCGCCGTTCGGCGACAAGATTCGCAAAGGTGACAGGGATCAACTGGGCAGCAACCGCCTCGGCGCCTTCGAGTTGGCCGGCGACAGCCAGCTCAGCTCCGAGCTCGCGGTGCTCGAGCGCGCGATCAAGTGGCTGCGGCCGGGGGTGGGCCGTCTCGGCATGGTGGTGCCGGATGGTGTTCTCAACAACCCCGGCGAGAACTCGCGCTGCCCCGCGTTCCGGCGCTTCCTCTTCCGGAACGTGCAGATCCTCGCCATCGTCTCCCTGCCCGATCACGCGTTTCGGCGCAGCGGCGCCCAGAACAAGACCAGTGTCCTCTTCGTCCGACGCTGGTCCGACGACAGGCGCAATGACCTGGAGCGCATGTTAGCGGGACATCGAGCTTCGGGAGACGATCAGGATCGGGAAGGGGTGAAGGACTTGGAACGGGCTCTCGGCTTTGCGCTCAAGGAGCACGACTACCCCCTCTTTCTGGCGGAGGCGGAGCAGATAGGCTATACGGCGACCGGGGTTTCGACGGAGCTGAACGACCTGTACTCCGGCATGGGGTTCGACGCGGACGACGCATCCGACACGATCCTCGGCCAGTACCGCCTGTTCCTGTCGAACCCGGAGGAATACCGCACCTGCGTCACGCCGGCGTGCACCTCCCTCATGGCGAGCGACCTCTACGCACAACACGCGTCGCACCGGATCGACTCGAAGTACTTCACCTTCAAGAGCACGGAGGAGATCAGGCGCCACCGCGCGGGGAGGGCCCACCGCCTCGGCAGCCTCCTGACGAGAAGGCGCGAGACCATCGTGCCCAGCGACCTTCCGGAAACCGAATTCAAGACCATCACCTTGACGCTCCAAGGCGAAATGAAGCCGCGCGAGCCCGGCAAGGGACGCAACCTGCCGGGTTGGCACGGCTCGTACTTCCCGATCGGGCAGAGGTGGTTCGTGGCCCGTCAGGGAGACATCGTGGCCTCGCGAATCGACCTGTGGAAGGGATGCATAGGCGTGACTCCCCGGGAATTCGACGGCGCGATCGTCACCGCTGAGTTCCCCGTCTACCGGATCCGACCGGAGCACGCCGACACCGTGGACGGACGCTACTTGCAGATGCTCCTGCGCAGCAGCTACTTCCGCCGCGCGCTGAGGGCGGTCACCACCGGTCACTCGAACCGCCGGAGGACACAGGAGGCCGACTTCTTCGATCTGGCGGTGCCGTTGCCCGATCTCTCGGTGCAGGTGGGGATCGCGGAACAGATCGCCGCCGTGAAAAGGCGTCGCGACCGGGCCGCCGCAGACCTGCGAACCCAGCTGCGTGCCTTGGACCGGGCGATCGCCGGCGACCTTGGCCTCGACGTCCCGCGGACGATGGTGGAATCGGAGGAATGACTCCCGGGGGCGGACGAGTGACATCAGATCCCGATCCGTTCGCGGACGCCCATCGGAGCGGCCAATTCTGTCGGCCCGTGGACCCGGCCTACAAGAGAGGCCGCCACCCGCGCGGCCCCGCGAACCCGTCGGCGGCGGGCCTGGCGTTGCCGCATTCCGCCTCGCGCCCGCGCCGAGCTCCCGTTCAGCGATCCACCTCGGGCACGGCCGCCAGCATCTCGGCCGCCACCTCCTCCGGATCCCGCATCGCCGCCAGGTCCAGGTCGAAGTCCGGCACCTCACCCGGCACGAGCTTCTCCCTGAGCTCGCGGATTTCGCGCCCGGAGAGTCCCAGCCCGGACAGGTCGCCGATCGACAGCCGCGCACCCGGGCGCGCGGCCAGACCCTCCCCGTCCACAGCCACCAGCCGCGAGAGCGCTCTGATCTCGCCGTGCGAGAGTTTGTCCCCCATGACCTGGTAGTCGACCCAGGCCTCGTAGCTGAGGGGGGCGACACGCTTGACCATTCCCGCGATCACACGGCCGTATTCCCGGATCTCCCACTGCGCGTGGTCGTCGACGCGCAGCGTGAGGAAGTGAAGCAGGTTGTGCAGGTCGATCTTCCAGTACCACTGCGTATAGGTCGAGAGCGGCAGGTCGATGCGGGCGAGTTCGCGGGCCACGTTCTCGCCGACGAGCCATCCGTAGTCTTCGGCCGCCTGCGCGCGGACCTCATCCCAGCGGCGTATGGCCTCACGGTAGAAACCGGAACTTACCGACCCGGGGGCGCGGCCCTGGTTGCTGACGGCGCTCTGCAGCGAGAACTGGTCCCGCTCGGGGCGGTAGAAGAGGAGCGGCATGAGTGAATAGCGGCCGCTGTATTCGTTGACGGAATTGTGCGTGACGATGCCGTTCGCCACGAAGTTGTGGTGCGGTCCCTCGACCTCGAGGTCGTAGGTCTGCCGTTCGCCGACATACTCGAAACGGCTGATCTTCACCGGCTTGGCCCTGTGGGACCGGTGCGACTCCCACTTCTCGGCCGCCCCGTTCACATACACGAAGTAGTCCCCGCGCCTCCACACCGCCCGGCCCCCCGTCTCCCTCAGTCCGGTTGCCTTGCGAAGGGTGTCCCAACCCCCGGCAAGGAGGAATCGGTGATCCGAGGTGGCCTCGATCGACTTGCCGTCCCCCAGGACCATCCTGAATACCGGCTTCACACCGTTGCGGTACACGTCCACGATACGGCTGTGCTGGAGTCCCAGCGTATCTTCGTTCGCCTGCCTCAGCTTCATTCGCTTCACGCGGTCGCGTCTGCAGAACGGATTCCCCGGCCTGTCCGCACGAAGCGTGTTTGTGGGTTGGAAGCGCCGCCAGATCTCCTCGATCCGCAGCTTGCGGAGTCGGCCGCGGCGTGCGGCCTCCGCGCCCGCCCGGTCGAAGTACACCTCGGTGCCCTCGGCCAGGCAGGCCGTCCGGTGCCGCACCCACTGCCGCGCGACGAACATCGGCATGGCACAGTGGAACTTGAACTCGACCATCTCCGACGGGGTGGTGTGGAGGTGGCGGCGCAGGTAGCGGATCAGCCCCCGCGTGCGGGACACCTTGCGCGTCCCGTAGCCGTAGCTGACCCGGGCCGCGCGCTCCACCGAGTCGTCGGTGCCCATGTAGTCGACCAGCGCGACGAAGCCGTGGTCGAGGACGGGAAAGTAGCCGCCCAGGATCTCCTCGGCGGCGGGGACTGTGGGGCGGCGGGTGGGGTGGGCGGGGGAGGTCATGCGACCAAGTTACCCCACCGGTCCCGGGCGGGCGAACAAACCGCGCTTCGCGGGCCGCGGCCGTCCCGGTACCGGCGTTCAGGCCGCGCGGCGCATCCTCCTACCCGTCGACCCGCGTGAGGGTGAGGCTGCCGATCGCCTGGGCCGAGAACGGCTTGAGTCCCCTGAGGTTGTGGATCGGTTCCCTGGGCGAGGTGTCGTCGTTGTCCGACGTGTAGCTGGGCCCGTCGTCGGTGCCCGCGTCGAGCGGATAGAGGACCACGCTTCGCTCATCGGTCCAGTGTCCCAGGCCGTTCAGAAGCGAATACCCTGACACCCCCACGAACCAGTCCGGACTGGGGGCGATCATCGTGACCAGAGTGACGAGGGGATCGTCCAGCCGAACCACGACGTCCCTGATTGTGACTCTGCCCGGGCTTCCGCTCCCGGATCCGCTGATGACTGCACTGGCGTTCTGCGGAATCTCCGCCCTGATCTCGCCGGACAGCAGGCTGGTGGCTCCGGTCTCGGCCATGCTCTCGATCCCCGGGCTGGCTGTCTCGCCGAGATCCCAGAAGCTCACCCGGTCACTGTGCACCGCGCCGATCAGGGGCGAAAAATGCGGGCCGGGAGGGAAGTCGTCCGGGTGCGTCCGGCGGCTCCAGGTGGCCTCGAACACGATCTGGTAGACCGCGCTGTCGGGGGCCGGATCGAGCGTACCCACCGCCGCCGCGAACTCGACGTTGGTACCGTCCTCCAGGGACGCGTTCAGCAGCTGGATGCCGGATCCGCCTCCCAGCCTCCACGTCGTCTCGGCCATGCCGTTGGTGCCGGTTCCGACCGTGTCCGGGTCGGCGGAGCCGTCACCCGCCGCCGCAAAGGTGACATCGATTCCCTCTGCCGGCGAGCCGCCGCCGTCCACCACCCGCACTACCAAGGGCTGTGCCAGCGGATCCCCCGCCGAGCCCGTCTGAGCGTCGCCGGATACGATCGCCATCCCCGTCGGCAGCTGCTGGACGATCACTTCGGCCGTCGCGCTGACATCCTCGATCGAGGCCGTGAGCTTGCCCTCGCCGTTCCCGGCCGCCGTGACCTCCCCGTCCCTGCTCACGGTGAAGATGCCCGGATCACTGCTCGACCAGGCTACCGTGCCGTCGAAGACATCGCCGTTCTGGTCGGTGATCCTGGCCGAGAACTGCACAGTGGCACCCAGGGAGACGAAGGCGGCCGACTGGGGGCTGATGGCGATCGCCGCGGGACGGGGTTCCTCGGGCTCGCTTCCGGAATCGCAGGCCGCGAGGGCGAGGAGCGGCAGGAGCACCAGGAATGCTGTCTCCAGTTGCTTCCACATACCTCATTCACTCCTTCGTGAACTGTTTCACAATGTGCCTTCGCTGCCCGCGGGCCCGGGATGCTCCCCGTCCATTCGTCGTTCGCCGGCGCAGGACCCCCTTAGCCCGACTTCTCGATGAGCGTGAAGATGTAGGTCCCGACCGGCTCGTCCGAGAACGGATACTCCCCCCTGAGGCTGCTGATCGGCTCCTTCGGCGACGTGTTCTGGTTCGGACTCGTGTAGGTGTTCCCACTGTCGGTGCCCGCGTCCAGCGGGTACAGGAAGACCTCCAGTTCGTCCACCCACTCACCGTCCTCGTCCAGGAGCGACCGCCCCGTCACGCCCACGAACCAGTCCGGGCTCGGCGCGATCATGGTGACCAGGGTGACAAGCGGATGGTCCATGTTGACGACCACCGTATCGATGGTGACGCTCCCGGGGCTCCGGGTCCCCCGTCCCTCGATGACCGCCAGCGCGTGCTTCGGCATCTCGGCGCGGATCTCATCGGCGAGGGTCCGCGTCCTGCCGGTCTCGGCCATGTCCTCCATGCCGGGGCTGGCGGTGTCGCCGAGCTCCCAGAAACTCACCGAGTCGTTGTGGACACCGCCGATGAGCGGCGAGAAGTGCGCGTTGGCGGGAAACTCGTTGGGATGGGTCGAGTCGCTCCAGGTGGCCTCGAATTCGATGCGGTAGAGAGCACTGTCGGGACGCGGCGCGGGCGGACGCGCGGTCGCGGTGAACTCCACCGACAACCCTTCGGCCAGCGACGCGCTCAGCATGTGGGTTCCGGAATCGGGGCCGAGGGTCCATGATGTCCGGGACAGCCCTTCCGCATCCGTGTCGGCACTGTCGGGATCGGTCGACCCATGACCCTCGGCGGGCACGAAGCCGACCCGAACACCCTCTATGGGCGAACCCCCGGCGTCGTCGACCCGCACGACCAGCGGGTCCGCCAGCGGGACCCCGACCGTGCCTTCCTGATCGTCCCCCGACGCGACCAGCAGGGCTACCGGCACCTGTTCGACCACGACCGACGCCGCGGTACGGAGGCTCTCGAAGGACGCGGTGAGGGTTTCCGCGCCGTTTCCGGCGGCCGTGACCACACCGTTCGCGTCGACCGTGAAGACACTGGTGTTGCTGCTCGACCACGCCGTGGTGCCGGGGACCTCCACCCCGAGCGCATCGAACATCGTCGCGGTGAACACCGCCGTATCGCCCAGCGATGCAAGCCTGGCGGAACCGGGGGAGACGCTGATCACGACCGGGACCTGCTCAACCACCACCGCGGCCGTCGCGCTCAGGTTCTCGAAGGACGCAGTGAGCGTTCCGGAACCGTTCGCGATCGCGGTCACCCCGCCACTGGCATCAACCGTAAACACTCCGATGTCGCTGCTCGACCATCTGGCGGTCCCGGGGACCTCCGCCCCGTTGGCGTCGGTGATGGCCGCGGCGAAGGCCGCCTTCTCGCCGAGGGAGGTCAACCGCGCCGAATCGGGCGAGATGGTGATCGCGGCCGGGACCTGATCGACGACGACCGGGGCCGTCGCACTCAGGTCCTGAAAAAACGCATTGAGTGTGGCGGAACCGTTCCCGACCGCGGTGACCACACCCTGGGCCGTCACCGTGAAGATGTCGTCATTGCTGCTGGACCATAGGGCGGTGCCGTCATAGGTATCGCCGTTCTGGTCGGTGATCTCCGCTGTGAAGGCGGCCGTCTCACCCAGTGAAGACAGGCTCGCCGACGTGGGTGAGATGCTGATGTCGGTGGGGGTGACCACCTCGTCATCACCGCAGGAGACGAGAAGGAGAAGGACAGCGGCAACCGGAAGCCGGAGGTTGGTGAGAGCGCTCATTGTCATTTCGGGATACCGGACGGGTGACGTGAATCGCAGGCAATCTAGCGATCCTGGCCGAATCCGCGCGAGCACGGACTGCCGGCCGGATCGGCAGGTCCTAACGACAACACGGCTTGCCGCAAGCCCCGGATTCTGCGATATGAGTACCCCCGGGCGGGAAAAGGAGCCACAGGGTTCCCCGACTATGCCCCGGGAGTCCGAAGACCGATCCGCGCAGGCACCGAGAGCGGCAAGTCGCCGGGCCGGCACGCCATCCGTTACCACGACCCCCTGTCGATGCGATCCAAAACTTCCCGGAAACGCTACTCCGAAGTGGCCCTGGCTGCGGTGATCGCGGCTGTCGGTTTCAGCCTGGCCTCCTCGCCGGAGAACCCGGCGTCACCCCCCGCACCCCAGGACCCCACCCTCACCGGCTTCACCGCCCAGCGGGCGGCGTGGCACCTGCCCTGCGAGCAGCGCTTCCTGGAGCTGCCGCGCAGCAAGTCCTTCCGCGAGCACCTGCGCACCATCACCGAGCACCCCCACCCCGCCGGCTCGGCCGCGCAGGCACGCGTCGGCGAGTACCTCGCCCAGGCGATGGAGAGCGCAGGCCTCGACGTCGCCAACTACCCGTACGACGTCTACCTCCCCGAGCTCACCGACGATGTCGAGGTGCACATCGTCACCCCCGTCGCGATGCAGCTGTCGAACCGCGAGCCCGCGCTCGCCGAGGACCGCTTTTCGGGGCATCCGGACCTCCTCAACGGGTGGAACGCGTTTTCGGGCAGCGGGGACGTCACCGGTGAGGTGGTCTACGCCAACCAGGGGCGCCGCGAAGACTACCTGTCGCTCGACTCGATGGGCGTGCCAATAGCGGGAAAGGTCGTGATCGCGCGCTACGGAGGGAACTTCCGCGGCTACAAGGTCAAGTTCGCCGAGGAACGGGGGGCGGCGGGGGTGGTCATGTTCAACGATCCCGGCACGCCCGACCTGCCCCCCTACCCCGAGGGCCCGATGATGAGCGGGCAGACGATCCAGCGCGGCTCGGTCCTCACCCTGCCCTGGACCGGCGACCCGCTCACCCCCTTCGTCCCCGCGCTGCCCCTCGACGGCGACGTGCAGGTCGAGCGGCTGGATCCTGCGGAGGTCCCGCTCCACACCATCCCCGTCCTCCCGATCGGCTACGAGGCCGCCTCCGAGATCCTGTCGCGCATGACAGGCCCGCCGGTCCCTGCCGGCTGGGAGCCCCCGATGGAGCTCGACTACCGGCTGACCGGCGGCCCGGATCTCGCGGTGCGCGTGCGGGTGAACCAGCCGAAGCGGCTCACGCGGGCTACGAACGTGGTCGGCACGGTGACGGGCAGCGAGTTCCCGGACGAGTGGTTCATCCTGGGCGCGCATTACGACCCGTGGGGCTTCGGCGCGATCGACCCGAACGGGGGGACGGCGATGCTGCTTACCCTGGCCGAGGCGCTCGGCGAACTGGCCGCTGACGGAAAGTGCCGGCCACGCCGCTCAATCATGATCGCGCACTGGGACGCGGAGGAGTACGGCATCATCGGGTCGGTCGAATGGGTCGAGCACCTGCGCGAGGAGCTGGAGGCCAACGCGATCGCGTACATCAACGCCGACGGGGCGGTGTCCGGGGTCAACTTCGGCGGGTCGTCGTCGCCGTCGCTCAAGGGCCCGATCATCGAGGCGACGAAGGTGGTCACGTATCCGGGAACCGGCGAGCGGCTGTACGACTGGTGGCTGGCGCGGGCGGGAGAGGGGGCGGAAGAACCGCGGCTGGGCAACCTGGGCGGCGGGTCCGATCATGTCGGCTTCTACACGCACGCCGGGGTGCCGTCGGCCGGGTTGTCGTCCGGGAATCCGAGCGGGGTCTACCACTCCAACTACGACAACTTCGCGTGGTTCGAGCGGTTTGGGGACACGGCGTTCGTGTACGGGCCGATGGTGGCGCGGGCCGACGGGGTGGTGGCGCTCAGGTTCGCCAACGCGGACGTGCTGCCGTACGACGTGGCGCGGTATGCGAGCGACACGCGGACACATGTGGAGACTCTCTACCGGGTGGCTGAGTCGCGCGGGCTGAGGGTGGACTTCTCGCGGCTGGCGGAGTCGACGGCGGAGCTGGACGCGGCGGCGGCGAAGCTGGTGGCGGCGCGCGACAGGTGGACCGGGTCGGGGGAGGTGGACGCGGAGCGGGCCGAGGCCGTGAACCGGGCGCTGATCGGGCTCGAGAAGGCGTGGCTGAACGACCGGGGGCTGCAGGGGCGGCCGTGGAGCCGGTCGATCTACGTCTCGCCGGATCCGTTCAGCGGGTACGCGTCGTGGATGCTGCCGGGGCTCCGGTACGAGATCGAGACGGACGACCGGGCGGACCTGCCCGGCTGGGAGCGGGTGTACATCGGGGCCGTGCGGGAGCTGGCGGAGCGGATGCGGGGGGTGGCGGGGATGATGGGGGAGCTGCGCGTGGACTCGGCAACGGCGCGAGGTTCGGACCGATCTGCTCATGATGGTCAAGAGCAACACCGGACCCCTCCGTCCATTGTCCGCCACCTGGACCCAGCGGCCGGGATCGCCGCCAGCCGGCGAGCGTCCCGGGCCAGGCATCGATGACGCCCTCGACGAAGGCCCTGAGACCGACCTGTTCCATCCCGGCGCATGGCAACCCAACCTGGTCCGCACCATCGAGCGCCAGGTGGCCTACTGGGATGTTGCCGGTCTGGATCTCTTCCGCGCCATGCTCGACCAGGCCCGCGCCCACCGGGGCCCCGGCGGCAGACCGGCGACGGAACCGTCCCCCTCGGCGCCGCCGTCCCCCCGTTCCTGGACGATTTCCTCCTGGTGTGCTTCACTCCCGGCGACTTCGGTTACCGGGAGCTGCGGGACCGAGTGCTGAGCGAGCATCGCCGGCCTCCACGGACCGATGCCCAAGATGAACATGCTCCACCGGGTCATCCTCCGCTTCCTACTCGGCAGGGGAGATCCGTACGGCAACACCTGGGGCCGGCGGCTACCGGGCGTCGAGGAGTGGAACCCGCCTCTGGAGCCGCTCCGCGAGAAGGACTGTTAGATTCTTCACAGCCGGATACCCTCCTACCACCACCCATCGATCGAAGGGAAGACCATGAAGACCTCCCCGATTGCGACCCTCGGGGCCACCACGGTTCTCTTGCTCGCCGCCGCCTGCCAGGATGCCGAGCCCCCGGCCCCCGACCCGGAGGAAGCGGCGGTCGTTGCCGTCGTGCAGCAGCTCTTCGAGGCCATGCGCACCAGGGACAGCACGCTGGCCGCCGCCACCTTCCACCCCGCCGCGAGGGTCGGGCGGGCAGGCGAAAACGGGATCAGTTTCCGGTCCACGCAGGGGCTGCTCGAGATGATCGCGGGACCCGGGGACGAGGCCTACGAAGAGCCGATCTGGGACTCGGTGGTGAACATCGACGGCCGCCTGGCCCAGATGTGGACCAAGTACGCCTTCTACATCGACGATACCTTCTCGCACTGCGGAACCGACTCCTTCGAACTGTACAAGGGCAGAAACGGCTGGAAGATCACGCAGCTGGTCGACACCCGGCGCACCGAGGACTGCTGGTATCCGCCCGGGCGCGAGCCCGAAGAGGCCCGGTAACACGTAACTGTCGTCGCAGACGACGGGTGTGTCCGGCCACCGCATCCCCGGGTCGGGCGGGCCGTCCAGGAACAGCATGGAACAGGCCCCGGGGGAAAGGCGCCAGCAAGGCGGCGAGCATCTAATCCATGACGGACTCCCGCCAATGGCCGTGGGCTGACCCACCTGCCTGGGCGGTCCCGGGACTGTCTTTCATCTGGGGATTCCGGTGGTGAACAACGCCTCGAGGGACCCTGCCTCGTCGCCCATCAACTCCAAGGCCGCCTCGCGCTCCGTGCGCAGGATCGCCCTTACCCGGCCGGTGGCCTCGTCCTTGAGGATGGTCAGCGGCTGGTTGCTCTCCCGGTGGAGGACGTACCGTTTGTCCTGGTCCGAGCCCGACACGCCCGAGAGGATGATGCTCTCCAGCGCCCCGTCCCAGGTCACCGGAACGGCGAAGACGAAGGCGGACCGCTCGTCCTCGATGTCCGGGATCTCCGGCATGTCGAAGATCAGCGAGAAGGCTTCCTCTCCGTCCTCGGTCTTGCCTCGCAGCTGGAACTCGTGCCCGGAGGCGGAGGGCGAGGGGATGGCGTCCGCGATGAACGACGGATCCAGGAAGGGCTTGCCATCCGCGTCCAGGCCGCCCCAGACGATCAGGGAACGGGTCTTGACCGTGCGGTGTGCTTCGGCGCTGAGACGGCGCCTGAGCGCGTTGGCGAAGTGGTAGTCCGAAATCCAGGTGTTGCCCCGGCAGTAGGACATGAGGTCCGGAGCGTAACGAGAGACCAGCCTGCGGTCCCTGCGGTCGTACCCGTACGCGCCGATGCGCCCGTTGCGGTCGGGGAACAGGGGATCCGGCCCACCCGCACCGCCGCACGGCGCATGGAAGAGCCCCAGGTTGTGCCCCAACTCATGGGCCACGGTCCGGGAAAGCGGCACCGAGAAGCTTGACCAGGAGGGAATGTTCCATGCCACGCCGTACAGTCCGAAACGCGGGGCCGGCGCGAGCATGCCGAGCCAGTAGCCGGACCCGCCATCCAACCGCCGCATCATTTCGGTCTCCCTGAGCAGGGTGACCCCGTTGTTGGAGGAGGTCACGACGGGGTCGTGCAACTCGATGTCGAAGTCATCGATCGGAAGCAGCTCCCGGGTCTCCGCCAACATGGGATCGCGCCAAGGGTCGTCCTCCATGCCCTCGGTGATATCGAGGATCGATGAATCCGGATCGGACTCGTACAGGAACGGAATCAAGGTGAGCCGGAAGTCGGGAAGGTCCTTCACGTCGATCGCCATCCGGCCCTCCTCCGGAATCCGCTTCACGATGTCAACGCTGTCGTGAAGCTCGTCGTCCGGGTCGATTTCGATCACCATCTCGAGCCCGGACTCGATGTAACGCCTCGATATGGAAGCGTTTGCCGACTTGCCCAGGTCGCTCTCGTCAACCGTCTTCGGGATCGGCTCGGTCCCGCTCTCGATATCGGCGACGTAGACCTCTTCACCGTCAAGGTAGAAGGTGGCGCGGACCTCTGGAATCTTATGGTCGCCGCCGTTCCTCGACGTGACGAACACTCGGAGAAGAGCTGGCTGGTCCTCCACCAGCGGCACGGGGTGTTCGCGGGACTGCACGGCCTGAGTCAGATACGCCAAACCCTTCTCGCAGCGAGCCACGCGTTGTACGGGAACGTCGTCCAGCCAGTCGAGCAGACCGGGGTCGGCAGGCACGCAGACGTCCGTCCCCCCCGCTTTGAAGCTCTGCAGGCGAGTGAGGTCGGCGAAGCTCGACGGCACCCGTCCCCACAGCCCTTCGTTGGCACCGATCCAGAGCCGCTGCAGATTCCTCAACCCGCCCAGTGCGCTGGGAATCTGACCCCTCAGCGCGTTGCCTTCCAGGTAAAGCCAGATGAGTCGGTCCATATTGCCGAGTTCGGCGGGCATGCCGTCAAGCTCGTTGTCGCTGAGGCTGAGTGTTAGGAGGTTATCGAGATTGCCGAACTCTGCCGGTATGCGCCCCGACAGACGGTTTCCCTGCAAAAACAACCGGTATAGATTAGCCAGTCTGCCGAGTTCTACCGGAATCTCGCCGCTCAAGTCGTTGGACCAAAGGTAGACGATCCGCAAGGCTGAGAGATTACCCAACTCTGCGGGAATCGGACCCGTCAGGTCGTTTCCCCCAAGAGCCAAGTACTGGAGGCTGTCAAGGCTCCCGAGTTCGGGCGGAATCGGGCCGGCCAGCTCGGTTCCAGTCAAGCTGGCGTAACGCAGTTCCCCAAGTCTACCGATCTCGGGAGGGATCGGAGTCCCGACCGAGGTATAACCGAGGTCGAGCGTATCCAGGTTCTCAAGGCCGAAAAACTCGCGTGGAAGCGGGCCGGTGAGTCTGTTGGATCGCAGACGCAGCACCTCCAGCCGGTCGAGGTCCCCCAGTTCGGGGGGAAACGATCCGGTCAGATTGTTGTACGAGAGATCGAGACGGGTCACGTTGCCGGAGTTGTCGGTGGTCACGCCGTACCACTGTCCCAGCGGCCGGCCGCTCATCCAGTTGGTGTTGTCGACCCAATCCGGCCCGCCGGTGGCCTCGTAGATCTCCACCAGCAGGTCCCGGTCGGACTGGGCGGCGCACGCCACCCCCGTCCCGTGATGCTCCGGGATGGAGTCCAGCCACTCGCGGAACGTTGGGTTGTCGGGCGCGCACAGCGCCGTGCCCACGTACCGAAGTTCGTCCAGGTCGAGCGCGGTGAGCGTCTGCGGCAATCTACCCAGAAGCGAGTCGTTGCCCACCTTGAGGCTTGCAAGCCTATCCAGCCGTCCCAACTCGCGCGGGAGGAATCCGGAGAGGCCGTTGCCGGTGAGGTCCAGTTCCGACACCCGGCCGATTCGATCCGTCTCGACGCCGTGCCACCTGCCGAGCAGCCGCTCCGTGAGCCAGCCGTCCAAGTTCGCCCAGTGGGCTCCCCCGGCCGCCTTGTACAAGGACCGGAGCACCTCGGCGTCCGCGTCGCCGCACCAAGGTCCCTCGGCCCTGCCGACATCTTCGACCCACCGTGCGAACTCCTCCGTCCCGGGCAGGCAAAGATCGCCATCGCCGCCGAACTCGAAGAACAGGAGATCGTCAAGTTCCAGAAAGCTCGCTGGCACGGAGCCGGACAGGCGATTGCCCCCGACCCACAGACCGTGGAGATCCGCGAGATCGCCGAGCACCTCGGGCAACGGTCCGACAAGCTCGTTGTCATCGAGCCACAGGCCCCTCAAACGTGCAAGATCGCCGAGTTCCGGCGGAATGGAATCGCCAAGCCGGTTGCCGCCAACCTCCAAGTACGCGAGCGCGGACAGGGCGCCGAGCTCGGTCGGCAGCGCGCCCTCGAGCCCATTGTCCCGAAGCCGCACTCGCACGACGCGGCCCGCGCTGTCGGTGACGCCGAACCAGGCACCCACGGGCTTGTCGCTCAGCCAGTTGTCGTTCCGCTTCCAGTTCCCGCCGCCCGTTGACTCGTAGAGGGCAACCAGCGCGGCGCGGTCCCGGGCCATGTCCTCGGGCGTGGCCGACGATGGCGGAGGGGGTTCCACGAAGTCGCGCTCGCAGGCGACGAGGGCGAGCAGGGGGAGAATGGCGAGGCGTTTCATCTTGGAACTCTCCTGCTTTCGGCGGTGAACAGACGGGAGGGGAAGCCCCTATCGTACCTGCACCGTGTCCTTCTTCGCAACAGTAGGTTGGAATTATGGAGGATGACACGTCGTAACGCGGTATTATCTCCCCCTGCGGCGGATGGTTATGACATGATTATGTCCATTAGACCATATATCATGTATTCCCCGTGACCATTTCACGAGGAGGATGGACCCTTGAACGATTTCCACGAACCGGCGCCGGAGGCCGCACCCCCGGACGACCGCGATTCCGCCGTGATTCAAGCGGATCGTGAATCCGGGGGGCGCGCCGGGGGACGGCCCACAGGCGGATGTCGGCCAGGTGCTCTGCCAGCCCGGCGGGAGGTCGTGGTTTCGCATCTGTTCATGGGCGTTGAACTTACGAGATTCGCTGGCCGGATTACAGCCGTTTGACTCCCGCCAATTGGCGATCTCAGCCGCGAGGTCTCCGAGCTTCCAGTGCCTTCCGAAGCTGTCCTTCGTCCGGGCGCTGGTAGCACTGAAGCACCGTCTTTGGCCGTCTTCCAGCCGCCCAGCTCGCAGAGGACCTTCAGCGGCTGGTCCATCAGGTCGCTCGCAAACTTCCGCCTCAGCGAGTGCCAGCCCCTGCCGGGCTTCGGCTCCAGACCCGCGAGCCTCTCGGCCCTGTCCCACCACCCCTGCGCCAACGCGGCTCCCATGCAGGCCGAAGGAGAGAATCGACCCCGTCACGTCGTTTACACACTCCGAATCGGGTATAAGTCGCGCGCCGTCCATCGGTTGGCCCGCTCATATGCTCTTCCCTCCGGAAGGACGCGTGCTCGGATTCGTCGAAACGCCGGAGGGGCTGGGGATCTACGAGATTGGCCAGGACTACATCCTGGGGCGTTCGCTGGACGAACTCGGTGTGGAGCACGTGCAGGTCTGGCCTCTGAAGCGTTGACAAGCCGACCTCCATCCCGCCGCGCGGGATCGCCGCGATCACGGCGGATTCGGCCTTCGCCCGCGGGTGCGGCCTCCGGCGCCGGTTGGTGGGAGTTCGTTCAACGATCCGTCCTCATCGTCCCAGTGGTCACCGCTGACCTACGAGGCCGCCACGTCGGCCGCCGGGGTGGCGCGGGTGTCGGCGTCGGGAAGCACGGTGCGGGTCGAGGCCGTGGGGGAGGGTTCGGCCGACGTGACTGTCACGGCCAGCGACGGCGACCAGTCCGCCAGGCAGACCTTCCGGGTGACGGTCACGAACCCGGACCCGGCAGTGCTGGAGGAGCTGTACGACGCGCTGGGCGGAAGCAACTGGGCCACGAATACGAACTGGCTGACCGATGCTCCTTTGAGCACATGGTTCGGGGTCACGGCGAATGCGTACGAACGGGTCACCGGGCTGGAACTGCCGGACAACGGTCTCTCCGGCTCGATCCCTGCCGGTGTCGGACAACTGACGGCCCTCGAAAGGCTTGATCTACGCGAAAACTCGCTGCGCGGGGCGATTCCGAGCCAGGCGGGCCAACTGACCGCACTCGTACATCTCTATGTACAAGACAACGACAGCCTTTCCGGCCCGATGCCAACGGAACTCAAGGACATTGGGACGCAGCTGGACTGGTTCGACTATTCCGCCACGAACCTGTGCGTCCCGGAGGACGACTTGTTCCGGGCATGGCTGAGCGGTATCCCGAACCTCAACCCCGATCCGGGCGTGGATTGCTTCAGGCGGCTGACGGAAGACGCAGGCGAAGATAGGCGGCCCGTGTGGTTGCCGGACAGGACCAAGACGGCCAGGATCGCTTTCATGTCCGACCGCGACGGCGACTGGGACATCTACGTGATGGACGCGGACGGAAAGAACGACCCGGACAACCTGAGCGACGACGCTCGCATGAGCCAGTGGCCCACATGGTCCCCGGACGGGGACAAGATCGCCTACAATTCCGACGACGGCAACGACGTGAATCTCTACGTGATGGACGCGGACGGAGAGAACCAGAAGAACCTGACGCCGAACCACGCGGAGTACGATTGGAGGCCCACGTGGTCCCGGGACGGGGACAGCATCGCTTTCGTGTCCTACCGCAACAACAACGAGATCTACGTGGTGGACACGGACGGAGAGAACCAGACGAACCTGTCGAACGACACGGCCAACGACTATAGGCCCGAATGGTCTCCGAACGGAGACAAGATCGCCTTCGTGTCCGACCGCGACGGCGACTGGGATGTCTACGTGATGGACACGGACGGAGAGAACCAGACGAACCTGACGGAAAATGGTGTCAGAGACCGGCAGCCCGTATGGTCGCCGGACGCGACCAGGATCGCCTTCCACTCCCGCCTCGACGGCAACAACGACGAGATCTACGTGATGGACGCGGACGGAGGGAACCAGACGAACCTGACGGAAAACGGTGCCCGGGACTGGAGGCCCGCGTGGTCCCCGGACGGGACCAGCATCGCCTTCATATCCGACCGCGACGGCAACGACGAGATCTACGTGATGGACGCGGACGGAAAGAACCAGACGAACCTGACGACAAACGATGCCCAGGATTGGAGGCCCGTGTGGTCCCCGGACGGGACCAGGATCGCCTTCGAGTCCAACCGCAGCGGCAACTGGGAGATCTACGTGATTCAGATCAAGTAGATCAATTGACCCCGGCTTTATTCATGAACCTCCGGGTAGAGCGCAAGGTGAGGGGCTGAGGCACCTCTCGCAACCGCCGAAGGCGGGGAAGGGATCGGCGCCTGGCGGCGGCCGGGCTATTGAAGCTGAACGGCGCATCCATTATCTTCACACCCGACGTGATGGGCGGTGGGTGTTCGTGATTCTTCTAACACATTGAATCCAAAACACTTACCGCCTCACGTCACCTCGCTCCCAGACCGTTCGTGAACAAGGCGGGTATCGCATGAGAATTCGCACTCTCACGTTCCTGCTTCCGCTCATTCCGGTGGCATGCCAGCCCGACGCGACCCACGGCTCCCTCCCCACCCCCATCCTCCACGACTCCGCCGGCATCCGCATCGTCGGGAACCCGCGTCCCCCCGAAGGGTCACGCCTGTGGCAGGTCGGACCCGAGTGGACCGTCTCGATCGGGGATCGGGAGGGCGACGACCCCTACCTGCTCCACCAGGTCATGGATGCCATGAGGCTCCCCGACGGGCGGATCGTGGTCGCGAACGGGGGTGACGGCGAACTGAGGGTCTTCGATGGTTCGGGAACCCATGTCGCGACCTGGGGAGGCCGGGGCGAGGGGCCGGACGAGTTCGAGTACCTTTCGCTGGTCGAGCCGTGGCCCGGCGACTCGATCATCGCCTGATACGGGTCCCGCCTCAGCGTCAAGGTCTTCGACTCCGGGGGGAATCTGGGGCGCATCTTCACCCTGGAACAGACGGCCGACCACCCGATAGCGTCCGTCCGCGCGGCGGCGGTCGTCGCCGGAGGCAGGATCCTGGCCGGGCAACACCCGCACGTCGTCGACCCCGTCGTCGTCGAGGTCCGGGACGCGGAGGGCAGGCTGCTCGGTTCGCTCGGCGAGCACCCCGGAGATGAACGGTACATCGCCAACGAGGGGACCGACCGGGCGATGATGTTCCAGCCGATCTTCGGCGCAATAGCGGTCCAGGTGCCATGGGGCGACCTGGTTGTTCACAACCTCAACAACCGCAATGAGGTCAGGGCGTTCGCCCAGGACGGGACACTGGCCCGGATCGTGCGCTGGGGCCGGATGCCGCGGTCTCCGGCACCGGAGGAGATCGACGCCTACATAGAGGAACGGGTCTCCTGGGAGACCGGGGAGGAGGATCAGGTGCGGGTGCGCAGCGAGTACCGGTCCATCCCGGTTGCCGACAACCTGCCCGGCTTCGCCTCGGTCGTCGTCGACAGGCTGAACCACCTCTGGGTCGAGGAATACGAACCCCCGGGCCGGGAGCGGCCGGGCTCGCTGTGGACGGTCTTCGACCCCCGGGGGCAGGTGCTCGGCCTTGTCGAGACTCCGGACGGGGTGGAGATCTTCGAGATCGGCGAGGACTACATCCTGGACCGCGCGTGGGACGAGTTCGACGTGGAGTACGTGCGGGTGTGGGGGCTGCAGCGGTCGTGATCGCGTCGGGAGGCGGCTGTAACGATCAGGCCGGTCTCGCGTAGAGCATGCCAATTGGACATTCTGGAGGAGGAGATCGAATGATCAGCTCAACAAGAGACATGAAGGCGGTCGGTCGGACGATCATGCGCGGTTTGCGGGGCACGCTGGCGTTGGCGGTCATCGCGTCCGGCGGCACTCATAGTGCCTGCGAGGAGTCCTGCGAATGTGGCTCCATCCGGACCATTGGCCAGGTGTATGGCATCCCGCAAATCCCCCAGACGGCGACCGCCGGGGTCCCTGTGGAGATATCGTTCCGGACGGTGGGTGGTGGCTGCTACTTCGGCGGAGACCCTCTCGCCAACACGGAGGTGGAGTACGGGCGGGAAGGCGGCGGCAGTTGGGTGGCGGTTGTGACCCCGTACGACTTGGTGATGGAAACCCTCGTCACGGGCGATGGCGCCTCGTGCTGCTCCAACTGTACCGACATCCAGCGTATGTTCGAGCACAAGGTGAATGTGGTCTTCCGGGATCCGGGGACCGCAAGAATCATGGTTGCGCATCGTGCGGAGCGTATCGGTCCGCCGGACGACCCGACCAAGGTCTTCGTGTACGCTGTGGAGGTGTCTCCAGCGGGTTGAATTGAATTGAATCGGGCTGGCGGTCGAGCACTGCGGATCCCTTCACAGTTCACGGACCTGCTGGTCTTCACCGTGGACGAGTGGAGGGGATGATGAAGCGGGGGGGGCCGATTTGCGGGGGTGGGCTGCTCGGCGACGCCGCGGGTCATCTCCGGGTCCGGGAGTACTCCTTCGGTTCCAGCCGAGCCTGCCAGCCGCCGCTTGTCCTGCCCATGTCGAGTTGCAGGTGGGCCGGAAGGCCGTAGTCGGACAGGCCGCCTAAATCCGGGAGGTCCGCGATGCGCGCCGCGTATTGTCCGGTGATCTGCCGGTGCCGGTCCTGGGCGGAGACCAGCGCCTCCAAGGCGGCGACCCGGTCTTGGCGGGTCTGTTCCAGCCACTCCTCGGTCAGGATGAAAGACACCACCGCTGAGAACCTCGACTCCATAGTTCGCTTCCAGCCATCGCCAGCACAGGAACTCGAACAGGCCCATCCGGTTCTGCACCGAGGCGAGGTGCTTCCTGATGTCCTCCTCGTCACCCTCGAGCAACTCCAAGTCGAGGATTGCGACGCCCGTCCAGCATGTCGGGATCGCCTCCGGGCCTGGCTGCGCACTTGGAATCGGCGTCGTGGGGCGCCGACCCGCCGATGAGTGACGCGACAACGGACATGAGGAGCATCGTGGCAGGGAAACCGGTCATTCGTCATCCTCCCGGGGCTGTCCAACCGGAGTTGGCAATACTGCTGCGGTCTGGTGGCTTCACAGTGGAAATTACTGACCAAACTAACCAGCCATGGCTGGCTGGCTGCGGAGGAATGCCGTACCCTTCGATATGAGCGAGAAACGCGAACCGTCATGGTGGCGGCGGGGTTTTTGGCGACCGATTACATCGGTCGTGACGTTCACAGCCTTGGTGACGAATGTCCAAGGGGTGGCGGATAGGATGGGAAAGCTCTGGGATATTCTGGATGCTTTTCTGCCTCTGATTGCCATTGCTGGACTGACTGCATCCGGTTGTTGGCTGATCGGAACCCTATTTCGACGCACTGCTGGAGCGTGGTGGTATTGGCGCAACGGTTTTTCGGCACCTGGGCGGCGACCATCAGGACCCCGTAGGTGAAGACGGCGACAGTGGCTGCCACCAGAGGGTTCGTCCGGCTACTCACTGGTCGTCCTCCTCTCCGGTATACCCGTCCAACCAAGCCTGTGTAGCGCGACAATCAGGATGAGAAGCCAGCGACAATCAGGATGAGAGAGCGGGGGGTGGTCGCGAGCTGCCCGAGATTTGGTGTTTTTCCCGAGAGCGGAGAGATGCCAGGTGCCGGGCCGACACATCACGGACCACCAGATGGAGCTCTACATGACGTACCGGAAGGAGGACCGCCCGGCGCTGGCTTCGGCGAAGGCGGGATTCAGCACGTCGACGGGGTACCGGATCGAGTCTGATCCGCGGCCGCCGTCGCAGAAGCGGAAGCGGAGGGGACGCAGGAGGCCGGATCCGCTGGCGGGGATCTTCGAGGAGGAGATCGTGCCGCTGCTGCGGGCCAACCCCGGGCTGCGGGCGGTGGCGCTGTACGAGGAGATGATGCGGCGGCACCCGGAGTTGCATGCGGGGGTTCGCCGCACGCTCGAGCGGCGGGTGCGGGCGTGGAAGGCGAAGCATGGGCCGGACCAGGAGATCATCTTCCTGCAGAAGCACAAGCCGGGACGCCGCGGCCTGTCGGACTTCACGGACGCGACGGGCCTGGGCGTGACGGTTGCCGGGAAGCCGTTGGCGCACAAGCTGTATCACTTCCGGCTCGAGTACTCGGGCTTCTGCCACGCCGCGGTGGTGTTGGGCGGGGAGAGCTTCGTGGCACTTGCCGAGGGGCTGCAGGATGCGCTCTGGGCGCTGGGCGGATGTCCGAGGGAGCATCGGACGGACAGCCTGTCGGCGGCGTTCCGGAACCTGAAGTTCGACGTGCGCGACGACGTGACGCGGCGCTATGAGATGCTGATGGCGGACTACGGGATGGAGGCGAGCCGCAACAACCGGGGCCTGGCGCACGAGAACGGGTCGGTCGAGGGGCCGCACGGGCACCTGAAGCGGGCGCTCGGGGACGCGCTGCTGTTGAGAGGTTCGCGGGACTTCGAGACGATCGAGGACTACCGGGCATTCCTGGCGACGGTGGTGAGCCGGCGCAACGCCCGCAACCGGGAGCGGATCGACGCGGAGCGGCAGGTGCTCCAGTCGCTGCCGAAGCGGCGCAGCGACGGCTTCGAGGAGACGCTGGTGCGGGTGACGAGGACGGGCGGATTCTCGCTGCGCCGGGTGTTCTACACGGTGCCTTCGCGGCTGGTGGGACACCGGCTGCGGGTGCGGCTCTACGACGACCGCCTGGTGCTGTTCGCGGGCACCGACGAACTCATGACGCTGCCGCGGGGCCACGCGGGCCCGGGAGGGCGGCGCGGGCGGGTCGTCGACTTCCGCCACGTGCTGCCGTCGTTGCGCCGCAAGCCGATGGCGCTCCTGAACTGGATCTGGCGCGATGGCCTGTTCCCCCGCGACGCCTACCGGCGCGCCTTCGAGGCACTGGTCGAAGACCTGGACGGCCGCGAGGCCTGCCACCGGATGGTGGATCTGCTGGGCCTGGCCCACGACCACTGCTGCGAGGCCGGGCTGGCGGCCGAACTGGACGCACTGCTCGACGCGGGACAACTGCCCGATCCCGCCGCGCTGCGCGAGCGCTTCCTGCCAAAGCCGGACCCCGTGCCGGACGTTGACACTCCCCTGCCGCCGATGTCGGTCTACGACGGCCTCGCACCGGACGCCCACGCCTCGCCGGCTTCGCCCCCCGGAGGACTCGCATGAACGCCCCCTTCATCGTTGATCCCCCCGAGATGGACCTGCTGCTCAAGCAGCTGCGCCTGCCGACCATGCGGGCACAGTGGCGCAGCTTCACCGAGCGCGCCGACCGGGAGGGCTGGCCCTCGGCGCGCCTGCTCGCCACGCTGTGCAGCCACGAGGTCACCGACCGCGAGCGGCGGCGCTTCGAGCGGCACCGGGCCGAGGCGAAGCTGCCGCCCGGCAAGACGCTCGACAACTTCGACTTCACCCTCGTCCCGGCGGTCTCGAAGGCACGCGTCGGCGTGCTGGCGACCGGTGACACCTGGCTCGCGGAGGGCGCCAACGTGTTGTTTTTCGGACCGCCCGGCACGGGAAAAAGTCACTTGGCGGCGGGTCTCGGGCTGAAGCTCGTCGAGAACGGGTTCCGGGTCCTCTACCAGCGCACCACGAACCTGGTCCAGAGGCTTCAGACCGCCCGCCGGGACCTCGCCCTCGAAGCGGCCATCCGCAAGCTCTACAAGTATCACCTCCTGATCCTCGACGACTTCTCCTACGTCACGCACGAGCAGGCGGAGACCAGCGTGCTCTTCGAGCTGATCGGGGCCCGCTACGAGAACCGGTCGGTTCTGGTGATCGCCAACGAGCCCTTCAGCACCTGGGGCAGGATCTTCGGCAGTGACGCCATGACGCTGGCCGCAGTCGACCGCCTCGTCCACCGCTCCCACATCTTCGAAGTCAACGCCGAGAGCTACCGCAAGCGCGCCGCCTACGCGGCCCAGGCGGCTCTTGCGAAGGAGCCGGCCGCTGAAGGCCCGGACCCGGCGGAGGCGGGCTGAAGCGCTCCACAACGCGGGTCCCTCCCCCGAACGGGACCGAAGAGGCGGCAGAGATGGCCCTGAGAGGCCCGTGGAGCCGCCGGAAGGGTCACCGACGAACCCCTCGGAGCCTCTGACAACCCGAATCCCGGGGCCGGACGGCCCGAATCCGGAGCATCGGGGCGAACAGGGGGCGGGAAATGCGCCCGTCGAGGGCGCTTTGACGCACTCGGCCTACCGTTACCCCTCGGAAGAAGGCCAGCCGACGCTCCGGCCCGGCTCGCTACGCTCCCCGCGCCGGAGCGTCGGCCGAGCCACCCACCAACCCCCCGCAGCGCACCCCTCCCCACGTCCCCCCCCCCCCCCCCCCCCCCCTCCCTTGCCCCAGCCCCCCAAACCCCTCATCATCTCCACACTCGAAGCGTCGCGGCCTCTTATTCTCACCTTGATTGTCGCAACGCTCTCATCTTGATTGTCGCCGCGCACAAGCCTGTTCCGTCCATATCAGCTTCATCTCCTCCACCCCTCCCAGAGTGCTTCCCCGGATCCGGAAGACCTTTTCGGCTACCTGAACGAACCCTTCCGGAGTGGAGATCGATTCGTGAAGGTGCTCCGGGATATGGTCGGTCCACAATTGGGACGTGGTCCTCTGTGGAAAGTGGCCGATATAGCGGACATCGAGGTCGAAGGCCGAGGAGGCCGCCGGTAGGCCGCCACCGTTCCACCGGGCACCGAAAACCGTTGTCCCTACCCAGAACGGGGCGGATACTCCCGGCCAGCCCGTCGCGAACCGGCCTCCCAATTCCTGGTAGCGTTCGCTGGATATGACCTCATCACGTTCCAACGGCCAGCCCGGTGGGGAGTAGGGAGCGCGGGCTTCCCGTTCAGCACGGGTTCCCATCGCCTGCCGCATCTGCGAGGCGAGGGCCGCGGACACGGCCAGCCCGTCAATCAGCAACACCCCCCTGTCATCGGTTCGGGGAGCGTGAACGGGGGCCGTGGACCGCTGGGGTGCGGGCGGGTCCTGGCAGGCCGCAACCAGCACGGTGAGAACCGCCAGGATGGTGAGGGGGGGTTCTGTCGTATCTTTCTTTCCTCCTGGTTGGAACGGTAGGGGGGCTCGTCGCAAGACGACCCATATGGCAGACCTGCTCCTCATGGTTCCCTCCTCCTTACGTCCCGGGGCGGTGGAGGACCCGTGAACAGAAGGCTCGGAGGCCTCCGCTCCAAGTCGTGTACATCGTGCAGGCCAGGCCGCGGTCCATCTCCATCCGCAGGCAGTTGAAGTACCTGATCCTCGACTGCTCATTCCAGAGGGAGCCGGAACAGTAGACCGCCCCCCACGGCGGGAAGGCGGGCTTCAGGCTGCAGACAGCCACGTAGTCCTGGGTCACCTTCTCCTTCCAGCCGGTGCAGTTCCAGGGATGGGATGCGGTGACGATCCGGTCCAGGACGCACCTCGAGTACAGCTCCCACTCCGGCATCCGGCAGTCGTAGAATCCTCCGCCGATCTGAGCCTGGGCGGACTGGGGGGGCACGGCCAGGAGGCAGGCGAAGGTAAGGGTCAGAGGTATCAGCTTCTTCATGGGGGGTTCTCCGTCTTGGGGATGGGGGGGGAGCTACCGGTGAATCCTGTACGGTTCACCTGCACAGTACGCCCGCAGCTCCCGGGGATCGGGGTAGATGAAGATGGAGCAGACCATGCCCTGGTCGATTCCCAGCTGGAGGCAGGCCCAATACTTCTCCACCTCGTCCTGGGGGGTCATGGGGTATCGGCACTCCATGACCATGTGACCTATGACGATTTCGGGCGGGTTCATGCTACAGGTGGCAAGGTACTCCCTGGTCAGACTGGGCGGGTTTGCCCATCCCGTACAGTTCCAGGGAAGGGTCGTGTTCTCGATCTGATCCCAGATACAGGCCCTGTAGTCGTCCCAGTTGTCCACCTGGCAAGCGTACTGTGGGAGTGGCGTGTCGCCATTCCGGCCCTCGGCGGGCTCGGGGATCGCGGCCACCAGACAGGCGGCGGTGAGAATCGACAGCGTCAGCAGCTTGTTCACGGGTATGTTCTCCGTAGACTCTGCGGCCTGGTTCGAATGAGTGTCCGCCTGAGCCTGGCCGCAGGTTCGGTCAGGACTGAAGAGATTTGGATGGTTGAGGCTGCGGCCCCTTGGGGAGCGTGGTGGTGGCCGAGGACATGGCGATGG